>CAWALV010000001.1:0-23946 GCA_963782965.1 uncultured Actinomycetes bacterium
TCGGCGTCCCGGAGACTCATCAGTTCCGCGTGGCGCTGCGCGTGCGGGTGCTGCGCGCATTCTTCGCCGCGCTACCGCGGCTGGCCCGCGCGCGGCGGTAGCGCTCTTCCGCCCGCCGCCGCCCCCTCCTTTTGCGGTGATCAAGCAGATATGCACGCGACACGCCAGCGTGTCGCGTGCATATCTGCTTGATCACCTGTCTGGGGCGCGTGGCGGGTCGGGGCGCCGGCGTCGTCCACAGGATGCTTGCTTGGTGCGCACAACCGCGTCGCACAGCCGCCGGAACGTGGCCTCGTTCGCGAACGATTGCCGGCATGGCAGAGCCTCTTCGTGAAGCGGTCGTCGTCCTCACCGCGAGCGCCGCGCGGGAGCAGGGCATCTCGCCGCGCCAGTTCGGCGGCGGCCGGTTCCTGAGCCTGCACCACGGCGTGCGAGTGGGACAGCAGGCGGGGGTCGATGCCGGCGACCTCCGGTTGCTATGCGACGCCGCCAGCCACGTGCTTCCACCCCGCGCGGCGTTCAGTCACGAGACCGTGCTCGCGTTGTCTGAGCTGCCCGACGCAAGGTTTCTCGACGCCAGACGACGGCTGCGAGCGGTGAACTCCATGCTGGACGTGACCGTACCGCTGCCGTTCGGCACACCGCGCGGCCGCAACATGCGGGGCCACGTGCGCGAGTTGAGTGAGCGGGACGTCGTCGTGCTCGGCGGACTCCGCGTCACGACACCGCAACGCACGTTCCTCGACTTGGCCGAAAACAGCACGCTCACGCAACTGGTCGTCATCGGCGACGCGATGCTCGCGCGCAAGCTGCTCTCCCGAGCCGATCTCGCGGCGGCGGTCGCATCGGTGCCCGGACGTCGAGGTGTGGTCGTGGCCCGGCAAGCCGTGCCGCTGCTCGACGCGGACTCGAAGTCTCCGATGGAGTCGGTCACCCGGGTGTACCTCGTGCTGTCGGGTCTACCTAAGCCGCGCTTGAACCCGACCATCTGTGACGACTGGGGCGGCTACATCGGCCAGCCCGACCTCTACCTCGAAGCAGCTCGGATCGCGCTCGAGTACGACGGAGCCCACCACGACGAACAACGCCAGCGCGAGAGCGACGCGGCACGGGACAGGAGGTACGCGCGAGTCGGGATTCTGTGCCTCCGGATAACCGCACCAGACCTGCTACGCACCCCGAAGGACCTACTCGACACGGTGTGGGAGTTGCACGAGCAGCGGGCGCCCGGCCTGGCGAAGCGCCGGCTCTGGCTGCCCAGCAGCGTCTACTGACCGCCGTCCCCCGCTCGGCCCCTTTTCCCGTGTTCGCGGCCCCGTTTTCTCGGTGATCAAGCACATATGAACGCGACACGCCAGCGTGTCGCGTTCATATGTGCTTGATCACCGGCTGGAGGAGGCCGAAGGGACGGGCCGGGGCGCGGGCGCCGGCCGTCAGCGGCGCTGAACGCTAACTGACCGTCACAGCAGCGCAGCCCAGATACGTGTTGGCGTCACCCGCACCGGTGTTCAGGCCGAACGCGCATAGCTGATGCGGCCCGGGCGTAGCGGCGACGTGCACCGAGAAGCCGTGGTTCGCCCCGTAGCCCGGGAAAGCCACCGCGATGTCGGGCCGCAGCAGGTTCGCCTGCGCCTGCGTAGCAACATGGCCGTCGATATATATGGCCACGTCGATAGGCGCCGGCGTGTTCGGGTCGAGAGTCCAGCCGGACGCCGTCACCTGGCCGCTGCCACCCGTCGCGGCGTCCAAGTGCCCCATCGGGTTTGCAGTCGGGACGACGACGGTGCGGCAGCCCAGCGACGGGTTCGCGTCACCCGGGCCTGCGTTCAAGGCGTACACGCACACCTGATGCTGGCCGGCCGAAGCGTTGGCGCTCACTGTGAAGCCATGGTTTGCGCCGTAGGTGGGGTATGCCGCGCCAACGTCGGGCCGCGACGTGTTCGCGGTCGCCTCCGTGGCCAGCTTGCCGTCGACGTAGACCGCGACGTTGATCGGCGCCGGGTCGTTCGGATCGATCGTCCAGCCGCTCGCCGTGAGCGTGCCGGCGCCGACGGTCAGGCCCTCGAAGTTGCCGAACGGGTTACCCGACGTGACCGACAGCGTGAAACAGCCGAGCCGCGGATTCGTCGTCCCGAGGCCGGTGTTGATCGCATAGGCGCACACGGTGTGGGTGCCGCCCGCCACGTTCATCGACGCCGAGAAGCCGTGCGCTGGTCCCCAGCCGGGGAACGCGTTCGCGATGTCGGCGCGGTCGCCCGCGGCCGTGGTCATGCCGGCCCAGCGGCCGTCGACATAGAAGTGGACGGCGACGGGTCCGGCCGTGTCAGGGTCGAGCGCCCAGCCGCCGACCGACAGCACACCGTACTTGCCGGTCGCCACTTCGAGGTTGCCCTGCGGGTTGTTGGTCGGGACGTACACGGTGAGGCAACCCAGCTGCGGGTTCGCCGTCCCGGCCCCGACATTGATGCCGTAGGCGCATATCTGGTGCCGCCCGGCCGGCACCGGTATGACGCCGTCGTAGCCGTGTTGCGTGCCGTAGAAGTAGTACACGTTTCCGACGTCGGGACGATCGGTGCTGGCGGGGATGCGACCGGCCATCTTGCCGTCGACGTAGAGATCGACGTTGATGGGTGCGGTCGAGTTCGGGTCGATCGCCCAGCCACTCACCCGCACGCCACCCGGCCACAGCCGCGCGTTTTCGATGTTGCCGAACGGGTTCGGTCCGTACATGAACGTGCGCATGACCTGCCACACGCCCGGGTCCTCACTGCCGAACGACCAGAACGCGACGCCGCCGAGCCCGTACTTGCCGACCAGCGGTAGGCGAGCTTGCACGGCTTTCGCGTCGTTGTACCAGACGGTGTGCTTGGCCCCGCCGGCGTCGGTGTAGGTGAAGTAGGGCTCGCCGTCCTGCGAGGACCATTGCGGCGTGGCGTGGTACTGCTGCACCAACTGCTTCACCCGCGTGAACGTGACACCGGTCGCCCGGCCGCCAGCGCTCGACCAGTCGTAGCCGTACAACGGCACACCCATGAAAATCTTGGACGCCGGTACGACGGTGGTCGCGAACGACAGAATGCTTTGCACCCACGGGATGCCGCTGATCGGGCCGCCCGGGTAGGCCGAGCCGGCGTAGTGCTGGTCGTAGGTCATGATGCGGAAGCGGTCGGCCCACTTGCCCAGCGTCGGATAGTCATAGACCTGCTGCGCCATCGACGTTCCGGGCTCGCTCGTCTTGCTGACGACGTCGACCGCGAGCATCATGCCGCGCTTGTGCAGCGCCACCGCGAGTTCGTGCACCAGCGCGTCGAAGCCCGCCCGCGTGGGGTTGACGAGTGCTGACGTCGTGTTGAAGGCCATGTTCTCGTAGTCGAGGTCGATGCCGTTGGCGCCGTACTTCTGCGCGAGCGCGAGCAACGCCTGCTCGTGCTGCACGCGGGTCGTGGGGTTGGACATGATCGAGCTCATGCCGCCCTGGCCGGTGCCGTCGGTGACCGTGATCGTCACCGGCACGCCGCGCTGCCGGATCGTCGCCACTGCCGACGTCAGTTGCGCCGCCGAGGCGGTGCTCGAGGGAACGATCGTGGTGGCGCCGGTTGCGCTGAACTGGAACTCGGACACGTCGGTGAACAGGTCGGCGTTGGCGGCCACCTCGGGCACGCCGTTGGAGTCCCAGTAGGTGATCCAACCCGAGGCCTGGCGTTGCGGGGTCGCAGCATGGGCGGACGGCGTGGGGCCGCCGACGATGCCGGAACCGGTGAGGGTCGCGGCCACCATGGTGGCGCCCAGCGTGGTCGCGGTGAACCGGGAGCGGGTGCGGGGCCGGCGTGTCTTGCGCGATTGTGGCGTTTCGGCGCCCGCGGTGCCGCGTGGCGCCGCCGATTGTGGCGTTTCGCGGGCCAGGGCGTTCAGGCGGTTTGGGTGGTTCGGGCGGCTCAGGAGAAGGCGGGTGAAGAACGTAGCGAATGCAGGCCGTACAGGATCAGGCATGCGGGGCTCCTCCGTAGTGCGGGGGACCGGCCTGACCGGCCAGTCACGCGCGAACCGCGAGGCAGCCTAACGAGGGATTCGTTGTACCTGGACCCGAATTGATGGCATACGCGCAAATCTGATGGTTGCCGGTAGTCAGTTGTAGGGAAGTTGCGAAGCCGGAAGTACCTCCCCAGCCCGGGTAGATCGCGCCGACGTCCGGCCGCTGCTGGTTCGCCACGGTGCGCACGGCGAGCTTGCCGTCCACGTACACGTCGACGAAGATCGGCGACGTCGAGTCGACGTCGAGCGCCCATCCACTCGCCACCCAGGCGCTGCCCTGCTGGCGCACCCCCTCGAAGTTGCCGAGCGGGTTGCCGTCGCCGTTCACCGCGATGCAGCCGAGCCGCGGGTTGGTCGATCCCTGCCCGACGTTGATCGCGTAAGCGCAGATTCTGGTGCTGGCTCGCGCCGTTCAGATGCACCGACGCCGTGAAAGCGTGCAGGGTGCCGTAGCCCGGGAACGCCGCCTCTGCCTGCGTGGCACCGTCCTGGTTCGCCGTGGTCATCCCGGCCCACACGCCGTCCACGTAGATATGGACGGCGACCGGACTCGTGGTGTCGGGGTCGACCGCCCAGCCGGAGACGATCGCGGTGCCGCTGCTGTAGCCGGCCAGCCCGGCGCCGCCCTTCGGGTTGCGGTCGAGGGTCAGCGTCTGGCAGCGCAGCAGCGGATTCGTCGTCCCGATGCCTTGGTTGATCGCATACGCGCAGTAGCTGTGCGTGCCCTGCACGGCGGGCACGGTCAGCGCGAAGCCGTGCGCCGAACCGTAGCCCGGGAACGCGGCCGCGACGTCCGGGCGGTCGCCGTCGGCCGTCGTCATCGCGGTCCACCGGCCGTCGACGTACACGTGAACGTTGACCGAGTTGGCCGTGTCGGGATCGATGGTCCAGCCACTCAACTGGACGCCGGAACCGATGTCGCGCACGACCTCGAGGTTGCCGTGCGGGTTACCGCTGGGCAGCGTGACGGTCACGCAGCCGAGCGCCGGGTTGATCAGGCCGTCGATGCCGTAGACGCACACGCGATGCGGGCCTCCGGACGCCGTCAAGACGCCCACGAATCCGTGATAGGGCCCTGCGTTTTGGATGGCCGCCGCGACATCGGGTCTGGTCTGGTTCGCCGCCCACCGGTTGGCGAAGTTGCCGTCGATGTAGACGTCGACGAAGTCGGCAACCGACACGCTGGCGTTGTTCAGCGACCAGCCGGAGACGTTGATGACGCCGGGACCTCCCACCGACACGACCTCGAGGTTGCCGACCGCCTTGCCCCGCTTGAGGATCACCGGGGCCGGGCTCGGGCCGCCCTGCGCCGTCCAATAGCTCGATTTCATGCCCAGGTAGGTGTTGGACACGGCCACCGTGCCGTTCGAGCCGACCAGAGCGAGCGAAGTGATGCGCCCGCCGAAGTCGCCGTTGCCGTCGCGCGAGAGCACGTCGAGGCCCTGCAGGGTGCCGACGCCCGGGTAAGAAGTCTGCAACGAGGACGCCGTAAGGGTCACTTTCCAGTCGACGTTCGGGTCGACTGCGGCCGTGTCGTAAGGGTCGGCCTGCGAAACCAGATACGGCTTACTGCCGGCTGCGGTCTGGCCGCCGTTGGAGGAGGAGAACTGGGTGAACGCCGGCGCGCCCTGGTAGTACAGCGCGATACCCGATGTCGCATCGACCGCGGGCGACGCGTGGGGGCCTTCGATCGTCGTCACCGTGCCGTTCGCGGCGACCATCGCCTGACCGCCGTACACCTGGCATGCGGTCGTATCGCAGATGTCCCAGTTCGCGCCCGGACTCTCGACCGCCAGCGCGTACGACCGAGCGGCGACCGCTTGCGCCTGGAGCGCTGCCGGCTGCGCCCAGCTGTCGGGCATCTCCCGCGGCACCACGCCGTACAGGTAGGACTGCATGTCGACGTAGTTGACGGCGGCCACGGTCGTCTGGGAGGTGCGCACGATCTTGACGGAGCCGCGGTACTGGCGAGCCGTGCCGTCACCGGAGTACATGCGCACCCCGCCGGACGTCGCGAAGGTGACCGGGCCGGCGGTGTCGGCGGTCGCGCCTACCTTGAACGGCTTCCACGCCTGGTCGGCCGGATCGAGGAAAAGGACGTGCAACGAGGTGGCGTCGACCGTCACCTTGTACATCGTCGTCGGACCGGTCGTGCTGGCTGCGGTCGCCTGATCGGTGACCGTCATCTGCTGGCCAGGCGGCGCCACCATGGTGATGCCGGTGCTGTCGTAAGCGCTCAGGTGCACCCGGACCGTGGGATTGCCGATCTGCTGCTGCACGGTGCCCGGGTAGTAGAACGCGAGAATCTGGCCGGCCGAAAGGCCCTGCTTGGCCGCACCGAACGCGCCGTACTGGCTCATGCCGATGCCGTGGCCGTAACCGTGCCCGGTGATCGTGAAGGTGCCATCGGGCGACACCGGCACGAATTCTTCGGCGAACGCGGGCTGCGCGGTGACGACGGCGAGAACGCCCGCGCCTGCACCTGTGGCGACGACGGCGGCAACCGCAAGGAGGGAGGCACTCGCCCTTCGGCCGAACAGCTTCACGCTTCCCCCTCAGAACACGGCACAGGTGGCTCGGTCACCCTAACCGGCGGGCATCCGCGAGTCCGGTAGTCGGGACGGCGTGTCACGGGCTGGGCGGACCCAGGGCCTGCGCGCCCACCTCCTGCGATTGTGGCGTTTCGCGGGCCCGGGGTCGGCGTGTCACCCGCGAGTGTGGCGTTTCGCGGGCCCGGGGTGGGCGTCCCCCCCGAGAATGTGGCGTTTCGCGGGCCCGGGGCCGGCGTGTCACCCACGAATGTGGCGTTTCGCGGGGCCCAGAGAAACGGGGGGTGGCGGAACCGGGGGGCCTAGGGCGCGGCGGGACGGCGGGAAAGCCGCCGCAGGCGCGGAGCCGCCACCGCCCGGACCGTGGCCACGAACCCGTCGTCGCGCATCCGCCGGCGCAACGTCGTCCACCGCGCACGGATCGAAGGCCGCTCCGGCGGCAGGCGCCGGAGCAGGTCGGCCCGGATGACGGGATCGGCGAGGTCGGGCGCGCGGTAGGGAGCGCGGCAGAACTCCAGCAACGGCTCGGCCACGACCGGCCAGCGGTACCGCTGCGCCAGCTCGGCGCTCGCCGCGCCGGCCGCGGCGAGCGCCGACGCGTCACCCAGGAGCGACACCAGCGCCTGGGCCAGCCCGTCGACGTCCCCCGGCTCGACCGTGACGCCGGCGCCGGCGGCCGCCACGACGTCCGCCAGCGCGTCACCCTTCGTCGTGACGACGGGCAGGCCCGCCCAAAAGTAGTCGAGCATGCGGGTCCGGAAGGAGAACTCGGTCTCGATGTGGTCGTGGTGCGTGCTCACCGCGAGCGTCGCCTCGGCCAGGTATCGCCCGCGTTCCTCGTAGGGCACCCACCCGGAAGCAAAGGAGTCGGAGAAGAACACGTGCACGCCGGTCAGGCCGAGCTCCGCCGACAGCTCCCGGGCGGCCACCGCCGCGCGCATCGTCGCCACCTCGGGGTTCGGGTGCACCGCACCCATGAACACGAGGCGCAGGTTCGGCCGCTGCCGCCGGGCCAGGTCGACCGCCCGGATCAGCGTCTGCGGGTCGAACCAGTTGTAGATGCCGCCACCCCACATCACCACGTCGTCGTCCGGCCGGATGCCTTCGACGACGCCACGCAATACCGGCTCCCCCGGCCGCGGCGGGTCGGCCGAGACTCCGAACGGCACCATCCGCAGCAGCCGCCGCAACCCCGGGTCGTCGTCGTAGGTCGCCGGGTTCACCCGCCCGCAGGCGGCAAGGTGACCGAGCCACAAGTCGCGCTGCCGCGGCGAGGCGCACAAGAACGTGTCGCCGAGGATCGCCTGCGCGTTCAGCGCATCAACCGCCCCGGCGACGACCGCACGCCGCCGATCGTTCGCGAGGTCGCGCGACTGCTCGAGCTGTTCGAGATGGAACGGGTCGTACAGGTCGACGACGAGTGCGGCGCGGCCGGAGGCGAGTTCACGGTGCCTCGCCAAGACGTCACCGGCCAGCACGAGAACGTCGCTGGTCGATGCGAGCGCCACGAGGGCGGCGCTGTCGACCGCGACACATCGCACGTCGGACGGCGCGGTGCCGGCGTCGCACGACGAGGTCGTCGCGACCAGCACCTCGTGTTCGGCGGCCAGCACGCGGGCCAGCTCGACCGCACGAATCGCCGGGCCGGCGAGCGTCGCCCCGAGCGGCTCGGTCGTAACGAGGACGACGTGCCGCATCGCGCGCCCGCCTCAACCCCGGCTTCCGCGGTGATCAAGCAGCAAACGCCGCGACACGCTGGCGCGTCGGGCGCATAACTGCTTGATCACTGCGGAAGGGGGGGTCGGTGGGTGCGGCGGCCGTAAGGTCGACAGAAGGGGACGGCGTGCCAGCGGCCGCGCGGTTGGGGTCGCAGAGGTAGGCGTACACGTCACTGAACGCGGCGTCCCACTCGTTGTGGTTCTCCGCTATCGAGGCGATCGCGTTCTCGGCGAGCTTCTCGCGCAGCGGGCGGCTCACGCACAACCGTTCGAGCGCGTCGACGACGCCCGTCACCGTGCGGCGAGCCAGCAGCGAGTTCTCGCCGTCCTTCAATATCCAGTGTCCCCACGCGTTGTCGAACGCCACGACCGGAACGCCACACGCCATCAGCTCGAGCGGTAGGTATGACGGATGCTTCGACACCGTCAGCGCCAAACCGACATCGCAGCGGCGGTACAGATCACCTGTTGCCTTGTAACTGAGCAGCCCGAGCTGCTTGACGGCGTCGCTCGCCGCAGGGTCGGTAGCCCACGAGCCGGCCGTGACGATGCGGACCCGATCGCCAAGACGGTCCTTCAGTTCGCGAAGCGCGAGCGATGCCAGCTCCCAGCAGTTGCGCCAGTGCCCGGGCCGCGCGTACACGAAGACGGTGGCAGGGGCGTTCTCGTCGCGCCACGGCCGCCCCTGCGCGTGGAACACGCTCGATCGACCGCAGGCATGAACGACATCGCCTTGCCGCCGTAATCGTCGTGGTAGATGCGCCGCAGGTTGTCGGTGTTACACAACCCGTAGAGGTTGAGCCGGTACGTCTCCTCTGCGAGCGCGTACATCGTGCTCGCTGGGTAGAACATCGGCTCGAAATCTTGCACCAGATAGAACTTGCGCTTGCTGTCCTGCGCCCGTGCCACGGCGTACGCGGTCAGCCATAGGGTCGCGATCGAAGCATCGGCCGGGGGCACGAACTCCAGCCCCGCGCCGTCGACGGAGTCGAAGAACACGATCGGGGAATCTGCCAGCGCAGGAAACGCTGCCGCGATCGCCGACCGTACGAAGTGATCGGGAGGGGAACCCCACACGACGAACCGGTTCTCGACGCCGTGCATCCGCTTGAGGTAGTCGGCCATCCGCAACGCCGTGTTGATACCCCGTAGAACGGCGAATCGATGTCAGGGATGTACCAGTTGATCGTGCGGACGTCGAAAGCCTCCGCATGCTGTTCGTGCAAGGCGGAAACGGCTGCGATGTCGACGTCGCTGATCCGGCAGGAGTCCGCGAGCATCGCAGCCTCCGCGGCGTCGCTGCGTTGCCGGAACACCTGAAGGTCGCGCCCGATCGGAGCCGACAGGCGCTGCGCCGGTGTGGGCTCCAGTGGCCCGCGCAGTTTCGGCTTGCGGCTACTGAGAGACAAGTTCGGCGAGTAGTAGGGGTCGCCCCGAAGACCCAGGTGTTGTAACGCCAGTAGCTCGCGAAGAAGTCCGCGGGCGGAATGTGCGACCCACGAGTGGCAGACTACAGGTGCCGCACGCCACCGTACGGCGAACACACGTTGCGGTAGCCGGCCTGCGCGAGGTCAAGACCGAGCGCGACGTCGCTACCGCACAGCACGAACCGCTCGTCGAAACCGCCGACCTGTTCGAACAACTCACGCCGAACCGCTGCACAAGCTCCGGTGACCGACAAGACGTTGCGATACCAGCCGGTCGGCCCGAGCATCGAGTCAGATTGCGGCGGCATCCCTTCGAACACATGGTCGGCGAACCCGCCCAGCCCGAGGATCACGCCGGCGTGCTGGATCCGGCCGTCGGACCTCGTCATCTGCAGCCCGGCCAAGCCAATCTCGGGCTGTTGCGCCCAGCCCACGAGTTCGCGAAGCCAGCGCGGTCGGGCAACTCGATGTCGTCGTTGAGAAAGACCAACACGTCACCCGTGCAGTTCCTGACGGCCGCGTTGTTCACCTTCGAGTAGTTGAAGGAACTCGGTCCACCACAGCACGTGCAGGTCGAGCCCTGCGCATTTTCGGCGTACCACGCGTCGTTGTCGGCGGACTGGCCGCCATTGTCGATGACGCGCACCTCGAACGAGGGATAGTCGGTGCGCGCCAACCCGGGTAGCAGGGTCGAGAGCATCGGGCGGTTGTGTCGGGTCGGGACGACAATGCTCACCTTCGGCCAGGCTTCGAGCGACCACCGCAACCGCACGGCGCGCGGACCCGCCTCGGCCACCGCCGGGATGCCACGCGCATCGAGCACCTCTTGAACCGACGAAACGCCTGGGGCGTCGACGGTTTCGCGTCGAGCGCCGACGTGCATGAGCACCCGGGGTACGCGGCAGACGCGTTCTGCGTCGAGGTCGCAGCGCAGCACGAGGTCCCAACGCATGCTCTCGCCGAAGCCGTTGCGCACACTGCCTGCCGAGAGCAGCCGGCGGCGGCGAAGCGCGAAAGACTGACCGAGATAGTTGGCGCCGAGCAGCAGCTCCGGCGACCAGGACGGCCGGAAGCGAGGGGCGTGCCGGTCGTGCCCGCCGTCAGCCAGGTCGTCGTCCCAGTACACGAGGTCGAGGAGCGGGTCCTGCCAGGCAACGCGGGCGACCTCGAACGGGCAGTCCGAAGCGAGGACGTCGCCGGCATCAGGGATCAGTACGAAATCGGCGTCCGAGGCCTGGACGGCGTGGTGCAGCGCCGTCACCTGGGTGTCGGCGACCCGCACGTCGACGTCGTCGCCACGCACCCGCGGAACGTGTCCCGAACCGGCGCAGACGACGAGCTTCCAGTGTTGCCACGACTGCTTGCGAACGCTGGCGATGGTGGCATCAAGCGCGGCATCGGCTGTTCGCCGCTGCGGCGAGGACACACACGACGAAGCGCGCGGGCGCCAACGCAGCCGTCGACGCCTCGCGTGCAGCCGCAGCTGCGCTTCGGTCGCGTCGTGTTCCTTGCAGAACTCCGGTCGCCAGGCTCTTTCGGCTCGACTACGCCGGCTTCGGTCAGGAGCCGGCGCACGTCACGCGAGACCCGCCGCGTTTCGCGATAGACGTGCAGCCCGGCCAACGCAGCGCCCGGCCTCGGGTGCCCGGCGCCAGCACTCGCTTGGCGGTATCGCGAGCCTTTGCCTTGGCGCCGAGCCCGGCGCTGCCTGCGGATTCCGCGCCGAGCCCGGTGCTGCCGGCGGATTCCGTTCCGGGCGCGGTGCTGCCGGCGGATTCCGTTCCGGGCGCCGCTTCGACGCGATGCCGCTCGACCGGAGGCCGACCGCCGACCGTGGGACCACCAGCGGCGGCGCAGCCTCGTCGTCCGCCACCGTTGGCGCGGATCCGGTGGCGACGGGAGCTGCTGTTCCAACGCGCGCCGCCGCTCTATTCGCGGATCCGCGCGCGCGCAGGATTTCCAACCGCTGGATCAGAACGTGTTCCGGGGTCAACTCTTCGACGTCGGAGGCAACGTGGTGCGTGCGGTCAACGCCGTCCAACTGGTCTGCCCCGGACTCGATCACCGACACAACTCACCCGACGCCGACGAGCGCACGCCGCATTGCCACTGCGATCGGGGCCGTCCTTGTGGGACACCGGAGGGTAGCTGCGCGGGTCGTCGATCACCTCGATCTCCTCGAAGCCCGCACGCCTGAAGATTCGGTCAACGACGCCTGGTCGTAACACCACACGTGATGTGACGGCTGCACTAGGAATAGATGAACGATGCGTTCAGGTGCTCATTGGTTATCTCGCCCGAAAAGTATGCCTCGAAGATGGCGCGCATGTCGGGCGTCACCACCGAAACGACAGCGCCCGGCCGCAGCCTCTCTAAGCAACCGCAACAGGGTCAGCGCGTACCCGGGCATCAAGTGCTCGATGACGTGACCCATGTAGAGCTCGTCCACCTGGTCGCCGTAATGGCGTACGAACTCGGTCGCATCGAGGTGGATGTCGGCGGCACGTCAGGACTCGCGTCGACGTGGTCCAGCCCTCCATGTCGGCCCGGCCACATCCGGATGACCTTCACCGCACCGACTCGTTCTTGCTGAAGAAACGTCCGACTGCCCCTGTACCGGCGCCGTCCAGCTACCGGCGAGAGTGACGAGACCGTTGCGGTCGGGTGACTTGCCCGGCTGGACGGCGAGGGTGAACGCATGGTCGCGATAGTCGAAGACATGCAACAACGTGAGGTCGAGTGATGGCCGCCGACACCAGGTACGTGGCCGGCGTCGGCGCAGATCGTCGACACGTAGTCGATGTAGCCGGCGCCGACGAACCGCCCGGCGCGCACTCCGTCGGCCTCCGAGTTCGGGCCGTGAGAGGATGCCGACTCGGTGTGGAACGCGAGACCGAACACCGGATCGTCGACCGGTTTGCTCGCCTCGAAGGCGATACGCACCGTGCAGCGCTGGCCCGAGGTCATCGCCAGCGCGGGCTCGCCGTCCGGCCGAGAAGGTCAGGCCGGTGACGGTGATCTCGCCACCGCCGCGTCGCTCGAGGTCGCCGTCGCTGCGCCCGTGCCCCTCGGCCTCGAAGCGTCACGTTCGGCCTTGTTCACGGTAGCGATGTATTCGTCGACGACCTGCAGTGCCGGACCTTCCGCGCGCAGCACGCCCTTTTCGATCCAGGCGGCGCGGTCGCAGAGCGTTTGCACCAGGGGCAGGCTGTGCGACACCAAAATGATGGTGATACCGCGCTTGCGCAGCTCGTACAGGTGGTCGAAACAGCGCCGCTGGAACTCCTCGTCGCCGACGGCGATGATCTCGTCGATGATGAGAATCTCGGGGTCGAGATTGACCGCGATGGAGAATCCGAGCCGCACGTACATGCCGCTGGAGTACACCTTCACCGGGGTGTCGATGAAGTCCTCGAGCCCGCTGAAGTCGAGGATGGCATCCATCGCGGCGTCGACCTGCTTGCGGCTCATGCCGAGGATCGATCCATTGAGGTAGACGTTGTCGCGGCCCGAGAGCTCGGGTGGAAACCCGCGCCCAGCTCGAGCAGCGCCGAGATGCGCCCGTTGTGCGAAACCCGGCCCGCCGTCGGCCGGTGAATGTTCCCATCAACTTCAGCAGCGTCGACTTTCCGGACCCGTTCGAGCCGATGAGCCCGTACGTCGAACCGGCGGGGACCTCGAGGCTGACGTCGTCCAACGCCTTGAACATCTCGAACCTGCTCGGACGCCGCTTGGTGAAACGCTCCTTCAACGACGTCCGCCGGTCGCGGTAGAGCTTGAATTCCTTAGTGACGTGGTCGACGACGACAGCTGGTGGTCGCGGCGAACCCGTACCGGCAGTCACAGTTCCTCACTCACGTCGCGTGAGCCGCGCACGAAGACGGTGACGCCGACGCCGATGCTCAGGGCAGCCGCCAAGACCATCCAGCCCCAGCGGCTCGCGCTCGGCATCCGGTCTTGCCACATGGCGTCGCGAAGCCCTTCGACGTACTGGAAGAGAGGGTTTACCGATGCGAGGTGGAGATAGAGCTCGCCGTGCTTTTGACTCATCAGCAGGGACGGCGGCCAGATGATCGGCGTGGCGTAGAACACCATCTGTAGGAGCACACCGACGATGTAGCCGACGTCGCGGTAGTACACGTTGAACAGCGCGAAGACCAAGCCGACGCCGGCCGCGAACACGAGCAGCAGGGCAAGGATGAGGGGCGCGACGATGAACGTCCACGACGCGTTGCCCAGGGCCACCAACACGATCAGGAGCACGCCGGACTCGATGAGCGTCTGCACGAGCGCCGAGAACGCGTTGCCGAGGACTCGCGCATAGGGCGGGAAGTAGATCTTCTTCAGCAGCGGGCCGGCGCCGATGAGCGACGCCATGCCGCCGGTGACGACGTTGTTGAAGAAGTTCCACGCGACCAGCCCGATGAACAGGTACAGCACGTAGGTGGTCATGCCGTTGTGCGCGGCCGGTGGGTGGGCCCGGAAGATCGTGGAGAAGACGGCAGTGAAGACGAGCAGGGTGGCCGCGGGGTTGATGAGCGACCACGCCCAGCCGAGGACGCTGTGCTTGTACTTCGACTTCAGCTCGCGGCTCGCGAAGTTGCCGATCAAGCCGCGATAGCGCCACATCTCCGCCATCTGGGTCACGGCAGGTCGGACTCGCTTCCGGGATGGTCAGGCACCAGGCCGCCGGTCATGGGAGCGGCGGGTGCTCCGACGCGGTTGCTCGGCCGCTCGGCTGCTCGGCTGCGCCCATGCTACGGCACCCCGCTACGCCGCCTCCCCAAGCGCGCGAAACGCCACAATCGCGGGAGACACGCCCGCCTCGAGCTCGCGAAACGCCACAATCGCGGGAGACACGCCGACCTGGGGCTCACGTTCACCCCAAGCGCGCGAAACGCCACAATCGCGGGAGACACGCCCGCCTCGAGCTCGCGAAACGCCACAATCGCGGCCGCCACGCCGCCCCCCGCCTCGCGAAACGCCACAATCGCGGGAGACACGCCGGTATGCGAGCATGCCCGGATGCGAGTCGCGCTCGACGCCACCCCGCTGCTCGGGAAACGTACCGGTGTCGGTCACTACGTGGCGCACCTCGCCCAAGCGCTCACCGCCCAACCCGAAATCGACGTCGTGCTCACCGCCTTCACCTGGCGGGGGACGCTGCGCGGGCTACCCGACGTCCCGGACGGCGCCAGCGTGCACTCGCGGCGCGCGCCCGCCCGGCTGCTGCGCGCGGCCTGGACCCGTTCCAGCTGCCCGCCGTCGAGCTGCTCAGCGGGCGCGTCGACGTCTTTCATGCGACGAACTTCGTGCTGCCGCCTACTCGGCACGCAGCGGGGGTCGTGACCGTGCACGACCTGGGGTTCGTCCTGCACGCCGACACCGTCGACCGCACCTCTCGGGCCTACCGCACGCTGGTACCGCGGGCGCTCGAGCGGGCCAGCCTGGTGCTGACGCCGTCTGACGCGGCGGCGGACGACCTGGTCGAGGTCTACGGCGTCGACCGTGCCCGGATCGCGGTCACGTCCCTCGGCGTCGATCCGGCATGGACGACCGCCGCGCCGCCGACGCCACAGTGGCTCGCCGAACCGGGTTGCCGCCCCGCTACGTGCTGTTCGTCGGAACCCTCGAACCGCGCAAGAACGTGCCGGACCTCGTGGCCGCGCATGCCCGCCTGCGCCAGGACGACCCCGAGACTCCCCCGCTCGTGCTCGCCGGTGCGGCGGCTGGGGAGACGCGGTCGCCTTCGATCCGGCCGACGTCGTCTGGCCCGGTTACCTCGCGCAGGACCAGCTCCGCACGCTGGTCGCCGGCGCGGCCACGCTCGTGCTGCCCTCGCGCTACGAGGGGTTCGGGCTGCCCGCGCTGGAGGCACTCGCCTGCGGGGTGCCGGTAGTCGCGAGCGACATCCCGGTGCTGCGCGAGGTGACCGGCGGGCTCGCCCGCTACGCCGCGGTCGGCGACATCGATGCCCTCGCCGACCAACTGCGCCAGACTCTGGACGACGACGGCAGCCGCACCCCGGACGCCGCCGCCCGACGCCGCGCGTGGGCTGCGACGTTCACCTGGCAGCGCTGCGCGCAGGCCACGGTGGACGCCTATCGACGGGCCATAGACGCCGGGCGGCAGTTCAGGACGACGTGAAGGCCAAGCACCGCAGCAGGGGGTTGCCGGCATTGGGCCCGATGTTGATGGCGTACGCGCACACCGTGTGCTTGCCCGCCGGCACCCGGATCGACAAGTCGTATCCGTGGGCGACGCCGTAGCCCGCGAATGCCGCACCGACGTCCGGCCGGTCGGTGTTGGCGGTGGTCATCGCCGTCCAGACGCCGTCGACGTAGAAGTGCACGTTGATGGCGCTCGTGGTGTCGGGGTCGATCGCCCAGCCGGCGACGTGCACGGCGCCAGACTGGCCGGTCGCGACGTCAAGGGAACCGAACGGCTTGCCCGTCGGCAACGTGACGTAGCGGCAGGCCAACCTCGGGTTGGTGTTGCCCTGCCCGACGTTGATGGCATAGACGCACACCTGATGCGTGCCACCACCGGTCGCCACCGGCACGGTGATGCTGTAGCCGTGAGTGTCGCCGTAGCCGGGGAACGCGGCACCGACGTCCGGCCGGCTCTGCCCTGCGGCGGAGAGCCCCGCCCACCGGCCGTCGACGTAGACGTGCACGGTCGCCGGTTTCGGCGTGTCGCGGTCGATCGCCCAGCCGCCGACGTGGATCGCCCCAGGCAGCCCCTGCGCGACGTCGAGCGACCCGAACGGGTTGCCGCCGGGCAGTGCCACGTTCTTGCAGCCGATGTTGGGGTTGTTGCCGTCGATGACGAACGCGCAGACCTGATGCGTGCCACCGAGGAAGCCGGTCAACGTCACGTTGAAGCCGTGCGCGGAACCCGCGGCCGGGAACACCTTGCCGACATCGGGCCGGTCATCGGACGCCGGGTCGCGGGCCCAGAAACGCCCGTCGACGTAGAAGTCCACGTTCACCGGGCCCGACGACGCGCTGTCGAGCGCCCAGCCGCCGACACCGATGGCCCCGGGCCCGGACGCGACCCGTTCGAGGTTGCCGTGCGGAGAGCCCTGGCTGGTCGCGCCCGGCACGGTCACGCCGTGACAGCCGAGCAGCGTGTCAGGCAGCCCGAGAGCGGAGTTGTCGCCGTACGCGCACACCGTGTGGTAGCCGGCCGAGGCGGTTTCGTCGATGCGGTATCCGGTGTCGACGCCGTACGCCGGGAAGACCGCGGCAACGTCTGGCCGCGCGTTACCCGTCGTCCCGGTGCCGACGACGGCGCCGCTGACCGTCACCTTCACCTGCGCCGGGCTGGTCGTCGACCCCTGCGCGGCCCAGCCGTAGAATCTCCACCTGCCCGGTGCTCGCAGTCGCGCCGTCGGCCGAGCCGAAGGTGCCGCCCACGACGACGGACGACGACCACGGGCGTGCCAGGTTGCCATTTTGAGTGCTCGTCACCGTCACGGTGTAAGCGCCGGTGGGCAACGCGGAGCCGCCGCTGTCGGTCATGTCCCACGTGGTGTCGATGGTCGCGCCGCTGCCGCTGATCGTGCGCACGGTATTGCCCGCGGCGTCTTGCACCGCGACCTGCCAACTCCCCGAACTGATCATCCCGGCCGTGATGTGCACCGAACCGTTGCCGCTGACCGTGCGCGGCGTGGTGACGACGAGGTCGGGTTGCACGAGGCCCGCGGAACCCATGTCCTGCAAGACCTTTTGGCGAAGCGCCGGTAGCTGCGCGTAACCCGCGTTGCCGGGGCAGCTGGTCAGGTCGACGTCACGATGGCCCGAGATCACGTTGAGGTTGACGCCAGTGCCGGACGAGTACCGGGAGCCGCTGAACGATTGTGCCGTCAGCGAGGTCTGGCCGACCGGGTTGTCGTAGTTGAGCGCCAGCTTCCAGGCCATCAGCGACGCGACACCGTCGAGCTGGGCCTGCGGCGGCGTGACGGTGTCGTACGTGCCGATCATCGACACGCCGAAGCTGTCGGTGTTGAAGCCACCGGTGTGCGCGCCGAGCACGTTCTTGGCGATCCCGCCGTAGCGGCCCTCCCAGATACGCCCGAACTTGTCGACCAGGAAGTTGTAGCCGACGTCGCACCAGCCCTGGCCCTGAACGTGGTAGGCATAGATCGAGCGGATGATGGCCGGGACGTCACCGGCGTTGTAGCTGTTGCCGGTCACCGTGTGGTGCAGGAACGCCACCTTGGCGGCGCCGGTGTAGGAGGGCCCGTCCGGGCAAGCGTTCAACCGCAGCGACTCGTCGGCGCCCCACTGCGCGCGGGTGTAGATCTGCGGCTGCGCCGCATCTGCGTAGGCGTTGCTGATCGCGGTCGGGCTGCCCGGTGCGGCATCGGCCGCAGAACTGCCGGGATCGATGAGGTCGACGCGCAGGCTCTGCGGCTCGTCACCGGCCACGCTGACGACGCGCACCTGCACGCCGTCCGCATGGTCGACCCACAGCGGGTCGGTGCCGTCGCGCACGCCGGCCGGCGCACTGGCGGGGGTGCCGCCCCGGTCGCCGCCCGTGTCGGCACGGCTGTAGGAGAGGTCCTGCCACGCGCTCCACGTCGAGCCGGTGTGCACCCGCACCTTGGCGTCGAGCGCGGTCAGCCGGGAGTCGGGCAGCCAGCTCAGGCCCAGGGCGCGGAAGGGCTTGGTGCTCAGCTGCGATGTCGACGCGAGGTCGGTCTGGCCAGTCAAAGCAGCCGGAAAGCTCGGCGTGAGACCGATCGGGATGGAGCTGTTGTAGATCTGGGGGGTCACCGGATGCGGTGCGGCGGCGGGCGCGGCGACCACGGGCAGGGCGACGACGGCGAGCGGCAAAGCCACCAAGAGTGCGGACAAGGGCACAATTCGTCGTCGCACGGCTGTGACTCCTGTCAACTACTGCACCAAACGCGGAACGCGCCCTACCTAAGCAGCTTTCGCCCAAGATCACCGCCATTCGCGGCGATTCGGCGCGGCTTAACCCAGACCTACCTCGGCGCAAAGGTGCCGGAAAGTAAGCGCCCGGCGGGAAGTCAGGAAACGTTCAGGATTAAGGGATTTCGTCGAACTCCACCCAGCCAGCCGTATCGGCGCCGGCGTCACGGCTGGTGGCGTCCCGCTCGACCGGGCGTGGTCGTGGCGCCCATGCCACCCGCTGCCCGCCACGCCGTGACGGACCTGTCGTCCGGCGTGTCCGTTCGCCCCGTGCCGAACGACGGCCGCACGATCACGACGACGGCCGCGACGACGGCCAGCGCCGCGATCGCGACGACGACGGCCAGGAAACGCAGGCGCACCGGGCTCCACGCGGAGAGCGTGCCGACCTCGCCGCTGAATCCGACCCCGCTGTAGAAGTGCGCGATGCCGGCGGCCAGGCCCAACCCGGCGATGACAGCGACGGCCACCGGCACCGCCGCGCCGAGGAACCGGGAGCTGCTCCCGCGCCCGGGCCGCAACGCCACGGCCAGGGTCGCGGCGAGGGCAGCCACCCCGGCGAAGAGATAGCGCCCCTGGGCGCCCTGCAAGGCGCCGATCCGGTTGGATGCCGCGTGCGAGGTGTCCATGATCGCGATGAGTGGCATCACCCAGGTGAGCTGGGCCAGCACCACGAGACCGATGGCTTGCCGAGCGCGGGCCACACCAACGACGACGAGACCGAGGACGACGGCGCTTGCGAGCGCGGTCACGTACGTCGGCGGCGGCGCTTCGAGCCAACCGAAGTCGGCGAAGAAAGAGCGTGCCAGCAGGGGGAAGAAGCCGTGCAACCAGGTACTCAGCGCGATCGTGCCGTGCGGGAGCTTCGCGACGTACGACGGCGGGTAGCCGTCGGGCTGCAGCGTTCCGTACCGGAGCAGGTTCGCCACCCACCACGCCAGACCCGGCAGCATGCAGCCGAGCGCCAGCGCGGCATCCGGCAGCACGGAGCGAACGCCGTGCCTGCGCGCGCGCATCACGAAGGCGACAGCCACCACCACGAGGATCGGTAGCGCGGTCCCTTTGGTCAAGAGCAGCGCGGTCGTCGCCGCCCCGAGGCCGACGGCCCAGGGCCGCGCGTGTGGCCGGACGACGGTCTCGAGCGCCAGCCACGTGACGGCCGCGCCGAGGGTCACGGTGAGCGTGTCGTTGTTCACCGCCGCACCGATGTGTGTCAGTTGGGGCAACGCCGCCGGAAGGAATGCCGCCAACGCCGACGGAACCGGCGCGAGCCCGAAGACGTGGGCGATGCGAGCGGCGAGCCACGGCCCCGGCAGCAACAACAACGCCGAGCACAGGCGCAGGATGAGGAGCGCCGTGTGCGGCGTCTTGTCGATGACGTCGAACACGCGCGCGGGCACCGCCATGACCGCGAAGTAACCCGGTGGATGCTGGGTCATCTGGTCGTAGTCATACGGCGAGGTGGGTGCGGCAGCAGCGGCCCCGAGTTGGCGCATCGTCTGGGGCGTCAGCTGGTCGGGGGCCGGACGCTGCAGCGGCGCCAGGCCCTCGATCGTGTTGAGTCCGATGCCACCGAAACCCACATCGTGATACGACGCTTTGACCGGTGGATAGATGCGGGCCTCACCCGCCCGCGGGTAGCTGTGCGCATACGCGAGGCGCAAGGTCGTCGACACTTGCTGCGGCTCGTCGGGCGCGCGATAGTCGGGCGTTATGCACGCCCACAGGACGAGGACGCCGTAGAGCACGACCGTGGCGAGCGCCACCAGCAGGGTCGTTGCCCGGCGTTGCGTCACGACACCGATTGTGCGCGAAAGCTGTCGCCGGACGACGCAACCGCCGCATGCAGCGCGTCACGCCAGTCGCGCAGCGGCGGCAGGCCGGCCGCCAGCCAGCGTCGGTTGCCCAACACCGAATAGGCGGGGCGCGGCGCCGCGGTCGGATAGGCGTCGGACGTGATCGCCAGCACGCGGGCGGGATCCGCACCCAGCTCCTCGAAGATCGCGCGCGCGAATCCGCACCACGTCGTGGCGCCGGCGTTGGTGCAGTGGTAGACGCCCCCGGGCGCTTGCGAGACCGCCAGCGCGACCAACCCTTCGGCGAGGTCGCGTGACCATGTCGGCGAGCCGCGCTGGTCGTCGACGACCGAGATCGCCTCGCGTTCACGTTCGAGCCGAGCCATCGTCTTCACGAAGTTACGGCCCGCGGCGCCGTAGACCCACGCCGTGCGGACGACGTACGTGCCCGCCTCCGCGAGCACGGCCGATTCGCCCGCCGCCTTGGTTCGGCCGTAGGCCGATCGCGGCGAGATCGGGGCTTCTTCGTCGTAGGGCTCGTGCGCGAGACCGTCGAACACGTAGTCGGTCGAGACGTGCACGAGCCGGGCGTCGCAGCGCCGAGCGGCAGCCGCCAAGTTGGCCGGCCCGGTCGCGTTCACGGCCATCGCCGCTTGCTCGTCGGATTCCGCCGCGTCGACCGCGGTGTAGGCCGCCGCGTTGATGACGACGTCTGGCGCGATCTCGTCGAGCGTGGCCGCCACCTTCGCGGCATCGGTGATGTCGAGGTCGGAGCGGACAAGGCCGATCGCGTCGGCGCCGCGGAGCACGTCGAGCAGGTCGACCCCGAGCTGGCCGCCTGCGCCGACGACGAGCCACCTGGTCATGTCTGGAGCGTGGCTTTCGCCTTGAGCGGCCGCCACCACGACTCGTTGTCGCGATACCACTGAACGGTCGAGGCCAGCCCCTGGTCGAACGAGGTCAACGGCCGGTATCCGAGTGCGCGCAGCTTCGCGTCGTCCAACGAGTAGCGACGGTCGTGATTCTTGCGGTCCTCGACGTATTCGACGGAGTCCCACGTGGCACCGCAAGCGTCGAGCAGTTTCTGAGTGAGCTCCTTGTTGCTGAGCTCGAGACCGCCGCCGATGTTGTAGTACTGGCCGGGCTCGCCCTTCTCGACGACGAGCTGGATGCCGCGGCAGTGGTCGTCGACGTGCAGCCAGTCGCGGATGTTCATGCCGTCGCCGTACAGCGGCACGGTCAGCCCGTCGATCAGGTTCGTGACGAACAGCGGGATGACTTTCTCCGGGAACTGGTACGGCCCGTAGTTGTTGGTGCATCTCGTCACCGAGATGTTCAGGCCGTACGTGCCGGCGTAGGCGCGCGCCAGCAGATCGGCGCCGGCCTTGCTCGCCGAGTACGGCGAGTTGGGCTCGAGGGTGTGCGTCTCGGTCGACGAGCCTTCGGGGATCGACCCGTACACTTCGTCGGTCGAGACATGCACGACCCGCTCGATGCTCGCCTTGACGCAGGCGTCGAACAGGGTCTGCGCGCCGAGCACGTTCGTGACGACGAACTCTGCCGCACCGAAGATCGACCGGTCGACGTGCGACTCGGCCGCGAAGTTCACGACGACGTCGTGGCCGGGGACCACCTCTGCCACCGCTACCGGATCACAGATGTCGCCCTGGACGAACCGGTAGCGGGGGTCTTCGGCGACGGGATCGAGGTTGCGCAGGTTGCCGGCGTAGGTCAACTTGTCGAAGACGGTGACTTCGGCGTCTGCGAAGGCGGGGTAGCGGCCGGACAGTATCGTGCGCACGTAGTGCGAGCCGATGAAACCGGCTGCGCCGGTGACGAGTACGCGCATGGGCTATCCGTTCTGGCCGGGGCTCAGCTAGTCGACTGACGCGCGAGACGGTCCGGCCATTGTGTCAGGTAGGGGCCCCTGCGCCGCGCCCCACCACGCGCTTACGGCGTCAGCGCCGAACAGGGCAGCGTCGTGGCCCAGCCCTGCGGGAGTTGCGCCACGCGAACGGTGCCGCCGCCCTGTGCCCCGCAGCTGAGCTGCGCCGACGCGACCGCGTCGGACCATGGCGGCACCGCCGATTCCAGCCGGCCCCAATCGTGGTTGGCGTAGGACATGTCGGCGAACGCCGAGAGGAACACCAACGCGACGCCGATCCGGACCGCGACGCCGGGCCAGCGCGCAAGTGCATCCAGGCCGGCCGCGACCGCGCACAGCACGAGGAGCGACGGCAGCACGTCGTAGCGGGGGAGCGACCGGATGATGTCGATCGGCGTGTGGGCCGGACGGCGGGCTGCGCAAACATCAGGGCGAACGCCGCGCTAGCGCAGGCCGATGATGGCCAGCCACCGGCAAGCGCCGGGCAACCGGATGGCCGGCACGATCAACGCAAGCAGCACGACTGCCGCGATCGCCACGCCGAGGTAGTGCAGGTCGAGCCAGATCCGGTCGGCGTGCTGGTAACCGGCCAACGCGCCCGCACCGATACGAACCCCGTATGCCCGCGAGACGACGGCCGGACCGAACGTCTCGTGCGGCGGTCGCGCCGAGCGGAGCACGGCGATGCCTTGTGCGACCCCGGCGACGACGAAGCACGCCGGGACGACGTAGTCGCGAAGGCGCCGCACCGAAGCCAAGGAGACGACGCGCAGGACGACGAGGGAAAGAGGGGCAGCGGCATGGGCTGCTGCCGACGCCCACGAGCACCCCGAAGCGGGCGAGCGCGCCCCCAGCGCCCTGCGGCGGCGGTGGCGGACGCCGAGCCCGCGGAAGCCGCAGTTGCAGGTCCAGGTCGCCGAGATTGTCGAGCGTCTCCGAGCGCGCCGGCCAGCAGCGAGCGACGGACGCCGCGGGCATGCCACGCACCCACGGCGAGCGCAGGTGCCCGCTACTGGCCCGGAAGACGAACAGCGCGACTACCGCCCGGACCGCCGCAGCGGCAGCCGCCAAGATGGCTGCCGCGTCGCGAAGCGGGAAGAGGGTCGTCAGCTCGGCGAGCGAGCGCGGCACGGCGTGCATGTATCCGGCGTAAGGGCGGAAGAATGCCTGCCCGAAATGCATGCTGTGCGCACCGGCGAGGAACACCGCGCCGTCCTCGGCCGGAATCCGAGACATGGCGTGCGTGCCTGCCCACCACACGTCGAGCCCGAAGGCCGCGACGAAAGCAACGATGTAGCCCGATGCGACGAGCGCGACGGGATAGCGAGTGGACTCGGTACCCGGCGGCACGGTCGAGCGGAAGGCCGAGGGGAATATCGCCTCGCGTACGGCCATCAAGCGGGCACTGCCGGCGGTCGATCCGCCTGTCGGCTCCGCACGCGTCGTCGAGACAGTCACGGCGGTGAGACGCGCAGCCCGCTGGTCAGGTTGCGCCGCCGTCTCACTGGCACTCCCCCGTCCCAACGACCCAGCGCGACCGAGGCCGCCGAAGTGCAGCCATGGTATGTCGCCGTTCCTACCGATGGGGTGAAACGGACTC
>CAWALV010000002.1:0-1334893 GCA_963782965.1 uncultured Actinomycetes bacterium
GTCCGCTGCTCTGCCAGTTGAGCTAACGGCCCGGGACTAGGGGACAACCCCCGGTCCAAGATCCGGCGCGAGGCAGGATCAACGCACACGAGCGTACCGGCTGGCGTCTGCGCGATCACCCGCGTGGCGCTCAACGAGCTGCGCCCTCCTCCGCTTCGCCAGCACGGGCGAGCGTGGCCGACCTCCTCGCCTCGACGCTGTCCTGGCGCTTCTTCAGCACGTACTCGAGCTGGCAGGTGTGGTCGTGCACGAGTGCGACATGGTGGCAAAGCGCCATGATGCGCTCGTCGACCCATCGGTCGATGAAAAAGCCGCCCACCCACACGTCCCACCTGCGGCCGGCGACCGTCAGGTCGGGAAGCCGACGGAGCACTCCGATCCCGGCGGGCAACGTCGCCGCGAGGTCGGCGAGAGCTCGCTGGGCGGTGCGCGCGACGCGAGCGGCGTCGTCCAGGGCGGCGCGCTTTTGCTGGCTGACCCATATGACGCCGAGCCGATCTCGCCAGGACCAGTCGCTGGCGATGACGAGGCGCCGCTGCACGGCCTCCACCGCTGACACCGCTCCGCGGGCAGCGCGGATCGCGCGGTCGAGCTCACGCAGGGCCGCGTCGTACGCGGCAACCTCGGCCTGCAATTCCTCCGTCATGGCGCCCCGATTTCGGCTCATTGCCCGGGAAGTCTGCCACAGCGAAGAGCCTCCGCAATCGAGAAGCGATCAGGTCTGCGACGGTGGCCGGCGCCCATCCGCCTACGACTGCTCCCACTCCACCGGCACGCCCCAGTAACCGTGCCACCACATCCACTCGTAGGCGAAGCGATCGACGAACGGGGCCATGTACCAAAGGCGCGCCCACGTGGGCATCTCGCGCAGCACTGGCCGACCACCACCGGGCGGCAACCACGACCAGCCCGGACGCTCCCCGGCCGGCACCTGCCATGACCCCGGTGATCGTTCGAGCCGAACGAATCCCAACCACGCGCCCCGAACCCCCGGCGGTGCGAACCCGGGCGGTGCGAACCCCAAACCTTTCGAGCCCGGACGGCGCCATGCGCCGTGCCACCGAAGAGTCATGGCGGTCGACCACGGGTTGACGCGAACCCGCAACCATCGTTCAAGTCTGGTCACAGTTCGCAACGCTCCATCGGCGGCCGCCTCTCGTCAACGAACCCAGCCAGTTTGTGCCATTGCAAAGCAAGATCCGCGCTGCGACCATACGGACGGCATCGCATCACCGTCTGCGGGAGGAACGAGATGAGCGAGACACCCGAATCCGAGAACGTGGCCAACGGCACCCCATCGAGCATGGAGGTCAACCCGTACCCGCTGCCGGTACAGCCGGCGGTGCCGCCTTCGCCGTCGTCCTCGGGATACGGGGTGCCGACGCAATACTCACCGCCGCCGCGCCGACTTCAACTGACGGGCGCGGAGCAATTCTGGTACGTGCTCCAGTGCATCTACTTCGGCATGGGCTATATCGCCAAAGTACCCACCAAGAAGGCACTGAGTGAGGCTGGACTGACACAGCTGACCGGCGCTGAGAGGTTCTGGTACACCGTGTTGTGCATATTCTTCGGCAGCGGCTACTTCGCGAAGGTGCCCGTGAAGAAGGCGCTCAACGAGGCCGGCCTGGTCGACCGTACGGCCGCCGAGCAAGTCTGGTACATCGTCGAGTGCGTGCTCTTCGGCTCCGGGTACCTGACGAAGGTTCCAACCCGCAAGGCACTCAGCGACGCAGGGATCCTGCGGATGACCGACGCCGGGCAGTTCTGGTACGTGCTCGAGTGCATCTACTTCGGTAGCGGATACTTCGCCAAGATCCCGCACAAGAAGGGTCTCTCGGAACTCGCCGCCCTGCCGACCGCGCGCTAGACCGGCTGGCGACACACGCCGGAGGAACCTCGCTAATCCGGGCGTATGTATCAGACGATCTTTTCACGGCTCTCTTGGGAGACCGGACGGCTCATCCGCCCGGCGATCCGAGGGAGGATCAGATGACCAAGTTCACCGAGATCGAAGCGGCGCTGAACGAGCTCGCCGCGCTCGAGCGCAAGCTCAAGAACCCCGGCGGCCCAGTGGAAAACGCCATGGCCCGCTACGCCGTCCGCATCGCCATCGTCTCAGTCGAGGCGATCGCCGAACTCAGCAAGCGCGAAGAGCTCTCGGTCACCGGCCACTAGCCAGCGATCGGCCGGTCAGGCAAACGGCAAACGGCAGGGGTTGCGGTCGCCTTCCTGGGGGGCGCCGAAGACGACCGCAACCCGCCGCGCGCGACAGCCGCACACGAACTCAAAACCAACGACTAACCGGTCTCGCGCCAACCATGCTGCGGCTCGTACCCGAGCACCCGACGCGCCTTCTCGATCGACAGCAGCGTGTCGTTCGGTCCGGCCGTGCCGCGAAACTCGACCCCGGGAAACACTTCAGCCACCAGCTCGGCGTTCGGCCGTGACATGACCGTGTCGGCGTTCGCGATGATGAACACGTCGCAGCCGCGGCTCTCGAACTCCAGCGCCTTGCGCACCGCCTGGGCACCGTCGCGCGCATCGATGTAGCCCCAGAGGTTCCACTTGCGCAGGGCCGCGTCGTGGTCGAAGGTCGGAAACTCCTTGTAATCAGCAGGGTCCATCACGTTGGAGAACCGCAGCCCGATCATCTTCAGCGACGAGTCACGCCGGCACAGTTGCCGGGCCATCTGCTCCTCGAGGAATTTCACCAACGAGTAGGTCGATTCCGGTCGCGGCCAGTAATCCTCGTCGACCGGGACGTAGGGCGGTGGGGTGTCGAACGGCAGGCCCAACACCGTCTCACTCGACGCCCACACGATGTCGCGGATGCCGACCTGCCCGGCGGCTGCGAAAACGTTGTAGGTCACCGTCATGTTGTTGTGAAACGTCGCCGCGTTCGTCGTCAGGCCCGGTGCGGGTATCGCCGCAAGGTGGACGACCGCGTCGACCCTTCCGTAGCGGTCGTCGACGCCCGACAGCAGCTCGACGACCTGCCCGTAGTCGGTCAGGTCGACGCGCACGAAGATTGCGTCACCGCCGTCCGCGGGCGGCGTGCGATCAGCGTTCACCACCGCCCATCCATGTTCGCCCAGGTGCCGGACGACGGCCCGCCCGAGCTTGCCGCTACCGCCGGTGACGACGACCCGCCGCTTGCTCACGCGTTGCTCACTCATGCCGCCATCCTCGCAAGGTGCTACCAACGCCCGCCGCGGCGGGCCGACCATGAGCGACCGTCCGGGTCGATGACGGCGCGTACCAGGGGCTGGACGGCGCGCCGCACGGCCGGCGACACACTGGGCACCCGATGCACCCGCAGGTGACCGGGCGGCCGCTGTTCCCCGCCGGGCACGCCCTCGCCGCCGGCGTGCCACGCGTCGAGCCGCCGCGCCGACTCCTCCAGCACCGCAAGCCCGCCCGCGGCGTCCGCCAAGTCTTCGTCCGATCCGGGTTCGCGGCCGAGATGCTCGGCCCACAGTTGCATGCGCAGGCGGCGGGCGAAGCTGCCGCCGGCGGCGCTCGGGTCGGAAACGACCGCGGCGGCGAGTTCGGAATCGTGCGTCCACGACCGCCGGTTCAGGTTCGCCGAACCGACCGAAGCCCAGACGTCGTCGATGATGCAAATCTTGGCGTGCACGTAGATCGGTGTGCCCTGCGTGTTCTCGACGTCGAACAGGTGCACCCGCTCACCGCCCGCAGCCCGCAGCACTTCGATCGCCTCCAGGTGCGCGGCATCCTTCGCCGGCTCTTGCAGCCGACCGTCGCTGTCGGGATAACGAGGGACGACGGCCACCAGATGCAGCCTTGGAGCCCGCCGCAGCGCTTGCGCGAAGGCGCCGGCCACCGTCGTGCTCCACAAGAACTGATCCTCGACATAGACGAAGTGCTCGGCGCGAGCCAGCGCCTTGGCATAGCCCCGCGCGACGCTGCGCTCGCCGTCCGGCGCGAAGGGATACGCCGGAGACTGGCTCGGATAGGTGCGCAGCAGTTGCACGACATCGTCGCCGGCGGGCGGCGGGGGTGGCAGCGGGTCGGGCAGCTTCGGCTTCCCTTCGTGCAGCCCGCGAAGCTTGTCCAACGCCCACAACCACGGCCGGTTGTGCCGCAGCTCGGTCGGGTCGTACCAGCGTTCGCGGAAGCAGCATTCGACGTCGGCCACCGCCGGGCCGCGGATCTCGACCATCGCGTCGTGCCACGGCGGAGTGGGCCCGTACCGGTGTGACATCGGTTGGGTCTGGGGGTCGCCGAGGTGATGCCGGTCGTCGTTGCGGCTGTGACTCAGGTCGGTGCCACCGACGAACGCGACGTCCTTGGTCGGATCCTCCGGATGGCGGATGACCACGAACTTCTGGTGGTGCGACCCGCCGCGCCGCACCCGCATGTCGAGCAGTACGTCGCCTTCCATCGACTGCAACGCCTGGGCGAGGTTGCGATTCTCCACCTCGGAGAACCGCATCCGGTCAAGATGCGAACGCCAGACCAGCCCGTACACGTCGGCGTCGGCGCTCTCGATGCGGGCAAGTTCGACCATCACCGCGCTGCCCGGGCCGTCGAGCCGCTCGTCGGGGTCGCCACGCCAGTCGACGAAATACACCTGGTCGCCGGCGGCGACCGCCCGCAACTCCTCGCATAACCGGGCGAAATAGGTGGCGCCGTCAACCAGCGGGGTGACCCGATTGCCCGCCGACCACGGCCGCGCGAGCTGCGCGTACAGCGCGCTCGCCGGGTTGCCTCGCTCGGCTGCCGAGAGGAACCAGGTCTCCGCAGCCGCGACCGGCCGGCCGGCCTGGCCCGGCTGCTCTGTCGGCTGCTCTGTCGGCTGCTCTGTCGGCTGCTCTGTCGGCTGCTCTGTCATCAGGAGGAAGGCTTACCGCCGCCACCCGCCGTCCAACCTTCCGCCATTCGCTACATCCGACTGGGACGAAGATTCGAGCGCGCCGCCTGCACCCGGCGGTAAGCCGCCTCCAGCGCAGTCCCGATAACACCGTCGAACCGGTTTCTCGGCAGCACGAACCGGCACTCGGAACTACAAATGGGACAGGCGAAAGGGAGACTGATGTCGCGACGCAATTCAGGCCGCGAGAACGCAGGCGGGCAGCGCGGACGCCGACTGGCGGCTCGTGCCGGCTTCTTGGCGGTCACCGTCAGCGCCACGCTCGGGCTCAGCGCCGGTATCGCGCAGGCCAAGCCGCCGGCCCCTCCCGTGCAGCCCTTCGTGTCCTGCTACTGGTCGAACGGCGACGGCAGCTACACGGTCGACGTCGGCTACACGAACAGCACTGCCACGACGCTGACGTACCCGGTCGGACCCACCAACTTCATCTCCCCCGCACCGGCCGACCGCGGGCAGCCGACGGTCTTCTACCCGGGCACGCACAACAACGTGTGGGCGCCCACCATCACCCAAAGCGACCTCTCGGCGGGCGCCGACTGGACCGTGAACGGCGCGCACGCCAGCGCCAACATCGCCTCGATCCCGCAGTGCGCGTCGAAGCCGATCCCGATCTCCGGTGGTGCCGGCGGCGTTCTGCTCGCGGCGGCCACGACCGTCGTGATCGGCGGCATCGGGTTCCGCTACCGGGTCCGCTACCGCGGGCTGCGCGACCGGCTCCGTTTCGGCCGGGCCTAACCCTAACCGCCCCCCGCGAGGCCGCCCGCCCCACGTCGTAACGTGGCGGGCGTGGAGACGCGAACCCTCGGACGCACCAACCGGCCCGTTTCGGTCGTCGGCCTCGGCTGCTGGCAACTCGGCGGCGACTGGGGCGACATCGACGAACGCCAAGCACTCGACGTCCTACATGCCGGCGTCGAGGCCGGCGTCACGTTGCTCGACACCGCAGACGTGTACGGCGACGGGCGCAGCGAAAGACTCATCGGCCGGTTCCTGAAGGAGCTGCCTGCCGGCGGGCCCAACCTCACCGTCGCCACCAAGATGGGACGCCGTGCAAACCCGCACGTCGCGCAGGCGTACACCGTCGAGGCGTTCCGCGAGTGGACCGACCGCAGTCGCAGCAACCTCGGTGTCGACATCCTCGATCTCGTGCAGCTGCATTGCCCGCCGTCGTCCGTCTACTCCGACGATCGTGTCTACGACGCGCTCGACAGCCTGGTTGCCGAGCAGCGGACAGCGGCGTACGGAGTCTCCGTCGAGACCTGCGACGAAGCGCTGCGGGCGATCGCCCGGCCCGGAGTGGCGAGCGTGCAGATCATCCTCAACGTCTTTCGCCGCAAGCCGCTCGAGCAGGTGCTGCCCGCGGCAGCGGCCGCCGGCGTCGGGATCATCGCGCGGGTTCCGCTGGCCAGCGGCTTGCTCTCGGGCAAGTACGACGAGCACACCCAGTTCGGCGCCGACGATCACCGCACCTACAACCGGCATGGCGAGGCGTTCGACGTCGGCGAGACGTTCAGCGGGGTGCCCTACGACGTCGGCGTGGCCGCGGCACGCGAGGTGGCGGCCCTCACGCCGGACGCCGCCACCACCGCCCAGCTCGCATTGCGCTGGATCATCGACCAGGCCGCTGTTTCGAGCGTGATCCCCGGAGCGCGCAATGCCGAGCAGGCGCGGGCGAACGCCGCCGCTGCCGATCTTTCCCCGCTGAGCGCGGCGACGCACGAGCAGCTTCGCGCGATCTACGACCGCGACATCCGCGCGCACGTGCACGACCGCTGGTGATACGACCGCCTGTGACCGCCGCGTGATACGAGCCGCCGGGGCGTGATCGGCCGCGTCCCAGCGGGTATGCCGAAGGCATGGGTACAGTTCCGAATCCACACACCAGTCCGAAGGCGCCGGAAGATCGCGAGTGGCAGTGGTCCGGCACCGACAAGCTCGACACGATCATCGAACACGGTGGTTGGGACGCCGTCGCCAACGCGCACGCGTGGTACGACAGCGACCGCGGCGACAACGACCCGCCCCAGCTCAAGACCGCCTACAAGATGCCGCACCACGAACTCGTCGACGGCAAGCTCGAGGTCGTCTGGGACGGCGTGAACTCCGCGATGAACGTGCTGCTCGGCGGGCGCGGCGGCGCGAACGTGCCGGACGACGACCGCAAGGCCGTCTACGAGCACCTCGCCAAGCACTACGAAGAGTTCGACAAGGAGCCCCCGCCGTTCCACGACTGACGCCGTCCCACGAGCCGGCGCGGATCTTCCCGCTGTGTGACATCCAGGTTCCAGTCGGCGGTCGATTGCGACAAATCCGACCGAATCAGGCCGACATCGGGTAGAAACGAACCGCCAGGCAGCGCACAGCGGGGAGGCCGGGCATGGAGCACACGCGGCACTACGCGCCCGGACACCGAACGGCCGACGATGACGACATGAGCCAGACCCAAGAGCAGTCCTACGTCGACGGCCTGGCTCTGCAGCGCCATCCGGACGGTCCGCCCGAGCTACCCCCGGTCGGTCCCCCCTCCCGCGTCGGGCGACGTCGCTGGCCGGTGGTGCTCGGCGTCGTCCTGCTGGTGTTGGCCCTCGCCGCCGCCGGTACGGGCCTGGCCGTCCAGCGATCACAGCTCGCCGCCACCCGGGCGGATCTCGCCGCGTTCCGCCATGCTCAGGCGGCCAACCTGACGAAGGTGCACCAGTCGTTGGCCACCCAAGCCGGCCAGCTCTCGACGCTCACCCAGCAGTTGGCGACCGCCAAGACCCAGCTCCAGTCGGCCGAAGCGCGGCTCAAGACCGACGAGCAGAAGCTCAACGTCACCACGCAGAAGCTGCCGCCCGATCTCACCGAACTCGCCGGCAAGGTCTCGCCGTCGGTCGTGCTCGTGACATGTGTCGCCGGCACCGCCGCCGACACCGGGACTGCGTTCGCACTCAACCTGCCGGCGGCCGCCGGCTACGGCACCACGCTGATCACGGCCGCACACGTCGTCAGCCCCTGCGCCGATGCGACGGTGAATCCTGTCCTCACGGTCACCAGCGGTTCGCAGGTATGGCACGCCCACATCCGGGGCCTCGACAATGGCGAGGACGTCGCGATCCTCGACACGGTGGCGCGGCTGCCCGTGCTCAAGCCTGCAACCGACACACCCGTCGTCGGCGAGTTCGTGATGGCGGTCGGCAACCCGCTCGGCGTCGTCAACAACGTGACGTCGGGCAACGTGTCGCAGGTCTATGACTCCTACGTTCTCGACACGGCACCGGTCAGTAACGGCAACTCCGGCGGGCCGGTCGTCGACAAGGACGGCAACGTCCTCGGCATCGTGCAGGGCGCGGCCACGCCGAACTCCGCCGAGCCGGTCGTCGAGAACCTCAACGTCTCGTTGCGTCTTTCAACGCTGTGCCTCTCGTTGCTGCGCGGCTCGACCACCTGCAGCTCGCTGCACTGACACCCGGGCCTTACTCGGGTTGCCAAGCGCTGGGCTCGCTCGGTTCCGCCGATCCGTCCAGCTCGGTCAGCGCCAGCTCCCACCAGCCGACGTCGTGCCAGGCGCCGTGCTTGAATCCGACCTGCCGGTAGATGCCGACCGGCGTGAACCCGACCGACTCGTGCAGTCTCACACTGGCCGCATTGGGCAAGGCGATTCCGGCGTAGGCGCGCGCGTAGCCGAGGCGGCGAAGCAGCGGCAGCAGTTCGGCGTACAACAGGCCTGCGACTCCGCGGCGTTGCGCATCGGCTCGCAGGTAGACGGAACAGTCAACCGACCACCGGTACGCCGCCCGTTGCCGGTGCTTGGCGGCGTAGGCGTAGCCGACGACTCCGACGTCGGGATCGTCCGCCACCAACCACGGCAGGCGCGGCGGTGTGTGCACGCGCCGCAGCATCTCGGCAGGCTCCGGAGCAACCTCTTCGAAGGAGACGACGGACTCCTCGACGTACGGTCGGTAAATGTCGGCGATCGCGACAGCATCTGCGTCGCGCGCACCACGAATTCGAACGGCCACCTGCGGACTGTAGCGGTTCAGCTGAACCGCAGCCGCGCCTGTTCTGACGCGCGAAAGTGCCGCTGCGTTCGTCGGGTCTACCCGGCCAGCCGTCGCGTGGGCGGCGCTCCTTGAAGTCCGCCGACTGGGCCGGCACGACGATCGTCTCCGGTGACCTGACGGAGGCGGTCACGCGTCTCAAGCAGGAATACTCCGGCGGGTACCTGCTCGCGCAAGGCGGTACACGCTTCGCCCGATCGCTGGTCGAGACCGGCCTCATCGATGAGTACCGCCTCGTCATCCACCCGGTCGTGTTGGGTGCTGGCGAGCGACTCTTCAGCGCACCTCTCGTCATCGAGCCGACCAGCACCACCGCATTCAGCAGCGGAGCCGTCGCCCACGTCTTCGCTGCACATCCCTGATCAAGCCCCGACGACTACAACCCCACTGGTGAGTGTCGAACATCGACACCTTCAAAGCGCAATGTGGCCGGAAACCGAGGCATCGTGAGGGGCGTCTTGCTACCCGGGTACTCCGTGGGTAGCATCAGCGGTATGAAGGTCAGTGTCAGCCTGCCGGACGAGGACGTCGAGTTCCTTGACGCCTACGCCGCGGAGCAGGGGTTCGACTCTCGTTCGGCCGTGCTGCACAAGGCGGTGCGGCTTCTCAAGGCGTTGGAGTTGGGCGACGCCTACGAGAGCGCCTGGCGCGAATGGCAGACCACCGGTGAGGCGGACGTATGGGAGACCGTCGCCGCGGACGGCATCGCCCGCTGATGCGCCGGGGAGAAATATGTCTGGTCGATCTGGCCCCGGCAAGGGGTTCCGAGGCGGACAAGCAACGGCCCGCGGTCATCGTCAGCAACGACGGAGCCAACGCCATGGCCACGCGGCTCGGGCGCGGCGTGGTGACCGTGGTCCCTGTGACGTCCAACGTGAAGCACGTCTATCCCTTCCAGGTCCTGCTCGAAGCGGACGTCACCGGGCTCGTCCACGATTCGAAAGCGCAGGCCGAGCAGGTCCGTTCCGTTGCGGTCGAGCGCATCGGACAAAGCGTCGGCTTCGTCCCCGCCGCAATCATGACCCAGCTGGACCACGCGCTACGCCTTCACCTCGCCCTGTAACCCACACCCGAAGAGACATCGGTACAAGCGCACAACGGCAGCTAACCGTCGATCTGGACGGCGGCGTGGTGGTCGTCGCGGACCGGTCCGCACGCAGATGGGTCGATCTGCGCGCCAGCTACTATCGCGTGATGCCTCATAGGGACACGGGTTCGAGGGTCATCGTCGCCGCACCGGAGAAGGTCTTCGCCGCGCTCGTCGATCGCGAGGCTTTGCTGGCATGGCTGCCCCCATCGGGTATGACGGGCAGATTCGAACGATTCGATCTCCGGCCCGGAGGGTCGTATCGAATGGTCTTGACCTATGTCGATCACGCTTCTGCATTGGGTAAGAGCACGGCCGACTCCGACGTCGTCGAGGTTCGCGTCGTTGACATCACTTCTGGTGTTCGGGTAGTGCAGGCAGTGGACTTCGTCTCAGACGATCCGATGTACGCCGGCACGATGACGATGACCTGGCGGCTCACGCCGGTCGAGGAAGGAACGCGCGTCGACATCCTGGCCGACAATGTCCCCGACGGGATCACCAGCGAGGATCATGCCGCAGGACTGGCCTCCTCGCTGGCGAACCTTGCGGGCTACCTTGGGCGATAGCGCACGCCCCAGAGCCTCGACCTGATCGGCTTGGGTTCGGCAGGTCGCTGCGCGTCTGGCAGGGCCGCGCGCACCGTCGTCCTGTCGGAAAGTCGACGCCGGAGGTGCGGTGACGGAAGCCCCGTAACCGCGAGCAGCGTCGGGCGGGTTTGGCGCTCTTCAGGGGCTGTTGATTCGACCGGCGGTTGTCGCCAGCGTCGTGTAGGGCATCGTGAAGCGTCCGCCGAGTGAGTCGATGGCCTGTCCGACCGCGTCGAGGATCTCGGAGGTCTTGTCTGCTGGTAGCTGGGTGAGCCCGCCGGTTGTGGGCAGCAGCTCCAGCCACTGGTCGCGCGTGTAGGGCTGCTCCCAGTCGTACCGCCACTGTTCGGGTTCGTGGAACTGCCCGGTTTCGCGGATCGCGTCGGCGATCTTGGCGTAGATCGCCTGGTACATCTCGAGCGGGCGGCGGGCGGGTTGGTTGCCGAACGGCGAATCGGGCACCGCCCGCCGGTAGGCGTCGGCGAACGGTTCGGCCACCTCGACGGGCGGCTCGTACACGTGCCCGAAGATCGCCAGCCTGCCGCCCGGGCGCAGCACTTGCGCGGCCTTCACCGCACCGGCAACCGGGTCAACCCAATGCCAGGACTGGGCGGCGATCACCGTGTCGAACCTCCGCTCGCCCGGCTGCCAGGCCTCGAACGTCGCCACCTCGACCGGCAGGCCCCGTGATCGCCCGAACTCGGCCATCCTCGCATCGGGTTCGACGCCGAGCACAACGCAGCCGGCGGCCTGGAACTGGCGTGCTGCGATGCCGGTCCCGCAACCGACGTCGAGTACCGCCGGCCCTGGGCTCCCGGCGACGATCCGCGCCACCAACGCGTCCGGGTAGCCAGGCCGGGCCCGGTCGTAGCGTTGCGCGTCCGTGCCGAAAGACTCGGCAATACCCCGTGCCCGATGGGCCTGCACGCCGGGAGGCACTGGCTGCTCCGGAGGTACTGTGGGCATACGCTCAGGTTGCCGTCGCGGCGATCGTGTCTGCCTGGATCGCGGTGATGGCGACCGTGTTGACGATGTCGGCGACCAGACAACCGCGCGACAGGTCGTTGACCGGACGCCGCAACCCCTGCAACACAGGGCCGATCGCGATCGCGTCGGCCGAACGTTGCACGGCCTTGTACGTCGTGTTGCCGGTGTTCAGGTCAGGGAAGATCAACACGTTCGCGTGACCGGCCACGGCGCTGTCGGGCATCTTCGCCGCCGCCACCGTCGGGTCGACCGCCGCGTCGTATTGGATCGGTCCGGCCAACGGCAGGTCCGGACGCCGGGCAGCCACCAACTCCGCGGCGGCGCGCACCTTCTCGACGTCCGTGCCGGTGCCTGAGACACCGGTCGAGTACGACACCATGGCGACCCGCGGCTCGATGCCGAACGCGCGGGCGGTGTCGGCCGTGCACAGCGCAATCTCGGCGAGCTGCTCGGCGGTCGGGTCGGGGTTGACCGCGCAGTCGGCGAACACCAGCACCTTTTGCGGCAGGCACATGAAGAAAGCGCTCGACACCAGCGACACCCCCTGCACGGTCTTGACGATCTCCAGCGCCGGTCTGATCGTCGAAGCGGTCGTGTGCGTCGCGCCGGAAACCATGCCGTCGACCCGACCGGTGTGCACGAGCATCGTCGCGAAGTAGGAAGGGTCCGCCATCCGGTCCCACGCCGCCTCACGTGTTATCCCCTTGTGCGCGCGCATTTCGGCGTACGCCGTCGCGAACTCGTCGCGCAGCGGCGAGGTCAGCGGATCGATCACCTCGATGTCGGGCAGGTTCAGGCCGAGCTTCTCGATCCGGACGGCGACGTCGGCCGCGTCCCCGAGCATCGTCAGGGTTACCACGTTGCGGTGCAACAGTTCTTCTGCCGCGCGCAGCACTCGCTCGTCGTCGGCTTCCGGCAAGACGATGTGCCGCTGCGCGGCACGCGCCCGCTCAAGCAACCCTGCCGAGAACATCAACGGTGTGACGACGTCGGTGCGCGCAACTCGCACCCGCGACGTCAACTCGTCGGCTTCGACCGACATGGCGAACTCACCGAGCGCCGCCGCGATCTTTCGCCTGCTGCCGGGACGGATCTCACCGCGCAACCCTTCCAGCCTGTGCAGCGCGACGTAGGTGTCGTTCTCGACGGCGAGCACCGGCAGCCCGGACGGCGCTATCAGGGCGAGCGTCGCGGCGTCGGACCGATGCCCGCAGGTGAGCACGATGCCGGACGGTGTCGGCAGGTCGGGGCTCAACGCGGCCGCGCCGGCAGCTACCGCAAGGTCGGCACGGTCACCCGAAGCGACGAGCAGCGTGCCGTTCTTCAACCGCGGCAGCATGGTCTGCAGGTAGCCGGAACCGGCGAGATACGCCTCGACCTCACGATCCATCGCCGCATCGGAGCCGGCGAGCACGGCGGCCCCGAGTGCCGCGACGACCTCGGCGACCGTGAGCGCGGCGAGCACCGGCAGGTCGGCGAGCACGTACACCGGCGCTGCCCCGGCGACGGCGGTGAGTTCGCGTCGCACGTCCTCGGCGATGTCGGGAAGCACCCGGTTCACCACGGTGGCGGCGAGAACGCAGCCATGTTCGACCAACAGTTCGCGTGAACGGCCGCTCGCCGTCGTCAGGCCGTGCAGGTCCTGGCCCTGCCCGGCGACGACGTTCAGCACCGGCAATCCGAAGTTGACCGCAAACTCGGCGTTGAGGGCGAGCTCGGTGGCGGTCGACGGGCCGGTGTAATCGGTGCCGAGGCAGAGCACGAAGTCGTACTTGTCGTGCAGCCGGGTGAAGTGCTCGGCCGCCTGGGAGATGAGCTGCCGCGTGCCTGTCGTGTTCTCGATGTGCGCGGCCTGGGCGTAGGTGAACGCGAAGGCGTCGTCGTAGGTCTGGTCGAGGGCGTAGCGTTCGCGCAGCAGCTCGATCAACGGGTCGGGTGCCGCGGCGTCGGGGATGACCGGCCGGAAGACCGCGATGCGTTCGACCTGACGAGACAGCAACTCCATGAGTCCCAACGCCACGACGGCCTTGCCCGCATGCGCATGCGTCGCCGTCACGTAAAGCCCGTCAGCCATCGCCGCCTCCTACTCCATCTCACCATGCGGCCGCGCCGGCCTCCTCGTCGTTCCCGCCGGTCAGGACGTAGGTCCTGCCACTCGATGACTTCGCGCGGTGCGGCTCGCGCGCAACGGCCCCTCGTTCTTCGTGCGGCGCGGGCCTCGGGTCAGCTCTCGACCCCTTCCCTCCTCGCAACACTCTGTTCTGTTGCACCAGCGAAACAGAGCAGAGTGTTTCCAAGAGAGTTGCCGGGTGGCGGAGGGTTGCTGGGTCGCCAAGGAGGTACCGACAAAGGGTGCACCCCGAAAGCGGTGGCCGCTCAGAAGTAGTCGAGCATCGCCGCCTGCACGCCGGCCCCGAGGCTGCGGTCGAGCGCGGCGTCGACGCGCGCATCGCCGCCGCGCAACCAGCCCGCCTGCCGCAACTGCGCCGCTCGCGCCTGCCCGCACCACAACAGCGACCAACCGCGCACGTGCAACACCGCGTCGGCGTCGACGCTCGACGCCGACAACTGCGCCTCGCCGTCCGCGACTTCGAATCGCCAGGTCGCATCGTTACGCGCAATCAATGGATCGACGAGCCGGAAGGTGACCTCGGTATCGGGCAGACCCGCCCACCCCCGCGCTGCGACCGCACCCGCGACGTCGAGCGGCCGGTGCAGTGAGAGTTCGGCCTTGCGCTCGCGTTGCAGCTCCAGCGGCAACACCGCACCGACGGCGTCCGCCCATGGCAGCGGGCGGAACTCGACGGTGGGCGCGACGGGCTGCCAGGTGCGCAGCACGCCGAGCAACACCCGGGCTGCCGCCGGGTCGGTTGCCAGGCAATCGAGCACGCTGAGCACCGAGTCGCCCTGGTAGCCCTCGCCGCGGCAATAGCTCGCGTAGCCGAGGGCCCGGCCTTGCGGGTCGACGGCCAGCGTGACGCCGTCGATCCCCTCAGGCAGCTCCTCGCCTTGCGGGTCGGCCGGGAAAGACGGCCCGAGACGGCTCAGGAGCCCCTGGCCCGTACGGGCGATCTCGTCGTAGACGGCACGCACCGCGGGCCAGTCGCGGCCCGTTCCGGTGCGCGCCGATACCTCGGCGTCCGCCTGCTTCGGCAGCGCCGGCAGGTGCACGGTGGGCACCCGGACGTGCCGCAGCACCCCGCACACGTCGAAGCCGAGCGAGCGATACACCGCGGCACTCGTGCAGTAAAGGTTCGCCACCACCGCGCCGCGATCGCGCGCCGCGTGCAAGGTGTGGCTCATCACCTGCCGCGCGACCCCGCGGCCGCGATGCTCGGCCACGACCGCGACCCCGGCGATGCCGGACGCCGGCACCACCCGCCCTCCCCACCACTGGCCGTGCTCGAGGTCGGTGGCCTTGCCCACCAGCCGACCCGCGTCGTCGAACGCGCCGTGCCGGAGGTAGCCGTCGTCGACGGGTGGCTGGCTCTGCAGCCGGGCCTGGCCACCGAACGCCAGTCGGCCCAAGTCCCGCGCAGCGGGGATGTCGTCAACACCGAGGGCCCGGACGCTGTAAGCCATCCGGCCAGTCTGTCAAAGGTCGCGGCAGCGGCTAACCGAGATAACGCCGCGCCCCGGCGTATTCGCCTGCGTACGGCTGCGCCGACAAGGACACGAGCTCGACCGCGCTGCCGGTTTGTGGCGCGTGCAGCATCATGCCGTTGCCTGCGTAGATCCCGACGTGATGGATGTAGCCGCTGCTCGTCGCGAAGAACACGAGGTCGCCGACCTGCAGGTTCGCCTTGGCAACTGCCACTCCGGCAGCGGCCTGCGCGTCTGCGTCGCGCGGAATCGTGATGCCGCGCATCGCGTACACCGCATGGGTGAAGCCGGAGCAGTCGTAGCCGAAGCCCGACGTCCCGCCCCACAGGTAGGGCAACCGATCGAAGAGGTGACCGGTTCGCACGACGTCGGCACCCGACGCCGGGAGCGGCGCGGCGCCCGCCGCGACGATCGCGACCTCCGACCGGTGAATCAGCCGGACGCCGGCGTCCGGCAACTGCACACGCACCCAGGGCGATCCGACCGTGACCACGGCCAGCCGGGTGGCCATGCTCACCTCGATCCCGCGCGACACGCCGTCCAAGCCGTAGAGCCAGGAGGTCGGTGCGGTGACGACCGCATCCTGCGCAGCGTGCAACGGCGTGGCGAAGGTGAGTTGTGCGAGCGGGATCCAGCCGGGGTATCCGCGCGCGTCGAGCGGCGTCGGTTGGTCGGGGACGACGACATGCAACCAGCTGCCCTGGCGCCGGTCGACGACGACGCGTTCACCGAGGATGAGCTGGCTGTCGACCCGGCCGTTCAACGCCAGCCGCTGCGACAGGCTCATCGAGGCCAGCCAGCCGCGGACGTCGGCGGGTGAGCGCAGCGCCGGAGCATCGACGGCGCGGGGCGAGCTGGGGCTGTGCCACAGCGTCGCCACCGAAACGTCGACGTAGGCGGTCGCGGGCAACCCCGGTACGGCCGGTGCTGCGGTTGGCGCCGGTGCAGTCGGCGCCGGTGCGGGCGCCGAAGTCGGTGGCTTGGGTGATGTCGGTGCCGGTGTCGGCGTGGACGGCGACCGGCCGGGGGTTGGCGTCGCGGTCGCCTGCCCCGACGTGGCCGGCGTCGTCGAGGGCGTTGCCGCAGCGGTGCCGCCAGGTCGGTCGGACGGCGAGCGTGCCGCGCTCGGCGTTGCGCTCGCTTCCGCGCTAACTGCAACGCCGGGGGTCGGCGCATTCGGCGGGATCGGTGCGCGTGGCGAGGAGTTCGAGCAGGCCGCAAGGCCGGCGGCACAGACCACCGTCAAAACCGCCCGGCGCCAGATCGGCGCCCCATCTGCAACCACACCTTCACTGTCGGGCGGGCGAGCGCCCGACACAAGCGCACACACGGGCCGGGAGGCAGCCGCCCGCGGCGCCGCTACCCCGCGATCTGCTTGGCGATCAGCTGCGCCACGACGACAGCGCGGCGTGCGGCGAGTTCGCGGGCAGCGTCGTTCGGTACGTAGCTGAGCCTGGTCGCCGCTTCGCGCACCCGGTCACGGGTGGCGGGGTGGACGTTCGGTGCACCGCACAACGCGCGCGAAGCGGTCGACTTCGAGACCCCGGCGGCCTCGGCGACATCACCGATCGTCGGGGCCGGGAAAGCATTGGCGATCCGCAAGCCTGGACGCGTTGTGTACGTCAGCTGAGCGGTCATGGGTTCCTCCAGATGTCTTGACCTGTGGGCCGGGATCACCGTCGCAGCCACATGTGACGGCAGCGTTGCCGCCAGGGGAACCCGCGGTTACCGATACCGCCGATCAGCCGTCGCGAGGGTCGTCGCGCGCGAGCGCCTCCAGCGCGGGCAGCGCGGCATCGAGGGCCGCCCGCTGCTCGGGAGCCAGGCCCGCGACCCGCTGGGCCAGCCCGGCGGTGCGCTCCCCCCATACCGCGGCGAGAGTGTCGTAACCCGCGGTCGTGAGCTCGACCAGGCATACCCGGCCGTCGGCGTCGTCGTGCCGACGCGTGACCAGGCCGAGCTTCTCGAGGCTGTCGACGACCCGGGTCATCACCGGCGGCGCGACGGACTCGCGCACGGCCAGCTCGCTGACCCGCACCGGCACGGCGTCCTCGAGGGTGGCCAGCGCGGAGAGTTGGGACGGCGTGAGGCCGCCTGCGCCGTGCTGGCGCACCGCGCGCGCGAGGCGCGTCACGATCAACCGCAACCGAGCCGCCTGCTCCGCATCGCGGCGGGTTATCGATGCCTTGGCGCTCACGTCCGGTCGTCCTCGACCGCGAGCTCACCGGGGATGCCGCTCGCGACGAGTGCGGGGTCACCGACGTGTTCGTGCTCGGGGTGCACCTCGTTGACGTCGTCGTGCACGAACCGGCGACCGCGCAGCATCGAGAAGACCGCAGCGAGCAGCGACATCGCGATCGCCATGGAGAACACGATCACTAGACCGTGGTGGAACGGAGAGGCGATGAGGTTCGGGAAGAACTGCTTGCCGGTGAGGGTCTGCCACTGGGCCGATGTCACATGCGCGGCCGACTGTGAACCGAGCAGGCTCTGCAGCGGGTTGTAGCCGAGGAAGGAAGCGAAGAGGCTACCCACCGGTGGCAACGAAGCGACCCGGTGCGCCGTCGCACCGGGCACGCCATTGCTGATCAGCCCCTGGCTCATCGCGCCCGGCAACGTGTTGGCCAGACCGACGATCATCAGCGAAAAGAAGATACCGATCGAGAGCACCATGCCGGAGTTGAGGAACGTCGCCTGCACGCCGGCCGCGCCACCGCGCTGTTCGGGCGGCACGCTGTTCATGATGGCCGTCGAGTTCGGCGCCGAGAACAGGCCGCCGCCGATGCCGTTCAGCAGGACGAGCAGCGCGAAAGTCCAGTAGTGGAAGTTGGTCGGCACGAACAGCAGGCCGAGGAAGCTCCCACCGAAGACGAGCAGCCCGATCGTGGAAAGCAGCCGAGCACCGTGCCGGTCTGAGAGATACCCCGACAGCGGACCGGCGATCAAGAAGCCTGCGGTAAGTGGCAGCAAGTAGATGCCCGCCCACAGCGGGGTGTCTTGGTACTTGTAGCCATGAAGCGGCAGCCAGATGCCCTGCAACCAGATGATGAGCATGAACTGCATGCCGCCACGGGCGATCGCGGCGAGCAACCCCGCCGCGCTACCAGCAGCGAACGGACGGATCCTGAGCAGGTGCAAGTTGAACATCGGATGCTCGACCCGCATCTCGATGCGCACGAAGGCGAACAGCAGCGCGACGCCGCCGATCAGGCCGACGAGCACCTTCGGCGCAGTCCAGCCCATGGTGTGGCCGCCGTAGGGCTGGATGCCGTACACGATCGCGGCGAGCACAGCGGTCAGACCGAGGCCGAACGTGATGTTGCCCCACCAGTCGATGCTCGCCTGCACGCGGCGTCCGTTGTCACGCAGGCTGCGATAGCCCCAGACCGTGCCGATGAATCCGACCGGCACCGACACCCAGAAGACGAGCCGCCAGTCGACGACGGAGAGCAACCCGCCGGCGACCAGACCGATGAACGAACCGGCGATGGCTGCGACCTGGTTGATGCCCATCGCGAGACCGCGCTGATGTGAGGGGAACGCGTCGACGATGATCGCGCTCGCGTTGGCGAACAGCATCGCGCCGCCGACGCCTTGCAGCAACCGCCACAGCACCAGCCACAACGCGCCCGCACCACCGTGGAAGGGGTCGAGCGCCAGCACGATCGACCCGACCGAGAACACCGCGAAGCCGAGGTTGTAGATGCGTACCCGGCCGTAGATGTCGCCGAGCCGACCGAGGCTCACCACCAGCACGGCGGTGACGAGCATGTAGCCCATCATCAGCCACAACAGGTAGCCGACATTGCCGGGCGAGAGCGGGTCGATGCCGATGCCGCGGAAGATGCCCGGCAACGAGATCAAGATGATCGAGGAGTTGATGGTCGCCATCAACATGCCGAGCGTCGTGTTCGATAGCGCGATCCACTTGTAGTGGGTGCCACGGCGGCCGCCCGGAAGGCCGGCAGCCGCACCTCGACCGTTGGCGACGTCTGCCACGGATTCCCTCCCGGTGATTGCTTGACCTCAGTCAACTATATAGGACGACGGCTCGCGGCGATCCTGGGCGGGGCCGCACCCGACTGCCATCATGACCGTGTGCACATTTCGGCGAAGACGGACTACGCGATGCGGGCGATGCTCGTCCTCGCCGCCGCACCCGCCGGCAGCTGGGTGAAAACGGAGGAGATCGCCGACCAGCAGCGGCTGCCGCGAAAGTTCCTCGAGGCGATCCTGTCCGACCTGCGCCGTGCCCGCATCGTGGAAAGCCTGCGCGGCGCAGAAGGCGGGTACCGGCTGGCCAAGCCCGCGTCGTCCATCTTCGTCGCCGACGTGATGCGCGCCGTCGACGGACCGCTCGCAGAGGTCCGCGGGCTGCGGCCGGAGAACGTCACCTACGAGGGCGCGGCAGCCGGGCTCCAGGACGTGTGGGTAGCGGTGCGGGCGGGCCTGCGCGCCGTCCTCGAACGCATCAGCGTCGCCGACATCGCCGAGGGTCACCTGCCGGCGTCCGTGCAGGCCCTGGTGACCGACCTCGAAGGCTGGATCCCGCGCTACTGAAGACCCCGAAGGCGGGTGCGCGCGTCCCGCGTCAGTAGCCGAGGTCGTGCAGGCGGGCGTCGTCGATGCCGAAGTGATGCGCGACTTCGTGCACCACGGTCTTGCGCACTTCGTCGACGACCTCTTCCTCGGTGTCGCACATCGCGCAGATCGTGGACCGGTAGATCATGATCCGGTCCGGCAGCACCCCGGCGTAGGCCGTCGTCCGCTCGGTGAGCGGGATGCCGACATAGAGGCCGAGCAGGTGCGGATCCTCCGGCGCATCCTCGACGAAGACCGCGACATTGCGCATCGCCTTGCGGAACTCGTCCGGGATGCCGTCGAGCGCCTCCGAGACCAGCTCCTCGAAACGCTCCCGCTCGACTATCACCCGGCCAGCCAATCATTCTTGCGTGCGGCGCGTCGATGCCAGGTAGCTTCGCAGAGTGGTGCGCAGATTCCGATGGCGACCGCGGGTGCTCGTGGTACGCGCGGCCGCGCACCGCGTTCTCGCCCGGCGGGGCGTTCGCCGGGTGTCGTGGCGGCTGGCCGTCGTCGTCCTCGCGCTCGTCGGGGCCGCACTCGGGCTCGCCGTCGCGGGAACGACGACCAGCAACGTCGGCCCGGTCAAGGCGAAGTTCAGCCTGCGCCCGTCGGCGTCCATGCAGGGCGGGACGACGGTCAACATCCCGCCCCTGGGATCGATGCACCTCGACACGAACCGGGCGCCGGTCGAACTCAGTGCGACCGTGACCGACATCAACACCGACGCCGCGCGGCGGCTGATGTCAGACCCCGGGCAGATCAAGAACCTCGAGAAACACCTCACCCATGACGTGAACGACGCCCTCATCGCGGTCGTCGCGCGCTCCCTGCTCGCCGCCCTCGTCGGGGCCGCCGTACTCACCTTCGTCGTGACGCGGCGCTGGAAGGCAAGCGTCGCGGCGGCAGGGATCGCGCTTGCTGCTGCGGCGGCGAGCGCCGGCACCGCCTGGGAGACCTGGAACTCCAAGGCCATCGCCGAGCCGCACTACAGCGGCCTGCTCACCCGCGCCCCGACGATGGTCGGCAACGTTCAGGAGATCGTCACGCGCTTCGGCAAGTACAGCACCGAGCTCGCGCAGCTCGTCACGAACATGTCGAGGTTGTACGGCGTGACTTCGACATTGCCCATCTTCAGCCCGTCGTCGGGCACCGTCGCCGTGCTGCACATCTCCGACATCCACGAGAACCCCGAAGCGTGGGACGTCGTCAACACCATCTCCAAGGAGTTCAACGTCGACATCGTCGTCGACACCGGCGACCTCACCGACCACGGGACGCCGGTGGAGAACCCGATCACCGACAACATCGGGCTGCTCGGCAAGCCCTACATCTTCATCAAGGGCAACCACGACTCGGCGGCTACCGTGCGCGCGGTCGCCGCGCAGCCGAATGCCACCGTCCTCGACGCTTCCTCGATCACCATCGACGGCCTGCGGATCTACGGCATCGGCGATCCGAGGTTCACCCCCGACAAGGAGTCAGACGCGCAGGAGTCGCTCATCACCCAAAACGGTGCGGCACTGGCCGAGCGCGTCGCCGGCGCGATGCCACCCAAGATCGACATCCTGCTGGTGCACGACCCGGCCGAAGGCACCGCTTCGGCCGGTGAGGTGCCGTTGATCCTTGCCGGCCACCTGCACAAGCGCGACGTCCTGCATCTCAAGGGCGGCACGACCCTGTTCGTCGAGGGCTCGACGGGCGGTGCCGGGCTGCGCGGCCTCGAGCACGAAACGCCGACGCCCCTGGAGGCTTCGGTTCTCTACTTCAGCACTACAACGCATCAGCTCGTCGCATACGACGAGATCACCGTCGGCGGGCTCGGGCTGACGTCGGTCTCGGTCGACCGGCACATCGTCGCCAAGTCGGCGCAGGCCGACGCCGCAAGCACGCCCAGCTCATCGCCCGGCCCATCGCAAGCCCCATCGACCGGCCCCTCGCCAGGTACATCGCCCGGCACGTCGCCCGCCGGCTCCCCGTGACCCACCTCGACCGGTGCTGCCCGCACGCCCGGACGGCGACAGGTACCGCTTTGGCGCACCCCCTTGGCGTCCCCTATGCTTGGCCAGTCCCCGACGGAAGACGCCGGGGGCAGCGGCTCTCGACCATCAGTGGCTGCCGCCCTCATCGTCTAGCGGCCCAGGACACCGCCCTTTCAAGGCGGCGGCACGGGTTCGAATCCCGTTGGGGGCACGTCCGCTAGGTCCCGTGGTGAAGCCTGGAGTTCACGCCGCCCTGTCAAGGCGGAGGTCGCGGGTTCGAATCCCGTCGGGACCGCCACCGTGGTTCGGTGGCACGGCTCGCGCCGTGCCACCGAACGGCCGGGTACACCCGGCTCGGCGATTTTTGCCCGGTACGGCCAGGTAGCTCAGTTGGTACGAGCGCCCGCCTGAAAAGCGGGAGGTCGGCGGTTCGACCCCGCCCCTGGCCACCTCCTCCCCGCCGTCCCGCTCCCTCGGGACTCTCCGCCGTCCTCACCCCCCACTGCGCCAGACCCGGGTGTCGACCAATCGTTGCACTGTGCAACAGTGTCTGTGTGCTTGAAGTGGCCGGGAAGATCACTGACGCCGACGAACAGGTCGTCGACGCCGTCCTGAGCGCTAGCCGGGTGCTGGTCGCCGTCGCGGCCCGTTCCCTTGCCGGCACCGACACCGATGTGACGTTGCCGCAGTACCGGGCACTCGTCGTCCTCGCCGCCCGCGGCCCGCAGCGGCTCGCCGAGCTGGCCCAAGCGCTCGGGGTCACCCCCTCGACCGCGAGCCGCATGTGCGAGCGGCTGGTGCGCAAGAAACTCGCCCGCCGCCAGCGGATGGCCAACGACCGCCGCACGGTGCGGATCACGCTCACCGAGGAGGGCGGCCAGCTGGTCCGAGACGTGACGGCGCTTCGGCGCACCGAGATCGTGGGGCTGGTGGCCAGGCTGCCCGCCGCGCGACGCAAGACCGTGCTCGCCGCGCTCCAGGCGCTCAACTCCGCGGCGGGCGAAATTCCCGAACAGGACTGGTGGCTGAGCTGGCATGCCTGACAACGCAACGGACGACGGCGTGCCGGCATCCGCGTACACCCGCAAGTGGTCCGGCACCTGGCGGCCTACCGCGTTCGTGCCCGGCGCGCTCACCCTGCCGAAGGCGCGCGACCGTTTCTACGACTGGCTGCGTGGCTCGCCCGGCGGTCTCGTGCCGCTGGCGCTGTTCGTCGGGGCCGGCGCCGGCGGCGGCGCCATCGTCTTCCGCGACCTGATCAGCTACTTCACCTGGCTGTTCACCGGCCGCCACGAGTTCAGCGACGCCGGCCACGTAGGTAGCTCGCACTTCCCCGGGCTGGGCGTCGCGTTCGTCGTCCTGGTCCCGGTGATCGCCGGGCTCGTGTACGGGCCGATCGTCAACATCTTCGCCAAGGAGGCACGCGGCCACGGCGTCCCCGAAGTGATGCTCGCCGTCGCGGAGCGCGGTGGACGCATCTCACCGATGGTGGCCTTGGTGAAGTCGCTCGCCTCGGCGCTGTGCATCGGCGGCGGCGGCTCGGTCGGCCGCGAGGGGCCGATCGTGCAGATCGGTTCGGCGCTCGGTTCCACCGCCGGCCAGGCGCTGCGGTTGTCGGAGAGCCGGATGCGGCTCATGGTGGCCTGCGGCGCCGCCGGCGGCATCTCGGCAACCTTCAACGCCCCGATCGCCGGCGTCTTCTTCGCGCTCGAACTGATCCTGCGCGACTTCCAGACCGAGTCCTTCGGCGTCGTCGTCCTGGCTTCGGTGACCGCGTCGGTCATCGGCCGGACCGCGTTCGGCGACCACCCGTTCCTGGCGCTTCCCACGTTCACCCTCACGTCGCCGATCGAGCTCGTCCTCTACACCGCACTCGGCGTGATCGCGGCCCTCGTCGGCGTCGCCTTCATCAAGATCCTCTACGGCTTCGAAGACCTCGCCGACAAGCTGTGGCGCTGGTCGGAGTCGTGGCGCCCGGCGGCTGGCGGCGCCTTGCTCGGCGTGCTGCTGCTGGCGTTGCCGCAGATGTACGGCGTCGGCTACCCGGTGCTGCAGAACGGGGTGGCCGGCAAGTACGCCGCGGGCATGTTGCTCCTCTTGATGGCCGCCAAGATCGTCGCGACCTCGCTCACGATCGCCATCGGTGGCTCGGGCGGCGTCTTCGCGCCGTCCCTGTTCATGGGTGCGATGCTCGGCACCGCCTACGGCATGGGGGTCCACCACCTCTTCCCCGGCACGACGGCAGCCGCAGGGGCGTACGGGCTCGTCGGTATGGGTGCGGTGTTCGCCGGCGCCGCGCGGGCGCCGATCACCGCCATCCTCATCATCTTCGAACTGACCGGCGACTACCGGATCATCCTGCCGATGATGTTCGCGATCTCGATCGCCTCCGGGTTCAGCAACGTGATCAGCGCCGACACGATCTACACGCTGAAGCTGCGGCGCCGAGGCATCAACATCATGCGCGGCCGGCAAGCCAACCTCATGGAGGTCATCACGGTCGGCGAAGCGATGCAGGCCGTACCGCGGGCACTGGCCATCAACGAGTCGCTGAACGGGATCATCCAACGCATCGCGGCTTCCCGGCTGGACGCTTTGCCGGTCGTCGACTCCTCTGGCGCCTACCGCGGCACCGTGCGATCGCGCGAACTCGAAGAAGCGGTCAAGGACAACAGCCTCGACATCACGGCCGGCGAGCTCGCGCAGGACATCCCTGCCCTGCGTGATCACGTCTCGTTGCAATCCGCACTGGAGTCGCTGGTGCAGCACGAGCGCAGTGGTCTGCCGGTCGTCGCCTCCGACGGATCGCAACTCGTCGGCTGGCTCACCCACCGCGACGTGCTGCGCGCGTACAGCAATCGGCTGGGTTCGTCCGTGCAGCGAGAGGCCGCGGCGGCCGCCCCACCGGCCCGAACCACACCGCAAGCCAAGCGCGCGATGCGCGCGGGCCGGACATCGGCAAGGCCCACGGCCTCCGAGCGGGAGGCTGCCGGCCGGCTCGCCGGGATGCGCGTGGTCGACCTGGAAATCACCTCCGGCCCCTCGATCGGGCGCCGGTTCGTCGACCTCCTGCCACCGTCCGTCGTCCCGGTAGCGCTTCGCCGCGGCGGCACCACGGTCGAGGCGGACGACGAGACGCGGGTCGAACGCGGCGACCGGCTCAGCGTGCTCGCCCCGGCCGAGGAAGCCGACACCCTGGCCGAGCGGCTCGGCGAGGGAGGCGAAGGTGAGGGGGGTCGAGCTGACGAGGCCGGCTCCGGCGGTGCGACCGCCCCGCGCTGAACCCGCCCCGAAGATGCCGGTAACTCGCCGAAAGGTTCCGGCCACCCTGCGCTAATGACAACGGTTCCATCCGCCGAAAGGCGTATGGGCGGACACCAAATTGTGGCGCCTGTTCGTGTCGTTTGGCGGTTGGTTGACGCCTCTTGTCCGCGACAATAGGTTGAACTGTTCCACGAAATTTCTCATGGCCCAGGAGGCCCGCGTTGCCATCAGATTCGCTGTCCAGGCTCACCCCTAGCAAGGACGATCACTTCACTTTTGGGCTGTGGACCGTGGGTTGGCCGGCCCGTGACCCGTTCGGTGACGCGACCCGGCCGGCGCTCGACCCGGTCGAGAGCGTGCACAAGCTCGCCGAACTCGGCGCTTACGGCGTCACGTTCCACGACGACGACCTGATCCCGTTCGGCAGCAGCGACTCCGACCGCGAGAAGCTCATCGAGCGGTTCAAGCAGGCACTCTCCGAGACCGGCCTCGTCGTCCCGATGATGACCACCAACACCTTCACCCACCCGGTCTTCAAGGACGGCGCGTTCACCTCCAACGACCGTTCGGTCCGCCGGTTCGCGATGCGCAAGATCATGCGCAACCTCGACCTCGCCGCCGAACTCGGCGCGAAGACGTACGTCTTCTGGGGTGGCCGCGAAGGCGCCGAGACCGACGCCGGCAAGGACATCCAGGCCGCGCTCGATCGCTACCGCGAGGGCATCGACACGCTCGCCCAATACGTGATCGACAACAACTACGGCATCCGGTTCGCGATCGAGCCGAAGCCGAACGAGCCGCGCGGCGACATCCTGCTGCCGACGGTCGGCCACGCACTCGCGTTCGTCATGTCGCTCGAGCACTCCGACATGGTCGGCCTCAACCCGGAGGTCGGGCACGAGCAGATGTCGAACCTGAACTTCGTGCACGCCATCTCCCAGGCGCTGTGGCACGGCAAGCTGTTCCACATCGACCTCAACGGCCAGCACGGCCCGAAGTTCGACCAGGACCTCGTGTTCGGTCACGGCGACCTGCTGAGCGCTTTCTTCCTCGTCGACCTGCTCGAGCACGGTTCGCCGAACGGCGGCCCGAAGTACGACGGCCCACGCCACTTCGACTACAAGCCGCTGCGCACCGAGAACTTCGACGGCGTGTGGGCAAGTGCGGCGTCGAACATGCGCACCTACCTGCTGTTGAAGGAGCGGGCGAAGGCGTTCCGCGCCGACCCCGAGGTGCAGGCGGCTCTGAAGGCCTCCAAGGTCCTCGAACTCGGCGCGCCGACCCTCGCCCCGGGCGAGACCTACAAGGACCTGCTCGCCGACCGCTCGGCGTACGAGGACTTCGACGCCGACGCTGCGGGCGCGCAGGGCTACGGCTTCGTCAACCTCGACCAGCTGGCGATCGAGCACGTCCTCGGAGCTCGCTGATCCACCCAGCTCCACCCGCTTGTGCACCAGTCCACGTGATCATGCAGTTAGGCGCAACTCGACCGGCGAGATCGCCGTCAGGGTTGCGCCTAACTTCATGATCGGCCCAAGGAGACGTGACCAATGAGCCTCGTTGCCGGCGTCGACTCCTCGACTCAGTCGTGCAAGGTCGTCATCCGCGATGCCGAGACCGGCGCGCTCGTACGCGAAGGTCGTGCCGGGCATCCGAACGGCACCGAGGTCGACCCGAACGCCTGGTGGGCGGCCCTCGACGAGGCGATCGCCGGCGCCGGCGGCCTCGACGACGTCGCGGCGGTCGGCGTCGCCGCGCAGCAGCACGGCATGGTGTGCCTCGACGAGGCTGGTCAGGTCGTGCGCCCCGCGCTGCTCTGGAACGACACGCGCTCCGCGCCGGACGCCGAGGAGCTGGTGCGCGAACTCGGCGACGGCGACCGCGAGGTCGGTGCGAAGGCGTGGGCCGCGGCGATCGGGACCGTGCCCGTCGCCTCGCTCACCGTCACCAAGCTGCGGTGGCTCGCCCGCCACGAACCCGACAACGCCAAGCGCACCGCGGCGGTCTGCCTGCCGCACGACTGGCTCACCTGGCGGCTGCGCGGCCAGCCGGCGAGCAGCACCCCAGACCTCGAGACGCTGACCACCGACCGCAGCGACGCGAGCGGCACCGGCTACTGGGCGTCGTCCGGCTACCGGCTCGACCTGCTCGAGCGGGCGATCGGTGCCCGGCCGATCGTGCCGCGAGTGATCGATCCCACCGAGCACGCGGGCACGATGCCGGGCGGTCAGGTGCTCAGTGCAGGTGCGGGCGACAACGCGGGAGCCGCCCTCGGCGTGATGGCTCGCGAGGGCGACGTGATCGTCTCGATCGGCACGTCGGGCACGGTGTTCGCGGTGAGCGACACCCCCACCGCCGACCCGACCGGCACCATCGCCGGCTTCGCCGATTGCACCGGCAGGTTCCTGCCGATCGTCGTCACCCTGAACGCGGCGCGCGTACTCGACGCCACCGCCGCGATGATCGGCACGGACGTCGCCGGGCTGGCCGAACTCGCGATGCAGGCGCCGGCCGGTGCCGGCGGGCTCGTCGTCGTCCCGTATCTCGAAGGTGAGCGCACCCCCAACCGGCCCGATGCGACCGGCGCGATCCACGGCTGGAATCTGGCCAACTCCACGCCCGCGCACCTCGCCCGAGCCGCCGTCGAAGGCGTGCTGTGCGGGCTCGCCGACGGCATCGACGCGCTGCTCGCCCAGGGTGTGCGCGTCGAGCGCGTCCTGCTCATCGGCGGTGGGGCACGCAGCTCCGCGGTACGCGCCTTCGCCCCCAGCGTGTTCGGGTTGCCGGTCGTCGTCCCGGCCCCTGGTGAGTACGTCGCCGACGGCGGCGCCCGGCAGGCGGCGTGGGCAGTGTCGGGTGCGGCCGAACCGCCGGCCTGGACCCACCTCACGACCCAGACATACGAGGGCGAGCCCGACCCCGCAGTGCGCGATCGCTACGCGCAGGTGCGAGACATGACGGCCGTCCGCCTAAGCTGATGCCTTGAGCGGTGAAATCCGTCGGTTCATGATTTCCAGTTGGGTTCCAGCGGGCTTCGCCCGTGGCTAGGCTGATCACCTTGTCGGCGCCCGGAACCCGCCGACTCCGGACACGGCTCAGACCGCAGCCGTACCGAACGCCCGGAAGGGGTCTGGGATGTCGACCGAAGCTCAGCGCGAGTACGTGTGGCGAGGTGTCGGCGGCACGTTCGAGCTGCTGATAGACCCGGGCGTCTTCGTGCCGAGTTCGACCAGTAGGTTCCTCGCCGAGTCGATGCGGGTCGAGCCGACCGATGTCGTCGTCGACGCCGGCTGCGGGTGCGGCGTCCTGTCGATCGTGGCCGCCCGCCTGGGTGCCCGGCGCGTGATCGGTACCGACGCTTCGACCGCGGCCGTGGCCTGCGCCGAGGCGAACGCCCAGCGGCTCGGGGTCGGCGACGTCGTCGAGTTCCGCGCCGGGAACCTGCTCGAACCGCTCGGCGATCTGCGCGCCGACGTCATGATCGCCGACGTCTCGGGTATCCCCGACGCGGTCGCCGCGGTGACCGGGTGGTTCCCCGACGGCAAGGGCGGCGGCCGTACGGGTGCCGAGCTGCCTGTGCAGATGCTGGCCCAGGTCGCCGACCACCTGCGGCCGGGTGGCCGCATCTACCTGCCGACCGGCACGATCCAAAACGACGAGGCGATCCTCGAGGCGGCCCACGCGGTATTCGGCTCCGCGATGGAACCCGTCGCGAAGAAGGAGTTTCCGCTCCCTGACTCCGTGGCAGATGACGCCGAGGTGCAACAACTGGTCGACGAAGGCTTCCTGCACCTCGTGCGGCGAGGCAGCCGGCTGGCGTGGGAGCTGACCGTGTGGTGTTGCACGCTCGAGGGCTGACCCGGAGGCGTCTGCATGGAAACGCGTTACCTCGGTTCTGGCAAGCTTGCCGTCTCCGCCCTCGGCCTTGGCTGCATGGGCATGAGCGAGTTCTACGGCGCCACCGACGAGACCGAGTCCGTCGCCGTGATCCGGCGGGCGCTCGATCTCGGCTGCACCTTCCTCGACACGGCCGACATGTACGGGCCGTTCACGAACGAGCGACTGGTCGGGCGGGCGATCACCGGCCGGCGCGAGGAGGTCGTGCTCGCGACCAAGTTCGGCAACGAGCGGCGACCCGACGGCACCCGCCTCGGCATCAACGGCCGGCCGGAGTACGTGCACCGCGCGTGTGACGCCTCCCTCGAGCGGCTCGGCGTCGACTACATCGACCTCTACTACCAGCACCGCGTCGACCCCACCGTGCCGATCGAAGACACCGTCGGCGCGATGAAGGAACTGGTCGATGCCGGCAAGGTGCGCCACCTCGGTATGTCGGAGGCGGCACCTGCGACTCTTCGCCGCGCGCACGGCGTGCACCCGATCACCGCGCTGCAGACCGAATACAGCCTGTGGACCCGCGACCCCGAAGACGAGGTGCTGCCGACGGTTCGCGAACTCGGCGTCGGGTTCGTCGCTTACAGCCCGCTCGGGCGCGGCTTCCTCACCGGGCAGATCACCTCACCCGACGACTTCGCAGACGACGACTTCCGGCGGCACAACCCGCGGTTTCAGGGGGAGAACTTTCAGCGCAACCTCACCCTCGTGGAGCGGGTCCGCGAGCTCGCTTCGGAGAAGGGCTGCGCGTCTGGGCAGCTGGCGTTGGCCTGGGTTCTTGCGCAAGGCGACGACATCGTGCCCATCCCCGGGACCAAGCGGGTGCGCTATCTCGAAGAGAACATCGGTGCGGCCGACGTCTTGCTCACGGCCGACGATCTCGCACGCCTCGACGAAGCCGCGCCCCGCGGAGGTACGGCGGGCGACCGCTACGCCGACATGAGCCCGATCAATCGCTGAGCCGCTCGTTCGGCCCGCGCCGCCGGCAGGTCGGCGTCGGCCCGGGGGCTCGCGCCGGCGGCTTCGGCGGGTGCCGCGAGTTCGGTGGCGAGCTCGCCTTCGACGATCAATCCGTCGACGTAAGGCGCGACCCGCTGAGCATCACTGCGCGTGCGTGCGGTCCAGCCGATGAGCGGCAGGCCCTGTGCCCGCATGGCCGTCGCCGCAGGGGCCGGCAGCCGGTCGATGTTGAACGAGATGAGCTGCGGCCGGCAGAACCGCGCCGCCCACAAGTCGTCGAGCGGCACGCCGAACCGGCGCACGAACGCAGAGTCGGCGACGTTCGGGATGCCGGCGATCAAGCCACGCGCCACCTGCGGAGCCCGGCGCGCGATCACCCGCACGACGGTCGGGTCGAAGGAGGTGACGGCGACCGGCCCGGTGTAGCAGGCGAGCGCGTGGGCCAGGGAGGCAGCCATCGCCGGACCTTCCGCCGGCCGGCACTTCGCGTCGACGACGACAGGTACCCGGCCATCGACGAGTCGCAGCACATCGACGAGCCGCGGCACACCGTGTTCGGACGACGTCGAACCTGCGAGCCTGACGTTGCGAAGCTGCAGCGCGCTCGCGTCGCGCACCCGCGTCTTCACCCCGGCAACGCGTTGCAGCGTGGCGTCGTGGATCACCATCGGCACGCCGTCGCTGCTGCGGCGCACGTCGATCTCGACACCGAAACCCGCACTGACGGCAGCCTCGACGGCGGCGAGCGAGTTCTCCGGTAGCTGGCTGTCGTGCAACCCGCGGTGCGCGATCGGTGCCCGCATGATCGCGCGCAGCACCTCGTCGTCCGGCTGACCTATGCGTTCGATCGACTTCGCCATCTGTCTTCCCTGCCGTGTGCTGATCTTGCCCCGCTGCGGGTTGAGCCGAGGTCGTATCGATCGCGCCCTTCCGACCCTAGGCGAACATCGGCCGCCAGGAGCGCTAACACGAGTGCGCGGGGCCGGCCGACTTCTCGGCCCGGGCCCGGCATGACTGCGGCTCCCCGGGCGGCGCTTGGGGTGGCGCCGAGCCCGGAGAGCCGTAGTTGTGCGGACCCGCCCGCCCTGCGGGCAGGCAAAGGGTGACACGGGTACCGCACTGCGAATCGTCGGCCGGAGAGGGGGGAGGTTGACCACCGATCCGTTGCAGCCCCTATCGGCCCGGGCACTGCGGAGTTGACCAGAATGCTTGAGAACCTGCGGCGGGCGCCGGAGCACCCCCGCGGCCTCATGCGCGGCGCGTCAGGCGCCCCGCTGCGCGGCGACGGCCGACTCGTCGTCCGCGCCGAGATCGCCGTCGTCGGGAAGCGTCAGCGCCATCGCCAAGGCCGTCGCGACGAAGACCAGGAACGTGATGACGTGCACGCTGGTGCACCACAAGCAGATCTTCTTGATCAAGACGAGCTCGGCGTAGACGAGCCAGCAGACGAAACCGACGCCGGCCACCGTGTAGGCGAGCCGACCGAACCGGATGCGTGGGTCGGTGGAGCGCCATGCCACCGGAAGTTGCAACGGCAGCATGCCGACGAAGTACGCGAGGCCGAGCACGGCGACCGGGATGCCGAAGACGTAGGACTGCGGGCTGGTCGTCACCGCCTCGCAGTCGACCACGCCCTTGCTGGAGCAGTACAACTGCACGTGGGTGTCGAAGTGCGTGATCGTCAGGTAGATCGCGACACCGAGCCCGGCCAAGGTCAGGACGACCCCGACCGGAGCTGCCCAGCGCGGCGTCCGCATGGCTACTTGCTCGCCTGCAACTTGGCTTCAGCCGCCTTGACGCCGCCCGCGGAGCAGACGTCGGCGGGCTTGGCACCCGTCGACTCGCAGATGATCGCGGTGTAGACGTCAGCGGCGGCCAGGATGTCCTTGCCCACCTTGCTCGTCGGATCGGTCATCGCCTGGGCGACGGCGTCCGGCGTCATGCCGTTCAGCGCCGTGTAGTCGGTCACTGTGCCGTTCTGCACCCAGGTGCCGGCGAAGTCGACGAACGGGTAGCCGGGGCTGCTCTGCCCCGGGTACACGCCGAGGGTGTTGAAGAGGTTGCTCTCGGAGGTGGTCAGCGACTGCAGCAGCTGGTGGTTCTGGTCTTCCTCTTCCTTCAGGACGGCGTCGACGTACTGGCTGCTGTAGGTGGCGTTGATGAACGACAGCGTCGGGATGTTCCCCTCGGAGGAGTAAGTCGTGTCGAGGCCCTTGAAAGTGCCGAAGCGCGAGAGGGCGACCGCCAACGGCCAGCGGGTGGCACCACAGTTCGGGCAGAACTCACCGCCGACGTAGAGCACCTCGGGCTTGCCGCTCGTCCCCTTCAACGCAGCACCGCTCACCGATCGCGGCGGACCGGCAATGACGCTCAGGTCAGGGCTCGCACTCGTTGCTTTGGCGGCAGTCGCGATGGCGCCGGTGACCGTGCTGGACGCGGGGCTCGCGTTGTTGGCGGTGCCCGTCGACTTCTTCTTGCTCGACATGCCCACCACGATGAGCGCCGCGACGACAGCGAGGACGACGACAACCGCCGAACCGACCATCATCAGGCGGCGCTTGCGCTCCTGGCGCAGCTGAGCTGCCCGCTGTTCGGCGATCCGTTGGGACGCAGCCTTCTTCGCGGCGTACTTGGTCGACGTCCGATCCTTCGATCGGACATCGTCACGTCGGTCGGCCACGCCGCACCTCTCGTCGTCTCATTCGAAAACCAGCGACAGCTGGCGGTCAAGGCTCGGTCAGGGAAACGGGATCACCTCGGATTACCCGCCCAAGCCTAGCTGGCAATGTCCGGCTCCGGTCGGGCGAACCGGGACTCTCAGGGAGCTTTCAACAAGGCGCGACCGGCCTGCGCCCGAACGGGTACACGACGAAGGCGCCGGCCGCATGGCCGGCGCCTTCTCAAGCGGCGTGTAAGGACGCGTGTCCTAAACGCTCTCGCGTTGCTGCGGGATCCCGCCGAGCAGCGCACGCACTTCGGTCTCACGGTAGCGACGGTGGCCACCAAGGGTACGGATCGAAGTGAGCTTGCCTGCCTTCGCCCAGCGGGTGACCGTCTTGGGGTCGACACGGAACATGGTCGCGACCTCAGCCGGCGTGAGCAGCGGTTCCGCCTCGGGCGTGCGCGTGGTTGCCACGGAACTCCTCCTCATCAGAGCCGACGGGCCTGCCGACTCTCACCTTCAGAGCCGACGTCCAGCGCCGGCCCCCCACTAAAGAGGCGACATCTTGTCGACCCCTACATCGAATATGCCCGATGCCCAGGATGTCCGAAATGGCCCGAGCGGATCATCCTCCGATCTTCGTGGACTAGTCCAGGAATACGCCATTCAGCCGAAACGTCGTCGCGTGCGGCGTAAACCACGCGTAGATGCTGACGCACCGGTTGCACCGCAGTTGCGGGCCAGTCTTGCGTAGCGACAAGAATGCCCTGCTACGAAAGGAAAACTAGCGATGCGTCGGCACCCCGTCCGTGTCGACATGTCAGCACCACGTCGTCACGACGCATGTTCGAGAGAGCGGACGACGTCCCAGCTGCGACGCAACGACGCGAGTTCAGCGACCGCATCGTTCGCATCGTTTTCGTCACGTGCCCGCATTTTTCGGATGCACCTGCTGACGATTTCGACGGAGTCGTCACGCAAAAGATCCGGCGTGATCACGTTCTGTAACCCGGCATAGTCGAGCTCGACCACGGAACGGGCGTGGAACTCTTCGAGCCACCGACCGAGCTCCTCCAACTCCGACGCGGCGAGCAGCTCGCTAACCACGCGACTGCCCGTGCGACTGCCCACGCGTCGAGCCACCGACAGGGCGCGAGCGAGGTTGCGCCGGGCATCGGCCATCGGCGCATGGAAGCGCAACCGGCGGGCCGTCCGATCACCGACGGAAGCCTCGATCCCTTCGACCGAGTCGACCGCCTCGACCGACTCGACCCCCTCGCGTGCGTCGGGGTCGGTGTCGCTGCCGGTCTCGGGAGCGGCGCCGCCCTCCTCCTCATGGCGGCCCTGCGCCTCCCGCAGCTGTGCACCGGCGGACGCGCCACCGCCACGCAGGTCCAGATGTCCGACGTCGGGTCGATCGGCTGGGCACCGGTGACCGGTCTGGAAGACCGTGAACCAGCTGATCGGGATGTGCCACGCGCTGGTCAGGACGTGCGGCGCGCCGGCCGGCCGGCGCCGGTTGATCTCGTCGAGCGCGCGCTGCACCTCGGCGAGCACGCCGGGGGGGAGCAAGGCGGGCAGCAGGCCGTCCGGCACTCCGCGAAGCAGCTGCTGGACGGCGAGCAGCGACCGCCAGCCGAGGTCGGAGGGGCAGATGCGGGGCTCGCCGTCCGGTGCCGGCGGGTCAAGGACGAGCAGCGGCGGGCGTGGCCTCGCGGCGCCGCCCGGCGCCCCGGCGTCCTGCGCGGCCACACCAAGATCGACCTCCGCGACGAGACGCGGCGGCAGTGCGGTCAACGCCCGCAGCGCGGCAGCATGCTCGGCGGCCGCGTGATCAGCCGCGCTATCGGGCGCATGATCGGCGGCGCCGTCGGCTCTCGCCGGGGGGCGGAGCAGGCCCGCCTGCAACGCCTCGCGTTCGCGCGGTGGGTAGTGCCGGAAACCCTCGATCGGTTCGTACACCCGCAGGTAGGCGGCGAGTGCCAGCCGACCCGTGCTCGAGTTCCCTTTGCCGGCGCCCACCACTGCATCGTGGCACGTGGCGCAGGCGTCCGCAGCCCTCGGTGCCCAGGCCAGGGCGGCGACCCGGCGGGACACCGGGGCACGCCGGGAACCGGCAATCGGCGTGCACCGAGCGACACGGCCGGCGTCGTCCAACTCGGCTGCCGACGCGGTTCGCGAGCAGGTACCCTTGGGGTTGCGCGGCCAGGGCGGGCTTCCCGCCGGTCGCGCGAGTGTGCGCTCTGATCGCTGGGAAGGGCTCACCGGTCGGGTTCACCAACCAGCACGTACCGTCGAGATGTCGTCCAACGCGGGGCCGCGAGCCCCGACGAGGGGGTCGAGCCATGGGGCGCGGCCGGGCCAAGGCCAAGCAGGCGAAAGTTGCCCGCCAGTTGAAGTACTCCGGTTCGGGCACCGATCTTGATGCCCTGCGGCGGGAGCTGCTGGGCGGTGCGTCCCCCGACACCGCAGGCTTCGACGGTGCAGCCGACGACTCGGCCGACACGGACGAAGACGACGAGGACTTCGACTCCGACGACGACTTCACTTCAGAAGACAACGCCGTCGACACCGACGACGAATTCGGCCCGGAGTCCTACCGAGCCGGCGGATCCCGCTAGGCGTAGTCCCCGACCAGCGTGGCCCGGCCCGGTTCGCCGGCGCCGCCGGTAGCAGTCGCGAAGGTCCCGACCACCCAGCTCTGCACGCCCCGCGCGCGAAGCAGTTCAACCGTTCGATCGGCGTCAGCCCCGGCAACCACGGCGACCATGCCGACCCCCATGTTGAGCGTGCGCTCGATCTCGGCCCGCTCGATGCCGCCGAGCTCGCGGACGAATCCGAAGATCGGCGCAGGTGCCCAGGTCGAGCGGTCGATCTCGACGGCGACGCCGGGCGGCAGCACGCGATCGAGGTTGGCGGCAAGGCCGCCGCCGGTGATGTGGGCGAACGCATGCACGTCGACGTCCGGCGCGTTGATCAGCGCAAGGCAGTCGAGGCTGTACACCTTCGTCGGCGTGAGCAACTCCTCGCCGAGCGAATGCCCGAACTCGGCGACGTACCGATCGAGCGACTGGCGGGCGACGGTGAACAAGACATGCCGCACGAGAGAGTAACCGTTGGAGTGCAAGCCGGACGACGCCATCGCGATCACGGCATCGCCCGCGCGAACTCGATGAGACCCGAGAAGGTCGTCCTCCTCGACCACCCCGGTGCCGGCGCCCGCGACGTCGTATTCGTCGGGCTCGAGGAGACCGGGATGTTCGGCCGTCTCGCCCCCGATCAACGCGCAGCCGGCCTGCACGCAACCGTCCGCGATGCCGGCCACGATCGACGCGACGCGTTCGGGGACGACGCGACCGCAGGCGATGTAGTCGGTCATGAACAGCGGTTCGGCGCCACACACCACCAGGTCATCGACCACCATCCCGACCAGGTCGATGCCGATCGTGTCGTGCTTGTCCATCGCCTGCGCTATGGCGACCTTCGTCCCCACGCCGTCGGTCGAGGTGGCCAGCAGCGGGCTACGGTACTTGGCGGCGTCGAACCGGAAGAGGCCCGCGAACCCGCCGAGGCCACCGACGACCTCCGTGCGGTTCGCCTTGGCGACCGAGGCCTTCATGAGTTCGACGGCGCGTTCCCCGGCGCCGATGTCGACGCCGGCCTCGCCGTAGGTCACCTGCCGGCCGACGCCCGAGGCGTAGGGGTTCGAGAACACGGCGTAGCGCGCACCCGAACCGCCGGCCGAGTCGGTCACGGGCGGTCCAGTGCCGACGAACCGCCGGCCGACGGGACCGTACTGAGCAGCGCCTGCACCGGCGTGACTTCGCCGGCACCTCGACCCAAGAGCTGCGCATCAGGCACGGTGGTTGGGTACTCGCCGTCGAAGCAGGCACGGCACAGGTTCTCCTTGCCGCGACCGGTGGCGGCAACCAATCCGTCGAGTGAGACGTAGGCGAGGGAGTCGGCGCTCAACGATCGGCATATCTCGTCGACCGCGAGCCCGTTCGCGATCAGCTCGGCGCGGGTCGCGAAGTCGATGCCGTAGAAGCACGGCCATTTCACCGGCGGCGAGGAGATGCGCACATGCACCTCCGTCGCGCCCGCTTCGCGCAACATGCGGACGACGGCACGCTGGGTGTTGCCCCGCACGATCGAGTCGTCGACGACGATGAGACGCTTGCCCCGGATGACGTCGCGCAGCGGGTTGAGCTTGAGGCGGATACCGAGCTGGCGCAACGTCTGTGACGGCTGGATGAACGTACGGCCCACGTATGCGTTCTTGACAAGCCCTGCTGCGTAAGGGATTCCGGATTCCTCGGCGTAACCGATGGCCGCAGGGGTGCCGGAGTCGGGAGTCGGCATGACGAGGTCTGCATCGACCGGCGCTTCACGCGCCAACTGCCTCCCGACCGCCACTCGTGCCGCGTGCACACTGCGGCCGTCGAAGTTGGAGTCGGGCCGGGCCAGGTAGACGAACTCGAAACTGCAGAAGCGAGGTTGGGGGGCGGCGAACCGCGTGGAGCGCGGCCCGTGCTCGTCGATCGCGAGCAACTCACCGGGCTCGATCTCGCGAACGTACGACGCGCCGACGATGTCGAGGGCCGCCGTCTCGCTCGCGACGACCCAACCGTGTTCGAGCTTGCCCAGAGCCAGCGGCCTCACCCCGTAGCGGTCGCGCGCGGCGTACAGCGTGGTCTCGTCCATGAAGACGAAGCTGAAGGCACCCTCGACCTGGCTCAATACCTGCGGCGCGGAGCTTTCCAGGCTGCGGTCGGGGTGGCTCGCGAGCAGCGACGTGACGAGATCGGTGTCGGACGTCGAGCGCAACGGTCGCCCCGGAAAGGTCATCTCCCCGCTACCGGCCTGCGCCTTTTCGGCGAGCAACGCGAGCTCACCGGTGTTGGTCAGGTTTCCGTTGTGTGCCAAGGCGATGCTGCCAACGGCGGTCGACCGGAACGTCGGTTGCGCGTTCTCCCACACCGACGCGCCGGTGGTCGAATAGCGGGCGTGCCCGATGGCGAGGTCGCCGCGAAGGCTGGCGAGGTTCGACTCGTTGAAGACCTGGGAGACGAGCCCCATTTCCTTGTAGACGACGATCTTCTTGGTGTCGCTCACCGCGATGCCGGCAGACTCCTGGCCGCGGTGCTGCAAGGCGTAGAGCCCGAAGTAGGTGAGGTTCGCGACTTCCTCGCCAGGTGCCCAGATACCAAAGACGCCACATGCGTCTTGTGGGCCCTTGTCCTCCGGAAGGAGATCGTGGGTGAGCCGGCCGTCGCCACGAGGCACGCGCGAATGCTCCTAGGGTCGGAAGCCGCGGGGAAGTCAGGCCTTCAGTGTACGGGCCAATGTGCCTCACGGCACGACCGAGGCCCGAGGCGTCACGCGGCAAAGTCATCACGGCCCTTGTCGATCGCCCACCAGGAGCGATCACCGACGACGAGCAGGTCGACCAGTTCCGTCGAAAGCGCGGCCGTCCGGGTGCGCATCTCTTCCCACAACCGCCAGTCGCCGGGTTGGGGCTGGCCGTCAGAACGGGTAACCGCGAGCACAACCGCTGGTGGGTCGACCTCGTCGAGGATGCCCGCCAGCTCGTCGCAGACCTCACCCACGGACTGCGGAGTCGGGCCAGGTGCGTGACCACCGGCGCTGCCGCCCGGCTCGCCATCGAAGGTGACGGCAAAGGCGACCATGAGCTCGCCCTCGATCGAGACCAACAGCACCCACACCGTGCCTTCGTCTGCGCCTTCGCGGTTGTGGCGTACCTCGCGCGCTACCTCGTCGTACCAACGCTTGTCGAAGATGTCTTCGTCGACGCTCATGGCAGCAGCCTGCCAAAATCAACACCTGGCGTGCGGCGCCGCCGTCCAGGGCTGTGCACAACAGCTGCGAGTCAGAGCAGCGGCAGCAGGTCGCTCAGGTCGCTTCGCTCGCCACTCGCCGTCAGCCGACCGTCGGCTCGCGCGTCGCCCCACTCGAGCCGCCCCGCGGCCAGCTCGATCCAGGTTCGGGCATCAGCCTCGACGACGTTGGGTGGCGTGCCGCGGGTGTGGCGCAGACCCGCCACGCATTGCACCGCAGCGACGTGGGGCACCCGCACCTCGACCGCGCGCCCGGGGGCCTTGGCGGCGAGAGCGGTCAGCAAGGTGCGCGCCGTGATCCGCAGCGCGCCCGGATCGGGGACCAGCTCGATGTCGACGGCCACTGCCAGGTCGAAGCCGTGCACGACGCCTTCGACGCAGCGCGTCACGACGAAATCCGCGAACCGCATCGCACCGAACCTGGTACGGACGACGTAGTCGGGATCGGTGCTCTCGAGCACGGCACGCTGGTCTCGGACGGCGGCAGCCAGGCGGTCGCGCAGCTCCCCGGGGGTCGCCTCCGCGGCGGCGACTTCCCGCTCGAAGACGACGGGCGCCGCGGCCGGTGCCGCAAGGAGGTAGTGCGCAACGTCGAGTTCGGGTTTGCCGACAGGCGTGGCGTCGGATGCTGACTCGGCGAGTCGACGGCGCAGCGCGTCGGCGCAGGCCGCGAGATGGGCGACGAGCTCCGCCACCCGCCAGCCGGCCAACCGCGTCGCGGTGGCGAATGAGGCGTCGGGCAGTTGCGCGACGGTCGCAGCCACGTACTGCCACTGCGCACTGCACGCCACCGCGGGATCGTGGGCGGGACGGCGCACAGCGGGCACGGCGTCCACGCTACCGATCGTCAGCCGAAGATCGACGAGAACGCGGACGTCGACACCGCGTGCAACTCCTCGAGACCGATGTCGAAGAGGCCGGCGACGTCGAGCGTCGAGCCGCTGACGACACCGAGCCTGGTGAGCGGCACGCCGTGGGCCGCCGCCAGTGCTTCGAGGTCGCCGACCCGCTCCGGGGGCAGCGAGACCACAGCGCGGGCGGCAGACTCGGAGAACAGCGCGACGAAGGGGTCGGCCTCTCCCAACTCGATGCGCGCGCCGCGCCCGCCGGCCGTGCCACGCAGGCACGACTCCACGAGCGCCTGGCCGAGGCCACCGTCGGAAAGGTCGTGGGCCGACGACACCAACTCGCCCCGAGCAGCGTCGACGAGCACCGCGGCGAGCGCCTGCTCGGCGCTGAAGTCGACGGCGGGCGGGCGGCCGCCGAGGTGGCCGTGCACGACGTGCGCCCATTCGCTGCCGCCGAACTCCTCGCCCGTGACACCGAGGAGGTAGATCTCGTCGCCGTCCGACCGAAACCCGATCGAGAGCCGGCGGGCCACGTCGTCGATGACCCCGAGCACCCCGACGACCGGCGTCGGGTTGATGGGTGTCGAGCCGGTCTGGTTGTAGAAACTCACGTTGCCGCCGGTGACCGGGACGCCGAGCGCCAAGCACCCGTCGGCCAGCCCGCGAACGGCCTGCGCGAACTGCCACATGACTTCGGGGTCTTCGGGCGAGCCGAAGTTGAGGCAATCGGTGATGGCGAGCGGCCGCGCACCGGACGCCGCGACGTTTCGGTATGCCTCGCACAGCGACAATTGCGCGCCGACGTATGGATCGAGTCTGGCGAACCTGCCGTTGCCGTCGAGGGCGAGCGCGATGCCGAGGCGGCTCGACTCGTCGATGCGCAGCACGCCGGCGTCGTCGGGCATGGCGAGGGCGGTGTTGCCGAGCACGTAGCGGTCGTATTGCTCGGTCACCCAGGACTTGTCGGCCAGGTTCGGCGAGCCCGCAAGACGCAGCAGCGCCGCCCGAAGCTCGGCGCCCGTTGAGGGTCGAGGCAGCAACCCGGCGTCGTCCGCGTTCAAGGAGTCGAGCTCGGCCGGGCGGGAGACCGGGCGGTCGTACAGCGGCCCCTCGTGAGCGACCGTTCGAGGCGGCACGTCGACCACGAGCGAGCCGCGCCAGAAGATGTGCAACCGGCGCGAGTCGGTGACCTCGCCGATGACGGTCGCGGTGACGTCCCACTTCGCGCAGATCTCCATGAACCGAGCGACTTTCGGCGGCTCGACGACCGCACACATGCGCTCTTGCGACTCGCTCATCAGGATCTCTTCGGGGGCGAGGCTCGGGTCGCGCAACGGCACGGTGTCGAGGTCGATCCGCATGCCGCCCGTACCGGCGGACGCCAGCTCGGACGTCGCGCAGCTGAGGCCGGCCGCGCCGAGATCCTGGATGCCCGCCACGAGGTCTTCGGCGAAAATCTCCAGGCAGCACTCGATGAGCACCTTCTCGGCGAACGGGTCGCCGACCTGCACGCTGGGGCGGCGCCGCTCCCCTTCCTCCTCGAACGTGGCGCTCGCCAGCACCGACGCGCCGCCGATGCCGTCGCCGCCGGTGCGGGCGCCGAAAAGGATCACCTTGTTGCCGGGGCCAGGTGCGGTCGCGAGCTTGATGCCGTCGGTGCGCATCACGCCGACACACAACGCGTTGACCAGCGGATTGCCGTAGTAGGTCGGGTCGAACGCCACCTCGCCGCCGACGTTGGGCAACCCGAGACAATTGCCGTAGCCGCCGATGCCGGCGACCACGCCCGGTAGCACGCGATGGGTGTCGGGGGCATCGGCCGGCCCGAACCGCAACGAGTCCATGACGCCGATCGGGCGGGCACCCATGGTGAGGATGTCGCGGACGATGCCGCCGACCCCGGTGGCAGCGCCTTGGTAAGGCTCGACGTAACTCGGGTGGTTGTGCGACTCGGCCTTGAACGTGACGGCGTATCCCTGGCCGATGTCGACGACTCCTGCGTTCTCGCCGATGCCGACGAGCAGCACGTCCTTGGCCTGTGGCGGCATCTTCTCGCCGAACTCGCGCAGGTATCGGCGGCTCGACTTGTAGGAGCAGTGCTCGCTCCACATCACCGAGTACATGGCGAGCTCGCACGATGTGGGCCGGCGGCCCAGAATCTCGCGGATGCGCGCGTACTCGTCGTCCTTGAGGCCGAGTTCGGCGAATGGCAGCTCGGCGTCGGGTGTGGCTGCCGCGTTCTCGACGCTGTCGATGCTCATACGGCGACGAGCGCCTTCAGCACGCTGGTGAAGAAGGCCAAACCGTCGGACGACGGCCCGGTGAGGGAATCGATCGCGTGTTCGGGATGCGGCATCAACCCGACGACGTTGCCGGCGGCGTTGCTCACCCCTGCGATGTCACGAAGCGAACCGTTGGGATTGCGATCGGCGTAACGCACCACGACGCGCCCCTCGGCTTCGAGCTCGTCGAGCGTGTGCTCGTCGGCGACGTAGCGACCCTCGCCGTGCTTGATCGGGATGATGATCCGCGCCTGCGGGTCGTAGGTGTTGGTCCACGCGGTCGCTGCGTTCTCGACGACGAGCGGCTGGTCGAAGCACCGGAAGTGCAGGTGTGCGTTGCGGATCACCGCGCCGGGAAGCAAATGCGCCTCGCACAGCACCTGGAAGCCGTTGCAGATGCCGAGCACCGGCATACCCGCCTGAGCGGCCGCGATGACGGCGTCCATCACCGGGGAGAACCGGGCGACCGCGCCGGCGCGCAGGTAGTCGCCGTAGGAGAAGCCGCCGGGGAGGACGACGGCGTCGACGCCGCGCAGGTCGGCGTCCTTGTGCCACAACGCGACGGGTTGGGCACCGACTGCTCGGACCGCGCGAAGTGCGTCGCGGTCGTCGAGGGATCCGGGGAAGGTGACGACGCCGACGCGGGCGGTCATAACGGGCACTCCAAGGCAGGCACAGCACGCAAGGTGGACGGCGACCAGTGGCCGCGTGTCGAGGATACCGGGCGCAGCACGAGGGCTCGGGCAGCGGCAGCTGCGGCTACTGCGTTTACTGCGGTTCCTCGGCGCGGACGACGAAGTCCTCGATCACCGGATTGCTCAGCAGCGTCGCCGCGAGATCTTTGATCCGGCCGAGAGCGGCGTCGTCGGCAGGCCCGTCGAGGTCGACCACGAAGTGCTTGCCCTGCCGCACGGAGACCACCCCGCCATGGCCGAGGCGACCGAGCGCACCGAGGATCGCCTGACCCTGCGGATCGAGGATCTCCGGCTTGAGCATGACGTCGACGACGACGCGGGCCACGGCGGCACTCCAGTTCGGGAGAGGTCGGGAGGCGGGGGCGGGGTGGGCCACAGGAGCGGCGCCAGCTTAGCGGCGTCCGAAGGCGGCGGTTTCACCTGACCTGCGAAGACCTTGTGCCAAGAGCTGCACGAACCCTTCGGAAACCTGCACCGCGGCGCAGGTGGTCGGGAGATGCGGGGACGGCGGCCACCGGGGTGTGCCATTGTGCGGGCATGGCGGAATCGATCACGCTTGGGCCGGTCGGCCCCGCAAGCGGGGAGCCGCCTCAGCCGGGTGGCCGGCTGGACGCCGAGCGCGCACGGCTCCGCGACGCCGATGAAGCCGGCGTTGCGTGGCGGCGCTGGGGGCCGTACCTTTCCGAGCGCGCCTGGGGCAGCGTGCGCGAGGACTACAGCGCGGACGGCGACGCCTGGGCGAGCTTCCCGTTCGAGCAGGCCCGCTCGCGGGTCTACCGCTGGAACGAGGACGGCCTTGCCGGATTCTGCGACAGCGACCAGACGTGGTGCTTCGCGATGTCGTTCTGGAACGGCAACGATCCGATCCTCAAGGAACGCCTCTTCGGCTTGACCAACGCGCAGGGCAACCACGGCGAGGACGTCAAGGAGCGGTACTGGTTTGCCGACGGCACGCCGACGCACTCATGGATGAGCTGGCGCTACCACTATCCGCAGGCGGCCTTCCCGTACGCGCAGCTCGTCAGCGAGAACCAGCGGCGCAGCCGCCTCGAGCCGGAGTACGAGCTCGACGACACCGGCGTCTTCGCCGAGAACCGCTACTTCGACATCTGTGTCGACTACGCCAAGGCGGCCCCCGACGACGTGTGCGTGCGGATCACAGTGCGCAACGCCGGCCCCGACGACGCGTCCATCGACGTCCTGCCGACGCTGTGGTACCGCAACACCTGGGCCTGGGGGCTGCCGAGCGCCAGCCCGCAGCCGCGCATCACCTGCAACGGCTGCAAGCTCATCGGCGTCCACCCGAAGTCGGGCGTCGTCACGTTGATCGGGGACGACTCGCCGGGCAGTGGTTTCATCGAGCCGCTCGCCTGCGACAACGAGACAAACACCGAGTTGCTGTACGGCAGCGCCGGCAGGTCGCGGTTCCCCAAGGACGGCATCGGCGACTACATCGTCCACGGCACCACCAGCGTGCGGCCCGAGCAGTACGGCACGAAGGCGGCGCTGCGCTACCGGGTGACGGTTCCGGCCGGCGGCGAGCAGACGATCCGACTGCGGCTACTCGCCGACAATCGGCACCGCGACGACGAGCCGCTGACCGACATCGACAGCGTGCTCGACGCCCGCCGGCAGGAGGCCGACGCGTTCCATGCATCGCTGCTTCCGGCCGGAGTCCAGGAAGCGGAGGCACGCGTCGTCCGCCAGGCACTTGCCGGATTGCTGTGGAGCAAGCAGTTCTACCACTACGACGTCGCGCGATGGCTGGAAGGAGATCCGGCCGGGCCGCCCCCGCCCGCCAACCGCGGCAACATCCGCAACGGCGCCTGGCTGCACCTGAACAACCACGAAGTGCTGCTTATGCCGGACTCCTGGGAGTACCCGTGGTTCGCGGCGTGGGACCTCGCGTTCCACTGCGTGGCCGCGGCGTATGTCGATCCCGCGTTGGCGAAGACACAGATGCTCTTGCTGCTACGCGAGTGGTACATGCATCCCAACGGCCAACTGCCGGCCTACGAGTGGAACTTCGGCGACGTCAACCCGCCCGTTCATGCGTGGGCGGCGCTTCGCGTCTTCGAGATCAGCGGCGGGCACGACTTCGACTTCCTCGAGCGGGTCTTTCACAAGCTGCTGCTGAACTTCACCTGGTGGGTGAACCGCGAGGACCCCGACGGCAACAACCTGTTCGAAGGCGGCTTCCTCGGCCTCGACAACATCGGACCGTTCGACCGTTCGAAGGTCCCGCCAGACGTCGGCCGTCTCGAGCAGAGCGACGGCACGGCCTGGATGGCGATGTACTGCCTCGACCTGCTCGACATCGCCATCACCCTCGCCCGCCACGACCCCACCTACGAAGACGTCGCCACCAAGTTCTTCGAGCACTTCACCCACATCGCCAGTGCAGCGACCAGGCGCGGACTGTGGGACGACGCCGACGGTTTCTTCTACGATCAGGTCCGGCTGGTGTCGGGAGAACGGCTCCCGGTGAAGGTGCGTTCGCTCGTCGGTCTCATCGCAATCTGTGCCGTCAGTCACGTGGACGACGCGACCCTGGCCGCGCTACCTGATTTCGCCGGGCGGCTGCGATGGTTCCTGGCGAACAAGCCGGAGTTGACCGAAACCGTCGTCGAGACCGCGGCCGACGACACACTTCTCGCCGTCGTTGCGCAGGAGCAGTTGCGGCGCATCCTCGGCCGCATGCTCGACGAGGCGGAATTCCTTTCTCCGCATGGCATCCGCTCGGTATCTGCCTACCATCGCGAGCACCCGCTGCAGATCGATCTCGGTGGTCAACACTTCCGCACCGACTACGAACCCGGCGAGTCGACGACCGGGTTGTTCGGCGGCAACTCGAACTGGCGTGGCCCGGTCTGGCTACCGATGAACGCGTTGCTCATCGAGTCGCTGCGCCGCTTCCACCGCCACCTCGGCCAGGGCTTCACTGTCGAGTTCCCGACCGGCTCGGGTGTCATGGTCGACCTCGGCACTGTCGCCGACGGGCTGTCCGCGCGGCTGGTCGGGCTGCTCGTCCCGGACGACGCGGGGCAGATACCGGCTGCGGGCGGGCGGCACTGGCCGGCCGGGCTGCTGTGGTTTCACGAGTACTTCCACGGTGACACCGGTGCCGGGCTCGGTGCCTCGCACCAGACGGGGTGGACCGCGCTGCTCGCGCATCTGGTGCTGTGCGGCTCCGGAGCCGAACCATCCGCCGGCCGACCGGCGTCCGCTGGGTGAGATGGCCGACCGGACGGCGTCCGCTAGGTGAGACGCCGATCCGCCGGCCTCGGGCACGGCCGGGGTTTCGTCCTCAATTCTTGCTGCCCACAGGCTGTCGATGGCGTCCGTGCAGGCGGCAGCGTTGCCGGGCAGGCACGGCGGACCGTTTTCCACAGCGCACGCACACCGCTTCCCCAACGACTGCCCCGGTCGTCCCCAGCTCGTTCACACCTGTGTCCGCAAGTCGCGGACCCGGACTTGGCGGTCGTCTCGATTCTGTGGGTGGGCCGCGATAGAACACTCCACGCAGGAAGCAAGCGAATGGCAGTGCAGGGACGTGCACCGAGGGTGACGGAGGGGTGGGAGCCGGCGTGAGTGTGATCGAGCTTCCCGGGTCGTCGCGGGACGCCGAACGCACCCCACCGCAAGACATCGCCGCCGAGCAGTCGGTGCTCGGCGGCATGTTGTTGAGCAAGGATGCGATCGCCGACGTCGTCGAGACCGTGCGCGGGCAGGATTTCTACCGCCCGGCCCACCAGACCATCTACGACGTCATCGTCGACCTCTACGGCAGGGGCGAGCCGGCAGACGCCATCACCGTCTCCGCCGAGCTCGCCAAGCGGGGCGAGATCGCGCGGGTGGGCGGCGCGCCGTACTTACACACACTGCTGTCGTCGGTTCCGACAGCTGCCAACGCGGGCTACTACGCAAAGATCGTCGCCGACAAGGCCATCCTGCGCCGGCTCGTCGAGGCCGGCACCCGCATCGTGCAGCTCGGCTACTCCGGCACCGGCGGCGAAGTCGACGACATCGTCGACCGCGCGCAGGGCGCCATCTACGACGTCACGGAACGGCGCGCGAGCGACGACTACAGCATCCTCGAGTCGCTGCTGCAGCCAACTCTCGACGAGATCGAAGCGAGCGGCCATCGCGGAACCGGGCTCACCGGCGTCCCGACAGGTTTCGCCGATCTCGACGCGTTGACGAACGGACTGCACCCGGGGCAGCTCGTCGTCATCGCGGCGCGTCCGGCCGTCGGCAAGGCTCTCGCGCTCGACACACCGCTTCCCACGCCGACGGGCTGGACGACGATGGGTGCCGTCGCCGAGGGCGACCACCTGATCGGCGCCGACGGCATGCCGACCCGCGTCGTCGCCGCGACCGAGGTGCTGACCGGGCGACCGTGTTTCGAAGTGGAATTCGACGACGGCACGGTCATCGTGGCGGACGCGCAGCACCAGTGGCTGACCCACACCCGGCCCGGCGCGCAGGCGCCCGCCGTTCGCACCACGGCCGAGATCGCCGAGAGCGTGCAGTGCGCGAGAGGTGAGCGCGACGCTGACCATGCGGTGCCCAACGCCTCGCCGCTCGACCTGCCGGAAGCGCCCCTACCGGTGCCGCCGTACACGTTCGGGGTCTGGATCGGCAGCGACGCGCCGTCGTCCATCGCTTTCGCCGGTGACGAGCACGAGATGGCACTGCACATCGCGGACGACGGGTTCACGACGCAATCCGTCGACCCGCTCCTGCGCAGCCTCGGTGTCGTGGCGAACAGGCACCTCCCCTCGCAGTACCTGCGGGCGGCCGCGGCCCAGCGTCGAGCCCTGCTCGCCGGCCTGCTCGACGCCGGTGCGACGGTCACGCCGACCGGCGTCGTCGAGATCGCGTTCGCGAACCGGCGAGTCGCATTCGACGTCCGAGAACTGATCGTGAGCTTGGGCTACCGGTGCAACGTCACGTCGATGCCGGTAGATGGCCACGCGGCGGAGCCCTCGATTACTCACGGGTTGACGTTCAGCCCGCACGACAACGTCTTTCGGCTGGAACGCAAGTGCCTCGCACTGAAGGAGGCCCTGCGGGCGGGCGCGTTGCCGGCGAACGCGCGGTTCATCACCGACGTCCGCCGGATTCCATCGGTGCCGGTGCGATGCGTGCAGGTCGACAACGCCGCACACCTCTACCTCGCTGGGCACTCGATGATTCCGACCCACAACTCGACGCTCGCGCTCGACTTCGCGCGTTCGACGTCCATCAAGCACCGGCAGGCGTCGGTGTTGTTCTCGCTGGAGATGAGCAAGCACGAGATCACCATGCGCTTGCTCTCGGCGGAGGCGCGCATCCCGCTACAGACGATGCGCACCGGCCAGATGCGCGACGACGACTGGGTCAAGCTCACCCGCAGGCTCGGTGAGATGGCGAGCGCACCGTTGTACATCGACGACTCGCCCAACCTCACGATGATGGAGATCCGGGCGAAGGCGCGGCGACTCAAGCAACGGCACGACCTGCGGCTGATCCTCGTCGACTACCTCCAGCTGATGACCTCGCATACGCGGGTCGAGAACCGCCAGCAGGAGGTCAGCCAGATTTCCCGATCGCTGAAGCTGCTCGCCAAGGAACTCGAGGTGCCCGTCGTCGCGCTGTCGCAGCTCAACCGTGGCCCCGAGCAGCGCACCGACAAGCGGCCGCAGCTTTCCGACCTGCGAGAGTCGGGCGCGATCGAGCAAGACGCCGACATCGTGATCCTCATGCACCGCGAAGACATCTACGAGCGGGAATCACCCCGCGCCGGAGAAGCCGACCTCATCGTGGCCAAGCACCGCAACGGGCCGACGAACACGATCGTCGTCGCGTTCCAGGGCCACTACAGCCGCTTCGTCGACATGGCGGCGGGATAGTTCTTCCGCAGGCGCCGTCCAACTACGCGACACGATGCGCAGCGCACCCAGCACCAACCCGACCGCGAGATCGAGCGGGACAGCGCTCCACCCGTAGAGGGGAATGTGCATGCCGGCAAACGCCACGGCGCCCGCCGCCGTAGCGACCCATTCGCCGGCCACCAGCGCGACCGGAATCGCCCACACCGCGAATGAGCCTGCCGGCCGGTGCGCGCCGAGCGAGCCGGAGGCCAGCCCAGTGATGAGTACGGGGGCGACGAGGGCCGCGGCGACGCTCGGCAGGTGGCGGCCGAACGGTTCTTGAGGTCGGGACAGAACATGTCCGGCACTATCGTGCAGTCATGAGCACGCGGTTCCCGCCGGTGGTTGGCACCGTGGAGGTGTGGCACGACGAAGACGGCTGGGGCGTGCTCCGCACGCCTGATGGCCTCTCGGTCTTCTGCCACTACTCGCACCTAGATGTTTGGGGCTATGCCGCGATGGCAGTCGGGTCATCGGTTTGGTTCGACTACGAGACGCCCGGTCAAAACGGCTGCGACGCCCGCGTTCTTACCGCCGCGCGCCCTGGAGTGGCTGATCCGGCTGTGCCGCTGGGCACACTCGTGCCGAAGACCCCTGGGCCACCGGGAGGGTTTCGAAGCAAACTCACCATCACCTACGAGGACGGCCGAGTCGAGACGTTCGAAGACGACCGGTAGCGCGGCCGTCCCGCGCTTCCGACGCCTCGCGGGGGTGAAGTCCTCCGCTACGCAGGTACACGCTGGACTTCACCGCCTCGTCGTCGCGAAGATGCGAGATGGAGGTGATGAAGATGCGAGTGTTCCTAGCGGGCGCGAGCGGAGTGATCGGCGTGCGGCTGTTGCCGCTGCTGATCGCTGAGGGCCACACGGTGGCCGCCATGACCCGCTCACCGGGAAAGCGCGACTCGCTGGCGGCGATGGGAGCCGAGCCGGTCGTGTGCGATGTCGTATGACGCTGCCGCGCTGACCGGCGCCGTGACCGCCTTCGGTGCCGAAGCGGTCGTGCACCAGCTCACCGACCTGCCCGACCAGCTCGACGACATGCCGCAGTTCGTGCAGCGCAACAGCCGCATCCGCAGCGAGGGCACGCGCAACCTGCTCGCTGCCGCCGCTGCGGCGGGAGCACGGCACTTCGTGGCGCAGAGCATCGCGTGGGTCCCGCCGGGCAGCGAACAATCCCTCGCCGAGTTCGAAGGGATGGTCCTCGAGGCCGGCGGGGTCGTCGCCCGCTACGGGCAGTTCTACGGGCCGGGCACCTACCACGAGGAGCGCGTACCGCCGCACCCACGAGTACACGTCGATGAGGCCGCGCGTCGCACACCGCCGCTGCTCACTGCGCCGTCCGGCGTCGTAGAGATTGTTGAGGCAGGGTCGGACGGCGAGCAGTAGCCGTTACCCGGCAGCGTCGTATCGCCGTGCACGCGCACCACCCGGATGGCAATCCGGCGGGCATGCGCTGGCAAGGCTTTGCCAGCCCTGCATCGTTTGGGCGATCATCCGGGCATGGAGACGATCCGGGGTCAGGTAGCGCTGGTTACCGGCGGTGGACGAGGCATCGGCCGAGCGGTGGCGGAATCCCTCGCGCGCGACGGCATGGCAGTGGGTCTCTTTGCCCGGACCGCTGATCAGCTGGCGGAGGCGAAGCGGGCCTGTGAGGCGCACGGCGTTCCGGTCGTGGCGTTATCGGTTGATGTTCGCGATGCCCCAATGGTCAAGAGCGCATCGTCGCGGCGAAGCAGGAGCGCGGCACCGTCGACTTGCTCGTGGGCAACGCGGGTGTGGGAGTACCGCCGATGGTCCCGCCGTGGCGGCACGGGTTCGATCTCTACTGCGTGGCGTTTGCGACTCGAGACGCCAAGTTGGTAAAGGCACCGCTCGCCGCGTGATCGAAATGTCTGCGGCGGCGACTGCCGGCGATGTGGGACGCGGCCGTGGCCGCATCGCTGCAGATGGGACAGTGCCTCAATGCGCGTAGCCGGGGTAGTAGCCGGTGGCGGCGATCCGGTGTCGAAGGCCGGACTTGGCCCGCCTGGGCGGGTGCTTGCGCACGGGGGCTGGGCGCGGAATACGCGGGTTCGACGTCAGCCACGGGACTGGTCTGCACGGCCATGACCGACAACCCCGGCTCGTCGCGACGTGCCGTGCCACGAGTGTGAGCCGCGATCAGCGGGATCGGCGAGATCGTGCCGGCGATCTGCTGGCGGGCCGCGCCGATCGGACGCTCCGCGAGGCTTCCATCCATGCTCGAAGACGAACTGTGGCTCCCTTGTCCGCAACGCGGCCCGGATCAGCGCAAGAGACGGTCGGAGGCTGCGTCTCACGCCCGCATACGACGATGACCCAGGCTTGTCCTGAACTGGGCGCCTCACTGCTCTCAGCTTCGTCGGCGCAGAGCGAGAACCGGGATCGTGCGGATCCCCGCCGTCTTGTCGGCGTACTCCGCGAAACCCGGATAGCGACGAGCTTGCTCGGCGTAGATCCGGTCGCGCTCGTCCCCGTGCAGTTCGGTGACGTCAACCGGGTAGTGCTCGGTGCCGACCTCGACGCTTCCCTCGCCCGCGGCGACCAGGTTGCGGTACCAGTCGGGGTTGGTCGGAGCACCGGCCTTTGACGCGAAGACGTAGATCGTCTCCGGCGAGTCCTCATCCGCCAGGTACATCATCGGGTTGACGTACTCCTTGCCCGAGGTGCGGCCCCGGTGATGCACGAGCACCATCGGCGCTCCCTCGAAGTTGCCACCGACCCGGCCACTGTTGGCGCGGAACTCCGCGACCACCCGCTCGTTCCAGTTGACAGATTCGCTCGTGCGCTCGCTCATGTCGACTGGAACGCCCAGCGCGCGGGGTTGTTCCCGCCGCTACCGTGGAAGCCGTCACGATGATCCGAGTGGACGACGGACACGCACGCTGACGCGGGACCCGAGAACGTGTTGTGCCGGCAGCAGGACCACGACCGATGTCTACTTCGGGCCCAAGCAAGAGGAGATCAACAGTGGCCGCGACACTCAAGCTGACCCACAAATCAATCGGGGTCGAGGTCCGACGCGGCACCTACGACGTTGTGATTGACCGTCGGCCCGCCGGATCGCTCGACATGAACGACACGATCGAGGTAGCGATCGAACCCGGCCATCATGCACTACAAGTCCGCAACGGTCGGAACTCCAGCCGAACTCAGACCTTCGATGCCGTCGAAGGCGAGACTGTCGCCTACCGATGCACCGGCAAGAGGATTCTGCCGCTCTTCCTCGCGTCCTTCTTCGTTCCGAGTCTGGCGCTCAAGCTCACCCGCGAGTAGGTGGAGCCTGACGAAACCTTGTGGTCAGCGGCGCGCCGTGCCTCTATCGTGGCCCCGACCGTGACCCGAGCCAGGGAGGTGAGACCCGTGAGCACCATCGTCGTCCCCTCGTGGGTGCTCCCCGGTTCCGTCACGGGGTGTGCGGCCTGAAGCCGCCGGGAGCGCCGTCCTTCCTTGTTTCCTTGTCAAAGGTGCTCCCATGACCGACCTGAACCCAGCCGACCTGCGCTTGATCTCGCATACGACTTCAGATGGCGTAACCACGCGCGAGCTCGTGCTTGGCGACGTGACCGCCGCCCTCTGGGCGCGCGAGCACGCCGCGCCCGGCACCCCGCTCGTCCTGCTCGGGCACGGCGGCGGCAGACACCGGCACCACCCGTCGATGACGGGCCGAGCCCGGCTGCTCACAGATATAGGGTTCCGGGCCGTCGCGCTCGACGTCGACGGTCACGGCCCCCGACCTCGCACGGCGAACGACGAGGAGGAGGTCGCCGCATTGCATGCGGCGAGGCAGGCGGGTCAGCCGATAGGGCCTATCGTCGAGCGATACAACGCCGATCTCGCGCGTCGCACCGTCCCCGAGTGGCGGGCCCTGCTCGCGGGGCTGCTCGCCGTCCCCGAGATCGGCGATGCGCCCGTCGGGTACTGGGGCATCACCCTCGGCACCGCGATCGGTGTTCGGCTGGTCGCCGAGGAGCCGCTCATCCGGGCCGCCGTCTTCGGACTGTTCTGGCCTTCGACGCTGCTCGATGCCGCGCGGCGAATCACGGTCCCGATCGAGTTCGACCTGCAGTGGGACGACGAGCACATCCCGCGCGAGGGGGGCCTCGCCCTGTTCGAGGCGTTCGCGTCGACGGAGAAATCGCTGCACGTCAACGCCGGCAAGCACATGGACCTACCGCGCTTCGAGGCGGCCTCTGCGGTCCGGTTCCTCGAGCGGCACCTGAGTGTGCCGCGGCCGGAGCCGGTCCGTTCAGGTCGCGCGCGAACGTGAATCCGGCCGCGGCGGCGGGTGTGGCACGACGACGTTCATGACGCGGACCCGTCGCGTATCCGCCGCCCGGGGCCTTCGACGGTACGGCCTGAGCACTGCCTCGAGTTCACGCGCGACTCGTTGGTACTCCTCGGCTGTGAGCCAGAGATCCACGTTGGCCAAGCTGGCCTCGCGCCACTGGTCGGGCTCGGTCGGCGAGCCGTTGGTGAACGCGATGGCGAGAGCACGCGTCGTGTCGAAATATGCGGCGCCGACCGCCGCCGCAGCCGAAGCTCCGGCGGCGGTCGAGGTGTCCAGGTCGGCCTGAACGCCGCGCTCGGCAACTCGCCAGGGTCGCTCCCGGCGGTCCGGCGTCGGGGACGCCGGCTCGGCGAAGCCGTACCTCTGCAGGAGTTGCAAGTGGTAGGCGGTTGCGCTCGGGCTCAGCCCCGTGAGCTCCGCACACTGGGTGGCAGTCAGCTCCTCACCGGCGGCCAAGGCATTGATGATGGCCAACCGCGCGGGGTGCGCCAGAGCCCGAATGCTGCGCGGACCGGCGATGCGGTGGCGTGCTGCATCGTTGGCGGTCGGCTCGTCCGTCGTCTGCTCGTTCGCCTCACGGTGTGACATCGATCCGAAACTCTACCCTTGACTTCCAAGATGTTCAGCAACTACTGTTCAGTAAATGCTGAACAGTTTACTCGTTCGCAGGGATTTCGGCATCGCGCTGGCCGGGCGCATCATCTCGACGTTCGGCGACGGAGTGGCCTTGGTCGCGCTCACCGTGCGCTTGCAAAGCGACGGCGCGCGGCCCTACGAAGTCGGCCTCCTGCTTGGCGCCGGAGTGATCCCGCAAGTGGTTCTGGCGCGCCCGGTCGGCCGACTCGTCGACTCGCGGGATTCCCGGCATCTTCTGGTCGGCGCCGGTCTGACGGAAGCAGCCTCCGCCGGTGCCCTCGTCGTCATGCACTCTGCGGTGGCCATCGTGGCGCTGGCGGCCGTCCTCGGTGCCGCCTCCTCGGTGGCAGGCACCACGTGGTCGGCGCTCATCCCCCGCATCGTCGGAGAGGACGCCGTCGCTCGGGCCATGTCGGCACAGCAGTCCCTACAAGCCGTCGTTCTGGTAGGCGCTCCCGCGGCCGGCGGCTTGCTCGCTGGGACTTTCGGCACCGGCCTTCCGCTGGCCATCGACGCGGCCACCTTCCTCGTGCTCACCGGGGCGGCTGCGCTGGTCCGCACCAGACGACGACTCCCAGCTGAACCCGACAGGTGCTCGAGCGACACCCGCGACGGATTCGCCATCCTGCGCACTGACCGCGTCCTCGGCCCACTCGTCGTCGGCGTCGTGGCGGTCGTGCTGCTCGTCGGCATGGCCGACGTGGTTCTGGTCTTCCTGGTCCGAGACACGCTCCACGCGGGAGCAACCTGGTATGGGATCGCCGAGGCCACCTGGATGGCCGGAATGGTCGCCGGGTCGGTCGGCGCCGGATTGCTTCGCACCGAACGCGCCCGGATCTGGGCGACGATTTCGGGAGCAGGCCTGGCCTGCGCCGCCGTCATCCCGTTCGCCGTGATCCCAGCGGTCTGGATGCTCGTACCGCTTTCGGTCCTCGGCGGCATCGGCAACGGCTACGCGGCCGTGTGCTTTTCCACTCTTCTCATCAGCCGCACGCCCGACGCGGCACGCGGCCGGGTATCCGCTGCGGCCGGAGCCGCGCTCGGGGGCGCACAAGGCCTGTCGCTGCTGGCCGGTGGCGCCATCGCAGCGGTGGTCAGCTACCGGGCGATCTACGCCACGGCAGGAACGCTCGGGACCGCCGTCGCCGTCACCATCGGTGTCTTCTACGCCGCGCGGACGACGAGCCTCGGCCGGCGCGTACTCCCGCAGCGCGAACAATCGATGGCGAGCGCCGCCATGGGTCGCGCAGGGCCAGCGAGCTGACCCCCAAGGCTAATGGCGGCCAGGCCTACCAGGCGTCCATCCACACCCACACTGTCGCAGCCCGCTGCCTGCGTGGTTCCGCTCCGACGGACATCGTAGGTAACCGTTCATCCTGCGCGCGAGTAGCGTCGCGTTCTGAGTCCTATCGACCCAGGCGTTCGAGAGCGGCCGGCCAAAGTGGGCGCCCGTCGGCGGAAGTGATCTCCCACTGCACGAATCTCGTCTGCCCCATGTGCGGGCTCAACGAGCTCATCACGCCGACATGCGGGGACGTACGCATGACAACGCGGCACGATCGCGCCACACCGACAGCGTCCAGTAGTCACGGCTCAGCGGCTTCGCTCGCAGCGTGTAGCCGACGAGACCGTCGGCGGCGGACAGCTGCCTGCGCACCGCCATGACCGCCCGCATGAAGCGCACGGTCGAGGTGATCCGTTTCAACGGCAGGTGTGAGGCCATCACCAGATACGTATTTCCCGGCGCCATTTCGGCGCGGGCGGTCCACGGCAGATCAGGCACGGCACGAAGCTAGCAGCGAGATCACGACTTGCCAATCGCGCTTGATAGAAGGAGTCAGCCCTCACCTGGCGGCAGCGATACAGCCAGGTGCTTTCCCGCAAGGCGTGACAAACGCCGCCGGTGGGGAACCCAGAACGTAGGCCCGTCTTGGGCGAAGTCGCGAGACAGCGAGGTCGGCGCGTCGCCGTGAAGTGGATCGCGCAAACGAAGCGCATCAGAACGCGCGCGTGGCTCGCCATGTGTGCTTTCGTCGTCCTGACGATCTCGCTGCCACTGGCCACGGGCATCGGTTGGACATGCTTCATCGCACCGGCGATCGCCACGATCGTCGTGCTGTCATGGAACGGAGTCGCACACTTTCTTGTCGGCGCAGCCGTGCGAACACAGGCAAGAAGCGGCGTCGCGGAGATCGAGCGCTGGCTCGCGACTGGTGGTACGGCGTTCGTACCGGGCTCAGCGCAGGAATACTGCCCGCAGTGCGGCAGACCGACAGACCCGGCGAACGGGTGCTGCCGTTACCACTTGCGCTGACGAGTTACCCGTAGCAGGCAAGCGGCGATCGGCGTAACGCAACTCCGCCGTCCGCGCTAACCGGAATCCGCCACTTGCTGCGGGCTTCGCGTGGCGGCTTGGCCCAGTTGCGAAACCGCACCGAACAAGGGGCGGAAGCGGTGTGATGTCGACGAGCTATCGCTACCGCCACCTCTGAGTCATTGCCGGGGCCATTTCAGCCTAGGCACGCATGGCCCATCTCAAGCCTGTCACCCGGTTGGCCGATCAAACGACGTCGTGAAACACCGAGGCCGGGGCCCCGCATGCTCGTAACCATCTGCCGCCGCACCGTTGCGGTTTGGGCGCTTGGCGGGCTGTCACTCACAGCTACCGCCGGCGCCCTGTCGACGGCTGCCATATGGCCGGGTGTCGCGCACGCCGCCTCTGCACCGACGGTCGACTCCGTCAGCCCGACGACAGGCCCGGAGGCGGGGGGCCAGGAAATCTACATAACGGGAACCGGCTTCACGAACGCCACAGCCGTCGACTTCGGAGGCACTGCCGCCACGTCTTTCACCGTCAACTCCGACACCGACATCACCGCCGTCACACCCGCAGGCACGGGCGCCGTCGACGTCTCGGTGACCTCGCCTGACGGGACAGGCACGCTGGTCGGTGCCTTCACGTATGTGCCGCCACCCACCATCACCTCGATCAGCCCGACGACCGGCCCGGCCACCGGCGGCACGACGGTCACCATCACGGGCACCGGGTTCGTCGACCTCTGCGGCATCACTTTCGGCGCTGTCGGAGCAGGGTTCCACTCGTCGACCGACGGCAGTCAAACGCAACTCGTGGTGAGTGCGCCTGCGGGCAGTGGGCAGGTCAAGATCACCGTCAGCTCGGCTGGTGGCAGTGCTACATCGAGCGTCTTTTTCACTTACGTGCCAGCTCCGACCATCACGAGCTTCACACCTGCATCCGGTCCCGCCACCGGCGGCACCAGCGTGACCATCACCGGCACCCACTTCGACACTGCAACCGCGGTGGACTTCGGCACAACACCTGCCACCGCATTTACCGTCGACTCACCGACCCAGATCACGGCCACCACCCCAGGCGATAGCGGATCGGTCGCGATCGAGGTCACCACGATCGGCGGTCCCACAACGTCGACTGACCTCTTCACCTACGACGCGCCGACGATCACGAGCTTCACACCCGCCTCCGGCCCTGCCACCGGCGGCACCAGCGTGACCATCACCGGCACCCACTTCGACGCCGCTACTGCGGTGGACTTCGGCACAACACCTGCCACGGCGTTCACCGTCGACTCCTCGACTCAGATCACGGCCACCACCCCCGGCGGTAGCGGATCGGTCACCCTCTCGGTCACCACAGCCGGTGGGACGTCGTCGGGCGGCACGTTCAGCTACATCTGTCGGTGGCGGCGGTGGCGGTGGCGGTGGCGGTGGCGGTGGCGGCGGCGGTGGCGGTGGCGGTGGCGGCTTCAGCATCGTTCGGATCGGCGGTGCCGATCGCGACGCGACCGCGAACCTCATCGCCCAGGCGATGTACCCGGCGGCAGGCTCGGCTCAGTCGGTCGTGCTTGCTCGCGACGACGTCTTCGCCGATGCGCTCGCCGGTTCGCCGATGGCCAAGGTGTTCGACGGTCCCGTCCTGCTCACCCCGACGAATAGCCTGTCGAGCAGCGCGAGCGACGGCATCGCGCGGGTTCTCCGGCCGGGTGGCACGATCTATGTGCTCGGCGGGACGGCCGCCATCAGCGACACCGTAGTGAATCGCCTGAAGCAGCTCGGCTTTCCCGTCGTCCGGATCGGCGGCGCCGACCGCTACGAGACAGCGGCCCTGATCGCACAGCGACTCGCCGGTGCGGAGACCGTCGCCAACGTCTACCTCGCGACCGGCGCGAACTTCCCTGACGCACTCTCAGCCGCGAGCGCCGCGGGCTCAGATCATGGCGTGATCCTCTTGACCGCGGACACCAGCGTGCCGGCGGCAACGGCGTCCTGGTTGAACGCACATCCGTCGTTGCCGCGCATCGCCGTGGGCGGCCAGGCCGCGCACGCCGTGCCTACCGCTCGCCCGCTGTTCGGCGCCGACCGGTACGCGACTTCTGTCGCCGTCGCCGCGGCGACGTACCCAGCAGCCCCCGGTTTGATCATCGCGACAGGCACCGCTTTCCCGGACGCGCTGGCCGGCGCAGCGCTGGCGGCTCAGCGAGGAGACGGCATGCTGCTGTTCGACCCACAAACCGCCACGCCCAGCGCCGTACAGGCCTCCTACCTCACCTCGATCGCGTCGAGCGCATCGCAACTCGTCGTCCTCGGTGGGCAAGCCGCCATGCCCGATGCCGTCGTCGGGGTCGTCGCCACCGCACTGGGCCACCCGCAGTGAGCACTTAGTCGCTGCGGAACTGGAGCGGGTAAATCTCGGAGATCATCAGCCAGAACGCGGGCCCGAGGCCGATCGCGAAGCCGACGATGTAGACGATCACGCACACGAGCCCGACCCATGGCACGTTGTTGTGGATCGACGGCAACAGAACGCCGTCTTCTGGGGCCCTGGCGCGGGGACAGCGCGGCCGCCGCCCGCAGGCCGCGACACAAAGATCAGCCGGCGTGCATAGCGGCGCGAAGACAGGGAAGGCGGGCCGCATGAGACTCTTGCTCGTCCACCCCAGCTGCCTGCTGTACTCCGAAATCTTCCTGCGGCTCGAACCGCTGGGCATCGAGAGCGTCGCGGCCGCCGCGCGCAGCGCGGGTCACGACGTCCGGGTCATCGACTTGCAAGTCATGACGCACGACGAGCTCGCCCAGGAGGTCCGCCGCTTCGAGCCCGAGGCCGTCGGGTTCGGCTTGAACTACCTCGCAAACGTGCCCGAGGTCATCGATTTGGCGCGCGAGATCAAGGCCGCCGACCCGAGCCGCTTCGTGTTCGCCGGCGGACACTCCGTCTCGTTCATCGCCACGCACGTGCTCGAGCAGGCGGAGGGCGGGCTCGACGCGATCATCCGCGGCGAGGGGGAGACCGCGATCACTCGGCTGCTCGAAGCCGTCGCGAGCCGCGCCGCACTGACCGACGTCCCGGGCGTGGTGACCCTCGCCGGCGCCGGGCCGGCACCGGAAATGCTCGACAGCCTGGACGTCGTCCGGCCGGCGCGCGACCTGATGCGCAAGCGGCGCAAGTATTTCATCGGCGTCCTCGACCCGTGCGCCTCGATGGAGTTCACCCGCGGCTGCCCGTGGGACTGCTCCTTCTGCTCGGCGTGGACCTTCTACGGCCGTTCCTACCGCAAGGTGTCTCCCGACGTCGCAGCGGCGGAGATGGCGGGGATCCAGGAGCCGAACGTGTTCCTGGTCGACGACGTCGCGTTCATCAAGCCCGAACACGGCGACGCCATAGCCGCCGAGCTCGAGAAGCGGCAGGTGCACAAGAAGTACTACCTGGAGACCCGCGCCGACGTCCTCTTGCGCAACACCGACGTGTTCGAACGGTGGGTACGGCTCGGTCTGCAGTACATGTTTCTCGGGATGGAGGCGCTCGACGAAGAAGGGCTGGAGATGTTCCGCAAGCGGGTCAGCCGCGACGAGAACATGCACGCCTTGGAGGTCGCGCGCAAGCTCGGCATCAGTGTCGCGATCAACCTGATCGTCGACCCGGAGTGGGACACCGACCGCTTCCGCCTGGTGCGCGAATTCGCGCTGTCGGTGCCCGAGATCGTGCACCTGACGGTCAAGACGCCGTACCCCGGCACGGAGATCTGGCACACCGACGGCCGCAGCCTGACCTCCCTCGACTACCGCCTGTTCGACATCCAGCACGCGGTGCTGCCGACCAAGCTCCCGCTCGACGTCTTCTACCGGGAACTCGTGCACACGCAAGCGGTCATCAACCGCAAGCACCTGAGCTTCGCGGCCGCCCGGGCGACCATGGGCATCATCGGAAACCACCTGCTGCACGGCCAGACGAACTTCGCGCGCATGCTGTGGCGGTTCAACAAGGTCTACAACGCCGACCGCCAGTACCGGGATCATCTCGCCCCGGTGCATTACGAGCTGCCGCCACCCCAGCACCGGCCGGTGGGCCGCAAAGAGCTGTTCGTGCACACCCGCGCCGTCCACTCCTGATCCCGGGGCCAGCCGCGCACGCGCCTGTGCCGAGTGAAGGGTTGTGGCTGCCTCAAGGGCCGATTCGACAGCACAACTCCTTCATTCGGTGACCGACACCGGCTGCGAGTGAAAAATGAGGCCGAAAGTTGATCGGGACGCCACCTGTACCCGCCACGATGCGAGATGATCGCATTGCCTGCTCCGGCGTGCCGAACTCTCGGCTGCGGGCCGGCGGGAGGAGATGAGCTGTTGTGAAGCGACAGTTGTCGAACGACGACTTCGAAGAGCTGCTGGCGTTCCGCACCGAGTTGCGGCGGTTCCTGCGTTGGAGCGAGGGCCAGGCGAAGTCCGCCGGTCTGACTCCGGCGCAGCACCAGCTCCTGCTAGCCGTACGCGGACACGACGACGATCGTGGGCCGACGGTCGGCGACATCGCCAACTACCTGCTGCTGCGCCCGCACAGTGTGGTCGGGTTGCTCGACCGCGCCGAGGCGGCCGGCCTCGTGACCAGGCACCGCGTCGACGACGACGGTCGCGTCGTCCGTATCACGCTGACCAGCTTGGCCAAGCAGCGCTTGAACCGGCTGACGGCACTGCACCTGGACGAGCTGCGGCGGCTCGCGCCCTCGCTGAACCGGATTACTCGCGGGCTGGGCGATCCTGGGGTCCTGGCGCGCCGCGCCCGCTGACGCCGCGCGGCGGCGCTCACGTTTGACTCATATCCGGGCACCCGTAGCCGAAAGAGATGGCGTCCCAACACAGGGAGTGCCATGTCTGTCGATCCTGCCACCGCCGCGCCCCCCGAGCGTCGCCGTCTTGGCGATGTTCTCATCGAGCGCGACCTCTTGACCCGCGACCAGCTCGAACAGGTCCTCGAGGTCCAGCGCAAGCTCACCGGCAAGGACCGCAAGCGCCTCGGCCAGCTGATCGTCGAGATGGGTTTCTTGACCGAACGCCAGGTGGCTGAGGCGCTCGCCGAGCTGCTGGCCCTCGAACTGGTCGACGGCAACGACTTCGCCGTCCCGATGGAAGTCGCCCGGCTGCTCCCGCGCCAAGTCGCGGAACGGGCTCACGTGCTCGTGCTCGGACGCACCCACGACGGCCTGCGCGTCGCGACCGCCGACCCCACGAACGTGGTGGCTCTGGACGACGTCCGGGCCTACACCGGCTCGCACACGCTGTCGCTCGTCGTCGCCCCCGAGTCGCTGATCCGGGAGCAGATCGCGCGGGTGTACTCGATGGCGGCCGACCCCCGGCTCCTCACCCTGCCGAGCGAGGTGCAGGTCGACCCCGCCGAGGAGGCCGCACTCGCCAAGGCCGCCGACCAGGCTCCGACCGTCCAGCTCGTCAACCAGATCCTCTCCGACGCGGTGCGCGTCGGTGCGAGCGACATCCACATCGAACAGCAGCTGGACGGCGTGTGGATCCGCCACCGCATCGACGGCGTGCTGCGCGACATCACCCGGGTGCACAAGGGGGCCGCGCCCGCGCTCGTCAGCCGGCTCAAGATCATCTCGGGCATGGACATCGCCGAACGCCGCCTCCCGCAGGACGGCCGGATGAAGATCGCCGCGAACGGCGTGGCGGTCGATGCGCGGGTCAGCACGCTCCCGGCGGTGCATGGTGAGAAGGTCGTGATCCGTCTCCTGCCGGACGCCGGGCAGATCAGCGAATGCGAGCAGCTCGGTATGGACGCCGACCAGCTCGGCGCCTTGCTGAACGCAGCGACGGCTTCGCAGGGCCTGGTGCTCATCACCGGACCGACCGGCTCGGGGAAGACCAACACGCTGTACTCGGTGTTGTCGCGAGTCGCATCCCGCGAACGCAATGTCGTCACCCTCGAGGATCCGGTCGAGATCCAGCTTCCCGGCATCACCCAGGTGCAGGTCGAGGCACGTTCGGGGTTGACCTTCGCCCGCGGGCTGCGCTCGGTGCTGCGCCAGGACCCCGACGTCGTCCTCGTCGGTGAGGTACGCGACTCCGAGACGACCACCCTCGTGCTGGAGGCCGCACTCACCGGGCACCTCGTGCTGACGACGCTGCACACCAACAACGCGCCGTCCGCCATCACCCGGCTGGTCGACATGGGTGCCGAGCCGTTCATGGTGGCCTCGTCGCTGTCGGTCGTCGTGGCCCAGCGGCTGCTCCGACGCCCCTGTGTGAGCTGCGCCCGCCCCTATCAACCGGCGAGCGAGCTGCTCTCGCGCTTGGGTGTCTCAGCGGACGATCTCCTCGGCGCGACACCGCGCCAGGGCACCGGCTGCGTCGACTGCAATGGCAGCGGCTACCGCGGCCGTACCGGCGTCTTCGAGGTGCTCCCGGTCACCCCGCAGACCCGAGAGGTCGTTCTCCACACACCGACCGAGTCTGCGATCGGGCACGCCGCCGCGGCGGAAGGGATGATCACCTTGCGGCAGGCGGGGATCGCCAAAGCCCTGCGCGGGGAGACGACCTTCGAGGAGGTCCTGCGCGCCTGCTGAGCTCGCTGCTGCGCGAGTCCGAAATCCGCGAGCACCGGCCGCCCGCGCATGAGAACGTGGAGCAGTTCGAGCCGGTCCAGCATCGGTCCGCTCCGCGGACGCAAGACCACCGGGAAGTGCCGTGTCCAAGCGAGGTTGGCTGCTGTTCGCCGCCATGGCGGTGATCTGGGGCATCCCGTACCTGCTCATTCGCATCGCCGTCCGCGATCTCACGCCCGCCACACTGGTCTTCGCGCGTACCGGGCTCGGTGCCCTGCTCCTGGTGCCGATTGCCGCCCATCGCGGCCTGCTGCGACCGTTGCTCGCGCGCTGGCGAATCCTGATCGTCTACACCGTGATCGAGATCGCGGTGCCCTGGCTGCTGCTCTCGCACGCTGAGACGAGGCTGTCCAGCTCGTTGTCCGGCTTGCTGGTCGCTTCGGTGCCGCTCATCGGCGCCGTCTTGATCGTGCTCGCCCGCGATGACCACCAGGCACGACACGATGATCGCCTCTCCCCGACCCGCCTCGCCGGCCTGCTCATCGGGTTGGCCGGCGTTGCCGTGCTCGTCGGCGTCGACGTCAAGGTCCACAACGCCTGGGCGGTGGTCGAGATCGGCCTCACGGCGGTCGGCTACGCGACGGGCCCGATCATCATCGCGCGCAAGCTCGCCGACCTACCCAGTCTCGGGGTGGTGGCCGCATCGCTCGGCCTCACCGCGCTCGGCTATGCGCCGGTCGCAGCCGTGCAGTGGCCGAGCCGGATCACGGCAGAGGTCGCCTGGTCGGTCGTCGGTCTCGCGATCGTCTGCACCGCTGCCGCGTTCTTGGTGTTCTTCGCCCTGATCGCCGAGGTCGGCCCGGCCCGCGCCACCGTCATCACATACGTCAACCCTGCGGTCGCGCTGCTGCTCGGCGTCGTCGTGCTCGGGGAGAAGTTCACAGTCGGCATCGCGGTAGGGTTCCCCTTGATCTTGTTCGGATGCTTCCTCGCCACGTCGCGAACCCGCGCGGGGTCGCGGCTGGCGGGCGACTCACCCATCGCCGCCGGTGGCGCCGGCCTGGCGAGCGGTGCCGCCCTCGCCGAGGTCGTCGAGCCGTAAGGGGAGTCACCGCATGAACGTCACCGCGCTGCGCATCTATCCGGTCAAGTCGCTCGCCGGGGTCGACGTCCGCAGCGCCCAGGTCGAGCCGTGGGGGTTGGCCGGTGATCGCCGGTGGGCGCTCGTCGACGCCACGGGCGAAAGCGTCACCGCGCGCGAACTGCATGGGTTACTCCGCTTCAGCGCGGAGCTGCTCGAGGGCCGGCCGCAGGACTGGCCCGCGATCCGCATCAGCGACCGGGACGGCGCCAGCATCGTGGTCGAAGCACCGATCGGTGCAGCCCCGATACCGATCGGGCTGTCGCGCCAGCCGCACGCATTGCCGGCCGGCGGCGAGGCAGACGAGTGGCTGAGCAAGCGCATGGGCGAGCCGCTCCGCCTCGTCTGGCAGGACGACCCGACCGTGCGAACCATCGCCGAGCACAACGGTGGCCTGCCGGGTGATTCCCTTTCGCTGGCCGACGCCGGGCCGCTCCTCCTCGTCACCGAGGCGTCGATGCGGCAACTTAACGAATGGATCGCCGCTGACGCCGAGCTTCCCGACGTCCCCGATATCGACCCGGCTGATATCAGCGACACCGGGCGCCTTGCGGAAGGCTCGAGCAGCGTATTGAGCATCGTGCGGTTTCGGCCCAACGTCGTGATCGACGGTGACGAGCCATTCACCGAAGACGGCTGGCCCGGGGTGCGCATCGGCGACGTCGAGTTTCGGACGACGGTGGCGTGCGACCGCTGCGTCATGACGACCATCGATCCCGTCACCTTGGGCGGCGGGAAGGAGCCCATCCGCACGCTGGCCCGCTACCGGCGGCATGCCGGCAAGGTGTGGTTCGGAACTCGCCTGGCGCCCTTAAGTGCAGGCACGATCCGGGTCGATGACCCGGTCGAGCCGTTAGGGTGACAGCGACCCGTTGAGGCCCCCGGCCGGGGCTTCGCCGTCCGGAGGTGTTGTGAGCACAGGAGCCGTGCTCGTTCGGCGCGCTGCCGTCGCAGCGGCACTGATCGGGCTCGTCGCCGGATGCTCACCGGCGCACTCGGCTGCACCTGCTTCCGGTCACACGTCGGCAGCGTCTACGGTTTCGTCAGCCGCTGCCGCCACCTCCAACCCGGCCCAGCCGACAGCGGTGGCATCGAGCTCCGCACCGGGCCCGACCGCAACGCCGACGCCGCCTGCTGTGGCGGCCGTCACGGCGACGCCGACGCCGTCGAGCGCCGCGCCGGCGCCGACCCGCGCGGCGAGCCCATCGCCCACGCCTACCACCGCCACCGCCACCGCGAAGGCGACGCCGACTCCCCAGCCGAAGCCCACGCCGCAACCACTCCTCGTGCAACAGCTCGCCAGCACGGGCAACGCGCAACAGGTCGTCATCGTGACGTCGTCGAGCTGGGGCAGCACCACCGGCACCTTGCAGACGTTCGAGAAGAGCAACGGAACATGGCATGCGGTCTTCCCGGCGATGTATGCACACCTCGGGCGCAGTGGGTTTTCGACCAACCGCCACGAAGGTGACGGGACGACGCCTGCGGGCATGTACGGCTTCGGCATCATGTTCGGGCAGAAGGCGAACCCGGGCGTCAAATTCCCTTACCGGGTAGCCGATTCGCAGTCGGTGTGGGTCGGCGACGTCACGTCGCCGTACTACAACACCTGGCAGGAGAGCGCGTCGCTCAGCGGGGAGCGCCTCGCATCGCCCAGCTATGCAACCGCCTACGCCTACGCAGCCGTCATCGCCTTCAACGCCCCACCCCATGTCGTGCCTGGCAAGGGAAGTGCGATCTTCCTGCACGTCACCACCGGCGGGCCGACGGCGGGCTGCGTCGCGATCCCCCAGGCCGACCTGCTGGAAGTCCTGCGCTGGCTCGACCCGGCGAAGAACCCAGTGATCGTCATGGGCCCGTCGTCCGTCGTCCGGCAGTACTAGTTCGGCCTCTCAGGCGAGCGGTGGCGGGAACCGATCGAGCGCGACCAGAGCGGAGTCGTCGACAGCCATGTGCAGCACGATGAAGCCGCCCTTGGGCACCGAGGTCTCAACATCCGGGCCGCGTAGCTCACTGATGACACGACGCAGCAACGGCGGGATCGTCTTGCCCTGGCTGCACAACACGACGGACTCGCCGCCTCGCAACACCTCGACCAGGCGATCCGCGGCGGCCTCCGGCGACGCCGAGTATCCCGACTCGGAAAGCAACGGCTCGCTTTCGACCGTCAACTTCCGCTCGGCGGCGTAGGGCCCGACGGTGTCGAGGCAGCGCAACACGTCCGCGGACAAAACCCGCCGAACGCCGAGCACGTCGAGGACCGGCATCAGCGAAAGCGCCTGACGATGACCGAGCTGATCAAGGGGTCGTTCACGGTCGTCACCGTTCCACGCAGAGCGCTCGCCCGCGCTGCCATGGCGCACTACGACACAACTGCGAGTGGGCCGGACGTCGGCCATGAACGCTTCGACGATCGGCCGGTCTCGATCGGGGCTGAGGTGAAGCATCGCTTCTTTCGGCGGCAGCCACATCAGTTGGTCGACTTCGTCGCCAGAGACGAACGTGCCGTGCAGCGCTTCGACGGCCCAATACCGGACCCGCTTCGGGGAGCCGTCCTTGGCGTAGCGCACTTCGCCGAGCGGGCGCCCGAGGCGCCCGGCGTAACCGGTCTCCTCCTCGACTTCGCGGATAGCGCCGACGAGGGAATGCTCATCGGTGAACAGCTTGCCCTTCGGCACCGACCAGTCGTCGTACTTGGGTCGGTGCACGAGCGCAATCTCGACACCCACGCCGCCTTCGGCCGACCGCCACAGCACGCCGCCCGCGGCCTCGATGAGGCGGTCGGTCGAGACTGACATCAATCCTCCAGCCAGCGGCGCAACTTCGGCGAAGCGGCACTCTGCCACAGCCGACCGACCTCCGCACGGGCATCGAGAACGCCCTGGCACTGCAGGGCATACAGGACGCCGATCCCGAATGCAGGCCCTGCTCCGCGACCGCCCGCGCCGTTGATCGGGCCACCGACGAACCGGGCTGCCGACAGCGATTGCTGGTGTTGACTCAGCGCCGCGTGCACGCGCTCGACCTGCTCGCGCAACTCGGTCGCTGCCGGCCCGACCACCGGTGCGACGGCGTCGCACAGATGGCAGAACCGCCGCGCCGCCGCACGAGCGCGACGATGGTCGAGCACGTATCGCTCGCTGACCTCGCCACGCAGGACCGCGACGGCGACGTCGCGCGGTTGGCTGATCCGCCCGCACCGGCGCGCAAGCTTGCGCCAGCTCGCTCTGACCATCGGAATCAGAACGGCACCCGCCGGGCCGCGAGCCTGCTCCGTGAGCTGCGGTTTCGTCGCCGTCTCGACGAGCTGCTCGATCAGCGCGAGATAACGCTCGCTGCGCAGCGTCTCCAAGACCCTGGCGTGAGCTGCCGCGAGGTCGGCCTCCAACGCCTGCTCGACCCGGGCCCCGACATCCGCCGGCCGGGCTCGAGTCGGGAGCGCGTCGACGAGGGCGGTCTCGTCGATCCGCAAGAGGCGCGCACTCAGCGCCTCGATGTCGTCTTCGGCCTTCAGCTCGCCGGCGAGCCAACCCAACTCCGCCGCCAGCGAGCGAGCGCACTCGGCGTCGAACAGCGCCGCGAACGCGCGCAGTATCGTGCGCAGCCTGCGGGCGGCGTCGCGCAGCGCCGCAGCGCCACCGGGCAGCTCCCGCCGGATGCGGACGTCGTGTTCCATCAGCTCCCGCGTGCACGACCGCAACGCGGCCTCCACCGCCTGCTGTGCCGTGGCTCGTGCGCCGAGCGGAGTGGCAGGCGGCGGCTCAGGCGGCGCGGTCGCGCGTCGTCCGAGAGCCCGCACGACTTTGGGCACGAACTCGCCCCCGACGGCGCCGGCGTCTTGCAGAACGCCCCCGATGTGCGCGACGACGTCGGCTCCACCACCGACATCCTCGACCTCGATCTCTCGGAACCGCGCATGAATGTGCGAACTGTCCTCGACAGTCACGGTGTCGTCGACGAGTTCGGCCAGCGGCACTCCCTCGGCACTTCGAAACAGCCACGTCGTCCGGTCGGTGACCAGGGTCGCGACCGGGCCGAGGGGAGCCGCGCGCACCCACGCCGTGACGAGATCGCGTAACTCGTCGGGTAGCTCCGCGGAGTCGGGCAGCTGCATTTCGTCGCGGGCGCCCGTGCCGTCAGGAACGGTATGAGTGGTCACCGGCAACTTCAGGTGCCAGCCCGCATCCTTCCCGCCGGCGCGCCTGCGCAGCGTGACGCCTTCGCGGGCGAGACGCAGGTCGGACGTGTCGTAATACACGGCCGTAAGGCGGTCCTCACGCGGGTCGTCGACGGCGTCGACGAGCGGCACAGCCCCCACGATCGGGGGCAACTCAAACGGTGCGTGAACTCGGAACTTCGCCTCGAGCTCGCGCAGCACTGCGGCCCGTGCCTTCGGGTTCGGCGTCAAGCAAGACCTGCCCTGTCGGCCCGGCCGCGGTCTTGCCCGACGCTGGCAAGTTCGCTGCCGAGCGCTCCTGCCTCGAGCCCGGACGCGAGGTGGCGTAACCGGATCAGCTCACCCTGCAGGTCGACACCCGGTGCCCGCAGGAACGTGCCGTCGGGCTGCAGTCGCCACGAACTCGTGGTGTCGGACATCGCGAGCTCGAGAATCGCCGCGAGCGCACGACGCGCTTCTGGATTGCTGACGCGCACCAGTGCCTCGACCCGGCGGTCGAGGTTTCGGTGCATGACGTCGGCACTCCCGATCCAGAACTCGTCGTCGCCGCCAGCATCGAAACGCAAGACCCGCGAGTGTTCGAGAAACCGACCCAAGACGCTGTGCACGCGGATGTTCTCAGACAGCCCCTCGACGCCCGGGCGCAACGCACACATCCCGCGGACGATGAGGTCGATCGGCACCCCGGCGCGTGACGCCAGGTAGAGCTCGTCGATGATCGTCTCGTCGACGAGGCTGTTCAGCTTCATGGTGATGCGCGAGGGCTTGCCGGCGAGCGCGTTGTCGGCCTCGCGACGGATCATCGCGGTCAGCCCGGTGCGCAGGGTGTCGGGCGCGACGAGCAGCGTGGAGTAAGGGCCGGGCCGCGTGTATCCCGAGAGGTGGTTGAAGAGGTCGGCGACGTCGGCACCGACTGTCGGGTCGGCCGTCAGCAGCCCGACGTCCTCATAAATTCGTGCTGTCTTCGGGTTGTAGTTGCCGGTACCGATGTGGACGTAGCGGCGCAACGATCCGTCGTTCTCGCGGCGGACGACGAGACACAACTTGCAGTGCGTCTTGAGACCGACCAGCCCGTAGACGACGTGGCAACCGGCCTGTTCGAGCTTGCGCGCCCACCGGATGTTGGCCTCTTCGTCGAAGCGGGCCTTGATCTCGACGATGACCAGAACCTGCTTGCCCTCGTGGGCAGCCTCGATGAGTGCATCGACGATGGGTGAGTCGCCGCTCGTGCGATACAGCGTCTGCTTGATAGCCAGGACGTCGGGATCAGCGGCCGCCTGCTCGACCAACGCCTGCACGCTGGTGGCGAACGAGTCGTACGGGTGATGCACGAGGACATCGCCGCGCCGCAGCGCACCGAAAACGTCGCACACGTCTTCGCTGTCGGGGCTTTCCAACCGCGGATGCGTCGTCGGCACGAACTGCTCGTACTTCAGATCGGGACGGTCGAGATCGGTGAGACCCCAAAGCCCGTCGAGGCCGAGTGGCGCCGGCAACCGGTACACCTCTGAGTCGGCGACGTCGAGCTCGCGCACGAGCAGGTCGAGCACGCGGGTGCTCATGTTGTCTTCGACCTCGAGCCGCACCGGCGGCCCGAAACGGCGTCGCAGCAGCTCGCGTTCGAGCGCTTTCAACAGGTTGTCGACGTCGTCCTCGTCGACCTCGAGATCCTCGTTGCGAGTGACCCGGAACGTGTGACTCTCGAGCACTTCCATGCCGGGGTACATGACATGAAGGTGCGCCGCGATCACCTCTTCGATAGCGACGAATCGGCCGTCTGAGAGCGGGAGGAACCGTGGCAGGATCGGGGGGACCTTCACCCGCGCGAAACGTTCGTTGCCGTTCGTCGGGTCGCGCACGATGACCGCAAGATTGAGCGAAAGCCCGGAGATATACGGGAAAGGATGCGCCGGGTCGACCGCGAGCGGCGTGAGGACGGGGTACACGCTTTCGTTGAAGTAGTCGTTCAACGTGTCGAGGTCTTCGGCGCCGAGGTCGGCCCACCGCGTCAGGACGATGCCGCATTCGGCCAGCGCGGGACGGATCTCGTCGAAGAACACCCGCGCGTGCTCGAGCGCCAGGTCGTGCGCGCGAGCAGCGACGAGTTCGAGTTGCTCGCGTACAGACAGACCACTCGGCGCGGTGACGGCAATACCGGTCGCCAAACGGCGCTTCAGGCCGGCCACCCGAACCATGAAGAACTCGTCGAGGTTCGTGGCGAAAATCGCCAAGAAACGCGCACGTTCGAGCAACGGCACGTCGGCGCTTTCGGCCAGCTGGAGCACCCGGTCGTTGAAGTCGAGCCAGCTCGCCTCACGGTCGATGAACCGGTCGGCCGTGAGGTTGGGATCGACGCCCCTGACGCCCCCGACACCCGCCGGACCGGACCTCGATTCGGCGATCGCCTCGTCGAGCGCTTCCGCGAGCTCGTCGCCGTAGTTCGGTGCCTCCGGCGGCGCGTCCCGCCACTGCGACATACCGACGGCGGCCCCATGCCCGTGAGCGTCCTGCGGGTGGATCTCCTGGCCGTGCACCTTCGTCACGCCGCGCTCCCCGGGCATGTCGCGTGCAAGATCGTCGACCTTTCCACGCCGGTACTCAAACGTCATCGGGCAAGTCCGACCAGCCTACGCCTCACGCCCCGCGCACCTCGATGTTGAACTCCGGCGTCCCCAGGGCGGCGTAAAGATGTGCCCAGAACAGCACGTACGCCTCCGATGCGCGGGCAGCGGCGATCCCGCCGAGGTCGACAACCCGCTGCGCAGGCCAGCCGAACGTGGCCAGCAACCCGACGACGTCCGCCTTGGCCTGGCTGTCGTCGCCGGCGATGAACAGGTGGTGGTCTCCCGGCACGGATGCCGGGTCGACCATGACCGACGCCGTCACCGTGTTGAGCGCCTTGACGACTTTCGCTTCGGGATTCGCGCGCTGGAGTTGCTCGGCCAAGCTGTCGGTGTTGGCCACCAGCAGCGACGGCGGGAAGCCGTTGGAGAAGTCGAGCGGATTCGACACGTCGATGACCACCTTGCCGCTGAGCGCGTCGCGACCTGCCGCCTCGAGCGCCGCGAGTGCGCCTGCGCCGGACGTCGCGTTCACGACGACGTCGCCGAATTCCGCGGCGTCGCGGAACGAGCCGCTGCGACCGTGCTCTCCTGTGGTGGCGGCCCACGCCTGTGCGTTCTCGTTCGTGGCTTCGCGCGCGCCCATCACGACGTCGTGCCCGAGGGCGACGAGCTTCGTGGCGAGTGTCTGACCAACCACGCCTGTCCCGAGCACACCGAACTTGCTCATGTCACCCTCGATCCGTTGTCGGACAGGCGGCGGCCACCCGTCGTCCGATCTGGGTCGGACGTCGAGTGGCCGGCCCGCTACGTGGCTTAGCCCCCCGAGGACAGGCTTGCACGGGTGTCCTCGGGGGGCGCAACCCCCTTTACGTGGTCAACTCCCGCTGGGCGGCTCCGACACCGCGACGTCGGCGGGCTAGTCGGGCTCGCGGTGCATGGCGCGTTCTTCGGGGCTCAGACCACCGGTGTCGGCGCCGACGTCGGCGGCATAGGCGTCGACCTCGGTGTCCCCCGGTTCGACCCCCTGCTCGTTGACGAGCCGGCCGACGCCAGCAGTGCCGGCACTGCCGTCAGCCCGGCTGGCACCGCTGCCGGCAGCGCTCCCGCGGCCGGTGGGTTGGGTCGCCGGGTCGGGGCGTTCCCGCTCGAGCCGCCGGTCGAGCGGCTCACCGTCGCGTTGCTCATGCGCCGTCGTCCCCCAGTCGGCACTCGCACCGGGCCGATCGCCGGGCAGCGGGAGTTCCTGCGGATCCTCGGCCCGCTGCTGCTCGGGCGTGCCGTCCTGGAGGTCCGGAATGCCGGCGTTCTCGAACCTCGACTCGGGGTCGCGCTCGCGCGCCGGGTCACGTCGGGCATCCGCGCCGTCCATCGTTTCCTCCGTTCGGTGGTCCTACCACCCGCCTACCCAGCACGACTCCGACTACCCAGCACGACTCCGACTACCCAGCACGCCCCGCTACCCGGCACCACACTGCCGACCCGGCGACCCTGCTGGTGCCGCCACAATCCCTGCAAATCCGGCGGCAACCGGGTCGGGCCGCAAGCACAGCGGGTATCTCCACAGCAGCAGACAGGCGCGCGAGTTCCGAGCGGGTCCGAGAGGGCGGACCGCGGGAGCTCCGAGAGGAGATGCCATGCCCGCACGGGAGAACATGCCGAGCACGATCCAACGGTCTTCGAAGAAGGCCCAGGAAACGTGGGCGAAGACCTACGACTCAGCGCTCGACCAGTACGGCGAGGGCGGCCGAGCCCGGCGGGTTGCGTACTCCTCCTTGAAGCACACCTTCGAAAAGGTCGGGGACCACTGGGAGTCCAAGACCGCCAAGGGCCCTTCGGACGACCAGGCAGCCCGCAGCGGCGAGTCCGCGCGCAAGAATCCGAAGGAGACCGCGGGCGGGGTCGACGCGAAGGCCAGCAAGGAGCACCTCTACGACGTCGCGAAGCGGCTCGACGTCAAAGGCCGGTCGAAGATGAGCAAGTCCGAACTCGTCGAGGCGATCCAGCGCGCGAACGACCGCGAGTCGGCCCGGTCACGCAGCCAGAGCCGCTAGCAGCCGGCGCCCTGTCGTACCCGCTGGTCAGGGGCGGACGGCGCCGCTCGGCGAACCCCAGATCGCCTGGATTTGAACGACGGTTCCGGTGTGCGGCGCGGCGATGACCCGGCCGCCGCCGATGTAGATCGCGACGTGGTAGGCGGGCCGGCCCCAGAACACGAGGTCTCCCGGTTGCAGCTGCGACATCGGGACGGGCCGACCCTCGTGCTGTTGAGCCGACGAGGAGTGGGCGAGCGACACCCCGGCCGCCTGCCAGGCGCGCATGGTCAGGCCCGAGCAGTCGAAGGAGCCTGGTCCGGCCCCACCCCAGCGGTACGGCTTGCCCAACTGGGCGTAGGCGTACGCGACGGCGGCGGCTGCTCCGCCCGCGGCCGCGACAGGGGCGGCACCCCCGCCTGATGCCGAGGCGCGCGCGGTCGTGACCGGCGCGTGTGCCGCGGCGGCGTACACCGGCGGCCGGACGGCAGCTCGCGACACCGCCTGCTGGCGGGCCAGTTCGGCGGCACGAGCACGGGCCGCCGCGGCCGCAGCCGCGTCTTCCTTCTTTGCTTGGTCCTTCAGCTTGCTGAGCAGGCTCTGCTGTTGAGCGACGATCTTTTCGACGGCGGCCTTGCGCGCCGCCAGTTCTGTGGCGGCCTTGCGTTGGGCCGCGAGCGACTGCTGGGCTGCGGTCTGCGACTGGGCAACCGCCCGGTCGGCCGCGATGACCTTGCGCAGACCTTGGTCGCGATAGTTGCTGATCTGGTGGAGCAAGTCAGCCTTGCGGACCGCATCCTGCGGGTCGTTGGAAACCAGGAAGGCGACTACCGGGCTGGCGCTGCCGTTCTCGTATTCCTCGACGGCGAGGGAGTGGATGCCCTGGCGGGCGACGTCGAGCGCCGCCTGCGCCTTGGCCGCCGCGGCCTGCTGCTCTCGGGCCCGCTTCTGCGCAGCGCTGAGCGCCAGCTGGGCCTGGTCGTACGCCTCGACGGCCTGGTCGGCCTGGACACCGAGAGCGTCCAGCTTTCCTTGCGCTTGATCGATGGCTGCGGTGGTCGTCCCATTGGCGGCGAACGCCGCGGACGCCGGCAGCACCGCCATCGGGACGGCGGCCACGACGGCCGCCGTCGCCGCAGCGACGAGACGGGCCAGCTTCCGGTTGAACAGGCGTCGGCCAGCGGATCGCAACGACCCGACCGGCCGCCCGGGCGTAGCAGGCGGCACGAAAACCCTCTCTCCCTCAACCGCCTCCCGGGTTAGCTGACGGGTTCGGGCGGGAAGATCGCCCTACGGCCGGAGCCGATTCACCCCATTGCTTAACCGTGGTTCCCCGGCCCTGCGTGTGCAGGTTCGGCGGTCCCGGCGCAGATAACGTTTTGTAATCTGACCGGACCGGTTGACCATAACCGCGTGCAGCGGCCGCGACAAGCGGGTCCCCGGGGTTGGTGGATGCCAGACCCCGGTTTGGTCCTTAAGGACTAGCCCAGCCTGGCGGCGGACGCCGTCCGCAGTAATCAGGCCGGGCGCGCATCCGGCGTAGCCGTGGCGCACCCTGCGCTTAGGATCAAGCAGGTCGGTGACCCTCCCTGGAGGTCCGAAGTGGATCAAGTCGACGTCGTCGTGATCGGCATGGGGCCAGGCGGTGAGGACGTCGCCGGCCGGCTCGCCGAGGCCAACCTCGACGTCGTCGGCATCGACGAGCGCCTCGTCGGGGGCGAGTGCCCCTACTACGGCTGCGTGCCGAGCAAGATGATGATCCGCGCCGCCGACGCCCTGGCGGAGGCCCGGCGCGTCGGCCAGCTGGCGGGCAGCGCCGACGTCGTCGCCCGCTGGGGACCGGTGGCGGAGCGGATTCGTCGAGAAGCCACCGACGACTGGGACGACGCGGCTGCCGTCGAGCGCTTCGAGGGCAAGGGCGGTCGCTTCGTACGCGGGCACGGCCGCATCACCGGCGCGACGACCGTCAGCGTCGGCAGCGCCGAGTTCGAGGTACGCCGCGGGATCGTGGTGAACACCGGAACCGAGCCGGCCGTCCCGCCGATCGCGGGGCTCGCCGACACGCCACTGTGGACCAACCGGGAAGCGATCCGCGCAACGGAAGTGCCGGAGTCCCTCCTCGTGCTCGGCGGCGGAGCCATCGGGGTCGAACTCGCGCAGGTGTTCGCCCGCTTCGGCTCGTCGGTGACCGTCGTCGAAGCGCAACCCCACTTGCTTCCGCTCGAAGAACCCGACGCAGGCGCCGTGCTCGGCGAGGTGTTCGGTCGCGAGGGCATCGCCGTGCGCACCGGGGCGAAGGCCACCGCCGTCCACCACGACGGCAACCGCTTCTCCTTGACGCTGGACGACGGCGAGACACTGACCGCCGAGCGACTCTTGGTCGCGACGGGGCGGCGCATCGATATTGCGGGCGCCGGCCTGGACGTCGTAGGTGTCGACAAGCAGGCGCGGGCGGTGCCGGTGGATGATCGGATGCGGGTCGCACCCGGGGTCTGGGCGCTCGGCGACATCACCGGCAAGGGCGCCTTCACACACATCTCGATGTACCAGGCCGAGATCGTCGCGGCCGACATCTTGGGCCACGACGTCCCGCCCGCCGATTACCGGGCGACGCCGCGCGTGACCTTCACCGATCCGGAGGTCGCATCGGTCGGGATGACGGTCGCCCAAGCGAAGGACGCCGGGCTCGACGTCCTCGTCGGCCGGGCCAAGGTGGCAGCGACGGCGCGGGGCTGGATACACGGCCCCGGTAACGACGGGTTCATTCAGATCGTGGCCGACGCCCGGCGCGAGGTCTGCGTCGGAGCCACCGTCATCGGGCCGTGCGGGGGCGAAGTGATGTCGGCCCTCGTCGTCGCCATTCACGCAGAGGTCGCGCTCGAGCAGCTCCGCTACATGATCTATGCGTATCCGACGTTCCACCGCGGGATTCTCGACGCGTTGCACGACCTGCGCCGAGTGGGGTGATCCCGGCCCGTCGCCCTCAGTGCAGCAGCCCGATCCGCGAGATCGGCCAGATCCGCAAGAACGCGTGGCCGACGACGCTGCTCTCCTTGATCGGGCCGTTGTAGCGGGAGTCCGACGAGTCTGAGCGATGATCGCCCATCACCCACAGGTCGCCGGCCGGGACCTTGATCGGCCCGAACGGACGGTGGTCGTCCTGGTAGACGTACGACTCGTTGAGCGAGACGCCGTTGCGCATGACCCTGCCCTGCGCGTCGCAGCACGCAACGGTGTCGCCAGGCAGACCGATCACCCGCTTGACGACGTCCTCTTCCTTCCCGAGGGCGCTGATCCACTTCGCACTCGCCGGCTTGAAGACGACGATGTCGCCGTGGTGGATGCCGTGCAGCTTGTACGCCAGCTTGTTGACCATGATGCGGTCGGCGTGGCAGCCCTTCGTGGCCCCACAGCTGTGCAGCGTCTGCTCCATCGAGTCGGACGGAATGCGGTACGCCTCCAACACGTAGGTGCGGATCGCTACCGAGCCGAGAATGGCCACCAGCGCGAAAGCGAGCCAACCCAGCAGGCCTCTGCCGCGGCGACGGGCTTGGCCAGGGCGCGGAACCGGGGTACCCGGCGTCGCTCGCACCACGACGCCGTCGCCGCTGATCGTGAGCCGGTCGACTTCCGCCGGGACGAACACCGATGCGCCGCCGTCCAGGCTCAGCTGCGTGCCGGACGACGCGACGTCGACGTTTCCTTCGACGCACAGGAGAATCTCCGGTTCGCGCGTCTGCAACGTGCGGGTGTCGGAGCGCACCAAGAACCGGGACAGCCGGAACTCCGGCTGGTCGACCGTCCAGACCTCTTCACCGTCGGCTGCTCGCTGCGGCTCGATGACGGCCGGCGCGAGGGCCTGCAACGCCAGCAGGCTGCGTAGCTCGGCGACGTCGACGTGCTTGCCGGTGAGCCCCGCGCGCACGACGTTGTCGGAGCTGCCCACGATCTCCAGCGCTGTGCCGTGCAGGTAGCCGTGAATCTGACCGGGCAGCACGTGGATCGCCTGGTCCGGCTGCAATTCGAGGTAGTTGAGGAGCAGCGCCCCGACCACCGCGGGGTCGCGGGGATATTCGGTCGCGAGCACGTCTATCCAGCGCCCGATCGCGCGGTCGGCGCTGCCTCGCTGCACGGCCGCGCGGACGTCACTCACCAGCGCGGCGCGATCCTCCTCCGGCCAGTCGAGCAGGTCGAGGAAGACCGCACCCGTCGGCGTCCCGCTTTGCAACGCGTCGACGACGTGCTGGAGCCGCGGGATCTGCAGCGTCGCGAGCGAGGCCGCGGCCTCAGCCGCGGCGCGAAATCCGTGCAGGACCTCGAACCGGGTGAGAGCGACGACGAGCTCGGGCTTGGCGTAAGGGTCGCGGTACGAGCGGTTGGGTGCCGCCGGGTCGAGGCCGGCCGCGTTCTCCGCGTCGTACCCGCGCCGGGCGTTATGGGCGTCGGGGTGCACCTGCAAGGACAGCGGCCGGTCGGCCGACAACACCTTGAGCAGGAAGGGCAGCCGCGGCCCGAATCTCTCGACCACGTCCGCACCGAGCAATCGCTCGGGGTCGGCCGCGATGGCCGCATCGAGGAGTTCGGGCTGCTCGCCGTCCGCACCCGCAGCGAGTGTGGACGACGCCAGGGAGTGCGCCCCCATCCACAGCTCGGCTTCCGGGTGGGCGGCGGGCGGGCGGCGCTGCAAGCCGGCGATGCCGTCACGAGAGCCCCAGGCATAGGCCATGACCGGGTTCTCCATGCGGCGCACGTTCATGTCGCCGACCCTATGCGACGAGTTCAGCGGTACGCCGGATACCGGCGGCCGCGCGGCGTGACGTCGGGTGCCGCCTCATCACCCCAACCCGTCCAGCCGGGGCGGGCGTACCGCGCGAAAAGCTCGAGATAAGGCCCAGGGCTGCACGCCTCGATCAGCTCGTACTGCTCGTCGGGCTTGCGGCTGTGCTCGCGCTTGCGGGTCTCGATGATATTGGGCAGCGACCGCGCCGGCGCGAGCGTGCGCATTCGCCCGCGGACGCCGAAGAGCAGGAGTTCGGTGACGTTGCGGAAGTAGAACCCGACGCCGCGGCCGTCGGGGCCGCCGTCCTTGCGTCTCTTCGCCCACACGATGTTGCTGACGTACCGAAACCCCCAGGCCTGCATGACCTGCAGGCCCTCCGGCAGCAACGCGTTCGGCACCCACAAATAGAGGTGGGCGTTGTCGGCGACTATGCCTTCGACCGGCAGCGCCATGATCTCGTGCAGCGACATCGTTTCGTAGCGGTCGAGCCTGCGGTGCTCAGGAGCGACCTTGCCGGTGCGGTTCTGGAAGCGCCACGGGTTGTCGGCGAGCACCGTTGAGAATCCGCCGGCGACCTCGGGCAGCGTCCGCGGCGCGGCGTCGAACACCGACTCGGCACTCACGACGTCCTGCTCTCCTGGGCTGCGCTCGGGCGTGTTGGTTCGACTCAGCGTAAAGGGGCATGGGCCGCTTTCCGCTCGCGAAACGCGTCGCGATGACGGGCACGGCGGAGACGCGGTCAGCCGAGGCCGAGGCCCTGCGGGATGGTGACGAACCCGTAGCCCGCCGCCCTCAACCGATCGATGATGCCTTTCAACGCGTCGCCGTCGAGCGTGGAATGGTCTTGCGGGTTGGAGCCGACGTGCATCAAGACGATCTCGCCGGGTTGGAGGTTGGCCAGCACGCGCTGCGTGACGGTGGCAACGCTTTGGCCGCCGGAGGTCCCTTTCCAGCCGAGCGTGTCGACGGTCCACAGCACGGAGACGTAACCCAATCCGTTGACGAGGGCTTTAGTGCGAGCGTCACGGTCGCCGAAGGGAAAGCGGAACAGCGGCTTGGGGTCGTGCCCGGTAGCCGCCTTGATCGCAGCCGCCGCGTCGACCAGCTGGCTGGTGATCTCATCTGTCGTGAGCTTCGTGAAGTACGGATGCGTCATCGAGTGGCTGCCTACGGCGTAGTGCGAGCCGACCTCGGCGGCCTGGGCAGGGAACGCCTTCACCCACGTGCCGGTCAGGAAGAACGTGGCAGGAACCTGTTCGCTGCGAAGGGTGGCGAGGATCTCGGGGATCGCGTCGGCGTTTGCGCCGGCGTCAAACGTGAGTGCGACTACGTGCTGCGTCGTCGGGAGACGTGCAATGTCAGCGCCGGCGAACGCGGCCACTCCACCGGTCAGTGACGGCTGGGGGGAGAAACTGGTGCTCGGGGCGCCGCTCTGCGGGGCCGCGGCCGACCCGCTCGTCGTCGCGGACGGCGTCGCCGGCGGGGTGGACGACGATGCGGCCGGCGTGCTCGGCCTCGCGGACGAGGTTGCCGGCTGGGCGGTAGAGGGCTGACTGCTCGCCGGGAAAGGGGTCGCCGGGCCGGAGTTCGATCCCGTTCCTTGGCACGCGGTCATGCTCAACCCGACCGCGATCAAGAGGGGGAGAAGTCTTCGGGTGGCGGTGGTGGCGTTCACGATGTCTTCGCTCATTCCGGTCGCGCCATTGGTGGCTCGCGAGCGCCGGGCCGGCGCGGCTCTCACGGCGCCGTGGCGTACTCAGATGACGCGCAACGCGACGAACCGGTTGCCCGCCCGAACGCGAGCTGCCGCGCTTCGGCGTGGCGAGTCACCGGAAGCCGGAGGGAATGGCTGGTCTTGAGAGGCCGGGCTGGGCGTGGAGGGTCGCGACGCCGTGGGGGGGAACGGCGTCGCGAACGCACCAGCCCGGCACTGGCTACGAGGCTCGCCGACCTGCCTGACAGCTGGATGAAGGCGCTTCATGCGATCTCACGGGCCCCCGGAGCGGTGCATGGCCGTCAGCCATGCGACGGGGCCGGCGTGCGCGGTGCCGGCGGCGGGACGCAGCAGGACCTCGGTGACCGCGAACACGGCCGCGCCGAGTTGCGTGGGCGGATGAGCGAGCCGTTGGTCACACCCACCGCCGCCACTGCCAGCGCCGTCAGAGACCGGCGTGAAGCAGTCGCAGGTCTATCCCGAGTGTCCGCCGTCCCATCGGTACTCGGCCCCGCACCTGCTGCATTGCACCCGCTTGTTCGCTCGCGGTCGGCGTTGCAGGGCATTAACGGGCCTGCGCCCGCCGCTGGCGCGATACCGAACCAAACCGATCCAGCCCATCAAGAGAGCCGCCCATAGCGACATGTCGGTCGTAAAGTCCGACGCTCCGCAGGTCGCGCAGCAGGCGGCGTTGTGGGCGTTGCGTTGGACGATCGGAGCCGACCCTTGCCTCCCACGGGCGGCCCTCCGGTGGGCGGCCGTATTGGAAGCCTCGGATATCCGGCTGGTTGCCGTATGGGTCGCTTGAATACGGATTCATGTCAGGCATAGCAACACCCCTTCGGCTACCGCACGGACCTATCGTCCTCCTGTTCCGGCCCAAGAGCGACGACGATTCCGAATCGTCGACGGGGTGCTCACTTCCCACGCTCGTCGAAGGGGTGTAGCCGCTCGCCGTCCGCTCAGTCCGTCGTGCTTCCCGCGTTCAGACCTGCCGCGACATATCGCTGCGAGGCGATGAAGACGAGCAGCACGGGCAGAATCGAGATGAGAACTCCCAGGGCCAGGACCGGACTGTTCCTGGGCAGCAGGGTCAATCCAATCTGCAAGGGATAGCCCTTGCTGTCCGGCAGTATCGCCAGCGGCAAGAAGTAGTTGTTCCAGTTCACGACGAAGCTGAAGAAGGCGATCAGCGCGACGACGGGCTTCGCCAGCGGCAGCGCGACCCGCAGGAACACCTGTAGCTCCGAACACCCGTCGATCCGCGCCGCGGACAGCAGCTCCTGCCGGATGGCGGTGGAGAAATGGAGGTACGCAAGGTAGACCCCGAATGGGAAGAACGAGAAGGGCAAGATCAGCGAGAACGCGCTACCGAGCAGGTGAACGTCGTTCAGCTCCAGGAAGATCGGCAGCACGAGCGCGAAATTGGGGATGAGCATCACGATCATGGTGACGAGCAGCAGCGGCCGTCGCACCCGCGGCCCAGCCACGGCTAGGCCATAGCCGGCCGGAATGTCGGTGAGCAGTACAAGAACCAGGGCGGTACCGGCGTACTTCACCGTGTTGACGAACCAGAGGGCGTACGCGTCGCCCTCGAAGCCTATGAGGCGGTGCCAGTTTCGGGTGAGTTGTTGAATGCTGCCCCACGCCAGCGGCGGGCCAACCTGAAGCTGTTCACCGTTCTTCGTGGTGGCCAGCACGAGCCAGACGAGGGGGGTTGCGAAAAAGATTGCGAAGAGCACCAAGATGACGGTTCTGAGGCCGGGGCGGGCGACGGTCGCTGGGTCGCGGCGACGCCTCCGCCCCAGGGTGGTCAGGCGCGCCTCCGACTCGGTAAGGGCGCGCTCAGACACCAGGGTTCCGGACGCCGCGAACGCGGCAGACCATATCACCCGCCGCCTAGTCGCCAGGGTGTCCGACCTGCCTGACGGCTGGAATGAAGGCGCCCGATGGTCACGCTAGGGGCGCCTTCGCCGTGCGCGCGCTTCTTCGGCGGATGCGGTCGGCTTCTTCGACGTAAGGCGTAGCGCGAGCAGCCGCCGTCCGCCTGGAAGACAGAGATTCATCCGATCGGGATGGCCCGGACGACCGGCGCCGCGCGGTGCTTTGGCACGTGTTCTATGTCGCGTTGTTCTGGCTGCTCGCGGTACTGCTCGTCGTGGCTGGCGTCACGACGATGTCGCGCCACCGCCCCTCTCATCAACGGCGACCGGTTGGCGCACCCTTGCGTCCCGCGGACTTCGGCAAATCTCGTAAAGTCGGCGTACTGGCGCGCCGATCCTGCGGTGACTTGTGGCTTAACTCCTCAGCGCAGGCGGGAGCGAGGCGTGGAGATCGGCGTTGCTCCCGTGGCCGGAATAGTGGAGCGCCACGGCTGGCGCGCCTTGGCTGCACTTGTCCTTGCGGCACTCGTCGCCGGATGCACGGGGGATTCACAGCAGCCGATTTCCGCAGCGCCGTCTAGCAGCGCCGTCTTTGGTCTGCCCCTTCCCTCAGACGCGACACGTCTGGACCACAACAGTCCGGACGCGTCAGACAGCTTCGCCATCTACGAACTGCCCGACGGGGTCTCATCCGCCGCGGCTGAACGGTGGTTCGACAAGCAGCTGCCCGCGGGGCAACCCTGGCAGGACTGGCAGCCCTGCAACGCCGACACAGTAACGGCCAGCGGGTTCATACTCACTCGAAGCTGGCATCGAGGGCAGCAGACGCTTGCGGTGCTGGTGGCCGCCGTCGGGCGACCCAGCCGCATCAAGGTGCTCGAACAAACAACCCCAGGAGCTTGCGGAGCCTGACCACAGCGGCGTTGCGTCGGAGCCGAGCCGTCCGTAGTCGGCGGCGAAGCGTCGCTCGGTCGACTAGCTGAGTAACAATCCGGCGTCCGGATCTTGCGTCCACTCATACCAAGGGCCGTAGATGTGCGCATAGATGTGGGGATCAGACGGCTTTCCGTCAGGAAAATACGCTAGCGCCCAGGCGTTGTCCTTCACCAGGCCGCCGCCGTGGAGATAGATGTAGGCGCCGCTATCGACGGGTTCGACTGTCGTGACTCCGTACAGTCCGACGCGTCGGTCATGGATGACCGCGCCGTGCTGCACTTCTTCCACAGCGTGGCGGAGCGCTCCCGCGGACAGGGCGACCCGAACGCGTCAGCCCGGCCTGCCACCACGAGCTTGCAATCGCCAGCGCAAGCACCAGTACGGCCGGAGCGATGCGCCTGAGAATCGTGCGCCAGCGTTTCCGTGCGCAACACCGGAGGAGCCCACCAATGCACCAGACCACGACGGCGAGTGAGGGCACCGCCAGGGCCAGCAACACGGCGCCGTACCGACCTGGCGTGCTCTGACCCCACAAGAGGCCGAGCCAAATCAGTACGGCAATCGAGTAGAACGGCCAACCCCCGACTCTCAGGGCGCGCTTGACCGAGACGAAAGCTGCGCCGCGCGCCTCGGGCGGCAACAAGACCGGTAACCGATCGGCGTTGACTTTCGCGGATCGATGCATCACCCACCTCACGTCGCGCTGGTAGCTGAATGTAGCCGAGATTGGGAGACCAAACCGACCTCCGAAGGCGATCCAAGATTCGCCGAAGCTGACACCATCGTGGCGTGCATGCGCCTCCAGGGCCTGGCGCGGACCACAAACAGATACGGCACCTTCTCGCAACCGCTTAACCGTGCGACCGGGCGCAAAGACTAGCGGCAGCGCAACCGGAGGGCGCGGATTTGAACCCACGAGGAGCTTGCGCTCCGAGCGTCCATGGGCAGTTGCTGTTCCGGCGAACGCTGGACGAGGCCCGGATCGCCCTCAAACCGCGGGCCTAGTCGGTCGTAGAACTGGGTGGGTTAGAGAAGTCGTCGCAAGCCACCACGGTCGACAGCAAAGATGAACGGCGGGGCCGTTGTGGCCACCGTGTCGGCCATCTCTTCCAGAGCGGCGAGAAACCAGCCGGCCATGACCTCGCCTGACAGCGACTGCCGCGCCAGGCAGAAGCACCTTGCACCGGCAGCGATGACGGTGTTCTTCTCTGCGTCGTTACGGGCGATGGCCGAGTCCTTCATGAGGCACACCCAGCCTCTCGCGGTCGCATCCGTAAGCCAGGTGACATCTGCAACGCGCTCGTCAGCTGGAACGCCGTAGTGCTCAGCCAGCGTCGTAAGGCGCAGGCCAGCGGCGCGCAAGATGCCGGGTACCTTGCGGCGACCGAGGGAGCGGTCGACGAAAAGGTCAGGCAGCCCGATGGGATGCGACACGAAGCGCGTCCTCGAGTTGCTGCCTCGGGACACCGAACTCCTCGGCTACCTCATCGAGGTCGGCCCCCGCCCAGAACCTCTCCAACGCATCGACGATTCGGGCGCCCCCGCTCAGGAAGATCGGCTTCCCCCAGGAGCGGTTCGCATCCACGAGCACGTCGGCTCGCTCGTATCCAGGTAGTCGAATGGCGACTACGTAGTCGTCGTTGCCGAACTGCAGCCGCGACAGGTAGTCCTCAACGATCTCGCTGAACACTCGCTGGTTGTTCCGCACCACGACGAGCTCTCGAGCGACACGCGCCTCGGGCTCCTTCTTGTGCCGCTCGGCGTAGTCGTACAAGACCTCCGCGCCATCCGTATACAGCTGGCGCGAGGCGAGTGCGTGGGCCAGCCCGAACTCCGCATTGAGTGCTTCAAGCGCGGGACGGATGCGCTGGAGTGGGACACCCTGCCGTCGGACAGCAGCGAGGACCATACCCTCGGCCAGGCCCACGAAGGGAACGCTGGCGCGACCGCCGCGGGCGTCGAAAGCGGTCACGACGGGTGCGCCCTTGACAGTACGACGGCCCTTAGGCCGGTTAGTGTAGCCGCGAGTCCAGGACTGGAAGGTGGAGTTGGGCACGCCAAGATAGGTCGCGGCTTCCGCGACCGTATAGAGCGGCGTCTCGAAACGATCGATTACGTCGGTCATGCCCACCTCCCCTCGCTGACGACGATCCTGCCACCCGCCTGGGACAAGGCCGGCAATTCGGAGCCGATCTAGCTCGGCCGGCGCGCCGAACTCGGACGGCCCGTCACCGAACCAAAGCGCAGGTCACGCGGAGGGCGTGGGATTTGAACCCACGAGGAGCTTGCACTCCTAGCGGTTTTCAAGACCGCCGCCATCGGCCACTAGGCGAGCCCTCCAGGCGGCCAACGTTACGGCAAACGACCAGCACGATCCGCACGCCCACGGGCGGGAGCGGCAGCGGACGACGGCCGCACGGGTGGCGGACGACGACCGCTCGCGGCGCAGCGGACGACGTCGCCAACCGCCTCCGGCGGTAGCTGCCGCGACGACCGCGCGACCGTAGGGTGGCCGCATGCATGCAGTCGCGCTGAGCGAGTTCGGCGAACCCGAGGTCATGACGTGGGCAGAGGTGCCCGACCCGGCGCCCCGCGAAGGCGAGGTCGTCGTCGCCATTTCCGCCGCCGGCGTCAACCACGCCGACCTCCTGCAACGACGCGGCCGCTACCCGCCGCCGTCCGGTGCCTCGGACATCCTTGGCTTGGAGTGCGCGGGCCGCATCTCGGCGCTCGGGCCCGAAGTCAGCGGGTGGCAGGTGGGCGAGCCGGTGTGCGCGCTCCTTGCGGGTGGCGGTTACGCCGAGCAGGTCGCCGTTCCCGCCGGGCAGCTGTTGCCCATACCGCCAGCACTCTCGCCGGTCGAAGCCGCCGCGTTGCCGGAAGCGGCGTGCACGGTGTGGTCAACGGTGTTCATGGCCGGCCGGCTGCAGGCCGGGGAATCGTTGCTCGTGCACGGCGGCACGAGTGGCATCGGCACCTTCGCGATCCAGCTGGCGACAGCGCTCGGCGCTCGGGTGTTCGCGACCGCCGGCACCCCGGAAAAGTGCGCGCGAGCTCGTGAACTCGGCGCCGAGCTCACGATCGACTACAAGCGCGACGACTTCGTGGCGGCCGTGCACGACCACACCGGCGGCCGCGGCGTCGACGTCGTCCTCGACGTGGTCGGCGGCGACTACCTCGCGCGCAATCTCACCGCGCTCGCGCCTGACGGCCGGATCATCGTCATCGCCACCCAGGGCGGGCGGCGCGCCGAACTCGACCTCCGTGCGCTGATGGCCAAGCGCGCGACCGTGTATGCCGCCGGGCTGCGCGCGACGACCGCTCGACCAGAAGGCCGAGATCGTGGCTGCGGCGGGCCGACACGTCTGGCCGCTGGTCGAGTCGGGCGCCGTGCGGCCGGTCATCGAGGCGGTCGTGCCGATGGACGACGCCCCCCGCGCGCACCGCATTCTGGAGGCGGGCGGCCATGTCGGCAAGGTGATCCTCACGTGCCCGTGACGCCGGGCGGACGGCGAAGCGGGGCGGCCGAACGCGGCCGGTTGCCGCTTGCGAGAATCGGCACATGAGCAACTCACCCGACAGCTTTGGCAGCCAGCGCCCCGGCAACGACCGCGCCACCGCCGATCGCGACGACGAGCCGCGCGTGCTTGTCGTGGGGCCCGACGGGATGGCGATGTCGCGCCCGGGCGCGGACCCCGACGACGAAGACTCCGTGACCGAACTCGTGAACCAGCCGGCGAAGGTGATGCGGATCGGCAGCATGATCCGCCAGCTGCTCGAGGAGGTCCGCTCGGCGCCGCTCGACGAGGCGGGCCGGGCCCGGCTGAAGGAGATTCACCGGTCTTCGATCCGCGAACTCGAAAGCGGCCTCGCACCCGAACTGGTCAACGAGCTCGACCGCATCAGCCTGCCGTTCGCCGACGCCGAGGTGCCCACCGAATCGGAGCTGCGCATCGCGCAGGCCCAACTCGTCGGCTGGCTCGAGGGGTTGTTCCACGGGATCCAGACGACGCTCGTCGCGCAGCAGATGGCAGCTCGCGCACAGCTCGAGCAGATGCGCCGCGCGCTACCGCCGGGAGCGACATTGCCCGACGGCCAGCAGCAGCGGCCACCCGGCATGTACCTCTAACGACACCGCACCGAAAACGCTACGCGGCACCGACAAACAGCGCCTCCAGTACCTGCGCGACGCCGTCGTCGTCGTTGCTCGCGATGACGTGGTCGACGGCGTCGAGCACCAGCGGATGGGCGTTTTCGACGGCGTACGCCCGACCGGCCCAGGCCAGCATCGGTAAGTCGTTGGGCATGTCGCCGAAGGCAACGACGTCAGCTGCGCCGATGCCGAGTTCGGCCGCAAACCGCGCCAGCGACGTCGCCTTGCTCACGCCACGGGCGCCCATCTCGACCAGACCGAACCCGCTCGAATGCGTGGGCGTGACAAGGTGCGAAACGAGTTCGCTCGCCCGAGCCAGCAAGGCGTCGGCGTCGAGCGTCGGATGATTCGCGAGCACCTTCGCGGCGTGGTATTTCGTTATCTCGTCGAGCGGAAGCAACTCGGCGTCGACATGCGGGTCGACGATCCAGCCGCCACGGTAACCGTGACTCCGGTACAACTCGTCGGTGGTTTCGACGGCGAAGCCCAACTCCGGCAGGGCCGAACTCAAGATGCGCACGACCTCCTCGACCGTCGGCGCCGGGATGAGAAACGACTCGACGACACGTTCGTCGTGCAGGTCGTACACGAGCGCGCCGTTCGCGCAGATCACCGTGCCGTGGTGGCCGGTCGCCGCAGCGACGGCACCGACCGAGCGTGGTGGCCGGCCGGTCACCAGGACGACGACGGCGCCGGCTTCCTCCGCCCGCGCGAACGCCTTCGCCGTCCGCCGCGAGATCGTGCCGTCGGAACGCACGATCGTGCCGTCGAGGTCGGTGGCGACGAGGCGAGGAGGTCGGAGCACGCCTCGATCAGGCCTTGACGGGTTCGAGGACGTCGCGGCCGAGGTAGGGCCGCAACGCGGCAGGCAGCACGACCGATCCGTCAGCCTGCTGGTGGTTCTCCAGGATCGCGACGATCATGCGCGGGATCGCGACCAGCGTGCCGTTCAACGTGGCAAGGGGTCGCACCCCGCGGGCGGGGTCGCCGTCACGCATCCGGATGCCGAGCCGCCGCGCCTGGAATTGCGTGCAGTTCGACGTCGAGGTGACCTCGCGGTACTTGCCCTGCGTCGGGATCCACGCCTCACAGTCGAACTTGCGGGCAGCGCTCGAGCCGAGGTCGCCCGAAGCGACGTCGATCACGCGGTACGGCACCTCGACGGCGTCGAGGAAGCGACGCTCCCATTCGAGCAACCGGCGATGCTCGTCGGCGGCATCCTCCGGCCTGGCGTAGGAGAACATCTCCACCTTGTCGAACTGGTGCACCCGGATGATGCCCTTGGTGTCCTTGCCGTACGACCCCGCTTCACGACGAAAGCACGGTGAGAACCCGACGTAGCGAAGCGGAAGGCTCGCGGCGTCAAGAATCTCGTCCATGTGATAGGCCGCGAGCGGAACTTCGGCCGTGCCGACGAGGTAGTAGTCGTCACCGTCGAGGTGAAAGACGTTCTCGGCGGCTTGCCCGAGGAATCCGGTGCCTTCCATCGCACGCGGGCGCACCATGGCGGGCGGGATGACGGGAGTGAAGCCCGCCTCGAGAGCTTGGCTTATCGCGAGGTTGACCAGCGCCAACTCCAGCAGCGCGCCGACGCCGGTGAGGTAATAGAAACGTGCGCCCGACACCTTGGCCGCGCGATCGACGTCGATAGCACGCAGCAGCTCGCCGAGTTCGACGTGGTCGCGCGGAGCGAAGTCGAAATCGCGCGGTGTACCGACCTCATGCAGGACGACGAAGTCGTCTTCGCCGCCCTCCGGAGCCGACTCATCGATCAGGTTCGACAACGCCAGCAGGGTTTCGCGGAGCAGGTCGTCGGCCTCCGACTGCTCGGCTTCGGCGTCCTTCACTTCCGCGGACAGATCCTTGGCCCGGGCGAGCAGGGCGTGCCTTTCGGCGTCGGCTCCCTTACCGGCCTGCGCAACCTGCTTGCCGAGCGCCTTCTGCTCGGTGCGCAAGGTGTCGAACCGGCCCACGGCCGCGCGTCGGCGCTCGTCGGCAGCGAGCACCGCGTCGACGAGACCCGGATCTTCACCGCGCGCACGTTGCGAGGCGCGCATCCGATCGGGATCGTCACGAAGCAACTTGAGGTCGATCACCAGGCGAGGTTACCGGTTGACGCGTGACGAGCCGGCAGCCAGCCGGGAGCCGGCCGACCGAACCCGGCCCGGCGACAGCGCAGAAGTCAGCTGGCGGTGGGTTCCGCGGGCGCGGCAACCCGGGTGACCGTCGCGGGCTCCTCGAGCTCGACCCGAGCGGGCGGCACCGGCGGTTGCGCGGGAGGTTGCGCCTGCGGTTGCGTCGCTGTCACCGCTCGCTGCTTGGCGCCCGGCGTACGGATCGCGAAAGAGATGGCTTGCCGCTCCTCGGGCGAGAGCGCCTGGTCGCTGTCGCCACTCTTCACGCCCTTGGCGTAGCTGCGGGTCTCCGTGCGGGCGTGGATCGCAGTGATCACGAGGCCGTCGCCGGCGTCGTCGAGCAATGCAGCCGAAAACGACATGCGGCCGCCCATGTCGCGGAACGCGTCGTAGCGGACGACGGCAACGTGGCGGAGGGAGTCGGCGACGTCGGTCCGCAACTCGGTGACGCGGCGCTGCACGGCCGAGAGCTCGGCCCGCAGCCGTGCCGTCTCCTCCACCTGACGCGCGGCCGCGGCCAGGAACGACTCGCGGGTATCACCGCCCTGCAGGACGGCGTAGTCGCGACGCAGCCGGCGCAGCCGCAGATGGGAGAGCAACGCCAGCACGAGGCCGACCCCACCGGCGGCGGTTCCGATGATCGCCAGGAGATCGACGGTGAACGTGGTCAGTGACACGGCCGCAAGCCTAACCCCCGCGCCCGAAGCGGCTGGCCCGGTTCGCCAGACTCAGCTCGATCCGATTCGGGAGAAGAAGGTCATCGACCCGATCACCGAACCGTCGGCCGCGTGCAACGGCGCCGCGACGGCGTCGAGGGTGACCGTGAGTTCGTCGCTTCGGCGCAGCCGCATCAGGCCGCGGCTGAGCACATCGGCCTGCACGGCTTGGATCGGCGGAACGGTCCCCGTGTCGTTGACCGGCTCGGCTGCGCTCGAGAAGTCGACGAGCACGAACACGTCGCCGACCAAGCGGCGTCCGACCACGTTTGCGGCCTGCTCGTTGACCAGAGCGGCCGCGGACGACGACAGGCCCGCGACCCGGCCGTCGCGGTCCAGCACGAGGCAGGCATCGGCCGAGGTCGACACCACCGTCACCCAGGCCCGCAGCGCTTCTCGCAGCGGCGCGAGTTCGGGTGACGGCCGCTGCACGAGGGGAATGAGGAGGTACGACATCGTGTCTAGGGCGGGCCCGGACGGCGAACCCGATGCGGCTGCACCATTCGCGGACTCGGTCGTCGACAAGGCGACGACACCGGACTCTGCCACCCCACCCCCAGAACTGAACAATAGGGTCTAGCGTGACACGTCTTCAGGCCGGGAAGCATCGGGCATCCGGACCTTTTGCCGTGCGTCCATCTGGCTCATGAGCCATACGGCGAACAGAGCAGCGAGACCGAACCCGCCTTGCACAATTTGGTCGGGATAGCGAAAAAACCAATGATGTGCGTTGAGCCTGCCGCCCCACCACGGAACTTCGAGCATGAAGAAAACGGTGAGCGCGAGAGCATACGCCGTTCGGCGGACATCGCGCCCGGTACCGAGAACGGCACCGATCGCGATGGGGACGAAGCCGGCGAGATGGTGGATCCACGAAACGGGGGAAATGAGCACGGAGAGCAGGCCGACTATCGCGACCGCGCGAACCTCTGCTCCTGCAAGCGACGCCGACCTCGCCCATCGGTAGCCGAAGAAGGCGACGATGCAGGAAGCGACGACCCACAGCGCGAGCCCACCGGCGCCAGGCGACAGCCGAGCAGCGATCCCGCGCAACGACTGATTCGACGTGTTCGCGACGTTTCCGATGCGGCTGCTGTCGAACACGTAATGCGTCCAGTACGCCTTGCTGGCGCCGGGCAGCACGATCGCGGTCGCCGCCGTCAAGCCGACGAACCAGGCCGTCGCGACCACGGCGGCACGTCGTCGTCCAGTCAGCCAGAGGTAGGGAATGAACGCGGCGGGCACGAGTTTGATCGCCGTGGCGAGCCCAAGCATGAGGCCACGCGGCCACCTCGTCTTCGGCAGCACGCAGTCGAGCAGGGTGAGACCGGCCAGGAAGATGCCGACCTGACCGAACCGGAAGCAGTCGCGAACCGGAAGCAGCCACGCAATCACGTCGATGAGCACGGCCACGACCAGCGGCCTGGACACGGGCGAGAACCGCCGGACGAACGGCCGGAACGCGACGAGCACGATCCAGCACAGGACGCCGAACGACGCCAGGGTCCACAGCCAGTCAGCGGCTTGCGGCGAGACCGCGGCCAAGGGCAGCGCCACCACCGCAGAAAACGGCGGATAGGTGAAGGGCAGCAATTGCGGCACAGGAGTCAGATAGCCGTACAGAGAACGGCCGTGCACCAACGACTGCCCTGCGGCCCGGTACACGGCAAGGTCGACCATGCGCAGATCGGCTTTGGCGTACAACCGAAACCACAGCATCGGGCCGACCACCCCGACGACGAGCAGGATTGCGAGCGCGGTCGTCAGCGGCGCGCGCCGCGCACCGTGCAGCCCCCGGCGAAGCATCCCCGGCCCGTGCCACAGGTGATCCCTACCGGCACGCCGGGCAACCGAGCCCGAGCCCGAACCGGCGCCCGACGAGACGACATCGAGCCGTTCGAAGTCGTCCACACCGGCCCCTCGTCGTCGCGCTGTCGCCGAGTCCTGATCCTGTCGCTCAGCCCGATCAGTCTAGGAATGTCACGGATGCGGCGAGTCGCCGCGTGCTTCAGGCAATGACCGCGGCGGTGGCGATGGCGATGAAGACGAAGGGGACGCCGACGAGGCCGGGCGGGGGTCGAGTGGCTCTGAGAAGGCGCTCCATGGGAGTTCGAGAAGCACGCCTTCGAAAGATGGAGGCTCGGGTGCCGCCGACGGGGGATGCAGCGGCACCCGAGCGATCGAAACCATACAGCCTCGTGTAGGCCCGCCCAAGCAATTGCACGAAAGTCGTCGCGGGGCTGTTGCAGCGGTCTCGACGAACGAGTCTTGGCATGGTGTTGCCGGGTCAAATCACGCGTTCGCCCGCCTCTGCTCGGGCACCGGAATCACGGCCCACACGGTGGTTCGGCCGGCGACGCGGTCGACTCCCCAGCCCGATGTGAGCTGCGCCACGATCGAGAGTCCGCGACCCCACGTCGCCGTTGGTGGCGCGACTCGCATTGCCGGTACCGACGGCCCGCCACCATCGGTGACCGTGATTTCGACGCCGCGTTCGCCGATCGCCCATTGCACCGCGACCTTCCCGTCTTCCAGGCCGCTGCCGTGGCGGACCGCGTTGCAGACCAGCTCGCTGGCGACAATGGCCGCTTCTTCCCGGGTCTCGGCCGGCAGCGACGCGAGGTCGCGGCGCAACAGCTTCCTCACCCGAGCGACGCTTGCGGGAGCCGACGGCACCCGGACATAACTCACAACACCTCCACCACCCCCATGGGAGCGGCCAGACCCTCGCCAGCTCGGAGCGTCGGGTCGGCCGCGCCGGCCGCGCTCCTTCGCCCCTGCCGCAGACGCGCGGGAGCCCGCCGGCACAAGTGCGCTGCCTGCATGCCCCGTTTCGCGCCGTACAAACGCGCCATTAGGCTCGGTGCATCCACGCCGCCCAGGTTGCGGTCATTTCCTCCTGCTGGGGTCCGCCATGCTGATCGTCACGACGAACGACCTTCCCGGGTACCGGATCGATGAGGTGCTCGGCGAAATCTGGGGACTCACCGTCCGGTCCCGCAACGCGTTCAGCCAGGTCGGTGCCGGCCTGAAGTCGTTGATCGGCGGTGAGCTGCGCGGGATGACGCAGGCGCTCGTCGAGAGCCGCAACCAGGCGATGCAACGGCTGATCGAGGAAGCGACGGCGCGTGGCGCCAACGCCGTGCTGGCGATGCGGTTCGACACGTCAGAACTCGGCCAGGTGTGGACCGAAATCTGCGCATACGGCACGGCGGTTCGCGCCACGCGGTTGCAGTAGAGCGCGGCGCGTCCGGCACTACTTCAGCAAGCGCGACAACCGCCGGTCGGCGAGGGGCTTGCCGCCCGTCTGGCACGTCGGGCAGTACTGAAGCGAGGAGTCCGCGAACGACACCTCGCGCACCGTGTCGCCGCACACCGGGCACGGCTGCCCGGTTCGGCCGTGCACCCGAAGGTTCGCCTTCTTCTCGGCCTTCAACTCGCCGGCGTCGAGTTCGGCCGCCCGCGCGACGGCGTCCTGCAAGGTCGTACGCATGGCCACGTAGAGCGCTGCGACGTCGTCCGCAGAGAGGGAGTTGGCGATGCGGAACGGCGACATCCTCGCGGCGTGCAGAATCTCGTCGCTGTAGGCGTTGCCGATACCGGCGAGCACCGACTGGTCGCGAAGGAGCCCTTTGATCTGGGTCCGGCGGCTGTGTAACACACGATCAAGCGCGTCGACGTCGAACCGTGGGTCGAGCGGGTCGGGCCCGAGCCGCGCGATGCCCTCGATCGCCCGCGGATCGGTCACGACGTACACCGCAAGACGCTTTTGCGTGCCGGCTTCCGTCAGGTCGAAGCCGCTCTCGTCGTCGAACCGGACCCTCAGCGCGATCGGGCTCTTCCCCGGCCGGATCGGCGTGCTCGCCAGTTCGGGCCGCCAGCGCAGCCATCCAGCGCGCGCCAAGTGCGTGACGAGATGGATGCCGCCCCCACGGCCCGCTGTCTCGAGATCGAGAAACTTCCCGAAGCGGTTGATCCCCGTGATCGCAGCGCCGTGCAAGGCGTGGATCGGCGGGTCGAAGGTCTTCAGCGCATGGATGGCCCCGACGTCGATCCGCTCGATCACCCGCCCCACAGTGCGTACGCGCAAGAAGCCGGCAAGGGCCTCTACTTCGGGAAGTTCCGGCACGTCTTCGATGATGCCGCACCGGTGCCCCGCTGCGCCCCGCTCGCCGGCCGTTTCCCGAGCGAGGGCAGGGAGGGGTCAGTGGGTCAGGACCGCGCGACCCCGAGCGCGGGTCGCTGTGGCGCGAGCTTGCATCTCCCGACGGCGCGCGCGAGCGCGTTCCCGGGCCACGACCGCTGATCGCTTCGCTTCGCGCTTCGCCTGCTTGACCGGCTTACGGCTCGGCACGAGGCCGTGGATCAAGAGGTTCAGGCCGATGCCGAGCAGCCAGGAATCCTTGGCGAGTGCCGTGCCCTGACTCGTCGGCCGGATACCGTCCTCCTTCGTCATCCCTGGCGTCTTCAGGTAGAGCCCGACCAATCCGCCGGAGAACGCGGTCAGGCCGGCACCGGCGAGCCACGACGGCACGAACGGCATCAGGAGTGCGCCCCCGAGCGCGACTTCTCCCGCACCGAGCGCCTTGGTGAAGGTGTTCGGATCGAGGTTCTGGGTGAACGGGTACACCTGGCCGGCCATGCCGTGTATGCGCTTGGCCGCGTCGTCGTCGGCTGTGAGCTTGTTGATCCCTGAGTTGACGAGGAAGGCCCCGCTGACGAGGCGCGTCGGTATGTGGCTGATTCTCATGCAGAGGTCTTACCCGCCCACACGCAAATGACAGCCCCGAGGCCCTACTTACCCGCCAGGTTCTTCAAGAAGGCCGCAGCGAGCGGCGCTGCCGTGGTGCCGCCGACGCCGTCCTGGGCGTATACCGCGAACGCGATGTCGCCCTGGTAACCGATCAACCACGCGTGCGTCTTCGGCTTGGCGCCACCGCCGTACTCCGCCGTTCCCGTCTTGGCCATGACGGGAGCGCCCGGCACGTGCGCGAGCACCGGCGCAGTGCCGGCCGTCACCACCTCCCGCATCAGCGACCGCAGCTGCCGGATCGGCCCGGGCGGCAATGGCTTTGCTGACGGCGAGGCGGGGGCTGCGGACGACGCCGAGGCGGCCGTCGCGGGGGAGGCAGCGGGCGTCGCGGGGCCGCTCGCCACCCCGAGGGGACTGGAACAGTCGGCCGCTTTGCCGTTGAGCACCAGACGGGGCGGCAGGAAGCTCCCGCGCGCAACGCTCGTCGCTGCCACCGCCAGGCTGATCGGGCTCACCTGGGTATCGCCCTGCCCGAACGCCGTCGCCGCGAGATCGACCGGTTGCGCCGGTTGCGGCACCTGCCCGTGGAATGCAGGCGTGCCGACCGACCAGCAGGCGCCGATACCGAGTGCACGAGCGGCGTCGGGCAACGCCGAGCCGCCGACCTTGCTCGACAAGCCGATGAACGCCGTGTTGCAAGAGCGCGCGAAATCGGTGTGGAACGGCGGGTCGCCCAACTGCTCGCCTTCGAAGTTGTGGAAGGTCTTGCCCTGGACGACGACGATGGGTGGGCACGCGACGGGGGCGTTCACGTCGAGTCCGCGCTCCAGCAGAGCGAGCGTGGTCACCACCTTGAACGCGGAGCCGGGCGGCGTCTGTCCGAGCAGTGCGGTGTCGTAGCTGCCACCGGCCGGGCCGTTGGCGACAGCGAGGACCTTGCCCGTCGATACCTGGATCGCCACGAGGGCGGTCGGCTGATCGGTCACGGAACCGAGCGCCCCGTCGGCGGCCTCCTGGACCCGTTGGTCGAGCGTGGTTCGCAGCGCGCCGCCGTCCTTCGGGTCAAGGCTGATGATCGGTGTCGGCAACGGCGTGCTGCCGTTCGCAGACGGGTGCACGATGTCGATCCGGTATCCGGGCGTACCCGCGAGGAGGCCGTCGAACTCGCGCTGCAGGCCCGAGAGCCCGGCGACGTCACCGGCGACGTATCGGCCGCCCGACGAATCGACGATCTCCTTCGTCACCGGCCCCACCGTGCCGAGCAGGGCCCGGGCGAAATCGTGCGTCGGGCTGAGCTGCATGGTGTTGTGCTGCAGGACGACGCCGGGCACGGCGGTCACCGCATCGGCGACCTTCGCGTAGTCGCCCTGGCGCAACGTGATGACGTCGACGAACTGGTCAGCCTTGGCGGCCTTGATCCGAGCGAGCAATCCGGCCGCGTCGATGTGCAGGACGTCTCCGAGTTTCGACGCCGTTGCGGAAGCATCTGGCGTCTTCGACGGTTCGACCCCGATCGCGACGACCGGCTGGTCAGTGAACAACGGCTTGCCGGCGCCGTCGAGGATCGTCCCGCGATGAGCGGGGATTCCTGTGTAGCGCAGCGCGTCGCCCGCAGCCAACTTGGGCTGGACGACGGCGGGATCCCAACGCACCGACCACTGATCGTTCGTGCGAAGCAGTTCGGCGCCGGTCCTGTACTTCCACTGCGACCCACCGGGCAGATGCCAGTCGATCTCGAGCACCGCCTGGTCGCCATTCGCGTTCCCCGGAAGCGGCTGCACGCCGGCGACGGTGGCCTGCACCGACACCGCGTGCAACCCCTTCGTGATCGAGTCGAAGGAAGCCTGCACGTCGGCGCCCGTTCGCGCCGGAGCCGCGGATCCCGCCGTCGCGGCGCCGCCAGCAGGAGGTGCGAACGGCACGCCGGAGAAGTCGTTGCTCTGCCAGGCTGCCGCGAATTGCTGCGCCACGCGCTTGGCGTCTGCCGCGCTCGACGCCGCCGCCGCGCTGCCACCGGTCGACCCGCCGCCACTGCTGCGACTGTTCGACCACGGGTGCCACACGTAGACCAGGACGGCTGCAACGGCGACCATCGAAGCCACGCTGAGTGCCAGATAGGTGCGCCACCTCGTGTTGCGGTAGCCGCCGTCGATGGGCGACTGGCGGTAGGTCATTGCGGTCCCCGTGTCCTTCGCGTCAGCTGCCGGCTACCGAACGTTCTCGTCGTTCGGCGTCCCGGAGTCTGAGCCTACGTGGCGAAGTCGCACGACGAGCGCAGCAGCCGCTGAGCCGGCCCGGCAAGTTCCGTCAGCCCCAAACCTCCTGCGCCGTCTCGGCAATGAGGCGAAGCTTGGCGACCTCCTCGTCGTAGGTCAGCGCATTGCCCTCGACGGTGGAGGAGAACCCGCACTGTGGCGACAGGCAAATCTGTTCGAGAGGCACGTACTTGCTTGCTTCGTCGATACGCCGCTTGAGGTCGTCCTTGCTCTCGAGTGCGCCACGCTTCGTGGTCACCAGGCCGAGCACGACCATCTTGTCCGGAGGAACGAACCGCAGCGGCGAGAAGTCGCCCGAGCGAGCGTCGTCGTACTCCAGGAAGAAGCCGTCGACCCCGAGCTGGGTGAAGAGGGCCTCGGCGACGAAGTCGTAGCCGCCGGAAGCGGTCCAGGAGGAACGGAAGTTGCCCCGGCACATGTGCGTCGTCACCCGCATGCCCGCAGGCTTGCGTTCGAGCACCGCGTTGATGTTGCGGATGTAGCGCTCGTGCAGGTGTTCGGAGTCGGCCCCTTGCGCCGCGATCATTTCTCGCTGCCGTGGGTCGTTGAGATAAGCGAGGCTGGTGTCATCGAGCTGAAGGTAGGTGACGCCCAGCTCACCGAGCCGTTGCACCTCCGTTGCGTATGCGACGACGAGGTCGGCCCAGAACTCCTCGAGATCGGGGTACACCGTTCGGTCGATCGCCGCCTGGCCTCCGCGGTAGTGGACCATGCTGGGTGACGGGATCGTGAGCTTCGGCGTGGCCGTCGTCACGTGTTCCTTCAAGAACGTGAACGCCTCGCCGAAGATGGTGTTCTCGAGCCGAACCCGATCGTGGACCTTCAGTGCAGCAGCCTCGAAGTCGAGGTTGCCCGACTCGTTTTCGAAGTGGACCGTGATCTTCTCGTCGGTGCGGGAGATTCCACCGAGCGCGTAGATGAAGTCCATGTGCCAGGAGGTGCGGCGGAACTCCCCATCAGTAGCCGATTGCAGGCCGACACCTTCCTGCATCGCGACGACGTCGCGAATCGCGGCGTCCTCCACCGCGCGTAACTCCTCGCCACTCAACCGGCCCGCTGCGTGTTCTTCGCGGGCTAGTAGCAGGCTCTTGGGGCGCAGCAGACTGCCGACGTGGTCGGCCCGAAAGGGCGGCTCGTTACGCATGGTGCTTCTCCTCGCTGGTCGCTGGACCACTCTTCGACTCATCTGCTTGCAGAACCGACTGCGCGATGCGGAACGCGCGATTCGCCGCGGGCACGCCGGCGTAGACCGCGACCTGCAACAGCACCTCGCCGATCTCGTCGGCGGTCACTCCGTTGCGCAGCGCGGCCCGTACATGCATCGCGACCTCCTCGTCGTGGTGCAGCGACGCGAGCATGGCGAGCGTGATGCAACTGCGGGTGCGGCGGTCGAGCCCGGGCCGGGCCCAGACATCGCCCCAGGCGTAACGGGTGAGGAGGTCCTGGAAGTCGGCGGTGAAACGCGTGGTCGAGGCCACCGCACGGTCGACGTGCTCGTCGCCGAGAACCTCCCGGCGGATGCGCATGCCGGCCACGCGTCGATCTTCGTCGTCCATCAGTCTCCTTCGGCGGTGAAGTGCGCGACCAAGAGCGCCCCGACCTCGGCGGGCTGCTCGACGTTCGCCAGATGCGCCGCATTCGCGACGACATGCAGGTTGGCGCGCGGGATGGCCGCGGCGATGAGTTCGCCGTGTTCGGGCGGCGTTGCAGTGTCATCTGCACCCGCGACAACCAGCGTCGTGGCGCTGATCGCAGCGAGGTCCTCCCGCAGATCCATCACCGCGATCGCTTCGCAGCAGGCGGCGTACCCGGCGACGTCGATCGTGCAGAACAGCCGGCGGTACCGCTCACAAACCTTCAACTCGCTCTCGTGGAATTGCGGCGTGAACCACCGCTCGGTCACGGCGTCGACCACCGCGCCCATACCGTCGGCTCGAATCGTCGCGGCACGATGCTGCCAGTACTGCGCGGTGCCGAGCTTTGCCGATGTGCACAGCAGTGCGAGCCGGTCGACGCGCTCCGGTGCGTTCGCGGCCAGCCACATGCCGACCATGCCGCCGAGCGAGAGCCCGGCGTACGAAGCGCGGGTGATGCCGAGCTGGTCCATCGTCTCCAGCAGCCGCGCGCCGATGTCGCCGACGCTCTTCGACAACGGATCACTCGAGGAACCACCGTGCCCCGGATGGTCGAAGCGGACGACGCGAAACCGGGCAGCCAGCGCAGCAAGCTGCGGCTCCCACATCGCCGTCGTGGTGCCCAGCGACGGCCCGAGCACCAACGGCGGAGCATCAGCCGGACCATCGACCACCGCGTGCAACGTCATCGGTCCGCCTCGCGATGGGCGGCCAGTGCACGATCGATGAAGAGCGGCACCGAGCCCAGCCAGCCGAGCGGATCGAACGCCTCGTCGATCGCCTCGGCACTCAGCACGCCACGCACCTGGTCGTCGGCGAGCGCGGCCGCGCGCAACGTCGTCCCGCGTCGGTCGGCCTCGGCAAGGCAGCCGCGGACGACGTGGTGTGCGGTTGCCCGGCCGAGTACGGGAAGCAGCCGGTTCGCCAACGCCTCGGCAAGTACGGCGTCACCTGCTGCGTCGAGGTTGGCCCGCATCCGTGCCCGGTCGACGTCCAGCCCACGCAACAACCGGCAACTGCGCTCGGCGAGACCGCCTGAGAGAGAGAGCAGCTCTCGCAACGTTTCCCACTCGGCGTGCCATGCGCCGGTCGCGCGTTCGTGCTCGTGCACCGCAACGCTGTGCATCGTGGCGAGCAGCCCCGGCAGCCGTGCGGCACCCGCCGAGACGAGAACGGCATGCACGGGGTTTCGCTTGTGCGGCATCGCCGACGAGCTGCCGTGCCCCTCGCCGCCTTCGCGGACCTCGGCTATCTCGCTTTGCGCCATGAGCGTGACGTCGACGGCGACCTTTGCGGTTGCCGGGCCGACGGCTGCGACGGCGTCGGCGATCTCGAGCAGGCGCCGGCGGTCGGTGTGCCACGGCAGGCCGGGGTCGACCAGCGCGAGCCGGCGAGCCAGTGCGGCCGTGACCGCCGGACCGGCCGAGCCGTAACCGGCGAGCGTGCCGGCCGAGCCACCGAGCTGAACCGCAGCGCACGCGCGCACCCTGCCGGTGAGGCGGCGATGGGCGGCGTCCAAGCCGGAGAGCCAGCCGGCCGCCTTCGCGCCGAACGTCGTCGGCCCCGCCTGCTGGCCCAGCGTTCTGGCCACCATCACGGTGTCTCGGTGCTCTGCGACGAGCTCGGCACAGACGTCGGCCGCTTCGCCGAGCCGTGCACCGATCGGTTCGGCGGCCCTGACGACGAGCAACATCAACGCGGTATCGAGGACGTCTTGGCTCGTCGTCCCGAAGTGCACCCACGGCTGGGCGGCTTCGTCGACCGCAGCGGTCAGCGCCTGCACCAGCGGCACCACCGGGTTGCCGCTGCTGTCGGCCGAGCGGCCCAACTCACCGACGTCGAACAGTTCGGCCCGGCAGGCGCGCGCGATCGCGTCGGCCGCCTCAGCCGGGACGACGCCGGCCTCCGCCGCCGCTCCCGCCAAGGCCGCTTCGGTGTCGAGCAGCGCTTGCAGCAACGCGTCGTCTGAAAGCTCGCTTTCGACGTCGCGGGCGGTGAACAGCGGCGCGAGCAGCCCCTCAGACGTCGAAGAATGCCGTCTCATGCTCTCCCTGGAGGTGGATGTCGAACCGCAGGTGCCCATCTTCTCCACCGACCGGCACCGCGACCAGGGTTTCGCGCAGCCGTTCGTCGTCGATCGCCGCGAGCACCGGATCGGCGGCGTTGGCGGCGTCCTCGTCGGGAAAGTAGATGCGGGTGACGACGCGGTCGAGGAGCCCGCGAGCGAAGACCGAGACGTCGATGTGCGGCGCCTGCATCGCCCCGCCCGGCGCCGGTAGCCGGCCCGGTTTCACCGTGACGATGCGGAAGCAGCCGTCATCGGTGGTGTCGGACCGGCCGAGACCGCGAAAGCCGTCGGGCACCGGATTCACGGTTCCGCGCGGATCGTCGGGATGGGTGAACCGGCCTGCGGCGTCGGCCTGCCACGTCTCGACCACGCCATCGAGGACCGGCACGCCCTCGCCGTCGTAGAGGCAACCCGAGATGACGATCGCTCCCGGAGTTCCGCTCGGGACGACGTCGGGCCCGGTCGGCCAGCTCAGCCCGATATGCAGGAAGGGCCCGACGGTCTGCGACGGCGTGAGCCCGAGCGGGCCGGTCATGAGGCGCTCTCGAAGGGCGTGGCCTCGCGGCCGCGCAGCACGATGTCGAAGCGGAAGCCGAGCGCCCACTCTTCCTTGGTGGTCGAGTGGTCGTAGGTGGAAACCATTCGCTGGCGCGCTTTCTCGTCGCGCACCGAGTTGAAGATCGGGTCTTGGAAGAAGAGCGGGTCGTCAGGAAAGTACATCTGCGTGACGAGTCGTTGCACGAACGAACGGCCGAACAACGAGAAGTGGATGTGCGACGGCCGCCACGCGTTCGGGTTGTTCTTCCACGGATACGCGCCCGGCTTGATGGTCGTGAACTGGTAGCTGCCGTCTGCCCCGGTCACCGTGCGCCCTGCACCGGCGAAGTTCGGGTCGAGCGGGGCCGGCCAGGTGTCGACGTGGTGGCGGTAACGCCCGGCCGCGTTGGCCTGCCAGATCTCGACGAGCGCGTCGGGCACCGGCCGGCCATCGGCATCCAGCACCCGGCCCTGCACGAGGATGCGTTGCCCGATCGCCTCGCCGCCCTGCTGGCGGGTGAGGTCGTTGTCGTACGGCGAGACCGGGCCGTTACCGAGAAGTGGTCCGGTTATCTCGGTGAGCATGTGGGGCAGCACGATCGGTGGGCGGCTCGGGGCGCGCGTAAGGGTGCTGCGATAGTCCGGTGACAGGTTCGGCGGGTGCACGCCGGGTTCCCTGCGATAGCCCGGCAGCACCATCTCCTCGGTCATCCGTGCACTCCTCCTGCTCGTCGCCTGCTCACGCCTGCACCACCACCGCGAGGCCTTGACCCACGCCGATGCAGATCGCGGCGAGCCCGTACCCGCCACCGCGACGGCGCAACTCATGCACCAGCGTGGCGAGGATGCGCGAACCCGACGATCCCAAAGCGTGGCCGATGGCGATCGCTCCGCCGTTGACGTTGACGATCTCCGGGTCGAGATCGGGCCATTCTGCGAGGCAGGCCAGCGACTGCGCAGCGAACGCCTCGTTGAGTTCGACGACGCGAAGGTCGTCCCATGTGATGCCGGCGCGTTCCAATGCGCGGTGGGCGGCCTGCACCGGCGCGATACCGAAGAGGGGCGGCTCCACGGCGTGCGACGCGCGCGACACGATGCGTGCGAGCGGCTCACTGCCGGCGTTCGCCACGCCCGCAGCGCCGGCGAGAAGCAGCGCCGACGCGCCGTCGTTCAGCGGCGAGGAGTTGCCGGCCGTCACCGTGCCGTCTGCACGGAACGCGGGCTTCAACCGGCCGAGCGCCTCGAGAGAGGTGTCGGCCCGGATCGACTCGTCGCGCTCGAGTTCGACGCCGGCGACTTGCACGATCTCGTCGTCGAAAACCCCGTCTTTCCAGGCATTCGCCGCGCGCTGGTGACTCCGCAGCGCGAACGCGTCCTGCGCCTCGCGGGAGATGTGGTACCGGTCGGCGAGAATCTCGGCACCCTCTCCGAGCGCCACGGTCCATTCGACCGGCATCCGCGGGTTGACCATGCGCCAACCCAGCGTCGTCGAATACATCTCCTGGTGCCCGCGGGGGAATGCAGCCTGCGGCTTGAGCACGACCCATGGCGCGCGCGTCATCGACTCGACGCCACCGGCGATGCAGACAGAGGCGTCGCCGACGGCTATCGCCCGGGACGCCTCGATGACGGCTTCGAGGCCGGAACCGCAGAGCCGGTTGACCGTCGCGCCCGGCACGCTCGGCGGCAGACCCGCAAGCAGTGCCGCCATCCGCGCGACATTGCGGTTGTCTTCGCCGGCGCCGTTCGCATCGCCCAGCAAGACGTCGTCGATCGTGGCCGGGTCCAAGCCGGGCGAGCGCGCCAGCAGACCCGAGATGGCGGCAGCAGCGAGGTCGTCGGGCCGGACGCCGGCCAGTGCGCCGCCGTACTTGCCTACCGGCGTGCGGACGGCGTCGACGATGTAGACCTCAGTCATGGCAGTCATGGCAGTCATGGCAGTCACGGCGTCACTGCACCACGGCCGATTTCGTTGCTTCGAGCCGGCGCAACGTGAGGAGCTCGTGCTCGGTCGGTGCCTGCGTCGTGGCGACGATGTCGGAGACCGCCAGCGGCCAGCCGGTCGCAGCACGCGCGTCGTCCACCGTCGCGCCGGGATGCAGGTGAGTCAGCGTCAACTCCTTGGTGCGTGGATCGGGCTCGAGGATGCCGAGATCGGTGATCACCATGCGCGGGCCGGCGCCGCGCAACCCGAGCCGCTCGCGATCGCCGGGGCCGGCGCCGAAGCCGACGGAAGTGATGAAGTCGACCCGTTCGACGAACGTACGCCGCGTCTGGCGGACGATCACGATGACCTCCCCGCAGGAAGCTGCGATCTCCGGCGCGCCGCCCGCACCGGGCAGCCGGACCTTCGGTCGGTCGTAGTCGTCGCCGATCACCGTGGTGTTGATGTTGGCGAAGCGATCCAGCTGGGCGGCACCGAGGAACCCGACGTCGACCCGACCGGGCTGCAACCAGTAGTTGAAGACCTCCGGCACGCTGACCACCGCGTCTGCGGTGTCGGCGAGTACTCCGTCGCCGATGGAAAGCGGCAGGCGAGTGGGCTTGGCACCCAGGCAACCCGACTCGTAGATGAGCACCAGGCCGGGTGCATGCGTCGTCCGGGCCAGGTTGGCCGCCGTGCTCGGCAGGCCGATACCGACGAAGCAGGTGAGCCCGCTGCGCAGCTGGCGGGCCGCCGCGACCGTCATCATCTCGTCGGCCGACCACTCGCCTTCCGTGGCCTGCGGTTGCCCAGCGGCGCTCATCGAGTCACCCCCGGCTGCGCGGTGTTGGTTGCCCCGCTCATGACGTGTGTCTCCACCCATTCCTGAAAACGCTCGCGGTCACGCCCGATCGGGTCCCAACCCACGTAGTAGTCGTTGTCGCGCTCGGAGTACCCCTGCGCGTAGGACGGGTGCGCGCCGCCGGGGACGACGGAGATGGCGGTCACCGCCCACGTCGGCAAGACCACCTGTCCGGGCACCGCGGTCAGCTCGTCGACGAGCTCCTCGACCGTCACGAGCGAGCGTTGCGCGGCGAGAACCGCTTCCTTCTGGACGCCGGTGATGCCCCACATCTGCACGTTGCCGGCCGCGTCGGCGCGTTGCGCGTGAATGATCGTGACGTCGGGCCGCAAGGCCGGAACCGCCGCCAGGACCTCCCCGGTGAAGGGGCACGTCACCGGCTTGATGTTGGCCGTTCGGTCGGGCAGGTCTGTCCCGCTGTAGCCGCGCAGGATCGCGAACGGCAACCCCGAGGCTCCGGCGACGTAGCGGTTCGCCATCCCGGCGTGGCTGTGTTCTTCGAGCTCGAGTGGGCCGGGCCAGTTGTTCTCGACCGCGTCGCGCAAGCGGTGCAGCGAGCCGACGCCGGGGTTGCCGCCCCAGGAGAAGATCAGCTTCGTCGCGCACCCGGCACCGATGAGCTGGTCGTAGATGAGGTCGGGTGTCATCCGGACCAAGGTGAGGTTGCGGCGGCCCTGACGCATGATCTCGTGGCCGGCGGCGAACGGGATGAGGTGGGTGAAACCCTCGAGCGCGACGACGTCGCCGTCGTGAACCAGCGTGGCGATCGCCTCGTCGAGAGGAATCACCGTGGCGCCCTCAGCCATGATCAGCCGCGCGCCAGCAATGGATCCGCCATCCGTGGGGTCTCCCCTCGGCGTCGATCGCTCCTTGCAACTGAAGCCCGATCCGATGCCCTAGTTCGTCATGCGTACTCTCGTGCTCAAAGCGAACGGTAACGGCTGCCTCTGTGGGCGGTCAAGACGAGCCGTTGACGAGGCCCAAACCTCGCAGCTACGTTCAGTATCTGAACGTTCGTTCTCATGACGAACACCAGTCCTCACGCGGGGCTGCCGCGTCTGCACGCCAAGGAGACGGCGATGGGTCTGCTCGATGAATCCCTGTGGTCGGGAATGGTCTACTCCGACGGCTGGCGCGAATCGACCGGCGGCGTCCGTGACGTGATCGAACCGGCGACCGGCGCGAAGCTCGGCACCGTCGGCGTCGCGAACGCGGCCGACATCGCCACCGCCGCCGCAGCAGCAGCGAAGGCCCAGCGGGCCTGGGCCGCGACCCCCTTCCAGGAGCGCGCGGCGATCATGCGCCGCGCAGGCGACATCGTGATGGCCAATCTCGACGAGTTGCACTGGTGGATCATCCGCGAAGCCGGCTCGATCCCACCCAAGGCCGGCCTCGAGACCCACGTCACCGCCCAAGAGTTGTACGAGGCTGCGACGCTGCCGTCGCAACCGCTTGGCTCCCTGTTGCCGAGCGAGCAGCCCCGGTTGAGCTTCGCGCGCAAGGTGCCGGCCGGTGTAGTCGGAGTCATCGCGCCCTTCAACGTGGCGATGATTCTCGGCATTCGCTCGGTCGCACCCGCGCTCGCGCTCGGCAACGCCGTCGTCTTCAAGCCGGACCCGCGCACCGCAGTCTCCGGCGGCGTCAGCTTCGCGCGCATCTTCGAGGAGGCCGGCCTGCCACCCGGCGTCCTGCACGTGCTTCCTGGTGGTGTCGATGCCGGCGAGGCACTGGTCGCCGATCCGCACGTGAGCGTCATCTCGTTCACCGGCTCCACCGCCGCCGGGCGCAAGGTCGGCGAGCTGGGTGCCCGGCACCTCAAGCGCGTGCACCTCGAGCTCGGCGGCAACTCGGCGATGGTCATCTTGGACGACGTCGATGTCGAGCGGGCCGCATCGGCCGGCGCGTTCGGGTCGTTCCTGCACCAAGGGCAGATCTGCATGACGACCGGCCGCCACATCGTCCACGAGAAGATCGCCGACGCCTACATCGAGATCCTCGCCGCGAAGGCGGCGGCGCTGCCCGTCGGAGACCCGGCCCGCGAGCAGGTTGCCCTCGGGCCGATCATCGACGCGAGTCAGCGCGACAAGATTCACGAGCTGGTGACGAGCAGCGTCGACGCCGGTGCCAAGCTCGCCGCGGGTGGTACCTACGAGGGGTTGTTCTACCGGCCGACGGTGCTGACCGACGTGCACAAGGACACCCCCGCCTACGCCAACGAGGTGTTCGGCCCGGTCGCCCCGGTGATGCGCTTCTCGACCGTCGAGGAGGCGGCCGAACTCGCGGCGGCGTCCGACTACGGGCTTTCGCTGGGCATCTTGACCCGCGACCCGCTCAAGGGCCTCGCCATCGCCGACCTCATCCCGACCGGCATCGTGCACATCAACGACCAGACGGTCAGCGACGAGGCTCAGATTCCTTTCGGCGGCACCCGCAACTCCGGCACCGGCAGCCGCTTCGGCGGCGCGAGCGCGAACATCGACGCGTTCACCGAAACCCAATGGGTGACGATCCGCACCGAGATCCCCGCGTACCCGTTCTAGGCGGGCACGCCGGCCGTGAGCATGCGCACCCAGGTCGCCATCGTCGGCGCGGGACCCGCCGGTCTCACGCTCGGACACCTGCTCAACCGCGCCGGCATCGACAACGTGGTCTTGGAGTCGCGCACCCGGGACTACGTCGAGACGCGGGTGCGGGCCGGCGTCCTCGAAGAGGGGACGACGACGCTGCTGCGGTCGACCGGCGTCGGTGCGCGCCTCGACCGCGAGGGGTTGATCCACCACGGGATCGAGCTGCGCTTCGGGGAGGCGGGCCATCGCATCGCGATGACCGACCTGACCGGTCGGTCGATCACCGTCTACGGCCAGCAGGAGGTCGTGAAGGACCTCATCGAGGCTCGGCTCGGCGCGGGCGCGCCGCTGTTCTTCGAAGCCGAATGCGCGTCGGTCGACGACATCGCGTCGGATCGGCCGCGGGTCTGCTTCACGGTCGACGGGCGCCAGGAAACGCTCGAGTGCGACGTCGTCGCCGGCTGCGACGGGTTTCATGGCGTCTGCCGGAGCGCGATCCCGCCCAGTTCACTGCACGTGTTCGAACGCAGTTACCCGTTCGGCTGGCTCGGCATCCTGGCGGCGGTCGCCCCGTCGACCGACGAACTCATCTACGCCCGGCACGAGCGCGGGTTCGCCCTGCACAGCCTGCGCTCACCAGACATCAGCCGGCTCTACGTGCAGTGTTCACCGGACGACGAGCTGGACGCGTGGCCCGACTCGCGGATCTGGGACGAGCTGCATGCCCGGCTCACCGCCGCCGGTTGGGCGTTGCACGAAGGCCCGATCCTGGAGAAGGGCATCACCACGATGCGCAGCTTCGTCGCCGAGCCGATGCGTTTCGGCCGGCTCTTCCTGGCCGGCGACGCTGCGCACATCGTGCCGCCCACCGGCGCGAAGGGCCTCAACCTGGCCATGGCCGACGTCGCGCTGCTTGCCCCGGCGCTGGTCGACTGGTTCCGCACCGGCTCGACGACCGGGCTCGACAGCTATTCGGACGCCGCCCTGCGTCGCGTGTGGCGTGCGCAGGATTTCTCCAACTTCATGACGGCGCTGCTCCATCGCCACGACGACGAGTTCGAGAACATGCGGCAGCTCTCGCGGCTGCACTACGTCGCCACCTCAGCGGCCGCGGCCAGATCGCTCGCCGAGAACTACGTCGGCCTGCCGTTGCCCGGCTTCGAGAGCTAGTCACCGGCTCAGGGCAAGGCCGTACTCAAAGCAGCTGGTGGGCCGACTCCGTGGTTGCGAAGTGCCGCCACCGTTCGTGCGCCCAGCCTCGCCGATGGACGAGCAGCCAGTAGGTCTCGTGGCTCAGTAGGACATACAAGCGATCGGCGGCGTCTTCGATGCTGACGCCGTCGGCGAGGCTGCCTTCGAGCTCTGCCACCATCGCGCGCAGGCTGTGCCAGCGTTGTTCTTCGTGCCGGTCGAGCAACTCACCGACTTCACCCTCGGCCGCTCCGCTGCGCACGATCTCGTACAGCGGGGCGAGCCGCTCGGTGACGTCGGCGGCAACGTGGACGATGTGCTCGAGCCGGCGCGCGGCCGGCGTGATGGCCGGCAAGCTCTTCACCTGTGGGCGTTCCAGCAGGGAGACGGGTTCGGAGTCGCCGACGATTTCCAGGTCCATGATTGCGGCGAGCAGGGCGGCCTTGGAACCGAAGATGAAGTAGACGGTTTGATGCGCGACGCCCGCCGCTTTCGCAATCTCGGCGATGGTCGTGGCGGCGTAGCCACGCGCCAGAAAGAGCTCCTTCGCCGCGGCGCATATCCCGCGCCGGGTCTCCTGCGCCTTCGCCCGCCTCGCTGTTGACATTGGCATACCGATAGAGTATCAACTAGAGTGCACTCTAGTGGTACATCTGGCGTAACCGAAGAGGAGAAGCGAGGGGCGCAACGATGAGCGACTTTCCGGACCTGCTGGCCCACACCTACGACGCGACCCGCACACCAGTTGCACTTCTCGACGGCCGCCTGCTCGACCGCCCGACCCCGTGTTCGGAGTGGACCGTCGGTGACCTGTTCGACCACATTGTCGGCGCCATCGCGATGTTCGGCACCGCTGCCGGCGCGCCGCCGTTCTCGCCCGAGACGGGCGCGTCACCGCTGGAGCGATACGACTCGGCGGTACGGCGGAACCTCGCGGCCTGGTCGGCGTTCACCGATCACAGCGCCACATTGACGTTGCCCTTCGGCGATTTCCCGGCCGAGCTCGTCGTCGCAATGAACCAGCTGGATTCCTTGGTGCACGGATGGGACCTCGCGGCAGCTCTCGGTGTGCCGGCCGCGCTGCCGGACGACCTGGCCGATCGGGCAATGCAGACCGCGCGCGTGCGAGTGCCGCACTCGCGCGGCCACGCGTTCGGGCCGGAGGTCGCGACCGACGCTTCCGACATCGCTTCGCGGCTGCTTGCGTTCACGGGCCGTGACCCAGCCGCCTGGACCGGTGCGATCTGGGTTGCCGGCTCGCTCGTCACGATCAAGCCGACGTCCGGTGACGGCAGTGTCGCCTCCGCCGTCGAAATCTGGGAGCGCGAAGGCTCGGGGCCGCCCCGGCACGTTCATGCTGAGCACGACGAAATCTGGTACGTGCTGCAGGGCCGGTTCCGGTTCGCCGTCGGCGACGACGAGTTCGTGGCAACCGCGGGTGACGTCGTCGTGGGGCCGCACGGCGTGCCGCACACCTTCTGCGCCGAAACACCGAATGCGCGAGTGCTCGACATCCACCAGCCCGGCGGCTTCGAGCGGTTCTTTGTCCAGGCCGGAATGCCGGCCGCTGCGCTCGTACCCCCGCCGCCGGTTTCAGCGACGGCTCCCGCACAGTTGCGCGCCACCATCGAGGAGTTCGGGGCGAGAGTCGTCGGCCCCCCGCTTCGCTCGTAACCCCACAGGCGCCTGCGCCAGTCAGGCTCCAAGCGGGGCCGCTTCACCCAACGCGACTTCGCGATCGGCGGGTCGCGCAGTAAGCCGCCGTCGCCTCGTATGCCGCCCACTCGGGCCGACCAGACCGGGCCGCGCCCGCCAGCCGTGCTCGCGCCGGTCCCCTTTGTTCGGATTCCCGAACCCGGGAAGCGGTCGCGGAAGCCCGCCCGAGACCAGATCGATGCCGTCGCGCAGCGCGGAATCCTTGACACGCGCGGCTGGGAGCGTTGAGAGTGTCTATTCAACATGCGGACACCCCTTCGCATAGCGAACACTCGCGTTCGGTCCCGAAACTCCGACGGCACCACAGGGACAGGAGTCAAGCCATGACAGGCGACACCCCCGACGACACCACCGGCAGCGGCGTCGCTGCGGGTGACCATCTGATTTCGCGGCGAGCGCTGCTCCGCGGCATGGGTGCCGGAGCCACACTGCTCGGTACCAGCTGGGCGCTCGACGCGTGCTCCAGCGGCCTCAAGGGAAACTCCGGCGGCTCCGGCAACAAGACCATCACCATCGGTTTCGTGAGCCCGTTGACCGGTCCGCTCGCCGGCTTCTCGGTCTCCGACAACTACATCGTCGACACGGTCCGCAAGACCTCGGCCTTCAGCAAGGGCATCAAGTCCGGCGGCAAGACCTACCCCGTCAACATCATCGTGAAGGACAGCCAGTCCGACCCGAACATCGCCTCGCAGGTCGCCAAGGAGCTCATCACGAGCAACAAGGTCGACATGATCGTGGTCACCTCGACCCCGGAGGTTACGAACCCGGTCGCGTCGGTTTGTGAATCCCAAGGCATCCCCTGCGTGTCGACCGTCGTCCCGTGGGAGTCGTGGTACTTCGGTCGCGGCGCGAAGCAGGGCACGACCTTCACCTACACGACGATGTTCTTCTTCGGCCTCAAGGAGTTCGGGGAGACGTTCATCCCGATGTGGGACCGCATCCCGAACGACAAGAAGGTCGCGGAGATGTTCCCGAACGACGCCGACGGGCAGGCGTTCCGCAACGGCTGGCCACCGCTCTTGCAGCCCGCGGGCTACACCGGAGTCGACGGTGGCGCTTACGCCGATGGCACGACCGACTACACGGCGATGATCACCAAGTTCAAGAACGAGCAGTGCGACATCTACCTCAACGGGCCGTTCCCGCCGGACTTCAACGTCTTCTGGAAGCAGGCCGCCCAGCAGGGCTACAAGCCGAAGCTGGCCACGGTGGCGAAGGTGTTGCTCTTCCCGGCGGACGTCGTCGCGCTCGGCGACCTCGTGATCAACATCGCCACCGACGCGTGGTGGGCGCCGACGATGCCCTACAAGAGCTCGATCGACGGCACGACCGCCCAGCAGCTCGCCGACAACTTCACGCAAGCAACCGGCAAGCAGTGGGTGCAGTCGCTCGGCAGCACCTACTCGCTGTTCGAGGTGGCCAACAACGCGTTCAGCGCGGCTTCCGACCCCCACGACCACAAGGACGTCGCCGACAAACTCCGCAACATGAGCTACAGCGGCATGTGCGGCCCGCTCAACTTCGGCGGGGGCCCGGTGCCCGGCGTCGGAATCATGAAGCCGGTCGGCGTCCAGTGGAAGAAGGGGACAGGCAAGTTCCCCTACGAGCTCGCGATCGTCGACAACTCCGCGAACCCCGACGTCAAGGTGACCGGCGATCTGCTGCCGACCAACCCCTGATCCAACGCGCTGATGACGAACGCCGCCCTGGTACAACTCGACGCCGTCAGCAAACGGTTCGGACAAGTCGTCGTTGCAGACGCTCTGTCGTTCAGCGTCGACACCGGAGCGACCCTGGGAATCGTCGGGCCGAACGGCGCAGGCAAGACCTCGCTGTTCGGCATGATCTCCGGCGACCTACCGGTCGACTCCGGCGACATCCGGTTCGACGGCCGCTCGATGGTCGGAATCGGCACAGCGGAACGCTGTCGGCTGGGCATCAGCCGCACGTTCCAGGTGCCACGACCGTTCGACGGCATGACCGTTTTCGAGAACGTGCTCGTCGCGGCCCACCAGGGCGGCGGGCTGCGACGAGCCGCTGCTGTCGATGCCGCCCTGAAGGCATTGGAACAGACCGGGCTGGCCGACCGCGCCAACACGATGGCCGGCCAGCTCGGGCTGCTCTCCCGCAAGCGCCTCGAAGTCGCCCGCGCGCTGTCGACGCAACCCCGGCTGCTTCTTCTCGACGAGGTCGCGGGTGGCTTGACCGACCCCGAAGTCGCCGAGCTCGTGGCAATCGTGCGCCGGATCAACGCGCAGGGGATTGCCGTCGTCTGGATCGAACACGTCGTGCGTGCCCTGCTTTCGACTGTCGACCGGCTCATCTGCCTCGCGCTAGGAAGGCTCATCGCCGACGGCGACCCGCGCGAGGTCCTCGGCCGCCAGGAAGTCAAGGAGCTCTTCCTCGGCACCGAATCGGCGATCGCCGGCAACCAAGCACCACCGGTCACGAGCCGGCACGCAGCGCCCACGCACGACCCCGTCGGCGGTAACCCGTGAACTCGACCGAACCGATCCTCGTCGCCGACAAGCTGACCATCCGCCACGGGCAGCTCACCGCCGTCCACGACGTGAGCCTCGCCGTCGCACCCGGTGAGCTGCTCGCCGTCGTCGGTGCCAACGGCGCGGGGAAGTCGACGCTGTTACGCACGCTGGCCGGTCTGCACAAGCCTGCGTCCGGCACGATCACGCTGGCCGGTGAAGACATCACCCGCCTTTCGACCGACCGCCGAGTGCGGCGCGGTATCGCCCTGGTGCCCGAGGGTCGCCGGCTCTTCCTCTCGATGACGGTGGAGGAGAACCTCCAGGTGGGGGCGGCCGGCGGCCGCTCCGGCAGCTGGACGCCGGACCGGGTGTTCGAGCTCTTCCCCTGGATGCGCGCGCGCTACAAGGAGCAGACCGCCCACCTGTCGGGCGGTGAGCAGCAGGTCGTCGCGATCGGCCGCGCACTCGTCGGCAACCCGCGGGTGCTGCTGCTCGACGAGATCTCCCTCGGGCTCGCACCGGTCGTCGTCAAGCGCATCTACGAGACGGTGCCCGCACTCCTCGAGACCGACATGGCCGTGCTCGTCGTCGAGCAGGACGTCGCACAGGCGCTTCGCGTTGCGAGCCGCTTCCAGTGCCTACTCGAAGGCCGGACGACGCTCGAGGGCAAGCCGAGCGACTACACCACCGAACAGGTTGAGGCGGCGTACTTCGGGTTGGGATCGGCGGTGGCGTCATGGTCTGGGTGAACGCGACCGTCCAAGGGCTGATGCTGGGCGGTCTGTTCGCGCTGTTCGCCTGCGGCCTGTCGCTACTGTTCGGCGTCGTCGGCGTGATCAACCTCGCGCACGGCGACCTCGCGATCCTCGGCGCGTACGTCGCGGTCGCGATCCTGCCGAGCGTGCACACGAACGCACTGTGGGCGCTGCTCTTCGTGCCACCGATCTTCGCGCTGTTCGGCTACGGCGCACAGCGGACGGTCCTCCAGCGCAGCCTCGACACCGGGCCGCTGACGACGCTGCTCGTGACGTTCGGCCTTTCCGTCGTCATCCAGAACGCTCTGCTCGAGGGGTTCTCGGCCGACAGCCACTCCCTCAGCATCGGGGCGCTCGCCACGAACGCGTTCCATCCTGCCCACGGCGTCGTCGTCCCCTACCTGCGGCTCGGCATCCTCCTCACCGCCGTCGTCGTGCTCGGCTCGGTGCAGCTACTGCTCGCGCGCACCTCGATCGGTCGCCAGAATCCGTGCGGTGTCCGACGACGCCGAAGCGGCGTCCGTCGCGGGCGTGAACACCCGCCACGTCACCGGCATCGCCGCGGGTATCGCGTTCGTCACCGTGGCGCTCGCCGGTCTCGCGTTCGGCATGTACGCCCAGTTCGCCCCGACGACGGGCAGTACCTGGCTGCTGTACGCGTTCGAGGCCGTCATCGTGGGCGGGCTCGGCTCGCTGTGGGGCACCCTCGCCGGCGGTTGCATGCTCGGCCTCGCGCAGACGATCGGCGCGCAGGTCAGTCCGACCGGCGGCGCACTCGCCGTCCAGCTCGTGTTCCTCGCGATGCTTGCCGTGCGACCCAACGGTCTCTTCCCGGCGCGGGCAACGGCATGACACAGGCACCGGTCGCAGCACCGCCGCGGCCGCCGCGGCCGCCGGAGGCGCGGATCCGGCGCTCGACGCGCACGTCGCGGCTGGCCCTCGTCGGGCTGGCGGCTGCCTGCGGAATCCTGGGGTACCTGCCCTACGGCGTCGGGCAGGCCACCACCAGCCTGCTCGTCGACTTCTTCATCTTGATGACACTCGGCGTCACGTGGAACATGCTCGCCGGTTACGCCGGGCTGGTGTCGGTGGGCCAGCAGGCCTACATCGGGCTGGGTGCATACGGGGTGCTGTGGCTCGCCCAGCACGGGATCGAACCGTTCGTCGCGCTTCCTATCGCGGCGGTGTTCTGCGCGGTCGCCTCGGCACCCATCTCGTGGCTGGTGTTCCGGCTGCGCGGCGGCTACTTCGCCATCGGCACCTGGGCCGTTGCCGACGTCTTGTTCCTGCTCACCATCCGAGACTCTGCACTCGGCGGCGGCACCGGCACCAACGTGCCTGGCCTGAACGGTTTCGATCCCACCGTGCTCGGTGCCTACACCTACTGGGCCACGCTCGTCGTCGCGATCATCGCGCTCCTCGGCGGCTATTTCCTGCTGCGCAGCCGGGTCGGGCTGGCGCTGACGGCTGTCCGCGACAACGAAGGCGCGGCGCGTGCCGTCGGCGTGCGGGTGGACGGCGCGAAGCGGGCCGTCTACTTCGCGGCCGCCCTCGGCGCAGGCGCAGCGGGCGGCCTGCTCGCCATCAGCCAGCTCAACGTGCAGGCACAGAGCGTCTACGGCGTGCAGTGGTCGGCGTACATGATCTTCGTCGTCCTGATCGGTGGGATCGGCACGCTCGAAGGCCCGATCCTGGGCACCATCGTCTTCTTCGTGCTCCAACGCACCCTGGCCGACTACGGCGGGTGGTACCTCATCATCCTCGGTTCCATCGCGGTGCTGATGGCCATGTTCATGCGGCAGGGGCTGTGGGGCATCGCCGCTCGCTTCGGGGTCAGGCTGTTCCCCGTCGGCTATCACGTGACGAACGAGAAGGCCGATCCCGCCCGTACCGATCCCGCCCGGGCTGAGGTCACCGGGACTGGGGTCACCGGGACTGGGGTCACCGGGACTGAGGTCACCGGGACTGGGGCCGTGCCCACCGATGCCCTGCGAACCGACGTACCGCCCGAGCCGACGGGTCCGGAGCCTGCGCCGCCGGTGCCCCCGGCGCGCGGCGAATGACCCGTCGCGACCACCCGTACTGGCCGGTTCTCGCAGCGCTGCTGGTCGCCGCGAACCTCCGGCTCGCGGTTGCCAGCGTGGGGCCGGTGTTGCCCTGGATCCGCAGCGACCTGCACCTGTCGGGCATCTCCACCGCCGTCCTCAGCGCGCTGCCCGTCGTCTGCTTCGGTGTCTTCGCCGCGCTGGGGCCGTTGTTGTCGCAGCGGCTTGGGCTCGGTCGCAGCATCGGCTGGCTGACCGCCCTGCTCCTGGTCGGCCTGCTCGTCCGGGTCGGCCCCAACGCCTCGACCCTGTTCGTGGGCACGCTGTTGGCCGCGACCGGCATCGCCGCCAACAACGTGCTGCTGCCGGCGCTGGTGAAGGCAGAACATCCGCGGCGCACCGGCATCATGATGGGCCTCTACACGCTGGCGCTGACCGGTTCGGCGGCCGTCGGCGCCGGGCTGAGCGTGCCGATCGCTGACGCGATCGGTGGCGGTTGGCGTACCGCGCTCGGCATCTGGGCCGTCCTCGCCGCGCTCGCCCTCGGCCTGTGGGTCGTCGCGCGACGCGGACCGCATCGCCAGCTCGTCCTCGCCCGCCCGACAGCACCGGCGTCCGCGCTGCTGCGCGACCCGGTCGCCTGGACGGTGACCGCCTACTTCGGCCTGCAGTCGTTGTCGTTCTACGCGATCCTCAACTGGCTCCCCACGCTCTTCGAGGAACACGGCTTCAGTGCCGCACACGCCGGTGCATTGATGTCGTTGAGCGCTGCGGTGCAGACGCCGGTTGCGCTGACGGTGCCGCCACTCGTCGTCCGGATGCGCCGTCAGGCATGGCTCGTGCTGCTCTCCGCCATCCTCACCGGAGTTGGCCTGTTGCTCGTGCTCGTTTCGCCGACGTCTTTGCCGTACCTGGCCGTGATCGTGCTCGGAATAGGGCAAGGCATGGCGTTCCCGCTCGCGCTCACGTTCGTCGTCGAACGCAGCCGGACGCCGGCAGCCACCCAGCAGCTTTCCGCCATGGCGCAAGGCATCGGCTACCTATTGGCTGCGGTCGGACCGTTGCTGGTCGGCGTCCTGCATTCGGTCACCAGCGCCTGGGGCGTGCCGTTGCTGCTGCTGGTAGCGCTGCTTCTCCCGCAGACGGTGGCCGGCGCCGCAGCGGCACGGCCGCGATTCTCCGGCGGGTGAGGCGGACCGGCCAGCCGTATCGGCCCGGCCGCCTGGAACTACACGTTCACCGGGCGGGCGCGACGACGCCGGTGCCGCTGCGCAGATCCTGCTCGATCTCCGCCACGGTCGCCTGAAGTGGCGGCAGCAGATCGCGCTTGATCTGGTCGGCGTTGCGCGCGCTCACGTGCATCGACACGTTCATCGCGGCTATCACCCGGCCGTCGCCGTCGCGGATCGGAACGGCGACCGAGCGCAGGCCCTCCTCGAGTTCCTGGTCGACGATGCAGTAGCCCTGGCTGCGCACCCGAGTGAGCAACGCGTGCAGCTTCTGCGGGTCGGTGACCGTACGCGTGGTGAACTGCTGCACGACCTCAGGCGGGAAGTGCGTCTCCGCTTCTTCGGGCGGTAGCGCGGCGAGCAGCACCCGACCCATCGACGTCGCGAACGCGGGGAACCGGGTCCCGACGCTGATCGCCACCCGCATGATCCGGTGCGTCGGCACCCTGGCGACGTACACGACCTCGCTGCCGTCGAGCACCGACACCGAACACGACTCGTGGATGCGCGCGACGAGTTCCTCCATGTGCGGCTGCGCCAGCTCAGGAAGGCTGAGGCTGGAGAGGTAGGCGTAGCCGAGCTCGAGCACCCGCGGCCGGAGCGCGAAGAGCCGACCCTCGGTGCGCACGTAGCCGAGATCGATGAGGGTGAGCAGAAAGCGCCGGGCAGCCGCCCGGGTGAGCCCGGCAGCCCGCGCGACGTCACTCAGCGTCAGCTCCGGGTTCGCGCTGTCGAAGGCTCGGATGACCGCAAGGCCCCGCTCAAGCGACTGCACGAAGTCGGACCCGCGAACCGCCCGCCCGTTCGACGCGGCGGGGGCCGCGCCTGCGGGTCGTCGACCGTCCTCCTTGGCCTGGGCCACCCTCATCAGCCTCCTCGGCCTGCTCGGCCACTTCTGCTCCGCCGTCTGGTCCACCGCTTGTCGAGGACGCCTCGCCCCGCCTGACCATCTCCCGCTCCGACATACCCCGATGTTCGGGTCACGAACGGGTGTCCGCATGGCATAAGAGGACTATGCGCGCTTCCCGGCCCCGGGTCAACGCGCAGCCAGGACGACGAATGCTAACGCTCGAGGATCATGCCGGCGTTGCGCAGCACCCGGGAGATGCCACGACCGGCCGCCACCACGACCGGCGCTATCGCGGTCGGCGAGACGTTCGCCGTGACGACGAGGGACACCGCAGCCACGACGGCGTCCTCGGCGTCCCTCACCGGCGCGGCGACGGACAACGCGTCCATGGTGACCTGCCGGTCGCTGATCGCGAAGCCGAGCTTGCGGACCTCCGCGAGGATGCGCCGCAGCTCGCCGGCGTCACCGATCGTCTTCGGTGTGAACCGGGTGAGACGCGCGGCCATCACCTCCTCCTGCAACGACTCCTCGGCGAAGGCAAGCAACACCAGGCCGACACCGGTCGCATGCAAAGGGAAGCGCAGTCCCACCTGGGTGAGGACGCCGACCGCGCGGCGTCCGGCGATGTGCTCGATGTAGACGACGTCGTGCCCGTCGCGGACGGCGAGCTGCACGTTCTCGTGGGTCGCCTCGTAAAGGTCTTCGAGGAAGGGCATAGCCGCCTCGCGCAAGCCCACTCCGCGCGGGGCGTGAGAGGCGATCTCCCACAACCGCAAGCCGATCCGGTATCGCCCGTCGGTATCGACCTCGAGCACGCCGAGCCGTTGCAGCTCGTGGGCGAAGCGGTGCACGGTCGTCAGCGGCAGGCCGCTGCGCCGGCTCATCTCCGTCAACGACAGGCCGGGCGCCTCGGAGGTGAAGACATCGAGCAGCTGGAACACACGAGCCGTCGACGACCGCGCTTCCCGCTCCCCCGGCGCCGAACCCGCAGCAATCGCCACGTCGCCTCCTCCGGCCGCCGCTGCTTCTCGCGCCGCAGCGCCGCCTGCTCGCCCTTCTACAAGTCGAGCACGAGACGCGGGCTTCGGGAACGCGAAACGCAAATCATCATGACGTCGCAAGCATCGCGCTCGGCGGCCGTCAGGACGCTGTCGCGGTGGTCGGGGGTGCCCTCGAGCACCTCCGTCTCGCAGGTGCCGCAGGTGCCCTCCTGGCACGACGACAGGACGACGACCCCGGCCGCCTCCACCGCGTGCAGGATCGACGTGCCCGGCGGCACCGAGATCGTCTTGCCGCACCTCGCCAGCTCGACTTCGAACGGTTGGTCGGGGGCGGCATCGGCGCGGACGACGGGTGCGAAGCGTTCCATTCGCAACGAACCGCGGGGCCACTGCGCGCAGCGCTGCTCGACGGCGTCGAGCAGCGGGGCCGGGCCGCAGCAGTAGACGAGGGTCTGGTCGTCGGGTTCGGCCAGGAGATCGTCGAGTGGAAGCAGGCCGCACTCGTCCTGCGGCCAGAGCTGCACCCGATCCCCGTACTGGGCGAGTTCGTCGGCGAACGCCATCGAGCCGCGCCGGCGGCCGCCGTACACGAGGCGCCACGACGCCCCTGCGTCGGTGGCGGCGCGCAGCATCGGCAGGATCGGCGTGATGCCGACGCCACCCGCGATGAACAGGTACCGCGGCGAGGGGGTCAACCCGAAGGTGTTGCGCGGACCGCGAGCCCTGAGGACGGTGCCCTCTGCCAACTCGTCGCAGACGTATGCCGACCCGCCGCGCCCGGCTTGCTCCCGCAGCACACCGAGCCGCCACTCGTCGCCGTCGGCCGGATCGCCGCACAGCGAGTACTGCCGCACCTTCTTGCTCGGCAACACCAGATCGATATGCGCGCCCGGCGCCCACGTCGGCAGGGTGAGCGATTGCGGGTTCGCCGAGCGCAAGGTGAGCGCATAGACATCGTCAGCGATCTTCTTCTTGCTCGTCACGACGACGTCGATTTCGGTCTCGGTCGTGCCGCGGGGATCGGCGCGCGAGATGGTCGATGTCCCGGCCATGTCAGCTCCGCGCCGAAACAGGCACGCGGCGTCGAGCGCCGTGCTGCACGGGTTCTGCCGGGGCGGGCGGGCGCGGCGACGAAGGGTCATCGTCGTCGTGCGGGTGGCCGGGCGGATGGCTGTGCGGGTGATCGGTGAGCCATCCCCACAGCTCGATCGGATCCTCGGCCTGCCGGCGCGCGCCGCACCAGCAACGGCCGAGCAGCCGGTCGGTGCCCAACACCCAGTCGACCCGGTACGTGACCGTGGCGCCCTGGAGTTGCGCGCGGGAGAGGCGGGCGGCCATCCGGTCAGCCCGTCGCCGTCACTGCCGGCTGCCGTGACTCACTTCCGGCCGCCACCTGCGCGGCGAGCATCCGACGCGCAGCCAGCCCGCCGGTATCGATGTTGATGCTCAGTTCCTGGTAGCCGGGAGGTTCGGCCGCGATCACGGTCTCGAGCAGGTTCAGCGCCGCGACGTCCTGCAGGACGACGGTGCGGTTGCTCTCGGCGAGGAAGTCCGAGACGCCCTGATCGGCGCGGGCGAAGTCGCGGGCCACCGCCCAGAAGTCGTGCGTGCTGGTCTCGGTTTCCGGGGTGATGGCGTAGACGACCTCGACGTGGAACGCGCGGCTGTCGTCGCCGTCCGGGCCGGGCTGGACGCCGACCGGAGCGACGCGGCTGTGCAAGAGGTAGAGGCACGGCGGGTGGTATTCGATGTCCTGCCAGCGGTCGATGCGTCCGTCGATTCCCGTCGACTTCGCGTAGAACGGCGGGCAGGCGACGTCGTTCATGTGCCGGCTCACGAAGACGACACCGTGCTCCTCGTCGACCTCGGTCGTGATCGGCGTCTCGGCGACCTCGGGCGTGCCGATGTAGCCACCGTGCAGGTAGGTCTCGTGCGAGAGGTCGAGCAAGTTGTCGACGAGCAGCCCGTAGCGGGCGGCGAGCGGCTCGAGGCCGCACACGGTGGTCCAGCCGTCGGCGGCGAGCCAGGGCGCCCGCGGCACAGCAGCCGGGTCGGCCGCGTCCTCGTCACCGATCCAGATCCAGATGAACGAATCCTGCTCGACGACCGGATACTTCTTCACCCGCGCCGTGCGTGGAACCCGTCGCTGGCCGGGGACTTGCACGCAGGTGCCCTCGGTGTCATAGGTGAAGCCGTGATAGCCGCACACGACGTTGTCGCCGTCGAGTGCACTCGCCGAGAGCCGGTATTGCCGGTGCACGCAGCGGTCGGCGAGCGCTACGGCGTCACCACTCGCCGTCCGGTAGAAAACGACCGGCTCGCCGCAGATCGTGCGCGCCAGCAGGCGGCGGTCGACCTCGGATCCGTAAGCGGCGACGTACCACTGATTGCGCGCGAATTCGGTTCTCACAGCTGCCCTCCGGCTTCAAGGGATGACAGGTTCTTGCCCGCATTGTGAGCAGCGACGCCGGCCAGGAGAAGGTGGCCTTCCGTACAGCGGAAGGACCAATTGCCCTACCGACAGGTCGAGGAGCGGACCGCCTTGACCTGCGCCCGCCAGGTGCACGGGTGCCCCGGTGCCGGCACGCCTACCCGGGCTGAGCCGAGAGCCTTGCTTCGGCGAGCAGCGGTTCGAACAACTCGACCGGGTTGTCGGACGGGTCGTCGATCACGACCTGCTTGCCTCCTACACCGGCGGGCCTGTCCAGATGAACGTCTGACCACGTCCTGGCTGCACTCCTCTCTTGTTGCTATGGACCGATGGGTAGGGCGCCAGCCTGAGTCCGCATGGCAGGAACGGGCTACCGCTCGTTTTGGCGGCGTGCCAAGCACGTCGTTCCGTCGACGCGGCGGCCTATGCTTTGCCGCGACCGCCGGGTTGGACGAGTCCGCTCTCGTAGCACTGCACCACGACTTGTACGCGATCGCGGACGCCAAGCTTTGTCAGGACTGCGGCGACGTGGGTCTTGACGGTTGGTTCGGACAAGAACATCTGTTGAGCGATTTCGGCATTGGACAGCCCCTGGGCGACGTAGCGCGCGGTGTCGAGTTCGCGAGGTGACAGGGCGGTGAACGGCGCTGGTATCCCGCTGGCGGGGCTCGGGCGTCGAGCGAAGTCAGCGAGCAGTCGCGCGGTCACGGTTGGGTCCAGGATCGCGTCCCCGGCCGCGACGGTCCGGACGGCCTCCATGAGTTGGCCGGGGCTGACGCTCTTGAGCAGGAATCCGCTCGCGCCGGCGCGTACCGCGTCGTAGACATGGCTGTCGCCGTCGAAGGTGGTGAGGATCAGCACTCGAGTGACGATGTCTGGGTCTGCGAGCAGTCTGCGCGTGGCCTCGATGCCATCGAGCTCAGGCATGCGGACGTCCATCAAGAGCACGTCGGGCCTGAGCTGACGGCCCATCTCGACGGCCGCATGCCCGTCGCCGGCCTCGCCGACGACTTCGAGGTCCGGCTGGGTGCCGAGGATCATCCGGAACCCGGAGCGGACGAGGGCCTGGTCGTCGGCAATGACCACCCGGATGGGAGGTGTCACGACCGGATGGGCAGGACGGCGGAAACGAGGAAGGAGCCATCCTGCTGTACGCCGGCAGTGAAACTGCCGCCATAGAGGCGCACGCGTTCACGCATACCGATCAGCCCGTGTCCCGCGCCGTCGAGCAGTGCTGCAGCCGTCGTCACACCGCCAGCGTTCTGCACGCGCAGGGCGATAGCGTCCGCGCGATAGTCAAGTGAGACCTGCGTGGTTGCACCGTCAGCGTGTTTGAGTGCATTCGTCAGTGCCTCTTGCACGATGCGATAAGTGCACAGCTGCAACCCGCTGGAGACGTCTGCCGGGGTGCCGGTGACGCTGAGTGTCAAAGGCATTCCTGCGTCGCGAAGTCGCTCGACGAGTGTGGGCAGCTGGTCGAGACCTGGCTGCGGCGCGCGCTCATCGCTGATGTCGCCGTCGCGCAACAGGCCGACCAGCCGGCGCATCTCCGCCAGGGCGCCCTGTCCCGTCTGCCGCACCGTGGTGAGTGGACCGCGGGCGGAGTCTGGATCGGTGTCGAGCAACTGCTCCGCTGCGGCCGCCTGCACGACCATGGCACCCATGCCGTGCGCAACGATGTCGTGCATCTCGCGCGCAATGCGGCTGCGCTCGGCGGCAACCGCGGCGTCCAACGCGGCGGCGGCTGCAGCCCGCTCGGAGCGCGCGTCCAACTCAGCGCGGTGTCGCTCCAGCTCGCGGCGCCGCAGAGTCCGGCCGGTCAGCCACGCCGCAGCGGAGAAGATCACCGCGAACGCGAGATCGCCGAGCTGAGAGCTGGGCAGCCGCAGCATGTGCAGGCTCAGCGCCGCGCCGGCGAAGACGGTGACCGCGACCATCCGCGGACCGCTCGCGTGCCGGCCGAGGCTGTAGAGCAGCACAAGGCCGGCGAGGAGCCCGGACAGGGTGTTCGTCGGCTGAGTGGTCAGCGCTTCGGCGGCAAGTGCGCCGGCACCGACGACGGCCGCGGCGCACGGTGCCACCCGGCGGGCAACCACCGGCGCCGTCTGCCCGAGAAGCAGCACGCCGTGCGCCAGCCCGTGCCAGCCGGCCTGACTCGAGGCGGCGAGCTCCAGCTGCCCGGTCAGGGTGAGCGTTGCCGCCAGTGCAAGGTCGGACCAGACAGCCCCCGGCCGAGCGGTACTGTCCCAGGTCTGCGAGTTCAGCAGACTGCCCACGCAGCACAGCGTAGGCGCCGATAAGGCCCGCCGCCTCGGTCTTTCGGATGATCGCCCTCATCCTCCAGGCGCGTGGAGCGGAGTGACGATCCCGCCCGTAGGTACCGACGTTTCGACTCCGCGACCGAAGCGGTGGCGAGCGCAACTCGCCTAACGTCCCCTCCATGAACAGACACCCCTCCTCAACCAACCGCCGCCCTACCCGCGTCGCGATCACAACCGTGGCCGGCGCACTCACTCTCACCACAGCCGCAGCCGCCGTAGCCGCGCCGGCGTCCGCCAGCCCCGCCGAACTGGTGCCGGCCGTCAGCGGCGTCGTCACCTGCCAAGGCCTGGGCCCGTTGCTGGGCGCCGGCGGCTACCTGCGCCAGCAGGAGTCAACGACAGTCGACGGCGTCGGCCGGGCGCACGTGCGGTTCAGCATCACCGCCGACGACGTCACTCTCGTCGGCGCCGACGGCAGCCGGTACCGGCTGGTCGGTGCCGGTTACGACCACGTCGTCTATCCCGGCCGCGACATAACCGGGAACGCCGTCAGCGAGGAGGAGGGTTTCCAGTTCGACGTCATCGGCGCGGACGGCGTCGTCGGCATCGTCCGGTTCCGGTTACGCATCCGCAACGGCGAAAGTCCTCACATCGACGATACGAGCACCTGCCAGCTCCCCGACATGAGCTGAGCGCCATTCCCTCGAAGAAGGAGACCCGACATGAAGCGCGTCCTGATCACCGGTCTGATCGCCATCCCCGTCCTGCTGGCGCTGTCCTATCCATGGCGTGACGCCGACCACGGCGCCGGCGCAGTCGTCAGTGCGATCGGATGGTTCGGCTTCCTGCTTGCGCTGCTCACCGTCATCGCGGTGTCGATCACCCTCGCAGCACGAAGGGCCCGCAGTCGCCGAGCCTGAACCTGACAGTGAAGGCGCCGGGCCCTCGTGGCCCGGCGCCTCACGTCCTTCGCATACTGAAATGGCCAACCGAGGCGCGACGGGTTTGCCGATGCGGAGCTTGCAGAGCCGATCGGCTTACTCCGGGCTCCCGCGTCATCGTGATTTGACACCTGCACCGGCGTCCAAGCGACGCCCATGACCGCCGTCTCATCCGAAAATGACGTGGCGGCCATCGTCGGTGGTCATAGCCTCGCAACGTGGTGTGGGACGAAGGATTTTCGCGCAGGTACGACGAATGGTCGGCGCCGATGACCGGCGACGTCCCTTTCTACGCCAGCCTCGCGTGCCACACCGACGGTCCGGTTGTCGAACTCGCTGTGGGCAACGGACGCGTCGCGGTACCAGTCGCGGCGGCCATCGGCCGGACCGTGATCGGCATGGATCTGTCGTCGGTGATGCTCGAACAGGCCGAAGAACGCGCGTCCGACTTGGTCTGCGCCGCCAGGACATGCGCGACCTCTCACTCGACGAACCCGCCCCGTTCCGGGCGCCCCTTCATCTGCCGACCTGGCAGGACCGGCGCCGTACCTTCGAACGCGTCGCCGCGTCGCTTCAGCCAGGTGGTCGCTTCGCGTGGAACGCGTTCGCCTTCGACCACCGCCTTGCGGCCCGCTACAACGGGCAGCGCCAGGAGCACACCCTCTTCGGTGATCAAGCCGGTGTGACCGCGCCACGCCGGCGCGTCGGGTCACACCTGCTTGATCACCGCGAAGGGAGGGGTTCACCGGCCGGAGCAGACCCGAGATCTCGTGGCTGCAGCAAAGCGCGGGCGGCGCGGACGCAGAAGTACACGGTCGCCGGAAGTGCAACCAGTGCACCGCTGAGCGGGAAGCCGACGCCGGGGGTGCCGGTCTGGGCGGCTTGGTCGACGGAGACGATCGCGAGCCCAGCAGTGCCGGCGGCAAACGCGGCGGCGCCGAGCGCATCGACCAGCCCGGCCGGCAACAGCGACGGCTGCCCGGCATACCGCCGCCACGCCAGGTAGCCGAGAAGGAGCAGCAACCCGACCAGCCCGGCGATGACCCGCAGCACCACGGCGTCGTCCGCGACTTCTTGGACCGAAGGGCCAGGGCCCTGGCCCGGAAACACCGTGACCCCGCCGACGAACGAGCGCCCGGCCCACACGTTCATCACCAAGGCCACGAGCCCGCTGATGCCGACCGCGACGAGCCCGCAGCCGGCCAAGAACACCGCGGCGCGCAACGTCTCCAAAACCAGTGCCCGCAACGACCGGCGCGCGGTGGCGTGCACGATCGGTGCCACCGGCCCGAAGCGACGTACGGCCTCGGTCTCGGCCGCCTGCCGCGACATGCCGGCCCCGACCAGTTCGGACGCCGTAGCGTGCAAATGGTCGCCGGCCTCGTCGAGCAGTCGCCGCGTCGTGCGCGCATCCGCCCGGGTACGGCGCAGCAGTTCGTCGAGGTATTCCTCGATCGGGGTCTCACTCATGCGATCACCGCCTGCATGGTAGCGACGTAGCTTTGCCACGCACGCCGTTGCGATGCGAACTCCTTGCGGCCGCGCGCCGTCAGCGTATACGTGCGTCGACGCCGGCCCCGCGCAGACTCGATCGAGCTTTCGATGAGCCCGGCCTGTTCCAGCCGGTGCAACGCGGGATAGATGGTGCCCTCCGCCAGATCGAACTCACCGGCACTCCGTTCACGCAAGGCTGCGATGATCGCGTACCCGTGGGCCGGGCCGTCACGCAGCACTCCCATGAGCATCAAATCCACGTTGCTCGTCAACCACGCCATACCTCGGGAGTCTAGGCATCGCGGCGCTAGGTGTCTAGTCCCGAATCCTTGACGCGGGGCCAGCCACAAAGAGGGCGGCCATCGGCGCTCTATGGCGCCCAGGATGGGTCCGATCGAGGATGACGGCGGGACCAGCCCTCTTCGGCCCAAGTCACGGGCGAGACCAACGTCGAGGTGTGCGACGTCGTCTTCACCCTTCATGCGACGGCACCCGCAACCGCCTAGGGTTCGTCGCGGTCGGGCCGGCCAATCCGAGGATCCGAGCGGCAAAGCGGAACGTGGTACCACTGCCACGTCGCCAACGGCAGTGACCGTTAGGCGCCGCGACGACCCGTCCCGACCGGCCGGGCCGCGGTTCAGCTGAACCACACCTGTGGATATACGCCGCGGCCTACAGCGAGCCGGCCCTAGCGCGCGACGCGGTAGCGGAGGTAGAGCACTCCCGAGTTGAACGTGCGGGTGTCGACGAGTTCCAGATCGACCCGTCGCTCGCGCTGCGGAAAGAACGGAATGCCGCCGCCAACCAGTACCGGGTAGACCCTGGCCCGGTACTCATCGATCAGGCCCAACTCGGCCGCCTCGGCGGCCAGCGTCGCACCGCCGATGGCGATATCGCCCTCCACCGGTTCGGCTCGCAACCGCTCGATCTCCCCCGCCACGTCACCACGGGCCAGCCTCGCGTTGCCCTGAACTGCCGACAGCGTCGTGGAGAAGACCACTTTGGGCAGCGCCTTCCACAGTGCCGCCCATTCGAGCATCGAGTCGTCGAGCGATGGGTCGGAGTCGGCTGTCTCCCAGTACAGCATCGTCTCGTACAGCCGACGCCCCAACAGATAGACGCCGACCTGTCGTGATCTCGTCAGTGACGAAGCGAAAGACCTCATCGCCGGGCACCGTCCAGGTGAAGTCGCCGTCCGGCCCGACGATGTAGCCGTCGAGCGAGACGCCCATCGAATAGGTCACGCTGCGCATCGCAAGCCCGCCTCGGCTCACCGGTTCACCACCGGTTCACCGGTTCGGCCGTCCGGCCGGTGGGGCTCACCCACCGGCCGGACGGCACCGAATCAGGGTGCGAGCGCTGCGATCCAGGCCGGCCCACCCGTGCCGAGCCCGGTCACGTCGTCCCAGCCCTTGTTGATGCTCAGCGAGCTGTCCTGGTTGAAGGTGCGCACCGAGTACAGCAACCCCGAGCTGGCGTCGACACCGTTGGCGTAGTCGACGCGAACGTCGCCCTCCGACTTCGGCTTGCCCTTGACGTCGTTGAACGCGCCGGGGTTGTTGTAGATCACCGGGTTGAGCAGCCCGACCGCCGAGCCCGCGTTCTCGATCGCCAACGCGGTGAGGCCCGCGAACAGCGGCGACGCGAGGCTGGTGCCACCGATGCGGTACTGGTCGTAGTACTTGCCGTCGGGGAAGGTCTGCGTCTCCCCGATCAGCATGCCGGTGTTCGGGTCGGCGTCCATCGCGACGTCAGGCACCCCGCGATACGCGCCGGGCACCGCCGACCCCTGGTAGCTCGGCTTGTTGAACAGCGACGAGAAGCCGCCGCCCGAGCCGTACAGGAATCCGACCGGGTTCCAGCTGCTGCCGTTGCTCGACAACGAGTACTTGACCGTGCCCCAGCCGGTCTCGTCGATGATCTGGCCACTGCTGCCGATCTCGGTCGACGTGCCGCCGACGCTGGTCACGTACGGGTCGGACGTCGGGTAGTCGGCCTGCCGGTAGCCGGTGTTCGCCAGCTCGTCGCCGTTGTCACCGGAGGAGAACATGAAGCTGATGCCCTCGATCGCACCCTGGAGGAACACGGCTTCGTACGCCGGGATGATGCTGGCGTCCTCGCCTTCCTCTGGCTCGCCCCAGGAGTTGGTCACCAGCTGCGCCTGGTCGTCGATGACCACTTGGGCCAGCGCATCGAGCAGGTCGTTGTCCAAGCAGCTCGCGGCGCCGTAGTAGTGGATGTTCGCACCGGGCGCCATCGCGTGAACCGCTTCGACGTCAAGTGTCTCCTCGCCGTACCAACCCGACGGGCCGCACAGGCCACCGTGGTTGAACGACGCGGCCTTGGTCTGGGTGAACTGGCCGGGCGCGTAGCTGCCGTCGCCGTTGTTCGTCGCGTAGGTCTGCGCGTCGGAGACGATCTTCGGCGACGCGTACGCGTCGGTGATCGCCACGGTCACGCCGCTCCCGTCGAGTGACGTGCCGCCCTCGTAGGCCGCGCGCAGGTAGGGGCCGGTGTAGCCGCACGGCGCGTAGGCCAGCGTCTTGCCGTCGAACTGCGGCAGCGGCGTCGAGAAGTCGGCCTCGTACTTGGCCTTGACCTGGCCGTAGTAGATCGAGCACGGCCGCGCGTTACGGAAGCCGGGCGGCGGAGCAGCGGCGGGCTTCGGTGGCGTGGCGTAGTGCTGGGAGGTGTCGAGCCCTTCGACCGTCAGCACGCTGGACGCGAGCGAAGCGGGCAGGCTGACCGCGCCGGCCGGCGCTTGCACGACCGCGCCGTCGTGCTTGTAGCGGTTGATCGTGACGCCGAACGCCTGCTCGGCCTCGGCGACGGTTCCGGTGAAGGCGACGTAGCTGTTCTGCGCGCCCGTCGCGGTGACCGTCAGCCCGTTGCTGCTCAAGTAGTCACTGACCGCCTGCACGGAGGCTGCCGTGGGCGCGTACTGGGCCTGGTACTGCGCCGCAGTCAAGAATTGCCGGTAGTTCGCGCTGCCCGGCGTCGAGATCGACGTGGCCAGCGACGCCAGCGCGCTGAGGCCGCCCTGTGGCGCGAGGTAGACGCGGGCATCGACCTTCGCGTGCGAGGCCGGCTTGCCTGCCTTCGCTGCCTTCGCCGTCCAGCTGGGTGCGGTTGCGGGCAGCTGCTTCGTGGCCCCTGCCGATGGCGGTGCGGCGGCGATGAGGCCGCCCATGAGCGTGCCCATCACCACCCCGGCCGAGACCACCCGGAAGGTTCGCGTTCGATACATCCTCATTGGGACCATCCCCTCCATCTCTGCGGTCATGAACACCAGACGGCCCACGGCGTCGCAGGATGTGAGGTTTGCCGGAGCTGGTCGGATACTTGCAGAACTACCGGCCACAACGGAAGAGTGAATTTTCCCGGAAGCGAGCTGCTAGGCGTAGTAGCGGTGAACCACCTGGGCCACGCACACCGGTTTTTCCGATCCGTCTCGTTCGATGACGGCGTCGATCACGGCCTCGACGCCGCCTTTGACGTCGACCACCGACACCAGCGTCGCGCCGAGACGTATCCGCGAACCGACCGGAACCGGTGCCGGGAAGCGGACCTTGTTCAGGCCGTAGTTCACTGCCATGGTGATGCCGCGCAGTTCTACCAGCTGGCTCCACATCGCGATGAGGAGCGACAGGGTCAAGAAGCCGTGCGCGATCGGGCCGCCGAACGGCCCCACCTTCGCCCGCTCGACGTCGACGTGGATCCACTGGTGATCATCAGTCGCGTCGGCGAACGTGTCGATGCGCTCCTGGGCGATCTCCAGCCATTCGCTGTAGCCGAGGTGCTCGCCGGCGCGGGCGCGCAATTCGTCCAGGCCGTTGACGATCAGGGTGCTCATCGGGCGTCTCCTAGGGCTCGCCGAAGCTCTCACGCAGGCGGGCGCGGAGCAGCTTTCCGGTGGCGGTGCGCGGAATGGCGTCGACCACGACGATCGACTTCGGAATCTTGTAGTTCGCGATCTTTCCGGTCAACGAGCCGAGGATCTCCTCGGCGGTCGCCGACTCGCCGGGCCGCAGAACGACAACGGCCCGCCCGACCTCTCCCCACCGCTCGTCGGGCACGCCGATGACAGCGCAGTCGGCTACGGCGGGATTCTCGTGGATCGACTTCTCGACCTCGACGGGGTAGACGTTCTCCCCACCCGAGATGAACATGTCCTTGAGCCGGTCGACGACCGTGAGGTACCCCTCGTCGTCCACGACCGCGACGTCGCCGGAGTGGAACCAGCCGTCGGAGAACGCCGCCGCCGTCTCGGCGGGTTGTCGCCAGTAGCCACTCGTCACGTTCGGCCCGCGGATCACCACCTCACCGAGCTCACCGGCAGTGGCCTCCCCGCCGTCCGCCCGAACGACGCGGACGTCGGTGAAGAAGCACGGCGTGCCGGCAGAACCGACCTTGCGGGTGCTGTCGGCCGCGCGCAGGAAGAGCGCACCGGGTGAGGTCTCGGTGAGCCCGTAACCCTGCAGGAACACCAGGCCCCGCTCTTGATACGTCCGAATGAGCGACTCCGGCACCGGCGCGCCGCCGCACATGAGGATGCGCACCGACGACAGGTCGGCCGCGGCCCAACGCGGCGACTGGCTCATCGCGTGGAACATCGTCGGGACGCCGAACATCCAGGTAACCCGCTGCTCTGCGATGAGGTCGAACGCGCGCGATGCGTCGAACGACGACATCAGCACCGACCGGCCGCCCTTCAGGAACGTCGGCAGGAACAGCTGATTCAGCGCCGCCGTATGGAACATCGGCGCACTGACCAGGCTCACCTCGTCACCACCGACGTCGACGTCGAGCAGCATGTTGTAGCAGTTCCACGTGATGTTGCCGTGGGTGAGCATGACGCCTTTGGGTCGCCCGGTGGTTCCGGACGTGTACTGGATCATGCACACGTCGTCGAGCGAAAGCGACTCCTCGACCGGCTCGCCGCTGCCGGCGATGAACTCGTCGTACGGTCGCGAACCTGCGACCGCATCCGACGCATCGACGGCAACGTACTCGCGGACGCCGACCAGCTCGCGCAGCGTCGCCACTGCCTCGGCGTACGCCGGTGCCCACAGCAGGACGAGCGGGTCGGCGTCATTGAGTTGGGCGGCCAGCTCGGGAACCGCGAGCCGGGTGTTGAGCGGCACGAAGATCGCACCGAGCAGGCCGCTGGCGAACAACGCGTCGGCAAGCACCGGGTGGTTCGGGCCGAGGTAGGCGACCCGGTCACCCTTACCGACGCCCGCGCTCCGCAGCGCAATGGCAAGCCGAGCACAGCGATCGGCCATCTCGGCATACGTGAGGCTCTGGCTCTCGTGGACGACGGCGAGCCGGTGCGGGGTCATGCGCGCTCGCCGCGCGGGCCAGGAGCCGATTCCTTCGTTGCGCACCGCGAATCAGCTCTTCGCGAGGCCGAGGAGGCGCGCCGCGTTCTCTTTCAGAATCAGCGGGCGCACTTCCGGCTTGATGTCGAGCGCTTCGAAGTCTGCGAGCCACCGATCGGGTGTGATGATCGGGTAGTCGGAACCGAAGAGCACCTTGTGCTTGAGCAGCGTGTTGGCGTACCTGACCAGTTGCGGTGGGAAGTACTTCGGCGACCATCCCGAAAGGTCGATGTAGACGTTCGGCTTGTGCGTCGCGACGGCCAGCGCTTCGTCCTGCCAAGGAAATGACGGGTGCGCGAGCACGATCTGCAGATCGGGAAAGTCGACCGCCACGTCGTCGAGCGCGAGCGGGTTCGAATACCCGAGCCGGATCCCGCCGCCACCGCGAACGCCCGCGCCGATGCCGGTTTGCCCGGTGTGGAACAGCGCCGGGACGCCGAGCTCCTGCACGGCCTCGTAGAGCGGGTACGCCATCCGGTCGTTGGGGTGAAACCCTTGCAGCGACGGGTGAAACTTGAATCCGCGGACGCCGAACTCCTCGACCAGACGCCGCGCCTGGCGCACGCCGGCGCGACCCCGCCACGGGTCGATGCTCGCGAAGGGAATCAGCACGTCGGCATGCTCGGCACACGATGCTGCGACCTCTTCGTTGGCGATCGGCGGATGGCCAGTGGCGCTCTCGGCGTCGACGGTGAACACGACCGCCGCGATTCGGCGTTGCCGGTAGTAGGCAGCCATCTGCGGGATCGTCGGATGCGAATCCTCGGCACCGAAGTGGGCGGCCTTCGCCTCCTCCAGTTCGGCGTTGAGGGAGAAGTGGCCGTCCGCCGACACCTCGGCGTGCGTGTGCACGTCGATCGCGACGAGGTCGTCGAGGTTCACCGCGTCACGCCTCGGCCTGCTTCGGCGCCGGAATTCCTACCGTCTGCGGCTCGCGGCCGACCGTCGTCGCCCACGCATCGGCGATCGCGTCGGGGTCCCACCCGCCATCGTGGAAGGCGACCGCGACCTCCTGCGGGTGCGACCACAACGACAACCGATCGCCGCCGATTCCGATGCACTGGCCGGTGACGCCTTTCGCGGCCGCCGACGCGAGGAACACCACCAACGCTGCGGCGTCGGCCGGCGTGCCGAAGCCCTCCGACCGGCGCAACCACGGGGGCAGCGGCTCACCGCGTTCTTGCCACGCCTCGACGTAGGGCGCGAACGCGGGAATGGTCGACGTCATCGCCGTTGCCGCGACCGGGACGATGCCGTTCACAGTGATGCCGGCTCGCGCGCACTCCATCGACCAGGTTCGGACCATCCCGATGATGCCCGCCTTCGCGGCGGAGTAGTTCGTCTGCCCGAAGTTGCCGCGCTGCCCGGCGGGTGAGCCGACGAGGATCAGCCGGCCGCCTTCGCCGCGCTCGCGCATATGCTGCACCGCGGCCCGCGCGCAGGTGAAGGTGCCGCGTAGATGCACCTGCACGACAGCGTCGAAGTCGTCGTCCGACATCTTCCATAACACCTTGTCGCGCAGGATTCCGGCGTTGGTGACGAGCACATCGAGACGCCCGAACGCATCGACAGCGGCACCGACCAAACCCTCGGCGGCCTCGGAACTGCCGACCGCCGCCGCATACGGGACGGCTTTGCCGCCCTGGCTCGCGATCTGGTCGACCGCTTCTTTCGCGACCCCTTCGTCGACGTCGTTCACGACGACGGCCGCGCCGGCCGCGGCCAGCGCCGAAGCGTAGGCGAGGCCGAGGCCGCGACCCGCGCCGGTCACGATCGCCACCGAACCCTCCAGCAACCCCTCCGGCATCGGTGCTCCTCTTCTCACGTGTCGGCCGGACTACGCAAAGTAGTCAGGTTCCCTGATGATTCCGCAAGTCAGCCACCCGTGCAAGCGGGTCGCACAGCTGCCGCGGCCGCGCGCTCAATGGGGCGGATGCTCCGCCAGCGCCTCCCGGCATACCGAGAGGTTTCGCCGCAGCCGGGCTGCGTCGCGGGCGCTCAGCGGCGCAAGCATCTCGGCCTCCAGTTCGGCGACCTTGCCACGGTATCGCTTGAGCAGAGTGCGGCCTTCCGCCGTCAGCGCGAGCACCAGCCGTCGCTTGTCATCGGGGTCGCGGTGCCGTTCGATGAGACATCGGTCCTGGAGGATCACGACCATGTCGGCCATCGTCTGAGCCGTCACGAACGAATTCCTGGCCAACTGTGCCGAGGTGAGGTCGGGATGGCGCTCGAGCACCGTCAACGCGGTGTACTGCAACGCGGTCAGCCCGGCCGGGCGGACGATGTCGTCGAGCCGCGAGCGCACGGCAAGTTCGAGCTGCTTGATGACGTAGAGCAGCGTCGGCGCCGGCGGCATAGCGAGAGGCTACCCGGCCGTTGGACGCCGGTAAGGCCCTCGGCCCGCCGGCGCCCAACAGCCGAGCGCTGGTGCTACTTCCTCGTGTTGTTCTGGTACGGCGGGTTCACGCCGGTCAGGGGTCCCGGGTTGTAACGGACGAACCGCGCTTCCCCGAGCCCGAGTTCGGTCGCGACCCGGTCGAGGCGCTTAGGCTCGGCCAGCGAACCCCAGTGACCGGTGTCGACCCGCTTGTCGATGGCCAGCACGCCTGCGACGAGTTCGGCCGGGCTGAAGTTGCAGTGCCCGACGCTCGCGACGTACACCTGGCGCAGCAGCTCGCGGCTGCCGGCCTTGCGCACCTGCTCGGCGTAGAAGTGCTCCTGCTGCACGGGAACCAGCTGGTCGGAGATCGTGTGCATGTCGAGCTCGGGCACCGCCAGGTGTCCGGTGGGCACCGACGACTGCACGAGCGACTTCACGGCGTCCGGGTCAGCCTTGATGTTCGCGTGCTGGGTGAGGTTCTCGAGGTCGCCGCCCAGATTCAACCCAGCAGCGTGGTAGAGCGCCTCGACCTCGTGCTTGTACGGCGAGTAGCGCAGCAGTTGGGCGAAGTTCACGCCCTGGGTCCACGTCGCGCTACCGCCCGCCGCTTGGTCGATCGTGGGACGGCCGAACTCGACGAAGTCCATGGTGCTGAACGGACCGGTGAACTGGACCTGGTACTGCGCCTCCTCCTGCGCCGCCGGTTCCGTCGCGGGTGCCGGTTGGCCGGCGGCCCACGGCGCGACGTTCATGAGCGCCATCGCAAGCGCCAACCGGGCGCGGCCAGCCGCGGTCTGCTGGGCCTGCGCGGCCGCTGCGTCGAACGCACCGGCGGTGGCGAGCGCCTCGCCGGAGTTCGCGAAGCCCACGAGCTGAATCTGCTGGTCGGGCAGCAGCAGCCGGGCCATCGCGTACTCGCCGTCCAGCTGGTAGTTGTTCAGGTTGATCGCGCCTGCGACGATCCCGCAGGTCGTCAACGCGCCGTCGATTCGACCCGCTCCCTCCTGGGCCTCGAGCGCGCTGATCAGGCCACCCATCGAGCTCCCGACCGCGAGCACCCGGCGTGGTGCTTCGGGCAGCACGGTCGACTCGACGGTGGAGAGCGTCTCGAACTGGTCGTGGACCGCGCTGTTCAGCGCCCACCAGGACCCACTCGGGTCGTAGGACGATCCGGCGAGTGCGTAGCCGCGAGCCAGCAACGCCGACGCGGTGGCGGGGTCAGGGGCGTCCGCCGCTACCAGCGGGCCGAAGCCATGGCTGTAGAGCAGCAGCGTGCCGTTCCACTCCGCAGGCATGTCCGCGACCCATTGCGCGCCGTCCGCCAAGGTGCCTGTGACGTGGCTACCCGGTGCTGCCGACGCGGCTGCCACGCCGGTACCGGCCGCGATCGCCGTCGTCACGAGTAGGCCGACGCCCATCGTTGCTCTCAGTAGTTTCATGCGCCCTCCTTCGGGCCAACCGGCCGCGGACCGCCAAGACGCCGGACCGGTGCCGCGGCCGATGCATCGCGGCGCGGCGCGAGGCCGCCCGCACGCCGACGATTCGGCGTCGCAAGGCCTTCAGGTTGGGCCCCCGTGCCTCCCTGCGCTCACCGGACCAGCGGGTCCGACTGGTCGTGAATGCTGTCACAGCACCGAAGAGATGTACAGGTTTCCTGTTGATTGATTTCGCGGCAGGAAGTCGCCGGATACGAAGGCCTTACTACCCGGCCACACCGACGGTGCCGGAAACCCCTTCGACCCAGTTGACGAGCCGGCGCGAGACGCCGAGCACGAGAGTGTGGTCGTGGTGAACGAGCCGCAGGCCGCGCGGATCCCAGGCGGCGCGCCACCCGGCGAGATCGATGAGGTGGGTGGCCGCCGCGACGAGTGCCTCGCCGCGTTCCGGTTCGGTGTGCGGTTGCTGGTTGGCGCCGAACAGAATGGCCTCGGCCAGCTGCGCGTCGTCCAACGCCGACAGCTCTTCCAACCGTGCGTCGACGAGAAGCGCCACCGGGGCAAGGCGTAGATCGGTGACGTCGTGGGGATGCTGCTGGCGCATGATCCCTCCCAGGGATGGCGGCTCTTACTGCAAGAGTCGGGCGCCGGACGGCGATCTACCCAGGGACCATTGGCCCTGATGTGGCAGCCGTTGTACTCGCCGATCTTCCGACTGCCGGAAACGACAAGGGGATGTCGTGAAGCACGATGAGTTGATCGACCTCGAGAAGCAGGGCTGGCAGGCGTTGTCGGCCACGGGCACGACCGCCGCCGCGTTCTACGAAGACGTGCTCGCGGAGAAGGTGTTGATGCTGCTGCCCGGCGGGGTGGTGCTCGACGACCGAGCCCAGATCGTCGAGTCGATGTCGGGGCAGCCATGGTCGCGTCACGAGTTGGGGGGTATGCGGGTGTTCGAACCCGGACCCGACACCGGCGTAGTCGCTTACGGCGTGGTGGCCGCACGCGAGAACGGGCCCGAATACGCCGCGCTGGTGAGCAGCCTCTACGTCCGCCGCGACGGCGGCTGGAAACTTGCCTTCCACCAGCAAACGCCACGCTGAGCGGGCGCCTAACTACATGATCGGCGCGCGGGGAGCCTTTAGGAGTTGAGGGCGGTGGCGAGCTGGTGGGCGAGCGTCGAATCGACGCCGGTGAACACCAGCTGCTCGGGCGCGCAGGCCACCGACGTGGCACCTGCGCACGGGGTCGTCGTCCCGACGACGAAACCGCTGAGGACGAGCGCGACCGGCTTTGCCGCCGACGCCTTGCCGACTGCCTGGGCAACCGCCGGACCAAGTGCAACCGTGAGCGTCGAAGCGCCGTGGGCGTCGGGAACAATGCTCGCTGTAGCGCCTGCGAGCGAGTCGACTAGTGGCGCACCGAGTCCGTAACAGGAGTGTTTGTCGGTCGTCACCATCACGCCTGACGCCGGCGCGCGGCCCTCGCAAACTCCTGGCCACTGCTGGAGAACCGGCCGTAGCGCGATGTCGGAGCTGACGGGCCCGTTCGACGCCGAGTCGAAGAACTTTGCAGTCGCGGTGGTCTCCAGCCTCGCGCCCGTATCGTCGTAAGCAGCCCACGCCGTCACGGCGTCATAGCTGACGCCGGGCAGCACACCGACGGCAGTGGCGTTCGTCGCGTCTCTCGCGAGCGGGATGTCGCGCTGCTCGCCGTCCGCCATGACGGCAACGACACGGGTGACGGACCCCTTGACGAGCACAGCAGTCACGGCACCCCCGGGGCCCTTGCCCGACGAGATGTCGACGATCGGCTTCGACAGGTCGATCGGATGGGTGCCGCCACATTCACCAGACGCTTCCTTACCTGACGCGTCGACGGTCACCACGCACGTGCTGCCGCCCGTCCAGTAGAAGTACGTATTCGCGCTGACCTCTGCGAGCGGTGAGGTGGGTCGCAGACGGAAGCTCGCGACATCCGGCCCGGACGCCGCCTTGCTCGGCGCCGGCACGATTGTCTTCGAAGCGGGTCGCTGCGAGGACGACCCGCCGGGGGCGACGAGCAAGGCCACCACCACGAGCGCCACGACGGCCGCGGCTGCCGCCAATGGCAGCACGATCCGGCGCGGCAAGCGTGGCTTCCCATGCGGACCCGGCGTCAGAGCACCGATGGGCAGCGTGGGCGGCGGCACGCTGTCGGCCCACGCCTGGAGGGCGGAACTCAGCCGTTCTTCGGTGCGAGTCATGAGCGCGCCTCCAACGCTTCTTCCAACGCGGCGATGCCGCGGGCGCAGTGCGATTTCACCGCGCCGCGCGAGATTCCCATAGCGGCTGCGATTTCCGCTTCACTCAAGTCGAGCCAGTAGCGCAGGGTCAGCGCTTCGCGCTGCCGACGAGGCAATGCCGCGAGGGCCCGCACGACCTCGCGATGCTCCTCGCCGAGTTCGGCTGCCTGCTCGGCCGACGCGACCGGTGGCGGCGCCGGCGTATCACGACGGGCAACCTTCAAGTGCCGCAGCCGCGAGCGGGTGAGGTTGATCACGGTCGTGCGCAGGTAGCCCACCGCCGCATCCGGGTCGCGAAGCCGAGACCACGAGCGGTGCAGCCGGGCGAACGCCTCTTGGACGACGTCCTCGGGGTCGTCCGCACCGAGCAGCACCGCGAGTTGTACGAGGCCACGAAAGTGTGCCGGGAAGGCATCCCGAACGAAGTCGTCGAATGCCGCGGCCCGACCGGCCGGGCTTGCCTCGTCGCTGGCGATTGAAGCGGTCACGTTGCAAAGACTCCTCGACGGAGTCGAGGTTTACCGGCGCATCGAGGAATTTGTGGCCACCGGCTCCGCCTCCCTCGGCTTTCCGCGCCCGCTTTCCCGCGATCATGTAGTTAATCGCGCTGGTCGAGGGCCTGGATCTCCTTCGTCGCAGCGCGCAGTCTGGCCGCAAGGGTGCGGGCGATCGCTCGATACAGCTCGGCCGCAGCAGCAGGCGCGTCGATACCGAGCTTCTCGAACGCCTCGGCGGTGACGACGTAGCACAGCGTCGCCTCGTCGGCCACAACACTCGCCGATCGCGTGCCGCCCTCGACGAGCGCCAGTTCGCCGAACGACGACCCGGGGCCCATGGTGCTGAGCCGGCGAGACGAGCCTGCGCCGGCGACGACCGCGCTCACGTAACCTGCGCCGACGAAGTAGAGCCCGTCGGCCGGCTGGCCCGCCGAGAAGATCGTGGCACCGGCCGGATAGACCCGAGTGACGCTGGCCGCCTCCACCGCGGCGAGCGTCTCGGGCTGGAGTTCGGCGAGCAGGTCCTGCGCCGGTAGGGGCACCAGCGCGTCGGCCGGCTCCGGGATGATCCCCGCCGTCCGCAAGCAGGGCGTCCTCACACCAGCGCAGCGCGTCGTCGACCCGCGCGACGCCGATGGTCGCCGCTACCTCGAGCGGCGCGACATCGCGCCGTGTAGCTCGGCTCTTCGGCGCAACCAGGACGACGTCAGCACCGGAGGCTCGCAGATGCTCGATGAGCATGGCCGATATCTGCACGGCCGCAGGCTCGATGTGATGCACGCGACGCAGGTCGAAGACGTGCCAGTCGCCGCGCCCGCCCGAGGAGACTGAGCGCGCGACCCGCTCGGCGCTGGCCGCGTCGTGGGCCCCGCTGAGCGTGTGCAGCACGATTCGCCCGCCCTCGGCGTCGAGGATCTCGCGCTCACGGTCTCGGCGAACCCGCATCGACCGGACGACGTCAGCGCGGCTGACCCGATGATTGCTCCGCAGTTCGGCGTCACCCATCGCAAAGAGGTGCAGGTCGAGCCGGCGGGAGAGATGCTCGTACGCCGCGATCCCGCGCACGCTGTTGCCGCGCGGATCGAGCAGCGGGCTGTGCGCGCCGAACCCGAGCCGGCCCGGTTGCACGGCGGTGATGCCGCCACTGACTCCGCTCTTCGCCGGCAGCCCGACACGGTAGAGCCACTCACCCGCGAAGTCGTACATGCCGCACGTCGACATCACGGTCAGCACCCGGCTGACAGCCGAGGGAGGGACGACGACGTCGCCGGTCAGCGGATTTACCCCGCCGGCAGCCAGCGTGGCGGCCATCACCGCGAGGTCCTCGGCCGTGACAAGGACCGAGCATTGCCGGAAATAGGTGGCCAACGCGACGTCGACGTCGACGTCGAGGGCACTGACCGACCGCAGCAGGAAGGCGATCGCACGGTTGCGGTCGCCGGTCACCGATTCCGATTCGTAGACTCGCTCATCGACGTCGAGTGGCCGGCCGGCGAAGGCGGACAGCCCTCGCAGCACCTTCTCGAACCGCTCGTCGTCCGCGCCGCCGACGAGGGCCGTGGTGACGATGGCGCCCGCGTTCACCATGGGATTGAACGGTCGTCCCAACGAGTCGACGCTGATCGTGTTGAACGGATTCCCGGTCGGCTCGACGCCCACCTTCGCCAGCACGTCGTCGATGCCACGCTCGGCGAGAGCAAGCGCGTATACGAACGGCTTCGACACCGACTGGATCGTGAACGGCTCGAGCCGACCTGCGGTATAGACGTGCCCGTCGAGGGTGGCGAGAGCCAGTCCGAACGTCGTGGGGTCAGCGCGCGCCAGCTCGGGGATGTAAGTCGCGAGCTCGCCGCCGCCGTGTTGAACGGCCGCCTGCCACGCGTCGTCCAGCAGCAATTCAATCGGCCCGCGGCTCGGCGTGACCGGAGGGGCGGGCGCCGGCTCCGCCACGGTGGGCGCCACGAGATCTGCCGTCACCGCGCCATGGTCGCGGCACCGTATTTCCACGACGTTTCGGCCCGGCGACGATTGTCGCGGCCCCCGACCGGGCCGGGGCCCCTGCATGAAGGAATTTCCGTCATAGGTGCCGAAAATCCTTCACGCTGGGAGAACGGGTTCAGCGGACGACGCTCACGCTGCCACCGCCGGTGCTCGCTCGCAGCTCGCCGTCGCTGCCGTCACCGACGGTGCCGGTGATGTGGCCGTGACGGGCGCGCAGCCCCTCGACGTCGGTGAAGGCCCCGGTGCCGGACGCGTCGACGCGGAGGCTCGAGCCCTCGGCGAGCCGGACGGCGATGCTGCCGCCACCGGTGCGCGCGGCGGAGCTCCCCCGCAGTCGCCCGTCGATCCGGATGCTGCCACCGCCGGTGCTCGCGGCGAGCGTGCCATCGAACTCGGCGACATCGATCGAACCGCCACCCGTGACGAGGTGAGCGTCACCGCGGGCACCGCGAAGGGTGATGCCGCCGCCGCCGGTCTTGACCCGCGCGGCACCCGCGACGCCGTCCGCATGCACATGACCGCCACCGGTCTTCACGTCGATCTCGCTACCGAAAGGCACCGCGACGTCGAGCCGGATGCCACGCCGCCACCAGCGCGTTCGGCTCCGGCAGGTGATTTCGACGATGCCGTCGTGCTCGGCGACGTCGAGGACGCGCGGCTGCTCCGTGCCACCACGGGCCTGCGCGCGAACCGCGACCTCGGGGTCGGCGTGACCGATGATTCGCATTGCGCCGCCGTCGGAATCGATACGCACCAGGCCGGGCGTGAGCATCTCGACACTGCGTTCGGTCAGGACTTCGTCTTCGCCGAAGCCGCCGATCGACTGCGTGGCGGCTTCCGTCGCGTTGTCGATCAACTCCCCGATGCGATCGCCGAGACTGCCGACGCGTTCGGTGAGGCGGTCCGCCCAGCCGAGTGGCGCACGACCGAACGGGGGGCCGGCGGAGGGCGCTCCGGTGAACGAATCGTCGTCGGCGTCTTCGGTATCGAGGGTGTCGAGGGTGTCGAGGGTGTCGAGCGGGTCGAGCGCGTCGAGGGCGGCCAGCTCGGCCTCCAGCTGGGCGAGCTGCTCGTCGATGCCGGTTCGCTCGTGCACCTGACGGGCCAGCTCCTCGGCGCGCGCCGCGAGTTCCATCGCACGCTTGGCGACGTCGTCGGCGTTCATGGGTTCTTCGACCACCGTTTTCTCCTGTCTTCTGCGAGCCGTGCCCGTTGCGCCTGCAACCGGCTCTTATCGGCCTCGATCTGGCGTTTGATCCCGCGGCCGAGCCGTTCCCACGCGGCTTGGCGGCTTATACCGAGAGCGGCGCCGATGGTTTCCCACGTCTCCCCGCGAGCCAGCGCGGTTCGGGCGAGATGGGCTTCCCAGTCCGGCAACGACTCGCGCAACTCCCGCGCAGCGCACAGTGCCGGCAACGGATCGGTGTCGTCGGCCGCGGCCTGCAAGGCCTTCTCGAGTTCAGCGCGGAACGGCATGCTGTCAAGGTTGCCCTGACAGGTGGGCGACTGTCAAGACGTTCTTGACGGAACCGGGGGCTTTGTGCTGCCCTTTCGCGGGCGGCGAAGACCTTCTTGCCGGTCGGGGTGCCAGGTGTCGCTCGCTGGGTAGGCCCGTCGGTTGAAGAGACGGCGTGTCGGTGAAGACCCGGCGCCGCGACGGCTGGAGGGGACGGGTGAACGCAGGGACGTGTCCGGGATGAAGCAGGACCTGGTCAGTGCTGCATTGGAGCACCTGGCGGACCTGAATCCTCGCGACCTGCCCGCCGGACTGCTCCGGGTCGCGAGCCAGTCAGGTATCACCGACGCGACGATCTACCTGGCTGACCTGCAGCAGGCCTCCCTCGTTGCGTGGTCTGATTCCGAGCGGCCACGGGAAAGCGTCGACACCTCACTCGCCGGGCGGGCCTTCCAGCGTGGCCAGCCGACCGCAGGCAACGACAGCGTGTGGTGGTTCCCGATCTCCGACGGCGGCGACCGGCTCGGCGTGCTGCGCGCCGTCCTGCCCGACTCTACGGACGACGACCTGGCCGGCGCGTGCCGCACGTTGTCGGCGCTGCTCGGGTTGCTCATCACGTCGCGCGGGTTACGCACCGACATCATCGTCAACGGTTGCCGCGACCGCGACGTGACCCTCGCGGCGGAGATGCGCTGGGCAATGCTGCCGCCGCGGTCGCTGACCGCACCCGACATCTGCGTCGCCGGCCACCTCGAGCCGGCCTACGAAATCGCCGGTGACAGCTTCGATTACGCACTCAACGGCGACAACCTCGACCTGGCCATCTTCGATGCGATGGGGCACGGGTTGACGGCGAGCCGGTTGGCCAACCTCGCCATCGCCGGCTACCGGCACAGCCGCCGCGAGGGCAACGACCTGAGCGAGATCTACCGCGACATCGACGAGGCCGTCCTGAGCGAGTTCGGGGACGGCGAGTTCGCGACCGCTCACTTGTTACGGCTGCATGTTCCCACCGGCGAATTGTCGGTGGTCAACGCCGGACATCCCGGCCCGCTGCTCATCCGGGCAGGAAGCGCCCACCCGCTCGAACTCCAGCCGGCCACGCCGATGGGGCTCGGCCTCGTCGAGGCAGCGGTCGGAACCCTGCGCCTCGAACCCGGCGACGCCGTCGTCCTCTTCTCCGACGGCATGACCGAAGCCCGGTCCGCCGGCGGTGACCTGTTCACCGTCGAGCGGGTGGGTGACCTGGCCGCACGCGCGATCGCGGGCGGCGACACCATCGCCGAGACGGCGCGCCGGCTGATCCGCAACGTCATCGAGCACCGCGGCGTCAGCCTCGAGGACGACGCGACGCTGGTCATGGTCGGTTGGCGCATCTGACGGCCGAGCCGGCGTAAGAGACAGCCGAACACCTGCGCTCGCCGAACGCACGGGTGCTGCGGTTGAATGCGACCATGGCCGATGACGCCCCGGCGCTGCGCGTCCTCATCGCGGAAGACGCCTACATCGCGCGCGAGGGCACCCGCCGGTTGCTTGAGGAGCAGCCTGACGTCGAGGTCGTCGGCGTGGCCGACGACTACGACCAGGTCGTGGCGGCCGCGCGTCGGCTGCGACCCGACGTCGTGCTGATGGACGTGAAGATGCCGCCCACCTACTCGATGGAGGGCATCCAAGCAGCTCACGCCATCAAGGCCGAACGACCGGAGACCGGCGTCGTGGTGCTGTCGCAGCACGATGACGAGGAATACGTCTGGGCGCTGTTGCGGAACGGCGTGGAAGGCTACGGCTACCTGCACAAGGTGCGCGTGGGCGACGCGGCTCAACTGCTGCGCGCGCTGCGGGAGGTCGCAGCCGGCGGGTCCGCGCTCGACCCGCGAATCGTCGAAACACTGCTGCGTCGCCGCTCGAGCAAACCCGGTTCGCGGCTGGCGACACTCGCACCCAACGAACTCCAGGTGCTGGAGCTGATGGCGAGCGGCCGGTCGAACCAGGCCATCGCCGACGAGCTGCACTTGTCAGTCGGATCGGTCGAAAAGCGCATCGCGGCGGTGTTCGCGAAACTCGGTGTCGGCCCCGAGCCCGAGCTCAACCGCCGCGTGGCCGCCGTCCTCATCTACCTGCGGGAATCGGCCACCACAGGCTGACCGGGCTGACCGGGCTGACCCGCCTGACCCGGCTGACCCGGCTGACCTGTCTGACCCGGCTGATCCGCCTGACCCGGCTGGTGCGGAGCTGCCGGCACAACGGCCGCCACCCGCGTACCGTGACCGGCGGCGCTGCGCACCGCGAGAACCCCCGCCACCGCGGCGATCCGGTCGTGCATGTTCTGCAGCCCGGTTCCGTCGCGCGGCTGTTCGGCGTCGAATCCCGGGCCGGAGTCGGCGACCTCCAAAACGACGCCGGTGTCGTCGGCCCGAAGGCCGATGGAGATCGCGGCGCCCGGCGCGTGCTTCTGCGCGTTCGTCAAAGCCTCGAGGGCCACGAAGTACAACGCAGCCTCGACCTCGCGATCCAACCGGCGGCACGACAAGTCTTGGTCGACGTCGATCCGCACGGCCACGGGGATGCGGGCTGCTTGAGTGCGAAGCGCCGCAGGCAAACCCTGATCTGCGAGAACGCTCGGATAGATGCCGCGGCCGAGTTCCTGCAAAGCGAAGACGGCGAGCTCGGCGTCGGCGGCAAGTTCGGTGAACTGGTCCGAACCGCCATTCACGGCGCGCCGAAGCCGCGCGGCCAACGACACGAGCTGTTGTTGGGCGCCGTCGTGGAGGTCGCGCTCGATGCGCCGCCGCTCCTCGTCCTGCGCGGTGACCAGGCGCTGCCGGGACCGCGTCAGCTCGGCGGCCTGCGCCTCGATCTCAGCGAGCCGATCGCGCAGCTGCGCTTCCAGACGAAGATTGCGTAGCCGCAGCGCGCACTCGCGCGCGAGGAGCTCGAGCAGCTCGTAGTCGGCCGGCCGCAACCGGTCGCCCCGCCGGCCGCCGCACGCGAGCAGCCCGACCAGATCGTCGGCCACCGCAAGTGGGACCACCGCCTCGGGTGCGGCGGGCCAAAGCTGAGCCAACTCCTCGGCCGGCCATCCGTCGAGGACCAGCGCCCGTGTCGCGTGCAGATGCCGCGTGGTCGCGCTCGAGACGGCGAGCCCGGCGGGCACGACCGCACCACTCACGCCGACAGGGCGCAGGTTCATGCCTTCGGTTGCGGGAAGGGCGAGCCACACGCCGGCCCACTCGACGTGCAGGCCGGCGCGGACGGCGTCGGCGACGAGCGGTCCGAGCCGGCTCAGGTCAGCCTCGCGCAGCGTCTCCCAAAAGCCCGAGAGCAGCACATATGGGCGTGCCCGGTGCCGGTAGACGACACGCTGGGCGAAGGCTTCGAGCCGTCGCCGAGCCGGGTGGAAGGCGACCGTCACCAGGAGGGCGATGGCAACGGCGGTCCCGGCACCGCGGCCGCCGACGAGCAGCCCGGCCGCGAGTGCCGGCACGAGGAGCAACGCCGAGAGCGCCGCCCACAGCACGCCGTAGACGAGCGCGCGAGACACGACGAGGTCGATATCCCAGAGCCGGTAACGCAGGATCGCGAGGGTTGCGGCGAGCATCGGCAAAGGCTGGGTGATGACACTGAGCGCGATGCCGATGTCGCTTGCGGCGCCGTGACCACTGGCCAGCCCGATGCCGACGAACTGCGCCGCGAGAGTGACGGCGCCCCCGAGGATGAACCACTGCACCTGTTGGCGGCGAACCGCGTCGCCCCTGCGGTACCGCTGCACCAGTGACCACAGCGCCACCACCGGAAGGATCAGGATCAGATCGGACGCCGGTGCCGCCCCGGCCCACGTACCGGCGAACGGGCCTCCGGCGTGCGGCGGAATGGTCGTTCCCTGGTAGAAGTCGAAGACCCGGTCGGCCGGGCCGACAAGCCACACGAGCACCGCGACCGCGGCACAGCATGCGGTTGCGGCAACGACGAACGCGCGCCAACGGCGGCTCGGCGGCTTGCCGTCGGGGAACCACACGATGAAGGCCACCCACGCGCCGACCAGGGCGCGGGTGAGCGAGACTACGGCGAACGACGCCACGGCCGACCAGCGCGGAATCGGGTGGAGTGCGCCGTAATCGAGCGCACCGGCCGCGAGACTGCCGAGCCCGAACCCCAGCCCGGTCAGGGTGAGCAGGAGGCCGAACCGTAGGCCGGGGCGGTGGGCCGCGATAAGAGCCCCGAACGCGCCGACGGACGCAGCAAGCACCAACGGGCCGAGTGCGCGGTCGCGGACTCCACCGGCGAGCAACTGAAGCACGAGCGCGGCGCCGATCATCGCGCCGAGAAGGGCGAGCGGCGCGATGATCCGCGCCCGCCGACCAAGAAATGTCACACCGCGATCGTCCGCGCAGGCCGATCGCGAGTCAATGCGGGTCGCCCCCGCCGCCGGTGGTGGATAGCCCGAACAGACCTGGAGGCTGCCCGGCTTGGCCGCATCACGCCATCCGACGAGCCTGGCCTGACGAACAGCACCTGATACGTCTCACCGATTCGAGGAGATGTCATGTCCAAGCTCGCACGTGCCGGTGCAATCTCGCTGATAGCCGCCCCGGTCATCGGATTCGTCGCCACGCTGATGCTGCCCACCATGTCGGACGGCGGTAGCGACGTCGTCGCGGCGCTCGGCGCGCATCACGGCGCGATGATCGCCGGTCTCACGCTTTCGACGCTTTCCATCGCACCGATGGTCGCAGGCGTGGTGTGGTTGGCCGCCACCCTGCGCCCACACGCGAAGGGGCTTGCGTTGACGGGCGGCGTCTTCGCCGTCGCGGGCGCGCTCGTGGTGCTCTTCGAGGACGGCATCACCGCGGCGCTCCCCTCGGTCGCTTCTTCGCTCGACTCGGCGCAAGCCGCCACGACGATCGACCACCTGCACTCCAGCGCCGCCGCTGCGCTGGACCCCCTCGCCCTGCTGCTCGACGTCGGGCTCGCGATGCTCGGCTTCGCGGCGGTCCGGGCCGGTGCGCCGCGATGGGTGGCTTCCGCGCTGACCGTCGCCGTCCTCGCGCAGGGCATCGGCTTCGGCGCGGCTTCGCGGCCGCTCGTCGTCGTCGGGTTCGCCGCCATGGCAGTGCTTCTCACGATGGTCGTCGTCAGGCTGAGCACGCCGGCACCGCAGCGGGCCCGCGCCCAGCAGGCGGCAGCAGCGGGCTGAACCCGCACCGACGACGTCGAAGGGTGCGACCAGTGTTGCGGCTCACGAACCTCGTACTCCGATACAAGATGTGGGTGGTCGCCGGTTGGTTGATGCTTACCGTTGCGGGCGTGGCTACCGCCGCGCGAACCATCAACCGCCTCACCGACACGTATGCGATGCCCGGGCAGGCCGGCTCGCTCGCAGATCACGAGGTTCTGCAGGCGTACGGCAACGGCGGCCAACAGGAACCGATCGTGCCCGTGGTCACCGCGCCGGTGGGGCAGCGCCTGACCACGCCGGCGGTCGAGGCGGAGGCCGAGCGAATCCTCGGTGCCGCCGCGGTGAGAAGCGACGTCCGGGTCGTCGACTTCGCCGACACCCGCGATCACGCCTTCCGCACGGCCGACGAGCGCAGCACGTTCGCGCTCGTCTTCACCCCACGCAACGCCAAGCAGAATGGCCTCTCCCGCCTCGACAACGAGGTCGCCGCCGCTGTCACGCGCGCCGCCCCTGCGGGCTGGACGGTCCGCGTGACAGGAATGCGCGAGCTGGCGAATGCGAAGCCACCGAAGAAGAGCACGGGCGTCGCGGTGGAAAGCATGACGGGAGCGCTCGGTGCACTCGTCGTTCTCGGCTTCGTCTTCGCCAGCCTGCTCGTAGTGTTGCCGTTGCTCGTTGCAGGCATCTCGATCATGACGACGTTGCTGCTCGTCGGCGGCCTGACCGCCATCACCGACGTCAACTTCATCGTCGAATACCTCGTCGCGTTGATCGGCCTCGGCGTCGCGATCGACTACTCGCTGCTCGTCCTGACCCGCTGGCGCGAGGAGCGCGCGCACGGCGCCGATGCAACCGAGGCCGCCGTCGCGGCGATGACAGGAGCCGGCCGCGCGGTCGTCTTCTCGGGGCTGACCGTCGCGGTCGGACTCCTCGCCCTCGTCGTCCTACGGGTTCCGTTCCTGCGGTCGATCGGGTACGCGGGCATGCTCATTCCGCTCGTTTCGACCGCGGTCGCCATCACCCTCCTGCCCGTGTTGCTGGCCACCGTCGGACCACGGCTGGAATGGCCCCACCCGTCTCGTGCCACCACGCCGAGCACGGGTTGGACGACGTGGGCCACGCTGGTCAACCGGCGTCGGATCGTCGCCGCCGCACTGGGCATCGCCGTACTCGCTGCTCTGGCCGTGCCACTGCTTTCGCTCCGGCTCGGTGAGCCACGGACGACGACGCTGTCGAGGCAGGGCCCGGCCCGAGCGGCCCTCGACACGCTGACGAGCGGCGGCGTACCGAGCGGCGTGCTCACGCCGATGGAGGTGCTCGTCCGGGGTCACGCGAGTGCGACCGCCGGCACGCTGCAAGCGGTCGACGGTGTCGACGCAGCCGTCACGGCAGCGGCGGATCGGCGCGAGGCAACAGCGATTGTCGACGTCTTGCCGGTCGCCGAAGCCGGGCAGGCCGCCGGCAAAGCCACGGTCGGGCGCGTCCGTGCCGCCGTCCGCCATGAGCCGGACGTGCTCGGCGTCGCGGGTATCGGCCCCTCGACGATCGACGCCGTACACGCCATTTACGGCAACTTCCCGCTCATGCTCGGGCTCATCGGCGTGCTGACCTTCTTGCTACTCGCCCGGGCGTTGCGGTCGATCGCCCTTGCGCTAAAGGCGGTCGTGCTCAACCTGCTCTCGGTCGCCGCGGCATACGGCGTCCTGGTCATGGTCTGGCAGTGGGGCTGGGGCAGCCAGGCGATCTGGGGGGTTCAGCGCACCGGCGCTGTGACGTTCTGGGTGCCGGTGTTCGTGTTCGCCTTCCTGTTCGGGTTGTCGATGGACTACGAGGTGTTCATCCTCGCCCGCATCCGGGAGGAGTACGACCGCACCGGGTCGACGGCTCGAGCCACGGTCGACGGCCTGGCCCACACCGGCCGTCTCGTCACCAGCGCGGCGATCATCCTCGCCTTCGCGTTCCTGGCGATGTCGACTGGACCACAGACCGACATCAAGATCCTGGCAACCGGACTCGGGGTCGGCATCCTGGTCGATGCGCTCGTCGTGCGCACCCTCGTCGTCCCTGCCCTCGTTGCGTTGCTCGGGCGGTGGAACTGGTGGCTGCCTCGGGCAGTAGCCCGACCGCTGCGCGTGCCCGCCTCTGCGGCGGCTCCCGAACCGCGGCCCGCCTCGGCGGTTGCTGCTTCGGAGAGCCCCGTGTGATAGACCGCTGCAACCATGCAGACGACCAAACGGGCCGCAGCGACGAAGGCGGGCCTTCGCAAGCTGCCTGCCCTCGCCGCCGCACACCTGCTCACCGTCGGGGTCGACATCGGCGGCACGAAGATCGCCGCCGGCGTGGTCGACGCCGAGGGTCGGGTGCTCGACCGGACCCGCCGGGAGACTCCGCACCGCAGCACGACGCCGAAGGTCGTCGAGGACCTCATCGTCGAGGCGGTCGCCGAGCTGGCGGGACGCCGCGCAGTGCATGCGGTTGGCGTCGCCGCTGCCGGCTTCGTCGATGCGCGGCAGAGCTCGGTTCTGTTCGCGCCACATTTGTCGTGGCGCGAAGAACCGCTGCGCGAGAAGCTGGCGCGCCGGCTGCACCTGCCCGTCGTCGTCGAGAACGACGCCAACGCAGCCGGCTGGGCAGAGTGGCGCTACGGCGCGGGAGTGGGTGAGTCACATCTCCTCGTCGTCAACCTCGGCACCGGGATCGGCGGCGCGATCGTGCTGGACGGCGTGGTGCAGCGCGGCAAGTTCGGCATCGCGGGGGAGTTCGGACACATGCAGCTCGTGCCGGGCGGCCACCGCTGCGAATGCGGGAACCGCGGCTGCTGGGAGCAGTACGCAAGTGGCACCGCGCTGGTGCGCGAGGCCCGCGGCCTTGTCGAATCCCGTTCGCCCGTGGCGCACGCACTGGTCGCAGAAGTCGATGGCGACGCGCAGCGGATCACCGGCCCGCTGATCGCCGAGCTGGCGAGCGACGGCGATCCCGCGTGTGTCGAACTGTTCGGTGAGGTCGGGCGCTGGTTCGGTGTCGGGTTGGCGAATCTGGCTGCCGCCTACGACCCCGGCCGCTTCGTCGTCGGCGGCGGCGTTTCAGCGGCCGGCGAGCTGCTGTTGGCCCCGGCGCGCGAGGCGTTCCGTCGCCAGCTCACCGGGCGCGGCTACCGCCCCGAGGCGGCGATCGTGCCTGCTGCGCTCGGCAACGACGCCGGACTGATCGGCGCGGCCGACCTCGCCCGTGCCCGCGCGCACCGGTTCCGCCGTCCGCGGCCGCGCTAGCCGGGATGAACCGCGAGCAAGCGCTCGCAACCCATCGATTGTGGGCCGGCTACGTCACTACCGATGCCGGCTCGGTCTCGGGTTGGCACCACCACGGCGACTACGAGGCGGGACTTCGTGTACATCCCGCCACACGCCGTCCACCGGGAAGGGAATCCCTCGCAGGAGACGTCGGCCCTCGTGGTGATGCGATCGGGAGAGGGCGAGGCCGTGATCAACGTCGACGGCCCGACCGCCGGCCAAATTCCTGGGTAGGACCGCCCCCGAGCCACCCTCGGCCTTGGTGGCTGCACGCGACTCGAGTCATGGCAGGTCTTCGAAGGCGGGTGCCAACGCCGGCCACCTGCTCGCGCGGCAGTAGACCGGAATCTGCTCCAGAGGAGTTTCGCGAGCGATCGTGGTCGGGCCGGTCACTCGAGCGCCCGTCCACACGTCGACCCAGTCGCCTGCTGGCAGGTAGACCGGCCATATGGCCACGCTAGGTTGGCAAACCGGTGCCACGAGCAGGTCGGAACCGAGCAGATACTGCCGGGGATGATTCCAGGACTCGTCGTCCGCTGGGTCGAGGAAGAACAGTCCACGCATCAACGGGCTACCCTCTGCGATCGCCACCCCTGCCTGCTCGGCGAGGTACGGCACGAGACGTTCGCGTAGGTGGGCGTACGTGCGGAAGACCGAGAGCACGCGAGGGTCGCCGGTGCGCTCGGCGACGTTCCACGGGGTGCGGTCACGCAGCGGGATGCGATGGTGGTTGAACTCTGAGTGGTACTGCATGATCGGCGCGAAGCAGGCCATCGCAGTCGCACGCAGGTAAAGCTCGGCGTCAGGTACTTCTCCTGAGAAGCCGCCGATATCCCAGCCCCAATAGAGGATCCCGCACGCGGACGCGGTTATGCCGGCCGTGATGGAGTTCCGGAACGCATCCCATGTCGAGTTCTCGTCACCGGCCCAGAAGGCACCATGCGTCTGCGACCCGGCAAAGCCGGCCCGGCTGAACGTGACCGGCGCCTTGCCGCAGGCTCGCATGAGCTCGCCATAGGCCGCGGCATAGTGCACAGGGAAGAGGTTGTTCCCGGCGTCTCCGTCGCTGCCGTCGGCGTACCGAAGGTCGGCGCCCCAGGCATGCTCGCCGCCGTCGGTCTTGAAACCGTCGATACCGACCTCTTCGACGAGGTAACGCCTCTTCGCCAGCCACCAGTTGCGCGCCTCCGCCGACGTGAAATCCGGCATCAGCGCAAGGGGGAACCACCAGCCACGGTTGCGATACGGGCGGCCACCCTGGGTACGGACGACGTAGCCCCGTTCCTGAGCGACGCGGGCATCGACGGCCGCTTGCCCACGCGGGTGCGGGCGCATCTTCATCAGCGGGATTTGCCATAGAACGAGCCGGACGTCGTCGTCGTGCAACGCATCCGTCATTCCCTTCGGGTCCGGCCAGGCGCCATGCGCAGGGAAGGTGAAGTCGGAGAGCCGGTGCGGTGAGCCGTCCTCGCGGACCTCGTACACGGCGTCGCGAAACGCCGTGTACGTCGCCTCATCACTCCACGCCTCGATCACGACGACGCCGACGGGAACGTCTTCGGCCCGGTGCCGTGCAACTTCTTCGAGTACGCGGGCCTGGGTGTTCCATTCGTTGCTGCTCGCCCAGAGCCGAAAGGTCCACGCCGGCAGTGGCTGCGGGTGACCCACGGTGTCGAGGAAGCTGTCGAGTAGCCGCGCCGGTGTGCCCTCGTTGAAGGCGATTTCGAGTCGTTCTTCAGGTGCGCCGCCCAGGTCGACCACGACGTCGATCCGATCGGCTTGCGTCGCCCCGACGTCGTACCAGCTGCGCCGCGACGTGCGCAGATGGAATGACCAACCGGAGCTGCCCAGCACCATGGCGAACGGCATGGGCAAGTACGTGCGACCCTGCGCGCCTTGGTCCTTGTACTGCTCGAACACGACAGCGTCGAGCTTGTGTCCTCGCTGGTCGACGCGGTCGAACCGCTCCCCGAATCCGACGACGTGCTCTCCTTCGGCGAGGTCGAGCGCGAGGCGCACGCGACGGACGCCGTCCGCGTCGGCCAACCACTTCACGCTTCCTGGTACGACACGATCGGGCCCGTGGGTAGCGACAATGCCGCCGTGCGCCTGCCACTGGGCCGGAAGCAGTGCGTACCACCGGGTCGTCGTCCGCCTCCCGGATGCAGCAGTAGCCGTGAACCTGTAGCGGTACCTGCGCCCGCTTTCGAGAACCGGCGTGCGCATCCGCCAGAAGTCGACGACCGGGACGGCGCGTTGTTGCGCAGCCGAGAGATGCGTGCTGACGGAGTCCGCGGGTTCGGCTTGGCCTGCGTCATTCCCTAGCGATGTCGTCGCCCTTTGCAGCGGAATCTCCAGAGAACCGCCGTCGTCGGACTCCCACTGCGCGGTCACGCGCTCGACGGCGGGAGCGGCCAGCACACGCAGCTCGGCATCGTCGCCGGCGAGAGGATACGTCGGCAGGCGCTGATCCGCTGTGACCGCGTAGGGATGGCCCGACCCGAAGGGGTGGTGCCGGATCATGAATGCACTCCGAGTTCATCGGCCAGAATGAGGAACATTCCGTGCGACCACAGCAACGGCGATGCGACCTGACCCCACCGGTCGACCCATTCCGCGAAACGGTGCGGCGCCAACAACCGATGTTGCACCTGTTCGGGCAGCTCGTGCCGCTCCCCGGCCTGCTCCGCCATCCACTCCAGGCAAGCGAGGGCGCGCTCGCGGTCGCCGCGAACGGCGTGGTACCACCCGAGGAAGCCGGTCAACAGCGGCCATTGGCCACCGCCGTAGAAGGTGTCGTCGAGGTAGCGGTGCACTCCTCGGTCAAAGAGGAGCTGCGCTTCGACCGCTTCGACCGTTGAGCGACCGACCGGCCCGTTCGGGCTCGCCAAACCGAAAGGCACCACGCAGGCGAGCAGGCTCCCGTCGACGGCCGTGGAGTCAAGCCACTTCGTCAGATGACCCTCGTGAACGCCGGCATTCGAGACGAGATCCGATAGCTGCGACCGAACCGCAGCAACCGTGCCGTCGTCGCCGAGGACGTCGATCACCGAGCCCAGCCCGGCGTAAATCGCGCCGAGGGTCGACACGTGCGTGTGCTCGACGTGCTCTTCCCACCAGTCGAAGCACGGCGAACTCCAAAACGCGAGGAGGTAGTCCCGCGCTGCGGCGACGGCCGAGAGGTAGGGGCTGATCGCCAGGTCGTGCCGTCGCAGATGTTGGCCGAGCGCCCACAGCCAGGTGCCGTAACCGTCGAGTTGGAAATTCCACCACGGGTCCGTGCCGTTGGCCCCGTTCAGCGTGAACCGGGTGGGCAGCATGTCTCCGGGAGGCGGGGAGTGTCCGGCTGCTGCCATGGCGATCAGCTTGTCGATATCTTCTCTGCGGTCGGTGAGCAACTTCGCACACCAGCTGTGAAAGGCCTCGGCCGACGCCACCTCGTCGTGTCGGCTCATGCCTTCCGCGACGAACGAGCCGTCGCGCAGCCAGGAGTAGCCCCGGTACGCCGAGAATGTGGGGCTTGCGGGGTAGGCGCCGCTCGCCGCCTGCTCGCGTCGAATCAGCGTGCGGCTCACCTCGACCAGCACCCCGAGCCGGTCTCCTGCATGGCGCTGCTTGTCTACAATCACGAGGTCAGGCCTCCTGACGAATGGGAGTCGAGGGCTCCCGGTGGACAAGACCGGGAGCCCTCGGCGTTGATACCGCGCGTCGGCGCACGCCGTTGGGTTCGATGGACCGGTTCACCCCAGGCGGAACCAGGCGGCGGTATCGGGTGGCAGGACGCTGTGGCCCGGCCGCGCAGCGGTCACCGGAGCGCTGGCGAGCATGGGCTCGCCGTAGGGCAGCTTGACCGGGCGTGAACTCAAGTTGACCGCGCACGCCAGTTCGTCTCCCCGGGCGAAGACGAGCGTTCCCGGCGGCGAATCGATCCAACGCAGGCCCCGACCCCGCCACCGGCCGGCCGAGCGGCGCAGCCCCAGAGCAGACCGGTAGAGCTCGAGGGTCGAATCGAGGTCACCCTCCTGGCGGTCAACCGCCAGGTCGGCCCAGGCTGGCGGCTGGGGCAGCCACGAGCCGGCCGGGCCGAAGCCGTAGCTCGGCGACGCTTCATTCCAGGGAATCGGCACCCGGCAACCGTCGCGGCCCCGTTCTTTGTGCGCCGAACGACGCCAGATCGGATCCTGCAATAGCGCCGTCGGCAAGTCGTCGACCTCAAAGAGGCCGAGTTCCTCGCCTTGGTAGATGTAGGCGCCACCAGGAAGGGCGAGCATCAACAAGCTCGCGGCGCGGGCACGCCGCAAACCGACCGACCCGCCGCCGTAGCGGGTAACGACCCGCTTGACGTCATGGTTCGACAGCACCCAAGTAACCGGTGCGCCGACTGACCCGAGCAGGTGCAGGCAGCTGTCGATCACCGAACGGAGCTGACCCGCATCCCACTCGCTTTGCAGGAAGTCGAAGTTGAATGCCTGATGCAGTTCATCCGGGCGCACGTAGTTCGCGAGTTCCTGTGGAGGATGCACCCATGCCTCCGCGACGAGGATCGGATCACTGTCGTACTCGGAGAGCAACGAGCGCCAGCGTCGGTAGATCTCGTGAACTTCCGATCGATTCCAGAACGGGTGAACTTCCGGGGCGTTGGCGAGGTCCGGCAGATCCGGGTCCTTGGCCAGCCCGTGCGCCACGTCGATGCGAAACCCGTCGATGCCTCGATCGAGCCAGAACCGGAGGATGTCTTCGAACTCCTGCCGCACTTCGTCGTTGTCCCAGTTCAAGTCAGGTTGCGCGACGTCGAAGAGATGCAAATACCACTCGCCGTCCGCGACGCGCTCCCACGCCGGGCCGCCGAAGACCGACATCCAGTCGTTCGGCGGGAGCTTCCCGGCTGCGCCGCGCCCTTTGCGGAAGATGTAGCGGTTCCGCTCCGGCGAGCCCGGGCCCGCTTGCAGCGCAGCCTCGAACCAGGCGTGGCGATCCGAGGTGTGGTTCGGTACCAGGTCGAGCAGCAGCCGGAGGCCCAGGCGATGTGCTTCGGCGATCAGCGCGTCGGCCTCGGCCAAGGTGCCGAACGTCGGCTCGATGTCGCGGTAGTCGGCGACGTCATAGCCTCCGTCGGCCATCGGAGACGGATAGAACGGCGTGATCCAGACCGCGTCGACGCCGAGGTCACGCAGGTACAACAGCCGGCTGCGCAGGCCCTGCAGGTCGCCCACGCCGTCGCCGTCGCCGTCGGCAAAGCTTCGAATGTAGACCTGGTAGATCACGGCGTCCTGCCACCAGGTGTGTTCCGCCGCTCCACGGACCTGCGACCGCAGGGCGTCGGCGCTCACGTGAGTTGTCGGCATGGCCTCTCCGGGACGTGACATGCGTCGGTGGGCGGCGTGCGGGGCTCCGGCGGACAAGACCGGAGCCCCGCATGCGCTACTTCAAGAGGCCGTCGACGGTCTTGGCGGCATCGTCGAGGGCCTGCTGTACCGACTTCTTCCCGTCAGCGGCGAGAGTCAGCTGCTTGGTCACCTCGTCCTGCATCTCCTGTTGCCGGACGATGACCGGCGGGAAGACGGTGCTCTTCAGCGCGTCGAAGACGGCCGCGCGGTTCGCCGGCGGCGTGACGGTGAGGTAGGGCTTGAACAGTGACGTATCGGCAAGCGGCGGAAGTGCCCACGAGGTCGCGAGCCGGGTGTCGACCGCAAGCTTGGACGACGTCAGGTACCGCAGCCACTCGAAGCTCTCGACCGGGTGCTTCGTCTTCGCCGAAACGACTACGGCGTTCTCGAACGCTTCCGTCGTCTGGTTCGTGTTGCCCGGTTCGACAACGATGTCCCAGTCAGCGGGCTGCGTCTTCAGCGCATCGAACAGCCAGATACCCGTGTGCCACATTGCCAACTTGCCGGCCATGAAGAGGTTCTTGTCGGCATCCGCGACGCTGCTCTGCGCCAGCGTTGGCATGAACTTGCCCGGCTTGCTGAGCAGCCAGTTCGCTGCGGCCACTCCTTCGGGGCTGTTGAACGTGGCCTTCGTCTTGTCCGCGTTGAAGAACTGACCACCTGACTGCGCGAGAGTCTTGTAGAACTCGAAGAACTGCACCGGCTGGAAGTCTCCGTAGATGCCTTTGGAGGTGTCGGTGAGCTTCGCCGCTGCGGCCGCTTCGTCCTTCCAGGTCCACGACGAGGTCGGATAGGCCAGGCCCGCGTCGTCGAAGAGCTTCTTGTTGTAGAACAGCACCACGTCAGAGAAATCCTCGGGCAGGCCGAACTGCACGCCGTCCTTCGAGAACGCTTGCAGCGACGCAGCGGCGTACGCCGACGGGTCGTACTTCGGATTCTGCTTTCGAGGGTGCAGTCAGATCGAGAAGTGCACCGGACGCCGCGTAAGAGACCGAGTTCTCGTAGTTCACCTCGAACGTGTCCGCGACGGTGCCGCCGGCGACGTCCGTTTGGAGCTTGGTGAAGTAGTCGGTGTACGGCGCCGTTTCGACCTTGATCGTGATTCCGGGGTTCTCTGCCTCGAACCCCTTGACGATCGTGTCGAGGTCCTTCAGGTGGTCGGGGGCGGCACTGAAGGTGAAGTAGGTCAGGGTGATCGGATCGTGCGTGGCGGCAGGCGCGCTGCTTCCACTGGAGTCGCTGGATGTCGCCGAGCTGGCTGAGGTGCCTTGCGACGAGCTTTGCGCGGCGGTCTTGGCGGAACCCGAACTACACGAACTCAGCAACAGGCTCACGCCTGCGGCGAGACACAGCGTGCCTCCGAAGGTAGTGCGTCTGAACATCTCTTCTCCTCCTGCGAATGGGGTGGTGCCGATCGAGACCCTGCCCGGCTACTTCAGCCCGGATTGAGCCACGCTTTGAATGACGTGCCGCTGACTGAAGAGGTAGAGGGCGACGATCGGAACGATCGTGACGACCGAACCGGCCATCACGACGTTCCACGCCGTCGCATGCTCTCCCTGCAAGATGCTGAGTCCCAGCGGCAACGTCATCAGTTTTGGCGACCGCACGATGACGAGCGGCCAAAGGAACGAGTTCCAGCTGGCCAGGAACGAAAAGATCGCGAGTGTGGCCAGGGCCGGACGGACGTTCGGTAGGACGATCTGCGCGAAGATGCGTACATGCCCCGCCCCGTCGATGAGTGCGGCCTCGTCAAGGTCGCGCGGCAACGTCTGGATCGCTTGACGGATCAGAAAGACACCGAATGCTGATGCGATCGTCGGCGCCAACAGCGCCGGGTAGGTGTTGATGAGCTTGAGTGTCTTCATCTCGATGAACAGCGGCACGACCAGCACCTGGAACGGGATCATCAAGGTGCCGAGATACACGACGAACAGCGCCGACTTCCCGCGAAAGTCGAGGCGAGCGAAGGCGTACGCGGCCATTGCGCTGGTCCCGACCTGGAGGGCAGTCGACGCGACGGCTAGACCGGCGCTGTTGCCGAGCAAGCGCACGACGTCCATGTCGTTGAACAGTTGTCGGTAGCTGCCCAGGGTGGGATGGGCGGGTATGAGGGACGGCGTCCGGGCGTTGAGCGTCGAATCACCGGTGATCGAGGTGATGACGGTCCACGCGAACGGGAACAGCATCGCGGCCGCTCCGGCGATCAGCAGGGCGTTGAGCGCCCATCGGCCGGTGACGCGGGATTCACGCATAGTGCACCCACCGCTTCTGCAGCCGTACCTGAAGAGCCGTGAAGCACAACACCACCGCGAAGAGCAGCCAGGACAGCGCCGATGCCGCGCCGATGCGTCCGTACCTGAACGACAAGTTGTAGATGTGTTGGACGACAACCTCCGAGGAGCCCGCCGGGCCTCCCCCGGTCATGACGTACACCTGGTCGAAGACCTGGAAGCCGTTGATGAGCGAGATGACGACGACGAAGAACGTGGATGGGCTCAGCAGCGGGAGAGTGACCGACACCAGCCGGCGCCAGGGGCCAGCGCCGTCGACCCGGGTGGCATCGATGAGCTCTTGGGGGATCGCCTGCAGCCCCGCCAGCAGGATGACCATCACGAAGCCGAGGTCCTTCCACACCGACGCAACGATCACTGACGGCAGGGCCCACTCCGACGACGTCCACCATCCCCGGCCCATGCACGCCGACGAGGGAGAGCAGGTAGTTGACCATCCCGTTGCTGGGATTGAGCAGCCACTTCCAGACGAGGGCCACGGCCACCCACGACGTCACGACCGGTACGAAGTACGCGGCACGCACTCCGCCGCGGCCGCGAAAGCGGCGATTGAGGCCGAGCGCGATCAGCAACCCGCCGACGTACACAAGGGGCAGGTAGCCGGCGACGTAGATCAACGTGTGCAGAAACGCCGTGCGGCTCGTCGGGTCGTTCCATTGCTCGCGGTAGTTGGCGAAGCCGACCCATTTCATCGGCGTGATCAGATTCCACCTGTGCAAGCTCACCCAGAACGAGTCGACCATCGGGGCCAAGGTGAATGCAATGAGTGGCACCAAGCTCGGCGCGAGGAAGAGCGTGAGGACGCCGAGCTTTCGCCATCCGTGGAGTCCGAGCTCGCGCCCGGGGCGCCGGCGTCTGGTGCGCTGGTGAGGTTTGGTGCTAGCTGCCGACACGTGGCGCTCATCAGTCGCCCGTGTCTCGACGCCGCTCATCCGACGACTCCGAAGCGGGCCAGGACCTGGCGTGATTGCGTACCTGGGGAAGAAGCCGGGCCGAGCGGCGTGGCGAGTACCAACGCTGCTGCCCCCTGCGCCCACCGCGCGTCGTCCCACGGCTCGACGTGTACCGAGATGCCGCGCATCGGCGCGAGCAGATGGGCATCGAGCGCTGTTTCGAATCCCGGCTGCCAGTGCGGCCAGGCAGATGTTCCCTCGCCCGCCACGATGAGCGCAGCAGGATCGAGCACGTTGACCATGCCCGCGACGGCCACGCCGAGCGTGGCTCCGGCGTATTCGTAGATGCCCTTTGCGCCGGGGTCGCCGCGGTCGGCAAGGGTCTGTAGCCGACTCAACGGCTGCCGGCGGCCAAGCACGCCGCGGTCGCGAGCAGTAACTGTCAGGGCAGGCCACCCGATGAGCGCCTCCAGGCACCCGCGGTTGCCACAGCTGCAGAGCGCGGTTTCACCCGCTACCGGCATGTGCCCGAACTCGCCGGCGCCGCCTCGCGACCCGCGGTACACCTGACCATCCACGACGATCGCCAGCCCGATTCCACGCCCGATCGTCAACACGAAGAAGTTCTGCAGGTGCTGGCCATGCCCGTAGAGCAGCTCGGCGACCCCTAGGGCGTTGACGTCATTTTCGACGAGGACCGGGATTCCGAGAGCGGCGTGTAGTCGTTGCCCGACCGGTCGCCGGTTCCAGCCGAGCACGGGGGAGTCGACGACACCGGACTCCGGGCTGTCGACGACACCCGGAACGCCGACACCGACACCGAGCACCGAAGGTAGCGCGCTGTGTCCGTCGATCCGCTGCTGCAAGAGTTTGCACAGCACGTCCAGCGCACGGGGCGCGAGTGCATCGAAGGGTTCCTGCCGTACGTCGAGTACCTCACCGTCCATGCGAACGTCGATGCTCACGACATGGTCGGCGGCGACTTTGACGCCGATGGCCCGGCCGGCCGAACCGACCAGCGCCAGCAAACGTCCGGGGCGCCCCCCTCGCGACTGGAGGTGGGAGGTCTCCTCGATCATCTTTTGGTCGAGGAGGCGACGCGTGACCTGGGTGACCGTTGCCGGGCTGACGTTCAACTCGCGCGCGATGTCTGCCCGGCTCATCGGGCCGGACTTTCCGAGCAGCGCAAGAACGGCCGTGCGGCGAAGGTCTCGGCCACCGCCGACCCAACCGCCGCCGCCATCCATCGCGCAGGCCTCCCGAGGGAATCTTTGGGACTTTATTTACTGATGTAGAAAGTGGCAGCAGGCAGCGGGGCTGTCAAGAGCGGCGCGTCTCGATCCGGTCACGGTCGTGTGCCGCGCCGGCGGGTCCGCAAGATGCTGACGAGGCGGTGAACAGCGCGATCGACGCCAGCAGGATGGGTCGCCGTCCGCTGCCGCTGCGGACGACGGGTCTGCTGCCGTTCGGCGTCGTGTCGGCCTGCGACTCACCCGACCGGTGCTTTAGTGGCCTGACACGTTGTTGTCAGGCGAAAGCCGGCCCATGGGTTGTCGGCGCGTGGGAACAACGCTGCACGCGGGTTTCGCCCACCTCGCCGACTGGCCGCGCGGGCGCAAGTGCGATTCATCGTCGGCATACGGGTTCATGGCCTACCTACTGCTCGCCCGCAGGAAGCGCGCTCCGCACGCGGCACGAGACCTCGCCGCGGAGCCGAACGCGTAGCGACCACCCGAGCAGGCCGAGCGAGAGTAGGCCGACAAGCGGCTGCACCGGCGCGAAGAACTTCAGCGCGCCGCTTGCGCCGAGCGCGAGAACGACGAGCTTGTTGCACACCGGGCAGCCGACCGCGAACGCCGACAGCAGACCACCGAGCCCGGCCGTTCGGCTCCCGGCGTCCGGGTCCTGGACGGCGTGAGGCACCCGCACATACGTCGCGACCAGCAATCCGCCGAGCACCGCGGTCGCCGCCCACACCGGCCACGACCACCAGGTGATGGCAACCATCCTGGTAAAGAACGGTGTCGGCACCAGGTGCGTCGGCACGCCGACGATGAGCGCTGTCGCGAGAGCACCTGCGACCGCGGCGGCCCACCGACGTCCGGGCCATGACCGCACTTCGAGCGCCAGCATGTGAGCATCATACCCGCCGGGGTATATGCCTCTCGATGGCTCAGCGCATTGATGGTCCTGCGCGACCGCGGGATAGCCGTGCCCGGTCAGAGCCTGGCTACGCAGGCCGCGGCACCGGGGCGAACGCCGACAGCGTGAACCACTGCGGCAGTGCACGGGTCAGCTTGAGTGGGCAGATGCTCGCCACGATGAAGCCCTACCTCGCCCCACCGCCGCCGGGCGCGCAACCGCCACCGCTGTGGGGCGACCCCGATTACGTCCGCAACCTGTTCGGCGACCAGGTCGGCGACATGTCGTTTCACAAGCAGCACGCGCACGTCGACTGCTTCGCCAACGGGGACGAGTTCCGCGACTACTTCAAGGCCAACTACGGGCCGACGATCGCCGCCTACCGGGGTCTGGCCGACCAACCCGAACGCGCCGCCGAACTCGACCGTGACCTCGCCGCGCTTGCGGATCGCCACCGCGCGCCGAACGGCGCGATGGACTGGGAGTACCTGCTCTTCCGCGCCACCCGTCGCTGACCTGTCGGCATCGGGCGGACGCCGCCGGGCGGCCTGCGCTCGGCGCGCGGTCGACAGCGCGTGCGAACGGCGGAATGCTGAGCTGGTCGTCGTCCGGCAAGGCAGTGGGAGAGCGCGTGCGTGATGCCCGGTGAACCGTGAAGCAGCGGAACTTCTCGACGCGCGCGACCCGCTCGCGCACTTTCGCGAGCGTTTCAGCCGACCCGACCCGGAGCTGATCTATCTCGACGGGAACTCACTCGGCATGCTGCCGCTTCGCGCGCGCGAGCGGCTGCATCGCGTCGTCGACGACGAGTGGGGCGCCGGACTGATCAGGTCGTGGAACACCGGCTGGCTCGACCTTTCGCAGCGCACCGGCGACCTTCTAGGCTCGGCGTTGCTCGGGGCGGCCGACGGTCAGGTCGCGATCTGCGACTCGACGAGCGTGAACCTCTACAAGCTGGCCGTCGCGGCGCTCGGGCTGCGGCCCGGCCGGCGGGTCATCGTCTCGGATCTGCACAACTTCCCGACCGACCGGTACGTGCTCGAAGGCATTGCGGCGCAACATGATCTGGAGCTTCGGCTGGTCGAGTTCGATGAGCTGACCGGCCCGACGGCGGATGCGATCGCCGCTGCGGTGGACGACGACACCGCCCTCGTGAGCCTCTCCCACGTCGATTACCGTTCGGCTGCGCTTGCCGATATGGCGGCGATCAACGCCGTCGTTCACGAGCGTGGTTCGTTGGTGTTGTGGGACCTGTGCCACTCGGTCGGCGCTGTCCCGATCGAGCTCGATGCGACGGCAACCGATCTCGCCGTCGGCTGCACCTACAAGTACCTGAACGCCGGGCCCGGTGCGCCGGCGTTTCTGTACGTGCGGCGCGATCTGCAGCCCGTCGCGCGGCAGCCGATCTGGGGGTGGTTCGGGCAGTCCGACCAGTTCGCGATGGGGCAGGGTTACGAGCCGCAGCCCAACATCCGCCGCTTCCTCGTCGGCAGTGCGCCGGTGCTCGGCATCTCTTTGGTCGACGAAGGCGTGCGGCTGCTCGCCGAAGCCGGCATCGAAGCGCTGCGCGCCAAAGGTGTGGCGCTGACGGAGCTGGCGATCGAGCTGTTCGACGAGTGGCTCGAGCCGCTCGGTTTCGCACTTGCATCTGCGCGGGAGTCGCGTATTCGTGGCTCGCACGTGGCGCTCGCGCACCCGGAGGCGTACCGCATTTCCCGAGCCTTGGTCGAAAGCGCGAACGTGATCACGGATTTTCGCGAGCCCGACAGGCTGCGGATCGGTGCGGCGCCGATCACGACCCGCTTCGTCGACGTCTGGGATGCGTTCGATCGCATGCGCCACCTCGTGGCGAGCGGCGCGCATCTCCAGTTCGACACCGCCCGCGCCGCGGTCACCTGATCACACCGCTCGCCGATAACGCGCCACCGCCGCTTCGTACGGCGCCGCAGAGAAGCTTCACTGGTCGCTGCGCCATCGTCTTGCAGTCCCTCTTGGCGCGCGGGGTCAGGCCGGAGGAACGCCGTGTCCGGGGCGGCTCGGTCGCGAGCTGCTCGCGGGCGTATCCGTCCTACGCGGAAGCGCTCTTCGGGATTGCCTTGGACCTCGCAGGCTTCGTACCTCGGTTTCCGCTGCCCTGGGGCACGGAGCTCGCCCGCACCGTGAGCGGAGGCGCGAGGAGCACGTGTACGGCGGAGGTGAACCCGTTGATCCGGGCGATCAGCGACTCAACCGCACGCTCGGCCATCTCGGCCAACGGGTTGTCGACTGTGGTCAGCGGTATCGGGCTGTCGTGGGCCAGGGGCGCGGCGGCGACCGCACACACGGACACGTCGTTGGGCACGCTCCGCCCGACATCGGCCAGCGCCGGGACCAGACCGGGCAACGACATTTCGTTGATGCTGATGATCCCGTCGACATCGGGCACGCGCTGGATGATTTCGCGAACGCAGGCGGCAGCGGCGTAGACGTTGTCGTCGCAAGCGATCCCCTCGCCGCGCAGGCCGTGGGATGCGAGCTCGTCATGGAAAGCGCGATCCGACCGTACCGCCGCACCGTACCCCGCTGCGAACAACGCAGCCGAACGGTTGATGAGGACGAGCCGCCGGCGCCCGACGTCCACCAGATGCTTGACGCAGCTGCGGACGCTGTTGTCCCAATCGAGGTCGACCCAGTCGTAGGCGGGTCGGTCGGTCGTACGGCCGATCACGACGAACGGGAGTCCCGAACGCTGCGTGCGCTTGACTCGTTGGTCTTGAACCTGCGCCTCGGTCAGCAAGAGGCCGTCGATGCGGCGCGTGGTGACCAGCCGTTCGACGGAGCCGAGGCGGTCGCGTGCACCGGGCGACATCAAGACGTCGTAGTCGCGGTCGGCCGCCGCTTCGACGGCCGCGCCGATGAGCAACAACTGGCCGGCCGTGAGGTGGTTGTGGTCGGCGGGCGGGATCACCATGGCAAGGGTGTTCGTGGTGCCGCTGCGCAAGGCCTGCGCCGACGCGTTCGGCACGTACTCGGCGTCGCGCATCACCTGGAGGATCCGCTCACGCGTCTTCGCGCTGATCGGCCGCTTTCCGCTCAGCGCATAGGAGACCGTGCTGCGTGACACGCCCGCGAGCCGTGCCACGTCGCCGATATCCATCCGACCTCCGGTGCCACCGCCCTGTGCATTGACGCGTGCCGTCACGAGGACGAGCCCGCGCGACGGACGTGGTCCCTCGCTAGCACAAGATACGTCGCTGCGGTCCAGGTATACGCGCGGTCCCGCAGTCCCTCACCGGTCAAGGCGTCGAAGTTCTCGGCGAACCCCGACTTCTCGCACAGCCGGCGGAAACGGGCGCTCACGTCGTCCGCCAGGTCTGCGCGCCCGCATCGGCGCAAGCCATCCTCGATGAGCAGCGTGCTCGGGGCCCAGATCGGCCCGCGCCAGTACCCGTCCGACTGGTAGGAGGGCGACGACGTGGGCTCCGTCGCAGGCCCGTAGTCGGTGAGGGAGGTGCTGATCTGCTCCACCAGAGCGTCGACCACGGACGTCGGGAGCGCGGGCCCGGCCACGATCGGCAGCGCACTGAGCAGGCTGTCGGAGACGCCCCGGCGTCCGGACAGCGGCGCGAAGGTTCGGAAGCGGCTGCCGTCCCACAGCTGCGCGAGCATCGCCGCGCGTAACTGGGCGGCCGCAGCGGACCAGCGCGCCGCCTCGGCCGGCCGATCGAGTTCTGCGGCAAGTTCCGTGAGCACGTCGAGTTGGATGGCGAGGAAGGCGGCGAGGTCGGCGGATTCAACTACGCGGTCGTCGTCGAACGCCGTGCTGTTGTCCCACCCACTGTCGTTGCCGTGCTGGTAGGTGGGCAGGGTGCGACCCGGAGCGACACGGTGGTCGAGCCAGAATGACGACCACTTCGCTAGCCGGTCGTAGCACAGCTTCGTCTCGGCGGGCTCAAGGCTGCGGGGCAATCTCGCCCGTATCTCGCGCAGCGCCCAGCCATGGATCGGCGGCTTCACGAAGTTGTACAGAACGCGCGAGTGTGTGACCGAGTCCGGCAGCGCGCCGGCCTCGTCCTGGTGATCGAACGGCAGCAGGAACTGGTCGAGCGCAAGCTCGGGCAGTCCGGCCGCGAGCGCCATCGCGTTGAAGCAGTGGTCCCAACTCCAGACGGAATCCATCCAATGCTTCGACATGAGCACGGCCTCACGGCCGACGAACCCAGCAGGCTCGACGGTCGCTGACCACAGGACGTACGCGGCCAATGCCGCCGACGGAGTGGCGGCCGAACGCCATCCTGCGACCGCGTCGACGTAGTCGTCGAACTCGCGGCACGCACCGGCGACGATGTCGTCGAACGAGGCGTGCGCCTCATAGGGTCTGCGGCCGGTGAGCAGTTCTTCGAGCGCCACTTCCCATTGACCGTCTGCGGAACCGTGCACCTCGAGCTCGCGCGCCGCGGCGCCGAGCGCCTGGCCACCCGTCGCCGTCGCCGCGCCGCCGAGCACGGTCAGCCGGTAGCGACGGCCGGTCTCGTACGAGGTGAAGACCCATCGGCCCGGGATGACGTCCTCGAAGAAGTAGGTGCCTGCGAAGGACGTCAGTGGCTGGTCGGTCGCCCGCATGAGAAAGCCCATGCCGTGGCCGCGCAGCCTGATCGTGCTCGTGTTCTCGAAGGCCCCTTCGACGACGCCGTTCGAACTTCTCCAGCGCAGGCATGCCGGCGACGCTTCGATTGCGGCGGCAACCGGTCGGCCGTCCTTGGTCGGCACCAGCGAGAGGACGGCGGTCATGGCCGTTGTGTGCGAGACGAGGTGGATCTGCGGCTCACGCGTGTGCAAGCCGACGATCGGCGAAAGGTTCAGCCACGATCCTCGCCGGCTGAACGGGATCTCGGTGACATCGAACGGCGTGCTCGCCGGCGAGGACGACGGCGGCACGGGGGTAAGGCCCGTCGGCACTGCGCTATCGGCAGTGTTCACGTTGTCCAGCCCTTCGTCGTACGGCACCAAAGCCGCGCTGAGTCGGCTCGTCAAGGGGCGCCAGAAGCGAACCGGTTCGATGAGACGGGAGGAGCTTAGCACTGTCGAGCCGGCTGCCAAGGGCGGTCACGCACGCTCTCCCGGTTGACGGCGACGGGCGATTCTCCCGTGGTTTCTGAGGCTTAGCCCGATAACGGTGAAGGAGAAGCCTCGACAACCGCTGAATCTCGATTCGGCCAACCCCCTTGACTGCACCCGCTCTCACTCGTACTGTCACGAGCCAACATCGAACTGATTCGACACGTCGCGGCGCCGTCAGCCTCATTGACCCGCGAGACACCATGACAGGCCCATCGAGCTAGGGGAACGGATGAGAATCTCAGGCAAGCGTGGAGCAGTCTTGACCATGACGGCGGCGGTCGTGCTCGGCGGGTTGGCCGCGTGCTCGTCGTCGTCCAAAAGCAGCTCGACCGGATCGTCGTCCACGACCGCCGGTTCGCCGGCCGCGAGCAGCTCGGGCGGCGGCGGGAGCGCGGCAGGCGGCGGCGGGACGTACACGATTTGGGACCCGTATCCCCAGTTCGACAACACCTCCGCCTGGGTGAAGCTGCTGCAAAGCTGCGGGTCGGATGCCGGCGTCACGGTCAAGCGAACGGGCTTCGACACGACGGACCTCACGACGAAGGTCCTCCTAGCAGCGCAGCAGGGCAACTCTCCCGACGTCCTGATCGTCGACAACCCGGTCGTGTCGACGCTCGCGGACGCGGGCGTGCTGACCGACACCTCCTCGACGAAGCTCGACACGTCGTCGATCCAGCCGAACATTCTCGCTGCCGGCCAGCTCAACGGGAAGACGTACGGCGTGCCGATCGGCGCTAACACCCTCGCGCTGTACTACAACAAGAACGTGCTCGACGCCGCCGGTGTCGACCCCACGAGCATCAAGGACTGGTCGTCGCTCACGGCGGCACTCCAGAAGATCAAGACAAACGGCAAGAAGGGCATCACGTTCTCGGCGATCGGCACCGAGGAGGGTAGCTTCCAGTTCCTGCCGTGGTTCTGGGGTTCCGGCGCCAAGCTCACTGACCTGGGCTCGTCGCAAGCGGTCAGCGCCCTGACGCTGTGGACCGACTGGGTGAAGAACGGGCTCGCACCCAACTCGGTCATCAACAACACCCAGACGACGAGCTGGCAGGAGTTCGCCACTGGCGACTTCGGGTTCGGCGAGAACGGCACGTGGCAGCTCGCGAACGCGCAGAAGGCGGGCTTCCCGTACGGGATCATCTCGATCCCCGCTGCAAGTGGCGGAGGAGCTCCGGTGCCGACGGGAGGCGAGTTCGTCACGATTCCCGTCCAGAAGTCGACCGACCGATACGCGACCGACGAGAAGCTCGTCACCTGCCTGACCAGTGCCGACAACGCCTACACCACCGACAACACCCTTTCCTACGTCGGGGCGACCAAGGCGGTCCAGGACAAGCAGGCTTCGGCGAACCCCGCACTGAAGCCCTGGATCAGCGCGGTGCAAAACGCCAAGGGTCGCACCAGCGACAACCTTGGCACGAAGTATCCGAAGATCTCCGAGCAGTTGTGGAAGGCGGTGCAGTCGGCACTCTCCGGCTCGCAATCTCCGCAGGCAGCGCTAGCCGCGGCACAAAGCGCCGCCGCAGCTGCTACCAAGTAGCAGCAAGGAGCGCGGTTTCACCGATGTGAAGGGCACGATGAGCGACACCAAAGGACGCATTGTTCAGGCGTCCGGCGCGGCGGCGGCGGTGGCGGCAACCACCCCCGCCGTCGCCGCGCGGCGTCGCCGCGCGGGCATCAGCCGGCAGTTGGCTGCGTGGGCGTTCCTGCTACCCATCACGACATACCTGGTGATCTTCTACGGGTACCCGCTCTACCGCAACGTCGACCTGAGCCTGCGCGAATACACGGTCAGGTCGTTCGTTCAGGGCGGGGCGAAGTTCGTCGGGCTGAAGAACTACCACACGGTGTTCGACGATCCCACGTTCATGCCGGCGCTGGTGCACACCGCGATCTTCACCGGCGCGTCACTGTTCTTCCAGTTCTCCATCGGCATGGCGCTGGCGCTCTTCTTCTTCCAGCACTTCAAGCTCTCCCGGACGCTTCGCGCGCTGTTCCTGGTGCCCTGGCTGCTGCCGCTGATCGTCTCCGCATCGACCTGGTCGTGGATGCTGAACAGCGACTCGGGCGTTGTGAATGCCGCGCTGAAGCTCATCGGTGTGGGACCGGTGCACTGGTTGACCTCGCCCACGTGGGCGCTGACCTCCGTCACCGTGGCGAACATCTGGATCGGGATCCCGTTCAACCTCGTCCTGCTTTACAGCGGCCTGCAGTCGATCCCTTCCGACGTCTACGAGGCCGCGGCGCTCGATGGCGCGGGCTCATGGAAGCGGTTCTGGCTCGTGACGTTTCCGCTGCTCCGGCCTGTCTCCGCGATCACGCTGCTGCTCGGTTTGGTCTACACGCTGAAGGTCTTCGACATCATCTGGATCATGACGCGCGGTGGGCCCGCCGACGCCTCGACCACGCTGGCCACGTACTCCTACCAGCTGGGCTTCGGGACGTTGCTTCCGCGGTTCGACACGGGCGCGGCCGTCGGTAACGTGCTCGTCCTCATCGCCCTGGTCTTCGGCCTCGTCTACATCCGCACCCAGCGGAAGATGGTCGGCTGATGGCGCGGCGCGGAACATGGCGGACGACGCTCGGCGTCGTGCTCACTGCGATCATGCTGTTCCCGCTGTACTGGATGATCAACGTGTCCTTCACGCAGGACAAGCGGATGCGCAAGTCTCCCCCCGACCTGTTTCCGACGCATGGAACCCTCGCGGGCTACCGTGCGGTGCTTCACCAGCAGCTGCCCTATCTCGGCACCAGCCTCGCCGTTGCGCTTGGCACGGTCGTCGTCACGCTGATCGTTGCAGCGCCCGCCGGATACTCGCTGGCGAAACTGCAGCCGCGCGGGCGGGGCGCGATGACGTTCGTCTTGTTGATCGTCCAGATGATCCCCGGAATCATCATGGCGTTCGGGTTCTACGCCATCTACTTGCGGCTCGGAGTGCTCAACTCCGTGTCGGGACTGATCCTCGCGGACTCGACGATCGCCGTGCCCTTCGGCGTTCTCATCTTCACCGCGTTCATGTTCGGCATTCCGGGCGAACTGCTCCAAGCTGCCGAGATCGACGGCGCCGGCACGCTGCGGCGGTTCTTCTCCGTCGTCCTGCCGGTCAGCCGCAACTCCGTCGTGACCGTGTCGCTGTTCGCGTTTCTATGGGCGTGGTCGGACTTCGTCTTCGCGAGCACACTCGACATCGGCGGAAACCACAGGCCGATAACGCTCGGCATCTACCACTACATCGGTAACAACAACCAGCAGTGGAACGCGATCATGGCGACCGCCGTCGTGGCGTCGATCCCCGCCGCCGTCCTGCTCGTCATCGCGCAGCGGTACGTAGCGGCAGGCGTGACTGCCGGTGCCGTGAAGGACTGACACGCTGCACCGCGCGAAGCACGCATTAGGCCGTGCCGAGCGCCGGTTCGTTCTGAGCGGCCCGCCGTCTCTCGCGAAGAGTCACAGAAGCACCGAAGAGCGTCGGCAGCTCCTCCACCCGCCCGACACGCCGCGCCATGACCGGACCGGCCAACACGAACCCGAGTCGCCACTGTTCGAAGCACGCGCAGCCGTCGATCGACGAGGATCGTCAACTGCCTCGGTTGAGAATCCCCATCCGGACATCACTTGTACGGTACGTGTGGTGAGTTGTACGATTCGGGTATGGCCACGATGAACGTCAGCGATGCGCGAGACCACCTCTCAGAGGCGATAGAGACCGCACGCACCGAAGCGGTGTTCGTGCAACGCCGGGGTCGCCTGGCTGGGGTGCTGGTGAGTCCCGACCGCTACGAGCAACTGATGACCGCGCTGGAAGACGCCGAGGACGTCACGGCTTTCGACGCGGCGATGGCTGAGGAGGGACCGAACATCCCCTGGTCCCAGGTCAAGGCTGACCTCGGCTGGGAGTGAGCGCGTACCGCATCGAACTTCGCCCGGCAGCAGTCCGTGCCTTGCGCAAGCTCGACCCTCAGATGCGTCGCCGGGTCCAAGGTGCGATCGCGCTGCTCGCCCAAGATCCACGCCCGCCCGGTGCGCGGGCGCTTCAGGGCCGGCCGGGTCTTCGCGTCCGGGTCGGCGAATACCGGATCATTTACACGGTCGAGGACGACGTGCTGTTGGTGGTAATCGTGCGCCTCGGACATCGACGTGACATCTACGACCAGTAGCTAGTTGACCCTAGTTTCTGCTGCGCGCCTACGCCAGCGAAACAGCTCACGGGCTACCGGTAGTTTGCGTATTTCCCAAGGTGTTGGTCGCGGACGAAATGCCGGAGCCAACCGACAGGTGGATCGTCCGAGCGTGACCGTGCGCAGTGACCGTCATGATCACGTCTGTCGGCGCGTTCTTCGGTGCCACGCCGAACATGACGGGCTTGCCATCCTTCGCGTATGCGACCGGCCCGAGCGTCACCGCCGCGGGTGAAAACGCGACGTCGGCGCCTGTAGTGCAGCTTCGTGAGACCTGGATCAAGGTGCCGGGGCCAGCGGTCGGTGTAGACGATCCCGGCTGTGGCGAGTCCGTGGGGATCGCGTCCTGGATGACCGGTGCCGACAGACCGCCTGGGCTCAGCGTTGTACCACACATCACGATGGGGGCCGCGCCGTGGGAATCCGAGCAGCCCATCATCCAGAAACAGAGCGCTGCGACGGCGAGGGGAGATCGGAACATCAACCGTCTTTCATAAGGGCGGTCGAATCGGCGTCGGCTCAAAACGCTAGCGCGGCGCCAGTGTCGCCATGCGGGCCTGCTGCCGAACCGGATGCCCGCGGTCCTTGTACACACGGTCTGCGCTCCGCTGTCGCTCCTGCGGGTTGCTTGTGCGGAAGATCGGAAAGTTGCAGTAGGTACCCGGGTCGGTCCAAGCTGTGGGATATGCCAACTCGTTCGGTGCGAAAAGTTGGAACGCGACGTGTGTTTGTGTGCCGGCGCAAACCCACGTGCCATTCTTATCCGCTTCGTCGCCATTCATGTTGAGCCCGCCAGGCCATTGCATGAGGCGGACACTGTCGCTCTTTTCAACTATCCATTCAGCAGACCCTCCACTGTTGCGGTTGAAGCTGTCAGTGCCGTACGTGTGCGAACTTCCCGTCGATGTGTTCTCAAGGAAGAAGTATGCGCTGCCACCGACATGGTAGCTCTCGACGTACATGCTATTGCCGACATTGAAGGTTGGGGTTCCGACGAAGCGCGGACAGCGCGTCCGCTCCGCACTTGACCAGTCCCGGCCGGGGATTCGGACCTGCGCGCAAGCGCCGACGTGGTGCCGACGCCACACGCCGTCAGCTTGCGCGCCAGGTGGTGTCGCGGTCCTGGCGCCGTCGCGGCGGCGAACCATGACAGCCCCCGAGCGACGCGTCGGTTGCGGCGACTACGCCGTTGACCTGCAAGGTTGCACGCCGCAGCCGATCTTGCGGATTGGACATGGCAAGCCGCGAATGTCATGACCGACCGTGCCGGAGCTGGACCGACCGTGCCGGCGTGCCCGCCACGTGCCCGTAACAACGGTGCGCAACGGGCAGTTCGGCGCGATTTCAGATCGGCCGCAATTCGGTGATCATGCCGCTGACCTAGGACTTTGTGCGGAGCGGGTGACGGGAATCGAACCCGCACTGTCAGCTTGGGAAGGCAGGTCAGACCTCGATATTTCCCTTATATAGCAGGGATTTCTGGTACCTTAGCGGTTCCCGTGGAGCAGGTGTGGAAGAACTCACGGTGTGCCACGGGCCGCTGCGGCGACGAGGGGAAACCGATGGTCAATCGACGCAGAAGCAGTTTTGGTGCGGTCGAACTGCTGCCTAGTGGGCGGTTCCGGGTACGGTATCGCGCGGACGGCCAAATGCAGCGAGCACCCCAAACTTTCGACTCCCGATCCGATGCGCGCAAGTACCTCGACACCGTTCGTGCCGACATCGTCCGGCAGACCTGGCGGGCACCGCGCAAGGTCACCGAGACCGTCGGCAGCTACGGGATGCGTTGGTTGGCCGAGCGCACCGGAATCAAAGTCACCACGCACGCCCTGTACGAGCCCATCTGCGACTGCACATCATTCCGCCGCTGGGCGATGTGCGACTCGACGAGCTTCGACCCGACGCGGTGCGCACCTGGTACGCCGGCATGCGCGCGTCACTGAAGGAAGCCTGCGCGCGCGAACGCCGGCACAGTGTTGCGAGCGTGCGCGACGGCAGCGCCGCCGCCGCCCGCGCCTACCGGGTACTGCGGGCCATCTACGGCACCGCTGTTGCCGACGGGCTGGTGGCGACCAATCCGTGCCAGCTGAAAGGCGCAGGGACCACGAAGCGGGGGGAGCGACCGACGCTGAGCGTTGCGGAGATCGGCCAGCTCGCCGATGAGGTGCCCGGCCCGTACTCCGCCTTGGTGCATCTGCTGGCATGGTCGGGTGCCCGGATCGGTGAACTGGCGATCCTGCGCGTCGGTGGCCTCGACCTCGATCCTGAGGCGCCGAGCGTGCTGATCAGCGAGCGGGTCTACCTGATCAACGGGGTCTACGACGTCGATACGCCGAAGTCCGCCGCCGGACGCCGCCGGATCGCTTTGCCACCCCACCTGGTGCCGATCCTTCTCGAGCACGTCGAGACCTACACGACCGGGCAACCTGACCACCTCGTGTTCACGTCATCGACGGGCGGTCCGGTTCTCTGCGGGTACTCGCAGATACTCAGCCGTGCCCTGGTCCGCATCGGCCGACCCGACGCGCGAGTGCACGACCTTCGCCACACCGGCATGACACTCGCCGCCGAAGCGGGAGCAAGCCTGGCGGACTTGAAGTTGCGGATGGGTCAATCGACGACACGGGCAGCGGAGCTGTACATCCACGCCACGACGGACCACGGCCGGAGCATCGCGAACGCGATGTCGGCACTGGCCACCTCGGCTGGAGCACTCGCGCCGCGGCGCGGCCGGACGGTCTCGGCTGGCAATCCGTGACCTTCGTGAACGCACCACATCACTGTCGATAGCTCCGCAATAACCGTCGATCCGCGCGGCTCCGACACGGCTGGCACAGCCGGCGATGGCGGCGCCGATGGAATGTTCGGCGCGGTGTGCCGGTGGTGGTGTCACGATAGGTGGGTGCGCCTTGCTGGCTGGAACTGGATTCCGGGTGGCTATGAGCTGCGCTGGGAGCGTGCGGCCGCCCCGTGGTGGCTGCGCGCGTGGTTCGTGACACCGTTCATCGACCGGTTCGCGTACCCGGTGATGATCCGCCGTGGTTACGCCTGGCTGGTCCCTGATCCTGGTCAACCGCGTCACCCAGTGCCGGCCGGCTGGAGCGTGCGTGAGGCCGAGCCGGCGACGGTGCACTATCGCAGCGCGGCATGGCATGCGCGACGGCTCAGGTGGTCGCTGTCGCTACCAGTGGTCGTAACGCTGCCGGGGGGTCATCGTTTCGAACGGTACGCGTATCTGTTCTGGCGGTCCGGCTTGCGCTATGGGCGGTGCTCGCTGCGCCGGGCGGCATCCTGCTCGGCCGGGTGGGCGTCGTCGTCGGTCTGTGTCTGGCCGGCGTGGTTGAAGTCTTGTTCAGTTACCGCCCACCAGGTGGCGCGCGAGCGACGCCGCGACCCCATCTCGGCGGATCGGCCGGGGTACGCGAACCACATCGCCCTCCTCCACCCATCACGCCGGCAAGCGCGGCGGCCGAACTGCCGAAACTGAAGGACCGTTAGCGCCTGACCGTCAACGCTCGGCGCACCCACAAACCTCGACGCCCGCCAACCGTCGATACGTGCGTCCCCGCCCCACGAGCCACGCAGATCGAACGTTCGGCTGTGCTCGCGATCGTGAGCAGTCCGATCAAGCAGTCCGGTGAGCTTGTCCCGCACCCGTCGTTGTGGGCAGTCCGCAGCGCTCGCGCCGTGTTGGGCATGGGCACCCGGAGATGGTGGCGGACCTCACCCCGCAAACGCGGCGCGGTGAGGTGCCGCGGGCAAATGAGCTCCGGCGTTTGCGGCATCGCGCTTGCGGCTCTAGCGCTCACCCGATGGCAGCGCGGGCGTGGGCGGTGGTGGAGGCAACTGGTCCCGGGTCGTCGATTCGACGGCCGCAAGCCGGTCGAGAATCAAGGCTGGCTCTAGCAACCAGTTCGGGTGACGCTTCAGCTCGCGTTGCTGCTCCTTCGTCAAGTCCGTTGTTATGACCCGAGGCCGGCCTTGTACCTCGACTTTCAACACCATCACCGGTCCGTACACCATGACTGCTTGCTCAGCCTCGTTCACCGCTGTCAGAAGCTTCGACAAAGCGTCGGCGTTCTCACTATTCGCCTGTGCCTGCGGCAGGTTAGCGACAGCTGCCTTGACTGCGTCTCCAACCTTTTCGATGGCCTCAGCCGTTGCCTTGGCTGTGGCGCGAGCGAAAAACGAGCCCCACCCCGACTGAACGGAAATGATGCCACCATCGTATGAAGCCAGTAGATCGTCGAGGTAGGTGTCCACGTTCGCCCCGAACTCCTTGAGATTGGGGCCTCCGCTGAGAAACACCATGATCTGGAACTCCTGGCCATCCTTCCGGGTGGCACCGTAGTTTCTGGGTGCTCGATCCCAAAGGAGTTCTTCGATGTCTGGAAGGTCCAAGTCATCGAGGCCTCCGAACTGACCCCGTTCCTCTTGCAGGCGGACATCACTCAATGCATTCTCAACCCGAGCGATTAGAAAGGGAGAAGGTTCCTCGCCACGCGACTGCGCACGCTGGATTGCGAGCCGAAGCGCGTGCAAGCTCTTCGCTAGATCGCGAAGCGTCACCTCGACATTGCGAACTCGCTCGATCATGTATTCGGTGTCAGCCATGGCTGGCAGGGTAGTTCACCCGGTGGCTCTCTCAACGTGACGTGACCCCACTGTGACGTTTCTTCTGGCCCGGCCGACGGGCGGTGCGCCGGGTCATGACTGTCCCTGCCGGACGCGGGGTGTGGGCAAGCGGGGGACCTGTCGAGAAGCCGCACTTCCGTTGCCTGCGCAGCGGCCACCCGTGACCTCACTTCATCGCGTGGTACCAGTTGCCCTCACTGACTCGCCAGCGGCCAGCGGGGCCGGGGGGCCGGAGAGGAGCGATGGATCGACTGCCCCTGCTGCGGCGTGATGTGCGGGGTGCGGACCTCGAGCGGTCGTCTGGCCGACAGGCGGAGGGTCGGACCAGTCGGAGCGGCGGGACAACGGGTGTTGGCGCCGGTACGCTGCGCTCCGATGTGGATTCGCGACATAGACGTCCCCATGTCGGTGGTGGAGGCCCACCGCGCCGGTGACCTGGTGCTGTTCGTCGGCGCTGGCGCGTCGGTGGACCCGCCGTCGGGTCTCGCTACCTTCCGCGAGCTGGCCGCTGGGATCGCAGCGGACGCGAACCGCACCGTCACCGAGGCGGAGCTCCGCCGCCCCGATGAACTGCTCGGCAGGCTTGCGGACGATCACGTCAATGTGCACAAGATGGTTGCGGATCGGTTGTCTCCGGCGGGCTCTGCGCCGAACCCGCTGCACGAAGCGATAGCTGAGCTTGCCGCTGCGGCGCCGGTCGTGCGGATCGTTACCACCAACTACGACCGGCACCTGTCGACCGCACTGCGCAAGCGAGGTGTCGACTTTGAGGAGTACATCGCGCCGGCGTTGCCGATGGGCAACAACTTCACCGGGCTGGTGTATCTGCACGGATCGCTGAGCCGCGATCCGGCCCGCATGGTCGTTACGGACCGGGACTTCGGCCGCGCGTATCTGCGAGATGCATGGGCGGCGAGGTTTCTTCAGCGAATGTTCCTCGCCGAGTACAAGGTCTTGTTCATCGGCTACAGCCACGACGACGTCGTCATGCGCTACCTCGGGCGCTCACTCGGGCCACGATCGGCCCGATTCATCGTCACCGACAAGCCCCAGGCGCCCGACTGGCGAGAACTCGACGTGCACCCAATCGGGTACGTCGTAACCGACGGCTCGCATGGTGCTCTCTCAGATGCGCTCGGCCGGTGGGCAGAGACGGCAGCATGGGGCCTGCTGGACCACCGCCGCCGCATCTCCGACCTCGTCGCCGGGCCGCCGTCCGCGGTGCCAGAGGAGGATTCCTACATGGCCGCTGTCCTCGCCGATGCCGAGCGCGTAGCACTGTTCACGGAACTGGCCCGCGGTAGGGAGTGGCTTCGCTGGGCCGAGCGGCAGCCAGTGTTCAAGCAGCTCTTCGACCCCACCGAAACCAATGGCGACGGAACGGGGTCGCTGGCGGTCTGGTTCGCCGAACACTACGTGATGGAGGAGGCCCTGACCGGCGTCGCTCTCGGCGTCATGCAGTCTGCAGGCGGGCGCCTCAGCTTCGCCGCATGGTCGGCGATCTGCCAGCAGCTACACATCCTCGGTGGCTCTCGGCCGGGGTGGCTCACGCCGTGGATACCGATGCTCATTGCGAGTGACCTGCATGGCGGCCGAGATTGGTTGGAGTACATGCTGGCGGCTTGCCGCTGGCCGGACGACCGGGAAACGGCCCTGCTGTTGTTCGACCACCTCAGCGAGCCGCACATCGTTATGCAGCCTTCGTTCGGCGAAAGCATGAATCCGCGGCTCGTCCTGAAGCTTCGAGGCGGCACGTATTGGCTGGAGCAGGCGTGGCAGGAACTGTTCTTGCCTCACCTTCAGGAAGCGGTATCTGACCTGTTGCCGATCATCGACCGGCACCTGCGCCGCGCCCATCTCCTGCTGCGTTGCGCCGGCGCTGCGCATGACGGGTGGGACCCGGTGGCGTTTGCCAGGTCGGCGGTCGAGCCATCCCAGCAGGACCGCTACAAAGACGACGCTGACATCTTGGTCGACGCTGCTCGCGACTGCATCGAAGTTCTGCTTCGCCAGCGCGACCGGGCGGCGCCGGCCTACTTGGACATGTGGGCCGATAGCAGCGCGGCCATCTTGCGCCGCCTCGCGGTGCACGGCTGGATCGAACGCGCCGACGTCGACGCAACCACGAAGCTCACCTGGCTGCGCGATCGGGGCTGGCTGGGCGATATACAGCTGCATCACGAGGTCTTCCGCCTGCTCGCACACGCCTTGCCGGGCGCCGATGCCGGCGTCTGCGATGAGCTCGTCGCAGATGTGGTCGCCAGCCCGGCTTCCGGTGACAGTGAGGCGTATCAGCTGTTCAACGTGCTGGCCTGGATTGATCAACACCGCCCGGGACTCGACCGCGCGCGCGCGGCGCTGCAGCACCTGCAGGACGAGCATCCAGACTTCGCGCCTCGCCCGCACCCGGACCTGCTGTCTTGGATCGAGGTCGGATTCGCCACTCCCCAGCCGCCCATGAGCACCGACGAGCTGCTGCACAAGCTCGCCGCCGACGCCGCAGGCGCGGTCGGCGAGCTGCGCCGATTCGAAACCGCCGAAAGACCGTTCCAAGGACCCGGATGGGACGACGCCCTCGCTGTGTTGAAGGCGGCCGTCAAGCAAGAACCAGAACAGGGGTTCGCCGTTATCGAAGCCGCCGGCGAGCAGCCCGATCTGGTCCGCGCCGTCATCGACGGCTGGAGCACCGCCCGGACCGACGAGCCGCTCGCCGAGCGGATCCTCGCCACGCTCGCCTCGCTGAACCTGAGCGATTTCATGGACGGCATTTCACGTCTCCTGGCCGACGGCGGTCAAGACGACGGCCACCCCACTACCTGGCATGCCTTCGACGCGGCGCGACAACTGGCTTCCGCGGTCTGGGGGACGCTGCCAGACCTTGAGCAGTCCGCCTCCGCCGGCATCGGCGACTGGCTGACACACGCGATTAACACCACTGCAGGCAGGCTCACGCTCTTCTGGCTACACGCCGCCCAGGCCGACTGGCGAGCAGCCGGCGAAGCCTGGACCGGCTTGCCGCAGGGGATACGCCCCGACCTCGAAGCCCTCCTCGACCGAGCGGGCGACTCCACCGCCTGCGCAGAGGTCGTGCTCGCCTCGCAGGTGCATTTCCTGTTCCAGGCCGACCGCGAGTGGTGCCGCGGGCACGTCCTGCCGCTGCTCGGCTGGCAGAACACGGAACAGGCCCTGCGGACCTGGCAGGGATACCTGATCTGGGGACGATGGAATGATCAACTCCTCGATGACGGACTGTGGGCCGCCTACCTCGGGGTGCCGGACCATCTGCAGGACTTCCCGGACGAGGCGCGCCGTCGGCTCCATCACCACATCGCTGCGATAGCCATCTCCGGGTCGCCGGACACCCTACGGCGGGTGCGGGAGTTCACGAGTGCGGTCAGCAGGGCCCACCTCGACGACGCGGCGGCATGGCTTGAGCAGGTGGGGTGGATGCTGCGACGCGCCACGCCGGACACCGCCGAGCAACTATGGCAAACCTGGATGCACCCGTATTGGACCGGCCGGCTCGCGAGCATCCCTGTTGACCTCACCGAAGCCGAAGCCTCCGCCATGGCGAGATGGCTTCCCTACCTCACCGGCTCAGTCGAAGAGGGAGTGGCGCTCGCCACGGCCCGTCCAGCGGGGATGGGCGAGCACGCCGACATCCTTCGTGAGATCGATGACGACCGGCTGCGACGTGCGCCGACGCCGTTCGCGACATTGGTCAGCCACCTACTTCAAGGAACCGGACAGCCCTTCTACGGATGCTCCGAGCTCGAACGCATCGTCAAGACGCTGAGACCGCTGACCCGTGAAGCCATGATCACGTCGATCATCGAAGCGGCCGTGCGCCTCCGCTGCACAGGCTCTGCGGTGTGGTGACCGCGACCCGCGCGGCTCACCACCGCACCGCTATCACGGATGCGCTCCAAGGCCGCTGCCACGGGTTTTGGTCAGCGGAAGTACCAAACGCCGGCTCCCGAATCGACATGATCGCGTCTTGAGCCGCGATCACAGCCCGCCGCTGAACTGGGCCTCCGATGCAGCTCTTCCTGCCCCGCATCGACGATCGGTTATGGCAAGCCTCGGCGCTCGCTCCCGACGTTGGATGGCCTGTGATCCAAGCCGTCGGCTGGCCGATCGCGAACAAATATCGGCACGACCGTGCCACCGTCGCCGACCTGCTAGTGCGCGGTACCGGCCTCGACCGAGTAGAGGAGTGGACGCCTTTGGGAAACCGTGGGTAGCTCGGCGGCCCATGCCGTCAGGTTGACGACGGCATCGAAGACTCGCTGGAACGACGGCACAACCGGGCCGCGCTATTGATGGCTATGTCGTGAAGTGGTGACAGCCGTGTGACGCAACTGGTGACGGTGTCCCGGCGCACGGCGCCCGCGGCCCGTCCTCGGGATATCGCACAGAATCCCGTGCTCCCGGTAACGCGGCTCAACCACGAGGCCAGTACATATTCGGCGATCTCGCGCGGCATCGCACTCCTCGAAGATAGTTGCGACGCTCGCGGCGTGCACGGTCTCCGCTGCGCAGTTGCGATGACGCGCTGGACCAGCGGCGCGGCTCGCCTGCGTCCGCATGACGCCGGAGAGGACCACATCATCGCGAGCACGTCGCACCCGTGCCTTGGGGAGCAAAAGTTCAGTTGTTCATATACCTCACTGGTGTAGTGAGGTATGCTTACCCATGAAGGTTAGGAGTCGCAGGTGAGTGCCGATCGGTTGGTGGCTGCGGTACGAGCTGTCCTTCCGTCGTCGCTACCGGTTGACGTCATCCGAGACGCGGGCACACGCACCGATCTTCGGATCGGACGGTCACGTGTCCGCGCTGGTTGGCTCGTACGTGGGTGGCCACGCCAGGTGCGAGAGGCTCTCGTCACGTTGCCGCAACTGGAGGTGCTGGTCGCACCGGTGATGTCGCCGGGGGCGCGGGCGTTGCTCGACGAGGCTGGGGTCAGCTGGATCGATGAGACGGGCGCGGCCCAGCTGGCCGTCGGTTCACTCTTTGTGTCCCGCGGCGGGTCGCCGCCGCGCGCGCCCGCAACGAAGGCTTCGTGGACACGTGCCACGCTCGGGGTCGCCGAGGCAGTGCTGACCGGTACCGAACCGACGGGGTCAGCAGTCGTGCACACCACGGGTCTGTCCGTCGGATCCGTCAGCCGGGCCCTGGCTTACCTGGCCGCAAGCGGCTTTCTCATTGCAGATCAGCCGCGCGGTCGGCTGTCCGCGCGACGAATCGTTGACGTCGACGGGCTGTTGGACTCCTACGCCGAGGCAGTGCCCGGGCTGCGCGCAGATCTGCAGCTGCGCGTCGGGGTCGTGTGGCGAGACCCGACCACGGACGTCATCGAGGCGGCATCCGGCTGGGAGCACGCAGCGCGGTCGTGGGCGGCGACCAGTTCACTCGCGGCGGCGGTGCTCGCACCTTTTCTCACGCAGATCACGCCACTTGAGAATCTACGTCGGAGCCACATCATCTGCCGATCTGCAGCTCGCTGCCCGAGAGATTGGTGCCCGCCCGGTAGAGGGAGGGCGTCTGGTGCTGCGGCCCTTCCCAGGATCGGCCACCGAGCGCCTCTGCGAAACGATCGGTGACGGTGTGCGGTGCGTACCGTGGCCGCGGGTCTATGCGGATCTGCGGCAGACCGGTGTTCGTGGCGAGGACGCCGCCGAGCATCTTCGGGAGCACTTCATGAAAGCGCGTGCCCATGGATGACGAACCGGTGCGGTCGCAGGCTGCACGCGCGGCAGCGGAGCTTGCTCTCGTTCGGGTGGTGCACCACTACGGCGACCGGCCCGAGTTCGTCGTCCTCGGCGGGCTAGTACCCCAGCTGCTGTGCTCTGCTGCCGGCGTCGCGCACGCCGGCACGACCGACATCGACGTCCAGGTCGACCTGGAGATCGCGGGCGGAGTCGTCAACACCGCTCGCCTCGAACAGGCCTTGCGCAACGCCGAGTTCGTACCGGATCGAGAGCGCGTGTGGCGGTGGGCCACAGTTGCGGACGGCGTCCGAGCTGTCGTGAAGTTCGAGCTGCTCGTGGACTTGGAGACCGAACCCGCCGGCGCCACCGTCATCTTCGACGACTGCGAACATCTGGGTGCAGCGAACCTGCGCGGCACCGGCTTCGCCGCTCGTGACGTTGAGGTGCGGCGAATCTCCGCGAAGGACGGCGGGGTGTGGCGCAACGTCGAGGTGAACGTGACCGGTCTCGCCGGCTTCCTCCTTGCGAAAGTCGCCGCCGCGCACGGACGACGTAAGGCGAAGGACTGGTACGACATCGCCTTCGTCCTCCTGCACAACGACGCGGGCGGTCCGCGAGCCGCCGTCCAACTGGTGCTCGACACGTTCGGCGCGAATCTCGGCGGTCTCACAACGGCCTTACAGGACCTGGCCGCGAACTTCTCCGATCCTCGCGCGCAAGGGCCAAGCGCCTACGCCGAGCAGTTCGTCCTCGACCACCCCGAGCAAGATTCCTCAACACTCGCGGCAGACGCACTGGTTGCCGTCGAGACGTTCTGCCAGGCACTGCTTCGGCACTAGTCGCCCGCTCAGCGTCGACGCCGTTCATCGACGGCGTTGGGTCACGGCAGCCGGCCGCTGATCGCGTGGTGCGCCAGGCCAAGCCACGTTGCGGCCGACCCGGCGGCGAGCATGTCGGTTGGGAGCAAGCCAGGGTCGTCGACGTCGAAGTCACGGATGACGGCCGCGATCGCCGCGAGCAGGTGCTCTGTCGCCTCCACCGTGGCAAGGTGCTCGACCTGTGCGGCGAGCGCCGGCACGTCGCCGAGCTCGGCGATGTTGGGGTAGATGCGCTGGATTTCATCGGCTGCTTCGCCGAAGTGACCTGCGGCCGTGGTGAACCGCAGATCGCCGTCGACACCGCGTCGGACGGCGATCGCAGCGGCGGCGTGCTGAAGCGCGACCGCATCCGCCCACAGCCGAACCAAACTGGCCGCCGGCCACGTGATGGTTGATGCGCCGTCCCCGACCACTGCCTGCCTCCTTGTTAGGTCATTTGTCAGCCTGACCCTCAACAACTCGGCGCAGGAACGGGACGGCGTGATCAGTGGACAACTCCTGACCGACCAACCCCTTCGCAAACCAACGGCAATAGCCCGGACTCGTCTTGCACTCCGGGAGGGTCAGCGTCGCGGCCGGGCTGCCTGCGTCCCGTCGCGGCTCGGCGGATGACGCTGTTCCGCGACCTGCTGGCAGGCGCGGCGAAGGGTCCTGGGTGAGGCCTTCTCGACGCCGCGGCGGTCAGCGTGGGGGCGCCTTGTGTGGTCACAGTTCGATAACGAAATGTCCCGTCCGCCGAAAGGACCGGAGTTTCCCGACCTTGGTGTCACACATCCCCTAGTGAGAGGACTTTTTCTTCGGGAGGGGCGCCACGATGCGCATCAGCGGGCCGCGGCACGTCGCTGTTGGCGTCGCCGTGACCCTGCCCGGTCGCACCGATGGTGGTGCTGGTCGGTGATGTCGTTGCACAAGTTGTCAGCCGGTGGCGGCGTCACGTATCTGTTGCGGCACACCTGCTGCGGTGATGTCGAGCGCGCCGCGGAGACGCCGTTGTCGGCGTACTACACCGCATCCGGTTACCCGCCTGGGCGTTGGCTCGGCGCCGGGCTGCCGGGCCTGGCCGCCGGCGCCGGGGTCCACGGGTTGATCGATGAGACCCGGATGGACAGGCTGTTCAGCCTCGGTCTCGACCCGGTCACGCAGGCGCCGTTGGGCAAGGCATGGGCGTTGCACAAGACCGCCACGCAGCGGATCGCAGCCCGCGTCGCCGCGCTGCCGGGTGAGCTGCGCGACGCAGACCGGGGCGCCGTAGTCGCGCGGATCGAGGCGGAGGAGCAGCGGCGCCGGACACCGATCCCCGTGTCGGGGTTCGACCTGACATTCACCGTCCCGAAGTCGGTCAGCGTGTTGTGGGCGCTCGCCGATCCAGCAACCCAGACCCGGATCGCGAACGCGCACCGCAACGCCGTCAACCAGTGCCTGCAACTGATTGAGACGCACGCACTGTTCACCCGGATCGGCAGCCAAGGCGTCGCCCAAGTCCCGGTCCGCGGCGCGATCGCCGCCGAGTTCGACCATTGGGACACCCGCACCGGTGACCCGAACCTGCACACCCACCTCGTCCTGGCGAACAAAGTTCAAGGCCTGGACGGCCGGTGGCGGACCATCGACGCCAAAGCCCTCTACGCTGCGACGGTCGCCGTGAGTGAGGTTTACGACTGCCTCATCGCGGACGCCGTCAGCCGCGACACCGGCGCCACCTGGTCACTACGCGACCGCGGCGAACGGCGGTCGCTGGGGTTCGAAATCGACGGCGTCGACGACGGGTTGTTGGCCGAGTTCTCCACCCGCGCCACCCAAGTCCAAGCCTCCCTGCGCACACTGCTAGAGGATTTCCGGGCTACGAAAGGTCGGACCCCAAGTAGGCCGGAGATTATCCGGCTCCGGCAGCTGGCTACCCGCAAATCGCGTCCCGCCAAGCAACTACGAGGCCTTGCCGAGTTGCTGCGCGACTGGCAGCAACGCGCGACGCGGCTGCTGCCCGAACCGGTCGAGCACCTTGTTCGCCGCATCCTTGATACCGGCGCGCGCCCGCCTCGGGCCGGTGCGTTTGACGATGAGGTGCTGCGTCGACTCGCCGCCGATGTTGTGGACGCGGTGAGCGAGAAGCGCGCGACGTGGACGCGGTGGAACCTGCTCGCCGAAGCGGCGCGTGCCTCCAAGACGCTGCGTCTCGATACGTCCGCCGATCGGTTACGGCTGGTCGAACGCGTCGCCCAACTCGCGATCGACCAGCACTGCCTGCAGCTCACACCCGCTGACCTCGTGCCGTTGGTCGCGGGTTTCGCTCGATCGGATGGCGCGTCGGCGTTTCGCCGCCATCGCGCCGACGTGTTCACCTCAAGCCGCGTTCTGGACGCAGAGGAGCGACTGCTCGCGGCAGCCACAACGACCAGCGCCCCACGCATCGCCGCCGGCGCCGTGGCCCACCTGATGCAAGAAAGAGTCACCGTCGGACTGTCGGCCGATCAGCTCGCCGCCGTTCAGGCGATCGCCACCTCCGGCCGCGACATCGACGTGCTGGTCGGGCCCGCCGGCTCCGGTAAGACGCGCACGCTACGCGCATTGCGCGCGGAATGGGAAGACGCGTTCGGGCCGGGCAGCGTCGCCGGGCTCGCGCCGTCCGCGACAGCCGCGAACGAACTCGCGGAAGCGCTCGGCATCGAGTGTGAGAACACCGCCAAGTGGCTGCACGAAACCAGCGGACCGGCCGCGCGACGTCGAACGACAGCAGGCGATGATCGCCACCGGCTCCATCGCGGGCAGCTGCTCATCGTCGACGAAGCATCTCTGGCCAGCACCTTGACCCTGGACACGCTGACCCAGCAAACCCAAGTAGCCGGGGCGAAACTGCTGTTGGTCGGTGACCACCGGCAGCTGTCGTCGGTGGACGCGAGCGGCGCCTTCGGGCTGCTCGCCACGCAGACCATCGCCGTCGAACTGACGTCGCTGTGGCGCTTCACGAATGCGTGGGAAGCCGCCGCCGGCCAACAACTACGCATCGGCAACGCGGACTGCATCGACACCTACGCGGCGCACGGGCGGTTGCACGATGGACCCGCGGAGGTGATGTCCGCCGAGGCCTACAGCGCGTGGGCAACCGCGATCCGCCAGGGGCGAAGTGCGTTGCTGATTGCCGCGGACAACGCGACCGTCGCCGACCTCAACGCCCAAGCGCGCGCCACTCGGGTGCGCACCGGGGCCGTTGAACCGGCCGGTGTCGGTTTGCATGACGACACCGTCGCCGGTGTCGGTGACGTGATCGTCACCCGACGCAACCGCCGTGACCTGCGCACCAGCACGCGGGCTTGGGTTCGCAACGGTGACCTGTGGATGGTCACCGCCCGCGCCAACGATGGGTCGCTGCTCCTGCAAAGGACGGCCGAAATCAAGTCCCAAGTACGTGCGAGCAAGTCCGAGGTTCGGCTGCCAGCCGGCTACGTCGCCGAGCACGTCGAACTCGGCTACGCCACCACCGCGCATCGCGCGCAAGGCATGACGGTCGATGCGACGTTTGTGATCCTGAGGCCCGGTATGAGTCGCGAACTCGCCTACGTCGCGATGACCCGCGGCCGAGCCGAAAACCACGCGTTCATCGCCACCGACATCCCTGACCTCGGCTACGACGGGGCGCCCGCACCGGAACAGACCGGTCGCCACGTCATGGCGCAGATCCTCGCCACTACCGGTGCGCAGACCTCGGCGACCCAGACTCTGCGCGCCCTGCACGACGAGGCGACATCACTGGCGCAGCTCGCACCGATCCACGAAACCCTCGTGCAAACCGCGCAACGCCAACGCTGGGCGACGGTGATTGCCGGCAGCGGTCTGACCGACGGCCAACTCCGCCGAGTCGAAACCTCACCCGCGTACGGGCCACTCGTCGCCGCAATGCGGCGAGCCGACCACGACGGACACCCGATGCACCGCATGCTGCCCGCGCTCATCGCCGCGGCACCACTGGACGTCCGCGACGGCACGACGGACAACGCCGCGCCGGCCCGCGACCTCGCCGCCGTCCTGCACCGCCGCGTCACCACCTGGCACGAGCACGCCGCTTCGCCACAAGGTCATCGAGCCGCGCCACTGATCGGCGGACTCGTCACGCCCGCGGGTCACCTCGACACCGACGTTCCGGCAGACCAACGCGGCGCCATCGAGCAACTCGAGGCGCTGATGACCAGCCGCGTCGCGGCACTCACACGGCAGGCTCTACAGCACCCCCCGACCTGGCTGCGCGCACTCGGGACGCCACCAGCTGACCCCCGCCGCCGCTCTGCCTGGGTCGGCGCGGTCGGAGTGATCGCCGCGTACCGCGACCGTTACGACGTCCCCGAACACGGCCACCCACTTGGCGAGCCCGACCCGCCCGACCCAAACCAACGCGCCGGGCGCCGACGCGCCGTCGCCGCCGGCCGGCTCGCGCGCACCCCGACAAGAGGCCGCCCGATCACGCAACCGAGCGCCGCTCACCCAGACCGGAATGCGCCATCGCTGTGAAAAGCCCGCCCGTCAACGCAAATGAGGAGCCGACCGAAATGGATCGCATGCTGAACATTGACCAAGTCGCCGAACGACTCGGCACCTCACCCCGCTTCATACGACGACTCATCGCCGAACGCCGCATCGCGTTCACCAAAGTCGGCCGACACATCCGCTTCAACGCCGCCGACGTCGAAAGCTTCATCCAAGCGGGGCGTGTCGAACCGTGGCCCAGCGTCGGCCGCCAACTGGAGCTCCCACGACGGACCAGCGCGAATTAGTTGCCCGTTCGTCCGCGGCCAGGCAAGGGGTCAGGGGGTTCGAGTCCCCTAAGCTCCACACACCGTTTACGCAGTGCAACCGCCGTATGGCGGTGGCCGCGGACGGTGCGTGCTGGTGCCGATGTCACAGTTTTGTCACGGAACGGGGAAACGAGATGGCGGGAACCGAAGAACTGGAAGCCGCGAGGTCGGCCATCCTGAAGCGCATCGCGGCAACGACTGGACAGGGTGTGTCGTCCGATCAGATCCGAGATCTGGCCGAGGCGTGGGCGTGGCTGACGAGCCCGGCGCAACCTCACGGAGCATCGCCGAGCAGCTGACCGGTCAGCCGGGCGCCAGCTTCGACGTGCATCTCGGCCGTCGTGTGCTGGAAGATCGCCAGCGTGACGCGAACGTCGCCGTGCCCGAGCATCTCCGACACCACCTTGACCGGGACACCGTCCGCCAACGCCAACGACGCCGTGGTGTGGCGCAGGTCGTGCTACCGGATCCGCCGCGCGCCCACCCGCTTGCACAACCGCTTGAACCACTGACTGATCGACTCCGGCGACCTCGGCGCGCCATCCTCGCGGACGAACACCAAGCCGCAGTCGGTCCAACCCGCGCCCCACGCCATCTGCTCCTCGAGCTGGTGCTTGCGGTGGACCTTGAGCACTGCGACCAGCGCGGAATCGAGCGACAGTGAGCGGGTACCGGCCGCGGTCTTCGGGGTCGACGCCTTTGCTACGCCCCCACCGCGACACGAGTGACGGCGATCTTCGCGACCTTCGCCCCGAGGTCGACGTCTGACCACCGCAAGCCGGCGAGCTCGCCGCGGCGCGGCCAGTGCGACAACAGCAGCAGCCACGCCGCGTAGAGCCGGTCATCCTTGACAGCAGCCAGGAACGTCCGCGCCTCAGCGACGGTCCACGCCGTCATGGGCGCTACCTTGGCGCCGGGTCGGCGGACGACCGCCGCGACATTGCGCTGTACGTAGCCGTGTCGCACCCCGTAGCCCCGGTGACATTTCGACACTGAACGGGCTGAACAACCAGATCACCGACGTAGCCAACACGTTCGGGGTTGGTGTCGCCGCCGACAAGTACGGGCCGGTCCTTCACGACGACCTCCAGCAAGTCGTCGAGGCCATCAAAGAACAACTCCCCGGGTGCGCTCGCCACCGCGATCGTCGGCGCGCTCGGCGGCGGCGCAAAGACGGCGCAGCTGAAAGCCACCACCACACCCGCCGGCCAGTCCACCGATGATGAGCGTCGAGGAGTGCCCGCTGATGGCCCGCCAGATGCTCGTCGACTCCTACAACGGCCGGCACCGAAACCGTCAACGCGCACCGCTCGCATGGGTGGTGCTTCACCAGGAGTACCAGGTCGACATCTTCGCGGCCGAGGTCGACGCGGCCCGCGGCGTCGACACCGACGACGAAGTCGCGCTGCTCACCGCGATCATCGAGTTCCAGCGGCGCCAGTTCGACGCGCTGCAACGCTACGAGGCGCAGAAACTCCTGGGGATACTCACAATCCTCACCCAGGTGCTTACCGCGTTCGCGCTCGCCTGCGACCGAATTGAGCTCGACGTCCTGCTCGCGCTGCCGCTACCGGAGGAAGTCGGCGGGAAGGCGCTCGACTTGTAGCACGGCACGCCCGTGCGCTACAGCCGCGGTGCTACCGTGAACGTGACGAAGGGCGACTTCATGGCTCAGGACACTCGGCGCGAAACTGCCGGGATGCGACCGCAAGGCGTCTCAGGTGAGCGGGGCGCGAAGCCTACTGGGTCAGGCGCGAAGCCACCTACGGGAGGCCCAACGAACGGCCCAAAGGGCGGTTCCGGCGAGAGTAAGCCGACGAAGTAGCGGCTTGGCTCGGGGCTGAGGCTTTTCTTCCCCGGGCCAATCGACCCAGGCGACCCGCTCAGTTGTCGCCAGCGGTACATAGACACCCCGGCTACCGACAACGCGGTGGAGGAATTCGCCGTCGGCGCTCATTGCCCACTCTGTGTCGATGAAAATGTCTCGCGGCTCGGGATAGGTCGACACGAACGCGTCGGTGTCTAGCCAGCCGCCTACCCATCGCCCGTCCGTTGCCCGGACGCGGACGAAGCAGCCCCCGCGTCTCGGCGCAGCCCGATCCCACGCCGATGGTGTCGGGTGGTTCACCTGGGCAAGCCCGAGCGGCCAGGGTCTCTTATGTAGGCGTACGTGCGCCAGCAGGCCGAGCCCGCCGGGAACGGCGACCAGCAAGACCAAGCCGAGCCATCCTGCCTCGCGTGGATGGGCCGCGAAACCGCGCGGCGCACCGGCCGACTGTGCCTTGGCAGTTGCGAGCGTCACGATCCGTGGTCCGTCAGCCCAAAGGTAGACGAGGTCTAACACGGCGCTGACTGCGATCGCGCGGATTAGCCGGACACTGAAGTCGCGATCTTCGGGCACTGGTCCCTTGAGGCGCCGCCGGACGGCGGCGTATACCAAGCCAGGAACGACCAACAGCAAGATCGAAAAGAGTTGGTAGACCGTACTCGGGATGACCACGGAACCATCCTGACACTGATCAACACCGGGTGGCGCCATGTCTGAGATGGACGAACACGTGGCTCGGGAGCACATGCTTGAGTGCATTCGAGCGGCCACGTCTGTGCTCACGGCCTACGCTGCCGAGGACAAAATGCCCGGCGACCCGATGTCGGGCGACCCTGAGAGGGCCATCCGTGACGCCATCGCCCGAGTTGGCCCGATTGGCCTTGCAGGATCATTGGCCGCCGCGGCGATGAAATACCCCGAGTTCGGGGGCCGGTCGAGCTGACTGCCGATCTTGGCCAGCGACCAGCCCACGCTGCAGTCGTGCGCGTGAAGGCGGCTAGGTTCGTCGATTCGATCGGGTCGCTGACCGGTGATGTTCGTATCCTCGGAAAGCTCGCATTCTCGGCTGCGACCTTCGACATCCGCGGCAAGCCCCACGTGGTCACCAGTCTTCTGCGGTCCCCTGGTCAGCGATGTCGCACAACGCTGCCGGGAGGAGCCACTCGTGGGCCCGGCGTGGAACAAACGTGGAACAACTCAGGGCCAAAGACGGCCACCACGGGGCTCCCGCGGGCAGATGACGTGATCTTGATGTAGTGTGAAACCGCAGGTCAGAGGCGGTTTTCGGCTGGAGCGGGTGACGGGAATCGAACCCGCACTGTCAGCTTGGGAAGCTGATGTTCTGCCATTGAACTACACCCGCGCGCCAGCCCAGGCGGTCAACCAGCCACCGACCCCGAGCCGAACGACGCGCCTACTGTACCGGCGCCAACCCGCGGCCAGGAACCACGCTCACGCCGAGGCCAGGTCCCGCGAAACGCCGACTTCCCCGCCCCCGCTGGCCCCGCCGCCGCCAAGCCCGCCAGCCACGCCACCGCCAACCGCACCGGCCGCGCCAAGCCCGCCTGCCCCGCCGGCCACCTCGACCCGGTCCTTGCCGGCGTCCTTCGCGCGGTACATCGCGACGTCCGCAGCGTGCAGCACCTCGTCGGCCGTCGCCGTGCCGGCGTACGCGATCCCCACGCTGACCGTCACCAGGTACCGCACGCCGGCGAACGTGATCGGCTCGTGCATCACCTGCGCGATCCGCTCGGCGACCCGCCGCGCAACGTCTCGGTCGGACGCCGACCCCGCCGCGCCACCTGCCCCCGCCGCGCCACCTGCCCCCGCCGCGCCACCTGCACCCCGCCGCGCCACCTGACCCCGCCGCGCCACCTGCCCCCGCCGCGCCGCCTGGCGACTCCGCCCCGCCGCCAGGCACAGCCACATCCGCCCCAGCCCCGACGCCGGCCTGCTCGCTGCGACTCCACGGATCGACGATGACCACGAACTCGTCCCCGCCCGCCCGCGCCACCACGTCGTCCTTGCGCAGCACGCCGCGCAACCGGCGCGCGGTCTCGATGAGCACGGCATCACCCGCCGCGTGGCCGCCAGTGTCGTTGACCTGCTTGAACCCATCCAGGTCGCAGAACAGGACGGCGAGTTCCCGCCCGTCCCGCCGCGACTGCGCGAGCGCGTCGGCCAGCCGTTGCACGAGATGCGCGCGGTTCGGCAACCCGGTGAGCGGATCGTGTTCGGCGGCGTGCCGCAACCGGTCCTCGGCGTCGACGACGTCGGTGACGTCGCGCACCACCGACAACACCTCGACGACCCGGCCGTTCTCATCGCGACGGAACGGCGTCGAGCGGCGGTTCAGCCATCGCCACCCGCCGTCCGCGTGCCAGCCGCGATAACGCACCTGCACGACCTCGCCGTCGTTCCGCGCCACCACCTCGGCCGTCGCGTCGAGCAGCTTCGGCTCGTCGGCGGGGTGCACGAGGTCGGCGAGCGCGTTGCGGCCGAGTGCTTCGAGCTCTTCGGTCGTGGCGCCGAGCAGCGTCTTGCCGCGCGAACCGTAGATCACCGCGCCCGTCGCCACGTCGCTGACGTAGGTGTAGTCGGGGCTCGCAGTCAGGACGGCGTCGAGGAACGCCGTCGCTCGCTGCGCCGCTTCGGTCGCCTGGCGCACCTCGGTGACGTCCATGACCGTGCCGCGTGCGCGCCGCGGTTGCCCGTCGTCGTCCAGATCGACCTCGATCATGCAGCGCAGCACCCGCGGCGACCCGTCGTCCGCGCGCGTGATCCTGCACTCGAACGGGTGGACGCCGCCGGTGCGGCAGGCGTGGTCCCACCACGCAAGGTACGGTTCGCGGTCGGCCTCGACGACAAGGGACGGCGTGGCGCCGGGTACGAACCCGTCGACCTCGGTGCCCCACAGCACGGCAAGTTGCGCCGAGTACGTCCAGTCGCCGGTGACGAAGTCATGGTCGAAGCTGCCGACCTGACCCAACCGCTGGGCCTCGACGAGACGTCGGTGCTCCTCCGCCAGCTCGCGCGCCGCCGCTCGCTCGGCGCTGAGGTCGGCCAGCGCGGCGACCGCGCCCAGCACTTCGCCGTCGGCACCGCGGATCTGCCGTGCCCGCACCATGATCCGCCGGTACGGGCCACCTCTCGGCCCGGCCGTCATCTCCACCGGTTCGAGCACCTCGCCGCGAAGCGCGCGGGCCAGCGGGTACTCGTCCGGGCTCAGCACGCGACCGCGGGCGTCGATGACGTCGATGAGCGGCCGCAACCCCTCCATCGGCACGCCGTCGAGCCGGTCGACCAGGCCGAACATCTCGCGCTCGGCACGATTGGTCACAACCATGACGCCGTTGGCGTCGCACGACACGATGCCGACGTCGATCGTCTCGAGCAGCGTGTCGATGAAGCTCTGCCGCTCGCTTATATCGTCGAGCGACGCGATGTCGTCGACCTCCGCCGCCGTCGAGCCCTGGCTTGGTCTTTCCGGTCTTTCCGGTCTATCCCCGCGCACGTCTACTCATCGGTGGCTGCGCCCGCCAGCTGAAGCGGCGCCGGCGGTCACCGGCCGTCAGCACCCGCGCCGTCCGATATATCGCTAGCGGCACCGGGTCTGGGCGCGATAGACAAGCCGGCACGGCAGCGTCGCCGCCCGCTCCCCCGCCGCTTCACCCACCTGGAGGCGCGATGCCGACCGAGCCCATCCACATGCCCGACGCCACCACCCAGCCTGGCGCCTACAAGCAGGCGCTGCTCGACCTCGCCGCCGACCGCGACCCGCTGCAGGCCTTGGCGACGACCGTGCCGGCCTGGCGCGAGATCACCGCGGCGCTGACCGACGCGCAGCTGCACGAGCGGCCGGACGACGGGGAGTGGTCGATCGCCGAGATCACCGGCCACCTGTTCGACGTCGACCTCGTCTTCGGTTTTCGCGGCCGGCTGATGCTGAGCGAGGACAACCCGACCTACCCCGGTTACAACGAGAAGGCCTGGACGCCGATGCCGCGGCCGCCGTTCACCGACCTGCTCGACACGTGGTCGGGCTTGCGCCGGGCCAACCTCCTCGTGTTCGAGTCGGCGCCGCGCGAAGCCTGGCAGCGGACGGCGAATCACGCCGAGCAGGGGCCGGAGACCTTCGAGCAGCTGATCCCAAGATGGCCGGCCACGACCTCGCGCACCTCAACCAGATGCAGCGCGCCGCCGAGGCCGCCGAAGCCGCCGCCGCCGCGGGAGGCAGCCGGTGAACCGATAGATTGCGCGCGTGCTGCTTTCCGACCGCGACATCCGCGCCGAGCTCGACAAGGGCCGCGTCGTCCTCGACCCGTTCGAGCCGGCCATGGTGCAGCCGTCGAGCGTCGACGTGCGCATCGACAAGTACTTCCGGGTCTTCGAGAACCATCGCTACCCCCACATCGACCCCGCGGTCGAGCAGCCCGACCTCACCCGGCTGGTCGAACCGGCAGCCGAGGAGCCGTTCATCCTGCACCCCGGCGAGTTCGTGCTGGCCTCGACCTACGAGGTCATCACGTTGCCCGACGACGTCGCCGGCCGCCTCGAAGGGAAGTCCTCGCTCGGCCGGCTCGGCCTGCTCACCCACTCCACCGCCGGCTGGATCGACCCCGGCTTCTCCGGCCACGTCACGCTCGAACTGTCGAACGTGGCGACGTTGCCGATCAAGCTGTGGCCCGGCATGAAGATCGGCCAGCTGTGCCTGTTCCGCACGTCCTCGCCGTCGGAGCATCCGTACGGCAGTTCTGTCTATGGCTCGCGATATCAAGGGCAACGCGGCCCGACGCCGAGCCGCAGCTGGCAGAACTTCCACCGCACCCCGATCTAGGCAGATTTGGGAGGCCCTCGTGACCGCACGCGTGCATGCAGTCGTGCTCGACTGCCCCGACCCCAAGGCGCTGGCGACGTTCTACTCCGAACTCAGCGGCTGGCCGATCGCCTACGAGGACGACGACTGGGTGACGATACGCCCGGCCGAAGGTGGCGTGGGGTTGGCGTTCCAGCTGGCACCCGACCACCAGCCGCCGGCCTGGCCCGACCCGAACCGGCCGCAGCAGTTCCACCTCGACTTCCACGTGCCCGCGTACGAGCCGACCCAGGCGCAGGTGCTCGCCGCCGGAGCGCGGCTGCTCGACGACGCGGCCGAGCACGAGAGTTTCCGGGTGTTCGCCGACCCCGCCGGCCACCCGTTCTGCCTCTGCCTCGGCGACTGAGCTCTTCGCGAGAGCCGCCCGCACTTTTCGCCGCTGCCACCCACCCCTTGTTGATCAAGCAGATATGCGCGCGACACGCCGGCGTGGCGCGTCGTTTTCTGCTTGATCAGCGCCAACGGCCGCGGCGGGGCAGGCGCGCGGCGGGCGCGGTACGTCGTCCGACAGGGTTGTACGCGAACACAACAGCAGGTCGGAGACATCACTGAGCGGCCGAGATTCGAACGATCCGCTAGCCGTCCGCGCCGAGTGAACGGAGCAGCATTTCGGCGACGTCGACAACCTCGACGTGTTCGCTGGCCTCGCCTTGCGATTGCCGGTCGCGCACCGCGTCGCCGAGCATCACCTTGCAGTACGGGCAGGCGGTGACGACGGCGTCCGGGTGCAGTGCCAGCGCCTCGTCGACGCGTTCGTGGTTGATCCGCTTGCCCTGACGTTCTTCCATCCACATCCGCGCGCCGCCCGCGCCGCAACAGAAGCCGCGCTCGCGGCAGCGCGGCATCTCCGTCGACGTCACTCCGGGGACCCGGTCGAGCACCGAGCGCGGCGCGTCGTACACCTTGTTGTGCCGGCCGAGGAAGCACGGGTCGTGATAGGTCGCCGACACCGGCTCGCCGGCCGGGGCGGACGACGACGCCAGCCGCCCGTCGTCCACCAGTTGCGCGAGCAACTCGGTATGGTGCACGACCTCGTAGTTGCCGCCGAGCTGCGGATACTCGCGCCCGATCGTGTTGAAGCAGTGCGGGCACGTCGCGACGACCTTGTGCACCCGGGCGGCGTCGAGCGTGGCGATGTTCTGCTGGGCCAGCATCTGGTAGACGAACTCGTTGCCGATGCGCCGCGCCGGATCGCCGGTGCACGTCTCGGCCGGCCCCAGCACCGCGAACGACACGCCCGCCGCGTGCAGCAGCTGCGCAAACGCCCGCGTCGTGCGCCGCGCCCGATCGTCCGACGCGCCCGCGCAACCTACCCAGAACAGGTACTCGACGTCGTCGCCGATCTGCTGGCCGGGCGCGATCACCGGCACGTCGAAGCCGAGACCCTCGGTCCAGGCCAGCCGCCCGGACGCCGGCAAGCCCCACGGGTTGCCGCTGTTCTCCAGGTTGCGCAACATTCCGGCGGCCTCTGCCGGAAACGCCGACTCGACCAGCACCTGGTGGCGGCGCATGTCCATGATGTGGTCGACGTGTTCGATGTCGACCGGGCACTCGTTCACGCATGCGCCGCAGTTGGTGCACGCCCACAGCGCTTCGGGGTCGATGACGCCGCCTTCTTCGAGCGTGCCGACAAGCGGGCGCATCGCGGCAGCCGCCTCGGCTCCAGCCAGCAGCCGCGGCCCCGATTCGAACAGGTGGTCGCGCAGGTCGGTGACGATCAGCTTCGGGTTGAGCACCTTGCCGGTCGCCCAGGCCGGGCACTGCGACTGGCATCGTCCGCACTCGGTGCAGGTCGCCAGGTCGAGCAGGCCCTTCCACGTGAAGTCCTCGATGCGGCCGCGGCCGAACGTGTCGTCGTCCGATGGATTCTCGAAGTCGATGCGGTGCTCGCCCGAATACATCGGCAACAGCGGCCCCAGCCCGTCGGGCTTGCGCGCGAAGTAGACGTTGAACGGCGCCAGCATGATGTGCAGGTGCTTGGAGTAGACGACGAGCACGAGAAAAGCGAGCACGACGGCGAGCTGGAGCAGGATGAACCACGTCTCGATGCCCTGGTTCGTAGCGCCCAGCGGGTGCAGCGCCTTCGACACAACCCACGACGCGTACGACCACGGGTACGGCTTGTAGGGGTAGTGGCCGGTGTTCATCTCCGCGCCGCGATAGATCAGCAGCGTCGCAACCACCGCGAAGATCATCACGAGGATGCCCCACGCCGCGCCGGTGTGCGACCGGTAGAACCGCGACGCCCGCCCGAGCCGCGCCGGCGCCTGCCGGTACCTGATCACCGTGAAGACGACCAGCGCGATCAGGACGGCGACAGCGAACGTGTCCTCGAGCACGCCGAGGCCGGCCCAGCTGCCGAGCCCGAACGATGCGTCGAAGAGGTCGCCGTACGCCTCGAGGATGGTGAGCCCGAGCACGATGAAGGCCCAGAAGGTGAAGGCGTGCGCCCAGCCGGAGAGCCGCCACTTCAGCAACTTGCGCTGGCCGAGCACCTCGCCGATCTCGGCGCCCGCCCCTTTGCGGCCGGTCGACACGACCGCCGCCGGCCCGACCCGATCGGCCGCGGGCTGCCCGGCACCGATCAGTCGCGCCAGCCACCGCAGCCGGTAACCGGAGACGGCAAAGGCCAGCACGGTCATGGCCAACCCGATCGAGATCCGCAGCGCCATCACGTCAGCCTAGGACCCGGCCCGACGTATGCCGGGCTGGGCGCCGGCCCGGGGTTGACGCCGGCCCCGGAGTAGGCGCCGCAGGCCCCCGTCGTCCGGGCGCCCGAATTGGCCGACTTGAGGGGTCCCTTATGAGGCCAACCCACCCGAGGACACGCTTGCAGGCCTGTCCTCGGGGGTGTTGACCACGTTTACGTGATCAACCCGCAACTGGGGGCAACCCCGGGGTCTGGACGGGCGGGGAAGCCCGCGGTCAGGAAAGTTGAGCCTGCCTCGCTCACCCCGGCTTGACTTCGGCGGTGGCGTGCTTAACATGAGTGCTACACGCTCAAGTTTGGGACAAGCAATCTTCCCCCTTTTCCGAGGAGACGAGAACCAATGGCACGAGCGGTCGGTATCGACCTGGGCACGACCAACTCCGTCGTCGCCGTCCTCGAGGGCGGCGAGCCCACAGTCATCGCGAACGCGGAAGGGTCACGCACGACGCCGTCCGTGGTGGCTTTCGCGAAGAACGGCGAGGTGCTGGTCGGTGAGGTGGCCAAGCGGCAGGCCGTGACGAACGCCGAGCGCACCATCCGGTCGGTCAAGCGCCACATGGGCACCGGCTGGAACGTCGACATCGATGGCAAGAAGTACACCGCGCAGGAGATCAGCGCGCGCATCCTGCAGAAGCTGAAGCGAGACGCGGAGGCCTACCTCGGCGAGCAGATCACCGACGCGGTGATCACGGTGCCCGCCTACTTCAACGACGCGCAGCGCGAGGCGACCAAGGAAGCCGGCCAGATTTCCGGGCTGAACGTGCTTCGCATCATCAACGAGCCCACCGCGGCAGCGCTCGCCTACTCCCTCGACAAGGGTGAGAAGGAGCAGACGATCCTCGTCTTCGACCTCGGTGGTGGCACGTTCGACGTCTCGCTGCTCGAGATCGGTGAGGGCATCGTCGAGGTCAAGGCCACCAGCGGCGACACCCACCTGGGCGGCGACGACTGGGACCAGCGCGTCGTCGACTTCCTCGTCACCAGCTTCAAGAACAGCAACGGCGTCGACCTCGCCAAGGACAAGATGGCTTTGCAGCGGCTTCGCGAAGCCGCCGAGAAGGCGAAGATCGAGCTGTCGCAGCAGGCAGAGACCACCGTCAACCTGCCCTACATCACGGCCAGCTCCGAAGGCCCGCTGCACCTCGAGGTCAAGATCAGCCGCTCCGAGTTCCAGCGGATGACGGCCGACCTGCTCGAGCGCTGCAAAGGTCCGTTCCACCAGGCCATCAAGGACGCCGGCATCACGACGAACGAGATCAACCACGTCGTCCTGGTCGGTGGTTCGACCCGGATGCCCGCGGTCGTCGACCTGGTGCGCGAACTCACCGGCGGCAAGGAGCCGAACAAGGGCGTCAACCCCGACGAGGTCGTCGCGGTCGGCGCGAGCCTGCAGGCCGGTGTGCTCAAGGGCGAGGTCAAGGACGTCCTGCTGCTCGACGTCACGCCGCTCTCGCTCGGCATCGAGACCAAGGGTGGTGTGTTCACCAAGCTCATCGAGCGGAACACGACGATCCCGACGAAGCGCTCCGAGATTTTCACGACGGCCGACGACAACCAGCCGAGCGTGCAGATCCAGGTCTACCAGGGCGAGCGCGAGATGGCGGCGTACAACAAGAAGCTCGGCATGTTCGAGCTGACCGGCCTGCCGCCGGCACCGCGCGGCATCCCGCAGATCGAGGTCACCTTCGACATCGACGCGAACGGCATCGTGCACGTCGGCGCGAAGGACCTCGGCACCGGCAAGGAACAGTCGATGACCATCACCGGCGGTTCCGCGCTGCCGAAGGACGACATCGAGCGGATGATGCGCGACGCCGAGGCCCACGCCGAAGAGGACAAGCGCCGCCGCGATGAGGCCGAAGTCCGCAACCAGGCCGACACGCTCGTCTACCAAACCGAGAAGTTCCTGCGCGACGAGGGCGAGAAGGTCCCCGACGCGGAAAAGAGCACGGTCGAGACCGCCATCGCCGACCTGAAGAAGGCGTTGGAGGGCGACGACCTCGCGGCCATCCGCACCGGTACCGAGCATCTCGCGGCCGAGAGCCAGAAGATGGGCGCCGCGATGTATGCGGCGAACCAGAGCGCGGCGAGCGGCGCCGGGCCGACCGGTGACGACGGCGCTGCCAGCGGCGCTGCGTCGGGCGACGCCAGCTCCGGCGATGACGACGTTGTCGATGCCGAGATCATCGACGAGGGCGAAAAGTGAGTGAAGAAGCCCGCGAACACGGCGAACAGCCGATAGTGCGCGACAAACGACGAGTGCATTTCGATCCGGCCACCGGTGCCGTCTCCGAACCGAGAGGTTCGGGGACGGCGTCGGGGGGCGCCGGCCCGTCGTCGTCCGGCACCAGCGGCGTCGGTGGCCCCGGTGGCCCCGGTGGCGCGGGTTCGGTCGAGGTGGCGCAACTGCGCACCGACCTCGCCGAGCGCACCGCCGACCTGCAACGGCTGCAAGCCGAATACGCCAACTACCGCAAGCGGGTCGAGCGCGATCGCGCCGCAGTGCGGGATCTCGCGGTCGCCGACGTACTTGCCGCCTTGCTGCCGGTGCTCGACGACATCGGGCGGGCCCGCGAGCATGGCGAACTCGAAGGTGGCTTCAAGCAGGTCGGCGAATCGCTGGAGGCGGCGGTCGGCAAGCTCGGGCTGGTCGCGTTCGGCGAAGTCGGCGACGCGTTCGACCCGACGCATCACGAAGCGTTGATGCACGCGTACTCCGACGACGTCACCGAGCCCACCGCCGTCCAGATTCTGCAGCCGGGCTACACCTACGCGGGGCGCGTCGTGCGACCTGCGCGGGTCGCCGTCGCCGAACCGACTACCCCGCTGCCCGACGCCGAACCAGCCGACAGCCCGACCGAGGATTCCTCCGACGGCGGGGCCGACGACGAGTAACAGGAAGGAGGGACGCCGATGAGTACCCGCGACTTCATCGAGAAGGACTACTACAAGGCTCTCGGCGTTCCGAAAGACGCATCGGCCGTCGAGATCAAGAAGGCGTACCGCAAGCTCGCCCGCCAGTACCACCCCGACGCGAACAAGGGCGACGCTAAGTCGGAGGAGAAGTTCAAGGAAATCTCCGAGGCCTACGACGTCCTGTCTGACGACAAGCGGCGTAAGGAGTACGACGACGCGCGCACGCTGTTCGGCTCGGGCGGCTTCCGCGTACCGGGCGGCGCCGGCGGCGGCCAGGGCGGCTTCCCGTTCGACCTGGGCGACCTGTTCGGCAACGCGCGCACCGGCGGCACCGGCACGGCAGGGGGCGCGGCCGGCGCCGGAGGGCTCGGCGACATTCTCGGCGGGTTGTTCGGCGGCGGCGGACGCCGCGCGGGTGCGACGCACGGACGACGCGGTGCCGACGTCGAAAGCGAAGTGACCATCGGCTTTACCGACGCGCTGCGCGGTGTGACGCTGCCGCTTCGGATGGCCAGCCCCGCACCGTGCCCGTCATGCCACGGCACCGGCGCGAAAGCCGGGACGACGCCGCGCGTGTGCCCGACCTGTAGCGGCACCGGCGTCACCTCCCGAGGCGCCGGCGGCTTCGCGATTTCCGAACCATGCCGCGACTGCCGCGGCCGCGGGCTGGTCGTCGACGACCCGTGCCCGGTGTGCCGCGGGAGCGGTCGAGCGATGAGCGAGCGCACGATGCAGGTGCGAGTGCCCGCGGGCGTCGAAGACGGTCAGCGGATCCGCCTGAAGGGCAAGGGTTCTCCCGGCGAGCACGGTGGCCACGCCGGCGACCTCATCGTGCTCGTTCACGTCACGCCGCACCCGGTGTTCGGCCGGTCCGGACCCAACCTCACGGTCACCGTGCCGGTCACGTTCCCCGAGGCTGCGCTCGGTGCAGAGGTGAAGGTCCCGACGATCGACGGCCCACCCGTGACCGTCAAGCTCCCGCCCGGGACGGCGGGTGGGCGGGTGCTACGCGTCCGCGGCCGCGGTGCGACGAGGAAGGACGGCACGAAAGGCGACCTGCTCGTGACGATCGAGGTCAGCGTGCCGCACAAGGTGTCGGGGCGAGCGAAGGAAGCCCTGGAGGCCTATCGCGCCGCGACCCAGTCCGAAGACCCACGAGCCCACTTGATGAGCGACCAGTGACAGGAAGGTGAGGGCGTTGCTCGACGACGCAAGCCCGGTGTTCGTCATCTCCGTGGCGGCTCAGCTTTCCGGACTGCACCCGCAGACCCTGCGTGCGTACGACCGCCTCGGCCTCGTTTCGCCTGGCCGCACGGTGGGTGGTGGTCGCCGTTACTCCAGCCGCGACATCGAGCAGCTTCGCGAGGTGCAGCGACTTTCCCAGGAAGAAGGAATCAACCTCGCCGGCGTCAAGCGCATCCTTGACCTGGAAAACCACGTCAATGCGCTGCGCGAGCGGGTGGCCGAGTTGCAGCGCGAACTCGACATCGCCCGCACGGCCGCCGTCCGCGAAGTTGCAGAGGCACATGCGTCGCATCGCCGCGACCTCGTGCCGGTTCGCGAGACCGCGATCGTCGCCTGGCGTTCGATGCACTCGGTGCATCCGGTCCACGGCTCGCTGTCGGCGCTCGGGGTGCAATACGCAGAAGAGGTCCCGCCGGCCGACGACGCGACCAGCGAACACTGAGAGACACCCAATGGACAGTTTCAAGCTCACCACGAAGAGCCAAGAGGCCATCGCCGAAGCGATCCGGACGGCGTCCGGCGCCGGACACCCGCACGTCGAACCGGTGCACCTGCTGCTCGCTCTGCTCGCCCAAAGTGACGGCACCGCCGTGCCGCTGCTGCGTGCCGTCGGCGCCGACCCGGCCGCCATTCGCGGCGAGGCCGAAAGGGTCGCCGCGCGCCTGCCGCAAGCAAGCGGCACCACCGTTGCCGCGCCGGGCCTCGACCGACCGGCGATGCAGGTGCTGAACGCCGCGGCCAAGCAAGCCGCCGAACGCGGCGACGAGTACGTCTCGACCGAGCACCTGCTCGTCGGGCTCGCGACAGAGGGCGGCCAGATCGCCGCACTGCTGCGGCAAAGCGGCGCGTCACCCGACGCACTGCTCGGCGCCTTCGAGAAGGTGCGCGGCAGCGCGAGGGTGACCAGCGCCAACCCCGAGGCCACCTACCAGGCTCTCGAGAAGTACGGCGTCGACCTCACCGAGCGCGCCCGCGACGGCAAGCTCGACCCGATCATCGGCCGCGACACCGAGATCCGCCGGGTCGTGCAGGTGCTGTCGAGGCGCACGAAGAACAACCCGGTGCTGATCGGTGAACCGGGCGTCGGCAAGACCGCCGTCGTCGAAGGCCTGGCGCAACGGATCGTGGCGGGCGACGTCCCCGAATCACTGCGCGACAAGCGGCTTGTGGCTCTCGATCTCGGCGCGATGATCGCCGGTGCGAAGTATCGCGGCGAGTTCGAAGAGCGGCTGAAGGCCGTGCTGAACGAGATCAAGGAGTCCGACGGGCAGATCATCACCTTCATCGACGAGCTACACACGGTCGTCGGCGCGGGTGCGGCCGAAGGCGCGATGGACGCCGGCAACATGCTCAAGCCGATGCTCGCGCGTGGCGAGCTGCGCATGGTCGGCGCGACGACCCTCGACGAATACCGCCAGCGCATCGAAAAGGACCCGGCGCTGGAGCGTCGCTTCCAGCCGGTGTTCGTCGGCGAGCCGTCGGTCGAAGACACCATCGGCATCTTGCGCGGGTTGAAGTCGCGTTACGAGGCGCACCACAAGGTGCAGATCGCCGACGCCGCACTGGTTGCCGCCGCCACGTTGTCACACCGGTTCATCACCGGGCGCTTCCTTCCCGACAAGGCGATCGACCTCGTCGACGAAGCCGCGTCACGGTTGCGCATGGAGATCGACTCGTGGCCGGTCGAGGTCGACGAGCTGCGGCGATTGGTCGACCGGCTGCGCATGGAGGAGATGGCACTCGCGCACGAAGAGGACCCAGCAAGCAAGGAACGGCTCGAACGGTTGCGCCACGAGCTCGCCGACCGGCAGGAGGAGCTGACCGGGCTGGTCGCGCGGTGGGAACGCGAGAAGGCCGGCCTGAACAAGGTCGGTGAGGTGAAGCAACGCCTCGACGAGTTGCGCAGCCAGGCTGAGCGCGCGCAACGCGACGGCGACTTCGAGACGGCGTCCCGCTTGATGTACGCCGAGATCCCCGCGCTGGAACACGAACTCGCGCAAGCGCAACAAGCCGACGATCAGCAGCCCGAAGAGCTGATGGTCAAGGAAGAAGTCGGCCCGGACGACGTCGCCGAAGTGGTCTCGTCGTGGACCGGCATCCCGGCCGGCCGCCTGCTCGAGGGTGAGGTCGGCAAGCTGCTGCGCATGGAGGAAGAACTCGGACGCCGGCTGGTGGGGCAGCGGCGTGCCGTGACGGCGGTGGCTGACGCCGTTCGTCGTGCTCGGGCAGGAATCTCCGACCCCGATCGGCCGACCGGATCATTTCTCTTCCTCGGGCCTACCGGTGTCGGCAAGACAGAACTCGCGAAGGCGCTGGCCGACTTCCTGTTCGACGATGAGCGCGCGATCGTGCGCATCGACATGAGCGAGTACTCCGAGAAGCACTCGGTGGCCCGCCTCGTCGGTGCACCGCCCGGCTACGTCGGTTACGAGGAGGGCGGACAGCTCACCGAGGCCGTTCGCCGGCGTCCGTACTGTGTCGTGCTGCTCGACGAGGTCGAGAAGGCACACGTCGAGGTGTTCGACATCTTGTTGCAGGTCTTGGACGACGGCCGGCTCACCGACGGGCAAGGCCGCACCGTCGACTTCCGCAACACGATCCTGATCCTGACCTCGAACCTCGGCTCGATGTATCTCATCGATCCGACCCTGGACGACGACGCCCGGCGCGACGCGGTGATGGGTGTGGTGCGGGCGACGTTCAAGCCGGAGTTCTTGAACCGGCTCGACGACGTCATTCTCTTCGACGCGTTGGGCAGCGCGGAGCTGGCGCGCATCGTCGATCTGCAGGTCGCTCGACTGCAGCAGCGGTTGGGGGAGCGGCGGATCGTTCTCGACGTCACGTCGGCCGCGCGCGAGTGGCTGGCGATGACCGGCTACGACCCGCTGTACGGCGCGCGCCCACTGCGTCGGCTGGTGCAGACCGCGATCGGCGACCGGCTCGCCAAGGCGCTGCTCGCGGGCGAGGTGCACGACGGCGAGACGGTTGTCGTCGACCTCGCTGTCGGTAAGGACGCGCTGGAGCTTCACGCGCCGACGCCTGCGTAGAGGCGAGTGGCGCTGGCCGCTCGGCAGCCACTGGATCCCTCTCCCGAACACTCTGCTTTGGTGCACCATCGAAACAAACCAGCAACTCTGCTCCGCTGGGGGAACAGAACAGCAACTCTGTTTCGCTGGGGGAACAGAACAGAGTGTTCGGAGAAGGGATCCCTGTCGGCGGGGAACGCACTCTCGCCGCGCTGAAGACCCGGCCCGCGCCGGGAACCGCACTTCAGCCCTCGAACGAAACCTCCGCCGCGTAAGGCGGATCGGCGCCCGCCCGGGTGCAGGCCACCGCCGACACCCGCACCGCGAACCGCGCCGCCGCCTCCAGCTCCGCAGCGCCCAGCCGCGACAGCGCCGTCACGCTCAAACAGTCCTGACGATCCAAAGCGTGCAGCAAGCCGGCTGAGAACGTGTCGCCCGCCCCGATCGTGTCGACCACGTCGACCGCCACACCCGGCACGGTCACCGCAGCGCCCGACGAAGCAAGAGCTAACGCGCCGTCACCGCCGAGCGTGATGACCACCAACGCCGGCCCGTTGGCCGCCCACTCGTTCACCACGTCCGCAACCGCGCGGTCGGGATAGAGCCAGCTGACGTCGTCCGCGCTGGCTTTCACGATGTGCGCGAACGACAACCACCGCTCGACGGCTTCGCGGTAGCGCACCGGATCGGGGCAGACGATTGCGCGTACGTTCGGGTCGATCGAAATGACGCGCCTGCCACGCTCCGCGCGCAGCCGTTCCTCGATCACCGCGCCACCGGGCGGTTGCATCAACGCCATCGAGCCGGCATGGATCGCCACCACGTCGTCGTCGAATCGAGTGGGCAGCTCGGCCCGCTGCCACTGCCAGTCCGCCGTGCCGTTGAGGTAGAACCCGTAACTCGCGACGCCGCCAGCGTCGAAGGACACGACGGCGAGCGTCGACGGTTCGTCGGCCGCGACGACGTAGCGCAGGTCGACTGCGTTGTCGGTGAGCCGCTCCCGCAGCGCCGCGCCGAAGCCGTCGCGGGAGATGCGCGCGAGCATGGCGGTGGACGTCGCCAGCCGGGCCAGCGCCACGGCGGTGTTCGCCGGGCTACCACCGGGCAGCGCCCGCCACAACCCGTCGCCGGCCGGCACCAGGTCGATGAGCGTCTCGCCGCAGACGACGATCAAGCAGGCCTCCAAGTGGCGGCGCCGGCCGCCCTGCGCAGGGCGGCCGCTCCAGCGCACGGCAGGATACAGCCGTGCAGCCGATACACCTTGGCCCCAACCAGCCCGCCCAGTTCTATCGCGGCGGCGGCGCGATCGCCGAGTTCCGCGGCGTGGCCGACGCAGCAGCGCGGGCGAACTTCGGCCCCGAAGACTGGGTCGCCTCGACAGTCACGCTGTACGGGCGCACCGACGGCCTGACGGCGCTGCCCGACGGCCGGCTGCTTCGCGACGCGATCGCGGCCGATCCGGTCGGCTACCTCGGCCAGGCCCATGTCGACGTGCACGGTGCCGACCCGGCGTTGCTGGTAAAGCTCCTCGACGCCGGTCAGCGGCTGCCGGTCCACGTGCACCCCGACCGCGAGTTCGCCAGACGCCACCTCGACTGCCCGTACGGCAAGACCGAGTCGTGGCTCATCGTCGAGACACGCGGCGACGACGCCGCGGTGTACCTCGGCTTCTCGCCGACGTCCGACCCGCGCCTTGTTTCCGAGTGGATCGCCGGTCAACGAAGCGATCTGCTGCTCGGTGCGCTGAACCGGGTGCCGGTGCGGCCCGGCGACACCATGCTCGTGCCCGCCGGCACGCCGCACGCCATCGACGCCGGCGTCTTCCTCGTCGAGCTCCAAGAGCCCACCGACTTCTCGGTCATGCTCGAGTGGAAGGCGTTCGGCCTCGACGATCGCGGCACCGAACAGCTGGGCCTTTCATCACAACTCGCGTTGAGCTGCATCGCATGGGAGCCGTTCGACGACGCGCGCCTCGAGTCGTGCGTCACCCGCCGCGCCATGTCGGACGACGAGGGCAGCCGTTCGCTCTTGCCGACCGAAGCTGACGACTTCTTCCGCGCGGAACACGTCGTCGTCCGAGGCTCGGTGACTCTCGGCGCGCAGTTCTCGATCCTCGTCGTGCTCGGCGGCAGCGGCCAACTCGCCGGCGACACCAGCGCGTTCGGCGCCCCGATCGACGTCACGCGCGGCGACACCGTTCTCGTCCCGCACGGCGCCGGTGACGTGCTGATGAGCGGCCGCCTCGACGTCGTCCGATGCTTGCCGCCGGGGCGATCAGCTGCGTAACGCCGCCAGCCGCTCGATCGCTTCGGCGAGCACCTCGTCGCGCTTGCAGAACGCGAACCGCACCAACGGGCGCCCGACCTCGACGTTGTCGTAGAAGACGGAGTGCGGAATCGCGACGACGCCGGCGAGTTTCGGCAGGTCGCGGCAGAAGACCAACCCGTCGTCGTAGCCGAGCGGGCGAATGTCCGTCGTCACGAAGTAGGTGCCCGAGGGCTTGAAGACCTCGAAGCCGACACTCGTGAGGCCGGCGCACAACAGGTCGCGCTTGCGTTTGAGATCAGCGGCCAGCTGGGAGAAGTAACCGTCGCTCATCGCAAGGCCGAGAGCGATGGCCGGCTGCATCGGCGCCGCGTTGGTATAGGTGAGGAACTGCTTGGTGGTGCGCACGGCGGTGACCAACTCGGCGGGCCCGGTGACCCAGCCGATCTTCCAGCCGGTGAAGGCGAACGTCTTGCCGGCCGAGGAGATGGTCAGCGTGCGCTCCCACATGCCGGGCAATGTCGAGATCGGGATGTGCACCGTGTCGTAGACGAGGTGCTCGTACACCTCGTCGGTGACGACGATCAGGTCGTTTTCGATCGCGACCTGGGCGACCGCATGCAGTTCGTCGAGATCGAGCACCGTACCGGTCGGGTTGTGCGGCGAGTTCAACAAGATGAGCTTCGTACGCGGCGTGACAGCGGCGCGCAACCGCTCGACGTCCAGCCGGAAATGCGGCGCACGCAGCGTCACCGGCACCCGCACGCCGCGCGCCATCTCGATCGAGGCCGCGTAGGAGTCGTAGTACGGCTCGAGCGCGACCACCTCGTCACCCGTGTCGACCAGCGCGAGCATCGCAGCGGCCACAGCCTCGGTTGCGCCCGCCGTGACGAGCACCTGCGCGTCGGCGTCGAGCTCGATGCCGTAGAAGCGGCGCTGATGCTCGACGATCGCCTGCCGCAGCTCGGGGACGCCGACCCCGGGCGCGTACTGGTTGCGCCCGGCCAGGATCGCATCGATGGTGGCCTGCTTGATCTCGTCCGGCCCGTCGACGTCGGGGAAGCCCTGCCCGAGGTTGATCGAGTCGGTCGCGAGCGCGAGCGCGGACATTTCGGCGAAGATCGTGGTGCCCAGACCTCTCAAGTGGGGCACCAGCACGTCACGAGGCATGGCTTCAGAGTAGTGACGAAGGCGAGGTCAGCAAGATGACAACCGCGTTGATCACCGGTGCGAGCTCGGGCATCGGGCAAGGATTCGCCGAGCGGTACGCAGCGCTCGGGCACGACCTGGTGCTCGTCGCGCGCCGCGAGGACCGGCTGCGCCAGCTCGCCGAGCGCCTGGAGGCGCAGCGCGGAGTCGGCGTCGAGGTGCTCGTTGCCGACCTCGCGTCGGCCGACGGCTGCGCACGGGTGGAGGCGCGAGTGGCGGACGACGCCCGGCCCATCGACGTCCTCGTCAACAATGCCGGGTTCAGCCTCGGCACCGACCTCGTGCATTCCGACGTCGATGCCGAGGAAGCCATGCTCATGGTGATGGCGCGTGCACCGCTGCGGCTCACCAAGGCTGCGCTGCCGGTGATGCTCGCCCGTCGCAGCGGAACGCTCATCATGGTCGCGAGCGTTGCCGGGATCGTGTCGTACAACAGCTACGGCGCCGTGAAATCGTGGGCTCTACGGTTCAGCGAAGCGCTGGCACTCGCGCTGCAAGGGACCGGAGTACGCGCCATTGCCCTGTGCCCGGGGATGACGCGCACCGAGTTCCACGACGCGGGCAGTGTCGACGTCCAAGGTGTGCCGCGCAGCTTGTGGCTGAGCGTCGATCAGGTCGTCGCCGACTGCCTGCGCGACCTCGACCGCGGTCGCATCGTCAGCATCCCGGACTGGAAGTACCGCGTCATCACCGGCGTCGGCCGAGTGCTCCCCTCGAGCGTGGCCGCCCGAATCGCGCGTAGCCGTGGACGGCGGCGGCGCCCCCCGTCGTCCCGATAAGCTGCGCGCCATGAGCGAGCGGGACGAGTTGCGCAACGAGATCGTCGGCAAAGCCGTGGTGCACGGCAAGGTCGTCCTGAGTTCGGGACGCGAAGCCGACTACTACGTCGACCTGCGGCGTATCACCCTCGACGCAACGGCCGCGCCACTCGTCGGCGCGGTCATGCTCGATCTGACCGCCGACCTCGAGTACGACGCTGTCGGCGGTCTCACGCTGGGCGCAGATCCCGTTGCCGCCGCGATGCTGCACGTCGCGGCCTCCCGCGGCCGGAAGCTCGACGCATTCGTCGTCCGCAAGGAAGGCAAGGCGCACGGGCTGCAACGGCGGATCGAAGGTCCGGACGTCGCCGGGCGGCGGGTGCTCGCCGTCGAGGACACCTCGACCACAGGTGGCTCTGCACTGACAGCTGTCGAAGCGTTGCGCGAAGCCGGGGCCGAGGTCGTCGCCGTCGCCGTCATCGTCGAGCGTGGTGCGGCACCTGCGGTCGCCGCTGCCGGTCTCGAGTACCGCGCGGCGTACTCACTGGCAGACCTCGGCCTGGCGGGCTGACGCTCGCCTCAGTAGGTGACGACGCGCCCGCGCTCGGCCGGTTTCACCTTTGCTGCCAGGGCTTTCGGGACCGTGATGTGTCCCGGGTTCCCGGCCGAGACGTATCGCTTCTCCGGGTGAGCGTGTAAGTAGTCGAGCCACCAACTCGCGGTGTACTTGATGTTTCCGTTGTGCCACGACGTGTTTCTGATCCGCGGGATGTGCAGCGGATCGAAGTCGACGGAGAACGGGGACGGCGCCGGGCTTGCGCCCACCATCAGCACGCCGTCGAAGGTGTACCTCGCTCCGTGCCAGTTGCCGGCACGAGTGAGTGCAGCGTTTTGCGGACTCTCGCCGAACGGCAGAGCCATCGTCACGACACTCGCGCCGGGCACCGCATTTTCGACGAGTTGCTGAAGTTGCACAAAGTCCTGTTGGACGACGGCGGCATCGAGCTGGCTCAAGTTGTCGTGGTGGAACGTGTGGTTGGCGATTTCGAAGCCCAGGTCGTGCAGCCGTGCCAGTCCCCGTTGGCGAGCGGCCGGGTCGTACAGCCCGAACGGATTGTTGTTGATGTTGAACGACCCGGCGGGCGGGCAATCCGGGAACTGCTTGCAGACGTCGAGGAAGATGCCCAGGCCGCTTTGCGGGTCGACGTTGCCTGCGGCATCGACGGCGAACTGGTCGGGGTAGCCGTCGTCGAAGGTCATCACCGCGGGCGTATAACCGGCCGGCACGGAGAGGTCGCCGCGCGCGAGGTCGACGGTGCGGACCGGACGGTAACCGGCGGCGAACATCTGCTGCAGCCGAGCGCGGAAATCCTGCGGGCTGGTGTCGAAGTCGCCCGCCACCTGCGGAGTGATCCGATGGAACATCATCACCGGCACCAACCCGACCTCGTTGGCCTTCACCGAAGCGGGGTCGACCGGTGTGGGCGAGGGCGGCGGACTGGACGCCGGCTGGCTCGACGCGGGTTCGCTGGACGACGGTTCGCTGGACGACGGTTCGCTGGACGACGTGTTGCCGGACGGCGACTGGCTGGACGCGCCGGCGGACCCATGGCTGAACCCGGGGCTGGACCCGGGGCTCAGCACCGGGGGTCGGCCGGTCGGTTGCTTGCTCGCCGCGACGGAGCCACTATCGGTGTCGCAACCGGCGACCCATGCGGTCGCGAGCGCGGCCGCGCCGACAAGGAGTGCGCGCCGGGAGACCCGCCCGCTCACCTCATCCGTCACGTGCGCCACGTTAGCAACGCGAAGGCCATGATCGTTACTAAACGGACAGACGATCATGGATCGGGACGGGCTGCTTGCCTGCTTCGGCTACTTCTGCTCGTTCGCAGCGGACTGACCCGCGGCCATCCGCCGACGGGTGCGCCGGATCTCGAACAGCACCGAAATCACGGACAAGACCACCACTCCGGTGACGACCGGCAGGACGTACCGCTCGATGTGGAGTTTCTCGCCGACGTAGTAGCCGGCGACCAGGATGATCTCCGTCCAGACGATGCCGCCGGCGAGGTTCCACCAAAAGAACTTGCGGGCCGGCATCTTCATGATGCCGACCGTGGGGTTGATGAAAGTCCGCAGGATGGGGACGAACCGGCAGAGGAACACCGCCCAGCCCTCGCCGAACCGCTCGAACAGCGGCTCGATTCGCGCGATCGTGTGCTCGAACGTCGAGCCTGGCTTTGCCAGCACCTGTCCGCCGCGGACGCCGATCAGGTGGCCGACCTGCGCACCCGCTACCGCGGCGATCGGGCAACCGATCAGCAACGCGACGAACGGCAGGTGCAGCGCGGCGTCATGCGTCTTCGGCGAGGCGAACGCACCGGCCAATGCGAGCAGGGTGTCGCCGGGAAGGAAGAACCCGATCAGCAGCCCCGTCTCGGCGAACAGGATCGAGAAGACGCCGGCCAGACCGAAGCTGATGAGCAGCGACCGGGCGTCAAGCGGATTCAGCGCGACCACGTGCGCGGCAGCGTGGACGAGTCGAAGCGGGTGGGGATGCACGCCATGACGCTACCGAAGTGACCTGAAGCACAGGTAACAGGTCGACTCCGCCCGCGATCACGGCGCCAGGTGCGGGATAATCATGGGGTCCGTCCGGTAAAGCGGCGTCCGCTTGCCCGTCGTCCACCTGCCCTGGAGCCCGAAGATGCCTATCGCCACCCCCGAGATCTACGCCGAGATGATCGACCGGGCGAAGGCCGGCCGTTTCGCCTACCCGGCGATCAACGTCACGTCGTCCTCGACGATGAACGCCGCGATCCAGGGCTTCGCCGAGGCCGAGAGCGACGGCATCGTCCAGGTGTCCTGGGGCGGCGCCGAGTTCGCGTCGGGCCAGAAGGTCAAGGACATGGTGACCGGCGCGGTCGCGCTCGCCGAGTTCGCGCACGTCGTTGCTGCCAAGTACGACGTCAACATCGCCCTGCACACCGACCACTGCCCGCCGCAGAAGCTCGACGGATACATGCGCCCGCTGATCGAGGTCTCGAAGGAGCGGGTCGCCGCCGGTCGTGAGCCGCTGTTCCAGTCGCACATGTGGGACGGCTCGGCGGTCGAGCTCGAGGAGAACCTGAAGATCGCCCGCGAACTGCTCGCCGGCTGCGCCGCGGCGCACATCATCATGGAACTCGAGATCGGTGTCGTCGGCGGCGAGGAAGACGGCATTTCCCACGAGATCAACGAGAAGCTGTACACCACGCCGGGCGACGCCGTCCGCACCGCCGAGATGCTCGGACTCGGCGAGAACGGCCGCTACATGCTGGCCGCCACGTTCGGCAACGTGCACGGTGTCTACAAGCCCGGTGGCGTGAAGCTGCGCCCGTCGGTCCTGAAGGCCATTCAGGACGAGGTCGGCGCGAAGTACAGCAAGGACAAGCCGTTCGACCTGGTGTTCCACGGTGGCTCGGGCTCGCTGCTCGAGGAGATTCGCGAGACCCTCGACTACGGCGTCGTGAAGATGAACGTCGACACCGACACCCAGTACGCCTACACCCGCCCGGTCGTCGAGCACATGTTCAAGAACTACGACGGCGTGCTGAAGATCGACGGTGAGGTCGGCAACAAGAAGACCTACGACCCACGCGCGTGGTCGAAGGCCGCCGAGAACGGCATGGCAGCTCGCGTCGTCCACGCCTGCGAAGACCTCCGTTCCACCGGCACCAAGCTCAAGTAGCCCCCGCCGCTGCGGGTTGATCACGTAAACGTGGTCAACACCCCCGAGGACAGGCCTGCAAGCGTGTCCTCGGGGGTGTTGGCCTCATAAGGGCCTGTGCACAAACGCGTCGTCCGAGATTTGGGTTGTGGACGTCGCGCAGGAGCCGTCGCGCCGCGGTCACGATCTTCGGGTGAACCTCCCACCGCCCCTCGCCGCACAGGCCGCCGCCCAAGGTGGCCCTTTCACCACCGCCCAAGCGCTGGCCGCCGGCTTCGACGAACGCGAAATCCTGCGCCGACGCAAGACCGGCACGTGGACCCGCCTGCGCCGCGGCGTCTACGTCGAAACCGCCCTCGTGTCGGACGACGAGGTGCTGCACCACCTCTTGCACTTCCGCGCTGCGCTGCTTTGCCTGCAGGCACCGGTGACGGCGAGCCACATCACGAGTGCTGCGCTGCATCGCGTCGCTCTCCTCGATCCCGACTTCTCGCTGGTTCACATCACCCGAGAGGGGTCGGGCTCGGCACGCATTGAGGCCGGGATCCAGCACCACGACGCCGCTCTGCCGGCGAGTCAGCTGACGAAAGTCGACGGTCTCGTCACGACCAGTGCGGCGCGAACGGTCCTCGACCTGGCCCGAGAACTGCCTTTCGACGCCGGCCTGATCGCAGCCGAGTCTGCACTGAACAAGCGGCTCACCACGAAATCGGAGTTGCGCGAACTCCTCGAGTACTGCCTCGATTGGCCCGGCGCACGTACCGCCGGCCGCGTCGTCGCGTTCGCCTCCCCTTACTCCGAGTCGCCCGGTGAGTCGATGGGACGGATCGCTTTCGACGAGCTCGGCGTCCCGCCGCCGTCCCAGCAAGTGTTGATTTTCGACGCCTGCGGATTTGTTGCCCGCTCCGACTTCTGCTGGGAGGAGCACCGCACGGTGGGCGAGCAGGACGGGCGGCTGAAGTACGTCGGCGAGAACGCGACGGCCGACGTCCTCTACCGGGAGAAGCTGCGCGAAGACCGTCTTCGGGCCGCGGGCCTGGAAGTGTTCCGCTTCGGCTGGCAGGAGTCGTACCGGCGGTCGCCGTCGCTGCGGAGCAAGGCGTTCGCCGCGTTCGATCGCGCCGCGAGATCGCCGGCGCCGCGCTACCTACGGTTCCAGCGGCAGCCGCCGCCCGAGTAGTCGGCGTCACAGCGGTCGGCGCCGGAGTAGTCGGCGCCCCCCGAGGTTCGCGGCAGCGGCCGGGGGCGCGGCATGATGGCCCCCATGACCAACTTGCTCGGCGAGCCGCCGCCCACGTTGTTGCCCGACCTCCCCGACGCGCGTTCGGCGCTCGAACGCGGCGCCGACCCGCGCGAGGTCGCGGCGCAACATCCCGCCTACGCGGCCGCCTGGGCGGCATTGGCCGAAAAGGCATTGGCGGACGCCGACCACGTGGCCGCTTACGCCTACGCGCGCGCCGGCTACCACCGATCGCTCGACCAGCTGCGCCGCGCCGGTTGGAAGGGCCACGGTCCGGTGCCGTGGGAGCACGAACCCAACCGGGGGTTCCTGCGCAGCCTGCACGCGCTCGGCAAAGCGGCCGAGGCCATCGGCGAGGACGACGAAGCCGCCCGGTGTGCGCAGTTCCTCCGGGATTCCAGCCCCGCGGCTGAGCAGGCTTTGAGCGGCTAGCGCCAACCCGGGTTTCGTCGTCCGGGCCGGGGGCCAACACGCTGGCCGGGGTCGTCGTCCGGACAAATCACCGGGCCCTTATGAGGCTAACCCACCCGAGGACAGGCTTGCAGGCCTGTCCTCGGGGGTGTTGACCACGTTTACGTGATCAACCCGCAGCGGGGGCGGCCGCTCGCACAGAACCGCGGGCCGCGCGCCGCCAACTTCCGGGGGCGCGGCCTGATCGGGTAGCCTCTCTTCGCAAGAGCCCCGGGTCGCACTTGCGAGGCCGGGGCTTCGTGCTGCGGAAGGCCGCAGTGATGAGAAAGGCCGACGGATGCCCGCAATTGTGCTCATCGGCGCCCAGTGGGGGGACGAGGGCAAGGGCAAGGCGACCGACCTGCTCGGTGACCGGATCGACTACTGCGTGCGGTTCAACGGCGGCAACAACGCCGGCCACACGATCGTCGTCGGCGGCGAGAAGTACGCGATGCACCTGCTGCCGAGCGGCATCCTGACACCCTCTGTCGTGCCGGTGATCGGTAACGGCGTGGTCATCGACCTCGGCGTGCTCTTCGGCGAGATCGACGTGTTGACCGAACGCGGTGTCGACGCCAGCCGCCTCGTCGTCTCGGCCAATGCGCACGTCATCGCCAGCTATCACCGCACGGTCGACAAGATCGGCGAGCGCTTCCTGGGCAACGCCAAGATCGGCACGACCGGTCGAGGCATCGGCCCCGCCTACGCCGACAAGACGTCGCGGGTCGGCGTCCGCGTGCAGGACCTCTTCGACGAGAAGATTCTGCGGCAGAAGGTCGAAGGGGCGCTCGAGCAGAAGAACCACCTGCTGGTGAAGGTCTACAACCGGCGTGCGATCGACCCCGCCGCGGTCGTCACCGAACTGCTCGAATACGCCAACCGGCTGCAGCCGATGGTGCAAGACACCAGCCTGTTGTTGAACGACGCGCTCGACACCGGCAAGACGGTGCTTCTCGAAGCGGGCCAGGCGACGCTACTCGACGTCGACCACGGCACGTATCCGTTCGTCACGTCGTCCAACGCCACCGCCGGTGGTGCGTGCACCGGCTCCGGCATCGGCCCCACCCGCATCGACCGGGTGCTCGCCGTCGTCAAGGCCTACACGACGCGGGTGGGCAGCGGCCCGTTCCCGACCGAACTCAACGACGCGGACGGCGAGAAGCTGCGCGACATCGGCGCCGAGTTCGGCGTCACCACCGGCCGGCCACGGCGGTGCGGCTGGTACGACGCCGTCATCGCCCGGTACGCAGCCCGGGTGAACGGTGTCACCGACTTCGTTCTCACCAAGCTCGACGTGCTTTCGAACTTCGAAAAGATCCCTGTCTGCGTCGGCTACCGGCTGCCCGACGGCAGCATCATCGACGAGATGCCGATGACCCAGACCGACTTCCACCACGCCGTGCCTGTCTACGAGGAACTGCCCGGCTGGCGCGACGACATCTCGAAGGCGCGATCGTTCGAGGATTTGCCGAAGAACGCGCGTCGCTACATCGATGTTCTGCAGCAGATGTCCGGCGCGCCGTTCAGTGTCATCGGCGTCGGCCCCGCGCGTGACGAGACGATCCAGCTGCGCGAGCTCACCTGATTGCGGGCGGTAGTCGCATGAAGATTCTGGTGGTCGGCGGCGGCGCGCGCGAACACGCGTTGTGCCTGGCGCTTTCGCGTGATCCGCAGGTCGCCGCGCTCTACTGCGCGCCGGGTAACGCGGGGCTCCAAGGCATGGCGCAGACGCGGCCGCTCGACGTCCGCGACCCGCAGGCGATCGCCGCACTCGCCGTCGAGCTAGCGGTCGACCTCGTGGTCGTCGGCCCGGAAGGTCCGCTGGTCGCCGGCGCGGCCGATGCGGTGCGCGCCAAGGGCATCGCGTGTTTCGGCCCGTCGAAGGAGGCGGCCCGACTCGAAGGCAGCAAGGCTTTCGCGAAAGAGGTCATGGTTGCCGCCGACGTCCCGACGGCCGCATCGCGCGTCTGTCGTGACACGAGGCAGATAGCCGCAGCGCTCGACGAGTTCGGCCCGCCGTACGTCGTCAAGGACGACGGCCTCGCCGCCGGCAAGGGTGTCGTCGTCACGACCGACCGGGCTGCCGCGCTGGCGCACGGCGAGGCGTGCGCCCAGGTCGTCGTCGAGAAGTACCTCGACGGGCCGGAGGTCTCGCTGTTCGCCGTCACCGACGGCACCACTGTGGTACCGCTCGTTCCGGCGCAAGACTTCAAACGGGTGCGGGACGACGACGAGGGGCCGAACACCGGAGGCATGGGTGCGTACGCACCGCTGCCGTGGGCGCCGTCCGAGCTGGTTGACGACGTTACCCGCACGGTGCTTCAACCGACTGTCGACGAGATGCGCCGCCGCGGCACCCCGTTCAGCGGCCTGCTCTACGCCGGGCTGGCGCTCACCTCGCGCGGCGTGCGCGTCGTCGAGTTCAACGCACGCTTCGGTGACCCGGAGACCCAGGTCGTGCTCGCCCTGCTCGAGACCCCGCTGGCCGGCCTGCTGCACGCCGCCGCGAACGGCCGACTCGCCGAACACCCGGCGCTGCGCTGGCGCGACGGCTTCGCGGTCACCGTGGTGCTGGCTGCGCCGGGCTATCCCGAGCAACCCCGGCTCGGCGGGGTGATCGGCGGGCTCGACGCCGTCCCGGCACCGGCATACGCGTTGCACGCCGGCACGGCCGCCGGTAATGGCGCGGTGGTCTCCGCCGGTGGGCGGGTGCTGTCGGTCACCGCCCCCGGCGCGACACTTTCCGGCGCCCGCAACGCCGCCTACGCGGGCATCGGCGCGATCACACTGGACGGCGGGCACTACCGCGGCGACATCGCGCTGCGCGCCGTCCAGGGCGAGATCGAAGTTCCCTGACGAAGCGTGCAACCGCTGCGGCGCCTCAGCGCCTCCTAAGGGATGTGGGTGACAGCGGGCCGGAGGGCGGATGAACGCCGAGGAGGAAGCGGAGTTCCGTAGCTACGCGGCGTCGCGGCTGCGCGATCTGCGACGCACGGCGTACCTACTGTGCGGCGACTGGCATCACGCGGACGACGTCGCGCAGACCGTCCTCACCAAGCTGTACAGCAACTGGTCGAAAGTCCAACGGCGCGAGCGCATCGACGCCTACGCCCACACGATGCTGGTGCGGGCGACGTTCGCCCGCACGCGTCGCTTCCGCTGGCAGCGCGAGGTCAGCTCGGCGGAGCTGCCGGAATCGGCGGCGGTCGCCGACCAGCACACCGAAGACCGGCTGGTGCTCACCGATGCCCTGGCGAAGATGCCACCGCGCCAGCGCGCCGTCCTGGTCTTGCGCTTTTGGGCAGATCTCGACGTCGCCGAGACGGCCCGCACGCTCGGCTGCTCGGAAGGAACCGTGAAATCGCAGACGTCGCGCGGCCTCGCGACGCTGCGCAACCTGCTCCCAGATTCCGTCATGGAAGGACGATCGCTGTGAACGACGAGGAGTTCGCCCGGGCCGTTTTCGCCCGTTCGCTCGAGACAAGTTTCCGTGACGAGCCTGCGCTGCTGCCGAGCGTCGACCGCATCGCTGCCGAAGGACGCCGCACAGCCCGCAACCGGCATGGCCTGCAAGCGGGCGGGACGGTCGTGCTCGCCGGTGCGGTGACGGCTGCCCTCGTCAGCGGGCCGAGTTTCCTCGGCCTCGGTTCAAGTGCGGGCTCGCCCACGCTGTCGGGCACGGATGGGTCGGCCGGCGCAGCCGGCGACACGTCTCAGTCAGGCGTAGAGGTGACGTCGGCGGCATCGAAGCCTGGACCAGGAGTTCCCTGCACGCCCGGGCCAACCGTCGACTGGGCCGGGATCCTCGCAGCTGCCCTGCCTGGAGTCGGCCTCACGGCGAGCCAGGCGCCGACCTGCGTACAGGAGCCGGATGCCACGACCTTGCTGGAAGCCACGTACACGATCGACGGGGGCGCGCTCCTGCAGATCGACGCCCACATCGGTGCCTCGGCGGTCAAGACGGCCCCGCCAGGACCCAAAGACTCAGGCCAGGCTGCCGGCGGGGCCGCCAGCGCCGTGACGAAGGTGCCGGCGTCCTTCGCAGCGACGTCGCCGCCGTCGGCAGACGTGCAGCGAAAGCTCGCCGCCAGCGCCGCCGCCAGCGCCGCCGCCAGCCGCGCTAGCGGGTCCGGCTCGTGCAGCGACTCCGCGGTCACGAACGAGACCGTATGCGGGGGCGAGTTCGCCAAGGGCCCGTACTCCGGCATGGAGGCCGACATCTCCGGCAAGTCGCTACCCGGCGTCGTCCAGGTGATCGTCACTGCTCCGCAGCCGAGCACCGCGACGCCGTCCCCGAGCGTGCCGGTAACCGCGACGCAGCTGAAGGCCCTGGCGCAGGACGTCTACGACGCGCTCGTCGCGAGCGCCGCGTCGTAGCAGCGCGGCCCCGTGTCGGCCCGGGCCGGGCGCGCCTGATGCGACAATGGGCCCGCCATGGCCGACATCCCTGACGTCCTCGCCACCCGCTACGCCTCTCCCGAGCTGGCGCAGCTGTGGTCACCGCGCACCAAGATCGTGCTCGAACGCCGGCTGTGGGTCGCGGTGCTCAAGGCGCAGGCCGCGCTCGGTGTCGACGTCCCGGCCGGCGTCGTCGAGGCCTACGAGCGGGTTATCGACGACGTCGACCTCGACTCGATCCGCGAGCGCGAGCGCGTCACCCGGCACGACGTGAAGGCGCGCATCGAGGAGTTCAGCGCGCTCGCCGGGCACGAGCACATTCACAAGGGCATGACGTCGCGCGACCTGACGGAAAACGTCGAGCAACTCCAGGTACGCGAATCGCTCGCCCTGATTCGCAACCGGATGGTCGCGGCGCTGGCCCGGCTGGGCCGGCTCGCCGCCGAGCACGCCGAGCTGGTGATGGTCGGCCGCAGCCACAACGTGGCAGCGCAGGCAACCACGCTCGGCAAACGGTTCGCCAGCGCCGGCGAAGAGTTGCTCATCGCGCTGGAGCGCGTCGAACACACCCTCGCGACCTACCCGCTGCGCGGCATCAAAGGACCGATGGGCACCGGCCAAGACATGCTCGACCTACTAGGCGGCGACGCAACCAAGCTGGCCGAACTCGAAACCCGGGTAGCGGCGCATCTCGGCTTCGAGCGAGTGCTCGGCAGCGTCGGCCAGGTCTATCCGAGGTCTCTCGACTTCGAGGTACTCACCGCCCTCGTCCAGGCCGCTGCCGCGCCGTCGTCACTTGCCACGACGATTCGCCTGATGGCCGGCAACGAACTCGTGACCGAGGGCTTCCAGCCCGGTCAGGTCGGCTCCAGCGCGATGCCGCACAAGATGAACACCCGCTCCTGCGAGCGGGTGAATGGTCTCGCCGTCGTGTTGCGCGGCTTTTCCGCCATGACCGGCGAGCTCGCGGGCGACCAGTGGAACGAAGGCGACGTCTCGTGTTCGGTCGTGCGCCGCGTCGCGCTCCCCGGCGCGTTCTTCGCGGCCGACGGCCTGTACCAGACGTTCCTCACGGTGCTCGACGAATTCGGCGCCTACCCGGCGGTGGTCCAGCGCGAGCTCGACCGCTACCTGCCGTTCCTGGCCACCACGAAGGTGCTGATCGCGGCCGTCCGAGCCGGCGTGGGCCGCGAGGTCGCGCACGAAGCGATCAAGGAGCACGCGGTGGCAGTGGCCCTCGCCATGCGGGAGAAGGGCTCCGACCGCAACGACCTCTTCGACCGTCTCGCAGCCGACGACCGGCTGCACCTCAGCAGCGCCGATCTCGCCGCGCTCGTCTCGACACCGCTCGGCTTCACCGGAGCGGCGGGGGCCCAGGTCGCCGCGTTCTGCGAGCGGGTCGGCGCAGTGACCGCCCGGTATCCGGACGCCGCCGGCTACTCGCCGTCCGCGATCCTCTGACCCCGCAGCTGCGGGGCCACCTGCTCGGCGATCACGTCGAGATGGTCGAGGTCGGCCAGGTCGAGGATCTGCAGGTACAGGCGCGTCACCCCGATCTCGGCGAAGCGCCCGATCTGGTCGACCACCTGGTCGGGTGTACCGAACAACGCCGGCGGGCCGCCGATGTTCTCCGCACGCTGCTTCGCCTCCGCTTCGGTCCGACCGCACGCGATGGTCTGCGCGGCCGAGAGCGTGAGCGGAGCGCGCCCGGCGGTGCTACGCCCGGTCGCCTCGCACGCCCGGGCCACCCGGTCGAAACACTCGCTGGTGACCTCGACCGTGCTGAACGGCACGTTGAACTCGTCGGCGTAACGTGCGGCGAGTTCGGGGGTGCGTCGCTTGCCGTGGCCACCGACGATCACCGGCGGCCCTGACGGCTGCACCGGCTTGGGCAACGCCGGGGAGTCGCTGAGCCGGTAGCAGCGGCCGTCGAAGTCGAAACGCTCGCCCACCGGCGTCCGCCACAGACCGGTGACGATGGCGAGCTGTTCCTCGAGGCGGTCGAAGCGCTCGCCCACCGGCGGGAACGGGATGCCGTACGCCTCGTGCTCCCGCTCGAACCAGCCTGCGCCGAGGCCGAACTCGACCCGCCCGCCGCTCATCTGGTCGACCGTTGCGACAGCCACCGCGAGCGGGCCGGGCAGCCGGAACGTCGCCGACGTCACCATGGTCCCGAGCCGCAGCCGCGACGTCGAAACCGCGATCCCGGCCAGCACGGCCCAGGAATCGGTCGGGCCCGGAAGCCCGAGGTCGGGACGCATGGTCAGGAAGTGGTCGGAGCGAAAGAACCCGTCGAATCCGAGCTGCTCCGCACGCCGAGCCACCGCCAGCTGGTCGGCGTACGAGGCGCCGAACTGGGGTTCGAGCATGACGACAAGACGCATGACCTCCACCCTTTCATGGGCGGCGCGCCGGATCATGAGGTGTGCGCCGACCGTGCCCGCCCGCGCGGCGTCCGATCTGGAAGACTCGATGAACGTGACCACCGCATACACCCCGATCGCATCGGGCAAGGTCCGCGACCTCTACCAGCTGGACGACGGCCGGCTGCTGTTCGTCGCGAGCGACCGCATCTCCGCCTTCGACTACGTGCTGCCGACCCCGATCCCCGGCAAGGGCCGCGTGCTCACGGCAATGTCGACCTGGTGGTTCGGGCAGCTCGCCGACATCGTGCCCAACCACCTGCTCTCGACCGACGTCCCGCCGGAGTTCGCCGGCCGCGCGATGATCTGCGAACGGCTCGACATGCTGCCGTTCGAATGCGTCGCCCGCGGTTACCTCGCCGGCTCCGGGCTGGCCGACTACACGAAGTCCGGCGCGGTGTGCGGGATTCCGCTGCCGCCCGGGCTGCTTGACGGCTCGCCACTGCCGGAGCCCATCTTCACCCCGGCCACCAAGGCGCCGCAGGGCCAGCACGACGAGAACATCTCGATTGCGGACGTCGAGAAGGCCGTCGGCGCTGATGTCGCGGCGGAACTCTCCCGTCTCACGTTGGCGGTCTATTCACGCGCCGAGGAAATAGCCCGCGCCCGCGGCATCATTTTGGCTGACACCAAGTTCGAATTCGGACGCCGCGGCGATGGCACGCTGGTCTTGGCCGACGAGGTGTTGACACCGGACTCGTCGAGGTTCTGGCCGGCCGCTTCGTGGGAGCCGGGCCACGCCCAGCCGTCGTTCGACAAGCAGTACGTGCGGGACTGGCTCACGTCGTCCGCCTCCGGTTGGGACCGCGGTTCAGCTGAACCGCCGCCCCCACTGCCCGACGACGTGGTCGCGCGAACCCGCGAGAAGTACATCGAGGCCTACGAACGCCTCACGGGTTCGGCGTGGGCCTGACGCCGCCTTGCCGGTGAACCGACGAGTGCACAGGCGGCGAGTGCGATGCCAGTCGCGGCGGTGTACACGAGAAAAGGTGTTGAGCAGAATGCACGCTCCCCATGGCCACCTCCGCACTCGAACCGCGCGCTACTGGCCGGCCTGCGCCCACCAGCGGCGCCGGCCGCGGCGGGACGGCTGCAGCATTGTCGTGAGTTGGGCTTGGTTCGCGTCGGCAGAGGTGATGGCGAGCACTTTGCCGCTCGGCGTGACGACGAAGGCCGCGGCGTGACCGGTGCTTCGGGTCGACGCCGCGCACGACACGCCTTGCGCGGCGATACACTGCTGCGAGGGCGGAGCAGCGAGCGGCGAGCCCGACAGCGACGGTAGGTCGGGGGCGGTACCCACGCGGTGGACGAGCACAGCGGAAGCAGCGCGAGACCGAGCAGCGTGAGGGTAGCGAGCGTGGCCAAACCGGCGGTGAGAGCGCTCACGGCGGCACGGCTGGCGGGATGCGGTGGCGGCGCGGTTCCCAGATGAGTGTGGTGGTCAGAGCGCGGCTGGCGAGTCGGCGCCGGGTAAGGAGGCGCCGAGGACGAACGCAGCGAGGGCGAGCGGCCCCACCGCGTGTTCGAACGCCGACGGCAGGTCGGTGCGAGGGTCGATCGGATACCGATGGCTACGGCTGACCGCGACGATTCCGACGACGGCGACCACCATGAGCGTGACGACGCCGAGGCTGCGTGACAGCGGCCGCCAGGCAACCCGGCGCAGGTCAGCAAGGAGCAGATCGGCGCTCACGTCGATGGCTCCGCGACGGCTGCGGTAAGGCCGAGAAAGACGTCCTCCAGGCTCGGCGTGTCGTAGCGCAGTTCATGGAGGTAGACGTGGTTAGCAGCAAGGATTTCAGTCACCCTCGCCGCCTCGGTCGGCGAACCGTCGACGCGCAAGACCCCGTCGAAGATGGTCGCGTTCATTCCCGCCGCATCGAGCACACCTTGCGCGGCGACGAGGTCTTCAACACCGACGACGATGGCGCCGGTTCCGGCGCGAGCTAGGAGGTCGCCGGTCGGCCCGGCGGCGATGCAGTACCCGCCGTCCATGACGGCCAGGTGGGTGCAGACTCGCTCGACTTCGTCGAGTTGATGACTGGACGGATGACCGTGCGGCCTTGAGCGGCCAAGCTGGTGAGAGGGCGCGGATGTGGGCAATGCCGGCCGGATCGAGCCCATTCGAGGGTTAGTCGAGGATCACCACTTCGGGGTCGCGTGGCAGCCGGCCGCGATTCCGAGGCGCTGCCGCATGCCAGGGAGTAGGTCGCGACCGGGTCGTCGGCGCGATCGCTCGGCCCCACGACGTGTAGCACGTGCCCGACCCGGGGAGCTGGACCTCGCCAGCCTCGCCAGCAGGCGCAGGTTCTGTCGCCCGGACATGGTCGCGGTCAGGCCAGGAGCCTCGATCAGCGCGCCGATACATGTCCTCACGCGGTACAGATCGGTCGCATGTTGACGCCGAGAACGTACACGTGCCAGCGGTTGGACGGGCGAGTCCGAGTACACATCTCAGCGCCGTCGTCTTGCCTGCGCCATTGGGGCCCAGCAACCCGAACACCGCGCCGCGGGGCACCACGAGGTCGAGGCCGTCAAGGGCGAGACGTCGGCGCGCGCCACGCCCGTAGCCCTTGCTCAGCCCACGATCTCGATGACCGGTTCTACGACGGCGGCCCGACCACGATCGACCTCCGCCGCTGCCGCGGTACCGGCGGGCCGTGCTCGCCGGCATCACCGATGCCAGCTTCGGAGCGCGCCGCTGGGTAGATCGGCGCGTAGTGAACCACCAGACCAGACCGATTACGGCGGCCACCAGGATGAGCACGCTCAGACCTCCGCTGGCCAGCCGAACGAAGCAGCACGCCCGCGCTGGCGCTGGCGCGTTCTGATCCTCTCCCGATCCGCACCCCGGATCCGCGCCCCCGGCAGCACGACGGACCGCACGCTCACTGGGTAGAGCAACGGCCGTGGCCACGATACCGCCGACCACGCGCATCCGACGGGATCGCGTCGTCGGGCAATGCCGTCGCCAGATCGGGTAGACCGTGGAAATGGCGTGGCGGCCGGTCCGTGGGTCGCTACAGTTGGTGGACAGCGCCACGTCGAGTGAGAGGAGGCGACCCTTATGAGCGTCCACTTCGAGCACGCCCGAATCGCCCCCTCCGCGCTCGGTTCGTAACTCGCTGATTCTCCGAGCGCACCCACCCCTGCTTTCAGGAGCGCTCGATCATGCCATCACGTCTTCTTGTTCTCGGCTGGGACGACGGCCGAGCCGACGAACTGCACGCCTTACAAGCCCTTCACTCAACCTGCGAACTCACCCCGGCGCGCGTCGCGCGCGTCGACCGGGACGTCGTCACGGCGCTGACCGCTGACGGCACTCGACGCGCATCGGCGTCGGGGCGGCTGTTCCACGCCGGTGAGAGCATCACCGTTGGCGACTGGGTCGCCCTGGACGGTGACCTCGTCGTCGCACGCATGACCCGGCGGTCGGCGTTCGAACGCGGTGCGGCGAGCGGCGAATCGGTCGCGCAGACAGTCGCGGCGAACATCGACACCGTCTTCGTCGTCGCGCCGCTCATCGGCCGCCAGCGACCACGCCTGCTGCAACGTTGTCTCGCGTTGGCCTGGCAGTCCGGCGCCACCCCCGTCGTCGTCCTCACGAAGCAAGACCTCTGCCCGGACGTCGACCAGCGGCGCGCCGCCGCCGAGGCGCAGGCGGTCGGTGTCGACGTCCATGCCGTGAGTGCCACGAGAGGCGACGGCATGGCCGAACTCGCGGACTACCTCCGGCCGGGCCATACCGTCGCCCTGCTCGGCCCGTCAGGCGCCGGCAAGTCGACCCTCGCGAACGCGCTCGGCGAGGGCGAAATCGCCTTGCCCACCGGCGAGGTCAGGGACGACGGCAAGGGCCGCCACACGACGACGGCGCGCGATCTCGTCGTCCTGCCGGGAGGCGCGATCGTAATTGATACGCCGGGACTGCGCGGGGTCGCGATCTGGGACGCCGACGACGGCATCGCCGCCGCGTTCGCCGACATCGAAGCGCTGGCGGCGGACTGCCGATTCGCCGATTGCCGCCACCGCGGCGAGCCCGGCTGCACTGTGGCGCGCGCGATCGCAGAAGGCGACCTTTCCGCAAGCCGGCTCGACGACTACGAGAAGCTCCAGCGCGAGCAGCGATGGATGGCCGGGCGCCGCGATTCGCGGTTGCGGGCGGAGGAGCGAGCGAAGGCGAAGGCGTTCTACAAGCAGATACGCCGCCAGCCACATCGTTGAACTGCCCGCGGCAGGCGAGCACGGCGGTTCAGCTGAACCGCATTCCGGGCGTGTCGCGGTTCAGCTGAACCGCCCTCCCGCGCGCGTCAGGCGGAGGCGGTGACCTCGAGTGCGACCTTCGCCGAAACGTCGGAGTGGATGCGCACGACGACCTCGTGCGTGCCGACGGTCTTGATCGGAGCGGCGAGTTCGACGCGACGCTTGTCGAGCGCGGGCCCACCTGCAGCCTTCACCGCGGCAACCACGTCGGAGGCGGTGATGGAGCCGAACAGCCGCCCGGTCGCTCCGGCCCGTGCAGGCAGGTTCACCGAAAGGCCCTCGAGCTGCGACTTGATCTCGCGGGCGTGACCGAGGTCGCGCACCTCGCGCACCTCGCGCGCACGCCGGATCGATGCCACCTGCTTCTCCGCGCCGCGACTCGACACCATCGCCAAGCCCTGCGGCACGAGGTAGTTGCGGCCGTAGCCGTCCTTGACCTCGACGACGTCGCCGGGCGCACCGAGACCGTTCACCTCAGAAATGAGAATGAGCTTCATCGTCCGTGCTCTCCAAACTCTCCGGGTGTCTGCGCGCTCAGCGGGCGACGTTGGTGTAGGGCAGCAAGGCCATCTCGCGGCTGTTCTTCACCGCGGTAGCGACGTCGCGCTGGTGCTGCGTGCAGTTGCCGGTAACGCGCCGGGCTCGGATCTTGCCGCGGTCGGAGATGAACTTGCGCAACAAGTTCGTGTCCTTGTAGTCGACGTAGGAGATCTTTTCCTTGCAGAAGACGCAGACCTTCTTCTTCGGCTTGCGTATCGGGGGCTTCGCCATTGCATTCTCCGTAAAGGTCAGTGAGTCAAGTCTCAAGGGCGGACGCCGACGACCCGGCGTCCGGTGTGGTGGTGCCGCGGCCTAGAAGGGCGGCTCGTCGGAGTAGTTGTTCGAGCCGCCGGCCGGCGCAGCAGTCGCCCACGGGTCGTCGGCCTGACCTCCGCCACCGAAGCCGCCGCCACCGGCACCGCCGCCACCGGCACCGCCGCGCGAGGCTTTGGTGACCTTCGCGGAGGCGTTGCGCAGGCTCGGCCCGACTTCGTCGACTTCGACCTCGAAGACCGTGCGCTTCTCGCCTTCCTTGGTCTCGTACGAGCGCTGCTTGAGGCGCCCCTGCACGATGACCCGCATGCCCCGCGTCAGCGACTCGGCGACGTTCTCGGCCGCCTGGCGCCACACGTTGCAGGTGAGGAAGAGGCTTTCGCCGTCCTTCCACTCGTTCGTCTGCTTGTCGAGGTAGCGCGGCGTGGAGGCGACGCGGAACTTCGCCACCGCCTGCCCGCTGGGCGTGAAACGCAGCTCGGGGTCGTCGACGAGGTTGCCGACGAGTGTGATGTTGGTGTCTCCGGCAGCCATGGCTGTCTCCCTACCGAATGTCCGGCCGCATGAGCTTGGTGCGCAGCACGTTCTCGTTCAGATTGAGCTGGCGGTCGAGTTCCTTGATGGCGGCCGGCTCGGCGACGAGGTCGATGATCGCGTAGATGCCTTCGGACTTCTTGCTGATCTCGTAGGCAAGGCGGCGGCGACCCCAGATGTCGACCTTCTCGACGGTGCCGCCGTCTTGGCGGACCACACCGAGGAACTGCTCGAGGGACGGCGCGACGGTGCGCTCCTCGATGTCGGGATCGAGCAGCACCATCAGTTCGTAGCGACGCATGCGTGCACCAGCCTCCTTCGGACTCAGGCGGCCACGGTCGTTCCGTGGCAGGAGGGCACGAACCCGGGCTCGGCGAGCTCCAAAACAAGAAGCCGCCCACCCAGGCGCTCGCCAAGGATAGCAACCCGCCGGCCGCGCCTCGAACCGCCGTCCACAGGGACGCCCCGCGGCCACGGGCCGGCGCACCGCGGGCGCACGCCGGGACCGCCGTCGGCGTCCGCTCCTAAGCTGGCCGCCATGACGAACGCCGCTGCCGGCCAGGGCCTGAAGATCGGCGCCCATGTCGACCAGGCCGACCCCATCGCCGAGGCAACCGCGCGCGGGGCCGACCTCGCCCAGTTCTTCCTCGGCGACCCCCAGGGCTGGAAGGGCCCGCAGATCAGGGCGGACGCCGAGGCGCTTCGGGCCGCCGCAAGCGACAACGGCTCGCTCGACCTGTACGTGCACTCGCCCTACGTGATCAACGTGGCGACGACGAACAACCGGATCCGCATCCCCAGCCGAAAGTTGCTCGCTCAGCACGCCGAGGCCGCGGCGAGCATCGGAGCGAAGGCGCTCATCGTGCACGGCGGGCACGTCCTGAAGGACGACGACCCGGCGCAAGGCATCGACAACTGGCGCAAGACCTTCGAGCGCTGGCAACCGCCGCTGCCGATCCTCATCGAGAACACGGCCGGCGGCGAGAACGCGATGGCTCGCCACCTCGACCGCCTGGCGATGGTGTGGGACGTCGTCGGCGAGTTCGGTGCCGGCTTCTGCCTCGACACCTGCCACGCCCACGCGGCGGGCATCGACCTCGCGACCGCGGTCGAGCGTGTACGCGCTATCACGGGCCGGATCGACCTCGTACACGCCAACAACTCCCGCGACGCATTCGGTTCGGGCGCCGACCGGCACGCCAACCTGGAGGACGGCGAGATCGACCCCGCGCTCATCGTCGAGGTCGTTGTCCGGGCCGGCGCTCCCGTCGTCTGCGAAACCCCGAACGACGTAACCGGCCAGGCTGCCGACATCGCCTTCCTGCGCAAGCACATCGGCTGAAGGTCGGGGGCTGCCAAGCGGCATTGAGGTAGGACACACTGGCTTGGTGGGCCAGGGCAGATCAGAGCTCGATGCCTCCGCAAAGGGCGCGTGGGCTGCGGCATACACGGAGTTACTCGCTGCGGACGCCGACCAGCCGCTCGAACCGGCGCAACTCCAACAGCTCGCGGTCAGTGCGCATTGCCTCGGCCAGGACGACGCGGCGGTCGAGGCGTGGGCTCGTGCACACGCGGCGCACCTGGCCGCGGGTGACGTCGAAGCCGCCGCGATGGCGGCCTCGTGGTGCGCCTTCGGCCTGGTGACGCGCGGCGAGTTCGCGTTGGGTAGCGGGTGGCTCGGCCGCGCGCAGGCGCTCTGCGAGGGCCACCAGCTCAACGGTCCGGCGACCGCGTTCGTCCAGGTGCAGACCGCGGCAGCGGTGATGCTTTCCGGCGATCCGGCGGCGGCGCTGCCTCTCTTCGAGGAGTCCTGCCGGTTCGCTGAAGGTGTGCGCGATGACAGCGTCTTGACGCTGAGTCGGCTCGGTCACGGGCAGTGCCTGATCATGCTGGGCCAAGCATCCGAAGGTGTGCGCCTGCTCGACCAGGTGATGGTCGCCGTCCTGGCTGATGCTGTTTCTCCACTCGTTGCGGGACTTGCATATTGCGCCGCGATAGAGATGTGCCAGCAGGTCCTCGATGCCCGCCGCGCGCAGCAGTGGACGGCGGCGCTCACTCGGTGGTGTGATGCGCAACCCGACCTGGTGCCGTACCGCGGCAACTGTCTCGTACACCGCGCCGAGATCCTCACGCTGCACGGCGCGTGGCCCGAGGCCTACGTCCACGCCGAGCATGCCCGCGACTGGCTCGCCGCAGTCGTCTCGGGCCCGACCCTCGGGAACGCCTACTACCGGCTGGGCGAGCTGCATCGACTTCGCGGTGAATACGAGGAGGCCGAAGAGGCGTACCGGACCGCGAGCCAGCACGGTCGCGAGACACAGCCGGGGCTCGGGCTGCTTCGGCTCGCCCAGGGACACATCGCATCGGCGACTGCGGCGATCCGCCGCGCTCTCGATGAGGCGACGCAGCCGGTCGCCCGTGCGCCGCTGCTCGGCGCGCAGGTGGAAGCTGCGCTCACCGCCAACGATGTGGAGACCGCGCGCGCCGCGGCCGCCGCGCTGGCCATCCTCGCCGATGACTTCGGCGTGCCGTTGCTCCGCGCACAGGCTCTGTATGCGCAGGGCGCGGTGTGCTTGGCGGACCGCGACCCCCGGGCCGCGCTGGCGGCGCTTCGGTCTGCCTGGTCGGTCTGGCAAGAGCTCGAGGCGCCCTACGACGCGGCCCGGGCGCGCGTACTGCTCGGCCTCGCCTGCCGCGAACTCGGCGACGCCGATACCGCCGAAATGGAGTTCGACGCCGCCCGGTGGGTCTTTCGGGAGCTGGGCGCCGCGCCCGACCTCGCGCAGGTAGAGAAGTTGTCGACCCGATCCCCGGCCGCCGTGCCGGGAGGCCTGTCGCTCCGCGAGGTTCAGGTGCTGCGCCTGGTCGCCGCGGGCAAGAGCAACCGCGCGATCGCCGACGTGCTGTTCCTTTCCGAGAAGACGGTGCACCGGCATCTGAGCAACATCTTCAGCAAGCTCGACGTCTCGTCCCGCTCCGCGGCTACCGCGTACGCCTTCCAGCACAACGTCGTCTGATCCAAGCCGTTCGGCCGGACCGAACGCGATGGGTAATTCTTCCGATGCCGAGGCGCTTCCAGCCCGCCTACGTTCGCGGTATCCGACCAAGGAGGATCCGCGATGACCAACACGACGAGCATGGATGCGAGTGGCAGCATCGGGCGCATGGAGCACGTCGACACCGTGATCGTCGGAGGCGGGCAGGCCGGGCTTGTAGCGTGCTACGAGTTGCAGAAGCGCGGCAAAGAAGCCGTCGTCCTCGATGCACACCCGCGGATCGGCGACGCGTGGCGCACCCGCTGGGATTCACTGCTGCTGTTCACTCCCCGCCGCGACTGCGCGCTGCCTGGCCTTCGAGTTCCTGGCCCACGCCACCGCATGCCGACCAAGGCCGACATGGCCGACTACCTGGAGGCGTACGCCGCTCATCACCGTCTCACCGTCCGCACCGGGGTCCGCGTCACGCGGCTCAGCAGGGCGGGTGAGGGGTTCCTCGTGGAGACGAGCGCGGGGGACATGACCGCGTCCAACGTCGTCGTCGCTTCGGGGGCTTTTTGCGACGCGCGAGTGCCCGCGTTTGCCGCTGATCTGGACGTTCACGTCGTGCAGATGCACTCAGCGGAATACCGCAACCCGGCGCAGTTGCAGCCAGGCGGCGTGCTCGTGGTCGGTGCCGGCAACTCCGGGTGTGACATAGCACTCGACGTCGCCGGCATCCATCCCACGTGGCTGGCAGGACGGAAGGTCCCTAACGTCCCACCGCAGATCGATACGTGGTTCGGTCGGGTGTTCGTCGCGCGTGCCGTGCGGTTCGTGCAGCGCAACGTCCTTTGCCTTCGGACGCCGATCGGGCGCAAGGCCGCCCCCAAGCTTCGAGGCGCAACCACGCCTGTCATCCGGGTCAAGCCGAAGTGGCTCGAACGCGCCGGCGTGAAGCGGGTAGGTCGCGTGGTCGGGGTCCGGAACGGCCTGCCGCAGCTGGAGGACGGCCAGGTGCTCGACGTCACGAACGTCATCTGGTGCACCGGCTTTCGCCACGACTTCCCGTGGATCGACCTCGCCGGGTTCGACGAGCACGGGCAACCGCAACACACCCGCGGGGTATCCGACGAGGTGGCCGGGCTGTACTTCCTCGGCCTTGAGTTCCAGTTCGCCCTCGCATCCGCTTCGCTGTGGGGCATAACCCGCGACGCGGCGTACGTCGCCAGACACTTGGCCGCGCGGCGGACGACGCCCGGGGCCACAGAACACGCGGCCATCACAGAGCACGCGGCCTAGCCAGGGTCACGACAGCTGCGCGACGGCCACCGGTTCGTGGTACGTGCGTCGTGCCGAACCGTAATCGGGAGCTCCGTCGAGGACTCCACCCGCCGGGTCGTCACTGCCATCCATGCGGACGACGTCTCGGTCCGGACGGAACATGTCGATGACGACGAGCACCACCATCGCCAGGAGCGCGACGTCGCGCCCCGCGAGCGCCACCATGTACGGCTGCCACTCGAGTCCCTTGCCCGGCCTCTCGACGTTCATCAAGAAGAGCCAGACCGCCATGAAGTACACCACCTCGGCGAACTGCCACGCGAGGAATGCCCGCCACCTCGGCCGCGCGAGCACGAACAGCGGCACCAGCCACACGACGTACTGCGGGGAGTCGACCTTGTTCACGAGCAGGAAAGCGGCCAACGTCACGAAGAACACCTGGGGCAGCCGCGGCCGGCGCGGCGCCGCAAGGGTGAGCGCAGCAACGAGGAGCACGACGACGGTCGTGGCTCCTGCCTCAATGATGTTCAGTTGCGAGACATGGATGGAGACGTTGAACACACGCTCGACGAAGTAGTAGGTGGAGCCCCAATCCGCGCCGCGGCGGCGGCTGAACTTGTAGAAGGTCAGGAAACCGTCTGGCGAACGTATCCACACCGGCACGTCGACGATGGCCCACGCCAGAGCTGCACCGCCGAGCGCGCTGAAGAACGACCGCATCCGTCCGCCGCGAAGGCACAAGACGAACAGGGGCGCGAAGAAGACAACCGGATAGAACTTCGTTGCTATCGCGAGCCCGAACAGCAGGCCCGACACGAAGGTGTGTTTTCGCGCCCAGGCCAGCATCGCCAGAGCCGTCAGACCGACGGCCAGCACGTCCCAGTTGATGAGGCCAGCAAGAATCCAGCCCGGCGCAAGGGCCAGCATCGCGGCGTCCCACATGCGGCGCCGATGGGTCAGGGCCGTCGCGACGACGGCCGCGACCGCCGCAACCATGATCATCATCCAGGTGATGTCGAGAAACCGCTGTACCGGCTGCGTGTGCGGCACGGAGTGGTCGGAAAGGACCGCGGCGACTTCCATCGCTGCGCCGATCAGCACCGGATACTCGACGTACGTCGGCTTGCCCTCGGAGTTCAGATGGGCGTCGAGGTAGGGCCGCTTGCGGTCGGGCTGGCTGAGACCCTCGGCGCTGTAGAGCGGGTAGATGTCGGTGTAACACATGTGGCTGTACTGGAAGCCGCCTTGCCACGCCGCGCCGCGGCAAGGCAATTTCTCGCCGTACATCAGCACCGAGCCGAGAATGGCGAGCAGCACCAGCACCCGCAACGGGTTCCACCACGACCAACCGCGCCGCACGTGCGTGCCGATCGGGCCGCCGAACGCCGCGCTCGCACCGCGGATCACCGGGTCTTCGATCGACGGCGAGTGGAGTTCGTCGATCGCCCTCTCAACGCCGGGCGAACGGGGTACGCCCGCACGCGCATCAGCGCCCCACGACTGCTGTTCCATAGGTGGCAAACCTAGCCGCCGGGCGGCTTGGAAGGTGCAGCCCTGCCGCCACCAGGCGCCGCGCCGCCGCCGGTCGGTCCGGGCGACGGCTGAGGCGGCGGCGACGGTGACTTCCCGGCAGACGGCGAGGTCGAGGGCTGGTTCGACCCGGAGGCCGTGGCCGACGGCGTACCGGACGACGAAGGTGACGGGGACGGCGACCCCGCGGGCGAGGTCGTGGCCGAGGGAGAAGTCGTTGGGGACGGCGAGGTCGTCGGCGACGGCGTCGATTGCGGCAGCGTGACCGGCTTGGGGAAGGCGACCGGTTTCGTGTTCGTCAACGCCGCCTTCATGAACGCGGACCACAGCTTGGCCGGCAGCGTGCCGCCGTACACCTGCTGGTAGCCGCCGACGTTGACGAGAGGCGCGTTGTTGTCACGGAACATGGCAACGGCGGTCGATACCTGCGGGGTGTAACCGACGAACCACGCCGAAACATTGCCCGACGTCGTCCCCGTCTTGCCGGCCGCCGGCCGCCCGATGGCAGCCGCCGTACCAGTACCGGACTTGATGACCTGCTGGAGTGCGTACGTCACGTCCGCGGCGACCTTGTCGGAGAAGGCCTGCCGGGTATGCGGCTTCGCCTTGTACAGCACCTTGCCGTTCGCGTCGGTCACCGAGAGGACGACGTGCGGCACGGCATACAACCCGCCGTCCGCGAACGTCGCGTACGCGGCGGCCTGGTCGATCGGGTGCGCGGAGTCACTGCCCAGCAGCATCGAACCGTTCTTCGACAGCGCGTCGGACGACGGGAGGCCGGCATCGTGCGCGGCGGCCGCCACCTTGTCGACGCCGACCTGCTGGCCGAGCTGCTCGAACACCGTGTTCACCGAGTGCGCGGTGGCGGTCACCAGATTGATCCGGCCGAACTGCTCGTTGCTGTCGTTGACGTACTTCTGGCCACCGATGATCTGGGGCGAGTGCCCGTCGAACGTCGTCGTCAACGGCAGGCCACTGCGCAATGCCGCCGCGAGCACGTATGGCTTGAACGTCGAACCCATCGGTGGGATCGCTTGGGTGGCGTCGTCGAACGGGCGGGTGAGGTAGTCGGGCCCGCCGTACATCGCAAGGACGTCACCGGTACCCGGCTGCACCGAGACGAGTGCGGTTCGCAGGTCGGCGGGAACGTTGCCGTTGCTTCCCGGCATCTTCTGGACGGCGGCGACTGCTGCGGCCTGCATCGCCGGATCGAACGTCGTGACGATCCGCAGACCACCGCGATTGATCTGGTTCTCATCGATGCCGTGGTCGGCCAGCTCGGACTTGACGGCCGCGATGAGGTAGCCGTTGGTTCCTTGCAGGTCGCTCGACTTCGAGATGGGTTGCACGATCGGGTAGGTAGCGGCGGCTCGGTCGGCCGCGCTCAACCAGCCCTTCTTCACCATGCCGTCGAGCACGTAGTTCCAGCGCTGCTTGGCGGCGGTCGGATGGATCGCCGGATCGAGATAGGAGGGCGCTTGAATGGACGCCGCCAGCACGGCCCCCTCGGTAAACGTCAGCTGCGCGACGTCCTTGCCGAAGTAGGCCTTCGCCGCCGCTTGGATGCCGTAAGCGCCGCGGCCGAAGTAGATGGTGTTCAGGTAGTCGTCAAGGATCTGGTCCTTGCTGTGCGTCTGCCCGATCTTGATCGAGATGAAGAACTCCTTCACCTTGCGGGTGAGCGTGCGCTGCTGCGTCAAGAAGGCGTTCTTCACGTACTGCTGGGTGATGGTCGAACCGCCTTCGACGAAGTCGCCGTGACGCAGGTCGACCAAGCCGGCGCGGATTATGCCCAGCGGTGAGACGGCGGGCTCGGAGTAGAAGTTGCGGTCTTCAGCGGCGAGCACCGCATCGCGCACGGATTGCGGAATCTGATCGAGCGGCACCGACTCGCGGTTACGCGCACCGACGACGCCGAGTTGGGTCTTGCCGTCGTTGTAGTACACCGCCGCTGACTGCGCGAGCGAGATGCTCGACGCCGGCGGCACCTTCACCAGGGCATACCCGAGGGCGAACAGCCCGACGAGGACGAAGAACCCGGTCGCACAAAGCCCCAGCGTCAACCGCCATGAGGGCAGGAAGCGCCGGACGCCGCTCTTGCCGGCGCGGGGATAGTCGATTTTCACAGAACCTCACGGGGTCGTCGTCCGGGATGATCTACCCGCTGGGAGCAGGCGGATACGCGCCGCGCCGTAGCCGCGCTGCGAAGCCGGTCTGCTGCGCCTCAGTCGGAGAGCGCTCGCTCGCGTGACTCGCGTCGCCGGCTGACACGCCGCTCCGGTGCGTGCCCATGCCCAAGGACGAACGACTGGGTCAGGTGGTTCCACGAGCAGTTCTGGCACACCTCGACGACGTAGACCCGGAACTCGTGAACCTCTGACTCCATCTGCTCGAGCTCGCGGGTCGCTTTGATCCGGCCGCTGTATTCACCGAGCGCATCGCCGTAGGTGTAGGTGACGTGGGTCAACAGCTCCTTGCGGCACACCGGGCACTGCTGCTCCGTCGGTTCACCGTGAAACTTGGCGGCGCGCAACAGGTACGGGTGCGCGTCGCAGACATCGGTCGCACTGACCTGGCCGCGAAACAGCGCCTCGAGGGTCGCTCGCCTGGCCAGCGAGTAGTCGACCAACGCCCGTAACGTCTCCACCCGTTCAGGTTAACCCGGCAGAGCGGGCCCGTTCACTGCTTCCGCACGCCGTCACGCGCTCGTCAAGGGGATCCTCAAGGCAATCCTCTAGGCACCCGCAACGGCACTTGACAGCGTGCAACCGACTACGTTCGATCTTCGACGTGCGGCAATCGGTCACGCGTCGTCACGAGCGCACAGGAGGCGCGGGTGTTCCTGATGATCTCGACCTACTTGCGGCCGATCGAGGAGGTCGACGCGATACGGCCCGCGCACTTCGAATTCATGGATGCGCTGGAGGCACGCGGGATCGTTGTCGGGGCGGGCCGGCGCCAGCCACCCGTCGGCGGCGTCGTCCTGCTCGACGTCGAGACCGAGGCGGAGGCGCGGGAGATCATGTCCGGCGACCCGTACGTCATCGGCGGTTTCGCGGCGTACGAACCAATGGGCTGGACGCCGACCCGCGGCTCGCTCGCGGAATACGGTCGCCCTACCGGCTGAACTCGGCAGGGCACGACTGCAGGCCGGGATCCTGAATCCCACCGTTGGACGAGACGTACACGAGGTGCTGCGAGCTGGCAGGGAAGCGCAACCGGTGAGCGCAAGACCGAGCCCTGCCGCCAGGACCGCGAACCCGACCGCCGATAGTCCACCGAGTGCCGGCTCCGTGCCTGTTCATCCGCAAAGCCGCTCCTCGCGTTTTCAGGGTGTTTCAGCGGGATCGACCGCCCAGCGCCGGCCCTTGAGCGGGGAGGTTTGCATCGGGGATAGGCAGGCCGTATCGTGCGGATGTATCGAGCTGATACATCAGTTCGTTAGGTCCGTCAGACACAGGAGTCCACGGTGGCGCAGCCAGCCAAGCGTTCGGGACGTTCCGGCGTCCTCGAGCTCGCCGTGCTCGGCCTCCTGCACGAATCACCGATGCACGGCTACGAGCTGCGCAAGCGGCTCAACACCATGCTCGGTGCGTTCCGGGCGTTCTCCTACGGATCGCTCTACCCGTGTCTGAAGGAGATGCTGGCGGCGGGGCATGTCAGCGTCGACGGCGAGCTCGCGGGGAGCCGCAGCCGCATCGTCTACAAACTCACGGCCGAGGGCAAGGAACACCTGCAGAACCTGCTGGCCGAAGCCGGCCCGTCTTCGTGGGAGGACGAGAACTTCGGCGTCCACTTCGCGTTCTTCGCCCAAACCGCCGCCGACGTCCGGATGCGCATCCTTGAAGGGCGGCGCACCCGCCTCGAGGAACGGCTCGAGCATGTTCGCGGCTCTTTGGCACGCACCCGCGAGCGCGTCGACAGCTACACCCTCGAACTTCAACGGCACGGTTTGGAATCGGTCGAGCGCGAGGTGCGCTGGCTCACCGAACTCATCGAGACCGAGCGCGCCGCAGACACCAACAACAAGTCCTCGACCAGCACGACCATCACGAAATCAGCTCACTAACGCTCTCAGCACGTGACACCAAGCACGCAGACAACAAAGGAGCACTCCTCATGGGTTCGGTACGGGTAGCCATCGTCGGCGTCGGTAACTGCGCCGCGTCGCTAGTCCAAGGGGTGGAGTACTACAAGAACGCCGTCCCCGGCGAGCGAGTGCCAGGTCTGATGCACGTGCAGTTCGGCCCGTACCACGTGCGCGACGTCGAGTTCGTCGCTGCGTTCGACGTCGACGGCAAGAAGGTCGGTCAAGACCTCGCCGATGCGATCGGTGCGAGCGAGAACAACACCATCCAGATCTGCGACGTCCCGCCGACCGGCATCACGGTGCAGCGCGGCCACACCTACGACGGACTCGGCGAGTACTACCGCGAGATCATTCAGGAGTCCGACGAGACGCCCGTCGACGTCGTCCAGGCGCTCAAGGACAGCAAGGCCGACGTCCTGGTGTCCTACCTGCCCGTCGGCTCGGAAGCCGCCGACAAGTTCTATGCGCAGTGCGCGATCGATGCCGGAGTCGCGTTCGTCAACGCCCTGCCGGTCTTCATCGCCAGCGACCCGGTATGGGCCAAGAAGTTCGAGGACGCCGGCGTGCCGATCGTCGGCGACGACATCAAGTCGCAGGTCGGCGCGACCATCACGCACCGCGTACTGGCCAAGCTGTTCGAGGACCGCGGCGTCGAGCTGCTGCGCACCTACCAGCTCAACTTCGGCGGCAACATGGACTTCATGAACATGCTGGAGCGCAAGCGCCTGCAGTCCAAGAAGATTTCCAAGACACAGTCGGTCACCTCGCAGATCCCGCACGAGATGGAACGCGCCGCCGTCCACATCGGGCCGAGCGACTACGTGCCGTGGCTCGACGACCGCAAGTGGGCCTACGTCCGCCTCGAGGGTCGCGCGTTCGGCGACGTACCGCTGAACCTGGAGTACAAGCTCGAGGTCTGGGACTCCCCGAACTCGGCCGGCGTCATCATCGACGCCGTCCGCGCCGCGAAGATCGCGAAGGACCGCGGCATCGGCGGCCCGATCGTGTCTGCCGCGAGCTACTTCATGAAGAGCCCGCCGGTGCAGTACAGCGACGACGACGCCCGCCAGGCCGTCGAAGACTTCATCGCCGGCAAAGTCGACCGCTGACAAACCCGCGCTCGTGATTACCGCGACCCCCGCTGCGGGTTGATCACGTAAACGTGGTCAACACCCCCGAGGACAGGCCTGCAAGCGTGTCCTCGGGGGGGTTAGCCTCATAAGGGCCCGGTGGCCTGGGCGGTATATGCCGATCTGCCGATGTGCCGATTTGCCGGACGCCGGACGGCCGGACGGCCGGACGTCGCCCCGGGCCGGAGTGTCAGCTGCTGCTCGTGAGGCCTTGGTCGGCGGCCCATGCGCGCAACGCGGCCACCGCGGCGTCCTTGCCGATCGGGCCTTGCTCGATGCGCAACTCGAGCAGGAACCGATAGGCCCGGCCGAGCTCCGGGCCCGGTGGAATGCCCAGTGCCTCGGCGATCTCGTAGCCGTTGAGTTCCGGCCGGATCGCGTCGACTTCCTCCTGCTGGCGCAACGTCTCGATCCGCGCCTCGAGCGAACCGTACGCGGCCTGCAAAGCGGCCGCTCGGCGCCGGTTTCGAGTCGTGCAGTCGGAGCGGGTCAACTTGTGCAGCCGGTCGAGCAACGGGCCGGCGTCGCGCACGTATCGCCGCACCGCGGAGTCGGTCCACTCGCCGGTGCCGTAGCCGTGGAATCGCAGGTGCAACTCGACCAGTTGCGCCACATCGTGGACGACGTCCTTGGGGAACTTCAACGCCGTCAGCCGCGCCTTCGCCAGCTTCTTGCCGACGACCTCGTGGTGATGGAACGAGACACGCCCGTCGGATTCGAGTCGGCGGGTGGCGGGCTTGCCGACGTCGTGCAGTAACGCCGCAAGCCGCAGCACGAGATCCGGCTCGCCGTCTTCGAGCTCGATCGCCTGGTCGAGCACCGTCAGCGTGTGCTCGTAGACGTCCTTGTGGCGGTACTCCGCGTCGGCCTCGAGCCGGCGCAACGCAGGCAGTTCCGGCAGCACCCGCTCCGCAAGGCCGGTGTCGACGAGCAGTGCGAGCCCCCGGCGCGGGTCGGGCGAGAGCACGAGCTTGGTCAACTCGTCGCGAACTCGTTCGGCCGAGATCTTCAGGATGCGGTCGGCCATCGCACCCATCGCGGCAGCAACCGCCGGATCGACGTCGAAGCCGAGCTGGGCAGCGAACCTAGCCGCCCGCATCATCCGCAACGGATCGTCGTCGAACGAGTCCTCCGGCCGACCCGGCGTCGCGAGCCGTTTCCGCAGCAAGTCCTTGACCCCGCCGAACGGATCATGGACGACGTGCTCGGGGAACGTGACGGCCATCGCGTTGACCGTGAAGTCGCGCCGCCGCAGGTCCTCGACCAGCGAGTCGCCGTAGGTCACCTCGGGCTTGCGCGATTCGGGGTCATAGACCTCGAACCGGTAGGTGGTGATCTCCAGCCGATGGCCACCCTTGAGCAGGCCGACCGTGCCGAAAGCGATACCGGTGTCCCACTGGCTGTCGGCCCAGCGCTTGGCGATCCGCAACACCTCGTCGGGGCGAGCGCTGGTGGCGAAGTCGAGATCGTTGCCGAGCCGGCCGAGCAGGGCGTCGCGCACCGAGCCTCCGACGAGCGCAAGCTCGTGGCCCGCGCGAACGAACCGCTGCGCCAGTTCCTCCACGATCGGGGACACCCGCACGAGTTCTGTGATCGCCTTGTGCTGCGCCGCGCTCAACAGCTCGGACGGCGGCTGCCCGACGTCGTCGGCCGACAGCGGCTGCCCGGCGTCGGCGGCCGACAGCGGCACGTCGCCCACGACTGGCTCCTCGGGCTCGAGTGGATCACTAAGGGGCTGCGACACGGGTCCCTAGCGTACGGCCCAACCTCGGCGGGACCGCCGGGGCGATCGGCGCAAGCGTGACAAAGATCTATCCGTCGCGGCCGTTCCGCGGGGAGGGCCGGCACTCGTACGCTCGACCCGGTTTGCTCGCCGACGACCGAATTCTGCGTCGACGCAGGACGGCTCGCTTTTTCGGTCATACGGGTTTCAATTCCGCAAAGTCCGGCCTAGTGTCGTGGACACACAGGACGGATGTCTTCCCTGTGGGCGGAGGTCGCCATGAAGGGTCCGCTCGACATCCACCAGTACCTCTTGGCACACGACGTCCCCCACGAGATCGTGCGCCTGCGGCGCGGGGCATCGACTCCCGCGCATCTTGCCGACGTCCTTGGCATCCCACCTCAGCGATGTGTCGCGGCGCATGCTTTCCATGCGCTCACCCCGACCGACGACGTTCTCGTCGTCCTGCTGGCCGCGGCCGACGTCGAATGCGACGAGGCGGTCTCCTGCGACATCGTCAACGAATTCTTGACCACGCACCTTGAAACCAACGCAGTCGTCGCACCAGCCGGCGCCGAACTCGTCAGCAGCCGCACCGACTACGTCGCGTCCCACCTCTCGCCGCTGCTGTTGCCGCCCGACGTGCTCGTGGTCGCGACACCGGAGATCGACGATCTCGCGGCATCGATCGTCTACACCGCGACAGGCGATGCGGGAACCGCGCTGGCCATCCCGGCGGGCGACCTGTTGACGCTCACCCGAGCCCGGACCGCGCCCCGCAGGCTGGCCAAGCCCACCGCCGCACCGGAGCCGGAGCCAGAGCCCGAGCCGGCCGCCGTCGTCTCACGCGAGCTTTCGCTCGTCGAACTCGCGACCGCGGCGGCGACCGCGCCGGCGGTCAGCACCCAGCTCGCCTGACACCGGTCGGCGCCGGCTGCGGCAGCGGGAATCCTGCATCCGCGGCCGTTACGATCGAACAATGCCTCCTGCACGTCGACGTGTGCCGCGACTTCGGCGCGTCGAGGAAACCTCCGCCGGAGGTCTCGTCGTCGACACGACCGCGCCGGGCGGCAGCGCCGCCCTGATCGCGAGGCACGACCGCCAAGGCCGCCTCGTCTGGTCACTCCCCAAGGGCCACGTCGAGGACGGCGAGAGCAGCGAGGCCGCCGCGATCCGGGAGATCGCCGAGGAGACGGGCATCACCGGGCGGATCGTCGCACCGCTGGGCATGATCGACTTCTGGTTCGTCGCGGACGGGCGCCGGGTGCACAAGACCGTGCATCACTTCCTGCTCGTGGCCGAGAGCGGGGAACTCTCCGACCGCGACATTGAGGTCGTCGAGGTGGCGTGGGTTCCGCTAGCCGAACTCGGCGCCCGGCTCGCCTACGACGACGAGCGACGCCTCGTCGATCAAGTGCCGCGACTGCTCGCGGACATCGCGTGAGGCACGTGAGCGATCGAGGCGACGGATCCCGTTCCCGTCGCTTCGTGCGGACGGTGTGTGCGGTCGCGGTCGTTCCGCTCGCCATCGCCGGCAGCTGGTTACCGGTCGCGGCGCACGCCGCGCCGGCCGACTCAGGCTCGAGCCCGACCGCAAGCCCGAGCGCGAGTGCAGCGCCGCCGCCGGTCACGATCACCATCGACTCACTCGAACCCCGCGTCGTCCGGCCCAAGGACACCATCACCCTCGACGGCACGATCAAGAACACGTCGGGAATCTCGCTGAACTACGTGTCGGTCGAACTGCGCGTCTCGGCGCAACGCATCACGACCCGGTACGACCTCGCTCAGGACTCCGACCCGTCGACCGTGACCGGCTACCCGGTCTACGCAACCCGCCAGTCGCTCGACACCTTGGCGCCCGGCGAGGAACGGTCGTGGCATCTCTCGCTGGCCGAAGACCGGATCGCCCTCCCCAACTCTGCGAGCCAGTTCGGCGCCTACCCGATAGCCGTCGAAGCCCGCGGCTACGCGGCCGACTCCGGCGCGTCGGTCGTCAGGCGGATGCCGACGACCGTGCTCTGGATGCCGGCAGGTGCGCAGCTCACGCCCACGCAGGTGAGCTGGTTGGTACCGCTCGAAGACGGCATCCACCGCGCGGAGGGCACGACGTTCTTCGACGACCAGCTCGCCACCGACCTGGCGCCGTCCGGTCGGCTGGGGCAATTGCTGCGCGCGACCACCGACGCGAAGCTTCCGCTGACGTACGCGATCGACCCCGCGCTCGTCGACGATGCGACGGTCATGGCGGCAAGCACCTCCTCAACGAAGCCATCAGGCAGCGGCAGCGCATCGGGGAGCGCGCCCGCAAGCAGCCGACCCTCGGCGTCTCCCACGTCGACCGCCTCGCCCGCGTCGACTCCCGGCGTGACGCCGACGCCCAGCGTGACGCCCACGCCGACGCCGAGCCCGACGCGGTATCAGGTGGTGGCGCCGGGCCAGAAGACAACCGCCGGACGCGGCGCAGCCGCAGCCGCGACATGGCTCACGCAACTGCGCGCAGCGGTATCGAAACCCGGGGCCGAGACGCTCGCGCTTCCCTACGGCGACGCGGATCTCACCGCGTTGGAGCATGCCGGCCTCAGCCGCGAGATCGCGATCGCCCGTTCGACGGGGCAGGCTGCACTCGCAGCGGATCTCCGGGCGCCCTCTTTGCCGGACGTCGTGTGGCCGGTCGGCGGCGTCATCGACACCACCACACTCGACGACCTCTCGAGCGACCTCGTCTCGGCCGTGGTCCTCTCCGACGCCGCGTTGCCACCGCGCGACCCGAACGCACTGACCGGTGTTCGCTCCGATCTGCAGACCGCTTCGGGCCACGTCCGCGCGGTGCTCACCGACTCCGCGATCGACGCGATGATCGCCGATCCTGCCAGTGCAGGCAGCAACGACCGGCTTGCCGAGCAGCGCATCCTCGCCGAGACGATGCTCATCACCGAGCAGCGTCCGGGCGCGGGTAGCTCGATCGTTCTCGTGCCGCCACGAATGGTCGACCCCAGCAACGGCTTTCTCGCACGCTTGCTACAGGACTCCGGTTCGGTGCCGTGGTTGAGCGCCGTCGGGCTGCAATCCGTCGTCGACCAGCCGTCGGACGGCGTCGAGCGCTCGTCGCTCGTCTACCCCGACGCCGCTCGACAGGCAGAACTCTCGCCGTCGGTACTCGCACCCATTCCGCACGACCGCGACCAGCTGTCGGTGTTCGCTGCGCTCCTGGGCTCGGGTGTCGTCGAACCCGCGATCAACGCGGCGAGTGTCGCGCTGCTGCGTGCGGAGTCGAGCAGCTTGCGCACGGATCCCGCGCGCTCCCGAGTGATCATCAGTGACGTCGAAACAGGCATCTATTCGAGGTTGACGAAGGTCCATATCGCCGACCCGGGGCTGATCACGTTGACCAGCCGCAAGCAGCGCATCCCGATCACGGTCGTCAACGATCTCCCGAACCCGGTGACGGTGACGATTCGCCTGTCTGCCCAGAATCCGACCCGGCTCAAGGTTGCCCCGATACCGCCGCTCACGGTGCCGAAGAACAGCCGGCAAGACGTGCTCGTCGACGTCGAGGCGCGTACGAACGGCCGCTTCACCGTCGTCGCGCAGTTGATGACAGCCGAAACGGTTTCCCGACCGTATGGTTCGCCGGTCACGTTCGAACTCAACGCAACGGCGTTCGGCGCGGTGGCGCTCGCCATTGCGGGTGCGGCGGCGGGCGTGCTGTTCCTGATCGCCGCGGTACGGCTCGCGCGCCGGGCCCGACGTGCGCGCGCACAACGTCGCTCCGGTGCCGGCACCGGCGATCCGCCGACCGACCCGGCCGCCGATCCCGCCGCACAGCCGCCGGCCGACGTCCCCGATGACGTCGACGCTGCCAGCTCATGAGCATCCGCGAGCAACCGACCGGCACGGGAGACCCGGAAGCCGGTGCGGGCATCGGCCTGGTGAGGTCGAGCAGTGCCATGGCGCTCGGCACGATGGCGTCACGCGCGACCGGATTCCTACGCACCGCAGTCATCGCGGCTGCGCTGGGTTCCCACCAACTCGCCGACGCGTACAACATCCCGAACGCCGCTCCGAACGCCGTCTACGACCTGCTGCTCGGCGGTGTTCTGACGAGTGTCGTCGTCCCGCTACTTGTCAGGGCGGTGAAGGACGACGCGGAGCAAGGTGAGCTCTACGCACAGCGACTCCTCACGGTGGTCGCGGTCGTGCTCGGCGCGTGCACCGTGATCGCCGTCTTGGCGGCACCACTCGTCGTCGACGTGTATGCGTCACACTTCACCGGCCAGCAACGCGCGCTCGCAATCACGTTCGCACGCTTCTTCCTCCCGCAGGTCTTCTTCTATGGGATCAGTGCCACGGTCGGCGCGATCCTGAACACGCGCAACCGGTTCGCGGCGCCGATGTGGACCCCGGTCCTCAACAACATCGTGCTGATCGTTACCGGTGTGCTGTTCATGATGGTGACGTCGAAACACGCATCGGTAAGCCTCACCACAGGTGAGACCGCACTGCTCGGTGTGGGAACGACAGCCGGCGTCGTCATCCAGACCCTGGCGCTGTGGCCGTCGCTTCGCGGTGCCGGATTCCGCTGGCGGCCGCGCTTCGACTGGCGCAACGCGGGTCTGGGCGAGGTGGGTCGCCTCGCCGGCTGGGTGCTCGTCTATGTCGCGGCCAACCAGGTGGGATTCGCGGTAGTGACGAACCTCGGTAGCGCCGCCGACCATGCGGCGACCGCACATCAGGTGACGCACGGCGACAGCTTCGCCGCCTATTCCTACGCGTACCAGCTCTTCCAGTTGCCCTACGCGATCGTGGCCGTGTCGGTCATCACGGCGTTGCTGCCTCGCATGAGCGGGCACGCAGTCGACCGCAATCTTGCGGCGGTTCGGGGTGACGTGTCGACCGGGTTGCGCATGACAGCGGTCGCCGTCGTGCCCGCCACCTTCGCGTTGATGGCGCTCGCTCCCGAGATCACCGGTGTCGTCTTTGCACACCGCAGCACCTCACCCGCCGACGCCCGCTACATCGGTTGGTTGCTGGTCGCCTTCGCGGTAGGTCTGGTGCCGTTCTGCATCTTCCAACTGCTGCTCCGCGCCTACTACGCGATGCGAGACACGCGACGGCCCGCCCTCATCAACATCGTCGTCACTGCGGTCAACATCGGCGTCGACGTCGCCCTGTACCTCACACTGCCCGTCGGGTGGCGCGGCGTCGGATTGGCGCTGGGGTTCTCGGCGTCCTACTGGGTCGCGCTCGTCTTGACCGCGCGGTCGGTCAGCCGACGACTTCGCGGGCTCGACGGACCCCGCGTGCTTCGCACGTACGTTCAGCTCGGCGTCGCGTCCTTGCTCTCCGGGGCGGTCGCATTCGGGCTCGCCCGCCTGACACACGCCTTGCTCGGGCGCGGGTTCGGCAGCGATGTCGTCGCACTCGTCGCGGGCGGCGGAACCGGCGCTGCCGTGTTGTTCACGCTCGCCGGCCGCATGCGCATTGCCGAGGCGACCGAACTCGTGCAGGTCATCCGCCAGCGGCTCGCGATCGGTCGCTAGCCCTACCGAAGCCGGAACTGCTCGGCCGAACGGCGGCTCCGCTCTGCGCCATTCGGGCGAACGGTCCTCAAGGGTGCCGCATTACGCGCCGACCTCATGGCTGAGGTGAGCATGCAACCGAGGCCGAACGGGGGAGTGCGCTGCCCGGCATCCCCAACCGAACGCCGGCAGCGGCAACGCTTCGGCGTGCTCGCACAAGCCACCCGCGAACGCGGCGACATCATCCTCGGCTGGCTGACCAGGATCGCGGTGGGCGTCGCGATGGTCGCCGTCGTCGGCTTCGACGGCCTGTCCATCGGCGTTGCGCACTTCACGGCGTCCGACGACGCCGACAATGCCGCGAATGCTGCCAGCACGGCCTGGCACGACAAGCCCGGTGACATGCAAGCGGCACTCCTGGCGGCCGAGAATTCCGTTGCCACCCACGGCGAGACCGTGGTTCCCAACACCTTGACGATCGATCCCGACGGCACGGCGCACATCAAGGTTCGCCGCTCGGCAACCACGCTGATCGTTCACCACATCGGTGCGTTGCGCTCCTGGACGACGATCACCGCCGCGGGATCGGGTCGGTACGTGGCATGACGGTCGGCCGGCGGGTCCGCCTCTTGGCTCTGGCGACCATTGTCGTTGCAACCGCGACGCTTCCGGCGGGCGCTGCGGGTGCCGACCCGCTCGCCGACGCCAAAGCCCAGGCCGCCCACCTCCAGCAGCAGGTCACGGCGCTGCGAGTGCAAGCGGAGCAGGCCACCGAACGCTACGACGCGGCGGAGGCTCAGATGGGGGAGTTGGTCGGCCAGGAGGTCGCGGCCCGCCGCAGCGCTGCGGATGCCCAGCACGCGACCGACCAGGCGCAACAGGTCGCCGGCGCTCGAGCGCGCGCGCTCTACATGTCAGGCGGCATGCTCGGCATCTACGCCAGCGTTCTCGACGGCTCCGACCCGGCGCGGCTACTCGCCGGGCTCCACGACGTCCAGACCATGTCGTTGATCGACGCCCGCGCGGTGCGCACCGTCTCCGAATCGCGGCAGCGCCTCGCCCAGGCGCAGCAGACGATCGCGACGCTGGTCCAACGCCAAAACGACGCCGCTGCCGAAGCCAATGCGGCCCGGCTCCAGGTCGAACAAACGCTCGCCGAGCAACAGCAAGCTCTCGCCGCCGCGAACGACCAGGTCAAGACGATCGAGGCGCAGATCGAGGCGCAGCTGGCGGCAGACAACGCGGCGCGCGCGTCAGCGGCGCTCGTCGCCGCTCGCGAAGCTGCGCTGCAGGGCGGATTCAGCCCGGGCCAGCCGAGTCAGGCCGCGCTGACCGCCATCGCGGCGGCGGAGTCCCAGCTGGGCAAGCCGTACGTCTACGGCGGATCCGGCCCGGACACCTGGGACTGCTCTGGCCTCACGCAGTTCGCCTACCGGCTCGCCGGGGTCGGGCTGCCGCGGACTGCGGCCGAGCAATACCTGGCGGTCGCGACGAAGGTGCCCCTCGGTGAACTCCAGGCCGGTGATCTCCTGTTCTGGGCAACGAACCCGGCCGATCCGAACAGCATCCACCACGTGGCGATCTACCTCGGCAACGCCCAGATGATCGCCGCACCGCACACCGGCACTGTGGTGCAGATCCAGCCGGTATACCTCGACGGCTACTACGGTGCCGTCCGTCCGAGCTGAGCAGGCTTAGCATGGCTTCGGGACACGGCGCGCCGAGCGTTCGCCTCCGCCGCATCGGCCGATGGTTGCGAGAGACGGACGAGCTCGACGCCTACGGGAGCGAGTCCGAGCGGGGCTGGGACGAAGCCGCGATCGGCCTCGGCGCCGCGCTTGCAGGATCGTGTGGCAGCAGGGACCGGAGGTCGGACGTGGGCGGTGCTCTCACTGTGGCGCCCGGTCAACTCATTGCCGGTCGCTACCGCCTCGAGGCCCACCTGCCCGGTTACGCCGATGGGCCGGCGACCACCCTCGGCGAATCATGGCGGGCTCACGACGATGTGCTCGCCAGGCCGGTCGCCATGCTGCTCACCCCGCTCGACGACGCGCGGGCACCGCAACTGCTCGCCGGGGCGCGGGCGACCGCCCGGCTCGCCAACCCGGCGCTGGCGCGGGTCTACGACGCAGGCGAAAGCGACACCTTCGCATTCGTCGTTACGGAATTGCTCGACGGTGGTTCGCTTGAGGAGCAGCTGCGCGTCGCGCCGCTCGAGCCGGCGGCGGCGGTCGATCTGGTGGCCGGAGTCGCCGGCGGTGTGGCGGCCGCACGGGCTGCAGGTCTCGCGCCGTTGGCGCCGTCCCCCCGAGGCGTGCTGTTCTCGACGACCGGCTCGGCCCGACTCGCCGGTGTGCCGCTGGCCGAACCCGCAGGAAACGACGGCGGCGCAGACCGCGCGATGGACGGGCCCGGCAACAGCTCGCAAGCGCTGCTCCTGGAGGCGTCGCTGCGATCCGACACCCAGGCGCTCGGCAATCTGCTCTACGCGGCGCTGACCGGCCGGTGGTCCGGCCCACGAGGCGACAGCTCGTTGCCGGAAGCACCGTGCCTGGAGGGTCGTCTGTGCATGCCCCGACAGGTCCGCAGCGGCGTTCCGCGGACTCTCGACAGCGTGGTGAGCCGAACGATCGGCGACGACACCGCCCGCCATGGCCTCCCGGAGATCACGTCGCCCTCCGAGTTCGTCGCTGCGATCGAGCCACTGCGTGACAGTCGCGACGACGGGCACCCGTTCGGTGCTGACACACACGAGACCGCGCCGATCATTTCCGATCCACCGGTCCCCGGCGGCAGCTGGTTGCAAAGCCGCGGGCAACGCTGGAGCGTCGTCGGAGTGGCTGCGATCCTCGTCGTCGGCGTCTTGGGGTTGCTGCGGCCAGGTTCTGGCGGCTACCTGCACTTCGGCGGCCACCCGGCGGCGACCGAGCAGCAGAAGAACACGGGCACCGGCGCCGGTACCGGCCCGTCGGCGGCGGCTCCGTCGGCAGCAGCCGGAGCCAAGGCGATCTCGGCGCATTCGGTCGTCGAGTTCGACCCGTACGGCGACCACCACGACCCCCATGTGGCAGAGGCCTCCGACGCCATCGACGGCAACCCCGGTACGGCCTGGCACACCCAGACGTTCACGAGTGCGACGTTCGGCAACATGAAGCCGGGCGTCGGACTGCTCGTCGACCTGGGGTCCGCGCGCACGGTCGCTTCCGTCGAGGTGAAGCTGCTCGCCGACGGCACGTCGCTCGAACTCTTCGAAAGCGACAGCGCCCCGCAGACCGAACAGTCCATGACGCTCGTCGGCTCCCAGGCGGGTGCCGGCCCGACGGCAACGTTGCAGCCCAAGACACCGACGAAAGCGCGCTATTGGCTGGTGTGGCTGACGAAGCTTCCGGCATCCGGCAGTGGCGGGTACGCCAGCGGCATCACCGACGTGTCGTTTCGTCCCTGACCTTCCCCCGATGATGCCGCTGCGCCCGCTAGGGTGGCCGTCGTGACCGGGGGTCCAGCCGGCGTGGGTGCCGGTTCGTCGACCGACGAGAGCGAGCCTGGCGGCGACCCTGACGTCGCGGCGCTACGCCGCCATCTCGCCGGTGATCCCAATGCGTTCACCGAGATATTCCAACGCCACCGCGATCACCTGTGGGCGATCGCGCTGCGCACCATGGGTGATCCCGACGAGGCTGCAGATGCGCTGCAAGACGCGCTGATCTCCGTCGTCCGTCATGCAGCCAGCTTTCGGGGCGATTCCAGGGTCAGCACCTGGCTGCACCGGATCGTGGTGAACGCCTGCCTCGACCGCCACCGCCGGAAGTCTGCCCGGCCGACCACCGCACTTCCGGACGACGAACACATGCCGGACGCCCGCGTCGCAACGCACGACGCTTTCGCCGACGCCGACATCGCGACCGACGTGTACGCCGCGCTCGCGACCCTGCCGTTCGAGCAGCGGGCGGCGATCGTGCTCGTCGACATCGAGGGCTACCCCGTCGACGAAGCCGCGCAAATCCTCGAGGTGCCGGCCGGCACCATCAAGAGCCGCTGCGCCCGCGGCCGGGTGCGCCTCCTCCCGCTTCTTGAACACCTGCGCGGCGGGAACCCGCCCGGGGTCGGAGGCGTCGAACCACCGATGACCGCACCACGAAAGGATCTCCGGTGACAACCCCGCACCCGGAGCTCGAAACCCTCGCCGAGCTCGCGGATGACGCTCCCGGCAGTGCCGACACTCCCGGCAGTGCCGAGACCGCCGGCAGTGCCGAGACCGCTGGCAGTGCCGACGCCGCGAGCCACGTCCGCGAACACGTGCTCGGCTGCGCGCAGTGCGCCGACGACCTGCGCTCGCTGCGCGAGGTGCGTCACGCGCTGCGGTCGCTGCCGCCGGTTGACATGCCACCCGACGTCGCCGCCCGGCTCGACGCCGCCATCCGAGCTGCCGCGAGCGAACAGGCTGCCGAACCGGCCGCGACCGTGCTCCCGGTCCACAGCCGCACGATCACCAGCCGGAAGCGCACGCCGAGCCGCCGGCCCGGCTTCCTGACCTCCTCCACCGTTGCGGCGGCCGTCGTCGGGATCGCGGCGATCGCTGCCGTCACCGTGGCGCTCGGTCACACCTCCGATTCGAAACGGTCTTCAGCCGGGTCGGCGGCCGAGGCAAGCAGTGCGTCGACGCTGATCGCGTCCGGCACGAACTACACGCGCGACACGATCCAGTCCCAGGTCAAGGCAGTACTCCGCCAGCACGTGCCGAATGCCGCGCAACAGTTCGCCGCGCTCACCGACACGACATCGGCGGGCCGCGCGAACTCGCCGGCGGCGGCAGGCCCTGCCCTGAGTTCGGCCGCCGCGAATGCATCGGCGCAACCCTCGCCGCTCGGCTCGGCGCCCGCCGCTTCGCCGGCCGCGCCGGCGAGCGGGCACTTTGTCCAAGGCGCGCGCGGCGGCGCCAACTGCACCGACCGGCAGCTTGGCCAACCCGCAAGCGCTTGCCTCTTGCCTGTCCGCGCTCGCGGGCACGCCGGTGAGCCCGGTGCTCGTCGACTTCGCGCTGTTCAACGGCCAGCCGGCGACGGTCCTCGTCTTCCAGGATCCGACCGATCCGAGCATCCTCGACTACTACGTCGAGCCCGAGGGCGCCGACTGCAGCCAGGACCTCGCCTTCTTCGGGCGTCTCTCGGCGCCGCACTGACAGCCCGCGGGTCGCCGGCGGCTTCCGGGGAATCATCGCCACCTAGGATCTGTTTCACGGTCGCACGGTGGCAGCCAGCACCGGGCGACAGCTGCCACGTTCGGCAGCCCGGAACACATCAATCTCGAGGCAGGTCTGCGTGAGCACCGCGACGTCCAACCCGCAATTCGGCGAAGCATCCGCTCGTGCAGAAGCCGAGCGAGCAGAGCGCATCCCCAGGGGCAGAGGTCGCCCTGCGCGATCTCATCATCATCGGCTCGGGACCCGCCGGCTATACGGCCGCGCTGTACGCCGCGCGCGCCAACCTGCGCCCCCTGGTCTTCGAAGGTGCGATCGGCGCCGGTGGAGCCCTCATGACCACGACCGAGGTAGAGAACTTCCCCGGTTTTCCTGACGGCATCATGGGCCCCGACCTGATGGACAACATGCGCAAGCAGGCGGCCAGGTTCGGCGCGGAGCTGATCAGCGACGACGTCACCGCCGCCGACCTCACCGGTCCCGTCAAGGTCGTCCACGTCGGCGACGACGTCTACCACGCGCGCGCGGTGATCGTCGCGACCGGATCGAAGTACCGCTACCTCGGGCTGGACAACGAGGCGCGGCTACTGGGGCACGGTGTTTCGGCCTGCGCGACGTGCGACGGGTTCTTCTTCCGCGACCAGGACATCGCTGTCGTCGGTGGCGGAGACTCCGCCGTCGAGGAGGCGACCTTCCTCACGAAGTTCGCGCGCAGTGTCACCATGATCCACCGGCGCGATTCGTTGCGAGCCAGCAAGATCATGCAAGACCGCGCGTTCGCCAACGACAAGATCCGCTTCCGCTGGAACGCGCAGGTGGTCGACGTCCTCGGTGACGAGAAGGTCGCCGGCGTCCAGCTGATCGACACGGTCACCGGCGACAAGGACGCCCTCGACGTCACGGGACTCTTCCTCGCAATCGGGCACGAGCCCCGCAGCGAGCTGTTCCGCGGCCAGCTCGACCTCGACGCTGCTGGGTACATCCAGGTCGAGCACCCGAGTACCCGAACGAGCCTGGACGGCGTGTTCGCGTGCGGGGATGTCGTCGACCACGTCTACCGTCAAGCCATCACCGCTGCGGGCACCGGCTGTGCGGCTGCACTCGATGCCGAGCGGTGGCTCGCTGCACGCCATGCCGCGCAGAATGCGACCCTCGCCGCGGCGAGCGCTGCCGCTTCTTGATCAGCCAGTACCACTCGCCTGAGCCCGACCAATACAGACAGGAGCCGTCGTGACCACGACCGTCACTGACCAATCGTTCGCTACCGAAGTCCTCGCCAGCGAGAAGCCGGTCATCGTGGACTTTTGGGCAGAATGGTGCGGCCCGTGCCGCATGGTGGCGCCTGTCCTTGAGGAGATCGCCAACGAGCACGCCGACAAGCTCCGGGTCGTCAAGCTCAACATCGACGAGAACCCCGAGACGGCGCGGACCTATTCGATCTTGTCGATCCCGACGCTGAACGTGTACCAGGGCGGCGAGGTCGTGAAGCAGATCATCGGCGCGAAGTCGAAGTCGGCGCTCTTGCGTGACCTGGAGGCTTTCCTCTAGAGCCGGCCCGCTTGCGGGCCTCGCGACGGCTGGGGTCTCTTTCGTTGCAGAATGCCTTCTTTGTGGCGATCCCACCTGCCGAGGCTGCCGGCCGCTAGCATGGCGGCGCCCAGCGGGGCGTGGCCGGTCGGGTGTGATCCAACCCGGCGCGGGCATGCCTGCGTCGTCCGTCGATCAGCAGTGCGCGGCGTCTCACGACCGCAGCCCGGCGGCAGAAAGACCGCCGTTGGGGCAAACCGTGCGACGTCCGCGCGCGTCGTTTGACAGACGGCGTCCCCACTGAGCACGATGTGCCACCCAGACCAAGGGATTCGCCATGCAGCAACCGCACGAACTCGCCGGTACCCGGTTGCAGCTAGGCGACCGCGGTATCGCTGTGTTCGAATTGCGGCAGCGGCTGGCCCACCTCGGTCTGCTCTGCACGCAGACCTCGCCCGACTCCGACTCGTTCGACGCCCCGGTCGACCGAGCGGTGCGCCTCTTTCAGCAACAACGCGGGCTCCGCATCGACGGCGTGGTCGACCGCGAGACCTATCGGGTGCTCGACGAGGCACGCTGGCGGCTCGGTGACCGCATCCTTTCCTACTCGGTGCGCCACCCCTATGTCGGCGACGATGTCGCAGGTCTCCAGCAGCGGCTCACCCAGATGGGTTTCGACTGCGGCCGCGCCGACGGCGTCTTCGGTGCCCACACGGAGAACGCGCTGCGCGACTTCCAGCGCAATGTCGGCCTGCCCGCCGACGGCACCTGCGGCCCGGAGACCTTTCGTGCGCTGCGCCAGCTCGAGCGGACCGTCGTCGGAGGCCAGGCCAACGAGCTGCGCGAGTACGAGCGGCTGCATCACGACAGCCCGACGCTCGCCGGCAAGTTCGTCGTCATCGATCCCGGCCACGGTGGCTCCGACCTCGGCGCCCGGGCAGGGGAGCTGAACGAGGCCGCGATCGCGGAGGACATCGCCAACCGCATCGAAGGACGCCTCACCGTGATGGGTGCGCAGGCGTTCCTGACCAGAGGCGGCGAAGGCGTTCTGGACGGCGACGACGCGCCGCCGTCCGATGGCGAGCGCGCCGCCTTCGCCAACGCAGCGGAAGCCGACCTCCTCGTCTCCCTTCACGTCGACGGGCAGTCCAACCCCTCGTGCAGCGGCATCGCGACCTACTACTACGGGACGCCGAAGGACAGGTCCGTGCTCGGTGCCCGGCTCGCCGACCTGATCCAGGAGGAAGTGCTCGCCCGCACCGACCTGCTCGACTGCCACACCCACGCAAAGAGCTGGGAATTGCTCCGCAGCACGCGAATGCCCGCCGTCCGCGTCGAATTCGGCTACCTGACGAACCCCCATGACGCCGCGAGGCTCGGCGAGCCCGCGTTTCGCGACAACCTCGCCGAAGCTGTCGTCGTAGCGATGCAGCGGCTCTACATCGCCAGCGACCCGCTTGCGTCGACGCGTTCCATCCAGCTCGCCGACGCCTACGCCTGAACGGCCGAGGCTCACACCGGGCGCAACGCGCCTTCCGGGGTGACCGACCCGAGCAGCCGTTCCAGCGCCCCCTCGACGTCTTCCTTCCACGACAACGCCGTCTTCAGATCGAGTCGCAACCGCGGATACCGCGGATGCGGCCGCACGGTCTTGAAGCCGAGTGCGAGCAAGAAGTCGGTCGGCAGCACGCACGCCGGCATCTCCCACCGACTGTCGCCAAATGCCTCGACCGCCTTGACGCCGCGACGGGTGAGGTCTTTGGCCACCGACTGCAGCAGAATGCGACCCAACCCGCCGCCGACGAACTCGGGTAACACGTGGGCGGTCATCAACAAAACGGCGTCCGGGCTGACCGGGCTCGTCGGGAAGGCAACCGATCGCGGTACGTACGCCGGCGGCGCGTAAAGCACGTAGCCCGCGGTCGCGCCGTCGACCTGGATCAGCTTCCCGCAGCTGCCCCACTCCAGCAGCATGCCGGAGACCCAGGCTTCCTTTTCCAGCGCCGGGTCGCCGACCTCGTCGGCGCGAGCGCGGCTCACCGGGTCGAGCTCCCAGAACACGCAGCGACGACACCTGGGCGGCAGGTCGTCGAGGTTGTCCAGGGTGAGGTTGACGACGCGGCGCGACATCACGGCTCCAGGACGGCGGAACTCACGGGCACGTACATCGGCATGGTAGGCGGGATATCGCCTCGTTTCGAGCCCTTCCGGCGCCCGGCCGGGGCCGCCCGCCTCAGGGCGGTGCGTGTAATTCGCGCCGGCTCGGGCCGACCGTGACGGTAGCCTGAGACCTCGGCGATTTCGTCGTGCAGCTTCGTTTCTATGCACGCCACGAAGGGCGCGCAGGAGGATTCCAGGTGGACATGTCAGCCGGGTCGCGTCTCGACCCCTACGTCGACCGTTACGCCGCGCGCACGCACGGCATGACCACCTCCGAGATCCGAGCACTCTTCGCCGTCGCAAACCGGCCCGAGATCATCAGCATGGGCGGAGGCTCCCCGTGCGTGAGCGCGTTGCCACTCGACGTCCTCGGTGAGATGACGGCCCGGTTGATCACCGAACAAGGCGCGCGTGCGCTGCAGTACATGGGCGGTCAGGGCGACGAGCGACTCCGCGAGCTCATCTGCGGAGTGATGGCGCTGGAAGGCATCTCGGCTTCCGCCGATGACGTCGTCGTCACGGTCGGCTCGCAGCAGGCCCTCGACGTCGTGTCGCGAATCTTTCTCGACCCGGGCGACGTCGTGATCGCCGAAGCGCCGTCCTACGTCGGGGCGCTCGGTGTCTTCACGCAGTACCAGGCCGATGTGGTCCACGTGCAGATGGACGACGCCGGGCTGGTGCCGGCCGCGCTGGAAGCCGCGATCGCGCGGGTCGCCGCTGAGGGCCGGCGGGCGAAGTTCCTTTACACTGTGCCGAACTATCACAACCCCGCGGGCCTGACCCTGATCGAGGAGCGGCGCGACCAGATTCTCGACATCTGCTCCCGCGCGGGGTTGCTGGTCCTCGAGGACAATCCCTACGGGCTACTGGGTTTCGACGGGCCGCCGCTGCCCGCGCTGCGCTCGCGTACCGCGGAAGGCGTCATCTACCTCGGGTCGTTCTCCAAGACGTTCGCCGCCGGCGTGCGGGTCGGTTGGGTGCTCGCGCCGCCGGGCGTGAAGGAGAAACTGGTGCTCGCCAGCGAGGCAACCACGTTGTGCCCCGTCGCGCTGTCGCAGTACGTCGTCGCTGAGTTCCTCGCCAACCACCCGTGGCAAGACCAGGTGAAGGTGTTCCGTGAGTTGTATCGCGCCCGGCGCGATGCGTGTCTCGATGCGCTCGCCGCGTCGTTCCCGGCCGGCTCGTCGTGGACCCATCCGACCGGCGGGTTCTACGTCTGGGTGACATTGCCGGAGGGTCTCGACTCCAAAGCGATGCTGCCGCGCGCTATTCAAGGTCGCGTCGCGTACGTGCCCGGCGTCGGCTTCTACTCCGACGGCCAGGGCACGCGCAACCTTCGGCTGTGTTACAGCCTGCCCGAGCCCGACCGCATCCGCGAAGGCGTTCGCCGGCTCGCCGCCGTCCTCGACGAAGAACTCGAAATCGCGACGACGTTCGGTGAGGCTCCCGCCGGAGGCGAATCGTGAGCGACCTCGGCCACGTCCTCGTCCTCGCCGGCGGCGCATCCTTCGAGCGCGAGGTCTCCTTGTCGTCGGGACGCCGGGTGGCTGACGCACTCGCGGCCCTCGGCGTCGAAGTAAGTCTTGTCGACGTCGACGGGCAACTGTTGAAACGCCTGGTCGACGATCCACCGGCAGCTGTTTTCCTTGCGGTGCACGGAGTAGAAGGCGAGGACGGCGCGTTGCGCGACGTTCTCGACCTCGGTGGTGTGCCCTACGTAGGCGCGACCGGCGCGGCCGCGCGCTTGGCGTTCGACAAGCCGGTGGCAAAGGCGATCGTGGCCCGAGCCGGGCTGCGCACGCCCGCATCGGTGGCGCTTCAGCACGCGGCGTTTCGCGATTTGGGCGGCGCCGCTCTGCTGGCCCGGGTGGTCGACCGCCTCGGCCTGCCGCTGGTGGTCAAGCCCGCGCGAGGCGGTTCTGCGCTCGGCGTGACCGTGGTGCGCGATGCGGCCGAACTCCCGCACGCGATGGTGACCTGCTACTCCTACGACAGCGTGGCGTTGCTGGAGCGGTTCGTCGAGGGCGTCGAGCTTGCCGTGAGCGTCGTCGACGACTGCGCCGTCCCCGACTCGACGGGAGCAGCGACCGGCTCGACCGCTTCGGCGCCGGGCTCGTCGGCTGCTGTTCCCGGCGGGCCGTTCGCGCTCCCGGCAGTGGAGATCATGGCACTGAGCGGGGTGTTCGACTACGCCGCGCGCTACACCGCGGGCATGACCGAGTACCACGTCCCGGCCAGGCTCGCTCCGGAGCTGCTCACCGCGGCCTGCGAGGCGGCAATGACCGCGCATCGCGCTCTTGGTTTGCGTGATTTGTCCCGTACTGACCTGATTGTCACGAAGGACGGGGCGATCGAGTACCTCGAGACGAACGTCGCGCCGGGCATGACGTCGACCAGCTTGTTGCCGCTGGCGGCCGCAGCCGCCGATCTCGACCTCGGCACGCTGTGCCGTGACTTGCTCGCGCAGGCCGCGGCTCGCGGCAGTTCGCGCCCTGGCTCCCCGGTCTAGCGCTCCGGCCCGTCCTCGCCCGAGTCAGCGACCGAATCGGCGACCGAGCGATCGGCCGTGCGCTCGGCCGAGCCGCCGAGCGATCCGCTGAACGACCCCGATACCGACGGCGCCATCGCGGACACGATGCGCTCCAGGTCGTCGACCGAACCGAACTCGATCGTGATCTTCCCGCGGTGGCGCCCCAAGTCCACCCGAACCCGGGTCTCGAAGTGGTCGGAAAGGCCCGCTGCCAGGTCGGTCAACGCCGGGGCGTGGACCCGCGGCCCGCGGTGCGCTCGGCGGCGTGAGGTGCTCTCGCCCACCGCGACGAGTTCCTCGACCGCGCGTACGGACAGGCCTTCGGCGACGATGCGCTGCGCCAGTCGCTCCTGCTCCTGCGCGTCGTCGAGACCGAGCAACGCGCGGGCGTGCCCAGCAGACAACACTCCGGCCGCCACCTTGCGCTGCACGGCAGCCGGCAGGTTGAGCAACCGGATCGTGTTCGTGACCTGCGAGCGCGACCGCCCGAGCCGTTTGGCGAGTTCGTCGTGGGTGGCACCGAACTCCTCGAGCAGTTGCGCATAGGCGGCGCCTTCCTCGAGCGGGTTCAGCTGCTCGCGGTGCAGGTTCTCCAGGAGGGCGTCGCGCAGCATCGCGTCGTCCCCGGTGTCTCGCACGATCGCAGGGATCGTGGCGAACCCAGCTTGCTGCGCCGCCCGCCAACGCCGCTCACCCATGACGAGCTCGTGACCGCCCGCCACTTCGCGGACGACGACCGGCTGCAAGAACCCGACCTCGCGCAGAGAGTGAGCGAGCTCATCGAGCGCGGCCTCGTCGAAGATTTGCCGCGGCTGCTTGGGATTGGGGCGAATGGAGGCAACCGCGATCTCGGCGAATCGAGCGCCGGGAACCGGCACCATCTGAGCGTCGGCATCGGTAGCCGCGGCCGCACCTCCGATGGCGTCCGAGCTCGCGCCCGCCGGCGGCACCGATCGCGCAGACTCGTCGGACTGTCGCGGGGTGGCCGCGTGCTGATCGGAAGAAGCCGGCGGGGCAGCGGGAGCGAGCGGTCCGGTCGGAATCAGCGCTCCCAAGCCCTTGCCCAGACCGCCGCGTCGAGTGGTCACCACCGCTCGTCCTCCTTCTCCGTGCTGGCGGTAGGCGCGGTAGACGCGTCACGCGCGGCGATCTCTCGGGCAGCATCCAGATAACACAGCGCACCGGGTGAGCCGGGGTCGTAGGTCATGACGGTCTGGCCGTAACTCGGCGCTTCGGACACCCGCACGCTTCGTGGAATGACGGTCCGCAGGACGACATCACCGAAATGGGCCCGCACGTCGTCGGCCACCTGGGAGGCGAGCCGGGTCCGCGCGTCGTACATGGTCAAGACGATCGTCGAGACGTGCAGGCCGGGGTTGAGGTGCGAGCGGACGAGTTCGATGTTGCGGAGCAGCTGCCCCAATCCCTCCAGCGCGTAGTACTCGCACTGGATCGGGATCAGCACCTCTTCAGCCGCGACCAAGGCGTTCACCGTGAGCAACCCGAGCGATGGCGGGCAGTCGATGAGCACGTAGTCCAGTGCCGGATCCGCGTCGCTCAACGCTCGCTGCAGCCGGGACTCGCGCGCGACCAGCGATACGAGCTCGATCTCGGCGCCTGCCAGGTCGATCGTCGCCGGGACGCAGGTGAGGCCCGGCAGGTCCTGGACGTCGACGACCACGTCGCCGAGCGTCTTGCCTTCGATGAGGACGTCGTACACCGAAGGGATCTCGGAGTGATGGTCGATGCCGAGTGCGGTCGAAGCGTTGCCCTGGGGGTCGAGGTCAATGACGAGCACCCGCAGCCCGTGCAGCGCCATCGCTGCGGCGATGTTCACGGCTGTGGTGGTCTTGCCGACGCCGCCCTTCTGGTTCGCGACGGCCATCACCCGGCATTTCGGCGGCTTGGCCAGCAGGTCGCCGGCCCGGCCGAGCACTCGCAGCGCGCTTTCCGCTTCCCGGGCGATCGGAGTGTCGTCGTGGTCGCCGGTTTCTCCGGTGCCCGATGTTTCACGTGAAACCGACGCTGCCTCGGATGTTTCACGTGAAACACCATCGGCCCAGCTGTCCTGACCCACCCGGACTTCCCTCTCTTGCTTGCGTAGCCGCTCCCCGGCTGTGCCGCGGAGCACGTCAGCCTAGACCAAGCCCTGCCGTCTGCGAGAGCCCCCAGCCCTGATGATGTGGAGGATCGTCGCCAGCGGTGGCGCGTCGAGATCGTTGCTCTGTGTGGCGGGAGTCTCGGTGCTGTCAGGGCGGTCCACCCAGGCACCCAGCCGCCACTCCATCTCGCATCGCAGGTACACCCCGCGGTCCGCTCCCGCCTCGGGCTCGTGCCCGGCAAGCGCCGGATAGGCGGCAAGGATGCGCGCACCGGGAGCGAAGCCCGCCTTCTGCACCGTCACTGCGAACTCGGCAAACTCACGCGGGGCTGACGCGCCTTTGAGCGCGAACAACGAGCCGCCGGGGCGCAGCAGCGGCGCTGCCCAGGCGGCCAGCCGGTCGATCGGTGCGACCGCCCGCGCTGTTGCGACGTCCGCGCGCCCGACCGCGGCCGCCGTCGACGCGCTCTCGGCCCGCCCGTGCACAACGGTCACGGCGGTGAGGCCCAGGTCGTCGAGCACCTCGCGCAGGAAGGTCACCCGCCGCTGCATGCTCTCGATGAGAACGAGGCGCAGGTCCGAACGCAGGATTGCGAGCACGATGCCGGGCAGCCCGGCGCCTGATCCGATGTCAACAACGCTCGCACCCTGCGGCGGTAGCGGCGCCAGGGCTGCGCAGTTGAGCAGGTGTCGCGACCAAAGCCGACCCGGTTCGTGCGGTCCGACCAGCCCGCGCTCCACCCCGGCGCCGGCCAACCAGCCGCCGAACCGCGTCGCCAGCGGCAGGGAGTCACCGAACAAGGCGCTCGCCAGTTCGAGGCTGTCGGTCGGCGGTGGAAGCGAAGCCGACGGCACGGTTTCGGCTCCTCGCGCCTCTCCCGCCCTACTCCTCGGGAGCGTCGTTGTTCTCCTGCGCCACGACTGCGGATGCTGCGGGCCGCCCTGCTCGGGCAGCGTCAGGCAGGACGACGACGCGCCGCTCGGGCTCGACGCCTTCCGACTCGCTGCGCAGCCCGGCCGCTGCGACGGCGTCGTGCACTACTTTGCGCTCGAATGAGGTCATTGGGTTGAGCCGTACCGGTTCGCCGGTCTCTGCCGCCTGGTCGGCCGCTTTGCGGCCGAGCTCGGACAACTCGGCACGCCGACGAGCCCGGTAGCCACCGATGTCCAGCATCAAGCGAGTGCGGGCGCCGGTCTCGCGCGTGACGGCCAACCGGGTCAGCTCCTGAAGCGCGTCGAGCACCATGCCGCCTCGACCCACCAGATGCCGCAGCTCCGCCCCGACCACCGAGACGAGCGCGCGATCACGTTCGACGTCCATATCGATGTCGCCGTCGGCGTCGATGATGTCGAGTAGGCCCTCGAGGTAGTCGGCCGCGATCTCACCCTCGCGCTCGAGCAATTCGGCCAACCCGACGTGGCCCTCGTCGGCGTCATCCGTATCGGCGTCATCGGAATCGGCGTCATCCGAGGACTCCTCGCCGTCCTCGTCCGTCTCGCCGTCCTCATCAGCGGCGCCGTCGTCGGCCTCGAACACGGCATCCGACTCGTCGGTCGTGCCCCGCGCGTCGTCCATGTCGTCGGAGTTCCCGGGCTCGGGAGTGTCGTCAGTCGTGCTGGCCACCGAAGTGCCTCCTGTAGAACGGGTCTGCCAAATCTCGGGAACGCGTCGGCACTGGGCCGGGCGGTGGACCGCAATGCGATCCGGGTTTGCATTCTCAGCGCGGCGTGTTCGGCCGCTGCGTGCGTGGTCCACTTCGCTTCGTCCGCGCCGATCGCGCCGGTTGCTGGCGACGGATCACGACGGGCGGAGGTGGGGGCGGCGGCGGCCCTTTCTTGCCCGGACGCCGGCCAGTGCCCCCGCCGTCGTCCTTCTTGCCCCCGGCGCCGCCGCCGCTTGCGGCGGTCGCGACGATCGGCATGGCTCTGATGACGTAGTGCTGCTGCCCCAACGACCACGCGTTGCTGGTGACCCAGTAAATAAGCACGCCCATTTGGAAGTTCAGGCCGAACAGCGCGAACATCGGTGGCAACACGTACAGCATGATTTTCTGTTGCTGCGCCATCGGATTGCCCTGCGTCGCAGCGTTGCGCGCCATCAACTGCCGCTGCGTCATGAACGTAGTGCTCGCCATCACGATGATGGCGACCACTGTGACGATGCGCACGGTGTCGACACTCGCCTCGAAGAGCGGTGCCCTCGAGGCCGTGCCGAAGCCGAGGGCGAGGGGCACGCCAAAGACCTTCGCGTGACCCGCACTCTGCAGCAGATTCGGCGTCCAGCCGTACTCCGCGTGGAAGGACGCGGGCGGCGTGCCTCCGCCGTACTTGGAGATATATCGCAGCACGTGGAAGAGCGCATAGAACACCGGCGCCTGCGCCACCAACGGCAAGCAGCCCATATAGGGGTTGACGCCGTGTTCTTTGTAGAGGGCCATCATCTCGGTGCCGAGGCGTTCGCGATCGCCCTTGTACTTCGTCTGCAGCTCTTTCATCTTCGGCGACAGCTCAGACATCGCACGCTGCGACTTGATCTGCTTGACGAAGAGCGGGAAGAGCAGGATCCGGACGATGATCGTCAGGACGAAGACCGACAAGCCCCACGTCGTCCCGCTGCTCTTGCCGAAGAGCGGTGACAACGCGGAGTGCAGCGCGAGCACGACCTGGGTGACGATGTCGTACAGCCAGTTCAGTGGATGCACGGCTTGGCTCCCGTTGTGCTCGCGGCCGCCGACGCGGCGGGTGTGCTCGTGCCGGACGGCTTGCGCGGCGGCACCGGGTCGACTCCGCCGGGGTGCCATGGGTGGCAGCGGGAAATGCGCCGCACCGCGAGCCACGAACCTCTGGCCGCCCCGTGCTCACGAAGCGCGCCCACCGCATACGCGCTGCAGCTCGGCGCGAAGCGGCAGCGCGGCGCGAGGAGCGGACTCACGAATCGGCGGTATGCCTCGACGGCGGCGATAAGCGCTTTGCTGACGAGCCCGGCGTGCCCGGTCTCAGGCGGTTGCGTCACGGCCGACGGCCTGGCGCTACTCGACGCAGCGCGCGATCGAGGTCGTCAGCCAACTGGGCCGACGAGGCGGCCGCGGCCGCCGGCATGGCTCGCACCACGACGTCGGAACCGGCCGGCAGCATCGGCAACCGTGCTGCGACGAGGTGGCGGAGTTGGCGCCTGACCCGGTTGCGCACCACCGCGCCCCCCACCACCCGGCCGACCACGAAACCCGCCCGCGGCTGCACCTGTTCGGCGCCGAGCGCAGCAGCGGCATCGGCGTCGGCGTTGACGGACCGACGAACGCCGAGATGGACGACGAGACGCGGTGTTGTCGCGCGACGACCGCGCCGCAGCGCCGCAGTGAAGTCAGGGCGCCGCCGCAGCCGGGAGCCGGCGGGCAACATCAGTGGTCGTGCCTCCGTGGGTTTCAGGCCGAGAGGCCCTGGCGACCCTTTCGCCGCCGAGCCGCGATGATCGCCCGCCCTGCCCGAGTGCGCATACGCAACCGGAAGCCGTGGGTCTTAGCCCGCCGACGGTTATTCGGCTGGAACGTACGCTTACTCACTCAGGGCTCCAGAAGCTCGGCAGATGCTACGGGTGCGGGCAGTTGCCGAGGCACCACAGGTCACAAGGAGCTACCACGGTAGTGGGGCGCGGAGAGCCGGTCAAACCGGCCCGGCCGCCGCGAGCCGTCAGCCCCGACGATCGGAACTGGTCGGCTGGATGCCCATTGGTTCCACTGGGCGCAACTTGTGGAGAACTGCTTGATGGCAGCCCGTCGGCGCTGTTAGCGTCCCAGCGACCGCCCTTCCCCACTGCGTCAACGAACCCACCCGAACAACGGCCAGCGTCGGACGACCCGAGCCGCCCGGGATGGCAACGTAGCTCGGTGCGGCGCACCTGTAACGAACTTTCGCCGGTGGATCGTCGCTCGAGTAACCCGCGGCACCAGCCGCTGGGTTCGCGCAACGTACACAGGTTGTGGACGACGGTGTGGACGGCTGGGGGAGATCTGAGGAAGAAAGCGTCATAACCACCGCAAAGTCGCGAGGGTTGTGCACAGAATGACCGGGTTGCAACGAAAGAGGGGTGCCGCGTGTCGCTTCCACAGCAGGACGGCGCGCTGGAGTCGCTTCCGGATCTAGCGGCAATCTGGCACCGGACCGTGCAGCGCCTCGCCGCCCAGGGTGAACTCTCCCCGCAATTTCAGGCGTGGATCTCGCTGACCCGCCCGCTCGCGCTGGTGGAGGACACCGCCGTTCTCGCCGCACCCCACGACTATGCGAAGGAAATCCTCGAAAGCCGTCTTCGGCCGGCACTGACCGCGGCTCTCGCCGCGGAGATCGGTCGAGAGGTGCGGGTTGCGGTAACGGTCGAGCCGGCGGGCGACGAGCCGGCAAATCCGACGGCGGACGCCGACGCGCCGGAGCCGGCTGACGACGAGGCCGCGGCGACGGGCCCGGCGGCTGCCGACACCTTCGCCCCGCAGCCGGCGCCGTCCCACCCCGGGACCGGGCGCGAACCCGGCAGTCGCCGCGAGATCGAGCCCGCCAGGCTGAACCCCAAGTACACGTTCGAGACCTTCGTGATCGGCGCGAGCAACCGCTTCGCGCACGCGGCCGCCGTCGCGGTGGCGGAAGCGCCGGCGAAGGCGTACAACCCGCTCTTCATCTACGGCGACTCCGGCCTCGGCAAGACGCACCTGCTCCACGCGATCGGCCACTACGCCATGAGTCTTTTCCAGGGCGCCCGGGTGCGCTACGTCAGCTCCGAAGAGTTCACCAACGATTTCATCAACTCGATCCGCGACAGCAAGGCGGAGGGCTTCCGCCGGCGGTACCGCGAGGTCGACGTCCTCCTTGTCGACGACATCCAGTTCCTGGAGAACAAGGAACAGACGCAGGAGGAGTTCTTCCACACGTTCAACACCCTGCACAACGCGAACAAGCAGATCGTGATCTCGAGTGACCGCCCACCAAAGCAGCTGGTCACGCTGGAAGATCGGCTTCGCAACCGGTTCGAGTGGGGCCTCCTCACCGACGTCCAGCCGCCCGAGCTCGAGACCCGAATCGCGATCTTGCGCAAGAAGGCCGCGCAGGAGCGGCTGAACGTCCCGAACGAGGTGATGGAGTTCATTGCCAGTAAGATCGCCAGCAACATCCGGGAGCTCGAGGGCGCGCTGATCCGGGTCACGGCGTTCGCCAGCCTCAACCGGCAAGGCGTCGATCTTGCGCTGGCGGAGATCGTCCTCAAGGACCTCATCCCCGACAATCAGGGCCCCGAGATCACCGCCGCCACGATCATGGCCGAGACCGGCACGTACTTCGGCATCTCGCTGGAAGACCTGTGTGGTTCTTCCCGCAGCCGCGTGCTGGTGACGGCTCGCCAGGTGGCGATGTACCTCTGCCGCGAGCTCACCGACCTGTCGTTGCCCAAGATCGGCCAGCATTTCGGTGGCCGCGACCACACCACCGTCATGCATGCCGACCGGAAGATCCGCTCGCTGATGGCGGAACGGCGTTCCATCTACAACCAGGTCACCGAACTCACTAATCGGATCAAATCGCGTGCCAGGTAGAGCGCCATGCCGTCGTGAAGGACCCGGACTAGTCCTTCATGGTCACTGTGCACACCCTGGGGACAACTCTGTGGACCACAGCCGGTCAGTCGTGGGAACACCGCCACGACCCGAGGACAAGGTGTGGGCCGGCCGGCTGGATCGGTTCGCCTTTCCCCAGGCCATCGACCCGAAAGCTGCCGCCGTCCACACCTTGTCCGCCCGCCATCTCGCCCGCGACCTGCGCAAAGTCGAGTCGTCCACAGTTTCCACCGCGCTGAATACGACGTCTCTGAGATCTGGATCTGCAAAGACAAGAGATCTCAGGCCGACCCCATCGAACAGATCCGTCAGCAGCCGGATCGCTCCTGATGCGGATCGTGTCGGGCGCCCGTGGAACGATGCGCGAGACGCCGGAGTGGCATTCCGTCGTCGTGCCCTGAAAGTGCGCCACGAACGTGCTGGAACGTGCCATCAAGTGGATCATCGGTGCCATGAACAGGCAGGTGTGAAGTGAGGTTCCAAGTCGAGCGCGATGTGTTCGCCGAAGCGGTCGCCTGGGCTGCGCGAACGTTGCCGACGCGTCCCCCTGTTCCGGTGCTGGCCGGGTTGTTGCTCGAGGCCGGTTCACCTGCGACGACCGGCGAGGCCCTGGCGCTGTCCAGCTTCGACTACGAAATCTCGGCACATGCGTCGGTCGACGCCACGGTGGCCGAACCCGGCCGGGTTCTCGTCTCGGGCAGACTGCTGGCCGAGATCAGTCGTAGCTTGCCGGCTCAGCCGGTCGACGTGACCGTCGACGGCGCGCGGGTCGTCGTCGCCTGTGGCACAGCGCGGTTTACGTTGCCGATGCTGCCGGTCGACGACTACCCAGCACTCCCGCAGATGCCTTCGGTTGCCGGCAGCGTCGGCGCCGATCTGTTCGCCTCGGCCGTGGCCCAGGTTGCGGTGGCCGCCGGCCGCGACGACACGTTGCCGGTGCTGACCGGCGTGCGGATCGAGATCGAGGGCGAGCGGGTCACTCTCGCCGCGACGGACCGCTACCGCTTGGCCGTCCGCGAGCTGGTTTGGCAACCGGAGCGGGCCGACTATTCCGCGGTTGCGCTCGTCCCCGCTCGCACTCTTGCGGATACAGCGAAGGCGTTGACCGGCGGCGCCCAGGTCACCATCGCCTTGTCATCGAGCGGTGAGAGTGGCGAAGGTCTGATCGGGTTCACCGGTCGTGGCAGCAGCGGCACCGGTACCGGAGGCCCGAGCGCGCACGCCGGTGAACGGCGCACGACCACGCGCTTGCTCGACGGTGAGTACGTGAAGTACCGCTCGTTGCTTCCGAGTGACTGCACGGCTGTCGGGCACGTCGAGACCGCGTCCTTCATGGAAGCCGTGAAGCGGGTGTCGTTGGTGGCTCCGCGCAACACTCCGGTTCGGTTGACCTTCGGCGCCGACCGGGTCGTGCTGGAAGCCGGTACGGGCGAGGAAGCGCAAGCCTTCGAGTCACTCGACGCGTCGTTCGAAGCACGCGACTCCGACGCCGAGGAATTCTCCATCGCGTTCAATCCGGCTTACTTACTCGACGGTCTGGGCGCCGTCGACGCCGAACAAACCCGACTCGATTTCACGACGCCGAGCAAGCCCGCCGTCCTGCGTGGGGCGAAGAAGGGCGACGCCGCCGACGGCACCGACGCGAAATCCTCCGACGACGACTACCGCTACCTCCTGATGCCGGTCCGGCTGGCAGGCTGACGGGGTCGACGCACCTGAGCTGGAGGTAGGAAGACATGGCGAGCGGGTTCCAGATCGGGATGGTCGGGCTGGGCCGCATGGGCGGCAACATGCGCGAACGGATGCGCGGTGCCGGTCTCACGGTCGTCGGCTACGACCGCAACCCGGATGTCAGCGATGCCACCAGTCTCGAAGACCTGGTCGCGAAGTTGGACGCACCGCGCAAGGTCTGGGTTATGGTCCCGGCCGGCGAGCCGACCCGGCAGACCATCGAGCAGCTCGGCGCACTCCTCGAATCAGGCGACATCGTCATCGATGGCGGCAACTCGAAATACACCGACGACCGGGTGCACGCCGATGCGCTCGGCAAGAAAGGCATCGGCTTCGTCGACGTCGGCGTTTCCGGTGGCGTGTGGGGTCGTGTGTACGGCTACGCATTGATGGTCGGCGGCGACCGAGACCACGTCGCGCAGGTCCAACCGGCGTTCGACGCACTCAAGCCCGACGACGAGTTCGGTTTCGTGCATGCTGGCGCGGTCGGCGCCGGGCACTTCGTGAAGATGGTTCACAACGGCATCGAGTACGGCATGATGCAGGCCTACGCCGAGGGCTACGAACTACTCGCTGCCACCGACCTGGTCGACGACGTCCCAGGTGTCTTCAAGAGCTGGCGTTCAGGCACCGTGATCCGCTCTTGGCTCCTTGACCTGCTCGACGCCTCGCTCGGTGCCGACCCCAAGCTCGACAAGGTGCGTGGCTGGGCCGAAGACTCCGGCGAGGGGCGCTGGACCATCGAGGCGGCGATCGATCATGCCGTCCCACTTCCGGTCATCACTGCGGCGCTGTTCGCGCGCTTTGGCTCGCGACAGGATGATTCTCCCGCGATGAAGGTCGTTGCTTCGCTGCGTAACCAGTTCGGCGGGCACGCGATCCTGCCGGAGACCGCGGCCGGCAGTCAGACCGGCGAGGGTACGGGTGCTACCGCCGGAGTGACCGAGCACCGCGGCTGACCGGCGATGCCGTGCACCTGACCCACCTGTCGCTGACCGACTTCCGTTCTTACCCGAGCGCGGAGCTCGCGCTGGAGCCCGGAATAACCGCACTCGTCGGGCCCAACGGGCAGGGCAAGACCAACCTTGTCGAAGCGGTCGGTTATCTCGCGACGCTCGCCAGCCACCGGGTCGCGACTGATGCCCCGCTGGTTCGCGCCGGGGCTGAGCGGGCCGTCGTCCGCGGCGTGGTGATGCGTGACGGGCGCGCCCTGCTGGCCGAGGTCGAGATCAACCCGGGTCGGGCGAACCGGGCTCGGGTCAACAAGGCGCCGTTGTCGCGGCCGCGTGAAGTACTGGGCCTGCTCCGCACGGTGTTGTTCGCTCCCGAAGACCTCGCGATGGTCAAGGGCGACCCCGCGGAACGCCGCCGCTTTCTCGACGAACTCCTCGTGTTGCGGCTGCCTCGCCTCGCCGGCGTGCGGGCCGACTACGAGCGTGTGCTCAAGCAGCGCAACGCTTTGCTCAAGACCGCCGGGCAGGCCCGCCGGGCGGGTGGCGCCGACCTGCGCACCCTCGATGTCTGGGACGCCCACCTGGCCCGGGCCGGGGCGCAACTCCTCACGGCTCGGTTGGAGTTGCTCGACGTCCTGCGGCCGCTGGTCGACAAGGCATACGCGGCCGTGGCGGCAGCCGACACGACGACCACGATCGACTACCTGAGTTCGATGTCGGAGGGTTCGCGCGACGCCGCGTTGCAGCCTGATCAGGATGTGCTCGAGGCCGCGTTGTTGGCAGCGCTGGCCGATGCGCGCTCGGCCGAACTCGAACGCGGCGTGACACTGGTCGGCCCGCATCGCGACGACCTGCTGCTGAAGGTCGCAGACCTGCCGGCACGCGGGTACGCGAGCCACGGCGAGTCCTGGTCGTACGCGCTCGCACTGCGGCTGGCCTCCTACGACGTGTTGCGCAGCGACGGCGGCGAGCCCGTGCTGATCCTCGACGACGTCTTCGCCGAACTCGACGCGGGCCGCCGCGCCCGGTTGGCGGAGCTGGTCGCTCCTGCGGAACAGGTCTTGATCACCGCAGCCGTCGCGGCCGACGTCCCCGATGCGCTGTCCGGAGCCCGCTTCGACGTCGCGGCCGGGGAGGTGCGCCGTGTCCGATAGCACCGACGGGTCGGACGCCGCCGGGCCGGAGCCGGGCCCGGACGCCACCGACGCCACCGACGCCACCGAAGCTACCGACGCCGACGACACCGACGACTCCTCAGCGCACGGCGGGCCCGGGCTGTCCGGGATCGACCTGGCGCGCGCGGCGCTTGCCCGAGCGCGAACCGAGGCGCGGGCGCGCGGCCGGACCGCCGGCGGGCGTTCGCAGCGGCGGGCGGCGTCCAGCCGGGAACCGGGCGACCCCGAGCCGCTGGGCGACACCCTCGACCGGCTGCTCACCGAGCGCGGCTGGGACGTCCCGGCGGCGATCGCCGGCGTCACCCAGCGCTGGGCGGAGATCGCCGGCGCCGATCTTGCGGCGCATTGCCGGCCGGAGCGATTCGCCGACGGCGTTCTGTTCCTGGTGGCGGAGTCGACCGCCTGGGCGACGCAGGTCCGGCTGCTCGTGCCACAACTGCGCACGCGGCTGGACGACGTGGTGGGCCGGGGCGTGGTGTCGCGGGTCGAGGTGCACGGCCCCACCGGTCCCGACTGGCGGCGTGGCCCGCTGCGGGTGCGCGGCCCGGGCCCGCGCGACACCTACGGTTGACGGCGGCGGCCGCCGGTGTCGCCGCGCGGCGCTACGTCGCACTGGGACCGCAGAGTTTCGCCGGGGTTGGCGGTGGCCCCTCGAGGCCGGTATCCACAGGGGCGCACGTATGGGGACCCACGCCGCCCCGCGCTGAGCGGGGAGCGCCCAAGCTGGGTGCCTTGTAACCCCATTCCTGGTGAGCCGCCCGGTACAATGGACACCATTCCCCATCCGCCAGCTGCCCTGTACGTCCGTCAGAAGCGATCGGCATCTCTGGACGCCGCGGAGTGCAGCCCGACCAACGCGTGCGCATCTTTGGGCGACCACCGTCACCCGCGTGCCGCGCGGCAGGAGGCTTCCGTACCCGTGACGACGAACGAGGCAGTAATCCCGCAGTTGCCCACGGAGAACGGCAGCGCCGCCTACGACGCCACATCGATCACTGTTCTCGAAGGCCTCGAGGCGGTACGCAAGCGGCCCGGCATGTACATCGGCTCCACCGGCGAGCGTGGTTTGCACCACCTCGTCTATGAGGTGGTCGACAACTCCGTCGACGAGGCCCTCGCCGGACATTGCGACCACATCGAGGTCACCCTGCTCGGCGACGGTGGCGTCCGGGTGGTCGACAACGGGCGAGGCATCCCGGTCGACGAGCATCCCGTCGAGAAGCGGCCCGCCGTCGAGGTCGTGCTGACGGTCTTGCATGCCGGCGGCAAGTTCGGCGGCGGTGGCTACAAGGTTTCGGGTGGCCTGCACGGGGTCGGTGTCTCGGTGGTCAACGCGTTGTCGAGCCGGTTGGACATCGAGATCAGGCGCGACGGTTACGTCTGGCAGCAAAGCTACGAGTACGGAGTGCCGACCGCGCCGCTCGCCCGCGGCGCCGCCACCTCGGAGACCGGTACGACGATCACGTTCTGGTCCGCTGCAGACATCTTCGAGACCACGCACTACAGCTTCGAGACGCTGTCCAACCGTTTCCGCGAGTACGCCTTCCTCAACAAGGGCCTGACCCTCGCCCTGACCGACGAGCGCCCCGCCGAGCACACCCCGGACGGTGATGGCGAGAAGCCCGCGGCCGGCGAGGATCCCTCCCAGGTGGTGTACCGATACGACGGTGGGCTGGTCGACTTCGTCTCCCACTTGAACGCGACGAAGGACGCCGTGCACCGCAGCATCATCTCGCTGGAGTCCGAGGATTCCTCGAACGGTATGAGCCTCGAGGTGGCGATGCAGTGGAACACCGGCTACACCGAGTCGGTGCACACGTTCGCCAACACGATCAACACGCACGAGGGCGGCACTCACGAGGAGGGGTTCCGGTCCGCGCTCACCTACCTCGTCAACCGCTTCGGCGAGGAGTGGAACCTCATCAAGAAGAAGGAAGACCGCCTCTCTGGTGAAGACGTGCGCGAGGGTTTGACCGCGATCGTTTCCGTCAAGCTGACCGACCCCCAGTTCGAGGGTCAGACGAAGACCAAGCTCGGCAATACCGAAGTGAAGTCGTTCGTGCAGACGGTCTGCAACGACAAACTCGGCGAGTGGTTCGAGAAGAACCCCAACGAGGGCAAAGACATCGTCCGCAAGGGCATCCAGGCTGCCTCGGCACGGGTGGCCGCTCGCAAGGCGCGCGATCTGGCTCGCAATCGCAAGGGTTTGCTCGGCGGTGGTGGCCTGCCCGGCAAGCTGATCGATTGCCAAAGCGCGCACCCCGAAGAATGCGAAGTGTTCATCGTCGAGGGTGACTCTGCCGGTGGCTCGGCCCGCCAAGGCCGAGACCCGCGCACGCAGGCGATCCTGCCTATCCGTGGAAAGATTCTCAACGTCGAACGGGCCCGGATCGATCGCGTCCTGCAGAACAACGAGGTGCAGGCAGTGATTTCCGCGCTCGGCACGGGCGTGCACGACGAGTTCGACATCGAAAAGCTGCGCTACCACAAGATCGTGCTGATGGCCGACGCCGACGTCGACGGTCAGCACATCCGTACGCTGCTGCTCACGTTGCTCTTCCGCTTCATGAAGCCGTTGGTCGAGGCCGGGCATATCTATCTCGCCCAGCCGCCGCTGTATCGGCTGAAGTGGAGCAGTGGCGCCTCGGAGTTCGCCTACAGCGACCGCGAGCGCGACGGGCTTGTCGCGGCCGGGAAGGAAGCCGGCCGCAAGCTCCCCAAGGACGGCATCCAGCGGTACAAGGGGCTTGGCGAGATGAACGCCGAGGAACTATGGACGACGACGATGGACCCCTCCCAGCGGGTGTTGCTCCAGGTGAGCATCGACGACGCCGCACGGGCTGACGAAATCTTCAGTGTCTTGATGGGCGAGGACGTCGAGCAGCGGCGTTCCTTCATCCAGCGCAACGCCAAAGACGTCCGCTTTCTCGACATCTAGTCGCACACCGACTGGCATGCGTCGACGCGTGCCAAGGAGGAAATCGCGTGAGCCAGGACACCACCCTTCCGCCGAATCACGGTCGCATCGAGCCGGTAGACCTGCAAGGCGAGATGCAGCGCAGCTACCTCGATTACGCGATGAGCGTCATCGTCGGGCGCGCTCTGCCGGAAGTGCGTGACGGCCTCAAGCCCGTCCACCGCAGAGTGCTCTACGCCATGTACGACGGTGGCTACCGGCCCGACCGCGGTTTCAACAAGTGCTCACGCGTCGTCGGCGACGTGATGGGCCAGTACCACCCGCACGGCGACAGCGCGATCTACGACGCGCTCGTGCGGCTCGCGCAGCCCTGGTCGTTGCGCTACCCGCTCATCGACGGGCAGGGCAACTTCGGTTCGCCGGGTAACGACCCGCCGGCGGCGATGCGCTACACCGAATGCCGCATGGCTGCGCTCGCGATGCAGATGGTGCGCGACATCGACGAGGAGACCGTCGACTTCACCGCCAACTACGACGGCAAGACTCTCGAGCCGCTGATCCTGCCGAGCCGCTTCCCGAACCTGCTCGTCAACGGCTCGGCCGGCATCGCCGTCGGCATGGCGACCAACATCCCCCCGCACAACCTTCGTGAGGTCGCGGCCGGCGCGCAATGGGCACTCGAACACCCCGAGGCCAGCCGGGAAGAGTTGCTCGAGGCTTTGCTGGAACGCATCCAAGGCCCCGACTTTCCCACCGGTGCGCTGATCGTCGGTCGCCGCGGCATCGAGGACGCTTACCGAACCGGCCGCGGCTCGGTCACGATGCGCGCGGTCATCGACGTCGAAGAAGACAACCGCGGTCGGCAGTTGCTCGTCATCACCCAGCTGCCGTACCAGGTCAACCCCGACAACCTGGCGCTGCGCATTGCCGAGCTCGTCAACGAATCGAAGCTCGGTGGCATCGCCGACATACGAGACGACTCGTCGTCGCGCACGGGGCAACGGCTCGTCATCGTGTTGAAGCGCGATGCGGTTGCAAAGGTCGTCGTCGCGAACCTTCTCAAGCACACGCCGTTGCAGGACACCTTCGGCTGCAACATGGTCGCCCTCGTCGACGGCGTCCCACGCACGTTGAGTCTCGATGGCTTCATCAAGCACTGGGTTACGCACCAGATCGAAGTCATCGTCAGACGCACTACTTTCCGGTTGCGCAAGAAGGAAGAGCGCGCGCACATCGTGCGCGCCTACCTCAAGGCTCTCGACCGGCTCGACGACGTCATCGCACTCATCCGGTCGAGTGCGACCGTCGAGGCCGCGCGCGACGGCCTGATGGGGCTGCTCGACATCGACGAGTTGCAGGCCACCGCGATTCTCGACATGCAGTTGCGGCGGCTCGCAGCACTCGAGCGGCAAAAGCTCATCGACGAGTACGACGAGCTGACCGCTGAAATCGCCGACCTCAACGAGATTCTGGCGAGCGAATCCCGGCAGCGCGGCATCATCAGCGACGAGCTGAAGGAGATCGTCGACAAGCACGGCGACGAACGGCGCACCGCGATCGTGCCGTTCGACGGCGAGGTCAATATGGAAGACCTCATCGCCGAAGAGGACGTCGTGGTCACGATCACGCGGGGTGGTTACGCCAAGCGGACGAAGACCGATCTCTACCGTTCCCAGCGCCGCGGCGGTAAGGGCATCGTCGGTGCGCAGCTGCGCCAGGACGACGTCGTCGAACACTTCTTCGTCACGACGACGCATCACTGGCTGCTCTTCTTCACCGACAAGGGTCGCGTGTATCGCGCGAAGGCTTACGAGCTGCCAGAGACTGCTCGCAGTGCACGCGGCCAGCACGTCGCCAACCTGCTGGCGTTCCAACCCGACGAGAACATCGCGCAGGTGCTGGCGCTCAAGGACTACGACGTCGCGCCCTACCTCGTGCTGGCAACTCAGCAGGGGCTGGTGAAGAAGACCGCGCTGCGTGACTTCGACTCCAACCGAACTGGCGGCGTCATCGCGATCAACCTGCGCGAGGGTGACGCCGTCATCGCCGCGCGGCTGGTCTCGGCCGACGACGACCTGCTGCTGGTCAGCCGAAAGGGCCAGTCGATCCGCTTCCATGCCACCGACGACGCGCTGCGACCGATGGGGCGCGCAACCTCGGGCGTGATCGGGATGCGGTTCCGGCCCGACGACGAGTTGCTCGCCATGATGGTCGTCCGGCCCGACTCCTTCGTCTTCACCGCCACCGACGGTGGGTTCGCGAAGCGGACGGCGATCGAGGAGTACCCGGTGCAGGGGCGCGGTGGCCAGGGCGTCCTCACCGCCAAGCTCACCGACGGCCGCGGCGGGCTGGTCGGCGCGCTGGTCGTCGATCCCGGCGATGAGGTGTTCGCGATCACCGAGCTCGGCGGAGTGATCCGGACCCGCGCCGACGAGGTCCGCCCGACCTCCCGCGCGACGATGGGTGTGCGGTTGATCAACTTGGCGGATGGGGACGCCGTCGTAGGGGTGACCCGTAACGTGGAGAGCGGTCAGACGGCGGCGGCCCTCGGCGAGGACGTCGAGGACGCCGAGGACGCCGAGGACGCGGAGGGCGCCGATCTTGCGGAGGGCCAGGTGGCGGGGGCGGAGCAGCCGGCGTCCGGAGCGCCGGCGCCGCAAGAAGCACACGATGGCGGGAGCGGACGGGGTACCCTCCCGGAGAGCCGTCCATTGGATGGCGACGCGGGTCAGGAGGAGTAGAGCGCGGTGACGGAGTCAGAAGTGCCAGCCGCCGTCTCGGCGCGCCCTACGCCGACCGCAGAGCCCGGCCCGAGCCGGGTGGTCCCCGCCGACGGCCCTCTCGGGTCACTCACGCCTCCGCCGGTCGACAAGCCGCGTCGTCCGGTCGTGCACATGGCCACGCCGGTTCGCGGCCGGCGGCGGGCCCGCCTCGTCGTCAAGCACATCGACCCGTGGACCGTCATGAAGGTGACGTTCGTCGTGTCGATCGTGATGCTCGTCGTGATCGTCGTCGCGGTTGCCATCGTCTACGCAGTCCTGGGCAAGATGGGCGTCTGGGACCAGATCAACAACATCGTCAACGATGTGTCGCCGACGACGGCGCCCAAGGCTCTGCACAACGTCCTGAGCGGTTCGCGCGTGGTGACCGTGGCGGCCATCGTCGGCGGCATCAACGTCATCTTGATGACGGCGCTCTCCACCCTCGGTGCGGCCATCTACAACCTGATCTCCGACCTGGTCGGCGGCATCGAGGTCACGCTTACCGACCCCTGAGCAGCGGGAAACTACCCAGTTCGGTCGCCGTCCGCCGGTGGGATACCCTCGGCAAGGCACCGGGGCCTGTAGCTCAGTTGGTTAGAGCGCATCCCTGATAAGGATGAGGCCGGAGGTTCAAGTCCTCCCAGGCCCACCCCACGGTCCGAGCCGAGGCGGTCACGATGAAGAAGCTCCTCCTGCTACTGCTGGGCGCGATCGGCGGCCTCGTCGCCTACCGCCGGATGCAGGCGGTACGGGCCGAGGAAGACCTCTGGATCGAAGCAACCAGCGACTCGGGCAACCCCTAGTCGAGCCGGCCCGTTGCGCGGCGGCGTGCCAACCTCGCAGGACCCGGGACGGCGGTCGGCCCAGGCGTGGGGCCAAGATTCGGTAGTCAGAAATGGGCCGGAAGCCCGGTGATCCTCCGTGTGGGAAGATGGGCTCTGCGCGACGGACTACGATCGTGTGGACGGATCACCGGCGCGCAAAACCGCAGGTGAGAGGCATGATTGCCTCGCCTCGGGGACGTAGCTCAACTGGCAGAGCACCGCCTTTGCAAGGCGGGGGTTGAGGGTTCAAGTCCCTTCGTCTCCACTCACAAAAGGCCCGGAATTACTGGGCTGCGACCGTCTGACGCTGGCTGGCGAGTTCGATAACCGCGGCCGTGGGCAACGGATGGGCAACGCGGCTCGCGAGTGCGGCCGCGCGGGCGGCGTCCATCGCGTCGGCGACAGCGTGGCCGGTCCCTCGTGAGGTGGCCATAGAGGTCGAAAGTTGTGGTCGCTGACTTGTGCCCGAAGCGCCTGCCGGACGACGTTCACGTCCGCGTCGCGGGCTCCCCGTCGTCGGGGCTGAACCTGGTGACATGAAGGCCCTTGCGGCGTACTCTGCCTCTTCTGCCTCCGAGCGGCAACGATCCGCGACGTGAGCAGGACGTCGGGCGCGACGTGATAGATGCAAGGCAATGACCAATGGCTCCTACGGGAGAAATGACAGAAGAGGAGATGCGATGAGCATCAGCACACCCGCCACCCCTGACCTTGCGGACCTGTTCGAGTTCGCGTGGATGCCGCCGACCTTCGACGCGAAGTTGGAAGAGTTGGCGCTCAAGGCTCAGCCGGAGCGGTGGGACGAGCCGGACTACCCAGGAACCCTCAAGTTCCCCATCTTGGGGAACTACATGAAGTACACGTTCCGTCGTATCGTCGAGGAAGACAAGGTTGCCTTCGCGACTGACGAGAACGGCAGGCAGGTCGCCGCATTTCACACAGGCCTGTTTACGGCGCACTACGAGCCGATCTTTGCCACATTCGAGGCGAACACCAACGCGGAGAAACAGCCGTGGGTGCTGAAGGGTTGGAGCACGCTGGCCGACTATCGGATGCGCCCGTTCGGCAGCGTCGACGTTAAGCCCGCGCGATACTTCAGCCGCCCCGAAGACCTCATCTACGACCCGGATCTCGAACTCGTCGCGGACCTCGACCACATCCTCGATGAGAACGCCGACCGTTTCCCAGCGTCGTTGCAGGCGAACCCCCACCTGCGTCGTCTTGGCTTGGACGCCGCCATTCGCGAGGCAGGCAAGCGTGCGCAGATGAACTGGAAAACCGCCGTGCCGCAGTACTACTTCGGTCGTGGCGAGGGGTTCATCCAGTTACTCCTTCCGTTGTGCATCCTGCAGCCGGATCGCGCCGACCTTGCCCTCGTGGTCGACAAGGTGCACAGCGAGAAGCGTTACCGTGCGCACACGGTGCTTACCCTGTCGATGGCGTACAAGAACGCACGGCTTATTGCTCGCCCATACTCGGACTGGCTCGGTTCCGGGTCGGCGGGGTCTCAGATCTTGGCGGAGGTCTGAACCATGGTGGACAGCCGAAATCTAGCGTGGGAGCTCCTCGGCTTTGGCCTCATCGTCGGAGGCCCTGTGGTCGGTGCTGTGATTGTCTCGAACAAGAGCCCGGCGGCCTGGTTGGCGGTCTGGGGCGTGGCTACCAAGCTGCTTAGACCTTGAGTCGCTCCGACTTGGTTGCGGCTGGAACGGCGGGCAGTTGGCCCGTATTGGTCTCCGACAAGGGCAGTTAGTTAGCCGACGGTCGTTCTCCGTTGCGCTGTCGCCAATTCGACCACCGGGTGGCCAGGCTTGGAACGAGCCGCGAGCGCTGCTGCCCGCGCCACGTCCATCGCGTCGGCGACGACGTCGAGACGATCCCCCATCAGGTGGCCGTAGAGGTCGAAGGTCATGGTCGCCGACTTGTGGCCGAGCATCTGCTGGACGACCTTCACATCAGCGCCGGCCGCGGTCGCTAGGGATGCCGCGGTGTGCCGGAGCCCGTGCGGGTGCAGACCAGCGAGTCCGAGCGCCTCCGCTGCGGCGTCGAGTGCGGCGCGACGGAAGTTGCGGACGCGCAGTGTTCCGCCCTGCGGAGCGGTGAATACCTGCGCGTCGGCCGTCTTGCCAGCGACGTGGGCCGCGAGTTCGTCGATCAAGAAGCGGTGGATCGGCACGTCACGACGCTCGTGCCCCTTCGGCGTGCCCCACACGAGCCCGCGGCCGCCGACCTCGGTCACCGACTCGGCGATAGTGGCGCGACGGCGCATCAGGTCGAGACGTCCGACCCGCAGCGCGGCCAGCTCGCCGAATCGGACTCCCGTGTACGCCAGGAACAGGAGGACGAGTCGGTACTCGCCGCAGGCGTCGGCGAGGTCGTCAACCTGCTCGTGGGTGAGGTAGACGTGCTCGGTCGTGACGACGCGAGGCAGTGAAATCCCTGCGGACGGGTTTCGGGCCAGGCGGCCGTCGCGGACCGCCGAGGCGAGGATCAGAGACAGGACGCCGTGGACCTTCCGCACGGTCGACGCCGAGCGGGTCGCGGTCAGCTCCCCGACCCAGGTCTGTACGGAGCTGTGCTCGACGTCGGCCAGGCGCACAGCGCCCCAGCGCGGCTCGATGTGCTCACGGACGATGCCCGCGTATCGCTCGGCTGTGGACGGCTTCAGGTCGACCTTGCCGGCCAGCCAGGTTCGGGCGAGCTCACCGACCGTTCCCACCGATCGCTTCGGGTCGACGTACGAGCCGCAGAGCTTGGCTGATTCGACGGTGTGAGGAACCGGGTTGCGTCGACCTTGCGGTCGAACGACTTGCTCCGCTGTCTACCCTCTGGGGTGCGGTAGGTGGCGCGCCAGGTGATCTTGCCGCCGGGGGTGCGCTGGCGCTTCTCGATGCTGGGCATCAGTTGTCCCCTTTCGGATGGTTCTGACGGTACGTCGGGGCGCCGACGATCCCGGGTGGTCAGGCGGCAGGCTTCCCGCCGAGATGGTCGAGCCAGGCGCGCACCTCGCACCCCCAGTAGCGGACGTGGCGGCCGATCTTGAAGCTGCGTGGGCCATAGCCGGTCTGTCGCCAATAGCGCATGGTTGCGACGGACACCCGCAGGGTTCGGGCGGCCCTCGACGATGGTGAGCATCGTGCAGTGGTCGTGGTTGTGCTGGTACATGGTCACTCCTTCGGGTGGTTGGGGCCCTCACCCGAACAAGGCAGAATTTTTGGCCGATTACTGTCATCGGGGGGAATTTCATGATTAATTCGTTATCTACCGACGGCGACCGGGCGCCGGCGGAGGCTTCGCGCGGAAGTGCGCGGGCGACGGCATGGGTCGACCAACGGGTTCAGGGGACCCGGTGGAGCGCGGCGTTCCGCGCAGCCTCCTCGTAGGCGCGCTTGGCCGCGGCGGCCGGCCCGAGGTCGGCGCGATCCCGGCCGAACGTGGCTGTCCACTGCTCGCGTGCGTTGGGAAGCGAGTCCGCGACGATGTGGGCGGTGTTGGACTGTCGGCCGCGGGTCATGCCGACGTATGCCGCTGCTGCGCCGGTCGTGTCGGACAGTACGAGGTGGGCGTGGTCAACGGTGTCGCCCTGGGGGCCGTGGACAGTGGTGGCGTAGCCGAGTTCGACGTGTTGTTGGACGTACGTGGCCGGCAGGTGTCGCTGGCCCTGCTTGCCGACGACGGTGACGGACTGGTCTTCGTGGACCTGGGTCACGGTCCAAGAGTCACGGTTGGCGACAGCAAGGTCGGTGTCGTTGCGACGCGTGACGATCTTGTCGCCGGCACCGATCGACCCGCCCGGCACGAGCACCTCGTCGTAGCCGTCGACGACGCCTGCCCGGATGAGTGCGCCGCGGATCGCGAGGTTGAGCTCGAGGACTTGCGCGCGGGTGTCCGCAGCGACGATCACGCCGCGTCCGGCGGCGAGGCTCTCCACGACGGCCGTCACGATCGCATTGGTCCGCTGGTGCTGGTCGGCGTGCATCGCGACATGCCCGTCCGTGGCGAGCTGGTCGAAGACCTGAACAGGCTGTTCGCCGTTTCGCATCTTGAGAGTGAGGTCGGCGTAGTCGGGGTCGCGGAACCGGTGTACCGCTTCGAGTGGGACGTAGCCGTTCGGGTCGACCCACCGGACGGCGTGGTCGAGCACACCTCCGCGGCCGACAGCCGGAAGCTGGTGCCGGTCACCGACGAAGGCCACGCGCACCCTGGATTCGTCGGCGATGGTGAGCAGGGCAAGGGCGGTGTCCTGGTCGAGCATGCCGGCTTCGTCAATGAGCAGCGTTCCGCGTGGCCGCAGCATCGCCTCGCGGCTTCGCCCCTCGTAGACGCGACCTGTCACCAGGTCGGTGTGGCCGGGCTGGAGCCGGGTCCGACGTCCGTTCTCGTCCCAGCGGTAACCGTGCTGGTGGGCCAGCCAAGCTGCAGATGTTGCCGCCGCGCCGGTCTGCTCGGCGGCGACTCGGGCGGCCTTGCCGGTCGGCGTCACTACCGTCAGCTGCCGGTACTCCCGCCGGTGTGCCTCGTGCGCGGCCACGAGCAGGGTTGTCTTGCCCGCACCGGCAGCGCCCTCGATCACGACGAGTTGCGGGCCGGCGACGATCGCGCCGACGGCCTGCAACTGGCCCGCATCGAGGTCCGGGCTGTAGCGCCGAGTCGTTGCGTCGACGATGACGCACACCTCGTGGTCTTCGCGGGACGGCGCATGGCTACGCGCGGCGAGGCGCTTGGCGAGTTCGTTCTCGACGGCCACGACGTGCGGCGAGGTGAGGTGCCGGACGTGTGACTGCGGGTCGACGCTGTCGACGAGCGAGACGCACTTCGCGATCGCTCGCGAGGTGATGTCCTCGGCCAGCTCGGCGCGAATGGACGGAGCGGTCACGATGTTGATCTCGGCAAGGAGCCGTTCGACCTGGCCGCGGATGTTCGCGGAGGTGCCGCACCCACTTCGCCGTCTGCTCGGCAGGGTCGTCTGCGAGCTTCTTCTGTGGGCGCCCGTCGGCCCACGCCATGGCGTCCCATTGTCGGCGCAGCTTGGCCGGCGGCTCGGAGCCGGGATGGTCCGCGCGCCAGGCAGCCTCGTACCTCTCGACGTTGCGGGCGACCTGCGCGGCACGGGCAGAGAACGCGCCGACGTAGGGCGCGAGCTGCTCGACCTCCGCAGTTGCCAAGTCGAGCGTGAAGCCCCACCTCGCCAGAGCGCCCCGGAATCCGGGTCGGACATCATCGCCGCGTGGCCAATCCCGTTCATTGCGGCCAGCGAGTCCCGAAATCCGACCGTGTGCAGACCTCGCCACGCTCCGTCGCCCCAAACGCGCGCATTGACCTGAAGATGGATGTGCCGGTGCGGATCCCCGGCGCGAGACGTGTGATGTCGCACCATCACCGCTTCGATCTGATCGACGGGCATCTGCACCTGTTCGCCTCGGCCACCGACCCGGTAGGTGAGCTGCGCACCCAGCCAGCCCACGACCTGTGTCGCCGCCCTGGCCTGAGCTGCGTCGTACGCGGCCGCAACTTCCGGGATCAAGGCGGCCACCAGCGACCACGACTTGGGCCCGTTGATCGTGACTTCCTGAAAACGGTTCGCATGCTCGTCGGCCCGCAACCGGCCGTTCGGCAACCCGGTCGCGGGGTCGAGCCCGGCAACCCACCTCTCGTACTGGTCCCCGTCGAGGGGGCCGGCGGACAGCACCTCCCCGTCGCGTGAGGCGACGATCCGCTCGGCGACCCCCTCACCGTCGGCGAGGTAGTAGTCGCCGCAGCGGTGCCGGTCGGCCTCGACGTAGGCGCGCGCGTGCATGGCGGAACCCTTGTGCACATGCATCCCGCCCTGCACGACCGTCACCTACCAACACTTCGTCCGAAACCACGATGGGCCGCCCCGAAGGGCGGCCCGATCACTACGAATATTCGTAGCATACGTGCCGATTTGGGCTCAATGGTTGGAAGTCGTTGGTGGGCGATGAACTTCGTGAAGCCACAGGAAGTCCGGGACTGTCGTCTGAGCCCGGACTTCGGAAGGGGTGTCGACGAGCGCATTAGCGCGCATCAGTAACGGGAATCTGCTGGCCGGTGGCGTCAGGGGTAACGCGACCGCGAGACCCAACCAACCGTGCGCTACGCGATGGTCAGGTCGTAGGTGCCGTCCGTACGGCGCTGGATAGTCAACTCTCGGTTGGTCGGGTCTTGGGCCTTGAAGTCATCTGTCAGCGCGCCTCCGAGATGCAACAACGTCGTGTAGTTGCGTTGCCCCTCTTCGCGGTTCGGTGCGTAAGTGATCTTGACGAGGTGATCGCCGCGGTCGGCACCCAGGTAGGTCACGTGGGCCCGGATCGAAGCGACTTCCAAGACCTCGCCCGTCTGGGTCGTCTCGGTGCTCCATCTTTCGGCCGCGAATAGGTCGAACCGGAAGTACGTCTGAGTGTCGCCCAGCTTGCCGCGAGTGAGGGTGATTGACCCGCGCTGGTTGCCTGCCTGCTTTCGCTGGGCGTCGGACTGCGTGAGCATCTTGGCGTAGATCTCGTTCACCCGCGCCCCGGAGAACCGCCGTCGTGGCTGCGGGATTGGGCGAGTCGGCCGCCGCGGAGGGCCCTTTGCGATTTTGAAACCCGGGACGCCCACGAGCGGGGCCAGCAGTGGTTCCGACACGAGCTGCCCAGATGACCCAACGACCGAGATGATCTGGCGGTGTCTGCTCGCCGGAGAGCCCACGATCCGGGCCCCTACGAGTGCCTTCACGTCGGAATGTGTCGAGATGGGGTAGAGCCCGGGGGGCTTCGTAGCAAACCAGCTGTCGATTGCGTCCGCCATGTCTTTAAGGACTGCCCGGTCGTCGCCATCCCGGGTGTCCAGCAAGATCCCCGCCTCGACGTGCAGCGACGAAACGCCACTGTGGGTCAGGTTGGCAGAGCCGCTGTATGCAGTCGACGAGCCGTCGTCACGAACGATGTGGAACGTCTTGGGGTGAAAGTAGGCGTTGCCGAACTTCACGATGCCGACGTTGAGGTTCGCACGCGGCGCTCCGACAAGTTCGAGCAGGACGGCCAGGTCCACCTCGGATGTCTGGCCATCATTCGATCCAACAAGGACGTTTACCAGGCCCCTCTTCGCCGCGAGAGCTTGGAGTGTCGGCACGAACAGCCCCAAGCCGGTTGCGCCGAAGAAGCCGGACTGCCAACGCAGTTCGCTGATCTTGGCGGGGTTCTGCAGGATGTCTGCGAGCCACTTCCCGAGTGCGAACTTCGGGTCGCGGGAACCGCTGTCGATGTAGCGCATCAGATGGCGTGGGGAGGAAGGCCCTGGAACCGGTCGTGATAGGCGTCGTACAGGTCGTCGCTGAACCGTTCGATCCGGAGCGGACTGGCCGGATCGGGAAGGTTCGGATCGACTGTTCCGGTCGAGGGGTCCCATACAAGCAGGCTCATAGCCTCTGCGCGGTGCAGTGGCTCGGATACAAGTTTGCGTCCGCCGAGCCGGGTGAGTGTGCCGATCATGGCGTTGGTTCGACGGGCGCTGGCCATGCACGGCAACGGGATCGCGACGATGAATCCGACGATGGCGGTCGAGAATCGGATGTGGACGGTGGTCGCCTCCGTGCCGAGGTCGTTCACCATGTTCTGCCAGTTCTTGCCGACGCTCTTGTCGTCGTTCAGGGTCTTGCTGTCGTAGGCGATGCGGATGCCGTCTGGTCGGTACCCCACGTCGAAGTTCTGTGGCCGGACGCCTCCGACGACTCGGACCGGGCCGACCTCAACGCAGTCCGGTTTCACGGGCAGTAGCTGATTCTGGTTGGGCTTCTCGATCGGGATGTTGCCGAGCATCACGGACATGGAGTGGCCGACTGCATTGTCGAGGTACGCCGAGAACTCCGCGTTCTCTTTGCCGTCGAATGCTGCGTTGACCTGCCACTTCGCGCCGGCCAACGCGAGATCGGGTTGAGCGATCGCTACCGTGGGCATCGGTTGCAGGCTGGCCACACGCCGCAACCTATCCCGGCCTGATGATCACGCGATGGAGCCACGCCCGTTTCCCTTACCGCGACGAGTCCGGCGGTCGCGGAGCGTGACCCAGACCGCGCGCGCCGCCACGACCTCGTCCCGACTGAAGCCGAGCTTGTCGATCAGCACCGCTTGGTCGACGGCATCTGCGGCGGCTTCGATTTGCTTGGCTCGAACTAGGTCGTCAACGGTCGAAATCAGATGGTCCGGCACAAGGGAGGGATCGGGTACACACAGCTCCTCAGCTTCGGAGGGCTCTAGTTCGAGGATGCCGCCCCCGTAACTCCGGCCGACGATCTCACTGACCGCAAAGGTGATGCTGTTGAAGGCGGCCGTCGCCAGCTGCGCTGCATCTACACCGTCGCTGAGCCGCATCCGGTGAACGGTGTCGGTACTCGTCGCCGCAGTTAGATTCGCGACGATGCGGGGGTGAGTGTGGATCTGGCGGAACATGAACGCGTCGGCTTCCCATATCGACGGCACCACCCACCACTGCTTGCGGATCCGGCACTTGTAGCCGGTATGCACCTCGTCGTGTTCCCCGAGCGCGACATAGCTAGCAAGGGCATCATGGTCGTCCAGGTCGACGCCCCGGGCGTCGAGAAGGTGCGTTCCGCTCGTACCGGCTTCGTTCGCCGCGTGGTCAGCGTCCGTGTAGAGCACGCCTGACAGCTGCGCACTGCGCGCGACTAGCGGGATCGTAAGGTCGGCGACTTTACGTCGGCTGGCCTCGCTCGCCGACATCACGAAGAAGCTGTTGCGGCCCGTGACGATTCCTACGTCGACGGACGCGTAGTGCTCCAACCGGGATAGCCGCTCGTCCGCGCGTAGCGCGCGAATCGCCTCGATTTGCGCTGCACCAAGGAAGTACTTGGTCCATTTCTCACGCTCGTGCAGCGGTGCGCGAACACTCGCGTCAGCTACCTCCAATGAGGCGAGCGCCTCGGCGTTCTCCACCTCGACAACTTGGATCCGCGAAGGGCCATCGCCCTTCTCGGCCAGTAGCAGGACGACCTCCTGCAAGATGCCCGGGAAGACTAGGTGCTGGAAGCAAACGACTGTCACGGCCGAGCACGAGTCGATGAGGTACTGGCGTAGTTCGGAGGCGTAGCCGACCTGCATCAGTTCAGCAGGGATCACAAGTCCGACCCGTCCGCCGACCCGGCATGCCGCCATCGACGCAACGACGAAGGGAACCCACGCATTGGTCAGCTTGTTCGGGTGCAGGCCGGCGGTCCGCATGAACGCGAGCGCGTTGCTTCGGCTGGGTTCCGCCCAGGTGCCAAATCGGATATACGGCGGATTTCCAGCCACACCGTCGAAGGTTTCCTCCCGTTTCGCCGCGAACCAGTCGAAAAAGTCGCCGACCGCGACCTCGGCGCCGGTCCGCCTCGACGCCTTGGATGCCTCATCCGGGAACAGTTCGACGCCAATGGTCTGGGCCGAGTGCTTTACGAGGAACTCCAAGATGTTTCCGTCGCCGCACGATGGCTCCAGAAGCCGCGGACCAGCCTGCGCCACCCACGTGCTCACGAACTCGGCGACCGGAGCGGGTGTGTAGTACCCGCCTCGGAGCTTCTCGGGTGAGACCTCTTCCCGCAGTGTCACAGCTGGGTACTCGCTCTCACGATGGTGCGATTCGTGCTACTGAGTAGCATGCTAGGCGGTAGCACCGACAGGAGTGCGTCATGACGGGCCGACAGCTGAACATTCGCCTCGACCCGGCAGATCGAGACCGGCTCGAGGCCTTGGCTTTCGTGCGACGCAAGCCGTCGGCGGCGCTCGCGCGCGAGATCGTCCTTGAGTACGTCGCCGCGCACGAAGGCGAGCCGGGAATGCAGAGTGCGCTGGCGAGCAGGGCGGAGCATGACCGGGTCGATACGGCGGAGGCCGAGGGAAAGGTCACCAAGCTGCGAGGTAGAACGTAAGTTCGTCGTCGGAGTCATTCGGCAATGACATCAGCCCTTGACCGAGCGGCGCTCGACTCATGATCAAGTTGTGGAAAACGCCGGGCTTGTGGGAAATGCAGCGGAACCGTCAGACCGGTCGTGTAGCGCGCCGCATCGGTCAGAGCCCCCGCCAAGTGCCTAGCTGCCCATGGGCAACAGATGGGCAACACGACGTCCAGCGGCGGCCGTCAATGACCATCGCAGTCAACGCACGGAGCCCCGGAATCGTTGACCTCCAGCGGTTGCCATCGACGACCATCAAGCCACGGAACGCCTTTGCAAGGCGGGGGTTGAGGGTTCAAGTCCCTTCGTCTCCACCAATTTCCGCGTCACCGCCGCGGGGCAGTCGTCGGCTAGGCCGACGCGACGCGGATCAACACCTTTCCGACGGCGCTGTGCTCGACCGCGTCATGCGCGTCGCCCGTCTCGGCGAGTTCGAAGGTGTGGAGCGGCAGGCCGGCATCGGCGCCGACCCGCAACGCGCCGTCACGAAGGGCGTCGCTGATATCGGACACCGCGGCCTCCTTCGCCGCTCCCGGCATCGTGTACACGAGGACGAACTGCCAGCGGATGTTGCGACCCATCATGTCGCGCACCGACAACGTCACGTCCTGACCCGGTGTCGCGGCGTAGGCGGCGACCACGCCGCCGGCCCCGAGCACTGCGGAGTCCAGCGCCGCGTTGGCAGCCGCGGCCACCTCGACGACGATGTGGACGCCGTCCGGCGCGAGCCCTCGGATCGCATCGGCCGCACCGTCGTCCCGGTAGTTCACGACGTGGTGGGCGCCCGCGGCCGTCGCCAGCTCCGCCTTCTCCGGGCCGCTGATCGTGGCGATGACAGACGCACCGGCCCAGCGGGCGAGCTCGATCGCGGCGTGGCCGACGGCACCGGCACCGCCGGCGACCAGCACCGTCCGCCCCGACAGCGTGCCCGGTGCCAACCGGTCGGGGCCGCCCTCGGCCACGGTGAGGCACCGATGCGCCGTCATCGCCGGGATGCCGACACTGGCTCCGAGCTCGAAGCTTGCTCGTTCGGGCAGCGGCACGGCGCGCTCCGCCGGCACCGTCACCATCTCCTGCGCGGTGCCATCGGCGCGTTGCCAGGCGGCTTCCCACAACCACACCCGCTCGCCGACCCCCCGCCCGGCGACGCCTGACCCGACCGCCTCGATCGTGCCGGCGCCGTCCTGGTTCGGTACCAGGTCGACGTTTCGCGGGGTCCCCGGATACGGGCTGCGGCGGGCTTTCCAGTCCGTCGGGTTCACCCCGGAGACCGCGACCCGAACCAGCACCTCCCCCGGGCCGGGCTGCGGGGCGCTGCGCTCGACAAGGCGCAACGATGGGTCGTCGGTGCGGTAGACGACGGCTTTCACGGCGCCAACCTCCAGGTTCGGGAATCTCCGGCGCTCAGACCTTACTGGCGGCCAACCCGGCCAACGCACCGCTGCGCACGGGGCGGGCGCCTGTGCGCTCTCCTCTGTAGTTCTTCGCCCTGGGCGCGCCGAGTATTCGCCTGCTGCGCTGATCGTTCGCCGGAGAGGGCTCGTCGAGCCGACCACGTTATGGTCAACAGAACACGACGGTCGGGGTGAGCGGTTCGCGGTTCACCTGCCCGGGGAGGTAGTCGATGTTCGACGGCTTGCATCACATGCAGCTGGCGATGCCGCGGGGCGAGGAGGACGCGGCGCGCCGCTTCTTCGTCGACGTGTTGGGCATGGTCGAGATCGACAAACCACCTGTCCTGGCGGCGCGTGGCGGCGCGTGGTTTCGTGCCGGCGGTCTCGAGCTGCATCTCGGTGTCGAGGACGACTTCCGCCCCGCACGCAAGGGTCACCCGGGCATCTTGGTGAGCGATCTGGACGGGGTGGTTCGGCGACTGCGTGAATCCGGTCAGGACGTGACGTGGGACGCCGACTTCCCGGGGTTCCGCCGTGTCTATGCTGCCGATCCCTTCGGCAACCGGCTCGAGTTCCTCCAGCCGGGCTAAGCCTCGCTGCTCGAGACGTTGTTGCGGCTGCTCGCAATCGCTTCGTGGTGGCGCAGGACTTCCGAGACGATGAAGTTGAGAAACTTCTCCGCGAACACCGGGTCGAGGTGCGACTCCTCGGCGAGGGCGCGCAACCGGGCGACCTGGTCCCGCTCGCGCTCGGGGTCGGCCGGCGGAAGCCCGTGCGCGGCCTTCAACTCACCGACGAGCTGCGTGCACTTGAACCGTTCAGCCAGCAGATGAACCAGTGCCGCGTCGAGGTTGTCGATCGTCGATCGGTACGTCGCGAGGCGAGCCGCGACCGTGTCGTCGGAGGCGCGCTCGTCGAGATTCCTGTCGCTCATCGCGCCGAGCCTACCGGCGGCGTCACCAGGGCGACGCGATGAGTGCCTGGACGGCGACCGCAACGGCGAGCTGAACGCTCAGCCACCGCCGACGCGCCGGCAGACAGGCGCATGCAGGGACCACCCAAATGCCGTACGGCAGCCAGATGCGCTCGACCTCACCGCGCATGAACCCGCTCACGTCACTGACGAGGACGGCGACGAGTGCGGCGCCGGTCACAAGTGCGACGGTCGGCAACCGTCGACGCACCTTCGTGAGCGCGACGGCGGTGACCGGGCCGACCATCACGGCGAACACGGCAAGGTCGGCAAGCAAGAAGTACGGGTACGGCCGGGTAGCCGAGCCGCTGTGGTTCGCGTACTGCCGATGCGTCGCCGCCACGCCGGCGGGCCACCAAAAGCCGGCAACGGTGAACGCGCCGACCACCGCAATCGCTCCGATCGCAGCCGCCACCAGCACCGGCCACGCCGCGTTGTCGGTGCGACGCCGAGAGCTGCGACGACAACAGCGACGGCGACGGCACCGAACGGCAGCAGACCGTACGACAGGTAGGGCACCGCGCCGAGCAAGACGCCCGCGACCAATGCAGTTGCCACGGCCGCTCCGGTGCGCCTGCGCTGCATCGCCACCGCCAACCCGGCCGCAGACCACGCGCATATACCGAGGAAAGCGGCGTCCATGCTGGTGGCGACCCACGTCGTCCCGGGCGCGGCGATGAGCCACGGCGCCGCACGCCGCGCGACCTCGACCGAGACAGCTGCCCGAAGCACGATCAGCACGGCCATGACCGACGACGATCCGAGCGCGATCAAGAATGCCGCGGACCACGTAGCGCCGTGTAGGCCGGCTCGCTCGGGCAGCCACAACAGCATCGGCGCAAGTGGCGGGTGCCCCTTCACCTGCACGGGATACCTGAACAACGAATGGCTGAACGTTCGAACGAACTCGAGGAAATCGTGGTTGATGGCGCGGAGCGCGCTGCGGTACTCGTTCGGCGCGTTGACGTGTGCGCCGAACACGCGCCAGCCATCGGACGACGCGAGCATGACGGCCCAGCCGGCCGACACGACCCACGTCACCGGGAGCAACAAGCGCCACGGCAGCGAAACGAGCGACGGCAAGCCGGCGACGAGAACCGCAGCGACCACGACGGCCGGCCAAAGCTGCCAGGTGAGCAGGCGGCGAACGCCGTAGAACGGAGCAGCCGAGCCAAGCTGCAGGTTGCGCGGCGGCGCGCCGAGATGGGCCAGCACAACGGCGGCGGCGACAAGGGCGATCCAGACCGAGACCGCCGCCATTGTCGCCACCGGCCGTCGCCGATTCACCGCAGGTGCCGGTCGCGTGAGAACAGTCGGTGCCGCCACGACAGGAAACTAGCCCACGCGTCGCCGTGTCATCCGGTGCTGGCGCGTCGTTCCTCAGTTCGTAAGGGTCGAACGGCGTCGGCTGGACTTATGGTCCACAGCGTGAACAGTACTGGCATCGACGTCGTGCTTCCTTGTCTCAACGAGCAAGGCGCATTGCCGTGGGTGCTGTCGCGAATGCCGGCGGGATATCGCGCCATTGTCGTGGACAACGGTTCCACCGACGAGAGTGCGGCGATCGCAGCAGAGTTCGGCGCGCTCGTCGTCGCGGAACCTCACCGCGGCTTCGGCGCCGCTTGTCATGCCGGGCTGCTCGCCGCCACCACCGAGGTCGTGTGTTTCATGGACGCCGACGCGTCACTCGACCCTGCCCAGTTGCCACGTGTCGCGGAACCCGTCGAACATGGTGTCGCCGACCTGGTGCTCGGTCGCCGCAAGCCGACAGAAAGTGGCTCCTGGCCGCGCTATGCCCGTGCCGCGAACGCAGTACTCGCGCATCGGCTACGGTCGCGCACCGGAGTATCGCTGCGCGACCTGGGCCCGATGCGGGCGGCCAAGCGCGAGGAGCTCACGGAACTGAATCTGCGCGACCGGCGGTTCGGCTATCCACTCGAGATGGTTTTGCGGGCCGCTGCGGCCGGGTGGCGCTGTAGCGAGGTCGACGTCGACTACCACCCCCGCGTCGGCAGCTCGAAAGTCACCGGCACCGTGCAGGGCTGTGTGCGGGCGATGCGTGACATGCGAACGGTGTGGGCGACGTGATTGCCAGGTTCGACGCGCAGGTTCTGGTGCTCGCGAAGGCGCCGCGGGCCGGGCAGGTGAAGACCCGATTGTGCCCGCCGTACTCGCCGGAACAAGCAGCGCAGCTTGCCGCGGCGGCGCTCGCCGACACTCTCGGAGTCGTTGCGAGCGCTCCCGCGGCACGACATCTGCTCGTACTCGAAGGCGACGCGGGAGAAGGCGTCGTCCCACCGCCGTTCGGCGTCATCGGACAACGCGGCGAGGGTCTCGACGAGCGGTTGGCCGCTGCGTTCGACGACGGCTATCGGCACGCCGCACTGCCGCAGCTGCTCCTCGGCATGGACACACCGCAGGTGAGCCGGCCGCTGCTGATCGAGGCGCTTGCGACGTTGACCGAACCGCGCTGCGATGCCGTCATAGGCCCGACAATGGACGGCGGCTACTGGTGCCTCGGCTTGGCCCGGCCGGATTCTCGGGCCCTCCTCGGCGTGCCGATGTCGACGACGCACACCTACGACGCGCAGTGCGAGCGCCTCGCCCGTCGTGGCCTGCGCACACGAGTGCTTCCGCTGCTGCGCGACGTCGACACCGCACCCGATGCCTGGGCGGTCGCGCGGGAGGTGCCGCACACGACCTTCGCACAAGTACTCAGGAGCCTGCCGTACGGCATGTCGCAAGACCTGTTGCGGACGACGCCGCAGCGCGCAGAGGCGGTGTCGTGACCGCAATGACCGACTGGCCGGCTCGCGACTTCGGGTTGCGACTCGAGGCAGCGGCCGCAGGAATCTCGCGGGCAGACGCATCGGTGTTCGAGCATGCCGACGGTCACGTCACGTCGATGCATTGGCGGCGCTGGTGCGGGCAGCCCGACACGGCCGACTACAGCGTGATCGCGCGAGCCTCGGGCAGCGTGCTCGACGTAGGTTGCGGGCCGGGGAGGCTGACCGTAGCGCTTGCCGCCAAAGGAATCGCGACGCTGGGCATCGACGTCACGCCGGAGGCAGTCCGGCTCACCCGTGCTTCCGGCGGGCTCGCCTTGCACAGAAGCGTGTTCGGCCCGGTACCCGCCGAAGGCCGGTGGGCCACCGTGCTACTCATCGACGGGAACATCGGAATCGGCGGAGATCCGGTCACGCTGTTGCGACGGGTCGGCGAACTCGTCCACCCGCAAGGCATTGCGCTGGTCGAGGTGGCTGCGGACGGCCCGCTGCAGGTCGGGCCGGCGCGGATCCGTGCAGCCGACGGCTCGAGCACCGAGTGGTTTCGGTGGGCGCGAGTGCCGGTCGCCTCGATCGGTCTGGTCGCAGGCGCGGCGGGCCTCGTCGTCCGCGAAGCATGGAGTAGTGACGGTCGTTGGTTCGTCTCGCTACAGCGAGAGCCGGCGCGCGGGCGATGAAGGCGCCGGTTGTGTCGCTGCGTAGCGCGACTGTGCTCACCACCGTTGTCAGGCGTGGCCCGCTGCGCCCTGGGGCGTTCCGCAGCCCGCTTCGTGAGCTGGCCTTGACGGCGAGGCTCGGCACGTGGCTCGGCGGCTTCCTGACCGTCGCGTTCTTCACCGGACTCGCAAGCCATCTGGCACAGCATCCGCTATGGGGGGTCTCGCTTCCGAATCGACCCGTTCAGCTCTACCGGTTCACCCAGGGATTGCATGTCGTTACCGGGCTCGCCTGCATACCGCTGCTGCTCGCGAAACTGTGGTCGGTGTATCCGCGGCTGTGGCAATGGCCGCCCGTGCGCGGGGTGGTGCACGCACTCGAGCGGCTCTCGGTGCTGCTCCTGGTCGGCGCTGCCGTGTTGCAGCTCTTCAGTGGTCTGACGAACATCTTCTACTGGTATCCGTGGCGGTTCTTCTTCACCACGACGCATTACTGGACGGCGTGGCTGCTCGCCGGTGCGGTCTTGTTGCACGTCGCGGTGAAGTGGCCGCAGATCAGCGCGGGTTGGCGGTCCCGGCTCGCCGACCCGACGCTCGCGGCTGAGCCCGACGCCGACCTCAAGCCCGATGTCGATGTCGAGCCCGATGTCGATGTCGATGTCGAGCCCGGCGCCGGCGCTGCCCCGGGGGCGGTACCGGCGTCTGCGGGTGCCGGGTTGAGCCGGCGCGGGTTGCTGCTCGCCGTGGGCGGGGCAATGACGACGGTGGCCGCTGTCACGGTTGGCGAGACGCTGCGGCCGCTCTCTTCGCTCGACGTGCTCGGGCCACGGCGGCCCGACATCGGCCCGCAGAGCCTGCCCATCAACAAGACGGCTCGTTCCGCAGGCGTGCGCACGACCGCACGCAGCTCGACCTATCGGCTGGCTGTCGTCGGGCGCGTTACGAGTCCGTTGTCGCTCAGCCTCGAGCAGCTGCGCGGCCTGCCACAACGGACAGCACAGCTACCGATCGCCTGCGTCGAGGGTTGGAGTGCCCAGGCGACGTGGAGTGGGGTGAGCATTCCGCTGCTGCTCGACCAGGCGGGTGCTCCCGCCGGTGCTCGCGTGCGCGTGGTGTCGTTGCAGCGGTACGGCCGATATCGCGTCTCGTTTCTCGAGCCAGATGCGGCCCGCGACGAACTGGCTTTGCTGGCCGTGTCGCTGAACGGCGCCGAGCTCGACGTCGACCACGGCTACCCCTGCCGGCTGATCGCACCCGATCGACCAGGGGTGTTGCAGACGAAGTGGGTGCACATGCTGGAGGTCGAGTGACGGCTCGGGTGAGGCGTATCGTGCTGGGTCGCTCAGTGCCGGGTCGCGTCATGCCGAGTCGCGTCATGCCGGGTCGCGTCATGCCGGGTCGCGTCATGCCGGGTCGCGTCATGCTGGGCCGCCTCGCGCTGGGCGCGGCCGGGCTGGCGCTGATCGGCATCGCGATCCACGGCATCCTGGGTCATCCGCGAGACACCCTGCCACGGCGTTGGGCAACCTGGCTGGTCGGTTCGGCTCTCGTCCACGATCTGCTCCTCGCGCCGACGATTGCGCTCGCCGGGTTCCTCGTCGTCCGGTTCGTGCCGAAGGCGGCACGCGCGGCGGTCCAGGCCGGGCTGATCGTGACCGGGGCGGTGCTCGCCGTGGGCCTGGTCGCCGTTTTCGGTGCGGGCAAGCAGAACTATCCCGACAACCGTTCGCTGCTGCCGTTGCCGTATGCGCGCAACCTGCTGCTCGTCCTGGCGAGCGTCTGGGTCGTGACGCTCGTTTGCGCGAGCGTCGCGGTGGTCCGAGCCAGGCGGAAGGGTTAGCTGTGCGGATCCTGCTCACCGGGGGCGCCGGTTTCATCGGGTCGCACGTCGCGGCGGCGCTGGTCGCCGACGGGCACGAGGTCGTCGCGTTCGACGCGTTGCTGCCTGCGGCCCATGGCCAGCGAGCGCAGCCCGCGCTACCGGACGCCGTGGAGTTCGTCCGTGCCGACCTTCGCGACACGGCGACGCTCGACACAGCACTACGTGGCGTCGACGCCGTCTGCCATCAGGCAGCGATGGTCGGGCTCGGCAAGGACATCTCCGACCTTCCCGACTACGTCTCCTGCAACGACTTCGCGACCGCCGTCCTCCTTGCAAGGATGACCCGGGCCGGCATCGGTCGGCTGGTGGTCGCTTCGTCGATGGTGGTCTACGGCGAGGGTCGCTACGAGTGCCCAACCGACGGGCTGGTCGCACCGCGGCCACGCGCCGAAACCGACCTGCGCGCCGGCCGGTTCGAACCCACCTGCCCACGATGCGGGTGCTCGCTGAGCGTGGTGCGGGTGCCGGAGGACGCGCCGCTTGATCCGCGCAACGTGTATGCGGCGACGAAGACCGCGCAGGAGCATCTGGTCCGTGCGTGGGCCCGGGAGACGTCGTCCACGGCGATCGCCCTGCGCTACCACAACGTCTACGGGCCGGGCATGCCGCGCGACACCCCGTACTCCGGCGTCGCGGCGCTGTTCCGGTCGGCGCTCGCGGCCGGGAACGCGCCGCAGGTCTTCGAGGACGGCGGCCAGTTGCGCGACTTCGTACACGTCGCCGACGTCGCGCGGGCGAACGCGTTGGCGTTGCTGGCTGTGCTGTCAGGCGGTCAGAACGGCGGCTCGAGCGGCGGCTCGAGCGGCGGCTCGAGCGGCGGTACGGCCGGCGGGTTCGAGGTGTACAACATCGCGAGCGGCGTGCCCTGCACCATCGGCGACGTAGCCCGGTCGTTGGCACGTGCCTGTGCAGGGCCGGAGCCGATCGTCACCGGCGGGTACCGCTTGGGCGACGTCCGGCATATCGTCGCCGCACCGGAGAAGGCGGCTCGTCGGCTCGGGTTCCAGGCCCGGATCACCTGGCGCGAGGGCATGACCTCGTTCGCCTCCGACCCGATGCGCCCCAGCACCGCGGTGGGGCACTGACCCCGCCGCGGTTGGCCGGCGCACTCGCCCGCGGGGCTACTCGGGGTGCTCCTCCGCAGAGGTTTCGGCGGCTGCGCCCATGCCGCCGTCGACGCTCGTCGTCTGCATCGGGTATGGAGTGATCTCGACCGGTTTGCCGGCTTGGGTGAGCCACGCCACTGCCGCGCCCACCGCGCTGCCGACACCGAGGAACAGGATGGCGACCGGCCAGCGCCGGCGCTTCTTGACCATGATCATGCCGTCGGCGCCGCGCAGGGCGGCAGCAGCCAACTTCCCACGGCGCAGCGCCTCGCGCCGGGCCGGCTCAGATACCACCATCGCGTTCTCGAAGTTGGCCGTGGCGAACGGGACGACCTTCTCCTGGACGACGTGGCGCATGTTTTCTACCTGCCGACTGGTTTCGGCGGCCGCCCGCTTGGCTGCCTCGGTAGCCGCTTCCTTCGCCGCCTTGCGGGCGGCCGGATTGGCGTAGGTCTTCATCTTCTCGTCGGCGAACTTGCGAGCCACGGTCAGCCCGGTCGCGGCCGTGCCGGCGAGCTTCGTAGCGGGAGTGACCCCGGTCATGCGCACCTCCGTCTGTACGGTCGCGTGTCTGCGCGCGTGGCCCGCTTCTTCCCGGGCGCAGGAGCGTGCAACCAACGAACCGGCTCAAGGTCGGTAACCTAACCGTACGTCCGAGCCGGTGCCGGTGTCGCGTGGGAAGATGATTCGAACGCTGCCTATCGCACTTCACCCGACTGGGAGGAACCACCGATCGTGGCCGACGAGACCTTCGCGACCCTGCACACGAACAAGGGCGACATCGAGATCCGCCTGTTCCCCGACCAGGCGCCCAAGACGGTGCGCAACTTCGTCGAGCTCGCCGAAGGCGCCCGGGAGTGGACCGACCCGCGCACCGGCGCCAAGACCACCGAGCCGCTGTACAACGGCACGATCTTCCACCGGGTGATCCCGGGTTTCATGATCCAGGGCGGCGACCCGCTCGGCAGCGGGCGCGGTGGGCCGGGTTACACCTTCGCCGACGAGCCGCACCCCGATCTGGGCTTCGACCGGCCCTACCTGCTGGCGATGGCGAATGCCGGGCCGAACACGAACGGCTCCCAGTTCTTCATCACCGTCGCACCGACGGCGTGGCTGAACCGCAAGCACACGATCTTCGGCGAGGTGACGAGCGGCACAGAAGTCGTCGATGCGATCGCCCAGGCACCCACCGCGGCGCAGGATCGCCCACGCACCGACATCGTCGTCGAGTCGGTCACAATCGACCGGCGGTCCACCTGACGACGACCGACGCCACCCCGCGTTGCTATCGCCATCCCGACCGGGAGACCTACCTCGCGTGCGTGCGTTGCGAGCGGCCGATCTGCCCTGACTGCATGGTGCAGGCCTCGGTCGGCTTCCAATGCAAGGACTGCGTGCGCGAGGCGAACCAAGGGCAGCGGGTAGCCCGGACGCCGCTCGGCGGCCGAGTGCACCCGAACCAGAGCATCGTCACCTACACGCTGATCGCGATCAACGTGATCATGTTCGGGATCGAGCAGTCCTCCTCCACCTTCGAACTGAAATACGCGCTGTGGGGTGACACACCGTTCGCCTCGCCCTACGCAGGCGTCGCCCACGGCGAGTACTACCGGCTGCTCACCTCGATGTTCCTGCACGCCGGGATCACCCACATCTTGTTCAACATGTGGGCGCTGTTCGTCGTCGGGCCACCGCTGGAAGCGATGCTCGGCCGGGTGCGGTTCACCGTGCTGTACTTCCTGGCCGGTTTCGCGGGCTCGACGCTCGCCTACGCCTGGGCCGGCCCCCGGACGATGACCGTCGGCGCCTCGGGTGCCATCTTCGGCCTGTTCGGAGCCCTCTTCATCGCTGGTCGAAAGCTCCGATTCGACATTCGACCGATCGGGATCACGATCGTCGCGAACCTCGTGCTGACCTTCGCCATCGCCCACATCAGCTGGCAGGGGCACGTCGGCGGGTTGATCGCGGGCAGCGGGTTGATGGCCGCCTGGGTGTACGTGCCGCGGCAGTGGCGGGTGCCGAGCCAGGTCGCCTCGTCGCTCGCCGTCGCGGCGGTCATCGTCGCGGGCGTGGTGCTGCGCACGCACCAACTGCTGCACGGCTGACGGTCTGCTGCACGGCTGACGGTCGAGGCCGTTGTCCCCACTGTGGACAACCGCTGTGGAGGAACTACACGGGTGTAAGACCGGGCGGCCTGGGCGCCGGCGCCGGAGCGATGCAGCGCGCTAGCGCCACTGGGTGGCGAGGCCCAGGCCGAGGACGAGGAGCGCGAAGCCCTCGATCAGGTTGCCGCCCTGCCCGCCGAGGGCGCTCATGCCGGGGAACGCGTACTGCGTCACGTAACCGATCACCAGCCACACGACGCCGACCACCATGAGCGAGACCATCGTCGGAGCGACCCAGGGCGGGCTGACTCGCTTCTTGGCAGATCGGGCGGGGGGTGGCGTGTAGACCGCGGTCTTTCGCACGCGGGACTTCGGCACGGGTGACCTTTCACGGTGTCGGGCGGTGTCGGCTTGTCGGACGGCACCGCGGGTGTCGCGACGACGCGCGCAGACTTCACGCCCCGGGCGTCGCCACCCGTTAGCGTAGCTGTATCGAACGATGCGTGTTTTGCGGACGTGCAGCGTTCACCACGGACGGCGCAGCGCCGGCGAACACCAACACAGCACGAAAGGGACGACGGGTGAGGGCGAGAGCCGGTTGGCGGCTGGGCGTGCCCATGGTCGCCGTCCTCGCCGGCCTGTTGTTCTCTGCCTCGGCAGCCACCTCGCACGGGGTCGATCTGCGCGTGACGGGTCGTGACGACCTGAAGAGCCTGGCCGGCCGGGCGCAGGAATCGGTGCGACACCAGCAGTCCCAGCTCGACGCGTTGCAGCAACAGGTGCAGGCAGCGACCTCCGCGACGGCGAAACGCGACTCGCGGGTGGCAAGCGCCAGGGACGAAGCCGCCGCATGGCAGGCCGGCGCGGGACTCACCGCCGTCCACGGGCCGGGGCTGACGGTCGCCCTCGACGACGCCCCTCCGCTGCCCGGCAGCACCAAGAGCTCGATCCCACCCGACTACCTCGTCGTCCACCAGCAAGACGTTCAAGCGGTGGTGAACGCGCTGTGGGCCGGCGGGGCGGAGGCGATGACGCTGCAGGGCCAGCGGGTGATCTCGACGAGCGCGGTGCGGTGCGTCGGCAACACCTTGCTGCTTCAGGGCATCGTGTACTCGCCGCCGTACGTGATCTCGGCGATCGGCGATCCGGGGCAGCTGCGCTCGTCGCTCGAGACGGCCCCCGACGTCGTCATCTACAAGCAGTACGTCGACGTGTACCACCTGGGGTTCAAGGTCAAGGCCGAATCGGACATCACCGCACCGGCGTACACGGGGGCGTTGGCGCTGTCGGCTGCCCACGTGCCGAGTTCGGCCTCGTCGGAGGCGTCGACGCCACCGCGGACGCCGGTCGCCCCGGTCGCGTCCGGCTCGGCAGCGGGGTCGGCAGCGGGGTCGGCAGCGGGGTCGGCAGCGGGGTCGGCACCGTGACTGCGGGCGCGCACCGGGTGGCGATGCCGTGGCGCATGCACCGGGTCTTGGGCGTGCTCGGTGAGGTGCTGATCACCCTCGGCGTGGTGATCTTGCTGTTCGTCGGTTACGAGCTCTGGTTCACCGGCCTGTACACCGCCCAGGAGCAGAGCAACCTGAAGAAGCAGCTCACGACGGCATGGGCCCAGCCCACCTTGCCGGTAGTGCCGCCGGCGTCGGAGAGCGCGTCCGCGAGCGCGTCACCCAGCGCCACACCGTCCGCAGCGGTTCCCGACGTCGTGCCCGGCGACGCGATCGCGATCATCAAGATCCCGCGGCTCGGCAGCGGCTACTCCTACGCCGTCGTCGAGGGCGTGTCGACCGCCGACCTGAAGAAGGGCCCGGGACACTACCCGGGTACCGCGATGCCGGGCCAGCTCGGCAACTTCGTCGTGTCGGGGCACCGCACGACCTACCTCGCGCCGTTCAACGGGCTCGACACCTTGCAGGTCGGTGACGCGATCGTGATCGAGACGGCCGACAGCTGGTACACCTATCGCGTCACCAACATGGAGACCGTGTTGCCGACCGATGTGGCCGTGATCCTTCCGGTGCCGAACAAGCCGAAGGCCAAGCCCAACGAGGCGCTGATCACGTTGACGACCTGTACGCCGAAGTACTCCGCCTCCCATCGCCTCGTCGTGCACGGCACGCTCGAGTCGGCGCTACCGAAGTCGGCGGGCCTGCCGCCGGCGCTGAAGCAGGGCTGAGATGTACGGCTGGCTGTGGCGGGTGCTGCCCGGGAATCGCTTCGAGAAGGCGGCCGGCATGGCGGCGCTGGCTGTCGTCGTCCTCGCCGTGTTGTTGTTCTTCGTCTTCCCGTGGGTCGAACCGCGGTTGCCCTGGAACGAAGTCACGGTCAACTCGCCGACGTTCAGCAACTCGAGCTCGGTGCCGTCGAGTCCCTCGGCGAGCAGCACCCCATAGTCCGGCGGCGCGCGCGGCGCGAATCTGCGAAGATCTGCCGGTGCGCATCCTGGTCGTCGACAACTACGACAGCTTCGTGTTCAACCTGGTGCAGTACCTGGGCCAGCTCGGGGTCAGCTGCGTCGTGTTGCGCAACGACCAGCTGAAGCCGGCCGACGCGCTGGAGTTCGACGGCGTGCTCCTCAGCCCGGGGCCTGGAACTCCCGAAGACGCCGGGGTTTGCGTCGAGTTGGTCCAGGAGGTCGGCGGGCAGGTGCCGATTTTCGGTGTGTGCCTCGGTCACCAGGCGATCGCCGTCGCCTACGGCGGTGTCGTCAGCCGGGCGCCGGAGCTGCTGCACGGGCGTACCAGCGAGGTGGTCCACGACGGCGCGGGAGTGCTCGCCGGATTGCCGAGCCCCTTTACCGCGACCAGGTACCACTCGCTCGCCGTCGACGAAACCGTGCTGCCCGACGTCCTGGAGGTCACCGGTCGCACGCTTTCCGGTGTGGTGATGGCGATGCGGCACCGCAGCCTCGACGTCGAAGGCGTGCAGTTCCACCCGGAGTCGGTGCTGACCCAGGGCGGCCACCGGATGCTCGCGAACTGGCTGCTGCGCTGCGGTGACCCGGAGGCGGTCGCCCGCGCCGAAGGCATCCGGGCACCCCTCTAGCGGCTACTGGCCAGGGCTCCCCGAGGGCGGTGCCTTCGTCGTGCCGGGCGAACTCGCTGCCGGCGACGACGGTGCGGTCGACGACGGTGGCGGCGTGGACGGCGGCGGGGTCGGTGCACCCGACGAGACGAACAGCGTCACGGTGCTGCCGATCTTCGCCTTCGTGTCGTGACCGGGAAGCTGGTTGATGACGTAGTTCTCCTGCACCGACGTGCTCGCCTGCGGTTGCACCTGGAAGCGGTAGCCGGCGTTGGTGAGTTCGGTCTCCGCTTGGTCGGCGGGAACTCCGCGGACGTCGGGCACGGTGCCGGTGCCGCTGGCCACGACGACGTCGACCGCCTGCCCGGCGCTGATGTTCTGCCCGGGCTGTGGTGTCTGGTCGAGAACCGTGTCGGCGGGCTGTTGGGAGTCTTGCTTTTGGACCTTCCCGAGCTTGAGTTTCTCCTGCTGCAGGGTCGTCTTGGCGTCGGAGAGGGACTTGCCCTTCAGGTTGGGGACGCCCACCGAGCTCGGCCCGGAAGACACGACGATGGTCACCGTCGAGTCGATGACGAGCATGGTGCCCGCCGGCGGGCTCTGGTCGAAGACGATGCCCTTCTGCACGGTGCCGTTCGGCTGCATGGTGACCGACGTCTTGAACCCGGCACCGCGCAGCGCCGCTTCGGCGTCCGCCTGCGATTTCTGCCTGACGGTCGGCACCTTGACGCTGGTCGGGCCGTGCTTGGTCGTCAGTGCCTGCCGGACGAGCAGCCCGACTCCGACCAGCAGCGCGATCGCCACGAGGCCGAGCAACACATAGGTCAGGCTGCGCCGCCCGCGCGGCTGGCGGCGCTGGGGCGGGTCGCCTGCCAGCGGCGCCATCTGCACGGTCGGATCGGTGAGGATGGGGGTCGCCTGCACGGGCCGGCCGGCGAGCGCGCGTTCGATGTCGTCGCGCATCTCACCCGCGGTCTGGTAGCGGTTGGCGGGGTTCTTCGCCATCGCCTTGAGGACGATCGAGTCGAGTGCCGGGCTGACGTCGGCGTTGAGGCGCGACGGCGGGATGGGGTCCTCGCGTACGTGCTGGTAGGCGACGGCGACCGCCGAGTCGCCGGTGAACGGCGGCGTGCCGGCGAGAAGTTCGTACAGCAGGCAGCCGGTGGAGTAGATGTCGCTGCGCGGGTCGACCGGCTCGCCGCGGGCTTGTTCCGGCGACAGGTACTGCGCGGTACCGATCACGGCGGCGGTCTGAGTGACGGTGACGCTGGATTCCGCCACGGCTCGCGCGATGCCGAAGTCCATGACCTTGACGTCGCCACTCTGCGTGAGCATGACGTTGCCCGGCTTGATGTCACGGTGGACGATGCCGTTGCGGTGGCTGTAATCGAGTGCTTTCAGCACGGCGGAGACGATCTCGAGCGCCCGGGTCGGCATGATGTGCGGCTCCAGCCGCAGGACGTCGCGCAGGGTCCGCCCGGCCACGTATTCCATGACGATGTAGGGCACCGGGACGCCGTCCAGGACGCTCTCGCCGGTGTCGTAGACGGCGACGATCGAGGGGTGGTTGAGCGCGGCGGCTGACTGCGCCTCGCGGCGGAACCGGTTCTGGAACGTCTGCTCGCGGGAGAGGTCGACGCGCAGCGTCTTGATGGCGACGTCACGGCCGAGTCGAACGTCGCGACCGCGATGAACCTCGGCCATGCCCCCGTAGCCGAGCACTTCGCCGAGCTCGTAGCGATCGCCGAGCCGTCGTGGCTCAGTCATGCGCTTGGACCCTCTCCGTCATGGTCGACGCAGGACGGCGGTCAGCCGGCCTGTCGCACGACCCGCTGCACACGGTACCGGGGGCAACAGCCCATTGCCGGTTCCCTCGGTCGGCCAAGCGCGTCATGGTTGTTCCTTTAGTGCTGCCTGAAGGACAGCTTTCGCAATCGGGCCGGCAACGGTGGCTCCGGTGGCGTCGTTCACGCCACCGCCGTTCTCGACCACCACGGCGACCGCGATCTTCGCTTGGGCGGCGGGAGCGAATGCGACGAACCACGCGTGCGGCGGCTTGCCGGGCACGTTTTCCGCCGTCCCGGTCTTCCCGGCTACCTCGACGCCGGGGATCTGCACGGTGGTCCCGGTGCCGTGCGCGACGACGTTCTTCATCATCTGGGTGAGCTCGGCGGCCACGTCGGGCGACACCGCTTGCCGGATAGTCGTCGGCTTGGTGGTGTCGATGGGGGTCACGTTCGGGGCGACGAGTTGCTGGACGAGGTAGGGCTTCATGAGGACGCCGCCGTTGGCGATGGCGGCGGCGACCATGGCCATCTGAAGCGGGGTGGCGCGCACGTTGTACTGGCCGATCGCCGATTGGATCGTTTGCGCGTCGTCCAGCCCGGTGGGGAAGACGCTGGTTGCCGACTTGATGGGCACCGTGAACGTGGAGTCGAAGCCGAACGCGTCGGCTTGGCGGCGCAGGGCGTCCTGGCCGAGGGTCTCGCCGAGGGAACCGAAAGCGGTGTTACAGGAGATGGTCAGCGCTTGGATCAGCGTCGTCTGGCCGTTGTTGCTGCAGCTCTCGCCGGCGAAGTTCTTCAACGACAGCGACGAGTTCGGATATGGCAGCGTCGCCGGCGCCGGGATCTGCGATTGCGGGTTGTAGCTCCCGCTCGACAGTGCCGCCGCTGCCGTTATCAGCTTGAACGTGGAACCTGGCGGATAGGTCTGGCTCAGCGCGCGGTCGAGCATCGGCTGGCTGGGGTCGGCGTTGAGCGTGGTCCAGGCCTTCTTCACCACCGACTCGTCGTGGGCCGACAGCGAGTTCGGGTCGTACGACGGTGAGGAGACGAGCGCGAGGATCGCGCCGGTGCTCGGGTCGACGGCGACGACCGCGCCCTTGCGGCCCTTCAGCGCGTCGTACGCGGTTTGTTGGAGCAGCGGGTCGATGGTCAAGACGACGCTGCCGCCTTGCGGGTTGCGGCCGGTGATGAGGTTGGACAGCTGTCGCACGAACAGCCGGTCGTCGGTGCCGGCGAGAATCGAGTTCTCGGCGCTCTCGATCCCGCTGGCTCCGTAGACGATCGAGTAGAAGCCGGTCACCGGCGCGTACCTCGAGCCGTCCGTGTAGGTGCGCAAGTACTTGAGGGCGTCGTTCGTCGGTTGCGACGACACGATGATCGCGCCATCGGAGGTGACGATGTCGCCGCGCTTACGGTCGTACTGCGAGTACAGCGTGCGAGTGTTGCCGGGCTTGTCGCGCAGCTTCTTGGCGTCGGCGAACTGCACGACGTTGGCGTTGACGAGAAGAACGGCGAACAGCAGCAGCGTCGCCAGCGCCACGCGCCGGATCGGCCGGTTCATAGCCGCACCACCTGGGTCATCGCTTCGTCGGGCCGCGGGCCGGTCGGCGCCGGACGGCGTCCGGCATCGCTTATCCGCAGCAGCAACGCGACAAGCGCCCAGTTGGAAACCAGCGACGAGCCGCCGTAGGAGAGGAAGGGGGTGGTGATGCCGGTCAGCGGAATGAGTCGCATCACACCGCCCACGACGACGAACACCTGGACGCCGAGAGAAACCGCAAGACCGGTGGCCAGCAGCTTGCCGAACGAGTCGCGCACCGACAGCGACGTGCGGATGCCGCGAGTCACGAGGACGACGTAGACCAACAGGATCGCGGTGAGGCCGGTGAGCCCGAGTTCTTCGCCGATCGTCGCGACGATGAAGTCGCTCTTGGCGAACGGCACGATGTCGGGGCGCCCGTTACCGAGCCCGGTGCCGAATAGCCCGCCGGCGGAGAACCCGTAGAGCGCCTGCACGAGCTGGTAGCCCGAAGTCTGCGCGTACTTGAACGGGTGCAGCCAGATTTCGAAACGTTCGCGCACGTGCGCGAACAGGTGGTAGGCGACGTAGGTTCCGCCCGCGAACAGGCCGACCCCGATGATGACCCACGAAAGCCGTTCGGTGGCGACGTAGAGCATGATGACGAAGAAGCCGAAGAAGAGCATCGACATGCCGAGGTCGCGACCGCGGACGAGCAACCCGATGCTGACCAGCCAGGCGAGCAGAACCGGCCCGAGGTCTCGGCCCCGGGGCAGGTCGATGCCTGCTACGTGTCGGCTCGCGAGCGCCAGCGCGTCTCGCTTCGCAACCAGGAATCCGGCAACGAAGACGACGAGCAGCACCTTGGCGAACTCGCCGGGCTGGATGGAGAACCCGGCGAACCTGATCCAGTTGCGCGCGCCGTTCACCTCACTGAACCGCGCCGGCAGAATCGACGGGATGGCAAGCAGCAGGAGCCCGACAAGCATCGAGGTGTAGGTGTAGCGCTGCAGGCGGCGGTGGTCACGGACGACGATGAGCACGATGATGAACGCGAAGATGCCGATCGCACTCCAGGCGAGTTGCAACGTGGCGTCGGAGCGTTGCGCCTTCGGCGAGACGATGTCGAGGCGATGGATGAGCACGAGCCCAAGACCGTTCAACAGCGCGGCGCACGGCAGCAGCAGCGGGTCTGCATACGACGCGAAGCGCCTGACCGCCAGGTGCGCGACCAGCACGAGCGCGCCGAGCCCGAGGCCGTAGGTGAGCGTGTCGGGGGGCAGCTTGTGCGAACGAGTGAGCCCGACGATCGCGTATGCCGCCAATGCGATGAGGACGGCGAAAAGCAGCATCGCAAGCTCGACACCGCGCCTCGTGCGTGGCCGGCGCGGCTTGATGGCTTTCACGATGCCGGTTGCGGTGGTCGACGTCACGGCGTCGCTACCGATGTTGGCGGGCTCGTCGTCCCGGGAAATGCCGACGGAGGCGAGCTGAAGGGAGAGGTGCTGCTCGATGGTGGCGGGCTCGATGGTTGCTGGCTGGGGGTTGCCGGCTCGGCGGCCTGTCGCAACTGCGCGACGATCCGTTCGGCCCCGGCGCGGCTGCCGGCCTGGATGGTGTCGGTGACGTGTTCGCGTTGATAGGCGGGGAGCGCGGCGACCTCCACCGACGTCCGCTCGATCGGCGTCGAGAAGTCGAGCCCCAGGATGCTGCCCTTGATGCCGCGATAGACGACGACGTGCGTGCCGTCGCTGCCGACGTAGTACTGATGCTGGGAGTAGAACCAGGTGCCGCCGAACAGCGCACCCGCGACGAGTGCGAGCAGGACGAGCACCAGGAGCGGCCCGCGCCAACGCCGGCGCGGGGTGTCGTCGGGGAAGAAGTAGCGCCGAATCTGCGGGCGGCGGTGACCGCGTAGCGCTGCTGCGCGCCCGGCAGCCGTGGCGGCGGAGGGTTGAGACACATCGGCCTCGTCGGCCGCCGAACCACCGACGACGGGTTCGCCCACCACGTCGTCGGATTCGACGACGTCGCAGACGATGCAGGTGACGTTGTCGGGTGCGCCGCCGCGCAGCGCCAGCTCGACCAGCGCGTCGACGGCCTCTTGCGGGTCGGCGATGTCGAGGGTCTCGCGCAACGTCTGCTTGCTCACGACGCCGGAAAGCCCGTCGCTGCACAGCAGGAAGCGGTCGCCCGCTCGGACGTCGCGAACGGAGAGGTCGGCGACGTCCTCCAGCCGGCCGTTGAGCACGCGCAGAATCACAGAACGCTGCGGATGCGTGGGGATGTCGGCCTCGTCGAGCTGGCCTTCGTTGACCAGATGCTGCACGAGCGTGTGATCGTCGGTGATCTGTGCCAGCTCGCCGTCGCGCAGCAAGTACGCGCGGGAGTCGCCGATGTGGGCGAGCCCGACCCGGCCGCCGGACCACAACAGTGCGGTGAGGGTCGTGCCCATGCCGTCGAGCTCGCTGTCGGCCTCCATCATCAGGCGCAACTGGTCGTTCGCCTGCCGGATCGCGTGGTCGAGCGCGCTGAGGAGGTCGGCGGGGGGCTCGTCGTCGTCCAGCGGCGCGAGGGTGGCGATGGCGACGGCGCTCGCGACATCGCCCGCAGCGTGACCACCCATGCCGTCGGCGACCGCGAGCAGTCGCGGGCCGGCGTAGACGGCGTCCTCGTTGGTCGAGCGGATGAGCCCGACGTCGGAGCGCGCCGCGTAACGCAGGGTGAGCGTCACCGGCGTAGCTCCAGCACGGTCTTGCCGATCCGGATCGGCATCCGCGGCGGCACGGTGGTCGGCTGGGTCACCTTCACCCGGTCGAGGAACGTGCCGTTGGTCGATCCCATATCTTCCACGAACCACTCGCCGTCGCGCGGGAAGAGCCGGGCGTGCCGGTTGGAGGCGTAGTCGTCGGTGAGCACCAGGGTGGAGTCGTTCGCCCGGCCGATGGTCACGGGCGAGCTGCCGAGGTTGATGCTGGTGCCGGTCAGCGCCCCCGAGACGACGACGAGCTTGCGGGGTGCCTTGCGCGCGCCGCCACCGGGCCGCTTCGCCGCCTTCTTCGCGGCCTTCTTCGATTGAGGTCGGGGCACTCGCGCCTGCGGATTGCCCGCAAGATCGGAGCGCACGATGCCGAACGCGACGATGATGAAGATCCAGAGCAAGGCGAGAAAGCCGACCCGCAGCAAGAACAGCGAGAGTTCCGACATCGCTCGCTCAGCCGTGGGTGCCGGTCGGGCCGTAGCCAGGGTTGCCGGGGGCGTTGGAGCTTCCAGGGGTGGCGGAGTTGCCGGCGCTGCCGGGGCTTCCCGGGGTGCCGGAGCTGCCGGGTCGCCGGGCGGTCTGGAAGATCAGCACCGTCTCGCCGAGACCGATCTGGTCGCCGTCGGCCAGCGGCGCGGTTTCGACGCGCGAGCCGTTGAGCGTGGTGCCGTTCGTCGACTGGAGATCGGTCAGGACGGGCGCGCCACTCTCGAGGTGGAGCTCCGCGTGGCGGCGCGAGACGGCCTGGTCGGTGACGCGGACGTCGGCCTCCGACCCCCGGCCGATGACGGTCACCGGGCGCCGCAGCTCGACCCAGTACTCGGCGTGCTTGCCTTCGCGCACCAGCAGGCGGCCGTACACCGGCGGCGGTTGCTGGACCCGGGGAAGTGCGGTGGTCAGGGCTGGATCGGCCGCCCACGCGTCGTCCGGGCTCGGGCCGGCGAGCGGCGGGCTCGCGGGCGCTGCGTCGGGGGGCACGGCTGGGCGGACGCCGGGTTGCTGGGCGGCGACCGACGCGAGCGAGACCGGCTCGGAGTCGGGCCCGGTGAGGACGTCGCTGCGGACGTGAAACACCCCGGTGTCGAGGGACGGCGTGTGCCGGAGCTCGACCTGTACCGGCCCGACGAAGGTGTAGCGCTGCTCGTCGGCGTGCTCGCGGACCATGGCGGACAGCTCGGCCGTGAGCGGGTCGGCGTAGGGGGCGAGGCGGTCGTGGTCATGATCGCCGAGCTCGACCACGAAGTGGTTAGGGACCAGAGTGCGGTCGCGGCCGACCACGGCGGCCTGATCGTCGAGTTCGCGCTGGAGCGCCGCGGCCACCTCGACGGGCTGCACCTCAGACTTGAACGCCCGCGCGAAAAGGCCCTCGACGAGGCCGCCGAGCCGGCGCTCGAAGCGCTGGAGCACTCCCACGGAACCTCCTTCTGCGCTGGACGCTCGGCCGATCCTGCGTGTGATGCTACAGAGGGCATCCCCGCCCCTGTCGCGCTCGAGCAGTGGGTGTGTACCCCCTGCTACGCTTGGCGCTCGCTGCGGCACGCGATGCGTGGGCGCCCGGGGATTACCGGCGTCCGCTCACTGTTCTGCCAGCCGCGGTGCTTCGGGCGAGTGGCGGAATGGCAGACGCGCACGGTTCAGGTCCGTGTGTCCGTAAGGACGTGGGGGTTCAACTCCCCCCTCGCCCACCATCCACAGATAGCAGTTGACCTGCGGTTTCTGTCGGATCGGGTTCGTAACGTCGCCTCCATGGCATCAACGTGGCATCAGTTGATCTTGGGAGGCGGCAGATGGCGACCCTTGTGGCGCGGCGGCGCAAGGACGGAACGGTCGCTCACCGGGTGCAGTGGCGCTTGGCCGGCTCGGGTCCGTGGCAGTCGGAGACCTTCGACGACAAGCGGGCGGCGGCGAAGTTCCAGAGCCAGGTCGAGGCGCACGGGCACCTGTGGCCGGAGGGCTGGGTCAAGGGCTGGGGATACGGCGCGCCACCCGTTCTCGACGAGGACGCGGCGGCCGACCTCCTGATCGACTTCGGGACGGCCTACGTGCGGCGGCTGACGAGCGCCGGGCCCGACACGCAGACGCGCTACCTCAACCAGGTGAAGGCGCTCGTGGTGTGGCTCGCGGAGGTCAAGGGCGTCGAGCCGACGCTGCAGAACGTGACCTCGGACGACGATCGGGACTGGATCAACGCTCGACGGCGGGTCGGGGCGAGCCCGAAGACGATCGCCAACTATCACGGGCTGCTCTCCGCGATCTTCAAGAGCGGGGTTCGTAAAGGGCTGATCGACCGCAACCCGTGCGACGGCGTGAGCCTCCCGCCGCTCGACGACGACACCGAGGACGACGACGACAAGGTCTTCCTCACCGAGGCCGAGTTCCGGCTGCTCTACGACTGCATGGACGACGACTCCAAGCAGCTCGTGCTCGTGGCGGTTGGCACCGGCCTTCGGTGGGGCGAGTTGACCGCGCTGAAGGTCAAAGACCTCGTGCTCGACGCGGATGTGCCGACGCTCACGGTTCGGCGGGCGTGGAAGCGGAACGGCAAGGGTGAGTTCGCGGTCGAGCAGCACGGCCGCTTCTACCTCGGCAAGCCGAAGACCCGGGAGTCACGGCGCCGAATCACCCTGTCGCCGGCGGTGGCCACCGGGCTGAGCGAGGTGGTCGAAGGGCGACTCGGCGACGACCTGGTGTTCGCGTCGCCGCGGGGTTGTCGGCTTGACCAGGGGAACTGGTACGAGGCGCGTTGGCAGCCCGCGGTGAAGCTAGCTCGGAAGCGAGGGCTCGGCAAGTCGCCGCGGTTCCACGACCTGCGCCACACTCACGCCGCATGGCTGATCTCGGCCGGAGTGCCGCTGCCAGCCGTCCAGAGCCGCCTCGGCCACAAAAGCATCCAGATCACCGTCGACGTGTACGGCGGCCTACTGGTGCAGACTCACGAACTCGCTGACCGCGCGGTCGACAGAGCGCTTCGCGGACAGCGCATTGCGTCAAGCGCGGTAGCTGGGACGTGACCACCACGGCCAGGCACGGCGTGGCCGTTCGGATCGCTGCGCCAAATCGCAAAGGGGTCGGCTTTGCGGCTCAGGTCGGTTTGCGCGCGCGCCGGTAGACCTTGCGGGCATAGAGGTCCATCAACACTTGTCGGAAGGCCTCGTCGTCGAGGATGCGTTTGAAGATGGCTTCGTTGTCGTCCATGCGGGCCACGACGGTGTCGAGGAACCGGTTGTCGAAGACGAGGCGGAAGTTACCGAGTGTGTTGGTTCGCGCTTGCGCGACGACGTCGGTGTCGGAGAGCCACGTTTCTTCGAACTGGTCGAGTAAGAGCTGGTCGCGTTCGTTGAGGTTGAGGCCGAACCGCTGGTTGAGCTCGGCGACGATCTCGGAGAGTGGCTCAACCGGCGGCGGCTGCTGGCGTCCGGAGCCCTCGCCGAAGATGGTCGTCACCTCGCCAGTGTCCGCGTCGAGTGATAGCGATCCTTCGAACGTCATCTCGGTCTTGAGGTGGGTGAGCTCCACCTCTTCGCCGAGGTCGAGACGTTCGACGCTGGCGGCGTCGCGCAGCTTGGCGGCGAGTGCCCGGCAGTAGACGTAGTCGCGCTCAAGCTTGGAGTCGGTGAACGACACAACCTGCGACAGGAACGAGTAGGTGCGCACGAACTTGTCGAGCGCGTCCTTGAACGCGAGCCCACTCTCTTCGTCCAGCACGCGGAACCGCTCGACCGCCGCGTCCAGCAGCGCATACACGCCACCATGCGCCTTGGGATCGGCGGCGGACAGCAGGACGGCGACGGTCGCCGCTATCTCGTCGGGCCGGAGCACGTCGTAGTCGTCGAGCCGGCGGCGCGTGTCGAACAGCAGGTTCGGGTCAGTCGGCGGTGCGACGGTGCGCCCGTAGTACGGCTCGAACGCCTTGACGATCTCTTCGGCGTCGTTGCGGAAGTCGAGCACGAACGTGTCGGCCTTGCTCGGGTGGATGCGGTTCAGCCGCGACAGCGTCTGCACCGCCGCGAGGCCGACGAGCACCTTGTCGACGTACATCGTGTGCAGCAGCGGCTGGTCGAAACCGGTCTGGAACTTCTCCGCCACGATCAGCACCTGGTAATCCTCGCCACCGAAACGCTCGGCGGTCTGCGACTCGGGGAAACCGTTCATCGCAGCCTCGGTGTACGACAGTTGCTTCTCGTCGATGACCCGACCGGAAAACGCGACCAGCGCAGCCAGATCGGCGTACCCCTTCCGCGCGATGTAGGCGTCGATCGCCTGCTTGTAGCGGACGGCGTGCAGCCGCGACGACGTGACCACCATCGCCTTTGCGTTGCCGCCAACCTTGGGCGCGGTGTGGGTGCGGAAGTGCTCGACGACGATCTCGGCCTTCTGCGCCAGATTGCTCGGATGCAAGGCGACGAACCGCGCGATCGCCCGCCGCGCCTTCGGCGCCTCGTACGTCGGGTCCTCGGCGACAGCCTTCTCGATGCGCCAGTACGTCTGGTAGGTCACGTAGTTGGCGAGCACGTCGAGGATGAACCCCTCCTCGATTGCCTGCCGCATCGAGTACAGGTGGAACGGCTCGTACTTGCCGGACACCGGGTTGCGGGTGCCGAACATCTCCAGCGTGCGGGCCTTTGGCGTGGCGGTGAACGCGAAGAACGACAGGTTCGACTGCCGGCCGCGCGCACCGACCGCCTTCGCCAGCGCCTCTTCGACCGGGTCGATCGCCTCCGCGATGAACCCCGCGTCCTCGGCCTCCGCTGCGGTCAGCTCCTGCTCATCGGTGGCACCGAGCGCCAACCGCAGGTCTTTCGCCGCCTCCCCGGTCTGCGACGAATGCGCCTCGTCGACGATCACGGCGTAACGGCGCTGTGGCAGCTCTCCGATCTTGTCGAGCACGTATGGGAACTTCTGCAGCGTCGTGACGATGACCCGCGCCTGCTCACCGGCCAGCGCTTCGGCGAGCTGGGTTGAGTCCCTGTCGATGCGCACGACGACCCCGCGTACATGCTCGAACTGGTAAATCGTGTCCTGCAACTGCTTGTCGAGCACGACACGATCGGTGATGACGATCACCTTGTCGAAAACCTTCGCGTCCGCCGCGTCGTGCAGCGACGAAAGACGGTGTGCCGTCCAGGCGATCGTGTTCGACTTGCCCGACCCGGCCGAGTGCTGCACAAGATAGCTGTGACCCACGTCGTGCGCCCGCGCGTGGGTCTCGATGGCCAGGACCGCGTCCCACTGGTGGAACCGCGGGAAGATGACGACCTCGGCCGCCCGCTTCGTCGCCGCCGACCCCGTGCTCGGCCGCTCGACGTGGATGAAGCGGGCAAGCAGATCCATCCACGGGTCGCGCGCCCACACCCGCTCCCACAGGTACGACGTGCGGTGCCCGTTGGGGTTGAGCGGGTTACCCGCGCCGCCGTCGTGACCGAGGTTGAACGGCAGGAAACGGGTGGCTTGGCCGGCGAGCCTCGTCGTCATCGCAACCCGATCGGGATCCACCGCGAAGTGCACCAGCGCCCGTCGGGAAAGGGTGACGTTCGCCGGGTCGCGGTCGGCACGGTACTGCCTGATCGCATCCTCGACGGACTGGCTGGTCAGTGGATTCTTCAACTCCGCGGTCGCGGTCGGGATGCCGTTCACCAGCAACGCCAGGTCGAGAGTTTTCGTGGACGTCGTCTCGTATGGCAACTGCCGGGTGACCGTGACGCGGTTCGCGGCGTAGAGGTCTTGTAGTTCCCGCGTGAGGTTGTGTGCTGGCCTGAGGTACGCCAGCTGGATTGTCACTCCGAGGTTGACGACGCCGTGCCGAAGTACGTCGACCGTGCCCCGACTGTCCAGTTCGGCGGCAAGCCGCTTGGCGAACCCCCGCTGCGCGGCATCCGGGTCGTTCCCGTACCGGCCGAGCAGTGACTCCCACGTCTTGGCCTGCGTCGCACCGACGAAGGCGAACAATTCCGCCGTATCCAGTCCCAGAGCCGCGTCGAAGTTCGAAGGCACCGACTTCAGATAGCCACCGGCGAGGAGCGCCGCCTCGATCGCATCCTCGAACTCGCGCTCATCCGCCTTCACGCCGCGATCTCCGGAACGTCCAGTTCTCCGGTGACCGCGGCGGTGATGACCACCCGGCGGCGCTCCTCGAGGACAGCGATCTGATCTTGCATTGCGTCGATGATCACGTCGAGCTTGGCAAGGCGAGCCCACACGGCATCGACGATGGCTTCTTGCTCAGCGATGTTGGGAAGTGGTACGCGAAGACCCTCGATATCCGGCATGTAGATGGTCTTGTGAGTGGAGCCCATCGCCAATCGGCCCAAGAGGTCCTGACGCATCGCACGAAGGCAGAGCAGCAGGAAGCGCGGCCTGAGGAGCGGGCCACACGTCCAGGTCGCAAAGTCCTGGCTTGTTGCCATGTCCCGAGCCATGATGGCCGAGTATCCGGCGGAGGCCGTTCTACAGAGAATGACCGTATCGGCCGGGTGTACTTCGGCCGAGGAGTTCGCCAGGCCGAGTTCACTAATCATCTCTCGTGTTTCGGTGAGGTACTCGACGCGATCGGACCGCAGCTGTGCGACCTCACCCGTCGTGACCCACGGAATCGAGCAGTCGGCCCACCATTCGGGGTGCGAGCGACTGGGCGTATGCCCGCTACCGAGACGCGCAAGGAGTGTGAGCTTGGCCTCGCGCCAGTCCGCTCCGCGAAAGGCGAGCCAAGGGAGACCGCTGGGAAGAAGCCGATCACTGGTGAACCGGCCGGCAACGCCATCCGTCATCACGATCATGCGACGCTCCTCAAGAAAACCAAGGAGCTGCCGCTTCTTGTCGATGAGGGCGTCGATGCGGGCGGTCTCGGCGTCGAGGTAGTCCGCAACGGCGCGCTGGCGCTCACGGGAGATCGCCGGGACGCGGACGTCGCCGATGTCCGTGGCATTGATCGCCGGATAGCTAACTCCGACCGATCTGGCAACGATGTCTTCGACTACGAGATCAGACTGCGCCAACCAGCCGAGGTATCGAGCGTCGAGTGCCGGCTGCGGGCTGAGCACGGCAAAGCCGGTTGAAACAACGAGGTCATTGACTTGCCCGCTCACCGGCCACACCGCGCGCAGGTATGTCCGCACCGTCGAGATGAGTACGTCGCCCTCACGGACGCGCCGACGCGCCCGGGTAGGTGCGGTGCTGAAGGTCATAACCTCGGGCTCGCTGAGGAGAACCCCACGCCCGACTGCGCCGATATCGAGATAGCGGAACTCGTACTCGCCGTCCGTGTCCTCGGGCAGTGCGTCCGGGTTGATATCGACGAGGTACTTGAGGCGCACGCTCACTCGGTCACCTCACGGAGCAGTTCTTGGATCTCGGCTTCGAGTTGCTTGATTTCAGCGTCGATCTCGGCGAGGGGGCGTGGTGGAACGTATTTGTAGAAGTGGCGGGTGAGTGGGATTTCGTAACCGAGCTTGGCCTTGGTGTGGTCGACCCACGCGTCTCCGACGTACGGCAGCACTTCCGACGTCATGTAGTCGTCGATGGCGGTTCTGAACTCAATGCTGGCGAGACGATCGGTGGGGTCGGCTTCCCACCTGACCGGCGTCGCGGGCAGCGGGACGTTCTCGTTGTCGCGCAGGTCGGGGTCCGGTTCCGGCTCGCCCTTGCGGTCGGTGACGACGGGTGCATTGTGGTCGCGAACCGCGAGCAGGGCCCACAGCTGCTTTTCGATCGCTTGCGGCACCGCGCCCACTTTGGTCGCCAGCGCTGCGCGTTCGGACGTCGACGCCCCGACGAGGCTGGTGAGCCGCTCAGTCAGCTCGGCCTGCGTGTCGGCGTCCAGCTTTCCCCACTGCTTGGTCTCGGCGAGGCGCGGCACCGAGTCGGCCGTGACCTCCCAGCGAAGCCGCAGTGGTCGTTCGACGGTGATGCGCTGGAAACCGAACGACTCGTTGGGCAGGATCCTCACGCGCTCGTTCTCGGTGAAGTCGGCGTACAGCCGGGTGATCTCCTCGATCTGTTCGGGGCTGATCTCCTTGCGCTTGTCGCCGAGCGACTTGCGCATCTTCACCCACAACTCGCGGGCGTCGACGAGTTGCACCTTGCCGCGTCGCTCCGGCCGCTTGCGGTTGGTTACCACCCAGACGTAGGTGGAGATGCCGGTGTTGTAGAAGAGCTGATCGGGCAGCGCGACGATCGCTTCCAGCCAGTCGTTCTCGATGATCCAGCGCCGAATCTCGGACTCGCCAGACCCTGCGGCGCCGGAGAACAGCGGGGATCCGTTGAAGACGATCGCCAGCCGGCTGCCGCCGTCCTCGACCGGTTTCATCTTCGAGATCATGTGCTGGAGAAACAGGAAGCTGCCGTCGTTGATGCGCGGCAGCCCGGCGCCGAACCGACCCGCGAAGCCGCGGGTCTCGTGCTCGGCCCGTACGACGTCCTCGACCTTCTTCCACTCCACGCCGAACGGCGGATTCGCGAGCAAGTAGTCGAAGGTCCGGCTGGCGTGGCCGTCCTCGCTGAACGAGTTGCCGCACACGATGTGCGAGGCGTCCTGTCCCTTGAGCATCATGTCCGAGCGGCAGATCGCGTACGTTTCGTCGTTGAGTTCCTGACCAAACACCTCCAACCGGGCGTTCGAGTTGAGGCTGCGCAGATGGTCCTCGGCGACCGACAGCATGCCGCCCGTGCCACACGCCGGGTCGAACAGTGTCTTGATGACGCCGGTCTCGGTGAGCGCGGCATCGTCCTCCGCGAACAGTAGGTTGACCATCAGCCGGATGACCTCACGGGGGGTGAAGTGCTCACCGGCCGTCTCGTTCGACAGTTCAGAGAACCGCCGGATCAGCTCCTCGTAGAGGTAGCCCATCTCAATGTTCGACACCACGTCGGGATGCAGGTCGACTTCGGCGAACCGGGAGAGCACCAGATACAGCAGATTCGCTCGGGCCAGCCGGCTGATCTGGGTGTCGAAGTCGAACTTGTCGAGGACCTCGCGTGCGCCCGGGCTGAAGCCGGCGATGTAGGAGCGCAAGTGGCCTGCCGCTTGCGCTGGGTCGTCGGCGATCCGACGAAAGTCGAGGGGCGACGTGTTGTAGAAGCGCTGGCCAGCAACGGTGCACAGGACCGGTTCGACATTGTCGATTCGGCCGCGCAGCCTTGCCGCACGCTCCAGCACCGCTGCCTTGGTTGGCTCTAAAACGCAGTCCAGGCGACGCAGGACCGTGAGCGGGAGAATGACCCTGCCGTATTCAGACTGTTTGTAGTCACCCCGGAGCAGATCCGCGACCGACCAGATGAACGCGGCATGGTTGTTACTTCTCGGCTCGTTCGTGCCGCCGAGGCCCCGCCTGGTCACCCCGGCCGGGGCGTGTTCCTCGCTCTTCGCAACTCCAGCTTCACTCGCGGACGCTGGCGGCGCGGGCGCGACTACCTGCGATGGCGCAGGCGCCGCATTGGTGGATCGTTCACCAGCCACGATGAACTCCGCGACGACGATCTCGCGCAGCCGGCGTGCCTTGTTCCGCGCCGCAAGATAGTCCAGCTGTGCCTGCTTCGCGCGTGGGTAGTCGCCGTCTCCGAGGCCCGCATCCCACAGAGCATCGACGATGGCTTGGCGTGCCTGGGCATCCGCAGGCAGCCATCGCGTAAGCATCGTCGGCCACGCGTCCGCAACGAACTCCTCGGTGGGGCGAGCGCCGAACTCGACGCGCAGCAACTCGGCCGGCTCACCGCTGCCGAGGTTCAGCTCACGGGCGAGGCCCTTGAGCAAAGGAGACGGCAGGTTGGTCCAGGCGAACTTGTAGCGTGGCACAGGCGTCCTCCGTCAGGAGACTACCGATCGAATTCGTGCCGCCGCCGTAGCTTGCCGACATTGACACGTGGAGGGCTCGGAACTTGTTGGCGATCGGCGACCGAGGACGGCCGCGCAGCGGCCGCCCGCAGGCCGCCCTTGATGTAGTAGAGAAAGTCTCAACACGCTCCCGTCACGGCGTCACTGGACGAACGGCTCCTGGTCTCCGGCGAGATAGTGCTCGATGCGCAACCGCATGGTCGGGTGCATCGGAAGGTCGGTGAGTGCGTCTCGGGCGAACCATCGCACGTCGGTGGACTCGGCGTCGTGGCCGAGCTGGCCGCCGAGGAGTCGGGTGCGGAAACAGATCGAGAACTCCTGGCGGACCTCGCCGTTGTCGTACGCGATGACGTGCGCGGGGTCGCTGTAGATGCCGACGATCCCGGTCGGCTCGATGTCGAGGCCTGTCTCCTCCCGAACCTCACGAATGATGGTCTGCCGCAGGGTCTCGCCGACGTCCATCGTGCCGCCGGGCAGCGCCCAGAGGTCGTTGTCGGCGCGACGCTGCAGGAGGATCGCGTCTTGGTCGTCTACGACGATCGCCGTCGCGGCGGGCACGATCCGGTTCGGCCGAGGCGCTCGCGGGTCGTTGTAGTAGTCGGTGCGCGCCACTTCGCCTCCGTGTCAGCTTTGGTGGACTAAGGCTGCTTGCGCCCAGACGGTCTCGAAGTTCTCGACGTACGTCGTGAACAGGGTGCCGCTCGCCACGCGACGCAAGTGGAGCACGGGCGCGAGGTAGGCGTTGGCGCCCCATAGGTGCGGGCTGACGAGTACCTCGTCGTCGAAGCGGTAGATCGAGTTGTACAGGGTCGTGCCGTGGGTGGCGAGGGCGAACCCCGGCCTCCCGAGCAGCGGTTCGTAGTGCTTCAGCGCTACCCGCGCGCGTGAGTCGATGCCGTCGCCGTAGCGCTCCTCGATACCGCGGAGCCGGACGGCGTCGCTGTCGGGGTCGCCGAGCGCGACCCGGATCAGGCAGCCGCGGGCGAGCCGACCGCGGAGCAGGTCGGTCAGATCAGGGAACTGCTCAGGCAGGAAGAGCCCGGCGTAGACGAGGATGTCGAGCTGCTCGGCGACCTCGCTGAGGAGCCGGCGCCAGACGTCGCGCGGCACGTCGGAGCGATGCGGATACAAGGTGACGAGTTCCGCCTGGCTGGTGGTCAGCTCGCGACCGCTGTCCGCCTCTGGCCACAGGTAGGTCTCGTTCTCCGCGAGCATTTCGGCGAGCTTCTGCCGGTGGCTTCGGTGCGGCACTCTCCCGGCAATCCAGCGCTCGACGGTCTTGGGGTCGACGTCCAGTTGCTCGGCCGCCCGGCGCGCGGTCAAGCCGCGCGTGGTTAGCGCGCTTCGCAGTCGCTCGTTCGCCACCACGCACCCTTGGGGACGGCTCGGGACGTTCCGGGACGCCCTGACCCTAGCGAAACGTCCCACGCTTCGCGATCACCACGTCCGAGACGTCTTTCCCTGCCCCGGCCGCGCGGTGACGCCGTCCCGCGGTCGGGCGCGACGCTCCTCAGGTCCGTTCGACAACCGAACCAAGGAGGAACCGATGCGACTTCCGATCGACACGACGGCGATGGCGTTCGTCGTCGCAGGGGCTGCGGAGCCGGTGCGTGACTTCGACTCCAAGCAGCACAAGACCGACGAGAACGGCGCGCCGCTGTTCGCGGTGGCGCTGATGGTGCTCGGCGACAGCCAGCCCGAGATCATCTCGGTGAAGCTCGCCGGTCAGCCATCAGCCATGGCGCCCGGTCAACCGGCGCGAGTGACGGGGCTCGTCGCGACGCCCTGGGCGATGGGCGAACGATCCGGCGTCTCGTTCAAGGCCAGCAAGGTCGAGCCGGCTTCGGCGTCGAGCAGCCGCCAGGCTGGGTGAGATCGATGCGCTGGAAGGTCATCGTCGTCGTCCTGGTCATCGCAGCCATCGCGCCGGCCCTGTTCACGCACGTGGCGCAGGTCGGCGTGCAGGCAGCGCTGGCTGCACTCGGTCAGCTTGTCGGGGGCGGTCATGGCTGATCCGGCGCGCCGACAGCGGATCGACGGGTGGGGTGTCGGGTGGCCGACACCCCCTCCACCGTCGCTACCGCAGTCACTGATCCTCACGAGCCTTAGGTGGGTCGCCGGCTTATGGCTCGAGCTCGGCGTCATCGCAGCCCTCGCCGCCGAGCTTTGCTGCGCCCGATCGAAAGGCTGGCTCGGGCCGGCTGTCCCGGTGACCGCCGTCATGGTCGTCGCCGTGATCGCCTGGCCGCCGAGCCGTCGGTTCGCCCGTCGCGTACTGCACGCGCAGTCGGTCCGGCGGCGTTGGGCGGCAGCGGTTCGGATCGCGGCGATCCCTTCCTACGCGGGCAAGGTGCCTACCGTGGCCCGGGTGCGGGCCGTTCCGGCCGGCGAGGTCCTTGATGTCCGCGTGCCCGTCGGCGGCACCGCCGGAGATCTCGTCGACGCGTCCGAGGTGCTGGCCGTGGCAATGAGCCTTCGCGCCGTCACGGCCGAACGCGACCCGGACAATGCCGCCCGCGCCCGCGTCACCCTCGTCCGACGCGACCCCCTCGCGAACGACGCCGGAACGTGGCCGAACGCCGACGCCGAGCGGCTGTCGCTGTGGGAGCCGATCCCGGTAGGCGTCAACGAGGCAGGGGAACAGGTCACCGTCAGCCTGGCCGAGCGCAACCTGCTGCTCGGCGGCGAACCGGGCGCGGGCAAGAGCGTCGCGCTGTCACAACTGGTCGCGACGGCAGCCTTGGACCCCGACGTCCGGCTGCACCTGTTCGACGGCAAGCTCGTCGAGCTCGCGGCCTGGTCTCGCTGTGCAACACACACCGTCGGGGTCTCCACCGAGCGCGCCAACGAGGTCCTTTACGAGCTGCAGTCCGAGATGGACGACCGCTACCTCGCGCTGCTCGCCAACAAAGCCCGTAAGGTCACCCCCGACACCGGGCTGCCGCTGCACGTGCTGGTCATTGACGAGTTGGCGCACTACCTGCTTGCCCCGGACCGCAAGGAACGCACCGAGTTCGCCGAACTACTCCGCGACCTCGTGGCACGCGGGCGCGCCGCCGGCCTCATCGTCATCGCGTCCACACAGAAGCCGTCCCACGACGTGATCCCAACGGCGCTGCGCGACCTGTTCGGATTCCGATGGGCACTGCGCTGCAACACCCCGCAGGCCTCCGACACCGTCCTCGGCTCCGGCTGGGCGTCGCTCGGCTACTCCGCCGCCGACGTCGACTCCGCACACCGAGGGGTCGGCTACCTGCTGCACGAAGGCGGCAAGCCAGTACGGCTGCGCTCGCACCACATCGACGACGACACCGTTGTTGCGCTCGCCTCTCGGGCGGAAGCCCTTCGGCATCCGTCCCGCATCCTTGCGACCGCGCCGGAGGCTTCGTCATGAATGAAGACGACAGCGCCGTCCTGGCGTCGCAAGTCCGCCGCGCCGGCTACTGCACACATCCCATCCGGCTGCGCGGGCGCGTCGACGCCGTCGACACCTCGACCGGCGAGCTGACGCCGATCCTCACCAGCTCGACCCAGCCCGGCGGCGCACTGCTGGTCGCCTGCCGCAACCGGCGCGCCACCGTCTGCCCGTCCTGCTCCGACACCTACCGCGGCGACGCGTGGCAACTCATCGCCGCCGGACTGCGCGGCGGCAAAGGTATCCCGGACGACGTCGCGACCCACCCGCGCGTCTTTGCCACCTTCACCGCACCCAGCTTCGGCCCAGTTCACTCCCGCCGCGAAGTGAACGGGCGGGTGCAGGCCTGCCGACCACGACGAGCCGGCGACTGCCCACACGGGCGGCCGCGGTCGTGTCGACTCCGCCACGTCGCGAGTGACGCCGCCCTCGGCCAACCGCTGTGCCCCGACTGCTTCGACTACGCGGCCGCCGTCCTGTGGAACGCTCACGCGGGCGCGCTCTGGAACCGGACCGCCATCGGCATCCGCCGCTCACTCGCCCACGCGGCTGGAGCGAGCATCCGTCAGTTCGACCAGGTCATGCGACTGTCATTCATCAAGGTCGTCGAGTACCAAGCCCGTGGCGTCGTCCACCTTCACTCCGTCATCCGTCTCGACGGCCCGGACGGCGGCACCACCCCACCACCCGCGGCCCTTGGCATCAACAAGCTCGGCGAGGCCATACGCATGGCCGCCGCGTCGGCGTCCGTGCCGCTGGTCATGCCCGACGCCACCGTCGGCGCGGCCGTGTGGGGCCGCCAGATCGACGTCCGGCCGCTCCGCTCGCAACGCCAGAACGGGGAAGACGGCGCGGTTGCGGCCTACATTGCCAAGTACGCCACCAAATCCACCGACGCTCTCGGCGCTCTCGACCGTCGGATCCGAAATCGCGCCCAGATCGAGCGTCTCGCGGTCAACACGCACCTCCGACAGCTGGTCACCATCTGCTGGACACTCGGCGGAGACCCGCTCTACCGCGACCTTCGACTGCGCGTGTGGGCGCACACGCTCGGCTACCGCGGTCACTGGACCACGAAGAGTCGGCGCTACTCGACGACCTTCACCGCGCTTCGCGAAGCGCGGACCGAGCACTTGGCCCGCGAGCGACCCGATGCGCAAGTGGGCCACACCAGGCTGGCTCAGTGGCGCTATTCGGGACGCGGCTACGGGCCGGACGGGGGACACCTCGCGTGAGACTTCTAACGTTCTCTCAGGCGGCCGAGGTCCTGAATGTGCCCGAGAGCTGGCTACGTAGGAAAGTAGCTGCTCGGTTGGTTCCTTTCACGCGGCTCGGCCGTCATGTGCGCTTCACCGAAACGCAGCTGGCAGCGATTGTCGAAGAGGGGTCACGGCAGGCTCTGCCCTCCCCAACGCGCCGACGGCACGGCCGACGAGCAGCGGCCTCGCGTGCGGGTCTATCACCCACCTCGCACGAGGCCGTTACCGCAAGCCGGGTAACGCGAGTACTTCCTGGAGATTCGTAGGCCCTGGCGCTACCGCAGGTCAGAGCAATCCCCTGCGGTGGTGCAGTCTCCTCACGTGATTTTCATCGCCAGACGAGAAATCGCCCTGGGCTATCTCTCGAACCCCGTGTTACGTGGGAAGCGAGGCTGTCGAAGACTTGGCGAGCTGTATCCCGACATACACACTCGCTACGATCAGCACCACGGCGGCAGCCAGCAGGAGCCATTCCTCGGCCGTCGCGGAATCGGCAGTCTTCCTCGCCGCCGATCGCTGTGTCTGCTGCGCGGCAAGGCTTGCGACTCGATCGCTTAGGGCGGCGAGTGCCGACGTGGGGGCAGCGGGGTCCAAGGAAATGTGCTCGATGCCCGTCAGCATGTCGGAGCGGCTCGGGTCTCGCTCCACCGTCACGTCCAGCATCGGGATCACAAGCTTGCCCGCTTCGAGGGCAACCCCGACTTCCTGCTTTACGTAATCGGATTGATAGGCGGCGCGCGTGAGCAACACAACCACCAGATCACTTCTACGGATTGCTTCACGGATCTTGTCGACTAGGAGACGCCCGGCCTGGTTGTCGTGCTCGGCGAGATACGTGTGTACACCCAGCACGCTGAGGTGGCGCTCGATTTCCTCGCACAACGCTCCGTCGGCGCTGGCGTGGCTAAGGAACAACATCATGCGCTAGGGATATCGCATTGCGACGACGTTGCATACCCCTCGATGCCTCCTCAACCTACCGAAAGGGACGTCGGGAACTCGCGGGCCCGGCAACACCTCTGCCTCGATCTCCGCGAACGCCGACTCGGTCGCGCTGAGGTATTGCCTCCAGGCGCCGCTCCTTTTCAGATCTCCGCCCGGCTGTTCGCGCCGATAACGACATAAGCAGGACTCTTAGGGTCAAACGGCCAAGACCACATTGCGCTCACGTCAGGCGCAGTCGGGCATGTCGCGTGTCGCATGTCGGTGATCGTTCATAGCATCCAGACATGGCGCAATGCACAGCACCCGTCTACGGCCACCGCTCGTCAGCCGCGGCTGCGCGATGCCCTGCGTGTGGCGGGCGGTCGTACTACCGCTCCTCCTACTCTTACTCCCCGCCGGTCCCCTCGTACCCGAGCGGTTCGCTGTACGGCGGGGGCGGGTCACGCGGCGGCGGGTCGTTCGGCGGTGTGAGGTCGCGTCGGACCAGGGTCGGCGGATCGGTGTCGTACACGCCCTCCGAGTGGCGCTCGATTGAGCCCCTCGCGCGCAAGGCCGTGGAGCAGGCGCGCGAGCACCCAGAGCGTCGGGACCTCTTCCTCTGCCATGCCTGGGACGACCGGGAGGGCAGCGCGTCCGAGTTGTACGACTGCCTGAAGTCCAACGGCGCGACGGTCTGGTTCAGCGAGAAGGACGTCGCCCTCGGCAAGCAGTTGCTCCGTGAGATCGACAAGGGGCTCAGGAACTCCCGCGTCGGAATCGTGCTGGTTACCCCGGCGTTGCTGAAGAGCCTCGAGGCCGAGGGCATCGCGGAGAAGGAACTCTCTGTGCTGCTCGCGAGCGGCCGGGTGATCCCCGTTGCACACGGGACGACGTTCGAGGCCCTCCGGGATGTAAGCCCCATGCTCGCCTCGCACTCCGGACTGGACACCGCGGAGTCGTCGTTGGAGGACGTGGCCGCCAAGATTGCCGCCGCCGCGGCGGCTCTCGCCGAGGACGACGCTAACGCGAGGCTAACGTGAGCCTGCTATCACTCGCGAACACTACCTCGCGAGCAGTTCCGCTACGCCTTTACCAGGCGACTGTAAGGGCATGCGCGGTGTCTCTCACTCTCGGCCAACGGAACGCAGTGTGCGTGCGATATCCGCCGGCTCGGGGCAAGCTCGCTTACCCAGCTTCGCGCCGCGCGAACGTAGCTGGCATATAGATCTGGCGCGTTGCGACCATCCCAGACGTTTGCAAGGGCCCAGAGAGACCAGGCCGTGTTCTGGTCAGCGATGAGGGAACCTTCGCCGCTCGGCTGCGGCGGTTAGGTCGTGCGCCGGAGCGATCGCCCGCGTGGAAACCGTGCGGGCGGCCCTGCCGTCGGGCAAGATGCGACCCAGGAGGACGATCATGGACACGAAGGCCCGAACGCCACGGGAGCTTTTCGACGGCACGGTCTGCTACGAGGTTCCGCCATTTCAGCGGCCATACGTCTGGACAGAAGAGGATCAGTGGCAGCCTCTCTGGGCCGACATTGAGCGCGTTGCGGCCGGCCTTGCGGAGGCCCGAAAGACCGACGATGACGTTGCACCCCACTTCCTGGGTGCGGTCGTCATCAAGATGCTTCCCCACGGGGCCGGGGATCCAGACCGGCATTCGGTGATCGACGGGCAGCAGCGCCTGACCACGCTGCAGATCCTTCTCGATGCCGTACAACTCGTTACACAGGACCACGGCGACGAGGACGACGCCGAGACGTTGATGGAGCTTGTCACGAACCAGGCGAAGCGGTTCCGCGGGACATCACGAAGGTTCAAGCTGTGGCCCTCCCGCGTCGACCGAACGGCGTTCGAGCAGGTGATGGATAACGAGCTGCAGGTGTCGACAGATGCCGCGATCACGCGCATCGCCCAGGCGCACGACTTCTTCCGGCGTTCGGTCAGCGAGTGGGCCGGCATTGAGGAGAGCCCTGGGGAGGCTCAGGACAAGCTCAGCCTTCTCGCGGAGGTGGTGCAGCAGCAGCTCGTCCTCGTCTGTATCAATCTCGATCAGAGGGATGACGATCAGCTCATCTTCGAGACGCTCAATGACCGAGGTACGCCACTGCTCGCCGCGGACCTAATCAAGAACCTTGTCTTTCAACGCGGCGACGATCTCGGCGTCGACGTCGACCAGTGGGGCGACAAGTACTGGGCTGACTTCGACGACGATTGGTGGCGCCAGGAGGTTCAGCAAGGTCGTCTGTTCCGGTCGCGCATCGACCTGTTCCTGCAGTACTGGCTCACCATGCGTGCCCAGGACGAGGTGCCGGCGGAGAAGGTGTTCGCATCGTTTCGGGAGTACACGTCGCCGCTCCTGAAGGATGCCTCCGCTGCGACGCAGTTCTTGCAGGAGCTTCGACGTGACGCCGACACCTTCCGCAAGTTCGCTGACCTCGATCCGGCAAGTGGGCCCGGACAGTTCTACGCGAGGGTCGTCGAGGGGCTGGAACTCGGCGCTTGGATCCCGCTTCTGCTTTGGTTGATCAGCGAAAACCATAAGCTGGACGAGGGCACGATCAGCAGGGCTCTGGGAGCGGTTGAGAGTTGGTGCGTCCGGCGGACCCTCGTGCGCGCGACGATGAAGGACGTCAACCGTCTCGTCATCGCGGTGATCAAACATCTCGACAGTCTGGCCCCGGCCGAGGTTGGCGAAGGTACCGCGTCCTTCCTGCTAGACCAGACGGCGGACTCGCGCATTTGGCCCTCAGACCAGGACCTTCTCAACTCGGTTCCGCAGAGCAAGCTGTACGGAAACGTTCGTCAGAACCGCCTCGGGATCGTGCTCAGTGCTATCGAGCAGAAGCGGCGGTCGGCCCGCAATGAAGACATCACGCTACCTGTGAACCTTCAGATCGAGCACGTGATGCCGCAGAAGTGGCGCGCGAACTGGGCTGATGGAATCGTCGCAGATGCTGTGGCGTCCGCGAAGCGGGATCGCCTGATTCAGACGATCGGGAACCTCACCTTGGTGACAGGAAAGTTGAACCAGTCGTTGTCCAATCGTCCCTGGCTTGATAGCGATGCCGCAGTGGTGGCGCCGAGTGGTCCAGAGGCGGGCAAGGGGAAGCGTTCTCTAATCGACAAGTACAGCCTCCTGGTGCTGAACAAGGAGATCGTCCAAGGGCACGCGGCTTCATGGACGGAAGCAGATATCGAGGCTCGGGGGCTCGCCATGACCAAGGACATCGCCGCGATCTGGCCTCGGGCGTAGCTTGCCCGAGCGAACGATCAGTAGGGAGTCTCAAGCACCGCCATCGGCCCAGCGGATCGTCGGCCCGCTATCGCAGGCCCCTGGTAACAAGCTGAAGGGCCTTGTGCGATGCCCGCTGGCATCAAGGACGTCGTCCGGTGGCCCACAACGGCGTTGAACGGCGCACTAGTACCGCGTTGACCTGCGGGTGCGGGGTAAAGTCGCTGGTCAGGAGGTTGCGTCGAGGGGTTCAACTCCCCCCTCGCCCACCATCCACAGAACCGGGTTGACCTGCGCTTTTGCGAAGTCCGGCTCGTAGTGCGGCTGCTATGGCATCAGTTGATCTTGAAGTGCGTCTGCAATGGCAGCTGGCGGCCACCGCCGACGCGCTTTTCCGCGCATGCCAACGGACCGTAACCGGCGTTCTGCGACGGGCGAGTTGGCCGGGCGCCGCCGGCGGTGGCGCCCACTACTTCGTGACCGTCGTCTGCCCCGAGAAAGCGCCGATCGCCGAATCCGTATCGGTCCTTCCGTTGAGTCATTCGGTTCGCGTTGCGGCGATATGTGCTCGGGGCTCTCGAGCCCTGTGGTGCGTGTGGCTGGCGCGTGCTCGTTTGGGCTGCTCAGGTACGCGAGGTTGTCGGCCCTGCAGGCCTTAGCGGTTGATGATCGTGACGGTGGACCAGTCGGCGCCGGCGTCGTCGCGGACGTACAGGGCGGGGAGGTGGTCGGTGTAGCCGCCACCCGGGCCGACCACCCACGCGCGGCCTGCGGTGGTGAACGCCCAGGCGGAGGTGGTGGCCCCGGTGCTGAAGACGCCGCTGAGCTCGGCGGTCCAGGTGTGGCCGGCGTCGTGGGTCACGTAGAGGGGGGCGCGCCCGCCGACCCGCCACGCCGTGGTGGCGGAGGTCGCGACGATCTGGTCGGCGTATCCGGTGGTTTCCAACGCCGGCTGCGGCGTCCAGGTCTTGCCGGCGTCGTCACTGGTGAACAGGTTCTTGCGCTGGCTGCCGGCCCCAGACTCACCGGCACACACCAGCCACAGGCGGCCGCCCGCGATAGACAGCGATGCCGGGTCGCCCACCGCCTGGTCGGTGGCGCACGGCACCGGCACAGCCTGCCAGGAGGCGCCGGCGTCGGTGGTCGCCCGCAGCGCGTAGCTGCTGTGATTGACGAGCACGGTGGCGTACGCGCTGGTGGGCGACGCGGCGACGACGCTGACCACACTGCCGTCGGCGGCCGGTTGAGCCGCCAAGGCGGTGACCGTGCCGGCCCCGGTGACGGTGTCGATCACCGACGCGCACTGCCCCCAGCCGCCCAACCCGGGAGCGCACGGGGAGCGGACCAGCCATGTCCGGTCGCCGACCGGCACGACCTGCTCGACGGTGCCGGTCACGGGCAGCTCCCGCCAGCTGCCGCCGCCGTCGCTGGTGGTGAACAGCTTCGGCCCGTACGCGAAACCCACGGTCGCGCTGGAAAACGTCAGCTTCGAGACGGCGATAGTGTCGGGGTAGGCGTCCAGGTCGGTGCGCGTGTAGGCGGTGAGAAGGCGTGGCACCGACCATGTCAGACCGCCGTCCGAACTGGTGGCGACGTCGACCGTGCACTGCAGCGACCCTGACGCGCACCGCGCCAACAACACACGTCCGTCGACCCTGGTCGCAAACGCGATCGCGCTCACATAGGAGAACGCCTCCAGCCCGCCGACGGACGCGGACCGTACGGCCGACGCCGCCGGCGTGCTCATGGCCGAGCTGCTCACCTGCGCCGGTGAACTCGCAGCCGCCATCGTCGACGAAGCCGAAGACGCTGGCGCGTCGGCAGCCTTCGTCGCGGACGCACACCCTGCCACGCCGAACCCGACCGCGGCGGTGACCGCAGCCACCAGCGTTCCTCGCACACCCGTCCGACGCACAACCCGCCGGAATGGTTGCGCGCGGCGGCAGCGCGGGCAGCTGCCCCCGCACGGCTTCCCGCGAGACGCAACCGGAGGTCTCATCTGCATGGCGACTCTCGCCACCGCCAACCAGCACACCGCCGCCCGGATCGACGGCGATGTGCGCGCCGATAGGCAACCGAACAGATCCGTCATTCTCGCCATCCCGAGCGCACTCGTGGTGGGGAGCATTCTCGCCGCGGGTGCATCCCTCGGGATCGCCTATCGTCGCCTCCGAAACCGAAGGCGGCGCGCAGCGTAGGTGCCGTTTCCGTGTTTGTGAGTGCGGCCGCACCTACAAGCCGAGTGTCACGCGCAGCGACTCCTCTAGCCGCACCAGTTCCGCCGGGTGAAGTGCGCCGCGTCGCTTGGTGAGCTTCGCCTGCGCGATCGTATGGACGTCGGTCACGTTGACGTAGCTCTCGTCGTACCTGGTCAGTCCCGCTTCGCGGCCGATCGGGATATGCGTTGCCGCAGGACCTTCAGTGCCGGTGACGACCAGAACGGTGACGGAACTCAGCCGGATAAGCAGTGGGTTGATCGTGAGGACAACCACGGGGTGAACCCCTGCGCCCGGAATGTGCGCGTCCCAGACCTCTCCGCGGAGCGGATCCAACTAGTCCGCATCCTCGTCGGCTACGCCCGCGGGAAGTGGGGCGCGTCCGCCTCGGTAGAAGGCGTCGTAGGAGTCGATCAGCGACTGTTCCTGCGCCCGCCGATGGACCAACTTCAGTCCCTCGCGCACAACTTCAGATGGGCCATCGAGTCCGAGAACGACAGCGTCGTGGGCCAGCAACTCCTCGGCAAAGTCGCCATCGACGCGGGCTTGCAAGATCACCGACGAAGCCTTGACACGTACGGGAGCGGTCTTGCGCACCCGCACACTCGCCTTCTTCGCGGTGGTCGTCACGGTCGTGGTCGTCTTTCGGCTTGGCATGTATGCAGTTTGTCATACACGACCGCGACGGACAAGTCGTCGGGACAACCGTGCGTCTCGGGCGGGAGAGTTGTCGCCAAAGACCGGTCACCAGCGGGTGCGCGATGCCCGCTGGCATCGACGACCGTCGCTTGGTGGCGCGCAACGGCATTGAACGGCGCAATACTGCGTCGTTGCACTGCGGCCGCGCGGTAAAGTCGCTGGTCAGGAGGCTGCGTCGAGGGGTTCAACTCCCCCCTCGCCCACTATCGACAGGCCGGTTGACCTGCGCTTTTGCGAAGTCCGGCTCGGTTTGCGACCGCCGGGGCATCAGCTGAACCTGGAAGTGTCGGTGGCTACCGCCGGTCACGGTGGAGTGCCAACCGCGACCGTGGCCTGTAAGGGTCAGGCTCCAGGGACCGTTCTCCACAATCGGTCAAGCGGCATCACATGCAGACGATCTTCGTAGGTGTACGAGCGCGATCCCATGCTGAGTGCGACCCCGGCCAGGAAGCGCTCCCCAAGTGCCTCACGCAGCTTCCGCATGCCCTTGAGGTCGCTTCCGGCGACCCGCTCACCACTCTTCACCTCGAACGTCAGCACAGACCCGTCGTCGAACTCAACGACGAAGTCGACTTCGTCGTCAGCGGCGGTGCGCCAGTGCCCGCATGTCACTTGCTCGTCGAGCCAGGAGACTTGCTTGCGCAGCTCGCCGACGACGAAGGTCTCCAGCAAGTTTCCTAACTCCGTCAGCGCCGTGGCGTCCAGACCAGCGAGCTTGGCCGGCGTCAGCCGGAGGACCCGGCCAGCGAGACCGGAGTCCACGAGATGCACCTTCGGCCTAGAACTAGCCCGCGCACGAAGCGTCTTGCCCCACGCGGGCAGCCGGGCGACGAGGAAAAGGTCTTCGAGCAACTCGACGTAGTCCTCGATCGTCTTACGGTCGAGCCCGAGGTCGCTCCCGACCTGGCTGAGGTTCAGCAGTTGGCCTGTCTGACCGGCCAGCCTGTTGAAGAGCTCGCGCAGAGCTTGCCGTTGACGGACGCGGACCAGCTCGATCGCGTCACGCTCGAGCGATTGGGTGACGTAGTCGTCGAACCAACGGTTGCGGGCGGCCGGGGACGTCCGGCTAATCGCCAACGGGAAACCGCCTGCCACGACCTTGTCGATGTACTCGGCCCGGGTGGTCGTGGACGTCGGCAGCGCGCTGACAGCTGCTGCCGCGTCGGTGTGTAGAGCCGGAAGGAGATTCTCCGCCGCGCCGCAAATCTCGCCCTGCGACAGCGGCCAGATGGTCAAGGAGTGCAGCCTCCCGGTCAGCGCTTGAGCGGTCCGGGGTAGCGCGTCCTGCCGGGTGGAACCTGTCAGGACCGCAGTCCCCGGCAGAGCTCCTTCCCGGTTCAGCCGTGCCTTGAGCGCGTCCAGCACCTCCGGAGCGTGTTGGTACTCGTCCAAGCACAATGGGGTGTGCTCGCCCACAGCCGAAGCGGGGCTCGCGCGAACCGCCTCGAGCACCACCGGATCATCGAGGTCGACCACCGGCACGCCCTTGTCTGCTGCAAAACTGCGCAGCACCGTCGACTTGCCCACCGACCGGGGGCCGTGCAGGGCGATGACCGGCACCTCCTGCGTGAGGGCGGTCAGGATTGAGGACACGCGACGGTCGACCAAATCCTGCAACTGTCCGGCCACGTCGTCAGGCTCCCAGCCTCCGGGCACCCGAAATACCAAAACGTGAGGGGATCGAACTACCAAAACACGAGGGGATCGAACTACCAAAACACGAGGGGTGCAGACTCCCGCAACGTGAGGGAGCGACCACGTCGTCCGGACACCGCGCTTCTCCAGGAGCCAAGTTGTCGCCATGTCACGCGGAGCGACTCCTCCAGCCGCGCCAGTTCCGCTGGGTGAAGTGCGCCGCCCCGCTTGGTGAGCTTCGCCTGGGCGATCGTGTGAACGTCGGTCACGTTGACGTAGCTCTCGGTGTACCTGGTCAGTCCCGCTTCGCGTCCGATCGGCGCGCACCTGCACGACGTCGCGGGCGGATGTCGGAGTCGAAGTCGACGCGAATCCTGGGCCCAGGACACCTACTACGGCACGGGGGCCGCCGATCGGGACCGACCCGCCTGGGCCATCAGGCGATCGGTGTCACTGGCGTTCGGTCCGGTGGGAACCACGCCTTTGATCAGACCGTGCTCGCGGGCGGCGTCGTTGCAGGTGGCCTCCACCACGGCCGTGACCGTCGGTATCCATTCGGACGGGAACTCGATGGCGCGTCCGAGGCTGGCGGACAAATCCCACGCATGGCACAACGCGTCGATGATCGGGAAGTTGATGACGACGGTTCCAGGGAGCTCACCCAACGGGGTGACGTGGTGGCCGGTCAACACGCCGAGCCCGTTCCACATATTCACGGCCCGTTCAACCACCTCCTCGGCGTAGGCGGCGAGGTCGCCGTCGTAGGGAACGGCGCCGAGGGTGTCGTCGATGCTTACGGTCTCTTGTCCGGTTACGCGACCCGCCCACAGGAGCTGGTTGTTCAGCGCATGGCTCGCGAGTCGACGGACGGTCCACGGATCGCAGTTCGTGACCGTGTCCATGTCAGTGGCGCTGAGCGCTTGGACCTCTCGACGCAACTGGTCAATCGCGAACCCCAGTGTCGCCAGCTGGTCCATCGCGCCTCCCGAGTTGCGGCGATCGTAGCGCAGGAACGGCGACGCCGACACCGGAGTGAGCCGGTGCCGGCGTGCCGAACGGTGGCAAGTGTCGGGCCTGGAGGGCTTGTCAGCCCAGCGGAACCTCGCACTCCTTTGGATCGATGTGGCCGAGGTTCTTGACCACCTTGAACTCGCCGCCTTGCGACTTCGCGATGTACATGTTCATCCGCACGTGATGCTGACCGGGAACCATCTCGGCGGGCCCTCCCGGGCCTTGCGGAATCCGGGCGTGGTCGAGCGCCGCGATGACGTCGTGCTGCCTCAACGAACCAGCCTCGTTCACTGCTGACTCCCACATCTTCAAAGCCCGGTACGTGCCAGTACACGCTGAGCCGGCCGTGAACAGAGCGCTGCCCGGATACCGCGCTTCGTAGCGGTTCAGCAGGTCGACGCTGAACGGATCCTGTACGTCCCGGTAGTAGTCGAGACAGCCGTAGAGACCCTCGACCTGTTCAGCCGGCACGAGATTCAGGAAGTTCTCGTCGAAGTACGTGCACACCACCTGGCCACCCCGCTTCATGAAGCCCGCGTCGTACAGCTGAGCGAGGAACGGCGTGAGACCGGGCGGGACGATCGTGTTGAACACCACGTCGGCGCCGCTCGCCATTATGTCGGCCACCACGGCGCCGTAGTCGAGGTGATCGAGCGGGAGGTACTGCTCTCCAACGATTTCGCCGCCACGCTCGGTGACGACCTCACGAACCTTCTTGTTGAGTGTGTGCGGCCAGATGTAGTCGGCCGAAGGGAGATAGAAGGTCCTCGCCTTGATCGTATTCATCAGCCACGGGAAGAACGGTTCGATCTGCTGGGCCGGCACGGGCCCCGTGCAGAAGATCAGCGGATCGCACTCCTGACCCTCGTACTGCTCGGGGTAGAGGTACAGCTTCCGGGCGCCCTCCACCACGGGCGCCTTGATGGCCTGCCGGGTCGAGCTGTAGATCCCGCCCACGACCACGTCGACGTCCGCTTGTACGAGCCGCGCAGCGGCGGCTTGCGCGACGGCGTCATCGGTGGCGCTGTCCTCGACGTACAGCTCGATCGGGCGGCCGAGCAGGCCGCCGTCGGCGTTGATGTCGTCGACGACCATCCGTGCCACGTTGACGTTGGCGACGCCCATGAAGGACAGCGCACCCGTCTGGTCGGAGATGAGACCGACCCGCGCCGGACGATCGAGAGTGCCGGGCATCGTCGTCGGCCGGCTACGCGTCGTACTGACCGAGAAGGGCCGCCGGCTCGGGCTTCCCGATGTGACCGGCCTCCTGGAGAATCGGCGGGACCTCGGGGTCGGAGACGAAGGACGCCCAGCCCTGCTCGTCCCAATCGAACAGCACCCACATGCGGTTCGCGTCGGTCGGGTCGCGGAACACCGTCGAGCCCTTCGAACCGTGCAGGGCGCGCTTGTCGGCGCCCTTGGTGCCGAACACCCCCAGGAACTGGTCGACGTCCTTGACCATCGTCGTTGCCAAGATCATGGTTTCCTCCACACTTCGGACCCTCGGGTCCACCGAATGCCGGCCGGGTCGGCGGGCATGCAGTCATCGTCGTGAAGGTCCGCGGCAGCGGCATCGGCGGAACTACCCACTTCCCGTCGGTAGCTGTCGATGTCAGCTGGCGACCACGCCGTTGGTGACGGCCCAGCGGGTCGCCGAAGCGCGGTTGGAGACGCCGATCTTGGTGTAGATGTGCTGGATGTGGTGCTCGGCCGTCCGGACCGAAATGAACAGGTCGGTTGCGATCTCGTGTGAGGTCCGGCCTTCGGCCAGGAGGCGGAGCACCTGCACCTCCCGTCGGCTCAGGCCGCCAGGCCGCTCGTTGCCGACGCGTGGTCGGGGATCGCGCCGAGCGGCCTTGATCTCCTGGCGGGCGTAGTCCGTGGCGGCGTCCAGGTCGAACGCAGCGCCTTGGGTCAGGAGTTCCTTCATGCGCGCTGCGTTGAGCTTCGTGGCGAGCCGGCGTTCCATGTCGACCAACTCGGGGACATGGTGGAAGCTCGATTCATGTTGTGACATCGCGCCGAGCAGCGTCGCGGCCGGCTCGAATCGCTCCAGCCGCTCGAACAGCGACGGCACGCTCGCCAGCGTGATGATGAGCTGGACGACGTTGCCGGCCCGATGGAACGACGCAGTCGCATCGTTGAACAGCGCCAGCGCTTCGTCAGGCTCGCCGTCGGACGTGTGTAGCCGTGCCGCGTCACGTGCGAGGAATCCTTCGAAGAACAGCACCCGGTGCTCGCGCACGAAGGCGACGCCCTCGTCCCACGCCGCAAGTGCTCGGCGTGTGTCGGATCTCGAAAAGGCCATTCCCGCGATCCAGAGGGCGTAGGCGATCCAGTAGGGGTTGCCCAGGGCCCGGGCCGCGGCGACCGCCTGCTCGGTGAGGGCGAGGGCTTCCTCGACGCGTCCCGCCGATTGAAGTCCGTCGACGTAAGACGCCAGGCCATACCCGCGGTCGGCGCCGTAGCGCTGTGCTACCTCGCCGGTGAGCTCGATGTAACGGTCGAGGTTGCCGCAATACACCTCGCCGAGCGCTTCGATGAACGTCGCGTATCCCGGCTCGCACGAGTCGTAGCGAGCGTCAGCCTCGAGTTCGGTGGCACGCCGAGCGTTGCGGCGCGCCGTCTCGGCGCGCCCGACGAAGCACCCATAGCCGGCTGCCGCGTAGAGGCGTGGGAGACGAGGGACGTCGGCCAACGCCGCCGCGGGAAGCAACGCCTCGGCCCACGCGACGGTTTCGAACAGCTGAGCCGAGAACCCCATGAGCGCGGCGTGGGCGGCGATGTCGGTCGCCGCCACCAACTCGTTTCGAGCGGAGCTCCAGCGAAACCCGGCCCGCAGGTTGCCGACTTCGACCTCCACCCAGTCGACGGTCTCTCGCCACCGAGGGCCGTTCCATCGCTCCCACTGCTCCGCCGCCCGGCGCCCGAAGTACGCCGCGTGGGTGTCTCGGGTGCTCTCACGCGTGCCGCTCTCGGCCAGTCGATCCTCGGCAAACTGCCGGATCGTCTCGTACATGCCGTAGCGCGTTGTCGTCGCGGAGTGGTCAGCCACGATCAGCGACTTGCGTACCAGCGAATCGAGATGCCGAAGCACGTCGATCTCGTCGGCATCCTCGACGAGGGCACAAATGCTCCGCAGGGCAAAGCCGCCGACGAAGACCGAAGCGATGCGAAACAGCGAGCGCTCGTCCTCGCTCAGGAGGTCGTAGGACCACTCGACCGCGTGCCGCAACGTGAGCTGGCGTGGTGAACCCGTCGTGCTGCCTTGCAGCAGTCGGAAGCGGTCGGCGAGCCGATCTCTGACCTCGATCGCGCTCATCGCACCCATCCGGGCGGCCGCGAGTTCGATGCCCAGGGGAAGCCCGTCCACCGTCTCGCAGATCTCCGTAACGGCCGCCGCGGTTTGCGAGTCCTGCAGTTCGAAGCCGCGACGGGCCAGTCGCGCTCGGTCAACGAAGAGAGTGACGGCATCAGAGGTCACACCGCCGTCCGTCGCGAGCGGTGCGACGGGGATGAGCGCTTCACCGGGGATGCCAAGTGGCTCTCGCGAGGTCACCAATATCTTCGCGTTCGTGCCCCGCCTCAGGATCGCAGCGACCATGACCGCGGCTGGATCCCGTAGGTGCTCGCAGTTGTCGACGATGAGTAGCATCCGCCGGGCCGCCGCCGTCTCGGCGACAGTGTGGATCAGTGGGGTGTCGCCTTGCGGGGTGATGCCGAGTACCGTCGCGAGGGCAGCCGGTACGGCGACTGGGTCGATCACCTCGGCCAGCTCGACGATCCAGACGCCGTCGCCGAACTCTCCCGCAAGCTCCGCGCCGACCTCGACGGCCAACCGGGTCTTGCCGACACCGCCGACGCCCGTGAGCGTGACCAGGCGTTGGGAACGCAGCGACCCGACGACCTCATCGATCAGCGCATCGCGCCCGACCAGTGAACCTACCTGGCGGGGAAGATTCCCCGGGGAGTGCTCGACGTTGCGCAGTACGGGGAATTCCGAGGGGAGTCCGTCCGCCATCACCTGGAACACCGGGCTCGTGCCGCGAAACCCGAGAAGGGGGTAGTCACCGAGTGGGCGTAGGCCGACCCGGTTTCGCATCAAGACTTCGGCGGTGCCGGACGCGAGCACCTGGCCACCATGACCAAGAGCCGTCAGCCGTGCAGTGCGGTTGACATCTGCTCCGTAGTAGGTGCCCTCGTGCGCGAGAGTGTCGCCCACGTGCAACCCCATACGGACCGCAAATCGTATGGCGTCGTCATGCGCTAATACACGCTGCGCCTCGACGGCGGCCAGGACCGCATCCACCGCGGACGAGAACGCAGCACAGAAACCATCGCCGCCGGCGTCGAAGACGTAGCCGCCATGGCGCTCGATCGCCGAGCGAACGATGACGTCGTGGGCTTGCACTGCGATTGCCATGTCCGCCGGCGCCGATTCCCAAAGTCGCGCCGACTCCTCGATGTCGGTGAGAAGGAACGTCACCGTGCCTGACGGCGGCTGGCCGATCACCAGGGCACTTTACGGCCATGCGGGTATCGCCGAGTGCTCGGGCGCCCGGTCGGAGGGGGGTCAGGGTAGGGCCGGGAGCGCAGCCAATGGCAACGAGTACTGCACCCCCTCCAGGTCGGTCCACACCAGGTAGTCGTTGACGCCTGGGTCTGATGAGGCGCCGGACGCCCTTTTTCCACCGTCAGCAAGAGCAGACATACAACAGCCTCGCCCAGTCATACAATGACCGGGTGGCAGCTACTAATCACGTAATGAAGCTTTCGCGCAACGGCCAGGTCAGCATCCCGGCCGCCGTCCGAGCCCGCTGGGGCACCCGCACGGTGATCGTGGTCGACCTTGGCGACCGCGTCGTCATGCGCCCCGGCGTCGACAGTGACGGCGCCACGGCTCAACTCCAGGGCAAGTACGCCGGCCGTGGGCCCGACACCAGCGCGGCGCGCCGCACGGCACGTCGCGCGGCCGACTCCGCCGACCGGCGCCGCGGGTGACCGTTCTCGACGCCTACGCGGTGATCGCTTACTTACGCGATGAGCCAGCCGCCGATCACGTGCGGCCGCTGCTGGAGGCGGGTGATTCCGCGTTGACCGCAGTTGGCCTGGCGGAGGTCCTCGACCATCTCGTGCGCCTCGCCGGAGCCGACGAGGACGACGCGGTCCTCGACTTGGCGCAACTCGGGCTGATCGACGCCATCGGGGTCGACGCGAGCACCGGCAACGCCGCGGGGCGGCTCCGCGCACGGCGCTACCATCGCACCCGCTGCCCGATCAGCATGGCCGACTGTATTGCGGCTGAATTCGCCCGAGCGACCGGACGGCCTCTGGCGACCGCCGACCCTGATCTGCTTGACGTCTGCGATCGGGAACGGATCGAGGTCATCGCGTTGCCTGGCTCCGACGGCACCACCTGGTGCCCCGAGCGCGGTCGGGCCTAGACCGCGCCCACGCCGAGGACCGCGCGTGGATTGCCCACGCGCCGCCGGGCGATGGGCGACCGATATCGCGTAGGGGCTGGATCAGCTCGTCTGGTCGATAACGAGGAGTCTGTGACGCGGGCGGCCGTACCGCGATTAGCAGTTCTGCGTATGCCGCGGATGTATCCGCCGGCGGGAGGCGCCTTCGCCGGGCAAGCGGCTGCGGCGCGACGCTTCACCGCAGCCCGACGGCGATCCGACGACCCGCGGTTGCGCGCATGCGCTCGGCGCTTGTCTGGCGAACGATCACGACCAAACGCGTGACGGCGAGGACGGCGAGCGCCGCACACCCGACGTCGCGCAGGACCAGCAAATCGACGGCAATCGGGTCGCCATTCGCTAGCCGGACGAAGAAGAACGGGTACTCGAGTTGCGTCAGGGCGGCGACGCAGAACGCCCCGACGGCGGCCAGCCGCGCCGCTCCGTCGGCGTCCACCAAGAGCAGCCAGACGACGGCAGCGGCGAGCCACACCACATACTGCGGCGAGAGCACAGGCGTGACGCACAAGCTGACCGTCAAGTACGCGAGTGTGAACCAACCGACGAGGACGTCGGCGCGTGCAGGTGTTCCGCGTCCGACTGTGGCGCCGAGCCACTTGCGAGCGGCAACGAGGACCGCAAGGGCGCACCCGAGGAGGGCGTACGTGGCTACGTCCGCGTACGTGGCGAGCACGCCCGCCGTGCCGGTGGTGAAGTTGACCGATCCGAACGAAAACGTCGTGCGGTGCCAGTGGGTGAACACCACCCGAGCCACTGCGAGTCCTGCCGCCCAGGTGCTTTCGAGTTCGACCGGTCTGTGCCCCTGCGAGGCCGCCAGGGATCGCACCATGGCGGGGAAGGATCCCGCTGATGCGAGGGCGATGACCGCCACCGCCATCACGCCGCCGACACCGATCACGAGCCGGCGGCGCCACACGGGTGGGGCAACGATCAACAGTGCGATCACCGGTACGAGCGGCCAGATCTTCGCCGCGATGGCAATGGCCGCCGCGACACCGCTCACGAGCGGCCGGCCATTGAAGTAGCAGCAGACGGCGATCACGACGAGCGCGGCAGGGATCATGTCGTTACGCGCGAGCGCGACCGGGCCGAGCGCGGCGGGCACAGCGACCCACGCCCAGGCCGCAGTACCGGCACGGCGTTGCCAAGCCGGATTGCCGGCCCGGCCTGCCGAACGCGCCAGGAGCGAGATGGCCACCATCGCCCCGGCGTCCAGCACGAGCATCATGGCGATCCAGCCGACCGCGAAGGCGTGCGGCGTCGACGCAACCAGCCGGTCGAGCCACAGGAACGGCAGCGTGCCCGGCGGGTATTCGTAGTGGAACCCGGAGTAGGGCGCCTGGCTGGCGGCGAGCGCCATCGCACGCGGGTAGTAGTCGGAGGTCACATCCGACACGACGGAGATCGGGAACCAGTGCGACGAGGAGACGACCTCGTGGATGGCAGCGGTGGCCAGCCCGATCCGGGTCACTAGCCAGGCCAACCACGATGCGACACGTGATGGCACGCGAGACGCTCCTCCGTTATGGGTCACGCGTTGCACGCCCCGGACGTTCCGACGTATCAGCGCCCGCCGAGGTTCCCGGATTGTCGGGGCAACCTGACGCGCAGTGAGCCGACGACGAGGTCTCAGCGAGCGCGAGAGTCAGCGCATGATGCCGGTGTGGCCCAGGGAGTAGCGGCCGGGCTGGGGCCAGACACAGATGCCGTGCGGCCCCTTACCGACAGGGATCTTGGTGACTTGGCCGGTGGTGGTGTCGAAGGCGTACGCCACGTTGTTGAACCGACCCGAGAGCCACAGCGTCTTTCCGTCGGCGGAGACGTTGCCCATGTCGGGGCTACCGCCACCGGGGATGTGCCACGTTGCCACGATCTTCTGTGTTGCGAACGAAAGGACGGAGACTGCGCCGGCGTCGCGGTCGGAGACGTAGAGGACCTTGGTGTCGCGGCTGGCGTACAGGCCGTGCGCGCCGGCGCCGGTCTTGATGAAGCCGGTCCGCTTCAACGTGGCGGCGTCGATCAGCCACACCCCACCGTAGTGCAGGTCGGCGACGTAGTAGGTGGCGCCGTCCGGGGAGAGTTTCACGTCTTGCGGGCTGGCGTTCTTCGGCAGGTCGATGGTGCCGATCACCTGCTGGCGAGCGACGTCGACTTCCAGCAGCCGGCCCGGCTTGTTGCCCGCACCTGCGAACTCGCAGGACAGCAACATGAGCTGCCCGTTCGCAGAGAAGTCGGCGTGGTCAACACCCGGACACATCGGCACCGGCAACGAGTGCTTCAGGGCCATGGTGTGCGGGTCGCGGAAGTCCAACCGGCGCAGCGCTTCGGCGATCACGACCGCGAAGCGGCCGTCCGGGGTGAAGTACAGGTTGTAAGGATCCTCGACCGGCACCGGCGAGCCGGGCTTGCCGGTCGTCGGATCGATCGGGGTCAGGGAGTTGCCCTGGTCGTTCGTAACCCACAGCACCGACCCGTCGTACGCGGGCACCACGTGCTGCGGTAAGCGGCCGACCGGAAAGTGGTCGATCACCTTCTTGGCGGTGGGATCGATGACGTAGACGTCGTTGCTCAGCGTGTCCGGCACGTAGACGAGCGGTTTGGCCATTCGCGCCACGGCAGTGAAGTTGCCCGGGGTGTCTGCGGCGTAGATGTTGTACGGGTCGAGGATCGGCGGCATCCCCGGCAGCGGATTCGCGTCGAGCGGCGGCAACGCCGACGGCGACGGCGACGAGGACGACGACGACGAGGACGACGACGACGATGTGCCGGACGCCGAGGAGATGCTCGGCGACCCCGCGCCTACGGTCATCGGGGCGGGCAGGGTCGACGACTCCCGCGCGCTCGACGATGGGCCCGCGCCACCGCCGCTCGACGTGCAGCCTGCCGTAAGCGCGACCAGTGCGACGAGCGTCATTGCCCGGGTGGGCACCCGCGGCCGCCACCTCATCGGCCGCTCCCTTCGGTAGCTCACAGGTGCTCGCGCCCCGTCCGTTCAATGTCACACCCGGCCTACCCACGGCCGGGCGCTCCTCCAGTCAACATCACAGCTTCAACCGTGACGCCGGCACACCCGTCTCCAAGCAGAAGCCACCGAGGTGAGTGGTGCGTGTTCATCACGGCGTCAGGTAGAGGTCTGAGACTGGCGACCGTGCGTCCGCTGACTTGGCGACGATGACGACGCGCGCGTTGACCGCGACGCCGCGGGTCGGCGGTCGGTCATGAACAACAGCGACGCCCTCGGCCGCTGGCGCTGGGCGGCTTCGGCGATCGCATTGGGCGCCACCCTCGCGGCCTGTTCGAGCGCGCTACCTGCTACGCACGCGTCGACGCCACCTGCTACGCACGCATCGACGCGCTCCACGGCGGAGGCCCCACCCCCGGCCGTTCGCTCTTCGTCGGCCTCCAGCGCGCCGGTCGCCACGGGCGCGACGGGCGTGCACCGCGAAATCGTGTTCGGTCATTCGGTCCAGGGCAGGCCGTTGACGGCAGTCGAGCTCGGTGACCCGACGCTTCCGGCCGTGTTGGTGGTCGGCTGCATCCATGGCAACGAACCTGCTGGTACCGCGGTCGTCGATCGGCTGCTCGCGACACCGGCAACGGCGAAGCTGCACCTGTGGCTCGTGCGCACGATGAACCCCGACGGCCAGGCTGCGACTACGCGGGTGAACGCCGACGGCGTCGACCTCAACCGTAACTTCCCCGGAGCGTGGCAGCCGCTCGACCGCCGCGGCGGCCAACACTATTCCGGCCCGCGCTCGCTGTCCGAGCCTGAGGCGAGAGCGATGGCTGCGCTGTTGCAGCGCATTCACCCGGTGGTGGGAGTCTGGTTCCATCAGGCGCTCAACGTCATCGACATCTCGCAGGGCCCGCGCGCGGTCGAGGATCGTCTTGCCTCGCAGCTCGGGGTGCGCGAACAAGCGCTCACCGATTATCCGGGCAGCGCTATCGGCTGGGAGGACCAACTGTTCCCCCGTAGCGCGTTCGCGTTCGAGCTGCCGAGTGGAGCACTGACCCCGGCGCGGAGTACCGCAATCGCGACGGCGATCGTCTCTGCGGGGAGAAGACTTGCGGCGAGCGCGCAGTAGCCGGGCCGCAGCGCATCGAGAGCGCCGCACGCTACGGCGAGGCAAGCCACGGTGAGGCCGGTCACGACGACGCGCTGCCCGGGGCGACGTCCAACTGCCCTCCGCTCACTCCATCGATCAGGGTTCGGCTGCCGAGCGGAGCCTTCAGCTGCACGCTGAGGGGGACCACCGCACACGCCATTCCGCCGGCCGTTACCGCAGAGGCGACGTAGGTGAGCACCACATGCGACGACGTCTCGGACGCCGTCAACTCGCCGCCGCACTGGAACCTGCCGCTGATTGTCGTGCCGGCGGAGTCGGCGCTGAGCTGCCCGACGATCGCGTCGGTGACCGCTTCCGGGCCGGCACACCGACCACCCCCGAGCGGCGCGCAACTCGAAGCGGTCGCGGTCGGTTCGGAGGAGGTGCCTGCCGTCGCCGAGTTCGCCTGGCCGCAGGCCGCCGTCGTCACTGCTGACGCGGCAACGAAAGCGAGGAGGACGACGTGGAGTCGGCGACTGTCGCGGTTGGAGCTGTTAGTACCGCCCGAGAAGGCCTGCATGGCCCGTTCGACGCAGCCACAACCGACTCCGTTCCAGCCGGCTCAACTTGCGGCTTGAAACTCCTCGTAGCGCTCAGCCAGCCGGTCGGGATCGGGACGCTCGGTTTTCGTTCGCGGCACGTGGAGGTGCACTCCGGCCATCTCCTGGAGGCCGTGCCGCAACATCGGGCCATCAATTTCGGCAAGGACGCGGCGCTGCACTTGCACTGTGAAATCTGGGCGCACACCGAGGATATTGCGGTCGTATGCCGCGTGATGGATCTTGCAGAGCGCCAGGCCGTTCTGCACGACGGGAAGCCCTTGTGGGTGCGTGTCGGGCAGAATATGCGCGGCGTCGAGCAGGTCCGCGTGTCGAAGCCGGCACATTGCACACGTCTCGGTGTACGCGCGCAACACACGGGCGCGAAAAACGGGCTGGTGGAGTCTCAGGTTGGTGAGCCGCCGCAGGTAGTCGCGACGATCGACGTCTACCACTCCAGGCTCGACGAGCCGCTGGCCCTCGTCTACCGCTACGGCGAACTCGTGGTGTTGGCGGTCCTCCGCCACGAGCCAGACGGGGTAGCGCACGACGTAGACGCCAGGTGCGACACCGATGAAGTAGGCGAGCGGGAGAGCGGCCTTCATCGCCGCACGCAGCGCCCGGTTGTCAGGGTGGGCGGGGTCAGTACCGCGGTACTTGTACCGTACGAGCCCGTCGTCGCCGATCGCGTCGGAGTAGGGAGGCAGCGTGTTCGGTGGCGTGTACGCCGTGCGAATGGTCAGCGCGGCGTCGAATCCGGCCGGCTTGCGAATGCCCTGCTGGACGACGAGTGGCAGAGGGTGGGAGCCGAACACGAACGTGTTCGCGGCATCCGACCTGATCGAGCCGTCCGGGCTGGAGGCCAGGAGCCGGTCGAGGTGGGCGAACATGGCCGCGCGCGCGAGACGTTCGTCGACCTCCGCGGGCGGCATGCTCTGGTTCTACCAGAGCGAACGTTCGATGTCAGCGGCGCATGATGGCTTTGTAGCCGTTCCAGATGCCGCCGGCGACGACGGCGACGCCAACCAGGACGAATAGCCACATGAACGGATTCGAACCAGCGGCGCTACTGGCAATGTCGGCGTGCGATGGATTGGCCGGGTCGAAACGCACCGTGACGTTCTTGCCCGGGTACCAACCGCAGTAGCTGCTGCTCGCCACCCCGCCGGGTGCGACTGCCTCGTACGTCCGACCGTTGACCGCGAACTGTGCTACGGGTGAACAGGTGGTCCCGGAATTGCTGCTGACGCCATGACCGATCGAAGTGACTGTGCCGGTCGCTTTCGAGCTGAGCGACGACGGGATCGAGGTTGAGTGGATGATGAACAGAGGGATGCCGGCAAAGATCAGGCCGAAGATGACCAGAAAGACTGCCGAGCCGAGGCTGGACACCCGACCCGACGACCCGCCGATCGATCCCGCGGCGCCGGTCAGTGTGCCGGCAAAACCGCCGCGTCCAGAGCCGCCGCCGGTAAAGCCGCCGCCTCCAAAGCCGCCGCCTCCAAAGCCGCCGCCTCCAAAGTTGCCGTTGCCGATGCCCCCGTTCGCCATGCCGTAGGTCGACCCGGCGCCACCGAATACGGGCGGCCCGTTCACACCGCTGGCCGACCCGCCGTAAGCCGCGGTAGCCACAGCTGCGGCCGGCGCTACCGCCGCTGCCGCGGGTACCGCCGTAGCCGGAGCCGGCGCGGGTTGGGCGGGAGCCGGCTGCGTGTACGCCGTCCAGGCGTTGCCGTCGAACCAGCGCAACATGCCTGGCGCATTCGGGTCGGTGTACCAGCCGGCGACTGCGCTCACGGTGGGCTTCTCCTGAGATATCAAGGCAGACGTCAATATCAGGGCAACAGGAACGCCTTGAAGATGTGTCGGGCGGCCGGCAGAGCGGCTTGAGCGGTCTGTCTCAGGGCAGGTCAGCAGGCCAGCGGCTAGCCGAGAAGGCCTATCGTGGCGAGGAAGCTCCACACCAGCTGTGCGCCCGAGGGCGTCTGCTTGTCGCCGTAGGGCCACAGGTGCGCGATGCCGTGATAGGTAGCCAACTGAATCGGCTGGCCGGAGGAACACGTCGTCCAGGTCTGGACCTCGACGTGACCGCTCGCCGCCTCCTTTTCGGCGCCCGGGCAGCCATTGCGCACCCGCCACTTTGCGATTTGCGCGGCGACGGTCGGTTCGGTGAACCCGTTGCTCGAGTGCACTGGATCGCCAGGGCCGTACGCAACCTCGGGATCGTCGGAGCTGGCCATCTGCAGCAGCGCCAGGGGCGGGCCGTCCGGGCACGTCGTATCGGGCACTGCGCTCACCACCACGAGGGCGTCCATCAGTGTCGGCTGCCGGCACCCGACGTCGTACGCCATCCGGCCGCCGTTGCTGTAACCGAGCAGGACGACGCCGTTGCCCATCACCTCGGGGCGCTCTTGCACCTGTTGTAAGACGGTGCTCACGAACGCGACGTCGGCGACACCGGCCTGGAAGGCGCCGCCGCAGCAGTTTCCGGCGTTCCACGAACGCTGGTACCCGACCGGATAGACGAGGATCAGCTGGCCTGCATCGACTCGCGGGAGCAGCCCCGTGCGCTGCTCCTCGTCAGACACCGGTGCGTTGATGCCCGAGAGGACGACGACCGCCGGCAGCGGCGCGGTGAGTTGCGTCCGCGGCTCGATCACGTCGTACGCGCGGTGCATCGGCCCGATGTCGACGTGCACGGTCTGTTCGAGCGCCTTCGCATCGATCGGTAGCGGCGTTCCCGCCGGCGCAGGCATCGAGCCGGACGACGGCGGGGCCGGCGAACCAGCGGGTGAGGAACTGATGGGTGACGAACTAGTGGCCGATGTAGCCGAAGGCAACGCTGTCGGAGCAGAGCCGCTCACACCGGCGGCGGAGTGCTGCGTGGTGGCGGCGGCTGCCCCGTCGGGAGACCCACCGGCCGCCTGGCTGGTGGCCGGCACGCTCTGGCAGCCGCCGAGCGCCACCCCGCACACCACCGCGGCCACGCCCACCAGGCGAGACCTCTTCGCCGGGTCGAAGATGAAGCAGGTCAATACATCATCCGCGGATCGTTGTAGTGCTTGAACTCGAGCAGGTTGTTCGACGGGTCGCGCAACACGAACGAGCGGTGCTCTTCGGCCAACGACTCGAAACGAACGAACGGCTCCGCGAACATCGGCAGTTCGCGGTTGCGCACCAGCTTGAGCAGCGCTTCGAAGTCGTCGACCCCGCGAAACGTCACGCCGAAGTGGCGCGGATACATCTGCGGGTCGCGCTCCCAGTTGTCCGAGAGGTGGCAGACGAGCTGGTCACCGAAGAAGTCCACGGTGATCCGGTCGTCGTACCGGCGCGCGAGCTTGCAACCCAGGCCGCTGACGTAGAACGCCTGGGCGGCGTCCAAATCATGCGTCGGGATAGCCAAGTGGAAGACGTCTGTCGCCGTCCGCATCGATTGACCTCGCAGGAGTCAGTGACCTCGCAAGGATCAGTGCGCGAGGAAGAAGGTGTCAGCTCGAAGTCCGAGCCGCATCGTCTCGACGTTCACGATCGCCTCGGCGGCAATGTTGCCGAGGTTCACGTTCGCCCCGAGCTTGTCGACCAGGTACGTCTGCAGCTCCCGGGTGGGAGCCTCGAAGAGCAGGCGACCCGGGTCCACCGAGGTCGTCAGCCGGTCGAGAACCTCGGTACGCGGCTTGCCGTCGGAGCCTCCGATTCCGGAACGCCCCGACTCCCGGGCTTCGAGGATCACCATCCGCGCGCCCGCGTCGAGGTCACACCGCACCTGACGAACCCACTCGGTCGGTGACAACGCGGCGGAGCGGGCCGGGTCCTTCGCGCCGACCTCCGCCAGCACGTCGAAGTCGCGCGCGAGCTGTTCGATGTACACGCGCTTTTGCTCCGGTGTCATCGGCAGCGTGCCGTTGGAGACCTCGACGAAGCGGCAGCCGTGGGCGTTCGCGAACGAACGGAACGCGTCAAAGCGCTGCTGCAAGACGTACTTCTCGAAGAGGGTGCCGCCGAAGAAGTAGTCGATCCCGTAGGAGCGCAACATCGAGAGCTTGCGGCCGAGGTCGGCGGTGACAACGCTCGTCCCCCAGCCGAGCTTGACCAGGTCGATGAGACCCGCGTGGCTCGCGAGTATGTCGTCGAGGTGGCGCGTGGGCATGCCCGTATCGATCACCATCGTCAGCCCTCGCTGACGTGGTTTGCTGTCGCGGGGCGGCAAGGACAGAGCCGTCCCCGGCATCGTCAAGGACATCGAAGCCTCCAGTCGAGCGGATCGCGAAAGCGGCGCTCTGGGTGATCGCGTGAGCGTGCGAACATGCCAACTGATCACCTAGAAGCTGCGCGCCAAACCTCTGGATACCCGCACATCGGGCTGGTAAGGCCCTGAGAACCCTCCCGGATTTGCAAACAAGATCGCGCCCCGCGGGTTGCCAGGGCGATCTGAGGGAATTCCCAGCGTGGCGTGAGGCGGACGGGATAAGTACCTGGCTACGGCTGACCTCGGAGGAGGCGTGGTGGATCTTGCGGGGCAGCTCGACGCTGCCGCCGAGCGCGCCCCTGACCGGATCTTCCTGATCGACGCGACCGGCACCGGCCCGCCTTGTCGGTACACCCTGGGCGACGTCGCGTCGCTCGCCAGCACGCTGCGCGCGCAGCTGGCCGGCGAGGTGGCGGCCGGTGAGCCGATCGCCTTGGGCATCGCGCGGCCGGGCGACTACGCCGCGGTGTACGTCGCGCTGCTGGCGGCCGGCCAGACGATCGTTCCTGTCGCGCCGACCGCGCCCGAACGCGAGCTCGAACGGATCATGACAGCCGCCGGTGCGCGGCTCTTGATCGATGATCTTCCGGTCAACAGGCCCGACGCCGTCCGCCTCCGCCACCGGGCCGCATCCGACCAGCGACGCGGCATGGCGCCCGGCGTCGTCATGTTCACCAGCGGTACGACCGCCGCACCCAAGGGCGTCAGCCTCGACGTCGACCAGCTGTGGCACAACGCGGGCGCGGTCGTCGCCGCGCACGAGTTCGGGCCGGACGACGTCGGCTTGTGCCCGCTCCCGCTCTGGCATATCAACGCGCAGGTGATCGGGGTGCTGGCGGCGCTGCGGGCCGGGGCGGCGCTCGTCCTCGACCAGGGGTTCCACCGCAGCACCTTCTGGCGGTTGGCTCACGAACACCAGGTGACGTGGGCGAACGCCGCACCCGCCGTGGTCCATCTGCTCGGGACGGACGACGACGTGACGCACGTCGCTCCGGCGTCGATGCGCTTCGTGCGGTCGGCCTCCGCGCCACTTCCGATCGTGGCGCGCGAACGGTTCGAGCGGCGTTTCGGCGTGCCGGTGATCGAGAGCTACGGGATGACCGAAGCGGCGGGGATGATCACCGTCAACTCACTCGACCGGCCGCGTAAGCCGGGCTCGGCCGGGCGCCCGGCGGGCGTCGACGTGAGAGTCGTCGGCGCCGACGCCATGCCGGCGCCTCCGGGCCAGGCCGGCAGCGTGCAGATCAAGGGCGCGTCGGTAATCACCGCCTATCTCGCGGACGTCGACGCCGACCGTTTAGACGATGGGTGGCTCGTGACGGGCGACCTCGGCTATTTCGACCACGACGGTGACCTGTTCCTGCTCGGCCGGGCCGACGACGTCATCAATCGCGGCGGCGAAATGGTGCATCCGCGCGAGGTCGAAGAAGTGCTGCTCACGCACCCGCAGGTCTCTGCCGCCGCAGTGGTCGGCGTGCCCGACGAGAAGCTCGGTGAGCGCGTCGTCGCCCTCGTCATCGCGAACGGCGATGCGAGCGATGCAACGCTCACCCCTTCGACCCAGGCCCTGAAGGCCGACCTGGACGCCGCGTGCCGGCGCGAGCTGTCGGCATACAAGTGCCCGTCGGAGTTTCGCCTCGTCGAGGAGCTGCCGATCGGCGCGACCGGCAAGATCCGTCACCGCCAGGCGCGCCTGCTGGCCGGCGTCCCGTCATGAGCGCACCGGCCTCCGTGACGCATGCCGGCCCAGACGCCGGCGAGCAGGCCGCGAACGGCACGCAGCGGCGCAGGCGTCATCTGTACGAGCTCGACGTCGTGCGTGGCGTGACGATGGTCGGCGTCGTCGGCGTCCATTCGCTCAGCTTCACGACGAACCCGACGAGCTGGTCGGCCGGCGCGTTCACGATCATGCTGCACTTCACCAGAGAGTCGTTCTTCATGCTGATGGGGTTCGTCCTCGTCTTCGCGCGGCGTGATCACCCGACGACGTGGGGAGCGTTCTGGCGCAAGCGGTTCCCGCTCGTCGCCGTTCCTTACGTCGCGTGGAGTGCGATCTACGTCTACTGGCCGGGCGGTGGATGGAAGAGCCCGTGGCACGCGCTGCACTCGCTCGAACACGCGCTGATCAACGGGACGGCTTGGTACCACCTGTACTTCTTGCTGGTGACGCTGCAGATCTACTTGCTGTTCCCGCTCATCATCTGGCTCGTGCGGGTCACGCGGCGCCATCACGTCGCGGTCGTGGTGACGAGCCTCGCCGTACAGCTGGTGGCCATGGGGCTCGCGCAGTACGGGCCGACATCACGCGGAGCCGTCGGGGGCTGGTTCTGGGCGCACAGCGACTCGCTCGTGATCAGCTATCAGTTCTACGTCGTGGCCGGAGCAGTCGCCGGCTGGCATGCCGACGACCTGGTGGGCTGGTTTGCGGCACACCGCAAGCGGGTGCTGCTCGCCGCGGCGGGCGCCGCAGTGATCACCCAACTCTGGTTCTTCGCCCAGCTGTGGTCGGGAGAGTCGGTGCGGCATGCCTACGCGGTGTTCCAACCGGCCGAGGTGATCTGGAGCATCGCCGCGATTGCGCTGCTCGTCGTCGCGGGCACCTGGTGGGCGGATCGGCGACGCGCGGGCCGGACCGGCCCTGCGATCCCCATCTTGTCGCGGTACAGCTTCGGCATGTTCCTCGTGCACCCGCTGGTGCTGTATTGGCTGATCCGCTTCGGCTACGTCGGGACGCTTCGCGGTTGGCTGCCTGATCTCGTCACCTATCTGATCGTGTATCCGACCGTCGTCACCATCGCGCTCGCGCTCGCCGCCGTAGCAAGCCGTACCCCTGTCAGCATGCCGTTGACAGGACGGCCTCGAGTGCGGCCGCGCCGCACTCCGGTCGGCTCCGAAGCCTGATCGCACGTGCCCGCCGGGCGGCGTCCGCGTTAGTTCCTTATAACCAAATGTGCGAGAGGAACCCACCCGGCCCGCACTCGTTTGCTGTCATGAACGGGTGCCGCGCCGGATTGGTGTCGGTACCGGGGATCTCACACATCGAAGCGGAACACCATGCGCGGCTACCTGCGCCGGTTCAGTGCCGGACGCCCCAAGGTCGTTGTGGCGTTCCTGTCGTTGCTTGTCTTCGTTGTGGGGTCGGCGGCAACCTGGACGGTCATCAGCCGATCCGGCCGGCAACAGTCCGGGCACGGGTCCGCTGTACAGCGGGTCGCCGCCGTGGCGCCTCGCGGACCGTCGACCCCGGTCGCGCGCGGTGGCATCGAGCCACGGCCGCCGAGTGACCGGCCGATCGCCAAGGTGAGCGGCGCCCCGGCAACCGGTTCGCCGCCTGCACCTTCGCCGCCTGCGCCTTCGTCGGTACACCCCACGCCGGGGACGCCGCGTGCCACCGCGGCCTCGCATGCGCCCGCACCCGCACCGGCGGGGAAAGCTGCGCCTGCTCCCAAGCCGTCCCCGACATCGAAGCCACCGGACCCCGCCGGCCCAGCGCCGGCCCCGGTCGTTGGCGTGCGGTGGGTCGAGGGCTCCATGACGGTCGGCGGTCTCGATCGCGGCTGGTGGCTCGCTGTTCCCCAACACGCGGCGGCGCCGACGTTGCCCCTGCTCGTGGTGCTGCACGGGCACGGCGCCGTCCCGGCCGGCGAGGCGCAGCGCACCGGCCTCCTGCCGTTCGTCGCGGCCGGGCAAGCCATCGCCGTTTACCCGGCGGGCTACCAGAAGTCGTGGAACGCGGGCCGCTGCTGCGGCGCGGCGCACGCTGCCGGGGTCAACGACATCGCGTTCCTTCAGCGGCTGATCACCCGGCTGGCCGGTAGAGCCGACGTCGACCCGGCGCAGGTCGACCTCGTGGGCTTCAGCAACGGCGGAAAGATGGCGTTCGACCTGACCTGTTCCGGAGCCGTGCATCCGCACGCCATCGCGATCGCGGAAGCCGTTCCGACCAGCGATTGCTCGCATTCCCCGCCGGTGCCGCTCGTTCAGGTCAGCGGCGAACTCGATCCGATCGTGCCCTATCGCACGATCGACCCCAACCTGGCTCCCGGCGGCGTGCCGCTCGAGCCAGTGTTGAGCGAGGTCAGCCATTGGGCGGCGCGCAACGGGTGCGCGCCCACCCCCGCCGTCGCGGTCGAGCCGACTCGCCAGATCAGTACCTGGGCCGGGTGCTCTGCACCCGTCGTCCTGCTCACGTATCCGACCGGCGTGCACATGTGGCAACCGAGCGCGACGCCGTTCCTGTGGAGCTTCCTGACCGGGTCGAACCAGCTCACCTGAGCCGGCGCCGGCCCGGTGATCAGCTCGGGGCCCGCGTGTCAGCGCAATCGCCGTACGCAGCTGCGAAAGACTTCGGTGCAGCCGTCCTTCGTGGGCGTCCGAAAGGCAGGCGATCCGCGGGTGATCAAGTACCTCGGCTCCAAGCGGTTGCTGGTACCTGTCCTCGGTGAGATCGCGACCGCCGTCGGAGCGACCACGGCCGTCGACCTGTTCACCGGCACGACCCGGGTCGCGCAAGAGCTGAAACGACGCGGCCTGCACGTGACCGCCGTCGACACCGCGACGTACTCGGAGGTTCTTGCCCGCTGTTACATCGCGACCGATTCGACGGCGGTCGACAAGGACGAACTGATCGCAGCGCTCGATCGCCTCAACAAGGTGGCCGGCCGGCCAGGCTACTTCACGACGACCTTCTGCGAGGAAGCGCGCTACTTCCAGCCGAAGAACGGCGCACGCATCGACGCCATTCGGCAGACTCTCGCGAACGAGTTCTCCGGTTCTGCCATCTTCCCGGTGTTGTTGACGGCGCTGCTGCTGGCCGCTGATCGGGTCGACTCCACGGCGGGGCTGCAGATGGCCTACCTGAAGCAGTGGTCGCCGCGATCGCACCACGACCTCGAGTTGCGGATGCCCGAACTCCTGCCCGGAGCAGGTCGAGCAGTGCGGGGTGACGCGTTGGAGTTGCTCGACACGCTGCCGGCGGTCGATCTGATGTATCTCGACCCGCCGTACAACCAGCACCGCTATTTCACGAACTACCACGTGTGGGAGACGTTGGTGCGCTGGGACGAGCCTGCGCACTACGGGGTTGCTCGCAAGCGGCTCGATGCACGCGAGCCGGGCACCCGCTCCCTGTTCAACAGCAGGCGAAGCATGCCCGAAGCCATGCGGCAAGCGATCACCACGGCCAGAGCGAACACAGTGATCGTGTCGTACAACGACGAATCATGGGTCAGCCCGGAGGAAATCCTCGGTTGGCTGAAGGACGCCGGCCACGCCGCCGTCCAGCTCCTGTCGTTCGACTCCAAGCGTTACGTGGGAGCGCAGATCGGGGTGTACAACCCGTCGGGGCAGCGGGTCGGCGAGGTCTCGCACCTTCGCAACACCGAGTACCTGTTCGTTGCAGGTGCCGCGCGGCAGGTTGAGGCGGCAGTTGCAGCGGCGGTCGGGAAGCCTTAACTTCGAGCGTCGCATCCGCACGTCCGCGAGGAGGAGCAGATGGTCCTCGCCGACGAGGCCGTCGATGCACGGGCCGCCGCCGGCACTGGGCGGATCCAGGTGCGCCTGCTCCTCTCGAGCGCCCTCATGCTCTTTCTCGAGCTGGCGCTGATCCGTTGGACGGCGTCCAACATCATTCACCTCGGCTATTTCTCCAACTTCGTGCTCCTCGGCTCGTTCCTCGGGGTGGGGCTGGGATTCCTGCGCTCCGGCCGCACCGACCGGGCGCCGCTCTACTTCCCGATCGCGCTGGCGGTGCTGGTCGTCGTCATCCTGGCCCACCCGGTGACCGTCGACCGCGCAGGCTCCGACCTGATCTTCTTCACCTCGCTCAGCACCTCCGGGCCGCCGGCCTGGGAGGTGCTGCCGTTCGTGTTCTTGTGCGTCGCGGTGGTGATGGCCGGGCCGGGCGAGTTGGTCGGGCGATGTTTCGCGCGGTTGCCGCGACTTGTCGCGTACCGGCTAGACCTCATCGGCAGCCTCAGCGGCATCGCGGTCTTCAGCCTGTTGTCGTTGCTGCGGGCGCCATCGTTCGTCTGGGGCACGATCGCGGGCATCGTGATCCTCGTCTTGCTGTGGCAGCCGTGGCGCCCAACGCGCGCGATCGTGTTGGCTCTGCCTGTCGCCGCGGTCGTCGCCGCGCTGGTCGTGGAGTCGCTCGCGGCAGGGGTGAGCTGGTCGCCGTACTACAAGGTCAGCGCGGTCGAACAAGGCAGCGGCAAGCAACGGATCATCACCGTCTCGGTCAACGGCGTACCGCACCAGGCGGCGATGGATGCCGAGACGAAGGCCCGCCGCGAGCCGCAGTACGCACTGCCCTACGAACGCATGACCCAGGCGACGCCCGGCCGCGTACTGGTGGTCGGTGCCGGAACCGGCACCGACGTTGCGCTCGCGCTTTCGCGTGGCGCGACGCGTGTCGATGCGGTCGAGATCGACCCCCGGCTGCTGCAGATCGGCGAGCAGCGCCACCCCGATCAGCCTTATGCCGACCCGCGGGTGCACGTGCACATCGACGACGGCCGAGCCTTCCTCGAGCGGACGAACGCCAAGTTCAACCTCATCGTCTTCGCGCTGCCCGACTCGCTCACGTTGGTGGCAGGCGCCAGCTCGCTTCGCCTCGAGAGCTACCTGTTCACGGTCGAGGCGATGCGGTCGGCGCGCAGCCATCTTGCGCCGGGCGGCGCCTTCGCGATGTACAACTTCTACCGCCAGGGCTGGCTGGTCGGGCGGCTCGCCCGCACCGTCCGGGACGGCTTCGGGCACGAACCCTGCGTCGACATGCTCGGCGGCGTCGACGCCGTGATCACCGCGGGTCTCACCGCGCAGGATCAGCGCTGCGGCGCAGCGCAGGCGGTGCCCGCCGGGCCCTCGCCGGCGACCGACGACTGGCCGTTCGTCTACCTGCACGGCCGCAGCATCCCGGGCTTCTACCTGATCACCTTGCTGTGCATCCTGGTCGCCAGCCTGCTCGCCGTCCGCGTGGTCGGCGGGCCGTTGCGTCGCCTTCTCCCCTACCGCGACCTGTTCTTGCTCGGTTCGGCGTTCCTGCTGCTCGAGACGCGAGCCATCACCGGCTTCGCGTTGTTGTTCGGGACGACGTGGGCGGTCAACGCGATCGTCTTCGCCGGCGTGCTGGTGGCGGTGCTCGTCGCCGTCGAGATCACCCGGCGATGGCGAACGCCCAGGATGGCGGTTCTCTACGCGTTGCTGGCCGCCGCCTTGGCCGTGGCGGCTGGGGTTCGCCCCGGCCTGCTGCTCGCGCTCCCCGTCGTCCCGCGGGCGCTGGTGGCCGTGGTGATCGCGTTCCTACCAGTGCTGATAGCCAACCTGGTCTTCGCGAAGCGGTTCGCCCAGACCGCCGATGGTGCGGCCGCCCTCGGGGCGAACCTGCTCGGCGCGATGGTGGGTGGGTGTTTGGAGTACCTGTCGCTGATCGTCGGATACCAGGCGTTGATCGGCGTGGCGGCGTTGTTGTACGCAGGCTCGTTCGCGCTACTCCCCCGCGCCTCGCGGCCCCGCCTCGGCTGACGGGTCGGTTGACGGGCGGGTTGACGGGGCCGGCTGGCGGTCGGGCTCAGCTCTCGCGGTCGTCGCGCCGGCGGGTGTGGTCGGCGAGAAAGCGCTCGAGTTCGGCGCCGAGCTCCTCTGCGGTCGGCAAGTCGCCTTCGGACGGCGCGAGGAGGTCGGCGTCCTGGCCGCGCCGGAACGCGTCGTACTGCTGTTCCAGCGAACTCACCAGCGCCATCGCGTCGGGCGATTCGGCGATCTGGCGGTCGATCTCGGCCGTTGCCTCGACGGCGGCCGTATGCAGCTCCTCCACCGGCAGGGAGAGCCCGGCGGCGTCGGCGACGGCCGAGAGCAAATGCTCCGCGGCTTGCGGAAACTCCGTTTGCGAGACGTAGTGCGGCACGTGTACGGCGAAACCCATGGCGTCGAGGCCGCGCTCGGCGAGGCGAAACTCCAGGAGGTGGCTGGCGCTTGCCGGCACTTGGATGCGTTGCAGCCACGGCTTGTTGTCGGGGATCAGCTCGCTGCGTGAGGCGTGGGCTGTGATGCCGACCGGGCGGGTGTGCGGCACGGCCATCGGGATCGCGTTCAGCCCGATCGTCAACCGCACGGAGAAGCGCTCGATCAGCGACATCACCGCGGCGACGTAACGCTCCCATTGGACGTCGGGCTCCGGCCCGGCCAGCACGAGGAAGCCGGTGCCGGCGGCGTCGGTCGCCGCTCGTACCGAGAGGTCGGGCGCCTCGTAACTCTCCCAGTGGTCGGCCTCGAAGATCATCGGCGGCCGCCGCGCACGGTAGTCGTGCAGCTGGTCGACGTCGAAGCGCGCGACGACCCGGCTCGGCAGGCTGGTGAGCAGGTGCCGCGTGGCCAGCCCGACCGCCTCGCCGGCGTCGACGTAGCCGCTCAGGGCGTGGACCAGCACCGGGTGATCGAGGCCGCCGTCGTCCAGGACGTCGGGCTCGAGCCGGTAGAGCTCGCGCGGATCGAGCACGGGCGCCTCCTCGCTGTCGGTTTCGCTGTCGGTTTCGCTCCATTCTCGCGCACCGCCCGCGGCGGGGCGTGGGCGCGCCGGATCACGGCGAAGGTCGCCGCAGGGGCAGGATGGGGCCGAGGCAGGATGGAGGGGACGACGACGGAGGAGGCCGACGTGCGATCCAGCTCCGCCCTGGGCGAGCGGCGCCGCGTCACCCGAGAGTCCCTGGAGCGCGGCGTCTTCGACATCGCCGTGATCGGCGGCGGCATCCTCGGCCTCTCCACCGCGTGGCATGCGGCCCGTTCCGGGCTGCGGGTGGCCGTGATCGAAGCCGGTGACTTCGCCGGTGCGACGTCGAGTGCCTCGACGAAGCTGGTTCACGGCGGGCTGCGCTATCTCGCGATGGGCGACATCAAGCTGGTCTACGAAAACCACGCCGAGCGGCGACTGCTGGCCGAAAGGCTCGCACCGCACCTCGTCCGGCCGGTCCCCTTCCTGGTGCCGCTCTACGAGGGCGGCCCGCACGGGCGGGTGAAGACCGGCGCCGGCATGCTCGCTTACTCCGCGCTGTCTCGTTTCGAAGACGGGCGGGGAAAGTTGCTTTCGGTCAAGAAGGCGGCCGCCATGGTGCCTGCGCTGCGCACCGAAGGGTTGCGCGGCTGCGGGCTCTACCACGACCACCAGATGAACGACAGCCGGATGGCACTCACCGTCGCGCACGCGGCCGCGGGCAGCGGCGCGGTGCTCGCCAACTACACCGCGGTCGTCGGGCTGCGCGACGTCGCGGGTCGCATCTGCGGAGTCGACGTCCGCGACCAGCTCGACGGTACCGAGTTCGGTGTCGACGCCCGGGTTGTCGTGAACGCGTCGGGGCCATGGGTCGACCGGATCCGCGAGATGGAGGATCCCGGGGCTGCGCCCAGCGTGCGGCTGTCGAAGGGTGCACACGTCGTCCTGGCTCCCTCCCAGCCGTGGCAGGCGGCGCTCACGATCCCGCTGGAGGGCGGCCGGGTCTCGTTCGCGATCCCCTGGGAGGACCAGCTCTTGCTGGGCACCACCGACGAGGAGTACGACGCCGATCCCGCACAGGTCGGCTGCACCGACGAGGACGTCGCGCAGATCCTGGCCGAAGCGACGGAGGCGATCGACGACCCCGCGTTGACGGCGTCCCAGGTTCGCTACCGCTTCGGCGGTCTGCGCGTGTTGCCTCTCGGTGACGGAGACACCCAGCACGCCCGCCGCGAAACGGTGATCAGCCGCGGGCCGCGCGACCTCGTCACGGTCGCCGGCGGCAAGTGGACGACGTTTCGCCGTATCGGGCTCGACGTTCTCGATCACCTGCACGACCTGCTGCCCGATACCGAGGTCGATCGCTCGGAGGTGGCGCTTCCCGGTGCCGCTCCGCCGGAGTCGGTCGCCCGCGTGCTCGAGGCGTCGACGCCCGACCTGCCGGCCGACGTCGCGACCCATCTCGCCACCCACTACGGAACCCAGGCGTTCGCGGTGGCCCGCCTGGTGGCGGCCGACCCGAGCCTCGGTGCCCGCGTCCACCCCCTCGGGCCGGACATCTGGGCCCAGGTCGCCTACGCCGTCACCGACGAATGGGCCTGCGAGCCGGACGACGTGCTGCGCCGCCGCACCACGGTCGAGGTGCGCGGTCTGGTGACCCCCGAGATTCGAGACGCCGTCGCCGCTCGACTCGGCCGCGGGCCCGGCCGCCTCGATGGCGCCGGCATGTCGGAGCATCCGGAGCCGCCGAGGCGCGGGAAGCTGAGCCGGTGGGGACGCCGTCACCAGGCTGCCGGCACCTGAGCCGCTTCAGAATGCCGTAAGCCGCGGTGCGTAAGGTAGGCACGGCGCGGCGCCGTCCTACGCTGATTTCGGCGCGTCGTCACGGCTACACCTGACCTGCCCGCAGCTCCACCGCATCCACGCGAGAGGCCTACGTGTCGTGAACTTCATGCAAGCAATCGTGCTCGGCTTGCTGCAGGGCGTTTCCGAACTCTTCCCGGTCTCCAGCCTCGGGCACAGCGTCATCGTGCCGGCGCTGATCGGTGGTTCGTGGAAGGCGCTGGTCACCGATCAGTCTCAAGGGGAGTCGCCCTACCTCGCGTTCATCGTGGCGCTGCACGTCGCTACCGCGCTTGCGCTGATGTGCTTCTTCTGGCGCGATTGGGTGCGCATCATCGGCGGCTTCTTCACCTCGCTGCGCAAGCGGCGCGCCGAGACCGTCGACGAGAAGATGGCCTGGCTGATCATCATCGCCACCATCCCGGCGGGCCTGTTGGGTGTCGCGTTCGAGCACAAGTTCCGCACCATCTTCGCCAAGCCCGAACTCGCCTCGATCTTCCTGACGATCAACGGCTTCATCTTGTTGGCGGGTGAGTTCCTGCGCCGGCGCGCCGCCCGCCGGGTTGCTACGCCGGTCGCGGTGGCGGCTGCGCCGGTTGGCGTGGCCACCGACAGCGTGGAGTACGCCGGCGGGGTGACCGTGGCGACCGGGGCGGCGGTCGAGGAGCGGGTGGCTCCGGTCGTCGAGCCCGAGCACGACCCGGCCAGCGACGCCGCCGTGGTGCGCCGAATCAGCTTCCGCGACGCCGGCTTCATCGGCGTCTTCCAAAGCCTGGCGTTGCTCGCCGGCATCTCGCGATCGGGCATCACCATGGTCGCCGGGCTGTTGCGCGGCCTCGACCACGAGCAGGCGGTGCGGTTCGCCTTCCTACTCGCGACCCCCATCATCTTCGCCGCGGGCGTGTACAAGATCCCCGACCTGATGGGCCCTCTCGGCAACGGCATTCGCGGCCAGGCGCTGGCCGGCGGGGCCGCCGCGTTCGTCGGAGCCCTCGCCTCGACCAAGTTCTTGACGCAGTGGTTCCGCACCCGCACCCTGACGCCGTTCGCCGTCTACTGCGCGGGGTTCGGCGCGTTCTGCATCGCCTGGTTCGCCTGAGCGGGGTTCGCCGCTCGGCCGTCGGTCACGCCCCGGCGGGTGGCTGCAGGCGGTCGATGAGGAAGTCGGCGGCGTCGCCGATGGCCCGGATCTCGTTCACCCGTTTGGTGAAACCGTGGCCCTCGTCGTCGTACACGTCATAACGGACGTCGACCCCGCGGCTGCGGAGGCGCGCGACGATTTGGTCGCTCTCGGCCTTCGCGACCCGCGGGTCGTTGGCGCCTTGGATGACGAACAGCGGGGTTTGGATGTCATCGGCGTAGGTCACCGGTGAGCGCGCGAGCAGGAAGTCGCGCTCGGTCTCCGCGTTGCCGACCCAGCGGTCCATCAGGCGCTGCCAGGTGGGGGGCACCGACTTCACGAACGTGACGAGGTTCGCCGGCCCGACGATGTCGACCGCGGCTGCCCACAGGCCGGGCAGTCGAGACACGCACGACAGGGTGGCGAAGCCGCCGAACGATGCGCCGTAGACCGCGATCCGATCGGGATCGACCCAGTCCAGCCCGCGCAGGTAGCGCGCCGCTTCCTCGAAATCACCGAGCTCGGCGCCGCCCCAGTCGTGGTGGATCAGCTTCTGATACGTCGCGCCATACCCCGTCGAGCCGCGCACGTTGGGCGCCAGCACGCCGATGCCGTTCGCGAGGAGGTACTGGTAGAAGCCGCCGTACAGGTAGGTCGGTCGCTCCTGCGCTTCGGGGCCGCCGTGGATCGAAAGGACGACGGGGAAACGCCCCTCACCCTGCGGCCGGTAGAGCAGGGCGGGTATCTGGCGCCCGTCGTGCGAAGCGAACGTGACCGGAACCGGCTCGACCGCCGACACGTCGGCCAATGCCGGCGGCAGACTGTCGGTCAGCATGTCGACGCGCTTGCCGAGGAGGTCGACGACGACGACCTCGGTCGGGCGAGTCGCGGGCGAGAGCAGGAAGGCCAGCCGCCGGCCGTCGCGCGACATCCGCAGCACGCTGATCGTTCCGCCGGGCAGCGCCGGCACCGCGACGTCGTCGCCGGTCGTGAGGTCTCGCACCTGCAAGCGCGAATACCCGTTCTCGTTGACCGTCCAGGCGAGCAGCCGGCCGTCGGCGCTGAGCGCCAGCTGCTCGACGTCCCAGTCGGGAGCCTCGTACCACGACATGACACCGCGTGGCTCGGTCGCCGAGAACTCGGCGATCCCGGCGAACTCGCGGTCGCGGTCGGTGAGGGCGTAGACCGCGCTGCCGTAGGCCTTCCACGGGCCCGGTTCGTGCTTGACCTCACCCTCGTGCGGGCTGAGGTCGAGCGGGTGCTGCGGGTCGGGGTCGTTCAGGTCGACGAGTAACAGGTCTGCATCGGTGTTGGAGTTGAGCCGCACGGCGGCAAGCGTGTTTCCGTCCGGTGAGATGGCGATGCCGTAGTGCAGGCCTTCGGCCGTGACGACGCGCTGCGTTTCGCCGGTTTGCAGGTCGTACAGGACGACGTCCTGGCTGGTCGGCACGCGATCGTTGCAGGCGTAGACGATGAAGCGCCCGTCGGGGGAGAACACCTCGGACGTCGCGAGGTGATGCTGCGCATTGGGTGCCGCCGTCAGCTGGCGGGGCTCACCGCCCGTGGCGTCGAGGAGGAACACCTGATGGAACTCGTCGCCCTGGTGGTCGGCGGTGAAGACCAGCGTTCGCCCGTCAGGTGACCAGGCGACATCGCGTACCGCGTGTTCGGTGAAGTGGGTCAGCTGGCTGGGCAGCTCGCCGCCGATGTCGTGGCGCCAGAGGTTCGACTGGCCCGACGCGTTGGAGGCGTAGACCACCGTCTCGCCGTCGGGAGAGATCGCGAGGGCCGGCTGGAACCGGCGCACGGGTGCGAAATCCGCGAACTGATGCTTGCGTGGTGCTTGCGTCATCGTGAAGTCATCCGATCTGCCGGCACGCGCGGCGGTCAGCCGATGTCACCTTGCTGCCCGCCGTGGCGGGGTGGCAAGCCGAGCTTGCGATCGCGCAGCACCGGGAACTCGGCCCGCGTCTTGGCGACCATCGCGAGATCGATCTCGACGGTGATGACCTCTTCGCCGGTCCCTGCTTCGGCGAGCACCTTCCCCCAGGGGTCGATCGCGATGCTGTGCCCGGCCAGCTCGACGCCTTCCTGGTTGCCGACCTGGTTGCAGCCGACGAAGAACACCTGGTTCTCGATCGCTCGCGCACGGGTGAGCAGCAGCCAGTGCTCGAGTCGGGCCGCGGGCCACCCGGTCGGGACGACGAGAAGCTCGACACCCTGGTCGACGAGCAGCCGGTACAGCTCGGGGAAACGCAGGTCGTAACAGGTGCTGGTGCCGAACATGACCGGCCCGGGCAGTTCGTACGCGGTGACCTCGGTGCCTGCGCTCAGCATCCGGGCTTCCCCGTGGTCGAACCCGAACAGGTGCACCTTGCGGTAGGTATGTGCAATCTCCCCGGCGGCCGAGACGAGCACCGCGGTGTTGTAGCGGTGGTCGCCGTGGCGTTCGATCACCGTGCCGGCGAGAACGGGTGCGCCGATCTCGCGTGCCACCTCACCGATCCTCGTCAGCACCGGCCCGGGAAGCTCGGTGGCCGACGCCTCGAACTTGCCGTACGCGAAGGCGCCGGGGATCCACAGTTCCGGCAGGACGACGAGGTCGGCACCGGCCTGGGCGCGTACCAGCGCCAGCGCGCGCTCGATGCGGGACGCCGCCGGTTCGTCGTCGTCGACGCGAAGCTGAATCGCCGCTATGCGCATTGGATCGACGGTGTCACATCTCGGCGAGGACGTACGTGGCCGGGTCTTCGAGGAAGGTGGCGACGTCGCGCAGGAAACGCGAACCGAGTTCGCCGTCGATGATGCGGTGGTCGAAGGACAAGCCCAACGTGGTGACCCAGCGCGGCTTGACCTTGTCCTTGTGCACCCAGGGTTGCTTGCGGATCGCGCCGAAGGCGAGGATCGCCGCTTCGCCAGGGTTGATGATCGGCGTCCCGGTGTCGACGCCGAAGACTCCGACGTTGGTAATCGTGAAGGTGCCGCGCTGCATGTCGGCGACCGCTGTGCGGCCCTCGCGCGCGGTTGCGGCGCTCGCGTTGATGGCCTTGGCGAGGTCGACCAGCGACATGTCGTCGGCGTTCTTGATGTTCGGCACGACGAGACCGCGCGGTGTGGCAGCGGCGATGCCCAGGTTCACGTAGTGCCGGACGACGATCTCGCTGCGGGTGTCGTCCCACCACGAGTTGACCTGCGGGTAACGGCGAAGACCGAGCAGGATCGCCTTCGCGACGAGCAGCAGCGGCGAAACCTTCACGTCGGCGAACTGCGGTAGCTCGCGCAATCGCTGGACGGTCCGCATGCTGCGGCTGACGTCGATCGTGGTGAACTCCGTGACGTGCGGGATCGAGAAGGCGCTCGACACCATCGCCTGGGCGGTGGCCTTCCGGACGCCGTGCACGGGAATGCGCTCCTCCCCACCGGGGCGCGCGCGGGTGGCTGCGGCCGCTTCGCGGCCGCCCGCACCGGTGCCTTGCGCCGCGTGCTCGACGTCCGACCTCGTGATCGTGCCGTCGGGCCCGCTGCCGTGCACCACCTGCAAGTCGATGCCCAGGTCGCGGGCGAGCTTGCGCACCGGCGGCTTGGCCAACACGCCGACGCCGCGCCGGTCGCCGTCTTCGGCCGGTTCGTCAGCGACGTCGTCGGCCGCCTCGGCGCTCGCGGCCGGCGCGCTGCCGCTTCGCCCGTGCCTGGCACGGCGGGCGAGTCCTTCGTCGGAGCGCGGCCCGTACCCGACGAGCACAGACGTGCGGCCGGTGCCGGCGTTGGTCGGCGCCGGGGACTCGACCACCGACGCAGACTCGGCGACCGACGCAGACTCGGCGACCGACGCAGACTCGACCGCCGCCGGCGCTTCGGTCGGTGCGGCCGCGGCGACGTCGATGCTGATGATCGGCGTGCCGACGTCGACCGTGGTCCCCTCGGCGACCAGCAGCTCGCTCACCACGCCCGCGAACGGCGATGGCAGCTCGACCAGCGCCTTCGCCGTCTCGATCTCGACGATGGTCTGGTTCTGCTTGACCGGGTCTCCGGGCTGGACGTGCCAGCGGACGATCTCGGCCTCGGTCAGCCCTTCGCCGACGTCCGGCAGCTTGAACTGTTTCAGCGATGCCACGGCCATACCTCCAGCGAGCGGTCAGTACGCCAGGGACCGGTCGACCGCGTCGAGTACGCGGTCGACGTCGGGCAAGTAGTGCTCTTCCAGTTTGGACGGCGGATACGGGGTGGCGAATCCACCGACACGCAGCACAGGGGCCTCGAGAGAGAAGAAGCACCGCTCGCTGACCCTGGCCGCGAGTTCGGCACCCATCCCCAAGAAGACCGGCGCCTCATGCACGACCACACACCGGCCGGTTCGCACGACGGAGCCGGTGACGGTCTCCCAGTCGATGGGTGAGAGCGACCGCAGGTCGACGACTTCGAGCTCACGGCCCTCTCCGGCTGCGATCTTTGCGGCGTCGAGGGCGACCTTCACCATCGGCCCGTACGCGAGAAGCGTGACGGCGTCGCCGGTGCGGACCACGCGCGCCCGGTGGAGCGGCAGCGCATCGGCGAGGGGCACGTCGGTGTCGACCTCGGACTTCTCCCAGTAACGGCGCTTCGGCTCGAAGAAGATGATCGGGTCGTTGCTGGCGACGGCCTGCTGGATCATCGTGTAGCCGTCGGCGGAGTTCGAGCATGCGACGACCTTCAGCCCGGCGATGTGGGCGAAGAATGCTTCGGGCGATTCGCTGTGGTGTTCGACAGCGCCGATACCGCCGCCGAACGGGATGCGGACGACGACCGGCATCGGCAGGCGCCCCTGCGAGCGGTAGTGCATCTTGGCCAGCTGGCTGACGATCTGGTCGAAGGCAGGAAAGACGAAGCCGTCGAACTGGATCTCGCAGATCGGCCGGTAGCCGCGCATGGCGAGCCCGATCGCGGTGCCGACGATGCCCGACTCGGCGAGTGGCGTATCCATGACGCGGTCCTCGCCGAAGTCCTTCTGCAGACCGTCGGTGACGCGGAAGACGCCGCCGAGCTTGCCGACGTCCTCTCCCATGATGATGACCTTGGGGTTCGACTCGAGCGATCTGCGCAACCCCAGGTTCAGTGCGCGCGCGAGCGCAAGCGCGCTCACTGGTGCGCCTCGTGCGACTCGTCGTCGAACGACGCGAGGTACTCCTCGAACGTAGCGCGCTCTTCGTCGACGAGTGGTGACTCACCGGCGAAGACGTTGTCGAAGATGTCCAGCGGCTTGGGCTCGGGCATGTTCAGGCACGCCTCGCGCACTCGGGTCGCGATCTGGTCCGCCTCTGCGTCGACCTCGGCGAAGAAGGCCGAATCGGCCAGGCCGCCCCGCGACAGGTAAGCCTTCACGCGTTCGATCGGGTCTCGCAGCTTCCAGGTTTCGAGTTCGCTGGCCAACCGGTAGCGCGTCGGGTCGTCGGACGTCGTGTGCGCGCCCATGCGGTACGTGAACGCTTCGACGAGGTAGGGCCCTTGGCCCTCCCGCGCGTGCTGGAGTGCTTTGCGGGTGACCGCAAGGCAGGCGAGGACGTCGTTGCCGTCGACCCTCACGCCGGGAAACCCGAAGCCGTGGGCGCGCTGGTACAGCGGGATCCGCGATTGCCGTTCCTCCGGCACCGAGATAGCCCACTGGTTGTTCTGCAAGAAGAAGACCACGGGCGCGTTGTAGGACGCCGCAAAGACGAATGCCTCGCTCACGTCACCTTCGCTGCTCGCGCCGTCACCGAAGTAGACGATGACGGCGTCGCCGTCCTCGCCGGTTCGGCCGTCGCGGTGCATGCCCATCGCGTAGCCGACCGCATGCAGGGTCTGGGCCCCGATGACGATCGTGTACAGGTTGAAGTTGTGCTGGGCGGGATCCCAGCCGCCGTAGTTCACACCACGAAAGAGTTCGAGGAGCCTCTCCGGCTCGATGCCACGGCACCACGCGACACCGTGCTCGCGGTAGGTCGGGAACACCATGTCGCCGGGCAGCAGCGCGCGCCCGGACCCGATCTGGGCGGCTTCCTGGCCGAGCAGTTGCGCCCAGATGCCGAGCTCGCCCTGGCGTTGCAAGGTGGTCGCCTCGACGTCGAAGCGCCGCACGATCGTGAGGTCTCGGTAGAGCGCGCGAATCTCTTCGACGCTGATGTCGAGGGGGTAATCGGGGTTTTCCAGGCGCTCCCCTTCAGGGGTGAGCAGCTGGACGAGGTTCGGCTCCGGCGGAACCTGCATGATGGGCGCGAGGCCCGACTGGGTCGAGCTGACGGTCACGCCTGCTCCTCCTCCTGCTCGCCGGCGCGAGGGTCCCTCGCGTCAGGACCGGATCGTCGGCCCTAGGTAGGGCCGCGGTGGTACCGGCCGCCTTGTGGGCGACGTTCGGGCCCATCCGCTGTTCTTGCTGTCGCCATCGTCGCAGATCGGCGGGTCGTGGTCAGACCTTCCGGGTCTTCCCCAGTCGGTTGCCATGAAGTCGTCAAGAGGCGAGCCCTCGTTCCCGCCGGGGGCGAGCGCAGATCGGGATCAGATACGCCAGTCGTAGCAGAGGAACCACAATGGCGTGCCGAGCAGGCAGGTCTTGCCAGGATCGCCGGGTTTCGGGTCCTTCTTGCCGGGGTCGCCGTTCTTGCTGCAGCCCTTGTGCTTACCTGGGTCGCGCCCCGGGTCGTAGTTGGGGTGCTCGTGAGCGTAGCGACCGGGGTCGCAGCTCGGAGACGGAGTCGGCTTGGGCTTGGGTGTGGGCGTCGGCTCGTGGGTGGGCGTCGGAGTCGGCTTGGGCGTGGGCGTCGGCTCGTGAGTCGGCGTCGGCTTGGGCGTGGGCGTGGGCGTCGGCTCGTGAGTCGGCGTCGGAGTCGGCGTCGGAGTGGGCTCACCGGTCGGCCGAGGCGTCGGCTGATCGGTCGAGCTCGGCGTCGTCGTGGGCTTCTCGGTCGGGTAGAAGACCGGGCCGGGGCTCGTCGTCCGGCCACCAGGAGTCGGCAGCCCGATCGGCCGGCCGTCTACCGGCCCGACATCGGAGGGGCTCGGCGAGGGCGACGGCGCGGAAGAAGAGGAAGAAGGCGTCTGTGTCGGCTCGGCGTGACTGCCCCCGGTGGTGGCTCGCGGCGACCGCGCGCCATTCGGGACGACGATGACTCCGGGCCGACCCGTCTGCGACGGTCCGGCGGACTCGGACGGGCCACTGCCTGGGGCGTGGTCGGCGTTGTGGACAGCCGCCTGAGAGCCGAGCAGGACGACGCCTGCGGTCGCTGCGGTGGTGACTCCGACGAGCCCGACCGCGGCGATGACGGTTTTCGTGGACGTCGCGGCCAACGCTGAGGGCAAGTGAAACGCTGCCCCGAGCTTCATGGCTTCGACCTCCCCGTGGTCCGTTTAGCCGATTCCTTAGTGCGGTCGGACTACTCTATACGCTACGTGGTCACTAAGTCACTCAGCGTGTTGACTACGTCCGAACGGCCCAATTTGAAGTCCTACATCGGCAGGAAGCCGCCCAAAGCTGAGCGCCTGCCGGCTCGGCGACCCCGTCGCACAGGACTCGCACGCCGACCGACCTGACGGGCGGCGAGGTTCGGCCACGAGGCGGCCGCCTTCACGTGCGGGCCGCCACGGGGTTTCGCGCGAGGGGGAGGTCTGTGCAGCGATGCCGACCGAAGCCGTGAGTCACTATAAGCCGCTCGGACGGCGCGGCAGTACCGCCGCGCCGGGTGGTTCGAGGACCCCCTGCGGGGGGTGTGTGTGGGCCAGATCGAGCTAGCCGATGGCCCGCCGGGCGACGTCCAGGAAGATCGCGTTGGCCTCGGGTTCGCCGATCGTGACCCGGACCCCCTCGTCGCCGAAGGGTCGCACGATGACGCCGGCGGTCTCGCACGCGACGGCGAACTCGCTGGTGGCCTCTCCGGTCGGGAGCCAGACGAAGTTGGCCTCGCTCGAAGGCACCGACCAACCCATCTCGGAGAGCGCCGCCTGGACTCGCGCCCGCTCCGCGACGGTGGCGTCGACGCGGCTGAGCAGCTCCTTCTCCGCGACCGGTTGCAACGAAGCGACCGCCGCAGCTTGGGCGACCACGCTCACCGAGAACGGCACCCCGGTGATGCGCAACGTGTCGGCCACCGAAGGGTCGGCCACGGCGAAGCCGACCCGCAGCCCGGCCAGCCCGTAGGCCTTGGAGAAGGTCCGCAGCACCAGCACGTTCGGCCGCCCGCGCGCGACGTCGACGCCGTCGGGGATCGCGGGGTCGCGCACGAACTCCCGGTAGGCCTCGTCGAGCACGACCAAGCAGTCGCTCGGGACGGCGTCGAGGAACGTCTCGAGGCGGTCGCGGTCGACGGCGGTGCCGGTCGGGTTGTTCGGGTTGCAGACGAAGACGACCCGGGTCTTGGGGGTGATGGCCGCCGCCATCGCGACGAGGTCGTGCTCGGCGTGCGGCGTGAGCGGCACGCGAACGCTGGTCGCACCCGCGACCTGCACGATGATCGGGTACGCCTCGAAGGAACGCCAGGCGTAGAGCACTTCGTCGTCCGGGCCGGCGAACGCTTCGACGATCTGCGTCGCGACGCCGACCGAGCCGCAGCCGACGACGACGCTTTCGACCGGGACCTGCAGGTGGGCGGCGAGCGCCTCGACGACCGCGCCGGCCGCGAGATCGGGGTAACGGTTGGTCTGCTGGGCGGCCTCGGCGATCGCGCCGAGCACGCTGGGCAGCGGCGGGTACGGCGACTCGTTGGAGGAGAGCTTGAAGGTGGGCCGCTCGGCGGACGGGCGCCGGCCCGGCTTGTACGCCGGGATGCCTTGCAGGGCGGCGCGCGGGCGCGGCGTTTGGCGCGGCTGGCGCGTCCCGGCGTCAGTGGGGTCTGGTGCGGTCACGGTCGATCCTCCATGCGGCGTCGGCTCAACCCTAGGCCTCTACCCAGCGTCTGTTACCCGGCGTCTGTTACCCGGCGTCTGTTACCCGGCGCCCATGCGGTGACCCTCGAGTGCCAGCCGGGCACCGAACCCGATGAACACCAGGCCGGTCAGGCGATCGAGCAGGCGATGCAAGCGCGGCCGGGACAGCAACCGCCTGACGCGCACGAGGCTCGCCGTCAATACGGCGAACCAGAGCATTCCTTCGACGACGTGGATCGTCGCGAGCGCCATCGAAAACGCGAACGCCGCCACGTGACCGGTGCCGGCCGGGATGAACTGCGGGAGCAGCGTCACGTAGAAGACGCCGACCTTCGGGTTCAGGAGGTTGGTGAGCAGGCCGGTGCGGAACGCTTCGGCGCCCGCCACCCGTCGTCCGGGCAGCCAGCCGGTGCCGGGGGCGGCCGGCTCGTCCGCCGCGAGATGGTGTCGGGATCGGGCCTGCCAGAGCATCCGCACACCGACGTAGGTGAGGTAGGCCGCGCCGGTGACGCGCAGCGCGGTGTAGGCCAGGTGCGACGCGACGAGGAGCGCCGTGACGCCAGCGGCGCTCGCGGCACCCCAGGTCAGGGTGCCGAGGCTGATTCCGGCACCGCCGGCGAGCCCGACCCGCGGCCCGCTCGCGAGCGATGTGCGGACGACGAACATCGTGTCGAGGCCCGGCGTCAGCGTGAGGAGCAGCGCGGCGGCGGTGAAGGCGAGGGCGGCAGCGAGCACGCGTTGAGAGTAGAGCGCCGGGGAAGTCTCGTCTCCCCATATCGGGTCGGCGCGGGCGTCATGGCGATACTCGCCCGTGGTCCGAGCAGCGCCCGCGTTGGCGGGGCCGGTACGCTTCTGCGGTGCGAGGAGGCTTCGCCTAGTCCGGTCTATGGCGCCGCACTGCTAATGCGGTTTGGGTTTATCGCCCATCCGGGGTTCAAATCCCCGAGCCTCCGCCGATAAGTACCTGTCGGGCTCCCTCCCGGGGGCCCGACAGTGTCACCTTGTGTCGCCTCATCCTCGTTCGCCGTCGTCCAGCCCCGCTCGCCCTCGCTCGTCTCCGCGATCTCACTTTGCATCGTGTTAGCCTCGAGGGCGACGCATCTTTATCAATACAGAAGCCAGACTTGCAGCGCCTGGTGCTAGCCCACCGAGAGACAGCAGATCGACATGCCCGCAGCCACCTACCGGCAACTGCTCAAGACCCCTTCCGTTCCCTGGTTACTCGGCACCTCGATCGTCGGGCGCTTCAACCAGGGCATGACCGGCCTCGCGCTGCTGCTGCTCGTGACGCATCGTTCGACCTACGCCGCCGCGGGCGTCGTCTCGGCGTCCTACATGGTGGGCGCATGCGCGGCCGGGCCGGTGCTGAGCCGGCTGGCCGACTCGCACGGACGTCGTCGGGTTCTCGGCGTCACGGCGGTCATGTTCGCGGCGGCGATGGGTGCGCTGGCCGCGGCACCGATCCGGCCGGCGCTGATGGCCGCCTTCGCGTTGGTCGCCGGGTTGTGCACGCCACCGATGACGGCGTCGATCCGCGCGGTGCTGCCGGCGCTGGTGCCGCCCGCCCAACGGCGGAGCGTCTTCGCGCTCGAGTCGACCGTGCAAGAGTTGATCTTCATCCTGGGGCCGCCGACGACCGCGGTACTCGCGGCGACGGGTGGGCCGCGCGTCGCAGTTGCCGCCGCCGGCGGGTTGGTGCTGGTCGGCACTCTCGGTTTCGTGCGCGACCGCAACGCCGACGCCGGGCGGGAGGTCGGGCATCGCTTGCCGGCCGGTCGGGTGTTGCGTTCGCCCGGCATCCTCGGTGTGATCGCCGCCGGGACCGCGCTGGTGGCAGCGTTTTCCTCCGAGACCGTGGGCGTTGTTGCGCAGGTGAGCGGTCGGCACGCCACGGCCGGAGCCGCGCTCACGCTGGCCTGCGTGAGCACCGGCTCGATGATCGGCGGCTTCATCTACGGATCGCGGCACCGCCACCGGGCCGAGCTGCACCACCTCTTGACGTTCGTCGCGTGCGGGCTTGCCGTCGTCCTGCTCGCCCCGGACCGGCTGGTGCTGAGCATCCTGCTCTTCGGCTGGGGCTTCACGATCTCGCCGGCGCTTTCGCGGCTGTTCGAACGGCTGGCGTCGCTGGCTCCGGCCGGATCGACGACCGAGGCATTCGGCTGGATGGGCAGCGGCCTGACGGCGGGCAACGCGATCGGCGCGGCGCTGGGCGGGTTCCTCGTGACCACCTACGGCACCGGCCGCGCCGCCATCGGCGCCTCCGTCTTGCTCATCTTCGTCTCGGCCTTCGTGTGCGAGCCGTGGCCGAGCATCGCCCGGCGTATCGGCACCGGCCGGGTTCGCAGGGAAGACGAGCGGGACGTCGAGGTGTGCGCCGACGCTGCATAGCGGCTTGGGGCTGCGACGGGAAGCGGGCGAGAGGGCCCGCGTCGTCAGGCTGTACCCTGGTCAGCGCACTGTCGCCTGCGGCGCAAGCCGCTGGCACCCACCTGCGCTCGTAGCTCAACGGATAGAGCATCTGACTACGGATCAGAAGGTTGGGGGTTCGAGTCCCTCCGAGCGCGCTCACGAAACCGCAGGTCAGAGGCCTATTCCGATCACTCGGGATGGGCCTCATCACTTTGAAAAGTGACCTGACTGCCAAATGACTGCCAAACCCTCATGACCCTTCTGCTTCAGTACGTGGCCCATCCGGCCGGCGGCGTGGTCCACCCGGTGCAACGCGTTGCCGCGCGGTCTGGGAGTCCGGGCCCGGCCGGGCTTCTCGACCGCTTACTGCCGCGGGCGTCTTCCCGAACCCCCTCAGCGTGTGGGTGCGACGATGGAGATCGAGCTTGCGCTGACGGCCAGAGCGGTAGTCGAGCCGACAACGATGACGGTTTGGCCGGCTTTGATGTCGGCAAATGCGGCGGCTGCGCATACCTCGGTAGTGCACCGCCGGATTCGGGTCGCGGCCACGGTGTCGACGGTCACGTCCCTAAGTAGTGGTGGCGCGGCCGGGCAGGCGACGTTGGGCGAGGGGTTGTTTGACCGGTCCGCGCATCCAGCCGCGCTCGCCACGTGCTCGGCGGGCATGACCGTCAAGGTACTGGCGGAGGGGTCGACGGAAGTCACCGTTCCTTTCACCGTCGCCGTACCGGCGTGCCGGTTGACCACGCGCCAGGCGACGACCGCGGCGATGACGAGGGCGACAACGAGCGCGCCGCTCAACAGCGCCGTGCGCGCGCGGTGACGACCCGATCCGACTTCAGTCCCGAAGCTCGGTATCGCAGCGCGCTCGTTCGACCTATTCGACATGGTTGACTCACTTCTCCCGTTGAGTGGTTGTCGCGCGGGCTGCCGGAAAAGGCGCACGAGTCGCGATCGCTGCGTCGGCGTGCGCAGACACTCAGTCGACCTGCAGCGCGTGTGCCGGTGGACGCCGCGATGTGAGTGCCGCCGGCAGGCCGGTGAGGATCGCCACGGCGACGAGGCTGCCGAGCACGACGGCGCCGAGTTGCCACAGCGGTGGGGCGACCAGCGATTGGCCGTGATCCAGCAGGCGGTAGAGCTCGATGCCTGACGGGACGCCGATGAGCGCGGCCGGAATCACGGGGAACAGAGCAGCGACCGCGAGCGCGCCCGTCACCTGCCCGGACGTGGCTCCCAGTGCCCGCTCGAGGCCGGATGAGAACCGCCCGTCGGAGGCCGTGGCCCACGCGATGAACGTCGTGTTGACCGACGCAAGAACAAGCAGCAGAACGGTGATGATCCTCATCAAGTCGTCGAGCCGCTCGATCTTGAGGTTCGCGATGCCGCCGGACGGCTGTGTGTTGGCCGCATTGGTGAGGACGGCGACGATGCCGGTGACTGTCACCGCGACGCTCGCGGCGTTGAGCAGCGCGCGCCGTGGACGCCGGACGAGTTGACGCAGGCCAAGCAGCAGCGGCACGGGCAGTCGACCGGAGATCGCCACGATCAGCGGACGACGGCGAGCGGTTCGTGGCGCGTCGGCAAGCGCCGCGACGGTACTGGTGCGAGCTGCGCGGATGGCCGGAACGAGTGAGGAGATCGCTGCGACGCCGAGAGCGACGGCAACGACGACGGCAATCGTCAACGTGCCCATCGACGGCGCGCCGGCGCCGCCAAGTAGCCCCGATCCGGGGCTCGTGAGCAGCGGTGAGATGAGCCAACCGGCGAGGAGTCCGACACCGGCGGCGAGCAAAGCGAGTGTGGCGTGCTGGACGAGGAGCACCGCGGCGACAGTGGCCGGTGTGGCGCCCACGGTCTTGAGTAGGCCCACGCGGCGAGACTGCTCGGTCATGCGACGCCCGACGAGTACGGCCAAGCCGGCGAGCGCCAGCAATCCGAGGAGCCATCCGCCGAATTGGAGGGCGATGCGCTCGATCTCGATGAGGGCGTCGTCGGCGCCACGGATGCTCTGCCAGGTGTATAGCACGGCGACTGCGCCGCCGGCCGATGTGCCTTGGTGCGCAGCGACGAACGCGGCCGCCGCAGCTGCGGACGGATCGGCGAGTCGCAGGTTGACGAGCGACGCCGTCGTGGCGGCGGCACCTGCTACCTGTGCGGCGGCCGACCGGCTCACCCAGATCAAGCCCATGTTCTGCGGTACGTCCATCAGACACGCCAGGTGGCAAAGGCTGCTCGGGTAGGCGGGAACGCCGGCGGTGACCGCGACCCCCACTACCGTCAGCCGTTGACCTTCGACGTCGATTTGGTCGCCGACGTGCGCGCCCAACGCATCGGCGAAGCCGCGCTCCAGGACCACCCCGCCTGGTCGCACCCACGAGCCGGCGGTCACCTTCGGCTGGTCCACGGCGGCGGCGATTTCGTCGCGGCCTTCAGCGACGACGTCGACGCGTCGTCCGTGCCATGTGATGGCGCTGTAGACCGACGGATAAGGGCCGCTGTGGGCGGTGACGCCCGCGGCGTCGACCAACGAGGTGATCGCTGCCCCCACGTCCGCCGACTGGCGATCAGCACTTGACGCGGCCGAACCGCTCGCCGACTGCCCGCCACTAGCGGAGGGCAGTCCGGTGAAGACCTCGGCGATGACATCGGGACCTGCCGTCGCGGCCCTCGTCGCTTGGTACGGGTGGCTGGTCACCCCCGACAGCGCGAACGCAATGGTGAGGGTTGTCGCGGCCGCGGCGATGACAAGGAAAACCATGAGTGACTCGACGGGATGGCGGCGAACGTCACGCGCCGCGAGTTGCGACACCAACGACAGGCGTCCCATCACCGGCCGCCGCTACTCGTCGGCTCGAGACACACAGCCCAGGCTGGTCGCATCACTTAGCGCTCCAACCCGAATAGCTCGCCGAGGTCGCCGCTGCTGCCGCCCGACAACCGCGTCTCGTCGACGAACGCTCCGTCACGCATCGAGATCAGGCGGTCCGCGGTCGCAGCGATGCGTTCGTCATGAGTGACGACCACCATCGTCAGTCCCGAACCCCGTAACTCCTCGAGAAGGCGTAACACGTCGACCGTGGCTGCGCTGTCGAGGTTGCCGGTGGGCTCGTCGGCGAGCACGAGGGCCGGCTCGTTGACGAGCGCACGCGCGATAGCGACCCGCTGCCGCTGGCCGCCCGACAACGCCGACGGCAGGTGGTCGGCCCGATCGGCGAGCCCGACACGATCGAGCAGTTGCCGGGCACGCCTGCGCGCCTCTCCCCGTGAGCGGTCGGCCAGCAGTGCGGGCAGCTCGACGTTCTCCTGCGCGGTCAGCTCTTCCATGAGGTGGAAGGCCTGGAACACGAAGCCGACCTCGTGGCGGCGGATTCGGGCGAGCGCGTGCTCGGAAAGCCCATCGATGCGGCGTCCGCTCAGCCACAGCTCACCCGATGTGGCCCGGTCGATTCCGCCAAGGAGGTGGAGCAGCGTCGACTTGCCGCAGCCGCTTGGACCCATCACGGCCAGCGTCTCGCCAGCGGCGATGTCGAGATCGACGTCGTCCACCGATCGGACGAGCCCTTCCCCGCTGCCATAGTCCTTTCGCAAGCGGCGTGCGGTCAGCGCCGTCGCCGTCGCCGCCGTCACTTCGACCTCCGCTTCGGAGTGCAGGCGCGCTCGCACGCTTCCAACCACCGCAAGTCGGCTTGTAACCGCAACACGAGTCCCTCCAGAAGCAGTGCCGGATGCCCGTCGGGCGGCTCGCTCATCGCCGCACGCTGGGCATCGCGTAGCCGGCGCAACAGCTCGCGCCGCTGCGTGTCGATGATCGCGATCGGGTCGGCCAGCCCCGCTTGGGCGGCCGCGATGAGCTTGAGGTGGAACTCGGTCAGGTCCGGCTTCGGCCAGCCGACCTCCGCCACCCACTCATTCACCCGGGCGTGGCCCGCCGCGGTGAGCTCGTACACCTTGCGGTCGGCCGAGGCATCGTCCGTCGGCTGGCGAACGACCATTCCGGCCTTCTCCAGGCGACTCAGGGTCACGTAGATGTGTCCGTCGTTCATCGCGCTGCCGAGCGCGCCAAGTGCACCATTCAGGCGGGAGCGCAACTGATAACCCGCGGATGGCTCCTTCGCTAGCAGCGCCAGAAGCACCTCTTGCTGCACCGGACACCTCCCGCTATAACCGTTAGGAGTACTCTAACGGTTATGTTGTCAGCGTCAAGGGGCGCCACTCGGCTCACCCGTATCCGCGGCGCCCGAAGCCGCTCGTGGGTCGGACAAGTCACCCGAAAGACGGACGACATTTCCCCAGGGCCGGATGCCCTCTGGGACGCGGTGCCGCACGGAGGTGCACCAGGTCGACGTTGCCGGTGGCGACCAACGCCCAGGGCATGATGTGTCCGGCGGTGGACCTGACTCTGTGGCGACGGTCCGGTCCATCGCCTCAAGGCGTGCGAACCAGTCGCCGCTGGGTATGGCGGTGGCTGCGGCGCAAACACCGCCGGTCCACCTGGAAGCAACTGCGCCGCCAGTACTGTCACGGCGGTTGGTGGCCGACCGGGACGCGGACGGAGCTGATCGACCCGCAGAAGATAGGCACGACCCGCTATCGATATCGCGGTTCGGTTATCCCGACGCCCTGGCCGGTCACCGCGGGAGAAACATTACGAACACGAACGGGGCTTGTGGAGAGCCCGGTGCATTGAAAGGTGCACGCCGGGTTCGGGAAGCGGTCTGAGGAAACGGACCGGTCATTGTGACCGGCACCGCGCCTCACGCCGACTTTCACCGACCCCCGCGAGCGCTGATCGTCGCGTTCATCGACGAGTGCCGCCAGGCCGGTCACGCGGGCGGATGCCCGCCGCCGCATCGACGAACAGGCCGCCAACGACCGCGCGTGAACTTCCGTCGCTGGTGGCCGAGGCGAAGCAGGAGTGGCGGAGTGGTCCACCGGGGCCGGCGCCCGGCGGTCTGGACGCCGGGCGACAAGCTGGCCATCGACTGGCGTGCCGAGGACGGGCTGCACGTGTTCTGCGTGGTGCCGCTCTGGTCGCGGTGGCGGTTCGTGGGCTTCGCCGCTGATGTGAAGGCCGCGACAACGCTGGGCTCTGCTGGCCGAGTGTTGCTAGCCCGCAGGTTGTTGCCGCGACACTCAAGGCAGAGCGTCCTTCAGGGACATGAGGTGGCTACGGCTCAGCCGGGCCGCCGTAGCGGGATCGCCGTCGACGATCGCCTGCACCAGTGTGGCGTGTGCCTCGTGGTCGCTAGTCGAAACGATGGGATTTCACACTGGAGGCCACTGATTCAGCGGTGAATGGACGGCACAACCAGCAGACTCCGCGGAACAGGCGGGCCTTGGCATGCCATCATCGGCCAATCTTGACCGCAGGGAGGCAGTCGTTGACCACAACATTCCGCCCCACGGCAGAAATCACCGTGCCCCTACCGCAATCCGCGGCAATCGCGATGTTCACGGCCGAGGGCGAGCGCACCTGGGCCGGCGGCCACGGCTGGGACCCACGGTATCCAGAGCCGTCGCGCGCCTCGGGAGTGGGCGCGGTGTTCCTGACCGCCCACGGCGGCCGAGAGACCGTGTGGGTGATCGTCGCGGAGGCGACCGACCGGATGAGCTATGTCCGCGTCACGCCAGGCGGACTCGCCGGAACCGTCGAGGTAGCCGCCGTCGCGGCGACCGAAGCGACGACGCTGCGTGACGTCACCTACGACATGACCGCGCTCCGCGCCGAGGCGGTGGCAGAACTCGAAGCGTTCGAGGCCGGCTACGACGACGAGATCGCTTCCTGGGAGGCCCACGTCTACCTCGACACCGTGCTGCTCATCGGTTCCCTGGCGAATGCGCACGGTGCGACCGGCCGTTGGTGGTTCGGCGCCGGCGCCCGGCTGCTGGCCCCGGTGTTGACGTCACGGCGGGCGTGGCGCGTCGTCGACGTCGTCACGCCTGACGGTGCTGGTCGTCGCAGTCCGGTTGGTGGTTGCGTGAACACCCGATGTGCGTCCTCATTGCCTGCCCGAGTGTTGGCGTTCGCCACCCGAGCGGGTGCGGTCGACAATTCCCGCGAGCCATGTGTGGAACGCCGGCCAAATCAGCTCGGCGAGCACGACATAGCCTTGGGCTCCGGGATGCGCGCCGTCACCTGCTGCGACCGCCGCCCGCCACACTGGATCGTCGACAAGTCGTTCGACGGGCGCCACGAACGGTTGGCCCGACTCGCCGCACGCAGCCGCCATAGCTCGGGAGAGCTGCTCGATCCGGTCGTTCTGTGGTTCGTCGTCGATCGGCGTCGGCCCGACGACGAACACCGGCCACCCGCTGCTTGCGCAGTACTCGAGCGACGTGCGGAGCGCTGTCAACGTCTCCGCGATCGGCGCGCGCGTGCCTTCGCCGTCCACGGTCGTGTCGTTCACCCCAACCGCGAGCACAACGCCCCCGACCTCGCCGTCGCGCAACCGCGGTGGGACTTCGACCACCAGCCGCGCCGCCACCTGCGCCGCCGTCTCGCGACGCACCCCGAGGTTGTATGCGGTCAGATCCGCGCCCAGGCCGACGGCCCGGCTGACCACCCGGCCGACCCAGCCCAGCGAATCCTCGTCGCCGACTCCCGCCGTGAACGAGTCACCCACGAAGCACAGCCGCACATCGACCGACCTCATGGCGACAGCTTACCGACGCCGCCCAACGACGACGAGGTGCGGATGCGTTGACGAGCAACCCGAATACCGTCGCCGCATTCCACGCAAACAGTTGGCGTCGTCGCTACCGCGCGCCTGCACCGACCACTCCGGAGCACCCAGTGACAATCTTCTCTTCGACGGCCGCCGCGATCGCGCGGATGTCCGAACAGGTTGCCCCCGAGATCGCCGAGTATGTCGTGCGGACTCCGCTCGTGCATTTTTCGGTCGCCAGCGCCAAGGCCGAGGCGACGCTATTGGTCAAGTGCGAGCATCTCCAGCGAACGGGGTCTTTCAAACTCCGCGGCGCCCTGGCGAAAATCCTCAGCCTTTCAGCTGACGACCGTGCCCGCGGCGTCGTGACCGCGTCCACAGGTAACCACGGCTTGGGCGTCGCCCAGGCCCTGCAGTCACTCGGCGGCCGGGGCGTTATCTGCGTGCCGGACGGGGCATCCCCGGCGAAATTGGGCGCGCTTGGTCGCTTCGACGTTGAACTTCGCACAATGGGCCGTGAAGCCGCCGAAACCGAGGGCTTGGCGCGGGCTCTCTCCGCCGAACTCGGCATGACCTACGTCAGCCCGTACAACGACCCCAATGTCATCGCCGGGCAGGGCACTATCGGGCGCGAAATCATCGAACAGCTCAACGCTCGCCCGGTCGACGCCGTTGTCGTCGCCGTCGGCGGAGGCGGATTGATCTCCGGCGTCGCGGCGTCAATCAAGGCGACGCTGCCCGACACTCGGATCGTCGGCGCCTCGCCGGCTAACGACGCCGCGATGGCCGCCTCAGTGCGCGCCGGACGAATCGTCCAGATCGATGCACTGCCGACCATCAGCGACGCAACCGCGGGTGGCATCGAACCGGGCGCGATCACCTTCCCGTTGTGTGCCGAACTCGTAGACGATTGGCAGCTGGTCAGTGAGGAGGCAATGCGCCGGGCGCTGCAGCTCACGATCGACACCGAGCACCAGCTCATCGAAGGTGCTGCCGCGACCGCTATCGCGGCTGCCATCACCTACGGACGATCCCACCCCGGCCAGACCCTGGCGGTCGTGTCCTGTGGGGCGAACATCTCCACCTCGACACTGCGCATCGCACTCCAGCAAGGAGCCGCCTGACGTCGGACAGCGCCCACCTGCTAACGCGTCGCCGCAGGCGCCGGTCAGCCAGACGCTGCGCCGCATCATCGCCGACGGCGACTACGCGGTCGCCGAGTGGACGAGCCACGCGCGGTCCCGAAGCGGACAGCACTACGAGAACGACTACGCCGTCGTCTTCCACGTCAGCGGCGGCCTCATCGACGCCGTCACCGAGTACACCGACACCTCTTGCATGAAGCGGGTCTTGTTCGAACAGCAGACCGAAAGCGCCCAGTCCTGAAACGGTTTCGCGAACGCCCGGCGTGACCGACCCTGTATCGGGCGCGGCGCGTCGCGTGCCGTCCGGGTAGGGAGGCAAGGCGCCGGTGGCGAAGTGCGGCACGGCTCGGTAGTCAATGGCGTTGCGATCTCGACTCTTCGGCGAGCTGCTTGAGGTTGAGCAGTTGTCGGCGCGCCATGACTAAGTCACCGAGGGAGACGAACGGAGCCCGCCATTGACGATCGGCCATGACAACCTTGAGGAGCAGCCGTGTCGCGGCCCCGGTGGGCACGAGCACGTATGACATGACCGCGCCCATGATGCGGCCGGTGAGGTGATTTCCCGGCTCCACGGCAAGGATCTCCCCCAGCCGGCGGCCGCCGGCGGTGGTGAAATGCTGACCGACGGCGGGGTCGGGCATGTCGCGCAGCTGTTGCGGAGAGCTGTGGCCGAGGTTGTCGATCCAGCCGTAGGAATAGGGAGCGAGCTGTATCTGCCTGACCCATGCCCACAGCTCAGCCGACGTCGAGTGCACGGTGACACCGCGCCAGGCCTGCAAGACCGGCGCCAGAACGAACTCGTCGCACGGGTAGCGCCGGCCCACTTCCTCGACGCTGACACCCCAACGGTCACCGAGCATTCGCCCTCTCCCGCCCGCGCATTTCCACCGGCAGGAAGCGAACCATACGCGGCGACCCGGAGCTCAATCGGGAGACCGCCCGGTCCTCCGGGTACGGCGGGTGTCGTGATCACGGCGCGGCCGCCGGTCGGGTCGGCGCATCGCCGTTCTCGTGTGGCTACGCCGATATGGTCCCGCGTGGCGCACCAGCGGCACCGTCGCCGCGCTCCCGTGCCTAGCCGTCCTCGTCCACCCGCACCGGGAAGAGGCCGCCTCGGCCGGCGTGGCGTCGAGCACGTCGTTTGCGACCGGGTCGACGGCTCGGGAAGGTGCTCTGCGGTTTAGAACCTTGCATCCGTCGGTGTTAACATCGCCGCGTGCTGATCTCGGCGGGCGGGGCGCTCGGGATGGCCCTGACCGCACTCGGAATGGTGCTCACCCCGGGCCCGAACATGATGTATCTCGTGTCGCGCAGCATCAGCCAAGGCCGGCTCGCCGGGCTCATCTCCCTAAGCGGCACCTTCGTCGGCTTCGTCGTCTACATGACGATGGCCAACATCGGGCTCGCGGCCGTCTTCGTCTTGGTGCCGTGGCTGTACATCGCGTTCAAAGCCGCAGGTGCTGCCTACCTCGCCTACCTGGCGTGGCAGGCGCTCAAGCCCGGCGGCCGCGGGCTCTTCGAGCCACGTGACCTGCCACGGGATCCCGCTTTTCGGCTGTTCCGGATGGGGTTGATCACCAACCTGCTCAATCCGAAGGCCGCGATCATGTATCTGTCACTCATTCCGCAGTTCGTCAACCCCGCCCACGGCCACCAGGTGCTGCAGGGCTTTAGCCTCGGCGGCATCCAGATCGCGGTGAGCACGACAGTCAACGCCACCATCGTGCTCGCCGCCGGAACCGTCGCCGGCTTCATCAGGCACCGACCGACATGGGCGACGTGGCAGCGGCGCATCACCGGCAGCATGCTCGGCGGTATCAGCCTGCTGCTCGTGCGCGAGGTGCCAGCGCGCGCGCGTGTCTAGGTGACCGACCGCGCGACCGCTGAGTGGAACTCGGCAACGTGCGCCGTCGACATGCTTCTCGACCCAAGACGCGCCAGCCGTTGCATCCGCGAGTTCGCCCCGATCGGCCTGGTAAACCAGTTCGCCGCCGGACATCCGAAGTTGGCATGATGCCGGTGGACGGCATGCGGCGACGGGCCGTGCTCCGGAGAGGAAAGGACTCGCGTCCGTGACCGAGCATGCCGAGGGGAGGCCTGCCGACATATCCTCCAGACTGGCCGCGCGGCTACTGCGCACGCGGTGGATCGTGCGGGCGCCGATCTGGATTTATCGGGCCGGGCTGGGATTCTGCTCGGCCGTCGGTTGCTGATGCTGGAGCACATCGGCCGGATCAGCGGCCGGCGCCGTTACGTCGTACTCGAAATCGTCGACCACACCCCCGGCCACTACGTCGTCATCGCCGGGTTCGGCGGGCGCGCGCAGTGGCTGCGCAACGTGCTGAGCAATCCGCAGGTGCGGCTTTGGGTGTCGACCCGGCGCCACGTCGCCGCGACCGCGCGCCAGATGAGCCCCGCGGACGCCGCCGAGGCGCTCAACCGATACGCGCACCGACACCCTCGAGCCTGGCGCAAACTCGTGCCGACCCTGGAGCAAACCCTCGGCGCGAAGATCGACGAGCACGGCACCGCGTTGCCCGTCGTCGACATCGAACTCTGTACCCGACAACGGGGATGAACTTCTCCCACGCGATGCGCCAAAACGTGACGATCGCCGGATACTTCGTGCCCCAGGCTTCGGTGAGCTCCTCGAACCGCGCGGCGCCGGCCGCGGGACTCGACGCGGTGTAGATCCGGCGCAGTTCTTTGGCGAGTTTCTCCCGGTCGGCCTCGGACGCATGCTGGAACGTGTCGCGGAAAGCGACAGCACGATCTCATGTATCCGTTCCGGCCGGCGCTACCGCTTGCGCACGATCTGCGGCTCGAAGGGGCCGTCGCGGTCGCGCGGCGTGTCGGCCGGGACCGGGCCCAGCTCGGTCAGCACGGTCTTGGTCCGCTTGCCGTTGCCTGAGTTCTCCCCGTTGCGGCCGGCGGGGTCGTGCTTGTCATAGCCGAGGTGCTCGGCCATCTCCACATCCAGCGCCGTCTTGAGCACCCTGCTCGTCAACCCGGTGAGCAGCCCGCCAGGACCGATTCGCATCGCAGCCTGAACTCTCGCGCCCGGTGGAACGTTCTGTTCGGTTCGGGGCACCTGCTGTGTGATCGAATGGGGGCGTGACTGGCACGCTTGGTGTGGGCGCGGGCGATGGGTGGCCGGGGCTGATTTGGCACACGTATCCACTCGGCGTGACCGGCGCTGATCAGGCAGGACGTAGCCGGAATCCGTCGCGGACGTTAGGTGATCTCGTCGAGTGGTTGCCCCACGTCGCCGAACTCGGTGCTGACACGCTGCTACTCGGCCCGGTGTTCGCGTCGCTGTCGCACGGCTACGACACCGTTGACCATCGGGTGATCGACGAGCGCCTGGGCACGTCCAGAGGCCTGGGCGCCTTGGTGAGCGCGGCGACAGCAAGAGGCGTCGGAGTCGTGCTCGACGGCGCGTTCGCCTACGTGTCTCGGCGGTTCTGGCGCGTGGATGACCCTGCGGAGCGAGGCGAGGGTTGGCTCCTGCGCGATGCTGCCGGCCAACCGGTGCCGTGGCGCGTCGAGTCGCTGATCACTCCCGACTACTCCGCGGCCGGCTACCGCCGCTATGTCGCTGAGGTGATGACCCGATGGCTGGATCGCGGGGTGCGGGGGTGGCGGCTGGACTCGGCGTGGTCGGCGCCGGCATCGTTTTGGCGCCCGGTGCTGACCGAGGTGCGCCGCCGCCACCCCGGCGCGTGGCTGCTCGGGCAGGTGTTCGACGACGACCTGCCCGGCGTCGTCAACGGGACACCATATTCAGCCGCGACCGAGTATGCGCTGATGCACGGCGTGCGGGCCTGGCTGGCCGGCGGACCGGCAGAGTCGATCGTCAGCGCGCTTCAGCTGCACGGGCGAAACTGCGGCCGTAGCAGGATTGTGCACACATTCATCGGCAACCACGACTTCGCACGCATAGCCGACGTCGTCGGCGCCCAGCGAGTCGCTGCCGCGCTTGCCATCATGCTCACGCTGCCCGGCCTGCCGGCGATCTACTACGGCGACGAGTACGGGCTGGGCTCGAGCTGGACGCCCGGCGGCGACGACGCGCTGCTACGCCCGCCGCTGCGCCCCGACGACGCGCAGGTCACCACCCCGGCCGCACGACGCGTGTGGACCGAGGTCCGCGAGCTGACGCGTTTGCGCCGCGACCACCCGTGGATCGCGGATAGCGCGGTCACCGACGTTAGGGCTACCGACAACCTGCTGACCTACCGCATCAGCGCCGACAACAACACCCTCGACGTGTGGATCAACCGTGGCACTTCGGCAATCGACACCGGCCAGCTGAGCGTGCCGCCGAACGCGTGGGCTGTCAGTGCCCCAAAGGCGTAGGGAGATTCGACGGCTCGGGGCTCGACAGGCCACGACCATGCCAGCCGGTACTACATCCGCGCCCTAGCGCCGCGGCGCACTTCACCGGCGAACCAACCGACTGCGCCAAGAATGACACAGCTCAGTCGCCTGCGACCGGGCGAACCTAGCCAGCCTGGTTGGAACCCGCTACCGGGCGCTGGCGGTGGTGGCGGGAGACGGTCGAACCTGACTGACGGCATCGCGGCTCGGGTGAGCGCGTCGGCTCGCCTTGTCCGCTACGAGTCGGGTTGTGGCCGTCTACCTGTCGATCTACTGCGTCCTGCGTGTGATCAGACCGCGACCAACCAGATCGAGGAACGCATCGATCAGTGCCTCCTGTGTCATGGGCGCCTGTCCCCCCAGAGGACCTAGAAGCAGGCCGGACAACCCGTGCACCGACGCCCAAGCGTTGGTCGCGGCGATCTCACGATCCGCCGCGTCGAGGACGCCGGCGTCAAGCATGCCGTCCAGCGCCTGCTCGAGTAGTTCGTAGGCAGTCAGCCCCGAGTCGCCCACGCCGGGCGGGCCGCCGACGGCGTGGCCGCTGGCGCGAACCGGTGCAGTTGCGACCGGCACCGTGCGGTGCGCGAAGGCGGTGGCGAATCGTCCGGGCTCGGCGAGCGCGAAGTGCACATAGCCCCGCCCGACCGCGTTCAAGCGGCGAACGGCGTCCACGCCCGCGTCGCCGGTGAGCTGGCAAGTCGACAGCTCGGCCTCCATCGAACGCGCCAAGGCAGACAGGGCGTCGAACGCCACGGCCCCGACCAGCTCGGGAAGTGAGCTGAAATGCCGGTAGGCCGCGTTCGCTGAGACGCCGACGCGTCGCGCCGCCTCGCGCAACACGATTGCCGACGGACCGCCTTCGCGGGCGAGCTCGGTTCCTGCCTGCACCAGGGCAGTGCGCAGGTTGCCGTGATGGTAGGGCTGCTGCTTGCCCGCGTCGGGTTCCATCACAGTCTGCGATGTTGACACCGTGAACTTCGTGTGGCAAGTTCACGGTGTCAACATCGCGCCGCGAGGGGGTCCGCCTTGTTCTATCAACTGGGTCTGCAGCTCGTCACCCGCGCCCGGCTGGTCCTCGCCGTGAGTGTCCTGGCGCTCGCGATCTCGGCTGTTCTCGGGCTCGGTGCGTTCGCCCGGTTGCTGAGTGGTGGGTTCGACGATCCGTCGTCGGCCTCGAGCCAGGCGAAGGTTCTGCTCGACCAGAAGTTCGGCGGCGAACCGGACCTGATCTTCCTGGTGCACGCGCGGACCGGGACGGTCGACGACGCCGCCGTGACCGCCACGGGCCAGGCGCTGGCGCGCCGGTTGAGCGCCGACGCCAGATTGCGCGGTGTGACGTCGTACTGGAGCACACACTCGGGCGGACTGCGGTCGCGTGATGGCACCGACGCGCTCATCTTGGCCAACGTGATCGGCGACGAGCAGACCGCTGATACGAACGCCAAGGCACTGTTGGGCGACTACGCCCACCTGGACGGCCCGGCCGCGACGGTGCGCATCGGCGGCGCGCAGGGCACCGATGTCGCCACCCAGGTCGGTAAGGATCTTGCGGTGGCCGAGGGAATCGCTGTCCCGATCACTGTGATCTTGATGATCATCGTGTTCGGCAGCCTGGTCGCGGCCCTACTGCCGCTGGCGATCGGGGTTCTGGCGATCTTCGCCACGTTCGCGGGGCTGGATCTGCTCACCCATGTCACGAGCGTCAGCGTCTTTGCGATCAACCTCGCGACCGGGCTGGGCTTGGGTCTGGGCATGGACTATGCGCTGCTCATGGTCAGCCGGTTCCGTGAGGAGCTGGCCAAGGGTGTCGATGTCGGCGATGCGGTAGCCCGCACGATGGCGACGGCGGGGCGCACGATCGCGTTCTCGGCGCTCGCCGTCGCTGCCGCGTTGTCGGCGATGCTGGTGTTCCCGGTCTATTTCCTGAAGTCGTTCGCCTACGCCGGTGTCGGTGTCACGGTCTTCTGCGCGGCCAGCGCACTGCTTGTGTTGCCGGCCCTGCTCGCCGTCCTCGGCGGCAGGGTGAACTCCGGGCGGATCCCCGGGATCCGCCCGATGCGCAGCGTCGAAGCGCCGTTTTGGGAAGGCTGGCCGCCAGCGTGATGCGCCGCCCTGCTGTGGCTGCGCTCCCGGTTGTCGCAGTGCTGCTGTTCCTTGCGACACCGCTGCTCTCGGTCACCTTCGGGACCCCCGACGAGCGCGTCCTGCCCACCGGCGCGGCAAGTCACCAGGTCGGTGACGCCCTGCGCAACGACTTCGCGACCACCCCCGACGTCATCGACGTGCTGATCACCCCTGCGCTTTCGCAGCCCGAACGGCACAGCTACACCCAACAGCTCACTCACCTAAGTGGGGTGCAACGAGCCGACATCAGCGTCGGACGTGGCACTGCGGGGCAGCCAACCACTCAGCGGGTGAGCCTGAGTACCGGACTGGACTCAGCGTCGGGTGCGGCTCAGGACCTCGTGAGGAAGGTACGAGCGGTGCCCGCACCGGCGGGAAGAACGGCGCTCGTCGGCGGTGCCACCGCGACTCTCATCGACGCGAAACACGCAATCAGCTCCCACCTGCTACTGGCCGGAGGGCTGATCGTGGTGACCACCTTCGTCCTGCTGTTCCTTTTCAGCGGCAGCATTCTGCAACCGATCCGTGCGCTGCTCGGCAACGCCCTCACCCTCGGTGCGACCCTCGGCGCGATGGTGCGGATTTTCCAGGACGGGCACTTCGCGTCGTTCCTCGGCTTCACTCCAAGACCGACCGATACCGCGATGCCGGTCCTGCTGTTCTGCATCGCCTTCGGGCTCTCGATGGACTACGAACTCTTCGTCATCAGCCGGATCAAAGAACTGCACGATGCCGGCGCTCCGAATGCTGACGCGGTCACCGGCGGTCTGGCTCGCACCGGACGCATCGTCTCCACCCTTGCCGCCCTGCTGGCCGTCGGCTTCTTCGCCTTCGGCACCAGCCACGTCAGCTTCATCCAACTCTTCGGGCTCGGTACCGGCCTGGCGATCCTCCTCGACGCCACCCTGGTACGCGGCGTCCTCGTCCCCGCGTTCACGCGCGCGTTCGGCGAGCGGAGTTGGTACGCACCCGCGCCGCTGCGACAGTTCCACAACCGGGTCCGCCTCGACGAGAACCCACCCGACAAGCCAACGCTCGTCAAAGTTTGAACAAAGGAGCCAGCACATTGTGATGTACAACGTGACCACCCTCGTCGACAGCCATCGAGCAGCTGGCCGGAACGCATTCGTCGCCATCGTCGGCGCTGGCCGCCCGCGGGAACGCAGTGGTCGAGGACGTAGAGCGCGCGCCGAACCCGAGTCCGGGCGGCACGCGGAATGATCTGCCGCACGGCCAACGACGAGATTGACTGCTACCCCTGACGGGAGACGCCACAACGCCTGCCCCGCCCTGATCACCGGCCCCTACCAGTCGGGCGACGACACCAGCGTGCACGTACTCACCTCGATGGTGCAGCTGCGCCGCTACACCGACATCCCCCGATTCGTCGGGTGGGCCAACAAGATCCGCGAACAACTGGCCACCGCCGACGGATGCGCCGGGTACAGCCTCGACGCCAGGCTGCTGCGCAAGACCTTCTACACGCTGTCCGCTTGGTCAGACCCGGAGGCGATGAACCGGTTCGTGCACAGCGGGCAGCACGCCGCCATGCTCACCGATATGGCCGGCCGCCTCGGCCGACCTGCCTTCGTCGAATCCAGCACCAAAGGCAGCGCCCTGCCACTGGACTGGGCCGCGGCCAAGCAGCGGCTCACCGACCGGCAGTCCGGCGATGGCTGAGCACTACAACGACTGGCGCAAGGGGTATGGCATCTTCGGTCAGGCGGAGTGGACGTTCAACGTCGAACCGAACTGGTGCGGCAACGGCTCGTGGATCACCTCGGTTTCAGTTGCGTGCAGAACTTCTACCTGTGCGTGCCGAAACCACGTCCGCGCTCGTGGAGCCGGTTTCAGCCCGGCTACCGCCGCTATGTCGCTGAGGTGATGACCCGATGGCTGGATCGCGGGGTGCGGGGGTGGCGGCTGGACTCGGCGTGGTCGGCGCCGGCATCGTTTTGGCGCCCGGTGCTGACCGAGGTGCGCCGCCGCCACCCCGGCGCGTGGCTGCTCGGGCAGGTGTTCGACGACGACCTGCCCGGCGTCGTCAACGGGACACCATATTCAGCCGCGACCGAGTATGCGCTGATGCACGGCGTGCGGGCCTGGCTGGCCGGCGGACCGGCAGAGTCGACGCTGAGCGCCGCTTCAGCTGCACGGGCGAAACTGCGGCCGTAGCAGGATTGTGCACACATTCATCGGCAACCACGACTTCGCACGCATAGCCGACGTCGTCGGCGCCCAGCGAGTCGCTGCCGCGCTTGCCATCATGCTCACGCTGCCCGGCCTGCCGGCGATCTACTACGGCGACGAGTACGGGCTGGGCTCGAGCTGGACGCCCGGCGGCGACGACGCGCTGCTACGCCCGCCGCTGCGCCCCGACGACGCGCAGGTCACCACCCCGGCCGCACGACGCGTGTGGACCGAGGTCCGCGAGCTGACGCGTTTGCGCCGCGACCACCCGTGGATCGCGGATAGCGCGGTCACCGACGTTAGGGCTACCGACAACCTGCTGACCTACCGCATCAGCGCCGACAACAACACCCTCGACGTGTGGATCAACCGTGGCACTTCGGCAATCGACACCGGCCAGCTGAGCGTGCCGCCGAACGCGTGGGCTGTCAGTGCCCCAAAGGCGTAGGGAGATTCGACGGCTCGGGGCTCGACAGGCCACGACCATGCCAGCCGGTACTACATCCGCGCCCTAGCGCCGCGGCGCACTTCACCGGCGAACCAACCGACTGCGCCAAGAATGAAACGGGGACCCTGGTGCGACGTCCGATTGGCATGAAAGGAATTGCGTCGCATTTCGACGGCGTGGTGGCGGTTAGGGTTGGCTGCGGGTGATGAGCAGGACGCCGCTGACGGCTTTGGTGCCGACGCGTTGGTAAACGTGGTCTCGGTCGGCGTCGAAGCTGACGAAGTCCCCCGCGCCGATCTCGACGGGATCGCTGGTGGGCCCGACCCGGATTCGGCCGTTGCGCAGGTGCAGGTGCTCGCGTGTGCCCCGCGGATGGGCAGCGGAGCGTTGCCGCGCCCCGCTGTGCAGGCGGAATTCGGCAGATCTCAGTTGAGGCCACAGTCGCGGTCGATGCGTGCAGTAGCCAGGCTTCGACCGCGTCGCCGACGACCCGGGTTCCGTCGCCCGCGCGCACGACTCGTGGCGGTGCGGCAGCCGGCGGGTCGGCAATGAGGTCGGCCAGCGGCGATTCCAGTGCCGTCGCTAGGGCGTAGAGGGTCTCCAGCGTGGGGTTCCCGCCGCCAGCCTCTAACTGGGTGACGGTGGCCCGCGACATTCCGGCCCGCCGCGCCATCTCGACGGTCGACCAGCCGTGCCGCAGGCGCAACCGGCGGAGATTGACGGCGAGGGGGACGTAACCAGCCTTCGCCACGTTGACCACTACATCCGACATGATGTCTAGTGTAGTGGTCACTGACACGAAGGAGGGATTGCGATGGTCAGCCGGCTGCAACACATCCCCGGGATCGCGGTCAACGTGATCGGGGATCGCGCCGACGCCGCTAATGACCCGTCGATGCTGCGACTGGAGAACCTGGACACCGACCTGCGCCCGCCCGACGTCGCGCTGCGACACACCCGGGACGCGGTGGACCGCGACGATGCCAACAGCTACCTCCCGTTCGAGGGGCATCGTGACTTGCGGATCGCCGCCGCGGCGCACGTCAGCCGTCTCAGCGGCCGCCGCTACGACCCGGCGCGGGAGTGCGTCGGCGTCGCTGGCGGTCTTAACGGGGTTCTCAACGTGCTGCTGGCGACCACCGAACCCGGTGACGAGGTCGTGTTGCCCGACCCGATCTATGCGGGCCTGGTCAACCGGATTCGACTTGCCGGCGCTGTGCCCGTCCACGTGCCCGCCCTCCCGACCCACGACGGCTGGCACACCGACCCCGATCAACTCGCCGCCGCGGTCGGACCGCGGACCGCCGCGGTGCTGCTCATGGGCCCGGCGATGCCCTCGGGCGCGATCTTCGGCCGCGCGCACCTTGACGCGCTCGCCGGCCCGGTGGCCGAGCATGGCACCTGGGTGATCTACGACGCAGCGATGGAACGCCTCCGCTTCGACGATCAGCCGCCGCTGCACCCGGCCACGCATCCGCGACTGGCCGACCGAGTCATCACGGTCGGGTCGGCGTCGAAGGAACTCCGCATGATCGGCTGGCGTGTCGGATGGGTCGTCGCCCCCGCGCAGATCCTCCCCGACATCGCTCTCGTCGGCATCACCAACGTCGTCTGCCAGGTTGGCATCGCCCAACAAGCTGTCGCGGCCGCGCTGTCCGCGCCCGACGCCGACGCCGAGGTCGCCGCCGCCACCCGCGTCTGGCGCGGCCGCTGCGAGTTCATCCTCGACCAACTCAGCGACTATCCGCTCGTTCGCCCGCACGGCGGCTGGTCACTCCTGCTCGACACCACCCGGATGGGGCTGTCGGCGGCCAAGGCATCCCAGCGGCTCTTCGACCACGGCCGGGTTGCCGCCACCCCGATGAACGGCTGGGGCCCCTCCGGGGAGAGGTACCTGCGGCTGGTTTTCGCCAACGAGCCCGTTGAGCGCCTGCGCGACATCCGCGACCGATTCAACGCGACCTTCTGACCGGCTCAACTCAGCGCCCGGATGATCCAGCGCGGGCATCGCCGCCGGATGATCGGGAAACCCGTGGGCACGCGGCCCGCGGTTCCGGACGCCAAGTCTGTGTTGAATGCTCGGCACGCGCGATTTGACGGCGCTTAGGGAGATGAACAGCTCCGCGCCGATCTCGGTGTTTGTGCGACGTCTGGTGATGGTCTCTTCTCAGCGCCGCCCGCGACCCGGTCGTCCTGATCGCCGTCAGCCGCCTACTCCCGGCCCAGCCATCGGCACCCCGGCACCGGGCCTGGCCACCACACCCGAAGAAATCGCTGCCAGCTCGTGGCGCGACCACTCGCACGAGCCCCCAGGTCAGTGGCGGCGCACGGAGGTGGTGATGGGACGCCGGGTGGGGGTGTCGCCTGCGGGTGGCCGATGAGTTCAGGCCCGTTCGACCGTCAACAGGGACAGCTTCAGCAACGACGTATCGAGGGGACATCGAGCATGGCGGCTCAGGGCACGAACCGCGGGTCGAGACGGTTTCGGTTTGGTGTCGTCGCCCCGCTGCGGTCTGACTTGGCGGGGTGGCGGGACCAGGTGCGCCGTGTCGCCGACCATGGGTTCTCGACACTGCTGATGCCGGATGTTCCGCGGTGGCAACCGGCGCCTGGTCCCGCGCTGGCCGCCGCGGCCACGCTGCGCGCCCTGAGGGTAGGCACATGGGTGTACGCCTCGCCGCTGCGTGAGCCGTCCGTGTTGGCCTGGGAGGCGCACTCGCTGTCGGTTCTCACCGATGGTCGATTTGAGATGGGCATCGGCACTGGCCGGCCTGGGATCGAGGACGAGCTGCGCGGGCTGGGCCTGCCGGCGGTGGCGTCGGGGCGGCGGCTGGCTCGAGTTCGAGACGCCGTGACGTCGCTTAGGGAACTCGACGGCGCCGACCGCCATACGCCGGTGGTGATGGCCGTGCGCGGCCCGAAGGCCCAAGCGCTAGCAGCCGACCTGGCGGACACGGTCACGTTCTTCGCGATGCCGAACGACCCGCGGGCTGAGCTCATCCGGTTGGCGGTCGAGTTTCGCGCGCGCGCAGACGTTGAGCTGGCGCTGCACGTGCCGGTGGTCGGCGACGCCGTCTCCCCCTTCATGGCCCACCCCGACACCGATCCCGCCGCGTTGCACGCGGCGGACTCCTTGCTGGCGCTTCCGGGCGACCCGGCGGCCGCGACGGATGAACTCCTGCGGCGACGTGAGGAGGGTGGCTTCTCCTATGTCGTCGTCGGCGCGAACGCCGCCGGTGTGCTCGCTCCCGTGGTCGCCGCGCTAGCCGGGCGCTGACCTGCCAGACCGAGGCTGTCGCCGACGAATCTGGCCAGCGCGCGCCTGGAGTTGACGGGCAACCGATGAGTTCGCGGCGGTCGTGGCGTCTAACCGAGCGACGACGGACGTCTCGCCCCGGCCCGCTGACGCCGTGCCGCCAGCATCGAGGCAAGCAGACCCAACCCAAAGCAGAACCAGGACGACGAGGAACGGCACATGACGCTGACAACCCGCGAGGTCATCGACCGCTTCAACCGGGCGTTCCAGGAGCGGGACGCAACCCTGCTCGTGGACATCATCGCCGCCGACTGCGTTATGGAAAGCGTCCAGCCGGCCCCCAACGGCACGCGCTACGAGGGCTATGACGCCTCGTTCAGCTCGTGGAAAGCGCTCATCGATGACACCACCAGCCACTTCGAGCTCGAGGACGTCCGCACCGGCGACGAGTGGGCGCTCATCCGCTGGCGCTACGTGTGGGATGGCGGCTCCGAGGGGTCCGTCCGTGGCGTCAACGTCATGTGTGTCGTCCAGGGCAAGATCGTCGAGGCCGCCGGCTACTCGAAGACCACACCGGTCGTCGCCGCGTTGGACAGCTGACTGATGACCACCGTCGTCGCCAACGGGATTGACCTCGGCGTCGAATGCTTCGGGGAGGCCGACGCGCCGCTTGTCTTGCTTGCGGGCGGCCCCACGATGCTGTCGTGGCCGGACACGCTTTGCGAGCACCTGGCTGCCCGCGGGCGCCGGGTGGTGCGCTACGACCTGCGCGACAGCGGGGAGTCGACGACCGCGGAACCGCAGGCACCGACCTACACCCTTCGCGACCTCGCGGCTGACGCGGCCGCCCTTGTCGACGCACTCGGCGGGCGACCGGCACACCTGGCAGGCATCGGCCTCGGCGGCATGGTCGCTCAGGTCGCCGTGCTCGAGCATCCCGGCGCATTTTGCGCCCTCACGCTGGTCGGCACCCGCCCGGTCGCCCCCGGGCCGCCCGACGCTGACCTGCCTGACCACGACAAAGCGACGATGAAACGCCTGTTCGCGCGTCCGCTGCCCGACTGGGCCGACCGCGAGGCAGTGGCAGAGTTCGCCGCCGTCCGCGCCGAGATCCGCGGCGACGACCCCCTGGTCGCGCGCGTGATCGCCGGGCGCATCTGGGACCGCACACCAAGCGCCGCACCGCACATCCAGATGGCCAACCAGCTCGGCGTGGTCTTCGCCAAGCTCGATTGCGAACCACGCTGGCGCGAGCGCCTACCCGAGATCGACGTCCCGACCCTCGTCGTGCACGGCCGCCGGGACCGGTTCTTCCCTGTCGGCAACGGCGAGGCGATCGCGCGCCACATCCCCCGCGCCCGGATGCTCGTCCTGCCCGAAGCGGCCACCGCGATCCCCGACTCCGCGGCCCGCGTGGTCGCCGACGCAATGCTCGCCGTCGGCTAGGTCTGTCCCTGGTTCCGCTGTCAGCGGCCGGGGCTGGCAGGCTAATCGCGTCGGCTCGAAACGCGGTGAAGACGTCGGAGAGTCTGCGTTTGAGGATTCGCCAGGCTTCCAGGCCGCTGCCGCCGTTCCGCCTCCGCCAGACCACCCAGTGCCCGCAGATGCCGCTGGGACAGCAGGTTCGCCCAGTAGTAGCCGCGGGTGAACTCGCGCGCGCCCGCTGCTGGCGGTCGCGCGGGCTGATCGAGCGAACCACGAATCCAGCTGATCGCCGCTCGTTCCTGATCTCACTAACGAGAGCAGGAGCTACGGCGGCACGACGAGTCGCCGATGTCGTGGCGGCGCTCAAACAGGCGGTCGCGCGTGGGGTCCGCGCCGGTCCCACGGCATGACGATCTCGCCCCGCTCTCCTGCTGCGTAAAGCAGGTCGAACCAGCCGGTCGCATCGCCGGTGACTCTCGCCTGGCGCAGCAGTTGGGTCTCGAGCTCGTCGGCTGCCACCCGCCGGTCGAGGTGGCCTCCGCCATCGATGTTGCCGCGCGCCACCGCTTCCTCCCGCATCCGATCCCTGCCCCTGCCCACCGTCATCGTCTGCTCGCTTAGACGGTGCGCGCACCGCGAAATCAGCGTCACGCGCAGCCACGCTCACCCCTCGCGGGGACACGGACTCCAGTTTGAGAGCCGTCTGCCACCGGTCGAGGTGACGGTGCGTCGGTGGCATCCGTCCGGGCGACCCGCACCGTCCCGGCGGCCGTGTCGACGCCGATCAGGACGGACCCAAGCAGGCAATCAACGAGCAATCGCCACAGGGCCGGCAATCCACGGCTATCAGGAGCTGCTCGGACGCCTCACCGACCGGTGTTGAACGCCAGAAACACCGTTAGTGATAGACCCATCGGCGGCGCCGGTGTGGGTGGTGATGGTCGTCTTGTAGCGCGCGCTGACGGTCATGTTCGCTCTGAATGCGGTAGGTGGCTCTCCGCGTGTCGTCTCGGCTGGGCTGTCTTCACGCGGGGCGGTCACGCAGCGCTCCAGGTGGGCACCGCCGATCTGGTGCAGAAGCGCAGCGATTTCGCGGTGAGTGACCGCTTGGTCTCGGGCGTCGCGGGCGGAGATTTCCGCTGCGAGGGCGGCGACCTGGTTGGCGAGCGTCCGGGCGTGGGTGACGGTGTTGTCGAGTTTGCGGGCGTCTCCGCGTCCGAATCGGCGGGCAGCGCGCAGGGTGAGCGTGAGGACGGCGAGGTCGTGGTCGGCGACGGCGGTTCCGGTCGAGTGAGCTTGGCTGCGCGGGTCTGCGGGCGGGATCTGGAGGTGGCGGGCGGCGGCAGCAGCAGACAGGCCGCGATGCGCAGGCAGGTGATGTCGGTGGTTCGCACCGGCAGGACGAACCAGGCGGCGCCGATCCCGATGGCGGCTCCGACGGCGACCCCGAGCAGACGGTCGGCGAGCAGGCCGGTCCCGCCCTGTCCGAAGTAGCCGTAGAGGAAGGCGAGGGCGGCGGTGGTGCAGGCGGCGCGGCAGGCGTAGCTGATCTCACGCAGCGCAGCGGCGAGGGTGAGGATCGCGAAGATCGCCACGATCGCCACGCTGTCGCCCGGCTGGAGCGTATTCGACAGCAGGGTGGCGATGAGGGTATCTGCGAGGGCGCCAGCGCAGCGCTCGGTACCCTTCCACAGCACGTCGCCGCGACCACGGTTGGCGCTGTGGACGACGAGCACGGTGAGAACTGGCCAGACCAGGTGGTCAGGGTCGGTCCACTGCCCGAAGCCGAAGGCCGCGGCGACGGCGAGCGCGAGCTGGATCGCCATGCGCGTGCTCGCCGCCAAGTGCCGCGAACGAGCCGACACCGATGTCGCCGGCCGGGTGCGCGCCACGGCGGACGCGGCGAGGAGGTGGATCGCGGCGGCCCACGCACAGGCGATTCCGGCCGCGACCAGCATCCAGCCGAGAAACGCCCAGCTCGCCGGGTCGGGGAGCGGGTGCACGAGGACGGCCAGGAACGGCAGTGCGGCGACGGTGCCGCTGCTGGCCCAGGCGGGTCCGAAGCGGCGTAGCCACAGGGGAAGGGCGACGCCCAGCGACCAGGCTGCGCCGGTGACTCGGCCCCAGGGCTGATGGTCGACGTCGTCTCATCGCGCAGCCGACGGCGGCTGCTGCCCCGAGCAGGAGCGCGCCTGCGGCTCAGGGGCAGGTCAAGCGTATCCAACGCGGCGAGCGCGCGGGGCAGGGCGACGGCGAGCATCACCGCGAACACGACGGCGTCCAAGGGCGGGTTCCACCAGGCGTACAGCTGGCCCATCGACCAGAACACCGGCAGGAGGACGAACCGCCGTCCCGACCGCAGTTCGCAGCGATCGCTCTACCTGTATCACTACGTTTCTTCTGAGCACTCACTGCCTAACACTGGGATGTCTCGCGACAAATGATAAGTGATAGCGTAGTAGTTGTGCGTGAGGAGATCGACCCCATGGATGTTGCGCCGGTGCTGCGGGCCGGTGTGCTGCGCCTGGCCCGGCGGCTGCGGGTTGAGCGCGACCGCACGGCGTTGAGCAACGCCAAGGTGGCGGTGGTCAGCCACCTGGCCAGGGTGGGTCAGAGCACGCCGGCACGGATTAGCCGCGACGAGCATCAGCAGCCGCAGTCGTTGACCAGGGTGTTCGCGGAACTGGAAGCCGACGGCCTGATCGACCGCCGCCCCGACACCGCCGATGGCAGGCAGAGCGTGCTGACGTTGACCGAGCCAGGGCGGGCCGCGTTGGCGGCGGACATGGCGTTGCGGGACCGCTGGCTGACCGACGCCATCGCCGGCCTGTCGGCCACCGAGCTGGGTGTCTACGCGTTGGCGGCGGGGATCATCGAGCGGATCGGCCACCCCGATGAGCACTGATCGCGTCGAGCTCGTCAAGGCCGAGCCCGCCTGGGTCTGCCATGCGATCTGGTGGCGGCTGTACCCACTCGGGTTCGTCGGCGCCTACCCCCCAGCGCGGGCCGGCGCGCCGGGGCAGGGCGAGCATCGGCTGAGGCGGATCATCGCGTGGCTGGACCACGTCGTCGAACTGGGTGCGTCCGGGATCGCGCTCGGCCCAATCTTTACCGCCGCCACGCATGGCTACGACACCCTCGACCACTTCCAGGTCGACCCACGCCTGGGCGACGAGGATGACTTCGACGCGCTGATCGACGAAGCGCACCGTCGCGGCCTGTGCGTGCAGCTCGAGGGGTGTTCAACCACGTCAGCCGCCACCACCCGCTCGTCCAAGCAGCGCTACGCGACGGGGCAAACAGCGGTGCGGCCGCATGGTTCCGCACCTCCGGCTCACCCGATCGAGTCGAGTTCGCGACCTTCGAGGGCCACGAACAGCTCATCGCCCTCAATCACGACAACCCCGAAGTCCAAGCCCACGTCGTGCGGGTCATGCGGCACTGGCTGGATCGCGGCGTCGATGCCTGGCGACTCGATGCCGCCTACGCAGTGCCCACCGGCTTCTGGGCTCACGTGCTGTCGCAGGTCCGCACCACCCACCCGAACGCATCGTGGGAAGTCAAGGTCCTACATGGCGACTACACCGCGTTCGTTCGTGACAGCACCGCCGACACGGTGACCCAGTACGAGCTGTGGAAGGCGATCTGGTCTTCGGTCAACGACCACAACTTCCACGAGCTGGACTGGGCGTTGCGGCGCCACAATACGATGCTCACCACCTTCGCCCCAGCAACCTTCATCGGCAACCACGACGTCACCCGCATCGCCACGCAGATCACTGACGCCCGGCACCTGCCCCATGCGATCGTGCTGCTGACCATGCTCGGCGGCACCCCAAGCATTTACGCTGGCGACGAACTCGCACTGCAGGGCGTCAAAGAACACCAGGCCGGAGGTGACGACGCCATCCGTCCCGAGTTCCCGGTCCAGGGTCCCACCGGGCTGACCCTTAACGACCAGACGATCTACCGACTGCATCAGCGCCTGCTCGGCCTGCGCCGCCGCCGCCCCTGGCTGCACCACGCCACCAGCGCCACCCTGCACCTGAACAACCAGCAGTACCTCATCCGCATCGCACACGACCCTGACCACGTCGACGTCGCGCTCAACCTCGCCGATCAGCCACTCCAACTCACACAAACCACCCGGATACTCGCCGCCGACCACGAGACCACGCGCCGAACGGATCAGGTCGGGCCCCACGGCTGGGCAGTGCTCGCTGCAGCGCCGGCGGCGCAATGACCTCGACGCCACGCTTCCCACCCCAAGCGCACGCGATTGGACGGACGCCCTCCAGGGGAAGTGCGTCGCGTGCGCGGCCGGGATGCCCCCGCTGCCGTTGCCGCCCCCGCCCACCGACGGAAGCTGGGTCGTGGCGGCGGTGTTGGGATTCAGCCTGTGGCGGGACACCCGCACGGCAGTGCGGGTGTCTTCGTCCGATTAGTCTCCGCTGCGCCGTCGACGGGTGCACCGTCGCGTCGACACAGTTGCGTCGCGTCAGGAGCGTGGTCCCGCTCTCCCGGGAGTCCGGCGTGGGGGATGTCGACCTGCGCCACGAGAACCTGGCCGGTGCGGCTGCCATCGCCGATCGCGTCCATGCCCTTCCACTGCGCAGCGGCGATGAACAACGACTTGCCGTCGCCGCCGCCAAGCATGCAGGCGAACGCGCCGCGATCGACGTCCACGCGCTGCAGCACCTCGCCGCCCTCGCGCACGCAACGCTTGCCGGGACGCTGGCGTACCAAACAGCGCCCTCAACGTCGATGCAGATGCCGTCGGGCGCGTCGCCGCCGAGGTCGGCCCAGACGCGGCGGTCGGACAGCGTCCCGTCGTCAGCGATCGTGAACGCGGTCAGGCAGCCTGTCACGACATGCGCCATGACCGCTGCCGCGCCGTCCGCGCCGACGGCGACGATGTCGCCCGCCGTCCAGTTGCAGAACTACAACTGGTTGGCGTGCCACCGGGGCGACTCCGGGATGCTGACCCGTCCAACAACACATGCGGTTCGGTCACAGGGCGACCAGGTAGTCGGCCAACGCCTTGGGCTGCGATATGGGCATCAGATGCCCCCCGGGCAGAACGTCGACATCAACGCCCAGCCGGTCGCGCGCGACGCGCTGCTGGAACTCGACCGGGAAGAACCGGTCGTCGGCGCCGGCGACGACGTGGATGGGGACCGCAGGCCAGGTTGCGAAATTGCAGGCGTCACCGAAGGTGGTGTCGCTCTCCACGCGCTGGTAGGGCTCGCCCTCCGCTGCGACCAAGGGGTCGACGTCGTGCAGGAAGTACGTCTCGAGATCGAACTCGATCGGGTAACCCTTGCGCTGCGCCGCGTCGACGCGGGCAGTTGACCAGCCGGTGTTGTCCCACCACGCGGCGGCGGTCTCGCCGGGATTGGGGACCATCGCGTTGACGAAGACGATCGCCTTGAGCGCGACGCGCTGCGCGACAATCGCCGCTGAAAACGCGCCGAGGGAGTAACCGACGAGCACCACACCCCTGCGGCCGCCGATGGCGGCCATGATGATGTCGGCGTATCCGCGGAGGCCGGCGCCGTCGTCGTCACCAGGCAGGTCGATCGGGATCGCCTCGTGTGAAGCCCGCTCGAGCAGCGGGACCAGGCGGCTGAAGGACCAGGCGGTGCCGCCGGCGCCCGGGACGAGCACGAAGGTGGTCATGCGGGTGTCTCGATCATGGTCCTAAGCTAGGACTAGTAGTCCTGTTAGGCAACTTGCTTTGATATCGTGTCCGCGTGACAACCGCGGCTCGCTACGACGACCCGTGCGGGATTGCGCGCGCCATGGGGGCCATCGGCGATCGCTGGGCCGTCCTCGTCGTCCGCGAGCTCATGTTTGGCCCCCGCCGCTTCGCCCAGATCCGCGCGGGCTTGCACGGCATGAGCCCCAACGTGCTGGCACAACGGCTGCGCGACTTAGAGGAGACGGGGGTTGTGCGGCGTGTCGAGCACGCGTCTTTCGGCGTCACGGTCTACGACTTGACCGACCGCGGCCGCGCGCTCGAGCCCGTTCTCATCGAGCTCGGCCGATGGGGCAGCCGTGAGCGGATAACGTCGAACAACGACCTGAGCCTCGGTGCTTTGCTGTTTGCCTACAAGACACTCTTCGACCCCTCCAAAGCGTCTGACGGGACCTTCGGCGTCCGCGTCGGCGGCGAGACCGCGACGATCACCGCCGCCGGCCAGCGCATCGACGTCCGCCGTGGGTTGGATGACGCAGCTGACGTCGTCCTCGACACCGACACGTCGACGCTTCGCGACATCAGCTTCGGCCGCGAGTCGATCACCTCCGCCCAACGCGCCGGCCGCCTGCGTGTGACGGGTGACCGTCACCTCGCGACCGCCGTGACCCGAATGTTCCCGCCGCCAGTTCAGAACTGAGGACCGTCGATCGCGGCGGCGACTGTGACGCGGGTTCGGCGAGGAACGCCGACCACCGCACCGCCTCATGCGCCGCCGCGGCTGTCGCCTGTTGCCGTTCAGCCGAGCGCGAGCCCCTGCGGACGGTCACCAAGCCGTACCCGGCGGCCTTGACCTGGCTGATCAGATTGGGAAGCGCGTCGCCGTCCAACGTGGAGTGGTCGGTCGGATGCGAGCCGACGTGCATCAAGACGATCTCTCGCCGGCTGCAAATGCGCCATCACCCGCTGCGTGACGCTCGCGACGCTTTGACCACCCGACGTGCCTTCCCACCCGAGTGTGTCGACCGTCCACAGCACCGACACGTAGCCGTCGGCGTTCACGACATTGCGGGTGCGCGCGTCGCGGTCGCCGAACGGGAAGCGGAAGAACGGTCGGGGGTCGCGGCGAGGCGGCACCTGTGATGGCGGCTTGCGCGTCGGTGAGTTGCCCGGTGATCTGGCCGTCCGAAAGCTTCGTGAAATACTGGTGCGTCATCGAGTGGCTGCCAACCGGGTAAGCCGCTCCGACCTCGGCGGCCTGCCGCGAGAACAGCTTCACCCGGGCGCCCGTGAGAATGAAAGGGCACGTTGGCCGCCAACATCTTCGGAATCGCGTCAGCGTTCCCGCCTCATCAACAACGCCGGCGTCGCCAAGCGGGCTGGCGACGGCGAAGCGACCCACCCGCCATCGTTGAAGAATCGGTTGCGGGCGGCCGTCACGTCGCCGTAACCCCAGTTCGCGCCGTCGGAGGTTTTGGCGCGAAATAGTCACCAGGGCGCGGTCACGAACAACCTCGGCCCTCGCGGTGCTGAGGCGACCTGGCCCGCCCACAACGGCATCTGACTCAGCTCGCCGGTGCGATGCGTTGCGTGAACTCGACGAGGCGGTTGGAGAACGTCCGTTCGTTGTCGCACCAGCCCAGACTCGTGGCCGGCGCTGGCGATCTGCCACGAGCGGTGGCGGCGACCGTTCACACGGAAACCGCAGCGGAGACTGCCGCGGACTGACCTGTGCGAGTTGAGCAGACTTAAGACTAGTTCAGGCCAGCGGTAGCGCTGGCAATCCGTCGATGCTCTCGGCGTTTCGGGTGCGGTGATACTCATCGAGTTCGGCTGCCGTCTTGCGTCCCGCCCACTGCTGAAGCAGGTCGCGATCACCGCGGTACTCAAACAGCGGGACGGCGAACCCGCACGACGTGCTGACCCGCTCCACGTCGACGACCACGATCGTCCGTTGCCCGGGACGAGGCTGGAAAAAGGCCATGAGCGAGCTGAACTCGGGGTCATCGGGGAGCACTATGCGACCGCGCCCGTAGAGCCGGACGACGTCAGGTGATCCGTCAAACGCGCAGAACATGATGGTGACCCGGCCGTTCTCGCGGATATGCGCGAGCGTCTCCGCGCCGCTGCCGGTGAGGTCGAGGTAGGCGACCCGAAGCGGTCCGAGCACCGCGAAGGTGTCGGCGTGCCCCTTCGGCGAAACGTTGACGTGGCCTCCAGCGCCATTTGGAGCGGTGGCCACGAAATAGATCTGCTGCGCCGCAATGAAAGCGCGCAGCCGGTCGTCGATGTGGTCGAGAACCTTACTCATGAGGCGTCACGCTAGCCGGGTCACGGCCGGCGGCCTATCCAATTCTCACTATTCGGATCGCCGAGTAATCGAAGCGCGGATACTCATGCTGGTGCGTCGGATGCGGTGATTTGGCGAAGGAGCCTGCGGGCGTAGCCGTCGGAGATGCCGAGCGTGTCGCCAAGAGTCTTACCGGTGAGTCGTTGGCCTTCGCGGGTGTGGGCGTCGTGGAGTTCGCGCGCTCTGCTGAGCAGACCGGCGCGGCGACCCGCTCGCACGCGGGTCGGTTCGTGTGCCAGCAGCAGGTCGTGTCCAGCCGGCCGTGGCGTCGCCGGTTCCGGTTCTGGCATCGCTTGGTGAACTGGTGCGTCGGACAGTCGGTCGCGTAGCTGGCGCATCAGTAGTTCGAACGACAGCACGAGCGTGAGGGGTGGGATCGCGGCGACGAGTCGTGCTACCAGTGTCGGTGGTGCGTGCAGCACGTTGAAGACGACGGACAGTCGCGGAGAACAGCAGCAGCAGCAGCCACGGGTAGCGGGAGGCGCGCGGCAAGTAGCACGGCGTGCAGGACGGCGAGGCTGGCGGTGATGATGAACCCGTCGACGATGAGTGGCCAGATCCACGCCAGCGGCCGCGGCACGTGGTTGGTGACGGCGAGTTGGTGCAGCGCGTCGTAGGACAGCACGAACGACCCGGCGGCGAGCAGTAGCACGCCGGCGGTCGCGGCGTGCTCGAGCCGGGCGATGCCGCTTCGCGGTTCGCTGCTCATACCGCGACCGCCGCGTCGCGCCGGTGGAGTTGGAGGAGTTGGTGGGCGCGGCGCAGCACGGTCGCGCGGGTGACCGGTTGCCGTTCGGCGCGCAACTGTTGGCGGGCGTCGGCTTGCAGGTGGACGCGCAGCCCGTCCGCTTCCGCCAGCTCGGCTTCGACCTGCTCGAGCGAGAGCTCATCCGCGCCGCCACGTGGCGTGAGCCCGCTCGGGTTGCGTGGCCGGTGTTGTGGGGCGGCGTCGTCCCACCACGGGCCTGCTTCGGCGACGCGCATCGGGTGAGCGGGTGGCGGGGTCGGCGGCGACGATCCGCAACGCTGCCGCGGCGTGCTGCGCGGGCCAGCCGCGGGCTTTGACCGCGGCCTGCAGGGCGGCGACCAGCGACGGCCGCGCCCACCGCGCCGACGGCCCGCCGGCGTCGCGGCGCAGCGTTCGCCGACCTCGGCGGTGAACGCGTCGGCGTCGGCGATGCCGAGCCGTTCGAGGAAGCGGTCTTCTTCGACTCGCCACCGGTTCACCACCCCCACCGCCTCGGAGTCGTCGCGCGTTTGGGGGGTGGAGGAGGTGGTGGTGCTTTGGGTGAAGTGCTCTGGGTTATGCCGCACCGGTGCGGCTACCCCAGCCGCATCCATGCGGCCACCCGCACGCTCAACACCGCGCTCGACCTGCCCGAACTCAGCACGGGTAGCCGCAGCTGTGCGGCTACCCGCACGATCCTGTCTCGCGACGTCGTGTCCGGCCGGAGCCGTCATGCCGGCCGCGGTGGGGCCGTCGGGTGGGTGGGCGTTGAGGTGGTAGCGGTTCGTCAGCCGACGCGCCGCCGGCGTAGCGGTGCTCCACCGTCACCGCACCGACGGCGACGAGTTCGCGCATCGCCCGGTCGATGGTGTCCACGGACTTTTGTGCAGCCGGCGGGCGAGGGTGGCCCGGCCGGGCATCCGCGCACCGGAGGACTGCCCGTACCTGAGCAGGACGGCGTACAGGCGGATCGCGGTGTCGGAGACGTCGGCGTCGAGCAGCCACTCCGGCACGATCGCGAACCGCTCCGCCACCTCCAACAACGCCGCATCGACCGCGGCCTCGTACTCGACCGTTGTCTCAGGCATTGGCCACCACCGGCGGCGGTGCTAGCGTCATATTCACAACGGAATAGCGCCGCGGTCGGAAGTCAGAATGTCGCCACGATTTTGACTGCCAAACTGACTGCCAAACCAGCCGACAACGGCGGACGACGGTGGACCAGCAGGGAATTTTCACGCGGCAGACGCACTTTTCTGGACCGTGATGGACCCCCGGCATCTGACTACGGATCAGAAGGTTGGGGGTTCGAGTCCCTCCGAGCGCGCTCAGAAAAACGCAGGTCAGAGGCCTATTCCGATCACCCCATTCCCGGGGATGGATCTTCAGCGCTGACGGGCGGTCGAATGGGCGCGTCGGCTCAGCGTCGGCTCAGTGCGAGCCGGGGCCCATCACCCCGGTCAGGTGCAGGACGACGAACACGATCACCACGACTGCGATGCCGATGCCGATCAGTATCCGTGTCGCTCGAGGTGTGGACGTCGGGTCGTTCGGTGTCTGCATGAGCGCTCCCGGTCAGTCGATGTCGCGTCGTTCGATGGCGAGGATTCCGATCGCGGTCGCAGCGGCCGCGTAGCCGGCTAGCAGCACTGCTCCCAGCGCCGGCGCGAGCAAGGTGGCGCCTCCGGCGTTGGGCATCAGCCCGGCCAGCGCGCCGCCGGTGGCACCGGGGGCGTACTTCGCGATACCCGGCACGTTGCCGATGAGGATGTTTTCAATCAGCAGCAGCCACACGCAAAGGCCGACCACCGCCGTGACCTGGCTACGCACGACTGCGCCGATACCCGTGCCGAGGATTGCCCACAGCGCGCCGCCGGCAGCCCCGCCCCCGATCAGCTGCGCAAAGTCGCCGGCACCGAGGGCGACCGGGATGCCGCGCATCGCAAGGCCGGCGCTGCCGATCGCGGCGACGAGCCCGGCCGCGATCAGCCCGATGAAGAGTCCCGCCAGGCCGGCTGCGACCGCCTTGGCGCCGAGCACGCGGGTGCGGTCGGGGTTGGCGAGCAGTGTCGGGCGGATCATGCCGGTGCGGTGTTCGCCGGTGATGCCGATCGCTCCGCTGAGGGCGGCGAACAATGCGCCGATGGTTGCGCCCCAGCCGAACACCTTCGGTTGGTTCGCCGCTTGGCTCAGGTCCGACGCGCTCAGAGTGAAGACGTGCAGGCACACCACAAGCAAGGCGACGCCGACCATCGACGCGAGAAGGATCGGGTGCGGTACGTGTCGTCCGCTGCTTCAACAGCTCCGAGCGCAGTTGGCCGATCATGGTTGGCTCTTTCCGGTGAGTTCGAGGTAGAGCTGTTCGAGCGAGCCGCTGTCGGGCAGTTCGGCCATCGACACGGTGGCCACCAGCCGGCCCCGGTCGATGATCACGACCCGGTCCACACTCTGCGCGACCTCGGCGAGCAGGTGGCTCGAGACCAAAACCGTTCCCCCGCCGGCGGCGAACTGGCGGAGGAAACCGCGAAGCCAGTGCACGCCCGCCGCGTCGAGACCGTTCGCCGGCTCGTCGAGCACGAGTAGCTCAGGCTCCCCGAGCAGTGCGCCGGCCAAGCCGAGCCGCTGCCGCATGCCCAGGGAGTAGCCGCCGACGGCGCGGCGAGCGGCGCCGTCCAACTCGACGAGTTCGAGCAGCTCATCGACCCGGCTGGCGTCGATGCCCGTGGCGAAAGCAAGCGCGCGCAGGTGACCCCGGCCGCTGCGGCCGGGGTCGAAATCGCCCGACTCGAGCAGCGCGCCTATGCGTCTGCTCGGGTTCGGGAGGTCGCGGTAGCGGTGGCCGAAGACGAGGGCCTCGCCCGCGGTGGGGCGGGCGAGCCCGAGCAGCAGCCGCAGGGTGGTGGTCTTGCCCGCACCGTTGGGGCCGAGGAACCCGGTAACCGTGCCGGCGTCGAGGGAGAAGCTCAGCGCGTCGACGGCGAGTGCCCGCCCGAAGCGTTTGGTCAAAGCGCGCACCGCCACGACGGGCTGGCCCGCGTCGCCCTCCGGGTTGTCCGGAAGCTGCTGCTCGTCGTGCGTCGACGTCCTCATCGGGTCCATGTCAATCACGATCGGACGACGGGCGGCGCACCGCATCCTGCTGGCGGGGTGTTCGAGTCACCCCCGCCGGGGTATGGCGCGGCGGCCAGGCGGCGCTAGCGTCGCGGGTGCCATGCATGAACGCGACCTCAGACTCGTCGACGCCGCGGTCCCGGCTCTGGTCGGGGCCGTGATCGTGGTTGGAGACACGCTCCACGATGGCGCCAGCGCGCGGCCCGCTCCACTGCTCCTCGGGCTCGCCGCCGCAGGTGCCCTCGCCGCACGTCGCCGGTGGCCCGGCTGGACCCTCGCCGTCACCGGCGCCCTGGTCGTGGTCATCTTCCACTTCGACCGGACCGCCGCAACCGTGGCGGTCCTCGCCCCGGCGGTCGCGCTGTTCTCGGTGGCATTGCGCCGCGGCCGCTTGGAGCAGATCGTTGCCGGGATCGTCGCTGTCGCGGCGGTCATCACCGCCGATGCCGCACATTCGGGCAGCCCGACGCTCGGCCAAACGGGTGCGCACGTTCTGCTGGTGGCGGTGCCGCTGCTGGCAGCCGAAGTGATCCGCACCCACCGGGCGAACATGCGCTTAGTCGTGGAGCAACTGGAGTTGAACGAACAAGCTCGCGAGCAGGACGCCGCGAGCCGCGCCGCCCAGGAGCGGATGCGTATCGCACGCGACCTGCATGACGTCGTCGCCCACACGCTGACCGAGATCAATGTGACGGCCGCGGCGGCAGCCGAACGTGCGGACGACGGCGATGAACGTGTCGCGCTCGAACAGATCGAGCGCACCAGCCATGACGCGATCGGTGAACTGCGCACGATCGTCGGCGTGCTGCGTGGCCCCGATTCCGGGGCGCCGCCGCACGCACCGACGCCAGGCGTGGGCGACATCCCCGACCTCGTCGCCCGAGCCTGCGCCGCAGGGTTCGACGTCCAACTGGACGTCGAAGGGTCCGGGCCGAAGCAGATGCCGGAGGCGGTCTCGTTGGCGGCGTACCGGATCGTCCAGGAATCACTGACCAACGTTCGCCGCCATGCCGCCGGCGCGGCCGCCACCGTCGTCCTGCGTTACGGCGCCACGGGCGTGACGATAACGGTCGACAACGGCGTGGGCGACGGCACCGGCGGCGGGCGCGTCAGCGGCCAGAATGGCGTCGGCATCGCCGGAATGCGTGAGCGCGCCGTCGCCGCCGGCGGCCGGCTGACCGCCGGCCCGCACAGCCACGGCTTTCGTGTTCATGCCGATCTCCCGTACGACGTCAAGCAATGATCCGCGTGCTCGTCGCCGACGATCAGGCCGCCGTGCGCGACGGCCTGGCCGCCATCGTCGACGCGCAACCCACGATGAGCGTCGTGGCGCGTGCTGCCACCGGCCGCGAAACCATCGACCACGCGCGCCGCACCTTCCCCGACGTCATCTTGATGGACGTCCGGATGCCGATACTCGACGGGCTCGAGGCGACCCGAATCGTTTGTGCTGACCCGACGTTGCGGCGCACCCGCGTGCTCGTCCTCACGACGTTCGACTTGGACGAGTACATCTACGAGGCGCTGCGCGCCGGCGCGTCGGGTTTCCTCCTCAAGGACACACCGCGCGCGGAACTGCTCCACGCCATCGAGGTCGTCGCCGCAGGGGAGGCCCTCCTTTCGCCCAGCGTCACGCGCCGGCTGATCGAGGAATTCGCCGCACGGCAAGACCCGCCGCAACCGTCACCTCGGCTCGCCGAACTCACCGGGCGGGAGCGCGACATTCTGCTCCTCGTCGCGCGCGGACTCAGCAATGCCGAAATCGCCGGCCACCTCTTCATCAGCCCACTCACCGCGAAGAGTCACGTCCGCAACATCTTGCACAAACTCGACTGCCACGATCGGGCGGCCCTCGTGGCGCTTGCGTACGAGGCCGGCCTCGTCACCCCCGGCGGCGGGTCCCCTGGTCGCCGGTGAGAGCGGTCGCGCCGACGACCGATGAATGTTGCAGGGCCTAGGCGTCAGACACCAGGACGAGTCGAGGATGAGGAGCAGACCATGCCGGGACCGACCCCGTACCTGCACTTTCGAGGTACCGCCCGTGACGCGTTAGTCTTCTACGCTGCCGTCTTCGATTGTTCGACCCAGCTGCATACGTTCGAGGAGTTCGGTCGCACCGACGGACCGGCGCAGGCCGTTGCGCACGGTTACCTGCGCGACGGTGCGGTCGAGATGTTCGCTGCCGATGTGTTCGGTGACGAGCCCGCGCTCCGGTGCGAAGGGATGATGCTCTCGTTGTTGGGCACCGCTCCTCCCGCCACGTTGCGAAGCTGGTTCGCCAAACTCGCGGAGGGTGGCCGGATCGTGGACGATTTGCAGTCGCGCCCGTGGGGCGCGTCCGACGGCCAGGTCATCGACCGCTACGGCTTGCGCTGGCTCATCGGGTTCGAGGACGACGACACGCCCTGAACGCGTTCGACCGTACGCAGTCGCCCGACCGGCCCTGACTACAGTGCGCCCTCTGGCGTGCCGATGGGGTGATGAAGAGCCGGCGGGAGGAAAACGAATGTCTGCTCAGCTGAGCGACTCCCGTTGACCGAGGAACCGACGCCAAGCGACCACGTCGACGGACTCGACGCCGCCCGTCCCATCCTGAACGCGATCGCGCAGCCGGTCGTCGTCACCGACAGCGTCGGCATCGTTCTCTACTGGAACCCTGCCGCGGCAGCGCTCTACGGCTACTCCGAAACCGATGCGATGGGCAAGTCCGTCATGGATTTGCTCGGGAACGCTGCCGAGCCGCCCGTCATGGAAGCGATCGCCGCCGATGTGTTGGCCGGGCGACCCTGGAGTGGCGAGCTGGCAAGCCGAACGGCTGACGGCACTGTCCTGGCGTTGCTGGCGACGATTACCCCGCTTCTCCAAGGCCGGCGAACTCCGGTCGCGCTGATCGCGACCTCGGTCGATATCACCGCCGCCGTCAAGAATCGGGCGTTGCTCACGACCGCGCTGGCGCGGGTGGAACAACAAAGCGATGAACTTCGCCACCAGGCTTTGCACGACACCCTCACCGGATTACCGAACCGCGCGTTGCTGGTTGACCGCGCCGAGCAGATGCTCGGACGAGCACGTCGACAGCACCACCGAATCGCCGCCCTCTTCGTCGACCTCGACAATTTCAAAGACGTCAACGACAGCCTCGGGCGAGATGCAGGTGACCAACTCCTGAAAGCAGTCGGCGCTCGGCTGAGCCGTGCGCTGCGGCAGTCGGACACCGTTGGCCGGCTCGGCGACGACGAGTTCGTCGTCATCGTCGAGGGCAATGCACTCGACGCCGGATCCGAACTCGTGGCGGAGCGCATTCTGGAGGTGTTGCGGGTACCGTTCCTGCTCACCGCCGCCGACGGCACCCCGGTCCACCACTCGTTGACCGCGAGCATCGGGATCGCCGAAGGCAATCGCGACAGTGCCGACGAGCTCCTTCGCGACGCCGACATGGCGCTGTATCGAGCCCAGACCTCTGGCCGTGATCAGTTCCGGGTCTTCAAATCGGAAATGCGCACTGCGATGCATGACCGGGTAATCCTGGAAGCCGATCTGCGGACCGCGCTGCTGAGCGGCGAGTTCTTCTTGGAGTATCAGCCGACGGTCGATCTCGCCGAATTCGCCCCCAAAGGGGTGGAAGCGCTGCTGCGCTGGCGTCATCCGACGCGCGGAGTGGTGGCACCGCTGGAATTCATCCCCAAACTCGAGGAGACCCGGCTCATCCTGCCGGTCGGCGCGTGGGTGCTCGCGGAAGCGTGCCGTCAAGGCGCTGTCTGGCACCGCATGGGATACCCGGTTGCCGTTGCGGTCAACGTCTCCGCCGTCCAACTCGAGTCGGCCAACTTCGTGACCGAGGTCGACATCGCGCTGACCAGCAGTGGACTCCCGCCCGGCGCCCTGGTCCTGGAGATCACCGAAAGCGTCCTCATGCGTGACGCACCGACGACGACTGCCCGCCTCAACGCACTCAAAGCCACCGGCGTCAAGATCGCGATCGACGACTTCGGCACCGGCTACTCCTCGCTCGCATACCTTCGCCAATTCCCGGTCGACATCCTCAAGATCGACCAGTCGTTCGTCAGCGCCATCGACGAATCCACCGAGGCCGATGCGCTCCTGCACACACTCGTCCAGCTGGGCCAGCAACTCGGGCTCGAAATCATCGCCGAAGGAATCGAGACCGGGGACCAGTTGCGACGGCTCCGCCTCCAGCAGTGCGACGTCGGCCAGGGCTTCCTGATCGCCCGCCCCATGAGCGCGGAGAGCATCCCGACCTTCCTCGCCGATCCGTCCGCGAACCTGACGGACCTCTTAGCGCTGTCGACCTGAGAGAGTCGCGCACGCGACGACGGTAGACAGGCGCAGATCCACGCCGGGTCAGGCGCTCTCGGCGTCGAGTTCCAGGGCTGAAGACTCGGCCGGCTGGTGCGCTTGGACGTCATGCCTTGTCAGCGCGAGGTATCCCACCATCACGACCATCAGCGCGGCGAAACCAGCGGCGACCGGGCCGGCGCCCCAGCCCAGACCGTGGTCGGCGCGTGGCTTGCCGAGGCCGTCGGCGATCGAGGCGCCGAGCGGGCGCGTGAGCACGTAGGCGACCCAAAAGCAGGCGATCGGGTTCCAGCGCAAGAAGCGGTAGCCGGCCGCGGGGATGAGAATCAGGCCGCCGAACAGCGCAGCCGACGGGAAGTAGCCGAGGTTGACGGTGATCGCGGTGTAGTCACCGACAGCGGTGCCCATCGCGAAGGTGGCGACGACCGTCGCCCAGTAGAACAACTCGCGCCTGGTGGTGTCGATCGTGTGGATGGACAGCGTGCGTTCGGTGGCCTGCCAGCACGCGAACACACCGGCCAGCACGACCGCGTACAGAAGTGACGACACCGGGTACGGCACGCCCAGTCCGACGTGCAGCACGTCGGCGGCCATCGTGCCGAACACCCCGACCATGGCAACGGCGAACCAGTAGGCCCATCGCTGGTAGCGGCCTACCCGAAGCTGGATCGTCAGGGCGACGACGAATGCGGCGAAGCCTCCGACGACCGCCAGCTGCGGCGCGATCTCATGCACCGAGTAGTCGGACGTCGACTCACCCAAAGCCGTCGAAAGACCCTTGGTGATCCAGAAGGCTGCGGTGATCTGCGGCACCCGAAGCGCTCCTCGCGCGGTCAGCCAGGCTGGACCGGGCCGACCGCTCCTCGCTTCCGCCATGCCGGCGTCGCCACCTCCCACCCCGACAGGCTAAACGCCTGGATTGAGGAGCGACGCCGTGGCCGCCACCACGGCCGCCCAAGTCTGCGGCCGGGCACCGTGACCGCGACCCGTTTCGGGATCCCAGTACTCGGCGTAGCGCGACCGCTCGACGCCGGCGCCCGCGCTGCGAGCCAGCTGCTCGGCGAGGTCGCCTCGGTTCCAGCGCAGCGCGGCGACCACGCACAGGTAGGTCAGCTGCGGCCAGCAGCCGCCCCGCCAGTAAGCGCGCGGTCGATAGAGCGGGTCGTCGAGGCGCAGGTACCGCGGGCCGAACGGGCCGGCGAACTGGCGGGGATCGCCGAGCCGGTCGAGCGCACGCGCTGCTTTCACGGGGTCTGTCGTCGACAGTGCCGGCAGGAGGCCGTCCAGCGTCGGCACCCGAACGCTGGCACCACCACCGCGGACGGCGACGTCGGCCCACATGCCGATCTCGTCGTCCCACGTGGCCGCGTCGAGCGCCGCTGCGAGCGCACGCCCGCGCGCCGACCACGACTCGTCGCCCAGCGCCTCGCCCAGCACGGTTGCCGCGTCGGCAGCGATCGCGTTGAAGGCGGCGGGCGCGGCAACGAACACACGGTTATCGAGTGCTTCGCCGGTGGCGGCGAAGGATGTCGACGCCAGCACGCGACGATCGAAACGGGTCCAGCGTCTGCGCCTCCAGCGGGCGGAGCCGACCCAGCTGTCCCAGCGGGGGGAGTCGTCGGCGCCGCTTTCCCACGGGTGCACGATGACGAGCAGCCCATCGCGCAGTCGCAATCTCCAGAGGGCGTCGAGGGCCGTGGCCGCGGCGTCCCACAGGCGTTGGGGTGGGGTGAGCCCGGCATCGGCGGCAGCGCGAAGCGCGCGGGCGTACACCGGCGGCTGGGTGAACGACGACACTGCGCGCAGCGGCCCCCGCGGATCGGTCGGGCTCGCGTAGCGCATATGCGGCAGGAAGCCGCTCGGTAGCTGGCCGGCGAACACCGCCTCCAGCTCGGTCAGGGCCCGAGCATCGCCGACTGCGGACCACGCAATGGAGTGGAAGCAGGAGTCCCACAGCCAAAGGTGCGGGTAGCTGCGCCGATTCGGGAAGCAGTAACCCCGCTCGTCGTCCCAGGCGTTTTCGAGCACCTCGCGCGCGTGGGTCTCGAGCGCAACCGCGCGGCGCTGGGGAGCGCGCATCATCCTCTCCCTCCGGCCGCGGAAGCTCTCGACGTCCAGTCTGCAAGCGGTGAGAGCCGTTGTCGCGCGTGCATTCCCCTAGGCACGGAGCGTGCCCTCGCGGGCCGCAGCTGTGACGCCGCTGAGATTGGTCATCTCCGCGCAGGCTCCCGCGGTGGGATCGATCGCCGCATCGATCCTGAGCGGTAGTGTTGACGCTGGCATCTTTCCGGCGGGTTCCCGAAGGGCAACGGTAGCGGCATGCGGCGACCGGAGCGCGTGCGCTCAGCGTTGGTGCCACCGGCGTTGGGCTCGCACGGCCTATCTGACCACCGTGACGGCGACGGGGCGGTACCCGCGCTCGTGCGTCGGCTCGCGACCTGGGTGTGGGCACTACCCCTGGTCGTGGGCGGGGCGCTGCTGCTCGCCGGCCTGCGCGGGAGCGACCTCGCCGCACAGCAGTACCGGGCGTGGGTGTTCGGAGCGCACGGTCTCCTGCTGTGGGATTTCAACTGGTACGGCGGTCACGCTGATCTCGGGTACAGCGCACTCTTCCCGCCCGTCGCCGCGTTGGTCGGCGTGCTGCCGCTCACCATTGCGGCCAGCGCCGGGTCGACCTACCTGGCGGGTCGCCTGATCGGTGCCCCGGATACCTGGCCGTCGGTGCTCGCCCGTACCTGGTTCGCGCTGTCAACGGTGGGAGACGTTCTCGTCGGGCGAGGGCCGTTCGCCTGCGCCGTGACCTTCGGCGTGGCGGCGTTACTGGCAACGAAGACGGGACGCCGAGCGGCTGCGTGCGCCGCGGCGATCGCATGTTCGCTCTTCAGCCCCCTTGCAGCCGCTTTCCTGCTGGTGATCGGTGTCATGTGGGCGCCGTCCATCGGCTGGCGGCGGGTCAGTTGGCTTTCGGGTGCCTTCGCCGGGCTCGCCGTCGCGGCGCTCGCCGGTGACGGCGGCTACTTCCCGTTCCCGTGGACGGCGTTCGTCGGGCAACTGGCGATCGTGGCAGTGGGCCTCATCGTGACCCCGCGCCGGTACCGGCAGACCCGACGTGGGCTCCTCATCTACGGCGCCATCTGCTTAGGTCTGTTCGCTGTGCCGACGCCGGTGGGTGGCAACATCGCCCGGCTGGGTGCTCTTGTCGTCGGCCCGGTCGCAGCGGTCGTGTTGATCCGCGCTCGACGCCGGGTCGCGCTGGTCGTCGTCGCGGCACCGTTGCTCGCCTTCCAAGCGCTGCCGGTGTTCAGCTCGACTGCGTGGGCGCAAGACGACCCGTCGGCGCACGCGAGCTACTACACGGGCATGCTGGCTTTTCTCGACGGCCACGTCGGGCCTGCAGGTCGTGTGGAGATACCGTTCACGCGCACGCATTGGGAGGCGACGTTCGTCGCCGAGTCGGTGCCACTGGCCCGGGGCTGGGAGCGCCAAGTCGACGTCTCCCACAATGACGTTCTCTACCAGCCATTGACCGCGGATCAGTACCGCGAGTGGCTCGACGCGAACGCTGTCGACTACGTTGCCCTGCCCGACACACCGCTCGACCAGGGCGGTGAGGCGGAAGCCGCGCTGCTGACGCACCCGCCGTCGTGGCTGACCCTGGCTTACACCGACGCCCACTGGCGAATCTGGCGGGTCGACGGCGCGACCCCGCTTGCCACCGGAGTTGCGCACGTGACCGCGCGGACACCCGCGAAGATCACCCTGTGGTCATCCGGCCGCGGCGTAAGCGAGCTTCGGGTTCGATGGTCGCCCTACTGGCATATCGCGGCAGGACACGCATGCGTCGCGCATGCTGCCGACGACATGACGCTGCTCGTGACGGATAAATCCGGGCAGGTCACGCTCAACACCAGGCCGAGCGTCGACAACGAAGCTGTCTGCACTCAGGCGGAGCTTCTCGCGGCGGGTGTCCGAGCTCGGCCGTAGTGGTGGGGCGATCAGGGAGCGGCGCTGTTTGGGCGCCGCTCCCTTCAGGCCGCCCGGCTAGAAATGGAACGGGAAGGCTGCGCTGATCCCGGTAGTCGCGTTGCCTGCGGTGAGCGTCAGCGTGACCGCTCCCGCTTGGTCGGGTGAACCATTCGCGGTGCCGTTGTACCACTGGGTCGCGTACTTGGCGGTGGGGTCGACGAACTCGACCTGGTAGTCGCCGGGAGGCACGGCATCGAACTCGTAGAACCCGTTACTGCCGGTCGTAGCCGGTGGCAATGCATCGGTCATGGTGCCTGCGACCACCAGGTGAACTGTCAGGTTGGCGAACGGGAAGCTGCCGTGGAAAGACCCGAAACTGAAGGTGATGTTCGCAGCACCGGCGACCACGGCCGTCGTGGCCGTGGGTGCTTGGTTCAGTACGGTCAGGGTCAGCGCTTGCGTTGCAGGCGGCAACCCGTTCGACGCCGTGACCGTCAGCGGATAGACCCCTTGCGAGCCGCTCGCCGGTGTGCCGGCGAGCGTCGCCGTCCCATCACCGTTGTCGGTGAAGGTGACCCCTGCGGGCAGATTCCCCGACGCCGTAAGGGACGGCGTGGGGTATCCGGTCGCAGTAACGGTGAAGGAACCGGCCGAGCCCGCGACGAACACCGATGAGGCAGTGGAGCTTAGACCCGGGCGGGTACCGACGAAGAGCGTGAAGGATTGGGTTTGCTTCGGCGACACCCCGTTTTCGGCGGTGATGGTGATCGGGTATGCGCCGAGGGTGGTTGGTGCGGTGCCGGCGATGGTCGCCGTGCCGTCACCGTTGTCGGTGAAGGCGATGCCGGTCGGCAGGGCGCCGGATTCGGTGAGATGCGCCGTCGGCATGGAGTTCGTGCTGACGGTGAAGGTTCCTGGCTGCCCCGCTTCGAACACGGTGGAGGAGTCGGACGTGAACTCCAGCGGCGCGACGTCGACGCTGAAGCTGGTCGATGCCCGACCGCCCTGGTATTCCACGACGGCGGTCAGCGTGGCGATGCCGCTGCCGACTGTACGCAGCGCGCCGTGCTCGACGCGCACCACGTCCTTGTTGTTGGAGGAGTAGCGCACGTGCAGTTCGCGCGGCAGCGGGGTGCTTCGGCCCTTGGTGATGTAGCCGTAGAGGGCTTGGTCGTTCATCGACACCGTGAGTTGCGGGTCGATAGTGGTGTTGATGTCGAACATCACGCGCTGTGCAACCTGCTTCGATAGATCGCCAGTCTGGATCGGCTTGGCGGTAACCACTGTCGGCTGCTCCCTGATCGCACCGAAGAGTTCCACCGACGAGTGAAGCTGCACGTCGGCGTCGGCAGCGGAGGAGCTCACCTGTAGCCCGTAGCGGCCGGGGTCGACGACGTACTTGTTCGCAGTGGTGTCCCAGAACGCGAGCGACGACGCCTTCACCTGGAACGTGACGGTCTTCGTCTCACCCGGCTGCACCGTGACCTTCTGGAAGCCCTCGAGCCGCTTGATCGGCCGTTGTGCCGAAGCTGGCTCGAACGGCGTCGTCACGTACAACTGCGGGACCGCCGCTGCTTCGGTGCTGCCGTTGTTGTGCACCCGGGCGCTCACCGTGATCGTGCCATCGGCGGCGCTGACTCGCGGCCGCTGGATGCGAAGGTCGGAGTAGCTGAACGTGTTGTAGCCCAGGCCGTAACCGAACGGGTAGCTCGCCGATCCGGTGAAGTACTCGTAGGTGCGGCCAGGAGTGGAGGCAGTGGGCCGGATCGTGTAGTCCGTTATCGGTGGCACTTGGGATTCATCCGTGTACCACGTGAACGGTAGGTGCCCACTCGGGTTGACCTTGCCCACCAAGACATCGGCAAGCGCACTGCCCTGCTCTTCGCCGTTGTAGGAGCTCCACAGCAGCGCCGGGGTCGTGTCCTGGAAGCTCGCCAGGTCGACCTCGCCGACGGTCTCCAGATAAACGATGGTGTTCGGGTTGGCGGCCTCGACCTGGGAGATCATCGAGGCCTGTGCGCCCGGCAGGGCAAGGTCGGTGCGGTCGTGGTCCTCCGCGGACGTCGTGGAGTCGGTGCCTGCCATGACGATGACGGCGTCGTAGTTCGCGGCTGCGCTGATGGAGGCCTGGTCGACGGTGGTCAGTGAGGAGGCGTTCGTTCCGCCAGTCACGCCCGGCAGGTAGTCGACCGTGGCACTCGGGTCGATCGCCTGCACGGCCGCCTTGACGCCCTGGTAGACGTTGGTCTCCTTCGCCTGACCGGCGGCGGCCTGGATGCTGGAGTAGCCGCCCAGGAACATCGCGCCGCTGGGGTTGGCGAAGTAGCCGATCACGGCGACCTTGTAGGGGCCCGACCGTGGCACCTGCAACGGCAGCAGTGAGCTGGCGTCGGCGCCGTTGCCGACCGACTGGTTCTTGAGCAGCACGATGCTCTGGTCGGCTACTGCACGCGCCTTGGCGAGCCGAGCCGGGGTTTCGGTCACCGCGTTGTTGGCGTCGCTGTTGACCCAGGTGGTGTCACCGAGGCGGATCCGCGCCGCCTTCACCCACGGCACCTGGCTCTCGGCGTCGAACTCACCGGTTGCGAACCGAGCGGTGAACAGCCGCACCACCGAGGTGTCGACGTCCCCGACGTTGTAGACGTCGGTCTGGGTGGGGATCTGCTGCGCGATCGCGGTCGGGATGGTGTTGCCGTAGTTGTACTGGTCGGAGTAGCCGGCGTTGCAGTCGAGGTCTTCACCGGCGGAGTTCGCGTACGCAGTGCGGCCATATTGGTCGAGCGGTGCCGAAGCCTGCGGTGGCTGCCAGTTGTGGCCGGCCTGGATCTCATAGATCGCGTCGCAGTCGCTGGTGAAGTAGCCGGTGAATCCGAACGTCTCGCGGGCCATGGTGTCCATGAGCTGCACGCTCGCCGCGGCGGGTACCCCGTTGACCTCGTTGTAGGAACTCATGATCGAGCCGGGATGGCTCTGGTCGATGATGCTGGCGAACTGCGCGGTGTAGTACTCCCGTAGCGTGCGCTGGTCCATGTCGGCAGAGCCGGTACGCCGGTTCACTTCGCTGTTGTTCGCGGCGTAGTGCTTCAACGTGGCGATCGCTTGGTAGTAGCCGTTCGCCGATCGAGGCAGCGTTCCTTCTTGCGTTTGGCCCTGCAAGCCGTCGACGTACTGCGACGCCAGGTCGGCCGTCAGAAGCGGGTCCTCACTCCACGACTCGTCGTTGCGGCCCCACCGCGGGTCGCGGCTGAGGTTCACCGTCGGGGCGTAGAAATCCAGGTTCTCCGTGTTGTTCGGCACCACCTCGCGGGCCTCGGCGCCGATCATCTCGGCCTCCTGGTAGACCAGGTTGTGGTTCCACGTGCTGCCCAGGGAGAGATCCGAGGGGTAGGACGTCGTGTTGGTCACTGTCGTCGCATTGCCCGACGGCGTCAGCGTCAGCGCATTCACGCCGTGGTTCGACTCGTTCCACCACCCCCAGGCCGCCACACCGAGCCGCGGGATCGCCGGCGGCCGGCTGCTGTCCATCTGGGCGGCTTTCTCTGCCAGCGTCATTCGCGACACCAGATCGATGGCCCGCTCGACGGGGGAGTACTCGGGGTTCAGATAGATGGGCTCCGCTGCTTTCGGACTGTCGGACGACCCGGCCGCAGCCGGCCCCATTCCGGCGACCACGCCCGCCGCAACCATGCTCAGCGCCGCGATTGAAGAAGCCCACCTACGCATATCGCCCTCCGATCCGGCCCGGTGCGTATGCGCCGACCCTCAGCACCGGAAGGCGCTCACCACCGCGCTATCGCAGCGGGCTCCCCTCGGCGGCGAAACAGTAGACCTTCCGCTCTATTTCGGTCAAGGTATGACTTATCAGCTTTCGAGCGGTCTATGCCTCGCGCAAGACTCGCCGTCGTGATCGTTCGCCGCACTCCGACGCGCCCGTACTTCGACGCGCCCTGAGGATGGTCACGCCTCCCTGGGGACCTCACGAAGTTGTCGGGCGAGTTCGTGCCATCGCCAGGCGTAGTGCTCCGCTAGTTGCGCCAGTGCCGAGGTTTGGTGAGTAGGGACGGCGTCGGGCAGCCGCATCCATTGGTCCGGGGTGAGATTGTTCGCCGTCAGGACGTGCAGGGCTGCGCGTCCGCGCGCACTCAGCCGGACCGAGGGATCGTTGCAAAGCGTGGCGAGCAGCCGCCCAGGTGGAGCGCCTCCCATGTGCGAAGGCAGCGTGGCGAGCGGCAGGGAGTCATCGCTGGATCGGCTCGTGGCGACGACGCTGAGCTGGGGCTTTTGGTCGGTGCGGGTGGTCTTGACGAGAAGCGGTGCGCTGCGCCGGCGATTATCACGGCCCACCCGGGTCGTCGACTGCTCATGTTGCGCAGTTGCGCGACGCCGAATCGCGGCGATAGTGCCCGGCGCGAGACCCGTCGACGTCGCCACCCGCCGGTCCGACCAATCGGGATGTATCGCAAGTACCCGCGCGGCGGCGTGCCGCCGATCAGCCAACGTCAGTGGCAGTCCGTGCCGCACATTTGCTTCGACCGCAAGGATGAACGCGTCGTCCGCGCTGCCGTCGATGAAGCGCACACTCACCTCTTCTAGTCCCAGAAGGTGCGCGGCCCGGAGCCGGTGCATGCCGTCGACGACGTTCATGGTCGGCCGGTGGACGACGATGGGCGGTAGCTCGGCCCCTGATTGCGCAAGCGCCGCGACGTGTTGAGCGCACTCACCCGATTGCCGAGGCGAGAACGTACCCACAAGCTCCCGAATCGCGATCCGGGAGCTTGCCGCGTCGCCATGAGTGGCCTGCGTCGACGGCGCAGGACGGTCGTCGTCGCCCACGTCAGCTGACGATAGCAGGGGATCGCCTCGTCGTCAGCTGCCACGTTGCCGGCTCGTGCCGGCCCGTGATGGCTCGCTCGACGGCTCCGCATCCCGCGGTACCAAGCCCCGTGATCGACTACCTCGCGCGCCTGCCGTCGACCGCGCCGTACCCTTCATCTCAGCAACGACAGATGCAACCACACCGAGGTGAGAATGGCAGCGTCCTCCGCGCCGCCCCAGACGCTTGCCGCCAAGCTCCAGCACCTCTTCGCGACGGTCCGGCCCGCCGGGCGGGGCGAGTACAGCAACCAGGAAGTGGCCAGCGCGATCGAGGCCGCGGGTGGGGCGACGATCAGCGCAACCTACATCTGGCAGCTGCGCAAAGGCCTTCGCACCAACCCGACCATCAATCATCTCGAGGCGCTGGCCGGCTTCTTCGGTGTCCCGGTTGCCTACTTCCTCGACGAGGATTCCGCGGCGCGCATCGATGACGAGCTCGAGCTCATCTCGGCACTGCGCGACCACGGGTTGCGCTCTGTCGCCCTCCGCGCCGCGCCGCTCTCGCCCGAAGGTGTCGAGGCGCTTCGCGCGATGGTCGAGCACGTGAGGCGGTTGGAGGGCCTGCCCTCCGATGCGGAGCCTGCCGCCCCCACGAGGAAGCCGCCGAAGAGGGGCCGTAGCGGCACCCCATGACAAGCATCGCCCGGCTGCGTCGCCGCTGCGAGGAACGAGTCGTCGGCATCGAGTTGCCGCGCCCGTTCGACATCGACGCGTTCTGTGCCCAAGTCGCCGCGCACCGGAAACGCCCGATTCGCGTCTGCCCGCTGCCGGCAACTGCAGGTGCCGACTCACCGTGCGGAGCGTGGCTCCAGACGGCGACCACCGACTGGGTGTTCGTCGAGCAGTCGACGAGCCGCTTCCACCGCGACCACATCGTGCTGCATGAACTCGCTCACATGCTCTGTGGCCACGACGGCACCGGGCCTCTCGATGAAGCCCTTGTGACGGCGCTTGCCCCGGAGGCGGTTGGGGCGATCCGGCACATGCTCGGCCGCACGAGCTACACGACACGAGAAGAACAAGAAGCCGAGATGACTGCGCGGGTGATCCTCGCGCGGGCGCACGCCGAGAGCAGCCATGATGTCCGCCGCGGGCAACGTGCTCCACGCATCGAGGATGCCGAGCCCGGGGTGCAGGCGACTATCCAGCGAATCGAGGATGTCCTCGGGTGACCCGGATGTCCGCGGCGTCTGCGGTCTTGCCTGCCGTGTTCTGGTTGGCCGGCGGGTTGCGGCTGCCTGCGAAACGAGGGTCGCGCGTGCAACGAGCGCTCTGCGGCGCGCTGTTCTGTTTCGCCGCCGCCCTGACGCTGCACCTCCCACCGGTCTATGTGGGTGTCGACAAGGCCCTTGGTGTCGCGAACTTCGCTGACCTGGGGGAGGACATTCTCGCCGTACTGGGGGCGGCGCTGCTCCTCGACGTATCACGCGAGATCGCGAATCCAGCACGCAAACGGCGGGCACGTCGACGAACATACGGCCTCGCCGCGGTCGCGATCCTGTCCTCGACGGTTCTGTTCGCGACCGCGTCAGTGCCGCGTGAGGTGGTGAATTTCGGCCAAGCGTATGGCGGCGTACCGCAGGTAGCCGCGTACTGCATGATCGACATCGCGTACTTCGAGATCTGCCTCCTTGAGTTCACTCGGCTCTCGCTCGCGTACAGCCGGCGAGTGCCCTGCCGCTCGACGCGCGTCGGACTGTGGCTGGTGGGTGCGGGGGCGACGATGGGCGTCGTGTACAGCGTGGTGCTCTTCGTGGAGTTGTCGGCAGAACTCGCCGTCCCTCGAAGCGCGATAGTCAGCGACTCTGCGAACCTCGGGCGGGCTCTGCTCATGCTGGGCGGCATCGTGGTCGGGCTGGGGTTGTTGATCCCGGGCGCCGCCGGAGCGGCGGCCCGAGCCCGACGCCGGATTGCCGCCGCGTCGGCGCTGTGGCAACTGCGACCGGTATGGCTCTGTGCGACCGACGCCGTGCCACACGTCGTCCTCGGCGAACGTCCGAGCATCGTGAGCGACCTCATGGGCCCTCGGCCCGAGTTTCGGCTGCTCGGCCGGATGGTGGAGGTTCGTGACGCGATGCTTGCGCTCCGGCCGTATGTCAGCGGTGAGCGGGTTGCAGCGGCGCAAGCTGCCGCGAGCCGGCGTCACCCACCCGGAGTCTCCCGGTCAGCTGCCGAATCCGCGTTGTGGCTGCGATCCGCCATTTCGGCCAAGCGCGCAGGCGCACGCCCCGTCGCGCCGCCGGTCGGCACCCTGCCTGCCGAAGACGTCGATGAGCACCTGTTCGCTCGTGCGCTCGCGGCCGAGTGGGCGGTCTCGGCCGGCGGCCACGACGCATCCGCACTTCAAGGCGTTGACTGACGGGAGAGAGTGCGGAGGCCGGTCGTGCTGCGACAAGACCACCGTGTGCTGCGTGGTCCTCAACTCGCGGTAACTCCTTGGCGACGCGGTCACATCGGAACCCTTTTCGGCGCCTCGGGCGGCGGTACGTCGAGGAGGTGAGCTCCTCGGTGCGCCTTCGTTGCCAGGTAGTTCGCGTTTGCATCGCTGAGATGAACGCCCGTCGGTCGTTGTTCCGCGACGTCGATTCCGAGGCGCTGTAGCTGCACGGCCTTGTCGGGGTTGCTGCTCAGTAGCGCCATCCGTCGAACGCCGAGGGCTGCAAGCATCTGTGCCGCGACGCGGTAGTCGCGCTCGTCGGCGCTGCGCCCGAGCGCGAGGTTCGCGTCGTAGGTGTCGAGTCCGCCGTCCTGCAACGTGTAGGCGTCGAGTTTGGCGTACAGCCCGATACCGCGTCCCTCCTGCCGCAAGTAGAGCAAGTAGCCGCCGTGGTCGGTAATCCGTTCGACCGCCTCTCTGAGCTGCGGACCGCAGTCGCAACGCAGGCTGCCGAAGGCGTCGCCCGTCAGGCATTCGCTGTGCGGTCGGACGAGCGGTACGGATGCAGCATCGGCGACCGCCATTCCGGCCCGGTTACCGAGGCCGAACGCGAGGTGTTCGCGCCCATCGACCAGGTCGTTGAAGGTGAACACTCGTGCAGTCGTGGTGTACCCGTCGAGCAACCGCAGCGGTACCGTGACCTGCGCGCGGATGCTCGCCGCAGGCAGGTCGGATGGCCACGGATGCGTACCGTTCATGCCGTCAGTTCGCATCGAAGCGCTCCGACAGCGCGTAGCGCAGCAACACCACGTCACCGATCTGACGAACCTCGGCAAGGGTCGCGCGGCGCTGCGAGTTCCACGGGAAGCAGCCATCGCTGACGAAACGCCGGGCCCGCGAGTCACCGACGAAGAACGGCGCGACGACGAGGTGCAGTTCGTCGGCGAGGCCAGCGGTGAGGAACTGGGTGTGGACCGTGCCACCCCCCTCAACCATCAACCGCATAACTCCACGGCTGGCGAGGTCCTCGCTGAGGCGATGCATGTCGACGGGTTGGCCGCCGTCGAGCACCGTGGCGACGGACCCCAATCGGTCCCGTGCCTCGCGCACACTCGAGCTCGCGCAATACACGAGCTTTTCGACCTCGCCGGCGCTGAAGAACGCCGAGCGAGGATCGAGACACGCACGCTGCGTGACGGTGACCTTCATGGGCGACGGACGCAAGCCGCGGGCGAGTCGCTGCTCGCGGCGCGCCCCCGAACGGACGACGAGCCGGGGGTTGTCGTTGCGAACCGTGGCCGCACCGACCAGAATCGCGTCACAACTGGCGCGCACCGCGTCGACCCGGTCGAAGTCGGCGTCGTTCGACAGCGACAACCGTGTGACGCTCGCGTTGTCGAGGTAGCCGTCGATGGACATGCCGCAGCTGAGCAACGTGTAGGGACGGTCAGCCACCAGCACTCCCCTCTGGCCGCACGGCGGGTTGGACTGCGGCGGCCGCCCACTCCGAGACGCGCGCATGCACGGAGGCCTGTTGGCGTCTGCGCAACCACTCCCATGCCAGGACGCCTGCGCCCGGCAGCACCGCGACGGTAACGAGGACGCCGTAGACCGTGGCGACCGCTACGCCGACGCGCGCGTCGAAACCGGCCGCGGCGAAAGACCACGCCGCGACGCCCTCCCGCGGTCCCCAGCCGCCGAAGTTCGCGGGTATTGCCATGGCGAGCAGGATGAGGACAACCAACGGCAACAGCCGGGTGGTGGATGCCGTCGATCCTGCGACCCGCGCGGCCAGCAGCAGCGTCGCTGCGTGCCCGGCAACGGTCACGGTCGAAGCGGCACTGATGCCCGGCCAGGCGCTTCGGGCAAGTAATGCACCGCGGATGTCGGTTGCTGCCGCTCTGGTCACCCGCCCCCAACGCGACGCCCGGCCGCCGAGGTGGCGAACGAGTAGCGCTGCAATCGCGACCACGGCGGCCGACGCGGCAAGAACGAGCGGCATCGCCGTGCGGACGGGCGACGGCATGACGACGAGCACGACGAGGGCAATGGCTATCTGGACGACCTGCCCGGCCGTTCTCTCCCAGACCACGGCACGCAAACCGAGACCGACATCGCCGGCGGCGCGCCCCTGCCGTACCGCGCGGTGCACGTCACCGAGCACGCCGCCTGGCAGGGCCGTGTTGAGGAATTGTGAGCGGTAGCAGGCAGCGATCGCCGATCTCAGCGGTATGTACGCCCCCAGCCGGCGTGCGATCAGCTGCCATCGCCAGGCACTGCAGGCCGTTGTCGCGATGGCGATCCCGGCAGTGGCGAGCAGCGACCACCCGGTGATCGTGCGCAGTCCGTCGACGAACGGACCCGTGCCCAGGCGCCAGATCACGACGGCCAGCACCGCTGCACCAGCGATAGCGCGAAGCCTCATCGCCACCGCACCAGCAGGTCGCAGTGATGAACCCGCGCCCGGAGTCGGCCGGCGACCACGTCGTCCAGCCTGCGTCGTACGTAGGTGCCCGCGGCGGCGACGAGTTGCGGTTGTTGTTCGCACGCCGCGCCGACCCAGCCGGTGAACCACTCGGTGAGCAACTCGGTGTCGTTCCCGCCGAGTCGCCACGTGCTCGGCCGGGTCACGACCTCGGCCCCCGCCGAGCGGAATGCGTCGAGCGCTGCTCGGACGGCGTCGGGCCCGAGCAGCCGTCCTCGTTCGGTGAGACGCCGCTGGTGGGCGTTGAAGGCGAGCGTGATCGCGTCATCGAGTGGGTCCGCCGGCTCCAGCTCGACGCGACCGATCACCGACAACGCCAGTAGTGCAGGACAGCCGGCCCGCGCGCACGTGGCGACGATGCGGCCGAGTTCCTCGACCGTGAGCATGTCGAGCAACGCAGACGCGGTGACGAGCGAGGCATTGACCAGCTCGGCGTCGTCCAGCCTTGTGATGTCACGTTGTCGCGTCTCAACGGTGATTGCCACGGGCCCGGACGCCTTCGTGGCCGGTGCGGCAGCGGCCGCGTGCGCGAGCAAGTCGGCGTCGCGGTCGTACAGGATCCAGTGCTGCGGCCCGGGCAGTCGTGGGGCCAGCCAACGACCCATCGCACCGGAACCACAACCCAGGTCGTGTACGACGATGGGTTCGGTCGAGGTCGCGCGGATCCTGTCCGCGAGGGCCCGTGCGACCTCGTCGGCAAGGTCGGTCGCGCGCGCCGCGGCGTCGGCGCTTTCGCGCAGTGCCAGCCAGGCGGGGCTGACCCCTGTAGCGAGCGTGGTCATGCCATCACCGCGGTGATCTCGCACAAGACATCGGCAACGAGAGCCGCTGTCGAGCCCCAGCCGGTCAGCTGGCGCCGGCGATCGCGTGCGCTGCTGCGCAATTGCTCGCGTAAGGCGGCGTCGGTCAACCACGAACGAAGGGCGGCTGCCAGCGCGAGCGGGTCGCCGGGCGCCACGAGCAGACCTGGGCGATGGCCGTCCGGCGCGCGCCCCATCGCGTCGGGTAGACCGCCGACTCCGCTGGCCACCACGGGGAGCCCTCGGGCCAGCGCTTCGGTGACGACCATGCCGTAGCTCTCGCCTCGGGAGGCAAGCACCAGCAGATCGGCTTCGGCGTAGGTCCTGTCGAGCTCGGCGCCGGTGCGCGGGCCTACGAACGTAAGCCGGTCGTCGATCCCGGCACCTGCCGCGTGCTCGCGTAGCGAAGACACGAAAGCCGGAACGCGGTCGAGTGTGCCTACGCACACGCACCGCCAGGGCACCGCCGCAAGCATGCTCAGCGCGGCCGTCAGCACGTCGTGACCCTTGTGCGGCGCGACTGCAGCAACGCACAGCAACCGGGCGCCGTCGGCGCCGCCGGTGGCGAGCGGAGCGGGGTCAGTGCCGGGCTCGGCAATGTGCACGGTCTCCGGCCGCAGCCGGTATCGGCCCAGCAGGCGCGAGCGGGTCCATGCACTCGTCGTCACGACCGCGCGAGCCGAGCCGAGGACGGCGGCCTCACCCGCCTGCATATCGGTTCCGTCGTGCCCGCGAGGCAGATCGCCGAACGACATGTGCGACAGGACGACGAATCCCAGCCGACTGCTCTCGGGTACGACCGCCTCGGGTGCGCTCGCTGCAACCAGGCCGTCGATGAGGACGACGGCCGCGTCGGGAATCGCGGCGAGGGACCGCGCCAGTTCTGCGACGGCGACGACGTCGGGGCTCGGCCACGAACCGGGCACGAAGTGATGGCGCACCTGCCAGCCAGCGACCGCGAGCTCATCGAGCACTCTGCGGTCGTAGTTGTTCCCGCCGCTCGGACGCGCGTCGTCGACGATGCAGTCCGGGACGACGGCGTGCACGGTCTTCCTCGCCGCCGGGGTAATCGCGCTCGCCGGGCTCATCGTCGTCACAGCGGCCGCTCGTAACTCGCCCACGCCACGTGTGACTCGTGCAGCGTGACCGCGATCGCCGACAGGCGCCGCGCCCCTTCGCCCAGCATGCCGGCGTGCACCCGCTCGACGATGCGGTCGGCAACCACCTGCGCCAGCATTTCGGTCGAGGTGTTGACGCCGGCGAAAGCCGGATCGTCGTCCAGGTTGCGGTACGTCAGCTCGGCCAGCACGGCGTGCAATTGTTCGGTGGCCCGGCCGATGTCGACCACGATGTTGTCGGAGTCGAGCGAGTCGCGGCGGAAGGTCGCGTCAATGACGTAGGTGGCGCCGTGCAGTCGCTGCGCGGGTCCGAAGACGTCGCCGCGGAAGCTGTGAGCGATCATCATGTGGTCGCGAACGGTCACGCTGAACACGGCAACTCCACCGGGTAGTCGATGGTGTGGCACAGCGCGGGCAGCCTGCCGTCAGCGAGCCGGGCCATCACGTCGGGCAGCTCATCGAAGGGCGAGCTGCCGGTGAGCAGCGCGTCGAACGCGTCGTCGCGCAGCAGGTCGAGCGCGAGCGCGAGCCGATCGGACGCCGTCCGCCTCGCCCGCCGCGCTGCCGCGACGGCGCCGACCTGGCTGGCCCGTACGCAGAGACGACGGGAGTGGAATGCGCCGCCCAGTGAAAGGGTGACGTCCTGGTCGCCGTACCAGCTGAGGTCGACGACGGTGCCCTCTGGAGCCAACAGATCGAGCGAACGCTGGAGGCCGGCGCTCGTCGCACTGGTGTGTATGACGATGTCACAATTACCGGTCGCGTCCTCGGGCGTGGCGAAGCGAGTACCGAGCCTCGTGGCAACGGCCGCGCGAGTCGGATCGACGTCGACAAGGGTCACGTCGACACCCGCAAGCGAGCCGAGCAGTCGGGCGGCGCAGCAACCGACCATGCCCGCGCCGACCACGGCGACCCGGTCCCCGATCAGGGGCGCGGCATCCCAGAGCGCGTTGACCGCGGTCTCGACCGTGCCGGCCAGCACCGCGCGCCGCGGCGGGACTCCTTCAGGGACGACGATCACGGACCCGGCCGCAACGACGTAGCGGGTCTGGTGCGGAAACAAGCAGAACACGGTGCGGCCACGCAGATCGGCAGGCCCGACCTCCACCACACCGACGTTGAGGTAGCCGTACTTGGTCGGCGCCGGGAAGTCGCCATCCTGGAACGGCGCGCGCATAGCTGCGTGCTGGGTGGGAGGAACACCGCCGCGAAACACCAGGGTTTCGGTTCCTCGGCTGACGGCGGAGTGCAGCGTGCGGACGACGACGTCGTCGGCGCTCGGCCGCGGCAGCACGACCGGCCGGATCTCGCCGACGCCCGGCTCGCGCAGCCAGAATGCAAAGGCATCAGGCGGCACTCGACTCCTCCGTCCGATTTGCTCGCGCCTGGAAGGACCTGCTGGGCCCGCAGTCTGCGGACTGGTACGTCAATGGATACGGAACCGGGGTGGAGATGGTTCGAATCGTGGTCACCGATAGGCGGTCAGGAATCGGTCGCGGAAGGTGTCCATCGGCCACACCGGCGCGCTCGCGCTCGGCAACATGCCGTTCTGCCAGCGCCACGACGTGATGCGCTTCATCACGTTCGGGTCGTGCGCGATGATCGTGATGGGCACGTCGTGACTGGCCCTGGCCCCGCTGACGATCGTGGCCGGCTGGTGGTCACCGAGCATGACCACGACCAGGTTGTCGTCGTGCGCTTGCTGCACGAAAGAGATGACAGCGCGCAGCGAGTACTGGATCGATTCGCCGTACAGCGTTCGGACGTTGTTGGCGTCGCGCCAGACGACGCTCGGCGACTGGCCTTGTTGGGGCATTCCGTCGAACACCTCGCCGTTGCCGAGGCTTTGCGGGGGAACCATGTGCGGTAGTGGCGTCCACGGCGTGTGCGAGGAAACGAGATCGATCTCGGCCATGACCGGAGCGCGGTGCGGCTTTGCCAGTTCGAGCTGCTGGAACGCCGACAGGGTGTACTGATCGGGCACCGGGGCGTAGCTGAACCTCGGGCCGACGTATCCCACGTTCAGGCTGTTGTAGAGCTTGGCGTAGTGGTAGAACGACGTGCCCTGGGCCCAGACTCGGTTGTCTGCCGGAACGTCGCTCACCGTGCGCCACCCGGCGCGCTTGAAGGCATCGCTCAGGGTGAAGCGATCACTCGAGACGAGCTGGTCGTAGCGCTGCTGGTTGTTGATCCACAGGCCCGATTGCAAAGTGGAGTGGGCGAGCCAGCTGATCCCCCCGAAGGTCGGCGACGTCAGGAACGCGCTCTTCGCGGCAAACCCGGCTGCGGTGAGTTGTTTCGTGCCCGACTTCAGCACGGCGTCGATCGGAGGCGAGAACGCCGAGCCTTGCACGGCGACTCTGCCGTAACTTTCGACGAACACGATAAGGACGTCCTTGCCGCGCAGCGCAGTGAGCAAGTCCGCGCCGGGAGCGGAGGCGAAATGATCCTTCGCCGCGATCCCCGACAAGAAAGTGTGCTGGTCGTGTGCGGCGGCACGTATGGCCTGCACCTGGTCGTAGGCGAGCGTCGCTGCGTTACTCGACGCGAGTGGGGCAATCCCGCCAACCTGAACGCCGAGCACGGCGCAGACGACCCATACGATCCCGAACGCGGCCGTCACGCGTGCCGAAACCGTGCGATGGCCGGTCGTCAGCTTCAGCAGGCGAAGTACGGAAAGCGTCATGAACACGAGGAGCGCGACGACGAACAGCGCCGTTCCGACGACAGCGGCGTCGGCCCACACCCGGCCCACTGAATCGCGTAGCACACCGAACGCCGGAGGGATGTTCCCCCAGTCGACAACCGGGTTGAACGGCCGGTCGAACAGTTCGAAGACGCCCATGTCGAGAATCTTCACCAAGGCGAGGATGCCGAGCAGGACGCCCACGACAACGGCCAGTATCCGGCGCGGTCGTGGGGGCAATACGAGCGCGATGGCGACGACGACCACACCTTCGACCGGTACCCGAAGGAACGCGCCGATCGTGAGATCGCTGAGTCGTAGCGGCGCAACCAGAGCGAACCAGACGAGAAGCACGGCCAGCGTGGTCGTCGTCCAGCGCAATGCGGCGTGGAGTCGCTGACCAGGGCCGACAGCCGGCCCGTCCTCTTCTGGTGCCACGGGCGGGCGATCGGGTGCGCGCTTGATGAGGTCGACGAACGACAACCCGCCCTCCTCCGATCCGCTACTCGCCGCGCGCGGCAGCTGCCGCCGGACGTGCGGCTTCACTCCGCCATACGGTTGTGCGGGCGAGCCGGTTCACCGACTGACGCAGCCCACTGGCGGTGTCCTGCGCCGCCCGCGCGTGACGTCGGAGCCACCACACGTCACGCCCGAAGGATTCGGCGAGCATGGCCAGCGCTCCGGCGAGCACCGCTGTGCCCGCAGTGCCGTGAAGCAAGCCGGCGGCGGCAGCCGTGAGCACGATGCCTTGGACGGCAGCCACAACTTTTCGCCAGTACCGCGGCGGCAGCACTGCACGCATCCAGGGCAGCAGCCACGAGCTCGCCACGAACGCGTACCGCGCCATGCCGATGACGAGAAGCCAGGCGCCCGATTCCCGGGCCACATAGCTGCTCAGCACCAGAATCAAGAACGCATCGACCTCCATGTCGAACCGGGCGCCGAGCGACGACGCCGTCGCGGTCTGCCGCGCAACCCAGCCGTCGGCTGCGTCGAGCGTGAGGGCGACCGTGGCGAGCCCGACCAGGATGCCGACCGGTATTGGCCGGGCGAATGCATCCGCGACCAATGCGGCTACCCCGCCGACGAGTACTGCGCGAACGAGCGTCACCCGGTTGGCGGGCCCGAGCCGCGGACATCCAGCGCGGCGTAAGCCGCGGGCGACGGCGATGCTCGCGGTCGCTCCACAGGCCAGGCCGGCGACCCAGCCGAGAGCATCGAGGCCGACGGTGACGTCGAGGACGCCGAGCAGCCCCAGCTGACCTGCCAGCCCGAGCGCCGGGCCGGTGGGAACCGCCGTCATAGTGCCTCCGTGCCGGGGGGTACACGCGCTACACGAGCGCAGTGGCGGTCGGGTTCACTTCTGCGCAACGAGGGCGAGCTTGCGAACTCGTCCGATCCGTAGCCAGTCACTCCAGAGCCGGTGTGAGACCAGCAGATCCTCGACCGCCCGATGCCCGATCTGCCCCGCGATTTCGGAGGCATCCGCGGCGAATGCGGTTCTCAGGGAATCTGCGACGGCCTGGTGCGAGGCACTGTGGTCCTCCTGCCACCGCACAACCAGTCCCACTCGTTCCAGGCAGGCGACCATCTCCGGCAGCGGCGTGAGCCAGACCGTGTCGGAATCCGGCATCTGTTCTCGCTCTTCCGGCGTCAGTGGCGCGCCTTCCTCCATGGTGAAGGCGAACCGCCCGCCGCGCGGTAGGGCGCGAGACACTTCACGGAGCAGTGCCTCCTTGTCGGCAAAGGCGAGCATCGTCTCGAGCAGGAGCACCACATCGAATGGCCCGGCGGGGAGCGGGGGGACGTGCGAGACCGCGAAGTGGCACGGCAGGTCGCCCGCGCGTTCGCGTGCGATTTCGACGGCGCTCGAGCTGGAGTCGATTCCCACGTAGGCACAGCCAAGCTGCCGCGTGATGTATCGCCCAGGCCCGGCGACCCCACAGCACAGGTCGAGCACGCTGACCCCTGGCCCCACATCGGCGTGCCCGGCCAGCGCCAAAATCTCGCTGGCCAGCATGAAGCTCTCCTGCCCGACGAATTCGCCAGGAACGTAGGCCGATACGCGAGCCCGCTGCAGAGCCGCTTCGAAGGGAGCACGCTCGTCCTGCTTCATGGGCTGCCACCCGTGGGTCTGAGGTGTTCGGTCTCGCGAACCGGCCGGCCCGCCGTCACTGACACGCGTGCACGGCGCGAGTGGTTCAGTACGGCCGGGCGACAACCAGCGAACCGGTTAGTCGGGGAAGCCGACCCGGCGTACCTGTTCCGTAGAGCGGGTGGCGTCGAGGAAGACGTTGTGTACTTGCGGCCATCGTTCGCGCAAGTCGTGGTCGATCTCGGCGCTGACCCGCTCCACGTCGTCCGACGACAAGCCCTCGGAAAGATCGAGCCGCGCCGCAACGAGCACCTGGTCGACGCCCAACTGCATCGTGAGGAGATCGACGACGTCGTCGACCGCCGGGTGGCCGGCAAGGTGGTCGCGCATCTCCGTTCGCACCTTGGGGTCGGCGGCCTCGCCGATCAGCTGTGCCTTGACGTCGCGGGCCAGCGCGACGCCGACGATGACCAGCAGGACGGCGATCAGCGCCGCGGCGACCCCCTCCCAGGCTTCGGAGCCGGTCACCTGGTGCAACACGATGCCTGCGGTGGCGATCAGGATGCCGATTACGGCGGCGGTGTCTTCGCCGGCAACGGTCTTGACGCTCGGGTCGTTCGAACGCCGCACGTGTTCGCTCAGGCTGCGTCCGCGTTCGCGTGACTCACGGCGCACTTGTCTGATGGCACGCACCCAGGACGTGCCGTCAGCGAGAAGCGCGAGCCCCAACGAGACATACACGACGAGGTAGTAGTGCGAGCCGACGGTCTCGTGACTCGTGAACGCCTGGTATGCCTCGATGCCGGAGAACCCGGCGCCGGCCACCAGGATTCCGAGCGCCGCCAGCAACGACCAGAAGAACCGCTCCATGCCGTAGCCGAAGGGGTGACGCGAGTCGGCCCGCCGGTTGCTGCGACGCAAGGCCGTCAACAAGAAGGCTTGATCCATCGTGTCGGCGACGGAGTGCGCGCCCTCGGCAAAGAGTGCAGCCGAACCAGTGAGCAGCGCGCCCGCGAACTTCACCGCCGTGACACCCGCGTTCGCAGCGAGCGCGATCACCACCGTGCGCTTGCTCTCCCCTGCCATGGTTCGGGCATGCCCCGGGCCGGCTACAGCCATGCCACCCGAGTGGTCCGGTCGTACCACGATGATCGCGGCCGGCCGTGGACGTGGCGGTACTGTGGCACTCCGGTCGCGATGACGGGCGCGGCACGACGTGCCGTGGCGCGCTCCCTGACACGGAGTGGCGACCGTGGCGACGGAGGGTTCGGAGGGTTTCGGTGCCCCTTCAACAGGTCGGACGCCGACGGCTCGCGGCGGCCGGCGTCGTCGCGTCGCTCGGCTTGGTCGCGGTAGGTGCGGGCGCGCGCGGGGCTGCCCCGCACGGCTCGGCACGCGACGCCCGCGCAGGCATCGCGGTGATCGGCGTCTTGATCTTGATCGCTGTGGGGAGCCAGGCGGTCACCCGGGCCACCCGTGCGTACCTTCGCGCGCTGGTCATCGTCGCCGCGGTCGTCGTCGGTCTGCTGCTCGCCGGTTGGGCGCTCTTCACCGGACTCCATCTCGTCCCGGGGACGTCCAGGCCCGGCGACCACCCGGGGCAGAGCCCTCCGACCGTGCCCGCAGCGCACGGTGACCTTCACCTGCACCTATCAGTGCCCGTCGTCGCTATCGCAGCGACGGTGGCCGCATTGCTCACCGCCGCCGCCGTCGCGCTGTTTGCCTCTCATCGACGACGCGCGCGGGCAGTGGCAACGCCGAAACCCGACGCCGTCATCTATGCAGCGCTCGAGGCCGGCGACATCGCGCTGCGCGACGTCGAAGATCCGCGAGAAGCCATCATTGCTTGCTACGCCGCGATGGAGGGCGTGCTCGCCCACGTCGGTATTCGGCGGCTCGTCGCGGAGACACCTTCGGAGTTGCTCGCCCGCACCGCTGTTCGTCACGTCGCGCCCGAAGCAGCAGCGCGACTGACCGAACTCTTCCTCGAGGCGCGCTACAGCAGGCATCGGCTGACGTCGGCCGCTCGGAGCGAGGCGCAGCAGGCGCTTTCCCGGCTCCGGGCGGCCGCTCGTGCGGATCAGGAGCCGGCTCGGGAGACACCCGAAGAGCAGCTGGGCAGGTCGAGGTGATGGATGACGTGCGGCCGCGCAGGTTCCTCTTGCCCATCGCCGCCGTTGCGGGCTTCCTGTTGCTCGGCTACCTCGACGCGCGCGGTCCTGGGGTCGCCGTCGCTGCACTGGTGTTGGTTGCAGTGCTCCTCGTCGTCCTGCGCGCGGGCCTTCAACCATCAGGGCCGGTCGTGTCGGTGCCCAAACCACGCGATCGGAACGCAGGCTTTCCGCGATATCGAGAGCTGGTCACCGCGCTGCGATTCGCAGACGTCGACCCGGTCCGCTTCGAGCAGGCTACCCGCCCCGTCCTGGTCGGGATCTTCGCCCGAGTGCTCTCCGAAGAGCACGACGTACAAGTGGGCACCGACCCCGAGCGTGCTCGAGCGCTCATCGGTCCGCAGCTATGGTCGTTGCTCGAACCCGTTCCAGCGCAGGGCAAATCCAACGTCCACCGGTTGCCGCGAAAGGTGCTAGAAGACATGGTGTCGCGACTCGAGGACCTTCACCGATGACCGGTACCGGCGGGCAGTCGCCAGGTGCAGCCGGCAGCGCCATCGACTCCTGGAGCCCGTCGCAGACGAGTCAGCGCGCTGCACTGATCCTCGACGAGATCGAACGCGTCGTGGTCGGTAAACGTGCAGCCCTCGAGCTCGTGATGGCCGGCATCTTGGCCAGCGGGCATGTTCTCATCGAAGACCTCCCCGGGCTGGGGAAGACCCTTGTCGCACGCTCGTTCGCGCATGTACTGGGTCTGCAGTTCTCGCGCGTTCAGTTCACTCCGGACTTGCTGCCGTCCGACCTCACCGGCGCGGCGTTCTACGACCAGCGGATCGGCGACTTCGTGTTCCGCCCTGGTCCGGTGTTCACGAACCTGCTGCTCGCCGACGAGATCAATCGCACGCCGCCGAAGACGCAGGCCGCGCTCCTCGAGGCGATGCAGGAACGGCAAGTGAGCATCGACGGCGAGACCCGCCCGCTGCCCGACCCGTTCGTCGTCCTGGCAACCGACAACCCGATCGAATACGAAGGCACCTACCCGCTTCCCGAGGCGCAGCTCGACCGATTCCTGCTGCGGGTCCGGCTCGGTTACCTGGACGACGTGGAGGAGGCGCAACTGCTCCAGCGCCGCCTCGATCGTGGTTCTGCGCCGCCGGTGCTCCGCGAACTCGTGAGCGCCGGCGACGTGATGTGCATGCGGGAGTCCTTGGAAGCCGTCGAGGTGGACGCCGATATCGTGGCGTACGTCGTTGCCCTGCTCAATGCGACACGGACGCATGACAGCGTCGCCGTCGGTGCGAGCCCGCGCGGTGGCCTCGCCGCCGTCCAGCTCGCTCGCGCAACGGCGTTGCTTGCCGGCCGCGACTTCGTCGTTCCTGACGACGTGAAAGGCATCGCCTCGCCAGCCCTGGCCCACAGGTTGGCGCTGAAGCCGGAGATGTGGGTGCGCAAGGTCACCCAGGAGCAGGTCGTGGCGGAAATCCTCGGCGCTGTCCCGACGCCGCGGACGAGGTCAGGACCGGCCGCGCCGTGACCCTGCAGTGGGAAATCGGCAGCCAGCAGCGGCGGCTGCTCACGCTCGTTGTTATCGCGTTGATCGCGGCGGTGTCGCTCCGGCACGCGATCCTCGCGACGCTGGCGGTTCCCCCGCTGTGGTTGCTGGCTTGGCCCTACCTTCGGGGCGACGACCGCGAGAGCACCACGCCTGTGGTGACCACGACGACGGTCGCCCCCGACAGCTGCCTCGAAGGCGACGTCGTCCAGGTGGAGTTCTGGTTCGAAGCGGCCGTGGGGCTCGACCAGCTCGAACTCGAGCTGCTCCCTGACTCTCGCGCGGAGTTCGTCGACTGCTTGCCAGTGCTGACATTCTTCGGTGTCAGGGCACCCGTGCGCGCCGCGTGGTCGATGAAGGTGGGGCGCTGGGGACGGCGCAGCGCCGGCACCATCGCGGTGCGCGCGTTCAGCAGCGGGCGCCTGTTCGAGGCCCGCGCGAGCCTTTCGTTGCCCGAGATCAGGGTCTATCCGCATCACCCACCGCTGCGTGCGCTGCGCGTGCCCTACTGGTTGCCGGATCGCATGGGCGACCACGTCAGCAGGTCGGCGGGCGAAGGCGTCGAGTTCATCGACGTCCGCGAGTACCGCCACGGCGACAAGGCTCGCCGCATCAACTGGCGCGCGACGGCACGCCGCGGCTCTCTGCAGGTCAACGCCACCGCCGCCGAGCACGCGTGCGACGTCGTCGTCCTGATCGACGCGTTCAGCGACGTCGGTGGCCCCGCGCACAGCAGCCTGGACGTCGGGGTGCGCGGCGCGGTCGCCACCGCACAGGCCTACCTCGGCCGCCACGACCGCGTCGGGCTGGTCGTCCTGGGCGGTGAACTCGCCTGGCTTCGCCCGGACGTTGGTTCCCGGCAGTTCTACCGAGTGATCGAGCGCATCCTCGATGTGCGCCAGGCGCGTGTAGGCGACCGCCCGGCGCTGTCCGGCCTCCCGCCTCGCGTCTTGCCACCGGGAGGGCTCGCTTTCGTCTTTTCGCCGTTGCTCGATCCCCGTGCCATCTCGGCGATTCACGCGCTTCGCGAGCGCGGCGTCGTGCCGGTCGTTATCGACGTCCGGACAGCTGAGCCGCTCGCCGAACGGGCGATCGCGAACTCCGATCTCGCGCTTCGGTTGTGGCGGATCGACCATGACGTCGAGCTGCGCGGGTTGCGGCGCTCGGGGGTGCTCGTCGTCGAGTGGGACGGCGAGCAGTCGCTTGATCTCGCGTTCACCCTGCTGCCGGATCGGATGCGGTCGGCATGAGGAGCGGCCGTCCTCGGCAGCCGAGCTTCCCGGTGCGAGTCACGATGGTGCCCGCGTCGCCGATCCGTCTCGTCGCGGCGACGCTGGGCGCAGTCGTCGCGCTGATTCCTGCGCTGTCGAACACCTTGGGGGTGGTACAAGCCCTGGCCCTCGCCTGCACGTTGCTGAGTGCGGCGACTGCGGTCGTGGCTCTCGCCGGGCTGCCGACCATCGTCGCGTCGATGGGCATCGCGGAGACTGTGATCGTGACGTTGCGTCACGGCGGGCCGGCAGTCGTGCTCGCGGAAGCCCTTGCGGTGCTGGCCTACCTCCTTGTCGCCGATCCGGCTGGCGCTTTGCCGCGCGACGGCGAGCGCGACGTGCCGTCACACTTCGTCATGAGCACGGTGACGGTCTTCGTGACCGGCGCCGCGGCCACCGGGGCGGTGTGGGCGCTCGGGTTCGCGGTCGCCGGCGCAGGTCTTGCGCTTGCGGTGCTCGGCGTGGCGGCTGCGGTCGCGAGCGTCGCCGTCGTCCGCTGGCTGCTCGAGTCCTGAGCTGGCCTACGAGCGCAGTTGCCCGCGCACGTGTTCGAGCAGAGCGCGGCAGGTGCGCTCGACCATGTCGAGCACCGCTTCGAAGCCTTGTGCGCCTCCGTAGAACGGATCGGGGACGTCGACGTCGCCCTGATCGGCGCTGGCCTTCGGGTCGAACTCGCGCAGGAGGTGCAGCTTGTGCTGCTCGCCGGGGGGCGCCAGGCCGCGCAGAGCCGACAGGTTCGATCGGTCGAGTGCGAGTACCAGGTCGTGCTCGCCGAACCAATGCGCAACGAACTGCCTCGAGAGATGCGACCCGGCGTCATAGCCGCGGCGCGCCAGGGCATCGAGCGCCCGCTGGTCGGCCGGGTCGCCCATGTGCCAGTCGCCTGTGCCCGCGCTGGAAATCGCAATCGCCCGGTCGAGCCCCGCGTCGCGCACTAATGCCCGCATGACAGCGTCCGCCATCGGCGAGCGGCAGATGTTGCCGAGGCAGACGAAGCAGATGCGGTAGGGCACCGCAACATCTAAGCGCGCCGAGTGTCGGAGACGTGTCGCGGGTACCCGCCGTCTCAGGCGCGGCCACGCAACAGCCGGTGCCAGTACAACCACGGAAGTCCGTACCGCTTGAGCAGCCACATGTCATAGCGCGGCTTGGTCGTGTCGATGACCGGAAACGACGGTCGAGGTTTCAGCGTGTAGTCGAATTCGGCGAGCAGCATCCGGTTCCGAGACGTCGTGAAGGGGCACGCGGCGTAGCCGTCATAGCGTGCGGTGACACCGTTACCGCGCAACGACGCCAGCAGATTCGCCACGACGACCGGGGCTTGCCGGCGAATCGCCGCGCCGGTCTTCGAGTTCGGTGTGTTGCACGCGTCTCCGAGCGCGAAGACGTCGGGGTAGCGGCAGTGTCGAAGCGTGTGCCTGTCGACCTCGACGAACCCGCCGGGGCTCGTCGGGTCTGCGAGTGTGCTCGCCTTCAACCAGTCGGGAGCGCTCTGCTGCGGTGCGAGGTGCAGCGCGCTGTACGCGGTCGTCTCCTTGACCCCAGTTGTCGTGTCGAGCAACGTGACCTCGCGCGACTCGCCGTCCACCTCGACGAGTTCGGTATTGAACCGGACCTCGATGCCGTAGTGCTCGACGACCTTCTCCAGGGCCCGAGCGAACTCGGGGACGCCGAACAGGCCGGCGCCAGGCAGCGTGAGCACCACGTGGACGTCGAGACCGCGCTGGCGCCAGTAGTCGGCGCACAGGTAGGCGATCTTCTGCGGCGCGCCCGGGCACTTGATGGGACCGGTCGGCACGGTGAAGACGACAGTGCCCCCGGTGACGGCGCGCATCACCTCCCACGTCTTCGGCGCGAGCTGCACGTCGTAGTTGGAGGAGACCCTCGCCGTGCCGAGTGACTCGACGACGCCGGGTGTGGCGTTCCAGTCGAGCTGAATGCCTGGTGCCACGACGAGCCGGTCGTAGGACAGCCGCCGGCCGAAGGCGGTGGTGACCGTGTGGTTCTCGGCGTCGACGGTCTCGGCTCTATCCCGCACCCAGGTCGCGCCCTTCGGGATGTAGTCAGCTTCCGATCGGATCGTCTCGGCGACGTCGGCAAGACCGCCGCCCACCAGAGTCCACAACGGCTGGTAGTAGTGCAGGCTGCTCGGTTCGACGATCGCCAGGTCGGTGACGCCGGCGCGGCGTAGCCGCGCGGCAACCGAAAGTCCGGCCTGGCCGCCGCCGATCACGACGACTTGATGATGCGAAGCCCGGTTCTGTCGCGAGCCGAGCGAAGATGCGAAAACCACGATGCCTCCAAGTGTGGGAGGACGGCGCAGCGTGAGTGAACGCGTCGCCGTCAGGGGGTCTGCAAGCGCGAAGCGACTAGTGCAGACAGCCCGCGTCGTCGGCCACGAAGACGTTCGTGGCCAGGAGGCAGCGCTCCAAGGTGAGGAGCGACGGGCGCGGCCGGACAGGGCAATGGCGCGCCGCGTCACGAGCGCGCGCGCACCGAAGCGCCATGCTCCTAAGAACCATTCCGATAGAGAAGCGGGGTTCGGCAGGCCGCCGGAAGGGTCTTAGGTCCCAGCCGCAGGTGCAGGAGGTCCCGGTAAGCACGGGCTCCCAAAAGTCGTGCGACGAGGGACCAGGGCCGAAGGTCCCTAGCCAGGCCCGATTCGAATCGCGGATGGTAGTGGCCATGTTGCATTCGGCGGTGAACCTGAACGGCCCCGGCCACTACGTGCACTGGGGCGTCATCCAGATCTCGGTCGCGAACCTCGTCGTGATCGGCCTCATGCTGGCCATCTTTGCGGCCGCCCTGCTGCTGCCGTTCCCGAAGGGTAGGCGGCGGCCATGACCAGCGAAGCCGGAACCGAGCCGACCGGTCACGACGCGATGTGGACGGCGTGGCTGCGCAACCGCGCGATTCGCGCCTTTCCGCCTGACAAGCTGCTGCCGGACAATCAGCCGGCGTACGTCGCGTCGTGGATCTACGTCTTCGGCGTGCTCACGCTCACCGCATTCCTCGTCGTCCTCGGCACCGGAACCGTCCTGGGCATCGAGGGCCCGCAGTGGTGGCACCTCTCGCGCGTGGGCTTGTTCTTCAACAGCCTGCACCTGTGGAGCGTCGAGCTCTTCCTGGCTTTCATGGTCATTCATCTGTGGGGCAAGTTCTTCATGGCTGCCTGGCGCGGACGCCGGGCGATGACCTGGATCACCGGCGCGCTCTGCTTCGTCGGCTCCGTCGGCACCGCGTTCACCGGGTACCTGATCCAACAGAACTTCGACTCGCAGTGGATTTCGACGCAGGCCAAGGATGGCTTGAACTCGGTCGGAATCGGCGCCTTCTTCAACGTCCTCAACTACGGGCAGATGCTCATCTTCCACGTCCTACTGCTGCCGATCGTGGTAGGCGTCATGGTTGTCTGGCACATCTTGCTCGTACGCAAGCGAGGGGTGGTTCCGCCGTTCCCGGCCGATCGCTCCGACAGCGCACCATCCGTGCCTGCCCAGGTGGCCTCCGATGACGTCTCTTAGCACGCGCGGGGGTGCGCACAGAAACGCCGCGTCAAACGACGAGGCAGGGCGGCCGTGGACCGGCGCTACCCGCCCCTACGACTTGGTGAAAGAGTTCGTCGTCGCGCTGTTGGCGGTGGCGCTGCTGACCGTCGGGTTGGCCGCCCTCTTCTCCAGCCCTGACGTCAAGCAGGTGACGGTCGCGCAATGGGCAAGAAGCGCCCCGAACGACTTCGTCGCCACTGCCGCCACCGAGCTGGACGGCACTAGCGGGACAGCAACCTACGGCGCCCCCTACAACCACACGCCGGGTGCTGCGCAAAAGATCGGCCCCGTCTCGCTGCAGCACATCGCCGGCGTCACACTGGCCGTGGACACTGCGCAAGATTTCGTCGTGAACCCGCTATCCAGCATCCCCGGCAACGGTTCGCTTTCGCAAGCGCTCGCGGCGTGGAAGGCAGCGCCGCCCGACCAGCAGCAGAAGTGGGCCAGTGCCTATGACGATGCGCTGGCCAACGCGCCGGACAACGACCCCGCGAAGGTGCCCAGCGGCGAATACGGCCCGGTGCCGACCATGCTCGACGAACTTCTCGTCATGGCGCGTAGCGGTGGTCTCGATGGCGCCCTGCTCACCCAGGGCCAGTTCTTCCAGACCGACTACACCAAGCCGTTGCTGTTCATCGCCGACGGCGCCTACCTCGAAGACCTCGCCCGCGCGGACCATCTCGGTGGCGACCAGTGGGGCATGATGAACGAGACCGGCAGCTATCCGGGCCAGGCGTGGCTGTGGTTGTACACGTTCTGGTACCAGGTCAAGCCGTTCTCCACGTCGGGCAACGCCGACGCGCTCGTGTGGGGAATGATGGCCCTGCTGACGCTGGGATTCGTCTTGTTGCCCTTCATTCCAGGCGTGCGGTCGCTACCGCGGTTCCTTCGGGTGTATCGCGTCATCTGGCGCGAGCACTACCGCGCCGTCGAACGAAGTTGACGTTCCGTCAGCGTCAGCGTTCAGGCCGGTCAGATTGTCGACAGCGTCGACTCGAGAGCGGCGAGCACGGCGTCGAGGCGACGAGCTACGTCGTCCGCGATGCCCTGGAGTTCCGGCTTGCCGCTGAGCTCGACGAGGACGTGCGGGTCGAGCACCTCGACCACGCTCGCGCCCTCGACAGCCCGGACGACGACGTTGCACGGTAGTAGCAAACCGATGCTGCGATCGGTGGCGAGCGCGCGATGGGCGAGCGGTGGGTTGCAAGCGCCGAGGATGGTGTACTCCTCCATGTCCGCGTCGAGCTTTTCCCGCATGGTCTTCTTGACGTCGATCTCGGTGAGGACGCCGAAGCCTTGCTCGCGCAGCGCGTCGCGCGCTTGCTCCAAGGCGCGCCCGAACGGCACGTCCAGCGTGACCTGCTTGCCATAACTCATGCGTTAGCCCCTTGGGATGTCGGGCATTTCTCGGAACTCAGGTGGCCGCCAACGCGGCGTCGGCGAGTGCGATCGCGACGGTCGGCGGGTTCGCGAGCGTGTTGTGAACCGTGCAGTGCGATGCCATCGCCAGGAGTGGCGCGAGCCGCTCCTCGGGTAACCCGGCCGGCGGCTGAATGGTGAGCGTGATCTCGCTGACGCGACTCGGATGCGAGGCGAACGTGTACTGCGCGCTCACCGTGAGGCCAACGGTCGGCAGCTGGTGGCGCGCCAGGTAGCGGCGCGCATAGAAGGCCACGCACGACGCCAGCGATGCGATGAACAGCTCTGTGGGAGTCGGGCCGGTGTCTTCACCTCCGTCGCTCAGCGGCTGGTCGACCGTAACGACGTGATCGCGGATCTCGATCGCGAACCGGTCGCCGTCGAGGTGTTCGGTGAAGATGCCTTCCATGACTTCCTCCCTAAGCTGTTCTGCTGGCCTGCCGGTCGGCGACCTGGCGCCGGACGTCGTCCATGTCGAGGTCACGAACGGCTTGGATCACCTGCTCCAGCGCTGGGGCAGGCAGGGCCCCGGGCTGGGAGAAGACGAGGATGCCGTCCCGGAACGCCATCAGGGTCGGAATCGAGGCGATGTGCGCGGCCCCGGCGAGCTCCTGCTGCGCCTCCGTATCGACCTTGGCGAACGCGATGTCGGGGTGCTGCTCACTCGCGGCCTCGAAAACGGGCGCGAACATGCGGCAGGGACCACACCACGATGCCCACCAGTCGACGAGCGTGATGCCCGGCTTTGTGACGGCAGCCTCGAAGGTGTCCTGGGTCAGTGCGATGGTGCTCATCCGGCTCCTTTCGGCGATACCCCCGCGGGTATCACCAACGGTCGCCCCCGCCCGGGCATTCCCGAGCGGTCCCAAGCCGAGCGTCCGTCCGCGCGGGTGGGTGCCGACAGGGCCCAACGTCCTACCCGGCGGGGTATAGCGGCTCATTTGCTGTCCTGCCCGCCTGCGGCCGCGGCGCGCGCGGCAACGGGAGCGCTGACATACGGCCCGGGGTATGCTGTGGCCGAGGAGGCACCATGGAGCTGTCACCGGAAGATTTCGGCGACGTCGTCAAGCGGCTGCGCCGCGCGGAAGGGCAAATCCGCGGCGTGATCAAGATGATCGAGGAGGGGCGTGACTGCGCCGACGTCGTCACTCAGTTGGCGGCCGTCTCCCGCGCACTCGACCGCGCCGGGTTCAAGATCATCGCGACCGGACTGCGCGAGTGCATGACCGACACGCCGTCCGCCGACCGCAGCCTGAATCAGGAGCAACTGGAGAAGCTTTTCCTCTCACTCGCCTGAGCGACCTCACCCCTGCACCAGGCGCGCTCCCGTAGCGCGCGCCACCGCCGCGATGCCGTAGCCGAGGACCACGCCCGCCGCCGGCCCGATGAACCACCCTCGGACGATGCCGGCGATGGTCGCTCGGCGGACCGTATGGGTGCCCCGGGCAAGACCGGCTCCGGCCATCGCGCCCACGAGTGCCTGGTTCAGCGATGTGAAGAAGCCGAACAGCACGGCGACGAGAACCACGCCGGCTTGGACAAGTTGCGCGGCGGTCGCCATCGATCGGTCGACCTCGACGATGTCGAAGGCCACGCGGGTCAGCAGCGGCCGCCCCCAGGTGAGGATCCCGGCGGCGAGTCCCGCACCTCCGGCGATCCCGGCGGTCATTGCGGAGAATGTGCCGGTTCCGACGAGCGCACCCGTCGCATTGGCGACATCGTTCGCGCCCATGGAAAACGACGCACCCGCACCCACTGCGACAAGCGCTGCAGGGCCAAGCCCGAACCTAAGCCCGCGTTGCCCCAGGAAGCCTGCCGAGCCCAGGAAGGCGGACGACGGGGGCAGGCGGTCGAGCATGCGTGTGAGGACGAACCCCAGTCCCGCCGCGACGAGCGGAGCCGCGAGCCAAATGATGGCCAGCGCTGCGATCGTGCGCCAGGCGATTCCCGTCCGCGCCGCCAAGCCGACGCCGACCACGGTGAATACGAGGATTCTGAATGGTCGACGTCGGGAGTCGGGCCCGGTTGAACGCACTGGTGAGGGCGAACGCCACCCCGAGGACTATGACTTGCGCAGCCACGGCGAGCGGCCTGTCGACAAGGTGATCGCCGACGGTGTGTTCGACTCCGTGGCTCGCAAACGCAGCACCGAGCCAGGTCAGCGGCGCCATGATCCACAACGCCCGGGTCGCGCCGACGGCGCCCAAAGCGTGCGGCATTCCCATGCAGGCACCGGTGTAGTGGGCACCCATCGCGTAAGCGAAGGCGATCGCGAGGGCGATCATTACGACGGTGAGCAGCGCCCCTCCTAGCTGACCTCGGAAAACAGTCGCGGGAGTGTCGGTCAGACCCTACGGTGCCACCGGCCCGGCGCGGGTAGCCGCCTGCCGCAAGCCCGCGCCGCGGCAGACAGGTAACCCCTGGTCACGGTCTGTCCGGCATCGATCCCACGCTCGAGCGCACCGCCTCGCCCAGTATCGCCATCACCTTCTGCCTGCCTTTCGTGTTGGCGTCTATACGGGGTCGATGCTGGTGCTCCTCCTCATCGCGTTACGGTTCGTCCAGCGAGCGACATCGAGCCAGCGAGATCGAACCAGTGACATCGAGAAGCAGTCGAACTGGAGGAAACAGCGTGCGCACGGTCATCACGCCAGGCAAGGACACCGAGTTGATTCAGCTTGACCTCGCTAGTGTCGCGGAAGGTGAAACGCTCGAGCTGACCAGCGAGAACGAGGTGCTGGTCGTCGTCCTGAGTGGTGTGGTCGACGTCGAGATCGACGGCGCGGGGCTCGGCTCGGCGGGACACCGGAAGAACGTGTTCGAAGGCCCCGGTGATGCGGTCTACGCGCCCCCGGGCTGCGCGATCCGGCTCTGCGCAACCGCCGCCGCCGAACTCGCGGTCGCCTCCGCGCCGCTGGCCGACGAACCCGGCGGGACGCCTCGCATCATCCACCCGGACGACCAGGACGTCGCAGACCGTGGTGATGACAACTGGGCGCGCAGCGTGCGCACGATCCTCGGGCCGAGCTCGGCGGCGGGCCGGCTCCTGGTCGGCGAGACGGTCAACCCCCCCGGCAACTGGTCCTCCTACCCACCGCACAAGCACGACGAGCAGGACCCGCCCCGCGAGGTGCAGCTCGAAGAGGTGTACCTGTTCAAGTTCGACCGGCCCGACGGGTTCGGCGTCCAGATTCTCTACGACGGCGAGAAGCGGGAGGCGATCCCGGTGTACGAGAACGACGTCGCGACGATCATGTCGGGCTATCATCCCGTCGTCGGTGCACCCGGTTACTCGCTGTACTACTTGTGGGTGATGGCCGGCCAGGGACGCCAGATGATTCCCTACCTCGACCCGCGCCACGCCTGGGTTCAAGAAGGTCGATGAGTACCCGATGACTTCTTCGGCAGGCGGTTCGCGGATCACGCAGGCTCGGGTCATCGTGACGTGCCCCGGCCGCAACTTCGTCACCCTCAAGATCACCACTGCGGACGGCGCAACAGGGGTCGGCGACGCCACGCTCAACGGGCGTGAACTCGCGGTGGCGAGCTACCTGCAGGACCACGTGTGCCCGATGCTGATCGGGCGCGATGCCGATCGCATCGAGGACACGTGGCAATACCTCTACAAGGGTGCCTACTGGCGACGCGGGCCGGTGACGATGACGGCGATCGCCGCGGTCGACACCGCCTTGTGGGATATCAAAGGCAAGCACGCGGGCCTGCCGGTGTACCAGCTGCTCGGCGGCGCGTCTCGTGACGGCGTCACCGTCTACGGGCACGCCAACGGCAGTGACGTCGCAGAAGCCGTCGACGAGGTCGGCAAGTTCCTCGAGCACGGTTACCGCGCGGTCCGGGTGCAGGCGGGTATCCCCGGCCTGCAAACGGTCTACGGCGTGAGCAAGGACAAGACCTTCTACGAGCCGGCGACCGCGGGTATCGCGCCGGCGGAGGCGACCTGGTCGACCGAGCTCTATCTGCGCCACGTGCCCGACCTGTTCGCTGCGGTTCGCGACAAGCACGGCTTCGGGTTTCGGATGCTGCACGACGCGCATCACCGGCTGACCCCGACCGAGGCGGCCCGGTTGGGCAAGCGGCTCGAGGAGTTCGACCTCTACTGGCTGGAAGACCCGACGCCCGCGGAGTCGCAGGACGCGTTCCGGGTCATCAAGCAGCACACGACCACGCCGATCGCCGTGGGCGAGGTGTTCAACACGATCTGGGATTGCCAGCAGCTCATCAGCGAACGGCTCATCGACTTCATTCGCACGACCGTGGTGCATGCCGGCGGGATCACCCATCTGAGACGCATCTTCGATCTCGCTGACCTTTACGGCGTTCGCAGCGGCTCTCATGGCGCCACCGACCTTTCTCCCGTATGCATGGCAGCGGCGCTCCAGGTGGACATCTCGATTCCGAACTTCGGGCTCCAGGAGTACATGCACCATTCGGAGCTGACGAACGAGGTCTTCCCGCACGAGTACTACTTCGCCAACGGGTATCTCCACCCTGGTGACGCGCCGGGCCTCGGCGTCGAGATCGACGAGGAACTCGCCGCCAAGTACCCGTATCAGGCGGCTTACCTGCCGGTGAACCGGTTGACCGACGGGACGATGCATAGCTGGTGAGAGCGGCGGTGGTGTTTCGGTGAGTGCCGAGCGGGTGCACGAGTTGCACGAGGCGGCCATCGTCCTGCGTGCCGGCGACAGCGTCGTGATCGCGCGGTCTGCCATCGCCGGCGGCACGATGCTCACCGACGGCGAGCAGGCCTTTCGCGTGACCGCCGACATTCCTGCCGGGCACAAGGTCGCGGTGCGCGACGTGGCCGTGGGGGCTCCGGTGACGAAGTACGGCCAACCGATCGGCCTCGCCACGCAGGCCATTCGCGCGGGTGATCACGTCCACACGCACAACCTCGGCATGGGGGAGTTCGTCCGCGACTACGCGTTCGGCGCGGATGTTGCCGTCGGAAGTGCAGTTCCGGCGAGTGAGCGGGCAACCTTCCGCGGCATCGTGCGCTCGGACGGACACGTCGCGACGCGCAACTACATCGGCATCCTCACCTCGGTGAACTGTTCGGCGACGGCAGCCAAGTTCATCGCCAACGAGTTCCGTGCCGGCTCGGCCGCGCTCGAGAAATACCCGAACGTCGACGGCGTCGTCGCTCTCACGCACGGCACCGGCTGTGGCATGGCGTCCAGCGGTGAAGGCATGGAACTCCTACGCCGCACCTTGAGCGGCTACGCGAGGCATCCCAACTTCGCCGGCATTCTCGTGCTCGGTCTCGGCTGTGAGGTCAATCAGGTGGCCGAACTCACGGCAGGGTTCGACCTGCCTGACGACAAGCCGGTCCTCAGCATGACCATTCAAGAGCTCGGCGGCACGCGTGCCACGGTCAACGAGGGCGTCGCGCGGGTGCATGACATGCTCGCCGCTGCCGACGCCGTCCGACGCGTCACCGTGCCCGCCGGCGAGCTCGTGCTCGGGCTCGAGTGCGGCGGAATCCGACGGGTATTCCGGCGTAACGGCCAATCCGGCGCTCGGCGTGGCCTCCGATCTCCTGGTCGCCCACGGCGGCACGTCGATCCTCGGTGAAACCCCCGAGGTGTACGGCGCCGAGCACCTTCTCACCCGGCGCGCGACGCATCCAGACGTCGGGAAGCGGCTCGTCGAACGCATCGCCTGGTGGGAACGCTACGTCGCCGCGGCCGGCGGATCGATGGACAACAACCCCTCACCCGGGAACAAGGAGGGCGGCATCACCACGATCCTCGAGAAGTCGCTCGGTGCGGTGGCCAAGGGCGGCCGGGCGAATCTCGAGGCCGTCTACGAGTACGCCGAACCGGTACAGGCCAAGGGTTTCGTGTTCATGGACACGCCTGGTTACGACCCGGTGTCGGTCACCGGCATGGTCGCCGGTGGTGCGAACGTCGTCTGCTTCACGACGGGCCGAGGATCGGTCTTCGGCTGCAAACCGGTACCGAGTCTCAAGCTGGCCACCAACAGCGACGTCTACCGTCGGATGACCGACGACATGGACGTCAACTGCGGAGTGATTCTGGACGGCGAGGCCAGCGTCGCGGACGTCGGCCGGCTGATATTCGACCGCGTTCTCGAGGTCGCCTCGGGCTCACCGACGAGGAGTGAGGAGATCGGCCTCGGCGACGAGGAGTTCACTCCGTGGCAGCTCGGCGCTGTGATGTGATGCGCCGCCTCTCCTTCGAGGCACTCGACTCGCTTCCGGCCGATGTGCGCCCGCCGATCGATCCTCGTTCCATCGGCATCGGCATCGTCCACCTCGGTGTCGGCGCATTTCACCGCGCACACCAGGCGGTCTATACCCAGGGCGCCATGGCGGCGAGCGGTGAGACGCGGTGGGGCATCTGCGGCGCGTCGCAGCGCAGCTTCGACGTCGTCGACCGGCTGCGTCCGCAGGACGGCCTGTATACGTTGGTCGCCCGCGGCCCGCGAACGACGTACGAGGTACAGGCACCGTTGCGCGACATGCTGTTCGCGCGCGACGAAGGCGCGGTGTTGCTCGAGCGAATCGCAGCGCCAACCACCCACGTGGTGACACTGACCGTGACCGAGAAGGGCTATCGCCACGACCCTGCGACGCGGCGGCTGCTCACCGACGACGCGGAAGTCCGTGCCGATGCCCAAGGGCGGCCGCCGCGAACAGTCGTCGGGCAACTGCTGCGGGGCTTCCAGCAACGACAGGCCAGCGAGGCGGGGCCAATCGCCGTCGTCTGTTGCGACAACCTGCCGGCGAACGGCGCGACACTTCGCGGGCTCGTCGATGATTTCGTGGAGCTGCTCCCCGCAGGCGAACGTGCTTCGACGCGGGCGTGGACCGCCGACAACGTGACGTTTCCCTCCACGATGGTCGACCGCATCGTGCCGGCATTTGTGGCGGCAGACTTTGCCGATGTCGAACGCGTGCTGGGGTGTTCCGATCGCGGAGCCGTCGTCGCTGAGCCGTTCTCGCAATGGGTGATCGAGGATGTCTTTCGCAGTCCGCGCCCGCGGTGGGAGCTCGCCGGTGCGGTCTTGACCGATGACGTGACGCCGTACGAGACAATGAAGCTGCGGTTGCTCAATGGCTCGCACTCCGCGTTGGCCTACCTGGGCATGCTGGCCGGCTACGAATACGTTGCCGATTTCGTCGCTGTCGACGACGTGGCGAGGTACGTGCGAAGCCTGATGGACGCCGATGCGACGCCGACGCTCGACGTGCCGGTCGGCTTCCACGTGGCTCGGTACAAGGACGATCTGATGGCGAGGTTCGCCAATCAGGCACTGCGGCACCGCACTGAGCAGATCGGCATGGACGGCAGCCAGAAACTGCCTCAGCGGTTGCTCGGCACGATTCGAGATCGCCGCGCGGGCGGTGCGCTGCCCCGGTGTGCGGTGCTGGCGGTCGCGGCCTGGATGCGGCTCGTCAGTGCCCGCGTCGACGATTCGGGTCGCCCGCTCAGGGTCGACGATCCGTTGAAGGAACGCCTCGCAGCGGTCGTCGCCGGCGCCGAGTCACCGCGCCAGATCGTCGACGCTCTCCTCGGCGTCCAGGAGGTCTTCGGGCATGACCTGCCGGACGACGAGTGGCTGCGGCAGGAGCTCGTCGAGCAGCTCGATGCGTTGGGCAGGGCCGGCGCCATCACCGGTGTGCGCAGTGTCGCCGCCGGGTCGGTGAACTGACCGGGCTCGGCGCCAGCGTTCCTCGATCCGTCCCCAGCGCCAGACGCCGAGGGCGACAGCCCAGGTGAGCACGAACATGCCGACGATGACGAAGCCCGCTCGGTTGATGTCGAAGCGGCTTGCGTAACCCCAGAACCAACCGGTCAGGTGGAGCTGCCCGGCTGTCACCTGAGCGACTTCGAGGCCACCGATGAAGAGCGCCACCGCGACGGAGAGGCCGGTGATCGCCAGGTTGTAGTAGACCTTGCGGACGGGGTTGGAGAATGCCCAGCCGTAGGCGAAGTTCATGAACGAGCCGTCGGTGGTGTCGAGCAGGCTCATGCCGGCGGCGAAGAGGAGCGGCAACGACAAGATGGCCCAGAAGGGCAACCCTGCCGCGATGCTGGTGCCCGCCAGCAGCAGGAACGCGACTTCGGTGACGGTGTCGAAACCGAGCCCGAAGAGAAAGCCGATCGGGTACATCTTCCAGCTCGAGTCGACCGACCGGGCGAGCGGGCCGAGGAACCGGAACATGAAGCCGCGTGCATTCAGCTGCGCCTCGAGCTGTTCGTCGTCGTAGCGCCCCAACCGCATCTGCACGAAGACCTTGCTGATGGAAACGAGAACGACGAGGTTGAGCACCGCGATGAGAAGCAGGAAGCCGCCGGAGACTGCGGTGCCGAGAATGCCGGTGTAGTGGTGCAGCGAGGAGCTGGGATCCCTCAGCTGGGTACCGAACGCTTTGAGGCCGAGGCCGAGGACCACGGTCATGACGAGGACCACGGAAGAGTGGCCCAAGGAGAAGAAGAAGCCGACGCCGAGTGGCCGGCGCCCCTCGCTCATCAGCTTGCGCGTCGTGTTGTCGATGGCAGAGATATGGTCGGCGTCGAAGGCGTGCCTGAGCCCGAGGCTGTAGGCGAGCAACCCGGTACCGATGCCGAACGTCTTCGTGGGACCGATCTGGTAGTGCCCCTGCACCCCCGCCATCAACAGTGCGAAGCCGACGACGTGAAGCAGCGCGACGAAGCCGTACATTGCGGCAAGGCGGCGCTTCTCGTCAGCAGTCAGCCGGTCGCGCAGCCGCGGTCGCCGAGCCCCGCCCGCGCGGCTGCCGGGCCCGCACGACTGCCCGTGCTGGGCGAGCTCCCCGAGTGCCAATCCCCGAACCTCCGCACAGTCGCGCCGACTCCCGCATGATTGATGCAGTTGCCACTAGCTTGCAACAGCGTACGTGAGAGCACCACCGAATCTCCGCCCCGCTCCAGCCCGCGCTCAGCTGGCTCCCAGCTTCCGGGGCGAAGCTTCGGGGAAAGCCGGGCTGAGCGTCCCGGGCGAGCGGCGTAATGTCGGTTGTGCGAGTTTGTGGAGGTAGCCCGCGTGTCGAGCCCCCGCACGGTTGCGCGCTCGCAACCCGTCGGCCGCCGGGCGCCGTCCACGGCACAGCGGGCCGCGACGCAGACCGGCCCGAGCCGCCGCGCTGCTGTCAGTGCCGAGCTGCTGCTCTTGATGATCGTGGCCGGCGGCGTGCTCGTGGTCGCACTCTGGTGGCACGACACCCCTTCGGTTCACGGGCTCGGCGACTGGCTCACCAATGCGGGGCGGATCACCGGCCTGCTCGCCGGCTACGTCATCGTCATCCTGTTGTTGCTGATGGCCCGGGTGCCGGCGATCGAGCGCGGAGTTGGCGCCGACCGGCTGGCCCGCTGGCACAGCATGGGCGGCCGCTACACCGTCAACCTGGCCATCGCTCACACCCTGCTGATCATCTGGGGGTACGCGGTCTCGGCACACCAAGGACTGGTGCCGCAGACCGGCGCGTTGCTCACCCAGTACCCCGACGTGATGATGGCCACCGCCTCGGTGGGCCTGCTGGTGCTCGTCGGCGTCGTCTCGGCGAGAGCTGCCCGGGCGCGGATGCGCTACGAGACCTGGTACTACCTGCACTTCTACACCTACCTTGCGATCGCCCTCTCGTTCAGTCACGAGTTCTCGACCGGCGCCGACTTCATGACCAACCTCAAGGCGAGGGTGTTTTGGAGTGCGCTCTACATCGGCGTCGCCGTGGTCCTCGTCTGGTACCGCTTCGTGATGCCGGTTCGCGCCGCGCTGCGCCACCGCATGGTCGTGGCGAACGTGGTCGAGGAGGCGCCGGGCGTCTTCTCCATTCACATCACCGGCCACCACCTCGACGAGCTCGAGGCCGAGTCGGGCCAGTTCTTCCGGTGGCGCTTCCTCACCCGCGAGGAGTGGTGGCAGTCGCACCCGTATTCGCTGTCGGCCCCGCCGTCCGACCGGCTGCTGCGGATCACGGTCAAGGCACTCGGCGATCACTCCCTTGCTCTGCGACACATCAAGCAAGGCACGCCCGTCTTCGCCGAGGGGCCCTACGGCGCGCTGACCCAACGGCGGCGGACCCGCCGCAAGGTGCTGCTGCTCGCCGGCGGCATCGGGGTCACGCCACTGCGTGCGCTCTTCGAGACGTTGCCGGCGAAGAAGGGCGACCTCACCCTCGTGTACCGCGCGAACGTCGAACCCGAACTCGTGTTCCGGTCCGAACTCGACGAGATTGCACATCGGCGTGGTGCTCGCGTCGTCTACCTGGTCGGGCCGCCGGCCGGAGACCGCGACCCGTTCGTCGGGCGGCGCCTCGCATCGCTCGTCAAAGACATCTCGAGCCACGACGTCTACCTGTGCGGCCCGCCGCGGATGATGGAGGCCGCGAAGACGGCGTTGCGCCGGGTCGGCGTGCCACGCCGTCAGGTCCACACCGAATCGTTCGAGTTCTAGGCCGGGGATCCGATCATGCGCCGCGCTATCGCTGTCCTGGCCGCCACCATCGCCGGCCTCGTCATGTTGCTCGACTTCAAGTCCGCACCGGCACGGTCGGCCGGTGGCGCGTTCGGCCTGCCCTCGACCACGCCGAGCGGGGCCGGCCCGTCGCCTTCGGCCGGATCACCCAGCGGCTCGGTGGCCACGCCGTCCACTCCCGCGGCCACGCCGTCCACCCCCGCGGCCACCCCCGCAGCGAAGCCGACTACCCAGCCGACGCCCACACCGACACCGACACCGACCAAGGCCGCGTCGGGCACCAGGACGGCGACCGGGCCCGCCGTACCGGTGACCGAGGGTTTCCGCACGTTCGGGGCCGTCCAGGTGAAGGTCACCGTCAGCAGCGGCAAGATCACCAACCTCGTGGCGGTCAACTACCCGCACAACGACTCGCGGTCCTATGAGATCAGCCAGTACTCCATCCCGGTGCTCCAGCAAGAAGTGATGGCGGCTCAGGGCACCCACATCGACATCGTGTCGGGTGCGACATACACGAGTGACGCATACGCGCAGTCGGTGCAGGCGGCTCTTGATTCGCTGAAGTTCTAGCCTGAAGCGGTGAGTGGGCTCGGGCACGTCGAGCACGTGATGGGCACCGTCGTGAGCTTCGACGTGCGTATCGACGCGGGCGCGAGCGAATCGACCATGCGGGCGGCTATCGGCCGCGCGGTCGAGTGGCTGCATTGGGTCGACGCCGTCTTCAGCACCTACAAGGAAGACAGCCAGATCAGCCGCCTCGGTCGCCGCGAACTCGCTCTCGGCGATTGCGACCCCCGGGTGGCCGAAGTCCTCGACCTCTGTGCGCAGGTGCATGCCACGACCAACGGCTACTTCGCCGTCAGCTTCGCTGGTCGCCTCGACCCAACCGGGCTCGTCAAGGGCTGGGCGATCCAGCGGGCGAGCGAACTGCTGAGCGCCGGCGGCTCACGCCGCCACTCCGTCAACGGAGGCGGCGATGTCTCGGTGGTCGGCGAGCCCGAACCCGGTCGCGCGTGGAACATCGGTATCGCGCACCCCGCCCACCCGGGGGCATTCGCCAGCGTCGTGCGGTTACGTGACGGCGCTGTCGCGACGTCCGGAACCGCCGAACGCGGCGCGCACATCGTCGATCCGTTCACCGGCGCGCCGGCCCGTGACCTGGCAAGCGTCACCGTCGTCGGCGCCGATCTCACCTTCGCCGACTCGTACGCGACGGCCGCGGTGGCGATGGGCCACGCCGCGCGTGACTGGCTGGAAGATCTCGACGGATACGAAGGTTTCGCGGTCGCGCAAGACGGCACCGGGTGGTGGACGAGCGGCTACCCGGAGGTCGGCAGCGTGCCCGCGCCCGCATAGGCTGGCCCGCCCGCGCGCCGTCCGCGCGCACCTTGCCGCCGGCGTGGCCTCCGCAAAGCCGTTGCATCGGAATACAAACTCTTGCACCGAAATACAACGGCGTGACGACGGGCCTGCCGACGCTGGCGCAACGAGTCGGGCCCGAGCGCAGTCAGTCGGACGACGAGCTGAGTTCGGTCACCGGGAGGTACACCCGCCCACCGTGCTCGGCGAATTCCGCCGCCTTCTCCTTCATGCCGAGCTCGACCGCCGCGGCCTCGTCAATGCCCTTCTGCGCCGCATACTTGCGGACGTCCTGGCTGATTCGCATCGAGCAGAAGTGCGGCCCGCACATCGAACAGAAGTGCGCGGTCTTGGCCGGCGCCGCGGGCAGCGTCTCGTCGTGAAAGTCGCGTGCGGTGACCGGGTCGAGCGAGAGGTTGAACTGGTCTTCCCAGCGGAACTCGAAGCGAGCGTCGGAAAGCGCGTCGTCCCATACCTGCGCGCCCGGGTGGCCCTTCGCGAGATCAGCCGCATGGGCGGCAATCTTGTACGCGATCACGCCGTCCTTGACGTCGTCCCGGTCGGGCAGGCCCAAGTGCTCCTTCGGAGTGACGTAGCACAGCATCGCGGTACCGAACCAGCCGATCATCGCGGCACCGATGGCCGAGGTGATGTGGTCGTAGCCGGGCGCGATGTCGGTGGTCAGCGGGCCCAGGGTGTAGAACGGCGCCTCCGCGCAGACCTCGAGCTGGAGGTCCATGTTCTCCTTGATCTTGTGCATCGGCACGTGGCCGGGGCCTTCGACCATGCACTGGACGTCGTACTCCCAGGCGACCTTCGTGAGCTCGCCGAGCGTCCGCAGCTCCGAGAACTGCGCATCGTCGTTCGCGTCGGCGATGCAGCCCGGCCGCAACCCGTCACCGAGGGAGAACGTGACGTCGTAGGCAGCCATCAGCTCGCACAACTCACGGAAGTGCGTGTAGAGGAAGTTCTCTTCGTGGTGTGCGAGGCACCAGGCCGCCATGATCGACCCGCCGCGCGAGACGATCCCGGTCTTTCGCGTAGCGGCGAGCGGCACGTAGCGCAGCAGCACGCCCGCGTGCACGGTGATGTAGTCGACGCCTTGCTCGAACTGCTCGACGAGCGTGTCGCGGTAGATCTCCCAGCTGAGGTCTTCGGCCTTGCCGTTCACCTTCTCCAGCGCCTGGTAGATCGGCACCGTGCCGATCGGCACCGGGCTGTTACGGATGATCCACTCCCGCGTGGTGTGAATGTTGCGCCCGGTCGAGAGGTCCATCACGGTGTCGGCGCCCCAGCGGGTGGCCCAGGTCATCTTCTCCACCTCCTCCTCGATCGAGGAGGCGACGGCGCTGTTGCCGATGTTGGCGTTGACCTTCACCAGGAACCCGCGGCCGATGGCCATCGGCTCGGTCTCCGGGTGGTTCACGTTGAGGGGCATGACGGCGCGGCCGCGCGCCACCTCGTCGCGCACGTACTCCGGCGAGACACCCTCACGCAGTGCCACGAACTCCATCTCCGCCGTGACGACGCCCTGCCGCGCGTACGCGAGCTGGGTCGGCCGCCGGCCGGGCAGCGCCCGCCTTGGCGCACGAGTACTCGCGAAGACGCTGTCGAGGTTGCGGTCGTCGTCTGCGCGCACGCCGTTGTCGACTGCCTGCACCGGCCGCCCCTCATAGGGAGCGGTGTCGCCGCGTTCCTCGATCCACGCGGCGCGCAGGGCAGGGAGCCCCGCTCGGACGTCGGTGCGCGCCGACGGATCGGTGTACGGGCCGGACGTGTCGTACAGGACGACGCTGTCGCCCGTCGTGAGCGAGACCTCGCGCATCGGCACCAGAAGATCCGGACGCGTACCCCGCAGGTACGTCTTTCGGGAGCCGGGGAACTCGACGCCCAGGCTGGGTGCCTTGTCTTCGACGCTCGGCGCCTTGTCTTCAACGGTGGTCATGAACGATTTTCCTCCCTACGCCGGTGCGAGCCGGATCAGGTGCAAACGGTCGACGGCCGATCCTGCCGCCCTCTCAGCCTCAGGGCTCGCGAGGCTCCCGCGGGACACGGCCCACCCTACATACCGCAGCGCGGGCGTCGGTACCTAGAGCCAGTCCTTCTTGCGGAAGACGATGTACAAGGTGATCGAACCCAGGCCCATGACAAGGCTCGATGCGATAAGTCCCGAGGTGTGGCCGAACCCGGGGTAGGGGATGTTCTGCCCGTAGAACCCGGTCACCGCTGTCGGCACCGCGATGATGGCCGCCCAGCTGGTGACCTTCTTCATGATGAGGTTCATTCGGTTGCCCTGCACCGTCAGGTTCGTCTCGAGGATGGTGCTCACCATGTCGCGCAGGGACTCTGTCCACTCGGTGGCCCGAAGCACGTGGTCGTAGACGTCCTGGTAGTACGGCATCAACGTCTCGCTGACGACGTGCAGGTCACGGCGCATCAGGCCGTTCACGACCTCACGCATCGGCAACACAAGCCTGCGGAGCAGCACCAGGTTCTTCCGCAGCTCGAACGAGCGGCGTTGCACTGCCTGCACCTGATCGGCTTCATCGACGAACAGGTCGTCCTCGAGTTGGTCGATGCAGTCGTCGAGAACCTGCACCGCGTTGAAATGACCATCAACGATGAAGTCCAGGACGCCATAGAGCAGGAAGCCGACTCCGGCCTTGGCGAGGTCGGGGGAGTTGTCCCACCGGGCGACCACCTGCTCGATGTCGAAACCGTGGCCCTTGCGCACGGTAATCAGCGCGTTAGACAACACGAACATGGCCAGCTCGCTGCTCTCCAGCTCACCGGTCTTGTCTTCGAGTGCTACCGCGTAGGCGCTGACGAACAGATGCGAGGCGTAGTGGTCGAGCTTCGGTCGTTGGCCCGCGTGCTGGGCGTCCTCGAGAGCCAGTGCGTGGAGCCCGAACTCGTCCTCGACGAGACGGAGCTCGTCGCCGTCCGCCAGACAGATGTCGAGCCAGACGACGACTCCCGGGTCGTCGATCACGTCGGAGATCTGCTCAGCCGGAAAGTCTTCGAGTTCGAGGACTCCGTCGCGATACAGCCTGGTCCTTGGCATCAGCCGCCCCGTCAGCTCAGGGCGAGTTCAGCGACGGTGACACCGGGGCCGCTTGCTCGGCGAGCATCGCTTGCGCGCGCTGCTCGAGCAACGGGGTGGTCTTCCGCTCGACGACGAAGGAGAGGAAGGGCACGAACCCGGCCGCAGCCATGAAGAAGAGCCGCACCGGCTTCAAGCGATATCGCAGCGCCAGCTCCAGGCAGGCCAGGCAATAGACGACGTAGAGGAAGCCGTGGAGCATCCCGACGTACTTGGCGACGTAGGGAAAGTGCGCCAGGTACTTCAGGGGAACCCCGGCGAATACCAGCACGACCAGACCGGTGCCGACGACGTAGGCCAGCAGCCGGTACCGGCCGAGCGGTGTCTTCAGGAACGACACGGGTGGATCCCCTTCATCTGGCCTGCTCCGCCCGGGCATTCAACCAGGCCAGGTAGCGGTTGTAAGCGGCGAGTTGTTCGTCGGGTTCTTCGTCGGGTTGTTCGTCGACGGCCGCTACGGGTGCATGCCCCCAGCTGTCGTCGGCGGTGCCGGCGTCGGGCGCGGTGCCGTACCCGGCGCCTCCATCGGTCCGGGCGGTCGACCCCGCCGCGTTGCCGCGGCCGGGCGCCGACTGCGGGTAGGCGTCGTCGCGCAGCAGACGCCACCAGCCGTAGATGACGATGAGGGCCATCGCCCACCACTGGAACGCGTAGAGCAGGTTTTGTAAGGAGCCGGTCTTGGACTGGGAGACGTCCCACTGCCACCGGCCGAGCCAGCTCATCGCCGTCACGACGGCGACCAGCAGCAGGTGGCGGGGAAGCCACCGAAGCCGCAGTGCCGTGCGAAACACGCTTCCACGGTACCCGCCCGCCGCCGTCCGATTCCCGACCCTGCCCGGGCCAGGCACGCGTACCGTTTCCTCATGACCGGCTGGCGGCGAGGTCCTCGTCCGGTGGCGATTGAACCCGGTGCCTCGCCGGCGCGTGTGAGTGGTGTGGCCCAGCTTCAACCCGCGAGCGACGAGACGCTCATCCGCACCCTGTACGAGCAGCACGCGCGTGCCCTGTTGGGCTATGTGTTGCGGCTCACCGCCGGGGATCGGCATCGGGCAGAAGACGTCGTCCAGGAGACCTTGCTGCGCGCCTGGCGGCATCCCGAGGCGCTCGAACGAGCACCGGACGCCGTCCGGCCGTGGTTGTTCACCGTCGCGCGCAACATCGTCGTCGACGGTTACCGGGCCAAGCGCTCGAGACCGCCCGAGAGCGGGCCCGACGGCCTGGAGCTGATCGCGGCCGACGACGACGTCGATCAGGCGGTGGATCGAGCTCTTGAGGCATGGCAGATCGCCGATGCCCTGGCGAGCCTGAGTGAGGACCACCGGCGGGTCCTGGTCGAGACCTACTACCGCGGCCGATCCGTCGCGGAGGCGGCGAGCCAGCTCGGCATTCCCGCCGGCACGGTGAAATCGCGTACCTACTATGCGTTGCGAGCGCTGCGCCTGGTGCTGGAAGAAAGAGGAGTGACGGAGAGATGACCCCGAGTGGCTGCGCCGATTCGCGCTTGTCCCTCGGCGCGTACGTGCTGGGAGCACTCGACAGCGCCGAGCGGGGGCGGGTCGAAACCCACCTCGCGGGCTGCGCTGACTGCCGCGACGAGCTCGCGTCGATGGCCGCTCTGCCCGGCCTGCTCGGTCGGGTGAGCTTGGCCGAAGTCGCGGCCGAGCCCGAGCTGGCCGGTCCGTCGCTGCTCAATCGGGTGCTGGCCGCCGCCGCGCTGGAGCGGCGTCGCGAGACGCGCACGAGGTGGCTCGTCGCCGCGGCCGCGGGGGTGGTCGTGGTCGCGTCGGCCACGGTCGCGGGTGTTGCCCTGGCGACGTCCGACCACTCGCCCGGCGACGGCAGCACGCCGGCCGCACTCACCGTCAGCGCGACCGATCCCACCACGCACATCACGGCGACCGTCGTCGAGTGGGGCAAGAGCTGGGGATCGGCGCTCCAGGTCAAGGTGACGGGCGAGACGAGCGGTGCCTACGACGGCCGCTGCCAGCTGGTTGCCATCAGCAGCACCGGCGAGCGCGATGTCGCGGCGAGCTGGACGGCGACACCCTCGGGGGAGATCACTGCCTCCGGCGCCACCGGATTCGCGCCGTCCGACATCGCATCGTTCAAGATCATCCGAGCGGACGGCGACACCCTGGTGACCGTGCCTGTCGCCGCGGCCCGAACCTGATCCCGGCGCCGGGAGTACACCGCGCCGGCGTCGCGTTCAATGGTGGCGTGCCGTCAACCCTCCTTTCCGTGGTCGCGTTCGCCGCGCTCGCCCTCGTCGCGACCGCGTTCGGAGTCGGCTGGCGGCACCGCAACGGCCGGCTTCGGGAGGTCGCAGCCAGCGATCGAACCGACCCCGCGGCAAGCCTGACCGCCGCCGAGCTGGGCGCGGAATTCGGTTCGCGAGCGACGCTGGTGCAGTTCTCGACCGTCTTCTGCCAACCGTGCCGGGCGACCCGTCTGGTGCTGGACGAGGTGAGCCGCCTGGTCGACGGGGTCGCCCACGTGGAGATCGACGCGGAGTCCAACCTGGAGTTGGTCCGCCGGCTCGGCGTCATGCGCACGCCTACCGTGCTCGTGCTCGATGCGGCCGGGCACGTCGTCCGCAGGGCGAGCGGTGCCCCGCGCAAGGCCGACGTGCTCGCGGCGCTCGCCCTGGTCGAGGCAGGTCCGCAGTGATCGAAAGGCACCGTCGCGGCACCGGCGTGACAGGGTCCGCCGGGTTTCCGTACCATCGGGGGATGCAGACAGCGGGAGGGACTGGGGCGCCGAACGGGCCCCGTCTCACCAAGAGGCGCGCGGTCGACCTGTGCCGCGTGGCCACCTGCCTGTGTCCTAGGTCCTGACCGGGTCGGTCGCGCCGCGGCGTGGTCGGCCCTTTGCCACGGGGCGCTTCCCTATTTTCCCTAGTTTGCCCGTCGACATCAGGAGCCTTTATGGCACGTCCCACACAGGTCGACCCGCGCGGCCTTCGGTTCAGTGCGGCGCTGACGGCGCTCGTCCTGGCCGCCGTGCTGCTGACCGGTAGTGGGTGGCTGCTCGCCGTCCAAGCACTGGTCTTCGCCGCCGGCGCGATCGCCGGCCTGCAGTTCTCCCCGTACGGTGTGCTGTTCCGCTCGACGATCGCTCGCCGGCTCGGTCCGCCCGCGCAGCGCGAGCCCGCGGCACCTCCTCGTTTCGCCCAGGCCGTCGGCCTGGTGTTCGCCGTCGTCGGCGTCGCCGGGTACGCCGCCGGCCTCGGCTGGCTCGGCTACACCGCGACCGCGTTCGCGTGGGTCGCTGCTTTCCTGAACGCTGCCTTCGGCTTCTGCCTCGGGTGCGAGAGCTATCTGTTGATCCGTCGCCTTGCGCCGAGTCGCAAGGCCCTCATTCGCAAGGGAGTCACTGTATGAGTCGCCAAGCCGTCCTCGTGGACGCCGACTGGGTCGAGGCGCACCTGTCCGACCCCAACATCGTGCTCGTCGAGGTCGACGAGGATGTCTCGGCCTACGACAAGGGTCACATCCGTGGCGCCGTCAAGCTCGACTGGAAGAAGGACCTGCAAGACCCGGTGCGCCGCGACTTCGTCGACAAGGCCGGTTTCGAGAAGCTGCTGTCGCAGCGCGGGATCGCCAACAACAACACCGTCGTTCTCTACGGTGGCAACAACAACTGGTTCGCGGCGTACGCCTACTGGTACTTCAAGCTCTACGGGCACGCCGACGTCAAGCTGCTCGACGGTGGCCGGAAGAAGTGGGAGCTCGACAGCCGGGAGCTCACCGAGGACGTCCCGTCGCGGCCGGCCACCAGCTACCGAGCCAAGGACGTCGACACCTCGATCCGCGCGTTCCGTGACGACGCGATCGCCGCGATCGGCAAGCTCAACCTGGTCGACGTCCGCTCACCGGACGAGTTCTCGGGCAAGCTGCTCGCGCCCGCACACCTTCCGCAAGAGCAGTCGCAGCGGGCGGGTCACATCCCGAGCGCAAAGAACATCCCGTGGAGCAAGGCCGCGAACGACGACGGCACCTTCAAGTCGGACGACGAGTTGCGGGCGCTCTACGGCGATGCCGGCGTCGATTTCGGCAAGGACACCATTGCCTACTGCCGTATCGGCGAACGATCGGCGCACACCTGGTTCGTGCTGCACGAGTTGCTCGACCAGCCGAACGTGAAGAACTACGACGGATCGTGGACCGAGTACGGTTCGCTTGTCGGCGTGCCGATCGAGTTGGGGAGTGGTTCTTGATGTGCGGTGCAGTTGCGGGCGGCTTGCCCGCCGGTGTCGACGCGGGCAAGGAAGCCGTCATCCAGGGTGTCGTCAGGCGCGACGGTGAGCCGGTCGTCGGCTACGTCCGGCTGCTCGACTCGACCGGCGAGTTCACTGCCGAGGTCCCCACGTCGGCGACGGGTGAGTTCCGTTTCTTCGCCGCACCGGGTACCTGGACCGTTCGAGCGTTGGTGCCTGGCGGTACGGCCGATCGCACGGTCAAGGCGGACGTCGGCGCGGTGTCCGAAGTCGAGGTCGCCGTCGGCTGAGCCGGCACACCGGCCTGACGTCTTGTCATTTCGGGGGATCGCCCCGACCGCTTCGGCGGTCGGGGCGAACCTTTTCTCCGGGGTGACGGCTTCGCCTCGCGGGCCGTCGGTAGCTCGACGACTACAGTCGCTATTCGTGACCGGACTGCTCACCGTGGGCCCGCCCGCCGTCGTCGCGGCCGCGATCGTGGTTGCGGCGAGCCTCGTCGTCCGCCGGCTTTTCGGAAGGCAGGACGCCGGTGACTGACAGCGAACCGGAGGTCGGCGATGTCGCGGCCGACTTCACCAGCTCCTTCGTGCCGGACGACGCACCCTCGACGTTGCACGACGCGCTCACGCCGCTCGAGCACCTGATCGGCACGTGGCGAGGCGTAGGGGTCGGCGGTTACCCGGGGATGCAGTCGTTCAGGTTCGGGCAGGAGATCGTTTTTGGCCATGCCGGCAAACCGGTGCTCGCCTACCGGAGTCGTAGTTGGGTGATCGACGAGAGCGGCCTGGTGACCGGCTCTGCGGCGATGGAGTCGGGCTACTGGCGGATCACCGACGCCGGCCTCGAGCTCGTCCTGTGCCACGCGACCGGATTGGTCGAGATCTGGGTCGGTGAGGTACGTGGCAACCAGATCGAGCTGAGCACCGACCTCGTCGCCCGCACCGCGTCGGCCCGGGAGGTCACCGCCGGGCACCGCTTGTACGGATTCGTGGACGGCGACCTGCTCTACGCCTACGACATGGCGGCCGAGGGACATCCGCTGACACCGCACCTCTCGGCGCGGCTGCGCAAGTCGCCATCGGCGGCGGGGCCGGCTGCCGGAGACCGCGAGACGGGGGCATGAGCGACCCCCGAGGCGTCTCCGCGTCGCGGCCAAGCAGACCTTCGACGTGGGCTGGCTGGACGACGTCCGGCACCTCGGGGGTCGGGTGACTGTCGGGGTTTCGCTAACGCCATCCCTCAACGGTGAGTGACGTCGGCTGAAAAGACAGCACGTCCGGAAGGACGGCGGCTAGCTGGCAGCCACCTCACGAGTCCCAGTACTACACATTCTGTGGACCACCTCCCTTCTCGTGTCCGTCTACGGTAAACCGCGATCTGGCCTCCGGCAAACGACATCCCGGCGTGCCGCGAAACTGCTCGGTGGCCGAAGAGAACGTGGCGCGTGCCACACCGCCGGGAGCTCAAGAACGCGTTGGCCGCGGATTGATGCTGCGGTTGGAGCTGTGACGGATCACCCCATCGGCCGGTCAGAACCCCTGGCGTAAAGCCGATCACTAAAGCGTGAGTTCGATGACGGTCCACCGCGAAGACACTCCCATGCAACTGCTTGCGGAGGGTCTGCCGCTTTCCCTGCTCTGGGACCTGGTTGATCCGAACGGTCTTTCGAGCCAGGAGCTCTTCGAGTCAGAGGGCTAGCGCACGCTCGCGTGCGGCCGGCATTCCCGCGGCGACGGCAATGCCGCCCTCCGGACGACCCCGGCTGCGGTGCCCGCCCACCTACACTGAGCCGCGTGGGCGAAGTGAAGAACGACGAGCGCTGGGAGGGCCAGTGGCAGGGCCAGCTGCGCGCCAAGGGCTACCGGCTGACCCCGCAGCGACAACTCGTCCTCGAAGCGATCGCAACGCTCGGCCACGCCACTCCTGAGGAGATCATCGCCCAGGTGCGCGAGGTCGCGAGCGGGGTCAACATCTCGACCGTTTATCGAACCCTGGACTTGCTCGAGGAGCTTGCTCTTGTCACTCACGCGCACCTCAGCCACGGCGCGCCGACGTACCACATCGCCTACGACGCCGAGCACGTTCATCTCGTCTGCCAGGCGTGTGGCGGCATCGCGGAGGTGAGTCCGGACGTCGTCGCGCCCACGGTCGAGCGGCTTGCCGCCGACCACGGGTTCGAGGCCGACGTCCGTCATTTCGCCGTCTTCGGCCGGTGTGCGAGTTGTCGGGAGGTGACGCCGTGAGCGAGATACCGATCGCCGGCTACCGCAGTCCCTTGCTCGACCTGCCCGGTGCTGTTGTAGCCGACGCACCCGACGCCGGGGTGGCCGCCCACTACGGCGACCCGTTGCGCGAGCAGCGCGTCGTCGCGGAAGGCGCTGCGTGGGTCGACCTGTCGCATCGCGCCGTCGTCCGCATCGAGGGCGTCGACCGGTTGTCGTGGCTGCACAACCTGACGACACAACGGTTGGAGGCGCTCGCCCCCGGCGACGCCTCGGAAGCGCTCGTGCTGAGCCCGCAGGGCCACATCGAACACCACCTGCTTCTCGTCGACGACGGCGCGGCCGTTTGGATGCACGTCGAGTCGGCTTCGGCAAAGACACTCGTCGAGTTTCTCGAGTCGATGCGGTTCATGCTGCGTGTCGACGTCACCGACGTCTCCGCCGACTGGGCAGTCGTGTGGGAGCCGGTGCGTGAACCGCACCCGACGTTTCTCTCCCGGGTCGACCCGGGAGAGAGTGCGGCTGCGGGCCGGCAGCTGTTCGTCCCTCGATCCGAACTCGCCGAGTTCGCCCGCTCCGCCGAACGCACGCCCGCTGGGGTCTTGGCGTTGGAGGCGTTGCGCATCGAGGCCGGCGTGCCCCGCTTCGGCGTCGACACCGATCACCGCACGATCCCGCACGAGGTCGGGTGGATCGGCAGTGCCGTCCAGCTCGACAAGGGCTGCTATCGAGGTCAGGAAACCGTTGCGCGGGTGGCGAACCTCGGCCGGCCGCCCCGCCGCCTGGTGCGGTTGCATCTAGACGGCAGCGCACGCGAGACGCTTCCCGCCCGCGGTGCCGTGCTGAGCGACGCCGCCGGTGAACGGATCGGCCAGCTGACGTCGTCCGCGTATCACTACGAGCTCGGGCCGATCGCGCTCGGCCTCGTGAAGTACCTGACACCCGACGACGCGCATGTGGTCGTGGACGATGGGTCGACGCCGGTACCGGCGACGCTCGAGCCGGTCGTCGTCCGAGAAGATGATCCCAGGCCCGGCCAGGCCGCGCGGGCGGCGTTTCGCGGGCGTTAGCACTCCAGCGTCGAGCTGAAGGCCTCGTGCAGCTGCCGCTTGAAGCTTTCGCCTCGATGCTGCTGCTGAGCGACGGTCAGCGCCCGAACAGACCGCGCTTCTTCTTGGCCGATGTAGTCACCGGACGCGGCTGTGGCGAACCCGCGCGTGGGGCGGCCGGCGGTGGACCAGAAGGCCCCTCGTCTTCGAATCCGAGGCTGGAGAGTTCTCGCAACAAGGACGCTGTGTCGGTCAGATCGCGCTGCACGAGGGGCTGCGGCTGCTCGGGTTCCTGGACCTCGTCGGGCGGCGGCTGCTCATCATCCTCTTGCTGGAGAGTGGTGGCGCCGGTGCGGCTGAACTCCGACAGCATGGCGCTCGCCGAGGCAAGCTGATGTGGATCGACTTGTGGTGCGGAGGCCTGAGCCGCCTCGTAGGCAAGACGTTCCTGCTCGCGTTGTTCGGCTTCGGCGCGCGCTGCCGCTGCGCGTTCGGCCTCCAGCCGCTCTGCCTCGAGACGCCCGGCTTCCCGTAGCGCCTCCTGCGCACGGACCGCCTCTTCGGCGGCGAGGCGCTCGACCTCGAGGCGTGCGGCTTCTTCGGCGGCGAGGCGTTCGGCCTCCTCCGCCTCCAGGCGTGCTGCTTCTTCGGCGGCGAGGCGTTCGGCTTCGAGGCGTGCTGCTTCTTCGGCGGCGAGGCGTTCGGCTTCGAGGCGTGCGGCTTCTTCGGCGGCGAGGCGTTCGGCCTCCTCCGCCTCCAGGCGTGCTGCTTCCTCGGCCTCCAGCCTGGCGGCTTCTTCCGCTTGCAGGCGTTCGGCTTCGAGGCGTGCTGCTTCTTCGGCCCCCAGCCGTGCGGCTTCGAGGCGTGCTGCTTCTTCGGCGGCGAGGCGTTCGGCCTCCTCCGCCTCCAGGCGTGCTGCTTCTTCGGCCTCCAGCCTGGCGGCTTCTTCCGCTTGCAGCCGTTCGGCTTCGAGGCGTTCGGCTTCGAGCCGGGCGGCCTCTTCTGCTTCGAGGCGCGCTGCTTCCTCGGCCTCCAGGCGCGCTGCTTCCTCGGCCTCGAGCCGGGCGGCCTCTTCTGCTTCGAGACGCGCTGCTTCCTCGGCTTCGAGCCGGGCGGCCTCTTCTGCTTCGAGGCGCGCTGCCTCCTCCGCCTCCAGGCGTGCTGCTTCTTCGGCCTCCAGCCTGGCGGCTTCTTCCGCTTGCAGCCGTTCGGCTTCGAGCCGGGCGGCCTCTTCTGCTTCGAGGCGCGCTGCTTCCTCGTTCTCCAGGCGCGCTGCTTCCTCGTTCTCCAGGCGCTCGGTCTCGCGGCGTTCGGAGTCGCGGCGGGCGGCCTCTCTGCGCGCTTCGAGATTGACGACGTCCGCGATGTGGTCCTCGCGATCCTTGCGTGTCGCCTCGGCCTCGGCGTGAGCCTGCGCTAGCTCCGCCGCCGCCGCCTGGCGGATGCGTTCACGGCGAAGCTCATCCTCACTTGGTGCAGCTCGCTTGGCTTCCGCTTTCGGCGGGGGCCGCAGCCGGATCTCCTCGGGGACGTAGAACGGGTCGACGAACGAGGCCGCCTGACCTCCGTTCCTCGCCGGGCCGAGGACTTGGGCCAATGCTTCCGAAACGCGGGTGAGCGCCGGAATGTCTTCCTCGAAGGTCGGTGCTTCGAGCTGGTCGGGCTGGGTGGGCGCGCCGTCCAGATCGATCTCAACGGCGTCGTGCGAGGCGCCTGAGCCGCCGCCGTCACCCGGGCCGGTGTCCTCGGCGTCCTCCGCGTCCGCTGCGTCCGCTGCGTCCTCTGCGGCGTGGCCACCGCCGAGCGCGAAGGCGGCCGCCAGCGCCGCGAGCCGTGGAAACTCGTCGTCCGTGGGCCGGTCTTCGTCCGCCTCCGCGGCTTGATCTTGGGCTTCTCCCGACGCGTCCGGGGCGGGGGAGGTGGCGTCGTCGTCCGGGCCGAGGTCCTCCTCGACGTCGACGAGGCTGGCCCCGACGAGGGTGCGCACGATCGCGCCAGCCTCGAGCATGGTGAAACCGCACTCGCGTGCCAGCTCGGCGAGTGTGCGCTCGCCGTCGATCTTGCACAAGAGCGACCACGTGTCGGGGTCCAGGGCGATGTCGGCTTCGCCGCCTCGGGCGGCCAGCATCGGGACGGCGTTCGGCCCGTGCACGGCCGCGACGATCTCCGACCAGGTTTCCTGCCGTGCGTGGGCTTGCTGGATGAGTTCCTCGACCGGCGTCGGCGGAGCCACGTCCTCGCGGGTCTTCTCGTTCTTGCGGAAGCGCCAGCGGCCCGTCGACCAGCCGAGCAGATCGGTGAAGCCGTCGCGGACCTGCTCCTGGACGAAGGCCTCGATGATGTCTTGCTCCACGAAGCCCAGGTGCACGAGCAATTCGCCGAGCCGCCAGCCCTGGAGCTCGGTCCGCTGGGCCTCGAGGGCCTCTGCCAGGTTCTCCGGCACGAGCACGTTGCTGGAGATCAACCGGGCGCCGAGTTGCGGGCGCTGTCCCGGCACCGAAACGGCGTAGACCAGCCCGGCCTTGAAGTAGACGAGGGCTTCCTCCCCCTCGTCGTCCACCAGGTGCAGGCATCCGGTGGCCGGTTCGTTCGCGAGGGTGGTCAGGACGTCCTCGATCGAGGTGCTGGTCAGGTCGCCCTTGAGCACCCGCGACCTCCCAGCGTTGAACCGACGGCGTCATGCGGCGCCGGCGCGGACCGGCGCAACAACGGTCCGCGCGTCGGGATGCGCGTGACCCTGCTCCGTTTGCCATCGGCACTTGAGGGCTGCGCATTGAGCCGTCCGGCCCAACATCCGGGGCGGGGACGGCGTCTCGGATCGGTATCGTTCGTGCCCTCTCGTCCGATGGCGTGGCACCATGGGCGCACACTGTGGGTGAGGCCCCTCGGTGACCGCGGTCGCGGGCAAATCTGTGGGCGGCCGGACGACGAATGGGAGGCGGCACGTGCCGGACGATCAGAGCGCTCAGCACTCGAGTGGCCAGCCAGCCCTTGGGGGCAACCGCCGGATCGACCGGGTGCTCGCCGTGGGCTATCTGGACGGCCTCGGTGATCTGACTCTCGACGAGGTCCGCGAGCTGCGGCGAGACGCCGAACAGGAGGAAGCCGACCTCTCCTACATTCGACGCCTGCTTCAGGGCCGCGTCGACATCCTCGAGGCGGAGCTCGCCCGCCGCCGGGGTGAGCTCGGTGACAGCGGCAGCATCATCGACCAGCTGCCGCGCATCTTGGCCGACAGCCCGGCGCCGGCACACGGGCTGGGCCGCCACGTCGTCATCGGGCCCTCGCGGGTCGACGAGCATCGGCGCCTGGTCGAGCGGCTCGTTGCCGACTCCGACCTCTCCGCGCTCGCCGGGCGCACCTCCGACCAGCTCGAAGAGACGCTGGCCCGCTTCGCCGAGCACGAGAAGGCCATCTCCGAGCAGCGGCGTTCGGTGCAGGCCGTGATGGACTCCTGCGCGGCCGAGATCACCCGGCGCTACCGCGAAGGCCAAGCCGATGTCTCGGAGCTGCTGCCTCGCGAGAGGTGAACCCGGGCTCGGCGCCTGCTGGGGCGAGTTCGGCGCGAATCAGCCGGCCGGGCAGGTCGTGTCGGCCGGCGGTGCGGCGAGGTCGACGAGGTAGCTGTCGACGTCCTTTGTGACGCAGCTCGTCTTGGGATAGGCCGTGTGTCCGTCCCCTTGCCAGACCAGCAGGTCTGCGGTGCCGAGCAACGAGGAGAGATGCCTCGCGCCGGAGATGGGCGTAGCCGGGTCGCCGGTGGTGCCGACGACGAGGATCGTCGGCGCGTGGTTGTTCTGGATCGGGATCGACGCGTCTGCCGGCGCTTTCCACAGGCTGCAGAAGGGCAGCGTCGAGGCAGCGGAACCGCCGAACAGCGGGTTCGTCGCGCGCCACTGCGGCGCCAGTTCCTTGGCTTGGGCGACGCTCGGGCGGTCGGTACTGTCAGCGCATCCGATCGTCACGTTCGCATCCTCGATGTTGGTGTACGTGCCGTCGCTCTGCCGCTCGTTGTACTGGTCGTCGAGGGCGAGCACGCCCGAACCGTTCCCGTGTTGGGCCTCGACGAGCGCACTCGTCAGGTCGCTCCATTGCGATCGGTCGTAGAGGGCCGAGATGACGGCGTAAAGCACGGCCTGACCCTTGACGACGCGGTGGTCTGAGGAGCTGCCGCTCGGAATGGGGTTCGCGTCGGACTGCTTCATCAGATTGAGCACGAACGTTTGTGGGTCGGGGCCGAGCTTGCAGTTCTTGCCGCAGCTCGCGGCGTAATGGCTGAACGCGAGTTGGAAGCCGGCGGCCTGAATGTTGTCGCTCTCGGTGGTGCTGAGCGTGGGGTCGACGGCGCCGTCGAGCACCATGGCCCGAACGCGTGACGGGTAGGCCGAGGCGTACTCGGCACCCAACAGCGTGCCGTAGGAATAGCCGAGGTAGGTGAGCTTGGAGTCGCCGAGCTTGGCGCGCAACGCGTCCATGTCGCGGACCGTCTCGGTCGTCGAGTAGTAGGTGAGGTCGCTTCCGTAGGCCTGGTAGCACTCGTTCGCCACGCGCTGCTGTTCACCGATGTCGGCCGCCCACTGCGCATCGGTGGTCGGGTCGGCCGGTAACTCGAGCTCGGCGTCCTTCTCCTTGTCGGAGATGCAGTGGATCGGACTGCTCGCCCCGATCCCTCTCGGATCGAACCCGACGATGTCGAAACGATCGAGGACGTCGGTGGGCAGCTCGTCGATCGCCAGCTCGATGGCGGCCAAAGTCCCCGACGCCCCGGGGCCACCCGGGTTGATGACGAGCGAACCGATGCGGTGCTTCTGAGCGGCCGCGCGGGCGCGCACGACCACGATGGTGACGGTCTTGCCGTTGCGCGGGTGTGCCCAGTCCAGCGGAACGGTCATCGCCGCCCGGGCGAACGAGATCTTGTGCTTGCCGGTACCCCCGAACGCGCTGGACACCTGACCGGTGATGTCGGTGAACTTCAGCCCGGTCGCGAAGGCACCCGGGTTCGCGAGCGGGTCGACGGAGCCACCGGAAGGGCTCGGCAGGGAGGCGCTGGGCAGCGATGCCGGCACCGAGCTCGATGAGCCGGTGTTGCCGCCGGCGCGTGAGGTGCATCCCGCCGCAGCCGCACCGATGATCAGGACGAGCGCTACTCGGAGCAGGGCGAAAGGCCGGCAGGGCCGAGGCCGAAGGGGCAAGGCAGGCTCGATTCCTGGGCACGGTGACATCGGAGACGACATCCAGGCTAACCGGCGATTCAGCGCCCCCGTGCCCTTGCGCGGCGGTGCTAGCGGGCTGCTTGCAATCGCAAGCGCACGGAGTCAGACTGGCCGCATGGCAACCCCACAGTTCGATCTCGGCGAGTTCATTCGCGAGCAGCGTCGCAACGCGCAGATCTCCGTGCGCCAGCTCTCGCGCCTGGCCGGGGTCTCCAATCCGTACCTGAGTCAGATCGAGCGGGGCCTTCGCCGGCCCAGCGCGGAAATCCTGCAACAGATCGCGAAGGGCCTGCGCATCTCCGCCGAGGCGCTGTACGTGCAAGCGGGCATCCTCGACGAGCGCATCGCGGGTGGCGCCGTGGTCGACGCCGTCCTTGCTGACGCGTCGCTCAACGAGCGGCAGAAGCAGGTCATGCTCGAGGTGTACGACTCGTTCCGCAAGGAAAACGACCGGCGCCAGGCCGACGAGGAGCGGCTCGCCCGCATCCAGGCACGGGCCACGCCGAGCAACGACGCGTTCGCGGCGGTTGTCGACGACCCCGAGGCTACCGAGGTGAGGGACGCCGACGACGAGTTCGGCGACGAGGACGATCTCGACGAGGAGCCGGTCGCGCAGGAACCGTCGCGGCCGGGTCCGATGCGTACGACGATGACCCGCCAGCGCAATCCGCGGAGACGATGATGGGACGCACCGAAGACCTGTTCAACGCTGTGCAGAAGACGCTAGGTGACCGCCCGGTGTACTTGCTCGCCGGCGCATCCGATTTGGTGAACGAGAAGTTGCGCGAACTGCCCGAGACCGTGAGTGCATGGCAAAAGCAGTACGGCGACATGCCCGTGCGGATCGCCGGCACGCTCATCGGCCAGGCATTCCGAGCGAACCTGAAAGCCGGCCAGCTCTACGACGACCTCAACCGCAGGGGCCAGGACGTCGTCGCGCGGATGCGCGGGGAGCACGTCGTGGCCGAAGAAGACGAGCCGTTCGTGCGTGAGCCGTTCATGCCGGAGCCCGTTCGTCCGCTGACGACACACGCAGCGTTCGCCGAAAGTGAGCTTGCCGCGACCAGCGACGGAAAGCCGCGGGCTACCGCTGCAAAGAAGGCCGCTGCGAAGAAGGCCGACCGAAGTGCCGCCAAGAAGGCGGCGGCGAAGAAGACGGCGGCGAAGAAGACGGCGGCGAAGAAAGCCGGTACGAAAGCAGCACCGAAGGGTCGTCAGGGCCCCGCCGCCAAGTGAGCACCATGACCTATCGCCAGCTCGGCGACTCCGGCCTTACCGTCTCGGCTGTCGGCCTCGGCTGCAACAACATCGGTCGGCGGCTCGACAAGGACGCCACCCAAGCTCTCGTTGACGCTGCGCTCGACGTCGGCGTGACATTGTTCGACACGGCCGACGTGTACGGAACCGAGCCTGGTGCTTCGGAGGATCTGTTGGGTCAGGCGTTGCAGGGCCGCCGTGACACGGTCGTACTCGCCACCAAGTTCGGGAAGCCGATGCGAGGCCGGGTATTGCCCGAGCACGAGGCGCGAGGCTCGCGGCGCTACATCCGTGCTGCCGTCGACGGCTCGCTGCGGCGGTTGCGTACCGACTACATCGATCTCTACCAGATGCACGAGCCCGATCCCCGCACGCCGATCGAGGAAAGCCTCGACGCTCTCGACGAGCTGGTACGTGAAGGCAAGGTGCGCTACGTCGGCTCGTCGCAGTTCGCCGGGTGGCAAGTCGTCGACGCCGATTGGGTCGCCCGGGTCTCCGGCACGTGCCGGTTCGTCAGCGCACAGAACTACTACAACCTGCTCGACCGCGGCGCCGAGGAAGAGCTGGTGCCGGCGTGCGAAAGCGTCGGCGTCGGGCTGCTCCCGTTCTTTCCGCTCGCCAGTGGCCTGCTGACCGGCAAGTACCGCCAGGGCGAGCAGCCGTCGTCCGGTCGGCTGAGCGAACCCGGATACGCCGACGAGCTCACCGGGGCTCGGTGGGACGTCGTCGACGCGCTGCGGTCTTTCGCCCAGGAGCGCGACGTCGAGCTGCTCGACGTCGCGATCGGCGGGCTCGCCGCCCAGCCGGCCGTGGCCAGCGTGATCGCCGGTGCAACGCGGCCCGAGCAGGTACGGGCCAACGCCAAGGCGGGAGGCTGGCAGCCGTCTGCAGCCGACCTCGTCCGCCTCGACGAGGTCACGGGCGCCGGTGTCGTCAACTAGCGCGGCGGTGGCGGGCGCCTCGTGGCTCGCATAACGTAGGCGACGTGCTGTTCGGCCCGCTCGCGCTCTTTTGGCGCTTGGTCTACCTGGCCCTGCTGGGGCTGCAGGTCTACGCGCTCGTCGACGCCGCGATCACCCCGGCCGCAACCTTCCCCGCGGCCGGGAAGCTGACGAAGAACATCTGGCTGGCGATCCTGGCGGTTGCGCTCGTCATTACGCAGTTCGTCTCGCCACTGAACCTGCTCGGCATCGCGGCCGCTGTCGCCACGATCGTGTACTTCGTAGACGTCAGGCCCGCGCTTCGTCACCTGCGCGGCTGAGGAAACCGGGTGGCTGAGCGGCACGGCCGCACCGAGCGGCTCGAACTCGACGACCAGTCCCTGCGCGAGTGGGACGCCGTCGTGCTCGCGGTCACCGCGGATGGTCTTGTCCTGGACCGGTCGGCGTTCTATCCCGGCGGCGGTGGCCAGCCTCCCGACAACGGCGTGCTGCTGTGGGGCGGCGTGCAGACCCGGATCGCCGGAGTCCGCCGCGGCGACGACCTCGAGCTGATCGTCGCCGAGGGCGACCCCGTCCCGCCCCCTGGCACGGCCGTTCGCGGCGCCGTCGAAGACCCCCGGCGCAGCGCCCTGATGCGCACCCACTCCGGGCTGCACCTGCTTTCCGGGGTCGTCTTCCGCGACTTCGGGGCCCTGGTCACCGGCGGCAACATGGAGCCGCTCGAGGCACGAATGGATTTCAATCTGCCAGAGGTCCCTGAGGGCTTTCGCGAGCGCATCGAAGCCGCGTGTGCCGCGGAGATCGCGGCTGACCGCCGGATCGAGGTCAAGGTGCTCCCGCGGGCGGAGGCCTTTGCGATTCCCGACATCATCCGGACGGCGACCAACCTGCTGCCCGATTCCCTGACCGAAGTGCGCATCGTCGACATCGTCGGCCTCGACACGCAGGCCGACGGCGGCACCCACGTTGCATCGACCAAGCAGATCGGCACGATCGAGGTCGTGAAGGTGGAGAACAAGGGCAAGGGCTTTCGGCGGCTACGCGTGAAGCTGCACTAGGTATGTTCCAGGCATGAGCGCCGAGATCTCCCTCATCCTCGGCGATATCACCGACCAGCACCACGTCGACGCGATCGTCAACGCGGCGAACTCGTCGCTGCTGGGTGGTGGCGGGGTCGACGGCGCCATTCATCGTCGTGGCGGTCCCGAGATCCTGGCTGCCTGCCGCGCCCTGCGAGCCGGCCACCTCGGTGGCGGGCTGCCGACCGGGCAGGCGGTGGCGACGACTGCCGGCAACCTGCATGCCCGGTGGGTCATCCATACGGTCGGCCCGGTGTACTCGCGAAGCGAGGACCGCTCGCCGCTCCTCGTTTCCGCCTACCGGGAGTCCTTACGCGTGGCCGGCGACCTCGGCGCCCACAGCGTGGCGTTCCCGGCGATTTCTGCGGGCGTCTATGGGTGGCCGATCGACGACGCCGCCCGCATCGCCGTCTCGACAATCGTCGCGGCTACACACCAGACGGCGGCCGTGGTCGACGTCCGGTTCGTGCTCTTCAGCTCGGCGTCCTACGACGCGTTCGCGGTCGCACTCAAGGCGGCCACCCCGGACTAGCCGCTATCCGCGGCGTCCTCGAGACCTGCGGTGAGGTCGAGGTCGTCGGGTGGCGAGGTCGGGCACATCCAATGCAAGTAGGGCTTGCCCCACTGGTCGTGGTACTCGTTGGCCCGATGCACCATCGCGCGGTAGTGCTCCTCGAACGCGTCGGCATCTGAAGACCGGATCGCCGACCTCAGCGGCTCGCAGGTCTCCGCGAGGAACTCCTTGATCGGCGCCTCGTATTTCGGGCGTGAGAACGCGCAAAGGTTCAGCTGCTTGACGACCGATCGGAAGAAGTACTCGGCCAGACGCCAGTTCTGCGCCTTACCGGCGTAGTAGAGGCGGTGCATCCGTGGCCCGAGTTCGGCCATCAAGCGATCCAGCCCGGGTTGCGAGGCGGCGAGTTCATCGAGCGTGAGATCGCGTTTGCCGTTGTTGACGACGTGCGCGTGGTCGGCATTGCTGAGTTCGGTCATGGGGTCCAGGTCACCTGTGGGGAGTGGTAGAAGTTGATCCCGAGTTGCGTCCATCGCGGAGCCTGCTGCGCCAGCCGGGGCTCGTAGCCGTTCCAACTGCGCTCTGCCTGGGGCGTCCAGCCGATCTCGGCGATGCCGGCCATCCGGGGCCACGCCAGGTACTCGGCGTCCGCCATCGTGTGGATGGTCTCGCTCCACAGCGGTGCCTCGACGCCGAGCAGCGCGGCGTCGGTCGCGCCGTCGTCGGTCGGGTCCCACGCGTAGGCGTCGCGCACCTCGGTCGGGCCCGCCCAGCTGAGGCCGGCCGTCGACCCGGCGGTGTACTTCTGATCCAGATACGCGTGATTCGCCGGCGCTGCAACGACTTTCACTCCCTGTGCGATGGCGGCCTTCTCGCTGGCGCCACCGTCTTTGAAGTTCCAGTACTCCGCGACGGCGGTCGGTGCGAGCTTCGCTGCTGAGATCTCTGCCCATCCCATCAGTTGTTTACCGTGCGACGCGACGATTGTCTGAGCCTTCTGCACGTACGTCACGTACTGTGCCCGCGGCGTGTGCAGCGCTTCGTCTCCACCGAGATCGAGGTAGCGCCCAGGCGTCAACGCCGCAAGTTCACCCACCACGTCGTCGAGAAACGAGTACGTGATGGGTTTGGTCAGGCACAGCACGCTCACGCTCGCGCTGTCGCCGGTGTACATCGGCGGCGCGATCCCGTTGCAGTTGAGCTCTGGGTAGGACGACAGAGCCGCGTTGACGTGAGCCGGCGTCTCGATCTCCGGCACGATCGTCATGAAGTGAGCCTGCGCGTACTGCACGATGGCGCGGTAGTCGGCCTGCGTGTAGTAGCCGCCTGGCCCGCCGCCCACCTGGGTGCTGGCGCCGTGAGTCGTGAGCTTGGGCCAGGCGCTGATCGCGATTCGCCACCCCTGATCGTCGGAGAGGTGCAGGTGCAGCACGTTCACCTTGTACAGCGCCAGCTCGTCGATGTAACGCTCCACCTCGCGCACGGTGAAGAAATGGCGCGCAACGTCGAGCATCGCACCGCGGTAAGAGAATCGCGGGTAGTCGACGATGTGCCCGCCAATCACCCGCCATGGTCCCGGCTCGGGAGACGGCGCCTCGATCGACGCCGGCAGCAGCTGTCGCAGCGTCTCCATCCCGTGAAAGAGCCCGGCCGGATGGAGCGCGGCGATGACGACACGGTCAGTGGAGACGGCGAGGTCGTAGCCTTCGTCTCCGAGCTCGGGCTCGGCGCTCGTCAGCCGGAGCACGATCGCGTCCTTGGGCCGCGCGTGGTCGGCCACTGCCGTCACCTTGAGCGGAAAGCCGGTCGCCGGGCGAAGCAGTGCCCCGAGGTCGTCGGCGACCGCTGCGGCGCCATCGCCGGGTTCGACGGCGATCCGGGTTGCGGCGTCCAGCGTGAACGAGGCAGCGGCGTCGGTCGATGCCGCAACCGGAAGTGGCACCAAGCCCGCGGTGATCGCGCCGGCCTCGGTTGCCGGTCCAGGTGTGCCCGCCGGCGACTCCTCCGGCGCCGCGGTCGAGGAGTTCGTCGTCACGGCACTGCTCGCCGGGCCGACTGTCGTAGCGTCGCGAGCTGTGGTCGCCGTACACGCCGTGATCGCCAGTGACGCGGCAGTCGCGAAGACTGCCGGCAGGGCGAAGCGTCGTCTCACGTCGTTCGGTGCACCTTGTGTTGAGCGGCTTGAGCCAACGGCTTGACCACCAGCAAATCTACGTTCACGTGCGGGGGCCGGGTAGCGCACCACGCGACGCAGTCGGCGACGTCGTCCGCGGTGAGGGGCTCCTCGACGCCCTCGTAGACCTTGCTCGCTCGCTCGGCGTCGCCGCGAAACCGCACAAGCGAAAACTCCTCCGTGCGCACCATGCCGGGGGCGATTTCGGTCACGCGCACCGGCTGCCCGCACAGTTCCAGCCGCAGGGTCTCAGTCAGGGCTGCCGCGGCATGCTTCGCCGCCGTGTACCCGCCGCCGCCTTCGTAGACGATGCGGCCCGCGGTCGACCCGATGACGATCACGTGACCTGCGCCCGAACGGGTGAGCGCCGGCAGCAGCGCCTGCGTCATCCGCAGCGCCCCGATCACGTTGACCTCATACATCCGCTGCCAGTCTGCCGGGTCGGCCTTCGCGATCGGTTCCAGCCCGATCGCTCCGCCTGCCACGTTGACGAGCAGCGAGCACTCCACGACGGACGACGCGAGGTCGGCCACCGAATCGGGTGCCGTGACGTCGAGGGCAACGGCACGCCCGCCGATCTCGGTGGCGAGGGGGATCAGTCGCTCGAGGCGCCGAGCCGCGCAAACCACGTCGAACCCATCGGCGGCCAGCCGACGCGCCGTCGCGGCCCCGATACCGCTGCTGGCTCCGGTGACGACCGCGGTTCCCCTCGGCGCTCGCCCGCCCCCGGTTGCTCCATCGCTCATAAGGGCATCCTGGCAGGCCAGGCCAGGCCAGCACTGCCACCGGTCCCACCGTCGGGTAAGCGAGCGGCGCGCGGGGAATGGGCTGTCTGGTTTGATCGTTGCCTCGGTCGTGGCCCGGTCCCGAGCCGGGCTTGCTCGCGGCCGGTCTCGTCTCGCAGCCGCGCAGGTCCGTTCGGCAGGCGGCAACCTCGGAGGTCAACCGGTGCCCGATCCGCACGAACCGCGCAGCCACGGCTCGCGCCCGCTCACCGTCGCCCGCTCAGCAGCTGCGTTCACCCGGCCGGCGTCCCGGCTCCCGGTACTGCCGCCGTTGCGCCGGGTCGCGATGCTGAGCCTTCACACCTCCCCGGTCGAGCAGCCGGGCAGCGGCGACGCAGGCGGGATGAACGTGTACGTCGTCGAGGTCGGCCGCCGCCTCGCCGCGATGGGCGTCGCCGTTGAGGTGTTCACCCGCGCGACGTCCAGTGACCAGCCCCCGGTGCAGCATCTCGCCGAGCGCTTCTCGGTCAGAAACATCGTCGCCGGCCCGCTCGAACCGCTGCCGAAGGAGGACCTGCCGGCGCAACTGTGTGCCTTCAGCGCGGCGGTCCTGCGTGCGGAAGCCGCACGTGAACCCGGCTGGTATGACCTGGTGCACTCCCACTACTGGCTTTCCGGGCAGGTCGGCTGGCTGGCGAAGGAACGGTGGGGCGTTCCGCTGGTGCACACGATGCACACCATGGCCAAGGTCAAGAACGCTGCTCTTGCTGAGGGCGATTCGCCCGAACCTGCCGCTCGGGCCATCGGCGAGGCGCAGGTCGTCGAAGCCGCCGACCGGCTCATCGCGAACACGCCCGCCGAGGCTGCCGAGTTGGTCGACTTGTACGGCGCGGCGCCCGACGCCGTCCGCGTGGTGCCGCCGGGCGTCGATCTCGACCGCTACCGCCCGGCAGCGGGAGGCCAGGATGCGGCACGCCGCCGGCTGGGCTTGCCGCCCGACCGGGCGATTCTGCTGTTCGTCGGTCGCTTGCAGCCGTTGAAAGCCCCGGACCTGCTGATCCGCGCCCTGGCCGTGATCGTGCGCGACCGTCCCGAGCTGCGTGATCACGTCCTCGCGGTCGTGGTGGGTGGCCCGAGCGGCGCCGGGACGGTTGAGCCGGCCCACCTGCGCGCGCTCGCCGCCGAACTCGGTGTCGGCGATCTCGTGCGGTTCGAACCGCCTGCTGCGGCCGGTCGCCTCGCTGATTTCTACCGGGCCGCCACCGTGACGGTCGTGCCGTCGTACAACGAGTCGTTCGGCCTGGTCGCCCTGGAATCGCAGGCGTGCGGCACGCCGGTCGTGGCGGCCCGGGTGGGCGGCCTGACGACCACGGTCGACGACGGCACGAGCGGGTTGCTGGTCGACGGGCACGATCCGCGTCACTACGCCACCGTCCTGACCAGCGTGATCATGGACGACGCGCTGCGCGGGTCGTTGTCCACCAATGCCATCCGTCATGCCACGGGCTTCGGCTGGGCACGTACTGTCGAAGGTGTCCTCGACGTGTACAGCGAGGCGATCCTGGCCGGCCGCGGCCTCGATCGCGATCTTCGCGGAGACATACCTGAGGTCGCCGAAGGGTTGTCGATCGCATACGGGCGGTGAGGTCGGATGAGCTGGCTCGCGCGGGCTGAGGTCGAAGGCGTGGTCCGCGCAGCGCTCGCCGAAGGCAACGTCGCTTTCGAGCAACTCGCTGAGACCACCTTCCTCGTGCATCTCGAGGGCCGTGCGGGGCTCCAGTTGCCGGTTCGGCTGGTCATCGGCGATGCCACGCTGCTGGTCGAGGCATTCTTCGTGCGGCGTCCCGACGACAACGCGGCCGACTTCTACCGCTTCCTGCTCGAGCGCAATGCCCACGCCGGCGACGTGCACTTCGCCATCGGCCGGGGCGGCGACGTCTACCTCCTCGGGCGGATGCCCTTCCTGCTCCTCACACCGGAAGAACTCGGCCGGGTGCTCGGCGCGGTCGTCGACTGTGCGGAAGCCGCCTTCGACGCGGCCCGGGGGAGCGGCTTCGCGCCGGCAATCAACCGCGACCGGCGCTGGCACGAACATGCGCCGCTGGAGGATCCCGGCGCGCTCGCGTCCCCTGACTTCACTGCGACTTCGCCCGGCGGTCGGCACCGGCGGCGCGGCTGAATGAGACCCGTTGAGCAGTGGCGATCACCATCGGCAACTGTCAGGATGCGTCGATGGAGAAGGTTCCCTCTCTACGACGGGGGCAGCGGCTGTCCGGCTCCGAGCGCGCCAACCTCGGCGATGACCTCCTGGAGCGCTACCGCGGCGGCAGCAGCATCCGCGAGATATGCCAACAGACCGGCTACAGCATCGGCCGGGTACGCCGCCTGCTCATCGATGCGGGAGTCGAGTTCCGGGGTCGAGGCGGGGCCACCAGGCGACGTCCGATCACCGGAATCTGAGGTGCGAATTCTCACCCTCGGTTCCTGACCCTGCTCCCGAGCGCCGCGATGCATCTGGCAGGCTGAACGGCATGGCGGAAAATGTGGTCTCGAACATCGGAACGCTCATCTTGCTGCGCCACGGTGAGAGTGAGTGGAACGCGAAAAACCTGTTCACCGGTTGGGTTGACGTCGACCTCTCCGCCAAGGGCGAAGCCGAGGCGGCCAATGGCGGCCGGCTGCTCGCCGAGAAGGGTCTGCGCCCTGACGTCGTCCACACGTCGGTGCTGCGTCGTGCGATCCGTACGGCGAACATCGCGCTCGATGCCGCTGACCTGCTGTGGCTTCCCGTTCGCCGCACGTGGCGCTTGAACGAGCGGCATTACGGTGCGCTGCAAGGAAAAGACAAGAAGGCGACTCTCGAAGCGTATGGCGAGGAGCAGTTCACGTTGTGGCGTCGCTCGTACGACGTTCCGCCGCCGCCGATAGCCGACGACGACGAGTTCTCCCAGGCCGCCGACCGGCGCTACGCGACACTGCCCGCCGAAGTGCGGCCGCGCACCGAATGCCTGAAGGACGTCGTCGCCAGGTTGTTGCCCTACTGGTACGACTCGGTCGTGCCGGAGTTGTACGCCGGCAAGAACGTGTTGATCGTCGCGCACGGGAACTCACTTCGAGCACTGGTCAAGCACCTCGACCAGATCTCCGACCGCGACATCGCCGCATTGAACATCCCGACCGGTATCCCGCTCGCCTACCGGCTCGACGCCGACCTGCATCCGGTCGTTGCGGGTGGCGAGTACCTCGACCCGGCCGCTGCGGTGGCGGCCGCGGCCGCGGTGGCGAACCAGGGTCGTCGCTGAACCTTGCCGGTGCGACCGGCGTGGTTCGTCAGCCGGATGACGAGGCTGTAGCGGACGCGGCCGGGCTGCTCGCCGACGCTGACACCGACGGTGACACCGAGCCGCCGGCAGACGCCGACGACGCCACAGACGCCACAGACGACGCGGACGGCGATGCGCTGCTCGGGGCGGCGCTCGGCAGGAACGTGCCCGCGGCCGACGCCGAATGCACCGGCACCAGCAGGTTCTCCGCCGTTCCGTTGCTCGCGAAGTCGAGTGAGACCTGAACGGTCTGGCCGTCTTCCAGCGAAGTCTTGAGCGATTGGAGGGCAAGGGTGATCCGCGCCGTCCCCGGGGCGTTGCCGCTGCCCGCCGGCACATCGGGTTTGCCGACAACGCTGATCGAACCCGCGACGGGCTGCGGACTTGCGGATGGGCTGACTCCGTCGGGCACGGTCGTCACCGAGGTATTGGCGACCTGAAGAGAGTCGGCTCGGCTTGCGTGGTTCACGACGACGAACTCGAGGTAGGCGACCCCCCCGGCCGACGCGACGTCATCGTTCGGCACGAACACTTGTGCGTCGAACACCGACAGCGACGCCGAAACGCTGGCGGAGGCCGCCTGCAGGTTCGCGACCGCGTGCCGGGTAGGAGCGTTGAACCCGGTGGCGCATCCCGCCAGCAGTGGCGCACCGGCGAGGAAGGCCACGGCGGCCGGCGCCCGACGGGACAGCCGGCGTCTGCGAAGGTTGCTCACGGTGCCTTCCCTTCCGGTCGCGTTCACGGCCGTAGCGTAACCAGCGGGCACCGTCGGCAATCGCGGTGGGCTGCCTGGTGCAGCGCCGGCTAGGCGCCCGGTTGGCGCAGCGCCGGCTAGGCGCCTGGTTGGCGCAGCGCCGGCTAGGCGCCAGGTTGGCGCAGTGTCGCCAGCACCGGCCCCAGCAGGGTTCGTTCCGCGTACCCCCGGACGACGGCAGCCACGACGCCGTCCGCATGAACCGGGACGACGGTCAGCCCGGTGGGGTCTGCTGGGCCGAACGCCGTCCCCAGTCGCCCTTCGGTGTCGACGACCGGCTTCACGTCGGCGGTACCCGCTTGCCGGGCCAAGTCGTCGAGCGTCGCGCGCTGGCCGGCCGTCCCTACCAGGAAGACCGTGAGGCCCTCGACCGACGCCGTCCGCTCCAGCTGGCGCAGCGCCGTGGCGCAATGACACCCCGCCGGCAGCAGTGCGACGACCCCGGGTCGCAGCAGCCGTGCGTCAACCGCGCCGTCCGGCGTCTGCAAGGTCGCTGCGGGCAGCAGGCCCCCCACGGAAGCGGGGGCGGCGGTCGTCGAGGCGAGCGGCAGCGCGACCGCGGGCACCGGGTGGGTGGGGGATCGGGTCGAGAAGGCGGCGATCATGGTCGCGATCATGCCGATCGCGGCCAGGCAGGCGGCCACCGCGGCCACAGCCACGTTCCGCCCGCGTCGGCGCCCGGGGGGGAGCAGCCGCTCGGCCATCCGTCGCGGTCGCCGCCAGCGCCGTTCCCGCCGCCATGCCTCGGTGTCGCGCGCGAGTTCGCGCGCGTCGTCCGGCACGCCCGTCGGATCGCCGGGTGCGCCACCGGCCAGGTCACTGCCGGGTGGCTCGGGCGGCCCCGGCGGCTGCGCTGGCTCCATCGTCGGTGATCCGATCTGGCGAAGTCTCGAGTGTGGCTGCGTTCATTTATGCAGGTTTCCCCGGTGTTCGGGCGCTGCGATGCGGCAGTCGGGAGTCGTTGCGACGGCACACCGCGCCTGCAATTGTCAAGACCCCGGCGGTATTCCATCCAGCCTCATGCGACGCGCATACGGCCTCTGACCTGCAAAGATGCATCACGTCCCCGTCACCGCCGGGCATTCGCGTGGTATCCTCGAACGCGGCGGAAGGGGTTTGTGCCACATGACGTTCCAGGTCGGCGAGACGGTTGTTTATCCCCATCATGGGGCTGCGCTCATCGAAGCTATCGAGAGCCGGGTGATCAAGGGCGAGGAAAAGATGTACCTCGTGCTCAAGGTCGCTCAAGGCGATCTCACGGTCCGAGTACCCGCCGACAATGCCGAGTTCGTCGGCGTGCGTGATGTTGTCGGCCAGGACGGTCTCGATCGTGTGTTCGAGGTTTTGCGCGCCCCCCACACCGAGGAGCCGACCAACTGGTCGCGCCGCTACAAGGCCAATCTCGAGAAGCTGGCATCCGGTGATGTCAACAAGGTCGCCGAGGTCGTCCGCGACCTGTGGCGCCGCGATCGCGAGCGCGGCCTGTCCGCCGGCGAGAAAAGAATGCTCGCAAAAGCCCGCCAGATCCTTGTGAGCGAGCTTGCTCTTGCCGAAGGCACCAACGAGGACAAAGCCGAAGCCATCCTCGACGAGGTGCTCGCTTCCTGATCAGACGTCACGTCTGAGGCACGGATCGTCGGGATCGCCAGGCTGAGTCTTCAGCGCGGTCTCGACCGCCGCCGGGTGTTCCCGGTGGCCGCCCGCCGTTGGGCCCGTGCCCGGCGGCCCGATCCGGAGCTGACATGACGCCGAACTCGCCGCAGGCGCGGACGCCGCAGAAGCTGCGCGCGCCAACGATCGTCGTCGACGTCCTCCGGCTCCTCGTCGTCGTGTTCTTCGCCGGTATCGGCTACGAGGTGGCGCGGCGCCTCAACAGCACCCACAACGTTCTCGGGCCGTTCAACGGTGTCGTCGTGGGGGTCATCGTCGGCTCTGGGCTCGGCTACGTCATCGGCGGTGTCGCCGGACGCAGCGCCGTGACCGCTGTCGGGCGCACCGAGCAAAGCTTGCGGAACGTCTCGGCCGAGCAGCTGATCGCCAGCGCCATCGGCGGCATCATCGGCGTTCTCATCGGCGCCGGCATCGCGTGGCCGGTCTTTCTGCTCCTCGAACCGTTCCTCGCCTTCCCGATGTTCGGGTTCGTGGTCGCCGTCATGGGGTTCTTGGGCTACCGGCTCGGCGCGAACCGGCGAGAGGACGTGCTGCGGATGTTCGCGTCGCAGGCCGGGATGGGTCCCCGCCCGATCGCCGTGTCGGCGCTGCCGCGGATCGTCGACACCTCAGTGGCCATCGACGGCCGCATTCTCGACATCGCCCGGGCCGGCTTCCTGCACGGCACTTTCCTCGTACCCTCGCCGGTCCTCTCCGAGTTGCAGGCCCTTGCCGACGCCGGCGACGACACCCGGCGGAGCAAAGGTCGTCGCGGGCTCCAGGTGCTGGAGGTTCTCAAGCGGGAGCCGGGCATCGCGGTCGAAGTGCTCGAGGACGACGTCCCGGCGGTCGCCGAGACCGACGCGAAGTTGATCCGCTTGTGCCTCGATCGTGAACTGCCTCTGCTCACCCTCGACACCAACCTCGCCAAGGTGGCGGCGCTTGCCGGTGTTCGGGTCATGAACCTGCACGGCCTAGCGTTGGCGTTGCGGCCGGCGGTCACTGCTGGCGACGATGTCGTCGTTCACCTGCTGCGTGCCGGCAAGGAGGCCGCGCAGGCGGTGGGTTACCTCGATGACGGCACCATGGTGGTCGTGGAACGCTCGCGCGACCGGATCGGTGAGGAGGTGGCGGTGCGAGTGACCAGTGTCTTGACCACGGCCAACGGCCGGATGGTCTTCGGGCATCCGGTGAACGGCTCGGATGCGCACGTGTCGGTGGCCGGTATCGTCGGCCACCCGCGCGGCGCGGCCCGGTGAGCGTCGCCGCAATCGTGCCCGCGGCCGGGCGCGGCGAGCGGCTCGGCCCCGGGCAGCCCAAAGCGCTGCGCGAACTCGGCGGCGTCCCCATGCTGGTGCACGCCGTCCGGGCGCTTTCTCGAGCGCGCCTCGTCGATCTCGTCGTCGTCGCCGCCCCGCCCGACGGCGTCGGCAGCGTGAAGTCTCTCCTCGCGTTGCACGAGATCGGGGCCGAAGTGAGCGTGGTGGCAGGCGGGGAGGAGCGACAGGACTCAGTCGCGCGTGCGCTCGAAGCGCTGCCGCCGGACGCCGACATCGTGCTGGTCCATGACGCGGCGCGGCCGTTGGCGCCGAGCGAGCTCGTCGACGTCGTCGCAGCAGCGGTGCTGAGCGGCAACGTCGCGGTTGTGCCGGGTCTCCCCGTCGCCGATACCGTGAAGCGCGTGGCGATCTCCGGCAACGGTCAGGAGTCGGTCGTCGAGACGATCGCGCGCGGCGACCTGCGGGCGATCCAGACTCCGCAAGGCTTCGAGCGTGCCGTGCTCGCCAAGGCGCACGCCGAAGCCGCCGGGATCATGACGGACGACGCCGGGCTGGTCGAACGGCTCGGGATCAAGGTGTCGGTCGTGCCGGGGTCGCCCGAAGCCTTCAAGATCACCCGGCCGCTGGATCTGCTGGTGGCCGAGATGGTGCTCGCCGAACGCCGGGCCAACGGTGCTCTCTGACATGTCACCCCTTCCTCCTTCGCTGCCGCGGGTCGGTGTGGGCGTCGACGTCCACCCGTTCGAACCCGGCCGGCCGCTGTGGGTGGCCGGCCTGCTGTGGCCGGGAGAGACCGGCCTGTCGGGCCATTCCGACGCCGACGTCGTCGCTCACGCCGCCTGCAACGCGGTGCTGTCCGCCGCCGGGCTCGGTGATCTCGGGGGGCAGTTCGGAACGAGCGAGCCGCAGTGGGCCGGCGCATCCGGGTGCGTGCTGCTGGCGGAGGCGGCACGACGGGTGCGAGCGGCGGGGTTCGAGATCGGCAACGTGGCCGTGCAGCTCATCGGCAACGCGCCTCGGCTCGGTCCCCGACGGGCGGAGGCCGAGCAGGTGCTCGGCGACGCGGCCGGGGCGGCGGTATCGGTCAGCGCGGCGACGGCCGACGGTCTCGGGCTGACCGGGCGTGGTGAGGGCCTGGCGGCGGTGGCTACCGCCCTCGTTTACCCCCGCGGGTAAGCGCCGACGGCGAGCTCCGGCAGGAGGTCAGTCGCTCACGCCCTACCCTTGGACTCGTGCCACTTCGTCTCTACGACACTCGCAGTCGCGAGATCCGCCCGTTCGTGCCACTCGAACCAGGTCGCGTCACGATGTACTTGTGCGGGGCGACCGTGCAGGCGCCGCCCCACATCGGTCACGTCCGCTCTGCTGTCGCGTTCGATGTCTTGACGCGTTGGTTGACGGCCGGCGGCTATGAGGTGGTGCTCTGCCGCAACGTCACGGACATCGACGACAAGATCATCGCTGCCGCGCAGGCCGAGGGCACGCCGTGGTGGCAGATCGGGCAGCGCAACTACCGGCTGTTCGACGACGCGTACACCTCTGTCGGCTGCCTGCCACCCGCCGTCGAACCGCGTGCGACCGGCCACGTGACCGAGATGATCGAGCTGATGCGCCGGCTCATCGACGCCGGCCACGCCTACGCGAGTGGCGGCGACGTGTACTTCGCCGTCCGATCGCATCCTGCCTACGGCGAGCTTTCCGGCCGCGACCCCGACGCCATGCAGCAAGGCGAGACCGATGTCGACAGCAAGCGTGACCCGCTCGATTTCGCGCTGTGGAAGGGCGTCAAGCCGGGCGAACCGTGGTGGCCGAGCCCCTGGGGCGACGGCCGGCCCGGTTGGCATCTGGAGTGCTCGGCGATGGCGGAGCGGTATCTCGGAGTCGTCGTTCGACATCCACGGCGGCGGCCTCGACCTGCTGTTCCCCCATCACGAGAACGAGCTCGCGCAGTCGTCGGCCGTCGGCGACGGGTTCGCCAACTTCTGGATGCACAACGGGCTCGTCACCTTGCGCGGCGAGAAGATGAGCAAGTCGTTGGGCAACGTGCTTTCGGTGGAGAACCTGCTCGAGCACACGAGGCCCGTCGAGTTGCGGTATTACCTGGCCGCACCGCACTACCGTTCGAGTGTCGACTTCACCGAAGGATCGCTGACCGAGGCTGCCGCTGCATACCGGCGGATCGAAGGCTTCGTCACCAGAGCCACAGAGCTGGTGGGTCACGCGCCGGCGGGTGATTCGGCGTTGCCGGGCGAGTTTGTCGCGGCGATGGACGACGATCTGGGCGTGCCGCAAGCACTCGCCGTCCTGCACGGTGCGGTGCGCGTCGGGAACGCCGCTCTCGCTGACGCCGACAAGCCCCGCGTCGCCGCATACCTCGGTCAGGTCGAAGCGATGCTCGGGGTGCTCGGGTTGGGCGTGCCCACGGAGCACCGCACAGGCAGTAACCTGCGCGGGGTGGTGGGCTCGCTGGTCGAGCTCGCGTTGGCACAGCGCAGCGCCGCCCGCGAACGCAGGGACTACCAGGCTGCCGATGCCATCCGCGACCAGCTCGCGCAAGCCGGTGTCGTGGTCGAAGACACGGCAGCCGGGGTGCGTTGGCACCTACCGGCGGAGTAGGAGCAGCAGTGGCGGGTGCAAAGCGCGGTGGCCAGGGCGGTCGGGGAGCCAAACCCGGGTCGCACCGTAAGGGTGCAGCGGTCGGTTCGGGTGGCCAGCGACGGCGTTCACTGGAGGGCCGCGGCCCAACGCCTGCCGCGCGCGAGCGCAAAGGCGCCGGCCCGGCGCGCGAGCGCAAAGCTGCCAGCGCGCCGGGTGACCGCAAAGTTGCCGGCCCGGCGCGCGACCGCAAAGCTGCCGGCCCGCCGCGTGACCGCAAGACTGGCGGGCCGCCGCGTGACCGCAAGGGCGCAGGTACCACGCGAGACCGGCAAGGCGGCTCCCGGTCATCGACCCGACCCACGACGCGCGCCGGAGACGCCGGTCCGGAGACCGTGGTCGGGCGGAATCCCGTCGTCGAGGCGTTGCGTGCCGGCGTACCCGCCACGGCGCTGTACGTGGCGACCGGCATGGATCAGGACGACCGGGTACGCGAGGCCGTCAAGCGAGCCACCCAGCGCCAGATCGCCGTGCTCGACGCCGATCGTCGTGAGCTCGACCGGTATGCGCCGGGGGCCGTGCATCAGGGCATGGTGCTGCGCGTTCCACCGTTCGAATACCTGCACCCCGACGAGTTGCTCGACCGCGCGTTCTCCCGCGGCGTCCCGTTGCTCGTAGCACTGGACGGCGTCACTGACCCGCACAACCTGGGCGCCGTCGTCCGTTCCGTCGCTGCGTTCGGTGGGCACGGGGTGCTGATTCCCGAGCGCCGTGCGGCCGGTATGACCGCGAGCGCGTGGAAAGCATCTGCGGGTGCCGCCGCGCGGGTGCCCGTCGCCCGGGCGACCAACCTGAACCGAGCGCTGGCCGGATACACCAAGCGCGGCCTGCTCGTCGTCGGGCTGGCGGCCGACGGCGCGCTGCCGCTGATCGACCTCGAGGCGGCGACGGAGCCGCTGGTGCTCGTCATCGGGTCGGAGGGCAAGGGTCTTTCCCGGCTGGTGCAAGAACACTGCGACCTCGTCGTCTCGATTCCGATCTCGGCCGCGACCGAGTCACTGAACGCCTCGGTGGCGGCCGGCGTCGTGCTCTATGAGGTCGCGAGCCGGCGCAGCGCGGCACGCAGCTGATCGGTCGCTCGCTCAGTCGCTCGCGCGGGTGCCGGTGAGTCCGGTGGGGGTAGCGCCGAGGATCGCCTGTTCGTCCGGACGGAAACGCAGCACGTTCTCGACGTAGGAGCGGGCGGCGGCGTCCATGCCGACATCGCGTCCGGCGGCTTCCGACATGAACCACCGATGTACCAGGACCTCGTGGAAGATCTCGGCCGGGTCGAGCTTGCCCCGCAGTTCCGGCGGTACCTGTTCGAGCACGGGCTCGAACACGTCGGTGAGCCAGTGCCGGGCGACCGTCTCTTCGTCGACCTCGGTACCGGGCAGGACGGCCGCGGCACGGAACGTGTCGAGGTCGTTGAGCAAGCGTCGAGCCTGGTTCTCCTCGACGTGCAGGCCCGTGAGCTGGGACAACCGGCGCTGATGGTGGCCGGCCTCCACGACTTGTGTCTGGAGCTTCAGCCGCCGGCCATCAGGCTCGTCGATGATCTGCACTTCGCTGACGTCGAAGCCGAGCGCCGACAGGCGGCGCAGCCGCTGCTCGACCCGCCACCACTCGTCAGCCCCGAGATACTCCGGGCGCGTGAGTTCGTGCCACAACGCCAGGTAACGGGATTCGACGCCTTCGGAGACGGCGGTCGCGTCGATGCTCTCGTCGAGGAGGCCGGCCGCCTCCAGGTCGAACAGCTCCCCGGCGATGTTGACCGACGCGATGTCGATGTCGTGCGCGCGTTGACCGTCGGAGAGTTTCGGGTGCATCTCCCCGGTCTCGGCGTCGACGAGGTACGCCGCCAGAGCGCCGGCGTCGCGCCGGAACAGCGTGTTGGACAGCGAGCAGTCCTTCCAGGCGAAACCGACGAGGTGCAAGCGGACCAGCAGTTGGGCGAGTGCGTCGAGAAGCTTGTCTGCCAGTTCGGGGTCGAGGCGTCGGGAGAACAACGCGCGGTACGGAAGCGAGAACCGCAAGTGCTTCGTCACGAGCGCGGCGTCGAGCGGCTGTCCGTCGTCCGTCGTTCGGTCGCTTACGACGCCGCGGGCGCGAACGACGGGTACCTCGACTTTCACCAGCTCGCGGAGCAGGCGGTACTCGCGCTCGGCGACGTCGCGCGGCAGTTCCTTCACGGCGTACACCGTTCCGGAGACGCGGACGAAGCGGACGACGTGTCGCGAGATACCTCGAGGAAGCGAGACGAGCTTGTCGGCGGGCCATTCGGCGAGCGGCGTCGACCAGGGCAGGGAGAGCAGCTCGGCGGGATCCGCGGTGGTCTCGAACTGTAGGCGCACGACACCACTGTCACACGCGTGGCGCTACCATCGGCGGACAGTACCGATTCTCCCGCCGGCGTGGCGCAATTGGCAGCGCATCCGACTTGTAATCGGAAGGTTAGGGGTTCGATTCCCCTCGCCGGCTCCGACCCGGTCGGCTCCGACCCGGCTCCGTTCCCCGCGGCGATCTCCCGTGCTTGCCCACACGTGCCGAAGGCTTCGTGCACCCAGGTGCACGAAGCCTTCGGCGAACGGGAGTCAGCGACTCACCATCGGTACCAGCGCGAGCCCTCACCCGAGCGGAACGCGAACCCGATGATCCAGGCAAGGAAGAAGATGACGGCGATGATCCAGAGCCAGTGCAGCGCGAACCCGAGACCACCGAAAATGAGAGCGAGTAGCAGAACGAGCAGAATCAAACCCATGACGTCCTCCACGGACGAGAGTGTGAACGGGACTGTGGACGAGGCGATTTGCCGGACGTTCGTGCCGGCGCCTTGATGGTTTGGATGGGCGAGAGTTCGCCAGGCAGAAAGCGCTTTACGACTAGTAGACGTCGTGCCGCTCGACCGTGCGCTCGCGCACCAGTGGTTCGCGGGTGTCTTGTTCGATGACAGTCGAACGGCGGCGTGGTGCGAAGACCGCAAGAACGACGACGAGCCCGATGCCGCCGGCAACCATCAAGATGATTCCGATGGTTTGGAGAGAGATCCCGCTCACCGTGGCATGGACGGCGAACGTCAAGATGGCGCCAGCCGCGATGAGGAACATCGCAACGCCAATACCCATGGAGTGCCTCCCAGAAGTCGTCCGGCGAATCATCGACGGACTGTGCGACCAGGGAGATACCCGTGATCGAAACGCCGAAACTGCGTGCCCACTTGTAGCGCGCTGACCAGCACAAATGCAGCCGTGTAAGGAAAGTGCCTTACGGCTCGAACTTGTAGCCAAGGCCTCTGACGGTCACCAAATGGCGGGGTTGTGACGGTTCTGCCTCGATGCGGCTGCGCAGGCGTTTGACGTGCACATCGAGGGTCTTCGTGTCGCCGACGTAGTCGCTGCCCCAGAGGCGGTCGATCAGCTGATGGCGGGTGAGCACCCGCCCGGCGTTGCGGAGAAACATCTCGAGCAGCTCGAACTCGCGCAGCGGCAGCGTCACCGGCGCTCCGCGTACCGTGACCGTGTGCCGCTCGGCGTCCAGTCGTACCGGGCCGGCCTCGACGATGCCCAAGTCGGTTGCTTCCAGTGCGTCGCTGCGCCGGCGCAGCACTGCTCGAATGCGTGCGACGAGTTCGCGCGAGGAGAACGGTTTCGTCACGTAGTCGTCGGCGCCGAGTTCGAGACCGACCACCTTGTCGATCTCACTGTCGCGCGCGGTCAGCATGATGACCGGTACGTCGCTGCGTTCTCGAAGCTGCCGGCAGACCTCTGTCCCCGGCAGGCCGGGCAGCATCAGGTCGAGCAGGACGAGGTCGGCGCCGTGCCGGTCGAACGCTTCGAGCCCCGCAGGGCCCGATGGTGCGACCCGGACGTCGAAACCCTCACGGCTGAGCATGTACGACAGCGTCTCGGAGAACGACTCCTCGTCTTCGATGACGAGCAGCTGGGTCACGGCAGCGCCTCCAGGTCGGGCGGAATGTCGGGTCGATCCTGCGGTGCGCCGCCGTCTCGCCCCGTCGAGGGAGGCGGGGTGGGCAGGTGCAGCGTGAAGGTGGAGCCCACGCCGGAACGGCTCCACACGCTCACCCGGCCACCGTGGTTGTTGGCGATGTGCTTGACGATCGCGAGCCCGAGACCGGTGCCTCCGGTCGCCCTCGACCGGGCCGCGTCGACGCGGTAGAAGCGCTCGAAAACGCGCTCCTGGTCAACCTTGTCGATACCCACCCCTTCGTCGCTCACAGCGATCTCGACCATCGTCGCGCCTTCTTCGACGCGTTGCCAGGCTCCGACACCCACTCGCGAACCGCGATGTGAGTAAGCGATGGCGTTCTCGATGAGGTTCGTGAGGGCCGTGACCAGCTGGCGCCGTTCGCCCCAGACGGACAGCCGTCCGGTGTCGCCGACTTCGAGCTGGATGCCGGCCGCACTGGCCCCGAGGTGCAGTGGCTCGACCGCCTCCGTGATGAGGTCTGCGACGCGGACGGCGCCCATCTGCGGCAGCGGCTCGCCACCTTGTAGCCGGGAAAGGTCGAGCAACTCCTTGACCAAGCGGGCCATGCGGGTCGCCTCGTGCACCATGCGTTCGGAGAACTGCTTGATGGCTCCCGGGTCGCCGGTAGCGTCGCGCATCGCCTCTGCCAGCAACAACATCGCGCCGACGGGCGTCTTCAACTCGTGCGAGACGTTGGCGATGAAGTCACGCCGGACGGCCTCTACCCGGCGCGGTTCCTCGAGGTCGGTGAGCAGGACGACGACCTGTGAGGTATCGGGAACGGGCGCGGCTACCACGTGGACGGCGCGTGAAGCGGCTCCCCACGGCAGCTCGATGTCGCGGGTCACCCGGACGCCGCTCCTGCGCGCCTCACGCGCGATTCGCAGCAACGCCCGCGACGTCAGCTCGCCGTCGCGAACGACCCGCAAGGCCGCGGCTGCGCCGTTGGCGAGCAGGAGCCGGTCGTCGTCAAGGAGGACGACGCCGTTCTCGAGCGCCGCCGCGACGGTCGCCAGCACGGCTGCCGTCTGCCCTTGGGGCTCTGGTGCTCGACGCGTTGCTCGCACACTGGGGATGGTAGGCAGCCGCGTGGCTGGCTCCAAACCGGCCGCCGTAACCGTTGCGGCGGCGTTTGTCGATTGTTCATCTGCGCTTCCGCTATGGGTAGTCTGGACGCCCACGCTCGTCCATTCGCGTCCACGAGCCTGCGATCGGGTCACGCGGTGAGCGTGATGCCACCAACGATGGGAGTCCGCCGTGCGTGACGCATATCACGACGAGCTTGCCGCGATCACCGACCAGCTCGTCGAGATGACCGGGCTGGTGGGGCAGGCGATGTCGCTCGCCACCCAGGCGCTGCTGGCGTCGGATCTCGCCAAAGCCGAGGCGGTCATCGACGCCGACGGAGCGGTCGATGACTACCGCAACAGCGTCGAGCGCCGCACCATCGACCTCATCGCGCGCCAGCAACCCGTGGCCGGCGACCTGAGAATGCTGATGACCGGGCTGCGGATGGCGTCGGATCTCGAGCGGTCGGGCGACCTCGCCGTCCACATCGCGCAACTCGCGCGGCGGCGCTTCCCCGCCTGCGCGGTGCCTGACGAGCTCCAAGACACCGTGCGCCAGATGGGTGAGGTCGCGACGATGATCGTCGCCAAGGCAGGGGAGCTCGTCGTGACCCCCGACGTCGCCCGGGCGGCCGAGCTCGAGACCGACGACGACGTCATGGACAACTTGCACCGCCAGCTGCTGCTCACGATGTTGGTGCCGACCTGGGCGTATGGAGTCGACACGGCGATCGACCTCGCGCTCGCGGGCCGGTACTACGAGCGGTTCGCCGACCACGCGGTGGCCGTGGCTCGCCAGGTTGTGTACATGGTGACCGGACAGTCCGCTGTGCGCGGTTGAGGCCCAACGGCTGGCCTACGTTCACCCCGCGTTCACCAGCTGGCAGGCGCCGAGACACCTGCCGCTCCTACCGTCGGCGGCGGGTCAGCTCCACGGAATGGGCTGACCGACGCCCACAAGAGGAGTGCACTCGTGAGGACTTCACGCAGCGCCGCCGTCGTGCTCGCCACGATCGGGCTGGCGGCAGTTAGCGCGTGCAGCAACAACAACACCGGCAGCACGGCCGGGAGCACGACCAGCAGTACCCCCAGCAGCGCGGCCAGCAGCTCGAAAGCGCCGTCCGCATCGGCGTCGACGGCGGCGGCGGGCAGCTCGAGCGCTGCCGCCAGCAACTGCGTGAGCGGGTCGCTCACCGGTGCTGGATCGAGCTTCCAGGCCCCGATGCAGCAGAAGTGGATCTCGGACTACCGCGCCAAGTGCGGCAGCGCCCAGATCAACTACAGCTCGGTCGGTTCGGGCGCCGGCATCCAGCAGTTCGGTGCCGGCACGGTCGACTTCGCCGGTTCCGACGTCACCATGAAGGACACCGAGCAGGCGGCCGCCGACAAGCGTTGCGACAGCAACCCGGCGATCCACATCCCGATCAGCGCCGGTGGCGTGGGCATCACGTGGAACCTGCCGAACGTCAAGTCGCTGAAGTTCTCCCCGGACACCCTGGCCGACATCTTCCAGGGCAAGGTCACGAAGTGGAACGACCCGGAGATCGCAGCTGACAACGCGGGCGTTTCGTTGCCCGCCACCGCGATCACCGTGTTCCACCGATCCGACGCGTCGGGCACCAACGCGGTGTTCTCCGCCTACATGGCGGCGGCGAGCAAGAAGTGGACGCTCGGCACCGGCAAGACGCTCAACTGGCCGGGCACCAGCCAGGGCGCGAAGGGTAATGAGGGTGTGAGCGCCGGCGTCTCGCAGACGGTGGGCGGCATCACCTACACCGAGCAGGCGTTCGCGATCCAGCACAGCCTGCCGCTCGCCATGATCAAGAACGGTGGCGGCACGTACGTCGAGCTGACCGCAGACAACGTCAGCAAGGCGTTGGAGTCGGCGACGATCAAGCCCGTCAGCGCCAGCGACCTGTCGGCCGACATGAACTACCAGCCGACCGATCCGGCCGCCTACCCGATCTCGACCCTTACGTACGTGATCGTCTGCAGCAAGTACCCCTCGAGCATGAGCGCCGACAAGGTGAGCCTGCTCAAGTCGTACCTGACGTACGCGGTCACCGACGGTCAGCAGTTCGCCAAGGACCTCGGCTACTCGCCGCTGCCCGCTAGCCTGGTGACCAAGGACCAGAGCTCCATCAGCAGCATCTCCTAAGACACCATCTCCCAGCCCAGAGGGACAGTGGCGCCCACCGCACCGGCCAGCCCCGCGGCGGACGTGCTCTCGAGCGCGTCCCGCCGCGGGGGCCTGTTTGCCGATCGCACTTTTCGCGGCCTGACGATGGTGGCGGGCGCCTTCGTGCTCGCCACCCTGGCCGCGATCAGCATCTTTCTCGTCGTCAAGTCGCTCCCGGCGTTCAGCCACGACACCAAGAGCTTCTGGACGACGAAGGAGTGGCTGCCCGACAACACCCCCGCGGTCTTCGGCGTCGCCGCGCTCGCCTTCGGAACCGGGCTTTCCGCCGTCCTCGCGCTCGTCATGGCGTTCCCGGTCGCGGTCGGGGTTGCGCTCTTCATCAGTGAGTACGCCCCCCGCCGGCTCGCTCGTTGGTTCGGCTACCTGACCGACATGCTGGCCGCCGTCCCGAGCGTCGTCTTCGGGTTGTGGGGCCTGTACTGGCTGGTGCCGCACCTCACCCCGTTGCAGCACTGGCTGGCCGACAACCTTGCCCTGATCCCGGTGTTCTCGGGGGCCAAGAGCATCACGGAGAACGCGAGCAAGTCCATCTTCGCGGCCTCTGTCGTCCTGGCCATCATGATCTTGCCGATCATCTCGGCCATCGCGCGCGAGGTGTTCGCACAGGTCGACCCGCACCTCAAGGAGGCCGCCCTCGGCGTGGGCGCTACCAGGTGGGAGATGATCCGGCTCGCGGTCATCCCGCCGAGCAAAGGCGGCCTCGCCGGCGCGACGATTCTCGGCCTCGGCCGGGCCCTGGGCGAGACGATTGCCGTGGCGCTGGTTCTCGGTTCCTCCTACGCCATCAACTTCAAGATCCTCATACCCGGCAAGAACACCATTGCCGCGAACATCGCGACCCAGTTCGGCGAGGCCGGCCCGATCGGGCGGCCGGCCCTGATCGCCAGCGGCCTCGTGCTGTTCGCCATGACGATGGTCGTCACGCTCGTGGCCCGCTGGATCATCTACCGGGCGGGCGCGGTCGAGCGGAGCGCGGTCGCGTGAGCGCGCCGGGTGCAATCCTGCGGGCCGGCGTTCCGGGCATGCGTGCGAAGCGGCTGAGCGCCCGCTCGGTGTTCGCGGCGGGTGCATCGGGCGTCGGGCTGGCAGCGGTGCTGACACTGGCCTACCCGACGTGGCGCTGGGCAGAGTTCGCCGTCCTGGGTGTGGTCTTCGCGCTGTCGTTCATCACCGCGGTGTCGTGGGTCGTCGAAGGGCGCCGGCGTGCCGTCGACAGGCTGATGGGCAACCTTGTCGTCAGTTGCTTCCTGGTAGCGCTCGTGCCGCTAGGCCTGGTCCTCTACTTCACCGCCGTGCGCGGGCTGCCCCACTTCTCCGCCGTCTTCTTCACCCACTCGCTGGCGGGCGTGCCGCCCAACTCCGCGGGCGGGGGGATCGGCGCGGCTATTTTGGGCACGGTCGAGCAGGTGCTGCTCGCGAGCCTCATCAGCGTGCCGGCCGGAATCCTCGTCGCCATCTACGTCACCGAGTACGGCCGGGGCTACTTCGCTCGGGCGATCCGCTTCCTCGTCGACGTGATGACCGGGATCCCCTCCATCGTCGCCGGTTTGTTCGTCTACACGTTCCTCGTCATCTCGCTGCACCAGGGCTTCTCCGGCTTCGCCGGGGCGCTCGCGCTGAGCATCCTGATGCTGCCGGTCGTCGTGCGCTCGGGCGAGGAGATGATCGCGCTGGTGCCCAGCGCGCTACGTGAGGCCAGCTACGCGCTCGGCGTCGCCCGCTGGCGCACGGTCGTCTCCGTGGTACTGCCCACGGCGCTGGCCGGCCTGACGACCGGCGTCATGCTGGCTGTTGCGCGGGTGACCGGGGAGACGGCACCGTTGCTCTTGACCGCGTTCGACAACTCCTACATCAACAGCAATCCGTTCCACGGACAGCAAAGCTCCCTCTCGCTCGTGGTGTACACGCAAGCGCAGCAGGCTTACCAGCCGGCGATCGACCGTGCGTGGGCCGCGGCCGCGACGCTCATCCTGGTGGTCGCGGCGCTCTACGTGGCCGCCCGGCTCGTGACCCGCCGTAGCACTTCCCGGCAGCACTAGCGAGCAGGATCAGACGATGGGAACCAGGACGATGGGAACCAGATGGCCAAGCGCATAGAGACCGTGGGCCTGTCCTGCTTCTACGGCAAGACCAAGGCCGTGGACGACGTTTCGCTGACGATCGAGCCGAAGTCTGTGACCGCGCTCATCGGCCCGTCGGGATGCGGCAAGTCGACGTTTCTGCGCTCGATCAACCGGCTCCACGAGGTCGTGCCCGGCGCACGGATCGACGGCAAGGTGCTGCTCGAGGACGAGGACATCTACGACCCCTCTGTCGACGTTGTAGCAGTGCGCCGCCTCATCGGGATGGTCTTCCAGAAGCCGAACCCCTTTCCCTCGATGTCGATCTACGACAACGTCGCAGCGGGGTTGCGCCTGGCCGGCGCCAGAGGCAAGAACCTCGACGACGTCGTCGAGCGCGCGCTGACGGGCGCCCACCTGTGGGCCGAGGTCAAGGACCGGTTGAAGAAGCCGGCGCTCGCGCTTTCCGGCGGCCAGCAGCAGCGACTGTGCATCGCGCGTGCCATCGCCGTCGAACCCGAAGTGCTGTTGATGGACGAACCGTGCTCGGCTCTCGACCCCATCTCGACGTTGGCGATCGAAGACCTCATCGCCGAACTGAAGGACCGCTTCACCATCGTCATCGTCACGCACAACATGCAACAGGCCAGCCGGGTCAGCGAGATGACCGCCTTCTTCACGGTCAGCGACGCCGGCCAGCCGGGCCAACTGATCGAGTACGGCGATACCAGTGAGATCTTCTCCGTGCCCAAGGACAAGCGGACCGAGGATTACATCACAGGCCGCGTGGGCTGAACTCAGCGCGCACGGCGTCGCTGAACGCGGGCCAGGCACTCGCCGCCCAGGGCCCGAACCGGGTACTCGTGAGCGCGGCGCATGCGAGACGGGCCTGTGGGTCGACCCACAGGAAGCTTCCGGTCTGACCGAAGTGGCCGAACGTGTCGGGTGAGTTCGTGCTGCCGGTCCAGTGCGGTGCTTTGCCGTCGCGGATCTCGAACCCCAGGCCCCAGTCGTTGGGGTTGTGCCGCCCGAACCCGGGCAACACGCCGTCCAGGCCGGGGAAGGCCACCGTGCTCGCCTCCGTCAGCGTCTCCGGCGCGACCAGGGTCGGCGAGAGCAGCTCGTGAGCGAACAGCAGCAGGTCGGCGAGCGAGCCGACGACGCCCGAGGCGGGACTGCCAACGAGTGCGGACGCACTCATCTGGAGCGGTTCGAAGACCGCGTGCGCCAGGTAATCGCCGACGCTTCGGCCGGTGCGCTCGGCGATCAGGCCGCCGAGAATCTCGTAACCCCCGTTGGAGTAGATGCGCCGCGTCCCCGGACGTGCGATCGTCGCGCTGCCTTCGAGGTTGAGGCCGGACGCATGGGCGAGAAGGTGTCGCACGGTCGATCCGGGTGGCCCGGCCGCGTCGTCCAGCTCGACGTCGCCTACCTCGACGAGACGGAGCAGGCCGTACGCGGTGACCATCTTGGTGACGGATGCCCACGGCTGGCGAAGCGCGATCTCGCCCGCTGACGCGAAGGAGGCATCGGCGGTGACACCGACAACGGCCGACGCACAGGGCCATGCCCGCACTTGGTCAAACGCCGCCACCCGGGCAGCCTATGACGCCCGCAGTGGCTGTGATCAGGCGACGGCGACGCGGTCGCGGCCCCGTTCCTTGGCGACGTACAACGCGGCGTCGGCCGCCGCCATGACCTGCTCGAAGCTCATCCCGGTCCGATGTTCGGCGACTCCGATGCTGACGCGGGCGGCCAGGCCGGGCGCAAGGTGGCTCCAGGGATGGTTCGCGACGGCACCGCGGATGCGCTCGGCCACCCGGGTACCGGTACGCAGCGGCGCACCCAGCAGGACCAAGACGAACTCGTCGCCACCGTATCGCGTTACGATATCTCCTTCGCGGCACTCTTCCCGAAGGATGACCGCGAGTCGCTTGAGCACCTCGTCGCCGATGGCGTGCGAGAACGTGTCGTTCGTGGCCTTGAAGTTGTCGAGGTCGACGAAAAGCAAGCACGCGGCGGCGTCGGCAGCCGACAGTTCACGGATGGCGAGGTCGAGCCTGCGTCGGTTGCCGAGCCCGGTGAGGGCGTCCTCGGTGGCGGCCTGGCCGACTCGCTCGTTCTCCTCGGCGAGTTCCAGCATCTGCATGCGGACCATCACTGCTTCGAGCCGTCGTTCGCGTTCCTCCCACAGACCCTGGGCCAGCAAGGTCGCCGCTTGGCGGCTTGCTTCGAGAGCTGGGTGGTCACCGTGGTCGACCCGTTCGAGTTCGGCTGCCTGGGACAGCGCGGTGACTCGCCACTGCCGGGAGAACGTCGGGTCGGGCAGGGCCGCGGCGACCGCCAGGTGCCGGCGGGCTTCGGCGGTGGCGCCGAGGTCGGTGCAGCACCGCGCCAGCGCGAGGTGCAGCACCAGGTTGTCCTCGGGTTCCAAAGCGTGACGCTCGCAACCGAGTGCCTGCAACAACGCTCCCCGGCCGACTTCGGGCTCGCCCAGCGCCGTCCAGGCGAGCCCCTCGTACAGCCGGCCGACCCGTTGCCAGTGCCCGGCGCGGTGCGCGGCCTGTGCGCGGACGGCGGCCCGGAGCGCTTCGCGGTAGCGGGCGGCGGCCTCTTCGGGACGGCCGATGAGTTCGAGGCGAGCCGCCCACCGGCTCTCGTTGCGCGCAATCGTCCCGTCGATCATCGGCCGCACGAAGGGGCCGTATCCGCCTCGCGCGGGGTCGGCACAGCGGCGCAGATAGGCCGAGGCGAGTTCGAACATCTCTGCCGAACTGGCGGCGTTCGCGACCGTGAGAAAGGCGCTCGCACTGGCCCGGTCGGCCCGGTGCAGCCGAGAGAGGCCGACCAGCGCACTCGTGAGCTCGTCGAGGGCGCGTTCGAACTCGCCGCGCGCGAATCGCACCATGATCAGTTGGCCGAGAACCTGCAGCCGGGCCGCAGGCTGGTCGGTCGACTCGTAGTGCGCCATCAACTCCTCGGCCAGCGCCACTGCGTCGTCCAGGCGTCCCATCGAACACAACGCGCTGACCTGCACCTCGCGGCAGCGCCAAGCGGTTCTGCCGTCCCCGAAGGCCTGAGCGAGCAGGGCGTTCGACGCGATCCGCTGCAGCGCAGCGTCCGCGTCGCCGTTGGCATACGCGCGGAACGCATCGACGGCAAGCCAATCCGCCGGGCCCACTTCCTCGACCCGGACGACGTCGGCGCGCCGGGCGTCGGCACCCTCGAGCGCGTTCACTGCGAAGCTCTCGTCTCCCTTCCTGCCGGCTGCGCTGACCCATCGAGGTGTCGGCATGACCGGCTAGGCGACGCGCCACCCACGAGGTGGCAGCCGCTTCGATTTCGACATCGGCACGACCTCGCCGCAACTGGTGCCTCCTGCGGTAACTGGCTGGGAACGGTTCGACGCGAGAATCGGCGGCTCGCCGGAGTAAATGACATCCGTGTGGTTTTCCGCCTACGATGGGTCCGGCCGGTACCCTCACCGATCGTGGTCCAAAGGAGGACACGCCATGGAGGCTGCGAACGCACGCAGCAGCGTCGAGCCGCCCCAGGCACCGCTGTCGGAGCGCGACCACAAGATGCTGGAGTTCGAGCGGCAGTGGTGGAAGTACGCCGGCGCCAAGGAACAGGCCATGCGCGACATCTTCGACATGTCGGCGACCCGGTACTACCAGGCCTTGAATGCGCTCATCGACCGCCCGGAGGCGCTGCACGCCGACCCGATGCTGGTCAAACGGCTGCGCCGGCTACGGGCTGCTCGGCAGCGCGCCCGTTCGGCGCGGCGACTCGGGATCGAGGCCTGACGAAGGCGCGGGCCAGCACCGCTCCGGCACCCAACGGCGGCGGACGTGGCTGAATCCCCGCGCGGCCCATCCCAAGGCCCACCTCGGGGTCCGGCCCAAGGCCCAGCCCAACGGCAAGTCGGCAGCCACCGGGCCGATGACACGCCGCGGCGGCTCGTCGTCCTAGCGGTGTCCTTGATCGGCGTGGTGGCGGTCGCCGTCGGGGTCTGGGCCGGCCTGAAGTATCGCGCCACCGGTGCCAACTCCGGGGCGCTCGTGTCATCGACGGTGGGACACAAGCCCACCCTCGGGGCCGGGCAGCCGGCCCCGTCGAGGTCCCCTGCGACGTCCCCGTTGTCGTCGGTGGGCGCCCTCGGTGGTGCCCTCGGTGGTGCCGTCAGTGACGCTGCCCGGATCGCCTCCGTGTCACCCTCCGCATCGCCCTCCGCATCGCCCTCCGTCCCGGCGTCGGCAGCAGCGTCGAGCCCCGCTGCCGGCGACCCGCCGGTCGACGTCTTGAACAACAGCCGGATAAGCGGCCTTGCCAAGACCGCCGCGCAACAACTCGCGGCCTCGGGTTGGCAGGTGAGCCACGTGGGCAACTACAGCGCGGCCATCCTCCCGACGACGACGCTGTACTACGCGGACGGCGATCAGGCGGCCGCTGCGAGGCTGGCCCAAGCATTCGGCATCTCCGCGGTGCGCGCGGCTCCGAGCGAGCTCGCGAACACCCCGCTCACGCTCGTGCTCACCCACGAGTGGGCGCAGGCTCATCCGGCGGGTGGGTGACCGCACGGGTCGGGGCGAGTGCCGCTGCGGCGGGTAGGTTCGGTCACCATGGAGTCAGATCTTGGGGCGGCGCTACCCCGCCCGGTAAGCGCTGCCGGCCGTGACGGTCTACGGCGCCTGATCGCGGCGCCGAAGCAGGCGCTGGTCGGGCTCGACTTCGACGGCACCCTCGCTCCGATCGTGGCCGACCCGGCCGCCGCCGTTGCGCACCCGGGCGCCGTCACGCTGCTGCGCCGCCTGGCCAGGCATGTCGACGCAGTCGCGATCGTCACCGGACGCCCGCCGCTCGTGGCGTTGTCCCTGCTCGGCCTTGCCGATCCGACCTCGCGAGTGCCGGCGAACCTCATGGTGCTCGGGCACTACGGGCTCGAGTGCTGGACGCCGGCCTCGGGCGTCGCGCAGCGGCCGGGGGCCGACCTCGCCGGCGTCGAAAGCGCGCGAGCGGCGCTGCCCCGCCTCCTCGAGGACGTCGGCGCGCCGGCCGGTACGTCGATCGAGGACAAGGGCGTCGCGGTCGCCGTCCACGTGCGCGGGACGCCGGACCCCGCTGCGGCGATGGAGTTGCTGCGTCGGCCGCTCGGCGGCCTCGCCGAACAGTCGGGGCTCCGGCTCGAGCCCGGCCGCCTGGTGCTCGAGTTGCGGCCGACAGTCGTCGACAAGGGGGAGGCGCTGGAGCAGCTCGCGGTGAAGCGGTCGTCGGCTGTGGTGATGTACGTGGGCGACGACCTCGGTGACCTTGCGGCGTTCGACGCGTTGGACCGGTTGCGGGTAAGGGGCGTCGCCGCACTCAGCGTCTGTAGTGGCTCGGCGGAGGTGCCGCAGTTGCGGTCGCGAGCCGATCTGATCGTCGACGGGCCGGACGGCGTCGTGGCGCTGCTCGGCCTCTTGTGCGACGCGTTGGACTGAACTGCCGAATAACCTCGGCTCTGCCGAATAACCTCGGCTCTGCCGAATAACCTCGGCCGGGAGCGTCCCTGCCCGACACGCTCCCGCCCGCGGCTCCCCTCCGGTGTGATGACCCTAGCGAGCCTTGCGGGCCGGTGTCCCTCCGAGAATCGGCCGGTCTTGGGTGACCGTTCGGCTGATGTTCGAAGGGCAAATCCGCCACCTCGTCCGGCGGCCCACTGTGCGTCGCAGGTTATCGGGTGTGCGGTCGGATCCGGGGGCCGCTACGCTGGGCGACACAACTTAATACCGCTCATCAAGAGGGGCAGAGGGACCGGCCCGTTGAAGCCCCGGCAACCTTCCCGACCCGTTGCACTGCCCGGCCGTTCAGGCCGGGGCAGGCGCACTCGCTACCAAAGCGGCGAGGCCAGGTCGGAAGAGGTGCCAACTCCGGCCTGCGGATGGTCCGCGGGGAAGATGAGGAGAGAGGCCTCGCCCCACATGTCTGCTAACCCCACCTCTGCCGGCGCCGCCGTCGCACCCGTTCTGCCCGACGAGCCGCGCCTTCTCGGTTCGGCTGTCGCGCTTTCGTGTCGCGAGTGCGGCGAGCGTTACCCGATCAGTCCCCGCTACGCCTGCGAGATGTGCTTCGGCCCGCTCGAGGTGGCGTACGACTTCGCCGGAGTGACGCGCGAATCGATCGAAGCGGGTCCGCGCAACATCTGGCGCTACCGGCAACTCCTGCCGGTGCCACGCGACGTGACACAGACGCCCAACCTCGAGCCCGGCTTCACCAAGCTGGTTCGCGCCGACAACCTGGCCGGCGAACTCGGCATGCGGCGGTTGTGGGTGAAGGACGACACCGGCAACCCGACCCACTCCTTCAAGGACCGCGTCGTCGCCGTCGCGCTGGCCGCGGCGCGCGCTCTCGGGTTCTCCGTGCTGGCCTGCCCGTCGACCGGGAACCTGGCCAACGCCGTGGCGGCGGCCGCTGCTCGGGCCGGCATCCGTTCGGTGGTGTTCATCCCGGCCGACCTCGAACAGCAAAAGATCGTCACGACTGCCGTGTACGGCGGGACGCTGGTCGCCGTCCAAGGCACCTACGACGACGTGAACCGGCTCGCCCAGGAGATCGCGGCGGAAGAGGACGACTGGGCGTTCGTCAACGTGAACGTTCGGCCGTACTACGCCGAGGGTTCCAAGACGCTGGGCTACGAGATCGCCGAACAGCTGGGCTGGCGGTTGCCGCAGCAGGTCGTGATCCCGATCGCCTCCGGGTCGCAGCTGACGAAGGTCGACAAGGCGTTCACCGAGTTCGGCAAGCTGGGTCTGGTCGATGCCACGCCGTACCGCGTGTTCGGGGCCCAGGCGCAGGGCTGCAACCCGGTCGCACGGGCATTCAAGGCTGGGCACGACGTCGTGGCGCCGGTTCGGCCCGACACCATCGCCAAGTCGCTCGCGATCGGTAACCCCGCCGACGGCCCGTACGTGCTCGACGTATGCCGGCGCACCGGCGGCGTCGTCGAAGACGCCACCGATGCCGAGATCGTGGCGGGCATCCAGCTGCTGGCCCGCACCGAGGGCATCTTCGCCGAGACGGCGGGTGGCGTGACGATCGCGGTCCTGCGCAAACTGCTCGCCGCCGGCGAGATCGACCCGGAGGCCGAGACCGTCGTCATCAACAGCGGCGACGGGCTGAAGACGCTGGACGCCGTGGCGCCGGTGGCGTCGCCGTCCGTCACCATCCCGCCGTCCTTCGACGCCTTCCGCGCCTTCGTGGACGACGCCGGGCGGGCGTAATACCGAGCCCCAGCGGCTTGCACTCGGGCCAGCCGAGTGCTAAACATGGCGCTAGCACTCTTCGCATGAGAGTGACAACAAGCACGCAGGACTTTGGACACAGGCACTGGCCGGGGCTACGAGACCCCACTTGTGCGGCGGACGTGACGCCGGACGAGTGCGGTCGGCCGTCGCGGGCGTCGCGCCCGGCCGACGTTACGTCCCGACATGGGAGGACTTCGCATGGCCAAGATGATTGCGTTCGACGAGACGGCTCGTCGCGCTCTCGAGCGCGGCATGAACCAGCTCGCCGACGCCGTCAAGGTGACCCTCGGTCCTAGGGGTCGCAACGTCGTGTTGGAGAAGAAGTGGGGCGCTCCCACGATCACCAACGACGGCGTCAGCATTGCCAAGGAGATCGAGCTCGAGGACCCGTACGAGAAGATCGGCGCCGAACTCGTCAAGGAAGTCGCCAAGAAGACCGACGACGTCGCCGGCGACGGCACGACCACGGCGACCGTTCTCGCCCAGGCGCTCGTGCGCGAGGGTCTGCGCAACGTCGCCGCCGGCGCCAACCCGATGGCGCTGAAGCGAGGCATCGAGGCCGCCGTCGAGCGGGTTTCGCAGTCGCTGCTCGATGTCGCCAAGGACGTCGAGACCCGTGACCAGATCGCCTCGACCGCGTCCATCTCGGCGGCCGACACCGCCATCGGCGAGATGATCGCCGAAGCGATGGACAAGGTCGGCAAGGAAGGCGTGATCACGGTCGAGGAGAGCAACACCTTCGGCCTCGAGCTCGAGCTCACCGAGGGTATGCGCTTCGACAAGGGTCACCTGTCGGCGTACTTCGTCACCGACACCGACCGCATGGAGACCGTGCTCGACGATCCGTACATCCTCATCGTCAACAGCAAGATTTCCGCGGTCAAGGACCTCCTGCCGCTGCTCGAGAAGGTCATGCAGGCCGGCAAGCCGCTGGTCATCATCGCCGAAGACGTCGAGGGTGAAGCCCTGGCGACTCTCGTCGTCAACAAGATCCGTGGCACCTTCCGTTCGGTCGCCGTCAAGGCGCCGGGCTTCGGTGACCGTCGCAAGGCCATGCTCGGCGACATCGCCATCCTCACGGGTGGTCAGGTGATCAGCGAGGAAGTCGGCCTGAAGCTGGAGAGCGCCGGTCTGGATCTGCTCGGCCGTGCTCGCAAGGTCGTGACGACCAAGGACGAGACCACCATCGTCGAAGGCGCCGGTGACCCCGATCAGATCGCCGGTCGGGTCAACCAGATTCGCGCCGAGATCGAGAAGAGCGACTCCGACTACGACCGCGAGAAGCTGCAGGAGCGGCTTGCCAAGCTCGCCGGCGGCGTGGCCGTCATCAAGGCGGGCGCGGCGACCGAGGTCGAGCTCAAGGAGCGCAAGCACCGCATCGAGGACGCCGTTCGCAACGCGAAGGCGGCCGTCGAAGAGGGCATCGTCGCAGGCGGTGGCGTCGCGCTGCTGCAGGCGGCCAAGACGGCATTCGAGAAGCTCGACCTCGAAGGTGACGAGGCCACTGGTGCCCGCATCGTCGAGATCGCGCTCGAGGCGCCGCTCAAGCAGATCGCGATCAACGCCGGCCTCGAAGGCGGCGTCGTGGTCGAGAAGGTGCGCAACCTCGAGTCGGGTTGGGGTCTGAACGCAGCCACCGGCGAATACGTCGACATGATCAAGGCCGGCATCATCGACCCGGCCAAGGTCACCCGCTCCGCGTTGCAGAACGCGGCGTCGATCGCCGGGCTGTTCCTCACCACCGAGGCGGTCGTCGCAGACAAGCCGGAGAAGGACAAGGCGCCGTCAGCACCCGGCGGCGGGGACATGGACTTCTGAGCCACCGCAAAGCTCGAACGACAAGCGGCTGGGCCACCGGGAAACCGGTGGCCCAGCCGCTTTGTTCGTCGGCTGTGTCAACTGCCGAAACTGGCGGCGATCTGGCGTTCGGCCTCGGCGTAGCTCGAGCCCGCCTGGCCGAGCAGCTGGCTGATGCCGGTCAGCGCTTCGTGCAGACCTTCGGCGGAGCGTTGCCACTCCGCCCAGAGCGCTTCGAATCGTTGCTGTGCGACACCGGCCCAGTCACTGCCCAGCGGCGCGAGCGAACTCGCCAAGCCGCGTAGTTCGCTTTCGATGCTCGACGCGCTGGAGCCGACCCGCGACGACATGCCGGCCAGCTGTTCGGGGGTAACCCGGATACCGCTCATGTGAACCTCCCTCTTGCGTCGCACGCGGCGTGCCGCGTCGACGTGGCTTTGCGTGCGTCCAAGGGAGGCTACGGAAGTTGGTCGTCCCGACGCCGACGTCGTCCACAGGTGCTGTTGCTACGTGCCGTCGTCGGCAAGGACGTCGTCGGCGTCGATGATTCGATACGCGTAGCCCTGCTCGGCGAGAAAGCGTTGCCGGTGCGCCGCGTAATCCTGGTCGAGGGTGTCCCTGGCCACGACGGCGTAGAACCGCGCGGCGCGGCCGTCGTGTTTCGGGCGCAGCAGGCGCCCCAGTCGTTGCGCTTCTTCCTGCCGTGAGCCAAAGGATCCGGACACCTGGATGGCGACCGATGCTTCCGGCAGGTCGACGGAGAAGTTGGCAACCTTGGAGACGACCAGTGTGGTGATCTCCCCGGCACGGAACGCGTCGAACAACCGCTCGCGTTCCTTGACCGGTACCTCCCCGGTGATGACCGGTGCACCGAGCCGCTCGCCGAGATCGGCGAGCTGATCGAGGTATTGCCCGATCACGAGCAGTTGCTCGCCGCCGTGGCGGGCGGCGAGGCTTTCGATGACCCGGGTCTTGGTTTCGGTGGTCGCGGCGTATCGGTAGCGATCCTCGGGTTCGGCCGTGGCGTAGAGCAGCCGCTCGTGCTCGGTGAGCGTGACGCGGACCTCGACGCAGTCAGCCGGGGCGATATAGCCCTGCGCCTCGATGTCCTTCCATGGCGCGTCGTAGCGCTTGGGGCCGATCAGGCTGAACACGTCACCTTCGCGGCCGTCCTCGCGGACCAACGTCGCGGTCAGGCCGAGACGCCGGCGCGACTGGATGTCGGCGGTGAAGCGAAAGATCGGAGCGGGGAGCAGGTGCACCTCGTCGTAGATGATCAGGCCCCAGTCGTGCTCGTCGAACAGCTCCAAGTGTGCATAGACACCTTTGCGCCGGGTGGTCATCACCTGGTACGTGGCGATGGTGACCGGCCGGATCTGCTTTCGAGAGCCGGAGTATTCGCCGATCTCCTCGTCGGTCAGCGTTGTGCGGCGAAGCAACTCGTGCCGCCACTGCCTCGCCGCAACGGTGTTCGTGACGAGGATCAGCGTGGTGGCCTGCGCCTGCGCCATCGCGGCCGCGCCGACAAGCGTCTTGCCGGCCCCACACGGCAGGACGACGACACCCGAACCGCCGTGCCAGAAGCCTTCGACGGCTTCGCGCTGGTACTCGCGAAGCGCCCAGCCTTCTTCGCGCAGCGCGATCGCATGTGCCTCACCGTCGACGTATCCGGCGAAGTCTTCAGCCGGCCAACCGAGCTTGAGCAAGGCCTGCTTGAGGTTGCCGCGCTGACTGGGATGCACGGCGACGGTGTCGTCGTCGATGCGGGTGCCGAGCATCGGCACGATCTTCTTGCTGCGCAGCACCTCTTCCAGCACTGCGCGGTCGGCTGAGTGCAGCACGAGGCCGTGCGCTGGGTCGTTGGTGAGTTGCAGCCGGCCGTAGCGTGCCATGGTCTCGGCGATGTCGACGAGCAACGCGTGCGGCACCGCATACCGGCTGAACTTGAGCAGCGCATCGACGACTTGTTCGGCGTCGTGCCCGGCTGCGCGTGCGTTCCACAGTCCGAGCGGTGTCACGCGGTAGGTATGGACGTGCTCGGGCGAGCGTTCGAGTTCTGCGAAGGGCGCGATGGCTCGACGGCAATCCGCGGCCTGCTCATGGTCGACCTCGAGCAGCAGCGTCTTGTCGGACTGCACGATCAATGGCCCGTCGGTCATCTGTCCATGCTCTCAGGTGTGCGCCGAGTCATGCCGACCAATCGGCCGCCGCGGCCCCGCCGGCGTGCTCGAGCGGCGCGATGCCGGTGATCCGATGCACGGCGAACGTGCGCACCTCGTCGTGCCGGTGGTCGAAGGCCGTCAAGTAGCCGCCGGCCAATCGGAGCGGCTCGACGATTCGTTTGCTCGCCTGGCCCTGGGCGTTGAGATAGCCCATCCACACGGCGGTTCCCTGCACGACGGCGTCGTGCAGGACGGCGAGGGTGTAGGCCGCGCCTGACGAAGGGGGAGCCCCGGTATCGGGCACTGTCTGCTCGCGCGCGAGTTGCGCCGCGCGGTCACCGTTGCGGAGCGCGCGGACGGCGGCCAGGACGACCGGACCCTTCGGCAGCAGCAGGTCGACGCGGTACTGCGGCGGCCGCGGCCGTGCGGGGGCCCGTTCGTGAGCGGATTGCTGCAGCAGCAGCGCGCCGGTGGAGTCCTCCGCCGCTGGTGCGTAGCCGAGCTCGCGCAGCCGCTCCGCGACGCGTTCGGGAGCGAGCGGACTGACGAGCACCGACGGCGCGAGCTTGCGTAGCCGCAGGCTTTCGGCCCGCCGGTCGGCGAGGACCTCGGCGAGCAGGGCCTCGTCGTCACAGCGCACGTAGGCACCCGCGGCGCCGATCCGGATGCGCCCATACCGGCGGGCGACGTCGTCGATGAGGTAGGTGAGCGGTTGCGGTACGTCGGTGCTCGCGTGCCGGGTCAAGAAGTCGTGCAGCTCGCTCGCGCTGCGGCCGGCGTCGAGGGCGTTGCGCAGCGAGGACTCACTGAACCGGTAAACGGTCGCTCCGCCGGTGGATTCGACCGCCGCCATCGAGGCCAGCGTGCGCGCTACCGCCGGCTGCAGCGGCCCGGGCGCGATCGCCGTCAGGTCCGCTTGGAGCAGGACGTGGTCGACGGGCTGTGGGAGCAGTGGCTCCAACGCCTCGGCGCTGCCGGTGTCGGCAGCCGGCTCGCCGCCGGCGTCTTCGCCGCCGAACGCTCGAAGCAATGGCCGAGCGAACGAAGAAACGGCGCCCTTGCCGGTGATCCCGAGGGTGGCCGCCTCGTCACAGCTCCACGCGACCAGATCGTCTCGCAGCTGCCCGCCCCGCCGCGGCCAGTTCCAGGCGATGCGGGACACGAGCGACTCGGGCGAGGCCGCCGACCCGGGGACTGTGTCGAGCCAGAGCCGGGCCATTTCGCGGCGCAGCACCGGGACGATCGCACGATCGACGTCTGCACCGAGCGCGTTCGGAGCACGGTCCGGACCAGGCGCCAGCGCGGGGCCGAGGTCGTCGCCGGCGGCCGCGCGTCGGCCCACGAGCGCGGGTACCCGGGTCATCGACAGCCACGCGTTCGCCAGGGTCACCCAGCGAGTGGCGACCGGGGTCGCCGACCACGCGTCGAACGCAGGCGTCGGGAGCCAGCGCGGTTCTACACCCGGCTCCGAGGCGAGCAGTCCGGTGGCGTGCGAAAGTTCCACGAGCAGTGCCGCGAGCGACTCGTCGACGTCAAGCTCACGCGCGGTGCGGCGCAGGTCGCGCACGCCCAAGCCGCCGGAACGCAACACGGCCGGCGGGTCGGCCGCCCAGCGTTCGAGGAACGACTCCACGAGCCGGACGACAGTGAAAGCTTGTGCTGCGGCGATCGCATCGACCTGAGCCGGGTCGTTGCTGGCCAGATCGAGCGGCGGCGCCTCGACGTGCACCCGGGCGAAAGGGCGGCCGCCGCGCACGGCGGTTCCCACCTCACGCGGGAGTGCGACGGTGTAGTCGTCGAGCGGTACGAGCAGGCCGTGGCCGAGCAGCCATCGGATCGGGGACTCGGGCCGTTCGCCGGGCCGCCGGCGGGCGCCGACGACACTGCCGACCGGCGGCCCGGCGGCCAGCAGCTCGAGCACCTCCCGAGCGCTGCCGGGCGTCGCGGCGAGCAGGTGGCCCAGCTGCACCGGATCGGTTAAGACGTTCAGCGCCAGCGCCGCACCACCGTCGGCACCGCCTGGTGTACCGCCTTCAAGGGCGCCCGTACCTGAGGCGGATGCGGGCAGAACAGTGGCGAGGTTCGTCGCCACCTCCGTCAGCCAGCTCGCCGGAAGCTCCGCGAACAGGCTTGCGGCAGGCGGCCCGAGGGACGCCGGCCATGGCAACACCTCATGCAGGGCGCTCGGCACGTGCAGCGCCCCGTCGGCGTCGTCCCACACCAGCGCCGCTTCGCGCAGCCGGGGAAGCGCCCGCGCCAGCTCCGCGACGTCGACGCCGAGCAGTTCAGCGGCGGCGGGCGAGCTGGGCGCGGGGTCGTCGTCCGCGAAAATGCCCGGTGGCCGGCTGAGGAGGAGCACGGCTTCCAGGAGCTGGAGGGCGCCGGTGTCGAGACGCTCGAGGGCGAGCTCGAGCGAAGCGCGGCCGCTGGCCCGAGCCGCAAGCACGTCGATGTCGGCGGGAACCGGATGCAGCAGGTCGGGCCGCACGGAAAGCAGCCTCATCAGCTCGTCGTCGGAGCGATGACGCAGCCAGGCCGCCAACTCGAAGGTGCTCACGCGTTCACGGTAGCCAAGCACGGGCTTCCGGCGCCGCATCGGCGGTGCGATGGGGGACGGCGCGTGGTCGGTCGGCGCCTGTGGACGGCGTCCGTCGAGCCGCCGCGGTCGGTGAGTACGGAGCCGATTGTCGTTGTCGGCTCAACCAATCGGGTGAACGGCCCGATGACCAGCGAGAGCTCGAAGCGGAAAGGATGGCGGGCGGAGGTTTGTGGTGATTGCGCGCCTGATGTCGTCGCTCATGCGTCGTCGCGATCATGCCCGGACGACGAGCACCCGCCCGGACGGCCCGCTCCAGACCGCTCTGGCCGAACTCGCGGTGAAATCCGGCCAGGTCGGCATCGGTGTCGCCGACATCGCCGGCAACATCGAGTCGCTGTCCGCCGTCCTCAGCGGCCAAGCCGGGCTGTCCGCCCAGTTGCGCGCGGCGACCGAGGAAATTGCCGCCGGAAACCATCAGGTCGAAGCGTCGGTGGCGGAAGCCCACGCGGCCACCAAGCTCGCGCACGACGAAGCGACCGGGTCGCGGCAGACGGTGCAGGGGTCGCTCGCGGAGCTGTCGGAGTTCGTCGAGTGGGTCGGCGGCATCGGTTCACAGTTCTCGCGCGTGGCGGCTGCGCTGACGTCGATCACTCAGGCCGCGAGCCAGATCGACCGGATCGCACAGCAGACCCACATCCTCGCGCTCAATGCGCGGATCGAGGCGGCCCGCTCCGGGGCGGCAGGGCACGGCTTCCAGGTGATCGCGGATTCGGTCCGCGAACTGGCCGACGAGACGATATCGACCGCCCGAACGATCGACACCACAGTCGCACCGGTGTCGACCCAGATCGCGGAGCTGACCACCCAGGGCGAGCAGGCGCGGATACGCGCGGAGGGCGTGCGTGCCGGCACCGAGGCGATCTGGTCGATGATCGAGACGGTCAGCGGGGCGTTGGCGTCGGCCGATGAGCGAGTCGCGGAAATTCAGGACGTCGCAGCCGCGATCCGTGCGCAGGTCGACGGCTTTCTCGTGCCACTCGCCGCCTTGGCGGAGGGTTTGGACCACTCGAGTCACGAGTTGCGCGGCGCGCAGGAACGAACGGCGAGCATGCTCGACCTCACCGAGGAGCTGGTTGCCGCGAGCGCGCGTACCGGAGCGCGTACGTCTGACTCGCCGCTGATCGAGGCGGCCATCGACGCCGCCGCGCGCGCGTCGGCGCTGTTCACGGCGGCTGTCGATGCGGGCGAGATCAGCATGGCCGATCTCTTCGACGAGGACTATCGGCCTATCCCGGGTTCGAACCCGCTCCAGCACGAGACGAAGTTCGCGGCCTTCACCGATCGCGTGCTGCCGGCGATTCAGGAACCGTTCGCTGATCTCGACCCGCGCATCGCATTCGGTATCTGCACCGACCGCAACGGCTACATCGCGACGCACATGCAGAAGGTTTCGAAACCGCAGGGTTGCGACCCGGTGTGGAACGCCGCCAACTGCCGCAACCGCCGCATCTTCAACGACCGCACCGGCCTGACCTGCGGCCGCAACACCGAGCCGTTCGTCCTTCAGACCTACCGCCGCGACATGGGTGGCGGAACGTTCGTCATGATGAAAGACGTCTCCGCGCCGATCTGGGTGCACGGTCGCCACTGGGGCGGCTTTCGGATCGGCTACACGGCCTGACGCCAGGCGGGCGGGTTGTGGCTTGCCTGCGCCTACTTCACCGTCAGTCGCATGGTGAACACCGGCGAGGTCGAGTCGGTGCCGAGGTAGAACCCGAGTCCGCCCAGCTGCTTTGCGTCAGCCGGGGCTGTGGGTTGCTGTGCAAGGAACGAGCCGAGGGCCACGTAGCCCGCCATCGACACCTTCGACGGCATCCCGGACATCGCCGCCTTGTAGTCGGCAGTGTCGCTCAACTTTCCGGTGCCCGGAGTGGGGTCGTTGGTGACCACGAGGTGCGTGTCGGTCGAGACTTTGAGCGAGACCCCAAGCTGCGACGCTAGGTCGGCGAGCTTTTGCGCCGTGGCCAACGCCCGCGCCTCGTCGTCCGGCTTGGTCAAGAACGTGAGCAGCGCGGTGGCATCGGGGTTGGCCGCGTCGGGTGCGGAGTCCAGACCGACGACGAACTCCGAACCCACCAGGTTGTAGATGTCGTCGGGAACCTTGATTCCCAGCTGGAGGCTGGCCTGGTCGAGCTCACCCTGCAGGCCTTGGGCAATCAGCGGTGACGACGAGACTTGCGCCATCAGGGCCTTCAGGTAGCTCTCCGGGTTGGACACCGCGAACGCGGCGACGGTGCTGCTTCTGAGCTCGCCCAGGGTCTGGCCGGCAGTACCCGGCTGGGTCTGGAAGGTGTCCGAGAAGCCCAGCTCTCGTCCCTGGATCGTGACCGCGTTGTCGCTGATCGTCAGGCCCATTGCAAGGCGGCCCTTGTACGTATCGCTCGACAGGCCGAGCATGCCGAGTGAGGCAGCGGCGCCGTTGCCGGCCTGGTCGAGTTCGGCCTTGACGAGGCTGCCGTAGTCGGCCCACACCGTCACGACCTGGTTGCCGCCGACGGTTCCGACGTCGTGCTGGTAGGTGGAGTTGGTGTCGATGTCACCCTTCTTGGCCTGTGCGAGCGCGTCGTCGACCACGGCCTGGGTTGCGCCGAGTATCGCGTAGCCATTGCTGATAGCGAACGCGACCGGGTTGCTGAACGTGTCATCGACGGCGTTCGCAGCCGCGCCGTTGGTGAGCTTCTGCAGTGCCGCCTTCGCCTTCGCCTCGTCCTTCACTTGGAGGATGGCGATCGGCTGGAGCGTGCTGTTGGCATCGAGGAATATTGCACCGGCCACTCGATCGCCGAGCCACGGCTTGATGTCGGCGTTGTAGTCGATCGACTGCTTGAAAGCCGCTTGCAGGACGGCGTCCTTGAGTTGGTCGGCGCTGGTCACCTTGGGCGCGTTCGGGAAGTGCTGCTCGAACTGCCAGGCCGAAATCTTGGTGGACGCCGAGGGGTCGAGGTCGACCTTCGTGTACGCGACCGTGCTCGCCGGAACCAACGCGTCCGGCTGTCCGCCAGTGCTGGCGAGCATGCGGTAAGCGGCGAACGCGCCGCCCGCCGCGACGACCGCAACGACGGCGACGACGCTCAGGACGATCGGCATGACCTTGCGCCGGCGCGGCAACATGGTGCCCGCGGCGAGTACGTCCTGCGGGGGGAAGCCGCCGGCGTACCCGGGCTGCGCCTGCGGGTAGCCGGGCTGCGGGTAGCCGGGCTGCGGGTAGCCGGACTGCGGGTAGCCGGGCTGCGGGTACTGTTCCTGGCCGCTCGCAAAGGGGGGCTGCTGTGGCTGAGCCGGAATGAACGGGGGCTGCTCGACGGACGGGACGCTCCCCGCTTGCCCTGCTTGCGCTGCTTGCCCTGCTTGCCCTGCCTGGCCTGGTTGCCCTGCTTGCTCGTCTTCGCTCACGGGCCAATTGTCGGCGTTTGATCCGGGCACTGTAGGGTCCTTTGGCCTAGGGCGTCTCATCCGTCGGCGAAGTGTAGCCTCCCCACTGCGGCCCGATTCCGGCGTTTCAACAGAAAACCGGGTGTTGGGCTGCGCAGAGTAGGGCATCATCGGCGGGCGCGCAGCGTTGCAAACTGACGTCCGAGATGCCCGGCGATCTCGGCGATCTCGGCTTACTCCAACTCGCGAAGGGCTGTTCGGGTGCCTACCGGCAAGGTCAAGTGGTACGACGCGGAAAAGGGCTTCGGCTTCCTCGCGCGCGACGACGGCGGCGACGTCTTCGTGCACTCTTCCGCCCTGCCGGCCGAGGTTCCTGCGCTGAAGCCCGGTAGCCGGGTCGAGTTCGGCGTGGCCGAGGGGAAGCGCGGCGAGCAAGCGCTTTCGGTGCGGCTGCTCGATCCGCTCCCGTCCTTGACTCAGGCTCAGCGCAAGAAGCCCGACGAGATGGTCGTGATCGTCGAAGACGTCATCAAGCTGTTGGACGGGGTCTCGAACACCTTGCGCCGCGATCGCTACCCCGAGAAGGCGACGAGCCACAAGGTGGCGAGCGTGCTCCGGGCGGTCGCCGACGACCTCGAGCCGCAGTAGCCCGCTACCCGGGCCGACGCAGCAACGCCTGATCGACCGGCGGAACGAGCCCTTCGCTGGCCGCGCGGCTCAACAGTCCGTCGATCGCGGCGTAACCCTCGGCACCGAGGTCGACGCTGAAGTCGTTCACGTAAAGCGCGATGTGGCGCGCCTGCACGTCGGCGTCCATCTCTTGGGCGTGTTCGGCGACGAATCGTGCGGACGCCGACGGCTGCGCGAAGGCGTATTCGACGGACGATCGCACGACCCGCGCCAGCCTGGTGATGTCGAGCGTGCGCCGCGCGATGATCGCACCGAGGGGGATGGGCAGCCCGGTCGTCGACTCCCACCACTCCCCGAGGTCGACGATGCTCGTCAGGCCGTACCGGGGATAGGTGAAGCGAGCCTCGTGAATGACGAGCCCGGCGTCCACCGACCCGTCGCGCACCGCCGGCATGATCTGCGGGAACGGCAGCACGCTGATCCGGCCGACCCCCTGGTCGGCAGCCCAGAGCCGGAACAGCAGGTAAGCGGTCGAGCGCAGGGCGGGGACGGCGACGTGTGCGCCGCGCAAATCTGCCCGACCCGCCGTGAGCACCAGCGGACCGCAGCCCCGGCCGAGGGCACCGCCGCTGGGCAACAAGGCGTAGTCGCCGAGCAGCCATGGCAACGCCCCGTAGGAGACCTTCACGACGTCGAACTCGCCGCGTTCGGCTGCCCCGTTGGTGACGTCGACGTCGGCGAAGGTGACCTCGACCGGCGGGGCATCCGGCAGCAGGCCGTGGGTCCAGGCGTGGAAGACGAAGGTGTCGTTGGGGCACGGTGAAAACGCCAAGGACAGGCTGCTCATGCGACGCCCGGTAGCTGGGTGAGCAGGGCGAACGCCGAGCTGAGCGTCTTGAAGGCGGCCGGGACATCCCAGGTCGACTTCTCCCGCGGCCCGATGATGTTGCTTATCGCCCGCACCTCGGCGCACGCGGGTCCGTCGTCGCGTCGCAAGAGGTCGCGCCGGACTGCCTCGACGACGCCGTAGCCCTCCATGGCTTCGGCGACCGCGCGCGGGTGCCGAGCGGCCAGCTCCTCAGCGCGCTGCCGTGTGCCGGTCATGCACGACAACGTGAGTACGGCTCCGACGACGACGCGATAAGGGCCGCGTTCCAAGCGCGCGCGAAGCGAGTCGGGGGCGAGCGCGTAGCCGCCGTTGCCGGGCAACTCGAGTGCGCGAAGCGACTGGAAGCCGTCGTCGGTCAACGCACCCTGGTCGGCGGCGATCACCTCGTCGGCCAGCACGAGATCGGCCACCGCGACGCGACCGGCGAAACCACCGGCGATACCTGCGCTGATGACCAGGTCGTAGCTCGGGCCGAGCGCGAGCAGCGCTGCTGTGGCGCTGGCAGCAGCGACCGGGCCGACGCCGACGTGGAAGGCGTGCAGTTCGCCGTCGGGGGTGTCGATGAGGAGGCCGGCGTAGCCGCCGACGCGCAGTTCGCGCGGCCGGCCGAGGTCGGCCACGACGGCGTCGCGTTCCGCTTCGACTGCCGTTACGACGAGTGTGGTCACGCCTGCGATCGTATGCGCACCCGCCGCGGGCCCTCAGCCACGCTCGGCGCGCGCGGCCCGCTGTGCTCGCAGCATCTCCAGCCCGCGCTCGGGAGTGATCCGGCGCAGCGATCCGATGGTGACGACGAGCAGCGAGCCGGCGATGATCGAACCGAGCGCGAGGCCCAGGCTGCCGTTCGACGGCAACACGATGGCGAGGAACCCACCGAGCACCCACGACAGCTGTAGCGCGGTCTCAGAACGCGCGAACGCCGAGGTGCGTACTGCCTCGATGACGTCGCGCTGGATCACCGCGTCGAGTCCCAGCTTGCCGATGGACTGGCTGACGTTGGCCGCGAGGATCGCGATCGCCGCCGTGAGCAGGCCGAACCAGATGGCCGCGCATACGCCGGCCGTGGCCACGGATGCCAGCGCCACGAGCACCAGCGGTTCAGGTCGCAGCGACTTCATCCACGCACCGATCGTCGTGCCGAGGATGCTGCCGGCCGCTGCCGCCGCGACGATGATGCCCAGGTCGATGTTGGGGCTGAAGACGCCGAGTGGTTTGGTGCGGATCAGGAAAGCGAGGAAGAGCGTGACGAAGCCGCTGAAGGCGCGCAGGCCGGCGTTGGCCCGGAGCATGGTGGGCAACCTCGGCCCGACGCCGCGAAGCGGTGGCAGTAACCGGCGCACCAACGACGGCCGCGGCGGCGCGTCTCGCGTCGTTAGTGGATCCCTGCCGTCCTTGTTGTATGTGTCGTATGTGTCGTCTGTCTCGGCGTCTTCGCCTGGCTGCCGACGCCGACGCAATCGCGACTCGCCCACGCTCGAATCGACGCGGGCCGGCAAGCGGAATGCGAACGCGCTGCCACTGAGGTAGACGATCGCGGTGATGCGAAGTGTTACGGAGGGTCCGCCGCTGACCCAGCTCAGCCCCTGGGCGATCGGGGCGGCGATCGTCCCGCCGAGCACGCCCCACAGCGTGAGGCGGGCGTTGCCGCGGACGAGCGTGAACGTCGGTGGCAACACGCGCGGGACGACGGCGCTGCGCGAGACGCCGTACGCCTTGGAGAGCACAAGGGCACCGAATGCGGCCGGGTACAGGGCGAAGCCGCCTTTGGAGCCGACGGCGCCCGCGATCACCCAAGCCAAGAACGCGCGGCCGACGAGGGTCGCGGCCAGCGCGAGCCGGCGGCCGTGCCGGAAGTGGTCGAGTAAGGGTCCGACGACGGGGGCCACGAGGGCGAACGGCGCCATCGTGACCAGTAGGTAGAGCGCAACCCGGCTGCGCGCCTCGTGGACGTCCACCGAGAAGAACAGAGTGTTGGCGAGTGCCACGGTGAGCATCGCGTCGCCGGCACTTTGGATCGCGTGAAGATCGATGAGGTTGGCCAAGCCGGAGGCGTCGGCACCTTCTGCCCGGGTCGAGCGCACGAACCAGCGCCCTGTTGCGGCGCCCGCGTGCCCGAATGCCCGCCCGGTTCGTGCGACTCCGCGCAGCGTGCCCTGGACGGGTGTGACTCGATCGGCCGGCGGGCGGTGATCGGCAGCGCCCGGTGAATCGTGGTCGGCTCCGCCCAGTGGGCGGTAGGCGCTGTCACCCCGGTGACGGCCCTGGTGCCGTGGATCGGCCATGGGATCAGTCAACTACCCGCTGGCCGACAACGCGATGCATGCGAGAATCTGCAACGTGACTGACTTCTCGCCTGCTGCCCAGTTGACTCACGCGCCGGAGCCGGTGCAAACGAAGGCGCCGTCGCCTGTGCCCGACGAGATTTGCGCGGCGGCCGTCGAGGTGGCGCTGCAAGCAGCGCGGCAGGTCGCGGGTGCGGACTCGGTCGGTGATCACGTCGGCGTGGAGGCCGACGGAGAGCGCATCGCCACCCACTATTTCGACTGCAACGAGCGCGGCTACATCGGGTGGCGCTGGGCGGTGACCGTAGTGCGCGCTCCGCGCGCCAAGCACGTCACGATCGATGAAGTGGTGCTGTTGCCCGGGCCTGGGGCGTTGCTGGCTCCGCCGTGGGTGCCATGGACGGATCGGTTGCAAGCCGGCGACCTCGGCGTGGGCGACCTGTTGCCGACAGCCGCCGACGACCCTCGTCTCGATCCCGGGTATGCCGCCGTTGCGCCGCATGACGAGACTGACGATAGCGACGACCGGGAGGCGCTCGGCGCAATTGTCGATGACTTGTGGTTGGGTCGGCCGCGAGTTCTCTCCCTTGCCGGCCGCGACGAGGCCGCGGAGCGTTGGTACGACGGCGAGCACGGCCCGCAGGCCCCGATCGCCCAAGCTGCCGATCTCGCCTGTGCTTCGTGCGGCTTTCTCGTGTTGATGCGTGGTGCGCTTGGCCGGGTGTTCGGCGTGTGCGCGAACGAGTTGGCGCCAGACGACGGGCGCGTGGTGTCGTTCGACCACGGTTGCGGTGCACATTCCGAGGTGCTCGTCGTGCACAACGAGCCTCGCGCGGATGATCGGCCGGTGGCCGAGACGCAGGCTGTACCCGACGACGTTGCTGAGCTGCCCGACGCCGAACCACAGGCCGAGCCGGGCGTCCAGTCAGAGGCCGAGTCAGAGGCCGAGTCAGAGGCCGAGCCGGGCGCCGAACCACAGGCCGAGCTACAGGCCGACCCGGACGCCGAGCAGCTCGCCGGGCCCGGCGACGCGGATCTCCTCTGAACGATCCCTTCGACACCGCGGCGCTGCGCGCCCGGGTGATCGCTGCCTGGCAGGCATCGCCGGCCCGGTTTCGTGAAGATGCGAACGCCGAGGAAGACCTGGTACTTGGCGCCTATCGCGATCGCGTGATCGTCGAGCTGGCGCAAAACGCCGCGGACGCGGCCTCCCGCGCCGGCGTCGCTGGAAAGCTGCTGATCGAACTCGACGACGACGAGCTGCGGGTCGCCAACACCGGCGCGCCGCTCGACGCGGCAGGGGTCGAAGCCGCGTCGACGTTGCGGGCCAGCGCGAAGCGCGACGGAGACGTCGGGGTGGCGGCCGGAACGGTCGGTCGGTTCGGGGTGGGCTTCGCCGCGGTGCTCGCGGTCAGCGACGAACCGATGATCGTCTCGTCGTCCTCCGCAGGTGTCGCCGCCGTCGCCTGGTCGCGGGCGCGAGTTCTCGACGAACTGTCGAGCGTCGTCTCATTGCGTGACGAGCTCGCGAGGCGCGGTGACGCCGTCCCTGTCTTGCGGTTGCCATATCCCGGGCCGCAGAACGCGCGACCACCGGCGGGCTTCGACACCCAGGTGGTGCTACCGCTGAAGGACCGTGCGGCCGCCGAACTGGTGCGCCGACTGCTCGACGACGTCGATGCTGCGTTGTTGTTGATGCTGCCGGCGCTGCGCGAAGTCGAGCTGCGATTCGCCGATCAGCGTCGCGCCCTGCATGCACGCAGCGCAGGGGGCGGGAACGTCGTCGTCGACGGCGTGAGCTGGCACACGTACAGCAGCATGGGCACGATCGAGCCGCACCTGCTGCGCGACCGACCGGTCGAGGAACGCGAGCGGCCCGAGTACGCGCTGACCTGGGCTGTGCCGGTGGACGACCACGGGCAACCGTTGCCGCTACCGGCGGGGGTGGCGGCCGTCGTCCACGCCCCGACACCTACCGACGAGCCGCTGTCGTTGCCGGCGCTGCTCATCGCGCCACTGCCGCTCGATCCCGGGCGCCGCCATGTCGCGCCCGGACCTTTACGTGACTACCTCCTCGACCGTGCCGCCGATTGCTACGCCGAACTCGTGCGCGAGTTGCCACCTGCACCGGCTGCACTGTCTCTCGTTCCGACACATGTGCCGGGTGGGGTGATCGACGCGGAGTTGCAGGCCCGCATCGTCTCGCGGTTACGGCAGGTTCCGCTGCTCGTCGACGTCGACGGCGGCCGTCGGCGTCCGGACGAAGTGATTGCACTCGACGATCCGTCACTCGCGGCAGACGAGCGCTTGGCAGGCGTTCTCGGCGAGGCTGTGCCGCTGCTCGTGCCCGCGGCATGGATGCAACGGCGGTTCGGCGCCGAGCGCGCGTTCGCCGTGCTCGGCGTGCGTCGTGTCGGGCTCGAACAGGTCCTGGACGAGCTGGCCGCGGTCGACCGCGCGCCGGGGTGGTGGCGTGAACTCTACGAGGCGTTGTCGCGCGCGGCGCTGCCTACCGACATGCTCGCCGGGCTGCCGGTTCCGTTGGCGGCAGGAGGTCTCGCGCGCTCGCCGCGAGGGCTGGTCATGCCGACCACTACCGACCTCGGCGCTCTCGGGCTGCGCTCGATCGCGGACGAGGCTGCACATCCTCTCCTGCTGAGGCTCGGCGCGAGCGATCCTGATCCGGCAGCACTGCTCGCAGACGACCGGGTGCAGGCGGCGATCGAGCACTCCTACGACGCCGATGATCCGGACGAGATAGCAACCGTCGTCCTTCAGCTGGTGCAGGCGGCCGGGGCGCAACCGGGCGAGTATCCCGCGCTCTCCGAGCTGGCGCTGCGGGGTGACGACGGTGAGCTTTACTCAGCAGGCGAACTGTTACTCCCGGGCGGTTCGTTGGCTTCGGTCGTCGTCGACGACTCGCCGTTCGGTGTCGTCGCGGACGACGTGGTCGAGCGTTGGGGGCCGGCGGTTCTCACGGCTGCCGGAGTGCTCGACACGTTCGCGCTGGTACGGGCCGACGATATGGTGGCCGCCGAGCATGACCTCGACGGCGAGCAGGACTATTTCGACGACGTGACCGCTGCCCTGCCGGCGGACGAGCCGGCCGTGCTCGCCGAGTTGTTGGCCGTGCGCGATCTGGAGCTGGTGCGCGACGACGCATGGCCCGCCGCGCTGCGACTGCTTGCCGCCACACCGCTGCGGGCGGCGGTCGTCGAGCCGGCGATCGTGACGACGCCGAGCGCCCGGGCGCGGGTGCTGCCGTATACGGCGTGGTGGTTGCGCTCCCATCACGTCGTCGAGGGGCGCGTGGCGGAAAGCGATCCGTTGCTCGAAGGCCTCTACGACGTCGTCGACACCGAGTTGGACGACGAGTTCCTCGCTGCTGCCGGCGCGCTGCGTTCGGTGGAGGACGCCGACCCCGACGACCTGATGCAGCGGCTGGCCGACCCTGCACGAGCGGTCACCCGAGCGCAGGTGTGCGCACTGTACGCCCGCGTGGAGCCGCGCGAGCCGCCCGCATCATTGCGTGCGGTGCGTGACGGCCGGCTGGTCGTCGTCGCGGCGCAGGAGGCGGTCATCGTCGATGCCCCGGACCTCCTGCCGCTGCTCGGGAACTACGGAGTCGTCCCGGCGTCACTCTCCGATGCGGTGCGGCTTGCGGACCTGCTCGACCTGCCGCTGGCAACCGAACTCGGCGGCTTCGCTGTGCTGAGTACCGGCGAAGCGCGGGGCGATCACGTCGTCCACGAGAGGTTGCTCGTCGCGGACGTCGACGGGACGCCACAACACGTGGCGTGGCGATTGCGCGACGGCGAGTTGCACGTCGACGCGCACATGCACGAGTTCGGCAGTGGTCGGGGGCTCGCTTGGCGCGACGGCGACTGGTCGCGGCGCCATCTCGAAACCGAACTGCTCCGCTCACCCGAGTTGGCAACACTGCTTCAGGCCGAGGCCGACCTCGACGGCCCGGGCTGAGCTCGGGCCGTCGCTAGCGGCGGCGGCGCAGGCTGCGGTGCCGCAGGGCAAGGAGCGAAAGCCCCCACAACCCGAGGCCGAACCCGCTCACGCCCACCCACAGCCACCAACCCTCGCCCCGGGCGGCCATCGAGTGATGCTCGACGGCGAGCACCGCGGAGGCGATCAGCCAGCACATCGTGCACGCGATCACCGGGGCGAACTCGTTGGTCTGCATCGGCGGTGGGGCGGGGCGGCGGTTCGGTGCCGGACGGCGACGGGGGGTCGGACGGCGACGGGGGGTCGGTCGCCGGCGGGGGGTTGGCCAGCGGCGGGCGGGGGTCACGCCGGGAGCCTACGCGAGTCTGCGTTGGGGAATAGTTAGCAAGGCTAATGAGCTATGCTAACTGTCTATGCCGACTGCCAGTGCGACGAAAGCGACCCAAGACCTCGCCAGCGAGCTGCGCATCTCCTTGACGCGCCTGGTGCGGCGCTTGCGCGCGGAACGGCCCGACGAGGGTTTGCCGCTGAGCCAGTTGTCGGCCCTGGGCACCTTGGACCGGCACGGCGCCATGATGCTCGGCGCGCTTGCGGCGCACGAGCGGGTGCAGCCGCCGTCCATGACCCGCACGGTTGCCAATCTCGAGGAGCGCGGGCTCGTCGTCCGCGCCACTGACGACGCAGACCGGCGGCACGTGGTCGTCGCGATCAGCGCGCAGGGCACGCAGCTGCTTCGTGAGGACCGCCGGCGTCGTGAGCAGTGGCTCGCAGGCCGGATACAGGAGCTTTCTCCCGACGAGCGCGCTCTGCTCGCCGAAGTCGCACCGCTGCTTGATCGACTGGCCCAGTGGTGACGCGATGGTGAAAGGCATGTTCCGCGCCCTGCAGGTGCGCAACTACAGGTTGTATGCAGGTGGACAACTGGTCTCGAACACCGGCACCTGGATGGCGCGAGTCACCCAGGACTGGCTCGTCTACCACATCCTCACTCACGACAGCAGCCTTGCGCTCGGATTCGTGACCGCCCTTCAGTTCTTGCCGACGCTGGCGTTGGGCATGCACGGTGGCCTGCTTGCCGACCGGTACGCGAAGCGGCAGGTGCTTGTCATCACGCAGAGCGCGATGGCCGCGCTGTCGCTCGTCAGCGGGGTTCTGATCGCGACACACGCCATCGCGTTGTGGTCAATCTGCTTGATCGCCTTGCTCTTCGGCGTCGCGTCGGCCCTCGACATGCCCGCGCGGCAGGCCTTCGTCGTCGAGATGGTCGGGCGCGACCGCTTGCAGAACGCGGTGAGTTTGAACTCGGCGACCTTCAACGGAGCGCGCCTCATCGGTCCCGCGGTGGCGGGGCTCCTCATCGAGGCGGTCGGCGCAGCCCCGGCGTTCTTCGTCAACGCGATCAGCTACCTTGCCGTGATCGCCAGCATGCTGGCCATGCGCCCGAGCGAGCTGCGAGCAGCGCCGCGGGTCGCCCGCTCGGCCGGGCAGCTTCGCGACGGCTTCCGTTATGTGCGCCAGCACCCCGAGATCTACCTGCCGATCGCGCTGATCGCCTTCGTCGCCACGTTCGGTCTGAACTTCCAGATCACGAACGCGCTGATGGCGCGCGCGGCGTTCCACCGCGGCGCCGGAACGTACGGCATGCTGTCGGCGGCCCAGGCGCTGGGCGCGTTGGCCGGAGCCCTGTACTCGGCACGTCGCAAGCGCCGGCCCAGGTTGCGATTCATCTTCACCCTGGCCGTGCTCTTCGGCCTGATGGAGGCCGGGCTGGGGCTGGTGCCGACGTACCCACTGTTCCTCGCCGCTTTGGTGGTCGTAGGAGGCGTCGTGATCGTCTTCACGACGTCGTGCAACGCAAGCGTTCAGCTCGGCTCCGCACCGCACATGCAGGGTCGAGCGATGGCGATCTACGTCACCGTGTTCACCGGTGGTGCGCCGATCGGATCGCTGCTGATCGGCTGGTTCGGTGGAGCGCTCGGCCCGCGTGCCACTCTGGTCAGCGAAGGTCTCATCGCGGCGTCCGCCTCGCTCGTCCTCGCCGTCGTCCATATGCGGCGCAGCGGGGTGCGGTTGCCGGAGTTCACGCCGAGATTGATCCATGGCCGCGTGCTCAGCGACGCAGAGGTCGTCGAGGGCACTCTCGCCGACGTCCGATCCCGGTAGCGTTACGGGTCGAAATCCCGCGTCTTGAACCGCGTGTGCAATCGCGGGTTCCGGTGCGGGTCGAGCCACCCCGGAGGTGTGAACCAGGGTCGGCCCTCGATGATCTCGACCCGCCAGCCGTCGTGGTGGACGACGCCATGGTGGCGTTCGCACAGGAGCACAAGATTGTGCAATGCCGTTTCCCCGCCCTCCATCCAGGGCCGGCAATGGTGCGCGTCGCACCAGGACGTCGGCCGCTCACACCCGGGCATCGCGCAGCCCTGGTCGCGAACCGCAAGTGCTCGGCGCATCGGTAATGGCACCAGCCGCGTGGCCCTGCCGACATCGAGCGGCTCGCTCGCGGCGCCGAGAACGACCGGAATGACAACGGCGTCGCATGCGAGGCGTCGAGCGGCGCCCGCCGAAAGCGGTACACCGTTCTCGAGCCGGCCCGGAGCCGCGTTGAGCCAGCCTTGCAGCCCGTCGAGACCGATCGTGACGTGCAGGTGTGGCGGCTCACCGCGCACGGACGGCGACGCGGCACTCGCCAACCGGAGCACCTGCACGAATGCTTCGCCGTATCGGGTCTCGGCGTCGCGAGTGTCAGGGACCCCGTCGCTCGACGGCGCCGGCACAGCATGCGGGCCGAGCACGGCCCACGCGAGTGCCCCGGACTCCTTGTCGAGCACTCCGTGCAATGCCACCGTGCCGTCGTGGCGCTGCACGAGCCTGAGCCGAGTCTGTTCGCGTTGCCGAGCTTCGGCCTGCTCGAGAGCGTCTGGCGCGAACCGATGCCCGATCTCGGCAGCGCGGCGGACGACGGCTGCAGTGCCCTCTTCGCTTGCCACCTCGACCAGGAGTCTTTCGACCCGCTCGTTCAATCGGGCGGGTACTTCAGGAGGCAGTTGCTCCATCGCCGTACAGATTGCCTGGGCAGCCTCCATCGACACCTCACCGGCCGCAAAGGCGCCCGCCGCGTGGCGGCGGCTGCGCAGGGAGTCGTGGAGACGCAACCGTGCCCGCGTGGTGGCGACGGGCACGTCGGCCGCCGCCTTCAGCCACGCCGGCAGTGAGGTCGCCCCTTCGTGCTCGGATACTCGCGCTGTCTCGGCCTGCGCGGTGAGCTTCACCTGCAGGGCAGCCAACCGCCTGGCCGCTCTCTCGCTCGCCACGACCAACCGGCCGAGCTCGGCCGTCGACAGCGACCACAGGTTCGCCTCGCTCACCTGATCGAGCGCAGCATGCAGCCCGGCCACGCCCTCGACCGCGGGATGGCTCGACTCCGGCTGCAACGACATGCGGGTCAAGCTACCCGAGCAGCTGACAACTCCGCTTTCGTTCGCAAGTGCGAAAGAACCTGTGGATTAAGGAAAAGCGACCTGTGGGGAACTCTGCTCGGACGACATCTTCACGGTACGAAGAGCAGGTCGACCGGCGTCCGCAGCGTGTGGTGAAATCGCACCATGCACGAGACGCCGACGGAACTGGCCGAGCTCCAGCGCCTGCTCGACGCCAGCGACGCAGCCGCTGGCCCGCACCTGCGCGGCATCATCACCGACGACCGCCGGCTGACGGCAGCGCAGGTGAGTGAACGCCTCACCGGCATGTGCCTGCTCGTCGTCGCGACGACGACCGCTGACGGCCGCCCGCTGGCGGGGCCCGTCGACGGCTACTTCCTGCATGGGTCCTTCTACTTCAGCTCCGGCCGAGAGTCGGTGCGGATGCGCCATCTCGCTGCACGGCCCGCTGTCAGTGCCACCTACCTGCCAGGCGAAGAACTCGCGGTGACCGTGCACGGCACCGCGTCGCTGTACGACCTTGCCGACGACGACGAGCTGCGCCAAGCGATGCTCGACCACTACGTTCCGAAGCAGGGCCCCGCCTTCGCCGAGTGGCTCGATGCAACCGACGCCGTCGCCGCCCGCATCCACGCCGACAAGGTGTTCACCTTCCATCTCGGCACGTGACAGCCGCACAGCCATGCGCGTCTTTGCCGCAGTCACACCATCGCCGGAAGCGGTGAGCCACCTCGCTGCCGCCCTCGACGCGGTCCGCAACAGCAATGTCGGCCGCTGTGTTGCGGAGCTGCGCTGGACGCAACCGCAGCTGTGGCACCTGACTCTGGCGTTCTTCGGCGACATCGACGACGACCGCGAGCCGCCTCTGCAAACCCGGTTGATGCGCGTCGCGCAACGGCACCACGCGATCGACCTCCAGCTCAGCGGAGCCGGTGCGTTCGGTAGGCCAGCGCAGGCGTCGGTGGTGTGGGTCGGCGTCGCCGGGCCAGGTGACGAGCCCGTCGCCGAGTCCGCCGCCGGCTCGGGTGCGCAGCTCGTGAAGCTCGCCGGCAGTTGCGGCGCTGCAGGTCGCCGAATCGGCTTGGACGTCGAGGAGCGCCGTTACCGCCCGCACCTGACCGTCGCCCGAGCAAAGGGACGGCGGCCCGTCGACGTCCGCCCGGTCGTTGCTGCGCTTGCCGGCTACCAGGGCCCGAGCTGGACGGCGTCAGAGCTGCACTTGGTACGCAGCCATCTCGGAGCGCAGCCGCGGCACGAGGTGCTCGCAAGCTGGCCGTTGCTCCCGCGTACCGAGCCGGTGCGTTGACGCTGGCAGTCACTCCCCAGCAGACTGTCGGGAACCTCGCACCCACCACCGGAGTCCTCATGCCTCGAAACCAACGCCAGGACCTTCTGGCGACCGTGCCGTTGTTCGCGGGCTGTTCGAAGCGGGAGTTGAACGCGCTCGCGAAGGTAGCCGAGGTTCTCGACTTCCCCGCCGGCGAAACCCTCATGGAGGAGGGCGGGTTCGGCTATGAGTTCCTGGTCATCGTCGAAGGACAGGTCGAGGTGGTCCGTGGTGGCCGGGTCGTCGCGAAGCTCGGTGCGGGCGACTACGTCGGCGAGCTCGCATTGCTCGATCCGGGACCCCGCACGGCGACGGTGACCACGACCGCGCCGACGACGACCGTGCTGTTGGGCGCTCGCGAGTTCTGGTCGGTGGTCGACTCGATGCCACGACTCGACCGCAAACTGCTCAAGAGCATGGCGCAGCGGCTGCGCGCAGCCGGAGCATGACCGCGCGTTGCCAGGCCCGCTACTAGGCCCGCTACTAGGCCCGCTACCAGGCCCGCTACCAGGCGTAGGCCTCCGGTGCGGCGCCGCCCGGTCCGGGCCAGACCTCGTCGAGGCGGGCGAGCGCCTTCTCGTCGAGTTCGAGGTCGAGCGCCCGCAACGCGCCGTCCAGCTGATCGATGGTGCGCGGCCCGATGATCGGGGCGGTTACGGCGGGTTGGTGCAGTAGCCAGGCGAGTGCCACGTTCGCCGGGTCTTCGCCGAACTCGTCGCAGAACGCTTCGTAGCCTTCGACTGCGTCGCGCAACTCGGCGAGCGTGTCGGCCGCGCGTCCGCTGGCGCTGCGCCCCTGGTCGCGGCCCTCGCGCTGCTTGCGCAGGATGCCTCCGAGCAGCCCGCCGTGCAGCGGGCTCCACGGGATGACGCCGAGCCCGTAGTCGAGCGCGGCGGGCAGCACTTCGAGTTCGATGCTTCGCTCGGCCAGGTTGTACAGGGACTGCTCTGCGACGAGGCCGTTGTAGTTGCGGCGTCGCGCGGCTTCCTGCGCCTTGGCGATGTGCCAGCCGGCGAAGTTCGACGAGCCGGCGTAGACGATCTTCCCTTGGGTGCGAAGGACGTCGAAGGCTTCCCAGAATCTCATCCCACGGCGTCGCGCGGTCGATGTGGTGCATCTGGTACAGGTCGATGTAGTCGGTCTGCAACCGCTTGAGCGAGGCCTCGCAAGCCCGGCGGATGTTCAGCGCGGACAGCTTGCCTTCGTTGGGCCACTCGCCCATGTCGCCGTACAGCTTCGTGGCGATCACGGTACGTTCGCGGCGCCCGCCGCCGCGGGAGAACCAATTCCCGATGATCGACTCCGTGCGACCGCGGTTCTCACCCCAGCCGTAGACGTTCGCGGTGTCGAAGAAGTTGATCCCGTGCTCGTGGGCGCGGTCCATGATCGCGTGGCTCTCGTCGACCTCGGTGGTCACGCCGAAGTTCATCGTGCCGAGGCACAGGCGGCTCACTCGCAGGCCGGTCCGGCCCAGGTTCGTGTACTCCATACCGCCACCCTGCCACGCAGTCGCCTGCTCCATACCAGCCGGGTCCGGCACCGGGCCGGGATCGCGTCGCGGCCGGCCGCTAGTGCGCCGCCGGCACCGGCGCGACGAGCACCGGCGCCGGAACGGACGGACGCCGGGCGGTCGCGACGCCCGCGACAGCGAGCGCGACGAAGAAGGGGACGACGAGCATGGCGGTGTGCGAGCCGATGTGGTCGGCGAGGGCGCCGAGTGTGAACGGTGCTATCGCGACGGCGGCGCCGGAGCCGAGGGTTGCGTAGGAGAGGGCGAGGTCGGCGTGGCCCTCGGCGTAGCGAATCACTCGGGTGACGGCGAGCGGGTAGTGCAAAGCGACGCCGGCACCGGTCACCAGGAGCCCGATGAACGCCGGGACGGCACTGGACGCAGCCCAGAACAGCGCGAAGCCGACGAGTGTCAGACCGAAGGCGCCGAGCAGCAGCGTGTCGATGTGGTAGCGCAGCGCGAGCCGGCCGGAAAGCAGGCGCCCCAGCGTCATTCCGACGACGATCGCGGTGACCCCGGCCGTGGCGGTTCCCTTGGACAGGCCGTCGTGAGTGCGCAGCACGTCCGAACTCCAGATCGTGAGCGAGAACTCGATCGCCGTCGTCATGACAAGCACACCGCTCGCGCGCCAGAACTCGCGTGGTAGTCGAACTTTGGTGCGGGTGGCGTGCAACACCGCCGCGTTCGGGTCGTCGGGTGGCTGTACCGACCGGCCGAAGGCGAGGGCCATCGCGACGGCGAAGACGACCACCAGCAGCATGCCGGCGCGCCACCCGAGGTGGAGCGCTATCGCCCCGGCGAGCAGCAGGGGCGCGAAGATGCCGAGACCGGAGCCGAGGCCGGTGCCCTCGGTGACCGCCGCGCCACCGGCGGAGCCCGCGTGATGCGCGGTCAGGATCGCCGCCCCGAGGTTGCACAACAGCGTGCCGCCAAAGCTGGCGATCACCGCCCCGGCGATGGTGACGGGCACGATGCGGCACGACGTCAAGACCAGCACGCCCGCGCACATCGTCGCCAAGCTGGACCACACCATCACCCGCCGGCCGAACCGTCGGACGAGCCGGGGCGCCACCAGGCCGACGGCCACCGAGCCAACCGCGAGGCCGGTGCCGTGCAGCGCAGAAATGGCCCGGCTGGTGTGTTCGTCGTCGCGCAGCAAGTCCACGGAAGGGGTGAACGAGTACAGGAAGTAGCCGAACAACGCGAACTGGCTGTAGGCGAGCCAGGTGACCCGGTCGCGGACCAACGTCGTATGAGCGGGGGAGTTCACGCCGCTTACATCGACAGAAGCGCCGATCAGCTGAGCCCCGCCGGCCAGGTCAGCCCTGCCAGTTGCGTCAGCCCTGCCGGTCAGGTCAGGCCGGCCAGTCAGGTCAGGCCGGCCGTGACGAAGTCGATGCACGCCGTCAACGCTTCCACGTCGGCCGGATCGATGGCGGGGAACATCGCGATTCGCAGCTGGTTTCTGCCCAGCTTGCGGTAGGGCTCGGTGTCGAGGATCCCGTTCGCGCGGAGCACCTTCGCCACCTGGTCGGCGTCGATCGCATCGTCGAAGTCGATCGTGCCGACGACGTGCGAACGCTCGTCGGGCGCTACGACGAACGGCGTCGCGTAGTCGCTCTTTTCGGCCCAGGTGTAGAGCCGCTGCGCGGAGTCGGCAGTGCGTCCGGTTGTGAACGCGAGACCGCCGTTGCCGTTCATCCAGTCGAGCTGGTCGGCCAACAACCACAACGTGACGAGCGCAGGAGTGTTGTACGTCTGGTCGAGGCGGCTGTTGTCGATCGCCGTCGTGAGGTCATACGACGTGGGAATCCACCGCCCGGACTCTTTGATCTTCGCGACCCGCTCGATCGCGGCGGGCGACATCACGGCGAGCCACAACCCGCCGTCCGAAGCAAAGCACTTCTGCGGTGAGAAGTAGTAGACGTCGGATTCGGTTACGTCGACCGGCAGACCACCGGCGGCCGATGTCGCGTCGACGATCACGAGCGCGCTGTCGTCGGCGCCCTCGACCCGCTTGATCGGCATCATCACGCCGGTGGAGGTCTCGTTGTGGGTGAGCGCGTAGGCGTCGATACCCGCCTCGGACGTCGGCCACGGGTGGGTGCCGGGGTCGGACTTCACGACGGTCGGCTCGGCGAGGAACGGCGCCGACTTGGCGGCCGCGGCGAACTTGCTGGAGAACTCACCGAAGCTCAGGTGCTGAGACCGCTCGCGGATGAGGTTGAAGGTGGCGATGTCCCAAAAGGCCGTTGCGCCACCGTTGCCCAGCACGACCTCGTAGCCGTCAGGCAGGTCGAAGAGCTGGGTGAGACCTGCGCGCACCCGGCCGACGACGTTCTTCACCGCCGGGCGCCGATGGGAGGTGCCGAGGAAGCTGGTCCCGGTGGCCGCGAGCGCGGCGACGGATTCCGGTCGGACCTTCGACGGACCGGAGCCGAACCGGCCGTCCTTGGGCTTGAGATCGGTCGGAATGTCGATCTTGGGGGTCGCGTCGGTCACGGAAAGCTCCCTGGTCGGGCTTCGAGGGGGATCGGCGACGCTGCCGTGCGCCCATTGTCGCAGGTTTCAGGCAGCCGTAGCCGCCCGGGCCCGCGATAACGCCGAGCATCCTGCGACGGCGCGACGGCGCGACGGTATGCCGGCGTCAGGGCCGGCGGACTGTCGCGCGCCGGCCGGCCGATCGCTCAGGCGTGGCGCTGAGCGACGTCCCAGCCCGGCACGGACGACGGCGGGCGGGTGCTCGGCCCGATGTAGTTGGCGGTCGGTCGCACCAGCCTGCCGGTGCGCTTCTGCTCGAGCACGTGCGCGCTCCAGCCGGCCACCCGGGCGCAGGTGAACATCGCGGCGAACATGTGCGCCGGCACTTGCGCGAGGTCGAGCATGAGCGCCGCCCAGAACTCGACGTTGGTCTCGATGGGGCGGTCGGGTCGCCGGGTGCGAAGCTCGGTCAGCGCCGCCTGCTCCAGTGCGGCCGCGGCCTCGTAGTGCGGCGAGTTGAGCTCCTTGGCGGTGCGCCGGAGCACCCGCGCGCGAGGGTCTTCGGCGCGGTAGACCCGGTGACCGAAGCCCATCAGGCGCTCGTGGCGGTCAAGGATGCCCTTGATGTAACCCTCGGCGTCGCCGGTCTTCTCGACGTCCTCGACCATGTGCAGCACCCGGGTCGGCGCGCCACCGTGCAGCGGCCCGGACATCGCGCCGATCGCCGCCGACAGCGACGCGGCGACATCGGCGCCCGTCGAGGCGACCACCCGGGCGGTGAACGTCGAGGCATTCATGCCGTGCTCGGCGGCCGACACCCAGTAGGCGTCGAGAGCCCTCGCCTGCAACGGGTCGACCTCGCCGTGCCAGCGCAGCAGGAACTGCTCGACGGCGGTACGGCCCTTGTCGACCTCCGCTTGCGGGACCGCCGGCAGATCGCCGCGCGCCGACTGCGCTACGTACGAGAGCGCGGTCACCGACGTCTGAGCCAGCTCGTCGCGCACCTGCGTGTCGTCGAGGTCGAGCACCGGCTTGAAGCCGAGTTGTGGCGCCAGCGTCGCGAGACCGGCCTGGACGTCGACCCGGACGTCACCGGAGTGCACGGGGAGTTCGAGGTTGTTGAAGGGCGGTAGTCCCGGGGTGAACGAGTTGTCGACGAGCAGGCCCCACACATCGCTGAAGGAGGTCTTGCCGACGAGACCTTCGATGTCGACGCCGCGATAGCGCAGCGACCCACCGTCCTTGTCCGGCTCGGCGATCTCGGTCTCGAACGCGACCACGCCTTCTAGGCCGGGGATGAAATCTGCCATCAGCGTTGCTCCCTCTGCTTTCGTCGCTGCCCAAGTGTCCTCGCCTGCCTGCGCACCGCTCAGCGGCCTCAGCCATTCTCCCCGCTGCGGCGGGTCGTGCGAGCGGCGGGGGCAACTTCGGGCCGGCAATATCTCGCGATGTTCAGCCCGGGCGAATCGCGGGGCAATTCGGCGTACGGGATGATCAGACCATGTCTCACGACGACGTAGGGCCGCTGGACGACAATTCCGGCAGCGACCCAGCCGTCGATTCAGCCGGCAGCGCGGCAGGGCAGCGCGAGGTCGCCCCCGCGGGCCCGGCCCGGCTCGCGGCATTGCGGGCGCACTACGCCGACGTCGGGCTCGACGAGGCAGCGCTCGACCCTGACCCGATCGTCCAGTTCTCCCGGTGGCTCGACGAGGTGCTGGAGTTGGGTGTGCCCGAGCCGAACGCCATGGTGCTCTCGACTGTTGCGCGCGACGGGCAGCCGAGCAGCCGGCACGTCTTGCTGAAGGGCCTGGACGCCGGCGGCTTCGTGTTCTTCACCAACTACGGTTCGCGCAAGGGAACGGAGCTGGCCGCGAACCCACGCGCCAGCTTGTGCTTTCCCTGGTCTTGCATCGGTCGCCAGGTGGTGGTGACCGGCGTCGCGAGCAGCGTCAGTCGCGCCGAGACAGTCGCGTATTTCGAGCAGCGACCGCGCGATTCGCAGCTCGGCGCCTGGGCGAGCGAGGGGCAGTCAAGGGTCGTTGCCGGCCGCGATTGGCTCGACGCTCGGTTCGCCGAGGTAGCGGAACGATTCACCGGCGTCGAGGAGATTCCCGCACCCGAGTACTGGGGTGGCTACCGGGTCACGCCCTACACCCTCGAGTTCTGGCAGGGGCGCCGGTCGCGGATGCACGACCGGCTGCGGTACCGGCATGACGACCTCGCCGAGCCCTGGATCGTCGAGCGCTTGTCGCCCTGATCACTGCGTGGGTGCCGGGCTCAGCGTGGACGGGTCGACCTCGAACCAGGTCGCCTCGGCGTGTGCGAGCAACTCGCCGTCAGCGCTGTAGAGGGCGGACGCCGTGAACGCCTTGCGGCCGTCGCGACCCCGCAACTGACCCATCACCACGCAGCGCCGGCCCGGTACGGGCGTCGCCAGCACGTTGGCGGCCATCCGGCCGAGCACCATCGGGCGACCAGCCAGGCTGGTCGACCAGCCGCCCGGGCAGTCCAGCGCCGCCCAGACGAAGCGCGCGGCCAACCGTTCCCCGTCCGCACCCTCGTCCGCACCCTCGGTCAGCGACGGGTGCGGTCGCCAGGCTGCCGCCACGAGCGGGTCGGTGGTCGAGCCGGCGGTCACGCTGCCCGGCGCAAGCCGCAACCCGTCGCCGTCCGCCCGGTCCAGCCCGCAGACGAAACACGTCGGGAAGGGGTGGTCGACGAGGCCGGCATAGCGCGCCGCGGCTGCCTGTGCGTCGTCGAAGCCGACCGGCGGCGGCGGGGGCGCGGCAAGTCGGGTAGCACGTGCCGTCGCGAGAAGCGTGCCCCCGTGAGCGAGCGAGACCTCCCCGGTTGCGGTCAGGGCGGCAGCGAGAGGGACGCCGAGAGGTGGCGGCTTTCGCAACGTGACCTCGACGTGGGGCTCGTCGTCCGTCACCCGCACGTAGGGCGCGACCCGGCCTGCGAGGTAGCCGCCGTTCGCCGACCGAGGTGGGCCGCAGAACCGTGGCGCCACGACGAAGGAATCGAGGTACTCGCCGAGATCTGCCGTGTCGGTCACGCGAGGACCTGCGCTGCCACGCGGAGATCCGCCACGAAGCCCGCGTAGGCGCCTTCCCGGTCGTCGGCTCGCAGCACCGCTGACGGATGGATGGTGGGGAGAAGGAACCGGTTGGCGCGTGCGGCCTCCTCGTTCTCGCGTACCGGCCATTCGATCAGCACTCCGCGCGACTTGGTCACCCGAAAGCTCGGACCCATCAGCGCCTTCCCGGCCGTCGCTCCCAGCGCCACGATGACGTCGGGATCGAGGATGTCCAGCTCTGCCGTCAGCCACGGACGGCATGCGACCACCTCGCGCTGGTCCGGTGTCTGGTGAATGCGCCGCTTGCCCGGCCCGCTCTGCGCGAACTTGAAGTGCTTGACCGCGTTGGTGACGTAGGCGTCGGCTCGCTCGATCCCGGCCTCCACCAGCGCGCGGTCGAGAAGGTTGCCTGCGGGGCCAACGAACGGCGCACCACGGCGGTCCTCTTGGTCGCCGGGTTGTTCACCGACGAAGACGATTCTGGCCGTTGCGGAACCTGAGCTGAACACGGTCTGTGTCGCGTTCCGATACAGATGGCAGCCGCGGCACCCCTGCGCGGCGAGCCGAAGACCCTCCAGCGTTGCGCCGTCGGGCACCCACTCCTGCGCGCCGGCGAAGTCGTCGTCACGGGCCTTCGCCGCAGCCGAGTCGTTGGCCATAGTCGCGACCATACGTCGAAAGGCCGATGGCATCCACCGCGAGTGAACGGGGGCCTGAGCGGGAATCACTTCAGATGCCCAACGGTGCCAAGTGCGGCACGCGCGGCGCGAGGAGGTTCGCCATGAAGAAGCACGCAGCCGAAGACCAGCAGCCTCAAGAGTCCATGGCCGCGCGCGCCTTGAAGAAGGGCCCGCTGCCCGGAACCCACGACGACTCGGAGCTGATCGGCGAGGAGAACGAGCCCAAGGCGCAGAACCGCGACGACGACCGCACCCGTCAAGGCGTCACGATCCCCTCTCGCGGCGTCGGCTCGCTGCCGGCACCCGATGGCACGCCACGGGACGACCCGGGCGAGCGTCACCAGCGGTGAGCATCCACCGCTGGTGACCTACGTGTCGGGGCATCCCGTCAGCTGAGCGCCGCGACGACGTTCCATCGCTGTACGACAGGTTCGTCGTGCTCGAAGCCGAGCACCGAAACGCTTGCGGTGTCCAACGCGAACGACGCACCGGCCGCCGCTGGCAAATGCAGCCACCGGGCGACCAGGACACGCAGCAGGTGCCCGTGCGAGACAAGCACCACGTCTCCGGCGTCCAACAACGGCATGACTCGTTCGATCACCGCGTCAACGCGTGCCGACACGTCGTCGATGGTTTCGCCGGTCGTCGAGTTCCCGATGCGGACGCCGTCGCGCCAGAGGAACCAGCCGGGGTGCCGATGCCTGATCTCATCGGTCGTCAGGCCCTCGCACGCGCCGTAGTCCCACTCCTGGAGATCCGGGTCGGCCTCGATGCCGGGCAGGCCGGCGAGTTCGGCCGTGCGCCACGCTCGAATCAGGGGGCTCGCGAGCGTTCGGGTGATGCGGCCCGGGCCGCGTTCCGCCGCGATCAGCGGCGCAACGTTTCTCGCCTGCGCTTCACCCCGCGCCGTGAGTTGGACGTCGGTGCGGCCGGTGTGACGGCCGGTCGCGCTCCACTCGGTCTCACCGTGCCGCAGCAGGACAATCTCGCCCGATGTCATGGGTGACGACGCTAACCGAGTGGAAAGCGCCGGGCGCCACCGGTTGTCAGCCGATAATCGGTGTCGATGGAACTCGCCGCGGCTGAAATCGCGCCGGCCACCGGCTGGCGATCGATGGTTCGTCAGACGTGGGCGACCGGCGTGCCGCTCCTTGCCCTGTGCGTCGTTGTTTCGGTGCTTCGTGAGGGCGCGTTCCGGCCGGGCGATGCGGTCGCGCTGGCGTTCGCGGTCGCGGGCCTGACGCTCGTGATGCCCGGTGCCGTCGCCGAGCTGCGCCGCCACGGGGTGATCGTTGCGGGGGCGGCCGTGCTCCTCGCGTGGTGGACCGGCTCGGACGTCGCGTCGGGCGCCGGGATCGCCGGCATGCGGCTGCCCTCGACGATGATCGTGCTCGCCGCAGGAGCGCTTGCCGCGCGGCTCTTGCCGCCGTACGGGCGGGCCGCGCTGCGCGACGTCGTGGTCTGGTTCGGCGCCTGCGTGGCGGTCCTCGGGCTCACCTCCCTCGCCACCGGTCGTGGGTGGTGGGTCTTGCCGGACGAACGTTCCTTCCGGCTCGCGGGCCCGTTCGCCTATCCCAGTGCCGCCGGACTCTTCTTCGTCTTGTGCCTGATCGGCACGCTGGCATCAGGTGAGGCAATCCCGTCGCGTGTGCTGCGGCCCACGTTCGTCCTCGCGACCGTGGCCACGGACAGCCGGGGCAGTCTCGTGGCCTTGGGTGTCGTCGTCCTCGTGGCGGCGGCTTGGCAGCGGCGGCTCCTGCTGGAGGCGCTGCTGGCCGCGGCTCCCGGCGCGCCCCTCGTCCTGCTCGGCCAGCACCGATACGGCGGTCGTGGCGACCGCGGGTGGGTGCTCGCGCTCGGGGTGGTCGTAACGATCGCCGTGGCGGCCGGCGCCCCGGCAGCTGCAAGCCGGTGGCGGCGGACGGCGACGCAGGCTGCGCTGCCTCGCCTGCTCGGCCGCGTCGTGGTGGCGTCGGCCTGTCTCGGGTGCGTCGGCATCTGCGGGATGCTGCTCGCCACGCAGCACCACGCCGTCAGCGGACTCGACGCCAGCTGGAGCCAGCGGCTCGGCACGCTGCACTCGGCCTGGACGGCGCTGCTCCGCCGGCCCTGGTTCGGCGCCGGCCCCGACCCGACTTTCCCGGCTCGTACGGCCTCGGGGGCGCCCGGCATCGCCTACTTCGCCCACGACGAACCGCTCGAGATCGCCTTGAGTGTCGGCGTTGTCGGGTTGGCGGCCGCGGCCGCGTTGGTCGCGCTCGCCGTCCACCGGCTCGGCTGGTGGCGGCGGGCCGGCTGGCGGCCGGTGCTCGCGGCCCTCGTCGCCGCCGGGCTCGTCGACTTCGTCTGGCATTTCGCCGCCTTGGGCCTGGCGGCCGCCGCGGTTGCGGGGTTCGATCGGAGTAGCCCTGGCGCGGGGCTGATGAGGGGTGATCCGCGGCCGACGGGGGAATGAGATCACGTACGGCGTGGCCCGCGTGCCGAACCCGCGTCGCGCGGGCATCCGTTTCGCCGCGCGAGACGTCCGGACGAAAGGTGGAGCGAGATGCTCATCATCGGCCTAATGATCGCGGCTGCCGCGGCGGTGTTCGCCGCCGTCGTGACCATCGAGGACTGGGGCGGTCCTTCGTACACGATTCACGGTTTCGGTCACGTCCTGGGGAGCCTGACGCTGGCCGAGGTCTTCGTGGCCGGCCTCGGCATCAGCGCGATCTTCTTCTTGGCACTGTGGTTGGCGAGCTTCTCCTCGTCACTTCAGCGGCGGCGCTCGGCTCGGCGTCGTGCCGAGGCGCGCGCGCTTCGGGAGAATTACGAAGCCGTGCTGGCCGAGCGCGATCAGCTCGCCCGAGAGCTGGGTCGCGAGAGCCACTACGCGCAGGGCGATGACGCGGTCGGTGACGGGCGGCCGGCAGCCGATTCCGAACGTGAGTATCCGGCGTACCCGACCGACCCCTACGCCGACGGCGCGACCGAGCCGCACACCGTGGGCCAGCCCGTCCACGGTCGGCATAGCGTGTGACCCGTGGCGCAGGCGGCCGTCGTCCCGGGCTCGGATAGCTCATCCGACGCCGCGGTTGCGCCGTCGGGTGAGCAGTTCGTGATCTCGTGGCATGACCAGGAGGCGACGGTCGTCGAGGTCGGCGGCGGGATCCGCGAGTACCGGGTGGGCAGCCGCTCGGTCCTCGATCCGTATCCGCTCGACCAGCGTTGCGACGGGGCTCATGGCGCTGTTCTCGTCCCGTGGCCCAACCGGCTGCGCGACGGCCGCTACGAGTTCGACGGCGCGGCGCACCAGTTGCCGCTCAGCGAACCGCGCACCCGGACGGCGATCCACGGGCTGGTGCGCTGGGTGAACTGGCGTGCGATCGAGCGCGACCCGGCGCGGGTCGTGGTCGGCACCCGGATCCACCCGCGGGACGGTTATCCCTTCGCCCTCGACGTCCGGATCGAATACGCCTTGGACGCCGACGGGCTGACGGCAACGATCACCGGGCGCAACGTCGGGGGTGAAGCCGCGCCCTGGGCGTGCGGCTTCCATCCCTACCTCTCGCCGGGCAACGGGCTGGTCGACGACGCCGAGTTGCAGTTTGCGGCCGCGACGCGGATCACGACCGACGAGCGGCAGCTCCCCGCCGGCCGCGCTGCGGTAGCGGGCACCGAGTTCGACTTCTCGTCGCCGCGGCGGGTGGGAGCGACCGAGATCGACTACGCCTTCTGCGACCTGAGCCGCGACGACGAGGGTCGCGCGTGGACCCGCCTTACTGGGGCCGATGGTCGGCGGGCCGAACTGTGGTGCGACCACACGTTCGAGCTGTTCGAGATCTTCACCGGTGACTCCCTAGCCCCGCACCGGCGGCGCAGGGGGCTCGGCGTCGAGCCGATGACCGGGCCGCCGAACGCGTTCGCCTCGGGCGAGGGGCTACGCCGGCTGGAGCCCGGCGCGCAGGTCGTGCATCGCTGGGGTGCCCGGCTGACCGGGCTCGACGACGAGCCGGCTTGACGAGCGGGCGGGTTTCAGACGGCCGCGGCGTGCGGGCCGGTCGCGGGCATGATCACCGTGACCGGATTCGGCTGCAACAAGACGACATCGGCCGGCTCGGCGGCAGGCTCAACGGGCTCCGCGATCGCCTGGGCGAGCTGCGCCGTGGCGGCGCCGGCGTGCGGCAATGCTTGTTCGAAGCGGTCGAGTGCCGACATGAGGGCGAAGAAGAACAACGGTAGGCCGATCACCGTCGAAACAAGCAGCGCCACGATCTGGGCCACACCTGCGCCCATTATCGCCTCCCGACATACAGCCCCGTAGTGTGCCTTCGGCCATTACGACGCCGAGGTTGACCCCGAGGATGACCTGAATCTCAAGAAACTTCTGCTGTTGTGATCGGCCGCGTGATCGTTTGCGTGCCGTTCGACTGTACGGACAGTCGCCACAATTCCCGCCGTCTAAACGCACCGGCGTGTCGCGATCACATCCCTTCTCCTTCGGCGCCTGCGCATGCCTTCGTATCAGGGCGGGAAATGAGACCGGCAGGAGTTCCCTCGACCACGGCGTGACGAGACGCCGATCACACACCAGCACCGCGCCGGGGAGGCAGCATGCGCATCGGTTACTTCTTGGCCAGCGAGGAGTTCGACCCTCGCGCCATGGTCCGGCAGGCGCAACTCGCGCAAGACCACGGCATGAGCGGGTTGTGGATCTCCGATCACTTCCACCCGTGGACGGGTGAGCAGGGGCAGAGCCCCTTCGTCTGGACGACGCTGGGTGCCGTCGTCCAAGCGACTCACCTGCCGATCGCAACCGCGGTGACCTGCCCGATCATGCGTATCCACCCGGCGATCATCGCTCAGGCAGCTGCCACGGTCGGGGTGCTGAGCGAGGGCCGGTTCACCCTCGGTCTCGGCAGCGGCGAGGCGTTGAACGAGCACATCCTCGGCGACCCATGGCCGTCAGCGGATGTGCGCCTTGCGATGTTGGAGGAGTCGGTCGAGGTGATCCGCGCACTCTTCTCCGGTGAGGTCGTAGATCACGACGGGACGTACTACCGAGTCGAGCACGCGCGCCTCTACACACTGCCGGCCGAACCTGTGCCGGTCTTCATTTCCGGCTTCGGGCCGAAGGCGGCAAGTCTTGCCGGACGCATCGGCGACGGGTTCATCAACACGAAGCCGGACGCCGACCTGGTTGCCGCCTTCCGTGACAACGGCGGTCGGGGCAAGCCGATGCAGGCCGGTCTCAAGGTCTGCTGGGCGCCTTCCGCCGAGGAGGGTTTGGAGACGGCGCATCGGGTTTGGGGGACGTCGGCGTTGCCCGGTGAGCTGTCACAGGTCCTGCCGACACCGGAACACTTCGAGCAGGCGGTGACGCTGGTGAAGCCGGAGATGCTCGAGGGCTCCGCGCCGTGCGGTCCTGACCCGCAGCCTTACGTGGAGACCATCCGCAAGTACGCCGACGCCGGCTTCGACGAGCTGTACATCGAGCAGATCGGTCCGCGGCAGGAGGAATTCTTCGAGTTCTTCGTCAAGGAACTCGAGCCGGCACTGGGCGCGACGGTGGCCAGCTGAGCAACTCCTCGTCGCCGCGACGGTTGCGGTTGCGGCGTTCGCGTTTCCCTGCTTCCGGCATCAGCCGCCGTAAGTGCGGTCGCGGCTTTCGTTACCTGCTCGAGGACGGCGAACCGGTGCGTGACGCGCAGACGCTTCGGCGAATAGAGGCGCTGGCCATTCCGCCTGCCTGGCGCGACGTATGGATCTGCCCGTGGCCCAACGGCCACATTCAGGCGATCGGTACGGATGCCGCCGGGCGGCGCCAGTACCTCTACCACGAGCAGTGGAGGTTGCAGCGTGATGCCGAAAAGCACGATCGCATCCTCGAGGTAGCGGCAAAGCTGCCGCACCTGCGTGCGGCGGTCAGCCGCGATCTGGCACACCCCGAGCTCGACCGCGATCGGGTGCTCGCCGCGTCGGTGCGGCTTCTCGACCTCGGCTTCTTCCGCGTCGGCGGCGAGGCCTATGCCGACGAGCACAGCACCTACGGATTGGCGACACTGCGCAAGAACCACGTCACTCTCGAGGCCGACGCACTCGTCTTCGACTACGACGCGAAGGGCGGAAAGCGCCGGGTCGTCACGGTGCTCGACGACGAGGTGCGCGCCGTCGTATCGGCACTGAAACGCCGCCGCGGCGGCGGGCCGGAGTTGCTGGCCTACCGAGCCGACGACGGCGCCTGGCGCGACGTCCGAAGCGATGACATCAACCGGCGGCTCCGCGAGTTGGCGGCGCTGGACATGACCGCGAAGGATTTCCGTACTTGGCACGCGACCGTTCTGATGGCCGTCGCGCTCGCGGTGTCGTCGCTCGGCGGTGAGCTGTCGGCGTCGGCGCGCCAGCGTGCCGTCGCTCGCGCGTACCGGGAGGTTGCCGGCTATCTCGGCAACACGCCGGCGGTGTGCCGCAAGTCATACGTCGATCCGCGCGTGGTCGAGTTGTTCGACGAAGGTGTCACGGTCGCGGGCGATCTGACCAAGCTCGGCAGCGAGCCGTCGTACGGGTTGGCGACACAGGGCGCAGTGGAGCGGGCGGTATTGCGCATGCTGGCACGCAGCTAGCGGCAGTATCGTGACATCTCCCGCTTGGAGGTCGACGTGCACGCGCTCCGCCGCTACGAGCGTGCGCCGGTCTTCGTGGCGTTCGCGGCCTTCGCTCTGATCGGAGTCAGCGCAGGCGCGGGCGGAGTATTGCTCCCTGCCCAGATCCGCGACTACGCCGTGACGAAGACGGCCATCGGGGCGACGTTCTTCACGTGGTCGGCCGGTTTCGTGGTCGCCAGCTTCATGACCGGGCTGCTGATCGATCGGCTGGGGACGCGGCGTGCGCTCGTCCTCGGGGCGGGGCTTTTCATCGCGGGCGCGCTCGTCACCGCAGCGCGGCCGCCGTTCGTCGCGTTCGTCGTGGTGCAGGCCGTGGCCGGCTACGGCACCGGCGTGCTCGAATCCGCACTGAACGCCTTTCTCGCCGAGCAGCCGGACGCCACTCCGCTGCTCAACCGGCTCCACGCGTTCTTCGGCATCGGCGCGTTGCTCGGTCCGCTGTTGGCGACGTGGCTCCTCGGCTTCACCGCCTGGACGACGGTGTGGCTGGTGCTGGCCATCGCGGCGGTGTTCCTCATGGTCGGGTTCCACTCGGCGTATCCCGCGGTGCCGGTGCGGCCGAAGGCCACCGAGCAGGCCCGTGGCGCTGAACTGACCACCGCACTGCGCCAGCGAGCCGTGCTGCTCGCCGCGACGCTGCTCGCCGTCTACGTCGGCCTCGAAATCGGCGTGGGGAACTGGGGCGTCAGCTACCTGGTCGACGCGCGCGGCCAACACCGACTGCTGGCGGGATACACGCTCAGCGGTTACTGGCTCGGTCTCACCCTCGGCAGGTTCTTGATCAGCCCGCTCGGCCGGCGGGTGCGACTCACCCCCGGCGGGCTGCTGCTCGGGTCGATCAGCGGGGTCACGGTGGCCTCCGCACTCACCTGGTTCTTGCCGTCGAGTGCGGCGAGCATCGGCTTCGTCGTCCTCGGCTTCTTCCTCGGTCCGGTCTTTCCCACCACGATGGCGTTGGCTCCTGCGGTGACAATGCCGCGGCTGGTGCCCACGGCCATCGGGGTGATGAACGCCGGAGCGGTCGTCGGCGGTTCCGTACTTCCGTGGGCGGCCGGGGCGATCGGGCAGAGCGCCGGCATGTGGAGCCTGATGCCACTCGCTGTCGCGCTGGGTGGGGTGCAGCTCGTCGTGTGCTGGTGGCTGCTGCGCTCGCTGCGCGTGCTGCAGCCCGGCCCGAGTGAGCCCGCCGCCGCAGGGGTCGCGCATGCCTGACCACGCCGGTCACGCTTCGCTTCTGCAACGCATCGCGATCGACAGCCGCCCGGCTCGCTATCCGGCTTTCCGCCGGCTGTGGCTCGGTCAAGGCGTGTCGTTCGTCGGCTATCAGGTCACCACCGTCGCGGTGCCGATCCAGATCTACGCGCTGACGAGGTCGTCGCTGTGGGTCGGCTTGCTCGGGGTGGCCAGCCTGTTCCCCCTCGTCATCTTCGGGCTGTGGGGCGGCGCCGTGGCCGACGTCGTCGATCGGCGCGCGCTCGTCCTCGGTTCGTCGCTCGTCACGTGGGTCGCGACCTGGGGACTGCTCGCGCAAGCTCTCGCACACACGGATTCGCCGGCGTTGCTTCTCGTGCTCATCGCCGTGCAGTCGGCCGGGTTCGCCGTCAGCGGCCCTACCCGCGGGGCGATCATTCCGCGGCTGGTTCCGCGCGAACTCATCACGGCAGCCAACACGCTGAACTTCGTGGCCCAAAGCGTCGGCACGATCGCCGGGCCGTTGCTCGGCGCGCAAATGGTGACCCACGTCGGCTTCGGCGGCGCGTACGCCCTCGACCTGGCCCTGTTCACCAGCAGTCTCTACTCGTCGTTTCGACTGCCGAGGCTGGCGCCGCTGGTCTCCGCAGACGTCGCAGGTTCGGACGACGGCGTGCTGGCGGCGGCCGGAGAACCCGCCCGCCCACCGGCGCTCACGGTCGTCGGCCGCCGCGTGTTCGGCCGGGCGGGCTTGTGGTCGGTCGTCGCCGGCATGCGCTACGTGTGGCGGCGTCCGGTGTTGTTGATGTCCTTCGTCGTCGACGTGGTGGCGATGGGTTTCGCCATGCCTCGTGCGCTGTTTCCCGAAGCGGGCGCGAACTATCTCGGGGGCACGGCCGCCGTGGGCTGGCTCTATTCGGCGATCGCGATCGGTGCGGTCGTGGGAGGCCTCGCGTCGGGCTGGGTGGGCCGGCTGCGCCGCCAGGGCGTTGTCCTGGTCGCCGCTGCCTCGGGGTGGGGGGTGTTCGTGGCCGTCGCCGGCCTCAGTCGCGTGCTGTGGCTGACCGTGCTCCTGCTCGCAGTCGCAGGGGGGTGCGATCTCGTGAGCACGGTGTGCCGCCAGACCATCCTGCAGACCGCCGTGCCCGATGACCTGCGCGGCCGGCTGCAGGGGATCAACACCGTCGTCGTGGTCGGTGGCCCGCGCGTCGGCGACTTGCGCGCCGGTGCGATGGCAGCGGCCGTCGGAACGACCGCCTCCTGGGTGGCGGGCGGCGTCGCGTGCGTGGTGGGTCTCGCCGGGCTCGCGATCGCTTCGCCCGCACTGACCCGCTACACCGTTGACGACTCCGCCCAGGAGTAGCTCGCCCAGGAGTAGCTCGCCCAGGAGTAGCTCGCTCAGCGAGCGGCCAGCACGAGCCCTACCGCCAGCACGACCATCGACCACGACAGCAGCCGCAGACTTCTCTCGAGCGGGCGCAGCAGATCGGCCGGCGACAGCGCGCGCGTCGTCCCGTCGGGTAGTGCCGCAACGGCCGTGACGTCGCTCGTGTCGCGACGGATCCACCGGGCCGGAGTGCTGAGAACCCGCTGCACGCAGGTCAGCCCGAACACGCCGATCGCGACCACGACGCTGGCCGTCGAAAGAGACCACCGCTGCACGAAATAGCCTGTCAGCACGGGGAAAGCTCCCCAGGCCGCCGCCATACCAACGGTGTTGTGCAGCATCCCGTCGAACCACTCGAGGTTGTACGCGGCGACGAGAAACACGCCGACGCCGATGAAGGGCAGCAGCCGGGCGCCTCCGACGAACCAGCCGTCGGCGGCCGCGCCGGCAAGCGCGACGACCGCAACCGTGACGAGCTGCCAGTCCGGCAGGCCGGTGTACAGCGGGTGACCGTGCGCCTCGTCGAGCGCATGTGCCGCGACGCCAAGGCCGAGAAAGAAACCGAGCAGGCTCCAACCGAGCCGGCCCAGGTTGATCGGGTGCACCAGTGCCGCACCGATCGCCACGTTGCCCAGATTCCACGCGGTGTAAGGCGGGTGCAGCAACGACAGCCAGTCGCGCCACCCGCCGTCCCCGCGCCCGCGGATGTAGAACGCGGGTGGCAAGGGGCGCGGTGCCGCCGTCACGGGGATGCAGCCTTTCGAGCCGTCATGACCAGACCGCCACCGAAGCTCATCGGCCGGGTCCGGACGTCGACCAGCCCGGCTCGCCGCCAGGCGGCCACGTGCTCGGCGATCGGATGCCGGTCGTAATGGTTGCTGATGCTGGGGCCGAGGAAGCGCCCGACCCGAAACCACGCGCGGCCGCCGGTGAGCGCACCCGCGACCGGCAACACCCAGCGGGTATACCCGTGCCAGCACAACCGGGCGGGCAACCAGGCGGGGACGCAGAACTCCAGGCTCGCGATGGCACCACCGGCGACGAGGCAGCGCGACAGCTCGGCGATCGTGGCGGCCGGGTCGTCGACGTAGCGCATCAGGTAGGAGAACGAAACGGCATCGAAGGTCGCATCGGCGAACGGCAACTCTTCGGCTCGCGCGACGGCAAGCGCCACCCGGTTCGCGAGCCCGGCGGCGCGCACGTTCGACGCGCCCTGCCGCAGCATCGCCTCGCTCAGATCGACGCCGACCAGCCGGGCATCGGTCGCTCGGGCGATCGCCAGCGTGACCCCGGCAGGCCCGCACGCGACGTCCAGGACCAGCTTCGGTCGTGCCGCGGCCACGTGCGCGACGACGGCGGCGCGCCACCGGCGGTCCTGGCCGAACGAAAGCACGTTGGCCAACGTGTCGTAGCGAGAGGGCAGATCGTGGAAGAGGGATCTCGCGAACCGATTGATGTCGGAGCGCGCACGCGGCGTCGCCATGCCTGCCCCCATACTCGCTCCCATGGACGGTGCGGCCGGTGGTGAGCCAGCCTAAGCCGGGAGGTGGCGTGGGTAACGTGCAGGCCGAGGTGGATGCCGGCACCCGCGGCCCGGCCACGTGGGAAGGGCTGCCCGACGAGGTGGAGATCGCGGTCGGTCCCTTGCCCGCCGGGTGGCGGGCCCAGTGGCGGGCGGAACTGGCGGCGGTGCGCTCCCGGGTCGGCCGGCTGGAACGGACTGAGCCGCCGCCCGGCCACGCTCCGGCCGGGCTGCATGCCCTCGTCACCATCGCGACGGTGCGTCGCAGCGCACGCTGGGTGCCCGGGCACCTCATCGATGCCGCGGCGGCCATCGAACTGGCCTACCGGGCGACGCTGCATCACGCCGGCGTGGTCGACGATTCCCCTGCAGCCCGCGGCACCCCCGGCAGCGGGTCACAGAATCGGGCCCGGATACTCGACGGCGACTGGGCCATCACCCAGGCCGCGGTGCTTGTCGCGGCGATCAGCCCGCAGGCCTACCGCGAGGTCGTGCGCGGCTACGGCGGCGCGCAGTTGACCGGGTTGCACGCGCATGCGTGGCCCGAACCGCCAGGGAGCTCGGTCGGCCCGGCAGGTGGAGAGCCGCCGCAGCTCCCCCTGATCGCGGCGGCGCAGCGGCTGGGTTTGCTACTGGCCGGTAACGGTCGCGGCGCGAGCCGCACGTGCACCGAGATGGTCGGCGCGGTCGTGAGCTGGGCGGCACGGCAGGCCGATCCGGATGTGAGCCCGGACGTGGGAACGTTCCGCCGCGCGCCCGCGCAAAGCGGACAGTAGAAGGTCTCGAATCGGCAACGACTCACGGCAGGCCGGTTGACACCGGGTGGGGAACGCGCCCATGCTCACCAATCGGATGTGGGAACGTGACCACAACGTTGGCTCCCGGAACTGGAGGTTCCATGTTCGTTGCGCGTAGCCGGTCGCGCCTACTCGTAGGCATGGCCGCGGTGTCGGCAATCGCCGTCGCCGGTTGTTCGTCATCAAAGCCGACTTCGCAGACGTCCCCTTCTGCGTCGTCGACCACCCAGAGTTCGTCGTCGCCCAGCACCGCCAGCTCGCCGGCAACCTCGCCGTCGGCGTCCGGCGGCGCCCCCGAGACGATCACGATCGGGCTCTTCGGCACGTTCGGCTTCAAGGAAGCCGGCCTGTACGACGAGTACCAGAAGCTCCACCCGAACATCACGATCAAGGAAGACGACATCGAGCAGAGCGCCGACTACCTCGCCAAGCTCAAGACCCACCTGGCAGCCGGTTCCGGGCTCGATGACATCCAGGCGATCGAGATCGGCTTCGTCGGTCAGATGACCGCCAACTACGCCGACAAGTTCGTCGACTTCAACAAGGTCGACAACGGTGCGCAGATCAAGTCCACCTTCTACCCGTGGAAGTGGAACATGGCCACCGCCAGCGGCGGCCAGACGATCGGCCTCGGCACCGACGCGGGCCCCGAGGCGATGTGCTACCGCCAGGACCTCCTCAAGGCCGCCGGCTTCCCGAACGACCGCGCCACGCTCGATGGTCAAGTGGAAGACGTGGCAGGACTTCATCAGCTTCGGCAAGCAGTACAAGGCCAAGACCGGAAAGCCGTTCCTCGACTCTGCCGCGAGCATCTTCAGCGCGGCGGTCTACCAGAGCGCGAGGCGTACGACACGCCTGACGGCAAGCCCGACGTGAAGAACTCCCCCGGAGTGAAGAACGCTTGGGCATCTCGCTACGCAGGCCGCGCAGGCGGGCATCACCGCGAAGCTCAACCAGTTCTCCACGCCGTGGAACCAGGCCTTCGGCAACGGCGCGTTCGCCGCGATCTCGTGCCCGGCATGGATGCTCGGTTACATCACCTCCGAGGCCGGCCAGGCCTACGCAGGTGACTGGGACGTCGCAAGCATTCCCGGTGGCGCGGCGAACTGGGGTGGTTCGTGGATCGGCGTTACCCAGGCCAGCCAGCACCAAAAGGACGCGATCGCACTCGCCGAGTGGCTGACCGCGCCCGAGCAGCAGGTGAAGATGTGGACGTCGCAGCAGCACTTCCCGTCGTCGTCGACTGCGGCGCAGGATGCCTCCGTGGCCTCCGCGACGAGCGACTACTTCAACAAGGCGCCGATCGGCCAGATCTTCGGCGACTCGGCAAGCAAGTTGAAGATGCCGCCGATCGGTCCGTACGACACCGACATCCAGAACGCGATCACACGCAGCTGACGAACGTCGAGCAAAAGGGCAAGAGCCCGACCTCGGCCTTCAGCGATGCGCTGGCGCAGATCGGGCAGATCACAGGCAGCTGAGCCAAGCTACTTGCTAAAGCTGGAATGTAGGCAGGGCAACCGGCTGGCCCGCGTAACCCGCGGGCCAGCCGGCTCCTGGCAAGTCTGTTCTCGGTTCCCCTCCCGGTTTCCCCCTCATTTTTCTGCCGATCTGTCTCGTAGCCGGTCTCGGCGCGGGACGATCAGCGAAGCAGCCGAAGATCCGGATCAGAAGGACGTGCGATGACGACCCTCGACGAGGAGGCGAAAGGCAGCGCTGTCGCGACTTCGCAGCATAAGCCTCGCCGGCGCGGCGGCCGCGTTGCAGTCATCGGTTCGCGCGCCGCGTACTGGTACGTGGCGCCGTTCTTCATCGTGTTCACTGCATTCGGGCTCTACCCGCTGCTCTACACGGGTTGGGTGTCCCTCCACGACGTCAGCCTGCTCAGCATCAACAAGCTGCACTGGGTGGGCATGCACTACTACGTCTCACTGTGGAGTAACCACTTCTTCCTCAACGCGCTCAGCAACACGATCTCGATTGGCATCATCTCCGCGGTACCCCAGCTCTTGATGGCGCTGGCCATCGCGCACATGTTGAACTACAAGCTGCGCGGGCGAACCTTCTTCCGCGTCGCGATGCTGATGCCTTACGCCACGTCCGTCGTTGCAGGGAACTCTCATCTTCGCCGAGTTGTTCGGTCGCGACTACGGCCTGATCAACTGGTTGCTGCATTTCGTGGGCATCCACAAGATCAACTGGGTCAACGGCACCAGGTGGCAGTCGCAATTCGCGGTCGCGACCATCGTCATCTGGCGATGGACCGGTTACAACTCACTCATCTATCTCGCCGGGATGCAGTCGATCCCGACCGAGTTGTACGAGGCGGCCTCGATCGACGGCGCCAATCGGTTCCAGCAGTTCTGGCGGGTGACCGTTCCAGCGCTGCGCCCGACGATCCTCTTCACCGTCATCGTCTCGATCATCGGCTCGATGCAGATGTTCGCCGAGCCCTATCTGTTCGCCGGCGACGGGACGACGAACGGCGGTGCCGACCACCAGTACCAGACGTTGTCACTGTTCATGTACCAGACGGGCTGGACCTACAACCATCTCGGCCTCGCCGCGGCAATCGCCTGGACGATGCTAGGGATCATCGTGGTGCTCGTCGCGTTGAACGCATTGTTGTCCAGGTTCCGCGTGCGGCACGGTTAGGAGGCGATGATGACGACGTTGCAGGAAGCTGCGCCTGCAGGCGCAGCGCCGGCCCAGCGCTCGCGCCGCACCAAGGCCGGGCGGCACCTGACGGCGGGACCCTACACCTACGTGGTGCTGTCGATCGTCACGATCATCTCGGTCTTCCCGCTGTACTACACAATGGTGATCGCCTCGCACACCAACAGCGAGATGGGTGCCGTTCCACCGCCTTTCGGCGTTAACGGCTCGATGTTCCACAACATTCGCCTCGCGTTGCACCAGCAGCCGCTGTACCGGGACATCTTCAACTCGGTCCTCGTCTCCGGCGCCGTCACGATCGGCACCGTCGCGTTCTGCACGTTGAGCGGCTTCGCGTTCGCCAAGCTCCGGTTCCGCGGGAATCGCCTGCTGATGGCGCTGACGGTTGCGACCATGATGATTCCACCGCAACTCGGGGTCATTCCGCTTTACATCTACATGGCGAAGCTGCACTGGGTGAACCACCTGCAGGCGGTCGTCCTGCCCACCCTGGTCAGCGCGTTCGGCGTGTTCTTCATGCGCCAGTTTCTGGAAAACGCCATACCGACCGAGTTGCTCGAGGCCGGCTGGGTCGACGGTGCATCGACGTTTCGCATCTTTCGCTCCATCGTGTTGCCGATCGCACGGCCGGCGATGGCGGTGCTCGGTATGCTCACGTTCCTGATGGCATGGAACGACTTCTTCTGGCCGCTGATCGCCCTCAGCAGTCGCAACGCAACGGTGCAGGTCGGCCTTGCCGGGCTCGGGATCGGTTACATTCCCCAGCAGGCCATCATCATGGGCGGCACGATCCTGTGCACGTTCCCGTTACTCGTGGTTTTCGGACTTCTCGGTCGGCAAATTGTCGGTGGCATCATGCAGGGAGCGGTCAAGGGATGACACAAACGCAGGCATCCGAGCAGGTCGACGGTCGGCCATTGCTTCGTTTCCCCGATCGCTTTGTTTGGGGTGCGGCGACCTCGTCGTATCAGATCGAAGGTGCGGTAGCCGAGGACGGGCGGACGCCCTCGATCTGGGACACGTTCAGTCACACTCCGGGGAAGGTGGCCGGCGGCGACAATGGGGATGTCGCCGCCGACCACTACCACCGCTACGCCGAAGACGTGCGGCTGATGGCCGACCTCGGGCTCGCGGGCTACCGGTTCTCCGTCTCGTGGTCGCGCGTGATACCGACGGGCCGCGGCCCGGTGAACAGTGCGGGTATCGACTTCTACGCCAGGCTCGTCGATGAGTTGCTGGCGCACGGGATCGAGCCGGCACTCACTCTCTACCACTGGGACCTGCCGCAGGAACTCCAGGACGCCGGCGGGTGGACCAACCGTGACACCGCCCACCGCTTCGCGGAGTATGCGGAGGCCGTCGCCGTCGCGCTCGGCGACCGCGTGAAGTTGTGGGCGACGCTGAACGAACCGTGGTGCTCGGCGTTCCTCGGTTACGGATCCGGGGTGCATGCGCCGGGTCACACCGACGGCGCGCAGGCGTTGTCCGCCGTCCACCACCTGCTGCTGGCCCACGGGTCTGCCGTGCGGGCGTTGCGTGGCGAGCTGGCCTCCGATCGGCAGATCGCCATCACGCTCAACCCCGTGGTGGCCAGACCGGCGAGCCCGTCCGACGAGGACGCCGCCGCCGCGTGGAAGGTCGACGGGCTGCAGAACCGGGTGTGGCTCGACCCGCTGTTCCGCGGCACGTACCCCGCAGACGTCGTGGAGTTCACCAGCCGGCTGACCGACTGGTCGTTCGTCCGCGACGGCGACCTGCCCGTCATATCGACGCCGTTCGACCTCTTGGGCGTGAACTACTACAACCCGGCCGTCGTCGCGCACTACGCCGGAGACGGCGCGCGGTCGCAGGCCGACGGGCACGGTGAAGGCTCCGGCAGCGCCTGGCCGGGCTGCGAGGACGTGCAGTTCCCGCCCCGCCCGGGCTGGCACACCGCCATGGGGTGGCCGGTCGACGCATCGGGCCTTTACGACCTGTTGCAGCGGTTGCAGCGCGACTACCCCAAGCCGATGCTCATCACCGAGAACGGCGCTGCGTTCGACGACCTCCCCGCCGCCGATGGCGTCGTCCATGACGTCGAGCGGGCGCGCTACATCCAGGAGCACCTTGCTGCGCTCCACCGCGCGATCTCCGACGGCATCGACGTGCGTGGCTACTACCTGTGGTCGCTGCTCGACAACTTCGAGTGGTCCTACGGGTACGAGAAGCGGTTCGGCGTCGTCGCCGTCGACTTCGAGACACAGCGACGTACGCTCAAGGACAGCGCCCGGTTCTACTCGCAGGTCGCGCACACCAACTCGATGGAGGCTCCCTGAGCCGGCGCGCCGCAAGACCGGCACGTGAAGGAATTTCGTCACCTATAGCCGAAGATTCCTCCGCGCTGAGGCGCTGTCTCGGCTAGCTGGAGTCTCGGACGATCAGCTCGGTCGCCACGACGAGCGACGGTGGCCGGCGGTCGGGTTCGGCCAGCTGGGCGAGGAGCAGCTGCGCCGACGACCGGCCGATCTCTTCCATCGGCTGGCGAATGGTCGTCAGCTGCGGGTCACTGAGCCGCGCCGCGTGCGCGTCGTCGAAGCCGACCACGGCGACGTCGTCGGGTACCTTGCGGCCACATGCGCGAAGCGCGCGCAGCGCACCGATTGCCATCAGGTCGCTGGCCGCGAAGACGGCGTCAAGATCGGGCAGCCGCTCGAGGAGTTCGCGCATGGCGTGTTCGCCGCTGTCCTCGGAGAAGTCGCCGAACGCGGCAAGCCGGCGGCGCCACGAGCGCCGCAGTGAGGGAGGCAGCGCCTCGCCGAAGCCGTCGAGCCGGTCGACGCCGACCGCCATGTCGCTCGGACCGGCGATCGTCGTGATGAGCCGCCGGCCGCGCGAGAGCAAGTGCGCGACGGCCAAGCTGGCCCCGCCGCGGTTGTCGGCGTCGACGTACGGCAGGTTCAGGCCCGGGAAGGGCCGGCCGGTCAAGACCTTCGGGATGTGGGTGTTGACCAAGGTCGGCCACAACGGATCGTCGCGGTGCAGCGAGGTGAGGATGATGCCGTCGGCGTGACCGTTGCGGATGTAACGCTCGACCCGGGAGTGGGTGCCCTCCGCGCCGAGCAGGACCAGCGCGTACTCCGTGTCGGCCAGCGCCTGGTTGATTCCCCGCACGGTGCCCGCGAAGAAGGGCTCGGAGAAGACTCGCGTCTCGGGCTCAGGGACCACGAGGGCGATCGTGTCGGTGCGCTGGGTTACGAGCGAGCGAGCTGCCCGGTTGGGTACGTAGCCGAGCGCTTCGATGGCTCGTTCGACTGCGCGGCGGGCTTCGGCAGAAACCCGCGGCGAGCCCGTGAGCACCCGCGACACCGTGGTCTTCGAGACACCCGCTTCGGCAGCGACCGCCCAGACGGTGGGACGGCGCGGGGCCGCCTTGCCCCGGGGCGTCATGGTCAGGGCTCTCCTTGGTCGTTTCCGAACTGGTTCGGTGTCGGCTCAGCGTAGATCGGTCGGGCGCAGTAGCGATCACCGGTGAAGCCTTGACATCGGTTCCGCGCCCCTTGAGACTACCGGGCAAGGCGGTGGGATCGTTCCCACCACTCCCAGTTTCGCGGGCGCGTAGGACGCCTGGCTAGCACATTTCCGAACGCCCCCTTCGATTTCTCCCAAGGAGTCAGGTATGGGAAGGCATCCAATCCGACCGGCGCTCCTGGCCGGCGCCGTCGTGGCGTCCATGGTCGGCGCGCTGGCCGCGGTAGCCGGCCCGGCAGCTGCAGAGCCGGGTCACCCAGCGCTGCCCCCGCATGCGTTGACGATGGACACCCACCTCTACACCCCGCCCCCGGACAAGGGCGCGCGAGAGCAGATAACGGCTCTGAAGCGCGCGCATGACTGGACCGATGCCGCGCTCGTCACCGACCTGGTGGAAACGCCGCAAGCCGTGTGGTTCACCGGAGGGACTGCGGCCGATGTTCGCCGGGCCGTGCACGAGACGGTGGCCAAAGCCGCTGCGCATCGCCAGGTGCCGGTGCTCGTCGCGTACAACATTCCGTTCCGCGACTGCGCGCAGTACTCCGGAGGCGGCGCGAGCAGCACGGCGGCGTACCAAGAGTGGATCAACGGCTTTGCCGCCGGCCTCGGCGACCACCGGGCAATCGTGCTCGTCGAGCCCGACAGCCTCGGCATCATCCCCTTCAACACCGACATCAACGGCAATGCCGAGTGGTGCCAGCCCGACCTCAGCCAGGCCGGGCTCACTCCGCAGGAGGCGAACCAGGGTCGCTACGACCAGCTGAACTACGCAGTCGACAAGCTCGAGGGCGACCGCAACGTGCGCGTGTATCTCGACGGCACGCACGCTGCATGGCTGGGCGTGGGCGACATCGCCCAGCGCCTCGTCAAGGCCGGCGCGCAGCGGGCACAGGGCTTCTTCGAGAACGTGTCGAACTACCAGTACACGGCCGACACCACGTTCTACGGCACCTGGATCTCCGACTGCATCGCTTACGCGACCCAGGTCAATGCCGGTGACTTCGCCAACTGCCCGAACCAGTACTGGAACGGCGGGCCCGACGGCACGAAGATCGCCGACTTGCTGGGGCCGTGGACCGGAGGAGCGCTCAACCCCTACGGCGTGTGGAGCGACACCTCCGACGACCCGTCGCTCAACACGTCGGGGCTGACGGCCCGGTACGCGAGCATGCTCGGCAGCACGCAGCCGACGAGCGACTTCGTCATCGACACCAGCCGTAACGGCAACGGGCCCGACGACATGTCGACCTACGCGGCCGCCCCGTACAACCAGCCGAGCAGCGTCATCAGCGCGCTGGTGGGCGGCAACTGGTGCAACCCGCCGGGCCGCGGGCTTGGCCTGAGGCCGACGACGAACACCGGGGTTCCGCTGCTCGACGCCTACCTGTGGGTGAAGATCCCCGGTGAATCCGACGGTCAGTGCGACAGTGCCGGCGGCGTGCGAGCCTGGGACTACTCGGCCTACAGCCAGCCCGGCTGGCCGACCGACACCTCGCAGCAGGCGCTGTTCGACCCGCTCTGGGGCATGGTCGACCCGGCAGCCGGTGGCTGGTTCCCGCAGCAGGCACTCCAGCTCGCCCAGGAGGCGGTGCCTCCGCTGTCGTAACGGTCGACACCTGCTAGAACGGCGCAGACCCGGCCCAGCGGAGTCCCCTCCCGACGATGAGCCGGGTCTGCGCGACAAGCAAGTCCTGCGGCGCGTGGCCGAGTGTGCACACGAACACTCGGCCACGTCCGTGTTCGCGGGTCCAGGCGATCGGCATCACGGCACCAGCCGTCTCGGGAGCGCCATGCAGGCCGGCGAACGTCGTGGTCGCGTGGACGTCGAGGGTGGGGTCGACGTGGCAGAAGTACTGCTCGGTGCGCACGGCGAAGCTCTCGACCCCGGCCACGATCGGGTGGTCGCTCGCGATGTCGACCCGGTAGTCGACGAAGTCGCCCGGGTGTGCGACGAAGTGGCCGCCCACCATGAACTGGTAACGAAGTGCGTCGTCGAACGTGGCGACGACCCCGCCGTGCCAGCCAGCGAAGCCGGTGCCCGCAGCGACGGCGTCGACCAGACCGCGCTCCTGTTCCGATGAAAGTCGTCCGCCGGTCCAGCACTGCACGATCAGACCGACCTTCGACATCGCGGCGTCGTCGGCATAGACCTCCAGGTCGTCGGTGACGACGACGTCGAAGCCGGCCTCCGCCAGCTCCCCGAGGAACAACTCTGTGCAGGCAACTGGCTGGTGACCCTCCCACCCGCCGCGGACGACGAGTGCCCGCGGCGCCGTCACCGGTCGCCCAGCAGCTCTCGCGCCTGGCGGGCCATCTCCAGTTCTTCGCGAGCGGCGACCACGACGGTCCGCACTCTCGCATCCGCGGCGCTGATGTCGGCGTCGCCGTGGACCTCCTCGTTCGCTGCGGCATCGACCGCCAGGCCCAGCCACTCGAGACCGTCCGTAGTGCGTTGCCGGATCGCCGCGGATCGTTCGCCGACGCCGCCGGTGAACACGCACACGTCGATGCCGCCGGCCGAGGCCGCCATCGCCGCGATGTTCTTCCGGAGCCGGTGCAGGTAGACGTCGAGTGCGAGGCGGGCCGCGTCGTCGTCGCGATCCAGCAGTTCGCGCATGTCACCGGTGCCGGCGAGGCCGGCCAACCCGGAGCGGTGCTCGAGCGTGTCGGGCACGTCGGCCTCGCGTTCCATCAGCCAGGTCACCAGCCCGGGATCGACGTCGCCGGAGCGGGTGGCCATGACCAGCCCTTCGAGTGGCGTGAATCCCATGGTCGTGTCGACGGAGCGGCCGTCGCGGACCGCGCACAGGGAAGCCCCGGCGCCGAGATGGCAGGTCACGACGAGACGCGCTGCCGGCACCAGTTCGACGGCGCGCCGGGCAGCATACGCATGCGACAGGCCGTGAAACCCGTAGCGGCGCAGGCCGTAGCGTGCGTTCCACTCCGCCGGCAACGCGTACGTGGTCGCGCTCGGCGGCATGGTCGAGTGGAAGGCGGTGTCGAAGCAGGCAACGTGTACGGCGTCAGGCAACAGCTCGCGAACCGAAGCCAATGCGGCGAGCATCTTCGGTTGATGCAACGGCGCCAGCGCAGTCAGCTCACGCAGCTTCGCCTCGACGCCGTCGTCGATGACGGCGGCAGCGCTGAACTCACCACCACCGTGCACCACCCGGTGAACGACCACATCGGCTGCCGGCAGCTGCCCCGGCATCGAGTCCCAGGACTCTTCGAGCCGATCGCCCGGACCGAGCAACCGGAGTTTCACGCTGCTCGATCCGGTGTTGACGACGAGAATCCGGCCCGGGCCTGAGTTCGGACGGTTCAGAACGGCCACGTCCAATCGCGGATCTCCGGAGCGTCTTCGCCGTGGTCGCGGGTGTACTGCCGCTTGCGCAGCCGTTCGTCGACCATCTTCTGCCGGACGTGCGCTGCCCGGTCTCCCAACGACGGAACGCGGTCGATGACGTCCATCACCAGGTGATAGCGGTCGAGGTCGTTGAGCATCACCATGTCGAAGGGGGTGGTGGTGGTGCCTTCTTCCTTGTAACCGCGCACGTGGATGTTGTGGTGGTTGTGCCGCCGGTACGTCAGGCGGTGAATCAACCATGGGTAGCCGTGGTAGGCGAAGACAACCGGCTTGCCCGTCGTGAAGAGGTGGTCGAACTCGGTGTCGGACAGGCCGTGCGGGTGTTCGGTCTCGGGCTGCAACCGCATCAGGTCGACGACGTTGACGAACCGAACCTTCAGTTCGGGAAAGTGCTCGCGCACGATGGTGACCGCGGCGAGTGCCTCGAGTGTCGGGATGTCGCCGGCGCAGGCAATGACGACGTCGGGATCGGCGTCGTCATCGTTGCTGGCCCAGTCCCAGATGCCGATGCCGCGGGCGCAGTGCGCGATCGCGTCTTCGATGGACAGGTAGTTCAGCGACGGCTGCTTGCCCGCCACGATCACGTTGACGTAGTTGCGGCTGCGCAGGCAGTGATCGCCGACCGAGAGCAGGGTGTTGGCGTCAGGTGGCAGATAGACCCGGATCACTTCCGGCTTCTTGTTCATGACGTAGTCGATGAAACCGGGGTCCTGGTGGGAGAACCCGTTGTGGTCCTGGCGCCAGACGTGGCTGGACAGCAGGTAGTTGAGACTGGCGACCGGACGACGCCACGGGATGCGGCGGGTCGTCTCGAGCCACTTCGCGTGCTGGTTGAACATCGAGTCGACGATGTGGATGAAGGCTTCGTAGCAGTTGAAGAGGCCGTGCCGGCCGGTCAGCAGGTAGCCCTCGAGCCAGCCCTGGCACATGTGCTCCGACAACACCTCCATGACGCGGCCGTCGGCCGACACGTGGTCGTCGGTCGGCAGAATCTGGGCAACCAGGTCACGGTTGTCGACCTCGAAGACGGCCGACAACCGGTTGGACGCCGTCTCGTCCGGGCCGAAGATCCGGAAGTTGCGGTGCTTTTCGTTGAGGCGCAGCGTGTCGCGCAGGAACGTCCCGAGCACCCGGGTGGCCTCGGCGAAGGTCGTGCCGGGCTTTTCGACCGGCACCCCGTACGCCCGGAAGTCCGGCAGCGCCAGGTCGCGCAGCAACAGGCCGCCGTTCGCGTGCGGGCTGGCGCTCATGCGGTGGTCGCCGGACGGCGCGAGCGAGGCGACGTCCTCTATCAGGGCGCCGGACTCGTCGAACAGCTCCTCCGGCTGGTAACTGCGCATCCACGTCTCGAGCGCGCGCAGGTGCTCGGGCTTCTCGGCGAGATTCGACAGCGGAACCTGGTGCGAGCGGAAGCTTCCCTCGGCTGGTAGCCCGTCGACTTCCTTGGGGCCCGTCCATCCCTTGGGGGAGGCGAGCACGATCATCGGCCAGGCCGGGCGGTCGACCGTACCGTCGTCGTTTCCCTGCTCGCGGGCCCGTCGCTGGATCTGCTTGATGTCGCCGATCGCGTCGTCGAGGGCCGCTGCCATCAGCCGGTGCATCGTGGCCGGGTCGTCGCCCTCGACCAGGATGGGCCGGTAGCCGTAGCCCTCCATGAGCCGGAGCAGTTCCTCGCGCGGGATGCGCGCCAGCACCGTGGGGTTGGCGATCTTGTAGCCGTTCAGGTGCAGGATCGGCAACACCGCGCCGTCCGTCTTGGGGTTGAGGAACTTGTTCGAGTGCCAGCTGGTGGCGAGCGGCCCGGTCTCCGCCTCGCCGTCGCCGACGACGCAGCACACGATCAGGTCGGGGTTGTCGAACGCCGCGCCGAACGCGTGCACGAGTGCGTAACCGAGCTCGCCGCCCTCGTGGATCGAGCCGGGCGTCTCCGGTGCGGCGTGGCTCGGGATCCCGCCGGGGAAGGAGAACTGCCGGAAGAGGTGACGCATCCCGTCGACGTCTTGGGTGACGTGCGGATACATCTGTGTGTACGTGCGCTCCAAGTAGGCGTTCGCGACCATGCCGGGGCCACCGTGCCCCGGGCCGCAGATGTAGATCGCGTCGAGGCTGTCGCGCTTGATCACCCGATTCATGTGCGCGTAGATGAAGTTCAGTCCCGGCGTCGTTCCCCAGTGCCCGAGCAGCCGCGGCTTCACGTGCTCGAGCCGGAGCGGTTCGCGCAGCAGCGGATTGTCCAGCAGGTAGATCTGGCCGACCGACAGGTAGTTCGCCGCCCGCCAGTAGGCATCGATGCGCTGGAGCTCGTCGTCGGGCAAGGTGGTCGATGGGCGTGCTGCACCCGTCTCGGTCATGTTCCCAGCCTCCAGGGATCGCTTCGGTAGGCCCTACCCGCTAGCGCCACTTGCGGCTGCGGATCAAGTCCTCGGCACTGCGTCGAGGTGTCACGGCAGTCCCGGTGGGATAGCCCAGCCGCACGATCATCTGCGGGTACCCTCCGAGTGTTTCAGAAACGAGGTCGTGCCGGACTTCCGGTTCGTCCAGCGGCTGGTTCAAGAACGAGGCGGCCAGTCCCCGTTCGGTGGCGGTCAGCAGCACCCGCTGAAGGGCCTGGCCGGCACGCAGCCACGATGCCTCGTCGTCCCGCCGCGTCGTGAGCATCGCCAGCCAAGGATCGCGGGCGTAGTGCTCACGTTGCTGGGTGGTGCCGTGCACGACGCCGAAATCGCGCATGGGCGGCCAGCTGTTCGCGGCCAGCGAGCCGAAAGCAGACTCCGGGACGCCGTCCTGGCGCGAGCTGCTGCCGTCGGTCCAGCTGGCGAGGTCGACTTCGTAGCGCACCGAGTCGGCGAGCAGGATCTCTGAGAACGCGATCAGGTCGTAGAGCCACTCGCGCTGCGTCTGGCTCACCGGGACGATGTTGGCACCCTCGTCGTGTGCGCAGCTGACGAGTTCTGCCAGCACCAGCCCGGGCACGGATCGTGGCGCGAACGGACGCCGGTGCGTGTGCCGCCGCCAGATGCTCGGGAAGAGCTCGGCGTGCCGCGGCCGTGACGTCGCGCGTGGCCCGAGCGCGATCGAGGCGAGCAGGGCTGGTTGCTCCGGGTCCGGCCGCAGTGTCACCTCGGTCGGGCGCCCGACGTGGGCAGCCGCGACCCGGAGATTGAACAGCGCAGCGCCACAGCTGATCACCAGCTGGCGACCGAGCGGATCGACGGATCGGTACAGGCGACGGTCCTCGTCCGCGAAGAGGTCGATGATCGACCCGCGGACCTCGAAAGACCAAGGCTGGGTGTTGAGCACCGAGGGTGCCATGGCCGCCGCACTCACGAGGGTGCGGATTTCGCTCCTGCCGATGAACGCGGCCCGTGGGCGGGCGGTCGCTGTCTCGTTGCGGGGCATTGGTGTCTCCCAGCCTCTTCGTTTGGCTCCTACCGACAGCTTCCTCACAAGCGGGCCCGGAGCCGCAGGGCCGAAGGTCGGGTCTTGCGAGCGGAACGTCGCGATCTCGCGCCCGGCCGACCCGGGTCGATGGTCCCTGCGATGGGGGACGTCTAGCTCTCCCCCGGCGCGCGGACCGCCCAGTGCAGTAGGGAGATGACCGCGACATCCAACGTCGCCGCAGCGCTGGCGGACCACCCGTTCTTCTCCTCCATGCCGCTCGCCGCGCTGCGCCGCCTTGCCGTTCATGGGCATCGCCAGGACTTTCCGGCCGGGCACGCGATCTTTCACGAGGGCGAGCCGGCGGATCGCTTCTTCTTGTTGAGGCGTGGACTCGTCAAGCTCGAGCTGGAGCTGCCCGGTCGCGGCGCGGTCGACATCGAGATGCTCGGCAATGACTCCGCGCTCGGGTGGTCGTGGCTTTTCGCTCCCTACGAGTGGCATATGACGGCAACCGCCGTGCAGCGCACCAACGTGCTCGCGTTCGACGCATCGGTACTTCGCGCCTTGATGGCGGCCGATCCAGTGCTGGGCTATGAGCTGATGCGCCGTTTCACCGCCGTCATGTTCGACCGGTTGCAGGTCACCAGACGCCGATTGAGCGAAGAAGTCACGGTGGATCAGCCGCGGGCCGGCGTCGAGCTCCCGCTCGCCTCGGTCGGCGGCCCCTGGGCCGGCAAGCGCGCCAGCGCCGCACTCGGCTAGTTGCTCCCCCACGCACGGGCCCTTGTGCCGTGCGCCACAGCCGACGTCACAGCCGACGTCACGGCCGACGTCACGGCCGACGTCACAGCCCAGCGCAATAGTCCCGAGCCAGAGGGGTCTGTCGCACGGCGAACTAGGGACCTTCGTCGGTAGGTGCCGGTGCGATCCAGAACGCAAGCTGAACGTGCAAGTTCGACGGAACGCAAGAAGCCGGTAGTCCGGTCCTTCATCAGGAGGTCGCCATGCGACGCAAGACATTTGACGCCCTACTCACCGCGGGAGGTGTGCTGGTCGCGATCGTCCTCGTGGTCGCGGGCGTGCTCCTGCTCTGGGCACACAACTTCACCAACGACCAGGTCCGTAGCCAGCTCTCCCAGCAGCAGATCTTCTTCCCCGCTGCGGGTAGCCCGGGGCTGACCGGTAACGCGGAGATCGCCAAGTACGTCACCCCGTACGCGGGCCAGCAGGTCCTCAACGGCCAGCAGGCCCAGGTCTTCGCAGACCACTACATCAAGGTTCACTTGAGCGAGATGCAGGACGGCGGCGTGTACGCCAAGCTCAGCGCCGACGCTCGCGCGAACCCGAACGACCCGAAGCTCGCGGCAGCAGTCGAGAGCGTCCTTCAAGGGCACGACACTGCGCGGCATGCTCCTGAACGCCTACGCCTTCTGGAAGATGGGTTCGATCGCAGGCATCGCAGCGATCGCATCCTTCATCGGCGCAGGCGTCCTCCTGGTGCTCGCCGGTCTTGGTTACTGGCACCTTCGCCGGGTCAGCCCGGTGGCCGAGGTGCTGCCGAAGCTCGGTGCGCGGGCTCCGGCTCCCGTCGAACCGTAAACGGTGACCGCACCGAGAATGAGGGCCTCCGCGGCAACGCGGAGGCCCTCTGTTTTTGTGTGTGAGGAGTGCTCGTCATACCGGGAAGGCGCCCCGGCAGCTAGCTGGGCTCCGGGCGCTCCCGCCGGTGCTCCGTCGCGAGGATAGCGGCTTGGGTGCGGCGTTCGAGGCCGAGCTTCGAGAGCAACGACGACACGTAGTTCTTCACCGTCTTCTCGGCGAGGAACATGCGTTCACCGATCTGGCGGTTCGTGAGGCCCTCACCGATCAGCTCGAGGATTCGCTTTTCCTGCTCGGTGAGCGCGGCGTAGGGGTCTTCGCGCTCTCGCTCGGCGGCTTCGTCACGCAGCCGCTGCATCACCCGCGCGGTCGCCTTGGCGTCGAGGAGCGAACCGCCTTCGGCCACGGTGCGAACCGCAGAGATCAGGTCGCGGCCCTTGATCTGCTTGAGTACGTAGCCGGCCGCGCCGGCCAGGATCGCGTTGTAGACGGCGTCGTCGTCGGCGAACGAGGTCAACATGAGGCAGCCGAGTTCGGGCATCCGCGACCGCAGGTCGCGGCAGACGGTCACGCCGTCACCGTCGGGCAGTCGGACGTCGAGCACCGCGACGTCGGGTCGCAGCGCCGGCACCCGAGCCATCGCCTCGGAAGCGGTGGAGCCCTCGCCGATGACCGTGATGTCGCCTTCGGCCTCCAGGAGGTCCTTGACACCCCGGCGGACCACCTCGTGGTCGTCGAGCAGAAACACCGTCACCGGGCGACCGGCCTGGTCGGGCGCCTTGGCAGCGGCGGCCTTCTCGGCGGGGGAAGGTTCGGCCGCGGCCGGTTGCGCCGCCGACGGTTGCGCCGCGGCAGGTTTGGCCGTCGAAGGTCTGGCCGTAGAGGGTTTGTCCGTGGCGGGGTGCGTCGCGGCGCCCGAGCCGGCCGGTTCGCTGGTCTTCGGCACCTGGCTTGGGCCTGTCGACACGGGGAACTCCCTTCGTCGGGCATGCAGCGCCCGGCTCGGTGGACCCGGCCGCCGGGGACGTCTGCTCCACGGTATCCCGCCGCGACACCCTGGGCTGCGACGCCGACCAGGAAGATCCGGGACCTACGGCCCGCCGGTGGGTGACCCACGCCGGTGCTTGGAGGCGGTGCGGCACTCCAAGCTGATACGAACGTCGTGAGGAGACCGAGCCCGATGACCATTCACGCGCCCGACGTCGAAGCTGATGCGCTGCTCACCGACGCGGGCATCGTGCACATCCGCTCGGCGCGCCCTCAGGACGCGCCCGCGCTGCGGGCCATGTACGAGCGGATCTCTCCCGACACGCTGTACCTGCGGTTCTTCACGATGTCGCGCACGCTTCTCGACGAGGACGTCGCCCGGCTCACCCGGTCGCAGGACGAGGCGCACCACTCCCTGGTGGCCGAGATCGGGGGAGAGCTGATCGGAGCGGCGACCTACGAGCGCCTCGACGACCCGGCCGAAGCAGAAGTGGCGTTCATCGTCGACGACGCCCACCAGGGTCGCGGCGTCGGCATGTTGTTGCTGGAACACCTCGCGACGGTCGCCATCACCCACGGCATCTTGCGGTTCGTCGCCGAGACGCTGCCTGACAACGCTCGCATGCTGCACGTGTTCTCCGACGCGGGCTTCCCCGTCTCCACCCGGCTCGACTCCGGCGTCGTCGAGGTGGTCATGCCACTGCGGTTCGACGAGGAGTTCAGGCACGCCGTCGACATCCGCGAAGCGAAATCCAACGCGCGGTCGTTGCGTCGCGTGCTCGCTCCGGCCTCGGTCGTGGTGGTCGGAGCAGGGGCAGATCCCGGCGGCCTGGGCCACCAAATCCTCGCCAACATCGTGCGCGGCGGGTATCACGGCGAGCTGTTCGCCGTGAACCGTTCCGGGCATCGGGTTGCCGGCGTGCGCGCGTACCAAAGCCTCGAGGCGGTGCCTGGTCAGGTCGACGTCGTCGTTGTCGCCGTGCCGGCGTCGGCGGTGCTCGACGTCGCGCGCGAAGCGGCGTCCCGGCAGGCGGCCGGTCTGGTCGTCATCACTGCGGGGTTCGCCGAGGCGGGCGGCGCAGGTGGTAGCCACCAGGCCGAGCTCGTCCGGGTCTGCCGCGACGCGGGGATGCGTCTCGTCGGTCCCAACTGCATGGGCATTGCGAATGCGGCCCACGACGTCGAACTCGACGCCACGTTCTGCCCCACCCTGCCGCCGCCCGGTGGCATCGGGCTGATGTCGCAGTCGGGGGCGGTCGGTATCGCCGCGCTCGACTATGCGGCCCACTCCGGGGTCGGGCTGTCCAGCTTCGTGTCCGCGGGAAACAAGGCGGATGTGTCCGGTAACGACTTGCTCTGTTACTGGGAGGACGACCCGTCGACGAACGTGTGCGCGCTCTACCTCGAGTCGTTCGGCAACCCGCGCAAGTTCGCCCGGATCGCAGCGCGGGTCGGGCGGGTCAAGCCGATCGTGGCGGTGAAGTCAGGTCGCACCCTGGCCGGCAGCCGCGGCGCCGCGTCGCATACCGCGGCCGCGGCAACCCCCGACGTCGCCGTCGACAGCTTGTTCGACCAAGCGGGGGTCACCCGGGTCGATTCGCTCGCCGACCTGTTCGACGTCGCGACGCTGTTCGACCTGGCGCCACTGCCCCGCGGGGGACGGGTGGCGATCGTCGGAAACAGCGGCGGGCCCGGCGTGCTCGCGGCGGACGCCTGCGAGAGCGCGGGGCTCGAGGTGGTCGAACTCGCCGAGACGACCCGGTATCGGCTCGGTGCGCTGCTGCCTGCGGGTGCGGCGCTCTCGAACCCGGTCGACCTGCTGGCGGCGGCCGATCCGGTCTCCTTCGAAGCCGCGCTCCGGGTGCTGCTCGACGACCCCAACGTCGACTCGGTGCTGACCGTGTACACGCCGATCCGGCCGGGATCCGAGGTCGGGATCAGCCGGGCCATCGCGACCGTGCGGGCGGACGACCCCGGTAAGCCGCTGCTCTCCTGCTTCCTCGGCCTGAAGGGAATCCCGCACGAACTGCGCGCGCGTGACGGGCGTCCGGTCGTGCCGTTCTACTCCTTCCCCGAATCGGCCGCGCGCGCGCTGGCCGCCGCCGTCCGCTACGCGTCGTGGCGCGAGCGTCCGGTCGGAACCGTGCCCGAACTCACCGGCATCGACCTGGTCACGGCGCGTTCCATCGTCCGCGACGAGCTGACCGGGCAGCCGGACGGCGTGTGGCTGTCGGCACCGGTGGCCGCGAGGTTGATTGCCACGCACGGCGTACGCGTCGTCCAGACCAAGTTCGCCCGCGACGCCGGCGAAGCGACCGCCGCTGCGGTCTCGATCGGCCTACCCGTGGCGCTGAAGGCGGCCGCCGGCGAGCTGGTGCACAAGACCGAGCTGGGCGGGGTGCGGCTGAATCTGGCTACGCCGCTCGCGGTGGCCGAGGCGTTCACCGAGATGCAGCAAGCCTTGGGCGATCAGATGGGCGGTGCGGTCATCCAGCAGATGGTGCCGGCAGGCGTGGAGACCGCCATCGGCGTCGTCGCCGACCCGACGTTCGGCCCGCTCGTGATGGTCGGTCTCGGTGGAGTGGCGAGCGACCTGCTCGCCGATCGGGCATTCCACCTGCTGCCGATGACGGCCGAGGACGCCGCCCGCCAAATCCGCGCCCTGCGCGGTGCCCCGCTTCTGTTCGGCTACCGCAACACCCCGAAGTGCGATGTCGAGGCGCTCGAAGACATGGTGTTGCGAGTGGCGCAGCTGGCTCGGAACCTGCCGGAACTCGCCGAACTCGACCTCAACCCGGTGACGGTCTCTGCGTCCGGCGCCGTCGCGGTCGACGTCAAGATTCGGTTGCGGCCGGCCGTGCGCGTCGACCCGCTCACCCGCCGCCTGCGCTGACCCGCGGGGCGGGCCAACGGGTCAGCGGGCCAATTAGGGTCGGCGCTCAGCCGACGGTGGAGTGTTCGCGCTCGCGCTCGTCGGCCTCGGAGGTCGATACCTGATGTGCCGGGACCACGAGCACGGGGCACGGCGCGTGCCGCGCGCAGGCCTGGGCTGTCGAGCCGAGGAGCAGGCCGAGCGGGCCGGAGTGCCCGCGAGCACCGACGACGAGCAGGTCGGCGTCCAGGGCGAGGCGGGTCAAGACGTCGTGCGGGCTACCCTCGACCGGACGCAGGACCAGACCGGGCAGTTCGGTCGCGCCGAACGCCGTCCGGGCAGCGCGCTCGAGGGTCTCGAAGGCGTCGGCCGCGGCATCGACGACACCACCGGGCGATGCGTAGACCTCGCGGTTGCCCTCACCAGCAGGGCCGTACGGTGGCAGGCCACTCGAGAACGGATACTCCGCCTCGAAGTAAGGACGGTACGCGCAGATCGCCTCGATCCTGGCGCCGTCCCGGGCGCCCAGTGCGCCGCCGAGCCGCAAGGCGGCCAAGGAGTTCGGTGATCCGTCGACACCTACGACGATGCGGCGAAACCGCGTCGGCTCGAGGCGGTCGGCGTCGTCCCAGCTCGAGATGTCGTGACAGGTGGTCATGGCAACGCCTCCTCACGGGCCCCGGTGGCCGATTGCCCCGGCACCTCCACCGTGCGCCTCAGCCGGGATGTCCGGACACGGCCTTAGGTACGTGACTGGCGGGACCCTTGTAAGCAGCCGTGAGGACGCAGGTCAACTCGTTAGTGACTTTCGGCCCTCCATTTCGCCGGCCCTGCTCCCGGACCATGGAGCGCATGTCCCTTCTCGCCCGTGATCCGCTGGGTGGCCCAGGCGCTGACAGTGCCGCACCGCCGGTGCCGCGTGGTGATCACGTCCCCGACCGCGCGGACTCCCACGACAGTGCCGTCGACCGGAGCGGCCTGCAGGTGCTGTCGGAGGACGAGTGCTTGGCGTTGCTCGGGTCGGTGCCGATCGGCCGGATCGCGTATTCCGAACGTGCGTTACCGGTCGTCGTCCCGGTCAACTTCACGATCGACGGCACCTGCGTGGTCGTTCGCACCCATCGCCGGTCGCGGCTCGCGACGGTCGTGCCCGGCAACGTGGTCGCCTTCGAAGTCGACGACATCGACCGGCAGACGCGTTCTGGCTGGAGCGTCGTCCTGACCGGCTCGTTCGAGCTGGTCGAAGACCCGGCGGAGGTTGCCCGGCTCGACCGGCTCGACCTGCACTCGTGGGCCCCGTCGGCGCACGACCGCTACCTACGCCTGTGCGCCGAGATCGTGACCGGACGCCGAATCCCGCGTGCCGAAGCGCAAAGCGACCGAGAGCCTGGTAGTCCCGACGATCTCAGTCGTCGTGTGGCACCCGCCAGCTGATCTCGGTGCCGCCGTCGGGTGCGGCGGCGGCGGTGAACGCGCCACCCAGTCCTTCCGCCCGCGCCTGCAAGTTCGCCAGTCCGCTGCGATGGCTCTGCTCCGGCAGGCCGATGCCGTCGTCGAGCACCGACACCGCGACGTGAGTCTCGTCGACCGCGACCGTCACGTCGACGTGTGAGGCCTTGGAGTGGCGGACGGCGTTGGACAGTGCTTCGCGGACGACGGCGAGCACGTTCTCGCCGATCGTCGGGGAGACTCGCGTGTCGACGAGCCCGTCGAACCGAAGCCCAGGCGTGAACCCGAACGCCGGCGTGTACTCCTCGATCAAGCTCACGAGGCGGCCGCGCAGGTTGCGCGGCGCGCCACGGTCCTGCCGCTGCAACGCATAGATCGTGGAGCGGATCTCCTTGATGGTCATGTCGAGGTCATCTACCGCGCGCCGAACGTGCTCACTCGCTTCGGGCCTCGTCATGTAACGCATCGAGCTCTCGAGTTGCATGCCGGTCGCGAACAGCCGCTGGATGACGAGGTCGTGCAGGTCGCGGGCGATCCGGTCGCGGTCGCGGTAGAGGCTGAGCTGTTCGGTCTCGCGGCGCTGCCGCGCAAGTTCGAGCGCGAGCGCTGCCTGCCCGGCGAACCCGTCGAGCACGGATTGCTCGGTGCTGCCGAATTCGCGACCGCCGGCGTGATTCGCCACGCACAACACGCCGCGAGTGCCACCGCCTGCGCGCAGCGGCACGAACATCGCGGGCCCGAGTTCGGCGCGGACGAACCGGGTCAGCTGGGTTCGCGGGTCGCCACGCACGTCGGCGACGACCAGCGCTTCGCCGTTTTGAAAGACGCTGCCGATGAGGGACTCCACGCGGTCGACCCGCACGCCCCGCAACTGCTCCGCCAGCTCACCCTCGGCGACCTCGACGGCGAGGGAGTCACCGAGCGGTAGCGCGATCGCCGCGAGGTCGGCTGAGACGAGGTCGCGGGCGCGTTCGGCGACGAGCCGCAGGACGTCGTCGGGCTCCCCACCGGAAAGCAGGGCGGTCGTGACCTGCGCGGACGCGGTGAGCCAGCTCTCCCGGCGGCTGGTCTCGGCGTACAACCGGGCGTTGTCGATCGCGACACCGGCCGCGGCCGCCAAGGCGAAGACGATGCTCTCGTCTTCTTCGTCGAAATCGCCGCCGCCTGCCTTCTCCGTGAGGTAGAGGTTGCCGTACACCGAACCCCGGGTGCGGATCGGTACTCCGAGGAAGCTGCGCATGGGCGGGTGGTGCGCCGGGAATCCGTAGGAGTCGGGGTGCTGGCCGAGGTCGTGCAGCCGCAACGGTTCGGGGTGGCGGATGAGCAGGCCCAAGATTCCGTGCCCGCGCGGGTAGGGGCCGATCCTGGCGATCGTCTCGTCGTCGATGCCTACGGTGATGAAGTGCGAGAGCGCGCCGTCGTTGCCGATCACGCCGAGCGCGCCGTACCGGGCGTCGACGAGCCGGGTGGCTGCCTCGATGATCCGCCGCAACACCGCCTGCAGGTCGAGGTCGCTCGCGATGGTCAGGACGGCGTCGAGGAGGCCGTGCACGCGGTCGCGGGTACGAACGACGGCGTCCAGGCGGGTCTGTAGCTCGGTCAGGAGATCGTCGAGCCGGAGCTGATCGCGCAGCGGCCCGCTGCTCGGCGGTCGAACTGCTGGTTCGCCGCCGCGCTCGGCACGCCCTTCGAGTTCCGTCACGGCACCAATCCTGCACCACGCGCCGGCCGAGTCTTGGCCCCTTGATCCGTTCGTGTGGTGATCTGGGCGACGTTGCGGCGTGCGAGTTGCGGCGTGCGGGCGGTCAGGACGGCGTATCGCGCCGCGTCGCGCCGTCCAGAATCGCGCCCACCTCGTCATCCGATGTAGGGGAGAAGTCGTCGTACCAGCGGCCGACGCCGAGGAAGTCCTCGGGCAGGCAAAGGCAGCAGAAGTCTTCCGGTGCGACGCCGGCCGTCGCGCGGAGCCGAGCCGGGGCTTCCGGCGGCGCGACGGGCACGGCCAGGACGACGCGCTGCGCGCCACGTGCCCGCGCCGCGAGGCAGGCGACCGCCGCGGTGGAGCCGGTAGCCAGGCCGTCGTCGACCACGACCGCCGTGCGGCCGGCAAGCTCCAGGGGTCGGTGCCGGTGGCGATACAGCTCGGCCCGCCGGGCCAGCTCCACACCTTCTCGTCGCTCGACCGCTGCGATGGCGTCACCGGTGAGGCCGGCTGCCTCGACGACGGAGTCATCGAGCACCCGGATCCCGCCCTCGCTGATCGCGCCGAAGGCGAGTTCGGGTTGCCACGGCACGCCGAGCTTCCTGACCGCGACGATGTCGAGGGGCGCCCCCAGCGCTCGGGCCACCATGTCGGCCACCACGACGCCACCTCGCGGCAGGCCGAGAACGGCCAGGCTCGGTGGCGCGGGTAAGTCACGCTCGCCCAGGCGGGCGCCCAGGCGGGCGCCCGCATCGGCCCGATCCTGGAACATCGCCGGGCTCAGCCGAGCGCCAGCAGGCCGCGCACCACGTCGACGAGCGTAGTCGCGGTGACGTCGGCGGCGACGAAAGCCCGCACCGGTCGGCCCTCGAGGCGGCCGCACCATCCCGTCGTGAGGCCGGCGCGGGCGGCGCCGTGGATGTCCCACGAATGGACGGCGACCAGTGCGAGCCGGTCGGCGGGTACGCCCGCCTGCGCGGCTGCATAGCGGTACGGCTCGGCCGCCGGCTTCCAGGAGCGCACCGCATCGACCGAGAGGACCTGTTTGATCGAGGCCGTGAGATGCGCGCGCCCCAGCAGCTGCTCGGCGTTGGCGGCACTGCCGTTCGTCAGGGTGAGCGCCGGCACCTTCGCCTGCGAAAGCAGGCGCAGCGCCGGCTCGACGTCGGGATAGGGCTCCAGCTCGCCGAAGCCGGCGAGCACCTCCGCTACCGCCGCCTCGTCGAGCTCCGGGCCGACCGAACGCAGTGCCGACTCCGCGACCTGCGCGAACGGCAGGTAGTCGCCGGCGCTCACGAGCGCGAAGCCGTCGCGAAGAACGCGAGCGAACCACAGGTCGAGCAGTTCGGGGTCCGCGCCGGCCGCCGTCAGCCGGTCGCGCAGCGGGCGCAGCGACATCAGCGTCTCGTTCACGTCGAACGCCACAGCGAGGGGACGACGGCCCGTCATCTGGTTCGCCTACCCCGATCCGGCCAGGTGATGTGCTGCGAGGGGACTAGCCAGGTCTTCCTAGGAAGCTGGCCGAATCCACTCAGGTGCGGCTGAAGGGCGCCGAACAGATGCGGAAGTCATTGGCTCGTCAGCTCCTCGGTGGGCACCGGGCGAGCGGGCCGGCGAGGCACGGAGGAGGCGAGGCTGATGCGAAAGCCGCTGCTCACGGTCGCCGTGCCGCAGCCGCAGCCGCAGCCACCGACCGACCGGCTCGTCCTCCCGGACGGCGATCGCCGGTTTCGGGTCCTTGCCGAACGAGGCAGCGACCTTGCCCTCATCTGTGACGCGCACCTGGTGATCCGGTATGCCGGCCCGTCGTTGACGCGACTCTTCGGATACGACTCATGCGACATCGTCGGCATGAGCGGCCTCGACTTCGTCCACCCTGACGATCGCGCCACAGCCGCTTCGGCCTGGCAAGCTTCCCTCGCATCGCCTGACACCCGGATGGTCGCCGAGTTCCGGGCTCGCCACCGTGATGGAAGGTGGCGCTGGATCGAGTGCCGTGCGACCAACCTGCTGAATGACGACGCGGTGCATGGCGTCGTCATGAACGTCGCCGACGTCACGGATCGCCGGGAGGTCGCCGAAGCACTCGCCGAGGCCCAGCGGTTCCACCAGTCGATCCTCGAAGCGGCGCAAGAGGGCGTCTGGGTGCTCGACCTCAACGGGCGCAACCTCTTCGTCAACGCCCGGCTGGCCGAACTTCTCTCCACCACCCGCGAGGAGTTGGAACGCGGCTCGATCGCGGACTTCATCGACGGCCAGGCGCTCGAAATCATCCGGTCGCATCTGAGGTTGCGCGACGAGGGGGTCAGCGACAACTACGAGGTGGAGATATGCACGCGCTCGGGTGAGCGGCGCTGGCTGATGATCTACGGCTCGCCGCTGTACGACGACGCCGGCGCACACATCGGAAACCTCGGCATGTGTGCCGACATCTCCGACCGCAAGCGCCTCGAGCAGGAGCTCGCCCGGCTCTCTCTCTACGACTCTTTGACCTCACTGCCCAACCAGGCGTTGCTCTTCGACCGGCTCCAGCAACTCGAGAACGAGACGGCGCGCACTGGCGCCGACCTGTCTGTCCTCTACTGCGACATCGACCGGTTCAAGCAGGTCAACGACGTACGCGGCCGCCACGTCGGCGACGAAATCCTGGTCGCCTTCGCCGCGCGACTGCAGCAACTCGTTCGCGAAGGCGACACGGTCGCCCGGTTGGGCGGCAAGGAGTTCGTCGTCGTGTGCCCGAACACCGACACGGTTGCCGCGAGCCGGCTGGCGCGGGAGATTTCGGCGGCGATCCAGGTGCCGTTCGATCTCGGTGGCGAACACATCTATCTGAGCGCCAGCATCGGCGTCGCCGGCACACCGGACACGTCGCGTTCCGAACTCTTGCGCACCGCCGGTCATGCGCGGCATCGAGCCAAGGAACGCGGACGCTCGCGCGTCGAAGTACACGACAATGCCGCACAGGGCTCGGTGCAGGACAGCTTGCGGATGGTGGCCGACCTCCAGGATGCGTTGGAGGCCGAAGCACTCGACGTCCACTATCAGCCGATCGTGCGGCTCGCCGATTCGATGCCGGTCGGTGTCGAGGCGCTGCTCCGCTGGACGCATCCGGAGTGGGGATCGGTGTCACCGGCGACATTCATCCCGCTTGCCGAGGAGACCGGACTGATGCCGCGGCTCGGTGCCTGGAGCCTGCGGCGCGCCTGTCTCGACGGCGTCCGCGGGAAGCGATTGGACAATCCCGATTGGCACGTCGCGGTAAACATTTCGACGCGGCAGCTCGGCGACCCGACCATCGTCGAGAGGGTGCGCGAAACACTTGACGTCACAGGCTTTCCGGCCCAGAAGCTGATGCTGGAAGTGACGGAGACGGCCGTCGTGATCGACGGTCAAGACGCACGCAGTGCGTTGACCGCTCTGCGTGCGCTCGGGGTTCGAGTTGCCATCGACGACTTCGGCACCGGCTACTCCTCGCTGAGCTACCTGCGTCAGTTCCCGGTGGACACGATCAAGATCGACCGCACCTTCGTCGCAGGCATGGGGGAAGACGCTGACGATCTCGCAATCGTGGCGAGCTTGGTGAGCTTGGCCGCCGCTGTCGGCGTCGATGCGGTCGCCGAGGGCGTCGAGACCGAGGAGCAAGCCGACCTGTTGCGGCGCCTCGGCTGCCCGCTCGGCCAAGGATTCCTGTGGAGTCCCGCCGTTCCGGCCGACGCCTTGCCGGGCGTGCTCGCCGGGATCGCGCGCGGTCAGCGCGGCGCGACCGGGCATGACGAAGCTGCCACGTCGTCGGTCGATCGCAACCCGTACTCGCCGTCACCTGACGATGCGGTGGCGGCGCGAATCATCGCCCTGCACCATGCCGGGGCGTCGCTGACGACCATCGCGGCCGCCCTCAACGCCGACGGGCTGATGACGAGCCGTGGCCTTCGGTGGCACCGCAGCAGTGTCGCGCGGGTCATCGCGGATCGGCAGTTCCCCGGCGTGACGAACCGCTGAGCCGACACTTTTCGATGAACCGATACCCGGGCCGTTGCTCCGCCCGCGCCACCGCGATACGGCGATCGGTCTCACCGGCGCAGCGTGCTGGCACTCGGCGCAGCGAGCTCTGTTCCGACCGGCGCACCGAGCGATGTCGCAGACCTAGCACTTCGGGCCCAGGTAGGTGTGCCCGGCTCGCGAGTTCGATTTCGCTATCGAGAAAGTCCCTGCTGCGTACCGAAGGTTGACACGGAATGTCCTTGCCGAGGAAGGACCACGGTATGTCCGCTCTGCGCAGGCGTCTCGACCGCTCCTCCTGCAACCTGTGGCGCCTCCGCGGACCGCGCCCGGTCAAGACCTTCGCAGCCGTCGGGGCGCTTGCGGTCGTGGCGGCAGCGAGTAGCTCGACGGTCGCGGCTCCTCCGGCTGCCGGTGGCCCGCTCGTCTCCTACGTCGCGGTTGGGCAAGCAGGCGTCTCAGTCCGGACGGTGGCGGCCGAAGTCGAAGCCCTGGGCGGGCACGTCGATGCGCAACTGCCGCTCGCCGATGCCGTCGTCGTCCGGCTGCCTCGCGCAACCTCGGCACCGGCAGGCGTGGTGTTGGTCCCCGACGCCCCGATGAAGCTGGACGGCGTCGATGCCGGCACCGTTGACGCCGGCACAGCCGACAGCCCCGCAGACACCGTTCGCCAGACCGTCGGCGTCCCGGACGGTGTCGACGGACGCGGTGTGAAGGTCGCGCTGGTCGACACAGGGGTGTATGACTCCGCCGATCTCGCGGGTCGCGTCGTCCACGTCGACCTCGGTGGTGCCTCGGAAGGCGACGGCTTCGGGCACGGCACTTTCATGGCCGGCATCATCGCCGGCGACGGCTCCTCCTCCGGTGGTGTGTACGCCGGCCTCGCGCCCGGCGCCGGCCTCATCGATGTGAAAGTGGCGACGGCCGACGGAACCACCACGCTCAGCCGGGTGCTCATGGGCTTGCAGGCCGTTGCGACGATGCACGCGACGGACCCGACACTGCGCGTGGTCAACGTCTCGTTGTCGTCGGGCAGTTCGTTGCCACCGCAGTTCGATCCGCTTGCACGTGCCCTCGATATGTTGTGGCACTCGGGGATGACTGTCGTGGTCGCTGCTGGCAACAGCGGACCGGCCGCGGGTACGGTGAGCGCGCCTGGTGACGATCCGACAGTCCTGACCGTCGGAGCGCTGGACGAGAACGGCACCTCGGATCGTGGCGACGACGTCGTTGCGGGCTTCTCCTCCCGCGGCCCGACGTCGACCGGTGACGCCAAGCCCGACGTCGTCGCACCGGGCATGCACGTGGTCTCGCTGCGCGACCCGGGCGGCGTCATCGACAGGGGCTATCCCTCCGCTCGGGTCGGCGAGCGCTACTTCGTCGGCAGTGGCACCTCGATGTCTGCGGCGGTCGTCAGCGGCGTGGTTGCCGATCTCCTGTCTGTGCGACCGAACCTTCGCCCGGACGACGTGAAGGCGATGCTCAGCGACACCGCTTACGCCGCCGCGGGATTCGGCGACGCGATGGCGGCCGGGAGCGGCGGGGTCGACCTCGGCGCCGCGCTGGTCGCGTCAGCGGGTCACGACAACGGGCACGGCAACGCCAACAGCAATCACGGGTCACCGGCAACCGGCGCGAACGCCAAGCATGGTCGGGCCAGTGCCGTCGACGCCGGTGGCCCGCCGGAGAAGGACGCCGCGACCTGGGCCAGGTTCGCTGCCGCCTGGCAGCACGATGACTACACCGCGGCGGCAAGGGCGTGGGCGGCACTCAGCCCGCAGGCCCGCAGCTGGGCGGCGCGCGCCTGGGCGATGAATCTTTGGGCCGACGCCGCCTTGACCGGCGACCAGCAGTTGCTGGCCCGGGCCTGGTCGGCGCGCGCCTGGGTCGGGGATGGGTGGTTGGCGCGGGCGTGGGCGGCGCGGGCGTGGGCCAGCGAGGACTGGGCGGCGCGGGCGTGGTCGGCTCGCGCCTGGTCGGCCCGGGCGTGGTCTGCGGCGGACTGGTCGGCCCGGGCGTGGTCGGTATCGACCTGGGCGAACGGCGCGTGGTCGGCGGGCTCCTGGCTCGGCGACATATGGGGCCGATGATGAGCGCAGCGACGACTGCGGCGGCGATGCCGCCCGCGGCGCAGTCACCAACGGCCACCCGGTCACGGGTGCACCGCGTCGTCGCGGTGACCGTGCTGACCGGAGCGATAGCGGTGGCAGTCGTGGCCAGCGTGCACTGGGCCTACCAGCCTCGAGTGCATGCGGTGCCGACGTGGGCCGCCGTGCTCCTGGTCGCCTCCTGTCTCGGCGAGCTCGCCTACGTGCGCATGCGCCATGGCGCGTCGGCTGAAGACCTCACCTTCTACGAGGCCGTCGTGGTGGCCGGCGTCCTGCTGCTGCCGCCGTGGCTCGCCCTCGTCGTCCCGTTGGCGGCGTTGGTGCTCGCCAGCGCGGTCATGCGCCGCCAACCGCTGAAGACGCTGTTCAATCTCGGCACCTACGCGGCAAGCACATCGGCGATGGTCGCGATCTACTCCGCGATCGGTGGCGCTCGCGGCGTGTTCTCGGTCGCCTCAGTCGTCGGTGCCGTGGTGGCGACTTTCGCGTTCGCAGCGGTCAACCTGCTGGCCTTGTCTGCGGTGTTGAGCGCGAGCGAGGGCGGCTCGGTGCGCGCTGTCTTGCGCGACGAATGGCGGCTGTCGGCATTCATGGCACTCGGCAACGTGGCACTCGGCGCGGTCGCGGTTGCGCTCGCCATGGACACCCCGGTGTTGCTGGCGTTCGCGGCATTGCCTGCACTGACGCTGGGATACGCCTACCGCGCGGCCGCCAACGGCGCCGACGAGCGTGAGCGGGCGAGTCACCTGCTCGCACTGACAGGCGTGCTGGCCGGCGGGCTCACCACGGAGGAACTCATTCGCGAGGTCGCAACGGTCGTATGTCGTGCGTTCAACGCCTCGAGCGTCCGCGTCCTGGTGCCGGATTGCTCGTGGGTCGTCGCGGTGCCTGACGGCGCAGCAAGCATGGTGGGCACGATCGAGGCGGTCGATGCCGATGCGGGCGAAGGCGTGGGCGTCGTTCAACTCCAACTCGCGCTCGGAGCCCGATCGGGCGACCGCGGCAGCCGCCCGTGGGCCACCAAGCAGGCCCGGCTGGGCGACGGCGAACGAGTCCTGCTCGCCTCGATCACGCGAATGCTGGCGTCGGCGTTGAGCCGCGGCTTGCAGGCTGCTGCGTTGCGGGAGCAGACGGCGCAGCTTGCGTCCGTGGTCGACAACGCGACCGACGGCATCGTCGTGCTCGACGGCGACGGACAGGTCGTCTTGTGGAGCCCGGCGATGGAACTCATGACCGGCCGTGAGGCGGCGGCCGTCGTCGGCACCCGGTCCGTCCGGCGGGAGCCGCTCGGCGCACTCGCCGAAGTTCTCGGTGCGTCGGCGATCGAAGCGCTGCCGCCGGTCGACCTCACCAAGGCGTTGCGGCCCGACCGCCCACGCGGCGCTGCGCTGCTGACCGTGCATCGTTGCGACGACGACGAGCGGCAGTTGCGGGCGTCGATCGCGGCGTTGTTCGATCCAGACGGCACTTTGCACAAGGTCGTGACGCTCGTCCATGACGTGACGGCGGATGAGCGGTTGGCCCGCCTCAAGAGCGACTTCGTGGCGACGGTTTCTCACGAGTTGCGCACACCCATCACCCCGATCAAGGGCTACGCGCGCTTGCTGGCGACCCGCGGAGAGTCGATGGACGCCGAGCAGCGTACGCGCGCGTTGCGGGTCATCGAGGATCGTGCTGACCATCTGGCAAAACTCGTCGACGACCTGCTGCTGGCCAGCAACATCTCCCGCGACGGCCTGGGCGGCGTGCACCTGGAGTTGGGCAATCACGACCTCGCCGCATTGGCACGCAGCGCGGTCGCCGGCCTGCCGAGCCTGAGTGCACGAACCCGGTTCGAGTCGCCGAACTCCCCGTTGATCGCACAGTGCGACCCCACGCGGTTCAACCAGTGCCTGACGAACATCTTGACCAACGCGCAGAAGTACTCCGAGCCGGGGACGGCCATCGAGGTACGGCTCGGGACCGAGAGCGGAGTCGTCACGGTTTCGGTTGCCGACAACGGGCGCGGCATCCCGGCTGAGGAGTTGGACCGGATATTCGACCGATTCCACCGGGTCGAGGACTCTATGACGATGACGACCGCCGGGAGCGGCCTCGGTCTCTTCATCACTCGCGAGCTGACCCGTGCGATGGGTGGAGAGGTGACGGTCACCTCCGAACTCGGCGCAGGCTCGTGTTTCACGATGCGGCTACCTGTCGCGGCACCTGCAGTAACAGCTGCGTAAGACGCAGAAAAAGAGAAAGAGAAAGAGGAGGACCCGTGCGGTCGGTACTTGTAGTAGACGACGAGCCGAGCATCAGAGCGGTCGTGCGCGACCTGCTCGAGCTGAGTGGGTACCGGGTGCGCGAAGCACCGAACGGGCCCGAAGCGCTCCGAGCACTGGACGATGAGAAGCCCGATTGCATGGTGCTCGACGTCATGATGCCCGGCATGTCGGGGATCGACGTGCTGACGACGTTGCGCAGCCGCGCCGATCTCGGTGAGCTGCCGGTCCTCCTGCTGACCGCTGCGGCTGATGACAAGACGACGTGGGAGGGCTGGCGTGCAGGTGCCAGCTGCTATCTCACGAAGCCCTTCGATCTTGATCGTCTGACTGCGTGGCTCGATCACCTCGCCTACGAAGACGCACCCATCGGTGACTCCGGCGGCTCAGTGGGGGAACGTGAAGTCGTGAGGGGCGCCGATGCCTGATACGCCCAACGACACGAATCCCCAGGCAGACGACGATCCGGCTGCGCTGGGCGCGGAGTTGATCGCCACGCCGCTCGACACGGGGTATCTGCTGCACTGCCTGGAGGCGATCTCCTGCTGATCCTCGGCGGTTCGTGACATTTCTGTCTCGCCTCGGGCGCGCGATGCGTGTTGATCGACGCCTCAGGGAAGCCCTCAACCAACCGATCACGGGAGAGGGAGACGATGTCGTTACGCCGCTGGTTCAGCAACGAGCACGTGGGCAGGCGAAGCCCGAAGATCGCTGCGCTGGTCGGTCTGGCGGCGTTTCTGCAGATCATCGCCGCGGTCGGGTTGGCCTATGCAGCGGGCTTCGACACGGTCCGCTCGGTCGTCACGCACGTGCACTGGCCCTGGATCGGCGCGCTCGCCGGCGCGATCGGATTGTCGTTCGCCGGCTACTACTACGCGTACGAGGGTCTGTACACGGTCGACGGCGGCGAGAGCCTCAAGCCCGGGCAGATGCGGGCCGTCGTCGTCGCAGGTTTCGGTGGCTTCCTCGCTCACGGCGGGTCGTCGCTCGACAACTACGCCCTTCGAGCGGCTGGGGCCAGCGAGCGTGATGCTGCCGTGCGAGTGACCGCGCTCGCCGGCATGGAGCACGGAATCTTGGCCCTGGCCGGTGCTGCCGCTGCCATCGAGGTGCTCATCTCAGGCCGCGGAAAGCCGCCGCTCGACTTCACCATTCCTTGGGCGGTCATCCCGGTCCCGGGCTTTCTGATCGCCTTCTGGTTGGCGGAGCGTTACCGGGGCCGCTTGCGCGACAGCGATGGCTGGCGCAACAAGCTCGGCATCTTCTACGACGCGATTCACCTCACCCGCCTGCTGATACGTCGACCGTTCAGCCACTCGGCGTCCGCGTTCGGGATGGCGTTGTTCTGGTTCGCCGACATCCTCGGTCTTTGGAGTGCGCTGGCCGCGTTCGGTGTGCACATGAACGGTGCGTCGCTGATCGTGGGATACGCGACCGGGATGGTGTTCACCCGACGCACCGGCCCGTTGGGAGGTGCCGGGGTGCTGATGTGCGCGCTGCCGGCAACCCTGTGGGTGAGCGGGGCGCCGTTCGCCGCTGCCGTGGTCGGAGTGTTCGCGTACCGCGTCGTCACCTTGTGGTTGCCGATGCCCTTCTCGATCGCTGCCCTGCCGACGCTTCGCCGCATCGGCCAGCACGGCGTGCCGGAAGCAGAGCAGGAGGCGCACGCCGAAAACGAGCCCGCGTTGCGCCGCGAAGCCAGCTGAGGCTACGCAGCGCCCGCCGATGCGGCCGTTGTCTGCGCTCGAGAGGCGAGCCGTGCCGTGCGTTCCAACGCCACAAGCGTGGTGGCGCTTGCCAGGCCTACGGATGCACCCACGATGACCGGCACGTCGGTTGCGAGCACGCCATATGCGAGCCAGCAGATCTGCGAGGTCGTACGCAGGGTCCACGTCGTGATGGAGACACCGGAGGTGAGCCGAGCCTTCCAGTTGCCGATCGACTCATAGACCTGCGGCAGGCCCGAGAAGAGCCCGATCGCGAACGCCAGATAGCCGGTCGCGGCCGGTGACAGGCTCCACGCCAGAGCCAGGACGACGACAGCAGCCGCAGTGAGCAGAGCCGCACGATGACCTCGTGACCGTCGCCCGGGCACCAGCAAGACCACCGCACTCGCGCCGATGACCAGCAGGATGTTGCCGGGGATCTGCGGGGCGGATGCCGTGCGGATTCCGTAGGTGAGCCAGGCGAGGCAACTGACCGCGGTGACCGACCAGGAAAGTGCCGACACCCCGGTCTTCGTCGGATAGCGCAGCACCCGGATGACCTGCGGCACGATCATCACGACACCGAACCCGGCGCCGAGGTAGCCGAGCGCAAAAGCCATGTGATGGGTTGTCATGGCTTTGCGTCGTCCTCTCCGGGCAGCCGCGCCAGGCGCGCTCCCGTAGTGGAACGATACAGACCGGACGAGCCGCCGCGCGGCTCCTTCAGGCAATCGCGGTGGGTTTCGGCGCTACCGTGACACCCGTGCAGCGCCGACCCACTCTGGACACCGTGGCGAAGGCGGCCGGTGTGTCGCGAATGACGGTCTCGAACGCCTTCAACCGGCCGGACCAGATCTCTGCGGTGACCCGCGAACGGGTGTTGCGGACGGCGCAAGAGCTCGGGTACGCAGGCCCGAGCCCGGCCGGGCGGTCCCTGCGGCGCGGCCACACCGGCGTCATCGGCGTCCTGCTCACCGAGCAGCTGCCTTACGCCTTTGCCGACCCGGGCTCGTTGATGTTCCTGCACGGGGTCGCGACCGAACTCGCCGGGGCCGGGCACGCGCTGTTGCTGTTGCCTTCGGAGAGCAACGCCGAGCACGGTCTTGTCCGCAACGCGCTCGTCGACGGGTTCGTCCTCGTGCTCGTCGCCCCGCGCGACCCGGTGGTGCAAGACGTCGTCGCGCGCCGGCTGCCTGCGGTGTCGGTCGGGCCGCAACGCATCGCCGGCATCCCACGGATCGGCGTCGACAACGCACGGGCGAGCGTGGCGGTCGCCCGCCATCTGCTCGAGCTCGGGCACCGGCGCCTCGCTGTGGTGAGCTTCGGCGGGCCACTGAGCAGCACCCGAATGGGCGATCGGTCGAGCGTCGGACCGGAAGTACGCGGCGTGCACTACGCGATGCGGCAACGTGTTGCCGGATTCGTGCGGGTCGCCGACGAGCAGTCGGCCGAAGTCGTCGTCGTCCAGGCCGCCGACCATTCGCGGGCCGCGGCCGCGCGGGCGGTGCACGACCTGTTGGCTCAACCGGCGCGGCGCCGTCCGACCGCCGTGTTCGGGGTTACGGACGTGCTGGCGCTCGGCGTCCTCGACGAAGCTGCCCGGCTGCACATTGCCGTGCCGGGCGCCCTCTCGGTCGCTGGGTTCGACGACACTGCCGATGCTGCACACAGCGCGCCGGCGCTGACGACGGTCTCGCAGGGCTTGTTCGACCAGGGCCGGTGCGCGGCACGAATCGTCCTCCAACAGATCGCCGGCGAACACCCCGCGGCTCCGCGGGTCTCGACGCAGCTCGTGGTCCGCGACAGCACGTCGCAGCCACCACGCTCGACGTGACGGCCTCGGGGGAGGGCCCGCGGTCAGTGCGGTCAGTGCGGTCAGTGCGGTCAGTGCGGTCAGTGCGAGAGGTGAGTTGACCACGGGCCGATCGCCGCGAGACCCCAGGCTCCCAGGCCGACACCGACGACGACGCTCGAAACCACGGCCCATCGCCGCATCGTTGCGCCAGTCGCGCGCACGCCGGGTCGCCAGTCGCGCGCGCCCATGCGTGCCGTTTCCCACGCGTGGCCGAGAACGTGCACGGTCATCGCGACGAACCAGACCACGAAGCTGGCTCGGTGCACGAAGAACACGTTCGCCTGCAGTGTTCCGTGCGTCGTGCCGAGTGCGACGCCGGAGCCGAGCAGCACGACCGTTGTCAGGATGACGACCGGCCCGAGCACGCGCAGGATCAAGAGCGGCGGCCCTTTGCGGCGGTACGCCGCATGCCCGGAGTAATAGCGAGCGAATCGGTACGTCGTGCTCGAGATCTTCAGCACCACGGGCGGGATCATCGCGAAACCGAGGAAGACATGGGGTTTCACAAGGGAGTGGATCGCGAGCAACGTCGCACCCTCGGCGGCGAGGAGCAGCAGCAGCACGATCGCCGTGGTCGAGGTCAGCCGGGCGTTCGCCTCGGTGACGTCGGATCGAGGGGAGGCCGGGGCGAGCAGCGGTGCCCGTGTGGTGGGGGAACTCTCGCCTCGCACACCACGAGGGTAGGTGCCCGATTCTTACGCCTGGGTGAAGGCGTAGCGCCGACAGCCGGCTTCACCCGGCTGTAAGGTCGGGTCCGGGAGAGTCTAAGCGTGCGTTTGCTGATAGCCGAGGACGACGACGCCCTCCGCAGCGTCTTGGTACGCGGCCTGGAGGAGTCCGGGTACGTCGTCGATGCGGTCGCCGACGGCGACGACGCGCTCGCGCATCTGGCCGTCTACGAGTACGACGTCGCGATCCTCGACTGGCGGATGCCGCGGCGAACCGGCTACGACACCGTCGCGGCGATGCGCGACCGCCGTGACAAGACGCCTGTCTTGATGCTCACCGCTCGGGACCAGCCGGCGGATCGGGTCGCCGGCCTCGACCGCGGCGCCGACGACTACCTGGTGAAGCCGTTCGATTTCGGGGAACTGCTTGCTCGGCTCCGCGCACTGCAACGTCGTCCGGCCGCGGTCGCCGGACCGGTGCTCAGGTGCGGCGACCTCGAGTTCGATCCGGCCAGCCGCGAGGTGCGCGTCGCCGCCCGCACAGTTGCGCTCACCGCGACGGAACTGGCGATTCTGGAACTGCTCCTGCGCCGCTCGCCCGCTGTGGCGACCAGGCGCTCCATCGTGTTGAACGTCTGGCCGGACGAAGCAGACGCGATCGGCTCCAACACCATCGACGTCCACCTGGCCCGGCTGCGGGCCAAGATCGTGGGTGGCGGCGCCCGGATCGAAACGGTCCGCGGCACCGGGTACCGGATGGTTGCCGGATGAGGCAGCCCGCGTCCGCCCGGTCGCGTGCTCCGGTGCTGCGCGTCGCGGCGGTGACCGCCGTCGTCGTCGGCCTGTTGTACGTCGCCGTCGTGGCGCTCCTCCTCACGCTCGCCTCGCATCGGTACACCCGTGAGACGGACCGCCGGCTCGGTGCCCAGTTGACGGCGCTGGCCCAGCGGGCCGGGCCGATCGAGCTGCCGATCTCGACCGGTGACGCCGACGACGCGCCCTTCTACTTCTGGCGGGTGTCCCAGGACGGCGTCGTGTCGGCGACCAGAGCCGGCTCACCCGAGTTGCCCGCCGACGTCGCCAACGGCACCTTCCCGCGCACCGTACGGTTCGGGTCGAGCCGCTTCCGCCTCGATGCGGTGACGCTTCCCGACCATTCGCGGCTGGTGGCAGCCGAGAGCCTCGCGCAGGGGCAACGGCAGCACGACCTGCTCCTCGGTGCTGCGGCGTGGGTCTCGCCGGTGCTGATCGGCGGCGTCTTCGCGAGCGCGCTGGTCATCGGGTGGCAGGCTGCCAAGCCGGTCGATCGCGCGCGCCGTCGGCAGTTGGAGTTCACCGCCGACGCTTCGCACGAACTGCGCACGCCCCTCACCGTCATCGAGGCGGAGGTCGGGCTCGCGCTCGCCCTCGACCGGCCGCCGCAGGCCTATCGGGACACCTTGCGCCGCGTCTCCGGCGAGACCCGCCGGTTGCGGCGGATCGTCGAGGACCTGTTGTGGCTCGCCCGGTTCGACTCCGAGCCACCCTCCCCGCAGACCGAACTGATCGACCTGCCGACCGTGGTGCGGCAGTGTGCCCAGCGGTTCGAGCCCGTCGTGAGCGCGCGCGACGTCGAGCTGCGCATCGCCGGCGGTCCTGATGACTCGCCGGTCGGCGCTCAGATCGCCGCGCCCCCCGAGTGGATCGACCGGCTCGTCGGCGTCCTGCTCGACAACGCCGTGCGCTACGCGCCGGCCGGCGGGCACGTCGACGTGCGGGTCACGTCGTCGCCCACGCACGTCGAGCTGGCGGTGGAGGACGACGGACCCGGCATCCCCGTCGAGGAACGCGAGTTGCTGTTCGACCGCTTTCACCGGGCGACCCAAGCGGGGCAGGGCACCGGCGCCGGCCTCGGGCTGGCGATCGGCGATGCCGTCGTCCGATCGACGCACGGCCAGTGGAGCGTCGGTGAATCGGCGTCGGGGGGCGCCCGGATGGCGGTCACGTGGAGCCGGCCGCACGGGACCACCGCTGGCCGGCAGCGGCAGGCATCCCCGAGCGACGCGGATGCCGCGTCCGACGCGGCGACGTCGATGGCCGACGGTCAGGTGGCCGGACCAAACGTCAGGTGACCCCGCCCGCGGCCGGGTCGATGAACGAACTCTCATCCGCAACTTAAGCGCGCACGGCGGTATGCGGCCGATGCTCCATTCGTCACACCCGTATGGTCCAGACGGAGGTATCGGATGAACGCCAATGGCCGCATTCTCGCCGCATTGACCACCACCGGTCTCGTGGTAGGAGGCGGGATCGCGCTGAACTCCGTGCACGGCGCGCAGCCTGCGTCGACGGTCGCCGACTCCACCGACACGTCGGGTGGCAGTGCCGAGTCGCTCGCCGCGCAGAGCCAAGCCCTGCACGACGCGGTACTCGCCGCGCAGGCTCGCCTCGCCGAACTGCAGGCCGCCGCAGCAGCGGAGGCCGCCGCGGCGCCGGCACCGGCCAAGCCCGAGCACCACGCTGAGCGGCACGCGACGAAGCCGGCGCCGACGCCCCCTCCTGCTGTCGCGGCGCAGGCCACCCATGCCGAGGAGTCCGGCGAACCGCCGGAGACGCCCGACTCCGAGGCCACGGTTCCAGTAGTACCTCCACCGGTCAGCCGGCCGACCCGAGCGCCGTCGCCGACCGCCTCGCCGCCGCACGCGTCGACACCTCCGACACCGAGCCCGCGGCCGACGCATTCGTGGAGTAGGGAGCCTGGCGATGACTGAGCCGAGCGGTGGGATGCCTGACCCGATCGGTGGGTTGCACCCGCCCGCGCAGTGGTTCGACGAGCAGGCTCAGCTGCGCACCAGCCGGGCGTCGATCGGGCGCCGGATGTCGAGACGCCGGCTTCGTCGTCGCTTGGTCCCACCGCTGGCGGTCGGCTCGGCGGTGCTCTTGGGCACCGGAGCGGCGACGGCGTGGGTGCACGGGGTGTCGCATGCCTCGACCGGCTCGGCAAGCGCCGCCGGCAACGCGTCGACGGCGTCCTCCGCCGGCGCGACCGGGGGAGCCGACGACGCGGCGCTGGCGCAGCTGCGGCAACAGATAGCCGCAGACACCGCAACCCTGGCGGAACTGAACGCCCAACTTGCCGGGACGGCGACGGGCGCGGGAGTGCCCGGCACGCCGCAAGCAGCGGGGGCACCCGGGACTCCCGGGGCCGCGACCCTGGCCGCCGCCGGGGCCGCGCCGGTCGCCGGGGCAGGGAAAGGCACCACGCCCGGGGCTGCGATCAAGGGCACCACGTCTGCTGGATCGCCGGTCGCGCCACCGGCCGCCGGGACCGCCGGTTCGACCGCGCCGACACGGGTCGCCTCGGCGCCGGCCCCGGTCAGCGCACCCAAGCCGGCGCCGACCGCGGCACCGGCACCGAAACCTGCACCGGCACCGGCACCTGCGCCGGCACCCGCGCCGACCACGAAGGCGGCCCCGCCGCCGCCCGTGCACGGGACGACGGGAGCATCGGGTGCCCCCTGACCTCGCCGACGTGTCGGTTTCGGCGGCAACGAACTCCGTCGACATCCGGCCCGACGGGGAAGTGGAGGGCCGCACTCGCGCAATGGCGACCGGCATCTCGGTGCGCGCGCACGGCGCGTCGACGGCTGCGTTGCTGGCCGCAATGGGTGCCGCGCTCGAGGTGTTCCACGAGGTCGAGCGCGAGTGCACGAGGTTCGATCCGGAGAGCCCGCTGATGCGTGCCAACGCGGCGGGCGACCGGTGGGCCGTCGTCCCGAAGCGCTGTTTCGCCGCCATCCGCGCGGCGGCGGAGGCGTACCACCGCACCGGCGGGCGGTTCGATCCGCGCGTCCTGGGTGATCTCGTCCAGCTCGGGTACGCCGGCACCCGCGCGTTCGACAGCCCGACTGAGGTCCCGGCTCCTTTCCCGGCCGGCGGCACGCCGGCGGCCTTGGACCCAGGGCGTGATCCGTTGCCGGCGTGGAACCCGCAGTTTCGCCACGACGTGCGTGCGGTTCGGATCGGGCCGCATCCGATCGACCTCGGTGGCATCGGCAAAGGCCTTGCCGCGACGTGGGCGGCCGACGTGCTTGCCGACCAGCTCGCCGTCCACAGTTTCGGCGGCGGATATCTGGTCGAGGCCGGCGGCGATTGCTACGCGGCCGGCTGCGCGGCCGACGGAGGTCCGTGGCGGGTCGGCGTCGAAGACCCGTTCTACGCGGCCGCCCAACCGCTCGCCGTCCTCGAGGTGCGGGATCGCGCGGTGGCGACGTCGTCGATCCGGCTTCGTCGCTGGCGAGCCGGCGAGCGGCAGGTGCACCACCTGATCGACCCGCGCACCGGCCTGCCCGGCGGCGAAGGATTGGTCGCGGTGACCGTTGTCGGTGCGGACGGCGACGACGTGGCAGGTGCCGAGGTCGACGCGAAGACGCTGTTCCTCGCCGGCGCGAAGCGCATCGCCGCCGGGGCGGACCGCGCCGGTATCGCGGCCTGCTGGGTGGGCGAGGACGCGACCCTGACCACCAGCGCCGCGTTCGAGTCCTACATCGCGTGGCGGCGCCTGTGACGACGTCGCGGCGGAGCGTGGTGAGTTTCGACTGGGTGGCAGCGGCGACCGCCCTGGGCGGCAGCCTTCTGGTCGGGTACGTGGTGACGCAGATCGCGGTTCCGGTGGTCCACGACCGGTACTTCCCGTGGATCGTCGCGCGGGCCTGCGGGCTTGCGGCGTACGTCGCGCTGCTCGTGCTCGTCGGCTCAGGGATGTGGCTGCGCCACCCCTGGCGGTCGCGGTTCAGTTGGCCGCACGCCGAGACGCAGTTGCGCCTGCACGCGGTGGTCGGAACTGCTTCCGTGCTGCTGCTGGTCGGGCACATGGTCTCGCTCGCCCTCGATCGGTGGGCCGGCGTCGGCTGGCTCGGCACGGTCGTACCGTTGAAGGCCTCCTACCGGCCCGGGGCGGTGGCCGTCGGCGTCATCACGTTCTATGCACTTGTGGCGCTCGTCGTGACGGCGCGGTTCGGCGGGCGGATCGTGGGCCGGCACTGGCTGACCGTGCACCGCTTGGCGCTGCCGATGCTGGCGGCCGTGTGGTTCCACGGCGTGCTCGCCGGAACCGACACCCCTCGGCTGCGCTTGTTCTACGCGGTCACGGGTCTTTTCGTGGTCGGGCTGGCGTTGACCCGCTGGTTCGGTCAGCCCTATGCGGTTCGCCGGCTGATGAAGACTCATCGGCACCGCGCATCGGCGGGTGCGAGGTGAGCGCGGCCGCGCGCCTGGTCCTGCTCGGTGACCCGATGGCCCGGCTACTCTCCGGCCCGGCCGGCGACGAGCCCGAGGCACTCGCATCGCATCAGGCACGGCTCGGGCCGCTGCCACCGCTCGCCGGTTCCGACGTGATCGGCTGCGCCGAAGCCGCGCATCTGGTGGGGCGCGGCGGCGGAGAATTCCCCCTTGCCCGAAAGCTTCGGGCGGCGGCGTCGGCGTCTCGCCGCGCACTCGTCGTCGTCAACGGCTCCGAGAGCGAGCCGGCGAGTCGCAAGGATCGCGTGCTGCTCGAGCGTCGTCCGCACCTCGTCCTGGACGGCGCGGTGCTGGCGGCCGCCGCGGTCGGTGCCGACCAGGTCGTGGTCTACGTCCACGCCGGCCGCGACACGACCGTCGCGAGCGTGGCTGCCGCCATCCGCGAGCGTTATACCTTCGCACCGACCTCGGCGGGCGGGGTCGTCGCGTCCGGGGAACCGCGGATCGTGGTGACGACCGCCCCGGGTGGGTTCGTGGCCGGTGAATCGAGCGCGGTCGTCTCGGCGCTCAGTGGCGGAGATCCGTTGCCCCGCCCTCGGGCCGTACCGGCCGCCGTGAGCGGTGTGCACGGCCGCCCGACGGTCGTCGCCAACGCAGAGACGCTGGCTCACCTCGCCTTGCTCGCCCGGTTCGGCAGCGACTGGTTTCGCACGGCCGGGTCGGCTGCGGCGCCCGGTTCGACGCTGCTCACGCTCGCCGGCGGCGTGGCGACTCCCGGGCTCGTCGTCGAATCGCTGGGCGGCGCGACCTTCGGCGACCTGCTCACCTCGTTCGGCGGGCTGCGTCGCCGGCCCGCCGGCATCCTCGTCGGGGGCTACGGCGGCCGTTGGGTGAGCGGCGCGGCGGCCTGGCACGTGCCGCTCGACCGCGCGTTGTTGCGACGAAGCGAGGTGGGTCTGGGCTGCGGCCTCGTCGCACCCCTGCCGGATTCGGCGTGCGGCCTGGAGGTGACGGCGGCCCTGCTCGACTACCTGGCCGGGCAGAGCGCGGGGCAGTGCGGTGCTTGCCTCTTCGGGCTGCCGAAACTTGCCGAAGGCATGCGGTTGATCGTCGAAGGAGACGCGACCGGTGGTGACGTCAAGAGACTGCGAGAAGCCGCGCTGACCGTCGCCGGACGCGGTGGATGTGCTCACCCCGATGGCGCCGGCACATTGCTGGAGACCGCACTGCAGGTGTTCGCCGACGACGTCCGGCACCACCTGCGGCGAGGGCATTGCGGAGCGGGCGTCAATGGCTGGTTTCCCTTGCCCAGCAGGCACTTTGCCGAAGCTTCCTCCCTCGGGGCGAGGGTGGCGGTGCGATGAACGGGTCGCGGCGCAAGCCGCCGCAGCGGATCGTCGTCGACGCCGCAGTGTGTGACGGGCACGGCATCTGTGTCTTGCGTTGTCCTGAGCGGTTCAGCCTCGACCCGTTCGGGTTCGTCGGCGTCGACGACGACACACCGCTCACCGGGCGGGAGCTTCGACGGGCGCGTAGCGCCGCGGCCGCGTGCCCGGAGGGCGCGTTGACGTTCGTCGATGCAGCCGCGACGAATTCCCCCGCACCGACTCCGAAACAGGCAGACTCCTCTACGTGGTAGCGAGGGATCGGGTGGCACGGAAGGTGACCGGTCGCCGGTGGTGGGGCCCGCTTGCGGGCACCGCCACTGTCGTGGTGGCCGTCGGCGGGCTCGGCTATCTGTGGTGGCCGGCCGTGCACGTCGCCGTGCCGCTGGCGGCCGCGGTCAGTTCCGCCTCGCCGGCGGGCGCTCCCGAGACGGCCGGCGGCAGCAGCGGCCAGCCCTTGCCGGGAGCCGCCGGCGCGACGCCGACCGGCCCGGTCACGGTCGTCTACCCGCAACGCAGCGTGGACGTGCTGTCCCGGCCCGGCGAGGACGGCGGGCATGGCGACACCGCCGGCGGCCCGACCGCGGCCGCGGGAACGAGCGGGCACGGCTCGGAAACCGACGACGGCGGCGCGCCGGCGGTGCACGGAGCCCCCGCGCCGACCCCGGCCGCCACGGCGCCTGGCGGATCACACCCGTCGCCGACACCGTCGCCGACCCCCAGGCCGACTCGCTGGCAGGACGACGACGCGGGCTCCCCGCCACCGCCGCGCGGCACCTGGACGCCGCGGCCGACCCCGACCGGCACCCGGTCTCCATCTCCCTACCCCTCTCCCACGCGCAGCGACGACTGACGTGGGACGGCACGAAGTTCAGGTTCGGCTGCCCGAGGCGGTGCCGGCGCAGCCTGCGGCATCGGTGCCGCTCCCGCCCCGGCAGCTCGGACGACCACCCGAGCGAAGCGGTGCGCCGGATCAACCCCGAGCGCGTCGGGCCCGGCGATGGCGAACGGCAGCCCGGCTGGCCGGGTTTCACGCGCTCGTGCTGCTCGTCGTCCTCGGCGCCGTCGTCGTGCTGCTGGTGCGGCAGTTCACGAGCAGCTATCAGGCGGTCGCGGCCCGGGCATTGACCAGTGAGATGGCGGCCTATACGAGCGCCGCGGCGGGGCAGGCAGAACCGGCGGCGCTGGAGACATTCACGGTGCACTACCTCCAGGGCCGTGCACTGCCCGCCGGGACCGTCCTGGTCGTGGCCCTGACTTCCGGCAAGACCGTTGCGACCCCTGGCGCCGACCCGCTCCTCGCCGATGCCCGAGTGGCCGGGTGGCTCGCTACGCCGCCGCCCAAGAGCATCTCGAAGCAGATCGCGATTGCGGGCGCGCCGACCGAGGTGCTCGTCGCGCCGCTGGTCGCCGGCGGGCAAACGCTCGGCACGTTCCTTGCCGCGACGGATTCCACGAGCCAGCAACAGCAGGGCGCGAAAGTGTTCCGGTTGTCGCTTGCCGAGGCGACGATCGCGCTGCTCGCAGGTGTCGCGAGCGCGTACCTGCTGCTGCGCCGGTTGCTGCGCACGGTCGGACGGATCACCGGCGCCGCGGAGGAGATCGGCAGCGCTTCGCTCGACCGCCGGCTCGGCGATCAGGGGAGCGACGACGAGGTCGGCGAACTCGCCACTACCTTCGACTCCATGCTCGACCGCCTCGACGCAGCGATGACCGCGCAGCGCCGGCTGCTTTCGGATGTTTCCCACCAGTTGCGCACGCCTCTCACCGTTGCGCGCGGCCATCTCGAAGTGCTCCAGCGCACGGGTGAGATCGCCGATCCGCAGGCTGTCGACGAGACCGTCTCACTCGTCGTCGACGAACTCGAGCACATGCGTTCGCTCGTCGAGCGGTTGCTCATGCTCGGCCGGTCGATCGAGCCGGACTTCCTGGCGCCCGAACTCATCGACGCCCGCTCGTTCTTCGCCGACCTCTACTACACGTGTCAGGTGCTTGCGCCCCGGAACTGGTTGCTGTCACCGATACCCGACATCCTCCTCTACGCCGACACCGCGAAGCTGCGGGGAGCTGTTCTCAACCTGGTCGACAACGCGGTGAAAGTGACAGGTGAACCGGACAGCATCGAGCTCAGTTGCCAGGTCGACGAGCTCACCGGCCACGTCGTCGTGGCGGTCGAAGACTCAGGGCCGGGAATCCCTGCGGCACAACGCGAAGCCGTGCTCGCCCGGTTCTCGCGGCCCGGCGCGCGAGACCAGGACGGCGCCGGCCTCGGCCTCGCCATTGTGCGAGCAGTCGCGCAGGCACATGGCGGTCAGGTCAGCGTCGGTGAGTCTCGCCTCGGGGGTGCCCGGGTCGCGATGCTGCTGCCCCCCGAAGCGATCCGGCCCACTGCTGTGCCGGAGGCTTGAGGCGGTGCACGTTCTCATCGTCGAGGACGATCCGCGGATCGCGTCCTTCCTCGACAAGGGCTTGCGCGCCGAGGGTTACGTGACGACCTTGGCCACCAACGTCGTCGAGGCGATGACCTACTCCGAGGTGATCGCCGGCGACCTCAGCCTGGTGCTGCTCGACCTCGGCCTGCCCGACGGATCGGGTGAGGACGTGCTGAAGCGCCTGCGGCACAAGCGACCCGACCTCTCGGTCATCATCTTGACCGCGCGAGGTGAGGTGGGTGACAAGGTGCATGGCCTCGACCTCGGCGCGAACGACTACGTGACCAAGCCGTTCGCTTTCGAGGAGTTGTTGGCGCGGATCAGGGCAGCGATGCGTACCACGAGTCAGCCGACGACGACCGAACTCGTGGTCGGCGACCTTCGCCTCGACCTCCTGACGAAGGTGGCCTGGCGCGCGGGCCAGCGGATCGACCTCGCGCCACGGGAATGGGCGTTGCTCGAGCTGTTCATGCGCAACCCGACGCATGTCCTCACCCGGCAGCGGATCCTCAACCAGGTGTGGGACTACGGATTCGATGCAGGTAGCAACGTCGTCGACGTCTACGTCGGTTACCTGCGTCGCAAGATCAATCGGGCGGGCCTGCCGCCGCTCATCCAGACGGTGCGAGGAGCGGGTTACCGCTTGCTGGTGCCGGACTGACTCTCGCGCCCGGCTCCAAGGGTGTTCTCGGCGGAGCGATCAGCGGTCGCGACATCGCGCGGGTAGGTGCGCAGCGCGACGAGCACGACGCCACCCGCGATCACCAGGATGACCAGGAACAGCAGGAACGTGTCTTCGAGGCCGTGGCTCGATCCGGGAGTGGCGGTCGTCGCGCCGAAGCCGATGTTGCCGCCGAACAGGTGATCGGACACCCAACCGAACGTCACCGGCGCCGCCCCCTCGAGGAACCCGCGTATCGCGGAACGGATACCTTCCGAGCGACCCCACAGGTGGGGGTGAATGACGTCGAGACGGGCAGCGTCCTGCGGTGGATTGGCCGAACCGAGCAGGCCGGCGCCGATCGTCAGCAGGGGGACGGCGATCCACAGCTCGGTGACCCAGAACGCGGGTGCGAGGAACAGTGGGATGGCGAACAGGACGACGGTCGGCACGATCACGCGCGCCGCAACCACGCCGCGCTTGAGTAGCCGGTCGGTGACGCGCCCGCCCGCATAGACCCCGGCCAGTGCGCCGACGCCGACAACCAGTACCAGGCTGGACGCCATCGTCTTGGAGATGCCGTAGTGGTCCTGGGTGAACAGGATCGCGAACGTGCGCAACCCCGAGAAATAGAAGTAGCCGAGCGCCGAGGCCACGATGATGACGACGTCGGTTCGAACGCGCAGCACGTAGCGGACGGCCCACCACAAGCTCTTGTCCGCCGGGTCTTCGGTCAGGATCTGGTTCTCGTAGGGCTGCGGCTGCTTGTCGTCGTCCAGCTGTGCGGTGATCGACTCGCCGTCGTCGCGCACTTCGGCGTCCGACCCGTCTTGTGCGGCCCGGTTGCCGCCATTGGGGCTCTCGCCGACGTCCCGCTCGTCGGGAATGTCACGTTGCCCCGGCTGCAGGCGGCTCTGCCCACCGCGGGCGGGCTCGGCGAGCCGCCAGACCGCGACCACCAGGATCGCGCTGGGGATCATGAGCCACCAAAACGCGTAACGCCAGCCGATCTGTGCTGCGACGAATCCGGAAGCGACGAAGCCCAAGCCGGTGCCGACGAGCTCGCCACCGAGTATGAACCCGTACATGCGCGCGCGGTCGCGCGCCGGGAAGTAGTCACCCGTCAGTGACGCGATCGTCGGGCCCGCCGTTGCTGTCACCGCGCCGAGCCCGATCCGAGAGAGAATCAGCCACAGGTAGGACTGCGATGCGCCGGCGAAGAACATCGCGGCGGCCCAGAAGATGAGGCTGATCGCCAGCAGGCGGGTCCGGCGCACCTTGTCGGTGAGCGCGCCGACGGGGATCGTGAACGCCGCGCCGACAAGCGTTGAGGCCGTGACGAGCAGGCCGATGTCGGTGTTGCTGATGTTGAACGCGCTCTTGAGGTTGCTCGCGGTCGCCGAGATGGTGCCCTTGTCGGCGCCGTCCAGCGCGAGGACGGAGGCGAGCAGGACGACGACCCGCAACCGCGCCGGCCCGCCCACTTGGTCGACGACCCACTCCCGGCCGACCTGCGCCCAGTGGACCGGCGAGAGAGTGGCTGTCGATGACGAGCTTGCAGTCACCGTGAGGCCGCTCCGTTCGCGAGTCGCACCAGGCCGTCGAGATGGCCTCCCAGGAGTGGTCCCCGCCAGGCCGACCGCTAATCCCTCAGACACCCACGTGCGGCGGGCGGTGCACATGACGTCTGAGTGACAGCTCTCTCACATGTGTGGACACCGCTTCCCGCGCGCGAATGAATGTCGCACAGCAAGCCTGCTCATGGTTTTGAGGCAGGCCCCGGTCTGCCGGAAGCTCGCATGCCGTGGCTCGCTACCCCCCCGGCGGGCCACGGCATGCGCCTGCGCACATTACAACCCCGCAATCCGCGCGGCGCTGGCGCTCGCAAGCTGGTTTCCTCGTCCTCCATCGCAACACGCCGCCTGCATGCCACCTGTAGGGCGCGCGACGCGCGGGAGGGGAGCGTCATGGGGATCGTCGCCGTCCGCCGCCGGATACGCGGGCGGGCACGCGGCCGGATGAGCCGGCCGGTCAGGTACCTGGCACCGGGGCTGCTCGCCGCTGCGTTGCTCGCGATCGTCCCTGCAGCACCGGCCGCTGCCCACGCGACGCTCGTGGGTTCGGAGCCGGCCGACGGGTCGTCGCTGTCGGCCGCACCCGACGTCGTCACTCTGCATTTCGACGAGGAGATCCGCCTCGACGCCACGCACGCGAACCTGCTGGACGAAACCGCCGGAAACGCTGCTGCGGCACGCACGGCGGCCGCCGCCCTCGAGGTCGTCGGTGCACACGCGGGAGCCAGCGCCACCGTGGTCTCGTTCCGACTTCCGCCGCTTCGATCGGGTGCGTATGAAGTGCGGTGGTACGCCACGTCGGCCGACGACCTGCACCAGACGCACGGATCGGTGGTCTTCGGCGTCGGCCGCGCCGCCGGACCGTCCGCGGGAGTGGACGATCCCTGGCCCGCGGGTTGGCCCACGGTGCTCGGGTGGTTGCAGCTCGCCTTTCTCGCATTGGGAATCGGCTGTTTGGTGTTGGTTCGCGGCTTCCTCAGGGAGCCGTACTCCGCAGCGGCGCCGGTCGCTGCGGAGCGCGCCGGTCTGTGCGGCCGTCTCCAACGCATCGCAGTCACGGCCGTGGGGTTGGCCGTGGTCGCCGGCGTCGGCCTGCTCCTGGCCAGGGTGCAACCGCTGTCCGTCGCCGGCCTGCGCTCGGTCCTGGGCGGTCGGTTCGGCCGCGGATGGGTCGTCGAGGAGGCTGCGCTGGTCGGCGTCCTCGTCGTCGTCGCGGTCCCACGGCTGCGTGGCCGAAACCGCGCCTTCGACGTCGTCGTCGCAGGGCTGGTGCTCGCCGCGACACTGGCGCAGACCGTGACGTCGCACCTCGCGGCGTCGGCAGGCGGGTCGACGCTCACCATGGCGGCGGCGCCGGTGCACGAACTGGCCGCCATGACGTGGGTGGGCACGCTCGCCGCCATCGTGGCCTGCGGGCCGGCGCTCGTGCGCGATCGTGCCCTGGCGACGCAGGTGCTCGCGCGATTCGGCTGGCTCGCCGTGCCGTGTGTCGCGGCGCTCATCGTGACGGGCCTGCTGCTCACCGGTCATCAGGTCGTCACGGTCGACGCCCTGCTGTTCACGCACTACGGCCGGATCCTGCTGCTCAAAGTGCTTCTCGCGGCGGTCGCCGGTGCGCTCGGACTGCGCCACGCGCTGACCGTGCGCCGCAAGCCCGGTGCGACTGCGGGCGTTGCGTTGCCGCGAACGCGTAGCGGTTTGCGCCGGTCGATCGCTGCCGAGACGGCCACGGCGCTGCTTGCGCTCGCCCTCGCGGCAGCGCTTTCCAATGCGAGGCCGGCGCGCGGCCCCGACTACACGCCAGTTCCGGACGCCGTGCCGTTGCCGCTCAACGAACAGGTGGCCGACCTGCTCATCGGCGTTTCGGTCCGCCCTGACCGGCCGGGGCCGAACTTCGTCAGCGTCGTGGTGCGCAACACCCGGATTCCCGCCCCTGCGGCGGTTGAGCACGTGACGGTTCGCTACCGCGCCCAAGGCCCCGGTGCGCTCGAAGCGGTGCATGAAGCCGTGTCGACAGGCGACTCCACCTGGACCGATACGTCGGGGATTCTCGACCACCCAGGTGACTGGCAGCTGCACATCGTCGTGCAACGGGCAGGTCTGCCGGATGCGGCTCTCGATGCAACCTGGCAGGTGTTGCCACCGCAACCGCCGTTCACTCGGCAGGTGCGGGTCTCGTCGGCAACGCTTGCGCCGACGCTCGATGCTGCCGCGCTCGCATTCGGTTCGGCGAGTGGCGTGGCGTACGCATTCGCCGTCTGGCGAGTACGACGGCGTCGGCGTTTCGACGACGCAGTCAACGTTTCGGACGACGTGGCGGACCGGCCGCTGTCGGCATCTGGAGCACGCGGCGAGTAGTGCGTGCCGACGCGGCGGATCCGATCCGCTGCGCCTGCCTGTGAAGCGCTTGTACCTTCGCCCGCGCGACGCGATTCGGCGACGTGCGCTAATCGGACAGCACGTACGCGCCTACCACGAGAGCGCGGATTACCGGCGCTTCATGCCAACTCATCGACGTCGACCGGTTTCACTCGTGACTTGAGCCGATCGCGATGACGACCGCATTACAACGCCGCAATGAAACCGCTCACCTTCTCAGGACGTGCTTGTCTCGCTCTTCATCGCGTGGATTCGCACGCGACAGGGAGGGACTTGCAGTGGGGGTCTTGCGCCGGGGTTTTGTCGGCGTCCACCGTTGCTTGCACTCTCCCGTTCCAATGCATCGGGAGGGCACGCGATGATCGCGTTGCGGCGGGTACCGCGGAAGCGGCCACTCATGACTGCGCTGGTCGGCATGGTTGTCGTCGCCACGGCAGCGTCAGGTGTCGTCGGGCTTTACATCCCGAGCCAGAACAGCGCTTCAGCGGCGCCACTGTCGAACGGGCACACGGTCACTCCGGCCGCGCTGCTCAACGGCGCCGGCACCGGTGCACCGACCGGGCGCCTCGCGATCGACGTCGTCTCGTCGCGTGACAGCCTCGCGGCGCACGGCCCGCACCTCGGCGACGCCGTCACCACGTTCAAGTGGCTGATCCAGGAGGACAACTCCGGAGACCCGCACCAGACGACGATGCTCGACTCCGCCGGGCACGTCGTGATGGCGCCGAACGGCCAGCCGCTGGACCCCTGCCACCCGGCATGGGACGCAACGACCAACAGCGGCCTGCCGAACGGTGACCCGGCCTTCCCGGCCAACTGCAACTGGCCGTCGATCCACAGCATGGACGCCGCTCCCGTCGTCTCCGAGGGCACGCAGGCCGACTGGAACAAGGCACTCACCCTGCCTGTCGACGGCTTCGCCGGGTCCGGCACCGGACTCGCGGCCGGCACGACCCAGCACCCCAAGAAGTACCTCGTCTCGGTGCTCGCCGACGGTTACCAGCTCGGTGGTGCGCACTTCACCGTGCCGATGAACGCCGACACGGCAGCCAGCTCGGTCGCCACGGTGCACGTCGCGCTCAACCCGTACCCGGTCCCGCTCGGCACGATCCGTTTGCGCGTCTTCTCCGACACGGCGCCGACGAACGGTCAGTGGGATCCCGAGGCAGAGCCGGCGCTGCGCAACTTCGAAGCGAGGCTCGCCGACTACAACGGTCCGGTCACGGTCGACTACTTCGGCAATCCGCTGTGTACGACGTATCGCACGAACCGCGCCGGCCGCATCATGCTCAGCTCCAGCGGACAGCCGACCGTGCTCCAGATCGGCGGCCACTGCCTGAGTGACCAAAACGGCGACATCGTCATCCCTAACCTCGCCCCCAACCGCTACGGCGCCAGCGTCCTGTCGCCCGAAGGCCAGACCTGGACTCAGACGACCACGCTCGAGGGCAACCACGACTGGGACGTGTGGGTGCAGCCGAACGACACCGGCTACGACACCGAGATGGTCGTCGGCGGCGAGGCCGTACCGTTCGTCGACGTCGGGTTCGTGCCGCCGCATTCGTTGCGGTCGTTCGGCAGCAGCGGTGAGATCAAGGGCCGGCTGATGGAGTCGTCGGTCTACTTCCCCGGCTTCGGTGGCCTCCAGAGCACCATGAATCTCACCGCGGGCACCGGCGGTGTGAAGCTGACGGACCCGATCCCCGACGGCTACGTCGTCCTCAACGACCTCAACAACAACGACACCACCGTGTACGCCGGACCTGCGAACCCGGACGGCACCTACGACATCAAGCACGTACCGAACGGCGACTACGCCATCACGCTCTGGGACGTGCGCCAGGAGTGGATCCTCGACACCTTCAACGTGACCGTCGATGCCGGCAAGGTCGTCGACCTCGGCAACACACCGCTCGCCGGGTGGTTCACACACCTTTATGGCACTGTCTTCGTCGACAAGAACGGCAATGGGAAGCAGGACCCGGGCGAAGAGGGCGTTCGCAAGTTCACCCTGCAAAACCTCGACCGGACCAACAACGCGATGGAGTCGGGACAGCAGACAGCCGACACCGACAACCAGGGTCACTACGACTTTGCCGAGCTCTACCCGCTCGGCCAGTACTCCGTGCTCCAGTTCTTCAACAACCGGTACAAGACGACCGGCATCACCTACCAGACGTGCAACGACAAGCAGGAGCACACGGTTGTCACGGCGATCGTCGACCTGAGCTACAACGCGGTGATCGGCCAGTGCGGTCGAGTGGACGTCGGGGTGCAAGTGTTCGACGCAGCCTCGGGTGACAACGGCGGCATCGTGGCTACGGCGATCTACGACTCGATCCGGCAGAAGTACAGCGCACGCCAGGCCCAGACCCTCGCGCAGCAAAACGGCATCCCCGGTATCAGCTTCGAGCTGTACCAGCCGGTGTCCGACGGGCACGGTGGGTTCGTCCGCAACGCCAACGGCTCCTACGCCACGAACGTCCCGGACGCAACTCACGGTGGCGACCCCTCTGGGCCGAACGGGGTGCAAACCTACGTCTCGGAGAACTGGGCGAAGCCGACGGGCTGCGTTCCGCTCGACGTGAACGGTGATCCGTTCACCCAGCAGGACGCCATGTGGTCGGACCCGACGATAGCCGCGGGCCGCCCCTGCGTCGAAGCGCCGATGACCGGGCTCGGATTCGGCGTCGGGGACGACGTGGCGCACGCTCCGCAGGTCGACGGCAACTACGGGCTCGCCGCGCCGGCGGGCGACTACATCGTGAAGACGGTCGTGCCCACGGACATGGTGCTGAACAACGGCAAACCGTTGTACAAGACCACCACTGAAGCCGACGTCAACACGGCTTCCGGCGAGAACTTCATTCCGCAGAATGCGGAAGCCACTGGCGTCGCGTGGCCGCCGCTGCCGGCAACTCCCAAGCAGCAGGCGCAGGCAGCGCCCGGCGAGTACGGCGAGAACCCGCACACGACGGCGACCGGGCCCGACCCGATTTGCGCCGGCGCCACGTTCACGGTGGACGTCGCGTCGCGGGCGCTGGCCGGTGACCGCCAGGCGCAGAACTTCCTGGCCGTCGGCGGCAGCCCGTTCGAGGGCCAGCAGCGCAGCTACTGCGACGAGAAGCTGTTCCACATCGAAGCGGGCCAGTCGATCGCTCCGAACTTCCACTTCTTCACCGATGTGCCGATCGCGACGAAGTTCACCGGCCTCATCGTCGACGACGTCAACGTGACCACCGACCGTAAGAGCACCGGCCTTGGCGAGGTGCGCGGTATCGCCAACGCCCCGACAGGCGTCTACGACTGGACCGGGCAACTGGTCGACGAAGTCGATTCCGACTACAACGGTATTTGGGAAGTGATCGAGCCTTCGAGCGACATCACGAACTGCCCCACCCCGTCCGGCGTCTGTCCGGAGGTCTATCGGTTCGTCGGCAACGATCCGGGTCAACCCGGCAAACCGAACGTGAACTATCAACCGGGATACCGGACCATCGCGGCCAACTTCCAGGCCTGGCCAGGCAACTTCGTGCCCGCCGACACCGCGCCGACGATGGCCGCCGCGTCGATCCAGGCGCCGGGTGCGATCTACAGCCAGCTCGCCGTCTGCGCCGCTGCGGCGACGACGCCGCAGCTGATGGCGGTCGACAACCCGTATGTCATCCGCACCACCGGTAACCAGCGCAACACGATGCTCAACATCGACGGCGACGGCTTCGGGAACCGCGGAACGGCCAGCTCGGTGCAGCTCGTCAACGAATCCGGCGCGAATCCAACCGTGACCTATACCTGGCACATCGTGGATTGGTCTCCGACCCACATCACCGTTGATTCCAACACGCTCCCCAGCGGACTGGGCAGTGTCGCGCCGGGCCCCTACGAGCTCCGCATCACCACGGCGGCAGGCGTCAGCACGTCGAACGCGCTGACGTATCACGTCATCGCGGCACGCAGCAGCTACTCGCCGAACGTCATCACCGTCGGCCCGGGCAAGCAGTTCGACCCGACTCGGTCGTACACGAGCGGCCGGGCCGCCGGCCTCGGCGCGATCCAGCAGGCGATCGAATCCGCAACCGATCAGCAGTTCGCGCGCAGAGGGAACTCGCAGCAGCTGATCGTGGTCTACCCGGCTCCGGCAGCCGCGTTCACGCCGCTCGGCACCTACTACGAGAACCTCATCATGCACAGCGCGCTGAAGTTGCAGGGTGTCGGCCCCGGTGGCGTGCGCTCCGACGGCACCAGCGTCCAGGGGTCGATCATCGATGGGCGCTACTTCTGGAACGCCTCGACGTCGACGGGTAGCGGCAGTCAGAACGCCGAGGTCGAGCCGTACGCACTCGCCTGGGAGAACCTGGTCGCCGCGATCGGCACCTGGGACGGCTACCAGAACATCACCGCGGGCCAGGACATCTACGTCGTCGCGCGCCGGTCGGGTCAAAGCAGCACGATTGGATCCTTCGGCTCGTCGTTCCGCGCGGCGATCGACGGTTTCACCCTGCAGGGCGGTGACCAGCGCGACTTCCCGGGCAACATCCAGGAGATCGGCGGTGCCAAGACCGGTCCGTCGACAGGGGCTGTCGAGACGCAGGGCGGTGCGGTCTTCCTCAACGCGTGGGCGAACTACCTCCAACTCTCGAACAATGTCGTGCAGTCGAACAGCGGCGCGTTCGGATCGATCCGGCTCGGAACCGCGTTCCTGAACGAGAGCACCAGCGCTCAGCAGCACAACAACAACGTGCTGATCGAGCACAACCGCATCTTGGCCAACGGCGGTACCAACCTCGCCGGCGCGCTGGGGATCTTCTCGGGCAGTGACAACTACCGGGTCACCGACAACGATTTCTGCGGCAACTCCTCGACCGAGTACGGCGGGGCGATCGGGCACTACGGCTTGAGCAACAACGGCCGTATCGACCACAACCGGATCTACCTGAACTCCTCGATCGACGAGGGCGGCGGCGTGCTCATCGGCGGTGAGGTGCCGCTGCCGAGCGCTCCCGGAGCCGCACTGAACGTGTCACCGGGATCAGGTGCGGTGACGATCGACCACAACGTCGTCGCGGCGAACCTGGGCAACGACGACGGCGGCGGCATCCGGTTGCTGATGGTCGGCGACAGCCTCATCCGGATCGACGACAACATCGTCACGAACAACATCTCGACGCACGAAGGTGCGGGTATCTCGATCGACGATGCGCCGTGGGTGGTGATCGCCAACAACACGATCGCGAAGAACGTGACGACGGCGACCGCCACGACGTCCGACGGTAGCCCTGCTCCGGCCGGAGTCTCGACCGCCAAGCTGAGCACGCCGTTGTACAACCAGCTGCGCCAGCGGTACGGAAGCTCGGTCAACCAGTGGGCCATCCCGACCATCGTCAACGACGTGTTCTGGGACAACCGGGCCGGCTCGTGGACGGCGGGTGGCGTGGCCGGCATCGGGCAACCCGGCGACCTCACGCCCATCAACTACTGGGACATCGGCAGTGCCGACCACAGCGCGCCGTTGCTACAGCCGAGCCACTCGACGTTCGAGTCCGACCCGCTCAACGCGTTCTTCGGGTTCGACAACTCAGCGGGCAACAACGTGGTCGGCGTCAACCCGCAGTTCGTTGCGCCGTACGACATCACGCTCTCGATCGCCGCGTGGCGCAGCTACTTCCGGTTCCGCCCGGCTGCGATCGTCGCAGTCGATCTGCCGAGCAACCCGCTCGGGAACTACCGGCCGGCGAGTTCGGCGTCGCCGGTGTTCAACATCGGGGTCGGTACCTTCGCCGCCCGGTACCGGAACACGACTCCGACGATGCAAGCAGTCAGCCCGGACATCGATGGTGTGTTCCGGCCGCAATGCTCTCGCTGGGACGCCGGCGCGAGCGAAATCCAAGCGTGCTGAGGGGTGGGGACTACGCCGATGAGCAGGCCATTCGAGTTCGGAGAAGGAAAGCGTCCGATGTCAGAACCTAATCCTGGTTCAGGGCTGCTGTCTCGCCGCGGGTTCTTCCGGATCGCGGGAGGCGCGGCGGCCGGTGCAGTCGTCTGGCGGCTCGCGCCGCACGGCTCCGGTGCCGGTCCGGTGCCGGTCGCGCAGCAGCGGCGCGTCATCCAGAAGCGGCTGGCCGGCTCGGACGGGTGGATCTCGATGCCCGCGGCCGCCAAGCCGATTCCGCCGTTCTTCCCCGATCCGCTCGCGCCGGCGAACGCCACCACGTATGTGTTCGGGTTCGCAGACGTGTCAGACAAAAGCATCCGAGAGACCGACATCGTGAGTGTCGCCCGCAACCACGTGCAGGCCAGCGCGCCGCTGTTGTTCTTCGACGAGGGGGACGACGCTCGCATCACGGTCTACAACGTCGGCCTTGCGAACCGGCCCGACCTCTTCGACAGTCACACGCTGCACTGGCATGGATTCCCGAACGCCTACCCCTACTTCGACGGCGTTCCCGACGACTCCTTGTCGGTACCGATCGACAGCCACCTGACATACCGCTTCCTCGTCGACGACCCGGGCACGTACATGTATCACTGCCACTTCGAAGACGTCGAGCACGTGAACATGGGCATGAACGGCATGATCTTCGTTCGTCCGAAGATGGGTGTGAACTATGCCTACAACGACGCATCGACAAAGTTTGACAGGCAGTTTTGCATCCACCTCGCCGAGATGGACATGCACGCGCACTACAACGACGCGCACTCCCAGGACACCGACTGGACCGACTACACCGCCACATTCAGCCTGATGAACGGGCGTGCGTATCCGGACACGCTGTTGCCGAACACCAACCCGCTCAGGCCTCGGGCCGGCGACGACCCGCGGTTGCGCTATCAGCCCCTCTCGTCGCTCGTGCAGGCGAACTCGGGTGAGACGGTGTTGATCCGGCTGTCCAACCTCGGATACGTCGAGCACAGCCTCGTCCTGCCGGGGATTCCGATGAAGCTCATCGGAGTCGACGCCAAGTTCCTCGGCGCAGGCCGCGGCAATCTGACCGACAACGGTGGCGCGATCGACTCTTCGGTCGCCTCGCGGGCCGACGTCACTCGCAACACGTACCGGGTCGACATCGGGCCCGGTGAGAGCCGCGACCTGCTGTTCGTCGCTCCGGCGGTCACCAAGAAGACCGTGTTCCCCTTCTACGACCGGGTGAACGGCTTGACCGGCGACGGCGCCGGCAGTGCGGCCGCCGGTCTCGGCGGAATGCGAACCGAAGTCCACATTTATCCCTCCGGTGTGCCGCGGCAGACGCAGCCCCACGAGTCGTTCCAGATGTGAGGAGGACGACCATGGATTTCCGTTCTGCTTCGGCAGTGCTGGTGCCGCGCAGGTTGCGCCGGCCCGGCGCATTGTTCGCAGTGGGTGTGGCGACGACGGCGGCGCTTCTCGTGCCGATCTCCGCGCCGAGCGCAGGAGCAGCAGGTGCTCCGGCCGACGGCATCGTGTGCACCGACGGCGTGGTCTCGGGCAACAACGTCAGCTTCGCGCTGACGGCGAAGTCGGGGAACATCCTGACGCCTGACGGCAACAGCATCTACATGTGGAGCTACGCCAACGGGAGCAGCGCCTTCCAGTATCCCGGCCCGGTGTTGTGCGTGCACGAGGGTGACAGCGTCACGGTCACGCTCACGAACTCACTCCCGCAGCCGGTGTCGATCGTCTTTCCCGGCATCGTGGGTGTCGCGGCCGACGGCAAGCCGTCGCAGCCGGACCTCGTCGCCGGCACCCTCACCAAGCCGGCCGCGACCGGTGGCTCGGTGACGTACACGTTCGTGGCGGCGCACCCCGGCACCTATCTCTACGAGTCCGGGACCAACTCCCAACTGCAGGTGCAGATGGGTCTGGTCGGTGCGCTCGTCGTCCGGCCCAGTGTCGGTGACGATCACATCTACGACGAAGAGGCGACTCCGCAGGGAGCCAAGCCGATCGCATCGACCACGTTCAACCCGCAGACGGAGTACATGCACTTGCTGTCGGAGGTAGACCCGGACCTGCATCTGGCAGTGGAGAACGGCGCATCGTCGTTCGACATGACGCAGTACAAGCCGCGCTATTGGTTCATCAATGGCCGGTCCTTCCCCGACACGATCGCTCCCAACTTCGCTCAGCATCTGCCCAGCCAGCCCTACGGTTCGCTCGTTCATGTGCAACCGCGCAGCCCGTCCAACCCCGACCCGGCAGTCATCCGCTACCTCAACGCCGGCCCGGTCGACTACCCCTTCCATCCGCACAGCAACAACGAGCGGATCGTGGGCATCGACGGACGCCGTCAACTCGACCTGAGCGGTGGCCCGGGCGGTATTCCCGCTGACACGTCCATCGACCGGTTCGGCATCGTGGTGCCACCGGGTTCGACGATGGAAGGCGAGTTCACCTGGAGCGACGACCCGGCCACCGCGCAGGGCTGGGACGCCAACGGCAATCCCATCAACGTGCCGGTGCCGAACGACCAGGCCCGCACGGACGGCGCGTACTGGAACGGCACGCCGTACCTGGGCAGCACGGGACCGTTGGTGAACGGCCTCACGCAATACAACGAGTGCGGCGAGTTCTACCACGTCGCGCACAGTCACGCGCTCTTCCAGGCGACCAACTACGGAGCGTCGATGGGCGGCATGCTCACCATGGTCCGGATCGACCCGCCGAACCGGGCGGCCTGCACGAAGGCGGGGTACTAGGCCATGACGCCGAACCAGGTTCTCGCGACCGCCCTGCGGCGACGCGCCCGGCGGCTGTCGGCCGCCGCGCTCGCTGCACTTGTCGCGCTCACTGTGGGCACTGCGGCGACGCAGAACGCCTGGGCAGCAGACCCGGCCCCGAGCGCGTCGTCGTCCGTTACAGCCTCGGCGAGCACCGCCGCGTCTCCGTCCGCGTCGCCGTCCTCGAGCATCGCACCGTCACCGAGCTCCCCGGCCACAGCCAGCGCCTCGGCTTCAGCCGGCTCCTCGGCCAGCAGCGCACCGCCGGCCGGCAGCGCTACGCCGTCCGACACCGCGGCAGCACCGGGCGACCCGGTCGTCGAACCGATCAAGCCACTCGTATTGGCACCCCTCGCCGGGCCGGCCGCGACGGGCAGTGTCCTCGCCGGTACGCCGTGTGCGCCGACCTGTGATCTGTACGCCAAGGAAGGCACCCTGAACCTCCCGGGCCTGACGACCGCCGTGCCGATCTGGAGCTTCACGGCCACCGACACCGATCCGGTCGTGTTGCCGGGCGCGACGCTTGTCGCTGTCGCCGGCACGAACGTCCAGCTGACGCTGCACAACGAGCTGTCTGTTGCCGACGGCCCCGTGGCGTTGGAGATTCCGGGCCTGGCCGGCTTGGCGCCAGACTTGGTCGGCGTGCCGAGCGGCGGTTCGACGACGTACACGTTGACAGCCCAGATGCTGCAGCCCGGTACCTACCTCTACCAGGCCGGCGAGACGGCGAACGGCCCGCGCCAGCAAGCGATGGGCCTCTCCGGCCTGCTCGTGGTGCGCCCTGCTGACTTCGACCCGACGCAGGGCTCGACCTGGACGGCGTACGGCGCGAACACGGGCAGCACGTTCACCACCGAAACGCTCGCGCAGGTCAGTGAGATCGACCCCGCCTTCAATGCCGACCCGAACAACTCAGACCTCGTCGAGTACGACCCGACCGAATTCCTGTTGAACGGCAGGCCGTTCGACCCCACGGATCTCGCCTCGAGCACCCTCGACGTGAACGCCGGTGACAGCGTGCTGGTGCGCTACGCCGACCTCGGCCTGCGTGAGCACTCGATGGGTGTGCTGGGCCTGCGCCAGCGTCAGATCGGCTGGGACAGTCAGCCGCTCACGCACCAGCAGGACAGCGCCACGGTGTTCCTCACGCCGGGCCAGGTCACCGATGCGATCGTGGGTGTCGATCCTGCCGCAGTCAGTGGGCAGCTGTACCCGGTCTACGACGCAGGCTTTCACTTCAACAACGCCGCGAACCCGGGACTGGGCGGAATCATGGCCCAGCTGCACGTCGTCACGGGCGCAGCCCAGTCGGGTGGACCGGTGACCACGAACGTCACGGTGAGCCCGGCCGCCAACGACGGCACGCAGGACGTCACGGTGACGGCGCACATCGTTGCCGATCCGGGCCATCAGGTGACAGGTGTCGAGTGGTTCCTCGACGCCGTGCGGCTGAGCGGCACGGGCTTCAGCGGCGCGGGCGGCGATGCCCTCGTTTCCACGGTGAGTTCCTCGCCGGGCCTTCCGGCGCCGGCCGTCGACGTCTCCATCACGATCCCTGCTGCATCTCTGGACGCCTACCTCGCCGCCCAGGCCGGTAAGAACGGCGACCACACGATCTGGGTGCACGCGATCGACGAGACCTCCTCGTGGGGTACCGCGTCAGGTGGTCAGTTCATCCTGAACCTCGACGGCCCGATCGTTTCCGCACTCACGGTCGAGCCGACGTCGACGAATACCACGACCACCCTGAGCAAGGTCACGCTCGACGGGCTGTCCATCGACCCGCTGCTCTACGGTGCGGTCGACACGACAACGGCGCCCGGCGACGTCGTCCTGCAAGGAACGGTGGACTCCTCGCTTCCCGGCTGGGATGCGCAGGCGGCGGAATACTGCATCGACTACTCCGGACCCGACACGGGCAGCTGCCCGAGCGGAGCCGGCGGACCGGTCGCCTTGGTGCCCGGCCCGGGGTCGGTTGCCGCACTGGCCGTGGTGATCCCAGCCGCGCAACTGGCCGGGCTTGCTGAGGGCGTGCACCATGTGTTCGTTCGGGCGCACGAAGCGCCGACGGGTGCAGCCTCGGGCCGGGACAGTTCATGGAACGCGCCGGCGGCTGAGGTCGCCTTCGCGGTGGATCGGCAGGGTCCGCACGCGCTGTCGCTGTCGCTGACCCCGAACCCGAACAACGGGTACCAGTCCGGGCCGGGCAACCTCGGCTTCCTCGACTCGCTCGAGGTCGTCGCGACGGTGGACGACTCCACCACCGGCGGGTCGGCGCTGTCGGACGCCGAGGTGTTCGTCGCAACCACGGTCGATGCGCAGAACCAGCCGCTGCCCGACGGGTCGGGTGCCGAGATGGTGCCGTCCAACGGTCAATGGGGGAGCACCACCAGCCAGCAGGCGTACGCATACATCCCGCTGGCAGTGGTGCGGTCCTTCCCCGAGGGCATCGTGCGGTTCTTCGTGCATGGCAAGGATTCCGCCGGTAACTGGGGACCGTTCTCCGAGGTCGACCTGACCCTCGACAAGACCCCGCCGACGATCGGCACTGCCACGCTGACCGGGAACTCGGCGACGAAGACGTTGAACCTGCCGGCCACCGACCCGCTCTCGAACGGCGTCAACTCCCGGATCGTCGCAGCGGAGTGGTTCTGGAGCCCGGCCTGCTCCACCGGCTTCTCGACGCCGGCGAGCTGTGTCGTCGATCCGGGGCAGGGCTCGGCGACCGCGATCGGCGGTTTCGTGGCTGGTACCTCGGTGACGTTGTCGAACGTGCACCTCACGATTCCGTCGCCGCGGACCGGTCGGGTGGTATCGGTGCGCGTGCAGGACGCCGCGCGCAACTGGAGCGCACTCGTCAACTTCCGGCTGACGAACTAGGGGGATTGGCGACATGACGGCTACCGCTGTAAGGCAGCTCGTACCGCACCACTGGAGGGCTCGCCCGTCGGGCAAACTCCTTCGTACGGTGGCGTTGGCACTGTGCGTAGGGACGCTTGTCGTGGGCGCCCGGCTGGAGTTGGTGCATACCCACCACGCGGCCGTGCCGACGTTCAGCTCAGGGCCGGCGGTGCCCACGAGCCCGACGATCGAACAGGGCTGGGGCATCAAGATCACCGGCGTCGAGCTGCTCGCTGACGGCGGCCTGGTGGCCGTGCGCTACCAGGTCGTCGATTCGGCGAAGGACGGCCGGCTGCATGACGGCACCGAAAACATCCCGACGATCCTCGACGAGCAAACCGGCCGGGTCATCCGCTCGACGGCGGCACTCATGCACGTGCATTACGCGGACGGCGGGGAAGACGGTCGCAGCTATTCGATCCTGTACGGAAACTCCGGTGGTGCCCTGCACCGGGGGTCGCTCGTGACAGTAAGGATGTCGGACGGTTTGGTGCTTCGGCACGTCACCGTCGTCAACTGACCTGTCCGTAGGTCTCGGCGGCAGAAAAGCGGCGAAAGACCCATCCCCGTCGCGGGATCTGGACATGGCAATACGAGCAGCACTTTCCGGGCAGCCGATTTTGCCGAATCGGTTGCCGAACTCGTATTCATTTCCCACGATGTCTTCATGGCGTTCTCCCTGCCGGGAGGGTGCCATTTGGGGAGGGGCTGGGGGATGGCGAGGATTCTGGTCGTCGACGACGAGCCGGAGATCGTGCGGTTCGTCGAGCGGGCACTGCGTGGGAGCGGCTACGACGTCGCTACCGCGAGCGATGGTTTGACCGCTCTGCGGCTGGCGTGCGCCGATCCCGCGCCCGACCTCGTCGTGCTCGATCTCCTGCTGCCCGGTCTCGACGGCCGGGCAGCTCTCGCTGCGATGCTCACGCACAACCCGAACCTGCGCATCATCGTGTTGTCGGCCGTCGGCGACGTGCGGTCACGCGTCGGCTGTCTGGAAGCGGGTGCCGTCGACTACCTGGCGAAACCCTTCGCCGTGGCCGAGTTGCTGGTTCGCGTGCGATCGAGGTTGCGCGACCGGCCGACCGAGGCCGACAGCGCGATGCTTCGCGTCGGCGACGTCCGGCTCGACCTTCGCAGCCGCCACGTCTTCGTGAAGGGCCGCCAGATCGCGTTGTCGGAACGGGAGTTTCTCGTCACCCAGCACCTGATGCGCAAGGCCGGCCAGGTCTGCACGCGGGAGGAGCTGCTTTCCGACATCTGGGGTTATTCTCACGACCCGGGTAGCAACGTCGTCGACGTGTACGTCGCGCGGGTCCGCGCGAAGCTTCGTGGCGATGTCATCGCGACAGTGCGCAATGTCGGTTACAGCTTCGCCACGGCCTGAGGTCGCCCGCCGGGTCGGCGGCATCGAGCTCGACTGGTCCGGCATCGGCTGGGTCGACGCCGCCTGGGCGGCGTTCGCGATGGGCAACCTCTTCGCGATGTGGATGCTGCCGGGCTCGGAGACGATCCCGTTCCACTTCATCTACGTCAGCATGACGGTCGTCTACGGTTTCCGGCTGTGGCCGCTGCGCGCCACGCTGGTTCTGCTCGGTGTGGTCACGGTCGTGACCGGAGGCGTTCTCGTCGTCCGCTACGCCCAGGGCGTCCTGGCGCTCGACGAGCTGGCAGAGATCCCGCTGATGCCGCTCATCTTCGCCGGTCAGGTGTGGCATGCCGCGCGACGGATGGCGGCGCAGCGTCAGGTCGAAGTGCTGGCACGTCATGAGCGGGCCATGCTCGAGCGCCAGCGTGAGTTCCTGCGCGACGTGTCGCACGCGGTGCGCACGCCCCTTACCATCGCGCGTGGTCACCTTGAGCTGATCAAGGCCGAGGCGGTGTCGCCGGCGGTCGCCGAGGACGCCGATGTCGTGACCCACCAGCTCGACCGCCTCGGCAAGCTGGCCGGCAGCCTGCTCACCATCGAGCAGCTGGAGCGGGCAGACGCGCTCCAGATCGCCGACGTCGACGTGGCCTCGTTCGTCCGTAAGGTCGGCGATCGGTGGGCCGTGAGCGTGCCGCGCCGATGGGTCGTCGACGTGGGGCCCAGCGGCCAGGCTCAGCTGGACGTCGAGCGGCTCGAGGTCGCACTCGACGCGCTGATAGAGAACGCCGTGAAGTTCACCGATCCGACCGACTTGATAGCTCTGCGGACCTCCGCCGTACCCGACGCGTGCACGATCGAGGTCTTCGACTCCGGCCACGGCATCGACGACGCCGACCTCCCGCACGTCTTCGACCGCTTCTGGAAGCGGTCGACGCCGGGGATGCCCGCCGGACACGGCCTGGGGCTTTCCGTCGTCCGGGCCATCGTGGAGGCGCACGGCGGCACCATCGTGGCGAAGCACCGCCCTGGCGGCGGCGCTGTCTTCGTGTTGCGGTTGCCGCGCGAGCCGGCGCCGGTTGAGGAGAAGCCGCAACCTTTCCGGACGGCGGTCGGGACGACACTCGGCTAGGGCGTCACGCCCGACAGGTTGAGCCCGACAACCCCTGCGAGGATCAGCCCGATCGACACGAGTTTCGCCGTCGAGACGGTCTCGCCGAGCAGCCACATGCCGACCACGGCGGTTCCCGCCGCGCCGAGACCGGTCCACACCGCGTAGGCCGGGCCGACCTCGAGCTTCTTCAAGGCGACCGTGAGCAGTCCGAAGCTGACGAGCGCGCACGCAGCGAATCCGACTGTCGGCCACAAGCGGCTGATGCCGTGGCTTTGCTTCAGCAATACGGCGAAGCCCGTTTCGAAAAGCCCGGCGATACAGATCAACGCCCAGGCCATGGCTGCCTCCTTTCTTCGCTACCGGCCTCGAGCCGAGCGGCGCGCTGCCCATCGTTGCTGTGCCGTGGTTGTCACTTCCCGGATCGAGCCGGCGGCCAGCCAGCCGCCTTCGAGCGCGAGGCCCGCCAGACCCGCGACACCCACACCGGCCAGCCACAAGACCGGGCGCGGCAGCTCGAGAGCGAAGAACGTGCGGCTCGTCGGGACGGCGAGGGCCAGCACGAGGAGCCCGACCATGGAAGCGATGAGCCACTGCCGCGGTCTGGTGACCGGTCGCGCGAGGATCGAAAGCACCCAAAGCGCTACGCCGGCGAGCACCAGCGTTGCGACGGTCCGCGCTGATTCCAGGCTCGTGTTCGGTTCTGACCGGGCCAGCGAGTACGCGCCGAAGGTCGCGGCGGCCGCGACCAGGCCGGCGGGCACGGCGAAACGGAGCACGCGGTTCGTGAATCCGTGCTGTGCTCGCCGCGCGTTCGGCGCGAGCGCGAGGAAGAAGCCGGGAATGCCGATCGTCAGTGCGCTGACCAACGTGAGATGGCGCGGAAGGAACGGGAACGGCAGCCGTGCGACGCCCACGCTCAAGGCCAGGACCGTTGCGTACACGGTCTTGGTGAGGAAGAGGTTCGCCACCCGTTCGACGTTGGCGATGACGCGGCGCCCCTCGCCGACCACGGTGGGTATCGCACTGAACCCGTCGTCCAGCAGGACCAGCTGTGCAACACCGCGAGCGGCCGCCGTGCCCGAACCCATGGCGATGCCGAGGTCGGCGTCCTTCAGCGCGAGGACGTCGTTCACGCCGTCGCCGGTCATCGCGACCGTGTGGCCGGTTGCCTGCAGCGCCTTCACCATGGCGCGCTTTTGGTGGGGCGTGACACGCCCGAAGATGTCGGACTCGCCGACCGCCCGGCGCAGTTCGGCGGAATCTTCGGGAGGAAGATCACGGGCATCGACCGGCCGCCCGCCTGCTTCGAGGCCGAGTGCCGCAGCAATCGCACCGACCGTCTGCGGGTGGTCACCGGAAATGACCTTGACCCGCACGCCTTCTGAGGTGAGGAACTTCAGCGTCTGCGCGGCGTCGGGTCGCAGCTCGTCGGTCAAGACGACCAGCGCAGCGGGCTGAACGCCGCCGGCGTCGAGCAGATCGCCTTCGGGCAGCCGCGCGGCACGCGCGAGGAGCAGAACGCGGTGACCTGCTTGGACGGCGGCCGTCATGCGCGCTTGGGCATACTCGCGGTCGCTGCTTCGGGCGTGCATGAGCAGCACTTCGGGCGCACCGAGCAACCACGTGCCGTGGCCGTCGAAGTCGGTACCCGAATACTTGCGGGCAGAAGAAAAGGCGAGCCGGCGATGTGGCGTCCACGCCGGCGTCACTTCCGCGAGCGCGGCACGTACCGCTGCAGCTGTCGCGTTGGGGCTGTCGTCTGCCGCGGCTAAGGCCGCGAGCGCGGCTCGCACGTCGGACTCTGCACGTTCGGCGTCGGCGTAGTCGCCGAGCGGTTCGATCGACGACAGCGAAAGCCGCCCGGTCGTGAGTGTGCCGGTCTTGTCTATGCACAAGACGTCGACCCGCGCCAGGCCTTCGAGCGCAGGGAGTTCTTGGACGACGACCCGGTGATGCGCGAGTCTGATGACGCCCACCGCGAACGCGATGCTGGTCAGGAGCACCAGGCCCTCGGGCACCATCGTGACAGTGCCGGCAATCGATCCACGGACGGCGTCCGACACGTTGTGATTGTGGGTGAGTTGACTCCACACGAGCAGTGCCGCGACCGGAAGAAGCACCCAGGTGATCACCCGCAGGATGGTGTTGATCCCGTCTCGTAGTTCGGAGCGGACGACGGTGAAACGGCGGGCCTCGGCGGCCAGCTTCGCGCCGTAGGCCTGCGCACCGACGCTGGTGGCGCGCATCCGACCACTTCCCGCCACGACGAAGCTGCCTGAGAGCATGGCGGCGCCGGCAGCCTTGACGACCGGCTCCGATTCGCCGGTCAGCAGCGATTCGTCGACCTCGAGTCCCTGCGTCGACGCAACGATGCCGTCGACGACGACCTGCTCGCCGGGTCGCAGCTCGATGATGTCGTCGACGACGACATCGCTCGCGGCGATGGAGGCGGAGACACCGTCTCGCACCACCCAGGCATGCGGCGCGGTGACGACGGCGAGCTTGTCGAGGGTGCGCTTCGCTCGCCATTCCTGCACGATGCCGATGCCGGTGTTGAAGACCAGGATCAGCCCGAACATGCCGTCCTGGATCGGGCCTACGACGAGGATCACCGCGAACATCGCACCGAGCAACCCGTTGAAGCGGGTGAACACGTTGGCTTTGACGATCTCGCCGACTGTGCGGCTCGGTGTCGTCGCGCCGACGTTGCGCAGCCCAGCCGCGCTTCGTTCCTGGACTTGCGCAGCGGTGAGACCGGTCAGCGGCGATGCGCCCCGCAGAACCACCGTGTCGGCAGCGTCATCCTCGCCCGGCCGGGCACTTCCCATCGGCGGGGTCAGCGGGACGGATCGAGGGGTCGTCACCCTTCTGATCCAAGCCCAAGACGGGAGCTGTCGACCAGGGGCGAAGGCCTCCCGGTTCCGGCCCCGCGGAAAAAGGTGAGATCGGCCCGCACCGCGAACCACCCCACGAGGCCCAGTACCGCCGCCAGCGCCGCTTGATGCCACGGCAGCGCGACGGTGTCGAGCACGTCACGCAGCGGTGCGAGATACAGCCCGGCCAACACCAGCGCGAACGAGCCGACTGCCGCGAGTGGCAGGTAGGGGTTCTGCCAGCTACGGGGCTTCGCTCGCAACCCCAGCGCGACGCCGAGTTGAAGCGTCGTCAATGTCACGAACATCATGCTCTGCCACGCCTGCCCGTGATGGTGTCCCCACCAGCCGACGGCAAGGGTCGTCGCGGCGATCACGACTGAAATCCGCAACACGCGCGACCACAGTCCGTCGCCGATCACGCTCTCGTTCGGCGGCCTCGGCGTTCGCGTCATCACGCCCGGCTCGACCGGCTCTGCGCCGATCGCCACACCGGTGAGGCCGTGCGTCACGAAGTTGATCCACAGGATCTGCGCTGCGAGTAGTGGAACGGTGAGTCCGACGAACGGCCCCACGAGCATGACAGCGATCTCGGCCGCGCCGCCGCTGAGGCCGTAGGTGAGAAACCTGCGCACGTTGGCGTAGATGCGACGTCCTTCTTCCACGGCCGCGACGACCGTGCCCAGTTCGTCGTCCGCGAGAATCAGGTCTGCGGCCTGCCGGGCCACCTCGGTGCCGCGGTGGCCCATCGCTACGCCGATGTCCGAACGGCGCAGCGCCGGGCCGTCGTTCACGCCGTCACCGACCATCGCGACGATCTGGCCGCTCGCTCGCAACTCCTGCACGATGTCGAGCTTGCGCTCAGGGGTCACCCGTGCGTAGACGTTCTCGGTCGCAATGCCCACCCGTTCGGCGACGGCTCTCGCGGTGGCCGGGTGGTCGCCGGTGATGAGGACCGGCGAGATTCCGGCCGCGAGGCATGCGGAGATCGTCGCCGCTGCAGCGGGTTTCGGCGGATCGGCGATGCCTACGAGGCCCAGCAGCCGAAGGTCGTGTTCAACGCTTTCGAGCTGTGCGTCCAGAGGCAGCCGCTCACGCAACACCTTCGCCGCAACGGCGAGCACGCGATAGCCGGCCTCGGCAAGTACGGTCGCTTCGGCACTCGCCCTCTTGATCAGGGTGCCGCCACCGTCGAGCGGTTCGGTGCACCTGGCGAGCACCGTTTCGGGGGCGCCCTTGCTGTAGAGCACGAGTGAGCCGTCGGGTTCGCGGTGCAACGTCGACATGCATTGGCGGGTGCTGTCGAAGGGGACCTCGCCCTCGCGAGGACGTGCATGCACCAGTGCGGCATGGTCGAGCCCAAGATCGCGGCCGGCCAGGAGCAGTGCCACCTCGGTCGGATCACCGAGGCCCGCCGGGCCGCCGTCGCCCGACCCGCCGGCGGTCGCGGGCGCGCCGGCGAGGTGCGCGTCGTTGCACAGCAGCGCAGCGGTGAAGAGGTCGCGCAGCGCGAGCCGCTCGACCGGCGTCACGAGTGCGGCCTGCTCGCCGGTGTCGCCGCTTCGCATCACGTGCATGCCGAGCGGGGTCCAGGCGCGTTCGGCCTGCATGCGGCCGGTCGTCAGCGTGCCCGTCTTGTCGGTGGCGAGCACGGTGATCGAGCCGAGTGTCTCGACGGCGGGTAGCCGGCGGACGATCGCGCGGCGGCGTGCCATCGCCCGGGCACCGAGCGCCAGGCTCAGCGTGATGACGGCCGGCAACGACTCCGGAACGGCCGCCACCACCAGGCTGATCGCCGTGACGACCATGCGTTCGAGCGGCTCGCCGCGGAAGAGCCCGAGAGCGAGGACGACGGCGCACAGGACGACGACGACGCCTGCGAGCACGCGCCCGAGCCGGGCCAGCCGTCGCTGAAGCGGCGTCGCCTGCACGCCGGTGTCGAGGAGCGCGGCGATCCTGCCGAGTGCACTGCGGGCACCCGTTGCCGTGACCACGGCTACGGCACGGCCCTTGACGACTACGGTGCCGGCAGACAGTTCGTGGTGACCGTCCATGGGCGCCTTGCCGACGGGCACCGACTCGCCGGTCAGCGCCGCTTCGTCGACGAGTAACGCCGAAGCCTCGACCACCGCGGCGTCAGCGGGCACGACGTCGCCTTCACCGAGCAACACCACGTCGCCGGGCACGAGCTCAGCGGTCGGCACTTCGACCTGGTGGCCGTCGCGCCGCACCCGGGCGGAGGGTGCCGACAGTTGTGAGAGCGCCGTGATGGCGCGGTCGGCTCGCACCTCCTGAATGACACCCACCGCCGAGTTCATGACCACGACGAACGTGATGACGGCGGCGTCGGTGAGGTCGCCCGTGGCCGCCGTGAGCAGCGCTGCCGCGATGAGCACGATGATCAGCGGGTCACGCAATTGACCCGCGATGCTCGCCCACACCGACAGCCGGCGCCGCTGCACGACCTGATTCGGTCCGGCGGCGGCGAGCCGCCGAGCGGCCTCCGCCGACGACAGGCCACGCGCGAGCTGGTCGCCGGAGTCAGCGTGCTCCGCCGGTGGCGAAGCGATGTCGGCGTTCAGTGCGCATGCTCCGCGACGAGTGCGTGCGCGATGGTGTCGGCCCACTCAAAGACGGCGTTGAAGTCACGGAAGTCTCCGTACGGTGCCCGCACGGCGCGGGCGATGCTTCGCTCGCCGAACGTCAGCTCTTCCTTCTCGAGGCGCCCGGCGAATACCCGGTGCTCCCGCGCGCTGACCAGTCTGGCCATCTCCGCGACGGCCGGTGGGTCGCCAGCGGGCACCGGCGGGTTGCCGAGCGGGCCACTGGAGAACAGCCACAGCGGGATGGTCGCGAGGTGTGCGGCGTTGGCGGTGACGAAATCACGTGCTGCCGGAAGCCACTTACCCATGTACAGGGCACTACCGACTATCGCAGCGTCGTAGCCTTCGACGTCGATGTGCTCGTGCGCCTCCCTTACGTCGACCTCCACTCCGTGATCGTCCTTCGTCCACGACGTCTTCAGCCGCTCCGCCAGCCGAGCCCCGATGTCCTTGGTGGCGTGATGCCGGCTGGCGACGCAGATCAAGATCTTCATCTTCGACCTTCATTCCCGAGTCACTCGTTGACAGCGGCGACCGCACGGCTGAGTTCGGTCGCCTCGCGCAGCGCCGGTCGTTCGCGGTATACGACGACCGGGCAATGTGCGTGGTGAACGACCGCTTGCGCGATCGAACCGATCGCCATGCCGGCGAAACCGCCACTTCCGTGCGATCCGATGACAAGCAACTGCGCTGTCCGTGACGCAGCGAGCAGTGCTTCGGCCGGGTGCGTCGTCGGCAAGCTGGTCGTCACGCTGATCTGCGGGTACTTCTGCGACAAGCTCGCCACGAGATCTTCGATATGTCGGCTGACCTGTTGATCGTGGTCGGTGCCCACGCGTAGCGCGGTGCCAGCCGTCTCGCACTCCTCGTCGACCGCGGATATGACGACGAGTGGTGCGTGCCTCGTAGCTGCTGCCTCGAAGGCGGCGGCCATGACGGGTGACGACGCTTCCGAGCCGTCGATCCCGACGGTCACCGGGCCGGACCTGTGCAGCGACCCACGCACGATCACCACCGGGCAGGTGGCGTGTGCGACGACGTGTGTTCCCACCGAGCCGAGCAGGAGCCCGGTGAAACCGCCGAGACCGCGCGAGCCGATGACGACCATGCTCGCGGCCCGGGAAGCGTCGAGCAGGGCGACCGCAGCGTTACCTCGCATGAGGTGGCCGCTGACCCGGACGCCGGGCTGGTCGTTGTGGATCGTCGAAAGTGCCCGCGCCAGGACTTCCTCGCCGTGCGATTGGTGGGCTGCAGGCAGGCGACCGACCGTGAAATCGTCGACGTGGGCGTGGGGCATCGGATGCCAGGCGTGGACGACGTCCAAAGGCACCTGGCGACGGTGCGCTTCTTCGGCGGCCCACGTGACGGCAGCCCGACCGCCCACGGAGTCGTCAGCACCGACGACGATGGCCTGGCCGTCTGCTCCGAACATGTCCTGCGCCCCTCCGATCAGCTCCGTGTGTGCGCGGCGTGCGCCGCTCGAGCCCGGCTAAGGGTCCTGTTGGCAGGAAACGCTGCGGCGACGGTAGGCAGCCACGGCACAAAGTCCCGACGGCGGTAGGCCACGGTCATCGGCGGCCGAGCGTCACGCCCGGTGGCGGCGCCGAACTAGACGCAGGACGGTCCCGATCTGACAACCGTCAGCTGACCACCGAACCGAGCCACGAGGTGCCCGAGATCGTCCATCAGTTCGACGATCCCTGGATCAACCCGGGGAGCTGCCGTCAGGTCGATGACCACATTGCGCCGCCGCGCCAGCGCGGTGTCTACCAGGTGTCTGAACTCCTCCGCTGACTCCGCGTCGACCTTTCCGGCGATCGACAGCACGGCCCACGCGGCGTTGTACTCGACGGAGGACACGAGCCCCGGGCGGCTCTGCCAACCGGCGCCTTCGCCCCACTCGGCGCGGCACGGTGGCTGGACGACCTCGTGCATGCGCCCTCCCGGTGTAGCGGACGAAGGTCAGTCTGGTTCGGAGATGACGTTCGTGGCAGGTCCGTGGTGCAGAAGCGTCGTGTCGGCGCTGGGGAAGAAGACCGCTTGTTTGCCGTCCTCCCAGCGCACGAGGTAGGGCGGCAAACCGTCTGCGCCGCGTGCCTCGAGAACCACTCCCACCCGAGTGTGTTCGCCGACGTGGCATGAGTGAACGACGATCTCGTCGCCTATTTCGGCTCGCATCTCGACCTCCAATGCAATGTGTCGAATCTCCGGCGACTGACCGGGCCCGACGAGGGCCGAAGGTCCCGGCTTGACGTGCCCGACGGCCTCATCGTGCAACGTGCGGCCGGTGGTTGTCCGGCCACGGTGTCCCGATGTCGTCGGGCCATTGCACGGTCCGCGGAAGGACCTAAGGCACTAGGGCGCCGCGTGCGCGGAGAGCGAATGTGAGGTCGGAGAGCAGCACGTAGACACAGCGGGAGATGCCGTGAATCGTATTCGCCACACTGCGCATCCCGAACGTTGTGTAACCGTACCCGCTGCTGAAATCATCGAAGAACCGTTGAATCGGTACGCAATCTCACCCAACCAACCTGCGTGCTGTTGCACTGCGCCGGCCGTGGTGCGGATCGTCGTCGCGTACTCGGTTCCGCGTACGCGCTCCGTCGACCTGCTGCTGTGCGGGCACCACTATCGGACGTCGCGGGCCGAACTCACCCGCCGTGGGGCGATGGTCTTCGACCAGGACGGCAGTCTCCTCGGAACCGAGGTTGAGTCGGTCGACTGGGGCTCCGAACCATGCACGGTGAGTTCGCCGGCGACTTCGAGATAGGCACGACCCATGATGGGCGATCGGAGGCTTGAGGTGGTCGACAAGGCTGCACGCCTCGCGAGGTCGGGCGTCATCGAGCCCGACGAGCTGCGACGGGTACTTGCCGCCGGTGCGCTCGCGCCCAGCGTGCACAACACGCAACCGTGGAGGTTCGTCCTCACCAGTAGCGGCATCGAGGTGCACGCCGATGGCGGTCGTGCGCTGAACCGGCAAGACCCCGACCATCGAGAACTGGTCATCAGTTGCGGGGCTGCCGTGATGAACATGCGCGTGGCCGCGGCCGCGATCGGGCGTCGGCTCGTCGTCGACGTGCTCCCGGACACGGCGACTCCTTCGCACCTGGCAACTCTCAGATTCGGGGCGTACCAGCCGGCGCCACTCGACGAAGCGAAGCTGTACGAGGCCGTCGCCCGGCGGCACACGTATCGACGGAGTTTCCGGACCCCGCGCCCAGACACGCCCCACGACGCGTTGATCGCCGAGTTGCGCGCCGTCGCGGCTGCCGAGGGTGCCGAGATGGCGGCGGTTGCCGAGCCGCAGCGGCGCGGCGTCCTGCACCTCGTACGCAGTGCCAATCGCACTCTGGGTCAAGACGTCGACTACCTTCGCGAGTTGCGCACGTGGACCCGAACCCAGGACTGGGCCTCGGACGGCGTGTCCGTCACGGCGTTCGGCTCGATGCCGCAGATCGACGACCCGCCGTTGCGGGACTTCGGCCTAGGGCATCCGTGGATCGGCCGGTCGTTGGAGCGCTTCTTACCCGAGGAATGGGTCGTCTTCGCCACGGACGCCGACGACGTCGAGAGTTGGCTGCGAGCCGGTCAGGCGATCGAACGAGCATTGCTGGTGATGACACTGCACGGATGGGCGGCGTCCTTCCTCACTCAGCCGATCGAGGTCGCTTCGGTGCGCGAGGAGTTGCGCCACCACCTGGAGCTCACCGGCTACCCCCAGGTCGTGTTGCGGATCGGTACGGCGACGCCGCCGCCGACCGCTGGTCGGCGTCCCCTGGAGGAAGTCGTCACCCTCGGCGAAGGGGCTGCACAACTGCTCGTGGGCGACGGCGGCGACGGTCTGCTCGGCTGACCACGCGACCGGAACGGTCCTTGACCTGCGGGTCAGCCGTGCGCCCCGGCGAGCTTTTGTTGCTCCGAATGCTGGCTCACGGTCATGCTCTTCGGGCAGATCATCACCGGGCAGCCGGCCTGCTCCGACATCGTCACCGACACCGATCCGAGCGCGGTGCCCATCAGCGAGTGATCACGGTGCGAACCCGCGACGAGCAGCCGCGCGTGCACCGATAGCTCGAGCAGTTCGTGACGAGGATCGCCGGTGATGAGTTGTGTCGTGACCTCGACGTCGGGGAAGCCCGCTGAGGCGACAATGTCGTGTGCCCAGTTGCGCAGGTTCGCCGCGTGCGCGTGTACGTCGAGCGCGCTGCCGGGATGACGGTCGACGTGGATCACGTGAAGTGGCGCTTCCCGCAGCGACGCCATCTCTGCTGCAGCACGCAGCGTCGCGATCGAGTGGGCGGTCTCGCTGACTCCGACGACCACCGGGCCGGAATGCTCGCGTACGCCTCGCACGATGACGACGGGGCTGTGTGCGTGCGCAACCACGCGGCCACCGACGGCGCCCATCACGAGGCCGGTCAGTCCGGGCAGTCCGCGGCAGCCGAGCACCGTGAGGACGGCGTGGCGTGAGGCTTCGACGAGGACGTCGGGCGGGCTTCCGGTGAGCAGGCTCGTCTCGATCGGGAGGTCCGGCCGGCGACGATGCGCCGAGTCCCGCGACCTGCGCAACACCGCTTCGACGGCCCTCTTGATCGGATCCCCGTGCGGATGGCCGTCGCTCGACACGGGTGGTCCGAGTGCTCCGTACCGTGGCAGTTGCCACGCGTGCACGATGTGCAGCGACGTGCCGCGCCGGGTCGCTTCGTCGGCGGCCCACAGCAGCGCCCGCTCGCCGTCGTCCCACCCGTCGACGCCGACGACGACCGGCAGGCGCGTTTCCGAGGAATTTGCGGACTCGTTCATGGCCGTCACTCCCTGCCGAAATGAGCCGGCTGCTTGCACTACCGAACCTGCCCCTTGCGGGCGGGCTTGAGAAGGGCAGAAGGCCCGGGTCGGTGGTGCACAACGTCCCACTCGGTACGCGAGCCGGCCCGAGGTTCGGCGGGCGGCGGTCTCCCCTGGCGCTCACCGCGCGCCGCTCACCCAGCCGTCACCGCGCGCCGCTCACCCAGCGGTCACCGCGCGCCGCTCACCCGGAGGCGGCCGCGCCGCGACCGCGCCGACCGCGGCACTCCGGGCCCTGTATCCCGGGCTCGTATGACGTTGGGCCCTGACTCGCCCGGCCGCTCGGCTCCTAGCTTGCTGGTATGACCGCGCCACGAATCTCTCCGCTGCCCGATGCACCAGCCGATCGCGAGCTCCCGGCCGCCCGCCGCACCGCGACCATCGACGGAAACGAAGCGGCTGCCCGAGTCGCACACGCGTTGTCCGATGTCGTGGTGCTGTACCCGATCACGCCCGCGTCGCCCATGGGCGAGCACGCCGATGCGTGGAGCGGTGCCGGCCGGACGAACGTCTGGGGAGCGGTGCCAGAGGTCGTGGAGATGCAGTCGGAGGCCGGCGCGGCCGGCGCCCTGCACGGTGCCGCCATGGAGGGTGCGCTCGCGACCACCTTCACCGCGTCGCAGGGCCTGCTCCTCATGCTGCCGAACATGTTCAAGATCGCCGGCGAGCTGACGCCGGTCGTGCTGCACGTCGCCGCGCGCACCCTGGCGACGCACGCGCTGTCGATCTTCGGCGACCACAGCGACGTCATGGCGGCCCGGACGACGGGTTGGGCGATGCTGGCCGCGAGCTCGGTTCAAGAAGCGCAGGACTTCGCGCTGATCTCGCACGCCGCCACGCTGCGCTCGCGGGTGCCGTTCCTGCACTTCTTCGACGGCTTTCGCACCTCGCACGAGATCGACAAGATCGAACTGCTGGACGCCGACGACTTCCGCGCGCTCGTCCGCCAGCGTGACGTGCTGGCCCATCGGCAGCGCGGCCTGACTCCCGACAGCCCCACCCTGCGGGGGAGTGCGCAGAACCCGGACGTGTTCTTCCAGAACCGGGAGGCTGCCAACCCGTTCTACGACGAGGTGCCCGGCATCGTCCGCGACCTGATGGCCCAGCTGGAGCACCGGTGTGGCCGGCACTACGGTCTCGTCGAGTACGAGGGCGCACCCGATGCCGAGCGCGTCGTCGTGCTGATGGGCTCCGGCGTCGGCGCGGTGCAGGAGACGGTCGAAGAGCTGAACCGGCGTGGCGAGCGAGTAGGACTGCTGAAGATCCGGTTGTACCGGCCGTTCCCGGTAGCCGAACTCCTCGAAGCGCTGCCCGGCACGGTGCAGCGCATCTGCGTGCTCGACCGCACGAAGGAGCCGGGCGCCGCCGATCCCCTCTTCCTCGACGTCGTGGCCGCTCTCTATGAATCCGGACGTCGTGACGTCGAGGTCGTCTCGGGCCGGTACGGCCTGGCGAGCAAGGAGTTCACCCCGCAGATGGTGAAGGCGGTGTTCGACGAGCTCGCCCAGCCGACGTGCCGCAAGCGCATGACGGTGGGCATCGTCGATGACGTCTCCGGTACGAGCCTGGCGCCCGACCCCGAGTTCGAGGTGTCGTCGCGCGCGCTCGAAGCGGTGTTCTTCGGTCTGGGCAGCGACGGCACGGTCGGTGCGAACAAGGCCACCATCAAGCTCATCGGCGAGCTGACCGATCTGCATGCGCAGGGCTACTTCGTCTACGACTCGCGCAAGTCGGGGTCGATGACGGTCTCGCACCTGCGTTTCGGTCCGGAGCCCATCCGCTCCACCTACCTCGTCTCGCAGGCCGACTTCGTGGCGTGCCACCAGTTCAGCCTGCTGAAGAGCGCTCCCGTCCTGGACCTGGCCAAGCCGGGTGCGACGTTCTTGCTCAACAGCCCGTACACGCCGGCGGAGACGTGGTCGCGCCTGCCGGCCGCCGTCCGCGAGCAGGTTCGTGAGAAGAAGCTGGACGTGTGGATCATCAACGCCGGCCGGCTCGCTCGTGACGTCGGGCTCGGCGGTCGAATCAACACCGTGATGCAGCCGTGTTTCTTCGCGCTCACCGAGGTCATGCCACGCGAGGACGCCTTGGCCGCGCTGCGGGACACCATCGCCAAGGCTTACGGACGCCGTGGGCCGGCGGTCGTCGAACGCAACCTCGAAGCGCTCCAGCGTGCGCTCGACGCGCTGACCCGTCTCGACATCCCGGACGTCGACGAGCCGGAGCGCGTCGCCGAGCTACCCGTGCCGGTCATGGCGGCGCCTGCGCTGACTCGCGAGCTCGTGTTGGGCCACGGCGATCAGCTGCCGGTGAGTGCGTTGCCCGCCGACGGCACGTTCGCCACCGGCACCGCGCGGTGGGAGAAGCGGGCCATCGGCACCGAGCTGCCGGTGTGGGACCCCTCGATCTGCATCGACTGCGGCAAGTGCGCGATCGTCTGCCCGCACGCCGCGATCCGGATGAAGGCCTACGAGCCGGCCGCCCTGGCCGGAGCGCCTGAAGGCTTCAAGTCCAAGGACGGCGTCGGCCGCGACCTCGCCGGTCTCAAACTCACCGTGCAGGTCTCACCCGACGACTGCACGGGCTGCGGCCTGTGCGTCGACATGTGCCCGGCGCACAGCAAGAGCGATGTCAGCCATCGCTCGATCAACCTGCAGGACGCCCTCGATTGCCGCGATGCCGAGCGGCCGATGTGGGACTTCTTCGAGGCCATCCCCGAGATGGACCGCACCAAGGTGCGCCGCGACACGGTCAAGGGTTCGCAGCTGCTCCAGCCGCTGTTCGAGTTCTCGGGTGCGTGTTCGGGTTGTGGTGAGACGCCCTACGTCAAGCTCCTCTCGCAACTGTTCGGCGACCGCATGGTGGTGGCGAATGCCACCGGGTGCTCGTCGATCTATGGCGGCAACCTGCCGACAACGCCGTGGGCGCAGGATGCCGCGGGCCGCGGACCGGCGTGGGCGAACTCGCTCTTCGAGGACAACGCGGAGTTCGGGCTGGGTCTGCGACTCGGCTACGAAAGCCACGTCGCCGAGGCCAAGCGGCTGCTCAAGGAGTTGCAGCCCCAGCTGGATGACGAGTTGGTGACCGACATCTTGGCAGCCGACCAGAGCGCCGAAGAGCAGATCATCGCTCAACGCGAGCGCGTCGTTCGGCTGAAGGAACGGCTGGCCGACGTCAACGGCGGCAACCGCGAGAAGGCGGAAAGCCTCGCCAGCCTGGCCGACGACCTCGTCGAGAAGACGTTCTGGATCGTCGGCGGCGACGGCTGGGCCTACGACATCGGGTTCGGTGGTCTCGACCACGTGTTGGCCAGTGGGCGCGATGTCAACGTGCTCGTGCTCGACACCGAGGTGTACTCCAACACGGGCGGCCAGGCGTCGAAGGCGACGCCGCGCGGAGCCGTTGCGAAGTTCGCGACGTCAGGAAAGGCGACGGCCAAGAAGGACCTCGGCGCGATCGCGCGCTCGTACGGCAACGTCTATGTTGCGCAGATCGCGTTGGGTGCGAACGAAATGCAGACGGTGCGCGCGCTGCTCGAAGCGGCGGCATGGCACGGCCCATCTCTGGTGATCGCGTACAGCACCTGCATCGCACACGGCATCGAGATGTCGACGTCGATGAACCACCAGAAGGACGCCGTCGCCTCCGGGTACTGGCCGCTGTACCGCTACCACCCGAGCCCCGAACCGGGCAACCGCCCGTTCCAGCTCGATGCGAAGGCGCCGTCGACCCCGCTGGCGACGTTCGCGTTGTCAGAGGCTCGGTTCTCGATGTTGCTGCGCTCCGACCCTGACGGCGCGCGGTACTTGCTGAAGATGGCGCAGTCCGATATCGACGAGCGCTGGCGCTTCTACGAGCAACTGGCCGGCGTTTCGCGCGTGCTGCCGCACGAGAACCCCGACGACGACGGGTCGTTGCTCGTCACGGCCGATGGCACGGAGGAGGAATCGTGATCGACCTTTCCTGTCGCTATCTCGGGCTTTCGCTGCGGTCACCGATCGTCGCTTCACCGAGCCCGCTTACCGGACAACTCGACTCGCTGATCGCATTGCAGGCCGCCGGTGTCGCGGCCGTCGTGCTGCCTTCGGTGTTCGAAGAGGAGGTCGAGGCAGAGGAGGAGGAGTTGCGCCGCTGGCTCGACGAAGGCAGCGAGTCCTATGCCGAAGCCTCGACCTACCTGCCGCGCCTCGACATGCGGTTCGGCGGGCCGATGGACCACGTGCGGCTGCTCGAGAAGGCGAAGGGTGAACTCGAGATCCCGATCATCGCCAGCTTGAACGGCACGACGGACGGCGGGTGGTTGCGGTACGCCACGATGCTCGCCGACGCCGGCGCTGACGCGCTGGAACTCAACCTGTACAGCGTCGAGTCGGACGCCGGCAAGTCGTCGTCCCTCATCGAAGCCGCCTACCTGCGGCTGGTCGGGCAAGTACGCAAGCAGGTCGACGTCCCGCTGGCGGTCAAGCTGAGCCCGTACCTGTCGTCGACGGCGAACTTCGCTCAGCGGCTCGTCGACGCGGGGGTCGACGGGTTGGTTCTCTTCAACCGGTTCGTGCAACCAGACGTCGACATCGACACGCTCGGTGTCGCGCCGACGCTGGAGCTTTCACAGACCGGCGACCTGCGGCTGCCGTTGCGGTGGGTGGCTTTGTTGCGGCCGGAGCTGCCGAACACGTCATTGGCGCTGACGTCAGGCGTGCATTCCGGAGCGGAGGTCGTGAAGGCGCTGCTGGCAGGTGCTGACGTTGCGATGATGACGTCGGCGTTGTTGCGCCACGGGCCGGCGCACGTTTCGCGGGTCGAAGCCGGCCTCGTTGCCTGGATGGCGGCGCACGACGTGACGTCGATCGCCGACTTCCGGGGCTCGGTCGCCCGGCACACCGCTGTCGATGCGCGGGCGTACGAGCGGGCGCAATACATTCGTGCGGTCACCGGATACCGCGCCACGGCCTGGTACTGATCGGTTGGTGGCGGCCCGAGCAGGTCGGGCGTGGTCGGGTCAGATGAAGGGACCCTTCATCTGACGGGCATTACCGGCCCCGAGCTTGGCGCGGTCGCGCAGCGTTGCCTCGAACTCATCGGGCCGGTCAGGCGTGACAAGGGGATGGACGTTGCGCCCGAGGTCGAGGACGAACCCGACCTTCTTCGCCGGTCGCCTGATGTCGAGGTTCGCCCAGTACCGCGGATTACTCGTTCCCCAGAGGCGGTACTTGCCCGACCACACGCCCTTGATCGCGATGCGTTGGAGGCCCTGAATCTGCAAGTAGGGCACGATCTTGGTGCCGAACGGGAAGTAGTAGTTGTGAATCTCCAACCGCTCGGGGCCACATACGATCGCGCCGTCGTCGTATGTCTCGGTCATGGCCGAACGCTACCGCTTCCTTCGGCATGTGACAGGGGGGTCGCCCTCGATCGGGCCCCGGTTTCGGTCGGCGCGCAGACGGTCTGTGCTGGCTTCAAGCCCCCCTCGCCCTCAGGTGGGCTGCCTCGCACGGCGCACGGCCGAGGCGCATCTGGATGTGATCGCGTGAGGGATGTTCGCGCCTCTCATGGCCGCACGCAGCCAGCGGCACTGTGACGCCGAGCAGATAGCGTGGCTCGGACATGCCGATCTCGCTCCTGCTGGCACGCATGCGAGGTCGAGGAATCCATTCAAGCGGCGCCGATGCCAGGTCGATGGGAGGACGTGGCCAGGTGCGCCCCGCGAGGGATCCACACGTGAAGTGGATTGCGATCGGTCTCGCGCTCGCGGCGCTGGGCCTGGCCGTCCGCTGGTACCTCCGCCGCGTTGACTCCCTCGGCCGGGCACGCTCTTTCCCGTACGCCAGCGTTGGTCTGCTTGCGGTCCTGTCCGTGGTCGCGGTGGTGCCCACCTACCTGCGCGAGAAGGAAGAAGGCCGGCTGGACAGAGCTGCAAGCGCAATCGTGGGCCAGCGGGTGTCCGTGCACTGCCAGACGTTCGGCGAGTCATTTACCGACGCGGGTGCAGAGCTCGGCTTCGTACGTTGGGGCCCGAACGGCGTGCCGGAACACCGGACGCTGATCAAGCGGGATGCCTGCCATCAGCTGAAGGACTACCTGTCCTCGGACAAGCTGAACCCGACCGAGGACGAGGTCGTCGCGGTGCACGTGCTGACCCACGAGTCGATGCACATGTCGGGCATCAAGCCCGAGGCTCGAGCCGAATGCGCTGCAATGCAACGGGACACCAGGATGGCGGAGCTGCTGGGGGCCAGCCCGCCCGCCGCCCGCATCCTGGCTCGGCGCTACTGGACCGAGGTCTATCCCCGCATGCCCGAGGACTACCAGACCAGTGAGTGCGGTCCCGGCGGCCAGCTCGACGAGGGCCTGCCCGATCCGCCGTGGAGCACCACGGGCTAGCAGTTGACGCGGACTCGGGCCATCCACCGGGCTAGCCGGAACGGCCGCTCCTAACGCTGAGCGAGCGATCAGTAGTGCCCGTTGCAGGTCGCGGCGCAGGGCAGCTCCGCGGAAGCGTGCCCGAACGCCGAATCGGCGCGAGCGCTTACGGTCTGGCCAGCGCGCCGAAATGCGTGAGTCTGCGAGCCAGGCGGGATTTAGCGGTTTGTCAGCTACCGGGTTGCTGAGATGTGTGGGACGGCGAGAGTCTCGCCGGTCGGGCGGTTGAGAAGGCTCGGTAGCCGCTGCCGGCCAGCAGTGTGATCGCGGCGATCAGCCCGCTGGTGGCCTCGATGCCGCCTCGGCCGCCGCCGCTGGCGCCGACGGCTGCGCCGGCGATGCCGGCGATTGTCACGGCAATGCCGACGGGGTAGTAGAACGTGCTGATGAGCCGGCCGAAGGCGAGGAAGTGGATACCGACGACGCCGGCGACCCAGGCCGCGACGTATTCCAGGTGGCCGCTGGCTGCGAGTGCGGCGTCGCCACCGACGATCGCAATGGCCTCGGCCGCGACGACGCCGCGATAGGACGGGGAGCGAACCAGCGACTCCCTGGCGAGAGGAGCGGCGCGCCGAAGCCGCACGCTGCGGATGATGATGAGGACGCCGACGACGATGCCGGTCCCGCGTACCGCACCTTGGGCGACAGCGGGTAGCCCGGATGCGCCCCAAAGCGTCCACGCAATGCCGAACGCGGCCGCGATCACGCATGCGGTCAGCGCCCCGCGATCGGGCACCTGATCCTCCATCGCGGCGGCCTGTTGCGTCACGTGGCGCCGGGTGGGCGTGGTTGCCATCGTGTTGCCTTTCTGCTTGTCAGCCCGGACCGTTTTCGGGTTGTCTGCTGTTGGCGACCGCAACCGAGTACAGGCCGGGCGTGGAATGGAAGTCGGCCATCCTGGCGGCGACGTCGGTGAAGGCGGGGCTGGTGATGACCTCGCGCCAGGTCTCGATCGAGTCGACCTCGGCGATGTTGATGTAGCGGTAGCGGCTGCCGGGTTGTATTGCTTTGTGCAGCCGGGTGGTCGCGTATCCGCCACGCGAACGCAGCAGCGCGTCGGCTCGGTGCCATAGAGCGAGGAACTCCTCCTCGCGCCCGTCCGGGACTTCGAAGCAGTTGATCAGTGTGGCGGGCCCCATGATGTCTCCTTTTCGGTCAGCAGCTGCGCCCGACGGTGGTTGGCCGGGTGACTGTCCAGGCCAGCCAGGCGCACGCGCCGGCGAGGAGTACCCCGTGGACGATTCGGACCGGCTGCGCGGCAGCGAACTGCGGAATGTAGAGGGCGACGATCACCGCGAGCGGCACGGCCGACCAGCGCGGCAATGTTGGTGAGCGCCAGGCAGCGGTGGCGAACGTGATGGTGCCTGCCGCGAGCAGCAGCAGTCCGGCGATGATGAAGTAGATGCCGGCTTCCCAGCGTATGTCGTGGATGAGGGAATCGAACGCCGTGGTGTTCGAGGTGGCGATGGCCTGCTGCCCGGCCGCGTGCAGCCCGAACACCTCCGCTCCGTAATAGGGCAGGGTGAGGCCGACGCCGAGCCAGGACAGCAGCAACCCGGCCCGCGCGCGACGATCCGGGCTGATGCGGGTGAGCATGTCGTAGACGCCGAACAGGCCGACGGCCAGCAGCACGAACCCCGCGATGCCCAGCGAATGGGCGGCGATCCAACGTGGCGAGGCGAACGCCCGAGCGCCCTGCATCGACTTCTCATCGGAGAACGGTCGCAGTGCCGGGTAGGCGATGAAACACAGCCCTGCGAACAGGAGCGGGGCGCCCACCGTCGCTCGTTCCGGAGGAGCGTCAGCGTGCTGCGTGCGGATCGGGGTGGACGTGGAAACGGTGCTGGTATTGGCGTTCGCCATCGGGGCCTCCGTCGAGGTCGCAGAGAGGGAGGCGGCAACCGGCGCGCTGCTGTGTCGACCACTCACCTCGCGTTAGGCCTACCTTTGGCTTACGCCCCGCTCGGGTCGCCAGTCAAGGCTTGTGCGTGCGATGGCTCATGGTGCGAGGTTTTTGTGTCAGTGGGATGTCACCTCACTGCGAGCCCTTGACGTGGCGCCGCGACGCAGGCATAGAACAGGATCGTCGGACGATGACAGCGCCGCAGCGCCACGGACTGCACGCGGCCTGCAACGTGGGCTGCACCGCGACCTGCAACGAGGCGGGGGCCGGTGCGGGGAGCCGTGGGGTGTTTGGCGGCGCGGGAAGGACTCGCCATGTCAAAGGCCGCGACACCCGTGCAGATGTTGCAGCGCCCGGGCGGGCGCATCGCCTACGACATAGGCGGCGATGGCCCGCTGGTGGTGTGCGCGCCGGGGATGGGCCAGTTGCGTTCCAGCTTCCGCCACACCGCGCCCGCCCTGCGCGAGGCGGGATTCGCGGTAGCGACGATGGATCTGCGTGGGCACGGTGAGAGCGACACCAGCTTCGACCACTACGACGACGTCACCACCGGCGAGGACCTGCTTGCGCTTGTCGAGCACGTTGGTGGGCCGGCGGTGCTGGTCGGTAACTCGATGGCCGCCGGAGCGGCGGTATGGGCGGCCGCCGAGCGCCCCCACTCGGTCGCCGGCCTGGCGCTCATCGGGCCCTTCGTGCGCAACGCGCCGATGAACCCGCTGCTGGTGGCCGCGTTCAAAGCGATGATGTCCGGCCCGTGGGCGTCCGCGATGTGGACGTCGTATTTACCCAAGCTCTACCCCGGCCGCAAGCCCGACGACTTCGCCGACCACCGTGCCCGCATTGCGCATAGCCTGAAGAAGCCGGGCCACCGGAGGGCGTTCACCGCTACAACCCGCACCAGTCACCAGCCCGCCGAGGTCCGCCTCGGTGAAGTCAAGGCGCCGACCCTCGTTGTCATGGGCGCCGCCGATCCCGACTTCCGCGACCCCGGCGGCGAGGCCCGCTGGATCAGCGAACAACTCCGCGGGGAGGTGCTGCTCGTACCCGGCGCCGGCCACTACCCGCACGAGCAGTACCCGGAGTTCGTCAACCCGCCGCTGGTCCACTTCTGCCAGCGCGCCACCAGCCGCCAACCAACCCGATGAGCGCGACTGGGACGGCGAGGGGGATGACACCGGCGCAAGCCACCACCCTCACCCTTCGGGTGACGATGGAAACCGGGCTGATCGCCGCCCTCGCCTACTGGGGTGCGCACACCGGAGACAGCACTGCCGCATCCGTACTCCTCGGTATAGCCGCACCCGCGGTCGGCTTCGGCGTGTGGGGCGGACTGGACTTCCGCTTCGCCGGCCGTTACGCCGAACCGCTGCGCCTGGTCGAGGAACTCGCGATCTCCTGGCTCGCGGCCGCGGCCCTGTACGTCGCAGGACAACCAGGTCTCGGAGTCGGTCTGGGTCTGCTCTCCGCCGTTTACCACGTACTGGTCTACGCCACGGGCGAGCGGCTCCTCAAACAGCCAAAACCACTGCGCACCTAGCCGACCACCAGCGCGCAGGAGCGCCGATCGCCACATCCCGGCAGGTTGCCATGGATGTCGGCCAGGACGGCAACGCGCATATGCGGGCTCCCTTCCGGAAGGGGTATCAAGCAGCATCTTGGCAGGTGGTCGCGACCCGTTTCGACGCACGAACCGCCGGCCCGCGGCAGCCGCGGCGCCAGTGCAGACCGCCGACGACGTGATCTCGTGCTTGTCAAGCCCCCCCACGGCGAGGAGGGTGTCAGGAACGTGCCCAACCGGTGGGCCGTGTCGTCAGGGACGTGGCCCATCCGGTGGACCAAGGGAGAGGCGCTCATGACCCAGGCACCTCCGATCGAGGTGCGCGACATGCGGATCGTGCACGTCACATTCCGTAACGCGTACGAAGAGGCGGCCCGCCTGGTGCGGGCAGCACCGACGCCATCGCCCGAGCGCGTCACTTTCCTGGCCGACCACATCGACTTCGGCATCATGATGCTGCACCACCATCACGCGAGCGAAGACGAGCTGCTCTACCCGCTGCTGGTCGAGCGCGTGCCGGAGCAGGCTGCGATGACGAAGGAAGTCGCGCACGAGCACCGGCTTGTCGAGGATGCGATCAACGCCGCCTCGAGTGCGTGCGCGACGTGGCGGCGGCGGCCTTCCGCCGAGACCGGCGAGGCCCTGGCGTCGTCGCTGGACAACCTCAACGAGATCCTCCAGCCGCACCTGGACGACGAGGAGCAAAAGGTTGTGCCGCTCGCTGCCGCCACGCTCACCCAGAAGGAGTGGGACGCGCTCGGTGAACACGCCCGGGGCACGATCCCGCGCAAGATGCTGCCTATCGCCATGGGCATGATGCTCGACCCGCTCGAGGCCGCCGATCGCAGCTACATGCTGAGCCAGCTACCGGCCCCGGTGCGGCTGCTCTTTCCGCTCATGATCCAGCGACCCTGGAAGAAGTACGCGAAGACTTTGCGCACCGGCACCTGACTTTTGGCGAGCGGCGAGGCCAGACTTTGCTTCTGCGACGCAATGCGCGCCGCTCGCGCCCTACTTGGTTCCCGCGATGCACCGCGCCAGGCCCGGAACACGGACCTCGCTGTTCTTCTCGAATGCTTTCACCGCTGCCATGGCGCTCGCCCGAATCCGCCCCCGCGCCGCCTCGTCGACCCGTTTGAGCGCGGCGACTGCGAGCGAGACGTGCTCGCTCATCACCTCCCAATACTGCGCGGGCGACTGCGCCACGAGCTCGACGTCGACGTCCCACTCGGTGACGTCGCGCAGCCCCGCACTTTCGTAGAGGGCGCCGACTTGGCCAGGGACGGCGCATCGAAACATGCTCGGCATGTTCGGGTCGGGGGTCGTCACCGTAACTTCAGTCGCGATTGCCTGCATGGTTATCGTCGTCCACGGGTTCGCCTCGGGCTTGACCCATACCGACGAGCAGAGACGCCCGCCCGGCTTGAGCACGCGCACGAACTCGGCTGTCGCCTTGGCCATGTCGGGAAAGAACATGTAGCCGAACCGTACGGAGACGCTGTCGAATGTGGCGTCGCCGAACGGCAGATCATCAGCGCTGCACACTGCCGTCTCGATGTTGGCGATCCCTTGCGCCCCGGCTCGCCGAGTGGCTATCTCCAGCATCTCCGCTACGAGGTCGGTCAGGACGACCCGCCCCGCCGGCGACAATCTCGCGATGGTCAGGCCCGGCTCGCCCGTGCCCGTGGCGATGTCGAGATGCTGCTGATCCTCAGCGATGTCGAGCCGCTCGATCATCGCCGCGCCGACCGGGGCCAGCTGGCCGGTGATGATCGAGTCCCACTTCTCCCAGCCCGTGGATAGCCCGGCCCACGTCGCTTGCTGAGCGTCTCGGATCTCCTCGGCGCTCGGCATCGGCCCTCCTCTACGGGTACACCAAAGGACACCAAGCACTCTTGGAGGAGCCGGAGCTTGCCCGCGCGCAGCTCGGTTCAGATCTTGCCCGCGACCTCCTGCGCCAGTTTCAGCGCCGCGCCGGGGGTGCCCCCGCCGACCTCGACGTTGACCAGCTTGTCACCCTTCACGAACCAGATCGTCTCGTCGTAACCGCTGGTGGCATGTGTGTCGACCTCGTATCCCTGGTCACCGACGCTGACGTCCTTCAGCGACGCGGAACCCGACTGGAACCCATTCTCCGAATCGACCTGGTCCTGGTGGCTCTTGCGGAGCGTCGCGAGCTGGTCCTTCGCGGTGCCGGAGAACGTGTCGATCTGGAGGTTGACGTCCGCCCCGGTTCCGGTGCTGTCGCCGGTGTAGGTGCAGGACTGGTGACCCGTGTTTCCCTGCATGCCGCCCCCGACATTGCCAAGAAGCGACGGAAGGTCCTTGCCGACCGCACCCTTGATGTCGGACGCCGAGAGCAGGTGACACCCCGGGTTGTCGCCGAGAATCGCCGAAGCACTCGCCGACGCCGAGCCACCGCCCCCGCCACCTGCGCCGCCTGACGAGCCGGCGCCCCCACCGCCCTGGTTCCCGGCCGCGCTTGCCGCCGAGGAGAGCTCTGCCGCCGGTGACTTGCTCGACTTCGAGCACCCGGTCACCGCAATCGCCAAGACCAACGCCCACACCGCCGCGCCGGCGCCACGCTTCGCCACGTGTCCCATGCTTTCCCTCACCCCTAGGTGGTCGCGACGCGACCCTCGGCGACGAACGCTAGGAGCAACCCGGCAGCTCGGCATCAGCAATGGTTACGTACGTCGTCGTACGCAGGGTGCGATTCCTCCGGCGGCCGGGCGGCAGTGTGGCGGCGGGGGCAAGACGATCATGTGCCGATGACCGAGGACCGATGGCACAATGCGGGTGGACAAGGTTCCCAGGCGTTGGGAGAGCGGTGGCGGTCGTCGAGGTCGGGCACTTGCGCAAGGTCTACGGGCGCACGGTGGCTGTCGACGACGTCAGCTTCAGCGTCGACGAGGGCGAGATCTTCGGCCTGCTCGGCCCCAATGGCGCCGGCAAGACAACGACGGTCGAGAGCGTGGTGGGCCTGCGTACCGCCGATGCCGGCACGATCCGGGTCTTCGGCCTCGACCCGGTCGTCGACCATGCTGCGCTGCGCGACCGGGTGGGCGTGCAACTGCAAGAGAGTGCGCAGCCGCCGAAGCAGCGGGTGGAGGAGGCGCTCGCGCTCTACTCCTCCTTCTACCGGCAGCCGGCAGACCCGGCAAGGTTCATGGCGGCGCTCGGCCTCGCCGAGAAGGGCCGCAGCTACTACCGCGAACTGTCCGGCGGCCAGAAGCAGCGCCTGTCGATCGCACTCGCCCTGATCGGTCGCCCGCAACTCGCCGTCCTCGACGAGCTGAGCACCGGGCTCGACCCGCAGGCTCGGCGTGACGTCTGGGAGCTCGTCCGAGGGCTCCGAGACGAGGGCGTCACGATCATGCTCGTCACCCACGACATGGACGAAGCGGAGCATCTGTGCGATCGGGTGGCGCTGGTCGACTCCGGCCGGATCGTCGCCATCGACACGCCTGCGGCGCTCGCCGAGCTGGCGGCGGGGGGAAAGCGGGTGCGGTTCCGGCCGTCCGCGCCCTTCGACGACGCGCTGCTCACCGAACTGCACGAGGTGCGAACCCTCTCCCACGAGGGCGACTGGGTGGTCGCCACCGGCGAGGGTGAGCTGGCGAACGTCGTCGTGTTGACCCTTGCCCAGTCGGGTGTCGTCGCGCGCGACCTCGTCACCGGCTCGGCCGAGCTGGAGGACGCGTTCCTTGCTCTCACCGGTCGTGGGATCGACCTACCGGCGGGTGGCGTCGGCACACCCGGTGCCGAGATCGCCGACACCGGTCCGGCGGTTGTGACCGATTCCATGGGAGCCGGCAGCGGCAGTCGCGCTCCGCGACGGGACGACGACGCCGCGCGTGACCGGGAGCGGCTGGCGTTTCGGGGCTGGCACACGCTAGTGCCGCGACGCGGGCAGGACGCACCGAAGGTACCGCGGGCCGCGTTCCGCCAGCTCGTGGCCAACGAGGCGCGGCTGATGGTGCGCAACCCGGCAGTGCTGTTTTGGAGCGTCGCCTTCCCGATCCTGCTGCTGCTGCTGTTCGCGAGCCTGCCCGGCACCAACGAGCCGAGCAAGTCTTTCGGTGGGCTGACCTTCTTCCAGGTCTACCTCCCGGTGCTGATCGCCTTCAGCCTGGCGATGGTCTCCCTGGTGGGGTTGCCGCTCCCGCTCACGGCGTACCGCGAGCTGGGTGTGCTGCGACGCATGAAGACGACACCGGTGCCGCCGTCCTGGATGCTTGGCGCGCAACTCACCCTGGCCGCGGGCATGTTGCTCGTGGTGGCGCTCGTCGTCATCTTCGGCGGCTCGCTCGCGCCGCACTCCCACCTCCCGCGCCAGCCGTTCGGCTTCCTGCTGGCGCTGGTGTTCGCGGCGCCCGCGATGCTCGCTGTGGGTCTGTGGGTGGCCTCGGTCGCGCGCACGCAGCGCGCAGCGGGCGCGATCGGTGGCATCATCCTCTACCCGATGCTGTTCTTCGCCGGCGTTTGGGTCCCGCAGGAGGCGATGGCGCCCGCGCTGCGGACCGTCAGCCACTTCACCGAGTTGGGCGCCGGCGTCCAAGCGATGGACACCTCGATCCAGGGCCACTTCCCGCCGGTCGGTTCGTTCGCGGTGATGCTCGCCTGGGCGGCCGGATTCGGCTGGCTCGCCATACGCATGTTCCGGTGGGAGTAGCGCCAAGCGTCAGCAGATGCGGGGGAGTTGCTCGCCGACGAGCATGTCGACGACGCGAGTGGCACCCACGGTGGTGCTCATGACGACCCGAGGAGCGCGGCCGTCGGTTACCCGACGGGTGACCCGACCGATGACAACCGCGTCCGCGCCCGCGGGCGATGCGTGCATCGCGGCGAGGACGCCGGGCAGCACTGCCGGCTCGACGATCGCGACCAGGCAACCCTCGTTGGCGACGTGAAGCGGGTCGAGCCCGAGCATCTCGCAGGCTGCGGCGACCGAGGCCGGCACCGGTATCGCATCTTCGTCGATCGAGATCTCGACGCCGGAGCTTCGCGCGATCTCGTTCAGCGCCGACGCCACCCCACCGCGCGTCGGATCGCGCATGACGTGAATCGCGTCGCCCGCGGCCCGAACCATCGCCTCGACGAGTGCGTTGAGCGGCTGGCAGTCCGACTCGACGTCCGCTTCGAAACCGAGACCCTCTCGAGTGCTCATGATCGTGACACCGTGGCGGCCGATCGGGCCCGAGACGAGTACCACGTCGCCGGGCCGCGCTCTGGTCGCGCTGGGGGTGGCCCCGGGCAGTCGGCGTCCGACACCTGTCGTGGTGATGAAGAGACCGTCCGCGGCTCCGCGGTCGACCACCTTCGTGTCGCCGGTGACTATGCGGGCTCCGGCCAGTCGTGCCGCTGCGCCTACCGATTCGCAGACCCGCCGCAACTGCGCGACCGGAAAGCCCTCCTCGATGACGAACGCGAGGCTCAGTGCCACCGGCAACGCGCCCATCATGGCCAGGTCGTTGACCGTACCGTTGACCGCCAGAGCACCGATGTCGCCGCCGGGAAAGAAGAGGGGCGTGACGACGAAGGAGTCGGTGCTCAAGACCAGGTCGGGACCATCGAACGCCACCACGGCGGCGTCTTCGAGCGCGCCTGCAGTCGCGGCCGCTCCGAGTGCAGGCAGGACGACGTCACGCAGCAACTCGGCCGAAAGTTGGCCACCCGAGCCGTGCCCGAGCAGCACGCGTTCGGTTTCGGTGTGCGGCACCGGGCAGGCGAGCGCCGCAAGGTCAGCACGGTCAGCACGGTCAGCACGGTCAGCAGGGTCAGCACGGTCAGCACGGTCAGCACGGTCAGCAGGGTCGGTGCGCGGCGCGGTCGCGTCGGTTGTTGTCATGCCATCGCTCCTGACGTCGCCACCGGCTCGACCGCCGTGCTTCGGCCGGCGTTGTAGTAGGCCGCGCAGGTGCCCTCGCTCGACACCATCGGCGCACCGAGCGGGTTACGCGGTGTGCATGGCGCGCCGTAGGCCGCGCAGTCGGTCGGTATCTTCACTCCACGCAAGATTGCGCCGGAGATGCAATCCGGATGCTCACTGGTCACGATGTCTCCGACGGCGAAGCGGCTTTCGGCGTCGAACTGCGCGTATGCCGGCGTGAGTCGCAGGCCGCTGTTCGCGATGGTCCCGACGCCGCGCCAGGCGCGTTCGGAGATCTCGAAGACTCGCCGGATGGCGTCCTGCGCGTGCAGGTTGCCGTCTCGTTGCACCGCGCGGATGTACTGGTTGTCGACCCGCCCCTCGCCGGCTTCGAGCTGGCGGACGGCCATCAAGATGCCTTCGAGCAGGTCGAGTGGCTCGAACCCGGTGACGACGATGGGCACGTGATACTTCGCGGCGATCGGCTCGTACTCGCGCCAGCCCATGACCGCGCATACGTGCCCGGCAGCGAGAAAGGCGTCGATCTGGCACTCGGGGTCGTCGAGGATCGCCGTCATCGCCGGAGGCACCAGCACGTGGCTCACCAGCACGCTGAAGTTCGTCAGCCCCAGTTCCTTGGCCCGGATCACCGTCATCGCGTTGGCCGGGGCCGTCGTCTCGAAGCCGACTGCGAAGAAGACGACTTGACGCTCGGGTTCGTCGATCGCAATGCGGACGGCGTCCATCGGCGAGTACACAACTCGCACGTCCGAGCCGCGAGCTTTGAGTGAAAGCAGGTCTGTGTTCGAGCCGGGTACTCGCAGCATGTCGCCGTAACTGGTGAACACGACGTCCGGGCGCGTGGCTATTGCGCACGCTTTGTCGAGCAGCTCGAGAGGCGTGACGCACACCGGGCAGCCGGGCCCGTGCACCATCCGCAGGCCCGCCGGCAGCAGGTCGTCGATGCCCTGCCGCACGATGGTGTGGGTCTGGCCGCCGCACACCTCCATCAGGCTCCACGGCCGGGTCACCGCCGAGTGAATCTCGGCCAGGAGCTGGCGAGCCAGCTTCGGGTCTCGGTACTCCTCGACGTACTTCACGCCGGGCTCACCTGCTCGACACCCAACTCCTGCTCCATCGCGCCGGGCATCGACGAAATGATCTCGAGCGTGCGGAGCGCCTCTTCTTCGTCGAGCCGGCTGATGGCGAACCCCACGTGAACGATCACGTAGTCACCGACAACTGTCTCCGGTACGTAGGCGAGACACACGTCGCGTCGCACGCCACCGAAGTCGACGGCGCCGGTCAGGGGCCCTTCGCCGGTGGAAATGTGCGTTACCCGGCCCGGGATACCAAGGCACATCAGCGCTCACGACCTTCGTGTCAGGGATGTTCTCGCGGCCGCGACGGCCGCTTGTCCGAAACTGATTCCGCCGTCGTTGCAGGGCACTTGCTCCGGCACGTACACCGAAAAGCCCGCGCTGGTCAGCGCCGAGCCGATACCAGCGGTGAGCAACCGGTTCTGGAACACACCGCCGGAAAGGCAGACGTCGCCGACGCCGTGTGCACGCCGAACCTCCTCGCAGATCGCGAGCGTGACAGCGGTGATCGTGCGGTGGAAGCCGGCGGCAGTGCGCCCGGTCGGTACGCCGTCGCGCACGCCATCGGCCACCGCGCGAAGCGTCGGCCTGACGTCGTAGACCCACAGACCGTCGTGCATGCGCAGTGCCCAGGGGAGTTCGTCCGCCGTCCCGGTCGTTGTGGCCGCCTCCAGCGCGACCGCGTTCTCGCCTTCGTAGCTGACGTCGTCACCGAGCCCGAGCAAGCAGGCGACTGCGTCGAACAGCCGACCGGCGCTTGACGCGAGCGGGGAGTTGACGCTGCGCTGCACCATCCGCCGGACGACGTCCACCTCGCGTGAGTCGAGCCGCGCCAGGACGTCGAGGCCGGTGGCGGCCTGCTCGCCGTCGTCCGAGTCGAACCGTTCGGCACCGAAGAGGTAGCCGAGCGCCATCCGGGCCGGGCGTCGGATCGCCGCTGCGCCTCCTGGCATCGGCGCGCGGGAGAATCTGCCGACGCGTCGGTAGTCGGTGAGGTCGGCGAGCAGGATCTCGCCGCCCCACAGCGTCGCGTCGTCGCCGTAGCCCAGGCCGTCGTAAGCGACGCCGATGAACGGACGCTCGAGCCCGAACTCCGCGGCGCAGGCGGCTACATGCGCATGATGGTGCTGGACTCCGATGCGCTGCTCCCGGTTCCACGACATCGCGTATTGCGTCGAGAGGTAGCCCGGGTGCAGGTCGTGTGCGACGACGCCGGGTTGCACTCGCTCGATGTCGCACAGGTGGGCGGCTGCGCTGACGAAAGAGTCGAACGTGTCGGCGTCCTCGAGGTCGCCGGTGTGCGGGCCGATGACGGCGCGACGGCCGTTCGCGATCGTGAACGTGTGCTTGAGTTCTGCTCCGAGGGCGAGGATGGCCGGCCTCGCCGCGACCGGCAAGGCGACTGCGGCAGGTGCGAACCCACGAGCTCGCCGCAACGTGCGAATGCGTCCTCCGGCCAGCTGGACGACCGAGTCGTCGTGGCGTGAACGGATCGGCCGGTCGTGATGAAGGAAGCCATCTGCGATGCCGGCCAGTCGCGCGGTCGCTTCCTGCTCGGTCAACGCCATCGGCTCGTTCGCTCGGTTGCCGCTCGTCACGACGAGCGGTATGCCGAGGTCGGCGAGCAGCAGGTGGTGCAACGGCGTGTACGGCAAGAAGACACCGATCCGGTCGAGCCCAGGGGCCACCTCGTCGGCGATCGGCGCAGACGCTAATCGGTCGAGCAGCACGATCGGGCGCGCCCGCGAGGTGAGCGCCACCCTTTCGACGGTGCTGATTTCGCCGAGTTCGTGTGCCATGTCGAGGGTGGCGGCCATCACCGCGAACGGCTTTCTCGGGCGACGCTTTCGCGCCCGCAGGGCTGCGACGACGTCGTCGCGGGTGGCATCGCATACGAGCTGGTAGCCACCGAGTCCTTTGATCGCGACAATGCGCCCGGCGCGGATCTCCTCCTCGGCGGCGGCCAAGGCCGCGCCGCCGACGGCACGCGCTCCGGACGACGCGTGCCACGCCAGCGTGGGCCCGCAGTCCGGACACGCGATGGGTTCGGCGTGAAAGCGGCGGTTCGCCGGATCGCGATACTCGCGCGTGCAGGCGGCGCACAGGTCGAACGCCGACATCACCGTCCGGGAACGGTCGTAGGGCAGGTCCTCGACGATGGTCGCTCTGGGGCCGCAGTCGGTGCAGTTGATGAACGGATGGCGGTACCTGCGGTCGGCCGGGTTGAACAGTTCCGCCAAGCAGGCATCGCACGTCGCGACGTCCGGGGGTAGGTCGGAAGCCGGCAGGGCGCCGGCCGGCGTGGTAGGTGCCGGCGCGGTAGGCGCGGTAGGCGCGGGCGCGGTATCGCTGACGATGATGCGAAACCCCTCGCCGAGCCCGGACGACGTGGGGACGTCGTCCTGCCGTATGTGGCGGACCCGAGCCAGTGGCGGTGCTTCGGAAACGAGGGAGCGGGCGAGTTCATCCAGCTGAGCCGAAGAGCCAGCCGCTTCGATGACGACGTGGCCGTCGACATTGCGCACGAAGCCTTCGACTGCCAGCGCGGTAGCCAGCCGGTAGACGAAGGGGCGGAAGCCGACACCCTGGACGACGCCGTGCACCTCGATGCGACGGCAGACGCGACGGCGCTCTGGCGCAGCGCTCGCAAGCGCTCGGGGGGCAGAACCGACCGCAAGGCGCGCGGGAGCGGGTGTCAAAGGCACATCTCTACCGTGCCTGCACGATCTCGCCTGGCCCTAGGTTCGCTTGCCCCCGTCTTGCAGGACCTAGGTCCGCTCAGGGTCCGCTCAGGGGTCCGCTCAGGGTCCGCCGATGGCCGCTGATCGCCCGTTGATAGCCCGCCGATGGGGCCGTCGGTGCCCCGTGTGGCGGACCTTGGTCCCTGTCGGCTGCGACGCGTAACCGGTTTGCTTTGAGATGTGGCGAGCGGGCTCGGTTAGCCCCAGCACTGCCCTGGGAGTTCCTGAGGGGCACGGGCCGCTCGCCATCTCGCATGGCATGGGAGGAGCTTCGCGCGTGTTGACTGTGAAACCGCAGACGCCCAGTGACGATAAGCGCTGGCGCGCCGTCGATGCGCGCATGTTGCGTCTCGGCTACCGATCCGACGCTTTGATCGAGGTTCTCCACACGGTGCAGCAGTCGTTCGGGTATCTCGACGACGATGCACTTGCCTATGTGTCTGAGTCGTTGGGTGTGCCGCTCAGCAAGACCTACGGCGTCGCGACGTTCTACTCGCTCTTCACCCTCAAGCCGCAGGGCGACCACACCTGCGTGGTCTGCACGGGCACCGCCTGCCACATCAACGGAGCATCGTCGATCCTCGCCAGGATTCGCAAGCAGTTCGGCATCGCGCCGAAGGAGACGACCGCCGATCGTCGCGTCTCGTTGCTGACGGCGCGCTGCCTCGGTGCCTGCAGTATCGCGCCGGCGGTCGTCTACGACGGAGAGACCAAGGGGAAGCAGACCCCCGACGCCGTGACCAAGCGGTTGGAGGAGTGGTGACCGAGGCCGTTGCACCGCAGACCGAACCGACATCCGCCGGGGCGGCTGAGCGGCCGGCACGCAAGAGCCGGCGCCTCACCGGCCCGACGGTCGTGGGCACCGCGCGCACGACGGCCGCGGTGTGCCAAGCGGCGGGTTGCTTGTCGGCTCAGGCGGACAAGGTGTTCGAGGAGCTCACGGAACGCTTGGTGGCCGACGGCACGACCGACGTCGCGGTCAAGCGCGTGGGTTGCCTCGGCCTCTGCGCGGCGGGCCCGCTCGTCGAGGTTCCCGAGACCGGCGAACTCTTCCGGTACCAGGAGCCTGGCGATCTCGAGCTGCTCGTCCAGCATCTCGAGAAGGCGTCGCCCACCGACGACAAGCCGGTGCGCGAGCCCTTCTTCGCTCGTCAACACCGGGTCGTGCTCGAGAACTGCGGGAAGGTCGACCCGGAGAGCATCGACGACTACCTGAGCCATGGCGGCTTCCGCGCTTTACGCAAGGCAGTCACTTCCATGACTCCGCAGCAGGTCATCGACGAGATCACCAAGAGTGGCCTGCGCGGCCGCGGTGGCGCCGGGTATCCGACCGGTCTGAAGTGGTCGACCGTCGCAAAGCAACACGGCCCCCAGAAGTTCGTCGTGTGCAACGCCGACGAGGGCGACCCGGGCGCTTTCATGGATCGTTCCGTGCTGGAAAGTGATCCCTACCGCGTCCTCGAAGGCATGACCATCGCTGCCTACGCCGTAGGAGCGTCGCGCGGATACATCTACTGTCGCGCCGAGTATCCGCTGGCGGTACAACGCCTGAAGGCAGCGATCCACCGGGCGGAGAAGGCCGGGCACCTCGGCGACACGATCGCCGACTCGACCTTCAGCTTTCACGTCGAGCTGCGCCTCGGGGCGGGCGCTTTCGTCTGCGGTGAGGAGACCGCTCTCATCGCATCGATCCAGGGCGGCCGCGGTACGCCCGTACCCAGACCACCGTTCCCGGCAGCTTCGGGCCTGTGGGCCGCGCCGACGCTGATCAACAACGTCGAGTCGTACGCCAACGTCCCGGTCATCGTGCGTGAAGGCGGAGCGGCCTACGCCGAGATCGGCATCGGCAAGAGCCGCGGTACGAAGGTCTTCGCGCTGGCCGGCCGGATCGTCAACGGCGGCCTCATCGAGGTGCCGCTGGGCATCACCTTGCGAGACGTGATCTTCGACATCGGTGGTGGCGTGCCGGACGGGAGAAAGTTCAAGGCGGTCCAGACCGGCGGCCCGTCGGGTGGCTGCATTCCCGAGGAACTCCTCGACATGACGGTCGACTACGAATCGCTCGTCGCCGCCGGCTCGTTCATGGGTTCCGGCGGAATGATCGTGATGGACGACACCTCGTGCATGGTCGAGGTCGCGCGCTACTTCATGGACTTCTGCCGCGAGGAGTCCTGCGGCAAGTGCGTTCCTTGCCGGGTCGGTACGACGCAGCTGCACATGCTGCTGACCGCGATTACCGAAGGTCGGGCCACGCTCAACGATCTGGACAAGCTCGAACGGCTGGCGACCATGGTGCGCGACACCAGCCTGTGCGGGCTCGGCCAAGGCGCTCCGAACCCGGTGTTTTCGACGCTGCGCTACTTCCGCGACGAGTACCTCGCTCACATCGACGGCCGCTGCCCGGCCGGTGTCTGCACGATGCCCGCGAAAGAGGCCGCGTCATGAGCGTCTGCACTCTTACCATCGACGGTGCCGAGTGTGCCGGCAACGACGATCAGAGCATTCTCGACGTCGCTCGCGAGAACGGCATCGAGATTCCGACCCTGTGCCACCTCGACGGAGTCTGCGACGTCGGTGCCTGCCGGTTGTGCGTCGTGGAGGTCAAGGGGTCGAACAAGCTGTTGCCTTCGTGCACCACGAGGGTCGCAGAAGAGATGGAGATCACGACCACTTCACCCCGCCTGGAGGAGTACCGCAAGACGATCGTCGAGATGCTCTTCGTCGAGCGCAACCACGTCTGCGCGGTGTGTGTCGCAAACAACCACTGCGACCTCCAGGCTCGTGCCACTCAGCTCGGGATCACCCATCTCGAGCTCGAGAACGTCTACCCGAAGCTCGACGTCGACGCGAGCCACCAGCGCTTCGCCATCGACCACAATCGCTGCATCATGTGCACCCGGTGTGTTCGCGTCTGCGACGAAGTCGAGGGCGCACACACCTGGGATGTCCTCGGTCGCGGCATCGACGCCCGGGTCGTGACAGACCTCGGGACGCCGTGGGGTGAGTCGAAGACGTGTACGAGCTGTGGCAAGTGCGTCGAGGCGTGCCCGACCGGAGCAATCTTCGAAAAGGGCCGTCCGGTGGCTACCGGGCGCTACCACCGCCCGTACCTGCCGTACCTGCGCGCGCGTGAGGGAGTGAACCGCTGATGGCTCGTCCCAAGCTCGCGACGGTCTGGCTCGACGGGTGCTCGGGCTGTCACATGTCACTGCTCGACATCGACGAGCGGCTGCTCATTCTCGCCGAGCGGGCCGATCTCGTGTACAGCCCGCTGGTCGATGCGAAAGTGTTCCCCGACGACGTCGATATCGTGCTCGTCGAGGGCGCGGTGTCGACGAACGAAGACCTCGAGCGGATCGAGATGGTTCGGTCGCGCAGCCGCACTCTCGTCGCCTTTGGTGACTGTGCACTCACGACGAACGTCCCCGGTATGCGCAACGTCTTCGACGGTGAAGCGGCAGAGCCGTTGTACCAGCGTGCGTATATCGAGAACGTGACCATCGATCCGCACTTTCCGACCAAGAACGTGCCGCACCACTTGCCGAAGACGCTTCCCGTGCACAAGGTCGTGCACGTCGACGTCTTCTTGCCAGGTTGCCCGCCGTCGGCCGACCAGATTTTCGACGCCGTGATCGCGCTGCTCGACGGGAAAGACCCAACGCTGGCCCCCAACGTGCACTTCGGCGGTTGACAGGAGCACCATGGGAACCGAGATCAGCATCGACCCGATCACCCGGATCGAAGGGCACGCGCGCATCACGATTCAGCTCGACGACGCGGGTGAGGTCAGCGACGCGCACTTCCACGTCACGCAGTTTCGTGGCTTCGAGAAGCTGTGCGAGGGCCGGCCGCTCGCCGAGATGCCCTCGCTCATGGCTCGGATCTGCGGCATCTGCCCAGTGAGCCACCTGATCGCCTCGGCGAAGGCGTGTGACGACATCCTCGCCGTCCGGCCGCCGAAGACCGGCCGCGACCTGCGCACTCTCATGAACATCGCGCAGATCGTGCAGTCGCACGCGCTCAGCCTCTTCTACCTCTCCTCGCCCGACCTCCTGTTCGGGTTCGACGCCGACCCGGCGACGCGCAACATCGTCGGCGTCGCCGGCGCCAACCCACAGCTGGCCCTCGATGGCATCTACCTGCGCAAGTTCGGCCAGCGCATCATCGAGATTCTCGGTCGCAAGCGGATCCACCCTGCCTGGATCGTGCCCGGCGGTGTCGACGCACCGCTGACTGCCGACAAGCGCGACGAGATTCAAGCCATGATCCCCGAGGCCTACGCGGCAACCACCCGGGCGATCGCGTGGTACAAGGAACACGTCCTCGGCCGGGTCGAGGAAGCCGACACGCTCGGCAGCTTCGAATCGGCCTTCATGTCACTCGTCAACGACGACGACACGGCGACGTTCTATGACGGGCGGCTGCGGATCGTCGACCACACCGGCAAGATGCTTGTCGAGTTCGACCCGCGCGACTACGCCGATTACATCGGCGAGTACGTCGATGACTCATCGTTCCTGAAGCCGACGTACTACAAGCCACTCGGCCCTTCCGACGGCCTGTACCGCGTCGGCACGTTGGCCCGAGCCATCATCATCGATCGGTTCGGCACGCCACGCGCCGACGAGGAGCTGGCAGAGTTCCGGGCGCGGTTCGGTCGCGCGCCGGCGAGCTCGTTCCACTTCCATCAGACGCGGCTGATCGAGATTCTGCACGGCATCGAGGCCATCGAGGCGCTGCTGCGCGAACCCGACATCCTCTCCGATCGGGTGACCTCGCGGGCGCAAGTCAACCGCAACGAAGGCATCGGTGTTGCAGAGGCGCCTCGCGGCACCCTCATTCACCACTACGTGGTCGACGACGCCGGCATCGTGCAGACCGCCAACCTGGTGATCGCCACCGGGCACAACGCATCTGCGATGAACGCGAGCGTGCTCCAGGTCGCGAAGCGCTACGTGCACGGCCCCGACATCGCCGAGGGCATGCTCAACCGCGTCGAGGCCGTCATCCGCTGCTACGACCCGTGCCTCTCGTGCTCGACGCACGCGGTGGGTCAGATGCCGCTTCATGTGACGCTGCTCAGAGCCGATGGCTCCGTGCTCGACGAGGTCACGCGATGACGGTCGGTTTCCAGCGTCCGCTGCTGATCGGCTTCGGTAACGCTCTGCGCGGCGACGACGCGCTCGGCTGTTTCGTGGCCGAGCTGATCGCAGTCGACGGCCGCTTCGACGGCGTGAAGGTGCTCGCCGTCCATCAGTTGACTCCCGAGATCGCGCTGGACATCGCGCAGGCGAGCCGCGTGGTCATCGTCGATGCATCCGTCGCCCTGGCGCCCGGCGTCATCGACGCCACGGAGATCGTCGCTGCCGACGAGACGACTACGGCCCGTGCTGCCATGACCCACCACGTCGACGCCGCCAGCCTGCTCGGCCTCGCCCGGCGGCTGTACAGCGCCACGCCACCCACCACCCTGCTCAGTATCGGCGTCTCCTCGACGAGCGACGACGGCTTCAGCGCCGATGTCGTCGCGGCGTTGCCGCAGATCGTGGAACGGGTTGCCCAGTTGTGCTTGGAGCGCTCCTATGCATGAGACTTCATTGGTTGCCGAACTCGTCGAGGAATGCGCACGGCGCGCCCACGGTCACCGCGTCGCAGCGGTACTCGTGCGCCGGGCCAACAGTCTCGATGCGGAGTCGCTCCAAGCGTTGTTCTCGATGCTCACCACTGAAGGCCCGCTCGCCGGCGCCGCGCTGGAGGCCGAGTCCTTCGCCGTCCACCTGCATTGCCCAGGTTGCGGCTTCGACGGCGAGATCGACGACGACCACATCTACGGGCACGCGCGGGTCTGCCCGGCCTGCGGCCTGATGTCGGACGACGACGGCTCGGCCGAACTCGAGCTGCTCGACGTCGTCCTGTCACCGTGACTCTGGCCCCGCGTTGACCTGCGACGAACCGCCCGCGGAGTCGGGACCTTCGTCCGTCTCGTCGCCGAGCTCGCGCCCGGGAGCATGGACCCGTGAATCCGCTGAGCCTCGCGCGGTGGCAGTTCGGCATCACCACCGTCTACCACTTCCTGTTCGTTCCGCTCACGATCGGTCTGTCGATCCTGGTCGCCTGCATGCAGACGGCCTGGTACCGCACCGGCAAGCAGCGCTACCTGCGTATGACGAAGTTCTGGGGCAAGCTCTTCTTGATCAACTTCGCCATGGGCGTGGTCACCGGCATCGTGCAGGAGTTCCAGTTCGGCATGAACTGGAGCGACTACTCGCGGTTCGTAGGTGACGTCTTCGGCGCGCCGTTGGCGATGGAGGCGCTGCTCGCCTTCTTTCTGGAGTCGACCTTCCTCGGCCTGTGGATCTTCGGCTGGGACAAGCTGCCCAAGAAAGTGCACCTTGCCACGATCTGGTGCGCCTCGATCGGGACCGCGATCTCGGCCTACTTCATCCTCGCGGCCAACTCGTTCATGCAGCACCCGGTCGGCTACAAGATCAACCCCGAGACGCATCGCGCCGAGCTGACCAGCATCTGGAAGTTGCTCACGAACACGACGACCCTGGTGACGTTCCCGCACACCATCTTCGCCAGCTTCCTGACGGCAGGAGTTGTCGTCGTCGCCATCAGCGCGTGGCACTTGCGAAAGCAGCGGGACGTCGACGTGTACCGCCCGTCGATGAAGCTCGCGCTGTGGGCAACCGTCATCGCCGGCATCGGTCTTGCGGGCAGCGGTGATATCGAGGGCAAGGTGATGACCTCGCAGCAGCCGATGAAGATGGCGGCGGCCGAAGCGCTCTACCACACGTCGAAGCCGGCGTCGTTCTCGCTCTTCACGATCGGTTCGCTCAACGGGCACAAGGAGCTCTTCAGCATCAAGGTGCCCCACCTGCTGTCGTTCCTCGCCACCGGCTCGTTCTCCGGCCAGGTCAAGGGCATCGACGAACTCAACGCCGGCTACCAGCAGGTGTACGGCCCGGGAGACTACCGGCCGATGATCGCGGTCACGTACTGGAGCTTCCGCTTCATGATCGGCTTCGGATTGCTCGCGGCGCTCATCGCGCTCGCCGGCCTGTGGTTCATGCGCAAGGGCCGGATGCCGAGTGGCCGGTGGTTCCTTCGCGCCGCGCTCTACGCCTGGCCGCTGCCGTTCCTCGCCAATGCGATGGGCTGGATCTTCACCGAGATGGGTCGTCAGCCGTGGCTGGTGTTCGGCCAGCTGAAAACCGGGGCCGGCGTGTCGCCGGCCGTCACCGGAGGTGAGGTCCTGACCTCGATGATCGTGCTGACCGCCCTGTACGCCGTTCTCGCTGCGGTAGACGCAGCGCTCATGGTGCGTTACTCGAAAGCCGGCCCTCCGGCGGAGCGCGCAGCAGAAGAACCAGAACCCGTTTTCGCCTACTGAGGAGGTGCCCGACATGCAACTGCACGACTTCTGGTTCCTGCTCATCGCCGTGCTGTGGGCCGGTTACTTCCTGCTCGAGGGCTTCGACTTCGGCGTCGGCATCCTGCTGCCGTTCGTCGGCCGTGATGAGATCGATCGCCGCGTTGCCATCAACACGATCGGCCCGGTGTGGGACGGCAACGAGGTCTGGCTGCTCACTGCGGGCGGTGCGACCTTCGCCGCGTTCCCCGGCTGGTACGCCACGCTGTTCAGCGGCTTCTACCTTCCGCTGCTGCTCATCCTGGTCGCCCTCATCGTGCGGGGTGTTGCGTTCGAATACCGCGGTAAGCACCCGCACGTGCGGTGGAAGTCGATCTGGGACGCCGCCATCTTCTGGGGAAGCGTGGTTCCGGCGCTCCTGTGGGGTGTCGCGTTCGCCAATATCATCCGTGGCGTGCCGCTGAACGCCGACCACAATTACACCGGCAACCTGTTCACCTTGCTGAACCCCTATGGCCTGCTGGGCGGGCTCACCACCCTCTCGTTGTTCACGCTTCACGGCGCGTTCTTCCTCGGGCTGAAGACGTCGGGTGAGGTGCGCGACCGGGCGGTCAGGCTGCAAAAGCTCATCGCCCCCGTCGCCGTCGTGGCCGCTGCCGGGTTCCTGCTGTGGACCGAGATCTCCTACGGCAAGGCGTCGTCCGCCGTCGTCGCAGCCATCGCTGCGCTGGCGCTCGTCGGGGCCGTCGTCATGGGGCTGCGCAATCGCGACGGCTGGGCATTCTCGCTCAACGGTGCCGCGCTCGTCGCGGCGGTCGCCGCACTCTTCGTCGCCCTGTATCCGAACGTGATGCCGTCGAGTACCGACGCCGCGGGCACCCTCACGGTCGGCAATGCGTCGTCGACGCACTACACGCTCATGGTCATGTCGTGGGTGGCGATCTTGTTCACGCCGATCGTGCTCGCCTATCAGGGTTGGACCTATTGGGTGTTCCGCAAGCGAGTCACCCGCGCTGACATTCCGCCCGAGGCGCAGGTATCCGCGAGCGACTGGTTGCCGTTCCTGCCGAGGCCGCGCGACGTCCGCGAAGCGTCGCACCTGGCGGCCACTCGCGGCGCACCCGACGGCCCGTGAAGCCGATCGATCGGCGGCTCTTGGCGAAGGCCGGGCCGGCGCGGTCGTTCATCGCGACCACGGTGGCGGTGGGTGTCGTGGTGTCGGTACTGGTCGTCGTCCAGGCGACCCTGATCGCCGGCCTGCTCGTGGGTACGTTCCTCCAGCAGCGCGGGTTCGCCGCGCAGCGAGGCGCGCTGTTCTCACTCGCGGCGGTCCTTGCGTTGCGCGCATCGCTGATGTGGGCGAGCGAGCTGATGGCCTACCGGGCGGCGGCGGCCGTTCGGTCTGAGCTGCGCCGCGACTACCTGCGCCGGCTCGTCGACCTGGGGCCTGGCTGGTTGGCGACCCGGCCGACCGGCGAGCTGACCCTAGGCGCCACCCGAGGCCTCGACGCCGTCGACGGCTATTTCGCTCGCTACCTCCCGCAGCTCGTGCTCGCCTGCCTGGTGCCGGTGGTTCTGGGTGCTCGCGTTCTGGCGGCGGATGTCACCTCGGCCGTCATCGTGGCGTGCACGTTGCCGCTGATCCCGGTGTTCATGGTGCTGATCGGCCTCGGTACCAAAGCCCAGATGGACCGGCAGTGGAGCACGTTGTCGCGGCTGTCGCACCACTTCCTCGACGTCGTCGCCGGGTTGCCCACGCTGCGGATGTTCGGTCGCGAGCGCGCACAGGTCGCGACTATCCGCCGAGTCAGCACCGATCTGCGCCGTTCCACGATGCGGACCCTGCGCATCGCGTTCCTCTCGTCGATGGTGCTCGAACTCCTGGCCAGCCTCTCGGTCGCGCTGATCGCCGTCTCGATCGGGCTCCGCTTGGTCAGCGGCGACCTGTCACTGCGTACCGGCCTCATCGTGTTGCTCGTCGCTCCTGAGATCTACCTGCCGCTACGTCGAGTCGGCGCCGCGTACCACGCGAGCGTCGAGGGTGTCACCGCACTCGGTCGTGTTCTCGACGTCATCGACCAACCGTTGGCGAACACCGAACGTCGGATGCCGCCCCGGCCGGTTCCCGCCGTGCGCGCCGCGACGATTGCGATCCGCGGTCTCACCGTGCGCTATCCCGGCCGGCCGGTCGAAGCGCTGCAACGGCTCGATATCACGGTGCGGCCGGGCGAGCTGGTCGCCGTTGTCGGCCCGAGCGGATGCGGGAAGTCGACGCTGCTCGCCGTCCTGCTCGGCTTCGTCTCGCCCGACGCCGGCAGCGTGCGGATCGGCGATGTCGATCTCGCCGATCTCGACCCGGACGAGTGGCGTCGCGAGATCGCGTGGGTCGGTCAGCGCCCGCATCTGTTCGCGGGAACGATTGGCGCGAACATTCGGCTCGGCGCGTCGACGGCGTCCGACGAAGCCGTGCGTTGTGCGGCGCGCGCGGCCGCAGCCGAGCAGTTCATCGAGGCGTTGCCCGACGGGTTCGAGACCGTGGTTGGCGAGCACGGCGTAGGCCTGTCCGTCGGCCAGCGCCAGCGGATCGCGATCGCGCGGGCCTATCTGCGCGACGCGCCGCTTCTCCTACTCGACGAGCCGACCACCGCTCTCGACAAAGAGGTCGAGGACGACGTGGTGCGAGCGCTGCGCGAACTCACCCGCCAACGAACCGTCATCCTGACATCGCATCGCCCGGCACTGTTCACCGGGGCCGACCGCATCGTCGAACTGCGCCCGCCCGTTGCGGCGCTGGCGAACGTCGACGGTCTTGGCGCGGAGGTGGTCGCGTGACAAGCGTGCGCTACCTGCTGGCCACTCTGCGACCGGTTCGGCGACACGTCGTCCTCGCTGCCGTGCTCGGCGCATTGGCGAGCGGCTGCGCGGTGGCGCTGACCGCGACCTCCGGTTGGTTGATCGCGCGCGCGGCGCAGCAACCACCGGTGCTCACTTTGATGGTGGCCGCGGTTGCGGTGCGGACGTTCGGTGTCGGTCGGGGCGTCTTCCGCTACACCGAACGGTTGGTCTCCCATGACGCGGCCCTGCGGGTGACGGCGACACTGCGTCCGCACGTGTTCGAGACTCTCGTCCCGCTCGCGCCCGTCGGTCTCCGGCAGGCGCGCAGAGGTGACTTGCTCAGCCGGCTGGTCTCTGACGTCGAGGCGGTCGAAGCGGTGGGCGTTCGGGTGGTGGTGCCCGTGCTTTCCGCGATCGCCGTCAGCGCCGGCGCCGTCGTCTTCACCGCGGTGCTGCTGCCGGCGGCTGCGGTGACGTTATTGCTCGCCCTTCTCGCCGGTGGTATCGGCGTGCCGATGGTCGTCGTTGCGGCTGACCGGCGGGCGAGTGAGCGTGTCGGGCGCGCACGTGGAGAGCTGATGACCGGCGTCGTCGACCTCGTCGAAGGCGCCGCAGACCTCGTCGCGTTCGGAGCCATCGATCAAGCGCTCGCGAGCGCCGAGCTGGCCGACCGGAATCTCGCACGACTCGAACGCCGCGCTGCCTTCGGGCTCGCACTCGGTACCGCACTTTCCGCGGTGGCCGCTGCGGGTGCGCTGTGGTCGGCGATCGCGATCGGCATTCCGGCCGTGCGTGGTGGCGCGCTGAGCGGTGTGTTGTTCGTCGTAGTCGTGCTGCTCGCCTGGGCGGCACCAGAGACGGTCGCCGACCTCCCTGCCGTCGGTCAGCACCTGTCGAAAGCGCGCGCGGCGGCCGGCCGGCTGCTCGCCCTCGCCGACCAGCCGCCTCCCGTGCGCGAACCTTCGGCGCCCGCCCCGCTGCCCGCACGGCCGGGCACCTTGACGCTTCGGCAGGTGGCGGCTCGCTACGGCGATGGACGCCGGGTGCTCGACGGCGTCGACCTCGAGCTGCGGCAGGGCCACCGCGTGGTGATCACCGGCGGCAGCGGCGCCGGAAAGAGCACGCTGGTCGCCGTCCTGCTCAGGTTTCTCGACATCGAGGCAGGCAGCATGCGCGTCGATGGTCACGACGTCACGGCCGTCGCGAGCCACGATGTCAGGCGCGTCGTCGGGTGTTGTGACCAGCAACCCCACCTGTTCGATTCCACGATCCGGGCCAACCTGGCGGTCGGCGCGCGTGACGTCACACCGGACGACGACGCCTTGTGCTCGGTGCTCGACCGGGTCGGTCTCGGACCTTGGCTGCGGCAACTGCCTGCCGGGCTCGACACTCGCGTGGGCGAGAACGCGACGCAGGTCTCGGGCGGGCAGTTGCGCCGCCTCGCGCTGGCTCGGCTGTTGCTCGCCGATGCGCCGTTCGTGCTTCTCGACGAGCCGACCGAGGGCCTCGACGAGGAGGCCGCGACTCAGTTGATGGACGACGTGTTCACCGCGACCCGCGACCGCGCCGTGCTGCTCGTCACTCACCGGCTCACCGGCCTGCGGGACGACGACGAGCTGCTGTGCCTGCGCGGTGGCCGCCTGCAGCGGGCGATGACGCCGTCGTACGGTGGAGATCATGGCGCTTCCATGGAGGAACACCGGGTGGTTGAAGGCCGGGCAGCAACTGTTCCGGCGGGGCTTTCAGGAGTTTCGTGACGATCACTGCCAGCAGATGGCAGCCGCGATCTCCTACCACGTCTTGTTCTCGCTCTTCCCGTTAGCCATCGTCACCGTCGGCATCGTCGGAATGGTGACGTCGACCGCCGAAGCGCGCGACCGCGTGGTGAACGCGATCGTGCAGCATGTGCCTGTCCAGAGCGACCAGCTGCAGACGTGGTTGAGTTCGGTCAGCGGTAGTAGCGGGGCGCTCGGGTTGATCGGGATCGTCGGCGTCGTCTGGGCCGCCAGCGGCATGATGGCCGCCATTCGTACGGCGCTCAACGTGGCGTGGGACACCGACGATCGGCGGCCGTTCTTCCGCGGCAAGGCCATCGACCTCGCTCTCGTCGCCGGTTCGATCGCCCTGGTGGGCACCGCGCTCGGGCTGACGGTCATCACCAGCATCGCGCGGCAGGGCAGTACGCACCTGCCGCACGCCTTGCGCTTCCTCGACCCACTTGCGGGCGTGGCCGCATCGGCGGTGGCCTTCCTGCTCGCGTTCGCCCTGCTCTTCTTCACCTTCGGCTTCTTGTATCGCGTGGTCCCGGTCGTCGAGACCCGGGCACGCCACCTGTGGCCGGGAGCGCTGGCTGCCGCGGCCGGTTTCGAGGCCGTCCAGTACGGCTTCGCCGCATACATCGCGCACTCCCATCACTACAGCCAGGTCTACGGGTCGCTCGGGGCCATCGTGGCGTTCCTGTTCTTCGTCTACCTTGCGAGCGCGGTGTTCCTCTTCGGGGCAGAGATCGCCTCCGAATACGAGCGGATGTGTGCCGAGCGAGCTGCCCGGGAGCGCGCGCACCGCACGCCCGAACGGATCGCCGAAGAAGAAGAAGCGGAGCACGCGGCTGCGAGCGGGCTCGATGAGCGGCGGGCCGCCCCCGGCGACGACGGGTGAGGCGTAAGGCCCGTCGTGGCGGGTCGCAAGTCCGTGGGCCGGACCTTGTGGCGGTGGTGTGCTGAGGGCACGAGGCAACCGCAGGAGGACCCGCGATGAAGGTCGATCTCAAAGCCGACTACCGGGAGCTCTACACCGCGACGACGACGCCGTCGACGCTGGTCGTTCCCGAACTTCCGTATCTCATGATCGACGGCGCAGGCGACCCGAGTGGTGAGGAGTTCGAGCGGGCGATGGGCGCGTTGTTCTCCATGGCCTACGGCTTGAAGTTCGCGCTCAAGCCCGAGATCACCTACTCGGTGATGCCCGTCGAAGGCTTGTGGGGTAGCGACGAGGCGGATATGCAAGCACCGCGGCACACCTGGCGCTGGAGCTTGATGATCATGCAGCCGGTCGCGGTCTCCCCTGAGCACCTGGACGCGGTCGCGACCAAGACGCGCAAGGCTCACCCTGAGCTACCCGTCGACGGCGTCCGGCTGGATCGTTTCGCCGAGGGCAAGGCCGCCCAGGTCCTGCATGTCGGGCCGTACGCCGACGAGGTCACCACCCTCCAGGTGCTGCTTCGCCATGTTGGCGAACTCGGCTACCAGCCGAGCGGTCGGCACCACGAGATCTACCTGTCCGACCCGCGGCGCACGCCGCCGGAGCAGCTCAGGACGATCCTGCGCTACCCGATCGCCGTGGCGGCCGTCTGAACCACCCCGGTCACGGTTCGATCACCTCGTGCGCGTCTGATGTGATCAACGCATCGGTTGGGGTAGGGCACGTGCCGAGCACGTCGTCCAGCGAAGGTGAGGATTCATGAGGTCTCACACCCGTGGTGCCCGCAGCGGCGTGGTCGGGGCCGCAGCGGCTGGCGCGTCCGGTGTCGCGGTCTTGGCGTTGCTCGCGGGCTGTAGCAGCGGAAACAAGTCCAGCGGTTCCTCGACGTCGCCATCGGTGAGCGTGACTCCGAGCACGGCAAGTTCCTCACCGGCCATGTCCCCGAGCGTTTCGGCGGGCGGTTCAGATTCGCCGTCGTCCTCCGCGAGCGGCTCCGGCGCCGCCATTTCGATCTCGCCGAGCAGTGGGCTGTCCACCGGCCAGACCGTGCACGTGACCGGTCACGGTTTCTCGCCCAACGAGCCGCTCGTCGTCAACGAGTGTGCCGACAAGGGCACGAGCACCAGCCCCGGTGACTGCAACCTCACCGGCATGGTGACTACGAAGTCCGACGGCAGCGGGAACGTGAGCGCCGACTACAAGGTGACCAAGGGTCCGTTCGGCGCGAACAAGATCACCTGCGGCGGCGGGACGACGTGCCTGCTTTCGGTCAGCCAGGCCTCGGCGAACCCGACGGAGGAGGCCGACGTCACGTTGAACTTCGGCTGACCCGTTCAGCCTGATCGCGCGGGGCGCCTTCGCTGCTGCTGTCGCCTTCCTGTCCTTGCTCGGCCCGGGAGAGAGCGACGACCGAGGCGACCATCAAGACGAAACTGAGGACGGCGAGGAGCATGAAGAGCCCCTTCTGCACGCTCTCACCGAAGACGAGCGTTCCCCACAGGATCGCGACGACCGGGTCGGCGAGCGTGAAGCCGGGTTGTGCTGCGACGAGCTTGCCGGCCGCCACCGCGTTCTGCAGGAGATACATCGACGCCGCGCCCGTCGCAATCATCAAGTACGTCTGCCACGACCAGAAGACGGTGAGAAAGCCATGCTGGAGCTGGTTCGTCATCCCCTTCATCAGGGCTGCCGTCACACCGAATCCGCAACCGGTCGCCGCGCCGTAGAACGCCGATCGCGCCAGGTCGTGGCGCGTCCTGCGGCCGGCGATCACCAGCATTCCGATCACGGCGTACCCGGCTGCCAGCGCCAGGGTCCAACGCCACCAGGTCACGCTGCTCGGGTGCCCACCGTGCGGTGAGAGGAAGTAGAGCAAGCCGGCCAGGCCGACCGTCATCGCCGCGATCGACAGCGCCTGGTTGCGCCCGAGCGGCTCCCCGAGGAAGCGCGAGGCGAGCACGACCGTGATCGGCAACTCGATGGCGAGGACGGGTTCCACCGCCGCCAGGCCGCCGTACTTCAACGCGGTCGCTTGCAGCAGGAAGCCGGCGGTCACCGCGAGGATGCCGAACAACCACACCGGCTTGCGAACCAGGTCGATGACGAGCCGAAACGTCATCTCGCGCTTCTCCTGCTCGTCCTGGCCGGCGCGGCGTTGAAGAACCGAACTCGCCGCGTTGGCAAGTGCGGCGAGGAAGGCGAACGCGTACCCGAGCACAGGGTTTGCCTGCTAGCCGCGCAGGTCAGTGAGCAGGAAGGTGCTCGCGATCACGGTGTCGGCGACGGCTACCCGCTTGCGGCGTCGGTCGGCGCGCGCGAGTGCGACCATGCTCGCGGCGTGTGCGGCGTCGGTGAAGGCCGCGAAGCCGCGGTGCCGGCGCCTCCCGCGGCGTCCGATCATCAGGCCGATCAGCAGGTGACGAGTGCCGAGGAGCCGCGCCGCCGCCCGTGCAGGGCGGTCGTCGACCGCGCCGAGGGCGGCGAGCGGAATCGTCGGGACGGCGAGCAGGCATGCGCCCCAGCCGATCCGCACGGTTCGGGAAAGGTCCACGGTCTCTCCTTCGTCATCTGATCACGTCGCGCCTCGTGGCGCGGTCAGCGGCCGGGATGGAGGTCCCATACCCGCAGGAAGGCGTCCGAAGTTGGGTAGGTCAAAGAGATCGCGGAAAGACAGTGCCCGGCGCGGGGGCCAGCGCCGGGTGAGGAGCAGCGCGGGGCGGAGGAGTAGCGGTGAGCGAGGCACCTGAGCTAACCCGAGAGGACACATCATCTCGACCCGCGCCCGAGCGGGTGGCGGGCTACCTGGGGTTGCGCGAGTACGCGCTCCTCGGGGACGGGCGCAGTTGCGTGCTCGTCGGCAGCGACGGAGCCGTCGATTGGTGGGCGTTGCCGACGATGGACGCCGCTCCGACGTTCGGGGCCGTGCTCGACGCAGAGCACGGAGGGCAGGTCGTCGTGCGCCCGACCGGCCGTTACGACGTGAGCCGCGAGTACGTCGACGGCGGCGGTGTGCTGGCCACAACCTTTCGGACGCCGTCTGGCGCCGTGCGGATCCTCGACTCCCTCAACCTGACCGCGGGTGGATCACTGCCGTGGAGTGAGTTCGCTCGCCGGATCGAGGGCCTCGAAGGCGAGGTCGAGATGGAATGGCGGGTCCAGCCGGGCGACCGCTTCACGACGACGGCGCCGTGGCCGCACCGCCGCGAAGGCACACCGTTGATCACGGTGGGTCGCCAGCAACTCGCCGTCGTCCTCGACCAGGCAGGTTCAGCCGAACTCGACGGCGGCGGCGTCGCCGGCCGTTTCACGGCTCGTGCAGGGCGGCGCGCCCTCGTCGCCGTGGTGGCGACCGACGGCGAACCCACGCCACTACCACCGGCGGACGTGATCGACGAGCGGATCGACGGGACGATCGACTACTGGGGCCGCTGGTGTTCGCGCGTCGGCTACGACGGCCCGTGGCGGGACGCCGTCCTACGCAGTGCGCTGGTGCTGAAGCAGCTCACGTTGGCGACGACGGGCGGCTTGCAAGCAGCCGCGACGACCTCATTGCCGGAGAAGATCGGGGGTAGCCGCAACTTCGACTACCGCTTCTCGTGGGTGCGCGACACCGGGTTCGCGCTCGATGCGCTGGCAAGCATCAATCTGCGTGCCGAGCTGCACGCCGCGATGTCGTATCTGATCAGCGCCATCGAGCGGACAGCCCCCGACATCAGGGTGTTCTACGCGCTTTCCGGCGAACCCGTCCCGGCCACCATGCAGTCCGTGCGCCTGTGGGAGGGCTATCGCGGGTCGGCACCGGTGCAGATCGGCAACAACGCAGCCAAGCAGCGCCAGCTGGGCACGTACGGCGACGTCATAGAGGCCGTGAGCCGATACGTGGCGCACGGTAGCGTGCTCGACGGGCGAACCGGTCGGCTGATCTTCGACTTCGCCGACGCCGTGTGCGAGAAGTGGACCGAGCCCGACGCCGGGTTGTGGGAGCTCGGCCAGGAAAGGCACTACACGATCTCGAAGATCGCCTGCTGGGCGGCACTCGACCGCGCCGCGCAATTGGCGGACGACGGGCAGGTGCCGGGAGAACACGTCGAGAAGTGGCGCTCTGCGGCCAAGGAGATCCGCGATTACGTCGATCGGTCGTGCTGGTCGGAGACCAAGCGCAGCTATACGTTCTACGCCGGGACGGAGCGGCTCGATTGTGCGACCCTGCTGGCCGGACGCACCGGCTTCTGCGGCCGCGACGACATCCGGCTGCATTCGACGATCGATGCCATTCGGGCCGAACTCGGCGCCGGCGGTCCGTTGCTCTACCGCTACAGCGGGATGCGCGGCAAGGAGGGCGCGTTCGTCGCCTGCTCGTTCTGGTTGGTGGAGGCGCTGACCGCGGCGGGCCGGCTCGACGAAGCTCGGCAGGCGATGGATGACATGGTGGCGAGAGCGAGCGACGTGGGCTTGTTCAGCGAAGAACTGGACCCCGACAGTGGTGAGCTGCTCGGCAACATCCCGCAGGCGCTTTCGCACCTGGCCTTGATCAGTGCAGCGGCCGCGTTCGGGTCGGCAGCGGACACCGAACGCTCCGGCTGAGCGCCGCTCTGTTCGCGACTACGCGAGGGTGCGGATCAGTACAGCGAGGCCGACCAAGAGGCCGACCGCAACCATGGCGAGCGCGACCGCCGCGAGACGCGATAGCCACCGATTCCGGTGCGGGCGGCGAAGGTACGCGGCGGCCCGGGCGACGAGCAGCCCGTTCGCGTTCCAATACTGACGCTCGTCGTCGCCGATGGTCGGCATGAGCGACCACCTAGCGCGGCCCAGGCACTCAGGCACCGCGCGCGCCAGTCGCTGGCCTCAGTCTCTGCCGATGGCGGCGAGCACGCCGCCGGCGATCGCGACCGCACCGCCGACCCCGGAGAGGATCTCTCGACGGTGCATCGACAGCCACAGTTGAGGGTCATGCCCGTGAGCTTTGCTGTCGAACGGGCCGTGCGCCCCGCGATCCTCTGACGCGTCGCGGGGTTCATGCAGGTTGTCACCGAAGCGTGGTGCGTCCTTGCTCGTCTGTTGCGACTTCACTCCGGTACGGCCGAGGTAGAAGTCGAGCAGCTTCGGCGCAACCCGCTCGCCGAGCACGGTCATCGCGGTCGAAACGCCGACCCACATGTTGCGTCGAGGATGGCGGGCAAGGAAGACGATGGCCCGCGCCGCGAGTTCGGGCTGAAAGATCGGCGGTACCGGCATCGGGTGCTTGCTCATCTTGTTGAGGTTCCAGGTGAACTGCGGCGTGTTCAGGCCCGGAAGCTGGACCATGCACAGCTTCACGTTGCTCTTCTCGTGCGCGAGCTCGCACATCACCGATTCGGTGAAGCCCTTCACCGCGTGTTTCGCCGCACAATACGGGGCCTGCAACGGGATCGAGCGGTATGCCATGGCCGAGCCGACGTTGACGATGACGCCGCGGTTGCGCTCGCGCATTCGCCGGAGTGCGGCCAAAGTTCCGTGTACCTGACCGTAGTAAGTCACCTCGGTGATGCGGCGGAATTCCTCTACGGCGGTGTCCCAACTGAAGGCGAGCGACCCGGCGAACGCGACGTTCACCCAGACGCCGATCTCGCCGAGTTCGGCCTCGACCTGCGTCGCTGCGCGTTCGACGGCTTCGTAGTCGGCAACGTCCACCGAGATCGGCAACGCACGTCGTCCGTGACTTCGGACGTCGGCCGTCGCGCCGTCGAGGCCGGCCGCCCCGCGCGCAGGATCGCGACGTCGTACCCGCGCGCGGCGAATGCCTGCACGGTCGCGCGCCCGACACCCGCCGTGCCGCCCGTCACCACAACTACCCTCGAGTCGTTGCCACTCATGACGTGTCCCTCCACCGCCGAGTTCTCACCGTCGAGTTCTCCTGCAGGCCCTACCCACGCCGGCCGTTCGTACAACGGATACCTCCGCCGCGGCTCTGCGACACTTCTGCCATGACGTCCAGCGCCGCCGACGCCGCCCTCGGGCTGCTCGACTGGCGGCGCCGGGTCTTTCTCCTGTACGCCGAGGTGCGGGCGGCCGACCCGCCCGCCGGGCACGCGCGGTGGCGAGCCGAGCGCGACCACCTGCTGGCGAACCACCCGCAGTCGCCACTCCCGCTCTCCCGGCGGCCGCGCTTCGCCGGGCTGCCCGTTCCGGCGTACGACGCCGCCTGGCGCTTCGAGGTGCCGGTCGACAACGCCGAACCCGAGCGCATCGACGTGCCGACCGCAACCGATGGCGTCGTCGGCTTCGAGCGGGCCGGCGTCGTCCGCCTCGCCGGCATCGGAAGGCTCGACGTATGGGCGCTGCGCAGCTATGGCGGTGGCCTGTTCGTACCGCTGCGCGACCGTACGGCGGGTCGGACGACGTATGGCGGCGGCCGCTACCTGCTCGACACGGTCAAAGGCGCCGACCTCGGCGGGACGTTCGATCCGACGACGGGAACCGGCACGCTCGTCCTGGATTTCAACTTCGCCTACCACCCCTCGTGCGCGTACGACGCAGCGTGGGCGTGCCCGCTCGCGCCGCCGGGCAACGTGCTCGACGTCGAGGTTCCGGTCGGCGAGCACATGCCCCCTGGCGGCTGGTACTGAAGCGCGGCGGCCGCCGGGGCCCGTTGGTCTAGGGTCGAAACCATGGCAGGATCACCCGCCCGGCTGGGCATCGTCGGCAGCGGATGGCGTGCCGGCCTCTTCTTGCATCTCGCGCGAACGATGCCCGATCGCTTCGAGGTGACCGGTGTCGTAACGCGCACGCAGGAGCGTGGCGCCGAAGTCGCGGCCGAGTGGGACGTCGCAACGTTTCGTTCCGTCGAGCAGCTCGTCGGTGCCGGTGCCCCGGAGTTCGTGATCACGTCTGTGCCGTGGGACGTCACTCCACCGACCGTTCGTGAACTCGTCAAACGTGACGTGCCGGTTCTCGCGGAGACGCCACCGGCCACCGACCTCCAGGGGTTGCGCGAGTTGTGGTCGGACGTCGGCGCCTCCGGCCTCGTTCAGGTGGCCGAGCAGTACATGATGTTTCCGGGCCACAGCGCGCGCGCCGAGATCGTGCGCAGGGGGCTGATCGGCGACCCGACATCGGTGCAGGTCTCCTCGACGCACCAGTACCACGTGATGTCGATCATGCGCACGCTGCTCGGCGCCGGTTTTGCGGAGACCCGGATCGTGGCTCGCGAGTACGCCGCGCCGCTTGCCGACCCGTTCGCGAGAAGTGGGCCGACGGGTGACGCGACGCCGAAGCGGGCCGTCACCACGCTCGCCATGCTCGACTTCGGCGGCCCGATGGGTCTGTACGACTTCACCGACAACCAGTGGCACAACCCGTTGCGTACCAGGCGGATCGTCATCAGGGGGTCGCTCGGCGAGATCGTCGACGATCGAGTGACCCACCTGGCTGACGCCTCGACCGTGGTCGAGTCGAACCTGGTGCGCCGCCAAACCGGCATCGACATGAACCACGAGGGTTTCGACCTCGATCACATCAGCTTCGAAGGCGCAGCCGTGTTCCGCAATCCGTACATGGGTGCTCGGCTGGCCGACGACGAGATCGCGGTCGCGACGTTGCTGGACCGGATGGCTGCCTGGTGCCGAGGCGACGGCGAGCCGCCGTACCCGCTCGCCGAAGGTTGCCAGGACCATTTCCTCGCGCTCGCGGTGGCAGAAGCCGTCCGTACGAAGGCGGAGGTGCGTGCCGGCTCCGAGCTCTGGGCGACCTGAATCGGCCGGCTCAGCCGTTGAGGATGTTGACCGCACGGGCGATGACAAGCGCGACCGTCGCCAGCGATATCGCCGACTGTGCGAGGAAGAGTGCCTTGGCCCAACGCGACATCGGCATCGTGTCGGTCGGGCTGAACGCGGTGGCGTTCGTGAACGACGTGTAGAGGTAGTCGAAGAAGGCGGGTTCCCATTCCGGCGGTGCCATGTCTGGTTGTTGCATCTGGGGGAACAACAGGTCGGGATAGCGGCTCGACGCATGCGCACGGGCTGCCGGGCCACCCCGGTCGAATTCCCAGTACCAGAGCCCGAACACGATGACGTTCGTGCACCAGATCGCCACCCCTTCGAGTAACAGCCGAGAGGCCACGTCGGCTTTGCCGCCGATGATGAGGTGGCTCAGCAGCGCAGCAGATGCTGCGTTGTCGAGGCTCAGGAGTGCGATGAGCGTCAACGCGGCTGCGCGAAGCGGCGCCGAGCGGCGCTCGATCCGGGTCGGGCTCGCCAGGAAGAGACCCAGGAGCAGGACGCCTTCGGCGATCGGCAACACGTAGTGCGGCGAGACAGTCAGCCGTGCCGGCAGCGACACCTCGAGGCCGATCGCGGCGACGACGGCAAGCCCCATCTGCCAGCGGTGTTCTCCCCGGGTCGGCCGAAGCCACGCCGGCACGAGATTTGCTTCCGCGTGCTCGACGCGGCGGGCTTCCTCGTGCAACCGGTGGCCGAGCCCTGATCGGGGAGCGCCCTCGCCGTCGGCCATGTGACCTCCCGGAAGCCTCGACCGCGTCAAGTATGCCGATCCCTGGCGCCGAAACGACGTTAGCTGGGACGTGGCGCGGCAGTCCCGAGAAGACGGCGGGCTGCTACGTGGTCGGTGTCTTGCCCGCCTCAGCCACGATCGCGCGGATCGCGGAAACCGCGCCGTCGTAGTCCTCGTAGAACGCAACGGTCGACGGATCGTGCATCCCGGGCGCCGTTGTGATGCGGCGTTGCTGGATGCCGGTGATGGCGCTGCTGGTGACGAACGCGATCCGGCAGACGCGCTTGGAGACGACGTACTTGATGAGGTCTTGGATGATGGCCTGAACCTCATCGGTCTGTGCGGTCGCTTCGCGCACGTCGACGACGGCACCCCATCGCGCGGGCGCCTTCAGCAGTGCTTTCCGGACAGCGGCCGCGTAGGCGTTCGCCTCGCTCGTCGTGAGGAGACCACTTCGCCGCTGCAGGAGTACACCACCGGGTAGCCACTCGACCATGAAAGTCCCGGCCATGCTCATGACCCTCTCTACGTGGGTGTTCGGGATGAGAACGAGGGTACGTTGCACGCACAGACCGGGCAAGCGTCGTCACCCGATCTTCACCTGACCCTCCCCCTCGGACGACGGGGCCGACGGTGACGCGTGATCTGATGGCGACATGACGACGCGTGACATTGCTGCCGATACGCCGCGGTTCGACCTTGTCGATCGCGCTGCGCTCGTCACGGGCGCTGCTCGAGGGCTCGGGTCGGCCATAGCCCTGGCTCTCGCCGCGGCCGGCGCCGACGTCGCGCTCGGCGTCCGGCGGGGCGGGACGGCGGCCGCGCTGATCGCGGACATCGAATCGCTCGGACGCCGTGCCGTCGAGGTCCCCATGGACATCGCCGACCTCGACCAGGTGCAGACCGGCGTCGCGCATGCGGCATCGGCGCTCGGCCGGATCGACATCCTCGTGAACAACGCCGGGATAGCACCGCAGAACCCTGCCGAGAACGTGACGGTCGACGACTTCGAGGCGACCCTTGCCGTGAACGTGCGAGGCACGTTCTTCACCTGCCAGCATGTCGGCCGGCTGATGCTTGCTCAAGGCTACGGCCGCATCGTCACCATCAGCTCTCAAGCCGGGCTCGTCGCCCTACCCGGCGAATCCGTGTACTGCATGAGCAAGGCCGCCCTCATCGAACTCACGAAATGTCTCGCGGTCGAGTGGGGCGCTCGCGGCGTCACGGTGAACGCGGTCGCGCCGACGTTCATCGAGACGCCCGGCACCGAACCGGCGCTCTCCGATCCGCACTTCAAGGCGGACGTCGAAGAACGCATCGCGGGCTTGCACCGCATCGGCAAGCCGGTCGACGTGGCGGGTGCCGTCGTCTACCTGTGCTCGCCGGCGGCCGCGCTGGTCACCGGGCACACGCTGGTCGTCGACGGCGGATGGACTGTCCGGTAGCGGCACCTCAGTTCGGCGGGTTCAGGGTGCCGTCGCTACCGATGATGGCGGCGGTACTGCCGAAGTCGGCCGCCGAGAGCTGGTTGACGAAGGCCGCGGCGCGCTTGGCGGGATCGGGTGACGGGCGCCCGCTGGCGTCGAGGCGAAGCGACGTGAGGTGGGCGGCGGCCAGCCGGCCGTCGCGGTCGAGGCCGACGTGCACGACGGCGGACAGCCCGAGCGCGCCGGTGGTCGAGAAGTTGTAGTAGCCGGCGAAGTCGCCGAGGCTGTAGACGACGAGGTGGCCGCGGTAGTACTGCATCCCACGCAGGACGTGCGGTCCGCTGCCGAGCACGAGGTCGGCGCCGGCATCGATTGCGGCATGCGCGAACGCCTCTGCGTTGCCGCGATCCTCACCGAGGTAGTACTCCTCGCTCCCCGTGACGTGAGACGCGGCGCTACCTTCCGCCCCGGCGTGCATGTAGACGACGACGAGGTCGGCCTTGCGCTTCGCAGTAGCGATCAGGTCGCGTGCGGCGCTCAGGTGCAGCAGGTCGTTCGTGCTCGAGTAGGGCGCGAAGCCGACGACTGCAACGCGCACCCCGGCGTCGTCCACGAACCCGATCTGTCCGGGCAGGCCGGTCTGGGCGATCCCCGCTGCCCGTAGTGCGGCGGTCGTGGCACCGACGCCGGCCGCTCCGAAGTCGTGGGAGTGGTTGTTCGCGCTGTTCAGGACGGTGAAGCCTGCCGAGCGGAGCACGGCCGCGTACGACGGCGGCATCCGGAACGCGAAACAGGTCTGCACAGAAGGGGACGGCGTGGGTGACGGGGACGCCGTGGGCGACGGCGGCGGTGTGGCCGCCGTGGGTGGCGCCGCTGATCGGGACGTTCGCGGCGAGGCAGACGTTTTCGGCGACGATGGTGATGGCGGTGGCGGGCACTTCGAGGAGCCCGCGTTGGTCAGAGTTCCTTCGAGGTTGCCGAAGACGATCGGCGCCGCGAGCGCGGTGCGTACCGGCGACAGGTAGCCGGCCGGGTCGCGCGGGAGCTGCGGAGCGTTGCCGAGGTCGATGTCGCCCACCGCCGCGATGGTCACCGCGGCCGTCGGTGGCGCACCCTCGCTGCCGGCAGCCGAACTGCTCGTGCTCGGCGGCGCACTCGGCGCCGCCGACCGCTCGCTCGGCGCGGCACTGCTGCTGCGCGGCGCGCTCGTGCCGGCTGACGCGTCGGGCGGTTTCGTCGAGCCCGAGCTGCAGGCCGCGGCTGTCGTGACGGCCACCCCAGTGACGAGCAGCCACCAGCGGCTGGGCCGGGAGGTGCCGTTCAGAGCCGCACGCTGCCGTCGTCATCGATGACCCAGAAGGGGTTGTGCGCGACCTCCCAGGGATGGCCGTCGGGGTCGATGAAGATCCCCGAGAAGCCTCCCCAAAACGTCTCCGCCGGTTCGCGCGCCACCCGGGCACCCGCCGCACGGGCTTCGCCGATCACGGTGTGCACGTCGTCGCGCGAGCGCGCGTTGTAGGCGAGAGTCACGCCGCCCCACCCGCCTGAGTCCTCGACGCCGCTGTCTTCGGCGAGTGAGGCGCGGTCCCACAGGGCGAGGACCATCCCGCCGGCCTGGTAGAAGGAGACGCCGTCGTCGGGCTGGTCGGGATCGCCCGCGTTGCCGGCCGCCCGCCAGCCGAGGCGGGCGTAGAACTCGCGGGCGCGGGAGAGGTCGCGCGTGCCGAGCGTGACGAGGCTGAGTCGTTGCTCCAATGATCACTCCGCTTCGAACGTGTGTTCGACTACGCTACTGCACATGGCCCCGGTGGGCACGGCCACCATCCTGCATGCAGATCTCGACGCCTTCTACGCGTCCGTCGAGCAACTGCTCGATCCCGCGCTGCGCGGGCGTCCGATCGCGGTCGGCGGTGGGGTCGTTCTTGCGGCGTCCTACGAAGCTCGCGCGTTCGGCGTGCGCGGTGGCATGGCGGGGTGGCGAGCACGCCGACTCTGCCCGCAGCTGCGTTTCGTCGGCGGCCACTTTCGCGAATACCAAAGACTTGCCGACCAGGTCATGGCTGTCTTTCGCGACTTCACGCCGGTGGTCGAGCGCATCTCGATCGACGAAGCCTTCCTTGACGTCCGTGGCGCTGTGCACCTGTTCGGAGCGCCGGCGGTGATCGCCGGCGACATCCGGCGTCGGGTACGCCATGAGGTCGGCCTGCCGGTCTCCGTCGGAGTCGCGTCGACCAAGCACCTTGCCAAGATCGCCTCGCAGGTCGCCAAGCCCGACGGGCTCCTGGTCGTCGAACCCGGCCGCGAGCAGGAGTTCCTCGAACCGCTGCCGGTCGAGCTCATCTGGGGTGTCGGCCCGGCAGTAGCCGCGCGGCTGGCCGACGCGGGCATTCGCACGATCGGCGACCTCGCCGCGAGCCGACCCACCCTTCTCGAGCACCTCGTCGGCAAGGCCGTGGGCGGCAAGCTGGCCGCACTGGCGGTGAACTCCGACCCGCGCCGGATCGAGGGTGCTCGGCGCGCGTCGTCCGTCGGTGCGCAAGCTGCGTTGGGCCGCCAGCGGGTGACGGCCGAACTGGTGCGCAACACGTCGGGATACCTCGCCGACCGGGTTGCTGGGCGGTTGCGCGCAGCCGGCCGGGCCGGCCGCACGGTCAGTGTGCGGGTGCGCTTCGCCGGCTACCGATCGGTGACGCGCTCGGTCACCCTGCCCGTCGCCATCTCCGCCACTCTCACCCTTGCCGAAGTCGCGACCGAACTCGTGACCACCGCGTTTCGCGATCACCCCGAGCAACGAGAGGTGACCCTGCTCGCGATTTCGGTCTCGAACCTGGTCGACGAGACTGCGCTCCAGCTCGAGCTGCCGGTAGGGCTGGACGCCGACCGACGGCGCCCGGGCACGCCGGCCGGCGCGGCCCGATGGCGGGTCGATCGCTCCGTCGACGACGTGCGCCGTCGCTTCGGTCGGGCCGCCGTCGGATATGCCGGTGTTCTGCTGTCGCAGGTTGGCCACGTGCCCGAGGAGTTCCGCGAACTCGCCGAGCGAGATTCGCACGAGTGACGCATGCGGGGCCGTTCGGTCGCCGGTCGTGAGTAACGATTCGGCTACGTCGGCAACCGACGGGGCCGTTCACGGCGTCAACATGGGCAAGTGACCGCGCAGCGGAGGAGGCCGCGTTGACCCTGACAGCGATCCGAGTCGAGCAGCGCCGTGCGCGCGCCCGTACTCGCGCCGTCGTCGTGCAACGTCGCCTTCAACGTGACGGCCGAGCCCACCGAGAGACCGCAAGCTCGTCCCCGGCAAGAACTGCGGTGCCGGGCCGCTCCCGTACTGCCGTGCCGGGCCGCAACAGCTGAATCGATTCCCGGGTGCCGCCCGCCCAGTGGTTCTCGCAACTCGGCCGTTGTATGCGGATACAAATTGTTGTAGCGCAATACAACGGCCCTTCGACGATGCCCGCCAGCAGCGAATGTGAAAGGCCGGTCGCGGGGGAGGCAGGCATTGCGGTCGTTGCGTGGAGCCTGCGTACCATCGTTGGTGTGACGCCTGAGGAACTCGCCGACCTCGCGCACCTGCGTCGGGCCCGCGACCTCATGGACCGCGACTACGCGCAGCCCCTCGACGTCCCGACCATGGCGCGTGCCGCTCTCATGTCGCCGGCCCATTTCGCGCGCAAGTTCCGCGCGACCTACGGTGAGACGCCGTACTCCTATCTCATGACCCGCCGCATCGAGCGCGCGAAGGCCCTTCTGCGCCAGGGCATGTCGGTGACCGATACCTGCATGTCGGTCGGGTGCACCTCGCTCGGGTCGTTCAGTTCGCGGTTCACCGAGATCGTCGGTGAGACGCCGTCGCAGTATCGCGCGCGCGACCACAGCGAGCTCGAAGGTGTGCCGTCGTGCGTGAGCATGGTCGCGACGCGACCACGCCGGACGCCGGCCACCGTCTGACGAGCAGGATCGAAGAAGCGCCGGCGGTGCGCGGCGGCCTAAGGTCAACGCATGACAGTTGCCGTTTCTTCGATGTTCATTCCTGTGCACGACCCTGACGCGGCGCTCGGCTTCTATCGCGATGCTCTGGGCCTGGAGGTGCGCATGGACGTCGCGTCCGAAGGCTTTCGCTGGGTCACGGTCGGCGCCCCGGGTCAGGACGTCGGCATCGTGTTGTTCCAGCCGCATGGCGGTCGTTCACAGGCAGAGGGCGATGCCCTCCTTGCGCTGGTGACACAGGGATCTTTGCAGGCGGCGATATTCCGGTGCGACGACCTCGACGCCACCTTCGAAAAGGTTCGAGCGTCGGGCGCCGAAGTGCTCCAGGAGCCGGCGTCACAGCCATGGGGCGCCCGCGACTGTGCGTTTCGCGACCCCTCCGGAAACCTGGTCCGCATCGCGCAGGCCTGACGGCGGCGCGCTGCCCGTCGTCCTATTCGTTGCGGGCGATCTCCGGGCCGGTGAGCCGGTTCAGCAGGGGCAGGGTCGAGGCGATGACGGCCATCGACGCGACGAGGCCGACCGCGATGACGACGTAGTAGCCGAGTCCCGGTGCCTGCAGCGTCTCTTTGAGTTGTGCCCGCAGGAAGAGGTGGGCAGCGAGGAACCCGGCACCGATCGACACGGCAGCGGTGATGAGCATCGGCGCGCCGGCCTCGAGGCCGATCACGCGCCGGAGCATCCCGAGCGGCGCCCCGGTAAGGCGGAGCAGGCTGAACGGCTTCTTTCGCTCCGCGAGCCCGCCGGCGATGCTCACCGCGAGGCTGCAGCCGGCGATCGGCAGGCTCGTCAAGATGACGACCTCGGCCAGGCGCTGGTAATCATCGAGCAGCTGGGTGCCGTTGGCTCGAATCTCGGCAATGGTCTGCGGGGCGAAGGTCGTCGGCAGGGCGAGATCGAGGACCGTTCTGGCTCGCTCGATCGCGCTCGCGGATCCGTTGGTTCCCACCACGACGCTGTCGATGCGCAGGGTGCGCAGCTGCGCGGCGGGGACGTCGGCTGCTCGCCACGTGATGTCGGGCATCTGCGATCGGCTCACGAACCCGCCGCCGTAGTCGGGGGCGATGTTCACCGTGGTCGCGCCCGGTGGGCAGTGCCCAAGGGCCGGGACGCCGGCCAGCTCGGCGCACGACACCAGATCCTCGAACGCCTGGAACTGGAATTGGCCCGGCGCGCCTGGTCCGGGAGGCGGCGGCGGTTGCACCGGCCGGGATCGTATGACAGCGACGCCGGTGACACCACCGATCGCGGTCAGCTTCGCCGTCACATCGGCCGGAATGGTGTCGATGGGCTCCACCTGCGGTCCCCCGACCATGTCGACGACGGTGCCGGCCGACGCGGCGTCGAGGTTGGCCTTGCCCCCGCTGTAGGCCGCGATCGTGGTGATGACGCCGGTCGCGCACGTTCCGACGAAGACCGCGAGCACCAAACCACTGATCGCCCGGAAGCCGGCCTTGGGGTTGTCGGCGAGCCGGCGTGCGGCCACGAGGGTGGCGGGCCGGTTCGCGCGGCGGACGAGCAGCCGCGAGCCGAGCATCGTCAGCCACGGCCCGGCGATCACCAGACCGGACATCATCAGCAGGATGCCGGCCAGGAACACGACGGCTTCGAGGGTGCTGTTGGCGTTCCGGCCGGCGCCGATGTACCGCACGTAGGCGAAGTATCCGAGTTCGGCGACGCCCGCGAGCAGCGGGATCACTCGCCATGCGTGGGGCGGGCTCGGGGTGACCCGCCGGCTCACACCGAGGGGGGAGATGTTCACCCGGCGGAGGGCGAAACGGGCCGTGACCGCGGCGCCGATCGGGATACCGAGCGCCACGAGCAGGATGTCGGGCGCGGTCAGCGACAGATCGCTGGTGAAGAACCGGTCGCCGGTGAACGGGATCGCCGCGATCTCTGGACGCAACGCGAAGAACAGCCCGAAGCCGCCGACGACGCCGACGACCGTGGCCAGCGCCGACTCGACAGTGGCGACCGTCGCCACTTGCCTCGGTGTGGCCCCGACCAGGCGCATGGCTGCAAAGCGCTGTTCGCGGCGCGCGGCTGCCAGGCGGGTGGCGCCACCGATGAACACGAGTACCGGAAACAGCAGGGCGGCAGCCACCACGGAGAGGATGAGGATGATGCCGTTCGCGTCGGTGCCGACACCGAGAGCGCAGTCGCTACTGCAGCTACTGGGCACCGTGGTGCTGATGGCGCTGACCTGCTGGGCACCGCGGGTATGGGAGAGCGTGGCCACGCTGTCGCCGACGACGATGACCAGCGAGTCGGGCGACGGCAGCGCCGCCGAACCGATCGTGCCGACCTGCGTGCCGGGATAACGGTCGGCGAGTTGCGCGGCGGGTGCCTCCCGCAACAGCTTGGCGAGGGCGGGGGATGCGTAGAACTCCCCAGCTGCGGGCAGCTTCGGGATCCCCGGTGGGACAGGCGATGCCGCACCGGTTGCCGCGACGTCGACCCGCCCGATCTGTTGGCCTTGGTAGTAGTCGGCGCTCAATCGCCACCACAGGGGGTCGCTGTTCGCTGCCGGCGCGCTCGAAGGGGCGTAGCCGGTTTCCAGCCAGGCGTAGCGAGCGTTCTGGTTGTTGACGGCGTTGAGTCCGGCAAGAGTGGCGAGCAACAAGCCGGTGCCGACGGCCACGGCGGTCGCGATCAACGAGAGCCGGGTGACGGCTTCACGCCCGCCGGCCAGCGCCAACCGCAGTGCCAGGCGGATCACACGACGATCCGGTCGCCGGACATGCTGGTCACCTTGCCGTCGCGGACCATCACCGCACGGTCGGCGTAGGCGGCGACTCGTGGCTCGTGCGTGACGAGGATGACCGTGGTGCCTTGCTCCTTCGCGGCGGCCGAGAGCAACTCCATGACGTGCTCGCCCGTCAACGAGTCGAGAGAGCCGGTCGGCTCGTCGGCGAACACGACCTCTGGCCGCCCGACGAGGCCTCGGCCCAAGGCGACTCGTTGGGCCTCTCCTCCGGACAGTTCGCCGGAGCGCCGGCGTTGCAGCCCGTCGAGCTCGAGTCGTTCGAACCAGGTGCGGGCCTTGGCCAGTGCTTCCGCTCGGCGGACGCCGGCCAACAGCAGCGGTAGCGCGATGTTCTCCTCGGCGGTCAGCTCCGGGACCAGCTGGCCGAACTGGAATACGAAACCGAACCGGTCACGTCGCAGGGCGCTGCGCGCCGCCTCGCCGAGCAGGTCGGTGCGGCGCCCCTCGAAATAGACCTCGCCGCTGCCGGGCGTCAAGATGCCGGCCAGGCAATGCAGCAACGTCGACTTTCCCGACCCGGAGGGGCCCATCACTGCGACGATCTCGCCCGTGTCGACCGACAGGCTCGCGCCGCGCAATGCCGGGGTCGGCCCGAACGACAGATGGACGTCGCGTGCTTCGAGAAGGTGGCCGCCCAACTCGGGTTGCGCCGGCCGGCCGGTCGCCGTCACGGCCGCACCTGCTTCGCCAAGGCGTCGAGGCGGGCAGCGGTCAGGTCGATCCAGCGCAAGTCGGCCTCGAGGTGGAAGAGGCCGTGGTCGGCGAGCAACGCGTCGACCGTGGTGCCGGTTCGCTTGAGCTCGGTGAGTTCGCGCATGCGTTGCAGGTGCGCCGCCCGCTGGATGTCCAGATACGCCTCAGCCGAGCGGTCGGTCATGAGCGCGAGCACGACCTTGGCGAACAGCACGGTCTGCAGATGCGGTTCGGGCTCTACGGGCTCGGCCAGCCACGCTTCGACCTCGCTCACGCCCTGCTCGGTGATGACGTACCGCTTGCGCTCCGGCCCGGCGCCGGGCTCGGGGTCACCGACCTCGACCCTGCCATCCCGGGCCAACCGCGCCAGCGTCGCGTACACCTGCCCGAAAGGTAGCGGCTTGCCCCTCCCGAAGTAGGCGTCGTAGTCGCGCTTGAGGTCGTAGCCGTGGCTGGGCGCGCGCTCGAGCAGGCCCAGCAGGGTCAGCGGAACTGTCATGACCGATGTATACATCGAGCGTATACACCGGGTCAATACCGTTCTGAGGCTGTTAGTTCAGGCCGCCGAGGATCGCGCCGGTTGCCGCGTCGGGCAGCGCCGCAGGGCCACCGGCCACGACCAGGGTCGTCACGGTCGCTGCCGCTGCGTGCAAGTAGCTGTGCTGGTCGGCGTCGAGCGCGCCGCCGGAAGGCGCGGCGAGCAACATCGCCCAGCCCTGATGCGCGGCGTACGTCGCAGCGGCCAAGCCGTCGGGGAAATTCGCGCCGGTCGCGAGCACGATGCCGGTTGGTGCGGGCAACACGCCGGCCGCGACCTTCGCCGAGGTGGCATACCGGTCCGCGCCGACGACCGGCGACGCGCTCGGGTCCGCCGCCGCCGCCGGACCACCGATCGCGGTCACCGTCAGGCCGGGATGCGCGCGCAGCCAGGCGTCCGTCGCTGCAGACATCGTCGACCCGTTCGTCAGCAGGACGACGCCGTGGTTGATCGCGGCGGCGCCGGCCGCCGATTCGGCGTCCGCGAAGTTCAGGCCGGTCGCGAGGTAGGCACTGCTCACCGTCGTCCTCGCGGCGACGGCGTCGGCCACCGCGATCGCCGTCGTGTAGCGGTCGGCCCCGGCGATCCGCTGCACCTGGTAGCCGAGCCCGGTCAGCGTCGCGACGACGTTGTCGCTCACGGCACGCACACCACCGAGGACGTCGACGACGCCGCCAGGTGCGAGCGTCGCCGTGATCGCCGACCGAGCCTCGGCAGACAATGCCGACGGAGTCGTCAGAACGAGCGGGCCGTCGAGCGTGGTCGCAAGCGGCGAACCGGTCAGCGCGTCGGCGTAGACATCGTCGCGGGCCAGGACGACCGCCTGCGCCGAGCCTGCTGTCGGGTAGCTCGCCTTGGCCAGCGCTGCTGCCGTCGCGTCGCGGTTGGCGCCGGCGATCCTGGACACCGCCACCTTGCCCGCCGTCACGAACAACGTGATGCTGTTCGCCGGGTAGTCGTAGCTGAAGGCGTTGCCGGTGATGACCACCGGTGGGCCCGGCACGATCCTCGAAAGGTCGGCACCGCTGTAGGTGTAGGCACTCGCGGACGACGCCGAAACGCCGGTCGCTGTCAGCGTGCTCGTCAGAGCGTTGCTCGTCTTGTTGATGACCGCGATGGTGACCGCGCCATCGCTGCTGCGCTGCCCTGCGTAGACGGCGAGCTGGCTCTGATCGCTGCTCGTCGCCTGCACGCTGGTGTCGCCGAACCTGCTGCCCTGGCCGTCGTAGTTGCGGTAGATGCGAAACGCGAACGCACCCGGCTCGCTCGAACTCGGCGCTGACCACAGCTGCGCGCGATCCACGCCTTCGCGACCGAAGATGCCGAGCACGTCGGCTTGCGCGAGAGCACCGTTCATCGACTCCAAGCCACCCCAGTTGTATTCGCTGATGGCAATCTTGGTGCCGGGGTAGTACTGCGCCACCCATTGCTTCATGCGCGGGATCAGGTCGACCGGGCCGAGTCCGAGGTCGCTGGTCCACGACTCGTCGGTGTAGGTCGGGTCCCACAACGCGCGGGTGGAGCGCAGCCGAAGAGCCTGCGTCGTGGCGCTTCCGGCGGTCGACAGCGCGACGGCACTTTCCTGCGGGTAGAAGTGCTCGTCGAAATAGTCGAGCAGCCGGACCGCGTGCTGTTGTTCGTACGTGTGGAACTGCTGCAGGTACCAGGCAGCCAACGGTAGGTCGCCGTGCGCCTGCTTGTCGGGGCCTTCCCCGCAGCCGCCCGGGTCGTCAGGTGCGTAGAAGTACGCACACCAACCCCAGTCGCCCGGCCCGTCGACCGCCGCGCTCGCGTCGGCGGTCTTGATGGCTTGCGCCGCCGCCAGACTCTTTTGCCACAGCTCGTCGTAGGTCAGCGGGCTCGGATGCACGTCGCGGTGCGTCGAGCTCCACAGCGTCGGTTCGTTGTCGATCTCGTAGGCCTGGACCCCGCCATGCGCTGCGTCTCCGAACGTCTGGACCAGGTGAGCGACCATCCCCTGTTCGAACGACGACCCGACAGCAATCGACGTGTCGGACGCCGCATTGCCGGTGATCGCCGTCCCTCCAGAGGTGACGCCGTTACCGCAGTCGGTATCCCACGGATCAGTTGCTTGCTGCGGGCCGTACTTGGAGACCTTGAAACCGCAAGCGAACGGATGTGTCGACGGCGAGTTCTTCGACACCCAGCCGATCGCCGGAACGGTGACGACCGGGTTGGTGCCGTGAGCAAGGTCGGCTTTGACGAACGAGTCGAGCGACGTGCCCGCGACGATGTTCTCGAAGTAATAGTCGCTACCGGTGTTGTAGGTGTTGTTCTGGTAGTTGTACCGGCTGGTCGCGTTACCGCCCCACCGATCCGCGGTGAGGCCGAGCTCTTGCGCCAGCGACGCGTCGGCGTAGTTCATGCCGTAGATGTCGGGGTTGATGGGGTGTCGGTTGGCGGTGACGTCGACGTTGAGCGCCGGCCCGGACGACGCCGAGCTGGCCGGCGCGGCGACACCGAGCAGGCCGGCACCGGTGAGGCTCAACGACGCGGCGAGGGCAAGCAACTTGCGAGGCGGCATCGAGACTCCTTGGGGCAAGGCCGCCGGCTCTGGCCCCCCACCCGGGCTCAATGCGGTCACGCTACCCCGGTGAATGCGAACCCGGTGCGAACCAGTACATGATCACCCGCCCGGTCTAGCGGCTGACTATTCGAGTGGTTGGCGCGCCATGCCGACCTGCTCGCGACCCGCGAGCAGCCAGCCGGTCACGGTCGCGATGACGGGCAAGCCAACCACGAGCAGGACGAGGTTGATGACCGGAACCTGGCCGAGCGGCGTGAGGTTGCTGCGGTACCACGCGAGCAGGGCCGCGTAGGCGCCACCGGTTCCGATGAGCCCACCCAGCAGGGCGAGCGCGCCCGCGGTTACCGCCGTCAACGCTCGGCGGGTATTACTGCTCGCGCCGGTCGCTGCGAGCGTGCGCAGGTCGCCAGCGGTCTCACTGCGAATGAGACCAACGGTCATGCCGAGGACGCCGAGGGCGAGCAGGATGCCGGCCGCCGTGGACCAATTTCGCAGCGCGGCCAAGGACTGCGGCGGCTTGCGCGCCTCGACGTACAGCCCTGCGCCGGCGGCAGCCTTGGTGGCGAGGTCGATTTGGGCCGCGGTCAAAGGTGTTCGGGTCTGCAGCATCCAGGCCGCGGGAAGCGGCTTCAGCCCGAGGGTCTGCATCCCGTGCGGCGTCAAGAGGACGCCGGGTGCCGAGGTGAAGCGGGGGAGCTGGCTCATGACCTGGATCGTCGGCTTCGTTGCATCCTTTCCCCGACCGAAAGACGCACCAGCGCGTCCCTTCGGCGTCGGATCGAAGATTTGCCGGCCGCCGAGGTCGGTTCGCGCGGTGATGACGTCGGCGTTCGGGTCGATCTCAGCAGCGGTGATGCCGTATTGCGCAAGGACTGCGGGGGTCGCGACGTAGAGCACGATGGAGTCGGAGACCCGCTCACCCCTCCCGGTGGCCGTGACGGTGGCGAGCATGGGTGTGAGGTAACCGCTCGGTTGGCCGCCGGTCGGCGCAGTCTCTCCCGGCGAGATGGATGTCGGGCCGTTGTTGGCTTGGGAAAGCGGAAGTGCCGGGGCGCCGGCATCATAGGTCTGATCGAGTGGCAACGCCGAAGCGTGCAGCGTCGCCGCCAGGTCGTCGACGTTCGTCTTCGCTGTTTGTAGTTGTGCTGCGGACAACGACGGCCACGGATCACCGAGCGAGGCGCGGCTGACGTACAGCATGAGTTGGTTGGCGGCGAGGTTGCCCGGGCCCGTGGGCTTTTCGGTCGCCGATGCGTTGATGCAGATCGTGGCGGCGATGCCGATTGCCAACGTGATCGCGCCGAGCGCAGCTCCCGAACGCGCTTGATAGCGAGCGAGGTCGCGCAGCGCGAGGGTCACCGCGATCGGCGAGCGCCGGCCGGCGCTCGCGAGCAGCCGGATGGCGAGTGGCGCGAGCAGCAGTAAGCCGATCGCGGTCGTGGCGGTGCCGCCGAGGATGAACCCCACCCGCTTGCCGTCGGCGAAGGCGAGCAGCACGACGCCGCCGGCGAGCAACAACAATCCCGCTGCAGCGAATCGGTGCGGCGGTTGTGGCCGGGGTGGCCGCCCGGAAAGCGCCGCCATCGGCGACAGGCGGCCGACTGCCCGTGCCGGCCACCACGCGGCCGTGACCGCAGTCGCAAATGTCAGCAGCATCGCCGTGCCGAGCGCCCACCACGGCAGGTCGAGCCGGTTGATGCGGTGTTTGGTGACCGACTCCAGAGCCGGTGCTACAGCGAACCAGCCGGCCAGCCCGACGACCGTGCCGACGATGGCGGCGGTAGCTCCGACGATGGCCCCGTTGGCCAGGACGACGAGCCGAAGGTGGCGGTCCGTTGCGCCAAGTGATGCGAGCATGCCCAACGCTCGTTGGCGCCGACGGGCCATGACGGCGAAACCGGCGACCGACATCAGACCGACGAACAACAGCCCCAAGGTGGCCAGCACGAGGACCGCCGCTGTGACGGCGGCCTGGTTCGTCGTCCCTCTACCGCTCACGGCAAGGCCGGTATGGCTCGGCAGTCGAAGTGAGTCGAAGGCTTGATGCCCGGCGTTCAACAGGATGGAGACACTGGCCGTCCGGTTGAGTTGGCCGGGTGCGACGAGAGCGAACTCGTCCAGCAGGTTCAACGGGTTCTCGACCATCCCGACGACGCGCAGGGCGCGGCCGTCGGCGGGCCACTGATCGCCGATGTGGACACCGAAGGTCTTGGCGGCGCCCGCCGTCATCGCGACTTCGCCGGCGCCCTGCGGATAACGCCCGGAGTCGAGGCGCAACATCACATGGCCGTAGGGGCCATTCGGGTCTTCGGCGCGCACGTCGAGGTTCGTGACCGAGCCCGGGATAGGCACGGTTTCGTGCGCGATCACCTCGACCGTGCCGAACCGGTCCCGCAGGGCTGCGATGTCGGCGCTGAGTTTGGCGTCGGAGCCAGGCAGGCTGACGATCGTCTGGGCGGTGCCGAACGTCGGGTTGGCTTTCAACACGGTGGCGTTCGAGGTCGCGCCGAGGCCGATCGTGGTCGCGGCGATCGCCACGACGAGCAGCGCCAGAACAAGCGCCTGGCGCCGCCACTCGCGCCGGAACAACCGCCAAGCCCAGCGGACGACGGCCCTGCGAGCAGGTGCATTGCCGCCCTTCGCGACCGCCCCGCTCGGCGGTCGCTCGCGAAGCGAGGTGGTCATTGCTGCTGGCTCGGCGCGAGCATCGACTCCGGGCCTTCCGGCGGCGCGGTCTGGTCGACAACGCGGCCGTCGCGCAGGAAGACGACGCGGTCGGCCCATGAGGCCAGTTGCGCGTCGTGGGTAACGACGACGCCGGCCACGCCGCGCTGGCACGCCGTCCTGATCAAGCGGATCACCGCCTCGCCGTTCGCGGTGTCGAGGGCGCCAGACGGTTCATCGGCGAGCAACAATGTGCGGTCACCGACGATCGCGCGAGCGATGGCCACTCGTTGCCGTTCGCCGCCCGACAGCTCGTCGGGGAAGTGTGCGGCGCGCTCGCCGAGCCCGAGCTCTTCGAGCGCGCGCATGCCTGCGGCCCGGGCGGCTTTGGCCGGAGTGCCGTCCAGTTCCAGGGGGAGGGAGACGTTCTCTGCGGCCGTGAGCCCGGCGAGCAGGTTGAAATCCTGGAACACGTAGCCGACCGCGCGGCGCCGTATGCTCGCTCGCTCGTTGCGCGACATTCCTGACAGCGCCGTGCCGCCGACCAGCACCTCGCCGCTCGTCGGTTGCTCGAGGCTGCCCGCGATGGTGAGCAGCGTGCTCTTGCCAGAGCCGCTCGGCCCCATTACCGCGACCAGCTCGCCGGCGTCGACGGCCAGATCGATGTTTCGCAGCGCGTGCACTTCGGCGGCGCCCTCGCCGTAGGTCTTGGAGACGTCGCGCAGTTGCAACACGCTCATGGCCGCACCTCCACCGTTTTCGGCGTCCGCGGGAAGCCGGCCCGGGTCGGCGGCTTACCGTCGACGTCGGCACGCCGCACTCGCCCGTCCACGGCGTCGAGCCAGCGGATGACGGAGTCGAGCCGGAACAACTCGGCGTCGACGACGAGCGCGAACGCCAGGTCGCGGTCGGCCGAGTACTCCTTCAACCGGGTCCACTCCTGCATCAGTTGCACGAGGTAGCGTCGGTGGGTTTGCACGACGTCGCGGACATCGACACCGGCCGTGTGGACCGCGATGAGCACCTTCATGACCAGCTCGTCGCGCGGAGGTGCGGACAGATCAGGCGGCGTGCGCAGCCAGTGCTCCAGCTCCTGGGTACCGGCGGGTGTGATCCGGAAACCCTTTTGCGGGCCGGCCTCATCGGCGCCGTCGGACTCGACGAGCCCGTCACGTTCGAGCCGCTGCAGGGTCGTGTAGACCTGCCCGACGTTCAAGGGCCACACCTCGCCTGTGCGCGCCTCGAATTCCTGGCGCAGCTGCAGGCCGTATTTCGGCTTTTCACTCAAGAGCGCGAGCAGCGCGTGGCGGACGCTCATGGCGTCATCAGACTCGGTTGCATACCGAGTATCTTACTGATCACAAATGCTGCGTCAAGACGGGAGAGGGAGCGTTTTCGGCGAGCTGCCGCCTAGGCACCGATGCAACCTTCGACGCTGCGGGAACGTCGTCTGGACAAAGCCCGATGCCCGCGATGTTCACAACGAGGAGGTAGGCGACGATGCCTGGCGCAACGCGCACTCGGAAAGTGTTGTCGAGGGGTCGAAAGCTGGCCGGCGTTGCCGGCTCGGGGCTGCTGGCGACGTGTCTCGTCGGTGCCGGCCTCGTCGGTGGCGGCCTTTTCGCCGGCACTGCCGCGGCCGCACCGCTCGGAGGCGCCGTGCCGGCCGGGTTCGAACCGGCGTCCGTCACCTTCGTCTCGGCAAACGACGGATGGGTGCTGGGCACCGCGCCGTGCTCGAACCCCGTGTGCACGTCGTTGGTTCGCACGACGGACGGCGGACGCACCTGGTCCGGAATCCCCGCGCCGACGGAGAAGCTCGGCCAACCTGGCGCCACCAACGGGCAGCAGGGCCTGGCGCACCTGCGGTTCGCCGACGACAACGACGGCTACGCCTACGGCGACAGCCTCTGGGTGACCCATGATGGCGGCGCGACCTGGGCGAAGAGCACGCTTCCCGGCAGCGGTTCGCGCTACGTCGACCAGCTTGCCGCGTACAACGGCTACGTCTACCTGCTGCTCGTTCCGGTCGGTACTGCGCCGCAGACGTCAGGTCAGCTCTACCGATCGCCGGTCGGAAACGAGAGCTGGACGTCGGTGCTGACCATTCCGTCGGCGGTTCCTGCGGCCATCACTCTCGCGGTCCACGGTGACGACGTGTGGGTGGATTCGCCGGGCCAGAACCAGACCGCCACCCTGTACCGAAGCACCGACGACGGTGCCAGCTGGGCGCAGTCGAACGCGCCGTGCACGGGCGACCTGGCGGTCGGGCCGTCGGCCTCCTACATGGGAATCGCGTGCGTCCTCAGCGCCGGCGCAGGTCAGGCGAAGAAGGCGTTCTACCTTTCGACCGACGGTGGCCAGACGTTCACCAAGACGCCGGCCGACCCGCCGCTCGGTGGTACCTCGGTTCTGGGCGCCATTGCACAGACAGGTGACCTGGTGGTCGCTGCTTCGTCGGGCGCGTCGTTCCTGTACGCCAGTTTCGATGGCGGCGTCAGCTGGCAGACCGTGCTGGATTCGGCGACCGGGGGGCAGTCTTGGCATGACCTCGGCTTCACCACACCCCAGCAAGGCGTCGCGATCGAAGGCGACCCGGCGATATCGTCGGCGCCTGCACAGCTGTGGCTGACGCGCGATGGTGGCCGCACATGGCAGCCGATCGTCTTTGCGAACGGGCCTGCGGTGCGGCTTGCCGGCGCCACCCGCTATGGCACGGCGGTTGCGGTGTCACAAGCGGAGTTCCCGTCCGGTGGGGCGAATGCAGTCGTCCTCGCCCGAGGTGACGTGTACGCCGACGCGTTGGTCGCCGCGCCGCTCGCCGCAGCGAAGAATGCCCCGCTGTTGCTGACGACGGGCTCGCAGCTGCCGTATCCGACCGTGGTCGAACTGCAACGTGTGCTCCCCACCGGCGAGACGGTCTACGTGCTCGGCGGCACGGCCGCCGTGCCGCAGAGCGTGCAGACGCAACTGACAGCGATGGGCTACACCGTCGTCCGATACGGCGGAGCGACCCGCTACGACACCGCCATCGATGTCGCCACCGCGCTCGGCAATCCGGGCACGGTGCTGCTCGCCACCGGGGAGGACTTTCCCGACGCACTGGCTGCGGGGCCGGCAGCTGCCGGCCGCGGCGGCGCCGTCCTGCTCACAGCCGGGACGTCGATGGTCGCGACGACGAACGCCTACCTGAATGCGCACGCCACGACGGTGTATGCCGTCGGTGGTCCGGCTGCGTCCGCCGATCCGGGCGCCCAGGCAATCGTCGGCGCCGACCGGTATGCGACCGCAACCATGGTGGCGAGCACGTTCTTCAGCTCCCCGACGACCGTCGGTGTCGCTACCGGCGCGAACTTCCCCGATGCCTTGTCGGGTGGCGCGTACTTGGCGAAGCTCGGTATGCCGCTCGTTCTTGCCGACACGAATACGTTGCCGACGAAGACGGCGAGCTACTTGCAGTCGGTGAAGGGAAGCCTGACGGGTGCCGACCTGTTCGGCGGCGCCGCGGCCTTGAGCGCAGGCGTGCAGAGCGCTGTCGGGGTCGCGATCAGCTGACCGCACCCTCGTGTTGTCAGTGCGACGGGAGTGCGGCCGGCACTGGGACGTCTGCGTGCTGGACAGCAGCTGCGGTGAGGACCGCTGCTTTCCAACGGAGCCATCCGAGGTGAGCAGCGCCGCAGGCGATGCCGACGACCGCAGCGGCCGCGTGCTCGCCGGCAGCAAGCCCGGAATGGCCGAACGCAGCGACGACCAGACCGGCGGCGGTCACTGCTCCGAGTAGCGGAAGGCGCAACACCACGCCGAGGTAGGCGGCCAGGGCGACCGTGGCCGCCGACGGTCCGGTGTCGAGCACGAGCCGGTTTGCGGCGAGCCCGCTGAAGAGTGTCAAGACCAGCCGCGCGCCGGCGGTGGCGAGCACATGGCCCAGGAACGCAACGGCGATCGTCATCCGGCGTCCGACCGCGGCTTCCGCGATCCCGAATGCCAGCAGGATCTGCGCGAGCGAACCCCACACCGGTAGACCCTGGGCGGGCGCCAGCATCGAGCCGGGCAACCGCGCCAGCCATAGGGAGAACGCGTCGCCGTCGTGTTCGCCGCAGCATGCCGACACCCAGTGCTGCGCGCCGTTTTGGTGGTCAGCAATGCTGATGGCCGCCACGGCGGCGCTCAACGCGATCGCCCAAACGAAACCAGCCGGCCCGGCGGCCTGCCAGCGACGCCGGACGACGCCGACCACGGTGGCCACTTCATGGCCCCCGCGGTGAAAGGCGGTGGAACTGATCACGGCGAGTACCGTACGACGTGGCCCATCCTCGAAGCATCCGGATTCACCCTGATGATTCCCTGACGAAGTCCGGCTACATCGGGAGCAGCTCGAAGATCTCTACCGCGCACGTCCCGTCGCTTCCTGACAGGAAGGGCAGGCCGTCGGTGAGGGCCTTCGCCGCGGCGAGGTCGTCAGCCTCGACGATCGAGTAGCCGATCAGCTCGCCGGCCGTCCCTTCGGCGTAGCTGGTCGATGGCACGGTTCCGCGCGGTGGTGACGAGCCACCCGGCCGGGTTGGCCGGTTCCCCGTCGCGTCGTCCAACGCGCACTTGGCGGGCCGAGTGAGGGTGGCGGGCCAGCGACCCGGCCAGCTCAGTGGTCAGGCAGTGGTCAGGGTCGGGTGACGCTATACCGCCCGACGGCAGCGTCTGCGAAGGTCAGTTCCCCGGTGACCGCGGGCTTGTCGGCGGTCACTAGCCGACGGGCGTCTTGATTCAGTACGCCGCGGAGGGCGAGCGCGAGCATGCGCACTTCGGTTCGGCTCATGTCGAAGGGCTGGCCGCCGTGCACGCTCGTCAGGCTGGGAGCGAGCCTGTTGGTGCTCGGCCAGTCATACCGCCTGGCCTTGTCGGCGAATCGTGCCGGGGTTTCACGCCAGGGATCGAGGTGCACCAGCAGCGCGCCATTGAGATGGCTGAGGCTGTCGCCGGGGGGCTAGTGCTGGCGCGCAGGAGTTGATCGGCGTCGGGTACGGCGTTGAAGCCGTGCTGCACGCCGGCGTTGCCGAGCACGATGCAATCGAGCTCGGCTTGATCGCCATCGAGGTCGAGGTGGGCGGTGAACCAGTTGGAGTCGGTCCAGCGCTTCCAGGGTTCGGCCCCGACATAGGCCTGCAGCTCCCGGTAGAGCACTCGGTAGTCGTCCGCTGCCGGCAGGTCGTCGGGCTGGGCCCTACCTTCCAGATGCCCGACGAGGCTGTCCATGATCTCTTCGGCCTCGTCCATGCCGGTACCTTCGGACACTGCCGTGTCCGCTAGCCAGCTCAGACGGCCGACGGCTGCCTGCGTCGCCTGCAATAAGTCCGGTGGTACGACGAGCCGTTGCGGGACGGCTTTCGCAAGCGGCGGGGCAGGAGTTACCAGCGCTGACTTCAAGGCCCGTCCGAGCACGCCTTCGAGGGACGTGCCGGGGGACACGTTGACGAGCAGCCCGTTCTCCGCGTCGAGCACGGCCGCGAGAATCGTCCGGCGCTGACCGCCGACGATGACTGAATCGCTGACGTCGCGAGCGAGAACGATCCAGGTGGGCGCGTCAGGCACAGTCGTGATCCCTCTCTGAGGGTGGTGGTCAGGTGACCACAATGACGTGGACGCCGACCGCCTCGTATGTGCCGCGCGCACGCCCATCGCGGGTCGCGAGAGACGCATCGTGGTCTTTGGCGGCGAGGGCCACCATCGCGTCGTACACGCCGCCGCCGGCGATGCCCAACCGGCTCAACGTCTCCGGCAGCCGGCGGGAGCGGGAGCTGCTGAGCAGGAGAGGTGAGGAGAATCGGGCTGCCAGCAGTCGGGCCGCGTCGGCCGGCGTCAGCCGGGCGTCGCCGGGGAGCCGGGTGAGCACCGAATAGGTCTCGACGAGTGCATGACCGCTCAGCGCGATCTGCTGCTCGGCCCACCATCGCACGACTGCTTCATGATGGCTGTGCGAGCGGACGAGCAGCGGGACCGCGACGCTGGTGTCAACGCCGACCGTCACTTGCGACCCGCTTCAATGAGGGCGAAGACGATGTCGTCGTCGACCGGCGTCTCACCGCTAGCCACGAGATGGCCGCCCTCGTCCACCAAGCGGGCGGTGCGGCCAGCAGGCACGATCTGGGCGCCGGCACCGTACGGGGAGATGTCGACCTTCGTACCCGGTAGCAGGCCCAGCGCATCACGGAGGGGCTTCGGCAACACGATGCGCCCGGCATTGTCGATGATCGCTTCCATGGGAGAACGCTACCATCAAAATCCCACCGCGAGCACAGTGTCACATCACGCCCTCACCACATGATCGTAGAAGCAGCCGCGTATGCCGGCGACCTGCGCGGTGAGCATGCGATGGGTCGGCTTCGTCATAGCTGCTCAAGCGCGGCGAGCAGCAATCGCGCGCCGCGCCGGTCAGCCATATCCGGCTGATGGATTCGCTGCAGCGCCTCCTCAACGGTGAAGAGCCTTCGCTCAAGGCAATCGCGCACCGTCCGCGCGAACTCTGCCGAGTCGACCTGAGTGGCGATATCGATCATTGTGCGGATCGGGGTGGTGACGCGTATTCCGTCGATGGTAGTGACGTCGGACTCGGGGATGTCGTCGTAGTGCACGACGACATCAATCCCACCTGGGGCCGTGAGGCGCTCAGCGGGGCATCCGTTCTCGTCGATGAATATCTTCTTTTGGGGGCAAGGTTGCTGCATGCTCGGCAGCATAAGAGAGAACGCTTGCTGGTACGGCTGTCTGTCCACAAGCTCCGATCAGGCGTGAAGGGCTGTGGCACTCGTGAAGTGCCCGGGCGGAAGTGCCCCCGGCCGAAGCCGGCCCAGTCCTCCGCAGGGTCGTCCGGCTGAGCCGGAGGCTCCTCCTGGGTTGATCCGGCCCGGGTCGACCGGATGGGGCGGGGCGCTCACTGCCCGACCGGAGATCGCGAAGGTGCGTGCAAGGTGCCTGGTGCGAGTGAATCGCGCCTTGTGGAGTCTTTGGCCAAAGACCGTCGGTAAGCCGTTATGCGGGAAAACCGTATGTGTACGGATTGAGATGCGGTTGGCGAAACGCGACCACACAGTGGTGTGCGCGCCGCTGACTACCAATGGTAGAGCGACTGGCAGGTTCGCCCGAGCGAGCCGAGGCCTACGAAGCTCTGCTGGGCAAAGTTGCGGGACAACGGAGAGCCTGAAGGCGTTCGAGATGCACCCAAGCAGGCTAATGGCTGCCGCCTTCCGGTCGAGACATGACACCATCCCCCGGGTGAAACAGACGGGTACGGGCGCGGCTGCGACGCGACTCGCGGCCGCTCCCAGCCCGCACCCTCGGCGCTCACCCTCCGACGACTAGCGCCAGCCCTCGCCCCCTGCCACGGGACGTTGGACCGCCGATGTTGCCTCCGGCGCAACACATCCACCGGCTCGATCGGTAGGCCCGAATACCACCTGGGCGCGGGCCGGTGCGAGGGCGACGAGCGGGCCGCTACCGGTGATATTCGCCTTGAGTGGCGGGCTCCCTATCGAGTCGATCGTAGGCGTAGGCCCCGTCCCGACTCTCAATGCCCGAGGTACACGCCAAATACCGGCATGTAAATTGGCTCGTAGGCTAAGTCATAGTCGGGATTCTCGTCGAACTGCCATTCCACATCGTAGTTCGAACCGCCGAACCATTGAGCTTGTGTGAAGCTCCCGGGGTCACTCGAGAGGCAGCAATACTCGGACGTCCACTCGACCGTGTTGCCTATCGTTCCGTACGAACCAAATGAGTATGACCACTCACCCGGGCTGGAGTAGACTGCGTATTGATACTTCACGCCGGTGTTCGTGTTGTTGCAATGACTGGGGTCTTGAGAAGTTCTGCCCGACACATAATCCGTAAAGCCATTGAAGACCAGCCTATTCGGATATTGGTACGCGTTAGACCATCCGTCGCCACTGTAGCCCTCGATGTCGATCGCCATCAGGTAAGCGGTAACGAGGTAGCCACTGTATGTGTTGTTGGCGTGATTAACCGCCGTATAGCCTTGGTTCCAACCCCAACAGTAGTATGAGCCAAACTGAGGCTCGAACATGGATGCTGCTCCGCCGGCGAGATAGTAGAATTGTGTTCCGAGGCCTTGATCACTATTATAGCGGGACTGGGCAGCATTCGCGCCCGTGGTACTAAAGCACGCTTGGTAGGGATCGCTCGTGCACGGACCCGCATACGAACCATAGTCGTGGTAGTAAACTCCCACTTCACCGGTGTAGATTTGTGGACCATTTCCCTGAGAGTTCGTAGTCGTGCTCCCGTCACTGCCGGAGCACCAATTCGAGATGCAGGAGTGGGTGCTCGCGCGCACCGCCTCATCGCTCACAAATGTTGCCAAGGCGCAAGACATCAACAATAGCAGGCCTGTGACTGCCCAACGTGCGTGCCGACGATGCCTACGGCGGGAAAGGCGTACCCGTCTGGGGATTAGGTGCTCAAGCATCGGTGGCCCTTTCTCGCATACTCAGGAGGAGGGGGAACTCAATGGCGCCGGACTCGGTTGTGTTTGCGGCGCGCTCTGATTCGCGACCTGCCACGACTGTCCACCGTCGTGGCTGCGGAGTAGCAGCATGGCATACCGTGCTTCGCTCGCGCTCCCGAGTGCGGTATCTGTGAGCCAAATCCATCCATCCGGACCCACGAAGGTCGCGCCGTGAAGCTCGACGAACGCCGCTGGTCTCGTCTTGACCGGACCCGCTCCAGCGCTGCTCGGCAGAGGCACCCGCGTGGTCGAATACGAGCCAGACTGATCGGCGGTGCGTGCAACGCTGATCTCCAGCGTTGATCCGGTAACGCCGATTACCGATGCACTATCATCGCTTTGAGCGGCAACGGATGCGAGCGTTCCAACTGGCGTCGGAGCCGACTTCTGTGCAGGATCATTCGACGCGATGATAACCCAATTCCGCGCGGACGAATCGGCGGAATGTGCTACGACGTATGTCTGAGCGCCGTGACGATCCATCGCCACGGTGCTTGCCCATATTCCGCCGCCGCCGCAGGTGAGGGAATCCCAGCGAAGCGCCTCGCTCGAGGGGAGTTCCGAAGTGAAACCCGTCGCCCAGGTCCTGCCGTTGTCAGCAGTCGAGTACACATCACCAGCGGGATTGGTTGCGTACCAGCGTCCTGATGATCCAAGGCAGGCATCTGTGGCGGTGAATGGCGCGGCGACTTGTTGCCAGCTCGCGCCGCCGTCTACCGTCCGGAACAAGTCGCCCTTAGTCCCGATGCCCAGCCCGGTCGTCGCCGACGCGAATTGCACCCTAACCAGGTGGGTTCCGCCCGGCTCGCCAAGCGTTTTCCAAGACGCGCCGCCATCGGTAGTCGTCAACAGCGCTGTCACCCCGACGGCCCAGCCAGTCTGCGCCGTGAGCAGATCGAAGCCCCAGACTCCGTCGCGGCGTGAAAGGACTGTCGCCCACGACGCGCCGCCGTCGCGGGTACTCTCTACTGACGTACCCGGCCAGTCCATGATGTGCATTTCGGGCCCCGCGGCGAGATTGCCATCGATGTGCGGCGCCATCGCTTGGCCATTGAGGCGCCACCCGTGCAATGCATCGACGAAACCAATGCCCTGCCCGGGGTTGACGTCGGTCGCGTACGGGATCCATGGGTTGGTCACTGGTGTGGGAGGAGGAGCGACGGCTACCCCGGAACGAGTTGGTAACTCAGCTCCGCTGGCGCCCGGCGTGCTGTGCCCGGTGCGCGACGCGCACCCCGACGTGAACACAACCAGGGCGGCGATTGCGACCGAAATTGCCTTCGATGTGAACTTGCTCCGCTCACAGCTAGGTTCGTCGCCTGCATACATCGCGCGGATCATATTGAGTACCTCCGGCCCTACCGAGTGGTCCGCCGGGTTTGGGCGGAACGCTACTCCTGGGACGCGTTGAGCGTCAAGGTGGTTGCATGCCGGATATCGGCGAATCTTCTTCGCGAAGGAGTCGGTGCGGTTCCCCCCGGGCGCGCGGTGCCGAGCGGGTCGGTGCAGTGCGCCAGCGGCGCGAAGGTTGCAGTCGAATGTGTATATGAGTCTGGCTCAAGCTGCCGCAGACTGATAAGCCGCGCCACATGCGTCGATGCGCCTGCCAGGGTTGCTCACTGCCCACTCGCTGTAGTCGAGGTGGTCGGTGAGCGGGGCACTGAGCCGGCGAGCGAGCAGGTCGCTGAGCGCCCGGGTTGACGGTTCCGGACCCCCGGCGTGGGAGTCGAACCGGGGCGCGGGCGTGGTCGGCGATGGTGCCAGCTAGCCTGTTGCCGCGACGCGCCGACGCATGCGGCGCCAGCGCGGCCTGCCCCCGCGCCCGCGCGATCGCTCAATCGGAGTTGGGAAGTGCCCCAGGAGTCTGCCTCATGGTCGGCGGGTCGAGGTTGGCTGCTGGGCTGCACTGGGCGACCGAGTGGGCTCCGAGTCCGCCCGTGTCCCGCGACGCCGGGCGCCGCGCGGCGCGGAAAGGAACACCTCATCACCTGCAGTCCGGCTCGTGGTCGCAGCTCTGGATTTGGCCGGTGGCGTGCGCACGCTCTCCTGCTGGGGTCTCCGGCTCGGCCCCCGGTTCTAAGCCGGAGACCGAGCCGGATCGTGCAGCCGCGGTACTCGGCGGGGGCGATGGCGGTGCGGTCACGGATGGCGAACTCGTGGGTCGTGGGGTGCCGGTCGAGCGGGCTGGCCGCGCGGCGCGTTCACCTTGGCGCACGGGCGCTGTCGGCGGTCATCGGCGTGATGGGCGCCGGAAATCTTGCGGGGGTCTAACGTGGCACGACTCAGATCTTAGGTCGCGTGTCAAGTTGCGAGGTCGGCGAGTCGCCGTCGTGCTTGGCTCCGCGCGGGTAGCCACACCGCGTCGGCGGGGCAGGCGCCGGTGGCGGCGGCCCAGGTGGCGGCCGTGGTGGCGACTGGGACACCGGAGTTGGGTCCGAGGGCGTCGCGTAGGTGGGCTTCCCGGGCGGTGGACGGGAGCCAGAACAAGACGGTGCCGGTGGGGCCGCCGGCGCGGGCGAGGTTGGCGTAGCCGGGCAGTTTGTCGACGAGGCGGCGGATCGGTTCGGTGCCGGTGTCGTATTCGAGGAAGAAGCTCAGCTGGCGGCCGTGTTCGGTCCAGGTGCCGGAGCCGTCGGGGCGGACGATGCGGCCGTAGTGTTCGGCGCAGCGGGCCTCGGACGACCAGGTGTCGAGTGCGGTGTCGGTGTGGGTGCGGGCGTGGCCGGCCAGGGCGGTGAAGAACCCGTTGACGCCGAGGAGGTGTCCCAGCCGGGGGCTGGTGGCCAGCCGTGCCTGGCGCTCGCGCAGCTGCCCTGGCCGGGGCGGAGTGGTGGCACCGGCGGCGGCGATCAGTTCGGCGCCGACGATGCCGAGGGTGTAGTGCCACGGCTGGGAGCCGGCGGTGGTGTACCAGCGGAACCGGTCGAGGACTTTCAGCTGGTACAGGCGCAGCAGCCGGCGCTGCGCGACGTCGCGGCTGGGGAACGCCATCTCGGCGAGCTGGTGGCTGGTCAGCACCTGGTGTTCGGCGAGGGTTTCGATGATGTGTCGGTCGCGGCCGGTCACTACGCCGATCACGGCCAGCGGGTCGATGGCCCGCCGCCGTGCCGGCCGGCGCCGGCCGCCGCGCGCGAGAGAGCGAGATGAAGCAGGGAAGTGCATTAGCAGTCGGACTCCTTGTCGACGGCGTTGATGTGCCGGGTGTGCTGCGGGTTTGGCTCCATCACGGTGCCGGTCTGGGTGCCGGTCTCTAAGACGGAGACCGAGACGGAGACCGAGCCGGTACCCGAGACGGAGACCGAGCCGGAAGGGCCCGAGCGCGAAGCCGGCTGGCGACGCCAGCGTGTCGCGACGCTTGGGTCGCGGCGGGCTCGCCCGTCGCGGCGCGTGGACGGCGGGTGGTTGTCACGCCTTTGGAACCGCGCGAGAGGGTCGGGGTTCTTACACGTCCGTCCGGTGGCCGGCGCGGCGCCGGCTCGTCGCGCCCCCGTGAACCTCATGGTGTCGTTCACACTCGTAGAACCGGGCTGAATCGGCGACTTCGTTCATTTTCACGGACCCCGCAAGGATTTTCCGGGTGCCGCGGCCCGCGGTCGCCGAGGGCGTTCGCTTCGGGCTGATGCGCGCGCCTGGCGTCCATCAGGGCTGATGGGCACCGGAAATGTTGCGGTCGGCGTGTAACGAAACCGGCGCGGCGGGGCGGTTCATTGGGTGGCACACCTTCGGGCTGCGGGCAGCAGCCATGTCTACCAACCGCGAGAACGATCGCGAGACCCCGCCGTCGTCTCCGCCGTCGCCGCCGGGCCGCCCGGCGGACCCCGACCCGCATCTGAGGGTCAGGTTCACCTGCCGGCAGGCCGGTGGGCCGGCGGGGCGGGCGCTGGCCGCAGCCCAGGGCCGCGCCATCGCCGGTCTGCTGGATGTGTTGGCGGACCTGGAGGTAGGACTGGACCGGGAGGCCAGCGGATGATCACCAACGGGTCGGGCCTGCGGTACGCGTGGTACGGGCGGGTCTCGACCGAGGACGAGCAAGATCCCACTCTCTCGTTCCCCCGGCAGCTCGCCAACGCGCAGCGCCAGGTCGAGCAGGCCGGGGGTCGGATCGTCGGGCACTACTTCGATGTGGAGTCCGGCACCGGCGGCTACGCCGCGCGCGGCTCCGGCGGGGTCGACGGCTTTCAGATATCCATCACCCGTGATGGAGGCCTTCGCGAGCTGCTGGCGGATGCTGCTGGGCGCCGGTTCGACCGGGTGATCGTCGAGTCCATCTCCCGGCTGTCGCGTAACTCCTCCGTCGCGTTCCGCATCGAGGATGAGCTGCGGGCAGCGGGGGTGCGGTTGTGCGCGGCGGATGAGCCGGCGGAGGAATCGTTCGGGTCGATCGTGTTGCGGCACGTGAACATTGGGATCGCTCGCGGCTATCACCACGAGCTGATGGTCAAGTCCCGGCAGGGCCAGGAGGTCTCGACCCGGCAGGGCTGGCACACCGGCGGCGCCGTGCTCTACGGGTATCGGTTCGTCGAACACGACCATCCGAACCCGCACAAGGCCCATCGCGGCCAACGCAAACACACCCTGGAACTCGACCCGGTGCGCGCACCGGTGGTGCGGGCGATCTACGACTGGTACCTGGCCGGCGGGGTCGGCTTGACGCAGATCCGGGATCGGCTGAACGCCGACTCCGTGCGGTTCCCGCCGCCGACGCCGGTCGACCCGGCGCGGGCGTTGGGCGCCTGGTCACGCTCGAGTGTGTGGGAGGTGTTGAACAATCCGAAGTACACCGGCCGTCAGGTGTGGAACCGCCGCGCCCGCAAGAAGGGCAGCAACCGGCTCAACCCACCCGAAGCCTGGATCTGGTCCGACCAGCCGGCGCATCCGGCGCTCATCTCTCGCGCCGAGTGCGACGCCGTCGCCGCGCGCGCGAACGCGAACGCGCGCTCCCGGCAAGGTGTTCCGGCGACCGTCGCGCGGCCGACCGCCAAACACGACTACCTGTACCGGGGCCTGCTGCGCTGTGGGCTCTGCGGGCTGCGGATGTGGGGCAACCACCGGCGCAGTTCGACCTACTACTCCTGCCAGCCCTCGCACCAGCGGGCCAAGCACATCCCCGACGGTCATCCGGCGCACGTGTACCTCAACGAAGCGAAGTTGAGCGCCGCGCTGTTGCCGTTCCTCGGCAGGGCGCTGTTCGACCCGGACCGGCAAACCTACTGGCGGACCTGCCTCGACGCCAACGCCTGTGAGCAGAATGCGAACGGTTCGCCGCCGGCTCGGCAGCACGACCTTGAGGGCCAGCTCGCCGACCTCGAACGCCGGCTGCATCGGCAGTTGCTCAACCTCGAAGCCGACGACGTCACCCCGGCCCTTCGCCGTCGTGTCGCCGCACGAATCGACGAACTCGAAACCGCAATCAGCCAGCAGCGCCGGCAGCTCGAAACCCTGCGCGACGAAGCCGCGCAGGCGGCCGAGACGGCGCCGACGTTCGCTGACGTCGCGCCCTTGCTCGACCAGCTACCGATCCTCGCCGACCGGCTACCCGAGGCGCCCCAAGCCGACCTGCGCGCCCTGCTGGAATCCCTGCGACTCGACGTCGCCTACCAGCCAGCCGACCAAGCCCTCGACGTCACCATCACCCTCTACGACGCCGGCGAAAACGCGTCGGAGGACTGGACCGTGCCCCCGGCAGGATTCGAACCTGCGACACACGGTTTAGGAAACCGATGCTCTATCCCCTGAGCTACGAGGGCGCAGCGACTACGTGGGTATCGCGCAGTCAATGCAAGCCCAGCGTAGCGTCGCCGCCAGATGCCCTCGAAATCCCACGGTCTTCGCGACGAACTCATCACCGCCCGCGGATCAGGGCTCGTCGTAGCGCGTCGGCGGCATGTCACGCTTGCCGTCTTCGAGTACGGCCTGCTCGTTCTTGGCTTCGCGTCGCGCGTCGGCGAGCGCCTGCTGATACTCGCTCCGGTCGGTTACGTCCGCCGGGACGGCGTCGGGGTCGCCCGCGTCGTAGGCGCTTTGCTCGGGGTCGGGGCTCTTGCCCTTGCGATCGGGTTCGGGCACATGCACGCCTTCAGCGCGCGCTTCGTCGTGCAAGCGCGGATCATGCTCGGGCCGGTTGCCGGCCAGCGTCTCGCGTTGCTCCTCGCGACCCATCGGCCCTCCTGCGATTGACGGCTGCCACGAGCCCTGCCCGCACGCTCGACCGCCAAACAAGCTCCCCGGCCGCAACAACTCCCACGACCGGGGTCTTCCGATGGGTTGCGCCGGTCGCTACCGTCGCTTCATGGAACCGGCTGAGGTCGTCGCGTTCCCGCGGCGAGGCGAGGTGTTCGTCGATCAGCGCGGCGGGGCCCGCGCGCTTCGGCTCGCCTGGCACCCCGAAGCCGGAGTCGCCGTCCTCAGTGTCTGGCAGGCCGACCGGTGCACAGCGTCGTTCCGGCTCCCGATCAGTGACGTGCCTGCGCTGGTACACGCGCTGGCAGCGGGTCTGGCCGGTCTGGCCGGCGAGACCGAACGCGGGCCGCACACCGCAATCGCTTCGGGCGGCTGATTCGCAGCGCGTTCAGCGCCGGCGGGTGCCATGCTGGCGGCCGGCACGCCGGATCTCGCGGATGGCCGACGCCTGCCATCCGCGAATGCTGCGCCCGCGCACGCGGTACGGTGCGGGATGTCGGCGCGGTGGCTGGGCGGGCCGGCCGCGTGCCACCGCGGCGATCGTGAAGACGACGACACCGACGAACGCGGCACCGAACACGATCTCGACGATCCGCCAAGCCATCGGTTCCTCAGCGAAAGACGATGGTCTTGTGGCCGTCGAGCAGGACTCGGTGTTCGACATGCCAGCGGACGGCGCGGGCGAGCGCCAGACACTCGACGTCCCCGCCGATCTCGGTGAGCCGGGCCACGTCGTCGCTGTGCTCGACCCGCGCGACTTCCTGCTCGATGATCGGCCCCTCGTCGAGGTTGGCCGTGACGTAGTGCGCGGTCGCGCCGATCAGCTTCACGCCGCGGTCGTGCGCCTGGTGGTAGGGCCGGGCGCCCTTGAAACTCGGCAGGAACGAGTGGTGGATATTGATGATGCGCCCCGGCAGCCGCTCGCAGACGAGCGGGGAGAGCACCTGCATGTAACGCGCGAGGACGACGAGCTCGACAGCGTGTTCTTCGACGAGGGCGAGCAGCTTCTGCTCGGCGTCGGCCTTCGTCTCTGCGGTCACCGGGATGTAGTGGTAGGGAATGCCGTACGACGCGGCGAGGCCCTCGAAGTCGCGGTGGTTCGACACGATGCCGACGATGTCGCCGGGGATGGAGCCGACCCGCCAGCGGTAGAGCAGGTCGTTGAGGCACTGACCGTGCTTCGACACCATCACCAGGATCGGCGGCCGGGCGTTCTCGTCGTGCAGTTGCCAGTTCATCGAAAACGACTCCGCGACGGGGATGAATGCCTCGCGCAGTGCGTCGACCCCGTAGGCCGGGTCGGTGCACTCGATGTGCACGCGCATGAAGAAGCGCAACGTGTCGCGGTCGCCGAACTGCTGGCTGTCGACGATGTTGCCGCCGTGGGCCGAGAGGAACCCGGTGACCGCGTGCACGATGCCCAGCCGGTCAGGGCAGGACAGCGTCAGGATGCAGCGATCCGCCAACGCCGGCCCCCTCACCTGATACGGCCGGTGCGCCGGCTCGTCCTGATCGACCGAAGTGGTCTCGCGTGTCGCAGAATAGTCCTTGCAGGCGCTGCTGCTCTGCCGGGCGGCCGTCAGGCCGTCAGGTCATCAGGTCGTAGGAGTCGTCAGCGCCGACTCATCCGTGGGAGGGACGTCGTGATCTTCAAGCTGGTGCAGGACGGGCGGCCATACCCGCCGCACGATCTGACCTTGCGGCAGTGGGCCAGTGTGGCGCCTCGCCAGGTGCGGCTCGACCAGCTCATCACGACGAAGCGGGTGCTGGCGCTCGACGTCCTGCTCGACGACGACTCGACCTTCTACGGTGACCTCTTTCCCCATGTCGTGCAGTGGGAGGGCCACCTGTACCTCGAAGACGGGCTACACCGCGCGTTGCGAGCGGCGCTTCAGCAGCGGACGACGGTGCACGTGCGGGTGCTCGACCTCGACGATCCGCGCGCCCTCGAGCAGGCACGCACCGGGGAGCCGGCCGACATGTCGAGCATCGAGCTGTGAGGTTCACGTGAGGTCGCGGCCATGAGTGAGCTGGTGCCGGAGCAGACCAGCGACGACGTCGACACCGGCTGGGGCGACGACGAAAGGGCCGCCGAGGAGGCGCAGCACGACGCCGAGTGGTACGAGCGCGAGCGCCCCCCGCATCACGGCGACTGACGCCCCGCTGGTCGGTCGCTGCTCCTAGTGTGTTGCTGCGCGCTGCTCGGGTGCCCCGGGCAGCGGCTCGGAGACGGCGGTGCAGAACGAGCAACGACGAGCGGCGGCTGGGATGCTGCTCAGGCACTCGGGGCAATCGCGACTCGGCGCCTCGGGGTCGGGCGCCTTCTGGAAGCGCGCCAGCAGCGCTCCGAACGGGAGCACGACGAGGTAGTAGATGATCGCTACGAGGATCAAGAACGCGATGAGCGCGTTCACGAACTCCCCGTAGGCGAACACGCTCTTGTGCACCGTGAACGTGCGCTTGTCGAATGCGCCACTCCCGCCGAGTAGCCCGATCAACGGGGTGATGAAGTCCTTCACCAGGGCCGTGACGAGCCCGGCGAAGGCGGCGCCGATGACGAACGCGACCGCGAGGTCGACCAGGTTTCCGCGCAGCAGAAACTTCTTGAAGCCAGACATCGCTGCCTCCTCAGAGTCGTTCTTCTCGCCGGTTCGACTTCGCCGGTCGGGTCATCGTTGCGGTAGCCGGGTGGTGAGCGCAACACAGGCGGTCGAGCGCGGGTCAGCCGACGACCACGGCCGATAGCCGGTCGCTCACTTCTGCCTGAGCGAGCGCTCGCGCTTCGTCGGGCGTGGTGGCCAGGACGACGAGCGTGCCGGGCGCGGTCACGTCGGCCGCCGTGCTTGCCGTGCTTGCCGTGTTCATGGGTGGCGGGATCGAGAGGACGACGACGTCGGCGGCGATCACGTCGGCGGCCGCCGACGCCAAAGCGGGACCGTCGATGACGGCGGTCGATGCGGCGAGCACCTCGACGTGCTGGCCCGGGTGCAGCAGCCGCGCGGCGTCACCGTCGGCTAGCCGGACCGGGGCGGCGACCATGCCGCGACCGGGCGGCGCGAGGGGGCCGTCGTCGAAGCGGGCGTCGGTCAGCGGTTCGCCTCGCCGTGCCGGTGCGGCCAGCCGTCGCCCGACGACCTGGGCGCGCGTCGCGAACCCGCCGTCGGGCGCTGCTGTCGCGGGCAGTGCTTCGGGCCGGACGTCGGCCGCGCCGAGTGTCGCGCCCGCCGGCAGATCGCGTGCCGCGACGATGACGACGGACTGCGGCGGGGTTCTCGGCTTGAGCACGTCGAGCGCGATCAGGGCACCCAGCGCGACGGCAGTCGCGGCAAGCGCACGGCGATGCCGCCGTGCCGAGCGTTGCAGCCGGCGCAGCCGGTCAGACCAGTCATTGCTGGACGGTGCAGCGAAGGCAGGAGCGGTTTCGAGCGGCGGCAGTGTCGGTCGGAGCGAGATTCGGGTGAGAACGTCACGCCACCTGTGCCGGCGGACGCTCGAGCTCACGACCGCGTCGACTCGTCAGCGCCCGGCCCGGGCGGTCGCGGCCCCGCCCCCTCGCCGCACACGCAGGAGGCCAGCGCCGGAAGTGTCAGGAGTGCTTGTGCGAGCACGGACCGCAGCCGGTCGAGACTGCGCCCGAACTCGGCGAAGACTTCTTCCTGGGTGACGCCTTCGCCGGCCTCCAAGCCGGCGTCGAGGTCGGTGACGACGGCGATCGAGGTGTAGCAGAGCCCGAGTTCTCTTGCGAGAGTCGCCTCGGGCTGCCCGGTCATGCCGACGACAGTCCAGCCCTCGGCGGCGTGATGGCGAGACTCGGCGCGGCTGGAGAACCGCGGCCCCTGGATCACGACGAGCGTGCCGCCGTCGCGCGCGGGCCACCCCTGCGCGTGCGCGGTGTCGAGGACGGCTCGCCGACCGGTCGGGCAGTACGGATCTGCGAACGGGACGTGCACGAGTGGGCCGTCGCCGTCGTAGAACGTGTGCTCGCGACCCCAGGTGCGGTCGACGACCTGGTCGGGGACGACGAGAGAGCCGGGGCCGAGCTCGGCACGCAACGAACCGACCGCGCAGGGCGCGAGCACCTGCTCGACACCCAGCGAACGCAACGCCCACAGGTTGGCGCGGTAGGGCAGCCGGTGCGGCGGGAACCGGTGATCCTTACCGTGCCGCGGCACGAACGCGACCGGCCGGCCGCCGACCGTCCCGACCAGCGGCGGCTCGCTCGGTGGCCCGAACGGTGTCGTGACGTCGACCGCCGCCGGAGCGGCGTGGTCGAGGAACTCATAGAACCCCGAGCCGCCGAGCACTCCGATCGGCGGTTGCGTGCCTTCGATCATGCGTCGACCTTAGGACGCGCCGACCCGGCGTCGTCCGGGTGTGGTCGCCCGGTGTGGACGGCGAGTTGCCGGCCTGGGGACGGGGGCCTAGCCTGCGGCGGCTTTCGGAGCGGCGCCCGAGGAGCTGGCTGAGGAGCTCCCGGCCGAGCCGGGCCCACTCGAGGTTCCCGAGGAACTCGTCGAGCCCGAACCGCTCGACGCCGTGCCGGCCGCCGAGGTCGACGCGTCTGCTGCGGTCTTCGACTCGCCCTTGCCAGCGTTGTCAGCCTTGCCAGCCTTGCCGGCCTTGTCAGCCTTGCCGGCCTCGCCACCCTTGCCGGCCTCGCCACCCTCGGCGGCGGGCTTGGCGCCGTTGCGGCTGTCGGTGCGGTAGAAGCCGGACCCCTTGAAGACGATGCCGACGGAGGAGTACAGCTTGCGCAGCCGCCCCTGGCACGCGGGGCATTCGGTCAGCGGCGCGTCGGTGAACTTCTGCACCACCTCGAGCTGCTCCCCGCACTCGGTACATGCGTACTGATACGTCGGCACCCACGCCTCCTGGACCGTCGCCGCCGTCCCGAGGCTGACACCCGCGAGACCTCTGGCACTCTCCTACCTTGACTGCTAATGATGCGGCACGATCGCGCGCTCGTCCAGTCGGTGTCGCCGCATGAACAGGCGGGGACCGCTCTGGCGTCGTCAGCGCGAGCCGAGTACGGCTCGTAAGGCTGGTGTGATGGGCCCAATGCACCGGCGACAGCCATCCCGGTCAGAATCCCGAGTCCCCGCCCTACTCGCCGACCTGGAAGTGTGACCTTCTGTCGAGAGACCGGGCCCAGGCGGGACGTTCGACCCTGTTGCGGCGGCCGGGGCCGGCGGCACAGTCCGAGGCGTGAACACTTCCACCACGACTGAACTATTTGCCCTCGACGGCTCGGAGCTGCTCGCGGTGGCGGCCGAGCCCGTGCGTTGGCGGCTGCTGGCTGCGTTGGCCGGCGGCACCCGCTGCGTCTGCCAATTGCAGCCGGTCGCCGGTGTGACCGCGCCGGCGCTGTCGCACCATCTGAAGGTGCTGCGCGAGGCGGGGCTGGTGGTCGCCGCCCGGCGTGGGCGATGGATCGACTACACGCTCGCAACGGATGCGATCGAGCGGCTGCACGATGCGTTGCCGCCCACCGCCGGCGTCGGTGATGTGTGCGGGGCTGGTTGCGGTGGCTGAGGACCTGCTCACCCACCCGGCCCGGCGACCCGCCCACCAACGGTGGCGGGCACCCGGGACGCCGGTCCTGGCGCGGGCCGTGCTGGTGACAGCAGCCTGGGCGACCGCGCTGCGCTTCAACGCCGCGCTGTGGAACCAGGTCGTCTACCACTGGATCCGGTTGAACCCAGGCACCCGGTGGGGGTCGGCGGTGCACTTCTTTCTCACCGACACCGTGAAGATCGGGTTGCTGCTCGCGGGGATCATCTTCGCGGTCACCGTGCTACGCAGCTTCGTCAGCCTCGAGCGCACCCGGACGCTGCTCGGTGGGCGCCGCGAAGGCGTGGCGAACGTGATGGCCGCCGGGCTGGGCGTGGCGACACCGTTTTGTTCCTGCTCGGCGGTTCCCGCCTTCATCGGGTTCGTGGCCGCGGGCGTGCCGATCGGCGTCACCTTGTCGTTCCTCATCGCGAGCCCGATGGTCAACGAAGTCGCCGTCGTGCTGCTGTACGGCCTGCTCGGCTTCAAAGTCGCCGTGATCTACATCGGATCCGGTCTGGCGATCGCCATCGTCGCCGGCATGGTGCTCGGCCGCCTCCGCGTGGAGCGGTGGGTCGAACCATTCGTGTACGAGACCCGCCTCCGCGGGCAGGTCATCGAATCCGGCACACCTTTGACCTGGCCAGATCGGGTGGCGCTGGGCCGCGGCGAGGTGCGCACGATCATCGGCAAGATCTGGCCCTACCTGGTCGTCGGGATCGCGCTCGGTGCCGCGATCCACGGCTGGGCACCGACCGACTTCTTCGCCCGCTACGCCGGCCCGCACAACCCGTTCGGGCCCGTTGTGGCGGTGGTCCTCGGCGTGCCGCTGTACTCCAACGCGGCGGGCATCCTGCCGTTGATCCAGGCCCTGCACGCCAAGGGCATGGCGATCGGCACGCTGCTGGCGTTCATGATGAGCGTCGTCGCGCTAAGCCTGCCCGAGATGATCCTGCTGCGCAGGGTGCTGCGCCCCAAGCTCCTCGGTTGCTTCATCGGCGTCGTCGCCGCCGGCATCCTCGCCACCGGCTACCTGTTCAACCTCATCCTCTGACTCCACGAAGGAGCTGACCGCTGTGCTGATCAAGGTCTTGGGCTCGGGCTGCGCGAACTGCCACACCCTCGAACGCCTCACCCGCCACGCCCTGGACGAGCTCGGCCTCACCGCCGAGGTCGAGCAGGTGACCGACTACCCGGCCATCGCCGGCTACGGGGTCATGAGCACCCCCGCCCTGGTTATCGACGACCAGGTCGTCCTGGCCGGCCGGGTGCCCACCCTCGCGCAGGTCCGCGATCTGCTGACCGCAGCACACGTTGCCATGCCATGAACGCGATCACCGTGGGCCAGACTTTCGCGACCACGCGGGCATTCCACGACTGCGTGGGGGCCACCAACTCCTAGCCGCGATGGCCCCCACGTAGCCGGTACTCCCGGCAATTACCCGACTTCGTCTCCCGTACCCCGGCGCCTTTGACATGCGAGTTCACATGCAACGGATTCAGGCGCGCCGCCACCGGCAAGACGCACGGCCGCCCACGCGGCAGAAGAAATCACCGCACCCAAACCTGAAGGAATACGACGCCGGGATTTTCGTACCGGCACAAACCACGCCGAACTTCGGGTCCATCTAGCAGCCTTGCCAGCCGTCGTCAGCGCGAGCGGCTTCGTCAGTCACTTGCCCACACGCAGCGCGTCGTCGAGGAACGTCAGCACGTGCGCGGTCCACTCCGCCGGTGCGTGCTGGAGGCCGTGTGTGTGCGAGGCACCCGCGACGACCCATGTCCGAACCCGGTCCGGTGCGGCGGAGCGTAGGTAGGCCACGGCCTCGGGCTCGTCCACGACGGATCCGCCGGCAATGAGCAGGAACGGCGTCGCCCTGGCCTGTTCGATCGCCGCGTGCAGCGTGCCCGGCTCCGGTGCCGGGCTGAGTAAGGCAGCGACGCCGTACGTCAAGCGATCCATGCCGCGCTGTATCGCGCCCGCGACGCCGCCGGGGAGGTAGCCCGCCTTGTCGGCGGCCGTGCGGTGCGTCGCGCCTTCGGCGACCACCGCTCGGATGGCGGGCTCGGCAGCTGCGGCTCCGATCGCCTCCTCACCGCCCATCGACAGGCCGAGCACCCCGATGCGGGTCGGATCGACGCCGGGCCGATGTCGAAGGAAGGTGACGGCGGCAGTGATGTCGCGCTCGCCGTACCACCCGGCGTCCATCGCGTGTCCGCCGCTGCGGCCCTGACCGCGTGGGTCGACCAGCAGGACGCCGTAGCCGTGCCGGGCGAGCACTACCGCCTGGCCGAGCGTCGCCGTTCGGTTGGAGCCCGAACCAGGGATCGTGACGATCGCCGCGTGGTTGGTCGACGCGAGGTACCAGGCGGCGAGCCGAACGCCGTCCTCGGTTCGGAATGTCACCTCGTCGTAGGCCAGACCCTGGTCGGCCGGCGTCGCCGAGCCGAGACTGCTGCGCGGGGCATACGCGAGCATCGTGCCAGTCGCGACGCACCACATCACGACGACGACGACCATGCCGACCGGGACGAGCCACAATCGCTGCCAGCGGTGCAGCGCGCGCCAAGAGAAACGGGTGGCGAACGCGAGCAGCGCCAGCCCGACGACGAGCAACAGCAGGCCGATCAGGCTGCTGGCCGTCAGCCCCACCGTGGTCAAGTGTCGGATCGCGACCCCCGCGCCGCCGGCGGTGACCACGACGCCGACCACGGCCGCGATCGCGGCAGAGAGTCTCGGCAGTCTGCGATGCCAGAGCAGTCGGCGGCCCCGACCCGCCGGAGGCGGCGACTGAGCGACCGGTTGCGGTGAGGTGGTCGTCACGGCACTCCGTCGGCGGAGCCGGTCTCAGCGACCGGGCGCGGCGCCGACCGGCTCCGGCGTCGGAGGCGTCGGTTGGGCCAACGCGTGACCCGGATCGTCGCCACCGGTGTCGAGACGGAACGGCGGGTACTCGTCGCGCATGAGCGCGACGTAGACGAGCACGCGGTAGCACCAGCGGTTGAAGCCCATCACGAGGTCGAAGATCTCCTGCGGGTACTTGCCCGTGACCGCAAGCATGACCGCCGCGATCAGTGCGAGCAGGCCGATCAGGTTGCCGGGGTGCAGGCCGAAGCCGCCCGCGAAGATGGCGACGATGAGCAGTTGGGGCAGGGCCAGCAACCACCACTTCACCAACACCAGGCCGCGGCTGAGTTGCTGCGGGTAGTCGACGGCGAACTCGGCCGGATAGGTGGGATCCGGGGCAAGGCTGAACCGTGGGTACCGGTCCGTGCCGAACGCGCTCATCGAATAGAACGCGACCCGCCAGGTCCATCGCATCACGCCGACGTTGAAGTCGAACAGCGAACGCGGGTAGCGCCCGGTGATCAGGATGCTGACACCGGCGATGAACGTCGTCACCACGACGGCTGCCCACAAGAACGCGAGCACGACGATGTGCGGCAGGACGAGCAGCCACTTCACGAGCCACAGCCATCGGGACGTCGCCGGGTCGAGCCGGCCGTCGAGACGGGCCGGATACGGACGGGTTTCCACTGGGCACCTCCAGGTCGAGCAGGGCCAGCGCTGCAGCGCCGATGGCTGCGGCGCGATCCTCCGTCGCTCACGTTTCATCGGCCGCCGAACCCTCGGTAGGGCCCAAAGGCCCAGCGGGCGGCGAGAGTCACGCCCCATAACGCGCGCACCGTCGCACTGCGGCGACACGCGCCAGGTTGCCCCTGGGATTACCGTTACTGTCAGTAGCGACGGGGGATACTGGCTCCGTGTCCGGCAACGGAACGCCGTCATCCCCTGCTCAGAGAAGTCGCGCGAAGACACCCACGCGCGCCTGTCTCGATCTTGGCGACCGACTCGACGCCGCTCCCGCTGGGCGCCGGTTCGTGCGGCGCGAGGTGCTGTCGCGGGGCGGTGCCGAGATCGTTGACGACGCGGTCCTGGTCGCCGCGGAACTGCTCGCCAACGCCTGTCAGCACGGCACCCCGCCGATTCGCGTTTGTGTCAGCGGTCTGGCGCCGCAGCTCCGGATCGACGTGTATGACGCGAGCGCCCGCATCCCCCTGAGGCTCGCGAGCAGCCCCGACGCCATGACCGGGCGGGGGGTTTCCATCGTCGAGACCCTGGCGACACGCTGGGGCGCCGAGCATGTCGACAGCGAAGGCAACGCCGTCGGTGCAGGCCGTGCCGGCAGTGCCGGCAGTGCCGTCAGCGCCGTCAGTGACCCGAACACCGCGGGCAAGCGCGTGTGGGCGGAGTTCGACACCCGCGAGGTTTCGACGCAGAGCCCCCCGACGCAGGCCCATGTCCTGTTCGACGCGTGGACGGCGGTGCAGTTGCCTTCGACCGAGGAGCGATTCCCCGTCGTCCTCGGCGACGTCCCGACCCTCTTCCTGATCGAGGCCAAGGCGCACATCGACAACCTCGTCCGGGAGTTCTTGCTGGCGAGCGCGGGCGGCCGATCCGGTGGGGCGCAGGTGCCCGAACACTTGGCGCGGCTCATCGAAACGGTGGTGCACGGGTTCGGTGACGCGCGAGATGCCATCAAGCGCCAGGCGCTGGCGGCGGCCGCGGCAGGTGCCGTGACGACGCGGCTGACGCTGTACCTACCCACCTCGGCGGCCCGCGCCGGTGAGGCCTACCTGGCCGCCCTCGACGAGGCCGACGAGTACGCCCGCGCTGCGCGCCTGTTGACCCTCGAGACGGCGGCCGACCACCGGTTGTTCCGTCGCTGGTATGTCGAGGCGCTGATCCTTCAGTTGCGCGCCCGGGCCGCAGGCCGCGATCCGCAACCCATCGCGCCGTTCCAAGAAGTGCTGGTTGCCGAGGTGCGCCGCTTGGCCGCCGCGCAGCGTGTCAGCGAGCGGGCCGCGAGGTTGCAGCAAGTCACCGCTGCGCTGGCGACGGCCCGTACACCCGAAGACGTCGCGGCCGTCGTGGTGTCGGAGGGGATGTCCGTCCTGGGTGCATCCGGTGGGGGTCTGCTGGTGCCGGCGGGCGACGGCGTCCATGTCGCGGTGCCCGGAGCGGTCGGCTACGACACGGCATTGGTCGACGCGATTCGCGAAGAGCGGCTCGACGCGCCGCTACCGGCGGCCACGGTGATCCGCACCGGCGAGCCGGTCTGGCTCGAATCGCAGGAGGAGCGCGACCGCGAATTCCCCGCGCTACGGGGGTTCGAACGCGACACGATCTCGATGTGCGCGGTACCTCTGGCCGTCGGTAGCCGGCTGCTCGGAGCCCTGCGGTTCAGCTTCTCCGCTCGGCGACTGTTCGACGACGACGAGCGGGCGTTCGTCCTTGCTCTTGCTGCGCAAACCGCGCAGACGCTGCAACGTACCGAGATGCACGAGGCCGAGCGGCAGGCCGCGCTCGAACTCCAGCGCGCATTGCTTCCTGAGGGCACGCCGAGCGTCGCCGGGTGGGACATCGCCTCCTATTACAGCCCGGCCGGCGGGCAGGAGGCGGGCGGCGACTTCTACGACGTCCTGCAACTGAGCAACGAGGCCCTTGTTGCAGTGGTTGGAGACGTCATGGGGCGGGGAGTCAGCGCTGCCGCGGCCATGGCGCAGGTGCGTTCCACCATCCGTGCGTACGCGATCGACAACCCTGATCCGCAGAGCGTGATGCGTCGTCTCGACACCTTCTTCGGAGCGCTCGACGTATCCCAGCTCGTCACGGCCCTGTACTTCGTGGTCGACGTCGAGACCGGCGTGGCCCGGATCGTCAGCGCCGGCCACCTGCCTCCGCTGCTCGTCGACGGCGCCCGCGTGGTGCGCGTCGAGGCCGATGCCGGTACGCCACTCGGCGTCGAGGGTGGTGGCCGCGAAACCACGAGTGTCACGATTCCGCACGGCGGATCGCTCGTCGCCATCACCGACGGTGTCGTCGAACGGCGCGGCGAAGACATCGACCTCGGCATCCGCAAGGTGGTCGAGGCGTGTGCGCGCGCGAATGATTCGGATGCCGCCTCGCTGCTCCGCCAGGTGGTCGGGGCAGTCGGCGCGGACGGCGAGCAGGACGACGACGTGACGGCTCTGGTCATCCGCCGAGCCGAGGGTCCAGCGGGCGAAACGACTGTGCCCGCGCGCAGCCGACCGGACTAGACCCGTCTCTGCGGGGTACGGCAACGCACGTGCACCCGGCCGGATGGATAGAAGCGATCGGCTGGTTCAGCCTGTCCATCGCGTTTGCCAGCGCGCTGCTCATCGCCGTCGACATCTTCGGGCGCGGCTACCGGCAGCAGATGTGGATCATGGATCTGGTCTACCCGATCACGGCGCTCTACTTCGGACCGGTCGCGGCGTGGTTCTACTTCAAGCACGGTCGCCGCAATGCCAAGCCGGTGATCGACCGTGAGGGCATGCCCGACCCGGAGAAGATGCCGCGCTGGAGTGTCCTCGGGAAGGCGGTCAGCCACTGCGGCGCGGGCTGCACCCTCGGTGACATCGGCGGCGAGTGGCTGGTGGCCGGTCTGGGCCTGACGATCGCCGGGGGCAGCCTGCTGGTCGACTTCCCGATGGACTTCGCCTGGGCCTGGACGCTGGGCATCGCGTTCCAGTACTTCACGATCGTGCCGATGCGCGACATCGGCAAGCTCGAGGGCGTCTGGGCGGCGATGAAGGTCGACACGCTGTCGATCGTGGCCTTCCAGGTCGGCCTCTTCGCGGGCATGGCCGTCTATCAAAAGCTCATCTTCAGCCCGGGACTCGCGAAGGCGACGGCGACCTACTGGATGCTGATGCAGGTGTCGATGGTGCTCGGCTTCTTCACCGCGCTTCCGGTCAACAACTGGCTCATCAACAAGGGCCTGAAAGAAAAGATGTGACGCCGGGCCGTTAGGTTGTTGATTCGGCGGCGGGCAACTCGACGCCACCGACCTTCGTCGCGTAGATGACGAGGCTTTCCTCGTTGCCGGCGATGATGCGCTTCATGACGCGCTGCGTCGGCCAGAGCTGGCGTCCATCCGGCGTGCGCAGCGCCACGGTGAGTTCGGCGTCCGGTGTGTCATCAGGCACCCACTCACCGCCCGCAGCGCGCCGGATGACTTCACCGACGTAGGCGCCGAGCGCGAACACCCGCTTGCCGAGGTCCTTGCTGAGCAGACCGCCGGGCCGTGGCTCACCTTTCGTCACGTTCTCGTCGATGAACCGTTCGACTTCGGTGAGGCTGGCGGGGCTGAAGTTGAACGCGTAGCCCGCATCGGCAGCCGTGACGGCGATCGACTCCGCCGCCGACTGCATGTCGTCGATGATGCTGCTCACCGATGCCCTCCCTCGTCAGGCGCTGCGAAGCGGCCGGACACGAGACTAGTCCTGACGCTCGCGGAATCCACCCAGGAACCGGCGAAAAACGCCACCCTCCGGCTTCAGTGGCAGTGCTGGCGGGGGAGCTTTCGGGCGCTGGGTGGCGATCGGCTGATCGTAGTCGGCACGGGCGATCGCATCGACGACCTGGTCCTCGTCGAAGTCCGCCGAACCGGGGATCACCGGTACGAACCCCACGAGCATGCCGTCGCGCATGACCTGCGCCTCGAGATCGGGCGTGTCATCGGTGTCCCACACGGCCTCACGGTGGTCGCGTAGCACGACGCGCACGCCGAACTGGTAGGTGTTCTCGCGCGCCATGTGTGCGTCGATGCCACGAGCTCGCAACTTGTCGACGACCCGACGGGCCCGGTTCTCGTCCACGAGTCGAACATTACCGGTCGGAGTTGCAGCACGCCGTAGCTCGGTGGGAGCTCATGCGCCGCGCTCGCCGTACCACGCTGCGAGCTTGCCCCGTCTGCTGACGGCACGAAGGCGGCGCTCGGTCTCCGGCCGCGAAGTCGCAGTCGCCACGATGAGCAGGGAGTCGCCGCGTCGCAGTTCGGTCTCTGCCGTCGGGACGAAGCTCTTGCCGTCGCGGACGACGAGCGTGACACCGGCCCCCGGCGGTAGCCGTAACTCGTAGACCTCGACGCCGTGCAGATGTGACCCGGCCGGGATGCGGAGCTGGAGCAGGTCGGCGTCCAGCTCCCCCAGCGGCGCGGCCTCGACGCCCAGATCGTCGGGCTCGTCGGGTCGGGTGAGCTGAAGGGCCGTCGCGACCACGGGCAGCGTGGGTCCTTGTACGAGAGTGAAGACGGCGACCAGCACGAAAACCAGGCCGAATATCTCGTCGCTGCGCGCCAGCCCGTGGGTGACGGGCACCGTGGCTAGCACGATCGGTACCGCGCCGCGCAGGCCGGCCCACGACAAGAACGCCTGTTCCGCCCATCCGATCCGGTGCGCGCGCAACCGGCGAAGCCGAAACAGCAGGGACGACGCGACGACAGCGGCCGGCCGGGCAAGGAGGAGGAGCGCGGCTCCGATCGCCAACGCGGGCCCGATTTCGCGCGGAAGCCGCGACGGGACGACGAGCACGCCGAGCATCACGAACAGCGAGATCTGCGCGAGCCAGGCGACGCCTTCCGCGAACCCGCGTGTTGCCGGCCGGTGCGGCAGATGTGAGTTGCCGAGGACGACGCCGGCGACGTAGACGGCGAGGAAGCCGCTGGCGTGCGCGAGCGCGGCAGCCGCGTAACCGGCGACCGCGAGCCCCAGCACTGCCAGCGGGTAGAGCCCGGACGCCGGCAACGCGAGACGCCGAAGGGTGCCGGCTCCGAGCCGGGCGACGGCGTACCCGATCGCCGCACCCGCGACCAGTTCGTACGCCACGAGCCCCACCGCGGCCGCTCCGTTCAGGTGGGTCGAGGTGGAGCTGAGGAGCACGACGACGATGACGGCCGGGGCGTCGTTCAGACCCGACTCGACCTCGAGCACGCCCGCCAGGCGGGCGGGCAGTTTCAGCCTGCGCAGCATGGAGAAGACGGCGGCGGCGTCGGTCGACGAGACGATCGCGCCGAGGAGGAACGCGAGCCGCCACGAGCCACCCAGGACGAGGTGCGCGATCAGCGCAGTCACGGCCATGCTCACGCCGACACCGATCGTGGCGAGTGCGAGCGCTGCGGGAACTGCACCGCGGACGTCGTCCCATCGTGTTGTCAGACCGCCCTCGGCGAGGATGAGCAACAACGCGGTCAAGCCGATGCTTTGGGCCGCCCGCGCATCGTCGAAGGTCACGACACTTTGCAGCAGGAGGCCGATGGCTAGATAGGCGAGCAGACCGGGAAGCCCGATGCGGGTTGCGAAGCGCACCGCGACGATCGCGACGAGCAAGACGGCTGCGCCGATGAGCAGCGCGATGTCGAGGTGCGGACTCACTGCTGCTCAGCCGTCGGCGGATCAGGCACGAGCCGCAGCCCGCGCGGGGTGAGTGCGCCGTCGACGGGCTGGTCGTGCGGCGCCGCGGGCAGTGCGTCGACGACCTCCTCGTCGAAGACGATCGCGAGGGTGCGTGCGACCGCATTGCGGCGCGGCAGCGCCCTGTCGTAGCCGCCGCCACCCCGGCCCAGCCGGGTGCCGCGCCGATCGACGGCGAGGGCGGGCACGAGGACGAGTTCGGCGGCCCGCAACGCCTCGACGCCGAGCCGGGCGCCGGCCGGCTCGATGGTGCCGCGAAGTCCCGGGACGACGGGAGCGCCGGGCCGGTAGGCCGCCCAGTCGAGGTCGCCGTCGGGGCGCAGCACCGGCACGATGATCCGGCTTCCGAGCCCGTCGAACAGCCGGGCCAGGCCGCCGGTCGGCGGTTCGCCGCCGCCGGAGAGGAAGAGTGCGACGACGGGTGGAACGGCGACGTCGCCGCCGCCCGCCACGAAGGAGTCGGTGGCCGCCTGCGCCAGTTCCTCGCCGGCGACGGCAAGCGCCTCCTGCGCGCGCAGCTTGCGGCGCCGCAGCGCGGCGGTGCGCAGCGCGGCCTTCGCTGCCGCCACCTCCTGCCAGGACACGTCGCTCAGCGGTTGTGTCCCTCCCCTACACTTTTGTGCCCGGTCTTCCGAAGAAATGGGCGTTATTTCTGGTCGGGTATCGTCTTTCGAGTTCGGGTGCCTTCGCGGACTGCGGTCTCAGGTGTCGCCCGGCCAGCGTCTTCGCGCAACTGTGGCAGACGTGCGAGCATCGCATGAACAGTTGCGCTGGTGCGGCCTGATTGCGCACCGCACTTCCGGGTCACCGGCTCCTCGCGGTCTCCGGGAAGTCCCGATGATCGGAGGGTAGGCGGTCGGCAACGACCGTCGTGCAGGCGAGATGAGCGAGAACCCGAGCGCCGCGGCTTCCCCGCAACCCGGCAACAACTCCGGCCGGGTGCGTCGTCGGGTCTGGCCGAGCCGTGACACCGAAGGCACTCGCATGGCGTTACGTACCCGTCTGTCGGTCGCTTTCGTGTTCGTCGTGTTGATTCCTGTTCTGGTCGGTTCCATCCTCGTGACGGTCCTGGTACCGGAGGTTCTGCACAACGAGGTGAGCGGTCGGCTCCGAGGCGACCGGACGAGCGTCGTCGGAGTGCTCAACGCCCGCTGCACCCAGGCCATGCAGGCGGCGCAGCTCCTCGGCCTCGAGGTCGCGGCCCGCGGTCCGCAACAAGCGGTAGAGCAGACCGTGACCGCTACGGGCGTCGACTACGCGATGGTCGAAGACACCGCGGGCCACGTCGTCGCCGCCGCGGGCAGCCTGCGGGCGGCGCCGGCGTCACCGGGGGCCGCCACGCTCGACAGCTGCGCGACCGGCCAGGGCGCCACGTTCTCCATCTCTGCTCAGGCCGGGCTCGCGATCCAGGCCGACCCGACGCTCGCGCGGGTCGCGGTCGCGTGGTCGGTCGACCAACAGACCGCGCGGGCGTTCAGTGCCGGCCTCGACGACCAGGCGGCGGTCACGCTGGTCGCCGGTAACCGGGTCGTGTCGAGCACCCTGCCCGCCGACCAGGCTGCCCGCCAGCTCGGCGTCGTCCAGGCTCAATCTTCGGGCCTGCTCATCGATGCCGCGGGTCGGGTCCTGGCGTACGCGCCACCGACGAAGAACCGGCCGTACGGCGTCATCGTGAGCGAGCCAGTCCCCAACACCAGCCAGCTGACCTGGCTCGTCGTCGCCGTCATTTTGCTCACTATCGGCGGCGCGATCGCAATCGGCCGGCTGCTCGCCCGGCTCATCAGCCGCCCGGTGGGTGAACTCTCCGAGGCGGCCGGCCGGGTGGCCAGCGGCGACCTCGACGTCGCGATCCCGGTTCGCTCCCGCGACGAAGTGGGTCGCCTCGCCGGTGCGTTCAACCACATGACCGCTGAGCTGCGCACCTACATCGGCCAGCTCGAGCGCAGCCATGACGAGTTGCGGCGCAACCTCGATCGCCTCGGTGCGACGCTCGCCCACACCCACGACCTGCAAGGCATCCTCGACGTCATCCTCGACACCGCGGTGGCAAGCGCTCAGGCGACGGCCGGCACCATCACCTTCCTCGATTCCGACGGCAACCTGCGGGTGCAGGTCCGCCGCGGTGCGCTCGTCGAAGTGGGTCCGACCGGCGCGATCGTGCCGCTGGGCAAGGGCATCGCGGGTCAGGTCGCGGAAACCGGAAACCCCGCCCGCGGAGTCGTCGGTGACGGCCCGGGACTGCGGCCGGCCAACGGTGAACCCGAATCCGCCACCACGGTGCTGGCCGTTGCGCTGCGGCAGTCGGGCCGCATCGTCGGCGTCCTGAATCTCTATGACAAGGAGGACGGGCGGCAGTTCACCCCGCACGACCTCGAGACGTTGCTCGCATTCAGCGGCCAGGCGAGCGTCGCGATCGAAAACGTGATGCTGCACCAGGAGGCGCAGCGGCTGTCGGTCACCGACCCGTTGACCGGCCTGTGGAACTACCGCTACCTGACCCTCGGCCTCAGCCACGAGATCGAGCGCGCGACCCGGTTCGGCCGGCCACTGGCGCTGCTCATGCTCGACCTCGACCGGTTCAAGCAGATCAACGACCACCACGGGCACCCGGCAGGCGACGCCGTCCTCATCGAACTCGCGCGCCGCATGCGCGCGGAGGTGCGCGAGGTCGACACGGTGGCTCGATACGGCGGCGAAGAGTTCGTCATCGTGCTGCCCGAGACCGACGCGGGCGGCGCCGCGAGCACGGCGGAACGGCTGCGCCAGAGCATCCGCTCGACGCCGTTCGAGGTCGAGGGTGTGGCCCTGCACGTAACGGCGTCGATCGGGGTCGCTGTCTTCCCCGAGCACGGCGACAACCCGAGCCACTTGCTGCGCAGCACGGACGACGCGTTGTACGTGGCGAAGGCCGACGGACGCGACACCTGGCGGTTCGCGCAGGTCCCACGGCCGGCGAACGCGCCGCCCGTCCACGACGCTCCCGGTCCTGGCGATGTCGGCGCGGAAGGCGACAAGCCCGCGGGTGGGCCGCCGCAGGTCGTCGTGATGCCGGAGGTCGAACCGGTGCACCGAAGCGAACCTGGCCGGATGGGTTGGCCTCGGGGTTCGGTCGACTGATCGAGCGGTTAGGGTTCGGTCATGGTGCGATGTGGGACACGCGGTGGGAGACGCGCATGATGGCCACTCAGCGCGAGACCAAGCGGGTTACCAAGGCGGTCATCCCGGCGGCCGGCATGGGTACGCGATTCCTGCCCGCGACCAAGGCGACCCCGAAAGAGATGTTGCCGGTCGTCGACAAGCCGGCGATCCAGTACGTCGTCGAAGAGGCGGTCGCGGCGGGACTGACCGACATCTTGATGATCACTGGCCGCAACAAGCGACCGCTCGAAGACCATTTCGACCGCAACTACGAACTCGAAACCGCGCTCGCGGCGAAGGGCGACCAGGACCGGCTCGCGCTCGTGCACGAAGCAACCGACCTGGCGACGGTGCACTACGTTCGCCAGGGCGAGCCAAAAGGGCTGGGCCATGCGATCTTGTGCGCAGCGCAACACGTCGGACGCGAGCCGTTCGCCGTCCTGCTCGGTGACGACCTGATCGACCCGCGCGACCCGCTGCTCGTCCGCATGGTCGAGGTGCAACAGCAACTCGGGGGCAGCGTCATCGGGCTCATCGAGGTCGATCCCGAGCACATCAAGCTCTACGGGTGCGCCGCCGTGCAGCCCACGGACCTCGACGACGTCGTGCGCGTGACCGATCTGGTCGAGAAGCCGAAGCAGAACGCGCCGAGCAACCTGGCGCTGATCGGGAGGTACGTCATCGCACCCGAGGTGTTCGACGTCTTGCGAGAGACAGGCCCCGGTGCAGGTGGCGAGATTCAGGTGACCGACGCGTTGCGGGTACTCGCCGGGCGTGATTGCGATGGCGGTCCCGTGCACGGTGTGCTGTTCCGTGGCCGCCGCTACGACACCGGCGACCGGGGCGACTACCTGCGGGCGGTGATCCGGTTGGCGGCCGAACGTGAAGACCTCGGTCCTGACCTCATGTCGTGGCTTCGCGAGTTCGTGCGCGACCACGAGACGAAGACCCCGGAGCAGCGCGGGTGAGGAGCGTCGACGAACACCTCACTCATGTGTTGGGGCAGCTCGCGCCGTTGCCCGACCTCGAGGTGAATCTGCTCGACGCCCACGGGTGCGTGCTCGCCGAAGACGTCATCGCCGGCCGTGCGCTGCCGCCCTTCGACAACTCCTCGATGGACGGCTACGCCGTGCGCAGCGCCGACACGACCGCCGCGTCGCCGAACAACCCAGTGCTGCTGCCCGTCATCGGTGATGTCGCGGCCGGCAGCGGCGGGATCTACACGGTCAACAGCGGACTGTGCGTGCGCATCATGACGGGCGCGCCCGTGCCCGTCGGCGCCGACGCCGTCGTCCCGGTCGAGTGGACCGACGGTGGCGTTGCGCACGTGCGCATCGACCGCCCGGCTCAGCCCGGGCAGAACATCCGCCGGGCCGGCGAGGACGTCACTGCCGGGGAGACCGCACTCAAGGCGGGAGCATCCCTCGGCGCCCCGCAGCTCGGGCTGCTCGCCGCGATGGGCCGGGCCCGGGTGCGGGTGCGCCCCAAGCCGCGGGTCGTCATCTTCTCGACCGGCAACGAGTTGGTCGATGTCGGGGTCGAGCCCGGGCCCGCGCAGATCAACGAGTCGAACAGCTACGCGCTGACCGCGGCCGCACGTGAGTGCGGGGCGATCGCCTACCGGGTCGGCATCCTGCCCGACGATCCGGTGCGCCTGCTCTCCCTCATCGAGGACCAGCTCGTGCGCGCCGACCTCGTCGTGACGACGGGTGGGGTGAGCGCGGGCGCGTACGACACGGTCAAGGAAGTGCTGTCGCGCCTCGGCACCGTCGATTTCGCGAAGGTCGCGATGCAGCCGGGTATGCCGCAGGGCTTCGGTCACGTCGGCGCCGACCGCATACCCATCTTCACCCTGCCGGGCAACCCGGTGAGTGCATACGTCTCCTTCGAGGTGTTCGTCCGGCCGGCGATCATGCGGATGCTCGGGCGCGAACGCCTGTACCGTCCACTCGTGCGGGCCACCTTGAACGAGTCGATCACCAAGACCGAGGGCAAGCGCTCCTACGTGCGCGCGCGCATCGAGGTCCGCGAAGGCTCTTACGTCGTGACGCCGGTCGGTGGCATGGGGTCGCACCTGGTAGCCGACCTCGCGCTCGCCAATGCCTTCATCGTGGTGCCCGAGAGCGCGTCTTACGTGCCGGCCGGAGTGACCGTGTCGGCGATGATGCTCGAACGGCGCCACTCGTGACCGACTCGCCCGCCGCCGGCTCGACCCCGCAGTTGACCCACGTCGATGCGAGTGGCGCGGCGCGCATGGTCGACGTCTCGAGCAAGGACATCACAGCCCGGACGGCGACGGCGAGCGGCCGTGTCGTGGTCTCCGCTGAAGTGGTGCGGTTGCTTCGCGGGGAGGGTGTGCCCAAGGGTGACGCGCTCGGCGTCGCGCGGCTGGCCGGCATCCAGGGCGCGAAGCGCACGCCCGACCTCGTACCGCTCGCGCATCCGATCGCACTCCACGCAGTCAGCGTCGACCTCAACGTTGCCGACGACGCGGTCGAGATCCGCGCCACGGCGCGCACCGCCGACCGTACCGGCGTCGAGATGGAGGCGTTGACAGCAGTAGCGGTCGCCGGCCTCGCGTTGATCGACATGGTGAAGGCCGTCGACCCACAGGCGAGCATCACCGACGTGCGCGTCGAGGAGAAGCTCGGTGGCAAGACGGGCCGCTGGGTGCGAGGTTCGCGAGGCTGACATGGCGTCGCATCCTGCTGACGCACTCGTGCCGCGGGCGCTCGTCGTGACCGTCTCCGACCGCGCCGCAGCCGGCGTCTACGAAGATCGCGGCGGCTCGTTGCTCGCGTCGTTGCTCGCCGACGCCGGATGTGACGTCGGTGCGCCACTCGTCGTCCCCGATGGGGAGCCGGTCGAGGCGGCGCTCCGTGCGGCGCTCGCCCAGGCCTACGACGTCGTCGTGACGACGGGTGGCACCGGCATCTCGCCGCGCGACCGCACGCCGGAGATGACTGTTCGGGTGCTCGACTACCAGATCCCGGGGTTGGCCGAGGCTATCCGGGCGGCCGGTTGGCGGGGCGGTGCCGGCGTGCCGACTGCCATGCTCTCGCGCGGCGTGGCCGGGGTCGCCGGTCGCACCCTCGTCGTCAACCTCGCCGGCTCGACCGGTGCCGTCCGAGACGGCATGGCGGTGCTCGCGCCGGTTCTGGCGCATGCCGTGTCGCAGCTTCGTGGCGGCAACCATGTTGGCGAGCAGGTTGGCGAGCAGGTTGGCGAGCAGGTTGGCGAGCAGGTTGGCGAGACCGAGGCCTCGACGTGACGCCCGGCTGGCCGGCGCACCTGCAGTACGGCGCTGTCGCGCTGCGGCCGCTTCGTACCCGTGACGCGAACGACTGGCGGATCGCCCGGCTCACCGACCGCGACTGGCTCGAGCCCTGGGAAGCGACGGCGCCCGGAGCAGTGACACGAGACGACCCGGGTCGCGGCTATGTCGACGCCATCCGTGGTCTGCGCCGCGAGGCGCGGCTCGGTCTCGCGTACCCGTTCGCGTTGGAACTCGCCGGGGAGTTCGTCGGCCAGGTAACCGTCGGTGCCATCACCCGAGGCTCGGTGAACTCGGCCTACGTCGGGTACTGGATCGCGCGGCGGCAGGCGGGCCGGGGCATCACGCCGACGGCGCTGGCCCTGGTCATCGACCACTGCTTCGGGCCGGCCGACCTGCACCGCATCGAGGCCAACATCCGGCCGGAGAACGCCGCGAGTCGCCGCGTCGTGGAAAAGCTGGGATTCCGGCTCGAAGGCACCCGCCGTCGGTACATCCACATCGCCGGCGCCTGGCGCGACCACTTGTCGTACGCGCTCACCGTCGAAGACGTTCCCGACGGCTTGCTGCGGCGGTGGTTGAACAGCGGCGGGCACGTGTCAGGGACCACCGTGGCAGGCGATCCGGCCACCCCGCCATAAACGCGCAGGCGCGACACACCGCTTCGGTGCTCGTCACACCAGTCACTCCTGTCTACCGTGGCGAAGCGTGGAAGCTATCGTCGCGACAGGCTCGATGCTGATGCTCACCTGTCACCGCGGCGAGAAGCGGTATGGTCCGCAATGACCGGCCTGATCATGGGTGGCATCGTCGCCATCTGGATTCTGGTGCTCGTGCCGATGTGGCTCAACCGCCACGAAGCCGACGACGCCGGTCGGTCGGTCGACAGCTTCTCCGCCGCAATGCGCGTGCTCTCCAGGCGAGGCCCGTCGTCCAACGCCCGCCACTACGTCGTCATGCCTCGTCGCGAAGACTGGGGGCCAACCGTGGACAATCACCCAGACGCCAAGCTCCGGCAGCGGCAAGCCACTCGCCGTCCGGCCAAGATGCCGGCGCCCGAGCGGCCCGGCCGCGCATCGGCCAGCGCCGTGTCGGCCGGCACCGTGCCCTCCGGTGCTGCTTCCAGCGCGAAGCGTGTCGCGCGACGCCGGCGCAACGCGCTCGCGCTTCTCGTGCTCACGGTCGCCGTGTCGGTGGGCGCCACCCTCGGGCTCGACAGCTGGTGGTTCGCGCTCGCGCTGCTGCTCACGACCGCGGGGTACCTCGTGCACCTGCGCAGCGAGGCGATCCGGGCGCGCGAGGAGCGGCAGCGCCGCATCGCCCGGACCACCCGCGCCCGGTCGGCCGTCGCCGACGAGGTCGGCGGTGCGGTGGGGGCGCGTGCCCGATCGGCCGATGCGTACGCCGATGCGCCTCGCCGCGCCACCCAAGCGGTCGACCCCGCACCGGTCGGGGACGACGTGTTGCTGCCGCCGGCCGTCAGCGCGTCTGGCACCGACAACGGTTCTCGGTGGGAACCCGTCCCGGTCCCGCTCCCGACATACGTCTCCAAGCCCGTCGTCCAACGCCCCGCCGCGAGCGCGCCACGAGCCGACGTCGAGTCGGGCACGATCGATCTCACCCGGCCGGGCGAATGGTCCAAGACCTACGACGACGCGGGCGAGACCGGTGATGTCCGCAGCAAGCTGGTTCTCGACGAGAGTGGTTCGGGTCGGATCGCGTCGTCGCCGAACGTTGCGGCGGGCGCCGGGGGCGCCGATGTCGAGGACGACGAGCTCGACCTGATCTTGAATCGCCGTCGCGCGGTCGGCGACTGACGCGGCGGCTCAGCGCCGACCGGGCCGGCGGTCGGCAGGCAGGACGACGGCGCTCGGATGGTAGCCTGACGTCTCCCTTCTGGGGCTGTAGCGCAGTCCGGTAGCGCACCTCGTTCGCATCGAGGGGGTCAGGGGTTCGAATCCCCTCAGCTCCACCAGCGTTTCGTATTCGAACTCGCCCATGCCGAAGAGCCCGTCGAAGGGCGCACGGCAGATCGTGTTGGCGATCCGGCCGTCCTTGATCTGGACGGTCTCGATGATGGCTTGGTTGAACAGGCGGCGGGTGGGGTCGTCGGCGTGCCGGTAGGCCTGGCCGCAGCGAGTCGCCAGTTGCATGGCGAGGTCGAGGATCCGCTGCCACTCCGCGTGGTTGGCGTCGAGGTCGGCGAGCTCATCTTGCGCGGTGGTGATGTCGGCGCCGATCCGATCCTGCTCACGCTTCAACGTTGGGACGTCGATGGCGCCGCCGTAGTAGGCGTCGAGGAGCTTGCGGCGCTGGGTTTCGGCGCGGGCGAGTTGGCGGGCGTGGAACTCGCGTTGGCCGGCGTCGCGGTGCTCACGGTGCAGCGCCTCGGTGGTCATCGCTTCGCGGAGCCGGTGCAGCCAGGCCGACGGGAGCTGGATGCGGGTGTAGAGGTGTTCAAGTTCTGTTTCGATGCGTTCGGCGGGCACGTAGGGTTCGCGGGCAGGTGCCGGTGGGGTCGTTCTTTGCCCGAGGCAGTAGAAGTAGACGTAGCGGCCTTTGGACAGCTGGATCGACAACCTTCGCCCGCACACCCCGCAGAACAGCACGCCTTTGAGGTAGTGGGGGTGTTTGCGTTCGCGGGTGCCGCGCACGGATCGGGCGGCGAGCAGTTCACACACCCTACGAAACGTCTCCGCCGAGACGAGGGGCTGGTGGCTGCCGGGGTGTTGGGCGCCGTTCCATTCCACGACGCCGGTGTAGAGGGGGTTGGCGAGGATTTTCGCCAGGCCCTGCCAGCTGATCGGCTTCGGCGGTGTGCCACGCCGGTTGGTCAGCCCGCGGTGGGCGAGTTCGTCGGCGAGGGTTTGCAGCGTCCAGTCGCCGGTGGCGTAGGTGTCGAACGCGGCCGTGATCAGGGGGGCGCGGTCGGGGTCGGGGACGATGCGGGCAACCGTCCGGCCGGCGATGATCTCGCGGGTGTTGAGGTAGCCGAGGGGGGCGGTGTGCGGGAAGCCGCCTTGTTTGGCCTTCTGCCGCATGCCTTTCTTGATCTCACCGGACAGGTTCGCGGAGTAGAACTCGGCCATCAACGCGTGGATGCCCTCGACCAGCCGTCCGGAGGCGGTCTCCTGCAGGTTTTCGGTGACCGAGATGAGGGTGACGCCGCGTTTGCGCAGCAGCGCCCGGATGGCGATGTGGTCTTCCATGTTGCGCGCCAGCCGGTCGAGCTTGTGCACCACCACCGCATCCAGGTCGCGGTCGGGTGCTGCCGTCGGCGTCCGTGTCTCGGCTCACCGGCCGCCCCCGCCGCCACGCGAAGGACAGTCGAGGACATCAACATCGAGGACAATCCAGTCGCCTGCCCTGGGCGCTCCATCACACCGGCGCTGACCAGCGCAAACACCACCTCGCCGCTTGCGGACGGCACCTAGGCCGATCCGCAAGCTCGCCTGACGTTCGACGCTCGCGATCATCGACTCCCTTCGTTCGTCACAGCGGTCTGCATGGCGGGCTCACCTATGAACCGGGGGTCTGCGGCCGAAATCGTTCAAAATGGGCCTCGCTCGTCCCCCCGGGCCGAGGCCGGCGACCGGCTACTGCACACTCCCAAACCCGTCGACTGCCGGGATTGGGACATCGGGCTGCCGAAGATTCACCCCACGGCGTGGACGAAGACCGCAGCGTAGACGTCAGCGAGTGGACGGCCCGCCCAGTCCGTCATCTCCTCGAGCACCGCATCGGTGATCCGGGAGATGGTCTCCTTGTGACGCACTTGTTCGATGCCGCGGTCGGCGAGCGGGATGGCCCAGTGGATGGCGCGCAGGTTGGTGTAGAGCGTGTCGGCGGCCAGGCTGGTGAAGGGGTGCCGGGAGCGGGTGCGGTCGATGAGCCCCAAGGAGGCATCGACGACGTCAGCGTTGGCTGGGGTGAGCTTGGAGCCGTCGATGAGCAGCGGCTCGCTGTCGTTCTCGGCGCCGGGGTCGGGGGTGCGGGTGCCGCGGCCCCACGCCCACTGGCCGGTGGCGTCGATGGCCGAGGCGCTGCCGGTGCGGGGGATGGTGGTGGGGGCGATCAGGTCGTCGATGGTGGCGTCGACGGTTGCCTCGCGTTCCGCCCGTTCTGCGGGACTGAGTTGGGGGCGGAGCCGAGCCCGTAGTCGAGGCGCGTGCGCAGGTTGGCGGCGGCGTTACCGGCACCACCCGCCGCGCCAGGGAGGGGGGCTTCGCTGATGAAGTACCCCGCCCGTGACAACCGGTAGTGATCCCTATCGAGCGTGAGCCCCGTACCAGGCCTCGCAAGAAGATCACGACGGATCGGGCGAAGATCGCCTTCCAGGGTGTACCCGCCGGGGCATACAGATTGACGACCTGGCGCACGAGCGGTGCGCGCTCCCCCGGGCACCACGGAAACGTTTGCCCAAGTGGCAACCAATTGTGGCGCTCACGACGTCGATGGGTAGTGAGGTCCGTTCGTTCGAGGGAGGTTGGATGCACGAGCCGGAGGGCTTCCACGATTTCGTGACTGGCCGCTCGCCCGCCCTTCTGCGCTCCGCCTGGCTCCTCACCGGCGACTGGCACTTGGCACATGATCTCGTTCAGGAAGCATTGGTGCGCACGTGGCTCCGCGGCAGTGCGGACGGTCGACCGCATTCCTTGGAGAGTTACGTGCGCAAGACGATGTTGAACACCTATCTGTCGTGGTATCGACGGCGTCGGTGGAAGGCTGAGGTCGCGACCGCGACGCTCCCCGAGTACCCGGGTTGCGGTGATAGCAGCGACCAGGCCGATGTGAGACTCGCCGTGCGCGACGCCCTGGCAGGTCTCACCCCCCGGCAACGTGCCGTTGTCGTGCTGCGCTTCTTCGAAGACCTTACCGAGTCGCAGGCCGCAGATGCGCTGTGCTGCAGCGTCGGCACCGTAAAGAGCCAGACCGCAAAAGCGCTGAGCCGACTGCGCGACGATCCCAACCTCGGTGTTTATGCAGAGCAGGTGAAAGCATGACTGAGCCTCGGCTGTCAGAGATATTCCGCGCGGTTACAGCGGAACCACCAGTCGCCATCGACTTCGCCGAGGTCCAGTCCCAGGCTCATCGACGCCATCGGAGCCGTGTGGTGGGCGGCGTGGCGGCCGCGGCTGCGGCAGTCACCACCGCAGCCGTGCTGCCGATCGTCCTGCACGGTGGCCCGGACCAGAACGTGGTCCGCAGCGTCACCACACCGACGCCCGGAGTTCGGGGCAACGACGGAGTGTGCGCAGGACTTCGGCTCGACATGATGGCCGGCGGCAAGACGACCCAGCTCAGCGACAACGCCCGAATCCATGTTGTATTGAAGGTCGGCCAAGATCTGATGCTAAGTGCACAAGGGCCTTGTGCCAGTAAGGTCAGATTCAACGGGGGTAGTCCCGGACTGGCCCTAGCCAAGCAGGGGCCCGTGCTTGGCACCGCTGTCGATTACACGGCGACCAGACCCGGGACCGCCACGTTAACAGTGTCCCGTGTTGTGAGCTGCGGCAGTCCCAATCCGGCCACTTCGCTCTGCACCGGTCCAAGACTGCCTCTCGCATCGATCGAGGTGGATATCGAACCCCCGTACGGCACGGCAGCGCCGGCGACATCAAGTCCGAACCTCGAGCCGCAAGTCATACCGAACGCCTCGAACGGGAGTGAAAGCCCAAGTTCCACCCTCATCAGTCAAGCTCGACGTGATGCACCGATATGGGTATAGTCCGCCTCAGACGGAGAAAGCTAGACAAATAGATGCTTCCGGGGAGTGGGGCTGGTCGACCGCCGCCGAGGGGCGCGTTGAGCAGGTCTCGTTCACGCGGAGCATCACTGGGGAGGACCGCTCGGATGAGGTTTCACAGTCGCCTAGCGAGGCTAACGTCGGCCGGCGGGGCAATCGCGGGCATCACCGCGTTACTGCTCTTCCTCAACGCATCGCCGGCCTTCGCAATCTGCAACCCCGGCCGCACCGCCGATCCCAGCCAGGGCAGCCACTATCAGGGCGGAGTCCAATCAAACGTGGCTGTCCAACTAGGCGGCGCGAAGATAAATTGGTACACGCCCTATGTCGAGCAGTCGCAAGGGAGTAGTTCGTCTGCATGGCAGATGTTGTATTACACGGGCTGCACGGTAGGGACCTCCCCGTATACATCTTATGTCCTAGCGCAGGCGGGATTTGTGCAGATGCCGGGCGACTCCCAAGACAGCGTCTTCACCGAATATGGAGACTGCGGGCAGAGCGACCTCTATCCCGTGGATGAGTTTCGTAACCAGCCTCGAACGCCCTCAACGTTCAACGTTAAGAGCCTTTACGTCCCTGGTGTGGGCGACGAGGTTCAGATGTACCAGGGATCGACGGAGCTCGAAGTCGCCGACGTGAGTTGGCGGGCTAATTCAATTGCGGTCGCTGCCGAGACGCACGACACGAATGATCAGGCGTATGGAGGAACGAACGCCCAGCAGGCCTTTGCCAATCTAGGCTATTACGACACATCTGGCGTCTATCACACCGACGCGCTCGCCTTGACACCCAACAACTTGTCATCCACGAATAGTAGCGGTCTACCGTGGTGGAGTTGGATGAAGATGACCGTGGGAAACGATGCGTTCTACACATACGATTCTGCTTGCTCGAGCTAGGAGAGTTCCAATGCGATCCGGGAAAGCTCGGAGCCTGTTCGCCGCCATGACGATTGCTATCGTCGTCATCATAACTGTCGGCGTCTCCGCGGCGCTGGCCAACGGCCGCGGCGGAAAGCCGCGGCAAGCGCTAGCGTCCTCACTGACTTCGTCTCAAGCGCCAGCACCCGTTGCCATGACACCATCGACGCCTACGGTGCCGTCTTGGATGACCCAATGTCTGGAGGCGGCGCATCTATCGATGGCAGGCACTTCCCGCGTGCCTGTGCTGGGATCCACAGCAGCGATCGTGGCGGCTCGCGCCGCTCATTCCTTCCTCAACCAAGCTCCGGCGGCGGCCGTGTTCGCGGACGTAACTGCCCCTGCTGCAGATGTGAATGCGGGCGATGCACTAGCGTCGGTCTTTGATAAGGGTCCCGTCTGGCTCGTGGGATTTTCCGGCTTACGCATCGCCGCACCTGGTGGCGTGCCGACGGGTGCTGGTACCGCCCCCCGCTTCCTCACCGGCTGGATCGTCGTGGTGAACGACCCGACCGGCTCGCTCCCCTTTGCGGTGGGGTGCCGGGGCTAGCACGGACGTTCTTGCAGCGTGTATGCGCCCGACAAGAGCGATCTGGCCGCCCTGGAGTTTCTGGACGGCGTGCGCGTGCGTGTCGCCTTCATTACCGATCCCGCGTCTATCGAGAATCTGACACCTCTGCTCGACCGCGAGGCGGAGCATAGCTGATACCGCCGGGCGTGATTGGCTCACGGGACGACGCGGTGGACGCCGCCAAGCCCACTACACGGCGATCAACCACGAGCCGCAACCCGCATAGGAGCGGCAGAGAACCTGGGGCGCTTCAAGGTGCTCGACCGGCGTCGTTTCGTCCTGAGGTAGCGGGATCCCAAGGTGACGCGACGCGGGCGCTCGCCGGAGCTGGTCGTGCCGAGGACGTCGGTTCTTGCGGTGGCCTTGTTGCCACGCCTTGCTTACCGTGCTGGGCCTGCGATTAGTAACGTGCGCAGGGTTTGGGGCAGCTCGCGGCGGTTCGAATAGGAACAACGCTTCACCACAAGACAAGTCAATAGCTATAGGGGCTTTGCGCCTACGCCCTGACGACCGCAGCTGCCTTTGTCACTGCCTTGTCACCCTGTTTCGAGTCATGACTTGAACATTCGTCGACATGGGTCCCGGAAGTGCTCGGTCGAACCTCGTGGCGTCCTCATCGTCGAGGGTGGGCGTCGGTTCAAACTCCGGCGACAGCGCTTCGTTCGATCGACACGCGGGCTGGTTGAGGGTGTCGCCGCTCTGGCCGGGGCCGTTCCGGGCGAACAGGACGTAGCCGGCGATGGTGCACGCGGTCCGGTAGAAGTCGTCGGTCTCTCGCTGGTGAGGTGTGCTCCGAGCATGGAGGCGAAGTCCTGGTGGGGATCGGTCGTTTCCACGGCTGCAATCCTCCGCCGGCGGGCTGACAACGCGGGCTTGAGGCGAGTGGGTCGGGCTTGTTCCGCTCGGATGGGTGAGCCGCTTGCTTGCGCCGTACAAGAGAGCGCCAGGACGTCGTCGTAGCCACGGCGGCTGCCTGGGGTGCCGGGCGCGAGGGCCGGACGTGGCGTCACCGGCGCCGCCGACGGGCGATCATCCGCCGCGGGATTCGGCGACGCGGCGCATCCAGTACCGGAACCAGTTCGCCCCGTAGGGGACGTAGACCCTCGTCGGCAGGCCGCGTTGACGGAGCTGTTCAAGAACGTCGGGTCGGACGCCGAGCAACTGCTCGACCGGTGTGGGCCCGAGCGCCAGCAAGAGCGCTTCCCGGAGGCGCCCGTCATGGGTGGCCATCGACCAAGGGGCGTTCTGCTCCGCGAGCCGGAACGCAAGCTTCAGGAAGGCGACGTCGGTGGCCTCGCCGAACGGGTGCACGCCGGCCTTCTCGACGTAGGCGCCCTTGACCAGCCGAACGTGCACGCCGGCGGCGACCAGAGGGTCGACGTCCTCGGGAGAACGGAGCAGGTTGGCCTGCACGGTCGCGCCGAGCCGCTCGGCGTAACCGCGTCCGGCCGCCTCGAGCACGCAGGCGAGCACGGCGTTGGTGCATCGCGCGGCCTCGGCGCCGACCTGTACGCGACGACCGCGGCCGACCGCGGTGACGAGCCGCACGAGCCGGTCAGCGGCGGCGGCCCGGTCGACGTCGAGCGCCAGGTGGGTGAGGTCGACCGAGAGCCACGCGTCGGGTGGCAGCACGTCGTTCAACGCGACGTAGTCATCGACCACGCGGTCGGCGCCAGCTGCGTCAGTCACCAGCTCACCGAAGAGGTCGACGCTGACGCCGTGCCCCCGCGCCAGCAGGTCGTTGGCGGTGTTCAATGCTTCGTCGCGGCTCCGGCCGGCTACGTATCGAGACGCCGCCCGCCACGCCGCCCTCTCACCGCCTGGCAGGGCCTTGACCGTCCTCTCCAAGGCCTCACTGCTCGCCAGCCGGAACAGCAGCGCACGGTCAAGCCTCACGGTCGGTCTGCCTCGGCTACCGGCAATCGAGGACGATTGTCGGCGATCCACGTGGAAAGGGTGCGGGGCGGGCGCCCAGTGACATCCTCGACGGTCGTACGCACCGTCGTCTCGTCGAGCGATCGATTGACGTAGAAGTCGAAGAAGGCAGCCACGTACGGTGGCGGAGTGTGGGCCAGCATCGCCTGGCGGGCCTCGCGGTTGGACATGGCCTGAACGTGAAGGTTTCGGCCGATCGCGTCGCCGAGGATGCGCACCTGCTCGGTCGGGAGCAGGGCATGCGGCCCGGTCGGACGGTAGATCATGAAGGTGTGACCGCCATCGACCATGGCGGCGGCGGCCACGGCGGCCACGTCGCCCGGATGCACGCAAGCTACCGGCACGTCGGCGAACGGAACACGTACCACGTCGCCCTCCGCCAGTTGCGGTGCCCAGCGGAGCATGTTGGACATGAAGGCAGTAGGTCGAAGCACCGTCCACTCGAGGCCACTCTCCCGCATCTCGGCCTCGGAGGCGTTCATGTACCGGGTGATGGCATTGCTGAGGTCGCTCGCGCCGGCGCTGCCGCCGGATAGTTGCACGATGCGCTTCGCTCCGGCGGAGCGTGCGGCCTGAGCCAGCCCGGGATACCCCGGCAGCAGGAAGACCGCGTCCGCTTTCTCGAAGGCCGAGTGGGTCGAGGCGGGATCGGTGAGATCGGCCACGACGATCTCAGTTCCCTCGGGCAGCGAGGCAGTCGGACTGCGTACGAGCGCCCGCGTGGGGAGCCCGCGCTGTACCAGTTCCCCGACCAGCTCTCGACCCACGTTCCCCGTCGCCCCGGTCACCACGAACATTGCAGCCCTCCTCCTGTCGATCTGCCGTTTGGGTATTGCGTAGCCATCATCACTGGACGCTGCTCAGCCGGAGCGCGCCGACGACCGCGTCGCGCAGCCGGGCGAGGAGCGTCCCGTCTGGGTCGTGGGTCGGGTTCACCTCAGTGATCACCAGCGCCGCCAGCTCCGGCCGGCGCAGGAACACGCGCAGGCATAGGGCCGCTTCGTGCAACGTGAGCCCACCGAAGTGCGGGAAGTTGGCGAGCGGAAACGCCCCGGCGTCGAGGACGTCGACGTCGAAGTGCACGACAATGCGGTCGACCTTTGCTGCCAGCCGCTCGACGGCGGCTCGGGCCGCCGTCGCAGGGTCCGCGCGGACCGATTCGGCGGGCGTTGCCGAGAGTCGACGCGCGGCAATCTGCGTCCACTGATGCTGATCGAGTTCGGCGGGGTCAAATCCGAACAGCTCGACGTGCTCATCGGCGATCAGGGGAGTGCGTGCACCGATTCCGCCCAGAGCCGCCAGCCCACCGCCGAGCAGGTGGGTCATGCCCATCGTGTCGAGGACCCCGGAGGCGCTGCGTTCGGGCGTGTTCAGGTCGACATCGCCGTCGAAGTAGAGGAGACCGATCGGCCCCACGGCGGCCAGCCCCGCGACGGCACCGAGCGTGATCGTGCAGTCTCCGCCAACGACGAGCGGGATCCTGTCGTTGCCGACCTCCCGAACCGCGATGGCGGTCGCGAGCGCGATCTCGCGGACCCGGTCGAGGTCTCGCGCTCCGTCGACGCGATCGACGGCGCGGTGGGGACGGACCGGCAGACGAACGGCATCAGTCACGTCGTGGCCGTGTGCGCGCAGCCCGTCGACCAATCCGGCGTCCAGCCACGCGGCGGGTGCGAGCTCCTGCCCGGCGTTGTGCGAGCCGGCGCTGGTCGGAACGGCGACGATCGAGAACCTACGGGCACTGGTTCCGGGCGGTAAGACAGGCGCGATCACCGGCGTCATTCCTTCTTTCGGTTATCCGGGGGTCGACAGCCGACAGGGCATGCCGCTCGCCCGGGCCGGCCCTTGAGCCCATGGCAGAAGACAAGGGCCACGTAGGACGGTGAAGTTCGCGCGGCATCGCACGTCGCCGGGCGACGACCCGCGGATCGCGCGATTCAGGCACAGCGGTAAACCCTGCCGCCACACCCGACTCCGCCGCATCCACCGCGCGTCGTACCTCTGCGCTACGTCCCGGGACGTAGCGCAGAGGACGAGAGCGCGAACTGCAGCTCATGCCTGGACCGTGATACGGGTCGTTCGGGTGTCACCGACATGGGGGAGCACCACCGCCGGGTGATGCGCCGCGAAGCCATCAGCAGCCGCTTCCGTGCGGTCGGCCGGTGCCGATCGTCGAGGCCACGCTGTGATTCGCCAATGTCAAGTCGCCTCTTGTCATGGAGATCACGGGCGGGAGCGCAACGGTTCGGCCCGCCATTCCGGCATCGTGTACGTACTGGGTCGTAGTCGCGAGTGACGCGTGGCAAACGATGTGTAGGTCCGGAGACGGTTGGAGACTGCTCGCGTGTCGAGAACTGACCGAGCGGCTCCGGCGAATCGAGTCGACCGCGCCCCAGGTGGTCGTCCCGCCGAGCGGTCGATCGCGGTGCTGCTGGCGTCGAGCGCGCTGCATTTGTCCTGCGGAGTGCCGCGGAGGAGCCGCAGGCAAGGTTCGGCGTGACGCCGCGAAACGCTGTGCACGGCCGGTGGCTGACCGGCCGCACCGCTGAACCCGTGGCTGCGCCGCTGCCGGCGCCCGTGGTCAGTGCCGAGCCAGCGGCATGTCCGGTGGTTGGGGACGACCCCCAGCCGCCCAGGTCGCATCTGGGCTGGGTGGCCGAGGCGGTTTCCGCAGCGGTGGCCGCGGCGCTGCTGGTACTGATCTCCTCACACATCCGGCCGGGGCACGGGGCGCGGTCGCTGGACTCGCTCGGCTACGTGTCGTTGGTGGCGGCCGGGCTGAGCATGGGGGCGTCGCGACGGTGGCCGCGTGCGGCGACCGTCGTCGTGACTGCGGTGTTGTGCGTGTTCGAGGCCCGCAACTACCCGAACGGGCCGGTGTGGCTGGCTGGCTGGGTGGCCATCGCCGCGGTGAGTTGGCAGGGCACCCGCCGGGCCGCGCTCGTCGCCGCGGCCGGCCTGCTCGCGGCGGTCAGCGTTACGGCCCGCGTGTCCGGGACAACGATTGGACCGCTGATCCCGTTGGTTTTCGTGGGATGGCTGGCGGTCGGGGTCCTACTCGGTGAGGCGCTGCGTGGCCGGCGCGTTCGGCTGGCCGGGCTCGCTGAGCGGGCTCGTTTTCTGGAAAGGTCGCGTGAGGAGGTGGCCTCGCGGCGGGTTGCCGAGGAGCGGTTGCGGATTGCCCGCGATCTGCACGACAGCGTCGCGCACGCGATGGCGACGATCAACGTGCAGGCCGGTGCTGCGGCACACGTGGTGGCTCGCCGACCGGAAGCGGCCGCCGATGCGTTGGCGGTCATCCAACGCGCGAGCGGCGAAGTGCTCGACGAGCTGAGCGCGATGCTGCGGATTTTGCGCCAGGACGGCAGTCCCGCCGACCGGGCGCCGACGCCGGGCCTTGCCGACATCAGCCGGCTGGTGGATGGCATCCGGGGAGCCGGGCTGGGCGTCGCGGTGAGCCAGGACGGCCCGCTTGCCGGGATCGCGCCGGTGGTGGGGACCGCGGCGTACCGGGTGGTGCAGGAGGCGTTGACCAACGTGTTGCGCCACTCGCAGGCCCGGGAGGTTCGGGTGTTGGTGGCGGTGGGGTCGGACGGTGGGCTGGAGGTAGAGATCACCGACCCGGGTCCGGCCGCGCATGAGTCGGTCTGCGGCACTGGGGTGGGGCTGCGCGGGATGGCCGAGCGGGTCGCCGCCACTGGTGGTCGTCTAGAGGCCACGGCCACCGGCACAGGTGGGTTTCGTGTGGCGGCCTGCTGGCAGGCCGCCGCGTGATCCGGGTGCTGCTCGCCGACGACCAGCCGCTGGTGCGCGCCGAGTTCGCGATGATCCTCTCCGCCGAGGACGAACCACCCAGGGCTGATCCAACCAGCCTGAGCGGGGTACGCCGGAGAGCGCAGCCGCAAGTTACGTTGCCGCGTCGACGACAGCCGCGCCACGGTTCGCGACGGTTGCCGGCATGGACCTCACTTCAGAAGAACCGCAGATCGGTGCCTCGCTCGCCCCATCGGCAATCGAGATCGCCGGGCTGAGCAAGGCCTACGGCAAGCACACGGCGGTCGCCGACGTGTCCTTCAACGTGCCCTTCAGGTCCGTCACCGGTTTTCTCGGCCCGAACGGTGCCGGGAAATCGACCACGCTGCGGATGCTGGTCGGGTTGACCCGGCCGAGCGCCGGACGGGCGACCGTGCTCGGCGCACCGTACCCGCAACTGGCCAACCCCGGCCGGCGCGTCGGGGTACTCCTCGACGCTGCCGCCCAGCACGCGGGACGCACCGGACGGGAAGTCCTCACCCTCGGCGCGATGCTGATGGGCCTTCCCACCGAGCGGGTCGGACAGATGATCGAGCAGGTCGGTCTCAGCGCCAGCGAGGCCGACCGGCGCACCGGTACGTATTCCCTGGGCATGCGGCAACGGCTTGGCATAGCCCACGCATTGCTCGGCGACCCGCGCGTGCTGGTCCTCGACGAACCGGCCAACGGCCTCGACCCGGCCGGCATCCACTGGATGCGCGGTCTGCTCCGCGAGTTCGCCGATGCCGGCGGCGCGGTGCTGCTGTCTTCCCACCTCCTGCACGAGATCGAGGTCGTGGCCGACAAACTCGTGGTGATCGCCCGCGGCCGCATCGTCACTCAGGGCGCAAAGGCCGACCTGCTCGCTGGCGCGGGCAGCTACGCCCGCGCCGCCGACACCTCGGCTCTGGCACGCGCGTTGCGGGCGGCCGGGATCGAATGCGCGCCGGCCGAAGGTGGCGGCGTCACGGCGGCAGGCGACGCAGCGAGTGTCGCCCGTGTCGCTGCCGACGCGGGGCTCGTACTTCTCGAACTCCGCCCGGGTGGCGGCGGCTTGGAAGAGCTGTTCTTGAACCTCACTGCCGACGACGCCCGAGAGGACGTGACCGCATGACGCTCCACACCACGGGGTCCGCGTCGGCCGTTGCAGGCGAAGACAGCATCCCCTTCGCGCGACTGTGGCGCACCGAAGTGCGCAAGCTCGTCGACACTCGCGCCAGCCGCTGGCTGCTGATCGCGATCACCGGCGCCACCCCGATCGTGATCGCCGTGATGCTGTTCGTCCTCAACAGGCAGGACCTGACCTTCAACAAGCTCGTCGACTACTCCTCGACCCCGGAGAAGATCCTGCTTCCCGCCCTGGGACTGCTCGCGATGACCAGCGAGTGGAGCCAGCGCACCGGCCTGGTCACGTTCACCCTCGTCCCAAACCGGGGACGGGTGCTACTCGCGAAATCCTTGGCCACGATCAGTCTCGGGCTGATGGTCACAGGGGTCATGTTCGCCGCCTGCGCTGTAGGGAATCTGCTCGGCGCCGAATTGCGGCAGGGCGTCGGCAGTTGGTCGTTCGGGCTGTCCGGGATCGCCGAGATCACTCTCGTCCAGGTCATCGGTCTGATCGAGGGAATGGCGTTCGGGCTGGCTCTCCTGATGACCGCCGGAGCTGTCGTCTCGTACTACGTGCTGCCGACGCTGTGGAGCGCGCTGTTCGCAACCAGTTCGCTGAGACGCGCTGGGTCATGGGTCGACATGAACAAGGCCGCGGGAAACCTTTACGACGAGAAGATCACCGGTACCGGCTGGCTGCAACTGTTGTTCGCCGCCAGCCTGTGGATCATCGTTCCGCTTGCCATCGGCGTTTGGCGGGTCAGCCGGGCCGAGATCAAGTCCGGATGACCGGATCGACTCCACCCGCACGCGTCACATGCAGCGGCGGGCGGCCCCAGCGTGCTTACGCACGGGCGCTGCGGACACCCGGCGTTGCCTCGGTGCTGCTGACAGGCTTGGCCGTTCGCGTTCCCTGGGGGGCGGCGACCGTGATCGTCGTGCTTCACGTGCTCGACGATCTGAATCGCACGTACGCCATGGCCGGCTTCGTGGCGACAACACTCGGAATCACGACTGCGATGGGCAGTCCGTGGCGGGGACGCCTGCTCGAACGCGTCGGGGTGCGACGAACGTTAGGACCCTCCATCGCGACTCTGACCTTGGCAGGCGCGGCGATCCCGTGGGTCGGGTATTGGCCCCTCCTGGCGCTGTCGGCTTTGTCAGGTCTGTTCGCACTGCCAACATTGGCCGTGGTCCGGGCGTCGCTCGACGCGGCGGTTGACGATCAGCTGCGACCGACGGTGATGGCGCTCGACGCCATCGCCGCCGACGGTGCGTTCATGCTCGGGCCCGCTTGCGGTATTGCGATTGCCTCCCTGTTCGGCGACCAGGTGGCTCTGACGGCGTTCCTGGTCACCTACGCCCTCGCAGGCGCGTGGATGTGGTGGCTCCAGCCATCGCTCGCACCCGCAGGCGGACACGAGGTCGAACCAACTGGGCAGAATCCCGACCCCTCACCCGGTGGCATCGCTCTCGCCGTCATCGTGGCGATGGCCTTCGCCTGCGCACTGGCCGACAGTGCCGGCGAACTCTCGACTGTCGCGGCGATGAAGAGCTGGCACCATCCGGAGCTGATCGGGCTTGTCATCTCCGGCTGGGCCGTCGGCTCGATCCTGGGCGGGATCCTTTTCGGGCTGCTACCGACCCGCCCACCGAGCAGCCTGCTCTTGGCCGGACTCTCCGGATCCCTAGCCCTGACCGCCCTAGCCCGCAACGGCGTCAGCTATGCGCTGCTGCTGAGCCTCAACGGACTATTCGTGGCCCCGACCTACGCCGCGATCAGCTCGGACGTCATGGCCGTCGCCTCGCCAGGCAGGCAAGCCGAGGCGCTGAGCTGGCAGTCCGGCGCAATGGTCCTCGGGACGGCGCTCGGCACCCCCGCCGCGGGTGGGGTGATCGACAATTCGGGCTGGCCGGTCGGACTTATGATGGCAGCCGGCGTCGGACTGGCCGCCCTCGTGCCTCGAACCGCCCTCGGCATGAGGGGCACCCTTCATCACGCTCCAGCTGGCATCAACCGCCGTCTCCGGCGGAAACCCTACGCGATGCCATTCAGCCGTTCCGGAGCTGGCGGACCACCCCAGCGACGGTCTCGATCGACTCGACCGTGATCGGGTCGGGCGCCGAGACCGAGAACGAGCCGGCCGCCGGAAATGGCGTCCACGGTGGCTGCGAGCTTGGCAAGCATCGCTGGCGAGTGGAAGCTTGTCGAAGCGACGAGCGGGCCGACCTCGATCCGTTCGGTGACGATGGCTAGAGCTGCGAGCGCCGTCCATACCTCCCCCGGCCCCCGCACCTGCCCGTCGGGCAGGTCGTAGAGCAGGTGGTCACCAGCCAGATCGAATCAAGCCCGCCGCGCTCGGCCACCTGCGCCATCTCGACCACCTCGGGCCACGGCACGGCACGCCCGACCTCAGGCAGTTGGACTCCCACTCGGCACAGCACCACGCGAACCCAATACGCGACCGGACTGTCCCGGTCTCGGGCTTGGTCGCCATCAGCCCTCAGCATCATCGTGTCGACCCAGTCGCTCGCTGCCGTCCATCGGTCACGTTCTCACTCCGTCACGTGTCACATGAAGAGGACCTCCTGGACCAGGGGAGTGTGACACGGAGGAACGCAGATGCAGCTCTTCATCACGGTGGCAAGCGGTGCGCTCGGCCGCCGCCTCGTCTGCCAACTCGTCGAACGCGGGCACGAGGTGTCCGGCACCGTCCACTCCGCCGCGGGCGCGGAACGGCTGAGCACGCCAGGGGTGGAGTCGATCGAACTGCGTGGCCGGCGCGTTCGGCTGGCCGGGCTCGCTGAGCGGGCTCGTTTTCTGGAAAGGTCGCGTGAGGAGGTGGCCTCGCGGCGGGCTGCCGAGGAGCGGTTGCGGATTGCCCGCGATCTGCACGACAGCGTCGCGCACGCGATGGCGACGATCAACGTGCAGGCCGGTGCTGCGGCACACGTGGTGGCTCGCCGACCGGAAGCGGCCGCCGATGCGTTGGCGGTCATCCAACGCGCGAGCGGCGAAGTGCTCGACGAGCTGAGCGCGATGCTGCGGATTTTGCGCCAGGACGGCAGTCCCGCCGACCGGGCGCCGACGCCGGGCCTTGCCGACATCAGCCGGCTGGTGGATGGCATCCGGGGAGCCGGGCTGGGCGTCGCGGTGAGCCAGGACGGCCCGCTTGCCGGGATCGCGCCGGTGGTGGGGACCGCGGCGTACCGGGTGGTGCAGGAGGCGTTGACCAACGTGTTGCGCCACTCGCAGGCCCGGGAGGTTCGGGTGTTGGTGGCGGTGGGGTCGGACGGTGGGCTGGAGGTAGAGATCACCGACCCGGGTCCGGCCGCGCATGAGTCGGTCTGCGGCACTGGGGTGGGGCTGCGCGGGATGGCCGAGCGGGTCGCCGCCACTGGTGGTCGTCTAGAGGCCACGGCCACCGGCACAGGTGGGTTTCGTGTGGCGGCCTGCTGGCAGGCCGCCGCGTGATCCGGGTGCTGCTCGCCGACGACCAGCCGCTGGTGCGCGCCGGGTTCGCGATGATCCTCTCCGCCGAGGACGACATGTGCGTGGTCGGCGAGGCCGATGACGGCTCAGCTGCGCTCGTCATGACCCGCGCGCAGCGTCCGGACGTGGTGTTGATGGACATCCGGATGCCGGGCGTGGACGGGTTGGCCGCTACCCGGCGAATCAGCGACGACCCCGACCTGAGCGCGGTGAAAGTGCTGGTATTGACCACCTTCGAGCTGGATGAGTACGTCTTCGAGGCTTTGCGCGCCGGAGCGAGCGGGTTCCTGGTCAAGCACACCCAACCCGCCGATCTGGTCCGTGCGGTGCGTGAGATCGCCGCCGGTGAGGCGCTCCTGTCGCCCAGCGTGACGCGCCGGTTGATCGCCGAGTTCACGTCGCGCCCCGCACGACCGTCGCTTGTCCCAGCGACGATGTGTGTCCTGACCGACCGGGAACGCGAGGTCGTCGCCCTGGTCGCCCAGGGCATGTCGAACGACGAGATCGCGGCCGACTTGGTCCTGAGTCCGGCTACCGCGCGCACCCATGTCAGCCGCGCGATGGTCAAGCTGCAAGCCCGCGACCGTGCCCAACTGGTGGTTTTCGCCTACCAGTCCAGGCTGATCCAACCAGCCTGAGCGGCGTACGTCGGAGAGCGCAGCCGAAGGTCACGTTTCCGCGTCGAGGTACCGCGTTGAAGCCGCGGGGTGCAGTGAACCTATGGATCCTCCTCCCGCCAGGTACGTCGACACGCGGATGGCAAGACTGCGACTCCCGCACGACGCGGCCGATGCCGCCCATCTACACCCTTGGAGTTATCAGGCCGTCGAGCGAGCCAGGCAGAGGGGACGATGCGAAGGTCAAGGGGCTGGCTGCTCGTCGTCGCCGTCGTTTTCAGCCTGGTGCTCATCTACCCCTACCTGGGCCTCGATATCAGCAGCAGTCGGATTGATGCGCACGGCAGCCAGCTGCACTACGGCGTACTGGTTGCGCACATCTGCACTGCCACCGTCGCGCTCCTGCTCGGCTCGCTGCAGTTCATCCCGAAGGTGCGGGCGCACAAGCCGCTCCACCGAGCGCTCGGCCGGGTCTACCTGTTCGTCGGAGTCGGGCCGTCGGCTGTCACCACGATTCCGGTCGCCGTGTGGTTTGGTCGCACCCTCACCCAAATCGGCCTGATCACAGCTGCCGCCTTGTGGTTGATCACCGGAGGTCTGGCCTACCGGGCCGGCCGCCAGCATGAGTTCGATCGTCACGGTGAATGGATGATGCGCAACTACGCGCTGACGTTCCTTGCGGTCACCTCGCGCATCCTGGTTCCCCTCCTCTTGCTGGTCCAGATCCCCTTCAGTGGAGCTGGAGCGGCATCGATCGGCGATCGTGCGCCGTCGATGATTCCGGTGGGTCAAACACTGGGCTGGGTCATCAACCTGATCGTGGTCGAAGTTCTTATCAGGCGCGAGCACGGTCGTCGAGAGCCGTCGCGACCAAGTCCTCAAGCCGAAGACATACCGACCGGCCTGCCGCGCGAATGAGCCGCGGCCCGGCGAAAGCAATCATCGGGAACATGACTCTGGAGATGCGACAGGTCGAGGGCGTTCCTCGAGCGGACCAGCCGACGCGATTCCTGCTCGCCATCGCCGGCGTCGCCGGCTCGGCGCACCGCGTTCATCACCCAAGCACGGGCGAAGCGATCCGAGCGACACGTTCGGGGTCGGTGATCGCGTCGATCTCGATGATCCTGCCGTTCGTGACGGCGAAGGCCATGAGGGAGAACGGCCGTCCATGAATGGTGACGACCGCCCCTGGTGCGCCGTTCACGAGGACGCGGTGGAGATGTGCACCCTGCGGCGCTCGCGCCATCTTCGAGACCGCGGTGACTCCCCGCACGATCTTGCCGCGCCGCCGATCACCGTAGTCGGCGCGAAGCACGACATCCGGATCGAGCACGCGCGCGAGCGCTTCGAGGTCGCCTCCTCGAGCGGCAGCGAAAAAGGCGTCGACGACCTCACGTCCGCGTCGGCGATCCGGGTTCACGGGCGGGATCGCTGCCTCCCGCACGCGTCGTCGGGCCCGGCTGGCGCGCTGTCGTGCGGCCGCGGCGGTGCGTCCGGAAATTGCGGCGACCTCCTCGAAGGACAAGGCGAACATGTCATGCAGGACGTACGCCAGCCGCTCGCCGGGCGTGAGCGTGTCGAGGACGACGAGCAGGGCCAGGCTGATCGAGTCAGCCAGGATCGCTTCCTGGTCGGGTTCGAGATCACGGTCCGGCACCACCATGGGATCGGGCAGGTGCACCCCGTAGGTGTCCACGCGGCGCTGCTCGGCGGACCGCAACACGTTGAGGCAGATCCGCGTCAGTACCGTCGTGAGCCACCCGTCGAGATTGTCGATCTCGTCGTCCCCGGCCCGACTCAGCCGCAGCCACGTCTCCTGCACGGCGTCGTCGGCCTCGGCTGTCGATCCCAGCATCCGGTACGCCACCGCCCGCAACCGCGGCCGGTGCTCCTCGAAGCGCTGCGCCAGCCGCTCGCTACCGTCCATCGGTCACGTTCTCACTCCGTCACGTGTCACATGAAGAAGACCCCCTGGACCAGGGGAGTGTGACACGGAGGAACGCAGATGCAGGTCTTCATCACGGGGGCAAGCGGTGCACTCGGCCGCCGCCTTGTCTGCCAACTCGTCGAACGCGGGCACGAGGTGCTCGGCACCGTCCACTCCGCCGCGGGCGCGGAACGGCTGAGCGCGCTGGGGGTGGAGTCGATCGAACTCGACCTGCTCGACGCTCGCGCTGTCCGCAACGTCGTACTCGGCAGCAGGCCGGACGCCATCGTCCACGAGGCCACCGCCCTGGGCAACGCCCGGTTCGGTCGCAGCCTCGATCGCACCTTCGCGAACACGAACGAGCTGCGCACCGCAGGCACCGACGCGCTGCTCGCTGCAGCGCGGGAGGCCGGCGCGCCCCGCTTCGTCGCGCAGAGCTTCGCGCCGTCGAGGTACGCGCGCGTGGGCGGTCCGGTGAAGACCGAGGACGATCCGCTCGACACCGACCCGCCCCCGCGCGCACAGCAGACCTATGCGGCCATGGCACACCTCGACCGCGTAGTGACGGAGGCGGGCGGGACCGTGCTCCGCTATGGCGGCTTCTACGGCGACGTGAACGACGGGCTGATCTCGCCGATCCGCAAGCGGCAGTTCCCGATCGTCGGTGACGGCGGCGGCATCATGTCGTTCGTCCATCTCGATGACGCCGCCGCGGCTACGGTGCTTGCGATCGAGCAGCATTGTCCCGGCATCTACAACATCGTGGATGACGAACCAGCCCCCGTTTGCGATTGGTTACCGGTGCTCGCGGCTGCCCTCGGAGCCGAACCGCCCCGGCACGTTCCACGATGGCTCGCCCGAGTGATCGCGGGCCAGGCAGCGGTGCTCATGGGCACCGAGGCGCGCGGTGCCTCCAACGCCAAGGCCAAGCGCGTGCTGGGCTGGGTACCGCGCCACCCGACATGGCGTGAGGGCTTCGCCGCCGCCTACGCGAGCCTCATGACCGACGAGGAACCCTCCCGCAAAACCTAGGGCGCCGGCAGTGATCGCGGTGCTTGCACTTCCCGACGGCGATGAGGTTGCCGACGCGGTCCACCTCGGCAAGCATCCCGCCGACGTCAGGTCGTGGTCGGCCAAGAGAATCGTGCTTGTTCCGGTACGGGTCCAGCCCGGACGTCGGCGCGTGCCGTGGGTCGACGTGCTTGTCCGCACGGTGGATCTCAGCCGGCCGCGTCGAGTCGACGGCGCTGGTCGTCGTTCAGGGCGAGGCTCGCTCCGCGCAGTGCTTCATCAAGTTGAGGGAGGGTGCTGACACCGACGATCGGCGTGATGGCCGGGGAGCCGCCGGTCAGCCAGCTGAGCACGACCTGATTGCGCGTGGCGCCGAGTTCGGCGGCGACGTCGTCCAAGGCAGCGAGCCGCCGCGTCGTGCCGGGATGGTCGTACGCCTCGGGAAGGGGCCGGTCGGGCCGGACGTAGCTGCCTCCGAGCAGCGGTGTGTAGGCCCAGATGTCGAGCTGCTCCGCGCGGGCGTAGTCCAGCGTCTCGGCCGTTACCGATCCGTGCGGGTGATCGTGGACCGGCATGCCGGGGCGGGGCTGAAGGTAGCTGTGCCGCAACTGCAGCGCCGCGTAGGTCGCCGTCCCCAGGGCGCGCCCCGCCTGCCGCGCCCGCTCGACGCGCCACGTTGCGTGGTTCGAGGCGCCCAGCCGATGCACGACGCCGCTTGCGACGAGCTCGCCGAGCGCGCCTACAGTCTCCTCGACCGGCACGGAACGGTCGTCCATATGGGTCCAGTACAGATCGATCCGGTCCGTGCCGAGCCGTTCGAGGCTGCCATGTAGCGCATCCTTGATCGCCGCCGCCGACAAGCCCTCCACGTTGTGCGGATATCCGCCCGGCACCCGGGGCGCTGCCCCCACCTTCGTGCTCAGGACGATACGGTCGCGCATACCGGGACGGGCCGCCAACCAGCGTCCGAGCAGCGCCTCGCTCTGCCCGCCGAGCCCGCTCGGGTCCGTCCAGAACGAGTAGGCGTTGGCCGTGTCGATGACGGTGCCGCCGCCGTCAACGAACCGATCGAGGATCTGGAACGAGGTCTCCTCGTCCTGCCGGGTTCCAAAGTACATCGCGCCGAGTGCAAGATTCATGTCTCAAGTCTGCAACCTAGCGCGCGCTCAAGGTCAAGCTAAGCTGCGCGGCGTGTACTCACCTGGTCAGGCCGCGGACAAGAGCGGATTCAGTCTCGACACTCTGCGCTATTACGAGCGCATCGGCCTGCTGGACGACATCGCCCGCACGGCAGGCGGCCGCCGGGCGTTCACCGACGACGACCTCGACTGGCTCGCAGTCTTGCGCTGCCTGCGCGACACTGGCATGCCGATCGCCGGCATGCTGCGCTATGCGCAGTTGTGCCGCGGCGGAGATGACACGATCGGCGAGCGCATCGCCGTGCTCGAGAACCACGATCACGCCGTGGAACAGCAGATTGGCGCGCTGCGCGCACAGCAGCAACACATCCGCGACAAGATCGCCTGGTATCGCTCGCAAGCCCGAACGTGACGCCCCACGAGGCGACGTTGAATCGTCAGCTGTTGCCCGGCCGTGACGCGCTTCTCGGGCGAGCAGACGCTGGCTGACTCTTGGTCGTCGCCCGGCAGAACGAGGCGTCAAGCAGTTGCCACGCCGCCCGAACGCCCCCACCAAAGCTAAAAAGGCCCGTAACGGCTGGCGTCTGCGGGACTTTCCCGGCGCTCCGACGTCCACGAATGATCGACATCGCTAATCCGAGGGACGCGATGGAGCCGGGAAGCGCGCGATCAGTGAGGGCCGGCACACGGTGAGCACGGGCGCTATACGCCGCCAGTGCCCGCCTGGGTTCGAATAGGCACAACGCTTCGCCTCCCGCCGTGTATGACGATTCGCGATACACTGACGGCTGTGGTGGCGATCAGCGTGCGATTGGATGAAGAGGCATTGCGTGCCTTGACGCAGCTGGAGGCCGCCGGCCTCAGTCGCTCCGAGGCCATCCGCCGAGCAATCATTGACAGCGCGACTCGGCTCCAGCGGGGAAAGGCTCTTGCCGCCGAGGTGGCAGCCCTTGAGGCCGATGAGGTGGATCGTCGCGAGATGCGCGAGGTCGCCGCAATGATGGAGAGCATGCGTGCTCCGCGGTGACGTGTATGAGTTCCGGCCAACCCGCGGCCGTGGTCACGAGCAGCGAGGACGGCGGTTCGGCGTCGTGGTGCAGGCGAACGAGTTGCTGCCTCGGTCGGTCGTGCTGGTAGCACCGACGTCCCTCAGTGCGCGGTCCGCCTCGTTTCGTCCCGAGGTCGAGGTGCTGGGCGAGACCACGCGGGTGCTCGTCGAGCAGATCGGCGCCATCGATGTTGGGCGGCTTGGCAAGCTCATCGGACACGTGACTCCCGAGCAACAGTGGGGGATCGACGAAGCGTTGCTCACCGTGCTGGGTTTGCGGTGAGCACGCACGCTTTGCGCCGCCGCTGCTCCTCCCGGTTCGAATAGGGACAACGCCTCGTCACCATGTGGTGCCTTGAGACATCGCTGGCACGTGTCTTCAGAGTTGGCCCAGATCTCCGTCTCGCGGCCCGATGCCACAGCAGGCGAGCAGCGACGGAACACCGCCGCGTAAATGGAATCTCACCGGGTAGGTGTATCGGATCACGACGTGATGATGCGAACGGGAGGCGTGCGCGTGGGTTCGTTCGGTTCCATCGGCTTGAACGCGGTGCTGATCAGTACCTTCATCGCTTCCTGCGTGGAGATGACCGAGATGGTCATCATCGTGGTGGGCGTCGGCGCGATACGGGGTTGGCGCTCGACGCTGATCGGCGCCGCCGCGGGCATGGCGATCCTGATCGGCATCGTTTTCGGGCTGGGTCAGGCGCTGGCGCTGATTCCGATCGACACCGTCCGCATCATCATTGGCGCGCTGCTGTTGACGTTCGGCCTGCAGTGGTACCGCAAGGGGGTGATCGGCGTTGCCAGCGAGGGGTTCACCGGCGGTGAGGATGAAGAGGTCGGCGCCGAGGCCGGTGACGGCGGCGCGCTCGACTGGACCGCATTCGTTCTGGCATTCAAGGGCGTGCTGCTCGAGGGCCTCGAGATCGCCTTCATCGTCGTCGCGTTCGGAGCCGGTGGTGGCACGGGCAGCGGTGGCACGACGAGTAGCAGCTACACCTCCGCCTACGTCGGCGCTCTCGCGGCGTTCGTGCTGATCGGTGTCGCCGGGTTCGCGGCGCGCAGCAGGTTGGAGTCGGTGCCGGGGCAGACGCTGAAGTTCGGCGTCGGTGGCTTGCTGTCGACGTTCGGCACCTACTGGATGCTCGAAGGGCTCGGGGTGAGTTGGCCCACGGGCAAGTACAGCCTCGCCTGGTTGTACGCCGCATATCTGGCCTCGACGTTCGCGGCCCTGTGGGCCGTCAGGGCCGGCCTGCTCGGCCCGCGACCGACCAGCGGCGAGCCTGCGCCCGGCCCGCAGGATCCGAGCGGGCTCGCGCCGGCCAGCGCGTCGTCGATTCGGGAGTTCCAGCGCCGGCACGACCTGGCGCCGGACGGTGTCGTAGGCCCCCGGACGCAGGCCGCGATCCTCGCCGTCCGAAGGGAGTTGGGCAAGGCCGCACCCGATCCGGGCGTACTCGGCGTCGACCCGGCGAACGAGCAGATGATCCGGGCATTGCAGGAGCGGGTCGGCATCCCGGTCACGGGAGTCATCGAGGCGTTGACCCGCGGCGCACTGCGGGTGTTGCAGCATCCGGGCATGGTCGACCCGACCGACGCCGACGGCGTCCGGGCGTTCCAACGCAACCACGACCTCGCGGTCAACGGACGGCTTGACGAGCCCACGGCGGCGGCGCTCCAGGCGCTTCGTACACACGACCAGAAGACGCCGGATCCCGCTTCCACCGATCCGGTTTGCACGGCAAGCGGACTCGACGTGACGGATCAGGCATCCGTCTGCCGGTTCCAGCGCAGCATCGGCCTGCGTGCGGACGGCGCTTTGACCCAGGAGACCGCCGGCGCGCTACGCACGTTGCGCGCGCTCCACCTGTGGGACGGCTCGTTCGACGGGTGGGGGATCGAACCGTATCCGCTGGAGCCGCGGTCGGTTCGCGCCTTCCAGGAACGGCACCGTCTCGAAGCGTCCGGGGTGATCGACGAGACCACCAGGCAGGCGATGCGCTGGAGCCACGACGTCCACCTCGGTGTCGACGCGGTCGACGCCGAAAGCGTTCGGGCCTTCCAGCAAGACCACGATCTGCGGCCCGACGGGATCGTCGGCGGCCGCACTCAAGCGGCGCTCCGCGCGGCGCGAGCGGAACGGATGAGCAGCCTTGACGACGACGAGGCGCAGCGCCGTTACGGTGCGCCCGACGTCCGCGGGGTCGGTCGGCTTGTGGACCCGGCTGATTCGGAGCAGGTCGGCGCCTTCCAGCGCAGTCATGGCATTCCGGAAAGCGGGATCGTCGACGAGGCGACCCGCGGCGCACTCGCGGCCGTGCGGCGAGACTTTCCCGACAGCCCACACACCGCACCCATCGGCACCGGTTCGGAGGAGCACGCCTCGGTCGCGAGCACGTTGTGGGGCTGGCTCACGTCGTTCGGTCGCTTCTGGTACGGCTTCATCATCGGCGACGACTGGGTCGCCGCTGCCGGCGTCGGAGTCGCTCTCGGCGGCACCTACGGGATCATCCAACTCGGCATCGTCGCCTGGTGGTTCGGCCCGGCTGCGATCCTCGCCACCGCCGCTTACACGATCCGCCGAGAACTGTTCCGGCGCACTCGCACGGCCTGCTGAGGCCCCATCAGCGCAGGCCTTGCGAAGGGCAGCGGCATGAAACCGGCCGGTCAGGAGCCGGCGCTCTCGCCCCAGCTCTGGAACCACATCGTGTGCTGCCACTGGGTGAACGGGATCGTGCGTGCCGAGAAGATCGGCAGGAAGTAGAAGAAGAGGACGACGACGACGAGCACGTAGACGCCCGACACCGTCGCACCGACGGCGCGTCTCGCCGGCGACGCTTCGGCTGTTCCGATCATGTAGCCGATCGTGAGCGCAAGGCCCAGGCAGACGAACGGCAGCACGGGCAAGACGTAGAAGTAGAACATCGTGCGGTGGAAGATGAACAACCACGGCACGTACCCGAAGATGAACGGCACCAGGATCGCGCCGCCCCGCCAGTCGCGCCGGAACACCAGCCACAGCATGAACAACATGACCGGGATCGAGACCCACCAGATGGCCGGGGTCCCGAGCGCGTAGATCATGCGCGCGCAACCGCCGGCCGCCTTGGTCACCTTGCAGCCGTAGTTGGGCGTGTCTTCGGCGTGTGGGTAGTTCGCGTAGTACAGGACCGGCCGAGTATCGAAAAGCCAGGTCCAGCCGTTGGAGCGGTAGCTGTGGTAGGAGTCGAGGTGGGTGGCGAACTGCAACGCCTGCGCGTGGTAGTGCCACAGACTTCGCAGCGGATCGCGCAACCAGGGCGGCACGAAACTCCACATCGTGTGCGGGTGCTGCTGCGCCCAGTTCCGCTCGTAGGCGTATTTCGCGCTACTCACGAACCAGCCCGTCCACGACACGATATAGACGGCGATCGGTATCAGAACCATCGCCGCGACCGTCCCCGGCATGTCACGCACCGAGGTGGCGATCGCGGGTTGCGGAATCCCGGCAGCGCGCCGCGCGCCCATGGTCCAGACCAGCGCGAGCAGCCCGAACGCCGGGATGAAGTAGACGCCGTCCCACTTCGTGGCACACGCCGCGCCTAGCGAGAACGCACACCCGAACAACCACCAGCGGGCGCCGAGCTGCGGACCTCGAGGCCGGCCGGGGTCGGCCAGCACGCGCGTCGCCATCCGGCTTCGCACCTGGTCGCGGTCGAGGATCAGGCAGGCGAATGCGACCACGACCCAAAACATCAAGAAGATGTCGAGCATCGACGTACGGGCCTGGACGAACTCGAGCCCGTCGAGACTCATCAACAACCCCGCGACGCAGCCCAGCAACGTCGAGCGGGTCATCCGCCTCGCCGTCCGGGCCAGGATCAGGACGGCGAGAGTGCCGACGACGGCCGAGCTGAACCGCCAACCGAAGCTGTTGTAGCCGAAGATCGACTCGCCGACCGAGATCATCCACTTGCCGAGTGGCGGGTGCACGACGTACTCGGGTCCCTGGAACGTCTCGGGCTTCAGCGAGCCGGTTTCGACGCCATAGCGGAGCAGGGCCTGCGCGTCGTGGGAGTAGTAGATCTCGTCGAACACCTTGTCGCCGGGAACGCCGAGCCGGTTGAAACGCATGAAGCCGGCGAACGCGGTGATGGCGAGCGGGCCGAGCCAGCCCCACACCACGCCTTCGTTGAAGCGCGGTACCAGCCGTTCCCGGAATGCCCGGGCCTGGGCGCGCGACGGAGTCGACGCGATCTCGGGGGAGGACACTGCCACGCCGTCATCGTAGGGGTCGATCCTGCGCAGTGTCGGCGGCGCAGCGCGGGCCGCGTCAGGAGAACGTGACTGCCCCCGACGTCGGGGCCAGCTCGGGCCGCCTTGTGGTGATTGGATGTGCCGCATGCAGCGGGACACTGGCGGTTCGCCAGGGTGGGTCGGACTGCTCATCGCCGGAACGCCCTTGGGCAACGTCGACGATGCGTCGCCCCGGCTGCGCCGCGCACTCGGCGAGGCCGAGATCGTCGCCGCCGAAGACACCCGCCGCGTTCGGCGGCTTGCCTCCGACCTCGAGGTGGAGATCACCGGCCGGATCGTTTCCTACTTCGATGCGAACGAGGTCGCACGCACGGCTGAGTTGGTCGAAAAGCTGCAGGCCGGCCGAACGGTGCTCCTCGTGACGGACGCCGGGATGCCGGCGATCTCCGACCCCGGTTTCAGGCTGGTTGCGGCCGCGGTCGCTGCCGATATCGCGGTGTCGTGCCTGCCGGGCCCGTCGGCGGTGACCGTGGCGCTCGCCCTGTCGGGCCTGCCGGTCGACCGCTTCTGCTTCGAAGGGTTCCTGCCCAGGCGCCCAGGCGAGCGCGCGGCCCGGCTGGCCGATCTGGCGACCGAGGGCCGCACGATCGTGTTCTTCGAGGCTCCGCACCGCCTCGCCGCATCCCTCGCCGCATTGGCCGCGGCCTTCGGGGCCGGCCGGTCCGCCGCCGTCTGTCGCGAGCTGACCAAGACGTTCGAGGAGGTTCGGCGGGGCTCGCTCGGCGAGCTGGCGGAATGGGCCGCGGCCGGCGTCAAGGGCGAGATCACCATCATCGTCGCAGGTGCGTCGCAGGCGCGTGCCGAGGCCGACGCCGGCACGCTCGCCCGGCTCGTGGCCGAACGAGAGGCGGCTGGTCTATCGCGTCGCGAAGCGATTTCCGACGCCGCGAAGACTGCCGGGGTTGCCCGGCGGGAAGTCTTCGATGCCCTGGTGGCACGAAAGAAGGAGGCGGGCGGTGCAGGTCCGGCGATCTTCCCCGGATAGCGACAGGTAATCTTGCCCGGTGACCCCCGCGAAGTCGTTCTACGTGACGACGCCGATCTACTACGTCAACGATGCGCCGCACATCGGGCACGCCTACACCACGGTTGCCGGCGATGTGTTGACCCGCTGGCATCGGCAGCGTGGCGAGGCGGTCTGGTACCTCACCGGTACCGACGAGCACGGCGAGAAGGTGCTGCGGACCGCACGGGCCAACGGCGTCTCGCCGCAGGCGTGGGCCGACCGGCTGGTCGAGGAGTCGTGGCGGCCGGTCTGGCAGTTGCTCGACATCGCCAACGACGACTTCATCCGGACGACGGAGCCACGCCACACCGAGCGGGTGCAAGCGTTCCTCCAGGACCTCTACGACAAGGGCGAGATCTACGAGGGCCTGTACGAGGGCCCGTACTGCGTCGACTGTGAGGAGTTCAAGCTTCCCGGCGATCTGCTCGACGGCGAGGGTGAATACGCCGGGCAAAAGGTGTGCGCGATCCACACCAGGCCGGTGGAGTTCCTCAGCGAGACGAACTACTTCTTCCGACTGTCGAAGTACACCGAGGCGTTGCTGGCGCACTACGCCGAGCATCCGCAAGCCATCGAGCCGCAAAGCGCCCGCAACGAGGTGCTGCAGTTCATCCGCCAGGGGCTTCAGGACCTTTCCATCTCTCGGTCGTCGTTCGACTGGGGTGTGAAGGTGCCGTGGGACGACAAGCAGGTCGTCTACGTCTGGTTCGATGCGCTGCTGAACTACGCGACGGCGGTCGGGCTCGACGCCCCCGACCCGCAGGGGCAGCAGAAGTTCGCGACGACGTGGCCCGCCGACGTCCACCTCGTCGGCAAGGACATCTTGCGCTTCCACGCGGTGATCTGGCCGGCCATGCTGCTCGCCGCCGGCGTGGCGTTGCCGGGCAAGGTCTTCGCGCACGGGTGGCTTCTCGTCAGCGGCGAGAAGATGAGCAAGAGCAAGCTCACCGGTATCGCGCCCACTCAGATCACCGATCACTTCGGTTCGGATGCCTTCCGCTACTACTTCCTGCGTGCGATCCAGTTCGGCCAGGACGGCTCGTTCTCCTGGGAGGACATGAGCGCCCGGTACACCTCCGAGCTCGCCAACGGTTTGGGAAACTTGGCGTCGCGCGTGACGGCGATGACGGTCCGTTACTTCGACGGCGCATTGCCTGCGGCCGGCGATGCAGGCGACGCAGAAACCGCCATTGCGACCCTCGCGCAGCGGGTTGTGAATGACGCGGACGCTGCCATGCTCCAGCTCGACTTCTCCGGCGGGCTCGCCGCGATCTGGGAGCTGGTCGCCGCGCTCAACGGCTACCTCACCGAACAGCAGCCGTGGCAGGTGGCGAAGAACATCGACCAGCCGGCGGCGCGCGCCCGGGTCGGTACGGTACTCAACACCGCCGCCGAAGGGCTTCGCGTCCTCGCCGTCCTGCTCAATCCGGTCATGCCGCGAGCGTGCGCGATCATGTGGAGCCAGCTCGGAGCCGAAGCCGCGCTCGGACCGCTCGGTGCGCAGCGCGTCGAGGCGGCAGCTCGCTGGGGTCAGCTGCCCGCCGGCTGCTCCGTGACGAAGGGCGAGGCGCTCTTTCCGCGGCTGGCGCCCGACGACCCGGCAGCGGGCTGAGCGGGCCGCAGGTGGCCGGCTCGGCGGCGCCGCCGGCGCCCGAACCCCTTCACGTCGAGACGGTCGACTCGCACTGCCATCTCGACGCGATGGGCTTTCCCGTGCCCGAGGTGCTCGCGGCGGCGCGGGCGGTCGGAATCCGCCGGGTGGTGACGGTCGGCGACACGCTGGCGTCATCGCGCTGGTGCGCCGAGACCGCGGCGACGTTCGACGACGTGTATGCGACCGTCGCGGTGCATCCCAACGAGACGACGGAATTCGGTGACTCCGACGTCGAGGAGCTGGCGCGGCTGGCAGCGCTGCCGCAGGTACGCGCTATCGGCGAGACGGGGCTCGACTACTACTGGGGTCGGGTCGATCCTGCTGTGCAGAAGGCTGCGTTTCGCGCGCATGTCGAAATTGCAAAGGCGGTCGGGAAGCCGCTGGTGATTCATGACCGCGATGCGCATGACGATGTGCTCGAACTGCTCGCGCAGGTCGGCGCGCCCGAGCGCACGGTGTTCCACTGTTTCTCCGGAGATATCTCGATGTCGAGGTATTGCGTCGAGCGCGGTTACTACCTCTCGTTCGCCGGTACCGTGACCTTCAAGAACGCGCCGGCCTTACGCGAGGCCGCGACTGCCGTGCCGCTGGAACTCATGCTCGTAGAGACCGATGCACCCTTCCTGACCCCGGTGCCCTACCGAGGGCAACCGAACGCGCCCTATCTCGTTCCGCTCACCGTGCGTGCCCTCGCCGAAACGGTCGGTGCGCACGAGGACGACGTCGCGGCGGCGACTGCGGCGAACGCCGAGCGAGTCTTCGGGCCGTGGCGCTGAGGGTGGGGCGGGCGCCCGTGGCTGCGCCGGTCGGGTGACGCGGCGTTAAGACCCGCCCAAATGAGGCCCAACCGGGGGATCGGGCCGCTCCTCAACTTGCCTGACCGCCGGGCCTTGGCTACGTTCGCTGTAGTGCTCAACCGGGGTGGGGAAGCCACCGGAGAAGCCGATCTGGATTCTTCTCTGCACACGCGCAACACACTTGGCGTGTGAGGCTTTTCATGTCACCGGTCTCCACAGGCATCGGAGTATCGTGCGCAAAAGGCTGGCCGTCCTTTCCGGTTATGGAATCGTCACCGCTGCTCTGCTCGCCGGGACGACCGCATACGTAGCGTTGGACAAGTCCGTCACCGTGTCTGTCGACGGCAAGGCCACGCACGTTCGCACCTTCGCGACCACGGTCGCTGGAGCGTTGCATCGCGCGGGCATCGTTGTCGGTGAACACGACCGGCTCACGCCGCCCGCGACTTCGCGCATCGGTGACGGCGCGACCATCACGATCGCCCGCGGGCGCCTTCTCGCCGTGAGTGTTGACGGCGTCCGGCGAGACGTCTGGGTCACCGCCAGCAACGTCGATGCGGCACTCAAACAAATCGGTATACGAACTACTGGCGCAGCCGTTTCTGCTGACCGTTCAGCGCGAGTACCTTTTTCCGGCATGAGCGTTGACGTCGAATTGCCGCACAGCATCAGCGTCGACGTCGACGGCGGTACGCACGCCATCGTTTCGACGAAGACAACGCTCGGAGCCGCGCTTGCCGAAGCCGGGATTCTCGTGCACCCGGGCGACAGTGTTTCGATTCCCCTCTCGACGCGCCCTGCCGACGACATGCGTGTTGTCATCGTCCGAATGACGAGCGGGCAGGTGCTGGAGACTTCGCCGATCCCGTTCACCTCCGTGACGAAGTCCGATCCGAATGCGTACGTCGGCACCAAGCGCGTGGCGCAGCAGGGGCGAAACGGCACCCTCACCCGCACGTATCGGCTGACCTTTGCCGACGGCGTCCAGCAGTCGAAGACCCTCGCCGGCGAGCAGGTCACCCAGGCGCCCGTGCAGCAGATCGTCATGGTCGGCAGCAAGCCCAAGCCCAAGCCGAAGGTCTATGCCGTGAAAGCCGACGGGTTGAACTGGGCGGCGCTCGCGGCCTGTGAGTCCGGGGGTCGGGCGAACGCGTATGACCCGCCCTTCTACGGGCTCTACCAGTTCCGGCTGGGCACCTGGCAGGCCGTCGGCGGCAAGGGGCTGCCGAGCGCGGCATCCGCCAGCGAGCAGACCTACCGGGCGCAGCTGCTGTTCTCGCGTAGCAACTGGAAGACCCAGTGGCCGGTCTGCGGTCACTACCTGTTCAGTTGAACCACGAGTCGCGGTCCTCGGACGGCGAGGGTTCCGGCGTCCCGGCTGCGACCTCGGGTGAGCCGGCATCGTCACGTCGCGCGTTGCTCGGGGCATCCGACGTGCGCGCGCTCGCTGCCTCCATCGGCCTCCGGCCGACGAAGGCGCTCGGCCAGAACTTCGTGCTCGACGGCGGGACGGTGCAGCGCATCGTGCGCGTGGCGGGTGTCGGCAGCGACGATGTCGTGCTCGAGGTCGGGCCTGGCCTGGGCTCGTTGACACTCGCGCTGCTACCCGTCGTCCGGAGTGTGGTCGCGGTTGAGATCGACGAGCGGCTGGCCGGTCTGCTGCCGCGGACAGTAGCCGACCGCGCGCCCGCGTACGCCGAGCGACTCGTCGTCGTCAATCAGGATGCCTTGCGGCTGAAGGGAATTCCGGGCGAGCCGCCGTCCGCTGTCGTTGCCAACCTGCCGTACAACATCGCCGTGCCCGTGCTCCTCCACCTTCTCGCCTTGTTGCCATCGGTCACCCGCGTGCTCGTCATGGTGCAGATGGAGGTCGCGCAACGGCTTGCGGCGGCTCCCGGTGAGGTGGCGTACGGCATCCCTTCGGTGAAGGCACGCTGGTTCGGTGAGGTCCGGCTTGCGGGCAGCATCGGGCGGCAGGTCTTTTGGCCGGTGCCCAACGTCGACTCGGGCCTGGTCGCGATCGAGCGCCGGCAGCCGCCGGCGACGTCGGCGAGTCGCACGGAAGTGTTCGCCGCCATCGACGCGGCCTTCGCGCAGCGCCGCAAGACGCTCCGCGCGGCCCTCGCCGGCTGGGCCGGCTCGCCCGCCGCCGCCGAAGCCGCGGTGCGGGAGGCCGGGCTCGACCCGGGGGCGCGGGGGGAGACGCTGGGCGTCGAGGCGTTCGCGCGGATCGCCGAGCAACGGCCACGAAGGGGCGATCGTTAGCATCGGGTGTTGTGCCCGTCACCGTTCGCGTTCCCGCCAAGGTCAACCTCCATCTGGGCGTCGGCGCGCTGCGCGACGACGGTTTCCACGAACTGGTCACCGTGTTCCAGGCGGTGTCGCTGTATGACGAGGTCACGGTCGCTGCGGCGGGCGAGCTGAAGGTCGAGGTCAGCGGCGAATCCGCCCGTGCGGTTCCCGTCGACCGCTCCAACCTCGCCGCGCGCGCCGTCGTCGCGTTGGCCCGGCGGGTGGGGCGCGAGCCGGCGGTGCACGTCACGATCAGGAAAGGGATTCCCGTTGCCGGGGGGATGGCCGGCGGCTCAGCCGACGCGGCGGCGGCATTGCTGGGGTGCGACACCTTGTGGGGGAGTCGGGTGGCACCCGCCGTGCTTCAGGAGGTTGCCGCCGAGATCGGCAGCGACGTGCCGTTCTGCTTGTCGGGCAACACGGCGCTCGCCGGTGGACGAGGCGAGAAGCTGACCTCTGTACTGACTCGAGGCGCCTACCATTGGGTCTTCGCGTTCGCCGACGGAGGGCTGTCGACACCTGCCGTCTATGCGCAGCTCGACCGGATGCGCGAACTGGATTCGGCTGCAGCGCTGACCCTTCCGAACGATCTGCTCGGTGCGCTCGCGGCGGCTGATGCACGTGTGGTTGCGTCGTCGTTGCACAACGATCTGCAGGTCGCCGCTGTTGCGTTGCGGCCGAGCCTGCGCCGAACGCTCGAAGCCGGCGCGGACGCCGGGGCGCTCGGCGGGGTCGTCTGCGGTTCGGGCCCGACGTGTGCGTTCCTGGCGGCCGACGAGGCCTCGGCTGTCTCGCTGGTCGCGGCGCTCTCCGGGTCGGGCACCTGCCGTGACGTGCGTCGCGCGCGAGGGCCGATGCCGGGTGCGCGCGTGATCCCATGAGCCCGGCGCCGGTAGCGAACCTGGTGAGCGTCGAGTCGGCGTCGCTGTCGTACGGCGTCCGGGCCGTGCTCTCCGAGGTGTCGCTCGGGGTCGCAGACGGTGACCGTGTCGGCGTCGTCGGGCGGAACGGGGCCGGCAAGACGTCACTGCTGCGCGTGCTCGCCCGCGCCGAGCTGCCGGACGCCGGCCGGGTCACGCACCGCGGCGGGCTCACCGTCGGGTTGCTCCGGCAGGGCGACGACCTCGATCCGCGCAGTACGGTGCGGCAGGTCGTCATCGGACGCCGCGCCGAGCACGACTGGGCGGGCGATCGCGATCGACGCGATGTGGTGTCGACCCTGGTCGGGGACACGATCGCCGACCGTGCCATCGGTGAACTCTCGGGCGGCGAGCGCCGACGGGCCTCGCTGGCCGCGCTCCTCGTCGGTGCGCCTGACCTGCTCCTGCTCGACGAGCCGACCAACCACCTCGATGTCGAGACGATCGACTGGCTCGCGCGCCGGCTGGCGAACCGGCGAGGGGCACTGGTCGTCGTCACGCATGATCGGTGGTTTCTCGACGCCGTATGCACGCGCACGTGGGAAGTCGTCGACGGACAGGTGGCGGCATACGACGGCGGATACGCGGCGTACGTTCTCGCGCGAGCAGAGCGGGCGCGCCAGGCGGCGGCGACAGAAGATCGGCGGCAGAACCTGCTGCGCAAGGAGCTGGCGTGGCTGCGCCGCGGCCCGCCGGCGCGCACCTCGAAACCGAGATTTCGGATCGACGCGGCGAACGCGCTGATCGCCGATGAACCACCGGCCCGTGACGGGACGCAGCTGGCCGCGTTCTCGTCGCAGCGGCTCGGCAAATCGGTGTTCGACGTCGAGAACGCGCAGCTCGCCTTCGCCGACCGGTCGTTGTTCGACGACCTCACCTGGCGGCTCGGCCCCGGTGACCGCGTCGGTTTGGTCGGGCCGAACGGCAGCGGCAAGACGACTCTGCTGCGCGTGCTGGCCGGGCTGCAACCGCTCGATGCCGGCACGATGCGGGTGGGCCAGACCGTGCGCGTGGGTTATCTCTCTCAGCACGTGGCGGAGTTGAACCCGGCGCAGCGCGTCTTGGAGGCAGTGGAATCGGTCCGCCGGCGGACGTCGCTGGCCGATGGCCGCGAGCTTTCTGCGTCAGCCTTGCTCGAGCGCTTCGGGTTCGCGACAGAGCAGCAATGGACTCCGGTCGGCGACCTGTCGGGTGGAGAACGGCGCCGGCTCCAACTGTTGCGGTTGTTGATGGACGAGCCGAACGTCTTGCTCCTCGACGAGCCGACGAACGATCTCGACGTCGACACGCTCGCCGCATTGGAAGACGTGCTCGACGGTTGGGCCGGGACGCTCGTCGCGGCTTCTCACGACCGGTACTTCCTGGAACGGACGTGCGACGACGTCGTGACGCTGCTCGGTGACGGCCGGTTGACGCACCTGCCCGGCGGTATCGATGAGTACCTGGCGTTGCGGCGGGCGGACTCGTCACCGGATGCCACTGCGGACCCGGCGGCGACGCGTCGCGGCCGCCAGTCGGACGCCGCCGACCAGCGGGAGGCGCGCAAGGAGCTTGCCCGGGTCGAGCGGGCGCTGGAGCGGCTCTCACGCCGGGAGTCCGAGCTGCACAGCGAACTGGCGGCGGCGGCTACCGACCACGTGAAAGTGATGGCGCTGGACGCCGAGCTGCGGGCGCTGCTTGGCGAGCGGGAGCAGTTGGAAGAGGCGTGGTTGAGATTCGCCGAGGACGCAGGTGCTTGATGGCGCCCATAGGCGTCGTCCAGCGGGGCGGCACTCGACATCCGCTGCCGCGTGCCGTGAACTAGCCCTATGAGCCATCCCCCGGACGACGACGACCGAAGTCAGCAAGCGATCGTGCACGTCGGCCCGGGGTCGCTGTCCTCGGCGGCCGTCGTTGCCGTTTCCCGCGACGACGTGCCAGTTGAGTTGACACCCGAGGCGCTTGCCGAGATCGCGCGCGGGCGCGGCCACATCGACGAGCTCGCCGGCACCGGTCAGGCCGTCTACGGCGTGTCCACGGGTTTCGGCGCCCTCGCCAACCGCTACATCAGCCCGCAGCTTCGGGCGCAACTCCAGCGCTCGCTGGTCCGCTCGCACGCGGCCACCAGCGGTGACGAAGTCGAGCGGGAAGTCGTCCGCGCCATGATGTTGCTTCGGCTGCGCACCATGGCTTCCGGGCGTACCGGCGTCCGCGTCGAGACGGCGCGTGCATACGCAGCGGTGCTCAACGCAGGGATCACCCCGCTCGTCCGGGAGTTCGGCTCCCTCGGCTGCTCGGGCGACCTCGCACCGCTCGCCCATTGCGCGCTGGCCCTTACGGGCGAAGGCGAGGTTCGGTCGGCGTCCGGCGAGCGACTCCTTGCCCGGCAGGCGCTGACCGACGCCGGTATCGCGCCCGTCACGCTCTCCGCCAAGGAGGGCTTGGCGCTCATCAACGGCACCGACGGCATGCTCGGCATGCTGGTGCTCGCCTGTGCAGACCTGCGTCAGCTGGCCAAGAATGCTGACATCGCCGCGGCGATGAGCGTCGAGGCGATCCTCGGCACCGACCGCGTGTTCGCGGAAGACCTGCAGGCCTTACGGCCGCATCCCGGCCAAGCGGTGGCCGCGACCAACCTGCGCCTGCTGCTGGCCGGCTCACCGGTCGTCGAATCCCATCGCGTCGAGTGCTCACTCGTCCAGGACGCCTACTCCCTGCGCTGCGCGCCGCAGGTCGCCGGTGCGTTTCGCGACACCCTTTCCCACGCCGAAGTGGTGGCCGAACGCGAGCTGGCCTCGGTCATCGACAACCCGGTCGTCCTGCCCGACGGTCGCGTCGAATCCAACGGCAACTTCCACGGCGCACCGCTCGGCTACGTCCTGGACTTCCTCGCCATCGTCGCCGCCGACCTGGCCTCGATCTCCGAGCGTCGCACTGACCGGCTCCTCGACGCCGCCAGATCGCACGGCCTGCCGGCGTTCCTCGCGGCCGACCCCGGAGTCGACTCCGGGCACATGCTCGCGCAGTACACGCAGGCAGCGCTGGTCCACGAGATGAAACGGCTTGCCGTGCCGGCGAGCGTCGACTCCATCCCGTCGTCGGCGATGCAGGAGGATCACGTCTCGATGGGGTGGTCCGCCGCACGAAAGCTACGGCGGGCCGTCGACGCGCTCACTCGCGTGCTTGCCATCGAGATCCTCACTGCTGCCCGAGCACTCGATCTGCGGGTGCCACTCGTGCCGGCGGCGGGCACCGGCGCCGTGGTACGGCGGCTTCGCGAACACGTCGCCGGGGCCGACGCCGACCGGTGGCTGTCTCCGGAGATCGAGGCAGCGGTCGCCCTGACGGCACGTGGCTCGTTCGTGGCGGCGGCGGAATCCGCCGTGGGCGCGCTTGGATGAAGACACCCACGGCAGCGGAAGGAGCGAGCAGATGAGCGGACCTCGCGTCGTCCGGGCACCTCGTGGTGCGCAGCGCACGTGTCTCGGCTGGCCGCAAGAGGCGGCCATGCGGATGCTGATGAACAACCTCGATCCGCAGGTCGCCGAGCGCCCGGACGACCTCGTCGTCTACGGCGGCAGCGGCAAAGCCGCGCGCGACTGGGCCAGCTACGACGCCATCGTGCGAACGCTGCTCACATTGCGCGACGACGAGACGCTGCTCGTCCAGTCCGGGCGACCCGTCGGTGTGTTGCGCACACACGAGTGGGCGCCTCGCGTGCTGATCGCGAACGCGAACCTGGTCGGTGAGTGGGCGACCTGGCCGGAGTTCCGCCGGCTCGAGCAGCTCGGCCTCACGATGTTCGGGCAGATGACGGCAGGGTCGTGGATCTACATCGGCACGCAGGGCATTCTGCAAGGCACTTACGAGACGTTTGTCGCCGTCGCGGAGAAGAGGTTCGGCGGCACCCTGGCCGGCACGCTCACGTTGACCGGTGGGTGCGGTGGCATGGGTGGCGCGCAGCCGCTCGCCGTCACGTTGAACGGCGGCGTCGTCCTCGTCGTCGACGTCGACCCCGCGCGCCTGGCCCGGCGAGTCGAGCACCGCTATCTCGACGAGTGGACCGCCGACCTCGACGACGCCGTCGCCAGAGTGCTCGCCGCCAAGCAGGAGCGGCGGCCGCTCTCGGTCGGGCTCGTCGGCAACTGCGCGACGGTCGTTCCCGAGCTGTTGCGGCGAGGCGTGCCCGTCGACGTGGTCACCGACCAGACGAGCGCCCACGATCCGCTGGCCTACTTGCCCGAAGACGTCGAACTCGCCGAGTGGCACGCCTACGCGGCCGCCAAACCGGAGGAGTTCACCCAGCGAGCGCGCGTTTCGATGGCCAGACACGTCGAAGCGATGGTCGGTTTCATGGACGCCGGTGCGGAGGTGTTCGACTACGGCAACTCGATCAGAGGTGAAGCGAAACTCGGCGGCTACCAGCGTGCCTTCGACTTTCCGGGATTCGTCCCGGCCTACATCCGCCCGCTCTTCTGCGAAGGCAAGGGCCCGTTCCGGTGGGCTGCGCTATCGGGAGATCCACGAGACATCGCCACGACCGACCGCGCCGTGCTCGAGCTCTTCCCGCACAACGAGTCGTTGGCCCGCTGGATCCGTGCGGCGCAGGAGAAGGTCGCCTTCCAGGGACTCCCGGCTCGAATCTGCTGGCTCGGTTACGGCGAACGCCAGCTCGCCGGCGTCCGGTTCAACGAGCTTGTCCAGGCAGGCGAGATCGCGGCACCGATCGTCATCGGGCGCGATCATCTCGACTGCGGTTCGGTCGCCTCGCCGTACCGCGAGACCGAGGCGATGGCCGACGGATCCGATGCGATCGCCGACTGGCCGCTGCTGAACGCCCTCGTGAACACGGCGTCGGGGGCATCGTGGGTGTCGATACACCACGGCGGTGGCGTCGGCATCGGCCGCTCGATCCATGCCGGCCAGGTCACGGTCGCCGACGGGACTCCACTCGCGGCGCAAAAGTTGGAGCGGGTGCTCACCAACGATCCGGCTACCGGTGTGGTTCGTCACGTCGACGCGGGCTACGAGCGGGCGCGAGAAGTCGCCGAGACGAGCGAGCTGCGGATACCGATGCAGGAAGCGACCGGGCAATGACGTCTCCGGCGGTGTCGTTCGACGAGTTGTGGAACTCGCTCCTGCCGATCGGGCGGACCTCTCACGGCGGGTACCGCCGATTCGCCTGGACGGCCGAGGATGCCGCGGCTCGCGCGTGGTTCCTCGAGGCGGCGACGTCGCGCGGTCTGCACGTCGAACGCGACCGCAACGCCAACCTGTGGGCCTGGTGGCTGCCGCCGGGCGGGAGCCCGGAGCAGGGCGAGGCGTTCGTCGCCGGTTCACACCTCGACTCGGTGCCCGACGGCGGCGCGTTCGACGGCCCGCTCGGGGTGGTCAGCGCCTTGTGCGCGATCGACACTCTGAAGGCACGCGGCATCGTGCCGGCCAAGCCGCTCGCGGTCGCCGTCTTCAGCGACGAGGAGGGCGCCCGGTTCGGCATGGCGTGCGTCGGTTCGCGGTTGCTGACCGGCGTCCTCGAACCGGCCCGAGCCCGTGCGTTGACGGACGCCGCCGGTGTCACGCTCGAGCAGGCGATGCGGGCCAGCGGCATCGACGCCACTGCGCTGGGTCGCGACGACGAGCTGCTGAGCCGTATCGGCGTCTACGTCGAGCTGCACATCGAGCAGGGTCGTTCGCTCGCCGACTCGGGCCACCCGATCGGGGTCGGCACGAGCATCTGGCCGCACGGGCGCTGGCGGTTGACCTTCGCCGGCCGACCCGACCATGCGGGGACGACGCGGCTTGCCGACCGGCACGACCCGATGCTGCCGCTGGCCGCCACCGTGCTGGCGGCCCGCGAGGCCGCCGCGGTACGTGGTGGGCTGGCGACGGTCGGGCGCGTGGTCGCGACACCCAACGCGACGAACGGCATCGCGGCCCGAGTCGACGCCTGGCTCGATGCACGTGCGCGCGACGACGAGACGCTCGATGCGCTCCTCGACGAGGTGAACTCGGCGGCATCGGTGGTGTCGCGAGAACACGGGGTGACCTTCGGTTGCGTCACGGAGTCATTGACCCCGCGCGTCGATTTCGCGGCCGACACCAGGGCGTGGCTGCACGAGGTCGTCGGGGCTGCGCCCGATCTGTCGACCGGCGCCGGGCACGATGCCGGCGTCCTGGCCGCCGAGCTGCCCAGCGGCATGGTGTTCGTCCGGAATCCGACGGGCGTCTCTCACGCACCCAACGAGTTCGCCGAACGCGACGACTGTCTCGCAGGCGTCGAGGCGCTGTCTCGGATCATGGCCGGCTGGATCGCCGCATGAGCCTTTGGTGGTGCGAGCACGCGTGGCTGCCGCCGGGCTCGGTCGCCGACCGCGTGCTGGTCGACGTGAGCGGTGGGCTGATCGGCTCCGTGCAGGTCGGCGTCGATCCGCCGTCCGACGCACAACGGCTGGCCGGGCTGGTGATTCCCGGGCTGACGAACGTGCACTCGCACGCCTTCCATCGCGCGCTTCGCGGCCGCACACACCTAGGCAGTGGCACGTTCTGGGCTTGGCGCGAACAGATGTATGCGCTCGCGGCCCGGCTCGAACCCGACAGCTACCTTCGCCTGGCCCGCGCCGCATACGCCGAGATGGCGCGGGCCGGAGTCACCGGCGTCGGTGAGTTCCATTACCTGCATCACGCGGCTACCGGCCGCCCGTACGCAGACCCGAACGCCATGTCACTCGCGTTGATCGAAGCGGCCGCCGACGCCGGTGTCCGGTTGACGCTCCTCGACACCTGTTATCTCGCGGGCGGGTTCGACATTGCGCCGGACGCCGTGCAGCTGCGCTTCAGCGATGGTGACGCCGACGCGTGGGCGGCCCGGGTCGACGCACTACCCATTCGCGCGAATGACCGTGGTGTGCGCGTCGGCGCGGCGATCCACTCGGTGCGCGCCGTGCCGAAATGCCAGCTGCCGGTGGTGGCGAAGTGGGCTGCAAGTCGCAACGCGCCGCTGCACGTGCACGTTTCCGAACAGCAGGCGGAGAACGACGACTGCCTCGCGGCGCGCGGCTGCACCCCGGCGCAACTGCTCGCCGAAGCAGGGGCGCTCGGCCCGTCGTCCGTCGCTGTGCACGCCACGCACGTGACCGGTGCCGACGTCGCGCTGCTCGCGTCGTCAGGCACCGGCGTCTGCCTGTGTCCGACGACGGAACGCGACCTCGCCGATGGCATCGGCCCCGCGCCCGCGTTCGCGGCGTCCGGCATCTCGCTGTCACTCGGCTCCGACAGCCACGCTGTGGTCGACCTGTTCGAGGAGGCACGAGCGGTCGAGCTCGACGAGCGGTTGCGCAGCGGTCGGCGCGGCACGTTCGGCGCGGCGACTCTGCTCGATGCCGCGACATGCAACGGTCAGAGCGCGCTGGGCTGGGACGATGCCGGCCGTATCGCGCCCGGCATGCGCGCCGACCTGGTCGCCGTCGACCTCACGTCGGTACGCACCGGCGGGTGCGGGCCGACCGCCGACGCGGTGGTCTTCGCAGCGGCGGCCGACGACGTCACCGATGTCGTCGTCGACGGGGAATATGTCGTGCGCGAGCGGGTGCACGTTCGGATCGGCGACATCGGCGCCGCACTCGACGATGCCATTGCCGCGGTGTGGCCATGACGACGACGTTGCTGACGAACATCGGTCTGCTCGTCACCAACGACCCCGAACATGCGGACGGCGACGGCTCCCCGCTCGGCGTCGTCCGGAAGGGCGCCCTGGTGGTTGACGGCGCGAACGTCGTGTGGGCCGGGCGAGCCGGTCATGCTCCACACGCCGACCGGCTCGAAGACTTCCAGGGGCGCACGGTGGTTCCGGGGTTCGTCGACAGCCACACCCATCTCATCTTCGCCGGCGAGCGGGCGGCGGAGTTCGTGGCTCGGATGTCGGGTTCGGCTTACGAAGCGGGCGGCATCATGGCGACCGTCACCGCAACGCGGGCCGCGGGTGACGGGCAGCTGGCGCTGAACGCTCGGCGGTTGCTGGCCGAGATGGTGGCCGGCGGCACGACCACGGTCGAAGTCAAGAGCGGCTACGGCCTCACCGTCGAAGACGAATCCCGCTGCCTGTGGGTCGCTCGGCAACTGACGACCGAGACCACCTATCTGGGTGCGCACGTCGTTCCGCGCGAATACGCCAAGCGTCGCGACACCTACGTCGAGCTGGTGTGCGGCGAGATGCTCGCGGCCTGCGCCCCGAAGGCCCGCTGGATCGACGTCTTCTGCGACCGCGGCGCCTTCGACCTCGGGGAGACCCGCGCGATCGTGCAGGCCGGTGCCGCGGCCGGGCTGCTGCCCCGGTTGCACGCGAACCAGCTTCAACAGTTCGGTGCGATCCAGCTCGGTGTCGAGCTCGGCGCGGCGTCCGTCGACCACTGCAACGAGCTCGAGGAGGCGGACGTCGAGGCGCTCGCGGCCTCCGACACGGTCGCGACCCTGCTACCTGCCGCCGACTTCGCGACCAAGGCGCGCTACGCAGATGGGCGCCGGCTGATCGACGCGGGGGTGAGCGTCGCAATCGCCACGGACTGCAACCCGGGCACCTCCTACACGACGAGCATGGCCCTGTGCATCGCACTCGCCGTCCGCGAGATGCGGCTCACCCCTGAGGAGGCGATCTGGTCGGCCACGGCGGGCGGGGCTCGGGCGCTGCGCCGCGAGGACGTCGGCGTGTTGCGACCGGGTGCCCGGGCCGATCTCGCGGTGATCGACGCGCCGTCCTACCTGCACCTCGCCTACCGGCCGGGCGTGCCGCTCGTCGTCCAGACCTGGCAGGCCGGTCTGCCGGTCACGAAGGGGAGTGAATGACCGGCAAGGGGGAAGCATCTCGCCATGTCTGTGCGCGATGCGGACGCCCGCCCACGGTCGGGGGAGCGGCTCGAGCTACACGTCGACCGGGTTGGCGCTGTGCTGGTGATCACCCCGACCGGCGTCATCGATCTTGCGGCGGGTGCCCTGCTCGTCGAAACGGTCGTGGCGGCCGTCTCGGCCGGTGAGGCAAGGGTGGTCGTCGACCTGTCGCTCGCTCGGTCGTTGGAGTCCGCTTCGCTCGCGACGTTCTTGCGGCTCGACCAGGTGACTCGTGAGATCGGCGGCCAGCTCAGCCTGGTCGCCGGCCCAGCGGTTGCGGACACGTTCCGGGCCGCCTGGATGGACCGTTTCTTCCCGATCCACCCTGATCTCGCGGCGGCTGTCGCCGCATTCGGCGCCCGCTGACCCGCGCGTCCGCGGGGTAGCTGCTGCTACGGTCGCGTAACGCGTTGTTCAGGCGAGCCTGGTAGGCATGGGTCATGGACGTGGGGAGCCGTTCGGCGATCGAGCCGCAGGGTCGATCGGTGGCGCTGCGTCGATGGGTGCGGTTGCGGGGCCGCCCGTGAACGGCATCGTTCACCACCTGCTCTCGACCCCGGCCGCCGTCGTCTATCTTCTCGTCGCGTTGCTCGTGTTCGCCGAGGACGCGCTCTTCGTGGGCTTCGTGCTGCCTGGCGAGACCGCGGCGATCCTCGCGGGCGTCGACGCCAGCCGCCACCACGTCAGCCTGCCCGTGGTGTTGGTGATCGTGGTCGCTGCGGCGATTCTCGGGGACAGCGTCGGTTACGAGGTCGGCCGGCGCTTCGGTGAGCCGCTCCTGAGGTTGGGACCGCTGCGCAAGCACGAACAGCGGTTGAACGACGCGCGAGCGCTCGTCGCCCGCCGCGGCGGGGTGGCGGTCTTCGTCGGGCGCTCGGTCGCGTTCTTGCGTGCGGTGACTCCTGCTCTCGCCGGCATCGCCCGGATGCCGTATCGGCGATTCCTCGCGTACAACGCTGCAGGCGGTCTGCTCTGGGGGGTCGGCGCGGTGATGATCGGGTTCGTCGCCGGCGACTCCTACAAGCGGGTTGCATCCGCGGCCGGTCGGGTGACCGCCATCGTCGTCGCAACCCTCGCCGTCGCGGCGGTGGTGGCCTGGCGGTTGCGGCGCAGCAAGAACGAGTCGCGGGTCGTCTCGGCCCTGACGGCGGACGACGCCGCGCCGCCAGAGCCGTCGTCAACCTCGCCGTCGCACCCCTCGCCCGCTGCCCCTGCCGGGCCGCCGTCGACGGATGCGGCCGAGGCGCCGTACCGGTGAGGCGAGTGCGTTCCCCAAGACCTTTCGGCGAACGGTCGCTATCGCGCCGTCAACGCCCGCCGTTCAACCGACTGAACCGCGGCGAGTTCGTCGGGTTGTCGCTCGGGTGAGACGAGGCGGTCCGCTTCGGGCAACAGCAGCGGGGTGGCCAGCATGATGATGCCGGCGACGCCGAGGGCGACCCGCACACCGGCCACACCTGCCAGCACGCCCCACACCGCGGTGAGTGTGGCGATGGCCGCCTTGCTGGTGACCGTCCAGGCGGTGAGCGTTCGGGCGAGCCGGTCCGTCGGGGTCTGTTCGAGCCGGTAGGTGGCGAACACCGGGTTGAACACGCCGCACGCGGTGATGACGCCGAGCTCGACGACGGCGACGAAGCCGACCCCGGCCCACCCTGCGGGTGTGAACGCGAGCCCGACCGGCCAGATCACGCGCCCGATCGCGGCACTGCGCAGCACCCGGTGCCGGCCATGGCGCGCGGTGAGCCTACGCGCGAGCCGGGCACCGACCAGCCCACCCAGACAAGGGACGGCGAAGGCGAGCCCGTACTGCCATGGCGCGATGCCGAGTCGGCCGAGCATCAACACGGCGAGCAGCGGTGCGGTGGCCATCAGCAGCCCGTTGAAGAGCACCGTGTTGGCGAGCATCACCCGCAGGCCCCGGTGCCGCCAGATACAGCGCCAGCCCTCGAGTACGTCACCACGCCGCCCACGACCCGAGCCGACCCTTACGGGTCGTGGTTCGCGTCCCGGCATGGCGCTGATTCCCAACGCCGACAACAGGTAGCTGACCGCGTCGGCGATGACGGTTGCGACGGGACCGAACACCCCGATCAGCGCGCCGCCCAACGGTGGGCCGACCATCGTCGCCGTCCAGGAGGTCGATTCCAGGCGGGCATTCGCGACCAGCAACTGCTGCGGATCGACCACCGCCTTCAAACACGACCCGCTCGCGGCACGAAAGCAGATATCGGCGGTGCCGACGACGACCGCGACGACGAGCAGCTGCACGAAACTCAGCAGGCCGAGCGCGTAGCAGACCGGCAGGCTGGCGAGCGCGCCGAACCGCACGGCGTCCATCGCGACCATCACGCGGCGCTTGCGGTGTCGCTCCACCCATGGCCCGAGCGGTACCGCTGCCGCGGCGCTGACCGCCAGGCCCGCAGCGGCGAGCACCGAGACCTGAAGCGGCCTCGCGTGCAGTGCCAGGATCGCGACCATCGAGAAGGCGTCGAAAGCCAACCAGGTGCCGAACGTGCTGACCGCGAACGCCGCCCACAACCATCCGAACGGCGAGCCGCGCCGACCACCACGCACCCGCAGCAGTCTGCTGGCCGCTCCCGGTCCGGACCGGCAGACACGCCGCGCCCGGCCGGTTCGTCGTCCGACCTCAGGGGTCGACGCGAACCATCCGCCAGGCGCCGGCCACGAGCGTGGCCGCTGCGTAGGCCGCCAGCATGCCCAGGCCGGTCCAGCGATCGAACGCGTACGGATCGCTGTTCGCCGACATCGCCCGCGCGCCGATGATCGAGGGCAACCATCGGCCGACATGGTGCACGACGTCGCTCGGGAGGATTTGGACGACGATCGGCGCGACGATCAGCAGGAACGCCATCCAGATGATGCCTGCCGCCGAGCTGCGCACGAGTGCGCCGACGGCCACCCCCCAGATACAGACGAGCACCAGGTAGCCGATGCCGCCGACGAGCGCGGCCGGCAGCCCGTGGGCCGACCAGCTCGTGCCGATGCCACCCGTGCCGAGCAGCGCCTGACCGACGCCGAAGGCGGCGATGACGGCCAGCGCGCCGGCCACGGCTGCGACACCGGCGTGCGTCACCAGCTTGCTGGCCAGCACCCGGAGTCGCCCGGGTTGCGCCAGGAAGGTCGTCGCGATCATTCCGGTCGCGTACTCGCGCGTCACGCACAGGACGCCGAACGCGGCGAACGCGATCACAGCGGCGTTGGCGCCTTCCATCGAAACGCCGACGGCGTCGAACTGCTGCTTGGCTTGGGCGGTCATGTGCGCCGCGCTCGATGCATTTGCTGCGGTGATGATGGCGCTCACCGAGATCGTCAGCGCCACGGCGGCGGCGATCGTGCGCGATGTCTTGTGCACGGGCCGCAGCTTCTGCCACTCCATGGCAAGGGCGTGTCGCATCGTCAGCTCGCCATACGCTGGGGAATCTGGCGGGGGATGTACTCACATGCGGTCGACGTCAGGCGCATGAAGGCTTCTTCGAGCGAGGCGCGCTGCAGTGAGAGTTCGTAGAGGACGGCGCCCACGCGGGCTGCGAGCGCACCGACCTGTTCGATCGTGAACCCGACGACCTCCAGTGCTTCGCCGACCTGCCACAGCGATGCGCCCTCGCTTTGCAGTGCGGCGGCGATCTCGTTGAGTTGCGGGCTGCGGACTCGCACCGAGCTGTCGGCTCGTTCGGTGAACTTCTCGACACTCTCCGCCGCGATCAGCCGACCCTGCCCGATGACGATGAGGTCGCTCACGGTCAGCGCCATCTCGCTCATGAGGTGGCTCGACACGAACACGGTGCGGCCTTCGGAGGCGAGGTCCTGCATGAAGATGCGGATCCAGCGGATCCCTTCGGGATCGAGCCCGTTGATCGGCTCGTCCAGCACCAGCACCGGCGGATCGCCGATGAGTGCGGCGGCGATGCCGAGCCGCTGGCGCATGCCCAGCGAGAACCCACCGACCTTGCGGCCACCCACGGCGTCGAGCCCGACGAGGCCGAGCACCTCGTCGGCACGAGACCGCGGCAGCCCGGTGGCGGCAGCGAGCCAGCGCAGGTGCTCGGTAGCCGTGCGGTTCGGGTTGACGGCAGCCGGGTCGATCAAGGCGCCGATCTCGCGCAACGGGTGGCGCAGCTCGCGGTACCTGCGCATTCCGATCGTGGCTTCACCGGCGTCGGGCTCGGTGAGCCCGAGGATCATCCGCGCGGTGGTCGTCTTGCCGCTGCCGTTCGGACCGAGGAATCCGGTCACCTTGCCCTGGCCGACGGTGAACGAAAGCTCACTCACGACGTCGCGACCGTCATAGCGCTTTGTCAGGCCGCGCACTTCGATCATGAAACGTGGGCTTTCTGATCATGCCGGCGCTGCTGCGAGGGCGAAGGATTCAAGGCTGCTCTAGAACTCTCGGCTCGCGAATCGTGGAGTTTACGTGTTCGGTTACACGTAATCGCGTCGGCAACTGCCGATCAAGTTCGGTCACCACTCGTCGACCCCGCCGACCTTACGCGCCGGATAGCTGCGCTGCGGCGCGCCCGGCGCAAGTCACGACCGACGGCCCAGCCGGTGTGGTCACAACGGGCCACGTGACGGCCGGCTCGACCGGCTTGATCTGATGTGGCGATCGGGTTGGATCATGATGGGTGTTCGCCCGGTGCCCTCAGGGCACTCCTTGGAACGGGCTGAACTCATCGAACGGAGCGTGGATGGACGTCATGGCAGCACGGCTGACGCGCCATGGCGAGCCCCTCGACGTCCGCGAAGTCGAACTGGCGGAACCGTCCGACGACGACGTGCTGGTCGATCTTGCATACGCGGCGGTGAACCCGGTCGACCGCTACGCGGTCGCCGGGCTCGTGGCAGGAGACGGACCGCTTCCCAGGACCATCGGTGGCGAAGGCAGCGGCCTGCTCGACGGGCGCCCTGTGATCGTCTACGGCGAGGGTCTCGGTTCGGCCCGTGACGGCACCTTCGCGCAAAAGGTTGTCGCACCCCGGGCGGCCGTCTTCGACCTGCCGCCCGGTGTCGTGCTCGACGAGGCCGCCGGCATCGGAGTCGTCGGGAGCACCGCGTGGCGGATCGTCGAGATCGCCGGCGTGGGTCCCGACGACCGGGTGCTGGTACTCGGGGCGAGCGGTGGGGTCGGGCAGTCCGCGGTGTCATACGCGGCATCGAAGGGTGCCGTCGTCTGGGGCCAGACCACGAACGCGACGAAGACCGGACCGATCGAGGAGTTCGGTGCCGAGCACGCGGTGGTCGCCGACGCCGGCGGCCTGGCCGACGACGTCCGTGATTTCGCACCGACGGTCGTGCTCGATCCGCTCGGCGGGGAGTTCACCGCATCCGCCCTGTCGGTCATGGCCCGGCACGGCCGGTTGGTGCTGTTCGGCACCAGCGCCGGCGCGCAGGCGCAGCTGCAACTACAGCATCTGTACCGCAACCAGATCTGGCTGTTGACCTACGGCGGGCTGATCGCCACCCGAACCGAACGTAGAGAGGCGACGGCGCAGGCGATCGCCGCTGTCGCGGAAGGCCGGATGCGGATCAGGGTCGGGGCCCGGCTCCCACTCGAGCGGGTCAACGACGCTCTCGCGATGGTTGCGAATCGCGCGGCCACCGGCAAGGTTGTTCTCGAACTAGGTGGGTAACTCGTGCCGAACTTGATGCTGACGTGGCGGGCAGCGGTGGTCCTTGCCGCCGCCCTGTTCGGCATCGGCATGCTCATGCATCGTGCCCGTGGACGCCGAACCCGCCTCGTCGCGCCCTTCATCCGAGAGGCCGGCGTGGTTGTCGGGCTCTACTCCCTGTGGCAGTTCGCCGGCGGCCTCTCGCTCGGCCACGTCGATGAAGCGACCGCGCGCGGCCGATGGATCTGGCACCTCCAGCGGCAGCTGCACTTCCCCAGCGAGGCCTCGCTCCAGCGCACTGTCCTCGGCCACCCCGCCGTCGTCGAGGCCTCGAACATCTACTACGCCGTCATGCACTTCGGCATGCTGACGGTGATGCTGGTCTGGCTCTTCGCGCGCCACCGCCATGCCTACCCGTGGGTGCGGATGACGATCGTCTTGACGACGACGGCGTGCTTGCTCGTCAGCCTCGTGCCGGTCGCGCCACCTCGACTGATCCACGTGGGGATGGTCGACACCGCGCAGCGCTACGGCCAGTCGGTGTACTCCAGCACCGGCATCGCCGCCGACCAGTACGCGGCCATGCCCTCGGTGCACGTGGCGTGGGCGGCAATCGTCGCCATGGCGGTGATCCTCGTCAGTCGCAGCAGGTGGCGGTGGCTGATCCTGCTGCACTTCGTCGCCACGGTCTACGTGGTCGTGGTGACCGCGAACCATTACTGGGCCGACGGCATCGTCGCGCTGATGCTGCTCGGGCTCGCGGTTGCGGTGCAAACGGTCGCGATCCGGGTCGCCGCGGCCTACCGGCAGCGGATGAAGCTGCGGCAGCGCCCGATCGGGCTGCTCGACGACGCCGAGGACGAGGTCGAGGCGGCCTGACCGTCGTGGCGCCGCTCAGCCCCCCGTGGCGGAGAAGTGCTGGTAGTCGGGCGAGGACCAGCGGCCACCCCACTGCCAGCCCACCGCGGCGAACGCCTTGACGAGGACGCCGCCGGACGTCGCCATCCCGGGCCGGTAGGGGCTGCGCGCCCGATACGCCGCGCCCGCGGGCGGCAGCACCTGACCGCCCTCGAGGTAGGGATTCTCGATCGTGTTGACGTCGATCGCTTCGCCGTATGCATGCACCGACCAGCGCGGCGTCCCCGGCGCGACCGCATAGCGGCAGTTGAACGCAGAGGTGTTGTCGGCGGCCATCGAAGCGTCGTCGCTGCCGGCGAACTCCGACACCGGACGCATGCTTCGGATCGGGAACCGCTGCGTGTACAGCGACGTGAAGACCGTGATGACGCTCGGCACCACGGAGGCGTTCACGACGAGCCGACCGGTGTGCGGGGCGTCGTCGAATCCCCAGTAACTCAACGTGACCTCCCGAAGCTGCGCCGGCCCGACCGGGCAGCCCGGATGCCAGCTGGCGCCCAGATCGGCGGCGGTCACCGAGCGGGTGGTGGTGGCGAAAGGGGCCGCTGCTCTCGAAGAGTTGGACGGCGCCGGGCTTGCGGTCGGCGCCGGGGACGGGGACGCCGACGGGGCTGCGGCCTGCGACGGTGACGGGGACGGGGACGGGGACGCCGGCGGGGTGGCGCTGGGCGACGAGGACGGCGCCGGGGTGGCGCTGGGCGACGGCGACGCCGCCTGCGTGACGGCCGACGCCGGGGTCGGTGTCGAGCTTGAAGCTGGTCGCGGAGTCGACCCGGTCGTGCATCCGCCCAGCGCCGCGCCGGCCAGCGCGAGGCCGGCGACCAGCGAGAGCGGGCCCCCTAGCGACTGCCGCAGCATGGCGCCAGAGCCTACGGCGTCCGACCGCTTCGCTTCCCCGGACCACCGCTTCGCGCCGAGTGAAGGGTTGTGGCTGCCTCAACCGCGGGCGGTTTCGCCAGCACAAAGCCTTCACCGGGTGTGCAGCGACGCCTGAAGTGGCGGGAAAGGTGCCGGGCCGGGGAGAATCGGCGCCATGCAACACGCAGTGGACCTCGTCGACACCACCGAGATGTACCTGCGCACGATCTTCGAGCTCGAGGAAGAGAGCGCCGTGCCGCTGCGAGCGCGCATCGCCGAACGGCTGGGGCACAGCGTGCCCACGGTGTCTCAGACCGTCTCCCGGATGGAGCGCGACGGGCTCCTCCACGTCGAGGGCGACCGGCGGCTCGCGCTGACCCAGCAGGGCCGCTCGCTGGCTGTGCGGGTCATGCGCAAGCACCGCCTCGCCGAATGCCTGCTCGTGCAGGTCATCGGGCTGGAATGGGAACTCGTCCACGACGAGGCGTGCCGGTGGGAACACGTGATGAGCGAAGCAGTCGAACGCCGGCTGCTCGAGGTCTTGGGGCACCCGACCGAATCGCCGTACGGCAACCCGATCCCGGGCCTGGGCGAACTCGACGCCGAGGCCGGCGCAGCCGCCCGGCCCAGCCGGCTCGTGGCGCTGTCGGACATCGCCGGTGAGATCCGAGAGGTCGTCGTCGAACGCATCGGCGAACCCATCCAGCGCGACACCGAACTGATGAGACTGCTGCGCCGGGCCGGCGTGCGGCCCCACCTGCTGGTCGCGGTCGAGCGCGTAGGCGGCCGGATCGTCGTCGGTTCGGGTGTCGAGACCGCCGAGCTCGACCCCGTCGCCGCGAGCAACATCTTCGTGACGGCGCCGCGCGCGCAATGACTCTTGTCATGCCGAAGGGACGACGCGCGGCACTGTACGGCGTCGCTCGCCTTCGGCACCATGGCACCCATGACGACAACCACGATGGAAGATCGAGCGCTCGCGCCGGGCGGTGTGCGCCTTCGAGGGCTGGTCAAACGCTTCGGCGACGTTCAGGCGGTCGACGGCATCGACCTCGATATCGCGCCGGGTGAGACCGTGGCGCTGCTCGGCCCGAACGGCGCAGGGAAGTCGACGACGATCGACATGATCCTCGGGCTCGCGGCGCCAGACTCGGGTGAGGTCCGGGTCTTCGGGGAGACCCCGGCGCAGGCGGTGCAGCGCGGCGCGATCGGCGCGATGCTGCAGACCGGCCAGCTGATCCGCGACCTCACCGTGCGGGAAGTCCTCGAGATGATGGCGTCGTTCTATCCCAATCCGGCAGCGGTCGACGACGTCGTCGACGTGACGGGCGTTCGTGGCATCGTCGAGCGCCGCACGAACAAGCTCTCCGGCGGTGAGACGCAGCGAGTGCGTGCGGCGATCGCGCTGGTCTCCAACCCCGACCTGCTCGTGCTCGACGAGCCGACCGTGGCGATGGACGTCGAGGGGCGGCACGTGTTCTGGAACTCGATTCGCAGCATCGCCGCGCTCGGCAAGACGATCCTGTTCGCCACGCACTACCTCGAGGAAGCCGATTCCTACGCCGATCGCATCGTGTTGATGGCTCGCGGGCGGGTGGTCGCCGACGGGCCCGCCACCGAAATCAAGGCGACCGTCGGGCTTCGCACCATCCGCGCGACGTTGCCCGGCGTCGCGCTGCCGAGCCTTACGCAACTGGACGGCGTGCGAAGCGCCGACCGGCGCGGCGAAGCCGTCGTGCTGCACTGCACCGATTCCGACGCTGCCGTCCGCGCCCTGCTGCGTGACTATCCGGCGGCAAGCGACATTGAGATTGCCGGAGCCGGCCTGGAGCAGGCGTTCCTGCTGCTGACCGGCGACCGCCCCGCCGCAGACACGGAGGAGCTGTCGTGAACCTCACGTACTTGCGTTACGAGGTGTTGCGCACGTTTCGCAACCGCCGGTTCTTCATATTCTCCCTCGGTTTCCCGCTGGTGTTCTTCTACCTGATTGCCAGCCCGAACCGCCACGAGCAACTTGACGGCATTCCGTTCGCGACCTATTACCTCGCCGGTATGGCGTCCTACGGGACGGTCATGGCGATGGTCGGCACTGGCGGTCGAATCGCGGGTGAACGTGAGGCCGGATGGACCCGCCAGCTTCGGCTGACCCCGTTGACTCCTCGGCAGTACTTCCGCGCAAAAGTCGTGGCGGGATACTTCATGGCGTTGACGACCATGGTGCTGCTGTTCGTCGCCGGGCTGACTCTCGGCGTACATCTGTCGGCACCCGACGTCGTCCGGATGGTCGGGCTGGTGATCGTCGGGCTGCTTCCCTTCGCCGCGCTCGGTATCTTCGTCGGCCACCTCGTCACCCCCGACTCGATGGGCCCGGTTCTAGGTGGCGGCGTCACGATCCTGGCGTTCCTCGGGGGTTCGTGGGGGCAGGTGGGTGGCACCCACGGCTTCATGCACGGCGTCTCGGAGGCGACGCCCACGTACTGGTTGGTGCAGGCGGGCCATGCGCTCGTCGGGCAGCGGGCCTGGAGTTCGACCGGCTGGCTCGTCGTCGCCGCGTGGACAGCTGTGCTCTCGGTGCTCGCGGCGCAGGCCTACCGGCGCGACACCCATCGGGTGTGAGCGCGAAGAGCGGGGCGCAGCGCTGGCGACGCGGAGGCGGCGTCTGGCTGATCTACCTGCTCCAGCCCCTCGGCGCTGCGTGGAGCCACCACCGGCTCCTCGCCAGCATCGGTGGAACGCTGCTGCTGTTCGCGTTCGCGCTCAGCTACCTCTTCTTGGTGCCGCTGTGTTGGCGAACCGAGCCGCGCTGGCGCCTGGCGCCGATCGCCGTCCCGCTCGAAGTCTTCGCGCTCTCCGTGGGCAGCGCAGCTGTCATCGGGGTGGCCGGTCTGGTCACGGTTATCTTCGTCGCGGCGACCCTTATCGTGACGCTCGAGCCCAAGGTCGCGTTACCCTTCGCGGCCGTGTTGGCCGTCGCGGTAGGCGTCGTCCCGCAATACATCGAACCCTGGCACCAGAGCGGGACCGAATGGTCGCTGGCCGTCGCCGTCGCCCTCGCCTCCACGGCCATCCTGGGCTTCACCCGGCTCCTTCAGGCCAATCACGAACTCACCGCCGCTCGCGAGACGGTCGCGACGTTGGCCGCCGAACACGAACGGATGCGCATCGCGCGCGACCTGCACGACCTGCTCGGCCATTCACTGACGACCGTGACGGTGAAGGCGGCCGTCGCGGCGCGCCTCGTCGATTCCGACCCCGCGCGGGCGCGTAGCGAGATGGGTGAGGTCGAACTTCTCGCCCGCGAGGCACTCGCCGACGTGCGCACGGCGGTCGCCGGGTATCGCGAGGTTCGCCTCGCGACGGAGCTCGCGACCGCACGCGAAGTGCTCGCCGCTGCGGGGATAGCGGCCGAGCTGCCGCAGGGCGTCGACCACGTGGCGGGTGAACTCGCCGGCCTGTTCGGGTGGGTTGTCCGCGAAGGCGTCACCAATGTCGTGCGACATTCGCGGGCGCATCGGGTGCGCGTCACCGTCGGCGCGCGCGAGATCGAGATCGTCGACGATGGGTGTGGCGCGCAGCGAGCGGCCGCAGGGCACGGCCTGACCGGCCTCGCCGAACGAGCCGCGGCAGTGGGCGGCCGGCTCGTCACCGGGACGGCGGCAGACGGCTTCTCGGCGTCCGGCTTCCGGTTGCGCGTCGAGGTGCCGGGGTGAGCACGATCCGAGTGCTGATGGCCGACGACCAGCATTTGGTGCGCGGGGCCCTCGCGACACTGCTGTCGCTGGAACCCGATATCGAGGTCGTCGCCCAGGTCTCGCGCGGTGACGAGGTTGTGGCGAGCGCGCTCGAGACCGGCGCTAACGTCGCTGTGCTGGACGTCGAGATGCCCGGGCTCGACGGGTTGGCCGCGGCGTCGGCGCTGGCCGCGGCCGTGCCCAGCTGCAAGGTGCTCATCGTGACCACCTTCGGGCGCGCCGGTTACCTGCGACGTGCCATGGAAGCCGGAGCGCTGGGATTCCTGGTGAAGGACGCGCCCGCCGCGCAACTCGCCGACGCGGTACGCCGGGTCGCCCGCGGCGAGCGTGTAGTCGACCCGGAGCTGGCAGCCGCCACGTTGGCCGGCGGCTCTTCGCCGCTGACCGCGCGAGAACGCGACGCACTCGTCGCGGCCCGCGACGGCGCGACCATCGCCGACATCGCGCAACGACTGGTGCTGAGTGAGGGGACGGTCCGCAACTACCTCTCCGCGGCAATCTCCAAGACAGGCACCCGCAACCGGTTGGAGGCATTGCGAATAGCCGAAGACAACGGCTGGCTGTGACTACTCCAGCGGGCCGTTCCACGGCGTGGGCGCGGCGCCGTCGATCTGGTGAATGAACTCATCGACGTACCAGGTGCTGAAGGCGGCAATCGCCGGATCGCGCGGCAGGGTCAGCAACTGTTCCTCGCGGCAGAACTCGTCGGCGTCCGCCATGAGCTGGCGCAACATCTGAAGGTTCGGGCGTAGGTCGGGCGGTACGTGGTAGACGAGATCGACGGTGGGGTCACCGCGTTCGATGGCGGCGTCGCGCTCGGCGTCCGCCCTCGATGCGGATGCCGAATAACGACGACCCAGCAGTTCGACCAGCTCGGCCAGCCGCGGCGGTCGCGGCCGCACGCTTCCGTCCCGCGGCCCGCCCGTGTCGCCGATAGCCATCAGCGCGAACTCGCGAAGCAGCTCGTCGTGATGTTCTCGCGCCCGCACGAACAACGCCGTCGGCATGCCGATCAGCCGGACCTCGCAAGGTTGGTCACTCGGCTGCGACTCGTTGCCGTAGCGGCCCAGGACCGGTCCACCCGGGCTGTTCATCCGTTCGTACTCCCGCCTTCGTCCGGGTCGCGCCGCCGGTGGCCGGGCGGCGACACGATCATGGCCGGGTGCTCGAATCCCCCACCCGACCCCGACCGCAGGACACGATCGAACCAGCAGCGGCCGTTCGGCGCCAGATTCGGTGCGTGGGAGACGGGAGAACCGGGTGTCAGGATCGCAAACCACGCAGCTTCCGGAGATGCCGCCAGACCCCACGCAGGTTGTCTCGGGCTCCGCGGGTAGACGGGAGGTCATGGTGGCGCAGACCGTCGTCCTCGACACCTCGGCGCTGATGTCCGATCCGGAGGGCATCTTCGACGCGTATCCGGGCTGCGACATGGTCGTGCCGCTGACCGCCGTACAGGAACTCGACGGCCTGAAGAAGCGCCTCGACCCGGCAGGCGCGGCGGCCCGCGACGTCCTGCGTCGCATCGAGTCGTTGCGCCTGGCCGCGGGCGGCGACCTGCGCAAGCCGTACGAGCGGTCGGTGGGCGGCACGGTCCGGATGCAGGTGAACGGTGTGCAGCCGGGTCTGTTGCAGCAGCACGGGTTGCACGCGGAGAGCGCTGACAACCGCATCGTCGGCACGGCGCTGGGGTTGGCGGCGTTCGAGCCGGATGCCGGCCAGGTGCTCGTCGTCTCCAACGACACGGCACTGCGGTTGACCGCTGCCGCGGTCGGGCTCGCCGCGGCGGAGCACAGTCCGCTCGACCTGGTGCCCGCGCATGCGCGGCCCGAAGGCTGGGGCACCCTCGATGTCGAAGCCGCACTCATCGACGAGCTGTTCGAGCGTCACGACATCGACGGCGCGGCGGCCGGCGCAGCGGACCTCGCCGAGAACACATTTGCGGTCCTGCGCGCGGGGACGACCTCGGCGCTGGCGCGGTTGCGCGGCGGACGGTTGCACCTGCTCGACACCGTCGCGCCGGTATGGGGCCTGAAGGCTGCCAACAAGGAGCAGCGCTTCGCGCTCGACCTGCTCCTGGACGACGAGGTCAAGGTCATCGTGCTCGACGGACCGGCGGGTACCGGCAAGACGCTGTGTGCCGTCGCGGCGGGGCTGCACATGGTGGTCGAGCAACACCGCTTCGAACGGTTGTCGGTGTACCGGCCGGTCATCCCGGTCGGGCACGCCGATCTCGGCTACCTGCCAGGCACCCTGGACGAAAAGATCGACCCTTGGATGGCTGCCATCACCGACGCCGTGGCCGCGTTATCGGGCGACGGTGCGGCCGACCGCCGTCGCCGCCAGGACGGCGGGCGCGGCAAGGTGGCGCAGGACTCACTCGACTACATCAAGGCGCAGGGCTTGCTCACCATGGAGTCGGTGACGCATCTGCGCGGACGCACGCTGCACTCGACATTCGTCCTCGTCGACGAGGCGATGAACCTGTCGCCGCAGGTCGGCAAAACGCTGCTGACCCGGATCGGCGCCGACTCCAAGATCGTCCTTACCGGCGATACGTCGCAGATCGATGCGCCCTTCCTGTCCGAGCAGACGAATGCCCTGACGGCGGTCGTCTCGGCGTTCACCGGCCAATCCTGCTTCGGCCATGTGCGGCTCACCCGAGGCGAGCGGTCACCGGTCGCGGAGCTGGCCGCCCGGTTGATGTAGCCCAAATCAGGATCCAACCGGCTCCTCGGTCTTAGGTTGTTGCGCCGAACGGCCGAAGCGGAGTAGGTCGCACGGGCTTTCGTAGGCGTGGGCCGAACGGCCCCGGGAGCCCGCCGAGAACTACACGGGTGTCGTTAAGCGGCTGCGGTTGCTGAGGCGAGGAGAGTTTTCTGTGACTCCTGTTGCCAATGTGGGTTATCCCGCTAAGGTCAGCGGCAGCCCACAACCGCTTCGGGAACCGCACCGCGTCATGCCGGTCGTTCTCGCCGAATCGGAGGTCTTGAGTGTCTGAGATCCCCGTTTCCGCTGCCCGCCGCATCCGGCGGGCCGGAGCGAGCATCGTTCTCGTCGGTTCCGTGCTGGCCGCGCTCCTCGGCGGAGCCGGCACCGCCGCAGCCGCCAAGAAGCCGATCCCCAGCCAGGCACAGGTGAACGCGGCGAAGGCCGCTGCGCAGGCGAAGGCAGTTCAGATCGGCCAGACCCAGGCGCAGCTCGCAGCGGCCGATGCCGCGTTGCACAAGCTCAACGACAAGGCCGAGACGGCGATCGAGTTCTACAACGGTGCGGTCGTGTCGCTTCAGGCGGCGAAGGTCGCGGCGGCTGACGCGCAGGCCAAGCTGATTGCCGCGCAGCAGGCGCGCGCCGATGCCCAGAGCCGGCTCAACCGCTTCGCCGCCCAGACGTACATGGGTTCCGGCGACCTCGGCAAGTTGAGTGCGCTGGTCACCGCACCCGACCCGGAGGCCTTCATGGCCCGGGCCGGCACGCTCTCAGCGATCGGCCGGCATCGGCAAGCCGTGATCAGTGACATGAAGCTGGCCGAGAACCACCAGGCCGCGGCGCAAGTAGTCGCGAAGCAGGCCCTGGCCGCCCAGCAGAAGGCCAGCGACGCCGCAGCCGCCGCCAAGGACGCCGCGATCAAGGCGGTCAACGACCAGTCCGCGCAGGTGCAGCAGGTCACCCAGAACAAGCAGCATTTGCAGGCCCAACTCGCGGTGCTGCAAGGCACCGCCAAGAACCTGGCCGACGCGCGAGAGCGCGGTCTCAAAGAGCTCGCGGCCGAGCGCGCTGCTGCCGCGGCCGCTGCGGCCGCAGCCGCAGCAGCACGCCAGCGCCTGCAACAGGCAACCAACGCGGGGTTCGGCGGTTCGTCCGGCGGATCGTCCGGAGGTGGCGGCGTCACTCCCGGTACCGGGCACTCGATCTCGTCGACCAGCCAGCGCGCCGGCGCGGTCGCGTATGCGCGGGCGCAGATCGGCATCTGGTACCGGTGGGCGGGCGCCGGCGAGGTCGGACCAACCGTGACCGCGAGCGGCGTGCAGAACGTGGTCGGCTACGACTGCTCAGGTCTCACCATGCGCGCATATGGTTCGGTCGGCATCTCTCTCGGCCACTACACGGGCTTGCAGTGGGACGAAGGGATGCACGTTTCCACCAGCCAGCTGGTGCCCGGCGATCTGGTCTTCTTCGCGACCAATCTCAACGATCCGGCGACCATCCACCACGTCGGCATCTACATCGGCAACGGCCAGATGATCGACGCTCCGCAAACCGGTGAGCAGATCGGCATCCACAACGCGTTCCGCCCCGACTACATCGGAGCCGTACAGCCCTGAGCGGTGCGTCAGTGCGACTCGTGCGAGGAACCGATGAGCCGCTCGCGTGACCTGCGGATCTCGGCTTCCGCCTCCGTACGCCCGGCCCACGTCGCGCCCTCGACCGACTTGCCGGGCTCGAGGTCCTTGTAGACCTCGAAGAAGTGCTGGATCTCCAGCCGGTCCCACGGAGGCACGTCCTCGATCTCGCGCAGGTGCCGCTGGCGCGGGTCGCTCGACGGCACGCACAGCACCTTGTCGTCGCCGCCCTTCTCATCGGTCATCCGGAACATGCCGATCGCACGACAACGGATCAGGCATCCGGGAAATGTCGGTTCCTCCAGCAGGACGAGCGCGTCGAGCGGGTCACCGTCGGCACCGAGGGTGCCGTCGATGAAGCCGTAGTCGCTCGGATACCGCGTCGCGGTGAACAGCATGCGGTCGAGCCTGATCCGCCCGGTCTTGTGATCGATCTCGTACTTGTTGCGCTGTCCCTTCGGAATCTCGATCGTGACGTCGAAGTCCATCGCGAAGTCCATCGCGCAACCGCCCCTGCTCGTCGTCATTCGTGGCCTCGGACCCGGTGGTCTTGGCTAGTGTCGCTTACCGCAAACGTTGGTGACGAGGCACGTAGGGCGGTGCGCAGTGGCGCTCAGCAGAGGCCGGGCGATCGCCGGCCTCCTTTCGGTTGCGCTGCTCCTCGCGGCAGGCGCGGCGGCCTGGGTGGGCGTCGGGCATCTCGGCTCCGGGCAGTCGGGGGCGGGCCACTCCCCGTCAAGCCAGTCAGGGGCCAGGACGTCGGGTGGTGCCCCGAACTCGGCGACGCCCACTCCTTCGGCCTTGTGGCAACTGCCGATTCGACCGGCCAGCGCCGTCCTCTCGCCGCAGCCTTCGGCACCGGCCCGCGGCAAACCGCCGGTCGCCGCGGCCGTTCGCTCGACCCTCGCGCCGCTGCTCGCCGACCCGGCGCTCGCCGGCACGCACGTGTCGATGGTGGTGACCGACCCGACGTCCGGCACCGGTGAACTGTTCGACCAGGACGCCGCGCAGGACGTGCCGCCGGCCTCGACGGCGAAGCTGGCGGTCGCGGTCGCCGCCTTGCAGGCGCTCGGGGAGCAGCAGCGCTTCAGCACCACCGTGCTGCTCGACGAACGTGGGCAGGTCGTGTTGGTCGGCGGCGGCGACCCGACGCTGGCCGGTCCAGCGGCAGTCGGTCGCTACGCCCCCGGGTTCCCGCAGCCGGCTCGGCTCAGCGACCTCGCATCCGCCACGGCGACGGCGCTCAAGGCCCGCGGCTTGACGTCGATCCAGCTGCGCTACGACGACCACCTCTTCACCGGCCCCGATCTCGCACCGGGCTGGAAACCGATCTATGTCGCGGAGGGGGATGTCGCTCCGGTGACCGCGCTGGAGGTCGACGAAGGCGTCGTCGACTTCGACAAACCGGCGCGGTCCAACGACCCGGCGCGGGCGGCGGCCGAGCAGTTCGCGACCGCGCTGCGAGCCGACGGCATCGCCATCGCAGCAGCACCCGACGGCTCACCCGACGGCGTCGCGAAGACGGTTCTTGCTCACGGCGACGGCGAGCAGCTGGCCGCCGTCCAATCGCCCACGGTCGCCGAGCTGGTGCAGCGGATGCTCGGCCGCAGCGACAACGACCTCGCGGAGGCGCTCGCTCGCCATGTCGCGCTGGCGGAACGGCAGCCGGCGTCGTTCTCCGGGGCGGTGGCCGCGGTCCGCCACGTCGTGTCGACGCTCGGGGTCGACCCGGCGGGCCTGTCGATGGCCGACGCCAGCGGGCTGTCGACGTCGGATCGGGTGCACCCGCGTGCGCTCGTCCAGCTGGTCCGTATCGCGTTGAACGGGCGCCGGTTCGTGGCGGTGCTCAAGGGTTTGCCGGTGGCCGCGTTCTCCGGAACCCTGACCGATCGCTTCACCGCGGCGCCCGCCAACGCGGCGGCCGGTGACGTACATGCGAAGACCGGCACCCTCGCCACCGTCGTCTCCCTCGCCGGCTATGTCATCGACGACAGCGGGCGGACGCTCGCCTTCGCGGTCGTCGTCACCGGCGTGCCGCCGAACGCGCCCTATCGGGTCGAGGCCGCCGTGGACCGGCTGACTGCCGGTCTCGCGTCGTGCGGCTGCCAGTAGCACGTACGGTGGGCCCCATGGGTGGACGCGACAGGCAACCTGGTGACGTGATCGATTGGGAGCTCGCGACGGCGACTGCCGTCCGGCTTGCGCCGCGGGGCCCGGCCGTCACACGCGACGAGGCGTTCGGCGCGGTGCGCCAGCTGCGCGAACTCGCCGTCGAGGCCGAGACGCACGTGGCCGGCATCACCGGCATGCAGGCGCCCGACCCGCACGAGCCGGCCCGCGTCGTCGACCGGAGCGGCTGGATCAAGGGCAACGTCGGCGGATTCCGGATGGTGATGCAACCGCTGCTGGAGCGCATGCAGAGCCGCCGAGAAGGGCGCATGGGCGGCCCTGTCGTCACGGCGGTCGGCTCGCGGGTCACCGGGGCGCAGGTCGGCGTGCTGCTCGCCTACCTCTCCGGCAAGGTGCTCGGGCAGTACGAGCTCTTCGTCCCGCCGGTCGACGGCCAGGAACGGGTCGGCCGGCTCAGTCTCGTCGCGCCGAACATCGTCGCCGCCGAACGCCAGCTCGACGTCGTCCCGCGCGACTTTCGGCTGTGGGTGTGCGTTCACGAGGTGACCCACCGGACCCAGTTCACGGCGGTGCCGTGGTTGCGCTCGCACGTGCAGGACGAGATCGGCGCGTTCCTCGCCGCCAGTGATCTCGATCCGGCCGCGTTCGCGCGGCGGCTGCGCTCGGCTGCGGAGGCGGTGCGCGACCACCTGCGCTCGGGTGACCGCGACCGCGCCGCCAACGACGACCTGTCGATGGTGCTGCTCGAAGCCGTGCAAACGCCGGAACAGCGCGCGATCCTCAACCGCCTCACCGCGGTGATGACGCTGCTCGAGGGGCACGGCGAGTACGTCATGAACGCCGTCGGCTCCGACGTGATCCCGACCGTCGACGAGATCGGGCGCCGCTTCGCCGAACGGCGGCGGGGTGGGAGCCCGGCCGATCGGTTGGTGCGCAAGCTGTTCGGCCTCGACATCAAAGCCCGGCAGTACGCCGAGGGCGCGGCCTTCGTGCGGGCCGTCGTCGACCATGCGGGCATGGCGGCGTTCAACCGGGTCTGGACCTCGCCCAACACGTTGCCGACGAAGGCAGAGATCGCCGCGCCGGAGAGCTGGATGGCCCGCGTGTTGCGCACCGAGACCCGCCCCGACTGACGATGGGCCCGGCGCCGGCGACGGCTGCGGTGCGCGCGGCGCTGCGCGAGGCCCTCGCGCAGCTACCAGAAGGCGCACTGGTGCTCGTGGCATGTAGCGGCGGCGCCGACTCCGTGGCGCTGGCGGCCGCGCTCGCGTTCGAGGCACCGCGCAGCGACCGCGCGCTGCGAGCCGGTGGCGTGACCGTCGACCACGGTTTGCAGCCAGGTTCCGCCCAGCGCGCCGGCGAGGTCGCGCACCTCCTGGGCCGCCTCGGCCTGCACCCGGTCGAGACGGTCGCGGTCGAGGTCGCGGGCGGCGGCGGTCCGGAAGCGGCGGCGCGGCAGGCTCGCTACGCCGCCTTGGACGCGGTGGCAGACCGGTTCGGCGCCTCCGCCGTCCTGCTCGGCCACACCCTCGACGACCAGGCCGAGACCGTGCTCCTGGGTCTCGCCCGCGGCTCCGGCCTTCGGTCGCTGGCCGGAATGGCGGCGGTGAGCGGACCGGGCGGGCGCTACCTTCGCCCGCTGCTCGGGGTGCGGCGGGCGACCACGCGCGAAGCCTGCCGGGCCGCCGAGCTGCCGGTGTGGGACGACCCGCACAACGACGACCCGGCTTTCGCCCGGGCGCGGGTTCGCGCGGGCCTGCTTCCCGCGCTGGAGGAGGCGCTCGGCCCCGGGGTCGCCGACGCCCTCGCCCGTACCGCCGACCTCGCCCGCGCCGACGCCGACGCCCTCGACGAATGGGCCGACACCGCGTACGCCGAGCTGACCCGCTCCGAGCCCGGGCTGGACGTCGAGCGGCTGGCGGCGCTGCCGGCCGGCGTCCGCCGCCGGCTCCTGCGTCGCGCGGCGCTCGCTGCCGGCAGCCCGGCCGGTTCGCTCGCCGCCGTCCACCTGCTCGCGGTCGAGCGGCTGGTGACCGATTGGCGCGGGCAGGGGCCGGTCGCCTTGCCAGGGGGCCGTCAAGCGACGCGACGATATGGCAGGCTCTACCTGCGATCCGTGGACGACACCTAGGCAGGGCAGGGGCTGGAGTGGACGAGTCCGACCTGGGCGATGACCTCGACCGGATCCTGCTTACCGACAAGGAGATCCAGACCAAGATCGCCGAACTCGCGGCCGATATCGATCGCGACTACGCAGGCAAGGAGCTTCTCCTGGTCGGCGTCTTGAAGGGTGCGGTCATGGTGATGGCCGACCTGTCGCGGACGCTGCACCTGCCGGTGACCATCGACTTCATGGCGATATCGTCCTACGGCTCGGGCTCGTCGTCCTCGGGCGTCGTCCGCATCTTGAAGGACCTCGATCACGCCATCGAGGGGCGGCACGTGCTGGTCGTCGAGGACATCGTCGACTCCGGGCTGACGCTTTCGTGGCTCGTCGCGAACCTGGAGTCGCGCGCACCCGCTTCGGTGGCGGTGTGCGCGTTGATGCGCAAGCCCGACGCTTTGACCCAGGACGTCGACGTGCGCTACCTCGGGTTCGACCTGCCCCGCGAGTTCGTCGTCGGCTACGGCCTGGACTACGCGGAGCGCTACCGCAACCTGCCCTTCGTCGCCACGCTGCGCCCGGACGCCTACGAGAACCCGGGCCGCGAGCGGTCCCACTCCTGACCGACTCCTGACCCCCGGAGGGGTGCGGGAACGCGTCGAGCGGGAAGAGTAGGTCCGGGGCGGGAACGCCGGGCGCTCCCCGGCAGTTGACCAAGGTAGGGCTGAGCGCGGCCGGCTGGGGAGAAGGACGGTGTACCGTCGATTTCGCGAGGGTCACCTTCACCTTCACCTTGGGCACCGAACAGCCGAGGCTGGAGCTGAGCGCCCAATTCGGGCAGCGCCAGGCAAGCAGCACACAGCACCAGGCAGGCAACACAGCACCAGGCAGGCAACACAGTGGGCAGGCTGGATCAAGTGGGCAGGAGGCACGGAGCTAACACCGCTCCGCATCCATGAACGTGAAGAGATACGCGCGGGGCCCACTGTTTTGGGTCCTCATCTTGGTCTTGCTCCTCATCTTGTTCCGTGGGCTGTGGAGCGGGGGCACGAGCTACAAGTCGGTCAACACGTCCCAGGTCGTCGGCGCCATCGATGCCGGGAACATCACCAACGCCGTCGTTCACGACAAGGAACAGACCGTCCAGGTAACGCTGAAGACCCCGGTCGACGGCAACAAGAAGCTGGAAGCTTCGTTCGCCGCTGACCAGGCTCAGGAGCAGGCGATCATCGCCAAGCTCCAGTCGCTGGTCGACAACGGCAAGCTGCCGGCCAAGGACGGCTACACCGTCAAGGTGAGTCACGGCAGCGTCCTCGTTGCGATCTTGATCAACGCGCTGCCGATCCTGCTGCTCGTCGGCTTGATGGTGTTCATGCTGACCCAGATGCAGGGCGGCGGCTCGCGGGTCATGAACTTCGGTAAGTCCAAGGCCAAGCTCATCACCAAGGACACCCCCAAGACGACGTTCGCCGATGTCGCCGGTGCCGACGAGGCCATCGAAGAACTGATGGAGATCAAGGAGTTCCTGGAGAACCCCGCCAAGTTCCAGGCGATCGGCGCGAAGATCCCCAAGGGCGTGCTGCTCTACGGCCCGCCCGGCACCGGCAAGACCTTGCTGGCGCGCGCGGTTGCCGGTGAGGCCGGCGTTCCCTTCTACTCGATCTCCGGCTCCGATTTCGTCGAGATGTTCGTCGGCGTCGGTGCGTCGCGGGTCCGCGACCTGTTCACGCAGGCCAAGGAGAACGCCCCGGCGATCGTGTTCATCGACGAGATCGACGCCGTCGGCCGGCACCGCGGCGCGGGTCTGGGCGGCGGGCACGACGAGCGCGAGCAGACGCTGAACCAGCTGCTCGTCGAGATGGACGGCTTCGACGTCAAGGGCGGCGTGATCCTCATCGCCGCGACGAACCGACCCGACATCCTCGACCCGGCGCTGCTGCGCCCGGGCCGCTTCGACCGCCAGATCGTCGTCGACCGGCCCGACATGGAAGGCCGCAAGGGCATCCTGCGCGTGCACGCCAAGGGCAAGCCGTTCACCTCCGACGTCGACCTCGACATCATCGCCCGGCGCACGCCCGGCTTCACCGGTGCCGACCTCGCGAACGTCATCAACGAGGCCGCGCTGCTCACCGCCCGCGGGAACAAGAAGCAGATCGACATGCTCACGCTCGAGGAGTCGATCGACCGCGTGATGGCCGGGCCGGAACGCAAGAGCCGCATCATGTCGGAGAAGGAGAAGAAGATCATCGCCTACCACGAGGGTGGGCATGCACTGGTCGGCCACGCTCTACCGAACGCCGACCCCGTGCACAAGGTGACGATCCTGCCGCGCGGCCGCGCGCTCGGCTACACGCTCGCGCTGCCGACCGAGGACAAGTTCCTCGTCACCCGCGCGGAGATGATGGACCAGCTCGCGATGCTGCTCGGTGGCCGCACCGCCGAAGAACTCGTCTTCCACGAGCCCACCACCGGCGCTGCCAACGACATCGAGAAGGCCACGTCGATCGCGCGCAACATGGTGACGCAGTACGGCATGAGCGAGAAACTAGGTGCGCGCAAGTTCGGCCAGGAAAACGCCGAGGTCTTCCTGGGGCGTGACATGGGCCACCAGCGCGACTACTCGGAGGAGATCGCTTCGACGATCGACGACGAGGTACGGCGACTCATCGAAAGCAGTCACGACGAGGCGTGGGAGATCCTGGTCGAGTACCGCGACGTGCTCGACAACCTCGTCTTGGAGCTCATCGAGAAGGAGACGCTGCAAAAGGACGAGGTGCTGCGTATCTTTGCCCGCGTCGACAAGCGGCCGGCCCGCGGTAGTTACCTCGGTTACGGCAAGCGCCTGCCGAGCGACAAGGCGCCCGTCCTGACGCCGCGCGAGCTTGCGGTGCTGGCGTCCGGCGATTCGGGCGACCCGGTGGCATCCAACGGCGGGTCGAGCCACGGTCAGTCCACCGGTGAACACGCCGGCGACTCGGGCGACCACTCGTCCGAAGGCCGATGACCCAACTCGACGGCCGCGCGCGCGCGGAGCAGTCACGCGACCGTGCCCGCGTCGACCAGGCCGAGGTCGACCTGCCGCGGATCGAAGCCGCCGTCCGCGAGCTCTTGCTCGCGATCGGTGAGGACCCCGAACGCGACGGTCTCCAGGCGACGCCCCGACGTGTCGCGAAGGCCTACGCCGAGCAGTTCGCCGGCATGCGGCAGCGGCCCGAAGACGTGCTGACCACCGTCTTCGACGCCGAGCACGACGAGATGATCCTGGTTCGCGACATCGAGGTGTACAGCACCTGCGAGCACCACCTGACGCCTTTCCACGGGGTCGCACACGTGGGGTACATCCCGAATGAGAAGGGCGAGATCACCGGCCTGTCGAAGATTGCCCGACTGGTCGACATGTTCGCCCGCCGCCCGCAGGTCCAGGAGCGGATGACCTCGCAGATTGCCGACGCCATGGTGAGCATCCTGCAGCCGCGAGGCGTCATCGTCGTCATCGAATGTGAACACCTGTGCATGTCTATGCGTGGGGTTCGCAAGCCAGGTGCTCGCACTGTCACGTCGGCAGTGCGCGGAGCCTTTCGTGACTCCGATCGCACGCGAGCGGAGGCGCTGCAGCTGATGTCGGGCGGAGCGCGCTGAGGCCGTGGCCGCGCGCATGAAGATTCCGGCGGCCCCCGTCGAGGCGGGCGAGGCGCGGCCGGTCACGCCGGGCCGAACACCGGAGCGGCGGTCGAAGCGGCGCTGGGTGCCCGCCACCGCGGGCATCCTGACGTTCCTCGTGGGCGTGCGCGACATCGCCATCGTGGTGCGGCCGCACTTGTGGGAACGCGTCAAGGTGATCGAGCACGTCCTGCCTGGCAAGGTCAACACCGCGTTGATCCATGGCATCGCCGCTGCGGCTCTCGTCGTCGCGGGGGCGCTGCTCATCTTGTTGTCGCACGCTCTTCGGCGCCGCAAGCGCCGGGCCTGGCAAGCAGTCGTCGCCATCCTCGTCGTCGGCCTGGCCCTGCACCTGTTGCGCCGCCCGGACTTCGGCGACGCACAGACCTGGCTCCCGGTCGACCTCCTCTTGTTGGCAGCGCTGATCTACTACCGCGACGAGTTCTTCGCACGCGGCGACCCCACGACCCGGTGGCGAGCCCTCATCGCGTTCGTCGGTCTCGGTCTTTCGAGCTTCGTCCTCGGCGCCTTGCTGATCGAACTGCGGCCTCACGAGATCATCGGCTCTGTCAGCTTTCCTCGTGTGGCGCAACACGTCGCCTACGGCCTGGTCGGCATCACCGGTCCGCTGCGGTTCACCAGCGATCGCGCCGGCGATGTCGTCGCATCGACGCTGCTCGCGATGGGTGCGCTCACCGCGCTCACCACCGTCTATCTTCTCTTCCGGCCGGCCGAGCCGCGCGCGATGTTGGGTCCGGACGACGAAAGCCGCATCCGCGAGTTGCTCGCCAAGTACGGCGACCGCGACTCGCTCGGCTATTTCACGTTGCGTCGTGACAAGAGCGTCATCTGGTCACCCACGGGCAAGTCGTGCATCGGGTACCGCGTGCTTTCGGGGGTCATGCTGGCCAGCGGCGACCCGCTCGGCGACCCCGAAGCGTGGCCGGGCGCGATCAAGGCGTTCATGGCCGAGGCGGAACGGCACGCCTGGGTGCCCGCGGTGCTCGGGTGCAGCGAGCTCGGCGGCGAGATCTGGACCCGCGAGACCGGCATGGCCGCGCTCGAACTCGGCGACGAAGCCCTGGTCGACGTCTGCGACTTCAAACTCGAGGGTCGCAGCATGCGCAACGTTCGCCAGATGGTCAATCGCGTCGAGCGCGCGGGCTACTCGGCGTCCGCCTGCCGCGTTGGTGACCTCGATCCGTCGGTCATCGCCGACTTCCGCGAGCAGGCCGCATCCTGGCGCGGGAGCGAGACGGAACGCGGCTTTTCCATGGCGCTCGGCCGTCTCGGTGAGCCCGCCGACGCCGACTGCGTGGTGGTCGCGGCGAAGAAGGACGGCGCGTTGCGGGCGTTTCTGCATTTCGTGCCGTGGGGAGCCGATGGGCTGTCGCTCGACCTGATGCGGCGCGATCGCAGCGCCGAGCCCGGGTTGAACGAGTACCTCATCACGACCGCGCTCGCGGCCTGCCCGGCGCTCGGCGTCCGGCGCATGTCGTTGAACTTCGCGGTGTTCCGGTCGGCGCTCGAGCGAGGTGGCCGGTTGGGTGCCGGCCCGGTGCTGCGAAGCTGGCGGGCGGTGCTGTTGTTCGCCTCACGGTGGTTCCAGATCGAGTCGTTGTACCGCTTCAACGCCAAGTTCCACCCGGAATGGTTGCCGCGCTACGTCCTGTTTCCGGCGACCAAGGACCTGCCCCGGATCGCCGTGGCGGCGTTGGAAGCGGAAGCCTTCATCGTGTGGCCGTTGCCGCGCGTCAAGCAATTGCGCTCCCTGCTGCGCCTCGGTCCGGCGGCGTGAAGGACGGGCCCCCGCGCTATCCGCCCCTGACCGGGTTCCCCGATCTCGGGCGCTGCCGGGTCATGGGCGTGCTCAACGTCACACCAGACTCCTTCTCCGACGGCGGTCAATGGTTCGACGCGCAACGTGCTGCCGACCACGGTCGTGAGCTCTTCGCGGCAGGCGTCGACATCGTCGACGTCGGCGGAGAATCGACCCGACCGGGTGCGTTGCGCATCGACCCCGAGGAAGAGTTACGGCGGGTGCTGCCGGTGGTGCGGGCGCTGTCGGCGTCCGGCCCGGTGAGCATCGACACGATGCGGGCGGACGTCGCCAAGGAGGCGGTCGACGCAGGCGCGACGCTGGTGAACGACGTCAGCGGTGGGCTGGCCGACCCGGCGATGGTGCCGTTCGTCGCGGCCTCCGGCGTGCCGTACGTCGCGATGCACTGGCGCGGTCACAGCTCGGACATGCAGGAACGGGCACACTACGACGACGTGGTGGACGACGTCCGGCGCGAACTGTCGGAGCGGATCGACAAGATCGTGGCTGCCGGTGCCGACCCCGAGCAAGTGGTGCTCGACCCCGGCATCGGCTTCGCGAAGCGGCCGGAGACCGGCCACAACTGGGCGTTGTTGAAGCATCTCGACTGCTTGGCCGAACTCGGCCGCCCGATCCTCGTCGGTGCGTCGCGCAAGGCGTTCCTGGGCCGGCTGCTCGCCGCCCCCGACGGCACACCGCGGCCCCCGATGGAGCGCGACCACGCGAGTTCGGCCGTCACCGCCTTGGTTGCCGCGGCCGGTGCGTGGTGCGTTCGCGTACACGCAGCGCCGGCCGACGTCGACGCCGTCCGGGTCGCCGCCCGTTGGCGGGCGGAACCGTGAGCGATCGCATCGAGGTGCGCGGCCTGCGGCTGCGCGGCCGGCACGGCGTGTTCGAGCACGAGCGCCGAGACGGCCAGGAGTTCGTGGTCGACGTCGCGCTCGCTACCGACACCGCGGCCGCCGCGTCGTCCGACGACCTCGCCGACACCGTCGACTACGGCGAGCTGGCGGGCCGTATCGCGGCGGTGGTCGGGGGCGAGCCCGTGAACCTGCTCGAGACGCTGGCCGAGCGCATTGCCGCGGTCTGCCTCGACGACATGAGGGTGCGGTCGGTCGAGGTGACCGTGCACAAGCCGTCGGCGCCGATCGAGCTGGCGTTCGACGACGTGGTGGTGAGCATCGTCCGGTCGAGAGCGGCCGATGGCTAGGGTCGTGCTGGCCCTCGGGGCCAACCTCGGTGATCGTGCGGCAACACTGCGGCGCACGGTGGCCGCCGTCGCGGAGGCCGCGCAGGTCGTCGCCGTCTCAGCGATCTACGAGACGGCGCCGGTGGGCGGCCCACCGCAGGACGACTACTACAACGCCGTCGTGATCGCGCAGACGCCACTCTCGCCGCGCGAGGTGCTCGCAGTGGCCCACCGCATCGAGGCGGATTCCGGCCGCACGCGACAGGTCAGATGGGGTCCGCGCACCCTCGACATCGACGTGATCGCCTACGACGACGTGGTGAGCGACGACGCCGACCTGACGTTGCCGCATCCTCGCGCGCACGAGCGGGCGTTCGTGCTCGTGCCATGGCTCGACGCCGATCCCGCCGCGGTGCTACCCGGCCGGGGACCCGTCCGACGGCTTCTCGATACGGTCGATGTGACGGGAGTACGCCGGCTGGTGGCCCCGGCCTCGACCGTGCCCGGCGACCGCGAGGGAGGAGAGTGAAGCCGACCCGCATTTCCGTACTCGTTGCATCAGCCGTGCTGGTGGGCGTGGTCAGCTGGCTCGTCGTCCAGCAGGCGTACGACTCGCTGCCACCGCTGTCGAGCTACGGGCCGATCACCCTCGGCTTGCTCGCCATCGCCGAGTTCGGGTTCGCGCTGTCGATCCGGCGCCGGTTGCGCAACCCCGCCCCCGGCCACCGGCTGGAGCCGCTGTTCGTACTCCGGCTGGCCGTACTGGCGAAGGCGAGCAGTCACGCCGCCGCCGTCGTGGCGGGCGTGTACGCGGGATTCCTCGGCTACACGCTGCCGAACTCCGGGAAGGGCCGAATCACCACCGACACTCGGGCGAGCGCGATCAGTTTGGGCGTTTCCCTCGCCCTCGTCGCGGCTGCACTGTTCTTGGAGTACAGCTGCCGGGTGCCTCGCCCGCCCGAGGATCGCGACGCCGACCATGCCGGCAGCGGCACGCGGTTCAGCTGAACCGCGCCTCCTTGCCGCAGCCGCACCCGACCCGATCAGCATCGAAGAAGCGGCCGGACGCCGTCGCCGCCTAGCCTGGTGACGACAGTCGGCGTCGCCGAGAGCTCAGCGTTGAAAGGCAGCCGCTATGCCCGCGAAGACTTCGAAGACCAAGCCGGAGAGCTTCAGCGCAGAGGAGCGCGCCGCGATGAAGCAGCGGGCCGCCGAGCTGAAGGCCGAGGCCAAGAAGGCCGATGGCCTGCAAGCGGTGCTCGATGCCATCGCAGGGATGGCGCCGGAAGACCGCAAGCTGGCCGAGCACGTACACAAGGCGATCACCAAGGCCGCGCCGGAGCTTGCGCCGAAAACCTGGTACGGGATGCCCGCCTACGCGAACGCCGATGGCAAGGTGGTCGTCTTCTTCCAGGATGCGGGCAAGTTCAAGTACCGCTATTCGACGCTGGGCTTTCAGGAGGCAGCCAACCTCGACGACGGCGACATCTGGCCCGTGGCGTACGCGCTCCAGAAGTGGAGCCCCGCGGTGGAGAAGAAGGTCATCGGATTAGTCAGGGCCGCCCTTTCCTGATGCGGCAGCCGCTCGTCGCGACGGAGCCGGGTTGTTGCGTTCGGCGTATCGGTGTTGCGCGAGTACCGCAACCGCGTAGTGGCGATCGAGCCTTTCGCCTCTCCATCTCGTCGTCGCTGCACCGGCCGCGACGCCCGGGTACTCGCGGTGGACTGACGACGGGTCGGGCTTGGCCTCAGGCCCCGGCGGCATGGGCGCGGTCGGTACGGGCGTGCCGTCGGCGAGGGTGAACGTGAAGTTGGCGCCGCCGCTCGTGCCGATCGCGTAGACGCCGTCGTGGTGTGCAGCGTGGTGCGGGCGGCACAACAAGACGAGGTTGTCCATGTCCGTGCGGCCGCCCTCGATCCAGTGGACGCGGTGATGCGCATGCAAATCGCGCGTGTTGCTGCACCCGGGATAGGCGCAGTGGCCGCCGTGCCTGATCAGCAACGCCCGGTACTGCCGCTCGGTGACCAGGCGGTGTGATCGCCCCACGTCGAGCACGGTTCCGGCACCGTCGCGCAGCACAGTTCGAATCCGGCCCGCGCACAGTAGGCGTTTCACGACGTGCGGTGGCAGTCCAGGCCCGTTCGCGATTCGTGCCGGCGGCGCGCCAGGGAGCTGGTCTGCCTGAAGATGGACGACGACTGCTGCGTGCTCGTCGTCGCGCAACTCGCGCGGCCGGCGTGGTTGCTCGCCTTCGCGGTCGTTGAGCGCGGCCAGTCCGATCTCGGCCAGGCGCACGAGCGCATCGGTTTCGGACAGGGCCTCTGCCTGTGCGACTTTCTTGACGGCGGCTGCGACGAGAGAACCGCGCTCGGGATCGAGTCGAGCGCTCAGCCGCCAGGTCGAGTCGTCGTTCCATGCGTACCGCACGTACTCGCGCTCATCGCGGGAACCGGGATTCTCGGCGTCCTCGACCGTGCGCAGGCCGCGCACGACCGTCTCGAGGTGGCCGACAGTCCCGTGCTCGGCTACATCGATGAGGTGGTCGACGAGTTGATGCTCGGCGGGCTTTGCGCACCGACTGATCGCGCGCGCGTGCGAGTAGGAAAGCCGACCCGCCGTCATTTCCGCCGCCAGCCTTTCGTGAGCGGCCAGCGCGCGGGCCACCCGGACGTGGTCGCGGGCCGTTCGCGCTGCGAGCCCGCACGAGTAGGACAGCCAGTGCGCGGTCGAGGGAAAGCCGAAACGAACGAAGGCCTGGCGGCCGTCGAACTCGGCGATCAGCAACAGCCAGTGACACGTCGCCGCGGACAGCTTGCCCGCGTAGGCGATGATGCGCTCACCGAGCTCGTCGATATTGGGCTCGCCGATGGAGTTGCACGCGGGCTTGGTGGGAGTCGATTCGATCGTCATGCCGGGACGCTAACCACGCCCGGTGACCCTTTCTCGGTTTCGCGGTTCAGCTGAACCGTCGCTGTGGAAAGGTCTGGTGCTTCCAGACGCACCTGTCGACGCCACCGCTCGGCTAACCTGCCGGTATGGACTCGTCGGTGATGGCGCATGTGTTCGCACCGCCGGAGCACAGCTGGGTGCGGGTTTCACCAAAGCTGCCTGCGATGCGGCGGAGCGTGCTCCTCGCTTTCGCGTCGCTGGTGGCCGTCGCGCTGCTCGCGGCAGCGCTGGCCGGTGGCGCGGCGCTCGTCGCGGTGATCGGCGTCCCGCTTGTCGTTGTGCTTGCCGGTGCGGCGTACGTCGCGATCGGCCGCAACTACCTGTCGTGGGGATACGCCGAGCGCGCAGAGGACCTGCTCGTCACCCGCGGTGTGATGTTTCGCCGGCTCGTCGTCGTCCCGTACGGGCGCATGCAGCTGGTCGACGTCGTCGCCGGGCCGATCGAGCGGGCGTTCGGGATCGCGACCGTGCGGTTGCACACCGCCGCGGCCGGCACCGAGGCGCACGTTCGCGGGTTGTTACCGGACGAGGCCGCCCGGCTGCGCGACCGGCTGACCGCGCTGGGCGAAGCTCGTTCGGCGGGGTTGTGACCGCCGAGGTCGACTCGAGTCCGCAGCTGCCCGCCCGGGCGCGCAGTGGCCGGCTCCATCCGCTCTCGCCGATCGTGCGCGCGGGCCGCGTGCTCGTGTCGCTCGCCGCCGTCGTCGTATACAACCTTCGCAGCGTCCACGAGTTCGGACGCTGGCTGCTGCCCGTCGCAGCCGGCATTTTCGTGCTCGCCGTCATCGGCGGCTACGTGTCCTGGGCGTTTCGGCGGTACCACATCGCGGACGGCGACGTGCGGGTCGAATCCGGCGTGCTGGTGCGGCGGTCGCGTCGCGTTCGGATCGACCGGTTGCAGGCGATCGACATCGTGCAGCCGCTTTTCGCACGGGCGCTCGGTCTCGCCGAACTGAAGCTCGACATGGCGGGCGGCGAGCACGGGCGCGTTGCGCTGGCCTACCTGCCGTTGCATGAGGCGCAGGCGTTACGCGCTTCGCTGCTGGCGATGGCGGCCGGTCTCGACCATCGCACACCGGAGGCGCCCGAGCAGGCGCTGGCCAAGTGCAGCGGGGGCGCGATCGTGGGTGGTGCGCTGCTGTCGACGCCGAACCTGTTCGGTCTCGCAGTCGTCGTCGCGATTCTCGTCGTGGCGGTGGTCACGCGCGTGCCGGGGTTGGCGGCGGGCTTGCTCGCACCGGTCATCGCCATCGGTGCCGGAGTCTGGCGGGAAATCCAACTGCACTTCGGCTTCTCGGTGGCCGATTCGCCCGACGGGGTGCGGCTTCGGCACGGGCTGTTCGAGACCAGAGCGCAGACCGTGCCACCTGGGCGCGTGCAGGCCATCCGCATCGTGCAGCCGCTGCTGTGGCGCCCGTTCGGCTGGGTGCGGCTCGAATCCAACATCGCCGGTTACGCGGGCCACCGCGCGAACGAAGGCGAGCACCACAACTCCACGCTGTTGGCGGTCGGCAGCCGTGACCAAGCTTTGCTCGTCCTCAGCCGCGTCTTGCCGGGGATCGACGTCGACGCCGTAAGTCTGAGCCGCGTGCCGGCCCGGGCCTGGGTTCGCTCGCCGTTGCGGTGGTGGACGTTTCGCGCCGGCGCCGACGAGCACCTGTTCGTCACGAAGAGCGGCTGGCTCACCCGATCGTTCGTCGCCATCCGCCACGAGAAGGTGCAGAGCGTGCGGTTGTCGGTCGGCCCCATCGAGCGCCTGCTCGGCCTCGGCACCGTCGAGCTGCACTCGACGAAGGGTCCGGCCCGGGTCGTGGCAGAAGGGCGCGATGCGACCGAAGCCCGGGCGATGCTCGACACCGAGGCGCAACGGGCGCGGCACGGCCGGGCGAGCGCGGCACCGGAGCGCTGGATGCTCGCGTCACGACCGGAGCCCGCCACCGGCTGACCGGCGCTGACCGGCGCTGACCAGCGCGGTGACCAGCGCGGTGACCAGCGCGGTGACCAGCGCGGTGACCAGCGCGGTGAGCGCCGTTGGCGGCGGCCAAGTACGCTCGGGTACGTCCGGTACCCCTGCGAGGACTGGAACACGTCCATATGAGCCCTCACGCCCCGGCGCCCAGTGAGCGCCCCGGTCGGCTGCGCGTCGGCATCGTCGGTGCCGGTCGCGTCGGCGCGGTGCTCGGCGCTGCGCTGCGGACTGCCGGTCACCAGGTCGTCGCCGTCTCGGCGGTGTCGCAGCCGTCGCTCGCTCGGGCGCAGGCGTTGCTGCCCGGCGTCCCTGTCCGTCGTCCCGACGAGATCGGTCCGGACGCCGACCTGCTGCTGCTCGCCGTTCCCGACGACGTCTTGTCCGGGCTGCTGGAGGGCCTCGTCAACGCCGGCGCGATACGTGGCGGGCAGTTCGTCGTGCACACGAGTGGGCGGTTCGGCGTAGGCGTGCTCGACGCGGCTACGGCGAGCGGCGCGCTGCCGCTGGCGTTGCATCCCGCGATGACGTTCACCGGAACTACGGTCGATCTCGACCGGCTCGGTGGTGTGTGCTTCGGCGTCACGGCACCGGCCGCGCTACGGGCCGTTGCTGAGACGCTGGTGCTCGAGATGGGCGGCGACCCGGTCTGGATCGAAGAGAGCGACCGAGTTCTCTACCATGCCGCGCTCGCCCACGGCGCCAACCATCTCGTGACGCTGGTCGCGTCGTCCATGCAACTCCTGGGGTCTATCGGGGTACCCGACCCGCAACGGATGCTCGGCCCGTTGCTCTCGGCCGCACTCGACAACGCGTTGCGGTTCGCCGACGCCGGGCTCACCGGCCCGGTCGCCCGCGGCGACGCCGAGACGCTGCGCGCTCACCTCGACGCGCTGACCGCCGTCGCGCCGGAAATCGCGGCCGCCTACCTCGCGATGGCGCGGCTTACCGCCGATCGAGCGCTTGCCGCCGGATTGCTGTCGGCGGAAAGCGCGGCGAATCTGCTCGGTGTGCTCACCTCGGGCGAGGGCGGCCGATGACGATCCCGGTCGCGCGCACGCTCGACGAACTCGACGCGCTCCGGCAGCAGTTGCCGGGGCAGGTCGTCGTGGTGCCGACGATGGGCGCCTTGCACGAGGGTCACCGCTCGCTCATCCGACTCGCGAAGGAAACCGCCGAAAGCGTGGTGGTGACCGTCTTCGTGAACCCGCTGCAGTTCGGACCCGCCGAAGACTTGGGCCGCTACCCGCGAACGCTCGACGCAGACGTCGCGATGTGCGAGGAGGAAGGCGTCTCGCTCGTGTTCGCGCCGGCGGTCGAGGTCATGTACCCGCGACCGCAGCTCGTGCAGGTCTGTGCCGGCCCGATGGCGGAGCGGTTCGAAGGCGCCGCGCGGCCGGGCCATTTCGACGGTGTGCTGACCGTCGTGGCCAAGCTCTTCCACGTGGTTCGCCCAGACGTCGCGGTGTTCGGTCAAAAAGACGCTCAACAGCTGGCACTCGTGCGCCGCATGGTCGGTGATCTGGCGCTTCCGGTCCGAGTCGTCGCCGCGCCGGTTGTCCGCGACGCCGACGGGTTGGCCACGTCGAGTCGAAACCGCTATCTCGGACCGGTTGAGCGCGAGCGTGCGCTTGCCCTGTCCCGCGCACTCCACGCCGCCGCCCACGCCGCGGCCACCGGCGCCACGGCGGCCGGTGTCGTCGTCGCCGCCAGGGCCGTCTTCGCGGCGTCCGACGTCGTCCCCGATTACGTGGCGCTCGTCGACCCGGAGACGTTCGAGCCGCTGACCGACGCCCGCGACGAAGCGCTGCTCGTCGTGGCGGCGAAGGTGGGGACGACGCGGCTGATCGACAACCTGATGCTTGCGTTCCCGCGTGAAGGAGGCGGCTGACGTGCTGCGCACGATGCTGAAGTCGAAGATCCATCGGGCGACCGTGACCCGGGCCGACCTCCACTACGTCGGTTCGATCACCCTCGACCAGGACCTGATGGACGCCGCCGACCTGCTGCCCGGTGAGCTCGTCGCGATCGCCGACATCGACAACGGCAACCGCTTGGAGACCTACGTCATCGCCGGCGAGCGGGGTTCGGGTGTGGTGGGCGTCAACGGGGCGGCCGCCCGGCTCGTGCACGAGGGCGATCTGGTCATCGTCATGTCCTACGCACAGGTCGACGACGCGGAGGCGCGCAGTCTCGAGCCGCGCGTCGTCTTCGTCGACACCGCCAACGCCATCATCGGCACCGGTGCCGACCCGGCCGACGCCCTGCCGCTCGGCGGATCGCACACCGGTCTCGTCGACGGGCGCGCCACGTGACGGTCTCCGCACCGGTGCCCGGGGTGGACGCGCTCGGCGTCGTCCGCCGGCTCGCCGCGCCCGCACCGGGCTGGACGGCGCGTGCCGACGTCGTCGTCGTCGGGAGCGGCATCGCCGGCCTGACGACGGCGTTGCGCGCCCGCCGAGCCGGTCGGGTGCTGCTGGTGACGAAGACCGAGCTCGACGCCGGTTCCACCCGCTGGGCGCAAGGCGGTATCGCGGCCGCACTCGGGCCGGGCGACAGTCCCGACCACCACCTGCGCGACACGCTCGTCGCCGGTGCCGGCCTGTGCGACGAGGAAGCCGTGTCGGTGCTCGTGCACGAGGGGCCTTCGCTGGTCCGCGAACTCGTCGCGCTCGGCACCAACTTCGACCTCGACCACGCCGGCGGGCTCGCGCTAACCCGCGAGGGTGGTCACCTGCACGACCGCATCGCCCATGCCGGTGGCGACGCCACCGGCGCCGAGATCGAACGCGCCCTCATCGCCGCCGTCCGGGCCACCGAGGGCATCGAGATCATCGAGCACGCGCTGGTGCTCGACCTGCTCAAGTCCGGCGACGGGCGGGCCTGCGGCGTGACGCTGCACGTGATCGGTGAGGGCCGGCGCGATGGCGTCGGTGCCGCGTTGGGCCGGGCCGTGGTGCTCGCCACCGGCGGCCTCGGGCAGGTCTTCGCGGCAACCACCAACCCGCCCGTCGCGACCGGCGACGGCGTCGCGCTCGCGCTGCGCGCCGGTGCGCAGGTCGTCGACCTGGAGTTCGTGCAGTTCCATCCCACCGTGCTGTGGCTGGGTCCGGCAGCCGCGGGGCAACAACCGTTGATCTCGGAGGCTGTTCGGGGCGAAGGTGCCGTACTCCTCGACGTCCACGGTGAGCGGTTCATGCTCGGCCAGCACGCGCTCGCCGAACTGGCACCGCGTTACGTCGTGGCACAGGCGATCGTTCGGCAACTGCGCAAGACCGGCGCCGACCACGTCTTGCTCGACGCCAGGGGAGTGGCCGACTTCGAGACCCGCTTCCCGAACATCACGGCGTCCTGCCGGTCCTACGGCATCGACCCGGTGACGACGCCGATTCCCGTCGTCCCCGGCGCGCATCACGCGAGTGGCGGGGTGCGTACGGACCTGTTCGGGCGATCGAGTGTTCCCGGGCTCTACGCCTGCGGGGAGGTCGCGTGCACCGGCGTGCACGGCGCGAACCGGCTCGCGTCCAACAGCTTGCTCGAAGGTCTTGTCTTCGCAGCTCGCATCGGCGAGGACCTCGTGCGGTCGTTGCCGTCGCCGCGCGACCCGGTCGACGACGCAGTGCCGGCCGGTCTGTTCGAACCGCAGGTTGCCGTCGACGTGCGGCAGGCGATGACGGCAGGCGCGGGGGTGTTGCGTAACGCTGACGGGCTGGCCCGCGGTGCGGGCGAACTCGCCGCGCTGCAGCCGGGAGACGCACAGCCGTGCGTCGCCGCGTGGGAGGCGACCAACCTGCACACGGTGGCGAGCGCGCTGGTCGTCGCTGCCCGGTTGCGTGAGGAGACCCGCGGGTGCCATTGGCGGGAAGACCACCCCGAGCCCTCGCAGCGGTGGCGTGGGCACCTCGTCACGACCTTGCTGGACGACGGCGTGCTGGCGGCCGAGTTCGTCGACGAACCCGTGACCCAGGTCGGGGTCTCGTGAAGAGCGCTGCGTCCGTTCGGCAACGACTCGTCGCGGCCGGGCTCGATCCCGACCAGATCGAGCGGCTGGTGCGGGCAGCACTGGCCGAAGACCTCGGCGGGGCTGACGACGTCACGACTGTTGCCGTCGTCCCGGCGGATCAGGTCTCCACCGCAGACTTCGTCGCCCGGGCATCCGGCGTGGTGGCCGGGTTGCCTGTCGCGATCGCGGTGCTCGTTGCGGTGCTGGGTGATGACGCGCGAGTCGAGGAGCGCGTGAACGACGGGGAGCGGGTCGTGCCCGGCGCGGTTCTCATGTCGGTCACCGGGCGCAGCCGCGGGTTGCTGACGGCCGAACGCTCGGCGCTCAACCTGCTCTGCCATCTGTCGGGTGTGGCCACGCTGACCCGCCGTTGGGTCGACGCGGTAGCCGGCACCGGTGCGCGCATTCGCGACACGCGCAAGACCACGCCCGGGCTGCGTGCCCTCGAGAAGTACGCCGTGCGGTGCGGCGGCGGCGAGAACCACCGGATGTCGCTCCACGACGCCGCGCTCATCAAGGACAACCACGTACTCGCGGCCGGCGGCGTCGCGGCCGCGTTCGACGCCGTCCGCACCCGCTTTCCGGAAGTGCCTGTCGAAGTCGAGTGCGACACGCTCGATCAGGTGAAGGAGGCGATCTCGGCCGGCGCCGATCTCGTGCTCCTCGACAACATGCCGGTCACTGCGATGCGGGCGGCCGTGCAGATCGCAGCCGGCACGCCGTGCCGGCTCGAAGCAAGCGGCGGCCTGTCGTTGGAGAACGCCCTCGCCGTTGCTCGGACGGGCGTCGACTATCTCGCGGTCGGTGCCTTGACCCACTCCGCACCGGTGCTGGACATCGGAGTCGACATGAGGAGACCGCATGCTGTTGACGATTGACGTCGGCAACACCCAGACCGTGCTGGGTCTCTTCGACGGTGACACGCTCACCGAGCATTGGCGGCTGACAACCGATCCGGGACGGTCCGCCGACGAGCTCGGGTTGCTCGTGAGCGGCCTGCTCGGCGCGTCGTGGCGGGAGCCCGACGGTCGAACGAAGGTCGACGGGATCGCTTGCTGCTCGACCGTTCCGTCGGCACTGCGGGAGATGCGCAGCATGTGCGAGCGGTGGTTCGGAGGCCTGCCGCTCGTCGTCGTCGAACCCGGCGTGCGTACTGGCGTGCCGGTGCTCTACGACAACCCCAAGGAGGTGGGTGCCGACCGCATCGTCAACACGCTGGCCGCGTACACCCTGCACGGCGGCCCGGCGATCGTGGTCGATTTCGGCACCTCCACCAACTTCGACGTCGTCTCGGCGCGAGGCGAGTTCCTCGGTGGCGTGCTGGCGCCGGGTATCGAAATCTCCGTCGACGCGCTCGCTTCGCGGGCCGCGCAGTTGATGAAGGTGCAACTCGTCCCGCCGCGAGCAGTCATCGGGAAGAACACCGTCGAGGCCCTGCAGTCGGGCATCATCTACGGCTTTGCGGCGCAGGTCGACGGCATCGTCGAACGCATCACCGAAACGCTCGGCGAGGCGACGGTCATCGCGACCGGCGGGCTGGCACCCGTCGTGTTGGAGGAGTGCCGTTCCATCGACGTCTACGAGCCGTGGCTGACCCTGATCGGGCTCCGGCTGGTCTTCGAGCGCAACGGATGAGGGACCTTCGCCCGAGCGACTCCGGGCGGCCGCCCGGTACCCTTGCCGCTCGTGAGTGACACACCGGTTGAGGCCTCCGACGACCTGCCCGAGCAGATGCGCGTGCGGCGCGAGAAGCTCGAGCGGATCCGCGCCGCGGGCATCGAGCCCTACCCGGTCGCGGTGGGGCGGACGGCGACGATCGCCGAGGTCCGCCGCGCCCATCCCGACCTCGCTCCGGACACGTTCACCGGTGAGCGGGCCGCGGTCGCCGGCCGCGTCGTGCTTTCGCGGCTCGGCGGCAAGCTGTGCTTCGCCACGGTTCGCGACGGTAGCGGTGAGCTCCAGGTGATGCTTTCGCTCGATCGGGTGGGTGAGCAGTCGCTCGCCAACTGGAAGGCGTTCGTCGACCTCGGCGACCAGGTCGCGGTCGAGGGCGAGATCATCACCTCGCGCAGCGGCGAGTTGTCGGTGCTCGCCGACTCCTGGTCGTTCGCCGCCAAAGCGCTGCGCCCGCTACCGGACAAACACAAAGGGCTCACCGACCCCGAGGCCCGGGTGCGCCAGCGTTACGTCGACCTCATCGTCAACGACGACGCCCGCGCCATGGTGACGACACGCGCTGCCGTGCTGCGATCGGTGCGCGAAACGCTCGCCCGGCACGGTTATGTCGAGGTCGAGACGCCGACACTGCAGGTGGTGCACGGGGGCGCCGCCGCTCGTCCTTTCCGCACGCACCTCAATGCCTTCGACCTGCCGATGTACCTGCGGATAGCACTCGAGCTGTACTTGAAGCGGCTCGTCGTCGGTGGCATCGAACGGGTCTATGAAATAGGCCGGATATTCCGGAACGAGGGCGTCGACTCCACCCATAGTCCTGAGTTCACCATGCTCGAGGCCTATCAGGCATACGGCGACTACGACTCGATGGCGCAGCTCACCCACGACATCGTCCTCGACGCCGCCGTGGCCGTAGGGAACACGCTGGTGCCGGCCGGCCCGGACCGGCAGATCGACTTGGCCGCTCCCTGGCGCTCGATCACGTTGCACGCCGCCGTCTCGGAGGCGGTCGGTGAAGAAGTCACGATCGACACGCCGGCGCAGCGCCTGCACGCCCTCGCCGAGCGCGAGGGTGTCGCCGTCCAGCCGTCATGGGATGCCGGCCACGTCGTCCTCGAGCTGTTCGAAAAGCTCGTCGAACACACCTTGATCGAGCCGACCTTCGTTCGTGACTATCCGGCTTCGGTGCGGCCCCTCGCTCGCGCGCACCGCGACGACCCCCGCCTGGTCGAGGCGTGGGATCTCATCGTCAACGGGGTCGAGCTGGCGCCCGCATACTCCGAGCTGGTCGATCCGGTCGAGCAACGGAAGCGGCTCACCGAGCAGTCGCTGCTCGCTGCCGGCGGCGATCCCGAGGCGATGCAACTCGACGAGGACTTCCTTCGCGCCCTGGAGTTCGGCGCGCCGCCGATGGGCGGCCTCGGGGTGGGCATCGACCGGCTGGTGATGTTGCTGTGCGGCGTCGGTATCCGCGAGACCATCCTGTTCCCGCTCGTGCGCCCGGAGTAGGAGCGCTGTGACCGGCGTCGGAGAAGACGGGGCCAACGACATCGAAGGGCCGAAGGTCGTGGTACGGCGTGCGCGCACCTCCGACGTCCGGGCGATCCGCCGGTTCATCGACCTTTACGCGCCGGGTCGGGTGTTGCTCAGCAAGCCGACCGTGACCCTGTACGAAGACGTGCAGGAGTTCTGGGTTGCGGAGAAGTCCGACGCCGGCTCACTCAGCATCGTCGGCTGCGGCGCTTTGCACGTCATGTGGGAAGACCTCGCCGAGGTCCGTACCCTCGCGGTCGATCCGGCCGAGCGCGGCCACGGCATCGGCCGTCTCATCCTGGAGCAGCTGCTGCGTGCTGCTCGCAGTCTCGGGGTCCGCCGGGTCTTTTGCCTGACGTTCGAGGTGGATTTCTTCGCCGCGCACGGCTTCGCCGAGATTGACGGCTCGCCGGTCGCGCCGGACGTCTTCGACGAACTTCTGCGCTCCTATGACGAGGGCGTGGCGGAGTTTTTGGATCTCGAGCGTGTGAAACCGAACACACTAGGGAACACGCGGATGCTGCTTCATCTCGATCCGCCCGCGTAGCTCACATCCGCCCGCGTAAGTCCTACGTCGCTTCGCACGGTGCGCGTGTTTTCGGACTGCGACATAGGGTCGGAGGCGGTTGATCCGAAACGGACCGGGAGCCGGGGAGTTTGCTCAACGGATGTTGTGTCTCCTATTTGCACCCGCCCCGGTTATCAGGTAAGACTTTCCCATCCCGGGGAATAGCGGCGAGCTTGCAGCACATGGAAAGGAAAGCCACGTGGCGCGTCAAGAAGTGGTAACCCTGATCGACGACATCGACGGTAGCGCGGCTGACGAGACCGTACGGTTCTCGCTCAACAACGAGACGTACGAGATCGACCTGAGCAAGAGCAACGCGAAGAAGCTGCGGGATGCGCTGTCGGCGTACGTCAACGCGGGTCGCCGGGTGCGCGGTCGTGGCCGGCCGGCCGGCCGTCCCGCCGCCGCGCGGTCGCGCGGTCGCTCGTCGCGGTCGAGCGCAGGCGCCACCCCGGCGCAGATTCGCGCGTGGGCGCGTTCCAAGGGCATCAAGGTCAACGAGCGCGGCCGGATCTCCGCCGATGTCGTCGCGCGGTACGAGTCGTCGCACTGAGGGCTACCTGAGAGGTTTCTTAACGGGTGTTCGCTGCGAGCGGAACGCCCGTCGTTACCGGGTGGAACAGTGCCGGGCCGCGGGCGGTTGTATGGCTGTGACCGCCGCTGACCGCCGCTGACCTCCCCAGGCTCGGAAACCCGAGAAAGTTGGCGCGCTCTGCGCAACTTCGGTGCAAAAGTGGCGACAACCAAGGAGAGAGGCAGCGGGGCGGCGAGCTCCGGGCGGGTGACTCACCCGTTCGGCCGGCACTGTCGACCCGTGCGGACCCAGGCTCCCCGGTTTCCCGGGGATAGCATGCGAGGAGCAGGCGCGCCGGTGTCCTAAGCCGCAGGACGTCGGGCTGAGCGACCGATCGCGCCATGAGGAGCGAGCTGACATGTTCGAGAGATTTACCGACCGAGCCCGCCGGGTGGTCGTGCTGGCCCAAGAAGAGGCCCGCATGCTCAACCACAACTACATCGGCACCGAGCACATCCTGCTCGGGCTGATCCACGAGGGAGAGGGCGTCGCGGCCAAGGCTCTCGAGAGTCTGGGCATTTCGCTCGAAGGCGTTCGCCAGCAGGTCGAGGAGATCATCGGCCAGGGCCAGCAGGCGCCGTCCGGGCACATCCCCTTCACCCCGCGTGCCAAGAAGGTCCTCGAACTCAGCCTGCGCGAAGCGCTGCAACTGGGCCACAACTACATCGGCACCGAGCACATCCTGCTCGGCCTGATCCGCGAGGGCGAGGGCGTCGCCGCCCAGGTGCTGGTCAAGCTCGGCGCCGACCTCAACCGGGTCCGCCAGCAGGTGATCCAGCTGCTGTCGCGGGTACCAGGGCAAGCAGGAGGCGACCGCCGGAGGTCCCGCAGAGGGCACCCAGTCGACGTCCCTCGTGCTCGACCAGTTCGGCCGCAACCTGACCCAGGCCGCGCGCGAAGCCAAGCTCGACCCGGTGATCGGGCGCGAGAAGGAGATCGAGCGGGTCATGCAGGTGCTCTCGCGGCGCACCAAGAACAATCCGGTGCTGATCGGCGAGCCCGGCGTCGGCAAGACCGCGATCGTCGAGGGCCTGGCCCAGGCGATCGTCAAGGGCGAGGTGCCCGAGACGCTGAAGGACAAGCAGCTCTACACCCTCGACCTCGGCGCGTTGGTGGCCGGCAGCCGCTACCGCGGTGACTTCGAGGAGCGGCTGAAGAAGGTCCTGAAGGAGATCCGCACCCGCGGCGACATCATCTTGTTCATCGACGAGCTGCACACGCTGGTCGGTGCCGGTGCCGCCGAAGGCGCGATCGACGCGGCCTCGATCCTCAAGCCGATGCTCGCTCGCGGTGAGCTGCAGACCATCGGCGCGACCACGCTCGACGAATACCGCAAGCACCTGGAGAAGGACGCCGCCCTCGAGCGGCGGTTCCAGCCGATCCAGGTCGCCGAACCGTCGCTGGCCCACACGATCGAGATCCTCAAGGGGCTGCGCGACCGGTACGAGTCGCACCACCGGGTGTCGATCACCGATGCCGCGCTGGTTGCCGCCGCGCAGCTGGCCGACCGCTACATCAGCGACCGGTTCCTGCCCGACAAGGCGATCGACCTCATCGACGAGGCCGGTTCGCGGATGCGCATCCGCCGGATGACCGCACCGCCCGACCTGCGCGAGTTCGACGAGAAGATCGCCAGTGTTCGCCGCGAGAAGGAGAGCGCGATCGACGCGCAGGACTTCGAGAAGGCGGCCTCGCTTCGCGATCGCGAGAAGCAGCTGCTCGCCGCCAAGGCGCAGCGCGAGCGCGAGTGGAAGGCCGGCGACATGGACGTCGTCGCGGAGGTCGACGAGGAGCTCATCGCCGAAGTGTTGGCGACGGCGACCGGCATCCCGGTGTTCAAGCTGACCGAGGAGGAGACCTCGCGGCTGCTGCGCATGGAGGACGAGCTGCACAAGCGCGTCATCGGCCAGGAGCCGGCGATCAAGGCGTTGTCGCAGACGATTCGGCGTACCCGCGCCGGTTTGAAGGACCCGAAGCGTCCGGGTGGTTCGTTCATCTTCGCCGGGCCGTCAGGCATCGGTAAGACCGAGCTCGCCAAGACGCTCGCCGAGTTCCTCTTCGGCGACGAGGACGCGCTGATCCACCTCGACATGAGCGAGTTCATGGAGAAGCACACCGTTTCGCGGCTGTTCGGTTCGCCTCCTGGTTACGTCGGCTACGACGAGGGCGGTCAGCTCACCGAGAAGGTGCGGCGCAAGCCGTTCTCCGTCGTGTTGTTCGACGAGGTCGAAAAGGCTCACCCCGACATCTTCAACTCGCTGTTGCAGATTCTCGAGGACGGCCGGCTCACCGATGCGCAAGGTCGGGTGGTCGACTTCAAGAACACGGTCATCATCATGACGACGAACCTTGGCACGCGTGACATCTCCAAGGGCTTCAACATGGGCTTCACCAAGGAGCACGACCTGCAGGGGACGTACGAGCGCATGCGCAACAAGGTTCAGGACGAACTCAAGCAACACTTCCGTCCTGAGTTCTTGAACCGGGTCGACGACGTCATCGTCTTCCACCAGTTGACCGAGGACGAGATCATCACGATCGTCGATCTGATGCTCGCCAAGGTCGACCAGCGGTTGCGCGACCGCGACATGGGGCTCGAACTCACCTCGGCGGCCAAGAAGTTGCTCGCCAAGCGCGGTTACGACCCGGTGTTGGGTGCGCGCCCGTTGCGGCGCACGATCCAGCGCGAGATCGAGGACGTCCTCAGCGAGAAGATTCTCTTCGGGGAGTTGAAGGCGGGCCAGATCGTGGTCGTCGACGCCGAGAACGTCGACGAGCCCGCCGCTGGAGCCACCCCGGCCGCCGGGGCCGCGCCGGCCGCACCCGCTGCGTTCACCTTCCGAGGTGAACCGAAGCCGGCGATGGTTCCCGACGCCCCCGTGTTGGAGGAGACCGGCCCCGCGGCTGCTGCCGAGTGAGGTAGTCAGCCGGCGGGCAGCCGGAACCGCTCGCGCGCCAACGGCTCGACGAGTCCGTCGGCGACGAGGCTGTCGAGGGCACGGTTGCGTTGGACGGCGTCCGGCCATGCGGCCTCGAGGCGTGTACGCGGTACCGGCTCGGGCTCCTCGCGCAGGACGGCGAGCAGCCGCCCGCGGGCCTGCCGGTCGGTGCCTTCGTAGCGTTGGGTGCGGCGCGCGGCGGCCGGTGGCGGGTAGCCGGCCGACCGCCACGCACACCCGGTACGCAGCGGGCAGTTCTGGCAGTCCGGCGCGCGGGCGGTGCAGACGATGGCGCCGAGTTCCATCAGCGCGACCGCGACCCTGGCGGCCTGGCCGGCGCGCGTCGGCAGTATCGCCGCGCCGAGCGCCCGCTCGGCCGCGGTGACCGAGGGCGGAGGACTGGCCAGGCCGCCGTGCGCCCGGGCGAGAACCCGGCGCACGTTCGTGTCGAGCACGGCGCATCGCTGCCCGAACGCGAACGCCGCGACCGCCGACGCCGTGTACTCGCCGACGCCCGGCAGTGCGCGCAGCTGGTCGACGCCGGTCGGTACCCGGCCGCCGTGCCGATCCCTGATCGCGGTTGCCGCGGCGTGCAGTCGCAGAGCGCGGCGCGGGTAGCCCAATCGCCCCCAGGCGCGGACCGCCTCCCCGGCGCCGGACGTCGCCAGGTCGGCCGGGGTGGGCCAGCGCTGCAGCCATTCGTCGAAAACGGGCAGCACGCGCCCGACCGGCGTCTGCTGCAGCATCACCTCGCTGACGAGCACCGCCCACGGCGTCGTCCCGGGCCGTCGCCAGGGCAGGTCCCGGGCGGCTGCGCGGTACCACCGGAGTAACAGGACGAACCGGGACGGGTCGCTCGCCGTCCCAACCGGGTCCGTGGTCGCCTGCGCCATCGTGCCGCCCATCCTGCCAGCCCCGCAGCGAGCGCTGTGACCTGCACGTACGACCGCATTGTCTTAAGGATCGGGCCGCATCCGACGACAGGTACCACGTCGGGGCACACTCGCGCGAGCTGGTCGGGTCGATCACGCCGGCGAAAGCACGGGCGAGTAGGGCGAGGAGACCACCAGTGACCGTTGCGCGCGAGCCGTCGGCTAACACCGGCCCCGCGTCCGACCAGGCTCGCCTCCCCTCGCCATCGGCGCCGCAGGCCGCCGACCATGCGCCGGTGACCGTGCTCCTCGTCGAGGATTCCGGTGTCGAGCGGCGCTTCCTGCGCACGGCGATCGGGCTGGAGCCCGGGGTGAGCGTCGTCGGAGAAGCCCGGACCGCTCGTGACGCCCTCGCGTTGGTGGAGAGGCTGCGACCCTCCGCCGTCGTGCTCGACCTCGACCTGCCCGGCGACGGAGCGCTCGACATCATCGAGCGGATCATGGCGAGCGTGCCGACGCCGATCCTGGTGTGCTCGGCAGAACGCGACGCCGAGCGCGCCGCCCAAGCTCTCGCCGCCGGCGCCGTCGAGGTCGTCGCGCGGCCGCTGGCCGACGACACCGACCGCGAGCCCTACGCCGCGGCGTTGCGGCGCGGGGTCAAGGTGGCCGCCCGGGTGCGCGTCATCACTCACCCGCGCGGGAAGTTGAAGAACCGCGGTCTGGTACCCGTGGTGCCGGAGCGGTTGGCCAGCGCCGGCGACAGGTCGTTGCCTTCGCCGGCCGAAGGCACGGTCGATCTGGTGGCGATCGGGACGTCGACCGGTGGCCCGCAGGCGCTGGCGCACGTTCTCGGCGCGCTGCCCGCGGACTTCACCCCAGCGGTGATCGTCGTGCAGCACATGGCCGACGGCTTCATCGACGGGTTGGCCACCTGGCTGGACAACCTGTGTGCCTTGCCGGTGGCGATCGGTGCGCCGGGGATGCGGCTGAAACCGGCAACGGTGACACTCGCGCCGAGCGCACACAACCTGCTCGTGCACGACCGGCTGCGCATCACCCTCGAGGAGCCACCCGTCACGCAGTTCCACGTACCCGGCGTCGACGCGACGTTCGTGAGCGTCGCGGAAAGCATCGGCCCGCGCGCGATCGGAGTGCTGCTCACCGGAATGGGCCGCGACGGCGCGCTGGGCCTCAAGGCCATGCACGACGCCGGCGCCATCACGGTTGCGCAGGACGAGGAGTCCAGCGTGGTGTGGGGGATGCCCGGTGCCGCGGTTGCCCTTGGCGCAGTGCAGCGCCAGCTCGCACTGCCCGACATCGCGGCGGCACTCGTGGCGATCGTGCGCGGCGATCCGTTCAGGCGTGCGCGATGAAGCCGCGCATGACGGACGACGAGTTCGAGCTGCTCAGCCGGATCCTCGAAACCACCACCGGGCTCGTCCACGACGAAGCTCGGCGTGACTCACTCGAGCTCTCGGTCGCGGGCCGGGTGGCGGCTACCGGAGTGCCGTCGGTGGCCGCGTATCTCGGCATGCTGTCGGGACCGAACGGGGTAGCGGAACGGCAACAGCTCGTCGACGTCGTCACCATTCAAGAGACGCACTTCTTCCGCAACCCCCCGCAGATCCGTGCACTGCGCCAGCATGTCCTGCCGGAGCTGGTCCGCCGTGCTGCCGCGGCCGACCGGCGGCTCACGATATGGAGCGCCGGGTGCGCCACCGGCGAGGAGCCGTACAGCGTCGCGATGATGGTGCGCGAGTTGCTCCCGATGGCGACGAGAGAGCACGTGCGCATCGTCGGCTCGGATGTCTCGACGAGTGCACTGGCAGCGGCGCGAGAGGCGCGCTACGGCGCGCGCGCGGTGCAGATGGCGGAGCCGACGGACCTCGCCCGGTGGTTCGTGAAGTCCGGCGACAGCTACGCCGTCCGGGACGAAGTGCGCGAGCTCGTCGAACTCCGGCTGCACAACCTTGTCACTGAGCCGCCGCCGTTCGAGCCGGGCGAGGTCGACCTCCTGCTCTGCCGCAACGTGACCATCTACTTCAACCGCGCGACCACCAAGGCGTTGATGGGCCGGCTGCACGGCGTGCTGGCGGACGGCGGGTACCTCTTCCTCGGGCACGCGGAGACGTTGTGGCAGGTGAGCGACGCGTTCACCCTGGTGCCGCTCGGCGACGCGTTCGTCTACCGGCGAGAGGATCAGCACGCAGAGGCCGGAGAACGCCGGGCGGTGCTGCCCGAGCGGCGCACCGAAGCGGGTGACGCGCCGATCCTGCTCGCCGACCGGCGTAAGGAGGCCGACCGGCGCGCCGACCGCAGGCTCGCCCACGACCGCATGCCCGCTCAGCGGCGGGCTCGGGTCAAGGGAGGCACGGCAGCGCCGGCCACCGACGACGGTGCTGCCGCCACCGCAGCGATCACCTCGGCGAACGGTCACATCGAAACCGCCCGGCTGGCGCTCGGAACCGGCCGCTACGCCGACGCGGTCGTCGCGGCGGCGCGGGCGGCCAGGGTCGACCCGCTTCAGGTCGACCCGCATTTGATCGGCGGCGAAGCGCTTGTGAACCTCGGGCGAGATGCCGATGCCGTGAAGGAGTTGCGTCAGGCCGTCTACCTGCAGCCGAACTCGGCTCCCGCACACCTGCTTCTCGCCGGTGCGCTGGACCGGCTCGGCGAGTCGGCCGCGGCCGGTCGCGCATACCGTGCGGCCGCCGCGACCGTGGGTGACCTCCCGCCGGCGAAAGTGGCGTTGCTGTTCGGCGGGCGTGACGCGACCGAACTGATCCAGCTGTGCCTGCGGCTTGCCACGCAGGCGGAGCGCACTGCGGCACGCAAGCGCACCGGGCGCTAGCGACGAAACGCACGAAGGGACGGACGACGCGTGATCGGCTACATCACATTCCGGCTTGCGCAGCGCGAGCTCGCGTGCCGTCTCAACGACGTGCGCGAGGTCGTGCGCCTGCACGAGTTGCAGACCCTGCCGGGGTTGCGCGCTCCGGTGACCGGCCTGTTGGAACTTCGAGGAATTCCGCTGCCCGTCATCGATCTGCGGGCGGCTGGTGAGCAGGCCGAGAGAGCCGCTCGCGGTGATGTCTTGGTGTGGACGTCGGATGCCGACCCGGTCGGTGTCGCGGTCGACGAGGTGACCGGGGTCCTCGACGAGGACGAACTCGAGTCGACCGGCGACGACCCCGGGGCCGGGTTGCCTTCCTACGTCATCGAAGTCATGCGCCGGCCCGGCCGGGCTTCGCCGGTGCTGCTCGTCGACTTGCGCCGTCTCATCAAGGTCGCTGCGGCCTGACCGGCCGGGCCACGACCAAGGCGAGCGTCAGCGCTTGACGGCTTGGGTGACCAGATTGCGTCCGAAGTCCCACATCAGGCCCGCCCCGCGGTGGGCGTCGTCCATGACGTCGACGAACGCGTCGACGAACGTGTTGACCTCGGTCTCACTCGTCGTCAACGGCGGGATGAGCTTGACGATGTCGACGTGGTCGCCCGCGACCTGGGTCAAGATGCGGTGCCGCTGGAACAGTGCGCCGACGACCATCTGGGCGAACAACCCGTGCCGTGCGCTTTGCAGCATCGACCAGCTCGCGCGCAGCTTCAGCGAACGTGGTCTGCCGAACTCCAATCCCACCATCAGCCCGCGGCCCCGAATGTCGGCCACGAGTTCGTAGCGTTCGCTGACCGCCTGGAGTCTTTCGAGCAGCAGTCGGCCCGTCTTCTCGGCGTTGTCGACCAGCCCCTCGTCGTCCAGGACCGAAAGCGTGGCGAGCCCCGCGGTCATCGCCATCGCGTTGCCCATGAACGTCGATGCGTGCACGAAGACGCGGTCCATCGAGGAGTAGACCTTGTCGAAGACGGCACGGGTGGCGAGCGTGGCTCCGATCGGCACGAACCCACCTGACAATGCCTTCGCGACCGTCACGATATCGGGCTGCACGCCCTCGTGCTCGTAGCCGAAGAACTTGCCGGTGCGCCCCACGCCGGTCTGTACCTCGTCGCAGATCAGCAGTGCACCCCGCTTGCGCAGCTCGTCCTGCGCCGCGGCGAGGAATCCCGGCGGCGGGATGTAGACGCCCTTGCCCTGGATGGGCTCGATGAGCAATGCGGCGACATCGCCCTTCTTCAGCTCGCGACGCAGTGCAGCGAGGTCACCGAGTTCGATTGCGGTGTCGGGTAGCAGCGGGCCGAACCCCTTGCGGAACTCCTTGGCGCCGTTCACGGACAACGCGCCGGCCGTGAGGCCGTGGTAGGCGTGATCGATGTAGACGATGCGCGGGCGGCCGGTCGCGGCACGGGCGAACTTCAACGCGGCCTCGACAGACTCAGAGCCGCTGTTGCAGAAGAAGACGCGGTCGAGCCCGGGCGCCCGCTGGATCAACTGCTCGGCGAGCAGCCCGGCGAGCAGTGGTGCGTCGAACTGCACGATGTCGGCCAGGCCGGCATCGAGGGTCTGGTGCAGTGCCTTTCGGATCACCGGGTGATTGCGCCCGACGCCGTGCACCCCGAAACCGGCGAGCATGTCGAGGTAGCGGTTGCCGTCTGCGTCGGTGAGGTAGCAGCCCTCAGCGCTCTCGTATACGCGATCGAACCCGATGGCCCGCAACACTCGAGGCACCTGGGGGTTGAGGTAGGCGGCCTGAAGCGCATAGTTCTCGCCACGCCGCTGACGCAGCAGTGTCGTGAGGTCGAATGCCATCCAGGTCTCCTGTGCGGTCTATACGTAGCGCTCGAGGATCGACGACTCCGCGAGGCGCGACAAGCCTTCTCGCACACTGCGCGCGCGACTCTCGCCGACTCCCTCGACCGCCTGAAGGTCGTCGATGCTCGCGGCCAGCAGTTTTTGGAGGCCACCGAAGTGCTCGACCAACCGGTCGACGACGAGGTTCGGCAGCCGGGGCACCTTCGCGAGCAGGCGGTAGCCTCGCGGGCTCACCGGGCCGTCGAGGATCTCGCCGCTGCCGCCGTAGCCCATCACCCGGGCGATCGTGTTGAGGTCGAGCAGCTCGGCGGCCGAGAGGTTGTCGAGGTCACGCAGGACGTCGTCGGAGGTACGTGCACGCTTCGAGGCGGACGACGGAAGGTAGTCGCGGATCACGAGCTCGCGTTCCGGCTGGACTCCGGCGAGCAACTCGTCGAGCTGAAGGCTCAGCAAGCGGCCGTCACTGCCGAGTTCGACGACGTATCCCTCGATCTCGCCGGCGATCCGGCGCACCATCTCCAGCCGCTGCGCGACAGCGGCGGCGTCGCGCACGGTGACCAGGTCTTCGATCTCGAGTGCCGACAGCGTGCCGGACACCTCGTCGAGGCGCAGCTTGTAGCGCTCCAACGTGGCCAGCGCCTGGTTCGCGCGCGAGAGGATGGCGCCCGACTCGTCCAGCACGTAGCGGCGGGCGCCGATGTAGAGCGCGATGATGCGCATCGATTGGCTCACCGAGATCACCGGATAGCCGGTCTGGCGTGCGGTGCGTTCGGCCGACCGGTGACGCGTGCCCGATTCAGTCGTCGGGATCGTCGGGTCGGGCTGCAAATGGACGTTCGCCTTGATGATGCGTGCCCCGCTGCTGTCGAGAACGATCGCGCCGTCCATCTTTGCGAGCTCGCGCATCAGTGGGGCGGACGTCTCGATGTCGAGGTTGAACCCGCCGGTGCACAACGAATCGACGGTCTTGTCGTACCCGAGCACGATCAGCCCGCCGGTGTTGCCACGCAGGATGCGCTCGAGCGCATCGCGCATCTCTGTGCCGGGCGCGATCGTGGCGAGGGTCGAGCGCAAACGTTCGTCGACGCTGCGGTCAGCGCGTTCGGACCGATCGATGGCTGCCACCGGGCTCCCATGGGTTATGAAGGATGCCGGAATTCTAACCGCGCGCGGCACTAAATACGCGTGACGTTCTTGCGAAGATCGCGATGCTTTGCCAAATCGACGGTGACTGCACGTAGTCCGTGCGCGATCGCCGCGCGGACGTCGGCCACCTCGGTCACCCGGATGCCGTCGGGCACCCGGCCCGGAGCGGGCGGCACGAGGGCTTGATCGAACCCGAGCCGAACGGCTTCGGCGAGCCGGCGGCCGATTCCCTCGACCGGGCGAATCTCGCCGGCCAGCCCGACTTCGCCGATCGCCACGAGCCCGGCCGGCAACGAGCGATCGGCAGCCGCGCTTGCGGTGGCCAGCGCCACCGCGAGATCGGTGGCCGGTTCGCAGAGTCGGACCCCGCCGACCGTGGCGGCGAAGATATCTGCACCGCGAAGGGATACGCCCGCTCGGCGTTCGACCACGGCGAGCACCATCGAAACCCGAGCGTTGTCGAGGCCGGACGTCGAACGGCGCGGCGTGGCCAGGCTCGATCGGGCGACGAGCGTTTGAACCTCCGCCACCATCGGACGGCGACCCTCGAGGGTGACCGTGAGGCAGGTACCGGGCACCGGTTCGGTGCGGCGACTCAAGAAGAGGCCGCTGGGGTCGGGGAGCCCGACGATGCCGGTGTCGTCGAGATCGAAGCAACCGACCTCGTCGCACGCGCCATACCGGTTCTTCACTGCCCGGACCAGTCGCAACCGCGAGTGCCGTTCGCCGTCGAACTGCAAGACGACGTCGACGAGGTGTTCGAGAATCCGCGGCCCGGCTATCGAGCCGTCTTTGGTGACGTGCCCGACCAGGATCGTCGCGATTCCGCGTGCCTTTGCGACCGCGATGAGTGCGGCAGCGACCTGCCGGACTTGCGTGACGCCGCCGGCCGTTCCTTCGGCCCCGGCAACCGTCATCGTCTGTACAGAATCGACGACGAGCAGGCTGGGCGAGATCGTGTCGAGATGGTTGAGGATCGCGCCCACTTCGTTCTCGGTGGCGAGGTACAGGTCAGGCGCCAGTGCGCCGATCCGGCCGGCCCGGACGCGGACCTGCGCTGCGGACTCCTCGCCCGTGACATACAGGGCGGTGGCCTGTCCCCGCGCGAACGATGCCGCGACCTCGAGCAGCAGGGTCGACTTCCCGACGCCGGGCTCGCCCGCCAGGAGCAGGACCGCGCCGGGCACGATGCCGCCGCCGAGGACCCGGTCGAACTCGTCGATGCCGGTGGGCCGCGCTCTGGCGGCCCCGGCCTCGACCTCGCTGATCGGGCGGGCGGGGGCGCTGACCGGTGCGGCCACCAGGGCGTGCACCCGCGCCGGGCCGAGTTCTTCGACCGTGCCCCAACTCTGGCACTCACCGCAGCGGCCGACCCATTTCAGCGACTCCCAGCCGCACTCTGCGCAACGGTAGGTCGGCCGGACGAGCGGCGGACCGATGGGCGAGTTCTTGGGGTTCCTGGGCATGCGGGGACCCTAGCGGTGAAGTCCGACGAAAGCGTGCGCTGCGGGGCTTGCGTCAGCTCGGGTCGGCCGGGTGGGGTGCGACCGGAGCCTTCGACGCCGTCCGGCGCTCGCAGTGCTCGACGAGGACGCCGTAAGCCGCTGCGCCCATCAGTTCGGTCAGCTCAGGTGCGTAGCTGACGTACACGTGCTCGCCGCCGCCATGGGCCTCCGGGGAGGACGTGCACCACCACTGCAGATCGTGGCCACCTGGTCCCCAGCCCCGGCGGTCGTACTCGCCGATCGTCACCTGGAGAACCTTCGTCTCGTCGGGGCGTTCGATCCAATCGAACGTGCGGCGGATCGGCAGCTGCCAGCACACGTCGGGTTTCGTCTCGAGCGGGTGCTTGTCGATTCGCAGAGCCAGCGCGTGCAGGGCGCAACCGGCCCCGCCGGAAAAGCCCGGGCGGTTCAAGAAGATGCACGCGCCGTCGACGCGGCGGGTGCGCCGCTTTCCGTCGTCCACCTCGGTGATGCCCTTGCGGCCCTTCTTGGCGAACTGCCACGTCTCCGGCGTCAGTTGCTCCGCGAACGCGCGGACCCGCTTCTCGTCCTTGCGTCCGGAGTAGAAGGCGCCGTGCGTGCAGCAGCCGTCTTCGTCGCGGCCGGGGACGATGCCATGGCAGCCGGCGCCGAAGATGCAACTCCAGCGGGAAGTGAGCCACGTGAGGTCGCACCGAAAAACTTGTTCGGCGTCGGCCGGGTCGACGAACTCGACCCAGTCGCGGGCGAAGTCGAGGCCCACCTCGGGCACCGGCTTGCTTGCCGGAACTCGACCGCGCGGTTTTGCCCCGCCGGCTTTCGCGGTGGTCTTCGCGGTGGTCTTCGCGGTGGTCTTCGCGGTGGTCTTGGTGGTGGTCTTGGAGGTGGCTGAGGGGCGCGGCATGGGCCAAGCCTAAGCCCGAACCATCGGGTGGCCGTGAGGCGTGTACGACCGTCGTCGCCGTCTACCATGAGCCCGTGGAATTCCAAGATGTCGTACGCCGGCGGCGCATGGTCCGCAACTTCAGTGCCGAGCCGGTAGACGCCGAGATCCGCGACCGCATCCTGGCCAACGCGCTGCGGGCACCGAGCGCCGGGTTCTCCCAGGGCTGGGCCTTCCTCGTGCTCGAGCAACCGGCCGAGCTCGAGCGCTTCTTCGCGATGATCGGGGAGGACGTCAGCAAGGACGCCGGGTTGCACCGCGCCCCTCTCGTCGTCGCCGCCTTCTCCCACAAGGACGCCTACCTCGCGCGCTACGCCGAGCCCGACAAGGGATGGACCGACCGCGACGAGGCGCGCTGGCCGGTCCCGTACTGGCACATCGACGCCGGCATGGCCAGCTTGTTGATGTTGCTGACCGCGGTCGACGAGGGTCTGGGTGCCTGCTTCTTCGGCATCACGCCGGAGCACATTCCGCCCTTCCGAGCGGGGTTCGGTGTCCCCACGGAGTACACCCCGATCGGGGCTGTCGCCATCGGGCACCGGGCGCCCGACACCCGTTCGCCTTCCCTTGCGCGCGGGCATCGCCCGGTCGACGACGTCGTCCATTTCGGTACCTGGCAGGGTGCGACAGCGCGTTGAGACGGCCTTCGGCGACGTAGGCTCGGGTGCATGGAGTCGGGATCGGCCTCGGAGTCCGCACCAGCGGCCGGACACGCGACGACGGCGGCACCTTCCGCGGCAACCGGAGTCCGCATGCCGATCACGCTCTCCACTTCTGCCGTATGGCCGGAGTCGGCGGCCGTCGCGTTCGAGGTCGCGGCCCGGCTCGGCTACGACGGCATCGAACTCATGGTCAGCAGTGACCCGGTCAGCCAGGACACCGCGACGATTCAGCGGTTGATCGACTATCACCAGATACCGGTGCTGTCCTTGCATTCGCCGTGCCTGCTCGTCAGCCAGCGAGTTTGGGGCAGTGAACCGTGGGCGAAGCTGGTGCGCTCGCAGATCGCGGCAGAACGCCTTGGTGCCAAGGTCGTCGTCACGCACCCGCCGTTTCGCTGGCAACGCTCCTATGCCAAGGGCTTCGCGCGCGGGATCGCGCAGATGCACGACGAGACCGACGTCTTGTTCGCGGTCGAGAACATGTTTCCGCAGCGTGGGCCCACCGGACGTGAGGTCAGCGTCTACTCGCCGTCCTGGTCTCTCCTGGACGCCGACTACCCGTACGTGACGCTCGACATCTCGCACGCCTCGGTATCGCGCAGCGACGCGCTCGAACTCCTCGATGCGTACGGCGACCGACTGGTTCACCTGCACCTCTCAGACGGTTCCGGTTCGCGCAACGACGAGCACCTCGTGCCGGGTCGCGGTAGCCAGCCCTGCGGCGAGGTGCTCGATCGGCTGGCGGCAAGCGGATACGCCGGCGCTGTGGTGCTCGAGGTGAACACACGGCGGGCCGCGTCTCACGAGGACAGAGTCGCTGACCTCGCGGAGGCGCTCCACTTCGCCCGCAGCCGGCTACCGGCTCCGCGAGGCGCGCGCGGCTGAGGCTCACCTCGCGTAGCCTGTGGCTGCCCAACCTGGGAAGCCGCTGGACGTCGACTGATTCTCGAGGAGGCCGGGTTTGCTGCGGCGCGTGATGCTCTCGGCAGCGCGAAGCGACGCGCTCGAGCATGCCGTCGAGCGGGTACCGGTCACGCGCGGCATCGTCGACCGTTTCGTCGCGGGGTCCGACGTCGAAGCCGCCCTCGAGGCTGCCGGGCACCTGGTCGAGGCCGGGCTCCTCGTCAGCATCGATCGGCTGGGCGAAGCGACCACCGATGTCGCGTCGGCGACCGCCACCACCGAGGCGTATCTCGGGCTGCTCGACGACATCCGTGCTGCCGGGCTCGCCGCTCACGTCGAGATATCGCTCAAACTCTCCTCGTTGGGGCAGGCGCTGCCGGGCGGTGAACGTCAATCGATCGACAACGCACACCGGATCTGCGCCGCCGCGCGCGACGCCGGCACCACCGTCACCATCGACATGGAAGACCACACCACGACCGACGCGACGCTCGCGGCGGTTGCCGAGATCAGGTCGCAGGTTCCGGAGGTCGGCGCGGTGATCCAGGCGTACCTGCGCCGATCGGAAGCCGATTGCCGCGATCTCGCGGCGAGTGGTGCTCGGGTCCGGCTGTGCAAGGGCGCCTACCGCGAGCCCCCATCGGTCGCCTTCAAGAACAAGGCCGACGTCGACCTCTCCTACGTCAGGTGCCTGCGCATCCTGATGCGTGGCAACGGGTACCCGATGGTCGCGACGCACGACCGGCGCCTGCTGAACATGGCTGCCGTCATGGCGCTCCAAGCCGGCCGGGAGAAGTCACGCTACGAGTATCAGATGCTGTACGGCGTTCGTCCCGACGAGCAGGAGCGGCTGGCCAATCGGGGCGACCGGGTGCGCATCTACCTCCCGTTCGGCAGCGAGTGGTACCCGTATTTGATGCGACGCATGGCCGAACGACCTGCGAACCTGATGTTCTTCCTCCGGGCGGCTGCGAACCGGCCGGCGGGCAAGGCAGGGCAGGCAACGCAACCCAAGGGTGAGTGAGCGACATGATTGCCGTCATCGGTGCGGGCAAGATGGGCGAGGCCCTTATTTCCGGCTTGCTGAAGGCCGGTACGAGCCCCGATGGCATCGTGATCACCGAGCGGTACGAGTCGCGGGCCACGGAGTTGGTCGAGCGCTACCACGTGCGTGCCGTCGACAACGCCGAAGCGGCGAAGGTAGCCGAGACGCTCGTGTTCGCCGTCAAACCGCAGGACATGGACGACTTGCTCGTCGAACTGTCCTCGATCATCACCCCGCAGCATCTGATCGTGACGATCGCGGCCGGCATCCCGACGTCCGCGATCGAGCGGCGACTCGTCGAGGGTGTACCGGTGGTGCGGGTCATGCCGAACACTCCCGCGCTGGTCGGGGAGGCGATGAGTGCGATCGCGGGTGGTGTCTACGCCGACCCGCAACACCTCCAGCGGGCGGAGGACATCTTCCGCCCGGTCGGCCACGTCGTGCGGTTGCCCGAATCGCAATTCGATGCGGTCACTGCGCTTTCCGGCAGTGGCCCGGCATACGTGTTCTACCTGGTCGAGGCGATGACCGACGCCGGCATCCTGCTGGGACTGCCGCGCGCGGTCGCGCACGATCTGATCGTGCAGACGGTGTACGGGTCGGCGGTCATGCTGCGCGAGTCCGGCGAGCACCCGGTGACCCTGCGCGAGGCGGTCACCTCGCCGGCGGGCACGACCATCGCCGCGATCCGCGAGCTGGAGAACCACCGGGTGCGCGCTGCTTTGCTCTCCGCGCTGGAGGCTGCGCGTGACCGTTCCCGAGAACTCGCGCAGTAAGCCGCTGCCGCCCGCCCTGCCCCCGGCATCGCCGGATAGCGTGGACCCGTGAGTGACCAACCCGCCCACGAGTTGGCGGTCGTCTGGGACGACGCGCTGGCCCGCTACGACTTCGGGCCGGGACATCCGCTGGCGCCGGTGCGGGTCGAACTCACGATCGCGCTGGCCCGTGCGCTCGGCGTCCTCGACGGGCCGAACGTCACGATGGTCGGGCCCGACGAAGCGGACGACGAGTTGCTCGGGCTGGTCCACACGCCGCCCTACATCCAGGCGGTCAAAGACGAGCGCCACGATCTGCACTTCGGGCTGGGTAGCGCCGACGTGCCTGTCTTCGCCGGCATGCACGACGCTTCTCGGCGGGTGGTGGGCGCCACCAGGGCGGCGGCTCGTGCCGTGGTCGAAGGTCGCGCGATGCACGGCATCAACGTGTCGGGCGGGCTGCACCACGCGATGGCCGGCCACGCCTCGGGCTTCTGCGTCTACAACGATCCTGCGATCGCGATCCGCTGGCTCCTGGATCAAGGCGTCGAACGCGTCGCCTACGTCGACGTCGACGTCCACCACGGTGACGGCGTGCAGGCTGCCTTCTACGACGAGCCGCGGGTGCTCACGGTCTCGCTGCACCAAAACGGTCACACCTTGTTTCCCGGCACCGGTTTCCCGCACGAGACCGGTGGCCCGAACGCGCCCGGACATGCCGTCAACGTCGCGCTGCCGCCGGGCACGACCGATGCCGGGTGGCTGCGCGCCTTCCACGCGATCGTGCCACCGGTCCTGCGTGAGTTCGCGCCCACGATGTTGGTCAGCCAGCACGGGTGTGACAGCCACCGGCTGGATCCGCTCGCTGAACTCGCACTGACGGTCGACGGGCAGCGCGCGGCACACGCCGCCTTGCACCGGCTGGCGCACGAGCTGACCGAGGGCAGGTGGGTCGCCACCGGCGGCGGCGGCTATGCGCTCGCCCAAGTGGTGCCGCGCACCTGGACTCACCTCCTCGCCGAAGCGGCCGGCCGCCCGATCGATCCGCCGACTCCTACTCCGGAGTCGTGGCGCGAGGAGGTGACGCGCCGTACCCGCGAGCACGCACCGGAGACGATGACCGACGGCGCCGACGCCGCGTTCCGCGACTTCGACAACGGTTACGACCCCGCTGACCCGGTCGACCGGGCGATCCTGGCGACGATGAAGGCGAGTTTCCCGCTGCTCGGCCTCGACCTCAGCCACGTCCATTGAGCGGCAGCAGGGTCCCGTCGCGCGAGGAGTTGACGGCGCAGTTGCTCGAAGCGCGGATCGCGGGCGCGGTCACGACGACGCGCGAGAACAACCTGGCGAACTACCGGCTGATGGTCGCGCGTGACCCGGGGTACCTCTTCGGTCTCGAGCCGCGCGGCGCCTGGGCGTTCGAGGACGTTCTTGCCCTGATGGCGCGACGTTGCGGCGTCTCGCCCGACCCGCTGCACGAAGCCGGTGCGGACACGATCGACGTCTCTTCGACCCTCGATCGGCTCGATGCCATGGCGGAGCGGATTCGTGGCGCCGCCCAGCGGCACGCCCGGGTGCTCGTCGCGACCGGGCACCCGACTGGCCTGCTCGCCGTCCACCTCGAGATCGCCCGCGGGTTGCGGGCGGCGGGGTGCGCGCTGCTGCGGCCCGCGGCGGCGTGGCGGGAGCCCGACGCTGACGGGAAGTCGCACCGGCGGCACGTCCGGTTCCTCCTCGACGTCGGGGTGGCCAGCCAGGGCGCGCACCTGTTCCACACCCACTCGCCGGTGCCCATGCAACTCATGCTGAAGGCGCTGGCCGACGCCGGTGAGCCGCCGCCGGAGCTGGTGATCGCGGACCACGGGTACGCGGGAGCTGCCGGGCAGGCCGGCGTCCCCACCGTCGGGTTCGCCGATTCCAACGACCCGGCGCTGTTCGTCGGCGAAGCAGAGGGTGACGTCGCGGTGTGCGTGCCACTCGATGACAACGTGCGGCCCGAGCTGTACGCCCCGATGACTGCCTATCTGGTGGCTCACGCGTTCGGTGGCTGACGGCCCGCAGCTGGCTTCGCTGAGTGACTGGGCGAGTGGGCGGTGCCCTCCACCGGGTGCGCGGGGAGCGTCCCAGAAGGCAAGCTCTTCCCCACTGGCCCCAACATCGCTACGCTCGGTGACGCACATACGAGATCCTCTCGCCGGTGGGGAAGCCGGCGGCTTGTCATGTGCCTTAAGGGTCCGGTGCGACATGGGAGCAGGAGAGCGGCCAGGGCGCGACGCCGGTCGTGAGCGTACGGGTGATCGGCCGTTGGCCGAGGTGCGCTTTCTCACGGTGGCCGAGGTCGCCGCACTCATGCGCGTCTCGAAGATGACGGTGTACCGGTTGGTCCATGCGGGTGACCTGCCCGCAGTGCGGGTCGGCCGCTCGTTCCGCGTTCCCGAGCAGGCCGTACACGACTACCTGCGAGACGCCTTCATCGAAGCCGGCTGAGCCGGGCGAGCGGGCTGTTCGGCCCCTTCTCCGCGCGCGAGCTAGGCTTAGGCCCACTCGGCGTTCCGCCCGATCGGACATTGACCGCGGGGCCGGTGGAGCGCGCACGAGCAACCAGTTCTGGTCCCGCAGGGAAGTGAGTCGGTCGTGGGTTCGGTAATCAAGAAGCGTCGTAAGCGTATGGCGAAGAAGAAGCATCGCAAGCTGCTGAAGCGCACCCGGGTGCAACGCCGCAACAAGAAGTAGTCGCTGGGCCGGCGTTCGGCGCCGCCGGCGGCGGCGTTGCGGGCCGGCCGCTGCGGAGTCGGGGTCAGCCCGGCAGAGTCGACATCAGCGACGCGAAGCCCAAAAGGCGGGCAACCGGGTCACCGCTCACCGTGGCTGCCGCCGTCGGGCTCGTCGCCGCGGCGGCCAGCTGAGTGCTCAGGGCGGTCGCCTGTTGCTGCGTCGGGCTGGCCGAAGGAGTGGACGGCGCGCTCGGGCTCGGCTGCGTTGCCGGTGTCCCCGGTGTCCCCGGCGTCCCCTGTGTCGGCTGCTTCGGCTGCGCCGGCTGGGCTGCCTGCGTCGGGGCACCGGATGTGCTCGGGGTCGCGGGCTTGGTGACCGCAGTCGTCTTCGCCGGGGTCGGCGCGACCACCTTGTGCGTCGGGGCGGGCGCGGGTTTGGTTGCCGCAGTCTTGGTCGCCGTGGGCTGGGGAGCCGGCGGCTTGGTCGCCGGGGGCGGGGGAGCCGGGGCCGCCGTCGTCACGGGTCGGCGGAAGTCGACGACCACCCACAACACCGTGCAGCCGCACTGGGGGTAGGTCGATGTCGCCGAACCCACGCCCATCTGTGTGTAACGCGAATCCAAGATGTTGGCCCGGTGCGGGGCGCTGTTCATGAAGGCCTGCTGGACGCTCGGGACGTCTCCGGCCATGCCGACGTTCTCACCGAGGACCGACCAGTTCGTGACCTGGCTGCGTAGCCCCGGGTTGTGGGCCAGCACGTTCGTCGCGGCCAGGTGGTTCGCCCACGACTGGGCGACCGCCGACAGTGAGGAGTCCAGCTGGAGCGCGGGGAGGCCCGCGGCGGCCCGCGCGCTGTTGGTCGCTGCGGCCAGATCGCCGCTGGGGCCGGCGAACGCCGGTGCCGCGAACGAGACGGACGTCGCCATGGCGCCCGCGGTCACGCAGATGCCGGCGAGGATCTTCGCGAGGGCGTGGCGCATGCGATGAGGCGTGTGCTCGTCCAACCGTGACGGTCGGCACCTCAGGTGCACGGCGGCCGGCCTTTCCCTCGCGTGCGGTCCCCGCCCGAACGGGGTGGGGCGACTGACGCTTATGGGTCGGCGCCAAGGCAGGAGTGCTTGAACGACAAACGGCCTTAATCCGGGCAGATCGCCGGAGAGTCACCCGGTCGGAGCAGTGCGGCCGGTGGGCCGGCGAGCGAGCGGGCCAGGGGGAAGCCAGGGGAAGCCAGGGGGAAGCCAGGGGGAAGCCGGGGGAAGATGGTGTCGTGGACGATGGCGCTGCGAAGGACGGCGACCGGCCGGCTCGGGTGGTGCTCTTCACCAGGCCGGGCTGTCACCTCTGCGACGACGCGCGGGTGGTCGTCGAGCGGGTGAGCGCCGAGTTGGGTGAACGCTTCGTCGAACGCGACATCACTCTCGACGCTGACGATCTTCGCCGCTACGGGGAGTCGATCCCGGTGGTCGCCGTCGACGGGACCGACGTCGATTTCTGGCGGATTTCCGAGACCCGGCTGCGGGCAGCGCTTCGCCGATGAGCCGGCGGGGGCCGGCGGTTCGACGTCCGGTCAAGATCTTCGTTTTTGTGCGCGTGTTCACAAGGCCGTACCCTTGACGGGTCCACTCGACCCGGAGAGCTAGTGCGCGCGAGCAGTTCGAAAAGCCAAGTACCCGGCGCCTCGCCGGGTACCGGCGCACCCAAGAACGGTCGTGGGCGGGGCGTTCCCGAGGCCTCGGTGGCCCGGCTTCCGCTCTACCTCCGGTCGCTGCAGGCTCTGGCCGAGCGCGGGGTCATGACCGTCTCGTCCGAGGAACTCGCCGCGGCGGCCGGCGTCAACTCGGCGAAGCTGCGCAAGGACCTGTCGCACCTGGGGTCGTACGGCACCCGCGGGGTGGGCTACGACGTCGACTACCTCGTCTACCAGATCTCCCGCGAGCTCGGCCTGACCCAGGACTGGCCGGTGGCCATCGTCGGTGCCGGCAACCTCGGGCGGGCGCTCGCCAATTACGGCGGGTTCGCCACCCGCGGATTCCGGACGGCGTGCCTCCTCGACGCCGACCCGCGCCAGATCGGTGAGACGGTCGGCGGCCTCGTCGTCCACGACACGAACGAACTCGAACGACTGATCGCTGAGCACGGAGTGGCGATCGGCGTCATCGCCACACCCGCAGGCGCCGCCCAAGCGGTATGCGACCGGCTCGTGGCTGCGGGCGTTCGCAGCGTTCTCAACTTCGCCCCGGTCGTGCTCTGCGTGCCGGCGGGCGTCGAGCTCCGCAAGGTCGACCTTTCGACCGAGCTTCAGATCCTTGCGTTCCACGAGCAGCGGCGCGGCGTCGGCGCGCAGGTGGAGGCTGCTTCGTGAGCTTGCTCGTTCTCGGCCTTTCGCATCGCAGCGCACCGATCTCCTTGATCGAGCGTGTCGCGCTGCCGGTCGAGACGATCGGCAAGCTTCTCGACGACGTCGTCGCGTCTCCGGCCGTCGACGAGGCGATGCTGCTCTCGACGTGCAACCGGGTCGAGATCTACGCGTCCGTCGAGAAGTTCCACCCCGGCGTCGCGGCGTTGACCGACCTGCTCGCCCGGCACACCGGCGTCGGCTTCGAGGAACTCTCGGCGCACGCCTACATCCACTACGAAGACCGGGCCGCGCAGCACTTGTTCTCGGTGGCGGCCAGTCTCGACTCGATGCTCGTGGGCGAGCACCAAATCCTCGGCCAGGTCAGATCGGCGTTTCGGCTCGCCCAGGAGCGCGGGGATGCCGGTCGTGCCCTGCACGAAGTCGTCGAGAGTGCCCTGCATGCCGCGAAACGCGTGCACGCCGAGACGGGTATCGACGCCGCCGGCACCACCCTCGTCGACGTCGCGTTGCAGGTCGGGGCGGCGACGCTCGGCGGGCTCGCCGGCCGCCGGGCCGTTGTGGTCGGTGCCGGCGCGATGGCGTCGGTCGCCGTGTCGGCGTTGCGTACGGCAGGCGCTGCCGAGCTCGTCGTCGTGAGCCGAACATGGGAACGAGCCGAGGCGTTGGCTCAAAGGTTCGACGCGCACGCTGTGCCGATGGTCGAACTCGAGCACGAGCTCGTGCACACCGATGTCGTGGTGTCGTGCACCGGCGCGAGCGGCGTCGTCCTGCCCGCCGATGTGGTGGAGCGCGCGATGTCACAGCGCTCGACGCGGCCGATGTTCATCCTCGACATCGCTTTGCCGCGAGACGTCGAGCCCGCGGCCGCGGCAATCGATGGCGTCACGCTGCTCGACCTCGACGCGCTCAAGCCCGTGCTCGAGTCGGCGGCCGGTTTGGACGACGTCCGGGAAGCTCGCCGGATCGTCGACGGCGAACTCGCGGCGTACGCCGCCGGCCGGCGGGCTTCGGGTGTGGCGCCGACGGTTGTCGCGCTGCGCGACAAGGCCGCGCAGACGGTGGCGGTCGAACTGCTCCGGCTCGAGCGCCGGCTGCCGCAGCTCGACGAGTCGGCGCGAGCGGAAGTGGCGGCCACCGTGCGCCGTGTCGTCGACAAACTGCTCCACGCGCCGACCGTTCGGGTGCAAGAACTCGCCGGGCTTGCCGGCCCGGAGTCCTACCCCGAGGCGTTGCGTCGCTTGTTCGACCTCGACCCCGCAGCGCCCGCCGCGATCGCGGCGCCGGAGCCGGTCGAGCCGGTCGAGCCGGTCGATGCAGTCTCGCCGCTGCAACCGTTCCTGCAGGGGGAGTCATGACGGCGGGTTCGGCAGTGGCGGTGGTGCGGCTCGGCACCCGGCGCAGCGCGCTCGCGACTGCGCAGGCCGGCCTGGTCGCCGATGCGTTGCGGTCCTGCGGTTGCGAGGTCGAGCTGGTCGGCGTCACGACCGAAGGCGACCGTCGTAGCGACGCCGCGCTGGCCGATGTCGGCGGCACGGGCGTCTTCGTCACCGAGTTGCGCACGCGGTTGCGCAGCGGTGAGGTCGATCTCGTCGTCCACTCGTTGAAGGATCTGCCGACCGCGGCGGCCGAGGGGCTTGTCGTGGCGGCGATTCCTGCCCGCGCCGACGCCCGTGATGCGCTGGTCTCCTCGGGTGGTCAGCCGCTTACGGCGCTGCCGCCCGGCGCCGTCGTCGGTACCGGCTCGCCACGCCGCATCGCGCAGCTCTTGGCTGCGCGGCCCGACCTCGACGTCCAGCCGGTGCGTGGCAACGTCGATACCCGACTGCGCAAGGTTGCTGCGGGCGACTTCGACGCGATCGTGGTTGCTGCGGCCGGGCTGGCCCGGCTCGGTCGGCTCGCCGAGGCCAGCGAACTGCTGTCGCCTGATGCGATGCTGCCGGCTCCGGGGCAGGGCGCGCTCGCCGTCGAGTGTCGGGTTGCCGACGCAGCGGTGGGCGGGCGCCTGCACGACCTGATGGCAGCCTTGGACGACGCGCCTACCCGGGCCGCGGTCACCGCCGAGCGGGCATTGCTCGCCGAGCTCGAGGCGGGCTGCACCGCTCCGGTCGGTGCGTTTGCCGAGGTGTCGTCGGGCGAGATTCGACTCGTCGCGGCAGTGGTCAGTGTCGACGGCACGACGACCATCCGCCGGTCCGCCACTGGTCCGTCGGCCGACGCGACCGCCATCGGGCGCCGGCTGGCCGGCGAGCTGCTTGCCGACGGTGCCGCCGAGATCGTCAGGGCACCCGTATGAGGCGCATCAGCCCACCCGCAACTTTCAATGCACGTACTCACCACAGAACAGGACGGCGATGAAGTCAATGCCCAAGCACCCGGGCACAGTCGCATTCGTCGGGGGTGGCCCCGGTGATCCGGGGTTGCTGACGCTACGAGGCGCCGAGCTCCTCGGCCGTGCCGACGTGGTGGTCGTCGACGCGCCGCCGGAACCGGAACTGATGAGCTACTTCCGCGACGGCGCGAGCGTCGTCGACCTCTCCGCGGTCGAATCGGCCAAGCCGCTGACGAAGGCAGAGCGGTGCAAGCGCATCGTCGACGCCGCGAAGTCCGGCAAGACCGTTGTCCGGCTCGTCGTCGGCGACCCGCTCGTCGACGGTGGGCACGTCGGCAGCACGGACGAGATCCTGGCCTGCGCCAAGGCGAAACTCGTCTTCGAGATCGCGCCGGGAGTGCCCGTCGCGATCGGCGTGCCTGCATACGCCGGAGTCGCGCTCGCCGACGTCAAACACCACGACGTGCGCGTCGTCGGAGCCCGCGCGTCGACGCCGGACTGGGCGTCCCTTGCCGGCGGTTCGACGACCCTCGTGTTCACCGGTGTCGACTCCGTCGCTGACGTCGCCGACGCACTGATGCAGCACGGGCGTGCGCCGCAGACTCCGGTCGCGGCGACGCACGGCGGCACGACCACCCAGCAGCACACGGTCGTCTCGACGCTCGACACACTGGCTGCGGATGCGAAGACCGCGGGCTTGAACACCCCGGCAGTCGTCGTCGTCGGCGATCTGGTGAACGGGCGCGCTGCGCTCTCGTGGTTCGAGACCAAGCCGCTGTTCGGTTGGCGGGTTCTCGTTCCCCGTACGAAGGAACAAGCCGGGGCGCTCTCCGCGAAGTTGCGCGGCTACGGTGCGGTGCCGGTGGAGGTTCCGACCATCGCCGTCGAGCCGCCGCGCACGCCGCAACAGATGGAGCGCGCGGTTCGCGGTCTCGTCACCGGGCGTTACGAGTGGATCGCCTTCACGTCGGTGAATGCCGTACGCGCGGTTCGAGAGAAGTTCGAGGAGTACGGCCTCGACGCACGCGCGTTCTCCGGCATCAAGGTCGCGGCCGTTGGTGAGCAGACGGCGGCGGCGTTGCTCGCGTTCGGTGTCAAGCCCGACCTCGTGCCTTCGGGTGAGCAGTCGGCGGCCGGGCTCCTCGAGGATTTTCCGCCCTACGACGACGTGCTCGATCCGATCAACCGCGTCTTCTTGCCGCGCGCCGACATCGCGACCGAAACGCTCGTCGCCGGGCTGGCCGAACTCGGCTGGGAGATCGACGACGTGACGGCGTACCGCACCGTGCGTGCCGCGCCGCCGCCCGCGCACATCCGCGAGTCGATCAAGACGGGCGGGTTCGACGCCGTGTGCTTCACGTCGTCATCGACCGTTCGAAACCTGGTCGGGATCGCGGGCAAGCCGCACACGACCACGGTGATCGCATGCATCGGACCACAGACCGCGAAAACCGCAGAAGAGCACGGGCTGCGCGTCGACGTCCTCGCCGACGAGCCTTCGGTCGGCTCGCTCGCCGACGGGTTGGCCGCGTTCGGCCTGGCGCAACGCACTGCGGCGGAGGCCGGTGGAGAGTGGCACGGCAAGCCGGGCCGGCCGAAGAGCAACAACCGCCGCAAGGCCAAGTAGTCCGGTGAGCATCGGGCCGATCCGTCCGCGCCGCCTGCGGCGTACACCTGCGCTGCGGCGGCTCGTCGCGCAGACCAACCTGTCAGCCGCCGATTTGGTGCTTCCCCTGTTCGTCAAGGAGGGCGTCACCGAGCCGGTGGCGGTGGCGTCGATGCCCGGCGTCGTCCAGCACACTCGCGATTCGTTGCGCAAGGCTGCGGCCGAAGCGGTCGCGGAAGGTGTCGGAGGCCTGATTCTGTTCGGCGTGCCGGCCCGCAAGGATGCCCGTGGTTCCGGCGCCGACGATCCCGACGGCATCGTGCAGCACGCGCTGCACGATCTCGTCGCCGAGGTCGGCGATGCCACCGTGCTCATCACCGACCTTTGCCTCGACGAATACACTGACCACGGGCACTGCGGCCTGGTGAAGGCCACGCCGAACGGCGAGTTCGTCGTCGACAACGACGCGACACTGGAGCGGTACGCGTCGATCGCGGTAGCGCAGGCCACGGCCGGCGCACACGTCGTCGCGCCGAGCGGCATGATGGACGGCCAGGTCGGCGTCATCCGCGCAGCACTCGACACGGAGGGTTTTCCCGACGTCGCCGTGCTGGCGTACTCGGCGAAGTACGCATCGGCGTTCTACGGACCGTTTCGCGACGCGGCCGAATGTGCACCGCAGTTCGGCGACCGCCTTACCTACCAGCAGGACGCCGCGAACGGCGACGAAGCGCTGCGTGAGGTGATGCTCGACCTCGCCGAGGGTGCCGACATGGTGATGGTCAAACCGGCGATGGCCTATCTCGACCTCGTCCGACGGGTGCGAGACGCCGTCGACGTGCCGGTCGCTGCCTATCAGGTGAGCGGCGAGTACGCGATGATCGAAGCGGCTGCCGCACGCGGTTGGCTCGACCGGCGGGCCGTGATTTTCGAAACCTTGACCTCCATTCGCCGGGCCGGCGCCGACATCGTGCTGACCTATTGGGCGAGTGAGGTGGCGCGCTGGCTGCGGGAGGGGCGGTGAGCGCCCCCGAGGCCGTGCTGCTCGACGCCGGAGGCGTGCTGCTGCTGCCCAACCCGTGGGTGGTCGCGGCCGTGCTGCGAACCGCGGGCGGTTCGACCGACGCCGCCACGGTGCGGCGGGCCCATTACGCCGGGGTCGCCGCGATGGACGCGGCCGGATCGAAGGACTGGCAGCACTACTACGCCGTCCAGGCACAGTACGCGAGTGTGCCGCCTGAGCGGATGGACGATGCGATGGCAGGCCTCGCGGCGCTGTTCAGTGCGCCCGTGCCGTCGTTGTGGAATGTCGTTCCCGACGGCGTGCTCGACCAGTTGCGCGATCTGGCCGCAACGGGTGTGGCGATCGCCGTCGTGTCGAACGCCGACGGCCTGGTCGAGGCGACCCTGCGGCGCTGCGAGGTGCCGGTCGACGTCGTCATCGACTCCACCGTCGTCGGCTATGCGAAGCCGAGACCCGAGATCTTCGGTTTCGCGCTGGAAAGGCTGCGGGTAGAACCGGCCAACGCGGTGCATGTCGGCGACATGGTCTTGGCAGACGTCGACGGTGCTCACGCGGCCGGCCTTCGGCCGTTACACCTCGATCCGTTCGGCGATTGCGGTTCTGCGCCGGGACACCACGAGCACATCCGCTCACTCGAAGAGGTCGTCGAGCTCGCCCAGCACGTCGGCTGATCTGCGCCGGGCCCTTCATTCAAAGGTCAGGTAACCCGCGCACGCTGCGCCCGTAGCGACACTCGCATGCGGCCATAACTGCCGGCATGCGGGGTAGAGCGTGAAAGGCGTGGCAGGAATGGGAGCGGAAGCGGGCATGGGTCAGGCGAGTCAGATGTTGGCGCGGTCGAGTTCCGCGCCGCAGCCCGTCGCACCCGGATCCTCGCTCCGCGACATCGCCGACCGGCTGGCTCGACTGTCGCCGGTCGTGGAGATGCGTGGCGACGCCGAGGTCGTCGCCGTCACTGCCGACAGCCGTGAGGTCGCTCCCGGGTGGCTGTATTGCGCTCGTCGCGGTGCGCGTGCCGACGGTCACGATCACGCGGTCGAGGCTGTCGAGCGGGGTGCTGCCGCGCTCCTGGTCGAGCGATGGCTGCCCCTCGCCGTCCCGCAGTTGCGGGTGACGTTCGCGCGACCGCTCATCGGACCAGCGGCGGCCATGGTCTACGGCGATCCGAGTATGCGCCTGGCGACCGTTGCGGTGACCGGCACGAACGGCAAGACCACGACCGCTTTGCTCGCTCGTCACGCACTGCTCGCCGGCGGCCGCAAGTCCGGCGCAATCGGCACGCTCGGTGTCGCCGGCGTGCAGGTACGACCGACGCGCGGTGCAACAGCGATGACCACGCCCGACCCGTGCGACCTGCAGGCGACGCTGGCGCAGTTGATCGCAGACGGGTTCGACAGCGCCGTGCTGGAGGCGTCGTCGCAAGGCCTTGACCAGGACCGGCTCGCCGGCTGCGACGTCGCCCTCGCCATCTGGCTGAACCTCTCACCCGAACACCTCGACTACCACGGCACGCTCGAGCAGTACTACGCATCGAAGGCACGCTTGTTCGACCCGGCGTTGTCGGCGCGCGGCCTGATCTGCATCGACGACGAGTGGGGTCGCAGGCTGGCCGCGCAGGCGCGGATCCCCATCACGACGTTCGGGCACCATCCGGGTGCCGACGTCCGGGTCCAGCTGCTGTCCACCGGCGCCGACGGCACCCGCGTGCGGATCACCGGCCCTGGTGAAGAAGTCGCTGTGCGCGCGCCGGTCGTGGGCGCGGTGAATGCGAACAACCTCGCTGCGGCGTACCTGGCCGCGCGCCGCCTTGGCGTGACGCCGGCCGATGCTGCTCGCGGTATTGCGACCGCACCGATGGTGCCGGGCCGGTTCCACGTCGTCGACGCCGGTCAGCCGTTCCGCGTCGTGATCGACTACGCGCACACGCCAGACGCATTGGGTAACGTGCTCAGTACGGTGCGATCTCTTACGACGGGTCAGGTACATCTGGTGCTGGGTTGCCGCGGCGGTCGTGACCGTTACAAGCGGCCGGCGATGGGCCGTGCGGCGGCGGCGGGCGCCCAACACGTCGTGTTCACGTCCGACAACGCGGGGCCCGAACAGCCCGCGACCATCGTGGCGGAAATGATGGTTGGCGCGGTCGAGGTGGCGGATCGGCGCGTGGACGTCGAGTATGACCGCGCCTGTGCCATTACGGCGGCGATCCGGGCGGCGGCCCCGGGCGACGCCGTCGTCGTCACCGGCCGCGGCCCCGAGCGCGCCAAGCCGGACGGCCGCTTCGGAACCGACCGTACCGACGAAGAGGTGGCGCGCGCTGCGCTGGCCGGGCTCGGTTACGACGCCCAGCCCGGTGCATTCGCGAGCGGGCGGTCGTGCTGAACCACAGGCGTGCGATGCAGCTCGGGCCGAACGGCCCGATGGGCGGTGGCCCTGATGACGCCGTGCCTGCTCGCGGTGGCGTGCACGGCTAGTCCGGTGGCGTGCCGCACCCGAGCGCGAGCGCGGGCTCGACCAAAGCCCTGGTGCCGCCGGCGCCGTCAGTGCAGCCGGTGCTGCCGATGCCTTCGCATCAGGAGTCCGCCTCCTCGGCGGCGCCCTCGCCCACGGCGACGCCCACGGCGACGCCCACGGCGGCAGGGCACGCGCCGGCGACCGTACCGCTGGCGCTCGAGCGCTCACTTGCGCCGGTGAGTCCGAGTGACCAGGGCAACCTCGCGGCCGGGTCCGACCCGTCGGTGCTGCCCGGACCCGTGCTCATCGCCGATCGAGGCAACAATCGGCTGCTCATCGTCGATCCGCAGGGCCGGGTGCGTTGGCAATGGCCACAGCCGGGCGATCTCAAGCCGGGCCAGACGTTCCGGGTGCCCGACGACGCATTCTTCACACCCGACGGCACGCACATCATCGCGACGCAGGAGGACGACTTCGCGATCACCGAAATCGATATCGCGACACGATCCATCGTGTGGCGTTACGGCACTCCGGGCGTGCACGGCTCGGGGCCGGGCCTGCTGTGGAATCCGGACGACGCGATGATGCTCGCGAACGGCAACGTGGTCGCGGCAGACATCAAGAACTGTCGGTTGGTCCAGTTGCGGCCCGGCGCTGCTGCCCCGATCTGGCAGGCGGGTCATCCTGGCGCCTGCCGGCACGTTCCGCCGACGGAATACGGCAGCCCGAATGGCGCGTTCCCGTTGGCGAACGGCCACTTTCTGGTCACCGAGATCAATGGCGACTGGGTGAACGAGGTCGACCTCGCCGGTCATGTCTACTGGTCGGCGCACCCGCCCGGCGTCGCCTATCCCTCGGACACGAGCGAGTACAAGCCCGGCCAGTACATGACTGTCGACTACTCCTACCGCGGGCAAGTCGTCATCTTCGATGCGACCGGTCACGCCTTGTGGCGGTGGAACCCGGCGTCGGGCAACGGGCGGCTGAACCATCCCTCACTTGCGGAGGCACTGCCGAACGGCGACATCTTGCTCAACGACGACCGCAATCACCGGGTCATCGTCATCGACCCGACGACGAACACCATCGTGTGGCAGTACGGGCACACCGGCGTACCGGGCTCGGCGGCGGGCTACCTGAACAATCCCGATGGCCTCGACCCCACTCCGCCGTCGTCCTATGCAAACAGCGGTGGGCATGCTGGTTCCATGAGCGACCCAACCAGCGACGACTCGGCGAGCGCCGCCGTAGCGGTGACCGGCGCGACCGGGAACCTCGGTGGCCGTGTCGCGCGGCGGCTCGCCGCCGACGGCGTACGGCAGCGACTGCTCGTGCGGGATCCGAGCCGGGCACCCGTCCTGCCTGGGGCGGCGGTGGCTCGGATCGAGTACGCCGACGCTGCCGCCGTCCGAACTGCTCTGGCCGGTGTGCCGCTCGTGTTGATGGTGTCGGCATCGGAGGCGCCGGACCGGGTCGCCCAGCACCGCACCTTCGTCGACGCAGCCGTGGCGGCCGGAGTTCGCCACCTCGTGTACACGTCGTTCTACGGCGCTTCACCCGACGCCACGTTCACCTTGGTTCGTGAGCATTGGCAGACCGAGCAGTACATCCGGTCGAGCGGCTTGGCGTTCACGTTCGTTCGTGACGGCATGTACGCCGATTTCCTCCCGCTGATGGTGGGTGCCGACGGTGTGATCCGCGGGCCCGCGGGCGCCGGCCGGCTCGCGCCGGTGACTCAGGACGACGTCGCCGATGCCATCACGGCGATCCTGCGCTCCAGCGACGCGCACGTCGGCAAGACCTACACCCTCACCGGGCCTGAGGCGCTGACCTTCACCGAGATCGCCGAGCTGATCGGTACCGCCACCGGCCGTCGGGTGACCTACTACGACGAGCCTGTCGAGGAGGCGTACGCGTCACGTGCCGTGTACGGAGCGCCCGACTGGCAGGTCGACGCCTGGGTCTCGACCTATACCGCGATCGCGGCCGGCGAACTCGCGAACGTGAGCGACGACGTCGCGATCTTGACGGGGCATCCCGCCACCCCGCTTCGCGACATGCTGGCCGCGCAGTCCGCCGGCGAGGGTGTCACTCCCGCGTAAGGTCCGCGGCCCACCGTGTGAACAGGCTCACGCCGGTCCTCGCGATTCTCACCGTTCGTTCAGCCGGCGTGGAGGTTTCGGCCAGTTGCGGGGCCGACAGTCAGATCAACGGCGCTGAACCATCCAGGCGCGAAGGCGCCCAGCAAAGCCGTGAACATCGAGGAGGAACCATGACGACGCGAGCCGACGGATTGCGGAGGATCAACACCGCGACCGCGGGCCTGCTCGCCGCGAGCATGGCCGGCATGGCCGTGACCGGCACGGTGATCGCGCACCAGACGAAGCACACCACGACGAGCACGTCGAGCAGCTCGACCGGTTCGACCACGAGTTCGAGCGTGAGCCGGGGCAATGGCGACGACTCGGGCCGCGACGACGGGACGACCAGCCAGCAGGCCCAGCAGGCCCAGCAGAGCCAGCAGAGCCAGCAGGCCCAGCAGAGCCAGCAGGTGCAGCAGCCGACGATCGTGCAGCTTCCCTCGCTCTCCGGTCAGCACGCGACCTCGAGCGGGTCGTGAGGACGCGTGACCGTCACCATGACCGACACGACGAGCCCTGCGGCGACGGACACGACGACCGCTGCCGCAACCCACACCGCCGGCGCAGCGTCGTCCGCCCAGTGGTCTGCGATCGGCACCACGGCACGAGTGGTCGTGACGGCGCCGGAATCGCTGGAGTCGGCACGCCGGATCGTCGTCGATGAGCTGGCCGCGCTCGACCTCGCCTGCAGCCGGTTCCGGCCGGACTCCGAGACCAGCCGGCTGGCCCAGCCGGGCGGCGGCGGATGGACGCCGATCAGCGCGCTGCTGACCGAGCTGCTGGCGGTGTCGTTGGATGTCGCGGCGACGACCGCCGGTGACGTCGACCCGACTCTCGGCTCCGATCTGTGCCTGCTCGGCTACGACCGCGACTTCAGCGAGATCCACGCTGCGATGACGGAACCGGCAACGCCCTACCGCATCGTGCGCCGGCCCACCTGGCGCGACGTCGAACTCGACGTCGACGGGCGCCGCGTACGGGTGCCGGAGGATGTCGTCCTCGACCTCGGGGCCATTGCGAAGGCGTGGTGCGCCGATCGCTGCGCACGCCGTATCGATCGGGAGTTCGGCGGCGCCGTCGGCGTGCTCGTCAGTCTCGGCGGTGACATTGCGACAGCTGGGCCCGGGCCGGACGGCGGGTGGCTGGTCGCCGTCCAGGACCGGCCGGATGCCACACCCGGCGCGACCGATGCGCCGACGTCGACGATCGCCCTCACCGAAGGCTTCGCGCTTGCGACGTCGAGCACGATCACCCGGACGTGGCAGCGGGGCGCCGCGTCGCTGCATCACATTCTCGACCCGACGACGCGCCGCCCGGCCGTCCCGATCTGGCGCACGGTCAGCGTCGCCGCAGGTTCGTGCGTGCAGGCGAATGCGGCGACCACGGCGGCGGTGGTCCGCGGTATGGAAGCGCTGCCGTGGTTGGCTTCGCTCGGTCTCCCCGCCCGGCTGGTCGCTCGTAGCGGCGAAATCCGGACGCTCGGTGGCTGGCCCACGCAAGGAGGTGCAGCACGATGAGTGCGACTGCATTGTGGTACCTCGGCCGCACGAGCGGCATCGTCAGCTTCGCGCTGCTCACCGTGGTCGTCGTACTCGGCATTGTGACCCGGTCCGGGCGCCCCCTGCCCGGGCTCCCACGCTTCGCAGTGACGGCAGTACATCGTTCCGCGAGCTTGCTCGCAGTTACGTTCCTCGGTGTCCACGTGGCGTCACTCACCCTCGACCCGCAGTCGCAGCTGCGTTGGATCGACGCGATCATGCCGTTCGCCAGCCACTACCGGCCGTTGTGGGTCGGCCTCGGTGCGCTCTCTCTCGACCTGATCGTGGCGCTCATCGTGACCAGCCTGCTCCGTCAGCGAATCGGCCGCCGGGTATGGCGATTCATTCACTGGACGGCGTACGGCATGTGGCCCTTCGCGCTGCTGCACACGATCGGTTCGGGTACCGACATCCACCAGCCCTGGATGGTCTGGTTCCTCGTTGCGTGTTCGCTGGTGGCGCTCGCGGCGTCGGGCTGGCGGACGTCGGAGAGATTCCTCGACGACGCCGGTCGCAAGCCAGACACCCAACTGCCGTCCGGACGCACGCTTGTCTCGACCAGAGGCCCACGGTGACAACGGTGATGACTGTGACGACGGTGGCGACGGTGACGACTACGACCACTGCGATGACGACGGTGACGACATGACCGCCATGACTACGACGACTGCGATGACGCCGGTGAACACGAGAACCGAACCGAGCGAGCACCGCCGGCCAGGTGGCCTGGTCGGCACCGGTTCGCGAACGCAACGAGACTTCGAAGCACACCTCGCTGCGTATGGCCCGCTGCCCGACCTGCGGCCGCGCGACATCGTGTCGCTCGCGGCCGCCGCCGGGCTCACCGGCCACGGAGGTGCCGGGTTCCCGTTGGCGCGAAAGCTCGAGGCGGTGGCGGAGGCCGCCGGCCGCGGTGTCGTCGTCGGCAATGGCGCCGAGGGCGAGCCGGCGTCCAAGAAGGACAGCTGGTTGCTCGCGCACCGGCCGCATCTCGTGTTGGACGGGTTGCAGCTGGCCGCACGTGCGGTCGGCGCGCGCGACGCCATCCTCTACAGCGGCGACCGGCAGTTGTCGGGTTTGGCGGGAGTCTTCGCCCAGCGCGCGGCGCGTGGCCGGCGCAACGCCGACCGCACGCCGGTCGAGCTTGTCGCAGCGCCGGAGGCCTTCATCTCCGGTGAGGAGTCGGCGGTCGTCAACTACCTGACGAGCGGCCTGGCGCTGCCGCGGTTCAAGGTTCCGCGCGTCACCGAGCGAGGTGTGCGCGGCAGGCCGACCCTGGTGAGCAACGTGGAGACGCTCGCCCTGCTGGCGTTGATCGCGCGCAACGGAGCCGAGTGGTTCAGGAGCCGCGGAACCGTCGAGCAGCCCGGCACGATGTTGTGCTCGGTCAGCGGTGCAGTCGAGCGGCCGGGCATCGTCGAGGCGCCGCACGGTGCGTCCCTGGTCGACGTCATCTCGCAGGCCGGTGGCCCGTCGTCAGGCGTGCAGGCGGTGTTGCTCGGCGGCTACCACGGCAGCTGGCTCACGCCGTCCGAGGCGTTGACTGCACGGTTGTCGCGTACCGACCCGGTGCTGGTATCGGCGAACGCGACGCCGGGTGCGGGCGTCATCGTGGTGCTGCCGGAGGGTGCCTGCCCGCTCGCCGAGGTTTCTCAGGTGATGAGTTACCTCGCACGGGAGTCGGCGGCCCAGTGCGGCCCGTGCCTGAACGGCCTGCCCCGGATTGCGGAGCAGACAAGGTCGTTGGCCTTCGCAGGTCGGGCCGCGGTACGTGAGATCGAGCGACTCTCGGGCGTCATCGCGGGCCGCGGTGCGTGCCACCATCCCGACGGCAGCCTCCGGTTCCTGCGCAGCGCGTTGCGGGTCTTCGCCGACGAGGTCGCACTTCACCAGCAGGGCCGGTGCAGTGTGCGCACGCGCGAGTCGCGCGCCACGGTGCTGCCGGTGCCGAGCCGGCAGGACTGAGGAGGCGCCATGACTGTGCATCGCAGGATCGCCGTCGACTGGACGGCGTGTGACGGCCGCGGCCTGTGCAGCGAGCTGCTGCCGGAGCTGATCAAGCGTGACGAATGGGGGTTCCCGATCATCGCCGATGGCGACGTGCCCCCAGCCCTGCTCGACCATGCGGTGCGTGCTGTCGACGTCTGCCCGACCCTGGCGCTGCGGCTGCAACGCGTGCAGACGGCGCGACCGGCCGGGGCACGCCGCTGAGCGTGCGGCACCATCGAGTGATGAGGATCGCTGCCGGGTTGGGCTCGCGGGCGGCCGCGCTGGTCTTGCCGTTGACGCTTCTGGTCGGCTGCAGCTCGCATTCACCGGGCCGATCGGCAACGTCCCCGCAGAGGTCGACTCCCGGGCAGAGTTCGACTCCTGCGCAGAGCTCGACTCCTGCACAGAGCTCGCCTCCTGCGCAGAGCTCGACCGCGACACCGCTCCAGAGCCCGACCCCGACGTCGGCGACCAGGCAGTCGGGCGCCGGTCCGTGCGGCACGGCTGCTCCCGGAGCCTCCTACGCGCACGTCGTGTGGGTCTGGATGGAGAACAAGACGTACGGGTCGGTGATCGGGAGCAAGAACGCGCCGTACGAGAATTCCCTTGCTGCGCAATGTGGTCTTGCCACGAACTACCACGGCGCCGCGCACCCGTCGCTGCCCAACTACCTCGCCGCGACGGGCGGATCCACCTTCGGTGTCGGTGACGACGCCGGCCCGTCTGCTCACCCCATCTCGGCCGACTCGATCTTCGGGCAGCTGCAGCGCGCCGGTCGCTCCTGGCGCTCCTACGAGGAATCGATGCCACACAACTGCGATCTGAGTTCGAGTGGTCGCTACGCCGTCAAGCACAACCCGGCCGCCTACTACACGAGTATCAGGACGGCGTGTGCCGGCAACGACGTCGCGTTCGCCGACACGTTCGCCCATGACGTCGCTGCCGGCACGCTGCCGTCGTTCTCGTTCGTGACGCCCAACATGTGCAACGACACCCACGATTGCTCGGTGCACACGGGTGACGAATGGTTGCGCACCTGGGTAGGCGCGTTGCTGGCTGGGCCGAACTACCGTTCGGGTGACACGCTCGTCGTCCTCACCTGGGACGAAGGAAGCGGGGCGCAGAACGTGATTCCCACGATCGTGGTCGCCCCCAGCGTGCCGGCAGGGGCACGCTCGGCGCAGCGCCTCGACCACTACGCCCTGCTGCGGACGACGGAGAACATCCTCGGTGTCGCGCCATTGGGTGCGGCGGCGAAGGCGCCGTCGCTTGTTGCCGCCTTCGGTATGTGACGTACGTGCCCGGTGCAGTCCTGCTCGGCTGGTCGCAGCCGGCGCATCGCCGAGCCGGGTCGCCTGCGAGAATCGCCACCGTGGGTAGCGAAAACGTGGCGTCGCGCGCGCTGTTCGAAAGCGCGCAGGCCGTGATACCCGGCGGGGTGAACTCTCCGGTGCGCGCGTTTCGCGGGGTCGGCGGCACCCCGCGGTTCATGGCGGCCGGCCACGGCCCCTACCTCGTCGATGCCGACGGCAACGAGTACGTCGACCTGGTCTGCTCGTGGGGACCGCTCGTGCTGGGGCACGCCCACCCGGACGTCGTCCGGGCCGTCCGGGAAGCCGCCGAACGCGGCCTGAGCTTCGGCGCGCCGACGGTCGGCGAGCTCGATCTCGCCGAGGAAATCGTGCGTCGGGTCGCGCCGGTGGAGCAGGTGCGGTTGGTGAGTTCGGGCACCGAGGCCACGATGAGCGCGATCCGGCTCGCGCGCGGTTTCACCGGCCGGAGCAAGCTCGTCAAATTCGCGGGCTGTTACCACGGGCACGTCGATGCGTTGCTCGCGGCTGCAGGCAGCGGAGTGGCGACTCTCGCGCTACCCGACACGCCCGGAGTCACCGGTGCCCAGGCCGCCGACACGATCGTGCTGCCGTACAACGACATCGCGGCGGTCGAGGAGGCCTTCGAGCGCTACGGAGAGCAGATCGCCTGCGTCGTCACCGAAGCGGCGGCCGCGAACATGGGTGTCGTCCCGCCGGCGCCGGGCTACAACGCGAGCCTTCGCGACATCGCGCATCGCTACGGCGCCCTGCTCGTGCTCGACGAGGTGATGACCGGGTTTCGGGTGTCGGCGTCCGGCTGGTTCGGTCTCGAAGGCGTTGCCGGTGACCTCTTCACGTTCGGCAAGGTGATGGGCGGCGGCTTGCCGGCCGCCGCGTTCGGGGGGCGTCGCGAGATCATGCAACGCCTCGCCCCAGCCGGCCCCGTCTACCAGGCCGGCACGCTGTCGGGAAATCCGCTCGCCACCGCTGCCGGGCTCGCGACCCTGCGTGCGTGCGACGCCGCCGTTTACAGCCACCTCGACAAGACCGCCGTAACCGTGGCGAAGCTCGTCAGTGACGCACTCACCGACGAAGGCGTGCCGCACCGGGTGCAGACCGCGGGCAACCTGTTCTCGTTCTTCTTCACCGGCAACGAGGTTCGCGACTACGACGACGCGCGGGCGCAGGCATCCTGGCGCTATCCGGCGTTCTTCCACGCGCTGCTCGATCACGGCGTCTACCCCCCGCCGTCCGTCTTCGAAGCGTGGTTCGTCTCCGCCGCCCACGACGCTGCGTCACTCGACCGGCTCGCCGATGCGCTGCCGCATGCTGCACGCGCCGCCGCGCGCGCTGCCGAGCCGAGCACCGAGGCCAACCCGTGACCCGCACCGTCGTCCACCTGCTGCGCCACGGGCAGGTCGAGAACCCGAACAAGGTGTTGTACGGGCGGCTGCCCGACTTCCACCTCTCCGAGGCGGGCGTGCTGATGGCCAAGCGGGCGGCGGAGGTCCTGGCCACCCGCGACATCGTCGCCGTCGTCTCCTCACCGCTCGAGCGTGCGATCGAGACCGCGACGCCGGTGGCCGAACGGTTCGGCCTGACGATCCGCACCGATGAGCGGCTGCTCGAGCCGACCAATCACTTCGAAGGGCGGACGTTCGGCGTCGGCGACGGCGCGCTTCGCCATCCGGCCAACTGGCGCCATCTGGTCAACCCGTTCCGGCCGTCCTGGGGCGAGCCGTACGAAGCCATCGCCGCCCGCATGCTGGCGGCGCTCGCGTCAGCACGCGACGAGGCGCGCGGGCACGAAGCGGTCTGCGTCAGTCACCAGTTACCCATCTGGATCGTGCGGCGCAAGATCGAAAACCACCGGCTCTGGCACGACCCGCGCCGCCGCCAGTGCGCGCTCGGCAGTTTGACAAGCGTCGAGTACGACGATGATCGGATCGCAGGCCTGAGCTACAGCGAACCGTCGGGGGGAGCGGGCGCCGGCGAGGTCGGCGGCGCATGATCGGCGGGCCCGCCTGATCCGTCGCAGGTGGGTGGCCTGCACAATGGGGACGCAGTCTGTGAGATGGGAAGTCCGCTGGTGCCGATCGTGCGATGCCGCCGCCTCCTGGCGGTTGCCGGGACGACGGTCGGGCTGCTGGCGGCCGGCGCCTGTGCCACGTCGTCGGCCAGCCCGGGGCAACAGATCAACTACGTGACGGGCAAGGCCGTCCTGACGACCTACGACCAGGGGCACCGCAAAGTGGCACCCGAGGTGTCGGGAGTCGACCTGGCCGGCCGGCCGTTGAGCCTGTCGAAGTACCGCGGCAAGGTGATCGTGCTGAACTTCTGGGCCTCGTGGTGCCCGCCCTGCCGGGCGGAGGCGGCGGCTCTCGAGCAGGTCTACACCGACACGAAGGAATCCGGCGTGCAGTTCGTCGGCGTCGACATCCGTGAGAACGGGCCCAACGACGGGCCGAACTTCGTGGCCACGCACCACATCGACTACCCGAGTTTCTCCGACCAGGCAGCCACGATCGCGCTCGCCTTTCGCGGCACCGGCATCTCACCGACGATCCCGCCGAGCACCCTGATCATCGATCGCTCCGGACACATCGCCGCCCGCGCGCTCGGTGAGATGACCTACGGGCCGCTGGAGCGGACGGTCAAAATGATCGCAGCGGAGCAGCCGTGATCCTCGAGGCGGCCGGGAGTTCCTTCCAGCACACGGTGCTGAACGGCTCGCTGCTGTTGGCCGTACCGGTGGCGGCGGCCGCCGGCGTGGTGTCTTTCCTGTCGCCGTGCGTGTTGCCGCTGGTACCCGGCTACATCGCCTACGCCACAGGACTTTCCGGGGCCGACCTCGAGGATGGCGGGCGCCGCCGCAGCGGCCGGGTACTGCTCGGGTGCCTGCTCTTCGTGCTCGGCTTCTCCGTCCTGTTCGTCTCCGAAGGGGCGCTGTTCGGTTACGTCGGGGTCACGTTGAAGGCGCACGTGACGCTCGTCGACCGCATCCTCGGCGTCCTGATCATCATTTTCGGCCTGGCGTTCATGGGATTCCTGCCCGGGCTGCAGCGCGAGGTGCGCATCCGGCGGCTGCCTGCCGCCGGTGTCGCGGGCGCGCCCGTCCTCGGGTTCTTGTTCGGCGTCGGTTGGACGCCGTGCATCGGGACGACGCTGGCCGCGGTGCAGAGCCTGGCCACGTCACCCGACGGCGCGGGCGTGGGGCGGGGCGCACTCCTCACCTTGGTGTTCTCGCTCGGCCTCGGCGTGCCGTTCGTCGTCGTCGCGCTGCTCTTTCGCCGGACCATGGGGGCGCTCGCGTTCGTGAAGCGGCACTACGCCTGGGTGACCCGGATCGGTGGCGGCCTGCTCATCCTGGTCGGCATCCTGCTCGTCAGCGGGCTGTGGAACGCGATGATCGACCATCTCCAGCCCTACATCAGCGGCTACTCGACGGTGCTCTGATCGTGGCGACCCCGAAGACAGGTCTGGACGTCGAGGCGCCTGCTGATCCGAGCAGCGTCACGGCGACCGACGAACTCGGCACCCGCCAGGGCGCGGTGCGGCCGATCGGTCGGTCGGTGTTCGGCCTTGCTCGGTGGGCGTGGTACCTGCTCACCTCGATGCGCACGGCCCTCGTCTTGCTGTTCCTGCTTGCGCTGGCCGCCGTGCCGGGCTCGATCCTGCCGCAGCGCGGCACCAACCCGCTGCGGGTGCACGAATACTTCGTTGCGCACCCGACCCTCGCGCCGATCGTCGATCACCTCGGCGGTTTCGACGTCTACGGTTCGCCGTGGTTCGCCGCGGTCTATCTCGCGCTCTTCGTGTCGCTGGCCGGCTGCGTGATCCCACGAGCCAAGCGCCATATCGGCGCGATGCGGGCCCGGCCGCCGGCCGCTCCGCGCAACCTGGCCCGGTTGCCCGTGTCGGATCGCTGGACCACAGATCTTCCGCCCGATCGCGCGCTAGCCCTGGCACACGCGAAACTGCGGTCGCGGCGCTACCGTGCCGACCTTTCGGCGACGAGCGTCAACGCGGAAAAGGGCCATCTGCGCGAGACCGGCAACCTGCTCTTCCACGTGTCCCTGCTCGTCGTCCTCGTCGGGATCGCAGCTACCGCGGCGTTCGGGTTCGGCGGCAGCGTCGTGGTGAAGGAGCACGACGGCTTCGCCGACACCCAGCTCGACTACGACTCACCGCCCTCCCTCGGCCGGCTGGTCTCCGCCGGGAAGCTCCCGCCGTTCTCGTTCACGCTCGACTCGTTCTCGGCCACTTACCAGACCAGCGGGACGACGCGTGGCGAGGGGTCCAGTTACACCGCGCGCCTCACGTGGCAACCGAATCCGACAGCCGCCCGGCGCACGTCGGTGGTCCGGGTCAACCATCCGCTGACGATCGACGGCACGAACGTCTACGTGTCCGGGCACGGCTACGCGCCGCACTTCGTCGTCCGCGACGGATCGGGTCGAGTCTTCGACGAGACGGTTCCGTTCCTGCCCGATGACGGCACCACGCTCGAATCCCAAGGCGTGGTGAAACTGCCGGACGCCGGCCCGCAGCAACTCGGCATCCTCGGCACCTTCCTGCCGACCGCCAGTGCCGACCCCACCACCGGGCGGCCGATCTCGATCTTCCCGGCTCCGGACAATCCCGCGGTCGTCATCGGAGTCTTCGCGGGTGACCTCGGGCTCGATTCCGGCATCCCGCAGTCGGTGTACACGCTCGACACCTCGAAGATGAAGCTGCTCGACAAGGCCGTGCTGCGGCCCGGTGAGACGCTGACGCTGCCCAACGGTGCCGGCAGCGTGACCTTCGCCGGGTACTCGCAGTGGGTCAACTTCCAGATCAACCACGATCCCGGCAAGCAGATCGTGCTGGTCGCTGTGTCGTTGGTGATCTTGGGACTGTTGTTGTCGCTCGGCATCCGACGCCGCCGGGTCTGGGTGCGTGCGACCGCGGACGACGCCGGGCGTACGGTTGTCGACGTCGGCGGGCTGGCCCGCACCGACGCCGCCGGTGGGTTCGAGGACGAGTTCCGCCGGCTGACGGCGGGTTTGCGGGCGGCCATCCCCGGGATACCTGAGTCGTCAGGGCCGCAACCGTTGCTGGGGCCGCCGCCGCGAGAGCAACGAGAGCAACGAGAGCAACGAGAGCAACGAGAGCAACGAGAGCAAGACGTCGTCCCGCCGGCCATAGCCGGGCACCACGAGGAGGGCTGAGGCGTGCAGGTCGACGTCGGGCTGGCCAAGCTGTCCAACGATCTTGTCGCGGGCGGCATCATCACGTATTCGCTCGCCTTCCTCGGTTACGCCGTCGACGCCGCGCGCGGGGTGGGTACCCCGAAGGTGCAGGTCGCGCAGCCGGCCTCCGCCGTTCCTGCGACGAGGGTGCCCGAACTCGTGGGCGCCGGGTCTGCGGGCGGTGCGGGCGTTGACCCGGCAGGCGGCAGCGACGACGTCGCGGGCCGGGCCGGCTTCGGGGTGGCGCCACCGGCCGACGCCAAGGCCCGCCGGAACGTGCCGTTCATCGGGCGGCTGGCCGTGGGTCTCACCGTGGTGGGCTGGCTGCTGCATCTTGGCGCGGTGGTCACTCGCGGAGCGGCCGTGCACCGGCTGCCGTGGGGGAACATGTACGAGTTCACCCTGGCGCTGACCCTCGCGGCGGTGACGGCGTTCCTCGTCGTCCTGCGTCACCATCGGGTGCGCTTTCTCGGCGTGTTCGTCATGGTGCCGGTGCTGCTGGCGCTGGGGTTGGCGGTTCTCGTTCTCTACGTCGCACCGGCGCCGCTCATGCCGGCGCTCCAGTCGTACTGGCTGGCTATTCACGTGACCGCTGCGATCATCGCCTCCGGTGTCTTTACCGTCGCGACCGCAGCCACCGTGATGTTCTTGCTGGCCGACCGCTACGACGGGGCGGCTGCCGACGGCCGGCCGGTGCGCTTCAGCGCGCTCGCGCGCATGATGCCACCGCCCGCCACCCTCGACCGCATGGCATACCGCGCCTACGCGTTCGCGTTCCCGGTCTGGACCTTCGCCGTGGTTGCCGGGGCCATCTGGGCCGAGAACGCGTGGGGCCACTACTGGCAATGGGACCCGAAGGAGACGTGGGCCTTCATCACCTGGGTCGTCTACGCCGGTTACCTGCACGCGCGCGCCACGGCCGGATGGCGGGGACGCAAGGCGGCATACGTCGCGATGTTCGGTTTCGCGACGATCATCTTCAACTTCTTCGTGGTGAACATCTTCATCACCGGAATGCACTCCTACGCCGGCCTCTGATCGCGCGCGCCACTGAGCCCTGAGCGTGTAATCGCTGCGTTACAAGGGCCCATGATCACGAAATCCGCGCGTAACACCGATCCGCCAAGCTGACCTGCGGCTGGGAACGGTGCCATCGGCGTCCGGCATGCCTGCCCCGCCGAACCGATGGCCGACCGATGGCCGATGGCCGCCCACGAGAGGATCGCCGCCCGATGCCTGCTCAGCTCAACGCGGGTGACACCGCGTGGGTGATGGTCAGCGCCGCACTCGTCATGTTGATGATTCCCGGACTCGCGTTGTTCTACGGCGGCATGGTTCGGGTGAAGAGCGTCCTGAACATGCTGATGATGAGCGTGACCTGCCTGGCCGTCGTCACCGTCGTCTGGGTTCTCTACGGCTACTCACTGGCCTTCGGGCCCGATGCCTTCGGTGGGCTCATCGGCACGCTCAAACACGCAGGCATGGACGGCGTGGGCGTCGGCCAGCTCACCGGATCGATCCCCACTCTCGTGTTCGCCAGCTTCCAGTTGATGTTCGCCGCGATCACCGCGGCCCTGCTCTCGGGTTCCATTGCCGACCGCGCGCGGTTCGGCGCGTGGATCGTGTTCGTCGCCGTGTGGGTCACCGTCGTGTACTTCCCGATCGCGCACTGGGTCTTCTACTCCGACGCCGGCCATGGCGGCTGGATCGTCGACCACCTGCACACCCTCGACCTCGCGGGGGGCACGGTCGTCGAGATCAACTCGGGCGCGTCGGGCCTCGCGCTCGCTCTCGTGTTGGGCCCTCGGCTCGGCTTCAAGCGTGACCCGATGCGCCCGCACAGCCTGCCGTTGGTGGTGCTCGGCGCGGGGCTGCTGTGGTTCGGCTGGTTCGGCTTCAACGCCGGGTCGGCGCTGGCGAGCGGCGGTCAGGCGGGCATGGCCTTCCTCGACACCCAGGTCGCCGGTGCCACGGGTGTCATCGGCTGGCTGCTGATGGAGAAGTGGCGCGACGGTCGTGCGACGACGCTCGGCGCCGTTTCGGGTGCCATCGCCGGGCTGGTCGCCATCACGCCGGCCTGCGGCTCGGTCAATCCGATGGGCGCGCTGCTGATCGGCGTCCTCGCCGGGATGGCCTCGAGCTATGCCGTCGGGCTGAAGTTCAAGCTCGGCTACGACGACTCCCTCGACGTCGCGGGAGTGCACGGCATCGGCGGCATCGTCGGCATGGTGCTGATCGGGCTGCTCGCCACCGCCAGCGTGACCGGGCATGCGCGGGGCCTGTTCTACGGCGGCGGGCTCACGCAGCTCGGCCGCCAGGTGCTGGCCGCCGTTGCCGTCGGCGCATACGCATTCGTCGTGAGCTGGCTCATCGCCAAGGCGATCGACCGCTTCATGGGTTTCCGCGTCACGCGCGACGACGAACTCGCGGGCCTCGACCTGCTGGTGCACGGTGAATCGGCCTACGACCTCGGTACCCACACGATGGCGCTGGGCCACCGGCTCGCCGGCCACAGCCTGCTTTCCGGGCACCACGACGAGCCGCGAGAGTCGGCCCGAGAGGAACCGATGGTCGAAGCCGCGGCGGGCGCCGCGACGCGGGCGAGTGCACCCGAGCCGGACGACGAGGCGCGCACGTCGCGTTGACCGATCGGGGGCGACCCCTTCTGCCATGCTCATGGCCGTGACTGCTTCGTTCCAGCGGCCCGCACCGACCCGGCGAGAACCCGCCCGGCGCCAGGTGATCGCCATCCGGATCGCGGTGGTCCTGCCCATGGTGGCGATGCTCGCCTTCTTCGCCGTGCTCTCCACGCATGAGCAGTACAACGGCCTGTCGCCGGGCGTACGCGTGACGATTGCCGGCGGCTGCCCGCGCGACCTGGGGCCGGCCATCGACGTGAAGAACCCCAACCCGCAGAACTGGGTGAGTTCGCTCTCGCGGCACCCACCGCTCGCCTCCCCAGGCGCCGACGCGGGGCTGATTTGTGAGTACTCGTCCTCGGCTACCGGCTCCCACGCGCTCCAACGGCATGTGCAGCTGACCGCCGCGCAAGCCGGCACGCTGTCGGTCGCGGCGGCCGCGGCCGCGACCAAGCCGCTGTCCGGCGTGACCGCCTGCGCCGCGGCAGCGCAGGCTCGGCCGGTGATCGTCGTCCTCGGCTACTCCCATCAAGCCGATGTCGACATCTGGTGGGACGACGCCGGGTGCCAGGCGGCCGACAACGGCTACGCGACGACCCCCACGCCCGGGGATCTCTCCTACGTCGCCTTCGCAGACGCAGTGACCAAGTACCTGCCCGCCGCCTCTTGATCGCGGCGAACCGCAATACTGGCGACCATGGCCTACGCCGACCTGCCCGACTTCCTCGACCGGCTCGCGCGCGACGGCGAGCTGGTGCGGGTCAAAGCGCAGGTCGACCCATACCTGGAGGTCACCGAGATCGTCGACCGGGTCGTGCGCCGCGGTGGTCCGGCACTGCTGTTCGAGAACGTGTTGGGCTCCAAGCTGCCCCTGGCGATGAACGTCTTCGGTAGCTCCGGGCGGATGGCCAAGGCGTTCGACGCGGTCGACCTCGACGCGGTCGGTGCCCGCATCGCCGAACTGCTGAAGCCGGAACTCCCACGCGGCCTCGCCGGCCTGAAGGACGCGCTCGCCAAGTTCGGCCAGTTGCGGTCGGCTCCGCCGAAGAACGTGCGCCGGGGCTCCTGCCAGGACGTCGTGCTCAAAGGGGACGCCGTCGACCTGACCGCGCTGCCGGCGCTGCACACCTGGCCGCGCGACGGCGGCGCGTACTTCAATCTCGGCCTCACCCACACCAAGCATCCGGAGACTGGGCAGCGCAACCTCGGGCTGTACCGCCTGCAGCGCCACGACAAGAACACGGTCGCGATGCACTGGCAGATACACAAGGATTCCAACGCCCACCACGCGATCGCCGAGCGCCGCGGCGAGCGGCTGCCGGTCGCGATCGCCTTCGGCTGCGACCCGGTCGTCACCTACGCGGCGTCGGCTCCGCTGCCCGGCGACATCGACGAGTACCTGTTCGCCGGGTTCCTCCGCCAGGAGCGAGTCGAGATGGTCGACTGCGTGAGCGTGCCGTTGCAGGTGCCGGCGGGCGCGCAAGTCGTGTTCGAGGGCTGGCTGGAGCCCGGGGAGCGGCGTCCGGAAGGTCCGTTCGGTGACCACACCGGCTTCTACACTCCGGTCGAGCCGTTCCCGGCGTTGCACGTCGACGTCGTGACCATGGCGAAGAAGCCCGTGTTCCAGTCGATCGTGGTCGGCCGCCCGCCCGCCGAGGACGGTCCGATGGGAAAGGCAACGGAACGGATCTTCCTGCCCCTCGTCAAGCTGATGATCCCCGACATCGTCGACATGGACATGCCGGTGGAGGGGGTCTTTCACAACTGCGTGATCGTCAGCATCGACAAGCGCTTCCCCAAGCATGCGCACAAGGTCATGCACGCGATCTGGGGCGCCGGGATGCTGTCGTTGGCGAAGTTGATCGTGGTCGTCGACGCCGACTGTGACATACACGACTACGCGGATGTCGCTTGGCGGGCGTTCGGGAACGTCGACTACAGCCATGACCTCCTACAGTCGGAGGGGCCGGTCGATCACCTCGACCACGCGAGTTATCAGCAGTTTTGGGGGGGCAAGGTGGGAATCGACGCCACGGCAAAATTGCCGACCGAGGGATACACCCGCGGCTGGCCGGAAATGATCACGCAGGATCCGGCGATCGTCGAGCGGGTCAGCGCACGTTGGAAGGAATTCGGCATCCGATGAGCACCGCCGTACTACCGCTACCTGGCTCCGACCGGAGCCGGGTGCGCGCGTTCCTTGATCTCGTGCGCTTCGAGCACTCCGTCTTCGCGCTGCCGTTCGCCTACATCGCCTCGCTCACGGCCATGCGTGCGCAGAACCGGCACGTGCACTGGCGGCAGCTGATCCTGGTGACGATCGCGATGGTCGGCGCCCGCACGTTCGCGATGGCGATCAACCGCATCGTCGATCGCCACATCGACGCCCGCAACCCCCGGACCCGGGAGCGCGAGCTGGTCACGGGCGTCGTGTCGTTGCGGACGGCGTGGATGGGCGCGTTCGGCGCCCTCGCCGTCCTCGCGCTCGCGGCGGCCGGGCTCAACCTGCTCTGCCTGGCGCTGTCACCCGTCGCCGCGCTCGTGCTGGCGGGCTACCCCTACGCCAAGCGGTTCACCTGGGCGCCGCACGCGGTGCTCGGTGCGGCGCAGACGATCGGCCCGGTCGGGGCCTGGATCGCGGTAACGGGGCACTGGTCCTGGGCCGCGGTCGTCCTGGGCCTCGCGGTCGGTTTGTGGATCGGCGGCTTCGACATCATCTACGCACTTCAGGACTACGAGATCGATCGTGAGATCGGCGTGAAGTCGCTGCCCGCGCGGTTCGGGCCGTACGTCGCGTTGGCGTGGTCCCGTGCCGCGCACTTCGCGACGACGCTGCTGCTGCTCTGGTTCGGCGTCCTCGCCAACCTCGGCTTCCTCTGGACCCTCGGCGTGATCGGCGCGGCAGTCGCGCTCACCTATGAGCAGCGGCTCGTGAAGCCGACCGACCTCTCGCAGGTCAGCCGGGCGTTCTTCACCGTCAACGGGTTCGTCGGCATCGGCTTGTTCGTCTTCGCCCTGCTCGATCTGGTCGCCGGCGGCCTGCGGCCATGACCCCCGCTGCCGGCAGCCTGCGGCCATGAGGCGTCCGTGGGTCGTAGGCGTGAGCGGGGCGAGCGGCACGCCGTACGCGGCGGCGGTGCTGCGTGCGCTCTTGGGGGCCGGTGAAGCCGTCGACCTCGTGGTGTCGAGGGCGGCGCGGCTCACGCTCCTCGACGAGACCGGCATCGCCTGGCACGACGAGGCCCGAAGTCTGCAGGCATGGTTGTCGACGGCGCTCGATCCCGGCTCGGTGGCAGCTTTCGATCTTTCCGGTGCCGACGTGCGGTTTTGGGCTCCGACCGACCTCGCCGCGGCGCCGTCGAGCGGCTCCTACCTCACCCGAGGCATGGTCGTCGTGCCGGCCAGCACCGCATCGGTCGCCGGGATAGCCCTGGGTTTGTCCAAGGATCTACTGCAGCGAGCTGCCGACGTCACGTTGAAGGAGCGACGCCCGCTCGTCGTCGTCCCCCGCGAAGCGCCACTCACCGGCGCGACCCTGCGCCACCTGGCGAGTCTGGACGACGCCGGCGCGGTCGTGGTGCCCGCGAGTCCGGGGTTCTACAGCAAGCCGAAGAGCATGCAGCAACTCGTCGATTTCGTGGCGGGAAAGGTGCTCGACGTGTTGGGCGTCGAGCACGATCTCTTCGTGAGATGGACCGGCCGGCTCGGCGGCGACTGAGCCGGTGCGCCCACCTGTGGCGAAGGACTCAACCGTCGCCGTGGCCGGCGCGGCTCTTGCTGGTACTGCTTGGTATCGCTGATGTGTCAGCGATCGGCGTCAGCGCCGACAGCGCCGAAGGTGTCGATGTCGGAATCACCGCGCAACAACGCGCGCACTTCCGACTCGCGGAAGCGACGGTGGCCACCCGGGGTGCGTATGCTGCCGATCCGGCCTGACGCTGCCCAGCGCGTGACCGTTTTTGGGTCGACCCGAAACAGGCTGGCGACTTCGCCGGGAGTTAGGAGTCGGTCACGGTTTTCCACGTCGTCCCCTTTCTTGGGACACGGGGTCTTTCCGAGTCCACCCGCTGCGTTGACAGCTTCGTGGCCTCTTCAATGACGCTCAGTGGTCTTCCATCACGGTGTTGCCTTTGTGGACGATGCGGACCCCCACTGAGATATGTACACGCGCCTGTACCGCCACGTCTGCGTTTGACGCGCGATTGTTGTCGTGCGGACAAAAAAGTCGGGGTGGTCGTTACGACCCGAGCACGCACGGTGACCAAAACGGCTGTCGTGTGGGGTGCGTTGTGCAATCTGTCGCTATCCGATCACACAGCGCAGTTGATCGAGACGCGTCAGCTTGATCGCCGGACCGCGCAACCGACCCTGACCTCGTCGTGGACCTCGGCGTGCGATTCTGGATGACAGGTTCTGATAGGACGACCGGCGCCGCGGGAGGCGCGGCAGGTGAGACGGAGGCGGGCAGCGAGTGGACGTCGGGCGCAAGCGTGAACTCGAAGCAAAGGTCGTTGACGGCGAGCGTCTCACCTACGACGACGGTGTCGACCTCTACGCCAGTGACGACCTCGCATGGTTGGGCGAGCTCGCCCACCTCGTACGCACCCGCAAGAACGGCGACTACGCGTATTTCAACGTCAACCGGCACCTCAACCTGACCAACGTCTGTGCGGCGTCCTGTGCGTACTGCTCGTTCCAGCGCAAGCCCGGCGAGCCCGATGCCTACACGATGCGCGTCGAGCAGGCCGTCGAGCTTGCTCGACAGATGGAGCCCGAGGGCATCACCGAGCTGCACATCGTCAACGGCCTGCACCCCACGTTGCCGTGGCGGTACTACCCCCGCTCGCTGCGGGCGCTGAAGGAGGCGCTGCCCGGGGTCGCGCTGAAGGCGTTCACCGCCACGGAGATCCACTGGTTCGAGAAGATTTCCGGGATGCCCGCTGACGAGATTCTCGACGAGCTGATGGACGCCGGGCTGGAGTCCCTGACCGGTGGCGGTGCCGAGATCTTCGATTGGGAGGTGCGCAGCAAGATCGTCGATCATGCGACGCACTGGGAGGACTGGTCGCGCATCCACCGGCTAGCGCACGGCAAGGGCCTGAAGACACCGTGCACGATGCTCTACGGCCACATCGAGGAGCCGCGGCATCGCGTCGACCACGTGCTGCGGCTTCGCGAACTGCAGGACGAGACCGGTGGGTTCGCCGTCTTCATTCCGTTGCGCTTCCAGCACGATGCCGCAGGCGATCCGCGCAACCGCCTGATGACCCAGCCGATGGCGACCGGCGCGGAAGCGCTGAAGACGTTCGCGGTCTCGCGGCTGCTGTTCGACAACGTGCCGCACGTCAAGGCGTTCTGGGTGATGCACGGTCTGACGACCTCCCAGCTCGCCCTGTCCTACGGCGCCGACGACCTCGACGGCTCGGTGGTCGAATACAAGATCACGCACGACGCCGACCGGTTCGGCACGCCCGACACCATGCACCGCGACGACCTGCTCGACGTGATCCGCGATGCGGGGTTCACCCCCGTCGAGCGAGACACCCGTTACAACGTCATTCGCGTCTACGACGGGCCCGATCGCACGAAGCGCGACGTCGCCCAGCCGATGCCGGTGTGAAGGTGCAGGCGAAGGTGAACGCCGAGTCGGTTCCCCCTCCTCCGGACGACGTCCCTCGGCCGTCGCGCAGCGGTCGCCGCGCGTTCGCGACGTACTCGCTCTTGCGGCTGGCGCTCTTCCTGGCAGCTGCGATCCTGCTGTGGCTCGTGCACGTGAAAGGGGCACTTCTCGTCGTCCTCGCGCTGGTGATCTCGGGGCTGGCGAGTTACGTGATGCTGGCCCCGCAGCGTGCTGCGATGTCGGTCTACGTCAGCACCGCGGCGCAGCGTCGCCGGGCGCGGTCGGCGGCGCGCATCGCTCGCGAGGACGCCTACGCAGACCAGCTCGAGCAGCAGCAGGCGCCCGAGCGAGCGGAATAGGCCTGCTGCTGCCGGCCGAAGCCGACGATCAGCGGCGGCGCTCAGCGGGACTTGGTCGGGTCGAGGTAGGCGGCGGCCTGCAGGCTGAACAGGTCGGCGTACAAGCGGCCGTTCGCCATCAACTGCTCGTGCGTGCCGTGCTCGACGATGCCGCCGTCCTGCATCACGTAGATGCGGTCGGCGGAGCGCACGCTGGAGAAGCGATGGGAGATGAACAACACGGTGCGCCCGGCCAGCAGTTCGCGGATGCGCGAGAACAGCTCGTGCTCTGCTCGTGGGTCGAGCGACGCCGACGGCTCGTCGAGGATCACGAAGGGGGCATCGCGGAAGAACGCCCGGGCGAGCGCCACTCGTTGCCACTGCCCGAGCGAGAGATCGCGCCCGCCCTTGTACGCCTTGCTCAGGATCGTCTCGTATCCGGCGGGGAGGCCGGACAGGAAGCCATCCGCGCCGGCCTGCTTCGCCGCCGCGAAGATGCCTGCCGCGTCGTCGAGGCGATCAGGCCGGCCCGCGCCGATGTTCTCGCGGGCCGTGAGTTCGTAGCGCACGAAGTCTTGGAAGATCACGGCGATCGCGTTGCGCAAATCGCTGCGGTCGTACTCGCGGACGTCGACGTCGTCCCACCGGATCGAGCCGGCGTCGGGTTCGTACAACCCGCCGAGCAGTTTGGCCAGCGTCGTTTTGCCGGAGCCGTTCTCGCCGACCAGCGCGATCACCTCGCCCGCGCCGATCTCCAGGGAGACGTCGTGCAGCGCATCCTGCTGGCTGCCGGGGTAGCGGAAGTTGAGACCTTCCGCCTCGATCCGCTCGAAGCTCTTCGGTGCTTTGCGCCCGGCCTCGGCTCGCTGCGCTTGCGGGCGGCGATCGAGGAAGTTCTGGTAGTCGTTGAGGAAGAGGCTGGACTCCGAGATCTGTTGGATGCTGCCGAACAAGGTCGCCACCTGGCTCGACATCAGCCGGATCGCGATGATCGCCGCACCTGCTTCGGCAAGCGTCGCGTGCCCGTTGCCGACGAGCCATACCAACACCACGAGCGTGGCGCCGAGGAAGACTGCCGAGGCGATGCTGCCGACGAACGCCAACCCGGACTTGCGCCTGACTTGGCGTCTTAGATCGGTGAGGTAGTCGCTGTACACGCCGTCGAACCGCTTGCGCAAGGCCGAGCCGAAGTTGAACGCCCGCAACTCCTTCGCGGTGTCGCGGTCGCCGAGAATGCGGATGAGGTACATCCGCAGCCGCAGTCGCGGCGTTTGGGCGACGACGAAGTTGAACTCGAGCCGGCTCTGCAGCCGGCTGGTCATCCACAGGGGGACGCCCGAGAGCAGCAACAACGGTAAGAGCAGCGGCTGCAACGAAATGATCGCCGCGGCAAGGCCGATCGACCCGGCGAGACCACCGACGAGTCCGATCAGTCCCATCGTCATCGTGATCGGCCTGGTGACGGCGTTGGTCTGCACGCGGCTCAGCTCGTCGTAGAACGACGACGACTCGAAGGAGCGAAGATTCACCGCCCCGGCGACGTCCAGGATCTGCTGCCAGGTGCGCCGCATGGTGAGTTCGGACAGCAGTCGTTGTTGCTGGGAGAGTACCGCACTGGACGACGTCGAAACCGCTGTGACCGCGGCCAGCAGGATGACCGGCGTCAGCGCGTGGCGCACCGGCTGCGTGCCGTTCTGGATCGCGATCAAAGCGTCGAGCACCTGCTTGGTGACCAGAACCTGCACCGCCGCGATCAGCCCGCCGATGAGCTGCAGCACGGTGGCCAGGGCGAACACACCGCGGCCGGCGGAGGCGACCACGCGGACGCAGGAGCCGATCAGGCCGGGAAGCTGGCGTAGCGGCTTCCTGCGCTTGGCGGCCTGCGCGAGTTCGACATAGTCGACGTAGCCGTCGCCCGCGGGTTCGTTGGGTTCCGCGGCTTCGGCTGGGGCGCTTGGGGCCTGCCCGCCCGCGGCCGCGGCGGCACCTCCCGCGGGGCCGCCTGCGGCGACGCCGCTGGCGGAGCTCACCGGTTGTGGCGACGGCGGCACGGGCGGCTCATTCGCCGGGCCGGTGCCCCCCCTTGCTCCCATCCGGCCATTGTGGCCGACCGGCCGAAGTCGTGATAGGCAGCGTGATGGGTAGTTGCTCGAACGCTCAACGGTGCACGGTGCACGGTGAACGGTGAACGTGGAAGGAAGACGATGACCATCCCGCGTCCGCGAGTGGGGCACATCCAGTTCCTCAACTGCCTCCCGCTGTACTGGGGCCTGGTCAACTCCGGTGCCCTGCTCGACGTCGAGTTGTTCCGTGACACCCCGGATCGGTTGAGCGACCGGCTGGTCGAGGGCGACCTCGACATCGCTCCGATCAGCGTCGTCGAGTACCTGCGCCACGCCGGCGAGCTGGCCCTGTTGCCCGACATCGCCGTGGGCTCCGACGGGCCGGTCATGTCGTGCGTGCTGGTCAGCCAACGGCCGCTCGAGGAGTTGGACGGTGAGCTGATCGCGCTCGGGTCGACGAGCCGGACCACGGTCGAGTTGGCGAAGATGCTCCTCGAGGAGCGGGTCGGCGTCCGCCCCCGCTACTTCACCTGCCCGCCCGATCTCACCGCGATGATGATCGAGGCCCCCGCCGCCGTCCTGATCGGCGACGCCGCGCTGCGGGCGAGCCTGCACGACGGGCCACGGCTCGGGCTCGACGTCCACGACATGGGTGCGGCCTGGCACGACTGGACCGGCTTGCCGATGGTGTTCGCGGTCTGGGCCGCCCGGCAGGAGTTCGCCGCGGAGCACCCGGGCCTGGTCAAAGAGGTGCATAACGCCTTCGTCCGTTCCCGCGAGCTCTCCCTCGGGCGGGTCGAAGAGGTGGCCGCCTCCGCCGCGAAGTGGGAGGACTTCGACGCGCAGACCCTGGTCCGATACTTCACGACGCTCGACTTCTCCCTGGGCGAGCGGCAGCTGGCCGGGCTCGCCGAGTTCGCTCGCCGAGTGGGCCCGCGGATCGGGCTAGTCCTGCCAGTGCAGTTCGGCTTCGCTCAGGCCTGACCGGGTCGACTACGCCGAAAGCGTTGTCGCACCACCCGTTGGGATCACTCGCCCGGAACTCGGCTGCGCGGCATCGATTCTGCTGAGACGATCACCGGGTGTCAGCCCCGTCGGCTTCGTTGATTCCCTCAGCGGGTGAGGAGCCACCGATGCTCGTGCGTCAGGTGGTCGTGGCGGATGACTCTGCGGGTATCCGCGCCCTCATCCACACGCTGCTCATGCTGGAGCCCGACTTCGACGTGGTCGGGGAGGCCAGCGACGGCGCCCAGGCGGTCGACCTCGTCGAGCGGTTGAACCCCGACCTCCTGGTCATCGACGTCACCATGCCCGTCATGTCCGGGCTCGAGGCGATCCAGCGGATCCGCGCGATCGCGCCGAGCATGCGGGTGGCGGTCCTGTCGGGCGAGCGGCGCGACTGCCCCGAGGGCGCCGACGCCATCATCGAGAAGGGCACGCCCAACGAGGCCGTCGTCAAGGCGTTGCGCGAACTCTTCGACGCCTGATCCGCCTGCCTGCTCGGCCGGCGCGGCACCGCCAGCATTAGGCTGAGCGGGTGGCCGATCTACGCGCAGTTCTCGACCGGACCGTCGATGGCGGCCGCATCACCCCCGACGAAGCCCTCGAGCTGTACACGCAAGCGCCCCTGCATGCGCTCGGGCGGGCCGCCGACGCCGTCCGCCGGGCCCGGTTCGGCGAGACCGCTTCGATCGCCACCTACCTGATCGACCGCAACATCAACTACACCAACGTCTGCGTGACGGCCTGCAAGTTCTGCGCCTTCTACCGAGCGCCGAAGCACGAGGAGGGCTGGACGCATTCGCGCGAGGAGATCCTGCGTCGCTGCGGCGAGGCGGTCGAGCTCGGCGCGACCCAGATCATGCTCCAGGGCGGGCACAACCCCGACCTGGGGATCGACTGGTATGAGGAGACGTTCGCCGCGATTCGAGCCGCCTATCCCGCCCTGGCGCTGCACTCCCTCGGCGGCTCGGAGGTCGTGCACATCGCGCGCACGTCGGGGCTGACGTTCGAAGAAGTGATCGAGCGGTTGCACGCGGCCGGGCTCGACTCGTTCGCGGGCGCCGGCGCCGAGATCCTCACCGAACGGCCGCGCCATGCCATTGCGCCGCTGAAGGAGCCCGGGTCGGTGTGGTTGGAGGTCATGGAGACCGCGCACCGCCTCGGCGTCGAGTCGACCGCGACCTTCATGATGGGCACCGGCGAGACCAACGCCGAGCGGATCGAGCATCTTCGGCTCATCCGCGACGTGCAGGACCGTACCGGCGGTTTCCGGTCCTTCATCCCGTGGACCTACCAGCCGGAGAACAACCACTTGCGGGGGCGCACGATGGCCAGCCCGATCGAGTACCTGCGGCTGCTGGCCGTCGCTCGGCTGTTCTTCGACAACATCGCCCACCTGCAGGTCTCGCAGCTGACCCTGGGTAAGGAGGTCGGCCAGCTCGGGCTGCACTTCGGGGCGGACGACCTCGGTTCGGTGATGCTCGAAGAGAACGTGGTTTCCTCGGCGGGCGCCAAGCACCAGTGGAACCTGGCCGAACTCATCCACCTGATCCGGGCAGCCGACCGGGTGCCGGCACAGCGCGACACGCTCTACAACCACCTGCGGGTGCACCACACGCCGGCCGACGATCCGCAGCCCGACCCGCGGCTGCGCTCGCACCTGTCGTCGACGGCGCCCGCGTTCGCCTAGCAGTTGGGTTGTTAGACGTCTGCGGGTCAAGAGGCTCGCAGATGTCTAACGCCGCGGCCCAGGCGGTGCATGGCACGATGGACGGCGTGCCGGCGTACCCGAAGATCGAGCTACACGTGCACCTCGAAGGCTCGGTACGCCCTGCAACGTTGCTCGAGATCGCTCGTCGAAACGACATGCCGCTTCCGGCCGACACGGTCGACGGCATCGACAGGCTCTACCAGTTCACCGACTTCGCGCACTTCATCGAGGTCTGGATCCTCACCACGAACGCCATGCGGACGGCGGCCGACTTCCGCCAGATCGTCGTCGACTACGCAGGCGAGGCGGCGAGTCACGGTGCGGTGTATCTGGAGGCGATCTTCTCCCCGATCGAGCGCGTGCTGCGCGGGGTCTCGTGGGAGGAGCTCTTCGAGGGCTACCTCGACGGCGCTCAGCAGGCAGAGGAGGAGCACGGGGTCGTGGTGCGGTTCACCCCCGACGCCTACCGTGGCGCCGACGTCGAGCTGGTCGAGGAGCTCGCCCGGCGCGCGGTCGCGTATCGCGACCGCGGAGTCGTCGGCCTCGGCATCGGCGGCCCGGAAAAGGACCAGCCGCCGCAGCGTTACGCGAAGGCGTTCGCCCTCGCACGCGACGGTGGGCTCGGCGCGGTACCGCATGCCGGCGAGGTCTGCGGCCCGGAGTCGATCCGGGAGACGATGGCGGCCCTGGGCGCGGACCGGATCAGGCACGGCATCACCGCGATCTCGGACGCCGAGCTGTGCGGTGAACTCGCCGAACGCGGGGTCGTCCTCGACGTGTGCCCGACCTCGAACCTGCGCACCAAGGCGGTCGCCTCCGTCGAGGAGCATCCGCTGCCGGCCCTGATCGCGGCGGGGGTGACGTGCACGCTGAACACCGACGATCCGGCCATGTTCGGCACCGATCTGGGCCGCGAGCACGAGGTCGCGCGGGCGCTCGGCGTCCGGCCCGCGGATTTGTACGCGGCAGGCGTCGCGGGCGCGCTGTGTGAGCCGGCCGCCAAGCAGCGGCTGGCCGACATCGGCGATCGGTGGGAGTGGGCGTGACCCGGGCCGATCTCGACAAGCAGCCGGGCGAAGTCGCCGCGATGTTCGACGGCGTCGCGCGCCGCTACGACCTCGTCAACGACCTGCTCTCGGTCGGTCAGGATCGCCGGTGGCGGCGCGCCGTCGCCCGCGCCATCGGCGCCGCCGACGGCGAGCGGGTGCTCGATCTCGCAGCGGGCACCGGGACGTCGTCCGCTTCGTTCGTGAGCCGGGGCGCCTCTTGCGTCGCCTGCGATTTCTCTCTCGGGATGCTGACCGAGGGCGCGCGCCGGCGCGGCGGGGCGGATGTCGGCGGCGTGCGCTTCGTCGCGGGCGATGCCCTTGCGCTGCCTTTCGCGGACGCCTCTTTCGACGCCGTGACGATCTCGTTCGGGTTGCGCAACGTGCAGGACTTCGCTGCCGCGCTCCGCGAGCTGCTGCGCGTGACCCGTCCTGGTGGGCGGCTCGTGGTGTGCGAGTTCAGCACGCCGACCTGGGCGCCGTTTCGCCGCGCGTACGACGGTTACCTGCGGCGGGTCCCTTCGATCGTGAGCAGGGTCAGCTCGAACCCGGACTCCTACGTCTACCTCGCCGAGTCGATCCGAGCGTGGCCGGCGCAGGTCGACCTCGCCGCTGCGCTGGTCGAGGCGGGCTGGCAAGACGTCGCCTGGCGGAATCTGACGGGCGGCATCGTGGCCTTGCACCGGGGGAGGCGCGCGGAGGAGGCGTAGAGCGCGCGCGGGGGACGCGGGGGGAGACGGGGCGTCGACGCGCCCGGATAGGTGACCTTGGTCGCGACCCCCTAGACTGCTTGACAGGGCAGTTCGTGAAGGCGTTCACAAGTTCCCGCGGTCGTCGCGGGTGCTCGTGTGCTCCCCACCAGGCTGCCCGAACGCGCGTGTCGCAGCGGGTGTCGCTATAGGTGGTGTGAGCCGGTGGTTTCAAGGCGCAACAACTCCGGGAAGTCCGCTGCGGCGGTCCCGGAGGGTGCGGTCACCCTGCTGTCGTCCCTGCCGCCCGACATCTCCACTCGCGAGACCGACGTCATCGTGGTCGGCGCCGGTCCCGGCGGTTCGACGACGGCGGCGCACCTCGCCCAGGCCGGCACCGACGTCGTCCTGCTCGAGAAGAGCGCCTTCCCCCGCGAGAAGGTGTGCGGCGACGGGTTGACTCCCCGCGCGGTGAAGCAACTGGTCAAGCTCGGCATCGACACCACGACGCAGGCCGGCTGGCTACAGAACAAGGGGTTGCGCATCCTCGGCGGCGGCATGCGGCTCGAACTCCCCTGGCCCGAACTCGCCAGCTACCCCGGCTACGGGCTGGTACGCACCCGGCTGGACTTCGATCAGATGCTGGCGCGCAGAGCCGAGAAGCTCGGTGCCGCCCTCTACGAGCGCACACCCGCGACCAGCCCGATCGTCGACGATCGCGACGGCAGCATCGTCGGGGTGCTCGCGCGGCCGGCGGATTCAGATCGTGACGTCGTGTTCCGGGCGCCCCTCGTCATCGCGGCCGACGGCAACTCGAGTCGCATCTCCTTGGCGCTGGGGTTGCACCGACGCGATGACCGCCCGATGGGCGTGGCGTATCGGCGCTACTACGAGTCGCCACGACACGACGACGACTGGCTCGAATCGTGGCTGGAGCTGTGGGACCGCGTCGACGGCCAGGACCGCCTGCTGCCCGGCTACGGTTGGGTTTTCGGGATGGGCGACGGCACGAGCAACGTCGGGCTCGGCATCCTCAACACCTCGGCTTCCTTCCGCAACGTCGACTATCGTGACCTGCTGCGGCGGTGGGTCGCGCAGATGCCGGCCGAGTGGGGCTTCGACGAGGAGCACGCCCGCGGCCCGATCCGCGGCTCCGCACTGCCGATGGGGTTCAACCGCAAGCCGCACTACGACCGGGGCCTGCTGCTCGTCGGTGACGCCGGGGGGATGGTCAACCCTTGCAACGGCGAAGGGATCGCATACGCGATGGAGTCCGGCGAGATGGCGGCCGAAATGGTCGCCCAAGCGCTGGCCCGGCCCGCCGGCACGGCACGGGAGCTGGCCCTGCGCGCCTATCCTCAGGCACTGGCCGACCGTTACGGCGGCTACTACACGGTGGGTCGCTGGTTCGTCACCCTGATCGGCAAGCCGGGCGTGATGCGCACCCTCACCAGGCGCGGCCTGCCGCACCCGACCATCATGCGATTCACCCTGAAGCTCCTCGCGAACCTGACCGATCCGAAGGACGGCGATGCGATGGATCGGATCATCAATGGCCTGCTGCGCGTCGTTCCGGCGGCGTGACCCGCGCGCCGGTCGCACGGCGCCCCCGCCTAGACTGCACGGCGGCGTCACGACCGACGGATGCACGCGTGAGAGCCCGGAGAGGAGAGCCACATGACCGTCGTGTTCAGCTACGTGCCGATCCTGGTGCTGCTCATCCTCGCCGGCGGCTTCGCGGTCTTCTCCATCGTGGCGGGGAGCCTGAGCGGGCCCAAGCGGTACAACCGCGCGAAGTACGACGCCTACGAATGTGGCATCGAACCCACTCCGCAGCCGGCCGGCGGTGGTCGCTTCCCCGTGAAGTACTACCTCACTGCGATGCTTTTCATCGTCTTCGACATCGAGATCATCTTCTTGTATCCGTGGGCCGTCGCGTTCGCACACATGGGCGTGTTCGGTCTGGTCGAGATGGTGTTGTTCATCGTGACGGTGTTCGTCGCCTACGTGTATGTGTGGCGCCGCGGCGGACTCGAGTGGGATTGAGAGCCTGATATGGGCCTTGAAGAGAAACTGCCCAGCGGCTTCCTGCTGACTACGGTCGAGAAGCTCGCGGGTGCGGCGCGCGCCAACTCGCTGTGGCCAGCGACCTTCGGGCTCGCGTGTTGCGCGATCGAGATGATGGCGACCGGCGCCGGTCGCTACGACCTCGCTCGCTTCGGCATGGAGGTGTTCCGGGCGTCGCCGCGGCAGGCCGACCTGATGATCGTGGCCGGCCGGGTCAGCCAGAAGATGGCCCCCGTCCTGCGCCAGATCTACGACCAGATGCCCGAGCCGAAGTGGGTGCTGTCGATGGGGGTCTGCGCGTCGTCGGGCGGCATGTTCAACAACTACGCGATCGTGCAGGGCGTCGACCACGTCGTGCCTGTCGACATGTACCTGCCGGGTTGCCCGCCCCGCCCGGAGATGTTGATGCACGCGATTCTCGAGCTGCACGAGCGCATCAAGGCCACCAAGCTCGGTGCGCAGGGCGTCCGTCACGCGAGTGCCGTCGAGGCGCAAGCGCTGGAGGCCATGCCCACCCACCAGATGAAGGGGTTGCTGAAGTGAGTGACCCGGCGCTGGTGGGATTGCCGTCGACCCCGCGCCCGTTCGGCGGCTACTTCGACGAGGTCGCCGACGCACTCGCGAGCGGGTACCAGAACCTCCCCGCAGCGATCGAGCGTTCCGTGGTCGACCGTGGTGAGCTGACCCTGCACGTGCGGCGCGAGCACCTGCGCGAACTGGCGCAGCTGCTGCGCGACGACGAGAGCCTGCGCTTCGAGTTGCTGTCGTCGGTGTCGGGCGTGCACTACCCGATGGACGCCGGGCGCGAGCTGCACGTCGTCTACGAGTTGACCTCGATGACGCACAACCGCCACATCAGGTTGGAGGTCGCGATACCCGACGCCGACCCGCATGTGCCCTCGGTCGTGAGCGTCTGGCCCACGGCCGACTTCCAGGAACGTGAGACGTGGGACATGTTCGGCGTGGTCTTCGACGGCCACCCCGCCTTGACTCGCATCATGATGCCCGACGACTGGTTCGGGCATCCGCAACGCAAGGACTACCCACTGGGCGGGATCCCGGTCGAGTACAAGGGTGCGAGCGTGCCGCCGCCCGATGAGAGACGCCAATATGCCTGACACGATGACCGACCCCTACGCCAGCGGCGCGTACGACGAGACCGACACCGGGCAGGGCACCGTCTACACGGTGTCGGGTGGCGACTGGGACGACGTCGCGAGTGACGCGTCGGCTCAGCACGCAGAGCGTGTCGTGGTGAACATGGGGCCGCAGCATCCCTCGACCCACGGTGTGCTGCGGCTCGTGCTCGAACTCGAAGGCGAGACCGTGACGCAGGCTCGCGTCGTCATGGGCTACCTGCACACCGGTATCGAGAAGAACTGCGAGTACCGCACGTTCACGCAGGCGGTCACGTTCTTGACCCGCGCCGACTATCTCTCGCCGTTCTTCACCGAGACGGCGTACTCGATGGCGGTCGAGAAGCTGTTGGGCATCACCGACCAAGTGCCCGAGCGCGCCCAAGTCATCCGCGTCATGATGATGGAACTGAACCGCATCTCCTCCCACCTCGTGTGGTTGGCGACGGGCGGCATGGAGGTCGGCGCCCTCTCGGCGATGCTGTACGGCTTCCGCGAACGTGAGCAGATTCTCGACATCTTCGAGATGATCACCGGCCTGCGGATGAACCACGCATACGTGCGTCCCGGTGGCGTCATCCAAGATCTTCCGCCCGGCGCGGTCGAGAAGATCGGCGAGTTCCTTGCGATCATGCCGAAGCGCATCGACGAGTACGAGGGTTTGCTCAGCGGCCAACCGATCTGGTTGCGCCGGCTGAAGGAGGTCGGCTACCTCGACCTGACCGGCGCGGTCGCGCTCGGTGCGACCGGCCCCCTGATGCGAGCGGCCGGCTACCCGTGGGACCTCCGCAAGGCTGCGCCGTACCTCGGTTACGAGACGTACGAGTTCGACGTCCCGACCCAACCCGAAGGCGACTGCTTCGCGCGCTACCTGGTGCGGCTGGCCGAGATGCGCGAGTCCGTCAAGATCGTCGAGCAGTGCCTCGACCGGCTGCGGCCGGGGCCGGTCATGGTCGAGGACAAGAAGATCGCGTGGCCGGCGCAACTGGCGCTGGGTGGCGACGGCATGGGCAACTCGCTCGATCACATCCGCCACATCATGGCGACATCGATGGAGTCGTTGATTCACCACTTCAAGCTCGTCACCGAAGGCTTCCACGTGCCACCGGGCCAGGTGTACGTGCCGGTCGAGTCGCCGCGCGGCGAGCTCGGCGTCCACCTCGTGAGCGACGGCGGCACCAAGCCCTACCGGGTGCACCTGCGCGAACCCTCCTTCGTGAACCTGCAGGCGGTAGCTGCGGTATGCGAGGGCGGTTTGATCGCCGACGTCGTCGCCGCGGTTGCCAGCCTCGACCCGGTGATGGGCGGGTGCGACCGGTGACCGACGACGTGCAGGCCAGCCCGGTGGAGCAGGCCCCTCAACTGCCGCTGGTCATGCTCGACCCGCGGCTAGGTCCGGGTGCGGTGTCGGCAGACCCGCTGTCGGACGACGCGAAGCAGCGCGTGCTGGAGCTTGCTCCGCAGGTGATCGCGCGGTATCCCAACGCCCGCTCGGCGTTGATGCCGCTGCTCTATCTCGTGCAGGCAGAGCAGGGTTACGTCTCACCCGACGGCATCAAGCTGGTCGCCGAGGTGCTCGACCTCACGACGGCTGAGGTCGCGGCCGTGAGCACCTTCTACACGATGTACAAGCGCCGGCAGTGCGGCGACTACCACGTCGGCGTCTGCACGAACACGCTCTGCGCGATCCTCGGTGGCGACGCCATCTTCGAAGGCCTGAAGGACCATCTCGGTGTGGGCAACAACGGCACGACTCCCGATGGCGTGGTCACCCTCGAACACATCGAGTGCAACGCGGCATGCGACTACGCGCCTGTTGTCATGGTGAACTGGGAGTTCTTCGACAACCAGACCGTCGAATCGGCGAAAGAGCTCGTCGACCGGCTTCGCGCCGGCGACCCGCCGTCCCCGACCCGCGGCGCGCCACTGCGTACCCACGTCGAGACCTCGCGCATCCTGGCCGGCTTTCCCGACGATCTCGTCGCCGCAGGGCCCTCTGCCGGGCCGGCCTCGCTCGCCGGCGTCGAGCTGGCGAAGCAGCGTGGCGAGCGTGCACCGGCGGTCGACGCCGAAAGGGGGCAGCCATGAGCTTTCGGTTGACACCGGTTCTGACGGCCAACTGGGGCAGCGAGCGTTCCTGGACGCTCGCCGCATATGAACGCACCGGCGGTTACGACGCCTTGCGCAAGGCGCTCGCGATGGAGCCCGATGCGTTGATCCAGCTGGTGAAGGACTCCGGCCTGCGTGGCCGTGGTGGTGCCGGCTTCCCCACCGGCATGAAATGGGGCTTCATCCCGCAGGGCGACGGCAAGCCCCATTACCTCGTCGTCAACGCCGACGAGAGCGAACCCGGGACCTGCAAAGACATCCCGATGCTGATGGCGAGCCCGCACACCCTGCTCGAAGGCATCCTCATCTCGGCCTACGCGATCCGCGCCAACCACGCATTCATCTACGTGCGCGGCGAGGTGCTGCAGGTCATCCGGCGGGTGCTGGCCGCGGTCGAGGAGGCCAAGGCGGCGGGCTACATCGGCTCGAACATCCTCGGCAAGGGCGTCGACATCGATGTCACCGTGCATATCGGCGCCGGCGCGTACATCTGTGGTGAAGAGACCGCATTGCTGGAGTCGTTGGAGGGCTTTCGCGGCCAGCCTCGGCTCCGGCCGCCTTTCCCTGCGGTCGCCGGTCTGTACGCCTGCCCGACCGTCATCAACAACGTCGAGACCATCTCGAGCGTGCCCGCGATCGTTCGCGGCGGCGCCGAGTGGTTTCGCAGCATGGGCACCGAGAAGTCGCCCGGCTTCAAGATTTTCTCGCTGTCGGGCCATGTCACGAATCCCGGCCAGTACGAGGCGCCGCTCGGCATTACGCTGCGCGAGCTGCTCGATGCAGCAGGTGGCATTCGCGAGGGTCACGAGCTGAAGTTCTGGACCCCGGGCGGCTCCTCGACGCCGCTGTTCACCGCCGAGCACCTCGACGTCCCGCTCGATTTCGAAGGGCCGCCGATGCACGGTTCGATGCTCGGCACTACCGCGCTACAGATTTTCGACGAGACGACCTGTGTGGTGCGTGCCGTGCAGCGGTGGTGTGAGTTCTACGCGCACGAGTCCTGCGGCAAGTGCACGCCGTGCCGGGAGGGCACGTTCTGGTACGTGCAGATCTACGACCGGCTCGAGCGCGGTCAGGCAACGCAGGAAGACATCGACACCCTGCTCGACCTCTCCGAGAACATTCTCGGCCGCGCATTTTGCGCGCTCGGCGACGGCGCGACGAGCCCCGTCACGTCGTCCATCCAGTTCTTCCGCGACGAATACGTCGCTCACTACGAGCAGGGTGGCTGCCCGTTCGATCCCGTCGCCTCGACCGTCTTCGTTGGAGCAGGCGCCCGATGACCGTCACGACCAACAGCCGTACCGAGCCGGACGACGGCAGGCAACCTGCGCCGGTCGATCTGGTGACCCTCACGATCGACGGTTTCGAGGTTTCGGTGCCGAAGGGCACGCTCGTCATCCGCGCCGCCGAGCAGCTCGGCATCCAGATCCCGCGCTTCTGCGAGCACCCGTTGCTCGAGCCGGTCGGAGCCTGCCGGCAGTGCCTCGTCGAGGTGGAAGGCCAGCGCAAGCCGATGGCCTCCTGCACGACGTCGGTCACCGAGGGCATGGTCGTCAAGAGCCAGTACACGTCGCCGGTCGCCGAGAAAGCGCAGAACGGCATCATCGAGTTGCTGCTCGTGAACCACCCGCTCGACTGCCCGGTATGTGACAAGGGCGGTGAGTGCCCGCTACAGAACCAGACGATGAGCAACGGTTACGCCGAATCGCGGTTCTACGACGTCAAGCGCACCTACCCCAAGCCCATCGCGATCTCGCCGCAGGTGCTTCTCGACCGAGAGCGCTGCGTGCTGTGCACGCGTTGCACGCGCTTCGCTCAGCAGATCGCGGGCGACCCGTTCATCGAGATGCTCGAACGCTCTGCCCTCGAACAGGTCGCCGTGTTCGAGGACCAGCCGTTCAACTCCTACTTCTCGGGCAACACCGTGCAGATTTGCCCGGTCGGCGCCCTCACGGGCTCGCAGTACCGCTTCCGCGCCCGCCCGTTCGACCTCGTCTCCTCGCCCAGCGTGTGCGAGCACTGCGCCTCGGGTTGCCAGCAGCGCAACGACCACCGGCGCGGCAAGATGTTGCGCCGGCTGGCCGGCTCCGCGCCGGAGGTCAACGAGGAGTGGAACTGCGACAAGGGTCGATGGGCGTTCACCTACACGACGGCCGCCGACCGCCTCGACACTCCGCTCATACGCGACGAGCACGGCGAGCTGGTGCCGTCGTCGTGGCCGGAGGCGCTGCGGATCGCCGCGGCCGGTCTGGCGAACGCGCGCGGGCGCGCCGGCGTCCTCGTGGGCGGCCGCGCGACCGCCGAAGACGCCTACGCCTACGCCAAATTCGCACGGGTCGCTTTGGAGACCAACGACGTAGACTTCCGCGCCAGACCGCACTCGTCGGAGGAGCTCGACTTCCTCGCGGCACACGTCGCCGGCCACCACCTCGGCGTCACCTATGCCGACCTCGAGAAGGCGCCGGCGGTCCTGCTGGTCGGGTTCGAGGCGGAAGAAGAGTCGCCCATCGTCTTCTTGCGGCTGCGCAAGGCGGCTCGGGTCAACGGCACCCGCGTCTTCTCGGTTGCCCCGCTGGCGACGCACGGGCTCGCGAAGATGTCCGGCCGGCTGCTCGGTTGCGTGCCCGGTGACGAAGCGCGCCTGCTCTCGGCGTTGCGGGCCGGCACGGCGCCGTCCGCCCCCAGCGGGCTCGACGACGCGTCGTTGCGTGCCGCGGCCAGCGACGCGTCGGCGCTGCTCGCCCAGCCCGGTGCGGTGATTCTCGTCGGTGAGCGACTCGCGATGTCGCCGGGCGCGCTCACGGCCGCGGTCGCGCTGGCCGGGTCGTCCGGCGCCCGGCTCGCCTGGGTGCCGCGCCGAGCGGGTGAGCGCGGTGCGATCGAGGCCGGCGCGCTACCCAACCTGCTGCCCGGCGGCCGCCCGCTCGCCGACCCCGATGCCGTTGCGCCGGTGGCGCTGCGCTGGGCCACGACGATCGCACCGACGCCCGGCCGCGACACCGGCGCGATCCTCTCGGCCGCGGCGGCCGGGGAGCTCGAGGCTTTGGTGGTCGGTGGTGTCGACCTCGACGACCTGCCTGACCCGGCGGCCGCCCGCGCCGCCGTCCGGTCGGTGCCTTTCGTGGTGAGCCTCGAACTGCGGCGCAGTTCGGTCACCGAGCACGCCGACGTCGTGTTTCCGGTGGCTGCCGCCGTCGAGAAGGCCGGCACGTTCGTCGACTGGGAAGGCCGGGAGCGGCCGTTCTCGGCTTCGCTGAAGGACACCGGTCAACTGTCCGACTACCTCGTGCTCAACGCGATCGCCGACGAACTCGACGTCCATCTCGGGCTGCCCGATCTCACGACTGCACGGGCCGAGTTGGCTGCCCTCTCGAGTGGCTACACGGGCACGCCTGCTGGGACGCCGGCGCCGTCGGCAGCGGTGCCGAGCGGCGCGGGGCCCACCCTGCGTGACGGGGAGGTCGTGCTCGCGACCTGGCACGAACTTCTCGATGCGGGCAGCCTGCAGGACGACGCGCCCTATCTCGCCGCCACTGCCAAGCCGGTACGCGCGCAACTGTCACCGGCGACCGCGAGCCGGATCGGAGCCGGCTCCGGCGATCTCGTCACGGTCACCAGCGAGCACGGATCGCTCACCGTGCCGGTGCTCGTCGCCGAGATGGTCGACGGCGTCGTATGGCTGGCGACCCGGTCGATCGGCAGCGAGGTCCATCGCAGCCTCGGCGTCGGCGCTGGAGCCGTCGTCCGGTTGACACGCGCGGACGAGCACCGCGGGGGTGTCGCATGACCGTCCAGCATCTGTTCGCGCCGGTCTCGGCGCACGCCTGGCCGGCAGCACACCGCGCACTCGAGATCGCAGTCACGCCGCCGACCCACCGTGACGTGTGGTGGATCATCGTCATCAAAGCCGTCGCGGTCTTCGCCTTCCTCGTGGTCACGACGCTCTTCATGATCTGGGCGGAGCGGCGCGTCGTAGCGCGCATGCAGCAACGGCTCGGGCCCAACCGGGTGGGCCCCTTCGGGTTGCTCCAGGGCCTCGCCGACGGCATCAAGCTCGCGCTGAAGGAAGACCTGCTGCCGACGGCTGCCGACAAGCTCGTCTTCATCATCGCGCCGATCATCTCGGCGATTCCCGCGTTCCTGGCGTTCGCCGTCATCCCGTTCGGGCCGACCGTGTCGATCGCCGGCCACCACACGAACCTGCAGCTCACCGACCTCCCGGTCGCCGTGCTGTTCGTGCTGGCGATGAGTTCGATGGGCGTCTACGGCATCGTGCTCGCCGGCTGGTCGAGCGGATCCACGTATCCGTTGCTCGGCGGGGTGCGCTCGGCCGCACAGGTCGTGAGCTACGAAATCGCGATGGGCCTGTCGTTCGTCGGCGTCTTCCTCTACTCGGGCTCGCTTTCGACGTCCGACATCGTCGCGGCACAGACGCACCGTTGGGGTCTGATCTGGGCGTTCGTGTCGTTCGTCATCTACGCCGTCGCGATGGTCGGCGAGACGAACCGCGCCCCCTTCGACCTGCCGGAGGGTGAGTCGGAGATCGTCGGCGGCTTCCACACCGAGTACACCTCGCTGAAGTTCGCACTGTTCTACCTTGCCGAGTACGTCAACATGATCACGGTCTCGGCCCTGATGACGACGCTCTTCCTCGGTGGCTGGCGCGCGCCGTGGCCGCTCTCGAAATGGGACGCCGCCAACACCGGCTGGTGGCCGTTGCTCTGGTTCCTCGCCAAGCTCGGCATCGTCTTGTTCGTCTTCATCTGGCTGCGCGGGACGCTCCCACGGTTGCGCTACGACCAGTTCATGAAGTTCGGCTGGAAGGTGCTGATCCCCGCGAACCTGGTGTGGATCCTGCTCGAGGCGACGTTCCGGGTCGTGCGGCTCACCAACTGGCGCTGGTGGCTCATCGCGGGAGCCCTCTTGATCGCCGCGCTGCTCGTGATCACCTACATCGCAGACACGATCCAGCAACGCAACGACGAACTGCGCGCGCTCGATGCCGAGGACGCCGCGGAGGAACCGTTCGATGCGTTTGCCGGCGGCCACCCGGTTCCCCCGACACCAGGACAGGTGCTGCGCTCGCAGCAGCCGGTGACGGTCGGCGCCGTCGCGGCGACGGACGGCGACCGATGGGGTGCTGGTTCGTTCGACTCCGACGTCTTGGCCGATGACGACGTCTTGACCGACGAGGATGACGATGCCTAGTTTCCTGCCTCCGGCGCTTCGCGGCTTCGGCATCACCTTCTCGACGATGTTCAAGCCGGTGAACACCGAGCTGTACCCCGAGCAGAAGAAGCCGACGATGCCGCGCTACCACGGGCGGCACGTGTTGAACCGCCACCCGGACGGCCTCGAGAAGTGCATCGGCTGCGAACTTTGCGCCTGGGCCTGCCCGGCCGATGCCATCTACGTCGAGGGCGCCGACAACACGGAGTCCGACCGCTACTCCCCAGGCGAGCGCTACGGTCGCGTCTACCAGATCAACTACTTGCGGTGCATCTTCTGCGGCCTGTGTATCGAGGCGTGCCCCACTCGGGCGCTCACGATGACCAACGAGTTCGAGCTGGCCGATACCAACCGTGCCGACCTCATCTTCACCAAGGAACAACTGCTCGCCCCGCTCGCACCGGGCATGGAACTGCCCCCGCATCCCATGCGGCTCGGCGACACGAAGGATTACTACCGCGGCACGCCCGCCGCTCATGTCATCAGCGGTGACGTCGAAAGCGGCTCCAGCGGCCGAGTCGTCGAACAGCAACGCGCGCACTCCGACGTCCAGGACGCCGCTGAGGGCGTCGACTCGAGCGCGACATCTGGAGATGAGCGATGATGCCCGCTGCAATGATGGCGGCCTCGAGCTTGCACACCAGCGGAACCGAAGCGGTGATCTTTTGGATCTGCGCGCCGCTCGCCGTGCTTGCCGCTTTCGGCATGGTGTTCGCCCGCAACATCGTGCACGGTGCGTTGTCGCTCGGCGCCGTCATGTTGCTGCTCGCGGTGTTCTACGCAGCGCAGGACGCCCCCTTCATCGCGTTCGTTCAGGTCATCGTCTACACCGGCGCGGTGATGATGCTCTTCCTGTTCGTCTTGATGCTGGTCGGCGTCGACAGCCGCGAGCGCATGATCGAGACGTTGCGGGGCCAGCGGCTGGCAACCGTGCTCGCGAGCATCGGGTTCCTGCTGTTGCTGTTCTCCGGTATCGCGCACGCTGCGATCCACAGCAGCGCGGGACTGGCCGGGGCCAACTACCCGGTCGACAACACGGGCGCGACGGAGCCCGGCGGCAACATCTACCAGATCGCGAAGCTGCTGTTCACCCGCTACGTGTTCGCCTTCGAGATCACCAGCGCGTTGCTCATCACGGCAGCGCTCGGCGCTATGGTGCTGGCGCATCGCGAGCGCCACGAGCCCAAGCCCACGCAGCTCGAACTGATGCAGCAGCGGTTCAAGTCCGGCGTGCACCCGACACCGCTTCCCGGGCCGGGCATTTACGCCCGGCACAACGCCGTCGACACCCCCGCGCTGCTGCCCGACGGTTCGATCGCCGAGCTCAGCGTGCCGGGCGCCGTCCGCGAAGTGAGCGAGGAGCATGGCCGGCGTCCCCGACCGTCGGAGCTGAGCGGGTCGGCGACCGTTTCGCACCCCACGTCGGGCAAGGGCCAGGAATGAGGGAGATGCCATGAGTCCGACCTACTACCTTTACCTGTCGGCGATCCTCTTCACGATCGGTTCCGTCGGCGTCCTGCTGCGCCGCAACGCGATCGTCGTCTTCATGTGTGTCGAGTTGATGCTCAACGCGTCGAACCTGGCGCTGGTGACGTTCTCCCGGATCAACGGCAACCTCGACGGGCAGATCATGGCCTTCTTCGTGATGGTGGTGGCGGCGGCCGAGGTCGTCGTCGGGCTGGCGATCATCGTCTCCGTGTTCCGAACTCGCCGTTCGGCCTCGGTCGACGACGCCAGCCTGCTGAAGTACTGAACCGATGACTGACGAGAGGCAGATCGCTGTGACCCGCCGCGCATCATGGAGCCGGTTGTGACGTCGATGACACTTTCGGCTGTCTCGGCTGTCGCCGCGCCGTGGACGGCGCACAGTGCGGCCGCGCCGTCGCTATCGACGCACGCCGCGAGTGGCGTGTTCTCGGCGACCTGGCTGCTCGTCGCCATCCCGCTGGCCAGCGCGGCCGTCCTGCTCCTCGGCGGGCGCCGCACCAACCGTTGGGGTCACCTGCTCGGCGTCGCGGCCCCGCTCGCGTCGTTCGCCCTGGGCGTGGCGTTGTTCGTCGGCCTGCTCGGCAAGTCCGCCGGTGACCGCAGTTACGACGACCACCTTTTCGGGTGGACCGTCGTCAACGGCTTCCACGCCAACGCCAACTTCCAGGTCGACGCGTTGTCGATCTCGTTCGTGCTGCTGATCACCGGTGTCGGCTCGCTCATCCACATCTACTCCGTCGGCTACATGGCGCACGATCCCAATCGGCGGCTGTTTTTCGCCTACCTCAACCTTTTCGTCGCGGCGATGTTGCTGCTCGTGCTCGGCGACAACTACGTAGCGCTCTACGTCGGGTGGGAGGGCGTCGGCGTCGCGTCATACCTGCTGATCGGCTTCTGGTCTCACAAGCCCTCGGCTGCGACGGCGGCGAAGAAGGCTTTCGTCGTCAACCGGGTAGGCGACTTCGGCCTGTCGGTGGCGATCATGCTGATGTTCGCGACCTTCGGCACGTTCAGCTTCGCCGGGCTGAAGGGGGCCGTCGGCCAGGCCGACAGCGCGACGCTCAACGCGATCGGCCTGCTGCTGCTCCTCGGCGCGTGCGGCAAGTCTGCGCAGGTGCCGTTGCAGTCCTGGCTCGGCGACGCCATGGAGGGCCCGACGCCGGTGTCGGCGCTCATCCACGCGGCGACGATGGTGACGGCCGGCGTCTATCTCGTCGCGCGATCGCACTTCATCTTCGACCTCGCCCCGACCGCGCGGCTCGCGGTCACGGTCGTCGGCACGGTGACGCTGGTCTTCGGGGCGATCGTCGGTTGCGCGAAGGACGACATCAAGAAGGCTCTTGCGGCGTCCACCATGAGCCAGATCGGCTACATGATGCTCGCGGTCGGGCTCGGCCCGGCAGGCTATGCGTTCGGCATCGCGCACCTGCTCACGCACGGCTTCTTCAAGGCGGGCTTGTTCCTCGGCGCCGGCTCGGTCATGCACGCCATGAACGACGAGGTCGACATGCGCCGGTACGGCGGGTTGGCGAAGTACATGCCGTGGACCTTCGCCACGTTCGGGCTGGGCTATCTCGCCATCATCGGCTTCCCCGGGCTTTCCGGTTGGTTCACCAAGGACGCCATCATCGACGCGGCCTATCACAAGGGCGGTACGTCGGGCTGGGTGCTGGGCACCGCCGCCCTGGTCGCTGCCGGGTTAACCGCGTTCTACATGACCCGGGTCGTGTTGATGACGTTCTTCGGTGAGAAGCGGTGGGCGCAGGACGCCCATCCCCACGAGTCGCCCGAGGTCATGAAGTGGCCGATGGTGGTGCTCGCGATCGGATCCGTCGGGCTCGGGTACGTGCTGATCCTCGGCGGGCGCTTCGCCGACTGGCTCGCCCCGGTGGTCGGCAAGGCGAACGACACCGCGTTCAAACCGATCGGACTCATCGGTGCCGCAACGTTCGTGACCGTGCTCGTCGGCATCGGGGCGGCCTACCTGATGTACGGACGCCGCAGCGTCCCGGCGGTGGCCCCTGTCGGGAGCCCGCTGACCGTGGCTGCCCGGCGCGACCTGTACGGTGACGCGATCAACGAGTCGGTCTTCATGCGACCGGGCGAGTACCTGACCCGGCTGCTGGTGTTCTTCGACAACCGAGCGGTCGACGGGTTCGTGAACGGGCTCGCGGCGTTCGTCGGAGGTACGTCGAGCAGGGCACGCCATCTGCAGACCGGCTTCGTGAGGTCGTACGCGCTGTCGATGTTCGCCGGGGTCGTCGTCGTGATCGCCGCTCTGCTGATGGTGAGGGGTTGATCTCATGAGCTTCCCGTGGCTCACCGTCATCGGCGCGATCCCGTTGGTCGGCGCGACCGGCATCGCGTTGCTGCCGAAGGATCGGCCCGAACTCGCGAAGCGCGCGGCGCTCGGCACGACGCTCCTCACCCTGGTCTTCACCGTCGCCATGGCCGCGCGATTCGACACCGGCAGCGGCGCAGCCCGCTTCCAGTTCGGCGAGAACGTGCGCTGGATCCCGGCGTTCGGCATCCACTACGCGCTGGGTGTCGACGGCATCGCGCTGGTGCTGCTGTTGATGACCGTCGTCCTGTGGCCGATCGTGGTGCTCGCCTCGTGGTCGGAATGCGAGACCACGAAGCGCAACCCGAAGGTGTACCTCGCCTGGTTGGTGGCGATGGAGACGCTCCTCGTCGGGGTCTTCGTCGCGACCGATGTCTTCTTGTTCTACGTGCTCTTCGAGGCGATGCTCATCCCGATGTACTTCATCATCGGTAGCGCCGGTACGCCACGATCGTCGTACGCCGCCATGAAGTTCCTGCTGTACAGCCTGTTCGGCGGCCTTCTGATGCTTGCCGCGGTCATCGCCTTGTACGTCGTCGGGCCACACTCATTCCTTTACGCCGACCTCCAACACCTGCACCTTGCCGGCAACGATGCGCGCTGGCTGTTCCTGGGCTTCTTCGTCGCGTTCGCTATCAAGGCGCCGTTGTGGCCGATGCATACGTGGCTGCCCGACGCAGCTGCAGAGTCACCGATCGGTGGCACCGTGCTGCTCGTCGGCGTCCTCGACAAGGTCGGCACATTCGGGTTCCTTCGCTACTGCCTTGGTCTGTTCCCCGCTGCGTCGCACTGGTTTACGCCCGTCGTGCTGGTGCTGGCCGTTGTCGGGGTCATCTACGGCGCGTTGCAGGCCATCGGCCAAAAGGACCTGCTGCGCTTGATGGCCTACGTGTCGATCTCACACTTCGGCCTGATCACGCTCGGCATCTGGGCATTCACGAGCCAGGGCCAAAGCGGTGCAACGTTGTACATGGTCAACCACGGTTTCTCGACCGGCGCGCTGCTGCTCGTGATCGGCTTCATGGTCTCGCGGCGTCGGGCCCGCGGCATCAACGACTTCGGCGGTATGCAAAAGGTCGCCCCCGTACTCGCCGGCGCCTTCCTCGTCGCCTGTCTTTCCGGGCTCGCTTTGCCGGGGCTGAACACCTTCGTCAGCGAGTTCCTCGTGTTGGTCGGCACATTCACCAGATACAAGGTGGCCGCCGGCATCGCGACCATCGGCATCGTGCTCGCCGCCATCTACATGCTCGTCCTGTACCAGCGCACCATGACTGGGCCGACTGCTGCGGACGTCGAGGGCAGCCCTGACCTCTCCCTGCGCGAGAAGTGGGTGATCGCGCCTGTCGTGGCGGTCATCGTCTTCCTGGGCTTCTACCCGCGACCGATGCTGAGCGTCATCAACCCGGCGGTCAACGCCACGCTGCAGCAGACCGGCAACTCCGACCCGGCGCCGGTGGTCGCGCCGGCCGCCGCTTCGAACGACGGAGGATCCCCGTGAGCCCGGCCTCGATCCTCCCGAGCATGCTGAGCGCCGCCACCCCACCAGTCATCCCGACTCCGCATCTGGAGTACCGCGCGCTGGCGCCGATGCTCATCGTCTTCGGTGTCGCCTGTGTCGGCGTGCTGATCGAGGCGTTCGTGCCGCGCGCGCGCCGGGCGCTCACCCAGACCGTGCTCGCCCTTGCCGGGTTGGTCGCTGCGCTGGTGGTTGTCGTGAAGAACACCGGCCTCGCGCACACCATCGCTGCGCAGGGTGCGATCGCTGCCGATGGGCCCACCCTGTTCATCCAGGGCACCATTCTCGCCGTCTCGATCGGTGCTTTGCTGCTCATCGCCGACCGGTCGCTGGCTCCGAACGGTGACTTCGCCGCGCAGGCGGCAGACGTGCCGGGATCGCCGCAAGAGCGGGCGAGTCTGCAGGCCGGGTTCGGCCACACCGAGGTGTTCCCGCTCGCGATGTTTGCCGTCGGGGGCATGCTGTTGTTCCCCGCGGCCAACGACCTCATCATGATGTTCATCGCGCTCGAGGTGCTTTCGTTGCCCCTGTACCTGCTCGTCGGCATGGCCCGCCGCCGTCGACTGCTCTCCCAGGAAGCCGCGGTCAAGTACTTCCTGCTCGGCGCCTTCTCGTCGGCATTCTTCGTCTACGGCCTCGCCTTGGTGTACGGCTACGCGAAGTCGGTCGAGTTCGGCGACATCGCCAACGCGCTGTCGTCGTCGTCGAGCGGCGACCCGCTGATCATCGTCGGCATGGCGCTCATCGGTATTTCCTTGCTGTTCAAGCTTTCCGGCGCACCGTTCCACTGGTGGACCCCCGACGTCTACCAGGGTGCACCCACGCCGATCACCGCGTTCATGGCGGCGGGCACCAAGATCGCGGCGTTCGGCGCTTTGCTGCGGGCCTTCTTCGTCGCGTTCAACGGGCTGAGCTGGGACTGGCGGCCGATCATATGGGGCGTCGCGATCGCGACCATGGTGGTCGGCGCGATCATCGGAGTCACCCAGACAGACGTCAAGCGGTTGCTTGCGTACTCCTCGATCGCGCACGCCGGCTTCCTGCTGACCGCGTTCGCCGCCACGACCCGTTCGAGCGAGTCGAGCATCTTGTTCTACCTGGTCGCCTACGGGTTCATGACGATAGGGGCGTTCGCCGTCGTGATGCTTGTCCGCGATCGCGACGGCGAGGCCAACCACCTGTCTCGCTGGGTCGGACTCGGCCGCCGTTCACCGGTGGTCGCCTCAATCTTCGCGCTCTTCCTGCTGGCCATGGCCGGCCTGCCACCGACCAGCGGCCTGTGGGCGAAGGTGGCTGTCTTCACCGCGGCGTACCAGGGCGGTGCGGCTCCGCTCGTCGTCGTCGGCCTCGTGGCGAGCGCGGTCACCGCCTACTACTACGTCCGGATCATCGTCTTGATGTTCTTCCAGGAACCGGCCGTCGACGGACCCACGGTCCAGGCGCCGACCTTTCTCACGTCCGTAGCGATCACCCTTGGGGTAACGGTTACCGTGGTCCTCGGGATCGTGCCGCAGCCGCTGCTCGATCTCGCCGGGAAGGCGGTTCCGTTCATCCGCTAGCACGAGGAGTGCGCATCGGGCATGACTGACAGCGCCGGCAAGACAGGTGAGGGCTCGCTGGGCCTGGTCGTGGTCGACGCCGGTCTCGAAGCAGACGTCCGCGCTGGGCTGACCGCGGTCGAGGCGTTGCTGCGCGACGCGGTCAAGAGCGACTACCCGTTCGTCACCGAGACCTCGCGCCACCTCGTCGAGGCCGGCGGGAAGCGTTTCCGGCCGCTGCTGGTGCTCCTCGCTGCGCAGTTCGGCGATCCGGCCGCGCCGGGCGTCGTGCCCGCCGCGGCGGTCGTCGAGTTGACCCACCTCGCGACCCTCTACCACGACGACGTCATGGACGAAGCGTTGATGCGGCGGGGCACCATCAGTGCGAATGCGCGGTGGTCGAACACGATCGCGATCCTCACGGGCGACTTCTTGTTCTCCCGCGCCTCGGATTTGCTGGCTGACCTCGGGCCCGAAGCCGTTCGAATCCAGGCGCGGACCTTCGAACGTCTGGTGCAGGGCCAGATTCGCGAGACCATCGGGCCGGAGCCGGGCGCCGACCCGCTCGACCACTACTTGCAGGTGGTCGGCGACAAGACCGGCTCGCTCATCGCGACGTCCGCACGTTTCGGCGCGATGTTTTCGGGTGCGCCGGAGTGGATCGCTGACGTGATGATCCGTTACGGGGAGCGGATCGGCGTCGCGTTCCAACTCTCCGACGACTTGCTCGACGTGACAAGCGAGGTCACAGAGTTCGGAAAGACGCCGGGAACCGACCTTCGCGAGGGCGTGGTCACGTTACCAGTGCTGCATGCCCGCCGCTCGACCGAACCGGGCGACTATCGACTGCTGGAACTTCTCGCCGGCGATCTCAACGACGACGACCGGCACAGTGAGACGCTCGCCTTGTTGCGCGCGCACCCCGCAATCCAGCGTGCCCGGGCCGATCTCGAGCGCTGGGCGAGCGATGCGCGAGAGACGTTGACACCTTTACCGGACGGCGCAGCGAAGCGTGCGTTGCAGGGCCTGTGCGACTTCGTCGTCGCCCGCACCCGCTGATCTCGCGCCCTCCTCGAGCCTTTTCGAGCCGGCTCAGGCCATGACAGCGTTTACATGCGCGCTATGGTTTCGAAGCATCCGGCTCGACGAGGAGCTTGACGAGGAGAAGGACCAAGAGGGACGCGGGTGGGCGCCACGGACGGTGCGGTACCGGTGGTCGGCATCACGATTCGCGATGTCGCGCGGGAGGCCGGCGTGTCGACCGCGACCGTCTCTCGGGCCCTTCGCGGCCTGCCGAACGTCGACCCGATCACTCGCGAACACGTCCGCCGGGTGGCCGACCGTCTCGACTACGTGATCTCGCCGGCGGCCTCCAGGCTGGCGAGCGGTCGCGCCGGCAGCATCGCCGTCATCACTCCGTTCGTGGCGCGCTGGTACTTCTCCAAGGTCTTGACCGGCGTCGAACGCGTGCTGCAACGCTCCGACCTCGACCTGCTGCTCTACAGCACCGGCGATCCGAGCGAACCCCATCGCGTGCCCCCGCATCGGCGCCTGCGCCGGCGGGTCGACGCGGTGCTCGTCATCGGGCTGCCCGCCCAAAGCCCCGACCTGCACGAGCTGTTCGAACTCGACCTTCCGGTCACGCTGATCGGGTCGCGCAACGACGGCGTGGCGAGCGTGTCGATCGACGACGTCGAGGGTGCCCGGGCGGCCACCCAACACCTCATCAACCTGGGGCACGAGCGCATCGGGCTGATTTCCGGGCGGCCGCTCCCCACCCCGTTCGTCCCCGAACACGATCGGTTGGAGGGGTACCTGCAGGCGCTGTCGGCCTCCAATCTCGACCCGGACGCCGCGTTGCACGTTCCGGGCTACTTCACGATCGAAGGTGGCGAGAACGCCATGACCTCGCTCCTCGCTCAGCGCAAGCCGCCGACGGCTGTTTTCGCGATGTCGGATGAGATGGCTTTCGGTGCCCTCCGCGCGCTCCGGCGCCATGGCCTGCAAGCTGGCCGCGATGTCTCTCTCGTCGGGTTCGACGGCCACGAAATGGCCGATCTGCTCGAGCTGACAACCGTCAGCCAGCCGGCCGAGGAGTTGGGCGCCCTCGCGGCGCGTGCCCTCTTCGACCTTCTCGACAACCCCGACAACCCGCCCGAGGCCCGGCAGTTACCCACGCAGCTTCACGTGCGGAGCTCGACCGCGATGCGCCGCGCGCTCGCCTGATCCTCCTCGCCCAACCTCGCCGAAGGGTGTTGCCGAACCCAACGAACGGGCTAGGTTGGGGTGGAGTCCGCGTGTGCGGCGCCAGCCTTGGTGCGCCGACCCGCGCAGTTCGCTATGGCCCCAGGTGGCCACCGATGCCGAACTGTAATCGTGTACATCCATTTCTCTAGCCATTTTGCCTTGATCTGCTTCCACGCCCGGAGTAACGATGTCAACGTTTGCAGCCGGGCTGCCATCCGTTGCCCGGGCCGAGTTGCAGAGGAGAAATCAATGACCTTGAGCTTGCCGTCTGGCAGGCCTCGTCGGCGCCTTGTGGCGGTGGGATCGGGTCTCGCCGCGGTCTCGCTGTTGGCCGCCGCCTGTTCCAGCAGCAGCAAGGGTGGGACCGGGACCACGAGTTCCACCCCACCCGCCGGCGGAAGCAGTAGCACGTCCGCTTCGGCGTCCGGTTCGGCGACGGCGTCCGGTTCGGCTTCTGGGGCTTGTTCGCAGTACTCCGCGTACATGGGCCACTCGGGCACGACCGTCTCCATGTTCGGCTCGATCATCAGCCCCGAGTCCGACTCTTTGAACAAGTCCTGGGCCGACTTCCAGAAGTGCACCGGCATCACCATCAAGTACGAAGGCTCCAACGACTTCGAGTCCCAGCTGACGGTCCGGGTGCAGGGCGGCACGGCTCCTGACCTCGCCATCATCCCGCAGCCCGGTCTGCTCCAGCAGATGGTCAAGCTCGGTGCCGTCAAGAAGCCACCGGCAGGCGTGGTGGCCAACGAGGACAAGTACTGGAACAAGGCCTGGAAGCAGTACGGCTCGGTCGACGGCACGTTCTACGCTGCTCCGCAGAGCGCGAACATGAAGTCGCTCGTCTGGTACTCGCCGAAGATGTTCAGCCAGGCCGGCTACCAGGTGCCGACCACCTGGAAAGACCTCATGGCGCTGTCCGACAAGATTGCCGCCGACCACCCCGACTCCAAGCCGTGGTGCGGTGGCATCGGCTCCGGTACGGCGACCGGCTGGCCGGCCACGGACTGGCTCGAGGAAGTCGTCCTTGGCCAGTACGGCGGCCAGGTCTATGACGACTGGGTGTCGCACAAGGTGAAGTTCGCGTCACCGCAGATCGAGGGTGCGATGAAGACCGTCGCCAACTGGATGCAGAACCCCAAGTACGTCAACGGCGGCTTCGGCGGTGTGTCCACGATCGCGACGACGACCTTCCAGGACGCCGGCAAGCCGATCGTCCCGAGCGTCAACAAGTGCTGGATGCTGCAGCAGGCGTCGTTCTACGCGGCGCAGTGGGCCACGATCGACCCGGCCCTGAAGGTTGGCCCGGACGGTGACGTCTTCGCCTTCAAGTTGCCGCCGGTCGACCCGAGCGTCACCAGCGACGAGGTCGAAGGTGGCGGCGAGTTCACCACTGCCTTCTCCGACCGTCCCGAGGTCCAGGCCGTGCAGACCTACCTGTCGTCTGCCGATTGGGCCACCAGCAGGGTCAAGGTCGCATCGGGTTGGGTCTCCGCGAACAACGGTGTTCCCGCCGACGCGTACTCCAGCCCGATCGACCAACTGTCCGCGAAGTACCTCACCGACCAGTCGGCGACGTTCCGGTTCGACGCCTCCGACCTGATGCCGGCAGCCGTCGGCTCCGGTGCGGAGTGGAAGGAGTTCACCAACTGGTTCGGCCAGGGCAAGTCGGTTGACGCCGTGGCCAAGGCAATCGACGCGGCGTGGCCGTCCTGATCGGGCGGAGCGACGCACGGCAGCCAACATCGTTGAGCTGAGCTAGAGACCACCGTGGCCCGGAGGGAGTAACCTCCGGGCCACGGTGGATCGACGGGCCGCAGTGTTTCCCGGGCCGACTCACCGCACGCACCGGCCACCTGGAGATGGGAGTCAAGGGTGTTCGCGACGGCATCGAAGGCGGTCACCACCGCATCGACCCTGTCGAACTCGGCCGGCAAAATCGGCCAAGTCCTCGCAGTCGTGGCTGTCTTCCTGGCGATCCTGCTGCTGATCTTCTTCGCAGCGGGCCGCGCGACGGGGCGGATCCAGCGGCCACTCACCATTACGATCTTCCTCGGTCCGGCCATCGTGCTGCTGCTTGTCGGGCTGGTCATTCCGGCGATCCGCACGTTCTACCTGAGCCTGCACGGCGCTGAGCCGAGGGGCGCCAAGTACATCGGACTCGCGAACTACAGGTGGGCTTTCACCGACGGCCAGGAACAACAGGTGCTCCTCAACACCCTGCTCTGGCTGATCATCGCTCCGATCGTGGCCACCGCGCTCGGCCTTCTGATCGCGCTTGCTGTCGACCGGATGAGGAGCCAGGCCGTCGTCAAGTCGCTCATCTTCATGCCGATGGCGATCTCCTTCGTGGGTGCCAGCATCATCTGGAAGTTCGTCTACGACTATCGCGATCCGAGCCAGCCACAGGACGGCCTGCTGAGCCAGGTCGCCATCTGGTTGGGCTGGAGCCATCCGCCGAACTGGATCTCGAGCCATCCGCTGAACAACTTCCTGCTCATGGTCATCATGATCTGGGTCGAGACCGGCTTCGCCATGGTGATTCTCTCGGCCGCGATCAAAGCGATCCCCGACGACGTCATCGAGGCTGCTCGCGTTGACGGCGCCTACGGCTTGCGCCTCTTCCGCAGCGTTCAGATCCCGATGATCCGCTCGACGCTGATCGTCGTCTTGACCACCGTGATGATCGCGACGCTGAAAATCTTCGACATCGTCAGAACGATGACCGGAGGCAACTTCGGCACGAACACGCTCTCGAACGACATGTATTCGAAGACATTCGTCGAGTTCAACTACGGGCGCGGTTCGGCCCTGGCGATCATCATCTTCGTCGCCGTCGTTCCACTTCTCATCTACAACATCGTGCAGTTGCGGAAGGAGCGGTCGACCCGATGAGTGCCACTGCTGAAGTCGAAGCCACTCCGGCGGTCCGGCCCGGCGGCGCCACCGAGATTCGCAAAGCATTCGGGACCAAACTCGCGTCGGTCCTGGTCGTGCTCCTGACTATCGTCTGGACCATTCCGACCTTCGGGCTGCTGGTCACCTCCTTCCGTCCGGGAAACGACGTGTCGAAATCGGGATGGTGGAACTTCTTCGCCCACCCGCACTTCACGTGGGACAACTACCACCAGGTGCTCTTTGTCGGGGGCTACGGCGTAACCGGTGGCATCATCCCGTATCTGGTGAACTCGTTGGCCATCACGATCCCGGCAACGGTGTTCTCACTCGTTTTCGCGTCGATGGCCGCGTATTGCTTGGCTTGGGTGCGGTTCAGGGGCAGCGACACCGTCTTCTTCGTCATCTTCGCCCTGCAGGTTGTGCCCCTCCAGCTCTCGCTGGTGCCGTTGCTGCGACTGTTCAACGACGGCGCGCACATCGGTAGCGTGCCGATCTTCCCCGACCTCCATCTGGGAGGCACGCTCTATCAGGTGTGGATTCCGCACACCATGTTCGCGATGCCGCTTGCCATTTTCCTGCTGCACAACTTCATGTCCCAGCTGCCCCGTGACCTGATGGAGGCCGCTCGCGTCGATGGGGCGAATCACTTCCGCATCTTCCGCACGATCGTGCTGCCGCTCATCACGCCAGCGCTGGCGTCGTTCGCCATCTTCGAGTTCTTGTGGGTGTGGAACGACCTGTTGGTCGCGCTGACCTTCGGTGGCGGCTCGGCCAAGTCGCAGCCGGTCACCGCCCGGCTGGCCCAGTTGGTCGGGCAGTACGGCTCGCGGTGGCAGTTGCTCACGGCGGGTGCATTCATAGCCTTGATCATCCCGCTGGCGGTGTTCTTCGCCCTGCAACGCTACTTCGTCCGCGGGCTGCTGGCCGGCTCGGTGAAGGGCTGACGCCGGGCCTAGCCGCCTACGCCTAGACCTGAACGCCGCCGCTGCCTGCGTCACCGGGGCCGTACACGTCGCCGCCGCCGGTGCCGGGCTTGCCTGCGGCGGCCTCGCGCAGGTGAGTCGCGGCCTCGATGCCGAGGTGTTCCGCCGTTTGCGTCACTGCCGACTTGCTGTTCCCGTAGACGTAGACGCCGGAGAAGTAGTCGCCGTCGAACTGGTAGACGATGGCGGTCCACACCGTCGCACCTTGCGACTGGCTCGCGAAAGTCAGCACCTGGTGGTCGGTCACCAGGCCGCCGACGCCGGTGACCACCTGCACCTGGGTCGTCGTCGTCGTGCCGGTGGTGAACGTGGAAGGACACGTTGCGATCGCTTGACTGAGCTCGCCGAAAGCGGCGCGCGCTGCTCCGGGCTGGTACTTGACGACCTCGTTGCTCGCAAAGCCTTGCTCGCCGACGTACTCGACCTGCACCCTCAGCGCCCGATTGGTCTCGGTCGTGTACGTGTAGTTGCAGAAGTCCAGGGTGGCCTGGCCGACGGCATCGCGGCCGCCCGGAATGAGTGCCATGCGCGTGTCGGGGCCGAAGCCAGCGGGGGAGAGCAAGTAGCTGTCCAGCGGGCCGGTCGAGGTCGCAGACGCGGAGGGCGAAGGCGCGGTTTCGTCACTTGGTGAGGGTGCGGTCCCGTCGTTGGGTGAGGGTGCGGTCCCGTCGCTCGGCGAAACCACCGGCGGTTGCGCTGCCGCCACACTCGGCGACCCGCTTGCCGATTGCGTTCGCGAACCGTGGTGCGGGCCCGTCGCCAGGTATGCGGCACCGCCGCCGACGACGACTACCGCCGCGACGACGGCGGCGACCACGCCGGACCGAGGGCGCCTTTCGCCGTTGGACGACGACAAGGTGTCGCCGGCGAACGGGTTGTCGCCCGACCGCGGGTAGGGCGTGGCATACGGGTTCGGGTTCGCCCACACCGGGTCAGGCTGCGAATGACTCTGGTCGTCCTCACTCATGGTGCCCGTGCCTTTCGCACCGGCACCGAGCGATCAGGAGATCGTCCACGTGTCGCCGCTCGCGAGCAGCGCGCTGAGGTCACCCGGCCCTTGCTTCGCGGTCGCGCGGTCGATTTGGTCGGCGACGAGGTCGTCGTAAACAGGTCGGTCGACGTCGCGGAAGACGCCTATGGGAGTCATCGAGAGGTCGCCGTGAGCCAGCCGCGAGAGTGCGAAAGCGAGCGAAGGGTCTTCGGCGTGCGCGTCGTGCAGGAGGACAGCCGGGTCGTCGCCGGCGCAGACCTCCAGATTCCCGCTCTCCGAACGGCGCACGCCTTTGGCGGCGTCCTTGCCGAACACGATCGGGCGGCCGTGTTCGAGCCGGACCAGGTAATCGTCGCGGGTCTCGGGCGCCTTCAACACCTCGAACGCGTTGTCGTTGAAGATGTTGCAGTTCTGGTAGACCTCGACCAAAGACGTGCCGCGGTGTTGCGTCGCCGCGCGTAGGACCGAGGTCAGGTGCTTGCGGTCGGAGTCGATGGTGCGAGCCACGAACGTCGCCTCCGCGCCGAGCGCGAGCGACACCGGGTTGAACGGGTAGTCCAGCGAACCCATCGGGGTCGACTTGGTGATCTTGCCGATCTCGGACGTCGGGGAGTACTGCCCCTTCGTCAACCCGTAGATGCGGTTGTTGAAGAGCAGGATCGTCACGTTGACGTTGCGCCGCAGCGCATGGATCAAGTGGTTGCCGCCGATCGACAGGGCGTCGCCGTCGCCGGTGACCACGAACACCGCAAGATCAGGGCGCGACACCGCGAGGCCCGTCGCGATTGCCGGCGCGCGTCCGTGGATCGAGTGCATGCCGTAGGTCTCGAGGTAGTACGGGAACCGCGACGAGCAGCCGATGCCCGAGATGAACACGATGTTCTCGCGCTTGAGGCCGAGTTCGGGCAAGAAGCCTTGGACTGCAGCTAAAATCGCGTAGTCGCCGCACCCGGGGCACCAGCGGACTTCCTGGTCGGACTTGAAGTCCTTCGCCGACTGCGGCCCGTCGGCTACCGGTACGAGGTCGAACCCGTGCAGGCTCGCATGCTTGTGTCCGTTGGTGAGCTCGATCGTCATCCGTTGGTACCTTCGATCGCTGCGGTGATGACACTTTCCATTTCTGCGGCCTTGAACGGCATTCCGCGCACCTTGTCGTAGGTGATCGCGTCGACGAGGTACTTGGCCCGCACGAGCAGCGCGAGCTGTCCGAGGTTCATCTCGGGGATGAGTACCTTGCGGTAGCGACGCAAAACCTCACCGGTGTTGTCGGGGAACGGGTTGAGATGGCGCAGGTGGGCTTGGGCGACCTTGAGGCCCTTCGCCCGCACCCGGCGGCAGCCGGCGCCGATCGGGCCGTACGTCGAGCCCCAGCCGAGGACGAGCAGGTCGGCGTCGCCCGTCGGGTCGTCGACCTCGAGCGGTGCGATGTCGCGGGCGATACCGTCGATCTTCGCCTGCCGCAGGCGAACCATCAGGTCGTGGTTCGCCGGGTCGTAGGAGATGACTCCTGAACCGTCGGCCTTCTCGATGCCGCCGATGCGGTGCTCGAGGCCCGCGGTGCCGGGCACCGCCCACGCCCGCGCGAGAGTCTCGGGGTCGCGCACGTACGGCCAGAACTCTTCGGTGCCGTCGTCGTTGGTGTGGTTCGGCCCGGCGGCGAAGTCGACGTGCAGGTCGGGCAACGCCGTGGCGTCGGGGATCAGCCATGGTTCCGAGCCGTTGGCGATGTAGCCGTCGGAGAGCACGAACACCGGCGTGCGGTACTTCACGGCGATCCGCACCGCTTCGATGGCGGCGTCGAAGCAGTCGGACGGCGAGCGCGGCGCGATGATGGGCACCGGAGCCTCGCCGTTGCGACCGAACATGGCTTGCAGCAGATCAGCTTGCTCGGTCTTCGTCGGAAGGCCGGTGGAGGGTCCGCCGCGCTGGATGTCGCAGACGACGAGCGGAAGCTCGAGCATGACGGCGAGCCCGATCGCTTCGCTCTTCAGCGAGACGCCCGGACCCGAGGTCGTGGTGACCCCGAGCGCTCCACCGAATGCGGCCCCGATCGCGGCGGTCACACCGGCGATCTCGTCTTCGGCCTGGAAGGTGCGCACGCCGAAGTTCTTATGCTTCGACAGCTCGTGCAAGATGTCGGAAGCCGGGGTGATCGGGTACGAGCCGAGGAAGATCGGCAACTTTGCCGCCTGCGAGGCAGCGATCAGCCCGTAGGAGAGCGCCAGGTTGCCGGAGATATTGCGGTAGGTGCCCGGCCGCATCGTGGCGGGCTTCACTTCGTAGGAGACGGAGAACGCTTCCGTCGTTTCGCCGAAGTTGTAGCCGGCCCGGAATGCGGCGACGTTGGCGTTGGCGATTTCCGGGTTCTTCGCGAACTTGTTCTGGAGGAAGCCGATCGTCGACTCCGTCGGGCGGTTGTACATCCAGGAGAGCAGGCCGAGCGCGAACATGTTCTTCGCGCGTTCGGCCTCCTTCTTGGAGATGTCGAACTCCTTCAGCGCCTCGACTGTCATCGACGTGAGAGGCACTGCGGTCACCCGGAAGTTCGACAGCGACCCGTCCTCGAGCGGGTTCGCCGAGTAGCCGACGCGCTGACAGGCGCGAACGCTGAACTCGTCGGCGTTGGCGATGACGTCGGCGCCGGGCGGCAGGTCGCCCACGTTGGCCTTGAGCGCTGCCGGGTTCATCGCGACCAGGACGTTCGGGGCGTCGCCGGGGGTCATGATGTCGTGGTCGGCGAAGTGCACCTGGAACGAGGAGACGCCGGGCAAGGTGCCGGCGGGTGCGCGGATTTCGGCGGGGAAGTTGGGCAAGGTCGACAAGTCGTTGCCGAAGGCCGCCGTCTCCGACGTGAAGCGATCACCGGTGAGCTGCATGCCGTCGCCGGAGTCGCCGGCGAGTCGAATGATGACGCGATCTACCTGCTGGACCTGCTTGCTGGACACCAGGTGTCGAACCTCCTCCAGGCGCGCCGGCGCGACCGGCAGATGCATACAGCCGGAGGGAAGTCGGATCCCGCTGGCAGATGCCAGACCGCCGACGCTGCTCACATCCTACGGCGTTCTCGTTCCAGTATCGGTCGCCACCGTCATGGTTCTGTAACACGCGTCGCGGCGTGAACCTCTCGGTCCGACCTGCTTTCGTCGCCCTCGCTGAGGGCCAGCGCCACGGCGCAGCCGAGCGTCAGGGCGAATCCGAACGCCGTCGGGCCCTCGAAGTTCGCCCGGGTGCGATCCCCGAGGGCGAGTAGGCCGACGGCCGAGCCGGTGATCGTCTCGACGCCGAACAGCGCCGCCGTCGCGATCGTCACCGGGATTCGCTGGAGGGCGGCCGCGAACAGCATCATGCCGGCGACGCCGTAGATGATGAGGGCGTAGGCCGACGGCGCGGTCAGGACCGACTTCACCGAGTGCGCGTTGGACAGGATGCGCGACGCCACGCCGGTTCCGGCGAACGCCAGCCCCGAGACGATCGCAAGCGCCCCGCCCGAGCGCGAGTCGTGGGCCTTGCTGAGCAGGAAGCCGCCGACCACGAGCGGCGCCGCAGCGATGAGCAGCCAGAACTGCACGCTGCGCGCCACGGCCGGCACCGACTCCGGTTTCGCGCCCGCAGCGAGCACCAGGAGGCCGAGGCCGAGGCCGGCCAGGCCGGCGATGTGGCGACGATGCAGCACGGTGCCGAGCACCCGGCGTCCGGCAACGGCGGTGACGCCGACGCTCGCGGCGGCCGCGCACTGCACGAGGAACAGCGGCAGCCAGTGCAGGGCTCCGACCATGCAGACGAAGCCGAGGGCGTCCAGTCCGGTGCCCCCGAGGTAGAGCGGCGAGAGCACGAGGTGGCCCACCTCGGACGCCCGGGCGCCGGCGCGCTCCGGCATCGCCGCCGCGCGCCGCGCCGCCACCGCCTGCAAGACCGAAGCCACGCCCGTGGTCACGGCGGTGCCGAAAGCCAGCAACAGGCCGATCGCCAGACCGAACACCATGCCGGACGCGGCCTACCGGTAATTCGTGAACTGCAGGGCCACGTCGATGTCCTTGCCCTTCAGCAGGCTCATGACCGCCTGCAGGTCGTCCTTCTTCTTGCCCGACACCCGCAGCTGGTCGCCCTGGATCTGGGCCTGCACGCCCTTGGGGCCCTCGTCACGAATGATCTTGGCGATCTTCTTGGCGTCGTCTGCGCCGATGCCCTGCTTGAGGGACGACGAAAGGCGGAACTCCTTGCCCGACGCTTTGGGTTCGCCCGCGTCGAGCGACTTCAACGAGATACCGCGCTTGATGAGCTTCTCCTTGAAGACGTCGAGGACGGCCTTCGCGCGCTCTTCGCTGTTCGCGCGGATGTCGATGCCCGTCTCGCCGGACCAGCCGATGGAGGCCCCGACGTCCTTGAAGTCGTAGCGCTGCGAGATCTCCTTGGCCGCCTGGTTCAGGGCGTTGTCGACCTCCTGCCGGTCGACCTTGCTCACGATGTCGAAGGACGAGTCAGCCACTCCCACCTCCTGCGTTATCCTGTCTCCCGCCGTCCGGCACTGCGGTAGACACCCAGCGCAGACGGTATCCGGCAGGTTGCCCGAGCGGCCAAAGGGAGCGGTCTGTAAAACCGTCGGCTCAGCCTACGATGGTTCGAATCCATCACCTGCCACAGCACCCAACGACACACGGCCGGGCCTCGTGCCCGGCCGTTTCGCTGTCAGGACCGCTCGTGATCGGCGATGTAGCTGTCCGGGTCGAGGTCACGGTCGAGGCCATCGGCGCTCGGATGCGCCCGCTTGTAGTCCATCCACCGGCGGCCGACGTCCTCACGGACCTCCGGCTCGGTGTGCAGCCGCAGGTCGGGCAGCGCCTCTCGCTCCTCTTCGGCCATGTGGTCGCTGTTTGCTTCGCGGGCCCGCAACACGGCGTCCCACCACGGCTCGCTGCCGACCTGCTGCCCGTGCGCGTCGCGCACGGCGTCGCGGATGTCGTTGTGGTCGCGCACGGCGTCGTCGGTCTCCTCCTCGGCGTTCTCGCCGCGACGGAGCAGCAACGGGTACACGAGTTCCTCTTCCGCCGCAGCGTGGACGTCGAGCAGCTTGGCGAGCGCCTGCCACTCGCGTTCGAGGCGGTCGGCGACGTCCTCGTGGTGGTCGGCAGCGCGGCGCAGCTCGTCCAATCGGGCGAAGGCCTGCCGCATCTGCTCGTGGTCGCGCAGGATGATCTGGGTGATCTCGGTCGCTTCGTTGCTACGGCTGCGGGTCCTCGGGGTTGTCTGTGCCATGGCGCGTCTGTCCTTTGCCTGGGCTGCTCGTGGGCGTACCGCTCTTCGGTGCTTGCTTCTTCGTTCGAGCATGCCCGGCCCAGGCGCAGTATCACCGGCTGCCGCCGCCCCTCTAACCGGCTTCGGGTCGACGCCGGCGAGCGTGTAAAGTTGCCGCGCGCGTGCCCCCTTAGCTCAGTCGGCAGAGCGTCTCCATGGTAAGGAGAAGGTCTACGGTTCGATTCCGTAAGGGGGCTCCACAATCGTGAGAAAGCGCGGCCGCACCACCGGTCGCGTCTAGGGCGGAGTAGCTCAGCCTGGCAGAGCAAGCGGCTCATAATCGCTGTGTCACGGGTTCAAATCCCGTCTCCGCTACCCTTCACGGCTACTCTTCGCGCTCGGGCCCGCGGTCCGGTTTTCTCCCGCCGGTCGCCTCGGTTATCCTGACTCGTCGCGTCCGGTGGATCGGACGCGCGTGCGTTCCACCCCGTGAAGACCCGTGAAGAGAGGCGTTGGCCGTGGCCGCCAAGAGCGACGTTCGCCCCAAGATCACGCTGGCGTGCCAGGAGTGCAAGCACCGGAACTACATCACCAAGAAGAACCGGCGCAACGACCCCGACCGCCTCGAGATCAAGAAGTTCTGCCCGAACTGCAACACCCACCGGGTGCACCGCGAGACCCGCTGAGCGGCTATGCCGCTCGATGAGTCGTTCGCGGGCCGCAGCTACCCGCCGACGTCCCCGTACGAAGTCAGCCGGGTGAAGATCCGGGAATTCGCGGCTGCCATCGGCGACCCGAATCCCGCCTACCACGATGTCGAGGCGGCCCGCGCGCTCGGTCACCCCGACCTGGTGGCGCCGCCCACCTTCGCGATCGTCGTGTCGATGCCCGCGGGGCACCAGGTGATCGACGATCCCGCGCTCGGCCTGGACTATGCCCGCGTCGTGCACGGCGATCAGCGGTTCGTGTACGCCCGCCCGATCCACGCGGGCGACGCGCTGACCGTCACGATCACCGTGGAGAAGATCCGTTCGCTGGCCGGCAACGACGTCATCACCACCCGCGGCGATATCGCCACCACGGACGGCGAGCCCGTCGCGACGGCGTACTCGACACTCGTTGCCCGGGCCCCCGAGGATGCCGTCCCCGGAGCGGGCGCTCGATGAGCACGTTGGTGAGTTACGCCGACATCGAGGTCGGGCATCCGCTGCCGACCCGTACCTTTCCCTTGCGCCGTGCCGATCTCGTCCGCTACGCCGGCGCCTCCGGTGACTTCAACCCGATTCACTGGAACGAGCGGTTCGCCCGCGAGGTCGGCTTGCCCGACGTCATCGCGCACGGCATGTTGACCATGGCCACCGCCGTCCGGGTCCTCACCGATTGGGCGGGCGACCCGGGCGCCGTGCTCGACTACAGCGTGCGCTTCACCAGGCCGGTCGTGGTGCCGGACGACGAGACGGGTGCGCTGGTCCAGGTCGAGGCGGTCGTGGCGGAAAAGCTCGACGGCGGTCGCATTCGGGTCGACATCACGGCTCGCTGCGGCGAGGAGAAGGTTCTCGGGATGGCCAGAGCCGTCCTGCACCTCTCCTGACCCGGGTCTCCGGCGGCTCTGGCGCGCGTGAATCTCGGCGCGGGCGGGCTCACGCTTGACAAGGAAGTGAGTGACCACTAACTTCGCCTCCATGACTTCAGCCACGGCTCGGATGAGTGCCGAAGACCGGCGGGAATCGGTGCTCGACGCCGCCCTCGTCGAGTTCGGCATCGGCGGCCTGGCCGGCACGTCTACCGAAGCGATCGCGGCTCGCGCCGGCATCTCGCAGCCATACCTCTTCCGCCTCTTCTCCACCAAGAAGGAGTTGTTCGTCGCGACCGCGCAACGCTGCTTCTCCAACATCGCCGCGACCTTCGCCGACGCCGCGCATGGCTTGGCCGGCGAGGAGGCGATGAAGGCGATGGGCGAGTCCTACCGGGAGCTCATCGCCGATCGCAGCAACTTGCTCGCGCAGTTGCAGATGTACGCCGGGTGCGACGATCCCGAGATCCGGGAGTGCGCTCGCGACGGCTTTCGCAAGCTCTACCAGCAGGTGCAGAACGCAACCGGCGCGCCCGACCCGCTCATCACCGCGTTCTTCGCTGCCGGGATGCTCTGCAACGTCACCACCGCGCTGCAGCTCGAGACGCTCGACGAGCCGTGGGCGAAAGCCATGAGAGACATCGGCGCCTGCTTCCCGGCGTCCTGACCCGAGATCGCTCGCTCGCCCCAGCCTGACCGACCACAGCACTCCTTTCACCAGCGCCGTTCCTTGCCCCGCGTAGGTAGTGACCACTCACTCATCCAGAGCCGACGGAGGAACCGAAATGCCAGCACGCACCCGGCCGATGTGGACGTTCGTCGTGACGTCCATCGCCTTGTTCATGGGCTCTCTGGACAACCTGGTGGTCACGATGGCGCTGCCGGCCATCAAGGATCACCTGCACGCGTCGCTGTCTAGCCTCGAATGGACCGTCAACGCGTACACGCTCACGTTCGCCGTCCTGCTGTTGCCCGGCGCAACGTTGGGTGACCGCTTCGGGCGCAAGCGGATGTTCCTGGTCGGGCTCACGATCTTCACGCTCGCCTCCGCGGGAGCGGCGATGTCGACCACCGCGAGTGAACTGGTTGCGGCGCGGGCGGTGCAGGGAGTCGGCGGGGCGATCATCACGCCGCTCACGCTCACCCTGCTGTCGGTCGCCGTGGCACCGGCCCGGCGCGGTCTCGCGTTCGGCGCATGGGGAGCCATCGGCGGGTTGGCGATCGCGGTCGGACCGGTGGTCGGGGGCGCCGTGGTCGAAGGTGCGAGCTGGAGCTGGATCTTCTGGCTGAACGTCCCGATCGGCATCGCGCTCCTGCCGCTCGCCATCTGGCGGCTCGAGGAGAGCCGGGGTCCGTCGACCAAGCTCGACCTCGTGGGCACGCTGCTCGCCACTGCGGGCTTGTTCTCGCTCGTACTCGCCCTGGTCCGCGCGAACACGTGGGGTTGGGGCAGTTCGACGATCATCGCGCTGTTCACGGCCGGCGCAGTCCTGCTCGGCGCGTTCCTCTTGTGGGAACGCCGCGTCGCCGAGCCCGTGCTGCCCCTGCGGTTGTTCCGGCATCGCGCATTCGCGCTCACGAACGCGGCGTCGTTCCTGATGTTCATCGGCATGTTCGGTTCGATCTTCCTGCTTGCGCAGTCCCTCCAAATCGGCCGCGGCTACTCCCCGCTGGCCGCGGGCGTTCGTACGCTGCCCTGGACCGCGATGCCGATCTTCGTGGCACCGATCGCCGGCATGCTCTCCGACCGCATCGGCGGCCGCCGCCTGATCGCCGCCGGCCTCATGCTGCAAGCGGTCGGCTTGGGCTGGCTGGCGATGACGACCACGACGACCGTTCCCTACAGCACCCTGGTGCCGGGGCTTGCGATCAGCGGTGTTGGGATGGCGCTGTTCTTCGCGCCGGTCGCCAACCTGGTGCTTTCCGCGGTCGACCACTCCGAGCAGGGCATCGCCTCCGGTGCGCACAACGCGATCCGCGAGCTGGGTGGCGTCTTCGGCGTCGCCGTGCTCGCGTCGGTGTTCGCGCACTCGGGCGGTTACGGCTCGCCCCAGGCGTTCGTCGACGGCGTGCACCCGGCCGTCTGGGTGGGCGCGATCGTGGTGGCCGTCGGCGCCGCTCTGGCGCTCGCCATCCCGCACGTGAGGCACTCCGACGGCGCGTCGCCGAGTTCGGCCATTGTCGACACGGCCGACATGGTCCCGGCAGGGGTCGAAGTCGGGTTGGCGCCGTAGGGTTTGCGCGTGGTCGAGGCAGACTCCACTCCGCAGCTCACGACGCAGCCGACGACTGACCGGTGGGTGCGGCTTGCCGACCACACGACGCTGCGCCTCGGAGGGCCGGCCCGCCGGTTCGTCCGGGCGCAGACCGAGGCTGAGGTCGTCGAGGCGGTGGTGGCGGCCGACGTCGAGAGACAGCCGTTGCTGATCCTCGGCGGAGGTAGCAACCTCGTGGTCGCCGACGCGGGTTTCGACGGCACCGTCGTCCACGTCGCCCATCGAGGTGTGGCCCGGCACCGGGGATCTGCCGTCGTCCAGGTCGACATCGCGGCCGGCGAGCCGTGGGACGACGTCGTGGCGGACACCGTCGCGGATGGTCTGGCCGGCCTGGAATGCCTGTCCGGCATTCCCGGCCTGGCCGGCGCGACGCCGATGCAGAACGTCGGTGCCTACGGCGCCGAGGTCGCGGACGTCGCGGCCGGGGTCCGGGTCTACGACCGGGTCGACCGGCACTCACGGGTGTTGGCGGCGCAGGAGTGCGGCTTCGGCTACCGCACGAGCGCGTTGAAGGGGCAACAGCGTTTCGTCGTCCTCGGCATCCGGCTGGCCCTCGCCGCATCGAACACGTCGGCACCGATCCGCTACCCCCAACTCGCCGACGCCCTCGGGGTCGCGGTGGGCGACCGGGCGCCGATCGCCGACGTCCGCAGCGCCGTGTTGTCGCTGCGGGCAGGCAAGGGCATGCTCATCGACCCGGCCGATCCCGACTCGGTGAGCGCCGGATCGTTCTTCACCAACCCGATCGTGCCGGCCGGGCAGCTGCCGCCCGGCGCGCCGGCGTGGCCGGCCGGAACCGAGCCTGCCCGGGTGAAGACGTCGGCCGCGTGGCTGATCGAGCATGCCGGATTCGGCCGCGGCTACGGCGACGGGCGGGTCGGGTTGTCGACCAAGCACACCCTCGCGCTGGTCAACCGCGGCGGTGCGACGACGGCAGAGCTGGTCGACCTCGCTCGCGCCATACGCGACGGCGTGCTCGCTGCGTACGGCATCGAGTTGGAAGTGGAACCCACCCTCGTCGGGGTGCAGCTCTAGGCGGTGGCCTCGCCGAGCAGCTTGCCGAGCCGGGCGACCCCTTCGACGAGGTCGTCGTCGCCCAGCGCGTACGACATCCGGAAGTAGCCGGGTGTGCCGAACGCCTCGCCGGGCACGACCGCAACCTCGGCCTCTTCGAGCACCAGCTCGGCGAGCTCGGCGGACGACGTGGGACGCCTGCCGCGCAACTCCTTGCCGAGCAGTGCCTTGACCGACGGGTAGGCGTAGAAGGCGCCTTCCGGCTCGACGCAGACGACCCCGGGAATCTCGGCCAGCATCGACACGATCGTGTGCCGGCGCCGATCGAAAGCGGCGCGCATCTCGTGTGCCGCGGTGAGATCTCCGGAGACGGCGGCCAGTGCCGCCCGCTGCGAAACGTTGGCGACGTTGGACGACAGGTGGGACTGCAGGTTGGTGGCCGCCTTGATCACGTCGTCCGGGCCGATCATCCAGCCGACCCGCCAGCCGGTCATCGCGTAGGTCTTGGCCACGCCGTTGAGGACGACGCAGGTCTGCGCCAGCTCGGGGACGACGACGGGCATCGACGAGAACACGGCGTTGCCGTAGACGAGGTGCTCGTAGATCTCGTCGGTGACCACCCAGATGCCGTGCTCGACGGCCCAGCGGCCGATCGCCTCGACCTGCTCGGGGGAGTAGACGGCTCCGGTCGGGTTGGACGGCGAGCAGAACAGCAGCACCTTCGTCCTGGGCGTGCGAGCTGCTTCCAGCTGCTCGACGCCGGCGCGAAAGCCGCTCGACTCGTCGGTCGCGACCTCGACCACGACGCCGCCGGCCAGCGCGATGGCCTCCGGGTACGTCGTCCAGTACGGGGCCGGGAGCAGGACCTCGTCGCCGGGGTCGAGGAGCGTCGCGAACGCCTCGTAGACCGCTTGCTTCCCGCCGTTGGTGATCAGCACCTGCTTCGCGGCGACCTGAAGTCCGGAGTCGCGGGCCGTCTTCGCGGCGACGGCCTCCCGCAGTTCGGGCAGGCCCGGCGTCGGGGTGTAGCGGTGGTTCTTCGGGTCGCGCGCGGCCAGCACGGCGGCCTCGACGATCGCCGGCGGCGTCGGGAAATCGGGTTCGCCCGCGCCGAACCCGATGACCGGGCGGCCGGCCGCCTTCAACGCCTTCGCCTTGGCGTCGACGGCGAGGGTTGCCGACTCCGCGATCGAGCCGATCCGGCGGGACACCCGGCTTGTCGCAGCGGTTTGGGAACTCGTGGCATGCGGGTCAGTCATGGCAGTTATGGTCGCATGCGGTCGCTCTCCATGGCGCGCCAGTTATCGGTTGGTGGCGGCGAATCTGCAACCGCAGGTGGGCGGCCGCGGCGTCGCGTTCGACCGTTTCCACCGGGCCACGTACACTGTCGAAGCTGGTCCGCCCGTCTTCGGTGTGATCGCGAAGGGCAGTAGCTCAATTGGCAGAGTTCCGGTCTCCAAAACCGGCGGTTGGGGGTTCGAGTCCCTCCTGCCCTGCAGCTCCAGAGAAACTGTGAAGGATGGGTTGACGTGAGCGACACGACGAGCGCGACGAGTTCGCCCCAGCGGCGATCCGGCCGTCCGGGCGAGCGCCGGAACGCCGCTCAGCGGTTCGGGCTGTGGTATCGCCAGATCGTCGCCGAGCTGCGCAAGGTCATCTGGCCGACTCGCAAGGAGCTCATCGCCTACACGATCGTCACGCTCGTGTTCGCCGTGGTGATGATCCTCATCGTCGCCGGCCTCGACTACGGCGCGCACTGGGGCGTGCTGAAGATTTTCGGCTAACACCTTCGCCCAGGCAGGACCGACCGGCATCCCCCGACAGGAAAACGACCAGGAAGCGACGAGCCAGTGACCGAGTCCCCGTGGCCCACCGACGGCGCCGACGGCCCTCGCGACGACACGCCGGGCACCGAGCCCGACGCCGGTGCGCAGGCGGCAGTCGCGGTCGACGTGGCGGATGCGGCCGATCCGGCCGACACCGCCGATGGGGCCGATGGGGCCGATGCCTCCGGGCCCGCGGATCAACCCGATGTGCAGGCTGATGTCGCTGACGAGGAAGAGGATCCGGCGGAGGAGTTCCGGCGCGCACTTCGGAGCGCGCCCGGCGACTGGTACGTGGTGCACACGTACGCCGGCTACGAGAACAAGGCGAAGGCCAACCTCGAGAGCCGGGTCCAGTCGCTGAACATGGAGGACTTCATCTACCAGATCGAAGTCCCTCAAGAAGAGGCCGTCGAGATCAAGAACGGCAAGCGGCAGACCGTGAAGCGCAACGTCTTTCCCGGCTACCTGCTCGTTCGCATGGAGATGAGCGACGAGTCGTGGTCGGCGGTCCGCTACACCCCGGCAGTCACCGGGTTCGTCGGGTCGAGTTCCAGCAAGCCTTCACCTCTGACGCTCGACGAGGTCGTCCGCTTCCTGGCTCCTCCGACCAAGGAACAGAAGGCCGCCGCTGCCGCAGCCGCGCCGAAGATCGTCGACTTCGAGGTCGGCGAGTCGGTCACCGTGATGGACGGTCCGTTCGCCACGCTGCCGGCGACCATCAGCGAGATCAACGGCGACCAGCAGAAACTGAAGGTGCTGGTGTCGATCTTCGGCCGCGAGACCCCGGTCGAGTTGTCGTTCGGCCAGGTGGCCAAGCTGTAGTTCGCGGCAGGAGGCCACCGCGCTCCGGACGCCGGAGAGCGGGCACCCCTCGCCGTCCTCTATCCTTGTCAGGCTCGGGCTCCTCATCGGTGCCGAGATCCGTCCCGTAGGACTTGCGAAGGAACGCCATGCCCCCGAAGAAGAAGCTCGCGGCGATCATCAAGCTGCAGATCAATGCCGGCGCCGCGACTCCCGCACCGCCGATCGGCCCGGCGCTGGGCCAGCACGGCGTCAACATCATGGAGTTCTGCAAGCAGTACAACGCGGCCACCGAGGCGCAGCGCGGCAACGTGATCCCGGTCGAGATCTCCGTGTACGAAGACCGCTCGTTCACGTTCATCACGAAGACGCCTCCCGCGCCGGAGTTGATCAAGAAGGCCGCCGGCGTCGACAAGGGCTCGGCCACTCCGCACACCGCCAAGGTCGCCAACCTGACCCGGGCGCAGGTCCGCGAGATCGCGCAAGCCAAGCTGCCCGACCTCAACGCCCGCGACCTCGACGCGGCGGAGAAGATCATCGCGGGAACGGCGCGTTCGATGGGCGTCACCGTCAGCGAGTAGCGCCATCCGTTCAACCACGTGGGAGGGCCGGGCGCGGTCCGACGTACCACGACCTCCGATCGATGCAAGACACAGGAGACAGCAATGAAGCGCAGCAAGTCCTACACCGCAGCGGCCGAAAAGGTCGACGCCACGAAGCTCTATGCGCCACTCGACGCCGTCCGGCTGGCCCGGGAGACCTCGACCATGAAGGGCGCCGCCACCGTCGAAGTGGCGATGCGGCTCGGCGTCGACCCGCGTAAGGCCGACCAGATGGTCCGCGGCACGGTGAACCTCCCGCACGGCACGGGCAAGACCGCGCGCGTGCTGGTGTTCGCGACCGGCGACCGCGCCGAGGAGGCTCGCGCCGCCGGCGCCGACATCGTCGGTGCCGACGAGCTCATCGACCGCGTTGCCGGCGGGTTCCTCGACTTCGACTCGGCGGTGGCCACCCCCGACATGATGGGCAAGGTGGGCCGGCTCGGCCGCGTGCTCGGCCCCCGCGGGCTGATGCCCAACCCGAAGACCGGCACGGTCACCAACGATGTCGCCAAGGCGGTGTCCGACATCAAGGGCGGCAAGATCGAGTTTCGGGTCGACCGTCAGTCCAACCTGCACTTCATCATCGGCAAGACCAGCTTCACCGACGAACAGCTGGTCGAGAACTACGCGGCCGCGGTCGATGAGGTCCTGCGGTTGAAGCCTTCTGCGGCCAAGGGCCGATACGTGAAGAAGGCCACGATCACGACGACGATGGGCCCGGGCATCCCGGTCGACCCGAACCGGGTCCGCAACCTCTTGGCGGACGACGCCTCGGCCTGAGCCGGCTCGCCTTACGGGTAGGCCCGCCCGACGGTTGGCGCCCGCCCGAGGGTTGGGGACCCTCACCCGGTGAAGGGTTTGTGCTGTCGCTGCCGCCCTGGGCTCAGAGGCAGCCGAAACCCTTCACTCGGCGCCGTTCGTTGACGAGCGCCCCGAGGTTCGGGTCCAGCCGGCCCGCCTCTCACCCCTGTCTTGGTCCCTGTCATGACCCGTTTGACCCCTGTTTTGACCCTGGGCGCTTGCGCCCGTACGCTTGACCCGCCACAGACCGCCGGTCGGCGTCCACGGACCTGGTAACGCACAGGTTCGAACGCCCGAAGGTTCCGCGAGAGCGGACGGCCCGCGCAGGTTCGCGTTTCGTTCGGTCGGCCACGGTCGACCGGTACGCCCCGTGCGCCGCGCGGGGCGTTTCGTTTTGCCGGCACCTTCGGCGCGGTGACGGCGGTCAGCCAGCATCATTCGCACCACCCCGGAAGGAGCTACGGCCCCATGCCAAGGCCCGACAAGGCGAGCGCCGTTGCCGAGTTGGCGGAGCAATTCCGCAGCTCGAACGCGGCCGTGCTCACGGAGTACCGCGGATTGAGCGTCGCGCAGCTCACCGAGCTCCGGCGCAATCTCGGCACCACCACGCAGTACGCCGTCGTGAAGAACACCCTGTCGAAGATCGCAGTGCGCGATGCCGGTCTCGACCAGCTGGAGCCGATGCTGCAGGGGCCGTCGGCGATCGCGTTCGTCGCCGGCGATCCGGTCGAAGCAGCCAAGGGGCTTCGCGATTTCGCCAGGGCGCACCCGCTGCTGGTGATCAAGGGCGGTGTCCTCGACGGCAAGCTCGTCTCGGCCGCGGAGATCGCCAAGCTCGCCGATCTCGAGTCGCGTGAAGTGCTGCTGGCAAAGGTGGCAGGTGCCGCCAACGCCACCCTCGCCCGCGCGGCGGCGATGTTCCAGGCACCGTTGGCGCAAGCCGCCCGCCTGGCCGACGCGCTGCGCGCCAAGCTCGCCGAGGGCGCGCCGGCCGCACTCGCCGAGCCGGCTGCACCCGCTGACAGCGCCGAGCCGGCTGCATCCGCCGAGCCGGCTGCACCCGCCGAGCCGGCCGAACCCGCTGACAGCGCCGAGCCGGCCGACAGCGCCGAACCCGCTGCTAGCGCCGAGCCGGCCGAACCTGACGACCAGTCCTGACGCCCCGACCATCCGCCCTCTAGCCCCACTCACCCACGGCGCGGCAGACCCCGCCCGTTCGTAAGGAAGGACCGCCCTCATGGCGAAGCTCAGCACCAGCGAGCTCATCGACGCATTCAAGGAGCTTTCGCTCCTCGAACTCTCCGAGTTCGTGAAGGAGTTCGAAGAGACCTTCGGCGTGACCGCGGCCGCACCCGTCGCCGTCGCAGCTGCACCGGCTTCCGGAGGCGGCGCCGCCGCTGAGGCCGCCGAGGAGCAGGACGAGTTCGACGTCGTCCTCGACGAGGCCGGCGCGCAGAAGATCCAGGTCATCAAGGCGGTGCGCGAACTCACCAACCTCGGCCTGAAGGAGGCCAAGGACCTCGTGGACGGCGCCCCCAAGCCCGTGCTCGAGAAGGTGAACAAGGAAGCCGCCGACAAGGCGAAGGCCGCCCTCGAGGGCGCCGGCGCGAAGGTGACTCTCAAGTAACCCCGACTCGACCCCGTTCGGCGGCTTGACGCGGGCGGGGATTAGCGCGCATCCTCGGCAGTGGCTGTGAACACATCGGCTGACTTCCAGGGCGGTCCCGGGGGGAGGCCGGCGCAGACGAGGCCCTTGCGGGCCAGGTCAGCGTCGGTTGCGTACCCGGCGGCCGCCATTTGCAAGGCGCGTTCGAGAGAACGCGCCTCGACAGCAGTGCGCCAATTGGCTACACTGCCCCTTTGCGCTGTCTTCTGATCTCCCGTCGAAAGGCGGGAGATCAATCGTGCGCACGTGACGCCTCACGGTGGCACCGCCACGATGACACACGATGACCGCGATACACCGCGTTGACACCGCGAGCCCTGGAAGGACCCCCACTTGGCCGCCTCGCGCAGCACATCGGCATCCGCCTCCCGCACATCTGCTTCGGTCTCCCGCCGCGTTTCCTTCGCCAAGATTCACGAACCCCTCGAGTTGCCCAACCTGCTCGCGCTGCAGGTCGAGTCCTTCGACTGGCTGCTCGGCAATGACGCCTGGAAGGCGCGTGTCCAGGCCGCCGTTGACAACGGGCGTGGCGACGTCAACACGTCGTCCGGGCTGGAAGAGATCTTCGATGAGATCAGCCCGATCGAAGACTTCTCCGGCACCATGTCGCTCTCGTTTCGCGACCATCGCTTCGAGCCACCGAAGAACTCGATGGAGGAGTGCAAGGAGCGCGACTTCACCTACTCCGTGCCGATGTTCGTCACCGCCGAGTTCGTGAACAACGCCACCGGCGAGATCAAGAGCCAGACCGTGTTCATGGGCGACTTCCCGCTCATGACCGACAAGGGCACGTTCATCATCAACGGCACCGAGCGCGTCGTCGTTTCGCAGCTGGTGCGGTCTCCGGGCGTCTACTTCGACAAGACGATCGACAAGGTCTCCGACAAGGACGTGTTCGGCTGCAAGATCATCCCCAGCCGCGGCGCCTGGCTGGAGTTCGAGATCGACAAGCGTGACGCTGTCGGCGTCCGGATCGACCGCAAGCGCAAGCAGAGCGTCACCGTGTTGCTGAAGGCACTCGGTTGGGACGCCGCTCGCATCCTCGAGCGTTTCGGCCAGTACGAGTCGGTGCGGGCGACCCTGGAGAAGGACCACGTCACCACCCAGGACGAAGCGCTCGTCGACATCTACCGCAAGCTGCGCCCGGGTGAGCCGCCCACGCGCGAGGCTGCGCAGACGTTGCTCGACAACCTGTACTTCAACTCCAAGCGCTACGACCTCGCGAAGGTCGGTCGCTACAAGATCAACAAGAAGCTGGGGCTCGACCTGCCCTTCAGCCAGGGCACGCTCACCGAAGACGACATCGTCGCGACCATCGAATACATCGTTCGCCTGCACGCAGGCGAGACCGAGATGAACGTCGCCGGCCGCTCGGCGATCGTCGAGGAAGACGACATCGACCACTTCGGCAACCGGCGCCTGCGCACGGTCGGCGAGCTGATCCAAAACCAGGTGCGGCTCGGCCTGGCCCGGATGGAGCGGGTGGTCCGCGAGCGGATGACCACGCAGGACGTCGAGGCGATCACGCCGCAGACCTTGATCAACATCCGCCCGGTCGTGGCGAGCATCAAGGAGTTCTTCGGCACCTCCCAGCTCTCGCAGTTCATGGACCAGACCAACCCGCTCGCCGGCCTCACGCACAAGCGGCGCCTGTCGGCGCTCGGCCCGGGTGGTCTGTCACGTGACCGCGCCGGCTTCGAAGTGCGTGACGTGCACCCCAGCCACTACGGCCGGATGTGCCCGATCGAGACCCCGGAAGGCCCGAACATCGGCCTGATCGGCTCCCTCGCCACGTACGGCCGGATCAACGCGTTCGGCTTCGTCGAGACGCCGTATCGCAAGGTCGAGAAGGGCAAGGTCACCGACCACGTCGACTACCTCACCGCCGACCTCGAAGACCGTTACGTCATCGCGCAGGCGAACGCCCCGCTGACGGCCGACAACAGCTTCGCCGAAGACCGTGTCCTGGTGCGACGCAAGGGCGGCGAGGTCGACCTGGTGCCGCCGAGCGACGTCGACTACATGGACGTTTCGCCGCGGCAGATGGTGTCGGTCGGCACCTCGATGATCCCGTTCCTCGAGCACGACGACGCCAACCGCGCGCTGATGGGCTCGAACATGCAACGCCAGGCGGTGCCGTTGCTCAAGACCGAGGCGCCGCTCGTCGGCACCGGGATGGAATACCGCGCCGCGGTCGACGCCGGCGACGTCGTCGTCGCCAGCAAGGCCGGCGTGGTCGAGGAAGTCTCGGCCGATGCCGTCACGGTGATGGCCGACGACGGTACGCGCCAGACCTACCGGTTGGCCAAGTTCCGCCGCTCCAACCAGGGCACCTGCACCAACCAGCGACCGATCGTCGACGAGGGCCAGCGGGTCGAGGTCAACAGTCCGATCGCCGACGGGCCCTGCACCGACAAGGGTGAGCTGGCGCTCGGCCGCAACCTGCTGGTCGCGTTCATGCCGTGGGAGGGTCACAACTACGAAGACGCGATCATCCTTTCGCAGCGCGTGGTGAAGGACGACGTCCTCTCCTCGATCCACATCGAGGAGCACGAGGTCGACGCCCGTGACACCAAGCTCGGGCCTGAGGAGATCACCCGCGACATCCCGAACGTCAGCGAGGAAGTTCTCGCCGACCTCGACGAGCGCGGCATCATCCGCATCGGCGCCGACGTCGTCCCTGGCGACGTCCTGGTCGGCAAGGTCACGCCCAAGGGCGAGACCGAACTCACCCCCGAAGAGCGACTGCTGCGGGCGATCTTCGGTGAGAAGGCGCGCGAGGTGCGCGACACCTCGCTGAAGGTGCCGCACGGCGAGTCGGGCAAGGTGATCGACGTCAAGGTCTTCACCCGCGACGACGCCGAGCTGCCGCCCGGCGTGAACGAGCTGGTGCGCGTGTACGTGGCGCAGAAGCGCAAGATCACGGACGGCGACAAGCTGGCCGGCCGGCACGGGAACAAGGGCGTCATCGCCAAGATTCTGCCGGAAGAGGACATGCCGTTCCTCGAAGACGGAACGCCTGTGGACATCGTCTTGAACCCGCTGGGCGTGCCGAACCGGATGAACGTCGGCCAGGTGCTCGAGACGCACCTCGGTTGGGCGGCGCGTTCCGGCTGGAAGATCGACGGTAACGCCGACGGCTGGCAGCAGCGCTTGGCGAGCATCGGCGCGCTCGAGGCGCCGCCGAACACGCTCGTCGCCACCCCGGTCTTCGACGGTGCCCGCGAGGACGAGATCACCGGCCTGCTCGGGTCGACGTTGCCGAACGAAGACGGCATGCGCATGGTCGAGCCGACCGGCAAGGCCCGGCTGTACGACGGGCGGTCCGGCGAGCTGTACCCGGCCCCGGTGAGCGTCGGCTACATCTACATCCTCAAACTGCACCACCTGGTCGACGACAAGCTGCACGCCCGCTCGACCGGCCCGTACTCGATGATCACCCAGCAGCCGCTCGGTGGTAAGGCGCAGTTCGGTGGCCAGCGGTTCGGTGAGATGGAGGTCTGGGCGCTCGAGGCCTACGGCGCGGCATACGCGTTGCAGGAGCTGCTCACGATCAAGTCCGACGACGTGCTGGGCCGGGTGAAGGTCTACGAGGCGATCGTCAAGGGCGAGAACATCCCCGAGCCCGGCATCCCCGAGTCGTTCAAGGTGCTCGTGAAGGAGATGCAGTCGCTGTGCCTCAACGTCGAGGTGCTCTCCAGCGACGGCATGACCCTGGAGATGCGCGACACCGACGACGAGGTCTTCCGCGCCGCCGAAGAACTCGGCATCGACCTGTCCCGGCGTGAGCCGAGCAGCGTCGAAGAGGTCTAGTAGCAACCAAGCAGTCACCGGCACCCCCGCTTGCTGGAAGCGAAAGAAGGAACCCCCTTGCTCGACGTCAACTTCTTCGACGAGTTGCGTATCGGCCTGGCTACCGCTGACGACATCCGTCAGTGGTCGCACGGCGAGGTGAAGAAGCCCGAGACCATCAACTACCGCACTCTGCGTCCTGAGAAGGACGGCCTGTTCTGCGAGAAAATCTTCGGACCCACTCGCGACTGGGAGTGCTACTGCGGCAAGTACAAGCGGGTCCGCTTCAAGGGCATCATCTGCGAGCGGTGTGGCGTCGAAGTCACCCGGGCCAAGGTGCGCCGCGAGCGGATGGGTCACATCGAACTCGCCGCACCGGTCACGCACATCTGGTACTTCAAGGGTGTGCCGAGCCGGCTCGGCTACCTTCTCGACCTCGCTCCCAAGGACCTCGAGAAGATCATCTACTTCGCCGCCTACATGGTCACCTGGGTCGACGAGGAGGCCCGCCACCGCGACCTGCCGAGCCTCGAGGCGCAGATTTCGGTCGAGCGCCAGGAGATCGAGGACCGCAAGAACGTCGACGTCGAGGGTCGGGCGCGCAAGCTCGAGGAAGACCTGGCGGCGCTGGAGGCCGAAGGCGCCAAGAGCGACGCGAAGCGCAAGGTGCGTGAAGGTGCCGAGCGCGAGATGCGGCAGCTGCGCGAGCGTGCCCAGCGCGACATGGACCGGCTCGACGAAGTGTTCAACCGGTTCAAGAACCTCAAGGTGCAAGACCTCGAGGGTGACGAGCTGCTCTACCGCGAGATGCGCGAGCGGTTCGGGCCCTACTTCCGCGGCGGCATGGGCGCCCAGGCGCTGCAGGAGCGGCTGGAGTCCTTCGACCTCGAAGCCGAGGCCGAGACGCTGCGCGACCAGATTCGCAACGGCAAGGGGCAGAAGAAGGCCCGCGCGCTCAAGCGGCTGAAGGTCGTCTCGGCGTTCCTCAACACTCGTAACTCGCCGATGGGCATGGTCCTCGACTGCGTGCCGGTGATCCCGCCGGACCTGCGGCCGATGGTGCAGCTGGACGGCGGCCGCTTCGCGACGTCCGACCTGAACGACCTGTACCGCCGGGTGATCAACCGCAACAACCGGTTGAAGCGGCTGCTCGACCTCGGCGCGCCCGAGATCATCGTCAACAACGAGAAGCGGATGCTGCAGGAGGCCGTCGACGCGCTGTTCGACAACGGCCGCCGCGGACGCCCGGTCACCGGCCCGGGCAACCGCCCGCTGAAGTCGCTCTCGGACATGCTCAAGGGCAAGCAGGGCCGGTTCCGGCAGAACCTGCTCGGCAAGCGCGTCGACTACTCGGCGCGTTCGGTCATCGTCGTCGGTCCGCAGCTCAAGCTGCACCAATGCGGTCTGCCCAAGGTCATGGCGCTGGAGCTGTTCAAGCCCTTCGTCATGAAGCGGCTGGTCGACCTCAACCACGCGCAGAACATCAAGAGCGCCAAGCGCATGGTCGAGCGGGCCACCGGTGGCACCGCGCGCTACGCCATGGTGTGGGACGTCCTCGAAGAGGTCATCCGTGAGCACCCGGTGCTGCTGAACCGCGCGCCGACCCTGCACCGCCTCGGCATCCAGGCTTTCGAGCCGCAGCTGGTCGAGGGCAAGGCCATCCAGATCCACCCGCTGGTCTGTGCGGCGTTCAACGCCGACTTCGACGGCGACCAGATGGCCGTGCACCTGCCGCTGTCGGCCGAGGCGCAGGCCGAGGCGCGGATTCTGATGCTGTCCAGCAACAACATCCTCAAGCCGGCTGACGGCCGCCCTGTCACGATGCCCAGCCAGGACATGGTGCTCGGCATCTACTACCTGACCGGGGTCAAGGAAGGCGCCAAGGGTGAGGGGCGGGTGTTCGCTTCCGACGCCGAAGCGATCATGGCCAAGGATCTCGGCGACCTCGACCTGCAGGCCCGGGTCCGGGTGCGGCTGAAGGACGTGCCCGAGGTCGACAACGGTGACGGCAGCTGGACCCCACCGGAGGGCTGGGAGCCCGGCCAGCCGCTGATCGTCGAGACCACGCTGGGTCGAGTGATCTTCAACGAGGCGCTGCCCGAGGACTACCGGTTCGTCAACTTCGCCATCACCAAGCGCGACCTGTCGACGATCGTCAACGACCTCGCCGAGCGCTATCCGAAGGTCATCGTCGCGGCGACCCTCGACGCGATGAAGGCGGCCGGATTCCACTGGGCGACCCGCGCCGGGGTGACGATCTCGATCTCCGACGTCGTCACGCCGCCGCGCAAGCAGGAGATCCTCGAGGAGTACGAGGCCAAGGCCGACACCGTGCAGAAGCAGTTCGAGCGCGGCCTGATCACCGACGACGAGCGCCGGCAGGCACTCATCGAGATCTGGACCCAGGCCACGGTCGACGTCGCGCGGGAGATGGAGTCGAACTTCCCGAAGGAGAACCCGGTGTTCATGATGGTGAACTCCGGTGCCCGCGGAAACATGATGCAGGTGCGTCAGATCGCCGGTATGCGTGGTCTGGTGGCCAACCCGAAGGGCGAGATCATCCCGCGGCCGATCAAGGCGAACTTCCGCGAGGGTCTCTCCGTGCTGGAGTACTTCATCTCCACCCACGGCGCTCGGAAGGGTCTGGCCGACACCGCCCTGCGGACCGCCGACTCCGGCTACCTGACTCGGCGGCTGGTCGACGTCTCGCAGGACGTCATCATCCGCGAGGAGGACTGCGGTACCGAGCGCGGCATCATGATGCGCATCGGCGTTGCGGCCAGTGACGGCACGGTGACCCGGGCCAGCACGGTCGAGACGGGCGTCTACGCCCGTACGCTCGCCGAGGAGGTCTCCCGCGACGGCAAGGTTCTCTCGCCCAGGGGCAGCGACCTCGGCGACCTCACCATCGGCGAACTCGTCGCCCACGGCGTCACCGAGGTGAAGGTGCGCAGTGTGTTGACGTGCGAGTCGAAGGTCGGCGCCTGCTCGGCGTGCTACGGCCGCTCGCTGGCGACCGGCAAGACGGTCGACGTCGGTGAGGCCGTCGGCATCATCGCCGCTCAGTCGATCGGTGAGCCTGGCACGCAGCTGACCATGCGTACCTTCCACACCGGTGGTGTGGCCGGTGAGGACATCACCCACGGTCTGCCGCGCGTCGTCGAGCTGTTCGAGGCACGCCAGCCCAAGGGCGTGGCGCCCATCTCCGAGGTCGCCGGCCGGGTCACGATCGAAGACACCGACAAGGCGCGAAAGATCGTCGTCACCCCCGACGACGGGTCTGAGGAGATCGCTTACCCGGTGTCGAAGCGGTCACGGCTGCGGGTCTCCGACGGCACTCACGTCGAGGTCGGCGAGCAGCTCATCGACGGCACGGTCAACCCGCACGAGGTGCTGCGGATCCTCGGCCCGCGCGCCGTCCAGGTGCACCTGGTGCACGAGGTCCAGGAGGTGTACCGCAGCCAGGGTGTGCCGATCCACGACAAGCACATCGAGATCATCGTGCGGCAGATGCTCAAGCGGGTGAACATCCTCGAGTCCGGCGACGCCGACTTCCTGCCCGGGGAGCTGGTCGAGCGGCCTCGCTTCGAGGCCGAGAACCGCCGGGTCGTCGCCGAGGGTGGCACCCCGGCGTCCGCGCGGCCCGTTCTGATGGGTATCACCAAGGCCTCGCTCGCGACCGAGTCGTGGCTGTCCGCGGCATCCTTCCAGGAGACGACGCGGGTGCTCACTGACGCCGCCATCCACGCGAAGTCCGACCCGCTGCTGGGGCTGAAGGAAAACGTCATCATCGGCAAGCTCATCCCGGCCGGCACCGGGCTGCCTCGCTACCGCAACATCAGGGTGGAGCCGACGGAGGAAGCCCGGGCGGCGGTGTACTCGATGGCCGGCTACGACGGCGCCGGGTTCGACGACGACTACTCCAGGTTCGGCACCGGCTCCGGCCAGGCCGTTCCGTTGGAGGAGTACGACTACGGACGCTTCGACAACCGCTGACGGCGATTGTCGGGCGCCGGCCCGGTTGTAGCGGTCGTTTGCTGAAGGGTTCGTGCAACCTGTTGCACGAACCCTTCAGCAAGACAAGACGCCGTTGGCCCCGAACGTCGCGGGCGCCGGGACCCGATGCCGGGGGCGGTTTTGACCTGTGGCGTCGGGCTGGGTAACCTTGCTCCTCGTGCCTGGGTTCCCCTGGGCCACTCCTGCGTGTGCCGCGCTTGGCCGGAGTTTCGGCCGCCGGGTGGCACCGGGACCTTCACCAACGTCGAGCAGATCGGCGGGCCGGTGTGCGGCTCGGCGACACGCCCGACCGCGTGGGTCGGCGGGGGTGGACGAGGGCAAGGCGGCACGAGAGCAAGGCACGAGAGCAAGACGGCAACAAGACGCAAGCAGCAGAGCAAGAGCAGGACACCGGGACATCGAAAGGCGCCCATGCCCACGATCCAGCAGCTGGTCCGCAAGGGCCGGCAGGAAAAGGTCGGCAAGACCAAGACGCCGGCGCTGAAGGGGTCACCCCAGCGGCGTGGCGTTTGCACGCGCGTCTACACGACCACGCCGAAGAAGCCGAACTCCGCGCTGCGCAAGGTCGCGCGCGTGCGGCTGACGACCGGCGTCGAAGTGACGGCCTACATCCCCGGTGTCGGCCACAACTTGCAGGAGCACTCGATCGTGCTCGTCCGCGGCGGCCGGGTGAAGGACCTCCCCGGCGTCCGGTACAAGATCATCCGTGGCTCGCTCGACACCCAGGGCGTCCGCAACCGCAAGCAGGCCCGCAGCCGCTACGGCGCGAAGAAGGAGAAGAGCTAATGCCGCGCAAGGGTCCGGCCCCCAAGCGCCCGGTCATCGTCGACCCGGTCTACGGCTCGCCGCTGGTCAGCGCCCTGGTCAACAAGGTGCTCACGAGCGGCAAGCGGTCGCTCGCCGAGAGCATCGTCTACGGCGCCCTCGAGGGCTGCCGGACGAAGACCGGCACCGACCCGGTGATCACGCTCAAGCGCGCGCTCGACAACGTCAAGCCGACCCTCGAGGTGCGTAGCCGCCGAGTCGGTGGCGCCACCTACCAGGTGCCGGTCGAGGTCAAGGGGCCTCGCAGCACGACGCTCGCGCTGCGCTGGCTCGTCGGCTACTCCAAGGCGCGACGTGAGAAGACGATGACCGAGCGGCTGATGAACGAGCTGCTCGACGCGAGCAACGGCCTTGGCGCAAGCGTCAAGCGCCGCGAAGACACCCACAAGATGGCGGAGTCCAACCGGGCCTTCGCGCACTACCGCTGGTAACGAAGAGAGAGCACGCAACAAAGTGGCAACAGACCTCATGACCGACCTGGGCAAGGTCCGCAACATCGGGATCATGGCCCATATCGACGCGGGCAAGACCACGACGACGGAGCGGATCCTCTTCTACACCGGCATCAACTACAAGATCGGTGAGGTCCACGAGGGCTCCGCCACGATGGACTGGATGGCGCAAGAGCAAGAGCGCGGCATCACGATCACGTCGGCGGCGACGACCTGCCAGTGGAACGGTCACACGATCAACATCATCGACACGCCCGGCCACGTCGACTTCACCGTCGAGGTCGAGCGTTCGTTGCGCGTGCTCGACGGCGCGGTGGCGGTCTTCGACGCTGTCGCCGGTGTCGAGCCGCAGTCCGAGACCGTCTGGCGGCAGGCCGACAAGTACAAGGTTCCGCGGATCTGCTTCGTCAACAAGATGGACCGCGTCGGCGCCGAGTTCCACCGCACCGTCGACATGATCGTCACCCGGCTGAACGCCGTCCCGCTGGTCATCCAGTTGCCGTGGGGCGTCGAGGCCGACTTCAAGGGCGTCATCGACCTGGTCGAATCTCGGGCCCTGCTGTGGAGCGGTGAGGGCAAGGGCGAAGCCTACGAGGTCGTCGACGTTCCGTCCGACCACCGCGAGGTCGTGCGCGAGTGGCGGGACCGGCTCATCGAGACGCTCGCCGAGAACGACGACGAGATGATGGAGCTGTTCCTCGAGGGTGCTGCTCCCACGGTCGAGCAGATCAAGCACGGCATCCGCCGGGCCACGGTCGCCGGCAAGCTCACGCCGGTGCTGTGCGGCAGCGCGTTCAAGAACAAGGGCGTGCAGCCGATGCTCGACGCGATCACCGACTACCTGCCGAGCCCGGTCGAGGTCGGCAGCATCGTCGGCCACAAGCCCGGCGACCCTTCGGTCGAGGTCCTCCGCGAGCCGCGCGACGACCAGCCGCTCGCCGCGCTGGCGTTCAAGATCATGAGCGACAAGTACCTCGGCAAGCTCACCTACCTGCGCATCTACTCCGGCAGGTTGGTCGCCGGATCGTCGATGCTGAACTCCACGAAGGACAGGAAGGAACGCATCGGTCGCCTGCTTCGCATGCACGCGAACAAGCAGGAGGACATCGAATCGGCGGGCGCCGGTCAGATCGTCGCGGTCGCGGGTCTGAAGCAGACCACCACCGGCGACACCCTCTGCGACGCCAACGACCCGGTACTGCTGGAGTCGATGACGTTCCCGACCCCGGTCATCAACGTCGCGATCGAGCCCAAGACGAAGGCCGACCAGGAAAAGCTCGGTACGGCCATCCAGCGGCTCGCGGAGGAAGACCCCACCTTCCAGGTGCACACCGACGAGGAGACGGGTCAGACCATCATCGCCGGCATGGGCGAACTCCACCTCGACATCCTCGTCGACCGCATGAAGCGCGAGTTCAACGTGGAAGCCAACGTGGGCAAGCCGCAGGTCGCTTACCGCGAGACCATCCGCCGCAAGATCGAGAAGGTCGACTACACCCACAAGAAGCAGACCGGTGGCTCCGGGCAGTTCGCCCGCGTGATCATCGACGTCGAACCGGGCGGCGGCGCTGACGGCGACGCCGGGTACGAGTTCGTCAACAAGGTCTCCGGTGGTCGAATCCCGCGGGAGTACATCCCTGCGGTCGACGCCGGTTGCCAGGAGGCGATGGAGTTCGGCGTCCTGGCCGGCTATCCGATGGTCAACATCGTGGTCACGCTCCAAGACGGCGCGTTCCACGACGTCGACTCCTCCGAGCTCGCGTTCAAGATCGCCGGTTCGATGGCGTTCAAGGAGGCCGCGCGCAAGGCCGACCCGGTGTTGCTCGAGCCGATCATGGCGGTCGAGGTGCGTACGCCCGAGGACTACATGGGCGACGTCATCGGCGATATCAACAGCCGCCGCGGCATCATGCAGGCGATGGACGACATCGCGGGTACCCGGGTCATCCGGGCCCAGGTGCCGCTCTCGGAGATGTTCGGTTACGTGGGCGACTTGCGCAGTCGCACGCAAGGCCGGGCGAGCTACAGCATGGAGTTCGACTCCTACGCCGAGGTCCCCAAGGGCGTCGCGGAGGAGATCATCAAGAAGGCCCGTGGCGAGTAGCCACAACCAACCGACCAATCAATCCAACAGTCCCGCACGTCGTACGGCGAAGTAATCCATCCTCAAGGAGCACCCAGTGGCGAAGGCGAAGTTCGAGCGGACCAAGCCGCACGTCAACATCGGCACCATCGGTCACATCGACCATGGCAAGACGACGCTGACAGCGGCCATCACGAAGGTCCTGCACGACGCACACCCGGACCTCAATCCCTTCACGCCGTTCGACCAGATCGACAAGGCGCCGGAGGAGAAGGCCCGCGGCATCACGATCTCGATCGCGCACGTCGAGTACCAGACCGACAACCGGCACTACGCGCACGTCGACTGCCCCGGTCACGCCGACTACATCAAGAACATGATCACCGGCGCGGCGCAGATGGACGGCGCGATCCTGGTCGTCTCCGCGGCTGACGGCCCCATGCCGCAGACCAAGGAGCACGTGCTGCTGGCCCGTCAGGTCGGCGTCCCCTACATCGTCGTCGCCCTGAACAAGGCCGACGTCGTCGACGACGAGGAGATTCTCGAACTCGTCGAACTCGAGGTGCGCGAGCTGCTCAGCAGCTACGAGTTCCCGGGCGACGACGTTCCGGTCGTGCGCGTCTCGGCGCTCAAGGCGCTCGAGGGTGACACGAAGTGGGCCGACTCGATCCTCGAGCTGCTCAAGGCCTGCGACGACAACATCCCCGAGCCGGTCCGCGAGATCGACAAGCCGTTCCTGATGCCGATCGAAGACGTGTTCACGATCACCGGTCGTGGCACCGTCGTCACCGGTCGCGTCGAGCGTGGCGTGGTGAAGGTCGGCGAGACCATCGAGATCGTCGGCATCCACGAGAAGACCGCGAGCACCACGGTCACCGGCGTCGAGATGTTCCGCAAGCTGCTCGACGAGGGCCGCGCGGGTGACAACATCGGCGTCCTGCTTCGCGGTACCAAGCGCGAGGAAGTCGAGCGCGGCCAGGTCGTCTGCAAGCCCGGCTCGATCACACCGCACACCGAGTTCGAGGCCAACGTCTACGTGTTGTCCAAGGACGAAGGCGGCCGCCACACCCCGTTCTTCAACAACTACCGGCCGCAGTTCTACTTCCGCACCACCGACGTCACCGGCGTCGTCACGCTGCCCGAGGGCACCGAGATGGTCATGCCGGGCGACAACACCGAGATGACGGTCCAGCTGATCCAGCCGATCGCCATGGAGGAAGGCCTGCGGTTCGCCATCCGCGAGGGTGGCCGCACGGTCGGTGCGGGTCGCGTCACCAAGATCCTCAAGTAGCGCGCACGGCGGCCGGAGGTAGCAACCTCCGGCCGCCGTCACGCGAGAAGCAACACCAGCACGAGAACGAGCAAGCAGTACCGGCAGCGTTACGAGAGACAGGAACCGGCACACCATGGCGGGACAGAAGATCCGCATCCGGCTCAAGGCCTACGACCACGAGGTCATCGACAGCTCGGCGCGCAAGATCGTCGAGACGGTGACGCGCACGGGTGCGCACGTGGCCGGCCCCGTGCCGCTGCCCACCGAGAAGAACGTGTACTGCGTGATTCGTTCGCCCCACAAGTACAAGGACAGCCGCGAGCACTTCGAGATGCGCACCCACAAGCGGCTGATCGACATTCTCGACCCCACGCCCAAGACCGTCGACTCGCTGATGCGCCTCGACCTGCCGGCTGGTGTCGACATCGAGATCAAGCTGTAAGAGGGACGCGACTTCCATGGCTAAGCAGATCAAGGGCTTGCTGGGCGAAAAGCTCGGCATGACACAGGTCTTCGACGAAACGGGACGCGTCGTCCCCGTGACCGTCGTCCAGGCCGGACCCTGCGTCGTGACGCAGGTCCGCACGCCGGACGTCGACGGGTACACCGCCGTGCAGATCGCCTACGGCGCGATCGACCCGCGCAAGGTGAACAAGCCGGAGACCGGGCACTTCCGCAAGGCCGGCGTTCCACCCCGCCGCTACTTGGCAGAGGTGCGCACCGCCGACGCGACCGAGTACACCCTCGGCGAGGAAGTCACCGTCGAGGTGTTCGCGGCCGGGCAGAAGGTCGACGTCGTCGGCACGAGCAAGGGCAAGGGCTTCGCGGGCGTCATGAAGCGACACAACTTCAAGGGCCTGTCGAGTTCGCACGGCACCGAGCGCAAGCACCGCTCGCCCGGTTCGATCGGCGCGTGTGCCACGCCGTCCCGCGTCTTCAAGGGCGTTCGGATGGCCGGCCGGATGGGCGGCGTGCGGACCACCACGCAGAACCTCACCGTGCAGGCGATCGACGCCGGCGCCAACCTGATCCTGGTCAAGGGCGCGGTACCCGGCCCGATCGGCAGCCTGGTCTACGTCCACACGGCGGCCAAGGGCAACGCGAGCAAGGCCGGAGGTGCGGCATGAGCGAGACCACGACGGTGACCGTCACGGGCACGTCGCGCACGATCGAGCTGCCGGCCGAGGTGTTCGACGTCCAGGTGAACATTCCGTTGATTCACCAGGTCGTCGTCGGCCAACTGGCGGCCGCCCGGCAGGGCACCCATGACACGAAGACGCGCGGCGAGGTCTCCGGTGGCGGCAAGAAGCCGTACCGGCAGAAGGGCACCGGCCGCGCGCGGCAGGGCTCGACTCGGGCGCCGCAGTTCGCCGGCGGTGGCGTGGCGCACGGCCCCACCCCGCGCAACTACGAGCAGCGGACGCCGAAGAAGATGAAGGCCGCCGCGCTGCGCGGAGCGCTCTCCGATCGCGCGAGGGCCGGGCGCGTCCACGTGCTCGGCGGGCTCGTCGAGGGCGAGGTGCCCTCCACGAAGAACGCGATCGCCGCGCTGACCGAAGCGGTTGGCGACAAGCGCCGCAACGTGCTCGTCGTCCTCGACCGCGACGACCAGATCGGCTGGAAGAGCCTGCGCAACGTCGTGCGCGTGCACCTGCTCGCGGTCGACCAACTCAACACCTACGACGTCCTCGTCGCCGACGACGTCGTCTTCACCGAGGCCGCGCTGAACGTCTTCTTGGGCAAGGGCGGCGACGGCGCTGTCGACGAGGAGGCCGCGAAGTGATCCCCGACCCGCGTGACGTCCTGCTCGCTCCGGTCATCTCGGAGAAGAGCTACGGGCTGCTCGACCAGAACAAGTACACCTTCATCGTCGCGCCGCACGCCAACAAGACCCAGATCAAGATCGCGGTCGAGCAGGTGTTCAGCGTCAAGGTGACAGACGTCAACACGATCAACCGGCAGGGCAAGCGCAAGCGCACGCGCGGTGGCTTCGGCAAGCGCAACGACACCAAGCGCGCGATCGTGACGCTGGTGCCGGGCGACCGCATCGACCTGTTCGCCGTACCGGTGAGCTGAGCGAGCTAAGGAAGAGATTCGATGGGCATCCGCAAGTACAAGCCGACGACGCCGGGCCGTCGTGGCGCGAGCGTGGCCGACTTCGTCGAGCTCACTCGCAGCGAGCCGGAGAAGTCGCTGGTGCGCCCGCTGCACTCCAAGGGCGGCCGCAACGTGCACGGCCGGGTGACGACGCGTCACCAGGGCGGTGGCCACAAGCGTGCCTACCGGGTCATCGACTTCCGGCGCGGCGACAAGGACGGCGTGCCGGCCAAGGTCGCCCACATCGAGTACGACCCGAACCGCACCGCGCGCATCGCGCTGCTGCACTACGCGGACGGCGAGAAGCGCTACATCCTGGCGCCCGCCAAGCTGCAGCAGGGTGACACGGTCGAGGCCGGCCCGAGCAGCGACATCAAGCCCGGTAACAACCTGCCGCTGCGCAACATCCCGGTCGGCACCGTCGTCCACGCCATCGAACTGCGGCCCGGCGGCGGCGCGAAGATCGCGCGGTCGGCCGGTGCGAGCGTGCAACTCGTGGCGAAGGAAGGCGCGTTCGCCCAGCTGCGCATGCCCTCCGGGGAAATCCGCAACGTCGACGTCCGCTGCCGGGCAACCGTCGGTGAGGTCGGCAACGCGGAGCAGTCGAACATCAACTGGGGTAAGGCGGGCCGACTGCGCTGGAAGGGCAAGCGTCCCAGCGTCCGAGGTGTCGCCATGAACCCGGTCGACCACCCGCTCGGTGGTGGCGAAGGCAAGTCCTCCGGCGGTCGCCACCCGGTCAGCCCCTGGGGCAAGCCCGAAGGGCGCACCCGCCGCGCCCGCAAGGAAAGCGATGCCCTCATCGTCCGCCGTCGTAAGTCCAAGAAGCGCTAGGAGCACCTCGCGATGCCGCGCAGCCTGAAGAAGGGGCCCTTTGTCGACGACCATCTCCAGAAGAAGGTCGACGCACAAAACTCGAAGGGCACCAAGAACGTCATCAAGACGTGGTCACGGCGCTCGATGATCGTGCCCGACATGCTCGGCCACACCATCGCAGTGCACGACGGGCGCAAGCATGTCCCGGTGTTCATCACCGAGTCGATGGTCGGGCACAAGCTCGGCGAGTTCGCGCCCACTCGCACCTTCCGCGGGCACGTCAAGGACGATCGGAGGGCTCGCCGTGGCTAGTCCGCTCGGTTCGTCCAACGCGGCCACCCGCGCATTGTCGGGCCCGGTCGTTCGCGCCCAGGCGAAGCTGCGCTACTCGACGATTGCGCCGATGAAGGCGCGTCGTGTCGTCGACCTCGTGCGTGGCTTGCCCGCCGACGAGGCGCTGGCCATTTTGCGGTTCGCCCCGCAGGGTGCCAGCGAGTCGGTGTACAAGGTGCTCGCCAGTGCGGTTGCCAACGCCCAGCACTGGGCGGCGCAACGCAACGAGCGTCTCGAGGTCGAAGACCTCGTGGTCTCCCAGGCGTACGTCGACGAGGGCCCGACGCTCAAGCGTTTCCGCCCGCGCGCGCAAGGGCGGGCCTACCGCATCCGCAAGCGCACCAGCCACATCACGATCCACGTCGAGTCGTGGCCGGCCGAGGCCGAGACACTCGCGAACAAGCGCGCCGTTCCGAAGCGACCCAGGCCGGTCCGGTTGGTAGCGCAGGCGCCGAAGTCGCCTGCGGTTGCCGGCGAGGCGAGCCCGAAGCCGAGGCGGCGCGGCAGTGCCCCGCGCGAGACGGAGCAGTTGGCGGCTGCCGAGGTCGAGACGACCGAGAGCGTCGAACTCGACGAGGCCGCAGCGCCCGACGAGGGCGCGGCCGCCAAGAAGACGGCGGCGAAGGCCACCGCAGCGAAGAAGACGGCCGCCAAGAAGGCGCCTGCAGGGAAATCGGCCGCTCCGAAGGCTCCGGCCGACGAATCTGCTGCCAAGAAGACGGCGGCGAAGAAGACAGCGGCGAAGAAGACAGCGGCGAAGAAGCCCGCTGACGAGCGCGCCGACGAATCAGGCAACCCTGCCGAGGACGAAGGAGAGACCCGCTAGTGGGCCAGAAGGTCAACCCGCACGGGTTCCGGCTCGGCATCACCACCGAGTTCAAGAGCCGTTGGTACGCGGACAAGCTCTATCGCGACTACGTCAAGGAAGACGTCGCGATCAGGCGGATGATGACGCGCGGCATGGAACGTGCCGGCATCTCACGCGTCGAGATCGAGCGCACCCGGGATCGGGTGCGGGTCGACATCCACACCGCGCGGCCCGGCATCGTCATCGGACGCCGCGGCGCGGAGGCCGACCGCATCCGTGGCGACCTCGAGAAGCTGACCAGCAAGCAGGTGCAGCTGAACATCCTCGAGGTCAAGAACCCCGAGATCGACGCGCAACTCGTCGCGCAGGGCGTCGCCGAGCAGCTGACCCAGCGGGTTTCGTTCCGCCGGGCGATGCGCAAGGCGATGCAGAGCGCGCTGAAGTCGGGCGCCAAGGGCATCCGGGTTCAGGTTTCCGGCCGCCTCGGCGGTGCCGAGATGAGCCGCACCGAGTTCTACCGTGAGGGCCGGGTGCCGTTGCACACGCTGCGTGCCGACATCGACTACGGCTTCTACGAAGCGCGGACTACGTTCGGCCGGATCGGTGTGAAGGTCTGGATCTTCAAGGGCGACATCCTGCCCGGCGTTGCCGGCCGGGGCGAGCACGAAGGGGTTCCGGGGCGCATCCCGCCGCGGGCGCCGGCACGCCCGGCCCGCGCGCCGCGAGCCGGCGGACGCCGAGAAGCACCCGCTGCCGGCGCCCCGACTGCCCCCACCGCTACCGCTGCCACGGCCGCTGCGCCGGTGACGGCTGCCGCCGAGGAAGCGGCACCCGCCGCGCCCGAAACGGTCGAGACGCCGGTTGCCGCCGCGCAAGCAACGGCACCCGAGACCACCGCACCCGAGGCCGCCGCTCCCGAGGCTGCTGCTCCCGAGGCGGCCGCTCCCGAGGCGGCCGCTCCCGAGGCGGCTGCGCCTGAAGCTGCCGCGCCTGAAGCTGCCGCGCCTGAGGCTGCTGCTCCCGAGGCGGCCGCATCCGACACGAGTGCAGAGGAGAGCTGAGTCATGCTCGTCCCCCGCAGGGTCAAGCACCGCAAGCAGCACCACCCCGGTCGGTCGGGTGCTGCCAAGGGCGGTACGCACGTCGTGTTCGGCGAGTTCGGCATCCAGGCGCTGGAGCCGGCGTACGTCACGAACCGGCAGATCGAGTCGGCGCGTATCGCGATGACGCGGCACATCCGGCGTGGCGGAAAGGTCTGGATCAACATCTATCCCGACCGCCCGCTCACCAAGAAGCCGGCCGAAACCCGGATGGGTTCCGGCAAGGGTTCCCCGGAGTGGTGGATCGCCAACGTCAAGCCGGGCCGCGTCATGTTCGAGCTTGCCGGCGTGCCCGAGCCGATCGCGCGCGAGGCGATGCGTCGTGCCATGCACAAGCTGCCGATGAAGTGCCGGTTCGTGCGGCGGGAGGTCGACGCGTCGTGACTCTGCTTTCCCGCCGCCTCCGCCGCTTCGCTTTGGAGGACGGCTCGTGAACAAGCACACCGAAGAGCTGCGTGGGCTCGAGACCGACGAGCTCGTCAACCGGTTGCGCGAAGCGAAGGACGAGTTGTTTCGACTCCGCTTCCAGTTCGCCTCCGGCCAGCTGGAAAGTCATGGCCGGCTGCGGGCCGTGCGCACCGACATCGCGCGCATCTACACGGTCATGCGTGAGATGGAGCTCGGCATCATCATCAAGGAAGACAACCCTGAGGACGGCGCGGCATGAGTGAGACCCGAACCCAGCCGGCCGGCGCTGCCGAAGCGGGCAAGCGCGGCTTCCGCAAGGTGCGGGAGGGTCTGGTCGTCAGCGACAAGATGGACAAGACCGTCGTCGTCGCCGTCGAGGACCGCGTCAAGCACCCGTTGTACGGCAAGGTCATGCGCCGTACCAGCCGGTTGAAGGCACATGACGAGCAGAACGAGGCAGGTGTCGGCGACCGCGTGTTGCTGATGGAGACGAAGCCGCTCTCGGCGACGAAGCGTTGGCGCGTGGTCGAGGTTCTCGAGCGGGCGAAGTAAGTCAGGCAGTCAGGTCCCGGTAAGCCAGTTCCCGGTAAGCGATCGAGCAGGAGCCAGCAGTGATTCAGCAGGAGTCGCGACTCAAAGTCGCCGACAACACGGGTGCCAAAGTTATTCTCTGCATCCGCGTCCTCGGTGGCTCGGGCCGGCGCTACGCGGGAATCGGTGACGTCATCGTGGCCACCGTCAAGGACGCCCTGCCCGGCGCAGGCGTCAAGAAGGGCGACGTCGTCAAGGCAGTCGTCGTCCGAACCGTCAAGGAGCGTCGTCGTCCCGACGGTTCGTACATCAAGTTCGACGAGAACGCGGCCGTGCTCATCAGGGACGGCGGCGATCCGCGCGGAACCCGCATCTTCGGCCCGGTCGGTCGTGAGCTGCGCGAGAAGAAGTTCATGCGCATCATCTCGCTCGCTCCGGAGGTGTTGTAAGCGATGGCCAGTTTAAGAATCCGCAAGGGCGACACCGTGCAGGTGATCTCCGGCAAGGACCGCGGCGGCAAGGGCAAGGTCATCGAGACCTACCCCGACAACGAGCGGTTGCTCGTCGAAGGCATCAACCGCATCCACAAGCACACCAAGATCACCCAGACCACACGTGGCGCGAAGACCGGCGGCATCGTCACTCAGGAAGCGCCGATCCACGTGAGCAACGTGATGCTGGTCTGCCCCGAGTGTGGCAAGCCGAGCCGCACCGGGCGCCGGCAGGACGTCGTCGACGAAGAGACCGGCAAGACCCGTCCGGTGCGCATCTGCAAGCGCTGCGGCAAGGAGATCTGAACACATGACTGCCACGACTCAGGAGCGCGGGATACCGCGGCTGAAGCAGCGCTACCGCGAGGAAGTCGCGGGGCAGCTGCGCGAGCAGTTCAGCTACGGCAACGTCATGCAGATCCCCGGGCTCGTCAAGATCGTCGTCAACATGGGCGTCGGCGACGCGGCGCGCGACTCGAAGCTGATCGACGGTGCGGTGCGAGACCTGTCGACCATCACCGGCCAAAAGCCTCAGGTGACCCGGGCGAAGAAGTCCATCGCACAGTTCAAGCTGCGCGAAGGCATGGCGATCGGCGCGCACGTCACGTTGCGCGGCGACCGCATGTGGGAGTTCCTCGACCGGTTGCTCTCGCTGGCGCTGCCCCGCATCCGCGACTTCCGTGGCCTGTCGCCCAAGCAGTTCGACGGCAACGGCAACTACACGTTCGGTCTCACCGAGCAAGTCATGTTCCACGAGATCGACCAGGACAAGATCGACCGCTTCCGCGGTATGGACATCACCGTCGTGACGACCGCGACGACCGACGACGAGGGGCGTGCGTTGCTTCGGCTGCTCGGCTTCCCGTTCAAGGAGGACTGAGAACGTGGCGAAGAAGGCACTCGTCATCAAGGCCGCGGCCAAGCCGAAGTTCGGCGTCCGCGGCTATACCCGGTGCAGCCGGTGCGGTCGCCCGCATTCGGTGTATCGCAAGTTCGGCCTGTGCCGGATCTGCGTGCGAGAGATGGCGCACCGGGGCGAGCTTCCGGGCGTTACGAAGAGCAGCTGGTGACCACTACGTCGAAGGTCCGCCCAGGGGCGGAAACCACGCCGAGAAAGGCCGAGTGACAGGCCATGATGACTGACCCGATCGCGGACATGCTGACGCGCGTTCGCAACGCCAACCACGCCTACCACGACAACGTTCCGGTGCCCTACTCCAAGATCAAGGCGAACATCGCCGAGATCTTGCAGCAGGAGGGCTACATCTCCGGCTTCCACGTCGAGGACGTCGAAGGACACGCCGCGGCGCGCAGCCTCGTCGTCCAACTGAAGTACGGGCCGAACCGGGAACGCTCGATCGCCGGCGTGCGCCGGGTGAGCAAGCCGGGTCTGCGGGTGTATGCGAAGGGCACCAACCTGCCGCGCGTGCTCGGCGGGCTGGGTATTGCCATCATCTCCACCTCGGGCGGGCTGCTCACCGACAAGCAATGTGCGAAGAAGGGCGTAGGCGGCGAAGTGCTGGCCTACGTCTGGTAAGGGAGACGAGCTCATGTCGCGCATCGGACGACTTCCGATCCCCGTGCCAGGTGGTGTCGACATCGACATCACCGGCAGCATCGTCACGGTCAAGGGCCCCAAGGGCACCCTGACCCACACGGTCGCCGAACCCATCTCCATCGAGAAGGCCGACGACGGCACGCTCGTCGTCACCCGGCCCGACGACGACAAGCGCAGCCGCGAGCAGCACGGCACGGCCCGCACGGTTGTCGCCAACATGGTCACGGGCGTGACGGACGGCTTCTCCAAGACGCTCGAGATCGTCGGCACCGGCTACCGCGTGCAGGCGAAGGGCAGCGACCTGGAGTTCGCGCTCGGTTTCAGCCACCCGGTCGTCGTCACGCCGCCGGAGGGCATCAGTTTCGAGGTGCAGGCCCCGACCCGGTTCGTCGTCCGCGGCATCGACAAGCAGCAGGTCGGCGAGGTCGCTGCCAACATCCGCAAGCTGCGCAAGCCCGAGCCGTACAAGGGCAAGGGTGTGCGGTACCAGGGTGAGAACGTGCGTCGCAAGGTCGGAAAGGCTGGTAAGTAGTCATGCCGCACTCCCAGTCAGGATTGCTCAGCCGGCGCAAGGCGCGCGGCTCGACCAAGTCCGCGGCGCGCACCCGCCGGCACTTTCGGGTCCGCAAGAAGGTTGCGGGCACGCCGGAGCGGCCTCGTCTCGTCGTGAACCGTTCGACGCGGCACGTCTTCGTGCAGATCGTCGACGACAGCAACGGCCGCACCCTTGCCTCGGCGTCGACGTTCGAGGCCGACGTGCGTGCGACCAGTGGCGACAAGACGGCGAAGGCACGCAAGGTCGGGCAGCTCATCGCGCAGCGGGCGAGCGCGGCCGGAGTCGGCGCGGTCGTCTTCGACCGGGGCGGCTACAAGTACCACGGCAGGGTCGCTGCGATAGCGGACGGCGCCCGGGAAGGCGGCCTGACCCTATGAACGACACGACTCAGGTGAACAAGAAGATGGGAACTCTCTGATGCCAGGACCACAACGTCGCGGACCAGGCGGCTCGGGCGGACCGGGCGGCAGCGGCGGCCCGGGGGGCCCGGGCGGCGAGCGCCGCGAACGCCGCGAGGGCCGCCGCAGCGACAGCGCGGCCGAGAAGAGCGCGTTCCTCGAGCGCGTCGTGACCATCAACCGGGTGGCCAAGGTCGTCAAGGGCGGACGCCGCTTCAGCTTCACCGCGCTGGTCGTCGTCGGTGACGGCGACGGCATGGTCGGCGTCGGTTACGGCAAGGCCAAGGAGGTGCCCGCCGCGATCGCCAAGGGCGTCGAGGAGGCCAAGAAGCACTTCTTCAAGGTGCCGCGCATCCAGGGCACCATCCCGCATCCCGTCACGGGTGAAGCGGCGGCCGGCGTCGTCATGTTGCGCCCGGCCAGCCCCGGTACCGGCGTCATCGCCGGCGGCCCGGTGCGCGCCGTCCTGGAATGCGCGGGCATCCACGACGTCCTCAGCAAGTCGCTCGGTTCCGACAACGCCATCAACATCGTGCATGCGACGGTGCAGGCGTTGAAGGACCTCGTGCGTCCTGAGGAAGTGGCGGCCCGTCGCGGTCTACCTCTCGAGCACGTTGCGCCGGCGGCCCTGCTGCGGGCCCGTGCCGGAACGGGGGCCTGACCATGGGGCGGTTGAAGGTAACTCAGCTGCGCTCGGAAATCGGCGGTACGTCGAACCAGCGCGACACGCTACGCACACTCGGTCTGAAGCGGCTGCGGGACACCGTGGTCAAGGAAGACCGCCCGGAGATCCGCGGGATGATCAAGACCGTCTCGCATCTGGTCTCGGTCGAGGAGGTCGACTGATCATGGCGAAGACTTCACCAGCTGGCCGAACTGGCCAAGCCGGCCAGGGTGGCCTGTTGAAGGTGCACCACCTGCGCCCGGCTCCGGGCGCGCACAAGCCGAAGACGAGGGTCGGCCGCGGCGAGGCATCGAAGGGCAAGACCGCCGGCCGTGGCACCAAGGGCACGAAGGCGCGCTATCAGGTCGCCGAGCGCTTCGAGGGTGGCCAGATGCCGCTGCATATGCGGCTGCCGAAGCTGAAGGGCTTCACCAACCCGTTCCGCACCGAGTACCAGGTCGTCAACCTTGACCGGTTGGCCGCCCTGTATCCCGACGGTGGCGACGTCACGGTCGACGACCTCGCCCGCAAGGGAGCCGTGCGGGAGGGCGAGCTGGTCAAGGTGCTGGGCACCGGCGAGCTCTCGGTCGCCCTGCGGATCTCCGCTCACCGTTTCTCGGGCACGGCGAGAGAGAAGATCGAGGCCGCCGGCGGGACCGCCACTGTCCTGTAGCGGGGTGGCTGCGCGGCGTCGCGCTTGGGGCCATCGGCCCCGGTTGAGGGCGCTCGGTGCGTTACAGTCACCAGGAACGCCGTCGTCCCACGGCGCAGGAAGGACTTAGGAGAAGACGTGCTTTCGGCCTTCGTCCAGGCGTTCCGAACGCCTGACCTGCGCAAGAAGTTGCTGTTCGTCCTGTTCATCATCGTGCTGTTCCGGATCGGCAGCGCGATCCCGACGCCCGGCGTCTCGACCAAGAGCATCAACTTCTGCCTGACCTACGTTTCGCAGGGCAACTCGGCCAACATCTACACGCTGATCAACCTGTTCAGCGGCGGCGCGCTGCTCAAGCTGTCGATCCTCGCGCTGGGGATCATGCCCTACATCACGTCGAGCATCATCATCCAGTTGCTGGTCGTGGTCATCCCGCGGCTGGAGAAGCTGAAGGAAGAGGGTCAGTCCGGCCAGGCGAAGATGACGCAGTACACGCGTTATCTGACGATCGGCCTGGCGGTCTTGCAGTCCTCGGCGTTCGTGGCGCTGGCGCGCACGCCCGGCGCCATCTTCAGCGGCTGCCCGAATGCGATCGTCCCGAACACCAGCATGGGCGTCATCATCACGATGGTCGCGACGATGACCGCGGGCACCGGCATCATCATGTGGCTCGGCGAGCTCATCACTGACCGCGGCATCGGCAACGGCATGTCGCTGCTGATCTTCACCCAGATCGCCGCCCGGTTCCCGTCCGAGCTCAACTCCATCCGCCTGAACAAGGGCCTCGCCACCTTCGTCGGCGTCCTGGCGGTCGGCGTCGTGATCATCGCCGCCATCGTGTTCGTCGAGCAGGCGCAGCGGCGCATCCCCGTTCAGTACGCCAAGCGCATGATCGGCCGTCGCATGTACGGCGGGACCTCGACGTACATCCCCCTCAAGGTCAACCAGGCGGGTGTCATCCCGGTCATCTTCGCGTCGTCCCTGCTCTACATTCCGTCCCTTGCGGCGAAGGTCTGGGGCGAGACGAAGCATCCCGGGTTCAGCAACTTCGTCAACAACTACCTGTCGCCGACCACCGCGCATCCGACGTATCTTGCGGCCTACTTCCTGCTGATCATCTTCTTCACGTTCTTCTACGTCGCGATCACGTTCAACCCGGACGAGGTCGCCGACAACATGAAGAAATACGGCGGCTTCATCCCCGGCATCCGACCGGGGCGGCCGACCGCCGAGTACCTCAGTTACATCCTGTCGCGCATCACCGTGCCCGGTGCCACGTACTTGGCGCTCGTCGCGGTGCTTCCTGAGCTCGCGTTGTCCATCGTCGGAAGCGCTCAGTCGTTCCCGTTCGGCGGTACCTCGGTGCTGATCCTCGTCGGTGTCGGACTCGACACCGTGAAGCAGATCGAGAGCCAGCTCATGTTGCGCAACTACGAGGGCTTCCTCAGGTAAGGCGGCCCGGATGCGTCTGGTCCTGGTGGGTCCGCCAGGCGCTGGGAAAGGAACCCAGGCTCAGTTCATCGCCTCTCATCTGCTCGTCCCGAAGATCTCGACCGGTGACATCTTCCGGTCGAACGTGGCGCACGGTACGCCGCTGGGGCACGAGGCCAAGCGGTACATGGACGCCGGCGACCTGGTGCCCGACGAAGTCACGATCGCCATGGTGCGCGAGCGGCTCGACGAGGACGACGCCCGCGACGGCTTCCTGCTCGACGGCTTCCCCCGCACGGTGACCCAGGCGGAAGTGCTCGACAAGATCCTCGCCGGCCTGGGCACGCCGCTGTCGGTGGTGCTGGAGCTGGTCGTGGACGACGACGAGGTGGTCCGCCGCCTTTCGGGCCGACGCACCTGCTCGGAATGTGCGCACGTGTGGCACGTGCTGTTCGACGCGCCGACGACGGAGGGCATCTGCGATCATTGCGGCGGCAAGTTGTTCCAACGAGACGACGATCGCGAAGAGACCATCCGGCACCGGCTGGAGGTCTACGCCGACCAGACGGCGCCCCTGGTCGGATACTTCGCGGCGCGCGGCTTGCTCGAAGGCATCGACGCGACCGGCCCGGTCGAAGACGTGACGGCGCGAGCGGTGGCGGCGCTGCGGCACTGGCGGCAATAGCCGCATTTGCGGCACCGGCGGCAATAGCCGCACCTGCGGCACTGGAGGACGTGATGATCCAGCTCAAGAGCGACGCGGAGATCGCCAAGATGCGCGAGGCCGGTCTCGTCGTCGCGGCGGCGTTGGACGCCATGCGCGCCGCGGTCGCGCCGGGCGTGAGCACGGGCGAACTCGATGCGATCGCCGACGAGACGATTCGGGCGGCGGGCGCGACGTCGAACTTCAAGGGCTACGGCGGGCACGGCCAGCCACCGTATCCGGCCACGATCTGCGCCTCGGTGAACGACGAGGTCGTGCACGGTATCCCGTCCCGAAAGCGAATCCTGCACGAGGGCGACATCGTCTCCATCGACTGCGGTGCGATCGTCGACGGCTGGCACGGCGACGCCGCGTTCACCGCCGCGGTGGGTGAGGTCGGTCCCGATGTGCAGCGGCTGCTCGACACCTGCGAGGAGTCGATGTGGCGGGGGATCGCGGCCGGCGCCGCAGGCAGCACGCTCGGCGACATCGGGTTTGCGATCGAGAGCTACGTGCACTCGCAGGGCAAGTACGGGTTGGTCGAGGAGTACGGCGGGCACGGCATCGGCACCGAGATGCATCAGGAGCCGCACATCCCCAACCGCGGCAAGCGGGGGCGTGGCCTGCGACTCTCGCCGGGCCTGGTGCTCGCGGTGGAGCCGATGATCATGATGGGGCAGCGGCACGTCGCCACGCTGGACGACGGCTGGACGGTCGCCACGGTCGACGGCAGCCTGGCCGCACACTTCGAACACACGTTCGCTGTGACCGCGGCCGGACCCCTGGTCTTGACCGCGCCCGACTTGGGCGCCGAGCGGCTGAGCGCGCTCGGCGTCGCCGTCCCGGCGCACTCCCGGTGACCGGTTTCGCTTTCCGCAGCCTCGTCGCGTAGACTCGGCACTCGGCTCGCGTCCTACTCACCATGCTTGTGCTGGTTCTCCGGCCCCCGGGTCGAAGAACGGAGTAGACGCGTGCCCTTGGCATGATCACGTCATGTCGAGCGCGACCCAAGGCACGATCCCAGGCACCAACCCCAAGGCACGAACCCCAAGGCACGAACCCCAAGGCAAGGACGCGGAGGACGAGCGGGAGGATATGGCGAAGAAGGAAGGGGCCATCGAGATCGAGGGCCAGGTGGTGGAGCCGCTCCCCAATGCGATGTTTCGGGTGGAGCTGGCAAACGGCCACAAGGTGCTCGCTCACATCAGTGGCAAGATGCGCATGCACTACATCCGCATCCTGCCGGGCGACCGGGTGGTCGTCGAGCTGAGCCCCTACGACCTGACTCGCGGCCGGATCGTCTACCGCTACAAGTGAGTACCTACTGACCCGAAGGCGTCTTTCCGAACGCCGCACCAGCCAGGAGAACGTCGTGAAGGTCAAGCCGAGCGTCAAGAAGATTTGCGACAAGTGCAAGGTGATCCGCCGGCACGGGCGGGTCATGGTGATCTGCGAAAACCTGCGCCACAAGCAGCGCCAGGGCTGAGACAGACCACCGCAATACGCGAGCCGCAACCGGTGCTGGAGAAATCCGGCGCCGTACCCCCGGTCGGAGGCCGGGGCCCCAGCTGGGCAGCTGGGGGCGCGGCTCGGAGGACCTCCGCGAGAAGTCAGGAGTACCGCCCGTATGGCACGTCTCGTCGGCGTCGACCTCCCGCGCGACAAGCGCCTGGAGATCGCGCTCACCTACATCTACGGCATCGGGCGCACCCGTGCGGCCGAGACCATCGCCGGTACCGGCATCAGCGCCGACCTTCGGGTCCACGACGTTTCCGACGACGACCTGCTCCGGCTCCGCGAGTGGATCGAAGCCAACTACAAGATCGAGGGTGACCTCCGTCGCGAGGTGGCCGCCGACATCCGCCGCAAGGTCGAGATCGGCTGCTACCAGGGAATCCGGCACCGCCGCGGTTTGCCCGTCCACGGCCAGCGCACCCACACGAACGCGCGTACTCGCAAGGGCCCGCGCAAGACCGTTGCAGGCAAGAAGAAGCCCGGCAAGAAGTAGCCCACGCACCAGTCCAGGTAGCCCGTCCGGACGCCGCGTGGCGCCGACGATCTCACTTTCAGGAGTCAGCCGCAGATGCCCCCGAAGACGCGCCAGCAAGGCGCAGGCACCAAGAAGGTGCGCCGCAAGGAGAAGAAGAACGTGGCTCATGGCCACGCTCACATCAAGAGCACGTTCAACAACACGATCGTCTCGATCACCGACCCGACCGGCGCTGTGATCGCCTGGGCGAGCGCCGGGCACGTCGGGTTCAAGGGCTCGCGTAAGTCGACGCCCTACGCTGCGCAGATGGCCGCCGAGTCGGCCGCCCGGCGCGCGCAGGAGCACGGCATGCGCAAGGTCGACGTGTTCGTGAAGGGTCCCGGTTCCGGTCGCGAGACGGCGATCCGTTCGCTGCAGGCGGTCGGCCTCGAGGTCGGCTCGATCCAAGACGTCACCCCGGTGCCGCACAACGGTTGCCGCCCGCCGAAGCGTCGGAGGGTCTGACTCCCATGGCTCGTTACACCGGTCCCGACTGCAAGCGCTGCCGCCGCGAGAAGACGAAGCTCTTCCTCAAGGGCTCCAAGTGCGACTCGCCGAAGTGTCCGATCGAGATTCGGCCCTACCCGCCGGGTGAGCACGGCCGCGGGCGCACCAAGGACAGCGAGTACCTCCTGCAGATGCGCGAGAAGCAGAAGTGCGCCCGCATTTACGGCGTCCTGGAAAAGCAGTTCCGCGGCTACTACGAAGAGGCCACCCGCAAGAGCGGCCGTACCGGCGAGAACCTGCTGCGCATCCTCGAGACGCGGCTCGACAACGTCGTGTACCGCTCAGGTTTCGCGGCGAGCCGCGACCAGGCCCGCCAGCTCGTGCGGCACGGGCACTTCACGGTGAACGGCAAGCGCGTCGACATCCCCAGCGCCCGGGTCAGTGAGAGCGACATCGTCGAGGTTGCCGAGAAGTCCCGCGAGCTCGACCTCTTCGTGATCGCTCGTGCGGTGGCCGGCGAGAAGACCGTCCCCGCGTGGCTCGAGGTCATCCCGAACCGGCTGCGGGTGCTCGTGCACTCGATGCCGGCGCGTCAGGTGATCGACACCCAGATCCAAGAGCAGCTCATCGTCGAGTTCTACTCGAAGTAACACCCAGCCCGGGGCCGCTTCGGTCCCGGGCACCACTACTCGTGGGCGTCATATAGCGGTCGCCCCGGGGAACCTGGAGGAAACCGTGCTCATTGCACAGCGACCCACCATCACCGAAGAGCCGGTCGACGACATCCGCTCGCGGTTCGTGATCGAGCCGCTCGAGCCGGGCTTCGGCTACACGCTCGGCAACTCGTTGCGCCGTACGTTGCTGTCGTCGATTCCCGGTGCAGCCGTCACGAGCCTGCGTATCGAAGGCGTGCTGCACGAGTTCTCGACCGTGCCCGGCGTCAAGGAAGACGTCACCGAGATCATCCTGAACATCAAGGAACTCGTCGTCTCCAGCGAGCATGACGAGCCGCAGGTGATGTACCTGCGCAAGCAGGGCCCGGGCGAGGTCACGGCAGCCGACATCGCGCCGCCGTCCGGGATCGAGGTGCACAACCCCGACCTTCGGATCGCGACGTTGAATGGCAAGGGCAAGCTCGAGATCGAGCTGACCGTCGAGCGCGGCCGCGGTTACGTGCCGGCCAACCAGAACAAGCAGCCGAGTCACGAGATCGGCCGCATCCCGATCGACTCGATCTACTCGCCCGTGCTGAAGGTGACGTTCAACGTCGAGGCGACGCGTGTCGAGCAGCGCACCGACTTCGACCGCCTCGTGGTCGACGTCGAGACGAAGCCGTGCATGCGGCCGCGCGACGCGGTTGCGAGCGCCGGCAAGACGCTGGTCGAGCTGTTCGGCTTGGCCCGCGAGCTGAACGTCGACGCCGAGGGCATCGACATCGGCCCGTCGCCGTCCGACGCCGCACTGGCCGCCGATCTCGCGCTGCCGATCGAAGACCTCAACCTGACCGTGCGTTCGTACAACTGCCTCAAGCGTGAGGGCATCCACACGGTCGGCGAGCTCGTCGCGCGCAGCGAGGCCGATCTGCTCGACATCCGCAACTTCGGCGCGAAGTCCATCGACGAGGTCAAGGCGAAGCTGGTCGAGATGGGCCTCAATCTCAAGGACGCCCCTCCCGGCTTCGACCCCGGCAGTGTCGTCTACGCGAGCCACGACGACTACGAAGACGACCACCGCTACGCGGAGACCGAACAGCTGTAGTTCCGGTGCCGCTCATCGCCACCGGAACACGACACGCAAGGCAGGAAGGGTTCCGACATGCCCACGCCCACGAAGGGTCCCCGCTTCGGCGGTAGCTCGGCACACGAGCGGTTGCTGCTCGCGAACCTGGCGACCGCGCTTTTCGAGCACGGCCGGATCACCACGACCGAAGCGAAAGCCAAGCGGCTGAGGCCACTCGCCGAGCGTTTGATCACCAAGGCGAAGCGAGGCGATCTGCACGCGCGCCGGCAGGTGCTCACCGTCGTGCGCGACCGCAATGTCGTGCATCACCTCTTCACCGAACTCGGGCCGCGCTACGTGACCCGGCCGGGCGGTTACACCCGCATCGTCAAGCTCGGGCCGCGCAAGGGTGACGCCGCCCCGATGGCTGTGATCGAGTTGGTGGAGCCGCTCGCCGAGCAGGTGGTCGCGGAGGCGACCGGTGCCACGCGCCGGGCCGCCAAGAAGACCGCGGCACCGGCGAAGAAGGCGGCTCCGGCGCCGGAGGCGAGCGCAGACACCCAGACCGACGAGCTGCCGGAGACCGACGACGTGTCGGGCGAGCAGATCCAGGCCGACGAGCTCACCGACCAGGCTGCCGACCAGGCTGCCGACGAGGCTGCCGCTGAGGCCGTCGACGAGGCCGCTGATGAGGCTGCCGAGGAAGCTGCGCAGGAAGCCGCCGACGACCCCGAGAAGGAACCCGGCGAGTAAGCCTGCCGCCGAGCCGGACCTGGGCGGCGGTCCCGTGCGTCTGCGCATCGACCTCGGCTACGACGGCACCGAGTTCGCCGGCTGGGCTCGCCAGCCCGGACTCCGGACGGTGCAGGGCGAGTTGGAAGCCGCACTCGGCGTCGTCCTTCGGCTGGCCGAGCCGCCGCTCCTCACGGTCGCCGGGCGGACGGACGCCGGGGTTCACGCGCGTGGGCAGGTGGCCCATGTCGACGTCGCGGCCGGTGCCGAACCGGCGACGCTGACGCGCTCGCTGAACGGCCTCCTGCCCGCCGACGTGCGGGTGCGCAGCCTCACCCTCGCCCCTCCCGGCTTCGACGCGCGCTTTTCGGCGCTGGCCCGGCGCTACTCCTACCGGGTGACCGACGGCTGGCTCGATCCGCTGCGTCGCCGCGACACCCTGCACCATCCCCGCCCCCTCGACGCCACCGCAATGAACGCGGCGAGTGCGCCGTTGCTCGGTGAGCACGACTTCGCGGCCTTCTGCCGACGGCGGGAGGGCGCCTCGACCATCCGCGCGCTGCTCGCGCTGACGTGGCAGCGCGACGCCGCCGGGGTTCTCGTGGCCCAGGTGGAGGCCGACGCGTTCTGCCACTCGATGGTCCGGGCGCTCGTCGGCGCGCTGCTTGCGGTCGGTGACGGCCGCCGGGACGTCGACTGGCCGGCGTCCGTGCTGGCCGGCGGGGTACGCGACCCGGCAGTCAACGTCGTCGCGGCGCATGGGCTGACCTTGGAGGAAGTGCGGTACCCGCCCGACGCCGAACTCACGGCGCGGGCGGCGCTGACCCGTAACCGGCGCTGACCGGAGCACCCGCCGCGGCTACCGGGTCGGCGACTGCACCGGGGTCGGGGTCCCCGGTGCGCAGCGTCCGGCGTCCGAGCAAGACCACGAGCGCCGCGACGGCGAGGGCGGCGGTCGCGACCGTGTACCCGGCACCGAACCCCGAATCGGTGACGGCGTAGCCGCCGGCGGTCGAACCGATTGCGGCACCCACCAGCGCGCCGGTGCCGATCCAGGCGAACGACTCGGTACTCGCGCCGGGTATCGCGGCACGCTGGACCGCCTGGTTGATGCAGGAGAAGCACGGCGCGTACATCAGGCCGCCGACGAAGAGCGCGGCGCCGATGGCCGCCAAGTTGGACAGCGGGATCAACACGGCGGTCATCACGGTGATGCCAATCGTGAAGCTCGCGATCTTGGTGGATCGGCGCCCGGGCCATGATCGTGAGCCGAAGACCAACCCGCCGATCATGCTGCCGATGCCCCACAGCGCGATCAAGATCCCCGCGGCGCCGTTGCCGGATTGGCTGCGCGCGGCGGCCACCGTCGACACGTCGACGGCGGCGAACGCGACGACCATCGAGAAGACGGCGAGCACCAGGAGCCGCACGGCCGGCGACCGCAGCGCGCCGCGGGAGTTCCCCACTTCGCGCCGGCCGTGCGTGCGGCGGGAAGCCTGGCTGGTGGCGAGCCCCAGCGCGCCGACTCCGGCGAGCAGCCCGGAGCCGGCGACCGCGGCCACCGGCCCGAGCGCGGCGTTGACGATGATCGCGAGCAGTGGCCCGACGATGAAGATCAGTTCGTTCATCGAGCTCTCGACGCTGTAGGCGGTCTCGAGCAGCAACGGATCTGCGATCACCCTGGGCCACAGGGTGCGGGCCGACACCATCGCCGGGGGTTGGGTCAGCCCCATCGCCAGCGAGGCCAGCAGCAACGGCGCGAGCGGGCCGCGCGGCGGCAACAGCGCCAGCACGAAGGCAAACGCCGTCACGGCGATCGCGGTCGGCACGAGGACGACGCCTTGCCCGCGGCGGTCGATCACTCTCGACCAGATCGGTGCGGACACGCCGACGCCGAGCGCGCCGACACCGCCGATGAGGCCGGCGCGGGCGTAGGTGCCGCCCGCTTGGGTGACGCGGAGCACGATGGCGAGCGCGGTCATCCCGTTCGGCAGTTCGGCGATCAGCGCGAACGCCAGCAGCCGCCGGATGCCAGGGACCCGGACCACTCCCCGAAGACGCGATGCTCTCACCAGCACAGGCTCCTCCTGCGACACCCATGATCGCGATTCACTTAGCGCGCGCCGGCCCCGCTTTGACCCTCGGCGTCCGGGCCGGGTAGTCTTCGAGGTCGTTGTGCGCGTGCACGGCACGATTCGGCACGCCGCTCACCACCCGATCAAGTCCCGACCCGAAGGCTAACGAGGCTGACTCCGTGCGCACGTTTTCTCCCAAAGCCGCCGACGTCACGCGGCAATGGCACGTCATCGACGCGAACGACGTCGTGCTCGGCCGGCTGGCCTCTCAGGTCGCGATCTTGCTCCGTGGCAAGCACAAGCCGATCTTCGCCCCCCACGTCGACACCGGTGACTTCGTCATCGTGATCAACGCCGACAAGGTTGCGTTGACCGGCAACAAGCGTGAGCAGAAGATGGCCTACCGCCACTCCGGCTACCCGGGCGGGCTCAAGGCCAAGCCGTACACCGAGCTGCTCGCCGAGCGTCCGGCACAGGCCGTCGAGAAGGCCGTGCGCGGCATGCTCCCGCACACGACGCTCGGTCGCCAGATGTTGAAGAAGTTGAAGGTCTACGCCGGCCCGAACCACCCGCACCAGGCGCAGGCTCCGGTGCCCTTCGAGATCACCCAGGTGGCCCAGTAACGCTGGGCGATCCGACCGGCTCCTGGCGGTGCCAGCTCCGGTCGCGACAGGAAACGAGTTGAGGACTTTCGTGGCAGACACTCTCGCAGTCGACGGCGAGTTGGCACCCGCCGGCGCCGACGCCGCTGACCCGGCAGCCGCTGCTTCCAGCGCGGCGCCGGCCCGACCCGCCGGCGACACCGACGATGGGTCCGCGCCCAGTTCGTACACCAGCGAGGCGGCACCGGTCCGGCGTCGGTCTGCGGTCGGCAAGGGCAACGCGACCGGCCGGCGCAAGGAAGCCATCGCCCGGGTGCGGATCATGCCGGGCACCGGTCAGTGGCGGGTGAACGGGCGGGCCCTGGAGAACTACTTCCCGAACAAGGTGCACCAGCAGCTGGTCAAGAGCCCGCTGACGATTCTCGACGGCGTGGAGCAGTTCGACATCGTGGCGCGCATCAGCGGCGGCGGCGTCAGCGGCCAGGCCGGCGCTTTGCGCCTCGGCATCTCGCGTGCGTTGCTCGTCGTCGACGGTGAGAACCGGCCCACGCTGAAGAAGGCTGGGTTCCTCACGCGCGACGCCCGGGTCACGGAGCGCAAGAAGTACGGCCTGAAGAAGGCCCGCAAGGCTCCGCAGTACTCCAAGCGGTAACCGTGGCGGCCTCGCCGGCACGGCTTTTCGGCACCGACGGCGTGCGGGGCGTCGCAAACCGCGATCTGACTGCCGAGCTCGCTCTCGACCTCTCGGTGGCGGCCGCCCACGTGCTGGGCCAGGTCGGCGCGTTCGACAGCCGCCGCCCCCAGGCAGTGGTCGGCCGTGACCCCCGGGCCTCGGGAGAGTTCCTCGAGGCGGCCGTGGTGGCCGGCCTCGCCAGCGCGGGTGTCGACGTCCTACGGCTCGGCGTGCTGCCCACACCGGCGGTCGCTTACCTGACCGCCGATCTGGGCGCCGACCTCGGCGTCGTGATCTCGGCGAGCCACAACCCGATGCCCGACAACGGCATCAAGTTCTTGTCCCGCGGCGGCCACAAGCTGGCTGACGAACTGGAAGACGCCGTCGAGGCTCGGCTGCGAGAAGCGTGGCAGCGGCCGCTCGGTGAGCGGGTCGGGCGGGTGCGTGATTACCCCGAGGGTGCGCAGCGCTACGTCGAGCACGTCTGCTCGACGACGTCCCAACGCCTGGGCGGCCTTCGGGTCGTCGTCGACTCCGCGCATGGTGCCGCGTACGCCGTCTCGCCCGAAGTGCTCCGCCGCGCCGGCGCCACCGTCGTCGCGATGATCGGCTGCGAGCCGGACGGTCTCAACATCAACCAGGGGTGCGGTTCGACCGACCTGGCGGTCTTGCAGGCCGCTGTCGTCGAGCATGGCGCCGACGCCGGCATCGCGCACGACGGCGACGCCGACCGGTGCCTGGCCGTGGCGGCCGACGGGTCGATCGTCGACGGCGACCAGATCCTGGCGATCCTGGCGCTGGCGACCCGTGCGGCAGGAAGGCTCCCCGCCGACACCGTCGTCGCGACCGTGATGTCCAACCTCGGGTTCCGGCTCGGCATGGAGAAGGCCGGCATCAAGGTCGTCGAGACGGCAGTCGGCGACCGGTACGTGCTGGAGGCGATGAGGGCCGGCGGCTACGTGCTGGGTGGGGAGCAGAGCGGGCACATCATCATGCTCGACCACGCGACGACCGGCGACGGCGTCCTGACCGGGCTGCAGCTTCTCGCGCAGGTGGCGGCGACCGGCAAGCCGCTGGCCGAACTCGCCGGTGTGGTGACGCGGCTGCCGCAGGTGCTGCTGAACGTGCAAGGGGTCGACAAGTCGCGGGCGGCGACCGACGTCGAGTTGCTGGCGGCCGTGGCCGCGGCGCAGGCCGAACTCGGCGAGGCCGGGCGAATCCTGCTGCGGCCGAGCGGTACCGAGCCGCTGGTGCGCGTGATGGTCGAGGCGGTCAGCCACGAGGTCGCCGAGACAGTGGCGACCAGGCTGGCGCAGGTCGTCCGCGAACGGCTGGGTTAGCCGCTTTCGCCGGCGATCCGGTAGCCGCGCAGCCGATCGGTCGCGAGCCACCCGGCGGCACCGATCACGATCACCACGAGCGGGATGGCGACCGGCGTGGAGACGGTCGCCGGCACCGCGCGGCCGGCATCGGAAAGCGATCGGGCGATCGACAGCGTGTACTGCTGCACGCTCAGCACGCCGATACCGGAGACGAAGCTGGCCAGCAACCCCTCCCACACCAAGACGTACACGAGCCCGACCGCCATCGCCCGGCGGGTCACCACCGACAACGCGACGAAGATCGTCACGTACACGACCGAGCCGACCGCCGTGCCGACCGCATACGCCACGGCCAGCCGGCCCTGCCCGGGGAACGCGATGATGCCGGCCAGGTACTCGGGCACGGCGGTGAACACGATCGTCGCCAGTGCACCGACCACGAGCTTGGTGACGACGATGGTCTGCCGCGAGACCGGTGTCGCGAGGAGGTAGACCGCCGTACCGTCGTCGAGTTCGGCACCGAGCACGCCGGTACCGATGATCAACGCCACGAGCGGCAGCAGTGCCGTGACCCCGAAATGGTCGAGCAGCACTTCGGTCTTCGTGCCGCCGCCCGCCCGAAACGCGGCAGCGAGGCCGATCAGTACGAGCGGTAACAACAGCAGGAGCAGCACCCGCCGGCGTCCGAGGAGTGCCCGGTAGGTGATGCGGGCGATCACGGCGTTCATCGGCGCACCAGGTAGGAGAACACGCTTTCGAGCGACTCGTCGGCGGGGATGACCTCGCGAAGGCCCACGCCGTGCGCGCGGGCGAGCCCGGCGATGGCGTGCGTGAAGCCGCCGAAGTCGGCGGCCTGCACGCGCAGCCCGGCGGGTTCGATGGAAACCCCCGACGTGTGGGTCGTCGACATCAACGCGGACGCGAGAACGCGGTCGTCGGTCGAGCGGATGGTGAACACGTGCGGCCGGTCGGTCATCAGCCGTCGGATTTCACGGAAGTCGCCGGACGCCGCGAGGCGGCCCGAGACCACGACCTGCACGACGTCGGAGAGCCGTTCGACCTCTTCGAGGATGTGCGAGCTGAAAAGCACGGTGCGCCCGGCGGCCGCCATCGCGGTGAGCAAATCCATCATGTGCAGGCGTTGTCGGGGGTCCATGCCGTTGAACGGTTCGTCGAGCAACAGCACCGCCGGGTCGTGCACCAGGGCGGCCGCGACCTTTGCGCGTTGCCGCATGCCCTTGGAGTACGTGCCGAGCTTGCGGTCGGCGGCCTCGGTCAGTTCGACGGTCTCGAGAGCGCGCCGCGCGGCCTCCCGCGGGCTGCGCAGTTTGTGCAGCGTGGCACTCGCCTCGACGAACTCGCGCCCGCTCAGGAAGCCGTACGTCGCTTCGCGCTCGGGCACCAAGCCGACGACGTCGTAGATCTCCGGCCGGCGCCATGTCGGCTCGCCGTCGATCGTCACGGTTCCCGAAGACGGCGGCAGGAAGCCGGCCATCATGTGCAGCAAGGTCGACTTGCCGGCACCGTTCGGACCGAGCAAGCCGGTCACCCCGGGCCCGATGGTCATCGAGATGTCGTTGACGGCGACCACGTTGCCGTACCAGCGGGAGACGGCTCGCAGCTCGAGTTGGCTCATGCGGCGATCCTGCGGTAGCGACGCAACAGGACTGCGACGCAGACGGCGGTGAGCACGGCCGCCGTCACGCCGTATGCGGGCAGTGACGGCGCCAGGTCCTGAGTCACCTTGCCGTGCAGCAGCCACACGCGCACGCCGTCGAGGAGTTCGAACGGTGCGAGCAGTTGCGCGTAGCGCCCACCTGTTCCTTGCAAGGATCCCAGCGCACCGGCGACGGCGAGGGTGATGATGTAGACGCCGACGACGGCTGCGGTTGCGAACGCCCGCCGCCGGGCGAAGGCAGCGATGGCGACGCCGAGAGCGCCGAGCACGACGGCGTACAGCGCGGCGTTGGCCAACCCCACCGCGAACTGTGCGGTCTGGTGGCGAACTTGCCCCACGCCGTGCGTGATCGTTGCGACGCTGCCGAGGTAGTACACGAGCAGTGGGCCGGCGATCAGCGCGAACATCGCCGTGATCATGGCGGCCAGCTTGGCCAGCGCGTAGTCGCTTCGACGGATCGGTCGGGAGAAGTACAGCGGCAGCACCTGATAGCGCTGGTCGCGCGAGAGCAGCTCCGGCGCCTGCGCGGCGAGGAAGACCGCAAGGGCGGCCTGCAGCTGGAACGGGTAGACGTCGTAACGCTCGGACTGCGTTCCGGTGCGGGACATGACGGCGATCAGGACGATCATCGGCAAGAACATGATGACGACGATCAGCCAGGGCAGCACTTTCGATTTCGCCGGACGACCGAGGCCGAAGAGGCCGCGCAACCCGTGGATGTAGAGAGCCATCGCGGCGTTCCTGCGGCCAAGGCGCGGGCCGTCGTAACGCTGGTAGCCGATGTCGTAGATGACCCCACTCGTGGTGAGATTGCCGTCTGCCGACTCGCCGGGGGCCGGTCCGCGCGGGACGTGGGACTCAGACACCGGCCGGCTCCTCGTTTTGCGGTCGGCGCGGTTCGGCGAACATGTCCGAAAGCCGGTGGCGGCGTTGCTCGAGCCGTACCAGCGGCAGGCCGAGGTCGGCGATCGCGTCGCGCACGGTGTCGTAGACGGCGTCGGGTGCGGCGGGCGGCAAGTCGACGACGAGCGCCCGCCCGTCGACGTCCACCTGCAGACCGAGTACGGAGAGGTGCGCGGCGAGCGCGTCTCTGGCCGGCGCGCCGCCGTCGACCTCGACGGCGAGCAGTTGCTGAGTGCGGGTATAGGACGCGATGGAATCGGAGGCGCGCAGCTGGCCCGCCTCGACGACGACGAGGTGGTCACAGATCCGCTCGAGCTCGCCGAGCAGGTGGGAGGCCACCACGACGGCGATGCCGAACTCGGTCCCGGTGCGCTGCACGAGGGCCAGCATCTCGTCGCGGCCGGCAGGGTCGAGCCCGTTCGTCGGCTCGTCGAGAAGCAGCAGGCGAGGGTCGTGCACGAGCGCCTGGGCGAGCTTCACCCGTTGCTTCATGCCGGTGGAGTAGCCGCCGATCGGCCGGTAGCGTTCCTCGTACAGACCGACGTGCCGCAATACCTCGGCGGTGCGTTCGCGTGCCGCCCCCCGGGGCAGGCCGGCGACGCGGCCGAGGTGGCCGACGAACTCGGTGGCCGAGACGTCGGGCGGCAGGCAATCGTGTTCGGGCATGTAGCCGACCAGCCCACGCACCTGATCGGCCTGGGTCCGCACGTCGAAGCCCAGCACCCGGGCACTGCCGGAGGTCGGATCCAAGAGCCCGAGCAGCACCTTGACCAGCGTGCTCTTCCCGGCGCCGTTCGCGCCGACGAGCCCGACGATGCCGGGCTCGATACTCACCGTGAGCGCGTCGAGAGCCGTGACGACGCCGTACCGCTTCGTCAGCGCATCTGTCTCGATCAGCGGCACGTCATGAGGCTAACGCTAAGCTGAGTTCCATGTGCGGCATCGTGGCGTATGTGGGGAACCGGCCTGCGCGCGACGTCGTCCTCGCCGGGCTCCGGCGCCTGGAGTACCGAGGTTACGACTCGGCCGGGATCGCCGTTCTGGACGGGTCCGCCGTCGAATTGCGGCGTCGCGCAGGCGCGCTGGCCAATCTCGAGGAACTCCTCGCCCAGGAGCCGCTGCCTGAGAGCAGCACCGGTGTCGGTCACACCCGCTGGGCGACGCACGGGCGACCGACCGATGACAACGCTCATCCGCACCTGGACTGCAAGGGTTCGCTGGCGCTCGTACACAACGGAGTCATCGAGAACTACCTCGGTTTGAAAGCCGGTCTCGTTGAAGCCGGGCATGACTTCCGGTCCGAGACCGACACCGAAGTCGTCGCGCACATGTTGGAAGAAGCGTTCGTGCGGACGGGTGAACTCGCGGCCGCCATGCGCGAGGTGTGCAACGAGCTCGAGGGTTCGTTCAGCTTGGTTGCGGTGCATCGTGATGCACCGGGTGTCGTCGTCGGCGCCCGCCGCAACTCCCCGCTCGTCGTCGGTCGCGGCGACGGTGAGGCCTTCCTGGCCAGTGACGTCGCGGCGTTCATCGCGGCCACCAGGAACGCGGTCGAGATCGGCCAGGACTGTGTCGTACGCGTTGCCGTCGACAGTGTCGAGGTCACGACCTTCGACGGCACGGTCGTCGACGGGAAGGCCTACCACGTCGACTGGGACTCCGAGGCCGCGGAAAAGGGTGGCTACGACTACTTCATGCTGAAGGAGATCGCAGAGCAGCCGGACGCCGTGGCTGCGACGCTGCTCGGCCGGCTGGACCGCGACGGCGTCGTGACGCTCGACGAGATGCGTCTCGAACCGGCGGCCCTGCGAGAAGTCGACAAGATCGTGATGGTGGCCTGCGGTACTGCCTACCACGCCGGGTTGATCGCGAAGTACGCGATCGAACACTGGGCGGGGCTGCCCTGCGAGGTCGAACTCGCCTCGGAGTTCAGGTACCGCGATCCGATTCTCGACGGCCGCTCACTCGTGGTGGCGATCTCGCAGTCGGGGGAGACGCTCGACACGTTGATGGCCGTCGAGCACGCGAAGGAAATGGGCGCCCGCGTTCTCGCCATCTGCAACACGAACGGCTCGACGATCCCGCGCGCATCCGACGCCGTCCTCTACACACGTGGCGGGCCTGAGATCGGCGTCGCCGCGACCAAGACCTTCTTGACCCAACTCGTCGCCGTGTACCTGGTCGCGTTGTACCTCGGTGAGGTCCGCGGCACGAAGTACGGCGACGAAGTAGCGGGTGTGGTGCGTGAACTCGCGTCGATGCCGGAGAAGGTCGCGCACGTGCTGGAGACGATGGAGCCGGTTCGCGCCATCGCTCGCTCGCTGGCGTCGTCGCCGACGGTGCTGTTCCTCGGCCGCCACGTCGGATATCCGGTCGCACTCGAGGGTGCTCTCAAACTCAAGGAACTCGCTTACATGCACGCCGAAGGTTTCGCGGCGGGCGAGTTGAAGCACGGGCCGATCGCGCTGGTCGAAGACGGTGTACCGGTGGTGGTCGTGATGCCCTCACCCCGGGGTCGATCGGTGTTGCACGCGAAGCTGCTCTCGAACGTTCAGGAGGTCCGCGCGCGCGGCGCATACACACTCGTCGTTGCCGAGGAAGGCGACGATGCCGTCATTCCTTACGCCGACGAGCTGATCCGGGTGCCCAAGGTGTCGACGCTGTTGCAGCCGATCGTGTCGGTGGTTCCGTTGCAGGTCTTCGCCTGCGAGCTCGCGGTCGCGCGAGGAAACAACGTCGACCGCCCGCGCAACCTGGCGAAGTCAGTCACCGTCGAGTAAGCCGCGGCCGGCGAATGAGACAAGCCCACGCGGTTGACGTCGTCCGTGCGGCGGAGGCCGCCCTGATGTCGCAGCTACCGGCAGGCACGCTGATGCAGCGTGCGGCGGCCGGCCTCGCCGCGACGTCGGGTCGGCTCCTGGGTCACGTGTACGGCGCCGAGGTCGGGTTGCTGGTCGGCTCCGGTGACAACGGCGGCGACGCGTTGTTCGCGGGGGCATTGCTCGCGCGGCGGGGTGCGCGGGTCTTTGCCGTGCTGCTCGGGTCGCGCACGCACGAGGCGGGGCTCGCCTCGTTGCGGATGGCCGGCGGTCGCGTCGACGGGCCGGCAGCGTTGGCGAATGCAGACCTCGTGCTCGACGGCATCGTCGGGATCGGCGGCAGCGGCGCCTTGCGTGATGACGCAGCGGCCGCCGTCGGGCAGATTTCACCGGATGCCCTCGTGCTGGCCGTCGACGTCCCGAGTGGGGTCGACGCAGACACCGGCGAGGTGGCCGGTGCCGCCGTCCACGCCGACGTCACCGTCACGTTCGGCACCTGGAAGCCCGGTCTTCTCATCGACCCGGGCGCGCAGTACGCAGGTGCGCTGGAGTGCGTCGACATCGGGCTCACGCAGTATCTGCCGGCCGCCGGTTTGACGGCGTTGCAGGAGCCCGATGTCGCGGCGATGTTGCCGAAGCCGCAGCCGGAGTCCGACAAGTACCGCCGTGGTGTGCTCGGCATCGTCGCCGGCAGCGACCGCTACACCGGGGCCGCGGTGCTCACCGTCGGAGGCGCGCTGCGGGCCGGCGTCGGCATGGTGCGGTTCGTCTCATCCGCGCGGCCGGCTGACTTGGTGCGCGCGCGCTGGCCGGAGGTGTTGGTGAGCGTCCAGCCTGATCCGGGCAGCGTTCTCGACGCGGGCCGGGTACAGGCGTGGGTGGTCGGCCCGGGGATGGACGACGACGACGCAGCGCGCGAGGCGCTCGCCCAGGTGCTGTCGGCGGATGTGCCTGTCGTCGTCGACGCCGGCGGGCTGACCATGCTCGCGCAGGACCGCTCGCCGCTGGGTGGCCGCACCGCACCGACAGTGCTGACGCCGCACGCGGGTGAGCTGACGCGGCTGCTCGGCCTCGAGCCGGCCGCGCGCGCCGACGTCGAGGCGCGCCGGCTGCACTACGTGCGGGTGGCTGCCGACGAGCTCGGGGCGACCGTGCTGTTGAAGGGGTCGACAACGATCGTGTGCACCCCCGCCGGGCCGGCTCGGGTGAACCCGACCGGCACTTCGTGGCTGGCGACCGCAGGCAGCGGCGACGTGCTCGCCGGCGTCGTCGGAAGCCTGCTCGCCGGGGGGTTGTCGCCGCTGGATGCAGCCTCCGCGGCGGCTTACCTGCACGGCGCTGCCGCTCGGCTCGCGGCCAGCCGGGGTGCCGGCCGGGCCGCGGGACGTGACGGCGGAGCTGGCCCGATCGTGGCCGGCGACGTCCTCGACGCGCTCTCGTCGGCGGTTGCGGGGAGCGCCTTCAGCGACGCCGGCTGAGCATCAGATGTGCTCACCGGCCGACAGGTAACGAAACGTCGTGCCGTAGCGCTCGCCGAACTGGGTCAAGAAGTTGGTGGCGCTGCGTACGCCGAGGTCGCTCAGCATCGCGTCATGCACCTGGCAGGCCGCAGGTGCCCGGACGGCGACGAGGAAGTCGACGACCTCCGCCAGCTTCGACCACGGGGCGTGCATCGGCACGAGCAGCAGCTGCACGGTCGCCGGCGGCACGAAGAACGAGTCACCCGGGTGGTAGATCGAGTCCTCGACCAGGTAGCTCAGGTTCTCGCACGGGGTTCCCATGCTGGGATGGACCACTGCGTGTTTGCCGCCGAACGCCCTGACCTGCAAGCCGCCGGCATCGAAGGACTCGTCCGCCGCGACGGCGGTTGCGCGGTCGCCCAGCTCCTCCAGCTGCCGGACGACGGAGCCGGGCGCCCATAGCCGCAGCCGAGGGTTCGCGCGGGCCGCGGCCAGCAGCCGGTCACGGTCGAGGTGGTCGACGTGCTCGTGCGTGACGAGCACCGCGTCGACGCCACTGAGGGCCTCGGGCACCTCGGAGAAGGTGCCGGGATCGATCACCAGCCGCCGGTCGCCGTCCTCGATACGCACGCAGGCGTGGGTGTACTTGGTCAGTTTCATGGCGCCCATCCCATCACGCGTGCAGGGGCACGCCCGCCTCCTGGTGGCAGACTGGCCGGCGTGACAGACGACGTGATCGCCGACCAGATCAGGCTGCCGCGGGCTGCCGCCCGCGTCGATCTCGGCGCGATCCGCAGCAACGTCGCACGGCTGCGTGAGATGGCCGGCCCGGCCGCGGTCATGTGCGTCGTGAAGGCAGAGGGTTACGGACACGGTCTGGTTCGCAGCGCGCAGGCGGCGCTGGAGGGTGGCGCCGGCTGGCTCGGCGTAGCGTTCCTGGAGGAGGCCCTCGAGCTGCGGGCGAGCGGCATCGACGCGCCCATCCTGTGTTGGCTCGCCGTGCCCGGCGAACCGCTGGCGGAGGCGATCCGAGCCGACGTCGACCTGTCGGCGTCCGCGCCTTGGATGGTGGATGAGCTGGTGCGCGCCGCGGCGGACGCGGGGCGCAGCGCGCGGGTGCACCTGAAGGCGGACACCGGCCTCTCGCGGGCCGGCGCCACCCCAGCCGACTGGCCCGACCTCGTCGATGCGGCGCTGAAGGCCGAAGCGTCGGGTGCTCTGCGCGTCGTCGGACTGTGGTCGCATCTCGTACACGGCGACGATCCGGCGAACCCATTCATGGCCGCGCAGGTGCGAGCGTTCGAAGACGCGGTCGCTTTCGCCGAGCGCGCGGGCATCAAACCGCAGGTGCGGCACCTGGCGAACTCCGGTGGTGCGGTGCATGTGCCGGCCGCGCGGTTCGACCTCGTCCGGGCAGGCATCGCGACGTACGGCCTCGCTCCCGCACCGGGCGTCGCCGGCTCGCCCGAGCTCGGCCTGCGCCCGGCGATGACTCTGACCGCGCGGGTTGCCCTGACCAAGCAAGTGCCGGCCGGGGCCGGTGTCTCCTACGGTCACCGCTACCGCACGCCGGCGCCGACGACGCTGGCGTTGGTGCCGCTCGGTTACGCCGACGGCATTCCGCGCGCAGCGACCAACACGGCCGAGGTCCAGCTGCGCCCCGCCGCCCGGCGCCCCGCCAGCCGGCCCGACGCGGCGTCGCGGCCCGATGCCGCGGCGGCGCGGCATCGCATCAGCGGCACGGTCTGCATGGACCAGTTCGTCGTCGACCTCGGCCCCGGTAGCGACGTCGTCGCGGGCGACGAGGTCGTGCTGTTCGGGCCCGGCGACCACGGTGAGCCGACCGCGCAGGACTGGGCCGACGCGCTGCACACCATCTCCTACGAGATCGTCACGCGCATCGGCATCCGCGTGCCGCGGGTGTACGGGGAATGACCGCACCCGCAGCGCTGCCCGACCCCGACGGCTCATGGCACCAGCTGGCCGATCGCATCCGCGGCTGCCGTGCCTGCGCCGAGCTCGCGTCGAGCCGGACGAACGTCGTCGTGGGCACGCTGCCGGCCCGCCGGCGTCCGGTCGTGCTCGTCGGTGAGGCGCCCGGGGCGAGTGAGGACGCCTCCGGCGTGCCGTTCGTCGGACGTGCCGGGCAGTTGCTCGACGACCTACTCGACGCCGCTGGCTTGCCGCGCGCCGAGGTCGCCGTCGTGAACGTGCTGAAGTGCCGGCCGCCCGACAATCGCAAACCCGCCCGTGCCGAGGTCGCCAACTGCCGAGGGTGGCTCGCTGCACAGCTCGCCGTGCTCGACCCGGACGTGGTCGTGGCGCTCGGCGGTACCGCGGTCGAGTGGTTCTTCGGCACCGGCGCGAAGGTCGGCGCACTGCGTGGCCGACTGCACGAGGTCGACGGACGACGTGTGCTGGCGACCTACCATCCCTCCGCCGCACTCAGGTTCGGGCCACGGGGCATGCCGCGCGCAGCTCTGGCCGCCGACCTGATGCTGGCCGCGTCCGCCACCTCGATCGCATGACCTCGCGACTGGCTGCGGAGTTCGGCGTCGCGACCGCCGAGGCGATGCGCGGCCTGGGCGAGAGGCTCGCGGCCCTGCTGCGTGCCGGTGACCTGGTCGTGCTGACCGGCTCACTCGGCGCCGGGAAGACCACCCTCGTGCAGGGGATCGGTGCGGGGCTGGGTGTGCGCGGCCAGGTCACTTCACCGACGTTCGTCATCGCGCGGGTGCATCCGGGCGTGGCCGGCGGTCCGGCGCTCGTGCACGCCGATGCCTACCGTTTGCACGGGCGTCTTGAGGTCGACGACCTCGACCTCGACGCGTCGCTCGACGACTCGGTCACGGTCGTCGAGTGGGGAGAAGGGCTCGTCGAGATCCTTTCGCAGGATCATCTCGACATCGAGATATCGCGTAGCGCCGGGTTCGATGCTGGTGATGACGAGTCGCGCGTCGTTCGGATCACGGCCGCGGGCGCTCGGTGGGACGCGGTCGATCTGGGGGGCCTGGGCTAGGCTCGGTCGTGTGCTGCTCGCGCTCGACACCGCGACACCCGCGGTCACCGTGGGGTTGCACGACGGCAACCGCGTAGTCGCCGAACACACCGCGATCGATCCCCGCCGCCACGGGGAGCTGCTCGGCCCCGGGATCGCCCGGGTTCTCACCCGAGCGGGGATTTCCGTCGCCCACCTCACCCGGGTGGCGGTCGGCGTCGGCCCGGGGCCCTTCACCGGGCTGCGGGTCGGTCTGATGACGGCGCGAGCGCTCGGCGACGCTCTCGGCGTCCCCGTCGTCGGTGTGTGCACGCTGGATGTGCTGGCCGCGGCCGTCGTAAGCGACGAGCCGTTTCTCGTCGCGACCGACGCGCGGCGCCGCGAGGTCTACTGGGCGACGTACGAGGTGTCCGACGGCGTCCCGCGCCGCATCGACGGACCGCACGTCGACCTGCCCGCCGTGCTGGGGTGGGAGGGCCCGGCCTTCGGAGCCGGCGCGTTGATGTATCCCGACGCCTTCCCGTTCGCGCGCGACCCGCAGTACCCGAGCGCCGGCGTGCTCGCCGAGCTGGTTGCGGCCGATCGGGTGGTCGTCGGGCCGCCCGACCCGCTGTATTTGCGGCGCCCGGACGCCGTCGAACCCGGCCCGCGCAAGGCTGCGACGCCGACATGAGTTCCGGCCCGACGCAGGTGTCGTTGCGCCCGCTGCGGTGGTGGGACATCGACCCCGTCATGGAGATCGAGCGCAGCCTGTTCGGCAACGAATCATGGAGTGCTGCGATGTTCTGGTCGGAGCTATCCGAACACGACACGAGGCACTACCTCGTCGCGGTGCACGCCGACGAGGTCGTGGGGTACGCGGGGCTGTGCGCTTACCCGGGTGAGTCGTTCGTGCAGACGATTGCGGTGCGACCCGACATGCAGGGGAACGGCGTGGGCAGCGCACTCCTCGTGGCGCTGATCGATGAGGCGAAGCGGCGCAACATGCCGACGCTCGGCTTGGAGGTGCGCGCCGACAACCGGGTCGCACAAGGCATGTACGAGCACTTCGGCTTCGAACGAATTGGCATTCGTAAGGGTTACTACCAGCCGAGCGACACCGATGCCGTTTTGATGTTGCTGAACTTGCTCAAGCACGCGAAGACGGAGGCGCGCGGTGGCTGACGAACCGCTGGTGCTCGGGATCGAGACCTCCTGCGACGAGACCGGTGTCGGGATCGTGCGCGGGAACACTCTGCTCGCCAACGAAATCGCGTCGAGTGTCGAGGAGCACGCACGCTTCGGCGGAGTCGTTCCCGAAGTCGCCAGCCGTGCGCACCTCGAGGCCATGGTGCCGGCCATGCGTCGCGCGTTTCGCGCCTCGGGCATCTCGCCGAGCGACGTCGATGCCATCGCGGTCACCGCTGGGCCAGGTCTCGCAGGCGCGTTGCTCGTCGGAGTCGCCGCCGCGAAGGCGTACGCGATCGCCCTCGGCAAACCCCTGTACGGCGTCAACCACCTGGCGGCGCATGTGGCGGTCGACGCGCTCGAACACGGGCCGCTGCCGCAGCCGTGCATCGCGCTGCTCGTCTCGGGCGGCCACTCCTCACTGCTTCTCGTCGACGACGTGACCGGCGCCGTGACCCCGCTCGGTGCCACGGTCGACGACGCGGCGGGTGAGGCGTTCGACAAGGTGGCCCGGGTGCTCGGCCTGCCGTTCCCGGGCGGCCCGCACATCGACCGAGTGGGGAAGGGCGGAGACGCTGCCTTCGCCACGTTCCCGCGCGGCAAGGCGGACGACGGCACCCTCGACTTCTCCTTCTCCGGACTGAAGACCGCCGTGGCTCGCTGGGTCGAAGCGCGCGAGCGCGCGGGCGCGCCGGTGCCGGTCGCCGATGTGGCGGCGTCTTTCCAGGAAGCAGTCGTCGACGTCCTGACGGCGAAGGCGGTCGCCGCCTGCCGGGCGCACGGCGTCGAGCACCTGCTCATCGGCGGTGGAGTCGCGGCGAACTCGCGCCTGCGCGCAGTGGCGCAGGAACGCTGTGACGCCGCCGGTCTTCGGCTTCGGGTTCCCCGGCCCGGCTTGTGCACCGACAATGGCGCCATGGTGGCCGCGTTGGGTGCCCGCCTCGTCGAGGCAGGCGTCGCGGCGTCCCACCTGGACCTGCCGGCCGATTCGTCGTTGCCCGTCACGGAGGTGCTGGTGTGATCGCACGAATGTGGGAGAGCCGCGTCAACCCCGGTCAGCTCGACGAGTTCTGCCGGTGGGTGCGGGAGGTGGCGTGGCCGCAGTACAGCAGCTCGGCCGGTTTCGCCGGCGGCGAGATGTACCGCTCCGACGAGGAGAACCGTGCGGTCATCGTCACCCGATGGACCGACGGCGACGCTTTGGCCGCGGGCAACAGCTGGTTCGATCTCGGGGTGGAGCGTTTCTGCGCCGAGCAGGCGAGCGCCTGGCAGTTCGTGCCTGAGCTGCTCGACTGACACGGCATTCCCTCAGCGTGTAGGAATTTCGTCACCTATCCCGGAAATTCCTTCATGCTGACCCGGCTGACCCGGCTGAGCCGCTGCAGCGGTCGGCGAGGAGCACCTCGTGCCGCCCGGCGACCAGGGCGAGGACGACGACCTGGTGCCGGGTGCCCGTCAGCCGCAAGTCGCGCCGCAACCGCTCGACGTCCACTGCCGACCCGCGCTTCATGATGGTGACCGATCCGACCTCACGCTCGCGCAGCAGATGTCGCAGCCGCTTCAGCGAGAACGGCATCGCCGCGACGACCTCGAATGCGGTGGCGAAAGGTGTCGCGACCAACCGGTCGCTGGTGACGTACGCCGTCGTGGGGTCCAGCAAAGCGCCGTCGGTGAGCTCGACCACGCTCGTGACGAGATGGGCGCGGACGACGGCGGGGTCGGGGTCGTAGAGGTAGCGCCGGGGCCCTGACACATCGGCGGCGACGTCGCGCTCGTCGGTGAGCGTCACACCCGCAGGCAGCACGGTTGCTCGTCGAGCGACCTCAGGGGTGGCAAGCGACCTCGACCACAGCACTGCCTCCTTCAGCTCGCCCTGCCAGGAGACCCATTCGGCCTCGACGCCAAGGGGAACCACCTCGTGCGGGATCCCGGGCGCGACCTTGACCGCGCTCGGCAACCGGTCCAGCGTCGCTGCCACGAAAGGCCAAGGCGGCGAATACGCCCGGACGTCGAACGTCCGGCGGCCGCCGCGTCGCCGGGACGGATCGAGGAACGCGGCGTCGCACCCGCTCGGTAGGTCGAGTGTTTCGACGTCGCGACACTCGACCCTCGCCTCGATGTCGAGGGCGCGGAGGTTGGCCGCCGCGACCGCCGCCGTGAGCGGGTCGACGTCGTATCCGGTCACCAGACAGCCGCCCGCCGCCAGGGCGGCCAGGTCGCTGGCGATACCGCAGCAGAGGTCGGCCACCGCGGCGGGCCGGCCAAGGGCCGCGCCGAGCGCGGTGAAGCGTTCGGCTCGGTGCGCGGCCACGGCCGGGTGGGTCGCCTGCTCCAGGCCGTCCGCGGTGAACCAGAGCCGCTCGGCAACCGGGCCGAACTTGGCCCGCGCTCGCCGTCGCAGCGAAGCCTGCGTCATCGCCGCGGCGGCGACCGCGGCGGGCAGCTCGGGGAACCGGGTGCGCAGCTCGCTGGCGACGGCGACCAGGTCGCGGCCGGAATCGAGTTGGCCGAGCGCGTGGACGACGGCGGCCGGGCCGGGCGCGACGAGCACCGCCCGGAAAGCGTCGAGGTCCACGCCCGATGATCCCACCGCCTGATCCCACGGTCTGGCACTCGGGTTGACGGAGTGCTAAAGGCGGCATACGCTGCACCTGGAGTTGGCACTCGCTAGTCGAGTCTGCCAGCTTGCCAGCCCATGGTGGCTCGTGCAGCGCCGGCCTGATCCCCGCGACGGCAGGCCACGCAGCCGAGTTGCCCGAAGTAGCCCTGATCGACCGCTCAGACCGACACGAGACACACCACCGCCAGACACACCACTGCCAGACACACCACTGCCAGACACACCGACACCAGACACAAGGAGGGGGAGTCACACCGTGACGACCGCCACCGGCACCCGGGTTGCCATCCGCCCGCTCGAGGACCGCATCGTCGTTCAGGCCGTTGAGGCCGAGACCACCACGGCGTCCGGCCTGGTCATCCCCGACACCGCCAAGGAGAAGCCGCAGGAGGGCATCGTGCTCGCCGTCGGCCCCGGCCGGTTCGAGGACGGCCAGCGCGTACCGCTCGACGTCAAGGAGGGCGACCGCGTCCTCTACAGCAAGTACGGCGGCACCGAGGTGAAGTACAACGGCGAGGAGTACCTCGTCCTCTCGGCGCGCGACGTGCTCGCCGTCATCGACAAGTAAGACTCACGCAGGCCGCGCAACCGCCCCGGTGCCTTCGGCGCCGGGGCGGTGCGCGCTGACCGGTCGTGCGCACCGACAACCGGTGCGTTTCGCCGAAGGTCCACACGCAGACCCGAAAGGACGCGACGCCAGATGCCCAAGATGTTGCACTACGACGAGGACGCCCGTGGGGCTTTGCAGCGCGGTGTCGACGCGCTCGCCGACGTCGTCAAGGTGACGCTCGGCCCCAAGGGTCGCAACGTCGTCATCGCCAAGTCGTTCGGCGTGCCGACCATCACGAACGACGGTGTGACGATCGCCCGCGAGATCGAACTCGAAGACCGCAACGAGAACTTGGGTGCGCAGCTCGCCAAGGAGGTCGCCACCAAGACCAACGACGTCGCCGGTGACGGCACGACCACGGCAACGGTGCTGGCTCAGGCGATGGTTCGGGAGGGTCTGCGCAACGTCACCGCCGGTGCGAACCCGCTGGCGCTCAAGCTGGGCATGGAGGCGGCCGTGACGGCGGTCTCTGCGCGTCTGCGCGACGCCGCCCGCGAGGTCGCGACTGCTGACGACATGGCCAGCGTCGCCACGATCTCCGCGCAGGATGCTTCCGTCGGTACGCTGATCGCCGAAGCCTTCGACAAGGTCGGCAAGGACGGCGTCATCACCGTCGAAGAGTCGAACACGATGGGCTTGGAGCTCGAGTTCACCGAGGGCATGCAGTTCGACAAGGGTTACATCTCGCCCTACTTCGTCACCGATGCCGAGCGCATGGAGGCCGTTCTCGACGGCGCTGCCGTGCTGCTCCACGAGGGCAAGATCAGCGCCATCAACGATCTGCTGCCGGTGCTCGAGAAGACCGTGCAGGCAGGCAAGCCGCTGCTGATCATCGCCGAGGACGTCGACGGCGAGGCGCTGCAGACGCTGGTCGTCAACAAGATTCGCGGCGCGTTCAACTCGGTCGCCGTCAAGGCGCCGGGCTTCGGCGACCGCCGCAAGGCGATGCTCGAAGACATCGCCATCCTGACCGGTGCCCAACTGGTCTCCGCCGACGTCGGCCTCAAGCTCAGCGAGGTGGGCGTGGAGGTCTTGGGCAGCGCCCGGCGGGTCGTCGTCACCAAGGACGACACCACGATCGTCGACGGCGGCGGGTCGGCCGAGGCGGTCGAAGATCGGGTTCGCCAGATCAAGGCCCAGGTCGAGCAGACCGACTCCGACTGGGACAAGGAGAAGCTCCAGGAGCGGCTGGCCAAGCTCGCCGGCGGTGTGGCCGTGATCGGGGTCGGTGCAGCGACCGAAGTGGAACTGAAGGAGAAGAAGCACCGGCTCGAGGACGCGATTTCGGCGACCCGCGCGGCGATCGAGGAGGGCATCGTGGCCGGCGGTGGTTCGGCGCTGGTGCATGCGGCCGACGCCGTCGACGGGCTCGACCTCTCCGGTGACGAGGCGCTCGGTGCAACGATCGTCCGCAAGGCCTGCGTCGAACCGCTGCGCTGGATCGCCGAGAACGCCGGCCTCGAAGGCTACGTCGTGGTCAACCGGGTCGCCGGCTTGCCGGCGGGGCACGGTCTGAACGCCGCTACCGGCAGCTACGGCGACCTCATCGCCCAGGGTGTCATCGACCCCGTGAAGGTCACCCGGTCGGCACTCGCCAACGCCGCTTCCATCGCGGGTTTGCTCCTCACGACGGAGACCCTCGTGGTCGAGATACCCGAGGACTCGTCGTCGAACGGCCGTGCCAACGGCGGCCACGGCCACTCGCATGGTCCCGGTGGGCACGCGCACAGTCACTGACGCTGACGCCTGAGCGCGCGGGCAGCGCCCTCCGTGTGGTTCGCCCCACGGATGTGCTCAGGCTCGGCGGGATCCGCGCCGACACAGATCCAGGCGGGGCACGCCCTTGGCGTGCGCCCGCGTGGATTGTGAGCCCACCTGGCCTACCGAGGGGGTGCGTCGGACTTGGAGAGTGGCACCGCCGTGCCGGTCGGCCATGCGCCGCAGCCCCAGTCCGATCCGCTGCCCGGCCTGCTCGCGAAAGGCGAACGGGCTACTTTCCACGGCCCGCCCGGAACCGCGATCCTGCCGCTCGAGGAAGCCGTCGAGCTGGCGAGCGCCAACGGGCGGACGGCGGAGGCGACGGCGGCAACCTGGTTGCTCGGCGTCGCGCAGGCGGCCCGCGGCAAGTTCGGCACGGCGCTGACCCTGCTCGGCACGGTGATGGGGCCGCTGCGCGCGGCCGTCGCCGGGGAGACCACCGCCCCTGAGCTGCGCTTGTTCGGTGCGCTCGGTGCGGCCACCGTGGCGAGCGTCCATCGCCAACTGGGCCGGCACGGGGTGGCGTGGGAGTTCGACGCCCTCGGCCTGACCGCGGCTGACGCGTTGCCCGGCCTCGACGAAGCGGTCTTCGACTGCCGCCTCGGCCTCGCCTCGGACGCCGTCGGCCTCGGCGAGCTCGACATCGCCAGAACCGAACTCGCCGCTGCTTCAGCGCTCGTCGAGGCACACGCCGACTGGTGGCGCCAACGGGTGCGGCTGGACTGGGTGCGTGCCGAAGTGGCGCTCCTCCAAGAGGATCCGGCCAGTGCGGAAGAAGCGGCGTCGGAGGCGATCGACCGGGCCGAGCAGGCGCACGCGCCCCGGCACGTGGCGAAGGGCCTGCTCTTCCTGGGGGTCGCGCAGGCGCAGTCCGGCTCGGCAGAGGCGATGACGACGTTGAAGCGCGCCGCCATGCTCGCCGAGCAGCTCGGCACGACGCCGTTGATCTGGACGCCGCGCGCGCTGATCGGGGCCATGTTGATGGACGCCGACGCGACGGCGAGCGCACGCAACCTGCAGGCGGCACGGTCCGCCGTCCTCACGATTGCCGGTGACCTACCGGATGGGGTCCGCGAGGAGTGGTTGGCGCGGCCCGATATCGACGCGCTCCTGTCGATGTGAGCGTGGCGAATCGTTTCCTTCGCTCATGGTTGCTGCCCGCGGTGCCGATGACTTTCTCGAACGGGCCCGAAGAGGTACCCGCACGACAACGATCTTGGAGACGGGCGGAACACTGGTGACGACTGTCCTCATCTGCGACGACCATCGTCGCTTCCGCGACCAGCTTCGTCGTTTCGTCGCGGCGGTGCCGGGTGTCGACCGGGTCACGACGGCTGACACAAGTGCCGAAACCTTCGTGCGCTACGCCGCCGAGCACCCGGGCTTGGTCTTGATCGACATCGAGATGCCGGCGCTGGGCGGGCCCGAGACGGCGCGTCGCCTGGTCGCGGCGCACCCGGGCGCCAACGTCGTGATGCTCGCCGGCAACGCCGACCACGACAACCTGGCCAAGGCGCTGGCCGGAGGCGCCCGCGGTTACCTCACGAAGGACGTCGCCACGGAGGAACTGTGCGCCGCTCTCGCGCACGTCATCGTGGACGCCGCACTCCCGCACGGCAACGGTTACGCCGAGCCGCACGTCGCCATCGACCCGCCGCTGACCGAACGTGAGCGGCAGGTGCTCGACGGCATGAGCCGGGGCAAGACGAACAACGAGATCGGCCGGGAGCTGTTCCTCTCGGAGGACACCGTGAAGACCCACGCTCGCCGACTCTTTCGCAAGCTCGGCGTGAACGACCGCGCCCAAGCGGTCGCGCTCGGTATGCGTGCCGGACTCGTGCGCTAACTGTCGGCGTCGTCCGACTCCTGCTGTTCGGCCGCGTCGGCGAAGCCGTCGACGAAGCCCTGCGCATAGTCCCAGCTCACGTAGCTCGTCGGGTCGGGGTCGAAGGCGGGCTCGTGCACGCGGGTGCTGCCGACGTCCAGGAGGTAGCGCAAGTTGGCCCGCAGGAGTTCCCACTCGAAATAGTGCGCGGCCTCGCACTCGCTGCATTCGACGACGAGCCCCATGACGCCGCGCGGCTCCAGCAGGGTCTGGAAGAGTTCCAGTTCCTCGAGATCGGCCAGGACGTCTTCGCGGTCGTCGGGCGAAAGCGGCTCGCTGCTCCCCTCGTGCATACCGGGAGCGTAGTGGCGAGGCCGGTAGGATGTCCTTTCGGCTGGTCGACCCGAGAGGTCTCCCGTGATCGCATCCCCTGGTTCCGCCGAGCTGCCGGAGAAGTTCGCCACGCTCGGGCTCACCTACGACGACGTGTTGCTGCTTCCTGCAGCCTCCGACGTGATTCCGAGCGCCGTCGATACCGCCACGAAGATCACTCGCAACATCTCGCTGCAGGTGCCGCTGGTCTCGAGCGCGATGGACACCGTCACCGAGGCGCGGATGGCGATCGCCATGGCCCGCCAGGGCGGCGTCGGCGTCCTGCACCGCAACCTTTCGATCGACGAGCAAGCCGCGCAGGTCGACCTGGTGAAGCGGTCCGAAGCCGGCATGATCACCAATCCGGTGACGTGCTCGCCGAGTGACACCCTGGCCGAGGTCGACCGGCTCTGCGCGCACTACCGCATCTCCGGGCTGCCCGTCGTCGAGGACGCCGGCGTGCTGGTCGGCATCGTCACCAACCGCGACATCCGCTTCGAGACCGACCTCAGCCGGCCGGTCCGCGACGTCATGACGAAGATGCCGCTCGTCACCGCCCCGGTGGGGGTGGACGACGACCAGGCGCTGCACCTGCTGCGCACCAACAAGATCGAGAAGTTGCCGCTCGTCGACGAGCACGGCCGCCTGCGCGGTCTCATCACCGTCAAGGACTTCACCAAGCGCGAGCAGTTCCCGCTCGCCAGCAAGGACCCCGCCGGCCGGCTCCTCGTCGCTGCGGCGGTCGGCGTCGGCGACGAGTCGTACAAGCGGGCCCGTGCACTGGTCGACGCCGGTGTCGACGTCCTCGTCGTCGACACCGCCCACGGGCACTCGCGGGCGGTCCTGGACATGGTGGCGCGCCTCAAGCACGACGTCACGCTCGACGTCATCGGCGGCAACATCGCCACCCGCGAAGGTGCTCAGGCGATGATCGACGCGGGCGCGGACGGCGTGAAGGTCGGCGTCGGGCCGGGCTCCATCTGCACGACACGCGTGGTCACCGGCGTCGGCGTGCCACAGGTGACGGCCATCTACGACGCTGCGCAGGTGTGCCGCGCGGCCGGCGTTCCGGTCATCGGCGACGGCGGTCTGCAGTTCTCCGGCGACATCGCGAAAGCGATCGCTGCGGGTGCCGACGCCGTCATGCTCGGCAGCCTGCTGGCCGGAGTCGAGGAGAGCCCGGGCGAGCTCATCTTCATCAACGGCAAGCAGTACAAGACCTATCGCGGTATGGGTTCGCTCGGTGCCATGCAGTCGCGCGGAGAGGCCCGTTCGTACTCCAAGGACCGGTATTTCCAGGACGACGTCCTCTCCGACGACAAGCTGGTGCCGGAAGGCGTCGAGGGGCAGGTGCCCTACCGCGGGCCGCTGTCCGCCGTCGTCCATCAACTGATCGGTGGTGTGCGGTCGGCGATGGGGTACTGCGGTGCCGCCGACATCGCCGCGCTCCAGCATGCCAAGCTCGTGAGGATCACCGCGGCCGGTTTGAAGGAGTCACATCCGCACGACGTGCAGATGACGGCCGAAGCGCCCAACTATCACTCGCGCTAGACGCATCCGAAAGAGGCTTCCTTCGTGACCGACGTGCAGATCGGCATGGGCAAGAACGGCCGCCGGGCATACGGCTTCGACGACATCGCGATCGTCCCGTCGCGGCGCACCCGCGACCCCGAACAGGTGTCCGTTGCCTGGCAGATCGACGCCTACCGGTTCGAGGCGCCCATTCTGTCCAGCGCCATGGACAGCGTCGCCTCGCCCGAGACTGCTGTCGCCATCGGCAAGCTCGGTGGCCTCGGCGTGCTCGACCTCGAAGGCCTGTGGACCCGCTACGACGACCCGCAGCCCCTGCTCGACGAAGTGGCCGAGCTGCCCGAGGGTGACGTCGTGCGGCGGCTTCGCGAGATTTACGCCGAACCCATCAAGGAAGAGTTGATCGGTGCGCGGATCAAGGAGATCCGCGACGCGGGCGTCGTCACGGCAGGCGCACTCACGCCGCAACGAACCGTGGAGTTCCACAAGGCGGTTCTCGAGGCCGGAGTCGACATCTTCGTCATCCGTGGCGCGACCGTCTCGGCCGAACACGTGTCGTCGCGAGTGGAGCCGCTGAACCTGAAGAAGTTCATCTACGAACTCGACGTGCCGGTCATCGTCGGCGGCTCCTACACCTACCAGTCGGTCCTGCACCTGATGCGCACCGGCGCGGCCGGAGTTCTCGTCGGCGTCGGCGGGGGTGCCGCGCACACGACTCGCTCCGTGCTCGGTACCGGCGTCCCGATGGCGACGGTCGTCGCCGATGCGGCCGCAGCGCGTCGGGACTACCTCGACGAATCCGGTGGGCGCTACGTCCATGTCATCGCCGACGGCGCGATGCGCACCGGTGGCGACATCGCAAAGGCGATCGCCTGTGGTGCCGACGCCGTCATGATCGGTTTACCGCTGGCGCGCGCGGCCGAAGCGCCGGGCAAAGGCTGGCACTGGGGCGCGGAGGCCCGCCACCCCGAACTCCCGCGCGGCGTGCGCTACGAAGCAGGGACGGCGGGCAGCCTCCGCGAGATCCTGTACGGACCGGCGAACGACGCCGAGGGTACGACGAACCTTGTCGGCGCGCTGCGCAAGTCGTTGGCCACCTGTGGTTACAGCGATTTGAAGGAGTTCCAGCGGGTCGAGGTCGTCGTTACCGGCTAAGGCGCGCTACGACCCCTCCTGCACGACGAAGATCTCGTCGGCGACCAGACCGTGCGCCTCGCGATGAACGGTGTTGGCAGCCTCCGACGTCGGTGCCTCGACCAGGCAGAAGATCTTGCCTGTGTCTTCGCTGACCCAGTAGCGCAGGTAGTTCACGTCGTGGTCGCCCTGCTTCTCCAGGTCGGCGAGGTGCGCCTTCGCGACGTCGTCGACGGTCACGCCGCCGGCGATATTGTGGACGTCCATATAGAGCGGCATCGTGTCGATCCCCTTCGTCTGCGTCGGACTCTCCGACGCACACGACGCTACGAAGCGACAGTTGCCAGCGACGAGGGGGAACGCCCCCTAAATCGCGACGCGCGGGCCCCTATGTTGCGCTGCCCGATCGACGGCGCGATGTTGCGCTATCCGCGCGGCGTCGCGACGCGATGTGACGCCGAGCTTGGACAGAACGGCCGAAACGTGGTGTTCTGCGGTCTTCTCGGCGATGACAAGCGCGTCGGCGATCTCGGTGTTCGTCAGGCCTTCGGCCAAGAGGTCGAAGACCTCGCGCTCGCGTCTCGTCAGTCCGAAATGGTCGGCCCGCGTCTGCGGGCGCCGGCCGCGCGGCACGGCGGTGATCCCGAGCGTGCGCATCCGCTCCTGCGCGCGGGCGAGGGCGGCCGACGCGCCCAGCCGGTCGAAGATGTCGGCAGCACGGCGAAGCGGCGCTTCGTCGTCGGCGTCGAGCAACGCGAGCGCGGCGGAGTACTCGCAGCCGCGCTCCTCCCACCACGAGGCCGCGGCCGCCCAGTCACCGGCCAACCGCAGCGCGTACGGTTCTGCGACCCGGCTCACCGTCACGTCTTCGACGCTGCACGCCCGCGCCCACACCGCATAAGCGCCCTGCAGGAACGGGTCGGCGTCGAGCACCGGCTTGGCGAGTGCCGCGACTTCGGCCCGGAGCCCGTCGTCGTCGCCGGCGAGCCAGCACACCTCCGCTCGCCCGACCCGGACGTCGGCCTCGCATCCGTTGTGCTCGTTGGAAAGCGCGAGCGACAGCGTCTCGTCCAAGTGGGCCATGGCCCCGGGCTCACCTCGCCGAGCCCGCACGAGTGCCCTGGCCATCAACGGGTCGAACCGGTTGAACGGTGAGAGTTCTCGCAGGTCGAGCTCGTCGCGGCAGATCCGTTCGACGTCGTCCCACCGGCCGAGCAGGCTGTAGATCCGAGCTGCGTCGCCGCGCAAGCAGTTGGCCCAGCTGCGCAACTCGTGCTCGTCGCAGTAGGCGAGCCCTCGCGCGAGGTAGCTCTCCGCCTCCGAGAAGCGGCAGGTCGTGGTGGCGACCGCGACGAGGTTCGCGTACGCGCGGGCGACGGCCTCCTCACAGTTGTTCTCGAGAGCGATGTCGAGCGCCGTCAACAGGATGGGCTCGCCGTCCTCCCCGCGATTGTTGCGCGCGCAGGCCTCGCTGTTGAGGGCATCGCTGAGCAGGGCGGCGTCCTGGGTGTCGCGGGCGATGCTTTGTGCCGCGAGGGCGAACTCCACCGAGTCGTTCGGGCGTCGGATCATCCGCATGCCGGCAAGGTTCGCGTAGGCCCAGCCCAGCTGCGCCGACGGCCCGTACGGGTCGAGCAGGTCGACCGCCTGCCGTGCCAGCGCGTCGGCCTCCGGTCCGCGGCAGAGGCGGAACAGGACACGTGAGAGGAGGCGCAGCGCGTCGGCCAGCTCGACCGGATCGCCGATCTGCTGCCACAAGTCGACCGCGGCCCGCCTGTTCGTTGCCGCCTCCTGCCATCGTTCGACGCAGCCCAGCTCGGTCGCCAGAGCACTGTGCAACTGCGCTCGCTCGCGCAGGTCGAGGCGGTCGGCGAACCGGGCTGCCCGGCGCAACTGCGCGGCCGCCTCTCGGTGGGCGGCAAGCTCAGCGGCCCGGTGCCCCGCGCGCCGGGCGTGACGCAGCACCGCGTCGGCGTCGCCCGCGGCTTCTGCGTGGTGTGCCAGCCGGGCGTCGTCCGTGCTGCCGGCGGCGACCAGTGCGTCGAGTATCCGCGCGTGCAGCGGCTGGCGGCGATGCGCGGGGACGGCCTCGTCGATCGCGATCCGCGCGATCTCGTGACGGAACCGGAAGTGGTCGTGCTCCGACACCAGGACGCCCGCGCCGAGGCACCCGTCGACCGCTTCGACGTCGGTTGCGGCCACCCGGCGCAGCAGCGGCACTGCGACGTTCGGTCCGATGAGCGCGGCCGCGTCGAGAACTCGCCGAGCCGCGGGCGACAGGCGGGCGATCCGGGCGAGGACGGCTTCCCGCGCGGACGCAGGCACGTTCGCGCTGCCCAGCTCGAGGACGACCGCGACGTAGAACGGGTTGCCCCCGGTCAGCGCGTAGAGCTGGTCGGCGGGCAGGTTCCTGGCCTGCGCAAGGTGGTCGACGGCAGCCGCTGACAGCCGTGGCAGCGTTACGCGACGTACCGCCCGGCGAGTGACCAGCTCGCCGAGCGCGATCCGCAGCGGATGGTCGGGCGCCAGCCCGTCGTCGCGATACGTGACGAGCAGCAGGGTCTGAGTGTCACGCAGTCGCGCGGCGAGGAACTGCAACAGATCGAGGGTCGCCTCGTCTGCCCAATGCACGTCTTCGACCACGACGACGGTCGGGCCGTGGGCGGCGAGGTCTTCCAGAAGCAGCCGGAAAAGGCGGTCGCGCGGCGCGTCGTCGCGGCAGGCGGCGAGCAGTGCACCCCCGAGCTGTTGGGCGAGGTCGAAGAGGGGCTCGAGGGGACGCGGGGTGAACGAACCGTCGCACGCCCCCCACAACCATCGCGAACCGGGCAGCCGGGTGCGCGCGGCTTCGAGCAGTGCCGTCTTCCCGACACCTGCTTCCCCGGCCACCAGGACCAGCCGCGGGTCGCCGGAAATCGCCTCCGCGGCGTATTCGTCGAGCAGGTCGAGGAACGCATCGCGCTCGAGCAGTTCCACGAAGCAATCCTGGACTCAGGCCACCCGGATGTTCAAGCCGAGCGCCCGGAGTTGTTCTTCCGGGCGGTGGTAGCCGCGCTGGAGGTGATGGACGCCGGTGAGCACCGACTCGCCGTCCGCGACCGCGGCCGCGATGACGCTGGAGAAGCCGGCGCGCACGTCGGGGATCTCCACGTGCGCCCCACGCAGCTTCGACACGCCTCGCACGATCGCCGAGTGCACGGCGTCGGTGTCGTGGAAGCGGCAGGCCGGACCGCCGAGACAGGTGCTGAACAGCTCGATCTCGGCACCCATCGCCTGGAGCGCGGGAACGTAGACGAGCCGGTCCTCATAGACGGTCTCGTGCAGGACCGACATGCCTCGGGCCTGGGTGAACAGCATCATCAGCGGCGTCTGCCAGTCGGTCATGAACCCGGGGTGGGTGTCGGTCTGTACGGCGGCTGCCGAAAGGCCCGCGGCGGCCGAGGCCGTCATGCCGTGCTCGTCGATGTCGACGTCGGCGCCCATGCGAAGCAACGTGGTGATCGCGGTCGACAACCGCTCCTGCGGGCAGCCGATGACGCGGACCGTGCCGCCGGTGAGCAGGCCCGCAACGAGGTAGCTGAACGCTTCGTTGCGGTCGCCGGCCAGTCGCGCCCGCGCACCGTTGAGGCGCGGTACGCCTTCGATGACGATCCGGCGATCGGGTGAGAACTCGATGCGCGCGCCCATGCGCTGCAGGAACAGTGCCAACTCGACGACCTCGGGTTCGGTGGCCGCGTTGGTCAGCACCGTCTTGCCCTTGGCTACGGCACCGGTGAGGAGCACCGACTCGGTGGCACCCACGCTCGGATACGGCAGGTTGATGCGTGCGCCGGTCAGCCGCCGGGCGCGCGCGTGGATGCCGTCGTCCGTCACTTCGACTTCCGCCCCGAACGAGCGGAGCGCGTCGACGTGGAAGTCGACCGGCCGGCTGCCTATCCGGTCGCCGCCCACCTTGGGCACGAAGGCCTCGCCGGCCAGGTGTAGCAGCGGTCCGAGCAGGAGCACCGGGATGCGGTTGAGGCCGCTGAACGACAGCGGCACGTGCGGGTTCGCGTCCTGCGCAGGGACGACGGTGACGGCTTCGTCATCGACACGGACCTCTGCACCGACGGCGCGCAGCATGTCGGCGGTGATGGTGACGTCGCCGACGTCCGGCACGTTCTCGATGACGCTGGGTCGGTCGGCGAGCAACGCGGCCACCATGTGCTTGGTGACCGCGTTCTTCGAGCCGCGCACGACGATGTCGCCGTGCAAGGGTCCACTCGGCTCGATCACCCATGCGTCGCGCATGGTAGGGATGGTACGTCCTGCTCCACACCTGGGAGGTTGTCGTGGCTGTCGTCGAGGGTGCGCCGGTTCGCTGGGGAATCATCGGCACCGGGGGGATCGCATCGGCGTTCGCCGGCGACCTCGGCCTGCTCGGCCGTGACGCCGAAGTCCTCGCGGTGGGTTCGCGCACCCAAGCGGGGGCGGACCGCTTCGCCGACCGTTTCGGCATCCAGCGCAGGTACTCAAGCTATGAGGCGCTGGTCGCCGATCCCGACGTCGACGCGGTCTATGTCTCGACACCACACCCGATGCACCACCCGAACGCGCTGCTCGCCATCGAGGCCGGCAAGGCCGTGCTGGTCGAGAAGCCGTTCACCGTCAACGCTGGCCAGGCCGAGGAACTCGTCGCCGCCGCACGCAGCCGCGGCACATTCTTGATGGAGGCGATGTGGACGCGCTTCTTGCCGCATGTCGCCAAGGTGCGCGAGCTCGTGGCGCAGGGCCGGCTCGGCGACGTCCGCTCACTGACCGTCGACCACGGGCAGTGGTTCGCCAAGGATCCCGCCCACCGGCTGTTCGCGCCGGAGCTGGGCGGTGGTGCGTTGCTCGACCTCGGCATCTACGTCGTGTCGTTCGCGTCGATGCTGTTCGGGACGCCGAAACGGATCACTGCGGTGAGCGACCAGGCTTTCACCGGAGTCGACGCGCAGACCGGAATGCTCATGCAGTACGAGGGCGGCGAGCACGCCATCTTGTTCACGACGCTCGAGACGAGAAGTGCCAACCGGGCCAGCATCAACGGCACGCAGGCTCGCATCGAGATCGACGGCATGTTCTACGCCCCGACCGGGTTCCGGCTCGTGCATCGCGATGGTCAGGAGGAGCGCTTCGACGTGCCGCACGAGGGACACGGGCTGCGTCACCAGGCAGCGGAGGTCGGCCGGTGCCTTCGGGCGGGCGAGACGCAAAGTGAGCTCATGCCGCTCGACGAGACGGTGTCGATCATGCGCACCCTCGACGAGGTGCGCCGCCAGATCGGCCTGCACTACCCGGGCGAGAGTTAGCGATCCTTACGCCCGCCCGCGGCACAGTTCGAGGATCGACAGCGCCAACTGCCCGCCGCCCCGCCCGAGGCCCTCGACGTAGGCGTTGACGATCTGGAGTTCGCGGGAGTGCTCGAGCCGTCGGCCGGTGTGCGCCATCCGGACGGCTTGCACCTCGCGCGACAGGGCGATCCGCCGCCGCACGATCTCGATCAACTCGGCGTCGACCTCGTCGATGCTTTGGCGCAGGCCGTTGATCGTGGCCGCTACCTCGTCGGCGGTCAGGGCCGGGGTGCTGTTCATCGGTCTCAGTTCTTCCTTTCGGGTCTGCCGCCGGTCCGTCGCCGCAGGACGCGAAACGCCCCGGGCTTCGAGCCCGGGGCGTCGGTTGAGGTCTGTGGTCAGACGGCGTCGACGGCTACCGGACTCCCGGAGCCATAAAAGAAGTACGCCGACCACGAAGACGCTGTCATGGCAGTCAGTGTGCGGCGAGATCGGACGTCCGTCCAGCGGCGTCCATTATTCGAGACGCGTTGTCGTGGACGAGCAGCTCGCCGCAGTGGCAGCGCAGCAGCACCTTGGGACCGATCGGCGTCTGCTCAACGTCGAGGACCGACTCGTAGCCGAGGAGGACGCGGGCGCCGTGGGAGGGGCAGTAAGGAGCGAACATGTTCCGATCATCGGCTGCAGGATCGTTCAGGTCCATCTAATATTCAGAGATGACTACGTTCAGTCGAGACTTCACGATCGACCCACGCCGGCTGCGGGTCCTTCGGGAGATCCAGTCGCGGGGCACCGTGACCGCCGCTGCGGACGGCCTGCACCTGACGCCGTCCGCCGTCTCCCAGCAGGTCGCCGTGCTGTCGCGAGAACTCGGCATGCCGCTGCTCGAGAAGGTGGGTCGCGGGGTGCGGCTCACCGGGCAGGCTCGGCTGCTGCTCGAGCACGGCAGCATCGTGCAGGCGCAGCTCGAGCGGGCCCGCGCCGACCTGACCGCGCTGGCCGACGGGCGTATCGGCAATCTCGTGGTGGCCGGATTCGCGACCGCGATCTCGGGTCTCATCGCGCCGGCGATCGCCGAGCTGGCGAACAGCCACCCCGGCATCACGGTGAGCGCGGTCGAGTCGGAGCCGCCGGACCTCTTCACCCAGGTCGACAGCGGTGACGTCGACGTCGCCGTGGCGGTGGACTACCGCAAGGTGCCTCCCCGCACCGACCGGCACTACTTCCGGGTCGACCTCCTGGCCGACCCGCTCGAGGCCGCCCTGCCGGTCGGCCACCGGCTCGCGAACGCAGCGGGGATCGACCTGCGCGACCTCGCCGACGACGTCTTCGTGGCCGCGATGCCGGGCAGCTCCTGCTCGGAGGTCACGCTGGCCGCGTGCGCAGCCGCCGGCTTCAACCCCGACGTCCGGCACTTCAGCACGACGTGGGAAGCCGTCGTCGCCCTCGTCGGGGTCGGTTGTGGGGTGGCGCTGGTGCCGCGCCTGGCGCAGCCGCTCGACCGGCCCGACGTCGTGTTCCGGCCGGTGGAAAGCGGCCGCGCCTGCCGCAACGTCTTCGCGGCGGTGCGCGCCGGTGCGCAGGACGAGCCGGCCCGGGCCGCCGTCCTCGCCGTCCTCAAGCACATCGCTGAGGAGCACGGCCGTTAGACTCGGGCACCCGAACCCGAGGAAGGTCCTGGCGTGAGCGACCCGGCCGTTGCCGCCGACACCCCAACCGTGCTGGTCGTCGACTTCGGTGCGCAGTACGCGCAGCTGATCGCCCGCCGAGTGCGGGAGGCCGGTTCGTACAGCGAGATCGTGCCGCACACCACGCCCGTCGCCGACCTGGTCGCACGCAAGCCCGCGGCGCTGATCCTTTCCGGCGGCCCGTCGTCGGTCTACGAACCCGGCGCTCCCGACGTCGACCCGGCGCTGTTCGAGACGGGCATTCCGGTGCTGGGCATCTGCTACGGGTTCCAGGCGATGGCTCGCGCGCTGGGCGGCGTGGTCGAACGCACCGGCCTTGCCGAGTTCGGCGGCACCAAGCTCGGTCTCGTGCCCGCAAGCGAAGGCGTGCTGCTGCACGGCCTGCCCGCTCGCCAGTCGGTCTGGATGTCGCACGGCGATTCGGTCACGAAGGCCCCGCCCGGCTTCACCATCACCGCGTCGTCGGACGGCGCGCCGGTGGCCGCTTTCGAAGACGTCGGACGCCGGCTGGCCGGCGTGCAGTTCCACCCCGAAGTGCGTCACACCGAGCACGGCCAGACCGTGCTGCGCAGGTTCCTGCACGACGTCGCCGGCCTCTCGCCGTCCTGGACGACCGCCGGCATCGTCGCCGAGCAGGTCGACCGGATCCGCGCGCAGGTCGGGTCGGGCCGGGTCATCTGCGGATTGTCGGGCGGTGTCGATTCGGCTGTGGCGGCGGCGCTTGTGCAGCGTGCCGTCGGTGACCAGCTCACCTGCGTGTTCGTCGACCACGGGCTGCTGCGCGAAGGCGAGGCGGAGCAGGTCGAGCGCGACTTCGTGGCGGCGACCGGCGTGCGGCTGCACGTGGTCGACGCGTCACGCACGTTCTTGTCGGCACTCGCCGGGGTGTCCGACCCCGAGAGCAAGCGCAAGATCATCGGGCGGGAGTTCATTCGCGCGTTCGAAGCTGCCGCGCGCGAGGTCTCTGCCGAGGCGCCGGTCGAGTACCTGGTTCAGGGCACGCTGTATCCCGACGTCGTCGAATCAGGCGGCGGCAGCGGGACGGCGAACATCAAGTCGCACCACAACGTCGGCGGGTTGCCCGACGACCTCCAGTTCAACCTCGTCGAGCCGCTGCGCACGTTGTTCAAGGACGAGGTGCGTGCGGTCGGCCTCGAGCTCGGTCTGCCACCGGCGCTGGTGTGGCGGCAGCCGTTCCCCGGCCCGGGTCTCGCCGTCCGCATCATCGGTGAGGTGACCGACGAACGGCTCGCGGTGCTGCGCCGGGCCGATGCGATCGTGCGCGAAGAACTGACTGCCGCCGGGCAGGACCGCGAGATTTGGCAGTGCCCGGTGGTGCTGCTGGCCGACGTCCGCTCGGTCGGCGTGCAGGGCGACGGGCGAACCTACGGGCATCCGATCGTGCTGCGGCCGGTGTCGTCGGAAGATGCGATGACCGCCGACTGGTCGCGGTTGCCGCACGACCTGCTCGCCCGAATCTCGACGCGAATCACCAATGAAGTGCGTGAGGTCAACCGGGTCGTGCTCGATGTGACGAGCAAGCCGCCCGGCACGATCGAGTGGGAGTGAACCCGCCGCTCCGCTTCTGATTCCGTTGATGGCCGAGCGGGCGAAACAAGGGATGATCGATCAGCGCTCGACATCGATGCGGCTTCGCCATCCATCACAACGCGGCGTGTCCGCGCGGCAAAACGCTTGACCGCTGCGACGGTTGTCGCCAAGTGAGGACGGCGCGCGGCAGCCGATTCGGCCGGAAAAGCGGGACGCGGAGGGGTCGTGGCGGAGGCGACGCGATACGGAACCTGGGTCGGGTATGACGGCAACGCCCGGGCGATCCTCGCTGGTGTCTTGCTGGCGGCTGCACTCTTGGTGGTGGCGGCTGGATCGCGCATCAGGCGACCCGTCACGGTTCCTCAGCTTGGAGGCCGCCGCGCCCAAGCCGTGCTTCTTGCGGGTTGGGCCCTTGCTCTCATCGCGTTCATCGTCGGTTTCGCCGCTTATGCGCGGCAGACTTTGAATGACTATCCGCACGGAACTGCGCCACCCGAGCCGGTCCGGCCTTTCACGCTTGCCTTCGCAGTCGTCACCGGCGTCGTTATCGCCAGAGGCACCCACGGGCCTGCCCGTCGTCGGGTCGCGAACGGTGTCATCGGCGCTTTCATCGCTCCCATGATCTTCGAGTTGCCGTTCGATCTGGTCGTGATGACGCGGACCTATCCGCCGTTGGAACCCCATCCGGGCCTCTACCGAGCGGCGTTCTTCGGGCCGTTGTTCCTCGTGGAGCTCACGACGATGGCGTTGCTCCTGCTCGCTCCCGCCGCCGTCCTGTCGCGGGCCGCCATGCTGACCCTTGCCGCCATGCTGGTCGTGTTCGCCGGCTGGGCAACGGTCGGGTTCGGGTTCCCGTCGTCGCCGACAACGCTCGCGTTCAATGTGACAGCAAAGTTCCTGGCCTTTCTCACCACGATCGGCCTTTTCCTCCCGCACTGGCCCCACGCAGCGGTGGACCAGGTGCGTGGAGATGCCTACGGAGACCACTGACGAACAGATTCTGCTCGTCGCCGTTGCTCTGATCCGGCGCTGAGGTCTAGGCGGGCGCGTCCTGAGCCAACTCAGGACGCGCGGTCGTCCGCCGGTGTCGGTTCTGCGGCCTCGGTCGGAGCCGGTGATGAGATGCGAAGACGCATGATGGTCCCGGCGAGACCGGCGAGGCCGAGACCTATCAGCACGACCGGCGCCACCCAGCGCAGCTCGAGGCTGCGGTGCATCAGATCGCTCGTCAGGTAGGCGATCGCGATGCCGCCGAACGTCAGCCCGGCAACCAGCGACGTCCAATCGGGATCGTGGGTCTTCATGCGGCACCTCCGAGAGCCGGGGGCACCGGCGTTGCGGGCGCGGGCGCTGGTAGCGGGATCGCGGGCGCGAAGGCCGCCCCTTGCTGCTCGACGTCGAGTTCGCCCACCCCCACGCGGACGTCGAGATCGATCTCGCCGCGCGCTTGGCCGGACACCGGCGGGAGCGTCACCGATTTCGTCAACTGCGATCCGCTCAACCGCCATCCCGACGGCGCGAAGTCGTTGATCGTGATCCGACCGGCCCCATTGTGCGCGTGGACCACAACGCGCGCGTCGGGCGGCACCCAGACGTGGAGCCGGCCGATGCCGACCGACGCGTGCACTGTGAGCGGCCGTTTGCCGAGTTCGAGGCCGGTGAGGTCGACGGTCTGCTGGCCGACGCCGAGCCGGATCGCCGTGGTGGTGTCGGCCGCCGTGGTCAGCGTGCTCGTCCGGTCTCCGATACCGCCGGAGAGTGGGACGTCGAGCGTTGCCGCGATCACCAGCGCAACGGTGAGGCCCATGCCGGCGACGATCAACCCTCGGGCGCGGCCCGCCCAGGTCGCGAGCACGAGGACGACGGCGACCACGAGGAGAGCTGCGGCGAAGACCGTCTGCGCTGTCACATCCACCTGGCCCGACGCTCCGAGGGCGAGCAGCACGCCGGTCACGATGAGCGCGACGCAGACGCCGACGGGGCCGAGGAATGCCGGCGGCCGCGGCTCCCGCGGTGCGCAACGGCGCAACCGGCGCAACCGGCGCAGCCGGGGTGGCCGATGCGGCCGACGCCGCGGGCGGTGGTACGTACGGGGGCGCTGGCGTCGTGACGAACGCGGTGCCTGCTGCGGAAGCCGGCGCGCTGTACGGCGCGCTGTAGCTCGGTGCTGACGAGGCGGGTGGCGGGGTGTACGACGGCGGCGCTGATGCGGGCACCGACGCGGGCTGATAGGGGCCGGCGGCACCGCCGCGGTTGCGAACCGCCGCGAACGTCACCCCGCCGACCACGAGGGCCACCACCCACAAGGACCGGCTCCACCACAGGCCGGCCAGGTTGACGACGACCAGCACGCCGACGACGGCGACGCCGACTGCTACGGCCGTCCCCAACCGAAACCGGCCGTGCAGCAACCGCTGCACCTCCGACTCGTGTGTGGTGTCCTCGGGGATGAGCAGCCACCCGATGGCGTAGAGAACGAACCCGGCGCCGCCGAACAACGCGAGCACGGCGAGGACGACGCGAAAGACGATCGGGTCGATCCCGGTGTAGCGGCCCAGGCCGCCCGCCACGCCCGCGATGACCCGATCTCCGGTGGAGCGCCGCAGCGTGCGGATGTCGTAGCGGCCCGATGGTGGTTGCGTCATGCCTCCACCCTGGCCCGACGCCCCCGGCCGGGATATCGGGAACAACCCTGGGACGACCCTGATATCGCCCGGACGCCGATGCGTGCGGCACGTAAGCGTGTGACGATCGGAGCGTGACGACAGCACCGCCGAAGCTCTATCGCGCCCCGGACGGCCGGATGGTTGCAGGCGTGGCACGCGGCCTGGCCACGCATCTGGGCGTCGAGGTCGTGATCGTGCGTGCGGCTTTCGTCGTCCTGGCATTGGCCGGCGGGTTCGGCATCGTGCTCTACGCCGCGTTCTGGGCGTTCGTCCCGATGGGATCCGCCGGCGACGTCGAGGACCGGTTGAGCACCCGGGGCCAGTACCTCGCGCTCGGAGCGCTGGCGGTCGGCGGTGTTGCCGGCGTGCAGGCGATCGGTTTCGGGATCCCTGGTGCGGTGCTGTGGCCGATCGTTCTCGCCGGTGGCGGTGCGGTCGTGCTGTGGCGGCAGGCCGACGAGACGCAGCGCACCCGCTGGAGAGCGGCGGTCGGCAACCGCAGGCCGGTCTCGGTCGCAACGAGCGCGGCCGGCGCGGCCCTCGTCGTCGCGGGCGGCGCACTTTTCCTTGCCTACCACGCGAAATTGAGCGAAGTGCGCGATGGTCTGTTCGCGGCGCTCGTCATGGTTGTCGGGCTCGCCATCATCAGCGGGCCGTGGTGGCTCGGGACCGTCCAGGCGCTCACGGCAGAACGCAGGGCTCGCATCCGCGAACAGGAGCGCGCCGAAATCGCGGCCCATGTGCATGATTCGGTGCTCCACACGTTGGCGCTGATCCAGCGGCACGTCGACGACCCGGCGCAGGTGCAGCGTCTCGCGCGTGGCCAGGAACGCGAGCTGCGGAGCTGGCTGTACCGGCCGGCGAACGACGGCGAACGCTGTTTCGCACCAGCGTTGGAACACACCTGCGCCGAGGTGGAGGACGCTCACCGGGTCACGGTCGAAGTTGTCGTCGTCGGCGACTGCGAGCTCGACGACCGGCTCCGTGCGGCGCTGCACGCAGCGCGCGAGGCGATGGTGAACGCGGCCAAGCACGCAGGTGCGCCGACAGTGTCGGTGTACGCAGAGGTCGAGCCAGGCAAGGTGACCGTGTTCGTGCGCGACCGCGGCAAGGGTTTCGAGGTGGAGCACGTGCCGGGCGACCGGATCGGCGTCCGCGAGTCCATACTCGGACGCATGGAACGCAACGGGGGTAAGGCTTTCGTCCGGACGGCGCCGGGTGCCGGCACCGAGGTGCGACTCGAGATGCCGGTGCTCAGGAAGGCGGCGAGATGACGCCGATCCGCGTCGTCCGTGTCGTCCTCGTAGACGACCATCGCCTGTTCCGAGCCGGCGTTCGCGCCGAGCTCGGGCCCACCGTGGAGGTGGTCGGCGAGGCCGACGACGTCGCGACGGCCATCGCCACGATCACGACCGTGACACCCGACGTCGTCCTGCTCGACGTGCATCTTCCTGGCGGTGGTGGGGTCGAGGTGTTGCGCGCGGTCGGGCCGCTGCTGCCCGACGTCCGCTTCCTAGCGTTGTCGGTGTCGGATGCAGCGGAGGACGTCATCGCGACGATCCGCGCAGGCGCGCGTGGCTACGTCACGAAGACGATCTCGGGTACGGAGTTGACGCATGCGGTGCGCCGGGTTGCCGATGGCGACGCCGTTTTCTCTCCGCGCCTCGCCGGTTTCGTGCTCGACGCGTTCGCGGCTACCGATGCGCCGGCGATCGATCCCGAGGTCGATTCGCTCACGCAACGCGAGCGCGAGGTGTTGCGGCTGATCGCCCGGGGCTATGCGTACAAGGAGATCGCGAAGGAACTCTTCATCTCGGTGAAGACCGTCGAGACCCACGTGTCGAGCGTGCTGCGCAAACTGCAGCTCTCGAGCCGGCACGAGCTGACCCGCTGGGCGACCGACCGGCGCCTGGTGTAGCCGCAGAACCGCCAGCATGGAGGAATTTCGTCACCTATGAAGGAAATTCCTTCACGCTGACGCAGGCAGGCCGTCAGCTTGGCGACGATGCCGCAGGCGGCTGGCCCGGCTGCCCGAGAATCGGTTGGCAAATCTTCAACGCGGCAGCGGTTTTCGGATCATTTCGGTTCAAGCTGCCGAGAGCGCGCAAGCCCTGTTGCGGGCCGGTTGCGGTGATCGTGATGCCGTTGTCCTTCATGCAGCTGACGAACGTCGCGAACGTGGTCGCGGATATGCCACCGCCCCGGCCGGCGCCGCGACCGAATCCGCCCTGAGGGGCAAGGCTGGCGCAGGCCTGGCGCGCCGCCTGCATGGACGGGTCCAGTGACGCGCCGCCCGACCCACCGGCACCGCCGCCGAGGAAACCACCGGCCGGGCGCGAGAAGCTGCCCGAAGGCCGTGGTCGTGGGCTGCCGGAAAAGTCCGGGCGCGCAGTGAAGGTGGGCACGGCGACGCCGTGCTGGTGCAGGCAATCGGCGTACTTCTGGAAGTCCGCGGCGTCGTTCGGGTCGGTACCGCTCGCAGGCCCCGTGTCGGACGCCGACCCGGTCGGCGTTGCCGCCGTGCCGGCCCCGGCCGTCGCGGAGCCGGTCGTGCCCTTGGCGCCACTGCAGGCGCTGAGCACCAGGAACATCGCCACACCCAGCGCCGTCGCTGCCGAACCCGCGGCGGTCGGATATCGCCAGCCGCGTCGGGCGGTGGTGCCGTTGACCATGGGCTGATTGTGGGTGGCCGCCGGCGTCGGCAACATCAGCCAGGACTGACTCCCGGCAATCTCGCAGTGATTCCCCAGCCGCTTCCCAGCCGGCCGATCAGGCACGTCGCCGACTACGCCAGGAGGTGGAACCACCCTTCGCCGTTGACGCCACGGCGGTCTTCGGGGAAGCGGCGCAGCAGTTCGCGATCGCGGTCGAACTGTTCGCGCTCGGCCAGAGTGAGCGTGCGTCCCTGACGCATCATTGCCCGCACCTGCGCGATGGAGGCCGCGATGGCGGCTTCCTCGAGGAGACGGATTTCGTGTGCCGGTGCGCTACGGCGCTCTGCTTCGCGCAGGGCCTGGGCGGCAGAACGGTGTCGCACGGGAAGATCAACCGGCATGGAGGCCATATCGGTCATCGTGATCGTCAACTGAACACAAGGCAACGAACATCACAGGAGTTCACCCACGATTCACACGATCGCCAACCGGGTGTCACGCGGTCGCCAACGCCGGTCTCAGGCGTCGGCCAATGCCCGGTCTCAGGCGCCGGCCAATGCCCGGTCTCAGGCGCTCGCCAACGCCGCGTCCAGTTCGGTGCGGTGGCGCTCGGCGAGGGCGCCCGCGAGGTCGGGATGGCGAAGCAGCGGCGCCGCATCGAGGTCGTACCGGTCCGGATGGGTGAGCCGGTGGAAGGCAAGCGGCAGCCCGCCCGTGTGCTCGCACCGGCCGACCGTGACGCACGCCTCGACCGCCAAATCCCGGTCTCGCAGCAAGGCCAGTGCCCAGCCGGCCACCACGTCGTCCACCCAGGTGCGCCACGGTTCGATCGTGTCTCCGGCCGGCGGCAACGGGTCGAGCCAGCCGGAGCCGCTCGGCCCGAGAAGTTCGATCAGCGCGGCGTCGATCCTGGTCGGGTAGCGAAGCCAGGCCGCGACCGTGACTGCCTGGCGGGCTTGCTGCCGGGCCAGCGCACGGGAGTGCGCACCACCCGGCGCCGGAAACGCCCGCACCAGCCACTCGGTCGTCGCCGCGATGAGGTGGCCGAGGGCGTCGCCGTCGTCCGGCACTACCCGGTCGCCATCACCAAGTAGGCCTCGGCGAGGCGGCCCTGCGCCCAGCCTGCGCGCTCGGCGTTGAGCCGCAACCAGTTGCCGACGAACGTCTCGAGGGTGTCCACGTGGGCGGTCTGGCTCTCGTGGGCGCGTAGCGCGCTGATCTTGCGATCGAAGGTGGCAGTGACGTCGACGTAGTGGGTCGGCAGGTGAGCGCTGTGCGGCGCGCCCATGACCCAGGTCTCCTTCACCACCCAGGCGTCGAGGCCCTCCTGCGTGCGCAACTCCGGATAGGCGAACGGGTTGCGGGCGTCGGGGTAGATCGCGTCGAGCGCAGCCTGCCCCGCGGCGCGGTGGTCGGGGTGGCTGCGCCCGATGCGCTCGTAGTCGCGTTCGGGCGACTGCACGACCATCCGCTGAGGCCGGACCTGCCGGATCACCCGGCTGATGTCACACCGCAGGTCGAAACCAGGCTCGAGCCGGCCGTCGGGGTAGCCGAGGAAACGCAGGTCGTGGACGCCGATCCGCTTGGCCGCCTCGGTCTGCTCGGCGCGGCGGGTCGGGGCGATCTTCTCCCGCGGGAAGTCGAGATCGAAGCCGCCCGCGTCGCCGTCGGTGCAGATGCAGTACGTGACCTCGATGCCCACGTCGGTCCACAGCGCGATGGTGCCGGCGGCACCGAAGTCGACGTCGTCGGGATGCGCGGTGACGACGAGGATGCGTTCGATCTCGGCGTCGGGGATGGGCTCGGCCACGGCGTCATCCTAAGCGGTCGCCGGTCGGCTGATGCGGCACCGACCCCGCCATGACCACAGTGCGCATCGGGAACGGGATGGTGATGCCCTCGCGCCGGTACCGATCGTGCAGCCGCTTGATGAACTCGTGAGTCAGCAGGTATTGGTCGGTGAACTCCTTGCCGCGCAGGATCACCGAGAAGTCGATGCTCGAGTCGTTGAACGTGTGGTAGCGGATGAACGGCTCGTGTGTTGCGACCGCGCCCGTGACTGTTTCCATCACCTGCTTGCCGACGTCGATGGTGACCCGCTCGACCTGCTCCAGGTCGCTGTCGTAGCTGACCCCGACCTGGACGAGCACCGACATCTCCTGCTCGGGCTGGTTGAAGTTCGTCAAGATGGACGACGCCAGCTTGGCGTTCGGCACGATGACGAGGTTGTTGGGCAACTCGCGCATGATCGTGTTGCGCCAGTTGATGTCGACGACGTAGCCCTGCTGGCCCGTATCGAGCCGCACGAAGTCGCCTGGCTGCACCTTCTTCGACGCGAGGATGTGGATGCCGGCGAACAGGTTCGACAACGTGTCCTGCAGCGCCAGGGCGACGGCCAGACCGCCGACTCCCAGGGCGGTGAGCAGTGGCGCGATCGACACGCCCAGGCTGTCGAGCACGATGAGCAGCCCGATGGACAACACGACGACCCGCGTGATGTTCACGAAGATCGTTGCCGATTGTGCGACACCTGACTTCGAGAGGGCAGCGCTCCTGATCAGCTGTGCGGCCGACCGGGCAACGGCGAAGGTGATGATCGCGATGACGGCCGCGAGCAGGGTTCGCGTCGCCGTGCGGTGCCATCGATCGTCGAAGGGCAGGACGACGACGGCGCCCCATACGCCGGCCACCACGAGTGCGCCAAGAGCGACCCGGTGCAAGAAGTCGAAGACGAGATCGTCGCCGATCCAGCGCGTGCGAGCCGCGCGATGGGAGAGGTGGCCGAAGATGGCGCGCAGCGCGAGGCCCAGAATCACGCCTACGCCCGCGTAGGCGCAGGCCGCGATGAGCTGGCTCAAGGAGACGTGTGACATCGGCTCGCAGGGTAGACGACTTCGGCCGCATCATCGTCGAGCCACCACAGCCTGTCGCCGACTGTCATCGAACTGACACCGGCAGTGGGCGTCGGCGCGGATCCGTAGACTCGACCACGATGTCCCCCCACGCTTCCGATGCCGCCGATCCGCGGGTTGCCGAGCTGCTCGCCGAGCTGAACCCGCAGCAGCGCGCCGCCGTCGTCCACGAGGGTGGGCCGCTGCTCATCGTCGCCGGGGCCGGGTCGGGCAAGACCCGGGTTCTCACCCGTCGCATCGCCTACCTGCTGTATGCGCGATCGGTTCCGCCGGCAGAGATTCTCGCGATCACCTTCACGAACAAGGCTGCCGGCGAGATGAAGGAACGGGTCGCCGCGATGGTCGGCAACCGGGCGCGAGCGATGTGGGTGATGACGTTCCATTCCGCCTGCGTACGCATCCTGCGAGAGAACGCCAAGCGACTCGGTTTCACGACGACGTTCTCCATCTACGACGCCGCCGACTCGCAGCGGTTGATGGCGCTGGTGTGCCGCGAGCTCGACCTCGACCCCAAGCGCTACCCACCGCGCGGGTTCAGCGTTCAGGTCTCCAACCTGAAGAACGAACTCGTCGACGACGAGGATTTCGCCCGCCGCGCGGCGAACCACCACGAGAAGATGCTGGCCGAGGCGTACACCGGCTACCAGCGCCGGTTGCGCGAGGCGAACGCCTTCGATTTCGACGACCTCATCATGGTGACCGTCAACCTGTTCCAGGCTTTTCCGGAGATTGCCGAGCACTATCGCCGCCGGTTCCGCCACGTGCTCGTCGATGAGTACCAGGACACCAACCACGCGCAATACGTGCTGGTCCGCGAGCTGGTGGGAGGCTCGGTCGGGCAACGCGAGAAGCGCACGGTTGACGGCGATCTGGTGCGCGAAGGCTCGGAGGTCCCGCCGGCCGAGCTGGTCGTCGTCGGTGACGCCGACCAATCGATCTACGCGTTCCGGGGCGCGACGATTCGCAACATTCTCGAGTTCGAGCGCGACTATCCGGCTGCCACCGTCGTGCTGCTCGAGCAGAACTACCGGTCGACGCAGACAATTCTCGGTGCGGCGAACGCGGTCATCTCGCGTAACGAGGGACGCAAGGCGAAGAACCTCTGGTCGAGTGTCGGCGACGGCGAACGCATCGCCGCATACGTCGCCGACGACGAACGAGACGAGGCCACGTTCGTCGCCGAGGAGATCGATCGGCTCAACGACGCAGGTGCGGCCACCTACAAAGACGTCGCCGTCTTCTACCGCACGAACGCGCAGTCGCGCGTGTTCGAAGAGGTCTTCATTCGCGTCGGCATGCCGTACAAGGTCGTCGGAGGCGTGCGGTTCTACGAACGCCGCGAGGTGCGCGACCTGCTCGCCTACTTGCGCATCCTGGTGAATCCCGAAGACACCGTGTCGTTGCGCCGAATCCTGAACGTGCCGCGGCGGGGGATCGGAGAACGTGCAGAGGCTTGCATCGAGGCGCTGTCGGCGCGGGCACGCATCTCGTTCGCGCAGGCGCTACGCCGGTGCGACGAGGCCTACGGCATCGCCTCGCGTTCAGCGGCGTCCGTCAAGGAGTTCGTCGCACTCGTCGACGAGTTGCGGTTGCTCGCGGAATCCCAACCGCCGTCCGACGTGATGGAGGCCGTACTGACCCGCAGCGGCTATCTGGCCGAACTCGAGGCGAGCGGCGATCCGCAGGACGAGTCGCGCGTCGAGAACCTGCGCGAACTGGTGAGCGTCGCACGCGAGTTCGAGGAGGCCAATCCCGAGGCCGGTCTGGCCGCGTTCCTCGAGCAGGTCGCGCTGGTGTCCGATGCCGACGAGATCCCGACCGGTGACGAGCAAGGTGGCGTCGTCACCCTCATGACGCTGCACACCGCGAAGGGCCTGGAGTTTCCTGTCGTGTTCCTCACCGGGCTCGAGGAGGGCGTGTTCCCGCACATGCGTTCGCTCACCGAGCCGAAGGAACTCGAAGAGGAGCGGCGGCTCGCCTACGTCGGCATCACGCGGGCTCAACGCAGGCTGTACTTCAGCCGGTCGATGCAACGCAGCACGTGGGGGGCTCCTTCGTACAACCCGCCGTCCCGGTTCTTGACCGAAGTGCCGGAGGCGCTCGTCGAGTGGCGGCGCGCGGAGCCGGAGCGCTACACGCCCACCGGCTATGCCCGCCGGCCCACCTCACCCGGGGCGCTCGTGGGTTCGGCGACCTCGGCCGGCTCCACGAGCCGGCGCAGCGTCGGCAACCGGCCGGTGCCGTCGCTGAAGCCGGGCGACCGGGTGAACCACGACCGCTACGGCCTCGGCACCGTGGTGTCCGTGTCGGGGGCCGGTGAGAAGGCACAGGCCAGGGTCGACTTCGGTGGGAACACGGGGCAGCACACCCTGGTGCTCACCTGGGCGCCGCTCGAAAAGCTGTGACGGCACGGGTGACGGGGTTGCCGGGCGCCGCACCGCGTGGGCGCCGCCGATCCCGCGCCGCGTAGGGTGCAAATCATGGACTTTCGACACCTCGGCAAGAGCGGTCTCATGGTCAGCGAGATCGCCTACGGCAACTGGATCACCCACGGCTCGCAGGTAGAAGCCGACACCGCGAAGGCATGCGTGCGTACCGCGCTCGACGAGGGCATCACGACGTTCGACACGGCCGACGTCTACGCCGGCACCCGAGCCGAGTCGGTGCTCGGTGAGGCGCTTGCCGGCGTCCGCCGCGAGTCCTACGAGCTGTTCACGAAGGTGTTCTGGCCGACCGGCCCGGGCCGCAACGACCGCGGGCTCTCGCGCAAGCACATCATCGAGAGTTGCAACGCGTCGCTGCGAAGACTGCAGACCGACCACATCGACCTCTACCAGGCGCACCGCTACGACGTCGAGACACCGCTCGAAGAGACGCTGCGTGCGTTCGACGACCTCGTGCGCCAGGGCAAGGTCAATTACGTCGGCGTCAGCGAATGGACCGCGGCACAGATCGCGGACGCGCTGCGGATCGCCGACGAGATGGGCTTCGATCGCATCGTCTCCAACCAGCCGCAGTACAACATGGTCTGGCGCGTCATCGAGACCGAAATCGTGCCGCTGTGCGAGAAGGAAGGCGTCGGGCAGGTCGTCTTTTCCCCGCTCGCACAAGGGGTTCTGACGGGCAAGTACCTGCCGGGTCAACCACCGCCCGCAGGGTCGCGGGCCACCGACGAGAGTGGTGGCGCGGGATTCATCTCCCGCTGGCTGGACGACGACGTGCTGGCGCGGGTGCAAGACCTGCGCCCGATCGCCGACGATGCCGGGATGCCGCTCGGCCGGCTTGCGCTGGCGTGGGTGTTGCAGAACCCGAACGTGTCGTCGGCCATCATCGGCGCCTCACGTCCGGAGCAGGTGCGCGAGAACGTGAAGGCGAGCGGTGTCCGGCTCGAGCCCGAGCTGCTGAGCCGGATCGACGGTGTCATCGGCCAGATCGTCGAGCGCGATCCTGGCCAGACGCAGCAGCTCGAAAAGCGCCCGTAGCGCCCGAGCTGCTTCTCGTACCGAAAGCGGTCAGATGTGCACCCCGTGCTGGGCGAGGAACGGGATCGGGTCGACCGGTTGGCCGCCGATGCGCACCTCGAAGTGCAGGTGGGGGCCGGTGGCATCGCCCGCTGCTCCGACGAGCGCGATCTCCTGACCGGCCTTCACGTGGTCGCCCGCCTTGACCAGGAATCGGGACATGTGGCCGTACCAGGTCTGCGTGCCGTCGGAGTCGGCTATCTTCACGACCCGGCCGTAACCGCTTTCCGGGCCGGCATAGAGCACCACGCCGTTTGTGGCGGCCAGGATCGGTGAGCCGTAACCTCCGCCGAGGTCGATGCCTTCGTGCACGTGGCCCCAACGGCGACCGAACGGCGAGGTCAGCGGCCCCGCGTTGGGCCGGACCCATGCGGGTGGAGCGGGCGCAGGTTTTGCGGCAGGCGCGGGAGCTGCCACCGGTGTCGGCGGATGCGCGGGTTGAACCGGCGCCGGTTCGCTGCTGACATCTGTCGTGGCACGAGGCGGTGCGAGGCGAAGGCCGAAGACGGTGGCTGCCGGAACCAGCGAGGTGAGCGAAGGAGCCGCTGGCCCGACGAGGCCGTCTTGCCCGAGCGCCGGTCGGGCGAGGTCGCGGCTCGCGCGCGTGGCGGTCTCGCGGGAGGCTCTCAGCGACACCGGAAGGGCGCCGGAACTCGGCGGGCCGACCACGTGGTCAACGGCCGGAGCCGCGAGGGCGGGCGCCGGCGAGGCGCCGTTGGCGAGCACACACAGCGTGGTGGCGGCGAGCACCGCGCACCCGGCCACGGCGATCCGACCAACACCGAGCGGCACGACGAAACGTCCTTTCGTCAGGGGAGCCGATCGGGCAGGAGCCACGCCGACGACCGGCGGCGCCGACATTAGCGAGAAGATGCGGTACAGGCCAAGTCGGGTCGGCGATACGCTCAAAAGATCGCGTTTTGCCCACATCGAGCGGAGGACGGCAGCATGAGCGAGGGTGGGCGGTTGCGGGTCGTCGTCGCCAAGCCTGGGCTGGATGGCCACGATCGCGGGGCCAAGGTGGTCGCTCGCGCGCTGCGCGACGCCGGTATCGAGGTCATCTACACCGGTTTGCACCAGACGCCGGAACAGATCGTCGCCACCGCCATCCAGGAGGACGCCGACGCCATCGGCCTGTCGATCCTCTCGGGCGCTCACATGACACTCTTCGCGCGCGTGCTCGACCTACTGCGCGAGCGTGACGCCCTCGACATCGTCGTCTTCGGCGGCGGCATCATTCCCGACGCCGATATCCCCGAGTTGAAGGCACTGGGGGTCGCCGAGGTTTTCACTCCGGGTGCGAGCGTGCAGCGCATCGTCGAATGGGTGAAGTCGGTGGCCCGCGCGTCGGCCTGACGCCTCTCGTCTGCCGTGGGTGCTCAGCACCCGACCGCGATGCGAACGCACCGACTGGGTAATCTCCCAAGCACCGGGGTGTGGCGCGGGGGTACGCCGCACGAGGGCGCAAGTTCGGATTCGAGGGACGGTCAGCGTGGACCTGTTCGAGTACCAGGCCAAGGAACTCTTCGCCAAGCACGGCGTGCCGGTGACCCCCGGGGACGTCGCGACGACGCCTGAGCAGGCACGCGACATCGCGGGCCGGCTGGGCGGCTCCGTCGTGGTGAAGGCGCAGGTCAAGACGGGTGGTCGCGGCAAGGCCGGCGGGGTGAAGCTGGCCGACGGTCCCGACGACGCGCAGGCCAAGGCGGCGGCGATCCTGGGCATGGACATCAAGGGCCATACCGTCCACCGGGTTCTGGTGACCGAAGCGACCGACATCGCGGAGGAGTACTACTTCTCGTTCCTGCTCGACCGTTCGAACCGCACGTTCCTCGCGATGGCGTCTCGCGAAGGCGGCGTCGAGATCGAGCAAGTGGCAGTCGAGAAGCCCGAGGCGCTGGCGAAGATACCGATCGACGCGACGCTCGGGGTCGACATCGCCACCGCGCGCCAGATCGCCATCGCGGCCGGCTATCCGGACGACGTCCTCGACCAGGCCGGTGAAGCGATCGCGAAGTTGTGGGCCGTCTTCGTCGAGGAGGACGCCACGCTCGTCGAGGTGAACCCGCTCGTCAAGACGCGGGACGACGTGTTGCTGGCGCTCGACGGCAAGATGACCCTCGACGACAACGCGGCGTTCCGGCACCCCGACCACGAGGAGTTCGTCGACTCGGCGGCGTCCGACCCGCTCGAAGCGCGGGCGAAGGCGGCCGACCTCAACTACGTCAAGCTCGACGGTGAGGTGGGCATCATCGGCAACGGCGCCGGCCTCGTGATGAGCACGCTCGACGTCGTCGCGTACGCGGGCGAGTCGGCCGGCGGGGTGAGGCCGGCCAACTTCCTCGACATCGGTGGCGGTGCGTCGGCCGACGTGATGGCGGCCGGTCTCGGCATCGTGCTTTCCGACCCGTCGGTGAAAGCGGTGCTCGTCAACGTCTTCGGCGGTATCACCGCCTGCGACGCGGTGGCAGAGGGCATCGTCGCCGCGTTCCAGAAACTCAGCGCGGGAGGGGAAGAGATAGCGGTCCCACTCGTCGTCCGGCTCGACGGCAATCGGGCGAGCGAAGGGCGCGCGATCCTCGCCGATGCGCGGCTTCCCGGGGTCGAGCAGTCAGACACGATGGACGGCGCGGCGAAGCGGGTCGCCGAACTCGCAGCTGCCGGCAAGTAGGGAAGGTTCAGACGATGGCGATTTTCCTCGACCGGTTCAGCCGGGTGATCGTGCAGGGCATCACCGGTTCGCAAGGCAGCCGGCACACGCGGCGCATGCTCGCGGCGGGCACCAACGTGGTCGGCGGCACGAACCCCAAGAAGGCGGGCACGACCCTCGAGTTCGACGGCACCGAGTTGCCGGTGTTCGCCGGCGTTGCCGACGCGATGGCCGGCACGGGCGCGAACGTCGTCGTCGCTTTCGTGCCACCGGCCGCCGCGTTGGCGGGCATGATCGAGGCGGTCGACGCCGGCATCCCGCTCGCCGTCGTCATCACCGAAGGCATCCCGGTGCACGACACCACCCAGGCTTGGGCGTACGCGACCTCGCACGGCAACAAGACCCGCATCATCGGCCCGAACTGCCCGGGCATCGCCTCACCCGGCCAATCGAACGCCGGCATCATCCCGGCCGACATCACCAAGCCCGGCCGGATCGGGCTCGTGTCGAAGTCGGGCACGCTGACCTACCAGATGATGTTCGAGTTACGCGATATCGGGTTCTCGACCTGCGTCGGTATCGGCGGCGACCCCGTGGTCGGCACCACGCACATCGACTGCTTGCGCGCGTTCCAGGACGACCCGGACACCGACGCCATCGTGATGATCGGCGAGATCGGTGGGGACGCCGAGGAGCGGGCCGCGGCCTTCATCGAGGAGCACGTCACCAAGCCTGTCGTCGGCTACGTGGCCGGATTCACCGCGCCCGAAGGCAAGACCATGGGCCACGCGGGGGCGATCGTCTCCGGCTCGTCAGGCACCGCCCTGGCGAAGAAAGAAGCGCTGGAGAAGGTCGGCGTGCAGGTCGGCAAGACGCCGTCGGAGACGGCGGCGCTCATGCGTGAGGTCATGCGCGCGCTCGGTTGATCCGGGCTTTCCCACCCCGGGACGTGTATCAGGGCGGCCCCGGCGGGGCTCTTTCCTGCTGACAGTGGGGGCGGCTCTCGGCCGGTGACACACGTTGGTTATAGACACCGGCGGGTGGGCGCGGCACTGTGTGAGTCGACGTGAGTCGAGGCACAACATGTGCCACGACAATTTCGAGGAGGGTAGGGCATCATGCCCGGCTTCGACCTAAAACAAGTGAACCGCAACGACCAGGTGGTGATGGGCGCAGGTGCCCTCGCCTTCATCTTGTCGTTTTTTCCCGACTATGCGATCACGGCGAATAGCCTGCTCGGTCACGGAAGCGCCCACTACAACGGCTGGCAGGGCATCGGGATCCTCTCGATCCTGCTGTTCATGGCGGCGGGTGGGATCGTCGCGCTGCGCCTCTTCACGCAGGTGAGGCTGCCGAAGCTGCCGCTCGGGTGGAATGTCATCGTCGCGGGAGCGGCGGCCCTCGGCACGGTATTTCTGTTGCTGGAAGGGTTCGTGCTCTTCGACCCCTACGGCGTGAGCGGCGTTCCGGGGGTTTCCACCGGCTTCGCGTGGGGTGGCTACATTCTCCTGATCCTCGGGATAGCGCAGACGGCCTTCGCCTTCTTCACGATGAAGGAGTCCGGCGAGAAGCTGCAATGGGACGCCACCGCGCTCAACCGGCCGGCACAGCCGTCGGGCGACCCGGGCGCGCAGCAGATGCCGCCGGCGCCGTACCAGCAGCCGTACCAGCCGGCGCCACCGCAGATGCCGGAGCAGCCGCAGGGCCAAAGCGACTCCGCGGCACCTGCGCCGCCGACGAGCTGATCGCCGCGCCGCCTCCCGACACCCCGAGGGGCGGCGACATTCCCGGGCCGGCCACGGTCGGCTGGGAGCATGGGTGAGTGAGCACCACCGTTTCGCAGCAAGCCCGGCGGGAGGCGCCCGCGGTAGCCGAAGCAGACGCTTCGAGCAAACCGCGGGCGCTCGTCGGTATCGCGATGGCGGTGTGGACCGCGCTGCTCGGCCTCGCCGGCCTCGTCTGCCTGACGCTGACCGCGTGGGTGACCGGCAACCATCACGACGACGCGATCCGGCCGGCGCTGTCGACCGCCGTCCAGATCTGGCTGCTCGCCCAGCACGCGACCCTGACCTTGGTGTCGGCGGTCAAGCCGGGTTCCGCCCCGGGTGCCACGGCCACGTTCTCGGTGCTGCCGCTCGGCGTGACGTTCCTGCTCGGCCTTGCCCTGGTTCGCGGCGGCCGCAGAGCAGCTCGCCTCTCGCGCGCACATGACCTCTTCGACTGTGCCGCCACCGCCTTCTCCGTCGCCATTCCTTACGCCGTCGTCGCGGCGTTGCTCACCAGCGCGGCCCGAACGGACGGCGTTCGGGTCTCGCCGTTGGCCGCTCTCGTCGGCGCATTCGTGCTCGCGCTCTGCTGCGTGGCGGCCGGTGCGCTGCGAGAGACCGGATACGTCGGGCCGGTGTTGGCGCGGCTCCCGGCCGACGCGCGGCTGGCTCTTAGCGCGGGCTTCGCGGCGTCCGCGGTGTTGGTGGCGGGCGGGGCGGTACTGGTCGCGGGGTCGCTGGTTGTGCACGCCGGTCGCGCGACCAGCTCGGTCGACGCGCTGCACGGAGGCGTGACGGCCGCCGGACTTGTGTCGGTCATCTCGATGGCGTACGCGCCGAACGCAGCACTGTGGGCGACCTCGTACGCGACGGGGCCCGGGTTTGCCGTCGGCGCGGGGAGTTCCGTCTCGGTCGCCGGGGCACATCTCGCGGCGGTGCCCTCGTTCCCGATGTTGGCCGCCGTGCCGGTCGGCCCTCACTCGGCATCGTTCGGCTGGTTCGTCGTCGTCGTCTTCCCTGCCGCGGGGGGGATCGTTGCGGCCCGGCTCGTGTGCAAGTGGCGCGATTCTGGGGCGAAGCTCCAGCGCTCGTGGTGGCTGTCCCGGTTGGACGACGCCACACGGGTCGCCGCTGCTGCGGCGGTCGCCGGCGTAACCCTCGGCTCTCTCGCGTGGCTCTCGGGCGGCTCGCTAGGGCCCGGCCGGATGGCGGTGATCGGGCCGTCGCCGTGGTGGGTGGCGCTGGCGACGACTCTTGAGATCGCCGTCGTCGGATCGGCCGCCGTTTGCGTCGAGCGGTACCTCGATCGTCGGCGCGCCGTCGTGCTGCCGGCCTGAGCCGATATCGTTGGCGCCGCATCGGCGCCGCATCGGGCGTCCAGGCGAACGGCGTCCTAGGGAGACAGGGCTGGCTACCAACCCGCTGCGGGTCGTCGTCCTCGTCTCAGGAACAGGCACGAACCTGCAAGCATTGCTCGACGCCGCCCGCGACCAGCACTACCCCGCACGGGTGGTGGCTGTCGGGTCCGACCGGTTGGCGACGCCCGCGGCCGAGCGGGCACAGCGGGTGGGCGTGCCGACGTTCGCCGTCGGGCTCGCCGACTATCCCGACCGCGAGGCGTGGGACCGCGCGCTCACCGACACTGTCGCCCAGCACGAGCCCGGGCTCGTCGTCCTCGCCGGCTTCATGAAGCTGGTAGGGCCCGCGTTTCTCGCCCGCTTTCCCGGTAGCGTCATCAACACCCACCCTGCGCTGTCGCCGGCTTTCCCCGGCATGCACGGCCCGCGCGACGCTCTCGCTTACGGCGTCAAGGTGAGCGGATGCACGATCTTCGTCGTCGACGACGGCGTCGACACCGGACCGATCGTGGCGCAGGCCGCTGTGCCGGTGCTCGACGGCGACGACCAGACTTCATTGCACGAACGCATCAAGACCGTCGAGCGCGGGTTGCTCGTCGACACTGTCGCGAGGATGGCCCGCGACGGTTGGACCGTCACCGGAAGGAAGGTCACGATCCCGTGAACGACATGGCAGGGCAGGGAGCAGCTGACGCCGGGCGTCGCCCGATCAAGCGCGCGCTGATCTCGGTCTACGACAAGACCTCGCTGGTCGAGCTCGGGCAGGGGCTGGCGGCTGCCGGTGTCGAGATCGTCTCGACGGGGACGACCGCGGCGGTGCTCGCCGAGGCCGGCGTGCCGGTCGTGCGGGTCGAGGAGCTCACCGGCTTTCCCGAGTGCCTCGACGGGCGGGTGAAGACGTTGCACCCGCGCGTGCACGCGGGGCTGCTCGCCGATACGCGGAAGGCAGACCACCTGCGTCAGCTCGAGGAGCTGGACGTCGCGCCGTTCGACCTGCTGGTGTCGAACCTCTACCCGTTCAAGGAAACCGTCGCGCGCGGCGCCGAGCCCGAAGCCGTCGTCGAGCAGATCGACATCGGCGGCCCGTCGATGGTTCGCGGGGCTGCCAAGAACCACGCGTCGGTGGCCGTGGTCACCTCGTCGGCGCGATACATGGAGGTTCTCGACGCCGTCAACGACGGCGGCTTCACCTTGCAGCAGCGCAAGGAACTCGCCGTCGAGGCATTCGTGCACACCGCGTCGTACGACATCGCCGTGGCGTCGTGGATGGGTAGCGCGTACGCGCCCACCGACGACGGCAGCGGGTTTCCGGCCTGGATCGGCGGGGCGTGGGAGCGTGCCGAGGTCTTGCGCTACGGCGAGAACCCGCATCAGCGTGCCGCCCTGTATCGAGCTGAACACGGACCGCTCGGGCTCGCCCAAGCGAAGGTGCTGCACGGCAAGGCGATGTCGTACAACAACTACGTCGACACCGATGCCGCCCGCCGCGCCGCCTACGACTTCGTCGACCCGTGCGTCGCCGTCATCAAGCACGCCAACCCGTGTGGCATCGCGGTCGGCGCCGACGTCGCGGAAGCACATCGCAAAGCACACGCGTGCGACCCGGTGTCGGCGTACGGCGGTGTCATCGCCACGAACCGCACGGTGACCGCCGAGTTGGCGCGCCAGATCGCCGACATCTTCACCGAGGTCGTGTGCGCGCCGGGTTTCGACGACGACGCGCTCGACATTCTGACGCAGAAGAAGAACCTGCGGCTGCTGCTGTGCGCCGGCATGCATCCCGCTCACCACGTCGTCGAAACGCGTCAGATCAGCGGCGGGTTGCTCATGCAAAGCGTCGACGACATCGAGGCCGAGGGCGACGACCCGGCGACGTGGACCCTGCAAGCCGGTGAAGCGGTTGACTCTGCGACCCTGGCCGACCTCGAGTTCGCCTGGCGGGCCGTTCGGTCGGTGAAGTCGAACGCGATCCTGCTGGCCAGCGACCGCGCGACGGTGGGCGTCGGCATGGGCCAGGTGAACCGGGTGGACGCCGCGCGGCTGGCCGTCTCGCGGGCCGGCGAGCGGGCGGCGGGCTCGGTGGCGGCGTCCGATGCGTTCTTTCCGTTCCCCGACGGGCTGGAGGTGCTGGTCGAGGCCGGGGTGCGGGCAGTCGTCGAACCGGGCGGGTCAGTGCGCGACGACACCGTCGTCGAGGCTGCCCGCAAGGCGGGCATCGCCCTCTACTTCACCGGCACCCGCCACTTCTTCCACTGAGGTCGGGGGCGGGAACGCCTCTCGCATGGTGAAGGCGTACGGGGTGGCGCCGTGCTCGCGCAGGTGGAGCAGGTGTTCCTCGGCGTCGACGACGCTGGGCAGCGTTCCGGCCGGAATCCACCACAGCGTCGTGTAGGCGTCTGTCATCGGCGTGAACCACCGGCGCCGGTCGCGCATCACGCCGACGTGGGCGCTGCGGAAGACGAAGTCGGCCAGCGCCTCGACGCTCTCCCAGACCGACATGTTGACCATGAGTTCGGTCGAACCGAACACCGGGACGGCGGTCGCGTCGCCGTCGTCCGTCTGCAGCCGCCACACGAAGCCGGGCGCCGCGTCGGCCAGCGCGTTGACGGGGGCGAGCGCCGCGACGAAGTCGGCGAGCTCGGGCGAGCCGACGGGCGCAACCGGCCGGGCGACGTTGACCTGCGCGAGGTGATAACCGTGCGATCGAGTCATGGCCGGGACGATAGCGGATGGCCCGGCGGTTGCCCCGGACTGAACGCGTTCGAAACGATCTTGACGGCTGAGCGTCGCTCGACTACGTTTTGAACACGTTCAAAAGTCAGGATGGACACAGTGAGCATCGCTGTAGAGCGGGCCATCGCGCGGACCACGAAGGCCGAGCAGACGCGAGCGCACATCCTCGCCACGGCGTTGGCACTCTTTCGCGAACGTGGCTACGACGGGACGACGATGCGGGCGGTCGCCGAGGCGGCAGACGTTTCCGTCGGCAACGCGTACTACCACTTCTCGTCGAAAGAGCACCTGGTTCAGGCCTATTACGCCCAGGTGCATGAGCAGTTGACCGAAGCGGTCGTGCCCGTGCTGGCGCGGGAGCGCACGTTCCGCAAGCGCATGCTCGGTGTGCTCGAGGCCGAGCTGGACATTCTCGAGCCCTATCACGGCTTTGCCGGGGTGCTGTTTCGAAACGCGGCCGATCCGGCGAGTCCGCTCAGCCCGTTCAGTGCTGAGTCGCAGCCGACGCGTGAGGCCTCGACGAGGCTCCTGGCCCAGGTCGTGGATGGATCGACGCTGAAGATCGACGCCGGATTGCGCGAGGAGTTGCCGCACTTACTGTGGCTCTACCACATGGGAGTCGTGCTGTTCTGGGTGCACGACCGGTCGCCGGGCGCTGCCCGCACCCGCGAACTCGCCGAGCGCACGGTGCCGCTCGTCGAGCGGCTGGTCAAGCTTGCTCGGCTACCCGGTCTCACCCCTGTTGCCCGCCAGTTGGTTCACACGTCGCATGACCTGCGGGAGTTCGTAGGTGGCCGCGATGGAGGCTGAACCGCGTGGCGGCGGCGGCCCGGTTTGGGGCTGGTTCGGCGCTTGGGCACTCGTCGGCGGGGGCGCTGCGTTCGCGCTGCTCGGCGCGCTGACGATCGGTGTCTTCATCCTCCCCGTCGTCCTCTTCGCGGCCTTCCTGCTGAGTCGGGTGCGCGAGGCGCGCCTCGCGCTGCTCGGCCTGGTGAGCGGTCTCGGGCTGCCGCTGTTCTACGTGGCGTGGCTGAACCGGGCCGGCCCGGGCACCGTCTGCCATGCGATTCACGGCGGTACCCAGTGCGATCAGGAGTCGAGCCCGTGGCCGTGGCTCGTCGTCGGGATCATCCTGGTCATCGCCGGCTTGGGCGGGCAGCAGTGGCGCGTCCGGCGGGATGAAAGACTGCACTCATGACGGCGACGATCCTCGACGGCAAGGTGACCGCGGCCGCGATCCGGGCCGATCTGAAGGTTCGCGTCGACCGCCTGCGCGAGCGCGGCATCACGCCCGGGCTCGGCACGGTCCTGGCCGGCGACGATCCCGGCAGCCACGCCTATGTGGCGGGAAAGCACCGTGACTGTGCCCAGGTCGGGCTCGCCAGCCTCCAGCGCGAGCTCCCCGCGTCTGCTTCACAGGCAGAGGTCGAAGCGGTCGTGCGGGAGCTGAACGAGGATCCCGCCTGCACCGGCTACATCGTCCAACTGCCGCTGCCCCAGGGCCTCGACGAGGCTGCCGTCCTCGAGTTGATGGACCCCGCGAAAGACGCCGACGGTTTGCACCCGCGCAACCTCGGTCGTCTGGTGCTGATGCAACCGGGGCCGTTGCCGTGCACCCCGCGCGGCTGCGTCGAACTGCTGCGCCGCTACGACGTCCCGATCGCCGGCGCCGACGTCGTCGTCATCGGTCGCGGCGTGACGGTGGGCCGTGCGCTCAGTCTGCTGTTGACCCGGCGCAGCGAGAACGCCACCGTGACGACCTGCCACACCGGCACGAAGGACCTCGCCGCACATGTTCGCCGGGCCGACATCGTGGTCGCTGCGGCCGGCGTACCCGGCTTGGTGACGGCCGACATGGTCAAGCCCGGCGCCGCGGTGCTGGACGTCGGCATCACCAGGGTGATCGGGGAGGACGGCAAGGGTCGGTACACCGGCGATGTCGAACCCGCGGTGCGCGAGGTGGCCGGTTGGCTGGCGCCGATGCCCGGCGGTATCGGCCCGATGACGCGGGCCATGTTGCTGACGAACGTGGTGGAGGCGGCCGAGCGTGCAGGTGAGCGGGCCGCCTGAAACGTTGGCGCAGCAGACATCGCGACCTCTCGAGCCTGCTTGTATTTGAGTGCAAGATTTTGTACTCAAGTACAACGGCGCTAGGGACGGTGTGCCGACCCCGCGTGCCGTCCGCTCAGGCGCAGCTTCCTCCGAGCCGTCGGAGCCGTCGGAGCCGTCGGAGCTGGTGAATCAGCCCGCGCGGCGCATCGCCGACGCGGCGGCGGTGTGATTCTGGCTGACGTCGTCCGGGAGCGGGCGGACGACGCCTGCGCTGATCACCTCGTTCGCCAGCCGGGCCCGGCGTCCTACCCCTTCGGCAATGCGGAACTTCGAATACAGCCGCAGCAGGTGCTGCTTGACCGCCGCCTCGGTCACGACGAGTTCTTCTGCGATCTCTCGGGCCGTGGCCGGCGCGACGAACGCCTCCTGCGAGAGTGCCGGCCTGCACAGTGACGCCAGGACCTCGGCTTCTCGCCGGGTCAGCTCCGGGGCGTTTCCGCGGCGCAACTCGGCGGTCGGCTGGTCGGCGTCCTTCATCGCCAACCCGGCGACCCGGCAGCGCGCCGAGCCGAAGGAGATGACGTCGCCGTCCGTCAGCACGCGTCGGCCGACCGGACGCCCGTTCACCCGCGTGCCGTTGGCCGACAGGCCAAGATCGGTGACGTAGACGTAAGGTCCACGACGAACGAGTTCGGCGTGTAAACGGGAAACCGTGGGGTCGGACAAGGAGATCTGGACGCCGTCACCACGCCCGACCGTTACAACCTCGGAGTCGAGCACGAACACCTCGCCGGTGTCCTCGACGCTCAGATACGGCGCGTCCACATAGACCTCCGCGCTCTGGTTTCATACCTGTCACTCGTTCGTGCGCCTAGTACCCGGCAGGGTCAGATTGCACACACTCGCGGGAAGAGCAAGATTTCACCCTGCCGTGAGCGGCTGCGGCGCCTCGCCGGGACCGATCGCGGCGGGGCGCCGAGACCGCCCGCCGCCGGTGGAGGAAAATCGGGCACATGAGCGCCGAGCCCAGTGAGAGGTCACGCCTCGTAGATCCCGCGACCGGCACCCGAAGCAAGCGTCGCTTCTACGCCGAAATTCCACTCGCGCTGGTGGTCTGTGGCGTCGGCCTGGGACTGGTCGTGATCGCATTGCACCACTTCCGCTGGGGGGTGCTCGCGATCGCCAACTCCCTCCTGGGGGCCGCGCTGCTGCGGCTGGTGCTGCCCACCCGGCCGGCCGGGCTGCTCGCCGTCCGAAGCCGGTTCACAGACGTGTTCGTGACCGGCCTCACCGGCGCTGCCTTGCTCGTGCTGGTCCTGGTCACCCGCACCTGACCGAAGAAGCAGGCGGAGAATGGGGCCCGAGTCGATCCGCGCGGCTTCGCGCGAATAGCATGACGGCCGTACTGCCACAGCAATGCGGCCGACAGAGCGCCGAGTACCGAGCAGCCGGGAGCCACCGATCATGAGTACACGCCAGGGAAAGGTCAGCGTCGTAGGGGCCGGTTTCTACGGGTCGACCACCGCCTTGCGGCTGGCCGAATACGACATCTTCGAAACGGTCGTGCTGACCGACATCGTGGAGGGCAAGCCCGAGGGCCTCGCGCTGGACATGAACCAGTCGCGCCCGATCGAGGGCTTCGAGACCACGGTCGTCGGCCAGACCACCGGGGCCGACGGATCGGGCTACGAGGCGATCGCCGGTTCCGACGTCGTCATCATCACGGCCGGCCTGCCGCGCAAACCGGGCATGAGCCGGATGGATCTGATCGAGACGAACGCCAAGATCGTGCGCGGGGTGGCGGAGAAGGTCGCCAAGCACGCGCCGTCCGCTGTCGTGATCGTGGTCAGTAACCCCCTCGACGAGATGACCGCGTTGACCCAGTTGGCCACCGGCTTCCCCAAGAACCGGGTGCTCGGTCAAGCCGGGATGCTCGACACCGCACGGTTCAGCAACTTCGTGGCCGGTGAACTGAAGGTCCCTGTCCGTGCGGTGCGCACTCTCACCCTGGGATCGCACGGCGACACGATGGTGCCGGTGCCGTCGCAATGCACCGTCACCATCGGCGGTCAGCAACGTTCGCTTGTCGACCTGCTCGAACCCGCGAAGATCGATGAGCTCGTCACGCGCACCCGCAACGGCGGGGCCGAAGTGGTGGCGCTGCTGAAGACCGGCTCGGCCTACTACGCGCCGTCCGCGGCTGCCGCGCGCATGGCGAAAGCGGTCATCGAAGACTCCGGCGCCGTCCTGCCGGTCTGCGCCTGGGTCGACGGCCAGTACGGCATCAGCGGCGTGTACCTCGGCGTCGAGGCCGAGATCGGTCGCGACGGCGTGCGGCGGGTCGTCGAAACGCCGCTCACCAGCGCCGAATCGGCCGCCTTGCACGAAGCTGCAGAAGCGGTGCGCGCCAAGCAAGCCGACGTCTCGAACCTCTAGAACGCAAGGGAGCAGGCTGCGATGCCGAAGGCCGGAAAGATCAAGGTCGCCAACCCCGTCGTCGAACTCGACGGCGACGAGATGACGCGCATCATCTGGCAGTTCATCAAGGAGCAGCTGATCCTGCCCTACCTCGACATCGACCTGCGGTACTTCGACCTCGGCATCGAGCATCGCGACGCCACCGACGACCAGGTCACGATCGACTCCGCACACGCCATCGCCAAGTACGGCGTCGGCGTCAAGTGCGCGACGATCACGCCTGATGAGGCACGCGTCGAAGAGTTCGGCCTGAAGAAGATGTGGAAGTCGCCGAACGGCACGGTCCGCAACATCCTCGGCGGCGTCATCTTCCGCGAGCCGATCATCATCAGCAACATCCCGCGCCTGGTGCCGAGCTGGACGAAGCCGATCATCATCGGCCGTCACGCGCACGGCGACCAGTACAAGGCGACCGACTTCGTCGTCCCCGGGCCCGGCACGGTGACCATCACCTACACGCCGGACGACGGCAGCGCGCCGATGGAGTTCGAGGTGGCCAAGTTCCCGGGCGGCGGCGTCGCCATGGGCATGTACAACTTCGACGACTCGATCCGCGACTTCGCCCGCGCATCCTTCCGCTACGGCCTGGAGCGCGGTTACCCCGTCTACCTCTCGACGAAGAACACGATCCTCAAGGCCTACGACGGCCGGTTCAAGGACCTCTTCGCCGAGGTGTTCGCCGGTGAGTTCGAACAGACCTTCAAGGAGGCCGGCCTCACCTACGAGCACCGGCTGATCGACGACATGGTCGCCTCCGCCCTGAAGTGGGAAGGCGGTTACGTCTGGGCGTGCAAGAACTACGACGGCGACGTGCAGTCCGACACCGTGGCCCAGGGCTACGGCTCCCTAGGGCTGATGACGTCGGTGCTCATGACGCCCGACGGGCGCACGGTCGAGGCCGAGGCCGCCCACGGCACGGTGACCCGGCACTACCGGATGCACCAGCAGGGCAAGCCGACGTCGACCAACCCGATCGCCTCGATCTACGCGTGGACCCGCGGCCTGCAGCATCGCGGCAAGCTCGACAACACCCCCGAAGTCGTCGCGTTCGCCGACGCGCTCGAGGCCGTCTGCGTCGAGACCGTCGAGAGCGGCAAGATGACCAAGGACCTCGCGCTCCTCATCGGTCCCGAGACGCCGTGGCTGACGACGCAAGAGTTCCTTGGGGCGCTCGACGAGAACCTCCGGGCGAAGCTCGGCTGATGCGCTCGAGCGCTCAGGACCCGGCGTGGTCACGGCGGCGGCGTCGCTCGCGGCAGACTCGCTAGCCTGATCGCTGTGGACGAGCCGTCATGACCATCGCCATCGACGTCGCCGTGGTCGTGGCGCTCATCCTCATCGAGGCGCTGTTCGTCGCGGCCGAGATCTCGTTGGTCTCGATGCGCGACAGCCAGGTCAAGGGCCTCGAGCAGAAGGGACGCCGGGGGGCCGCCGTAGTCCGTCTCACCGCCGACCCGAACCGGTTCCTTTCCGCGGTCCAGATCGGGGTCACCCTCACGTCGCTGCTGTCCTCGGCGTACGGCGCCGTGACGCTGTCGCACGCGGCGTCCGACGGGCTGGTCGACCTCGGGCTGGCGCGGACCGGCGCCGACATCCTGGGCTTCCTCCTGGTCACGATCGCGATCTCGTTCGTCACCCTCGTGGTCGGCGAGCTGGCGCCGAAGCGCATCGGCCTGCAGCGCGCGGAAGGCACGGCGCAGGCGATCGCCCCCACGCTGGACCGGTTCGCCCATCTCATGCGGCCGGTCATCTGGTTGCTGTCGATCTCGACGAACGGCATCGTGCGGCTGCTCGGAGCCGACCCGTCCGCCTCCCGGGAGTCGATGAGCGAGGAGGAGCTGCGCGGCCTGGTAGCCAGCCACGAGTCGCTCGGCACCGACGAGCGCGAGCTGATCGAGGACGTCTTCACCGCGGGGGACCGCCGGCTACGCGAAGTACTGGTACCTCGCACCGAGGTCGACTTCCTGGAAGGAAGCACCACCGTCGCGCAGGCCTGGCAGGCGGTCAGGTCGGGCATGCACTCGCGTTACCCGGTCGTGCGGGGATCCTCCGACGACATCGTCGGTTTCGTGCACATGCGCGACCTGCTGCTGGTTCAGGCCGAGGGGGATGCGCGCACGACGAAGGTTGCCGACCTTGCCCGGCCGGTCAAGATGATGCCCGACGGCAAGCACGTTCTCGTCGCGCTGTCGGAGATGCGGCGCGAGCGCCAGCACATGGCCATCGTCGTCGACGAATACGGCGGCACTGCGGGCATCGTGACGATGGAGGACCTCATCGAGGAGTTGATCGGCGACATCCGCGACGAGTACGACGCCGAGACCGGCGGTCCGCGTCGCTTGCGCGGGGGCGACATGGACGTCGACGGGCTGATGAACACCGACGACTTCGCCGAGGAGACCGGTCTCGGGTTGCCCGAAGGGCCGTACGAGACCGTGGCGGGCTTCGTCATGGCTCAGCTCGGGCACCTGCCCCAGCTCGGCGAGTCGGTCGACGTCGATGATCATCGGCTCACCGTCTCCGAACTCGACGGACGCCGAGTGGCGAGGGTCCGCCTGAGCCGGCGCCCCGGCGCTCCCGCTCCCACTCCCGAGCCGGGCACCACTGAGCCTGGCGCTCTCGAGCCCGGAGCCACCGACCCTCCCGGGGCTGCGGCGCCCGGCCGCGCCGACGGTTTGCGAGAATGACCGCCGTGCCTTCATCGGATACCGCTCCCACTCGCCGTCCTCGGGTCTTGTCGGGCATCCAGCCGACCGCGGACTCGTTCCACCTCGGCAACTACCTGGGTGCGCTGCGCCACTGGGTCGAGTTGCAGGACACGTTCGATGCGTTCTACTGCGTCGTCGACCTGCATGCCCTGACCATCGACTGGGAGCCGGCGCAACTTCGGCAGCGCACCAGACGCGCGGCGGCGCAACTCCTTGCGGTCGGTCTCGACCCGGATCGCTGCGCGCTGTTCGTGCAGAGCCACGTGCGCGAGCACAGCGAGTTGGCGTGGATCTTCTCCTGCCTCACCGGCTACGGCGAGGCGAGCCGGATGACGCAGTTCAAGGACAAGTCGTCGCGCAACCAGAACGTCTCCGTGGGTCTTTTCACCTATCCGGTGCTGCAGGCCGCCGACATCGCCGTTTACCAGGCCGACCGCGTGCCGGTCGGTGAGGACCAGCGCCAGCATCTCGAGCTGACCCGCGACCTCGTGCAGCGCTTCAACCAACGGTTCGGGTCGACCCTCACCATGCCTGAAGCTCACATCGTCAAAGAGACGGCGAAGATCACCGATCTGCAGGAACCCACGGCGAAGATGAGCAAGTCGCTGCCCGATGCAGGCACCTTGAACCTGCTCGACGAACCGAAGCGGTTGGCGAAGAAAATCCGCTCGGCAGTGACGGACAGCGGCACCGACGTGCGTTTCGACGAGGAGAACAAGCCCGGGATTGCAAACCTCTTGCGCATTTACGCCGCAATGACCGGCCGTTCCATCCCCGATCTGGAAGACGCTTACGCGGGTGGCGGCTACGGCCGGCTCAAGGGCGACCTCGCCGACCTGGTGGTCGAGTTCGTGACGCCTGTACAGGAACGGGTGCGGCACTACCTCGACGACCCGGCCGCTCTCGACGGCATCCTGGCCAATGGTGCCGACCGGGCGCGTGCTGTCGCGGAAGCCACGATGGAACTCGTGCGTGACCGGATCGGGCTCCTGCCCGGGAAGGTGTGACGGTGGCTGCATGAGCATACGTACCATCGGCGTCGCGATCAGCGTGCCGCCGCCGTTCGCGGCCGAGTTGCAGAAATGGCGAGAAGTCGTCGGCGATCCTCTCGCGCTTGCCGTGCCCCCGCACGTGACGTTGGTACCGCCCACAGAGGTTGCCGAGGAGGAAGTTCCAGGAATCGAGGAGCACCTGCGCGCGGTCGCGCGAGAACAGGAAACCTTCGAAATCAGGCTTCGCGGTACGGGAAGTTTTCGACCGGTGTCGCCAGTGGTGTTTGTCGCGCTCGTCACGGGCATCAGCGGTTGCGAGCGACTGGAGAAGGCGTCGCGTAGTGGCCCGCTCGATCGGCCGTTGAAGTTCAACTACCATCCGCACGTCACAGTTGCGCACGACGTGCCGGCGGGGATGCTCGACCGTGCGTTCGCCGAACTGGCCGACTACCAAGCCTGCTTCGACGTCACCAGTTTCGGCCTCTTCGAACAAGAAGCGGACGGCGTGTGGCGCACCGCGCGCGAGTTCACGCTCGGCGCGGCCGGCTAGCGGGCCGAACCGTTCGACGCCGAACAGTCACTCGAACGGTGACTTCAAACGGTGACTTCAAGCGGTGACTTCAAACGGTGACTTCAAACGGTGATGGGCCGGACCGCTTCTGCTTGCGGGCCCTTTTGTCCCTGCGTGACCTCGAACTCGACCCGCTGGTCCTGGTCCAGGCTCTTGTAGCCGTCCATCACGATTGCCGAGTAGTGGACGAAGACGTCTGGCCCACCGTCGACCGCAATGAAGCCGAAACCTTTCTCCGCGTTGAACCACTTGACCGTGCCTTGCGCCACGATGACTCCTTGCTGTTCCCGTGCGAATCACGCTCCGGGCTGATCCACATCCGAACGGCTCAGGTCGAGCCGACCGGCCGGAAAGTTACACGGAGGCATACACCGAAGGGAAGTCATCACGCGAAAATGATCGCGGGAATGGCGAAACAACAGACTTTAGAGGCGGTCCGTTATCTCCCCTAATGCGGACAACCGCGACAAACCCCGAAGGTAGCGGTCGTCGGTGTCGGCGAGCTTCCGCCGCCGGCGGCGACCGAAGGCTCGCCCGCCCAGCTGCACCGTTGCGCCCAGGAACACCAGGCCCCCGAGGCCGACGGCGACCCAGGTCAGCACGGCAAGAGCGCTGATCGAAGAGCCGTGGTGGCCTTGCCCCGCGGCGGTCGCCCGGCCGCCGGCGACCCCGGCACCGCCGGCACCGGCCCCCCCTGCCAGCCCAGCCGGCCGGTCGGCGCTCGGCACGGCGGGGGACTGCGTCGGCGGCGCGCTCGGTACGAGCGGCCCGACCAGCGTGGCGATCGGTTGTGCGACGCCGTCCGCGGCGAATCCCCAGTCGAGCAACGCGCCGACCTCGTCCCAGAAGTTGGGTTGATCGCGCATGACCGCGACGATGATCGTGTGCCCGCCCCGGGTCGCGGCACCGACGTAGCTGGCCTGGGCCGCGACCGTGTAGCCGTTCTTGCCGCCCACCATCCCGGTGTACCTGGCGAGAAGCTTGTCGTGGGTCTGGATCTGGTAGCTCGTGCCACCCGGCGCAGGAAAGTTCGCCCTGGTCAACGCGAGGTAGTGGCGAAACTGCGGCTGTGCGAGCCCGGCCCGGAAGAACAGTGCCAAGTCGTAGGCGGACGACGACTGGCCGGCGGCGTCCAGGCCGTTCGGCGTCTTGGCCACCGTGTCGTCGGCCTGCAGGTACGCGGCCTCGGCGTTCATCTGGGCGAGCGTCTTCGGCAGGCCCCCGTTGGCGTCGGCGAGCGCGACCGCTGCGTCGTTCGCCGACATCATCAACATGGCGGTCATCAAGTCGTTCAGCTTGTACGGCTGGCCCGCCACGACGCCGACCTTCGTCCCGTCGGCCTCGGGCGCATCGGAGTGCACGGTCGTGGGCACGGATGGCGTGAAGTGCGGCAGCAATGTCAGGGCGGTGAGCACTTTCAAGGTGCTGGCCGGCGCGAGCTTTTGATGTGCGTTCTTCGCGGCCAGCACGTCACCGGTGTCGGCGTCGGCCACGATGAACGAGGTGGCCGTCGTTGCAGGCAGATGCGGAACCCACGCGGTCGGGTCGACGACGATCCCGGGCTCGCCCAGCAGCGGTCCGCCGATGACGTCGTCGGCTCCGGGAGGCGCAGCCGCGGCCGCCCCGGCAGTCGCGGCCATGCCGAACAGGCCGAAGAGGCTGAAGATCAAGCCCGTCGCCGCGGCAAGGGGCGGGACGTGGCGACGGGGAGCGCGGACAGGAAAAGCCATGACCGGCACAGAGTAGCGAACCGCTGCGCGGTGACACGCCTACTCCGCGGCATCGCCGTCGATGGCCATACTGGCGTTCGAGTGGCCCGGCTGGATCTTCCGGTCGACGAAACGAGGAGGCGCCCGGTGACGAGCCGAAGCGAGTCCGGCCTGCCGATCGAGCCCGTGTACGGTCCCGAGGCGCTGGCCGCCTTCGACCCGTCGTCCGCCCTCGGTGCGCCCGGGGAGTTCCCCTACACCCGCGGGATCCATCCGACGATGTACGCGGGGCGGCTGTGGACCATGCGCCAGTACGCGGGCTTCGGCACGGCGGCGGAGTCGAACCGGCGCTACCGCGAGCTGCTCGCCGCCGGCACCACCGGGCTGTCGGTGGCCTTCGACCTGCCGACCCAGATGGGTCTGGACTCCGACCACGAACTGGCCCGCGGTGAGGTCGGCCGGGTGGGCGTCGCCATCGACTCGATCGAGGACATGCGCACGCTTTTCGACGCTATCCCGCTCGACAGCGTCTCGACGTCGATGACGATCAACGCGCCTGCTCCGCTGTTGCTGCTGCTCTACGAGCTGGTGGCCGAGGAGCACGGTGTGCCGGCCACGGCGCTGCGGGGGACCGTGCAGAACGACATCTTGAAGGAGTACGTCGCACGCGGTACGTACATCTTCCCGCCCCGACCGTCGCTGCGGTTCGCCACCGATCTGTTCGCCTACTGCAAGCAGCACATCCCGCAATGGAACACGATCTCGGTTTCCGGCTATCACCTGGCCGAGGCCGGAGCGACGCCGGTGCAAGAGGTGGCGTTCACCTTGGCGCACGCGATCGAGTACGTGCGGGCGGCGACGAACGCCGGCCTCGGGGTCGATGAGTTCGCGCCCCGGCTGGCGTTCTTCTTCGTCGCGCGCACCACGCTGCTCGAAGAGGTCGCGAAGTTCCGGGCGGCGCGGCGTATCTGGGCGCACGTGATGCGCGACGAGTTCGGCGCGCGTGACCCCCGGTCGATGATGCTGCGCTTCCACACCCAGACTGCCGGCGTGCAGCTGACTGCCCAGCAACCCGAACTCAACCTGGCCCGGGTGACCGTGCAGGCGTTGGCCGCCGTCCTCGGAGGCACCCAGTCGCTGCACACCAACGCCTACGACGAGGCGATCGCCCTCCCGACGGCGAAAGCTGCTCGGCTGGCGCTGCGCACGCAGCAGATGATCGCCAACGAGACGGACGTCGCCAAGACGGTCGACCCGTTCGCCGGCTCCTACGCCGTCGAGTCGTTGACCGACGACATCGAGAGCGCGGCGCGTGAGCTCATGGCCAAGGTGGAAGCGCTCGGCGGCGCGGTGGCCGCTATCGAGCAGGGCTTCCAGCGCGACCAGATCGAAAGCGCGGCGTACCAGGTGGCCCGCGAGATCGATTCCGGGGAGCGCGTCGTGGTGGGCGTCAACGCGTTCGTCACGGACGACGAAGAGCCCTACCTTCCCTTGCGGGTCGACCCGGCGTTGGAGAAAGCGCAGGTCGGCCGGCTCGAGCAGCTGCGTGCCTCGCGCGATGCCTCAGCCGTGGGGGACTTGCTCGACGAGGTCGAACGCGTGGCGTCGACGTCGTCCAACGTGCTGCTGCCGATCAAGGACGCGTTGCGCGCGCGTGCCACGATCGGCGAAGTGTGCGTGTCCCTGCGCCGCGCTTGGGGTAGCTACCAGCCGCGGACGTGACCGATGGGGCACTCCGTGCAAGCATGGTGCGTTGTAACAGTCGTACCGGCCGGTGATCTTTCGAACACTTCGGCCGGGCCGAGCGAAGGGAAAGCCGCGTGACTCTTGTCGTAGCAGTCGCGGCCGCAGGTGCACTCGTGCTCCTCTGCCTGATCGTGGCGCTCGTACGCGGCCGCCGGCCGGACGAGGACGTCAGGTTCCGGCACGCCGCGTACCTCACGTCGGAATGGAGCAAGGAACAGCAGTCCGCGCCGAGGGAGCAGGCGACCGAGCCCGTCGACAGCCGCTGATCAGCCGGGCGGATCGCCCAGTGAGCGGCACGACCGGTGCCGCAGCTCGGTGACGTAGTCGTCGGGCGCCCCCGCAGCTTCAGCGGCATCCGCGATGATCCCGAGGTAGCGCGCCGAAGGCAGGCCGCCCTCGTAGTCGTTGAGCACGTAGAGCCACGCCGTCACGTCGCCGTCCAGCGTGGCGACGCGCACTTTGATCTTGCGATACAGGCCGAGCGCCGTGCCTTCCCACCTGTCGAGCTCGGGCTCGTCGAACGGCGGGACGTCGTAGAGCATCACGAACACCTGAGAGTGGCGATCCTCCACGACCGTGGCCAGCGCGCCGTCGAAGCCGAGGTCGGAGCCGCCGAACGTGAGCCGCCAGCCCATCAGCCAACCGGTGCCCTGGGCCGGCGAATGCGGCGCGCGCTCGAGCATCTGCCCCGGGTCGAGGTTGCTTCCGTAGGCGGCGTAGAGGGTCACCACACGAGGCTAAAGGTTGCGTGGGCGCGCAGGCACGGGCGGCACGCCAGAGCGTGCGCCCGCGGTTGGGAAACCGGTTAGGAGACAATGCGCGGTGTGACTCGCATCGCCATCGTCGGTGGTGGCCCCGGCGGCTACGAGGCGGCCCTCGTCGCCGCCCAACTCGGTGCCGACGTGACCGTCGTCGAAGAGGCCGGTGTCGGCGGCGCCTGCGTGCTCACCGACTGCGTCCCCTCCAAGACGCTCATCGCGACGTCTGAGGCGATGACGGCACTCGCGCTCTCCTCCCGCCTCGGCGTCCGGTTCGACGCCGGCCGCGTCGACGCGGCCGGCGGGCAGGGCAGCGGTCGGCCCTCGGTGTCCGTCGATCTCCGGCAGGTCAACGGAAGGGTGCGGGCGCTGGCCCAGGCTCAGTCCGACGACATCGCGCACCGGCTAGCCCAAGAAGGCGTGCAGGTCGTGTCCGGGCACGGCCACCTCGGCAGCCGAAGCGCGAGCGGGCACCGCATCGACGTCGAGCTGACCGACGGGGGTCGCGACGACCTCGAAGCGGACGTCGTCCTGCTGGCGACCGGCGCGCATCCGCGGGTGCTCGACACCGCGCTGCCCGACGGCGAGCGCATCTTGACGTGGCACCAGATCTACGACCTCGACGAGTTGCCCGAGCGGCTGATCGTGGTCGGCTCGGGCGTGACCGGCGCCGAGTTCGCCGGCGCCTACCAGGCGTTGGGCTCGCAGGTCACGCTCGTCTCGTCACGCGACAGGGTGCTGCCGGGTGAGGATGCCGACGCCGCGAACGTCGTCGAGGAGGTCTTCCGTCGGCGCGGAATGACGGTGGTGAACAACGCGCGCGCGGCGGCCGTCGAGCGGGTCGGAGACAGCGTCGTCGTCACGCTCGTCGGTGGCGGAAAGGTCGAAGGCTCGCACTGCCTGATGGCGGTCGGCTCCGTACCGAACACCCGTGATCTCGGCCTCGAAGGAGCGGGCGTGCGGCTGTCGGCGTCCGGACACGTCGAGGTCGACCGCGTCTCGCGGGCGACGGCCAGCGGTATCTACGCGGCGGGCGACTGTACGGGCGTGCTCATGCTGGCTTCCGTGGCGGCCATGCAAGGTCGTATCGCGATGTGGCATGCGCTGGGCGAGGCCGTGCACCCGTTGCGGTTGTCGACCGTGGCAGCCACCGTGTTCACCGACCCCGAGATCGCCACTGTCGGCGTCACGCAGCGCGCGATAGACGACGGCAGCGTCGAAGCGCGCGTCGTCGATGTGCCGCTCGCCCGCAACGCGCGGGCCAAGATGGGTGGCATCGTCGACGGTTTCGTCAAGCTGTTCACCCGGCCGGCGACCGGCATCGTGCTCGGTGGTGTCGTCGTCGCCCCGAAGGCGAGCGAACTCATCCTGCCGGTGTCGATGGGCGTACAGCTCGGTCTCACCGTCGACCAGCTCGCCCAGACGTTCTCGGTCTATCCGTCGCTGTCGGGCAGCATCACCGAAGCCGGCCGCCAGTTGATGGCGACGCAGCACACCGACTGAGCGTCGTCCGCAAGCCGGTCAGGGCTGGTCACAGCGGCGGGGCGATCCAGGCCAGATGCCCGTCCGCTCTGGCGATGACGACGGGTGCCGAGCCGTCCGGCCCGTGCATCTGCAACGCGTCAGGTGGCCCGGGAGCCGCGCCGTGGTGTTGCGCGTAGGGCGGTTCGGCCCAGACGTGGAAGAGCGGCCCGGCTGCGCCGAATGAGTCGATCGCCTCGTCGAACGCAGCGATTCGCGCAGGAGCGACGTGCATGCGCACCGCAGCATGAAAGACCAGGCGCGGCTCGCCGTCGGGCAACTCCCCCGCGATCTGCGCTGCGGTGTCGACGATGTCTCCCGCGATGATCCGGGGCGGGTCTGCCGCGGCGAGTTCGAGGGCCCGGGTGAGCGTCTCGGCTTTCGCGTCGTCTTCGGGCCAGACGAGTGCGCGCAACCAGCGTCGCTGGTCGGCGTCTGCGACATCGGGTGGATCGAGGTCGACGCCGACGCGGCTGGCTATGGCGGGGACGGCGTCGAGGTCGGGTGGTGGTCGCTCGCCTGGCCAGTGTGCCGCGAGCGTAATGGGCGACGTCGGTTGCCCGAACACGTGATCGCCGAGGCGGTACCGGTAGCGGTCGACCTGAAGGTGGGTTCCCGCGCTGGCGCCGACGTCGATGAGATGCAGTGGGGCGGTGTGGCGGCGTCCGATCTCCGACATGGCGTAGCGCAGGGCGATGACTCTGTTCACGACGTTGGTCTGCACGAGACGCGTCGAGACGAGCGCGTGCAAGTCGCTGCGAAACGCGCGGCAGAAGTCGAGGAAAGCCGGGCCCGCATCGAGCGGATCGGCGGCCCGTTCACCGGCCATCGAGGCGTAGAAATCGCGAAGCGGGTGCTCGGCGCCCGCGAGCAGCAGGTAATGGACCGCACCGAACAGCAGGTACGCCGGGTGCTGGCCGCTGCGGCGCGCCGCCAGCAGGTCGAGGACCTCGTGGTCGGCGGCCGCGACGGTGCAAAAGTGCCGGTAAAGCGGCGAAGTCGTGAAGCCGGGCGCGGCGTGCAACAGCTGATCTGCCACCGCCCCCGACTCGCTCACGGTGGCGAGAATACGGCGGCCGGCGGTGTCAGGTGTCGGCGTGGTGCGGGGGTCCCTTGCCGCCGTGAGCCTTGCTGTCGTGCCCCTTGCACTGCCCCTTGCCACCGTGCCCCTTGCCACCGTGTGCGGGGTGCTTCGGCGGGGGACCGGAGGGACGGCTGCTGGGGTGGTTGGTGTGCGCTGCCGGCCGCGCCGTCGTACGCACCGGGGACGGCGCGAGCGACGGCGACGGTGACGACGACGAAGGCGATGCGGCCGACCCCGACGGCGAGGGCGCGGCCGCAGGTGGCGCGAGTGAGCTGGTATCCGCGTTCGGATCGGTACCGGGGCTGCTCGAACCACCGCCGAAAGCGGTTGTCGCCAAGGCGATGACAGCGGCTAGCGCCCCGGTCGCCAATCCGCTTCGCCACCACAGCCTGCGCCGGCGACGGCGTACGGCTGCCGCAGTGTCGCCGATCATCAGGGGGGTCGTCGTCGAGGAAGGCGTTTCGCCGCTCACCGCAGCGGGTTCGCCCGCGCCGTCGAACCAGGCTGCCACCGCTGCCGCAGCGGGGCGCGCGCCGGGGTCGGCGTCCGTCATGGCGGCGATCCGCTCGCGCCACCGTGCCGGCAGGGTGGCGTCGATCCGCGGTGGCCTCGACAGCCTGGCGACTGCGGCTTCGGCCGGGGTGCCGTCGTACTCGCGGCGCCCGGTCAGGCACTCGAGCAGCACGAGCCCGAGCGCGTAGACGTCGGTGGCGGGGCCTACTCCGAAGCCCCGGGTCTGCTCGGGTGAGAGGTAGCTCGCCGTGCCGATGGTCTCGCCCGTTGCGGTCAGCCGCGGACCGTTCGGCGCGCGGGCGATGCCCAGATCGCTCAGGTGCACGTCGCCCGAGCTGTCGAGCAGCAGGTTGGCGGGCTTCACGTCGCGGTGCACGATGCCGCGGCTGTGCAGGTAGGCGAGCGCCGAGGCGCTCTGGGCGGCTACGCGTTCGGCATCGTGCGGCTGGAGCGGCCCGGCCCGAAGGCGCTGCGCCAACGACGGCCCGTCGACCCACTCGAGGACCAAGTACTCCAACCCGTCCGACCAGCCGGCGTCGAGCAGCCGGACGACGTGTGGGTGGTCGAGCCCGGAGAGCAGCCGCACTTCGTGCCGGCTGCGTGCGGCGCCCGGTTCTGTCGCCTCAGCCGAGTAGGCGATCTTGACGGCGACCCGCCGGTCGAGGCGGTGGTCGATCGCGGCGAAGACTTCCGCCATGCCGCCGCGACCCAGCCGATGCCGCAATTCGTAGCGATCGGCTATGAGCGCATGGGGACCGCCGTCCGTGATGGGCTCCTCGTCTCGCCGCGGCTACGACTCCGTCAAGGTTGTGCTTCCCCGCGAGCAGCGCATTTACCCCGCGTCGGTGGGCCGCCCGAGGTCTGGATCGTTCGGTACCGGCAGCTTGTGCTGTCGTAGCCGCGCGGCCCGCAGGGTGTCGCCGTAGGTAACGGCGATGAACAGCCCGCTCGAGATGATCAACGCGGCAAGCAGGCCGCGCAGCTCCAGGGGGCCGGGCAAAGCGGCGAATGCGGCGGCGACCGGGACGAGGTAGACGAGCTGGCGCACGAGCAGCCGCACCCGCCAGCCGGCGTCCGTCAGGTCGTGGCGCACCCATTCCCGGTTCTCCGGGGGAAGCCGGAAGCCGACCGCGTAACGCAGCCAGCGCAGCGGTCCGGGGTCACCCGGCAGACGGCCCATTTTTCGACCGTACGGCATCGCTGGGCAGGCCCTGGGCGGGCCTTTCCGTGCTTTGCTGAGGGCGGATGAGGAGGCGCCATGGCCGACATTCGTTGTGACAGTTGTGGCCTACCCATGGAAGCGGCGGCTGATCACGCCCTTGGTGACGTCGCGAACCCGTACTGCACCTACTGCGCTCCGGACGGCGAGTTGCCGCCGTTCGAGGAACGCTTCGACGAGATGGTCGGGTTCATCATGAGAACCGAGGGGCTGGATCGCGACACCGCCGAAGCCCAGGCTCGCGAGCACATGCGCGAGATGCCGGCGTGGCGCGGACATCCCGCACTCGCCTGAAACTCGTCGTCAACCCTCGATCGAGCACAGCACCGACCCGCTGGTGACCGCGTCACCGGCCGCAGCCGCCAGCCCGGTGATGACGCCGTCCTTGTGTGCGGTGATGGGTTGTTCCATCTTCATCGCTTCGAGGACGACGATGACATCGCCGCGGGCCACCTGCTGCCCCTCCTGGACCGTGACCTTGACGATGACACCCTGCATGGGCGCGGTGAGAGCGTCGCCGCTCGTTGCCGATGCTGCGCGGGCGCGCCGGGCTTTGCGCACCGCGCTTGCCGCAGGTGCTGCCTGGGTGCCGAGGTCGCCCGGCAGCCGGACGTCGAAACGCCGGCCGTTGACCTCGACCGTGACGACCTCTCGCGAAGCCTGCTCCCCTTCCACGGCCTCGTCGAAGGGCTCGATCGTGTTGGCGAACTCCGTCTCGATCCAACGCGTGTGGACGGCGAACGGTTGACCTTCTCCGGAGGGTGCGAAGGCAGGGTCGGAGACGACCTTGCGATGGAAAGCCAACGTGGTGGGCAGGCCCTCGACCTCGAACTCGGCAAGCGCGCGACGGGCACGTTCCAACGCCTCGGCGCGAGAGGCGCCGGTGACGACGAGCTTGGCGAGCAGCGAATCGAACGCCTGCCCGATGACGCTGCCGACTTCGACGCCGGAGTCGAGCCGGACGCCTGGGCCCGACGGCGGCCGCCATGTCGTCAGGCGTCCCGGTGCGGGTAGGAAAGACCGGCCCGGGTCCTCGCCGTTGATGCGGAACTCGATCGAGTGGCCACGCAGCGGGGGATCGTCGTAACCGAGGGGTTCACCGGCTGCGATACGCAGTTGCTCGCGAACCAGATCGATGCCGGAGACCTCCTCGCTGACCGGGTGTTCGACCTGGAGTCGCGTGTTCACCTCGAGGAACGAGATCGTGCCGTCGTCAGCGACCAGGAACTCGCACGTGCCCGCACCGACGTACCCCGCCGCTTTCAAGATGTTCTTGGACGACGAGTAGAGCGTGGCGAGCTGGGAGTCGGTGAGGAACGGAGCCGGCGCTTCCTCGACCAGTTTCTGGTGCCGGCGCTGCAACGAGCAGTCGCGGGTGGAGATGACGACGACGTTGCCGTCGGCGTCGGCGAGGCACTGCGTCTCGACGTGCCGTGGGCGGTCGAGGTAGCGCTCGACGAAGCACTCGCCTCGCCCGAAGGCGGCGGTTGCCTCTCGCACCGCCGATTCGTAGGCATGCGGGATTTCTTCGGCCGTGCGTGCGACCTTGAGCCCCCGCCCACCACCGCCGAACGCCGCTTTGATGGCAACTGGGAGCCCGTGCTCGCGCGCGAACGACAGCACCGCGTCGACGTCGGCCACGGGGTCGGCGGTGCCAGGTACCAAGGGTGCGCCGACGTCCTGCGCGATATGGCGCGCCTGCACCTTGTCGCCGAGCGCGTCGATCGCCTCCGGCGGCGGGCCGATCCAGGTCAGGCCGGCGTCGATGACCGCTCTCGCGAAGCCCGCGTTCTCGGCGAGGAAACCGTAGCCGGGGTGGACGGCGTCCGCCCCGGCCCGCTGCGCGACCGCGACGAGTTTCTCGACATCGAGGTAAGTCTGGGCCGCGGTGACACCGTCGAGCGCGTATGCCTCGTCGGCGATGCGGGTGTGCGGGGCGTCGAGGTCGGGGTCGGCGTAGACGGCGACGCTGGCGAGCCCGGCGTCGCGGCAGGCGCGCGCGATGCGAACGGCGATTTCGCCCCTGTTGGCGATCAGAACCTTGCGCACGCAGGGAGTCTATGCAGCGACGAGATCAGCGCGTGATGCCGGTGTGACCCAAGGAGTAGCGGCCCGGAATCGGGTAAACGCACAACCCGTGCGGCCCTTGACCGACCGGGATCTTCTTGATCAGGTGACCGTCGGCGGTGCTGATGACGTAGACAACGCCGTTGTAGCGGCCGCTCAACCACAACTGCGTGCCGTCGGCCGACACGTTTCCCATGTCGGGCGAGCCGCCTCCGGGGATGACCCACTTGGTGGCCACCTTGCGGGTCGCCAGGTCGAGGAGTGAGATCGAGCCCTCGCCGCGGTTGGTGATGTAGAGGTACTTCGAGTCGCGACTCACGTACAGCCCGTGCGTGCCCTTGCCGGTCTTGACGAATCCGATCTGCTTGAACGGCTCGCCGGTGAGTTCCCAGACGCCGTTGCTGTTCATGTCCGCCACGTAGAAGACCGCGCCGTCGGGTGAGACCTTGACGTCCTGCGGCGCCGCGTTGCGCCCGAGAGACAGGGTGCCGACGATCTTGTGCGACACGGTGTCGACCTTCAGCATCGTGCCGTCGAACTCGCAGCTCGCGATGAAGTAGCGACCGTCGGCGGAGAAGTCGACGTGGTTGACACCGGCGCATGGAACGGGCGTCGAGTCGTGCAGCGCCATCGTGTGCGGGTCGCGCCAGTCGATGCGGTGCATGCGCTCGGCCATGACGATGGCGTACGTGCCGTCGGGGGTGAAGTACAGGTTGTACGGGTCGGCGACGGCAACAGGTGCTCCGGGCTTGCCCGTGGTCGGGTCGATCGGCACGAGTGCGTTACCGACGTCGCTGTTCACCCACAGCGTCTTGAGGTCCCAGGCCGGGACGACGTGTTGCGGCTGCCCGGGAACCGCGAAGTGCGCGACGATCTGAAACGTCGTCGGGTCGATGACGTCGACCGTGTTGCTCACACTGTTCGGCACGTAGACCAGCGGCTTGTCGTTCGCGACCGCCGGGCTGAGCATGTTCGCCCCGGCGTGGTCGTAGATATTCGACGCGTCGTCGACGAGCGGCATACCGGGCAGCGGATTCGAGATCGCGGACGACGCCGACGCCGACGCTGACGGTGACGGCGGCGAGGTCGTGGGCGGCGCCGGCGTGGAGGCGGTGACCGAGGATGTGCGGCGATGAGACGGTCACCGAAGCTGGTGGCGACGTCGCCGGGCCACTCGACGAGGGGGACGACGTGCAGCCGGTGGCCGCGAGGACGAGGGTGGCGAGAAGGGCAAGCCGGGTGCCGGCGCGCAATGGATTGAACACTCAGCGAACCTAGCGCGGCGCGTGCGGCAAAGCGGCGGCCACGGGTATGACCTTCGGCCCTAGTTTCGATGCCTGTCGGACCGATGGAGTGTCGTCGTGTTCGGGTTGGGTGCGCAGGAGCTGCACGCCGTGGGCCGCGCCGGCTGGCTGCGCGCGGCGGTGCTCGGCGCGAACGACGGACTGGTGTCGACGGCGAGCCTCATGGTTGGCGTCACCGCGGCTGCTGCGTCGGCCAGTGCGGTGATCACGGCCGGGATCGCCGGCGTCGCGGCCGGCGCGATGGCGATGGCCGCCGGGGAGTACGTGTCGGTAAGTTCACAGCGCGACGTCGAGGTCGCCGACCGGGCGCGGGAAGTCGTGGAGCATTCGCTGCACCCCGAACAGGAGCGCCTCGAGCTCGTCGGGATCTACGAGCACCGCGGCCTGCCGCGCCCGCTGGCGGAGCAGGTCGCGGACGCCTTCCACGCGGTCGACCCCATCGAGGCGCACCTGCGTGACGAGCTCGGCCACAGTGAGCACACCCGTGCCCGGCCGATGCAGGCCGCGGTCGCGTCGGCCGCCTGCTTCACCATCGGCGGCCTGGTGCCCTTCTTCGGTTTGCTCGGGAGCGGTCGGGGCGCACGGCTCGGCCTCATCGTCGTCGTCACGTTGCTCGGTCTGGTCGTGGCCGGAGTGCTCGGGGCTCGCGTCGCGGGCGGGGCCATCCGGCGACCGACCCTGCGCGTGGTGCTGGGCGGCGCCGCCGCGATGGCCATTACCGCCGCCGTCGGCCAGCTGGCCCACCTCGGTGGCATCTAGCCCACGCTAGAAGCCGCCGGCAGTCCCGATGGCCCGGCGCCAGCGCCCGGCACCGTGCTGCCACCCGGACCGGGCGGGCAACACCCGCCAGCGCGGCAACTGCGCAGCCCCGATCGAGGGCGCTGCGGCGCGACGCCTCACCAGCGCAAGAGCGGCGACGAGCGCGGCGACCTCGGCCGGGTCGGGTTGCCCCCGAACTACCTGGACGGCGTCAACCTGCGCGGGCGGCGTCACAGCGGAATGTTCCCGTGCTTCTTCGGCGGCAGCGCGTCTCGCTTGTTACGCAGCAGTCGAAGGGAACGTGCTATCGCGATGCGGGTCTGCGAAGGAGCGATGACCGAGTCGATGTAGCCGCGTTCGGCTGCGATGTAGGGGTTGGCGAGGGCGTCTTCGTATTCGTTGACGAGCTGCGCGCGCAACGCGTCAGCGTCGCCCGACTCCGCTGCGGCCGCCAACTCCTTGCGATACAAGATGTTGACCGCGCCCTGGGCGCCCATCACGGCGATCTGGGCGGTCGGCCAGGCGAGGTTGACGTCAGCGCGCAGGTGCTTGGAGCCCATGACGTCGTACGCGCCACCGTAGGCCTTGCGAGTGATGACCGTCACCTTCGGCACCGTCGCCTCGGCGTATGCATACAGCAGCTTCGCGCCCCGGCGGATGATGCCGTTCCACTCCTGATCGGTGCCGGGCAGAAAGCCGGGCACGTCGACGAACGTGAGGATCGGCACGTTGAATGCGTCGCACGTTCGGACGAAACGGGCCGCCTTTTCGGAAGCGTCGATGTCGAGGCAGCCGGCGAAGTGCATCGGCTGGTTGGCCACGATGCCGACCGATCTGCCTTCGATCCGGCCGAAGCCGCAGATGATGTTCGGTGCGAATGCACCTTGTGTTTCGAGGAAGTCGCCTTCGTCGACCACGGCTGTGATGACGTCGTGCATGTCGTACGGCTGGCTCGCCGAGTCCGGGACCAGCGCGTCGAGATCGGGCAGCATCCCGTCGTCGTCCAGCTCGGGCCCGGCGAATGCCGGCGGGTCTTCGGTGTTGTTCGACGGCAGGAACGACAGCAGCGTCTTCACGAACTCGATCGCGTCGTCCTCGTCGGACGCCGCATAGTGCGCGTTGCCCGATCGCGTGCTGTTCGTGTGCGCGCCGCCGAGTTCTTCGAACCCGACGTCCTCGCCGGTGACCGTCTTGATCACGTCGGGACCGGTGATGAACATGTGCGACGTGCCTTCGACCATGACGGTGAAGTCGGTGATGGCGGGGGAGTACACCGCACCACCCGCGCACGGCCCGAGCACGAGGGAGATCTGCGGGACGACGCCCGACGCGATCGTGTTGCGGTAGAAGATCTCGCCGTAGAGCCCGAGCGAGACGACACCTTCCTGAATCCGCGCGCCGCCGGAGTCGTTGATCCCGATGACCGGGCAGCCGACCTTCAGCGCGAGGTCCATCACCTTCACGATCTTCGCGCCGAACACCTCGCCGAGCGACCCACCGAACACCGTGAAGTCCTGGGAGAACACGCAGACCTGCCGGCCGTCGATCGTGCCGTAGCCGGTGACGACGCCGTCGCCGTACGGCCGGTTGTCGGGCAGGTCGAACGCTGTCGAGCGGTGCCGGGCCAGCTCGTCGAGTTCGACGAACGACCCCGGATCGAGCAGTGCGTCGATGCGTTCTCGCGCGGTCTTCTTCCCTTTGGCATGTTGGCGTTCGACGGCCCGGGCTGAACCGGCGTGCACAGCTTCCTCGGTGCGCCGCTTCAAGTCGGCGAGCTTGCCGGCGGTCGTGTGTGGATCGGCGGTCATGGCCCGACGCTACTGCCGAACTCCCCGCGGGCTGAACTCCCGAGTGCTGAACTCCCCGGCGCGGGCGCCGAGTCAGGGTCGCTAGGCTGTCGGCCGTGTCCACGGCAGGAACCGCCGCCGAGCCCGCCGCCGGGGGCCAGGGACGTGTCGCTCCCCGGGAGCGTGCCCGGCTCGAGATGCCCGAATCGCTGCGGCACGACGTCCGCATGCTCGGCGCGCTGCTGGGGCAGGTCCTGCGCGAATACGGCGGTGACGACCTGCTCGACGACGTCGAGCGGCTACGGCGTGCCGTGATCGCGGCCCGCACCGGCACGGGCACATCCGACGACGCGGAGCAGCTCGTCGGCGGCTGGTCGTTGCAGCGAGCCGAAGACGTCGCCCGGGCCTTCACGGTCTACTTCCACCTCGCGAACCTGGCCGAGGAACATCACCGGGTGCGGGTGCTGCGCTCGCGCGACGGTGGTGGCCGGGTCGGGGACTCGCTGTCCAGCTCGGTGTCGGAGGTGCGCAGCCTGCACGGTGACGGCCGGCTGGCGGAGCTGCTCGCCGGGCTGCGGTTGCACCCGGTCCTCACCGCTCACCCGACCGAAGCGCGGCGGCGGGCCGTCGTCACCGCGATCTCGCGGGTCGGTGAGCAGCTCGAGCGCATCGACGACCCTCGGGTCGGCGCCGCTGAGCGGTCGGATGCCCGCCGCCGGCTGCTCGAGGAGATCGACATCCTGTGGCGCACGGCGCACCTGCGCTCGACGGCGGTCGACCCCTTGGACGAGGTCCGCACCGCGATGGCCGCCTTCGACGAGACGCTGTTTCGCGTCGTCCCTGCTGTCTACCGCGGCCTCGACCACCTGTTGCTCGACGGTGCCTCGGGTGTCGAGCCGCCGGCCGCGCCGGCGTTCCTCCGGTTGGGCAGCTGGGTCGGCGGCGACCGTGACGGCAACCCGACCGTGACCGCAGAGGTGACCCGGCAGGCAATGGGAATCCAGGCCGACCACGTGCTGCTTGCGCTGGAGCGCGCGGCGACCCGGATCGGGCGAACGTTGACGGCGTCGGCGTCGACCACGCCCGCCGATCCGCCGCTCGCGGCCGCGATCGAAGAGGCTCGCCGAGCCCGGCCGCACGTGATCGAAGAGCTCGAGCTGCGCGCGCCCGATGAACCGCACCGGGTCTACGTCATGCAGGCGGTGGACAGGTTGCGCGCCCGCCGCCGGGGCGAACCCGGCGGCTACCTCCAGGCGGGCGAGTTCATGGACGACCTGCGCCTCGTGCAGAACTCGCTGGCCGCGGCGGGTGCCACCCGCATCGCGTACGGAGAGCTGCAACACCTGATCTGGCAGGTCCAGACGTTCGGGTTCCACCTTGCCGAACTCGAGGTGCGGCAACACAGCGGTGTGCACGCGAACGTGCTCGCCCAGCTGCGCGGCGGCGAGGACTTTCCGCTCACGGCCGAGGTTCTCGAGACCTTTCGCACGATCGCTTGGCTGCAACGCGAATACGGCACGGAGGCGTGCCGTCGTTATGTCGTCAGCTTCACCAGGTCGTCGTCGGACATCTCGGCCGTGTACGAACTCGCCGCAGACGCCTGCGGCAACGACGCGCCCCCGGTGCTCGACGTCGTCCCCTTGTTCGAGACGAAGGAAGACCTCCGCAACTGCACCCGGGTGCTCGATGAAGCGCTCGCTCTGCCGGCCGTTCAGGCGCGGCTGGCGGCGAACGGGCGGCGGCTCGAGGTCATGCTCGGGTACTCCGACTCCGCCAAGGACGTCGGGCCGGTGTCGGCGACACTCGCGTTGTACGACGCGCAAGAAGCACTGACCGCGTGGTCGCACCGCAACGAGGTGCAGTTGACGCTCTTCCACGGGCGTGGTGGGGCTCTCGGCCGGGGTGGCGGGCCGGCGAATCGCGCGGTGCTCTCACAGGCACCGGGCTCGGTCGACGGCCGGTTCAAAGTCACCGAACAGGGTGAGGTCATCTTCGCGCGGTACGGGCACCCCGTCATCGCCCACCGGCACATCGATCAGGTCGCCGCGGCTGTCCTGCTCGCGTCCACACCGGCCGTCGAGGAGCGGGTGCGTCAGGCGGCGGCCAAGCACCGTGCGACCTTCGACCAGGTCAGCGACGCCGCGCAGACGGCTTACCGCGCGCTCGTCCATAGCGAGGGGTTCGCCGAGTTCTTCGCCGCCGTCTCGCCGTTGCCCGAGATCGGCTCGCTGCGCATCGGATCGCGGCCTGCGCGCCGCAGTGCCGGCGCGGGTCTCGGCGATCTGCGCGCGATCCCCTGGGTCTTCGCGTGGTCGCAGACCCGGGCGACGCTGCCAGGCTGGTTCGGTCTCGGCAGCGGGCTCGCCGCGGTCGGCGACATCGACGTCCTGCGCACGGCGTACGACGAGTGGCCGCTGGTCACGGCGATGCTCGACAACGTCGAGATGTCGCTTGCGAAGGCCGACCGCGACATCGCCGCCCGGCATCTCGCGCTCGGCAATCGGCCAGAGCTTGCCGACGTGATCCTCGCCGAATACGACCGCACGGTGTCGTGGCTGCTCCAGGTATTGCAGCACCAGCGGTTGCTCGAAGGGCACCGGGTGCTCGGGCGCGCCGTCGAGTTGCGCAACCCGTACGTCGACGCGCTGTCGCACCTGCAACTGCGGGCGCTCACTGCGTTGCGGCACGGCAACTTCGACGACGACGACGAGCGCGGGCGCACCCAGCGGTTGCTGCTGCTCACCGTGAACGGCGTCGCGGCGGGCCTGCAGAACACCGGCTGAGGCAACAGACCGTGTCGCTGTTCGAACCGCGGGTCCGGATCGTCGACGAGACCGGCTCCACCAATGCGGACGTCGCTGCGCTGGCGCGGGCGGGCGAGCCTGAAGGCTTGGTGCTCGTGGCCGAACACCAGCGGTCCGGGCGGGGTCGGCTCGACCGGGTCTGGACCTCCCCGCCGGGCTCCGGGCTGACTTTCTCGGTGTTGCTGCGCCCCGACGAGGTGCCGGCGCCCCGCTGGGGCCTGCTGCCGTTGCTCGTCGGCGTCGGAGTCGCCGCCGGGCTGCGCGCCGTGGCCGGCGTCGACGTCGGGCTGAAGTGGCCCAACGACCTCATGGTCGGCGAACGCAAGCTCGGCGGGATTCTCGTCGAGCGCGTCGAGACGGCGTCGGGCGCGGTGGCCGTCGCGGGCGTGGGAGTGAACATCACGCTGCGCGAAGACGAGCTGCCCGTACCGACGGCTACCTCACTCGTGCTGTCGAATGCCGCGGTGACCGATCGCGACGCGATCCTCCAAGCGGTGCTGCAAGAGATAGCTAGCCGGTACGGGGGTTGGCGGGCAGACGGCGGTGTGGGCACCGAGGCGGTGTCGGCGTACCGCGGCATGTGCGTGACCCTCGGCCGCGACGTACGAGTCGAGTTGCCGGGTGAGCAGGCGCTCCATGGCCGGGCCGTCGATATCGCCGCCGACGGGGCGCTGGTGATCGAGTCACCTGATGGACGCCGTCGGGTCGGCGCGGGCGACGTCCGGCACGTGCGCTGAGCAGCCTCGGCTCCCGACAGGAACGCCGGCGGCGGTCGGTAGCGACGTCGCGGCGCAGGTGCAGGCGGCCATCTCGCAGTGAGGTGAGCTCGACGAGGCGGCGTTTCGACGGCGGGAAAGCGCCCCTTCGCCCGGCCGACGTGCCACGATTCGGACATGGGTCTGAACCTGTCCGAGGGTGAAGAGGTCGTCTTCGACCTGCATCCGCACTGGCGCCAGCTCGTGGTTCCTGTCCTGGTGCTCTTCGTCGTGTGCGGGTTGGGCGCTTTCGGCGTCGCTGTGGTGCCCAGCGGTGGAACCCAGTCGGCGCTGCGGTGGGCGATCGTGGCGGTCGGTGTTGTCGTGATCGTGTGGTTCACGGTGCTGCCGTATCTGCGCTGGATGACCACCCGCTACGTGCTGACCGACGAGCGGCTGCTGATCCGATCGGGCATCCTCGCCAGGCACGGTCGCGACGTCCCGCTCAACCGCGTCAACGACGTCTCCTTCTCCGAGACAGTGCTCGAGCGGGTGCTGCGCTGCGGCACCCTCGTCATCGAGTCGGCCGGGGAGCGTGGCCAGATCTCGTTGACCGACATCCCGGGCGTCGAGCGGGTGCAGCGCGAGATCTACCGCATGGTCGACGCGAAGGAGAACCGCGAAGGCGGCCCGAGCCGCCCGCCCGCCGTTGCCGCCGATCCGGCCGATCCGCCTGATCCGGGAGAGCCCGAACCGGTCTGAGCGAAGTAGGGTCGAACTCGTGACCGACGGGTTGACCAGCGAGAAGTTTGCCGGCATTCAGGTGCGGCGGCACGGCGAGCATGTCACCGAGATCGTGCTCGACCGGCCCGAAGCGCTGAACGCGGTGTCCACCGGCCTTGCGGTGGCCCTGACCTCCGTCTTCCACGCCACGACGTTGGAGCACGCCACCCGCTGCGTGGTTCTGACGTCGTCGAACGAGCGGGCTTTCTGCGCGGGTGCAGACCTCAAGGAGCGCGCCGGATTCAGCGATGCCGAGCTGTTGGCGCAACGGCCGCTCATCCGCGGCGTCTTCGCGGCCCTGCGCGAACTCCCGATGCCGGCAATCGCGGCTGTTGCGGGCTTCGCTCTCGGCGGAGGCTGCGAACTTGCCCTCTCGTGCGACGTCATCGTTGCCGACGAGACGGCGGTCTTCGGGCTCACCGAGGTGACGGTCGGTTTGGTCCCGGGCGGTGGCGGGACCCAACTGCTCACCCGTCGAGTCGGTGCCGGGCGCGCCGGCGACCTGATCCTCTCCGGCCGCAAGGTTGCCGCCGACGAGGCGCTTCGGCTCGGCGTCGCCGACCGGCTGGTCGAAGCCGGCCGGGCCCGCGAGGTGGCCCTCGAACTCGCCGCGTCGATCGCCGCCAACTCACCGACCGCGGTGCGCGCCGCGAAGCAGGCCATCCGGGCCGCGCTCGGTGTGGAGCTGCAGCTCGGCCTCGACATCGAGGACGCCGCCTGGCAGACGGCTGCCGTCTCGGCCGATCGCCGCGAAGGCATCGCGGCCTTCGCGCAGAAGCGACCACCGAGGTGGTCGGGCGCGTGAGTGACCTGCCCGCATCGATCAGCCTGCGCGAAGTGGGCCCGCGCGACGGGCTGCAGAACGAGGATCCGGTGCCGACCGCCGCGAAGATCGAGCTGATCGACGCGCTGTCGCGAACCGGAGTACGGCGGATCGAAGCGGTGAGCTTCGTCCACCCGAAGGCGATCCCGCAGATGGCCGACGCCGACGACGTGTGGTCGGGGTTCGCACACGCACCCGACGTCCGGTACTCGGCCTTGGTTCCTAACCTGCGGGGCGCGCTGCGCGCGCTCGACGCCGGATGTCTCGAGATCGAGGCGGTGGTCTCGGCATCCGACACGCACAACCGGGCGAACGTTCGGCGCTCGACCGCGGAGTCACTCGACGACATCGCCGAGGTGATCGCTGCCGCCCACGAGCGCGGCGCGCGCTGTCACGTCACGATCTCGACCGCTTGGGGATGCCCCTACGAAGGCGACGTGCCCGTGTCACGGGTGGTCGAGACCGCCGAGCGCGCCATGGCCGACGGCGCCGACGGCCTCTCCTTCGGCGACACGACGGGGATGGCGACGCCGACCCGTGTCGAGCGGCTCGTGGGTGAGACTCGGATGGCATTGCCGGAAGCCCCGATCAACGTGCACTTCCACAACACCCGGGGCACCGGGCTGGCGAACGTGCTCGCCGCCCTGCGGCTCGGCGTGACCGACTTCGACGCCAGCGTCGGCGGCCTCGGTGGTTGCCCGTACGCGCCGGGCGCTTCCGGCAACATCGCGACGGAGGAGCTCGTGCACATGGTCGAGGACATGGGCGTCGCCACCGGCGTCGACCTCGCCGCGTTGATCGACGTCGCCGCGCGCGCAGAGCAGGTCGTCGGGCACGAACTGCCCTCGCAGGTCCTGCGGGCCGGGCCGCGCACCCGCCGCACCGCGCTGAAGTAGTAGCGGGCGCTCAGGAAGTCTGGACGACGACGAGGTGGCCGGTCGCCGTCCCCATGTACAGGTGGCCGTCAGCCGAAAGGGCCGGCGTGCCGAAACGAGTTATCGAGTCACCGAGCGACGTTTTCGCCTTCACGGCGCCACTCGACGGATCGAGCGCGTAGAGCGTTCCGCCGGTCGTCGTCGTGAGGACGACCCCGTTGCCGACCACCGGCGAGCCGGGGGCGGAGGCGTGCCAGAGGGTTGTCATCGCCGAGCCGCTGACCCGCACCGCCCGCACGCCGTCGGTGCAGGGTACGAAGACGACTCCGTTCGCGAACGCGGCGCCACCGAACGCCCGGCACAGGCTGATCTTCGGGACGTTCGCCCCGACGCCGCCGAGCGCGCCTTGCTGTAGCAGGTAGGCCTTGCCGTCCTTGCCCGCGACGAAGACCTTGCCGTTCGGCAGCAGCAGCGGTCCGGTCGTGCCGAGATCGAGGTCGGCGGCGTTCTCACTCGCCCACGAGGCCGGCGCGAAATAGGAGACCACCTTGCCGCCGGTGCTCAACTCGATGACCGAGTCGCTCATGTCGTACTTGGCGGAGGGGTCGGTCTGTGCGCCATTGCCCACCGCCACGTACAGGTGACCGTTGTCGTCGTAAGCGGCGCCGGCAGCAGTCCAGATCCCGGCCTCGCGTGAGCTCGGTACCTGGTAGATGACGGCGTCGCCCTGCCCGGACGTCGAAACCCCCACCAGGTAGCCGTGATACGGGCCGCAGTCGCCGTAGAGACCGCCGTACGGGATCCACACCTTGCCCTCAGCGAGCAGGAGCGCGCCCCGCTCCTGCTCAACCTTTGCCTGCGAGCCGGGCGGGTCGACCGGACGTGTCCAGGCGACCGCGCCCGTCTCGGCGTCGAGCGCCACGAGCACATGCTTGGGCCCGGCGACGAACGTCACGGCGAACACCAGGCCCGACGCCGGGTCGTAAGCGGGGGTGCCGGTGATGCCGCTCGGGTCGATGTTCCCGCACGGCAGCGTGTGGCCGTTCACGGCGGTTCCGAGGTGCTTCGACCAAGCGATGCTGCCGTCGTCGCGCAACGCGTAGAGCGTGTTGTTCTCCGTGGCCGCGATGACGAGATTTCCCTTGCTGTCATGTAAAACCAGCGGGCTCGCGTACACCGCGGCGTCCAGCTTGGCCGATGCAACGACGTGCAGGCGGGTGACCGGCGGCGCGTTCGCGATCGAGCCGGTGCGTGCCGCGTCGTGGTGATACGTCGGCCAGATCGCGGCCGGGTGCGTCGGTGCCGAACCCGACCCCGTGGCGTTCGCCGATGCCGAGCCCGAGCCGCTGGTCGTCGAACTCGGGGAGGCGGCAGGTCCGCTGCTCCCGACAGAGCTGCCCCCGGCCGAGTTGCTCCTCACCGAGCTGGCCGCTGCGGAGTTCGGGCCGCCGGGTTGCTTGCTCGTGCACCCCGCGACCGCCAGCGTGGCAAGCATCCCCGCTGTGACCAGCACGGCGGCGGTGCTGGATCGGCGACTCGTCCTCACCGGCCCAGTCTGCCCGAGCCGGCGCGGCGATACCCTCAGCGCATGCCCGACGCTGTGGACCCAACCGGGGCGAACCCGGCCGCACGCGCCGAATCGATGCACGCCGGACTGCGGGCGCGAATCGAATCGGGCGGCGCGGCGAAGTACCACGAGGCCAACGCCGACAAGGGAAAGCTTTTCGCGCGCGAGCGCGTGCGGCTACTCGTCGATGATGGTTCGTTCGTGGAGGACGCCGTCTTCGCCAACGCGCTGCCCGGTGACCTGCCCGCCGACGGTGTCGTGACTGGCACCGCGAGCATCGACGGGCGCCCGGTGGCGTTGATGGCCAACGACTCGACGGTCAAGGCCGGCTCGTGGGGTGCGCGTACGGTCGAGAAGATCATCCGGATCATCGAGTTCGGCTACCGCAACGGGCTCCCGATCGTCTATCTCGTCGACTCCGCGGGCGCCCGGATCACCGATCAGGTCGCCATGTTCCCCGGACGACGTGGCGCCGGCCACATCTTTCACTCACAAGTTCGGGCGAGCGGCTCGGTGCCGCAGGTGTGCGCTTTGTTCGGGCCGAGCGCCGCCGGCGGCGCCTACATTCCGGCGTTCTGCGACGTCGTCGTCATGGTCGAGGGAAACGCGTCGATGTACCTCGGCTCCGATCGCATGGTCGAGATGGTCACCGGCGAGAAGACGACGCTCGAGGCGATGGGTGGCGCGCGGGTGCACTGCGCGGAATCGGGTGTCGGGCATCTGCTGGTGAAGACAGAGCAAGAGGCATTGGACGCCGTCCGCCGGTACTTGTCGTTCTTGCCGTCGAACTGGCAAGGGGTGGCGCCGGGCGCCCCCGCTCGTGATCCGGAGCCGGTCGACTTACGCGAGTTGGTGCCGCACAACGAGCGGGTCGCCTTCGACATGAAGCGGTTCGTCCGCGGCCTCGTCGACGAGGGCACCTTCTTCGAGCTGCACGCGTTGTGGGCGAGGGAGCTCGTCGTCGGCTTCGGGCGGCTCGGGGGCGAGGTGGTCGGGATCGTGGCGAACAACCCGATGCACAGAGGTGGCGTGCTGTTCGTCGACTCCGCCGACAAGGCGACGCGCTTCATCAACTTGTGCGATGCGTTCAACGTGCCGCTGGTGTTCCTCGCGGACGTGCCGGGCTTCATGGTCGGCACCGCCGTCGAAAAGCAAGGGATCATCCGCCACGGAGCCAAGATGATCAGCGCAGTGTCAGAAGCGACCGTGCCGAAGTTCTGTGTGGTGGTCCGCAAGGCCTACGGCGCGGGCCTGTATGCGATGGCGGGGCCTGGCTTCGAACCGGACGCCACCCTGGCGCTGCCGACCGCCAAGATCGCCGTGATGGGCGCCGAGGCGGCCGTCAACGCGGTGCACGCCCGCCGGCTCGCGCAGATACCGGACGACGACGAGCGCGCCGCCACCGTTGCGGCCCTGCGGGCCGAATACGAAGCCGACATCGACGTGCTGCGGCTCGCTTCCGAGCTCGTGGTCGACGACATCGTCGAACCGGAGAACCTGCGCGATCAGCTGATTCGCCGGCTGGCCGTCGTCCGGAGCAAGGACAGGTCTTTCTCACGGCGCCGCCACGGCGTTACCCCGGTCTGAGCGACCCGTTCAGACGACGGCCGCGCGGGCGGCTTCCTTCTTCGCTTCCGCGTCGCCGGTCTCGAGGAAGACCCACCGCCGGTATGCCCAGAACCGGAAGACCGTGCCGAGGACGAGGCCGAAGCCGTAGGCAGAGATGTTGTTCGACAGCGCCGTGTCGAAGCCCATGCCGTAGCGCGAGATCACCAGGCACAGTTCCATGATGCCCAGGCCCACGCCGTTGAACAGGAAGAACAGGCCGTACTCGCGGCCGACGCCGGTACGGCTGCGGTGCCGCCAGGTCCAGTGCCGGTTGGCGAAGTAGGCGAAGGTGGTGGCCACGATGGTGGAGATCGCCTTCGAGGTGAGCACCTTGTGCGGCAGCGGGCCGGCGGGCATCGACAGCGCGTTGAACAGGCCGAAGTCGATGATGAAGCCGGCCAAGCCGACGACGCCGAACTTGGCAGCCTCGTGCGCCAGATGTGCGAACCTCGCCTTGAGCGAGGACACGACGTTCACTGACCACCTCACGCGAGGAAGGAGGACGCTCGACACGAGACGCCGGGAGAAACTCTCGAACGGTCTTCCCGCCGCGCTGCCGGGGGACGCATTCAGGGTATCCGCTTTTGGTGCGAGGATTTGATCATCTCGTAGGCCCCCCAGGAAGAGGTATTCGTGGCACCCAGGACACATGGGCCGAGCACCTTCGACTACGGCTTGGACGACGAACACGAGGCGTTGCGTTCCACCGTGGCTGGATTCGCTCGAGAGGTGGTCGCGCCCCGAGCGGCCGCCATGGACGAGTCGGGCCGGTTCCCCTACGACATCGTCGCGGGCATGGCCCAGATGGGGCTGTTCGGCCTGCCGTTCCCCGAGGCGTACGGCGGCATGGGTGGGGACTACTTCGCGCTGTGTCTTGCGATCGAGGAGCTGGCCCGGGTCGATTCCTCGGTCGCGATCACGCTCGAGGCCGCCGTCTCCCTCGGCGCGATGCCGGTGTTCCGGTTCGGTAACGAGGAGCAGCGCCAGGAGTGGTTGCCGAGGCTGACCAGCGGGGAGTCACTGGCGGCCTTCGGCCTCACGGAGCCGGGCGGCGGTACCGACGCGGGGGCCACCCGCACCCGAGCCGTGCTGGACGCCGGCAGCTGGCGCATCGACGGCACGAAGGCGTTCATCACCAACGCCGGCACCGATATCACGAGCTTGATCACCGTCACCGCGGTCACCGGTGAGGTCGACGGGCGTAAGGACATCTCGTCGATCCTGGTGCCGGTGCCGAGCGAGGGGCTGACCGTCGCGCCGCCGTACTCGAAGGTCGGGTGGCACGCCTCCGACACGCGCGAGGTCTCGCTGTCCGGCGTGCAGGTGCCGGAATCCAGCCTGCTCGGGGAGCGCGGCCGCGGCTACGCCAACTTCTTGTCGATCCTCGACGAGGGGCGCATCGCGATCGCAGCGCTCGCGGTCGGGCTCGCTCAGGGCTGCGTCGATGAGTCGGTGAAGTACGCCGCCGAGCGGTCGGCCTTCGGCCGCCCGATCGGTGCGAACCAGGCGATCCAGTTCAAGATCGCCGACATGGCGGTGCGGGTGCACAACGCGCGGCTCGCCTACCACGATGCGGCCGCGCGGATGCTCGCCGGAAAGCCGTTCAAGCAGCAGGCGGCCATGGCCAAGCTCTACGCGTCTGAGATAGCTGTCGACAATGCTCGTGACGCGACACAGATTCACGGTGGCTACGGATTCATGAACGAGACTCCGGTGGCGCGGTTTTGGCGCGACGCCAAGATCTTGGAGATCGGTGAGGGCACGAGCGAGGTGCAGCGCATGCTGATCGCCCGGGAGCTGGGGCTGCCTGGCGCGTAACGCGCGAGAGAGGCGCCGACCCAGTTGCGACCCGCCGACCCCGTTGCGACCCGCCGACCCCGTTGCGACCCGCCCGTCGGCCTGTGCTGCCTCCCTCGTCGAGCCGCCCAGCCGCTCTCGCTACCACTCTGTTCTGTTCCACCGGCGAAACAGAGTTGCTGGTCCGTTCCACCGGCGAAACAGAGTTGCTGGTCTGTTGGACTGGCGAAACAGAGTTGCTGGTCTGTTTTCCTGACGCAACAAGACAGAGTGCGCCAGGGAGGAGGGCCAAGCCTGGCCGCTACCGGCGGAAGCTGCGGTTCCGAGCGCTCAGCCCCCGCCGAGCTACACCCTGAACGACCCCCCGCTACCCTCGATCCGTGTCGAGTGCCACCAACGCGCCGCCCACCGACCCACCCATCAACCCGGGCACCAGCCCGCCTACCAAGCTCCCGATCGCCGGCATGGTCGGAGCCGGACAGCTGGCCCGGATGACCCACCAAGCGGCGATCGCACTCGGTGTCGGCTTTCGGGTTCTCGCGGACTCAGCCGACGATTCCGCGGCGCAGGTCTGCGCCGACACCGTTGTCGGTGACTACCGCGACTACGGCCAGCTCTCCGCCTTCGCGGCTGGTTGTGACGTCGTCACGTTCGATCACGAGCACGTGCCGCTGCAACACGTCGATCGGCTGGCTGCGAGTGGCGTCGTCCTGCATCCCGGCCCGGCGGCGCTTCCGTTCGTGCAGGACAAGGTCCGGATGCGGGATCGGTTGCGTGACCTCGACATGCCGGTGCCGGCCTGGCAGCTCGTCATCGGCGCCGAAGACGTCGAGCGGTTCGCGGCCGCACACGGATGGCCGGTGGTCGTCAAGGCTGCGGCGGGCGGCTACGACGGCAAAGGCGTGTGGGTGCTTCCTTCGCCGGCGCCCGCCGCTGACCTGCTCGCCCACGCGCGCGACGCCGGCCTGCGGCTGTACGTCGAGGAGCACGTCGGCTTCGCCCGGGAGCTCGCCGTCCAGGTAGCCCGCACGGCCGACGGTCGCGCCCGCGCCTGGCCGGTGGTGGAGACCGTCCAGGAGGACGGCGTGTGCGTCCGCGTCATCGCGCCGGCGCCCGAGCTGTCGCCGGCCCTTGCCGAAAAGGCGACGGCACTCGCCCTGTCGCTTGCGAAGGAGCTGGACGTCGTCGGGTTGCTCGCGGTCGAGTTGTTCGAGACCGGCGATCCGGCCCGGCCGTTATTGGTGAACGAGCTGGCGATGCGGCCGCACAACAGCGGCCATTGGAGCATCGAGGGCTCGTGCACGTCTCAGTTCGAGCAGCACCTGCGCGCCGTCCTCGGGTGGCCGCTCGGCGACACGTCGCCGACCGCCCCCACCACGGTCATGGCGAACGTGCTCGGTGGCAGCGGCCCGGACGCCGCCGACCTGGGAACCCGCTTGCCGGCCGCGCTCGCGGCCGACCCCGGCCTCCACGTGCATCTGTACGGCAAGGTGGTCCGGCCGGGCCGCAAGATCGGGCACGTCACCGTGCAGTCGAGCGACTGGCGTGATGCGTCCGAGCGCGCGGCGCGTGCAGCTGCGATGCTTCGTGGTGGAAACCGACTGGAAGGGGCGACGTGAGCGACGAGCCGCTGGTCGGCGTCATCATGGGCAGCGACAGCGACTGGGCAACCATGGAAGGCGCGGCCCAGGCGCTGCGTGACTTCGACGTGGCGCACGAGGTGCACGTCGTCTCGGCGCACCGCACCCCCCAGGGGATGATCGACTACGCGGCCGCCGCCGCCGGCCGTGGGCTGCGGGTCATCATCGCGGGCGCCGGTGGTGCCGCCCACCTGCCGGGGATGGTCGCCTCCGTCACGCCGCTGCCGGTCATCGGGGTTCCCGTCGCGCTGGCCAAGCTCGACGGCCTCGACTCGCTGCTGTCGATCGTGCAGATGCCGGCCGGGGTACCCGTGGCTACCGTGGGCGTCGGCGCTTCGCGCAACGCCGGGCTGCTCGCGGTGCGTATCCTCGCCGCCTCAGACGAGTCACTGCGCGCGCGTTATGAGAAGTTCCAGGCCGACCTCGCTGCGCAGGTGGCCGCGAAGGACGCCGCGCTGCAAGAACGGCTCTAGCCGACGGCAGCGGTCACCCCGCCTCGAAGGCGTTCAGCCCGCCTCGGGCAGGGCCATGTCGGTACGGTGCGGCCGCGGGCGTTCTTTGGCTCGGCCCAGGCGCACTCTGCGAGCCACGTCGAGCAGGCCCTGCGCCAAATCGCCGTCCGGCTCCACCTCGGAGTCCGTGACGAACTCCAGAACCGCCGCCACGTGCCGGTGCTCGCCGATGCCCGCATGAACCGGTACGCCGACCACCGAGTGCAATCCGGCCAGCCGGCCCTGCTCGTGGCGCAAGCTGCCGCCCAGGCCATCGAGGCCGGGCAGGAACCGGCACGATTCCAAGTACAGGACGGCGGCGACGATGCCCCGCCCGGCACCCAGATCGGTGAGCGCCGTCGCCTCGCGGAGGGGCCGGTATTGCGGGCCGGAGTCGAACCACGCGCCGGACGATCGCCAGCCGCTGTGGCCCGCCGTCCAGACATGCCCGACCGGCCAGCCGGTGGCTTCGCACACCAGCCGTAGTGCGTCGTCGTAGTTGAGCCGTACGCCGGGTTTCGCCGCGAGCGCCGCCTTGATCGCTTCGGCGGCCCGTTGTGCTGTTACGGCCGGCGGCACATCACGACTCGTTCCGTGGTGCTGCCGAACCAGTTGCCACCTCACGCCCTCCCCATCGGCAGTGCGGTCGCAAGCCTGAACGAAACTGGCGGTCGGCGGGGTCGAGGCGGAGGATCGAACCTGCGCATACCGTGCACGGACGGCGCGACCGCAGCCGAAACGAAGGGCTCCTGCGAAGGCAGCGCCATGGCGCAGTACCTGATCTCATTCCCGAGCGGCGCGATGGACCACATCCCCGAGGAGGAGATGTCTGGCGTCGCCGAGGCTGCGCACGCGGTCTGCCAGGAGGCCATCAGCGGTCCGGTCCGACCCCGAACTGGAGGCGATGCTCGACGAGGCGGCTCACCGGTGAACATCCAGGCCGCACGTACACGTCGCTGGCGGCGGGCGCGACTCATGCCAGTGCTGCCCCACCGAACGCGACTTCGTTGCCGTCGGGATCGCGGTAAATGACCCGCCGAACACCGTTCTCGAGGGTCTCGCGCGTCGACGGAGCGACACCCCGTTCCCCTGCCCGGCTGGTAAACCCGTCGAGGTCGCTGAGGAAGATGAGGTTGTAGGCATGCCCAGCGTCCTGTGGCAGGACCTTGATAAACCAGTAGCGGTGCTCAGCCAGCTCCCAGACCGCTTCAATGTCATTGGGTAAGAACGCAGGCGCCGTGCCGAGCAGTCGCTCGTACCACTCCGACGATGCCGCGTAGTCGCGGACCGGAAAGCCCGCAAAGGCATCCACGGTCGTTTGATCGGAGAAGACCTTCATGCGCTCTTCCTCTGGTTCCGTCGGACACGCGTGCAGCGTCACTTGCCCGCCACGGCTTAAGAATGCCTCAGGAGCCGAGTTCGCCGCGCGGCCCGTGCGCCGGCCACTCGATCTTCGGGCACGTGTCCATCACGACGTCGAGCCCGGCGTCGCGGGCGCGCGCGGCGGCGTCGGCATCGATGACGCCGAGCTGCAGCCACACCGCGCTCGCCCCGATCGCGATGGCGGCGTCGACGAACCGCCCGGCCGCGTCGGAGCGCCGGAAGATGTCGACGACGTCGACGCCGAACGGAACCTCCTCGAGACTGCGATATCCGGTGTTGCCGAAAACCGGTTCGCCCCGCGGGTGCACCGGCACCACCTGCTTCCCGTGGTCGTGCAGGAACCTGGCGACCCCGTATGCCGGCCTCGTGGGGTTGTTGCCGAGCCCGACGACGGCCCATACATGCGCGTCGGCGAGCAGCTTTTCGATGACGCGCGGATCGCGGAACTCATCTGCCATCGGGGGTCCCTTCCGTTTCGGCTCGGGTTACCCGCCCGAGCACCGGCAGATGCCCGCGTTTGGCAACGTGCCCATCGGGTAGCGTGACCAACGCCCGAGGCAGGTGTGGCCCCGGCGGCCGAGGTGAGAGCCTCGCCCGCCGGGGCTGCTTGCTGCTAAGGGCGGCCGAGCGCGCGGTACACCCAGCCGGCGCCGCGCCAGCGCTGCGGGTCGAGCGCGTTGCGCCCGTCGACGATGCGGCGTTGCGCGACGACGTCCGAAAGCACCGCCGGCTCCATCTCGCGAAACTCTGCCCACTCGGTGAGGTGCAGGACGACGTCGGCTGCCGTGCAGGCGGTGACCGCCGACTCGGCGTAGTCGAGGGCGGGGAAGCGTTGCTTGGCGTTGGGCATCGCCTCGGGGTCATAGAGGGTGACCTGCGCGCCGCGGCTGCGGATCGCCTCGGCGACCTCGAGTGCGGGGGAGTCGCGGATGTCGTCGCTGTTCGGCTTGAACGCGGCGCCGAGAACGCCCACGCGCTTGCCGGCGAAATCGCCGCCGCACAGTTCGCGGGCCAGGTCGACCATGCGGGCGCGCCGGCGCAGGTTGATCGCGTCGACGTCGCGCAGGAAGGCGACGGCGTCGCCGGCCCCGAGTTCTTCGGCGCGGGCCATGAAGGCGCGGATGTCCTTGGGCAGGCAGCCGCCACCGAAACCGAGCCCGGCATGCAGGAAGCGCCCGCCGATACGCGGGTCGAGCGCGAGTGCCTTGGCGAGCAGGGTGACGTCGGCGCCGGTGGTCTCACAGATTTCGGCCATCGCGTTGATGAACGAAATCTTTGTCGCGAGGAAGGAATTGGCGGCGACCTTCACCAGCTCGGCCGTCGCGAAGTCGGTGACGATCAGCGGGACGTCGGCCTCGGTCAGCGGCGCGTACACCTCGCGCAGCACCTGCTCGGCGTGCTCCGACCGCACGCCGATCACCAGTCGGTCGGGCCGCAACGTGTCTTTGACGGCGAATCCTTCCCGCAGGAACTCGGGGTTCCACGCGAGCTCTACAGCATCGCCACCCGGCGCGAGCTCGGCGATGCGATCGGCAAGCAGCGTCGCCGTGCCCGACGGCACTGTCGACTTGCCGACGACCAGGCATTCGCGGTCGAGCAGCGGGGCGAGCGATTCGACCGCTCCGAAGACATAGCGCATGTCGGCGCCGTAGCTGTCGGGCAGCTGGGGCGTGCCGACGCAGACGAAATGGACGTCGCCGAACCCCGCGACTTCGGCGAGGTCGGTGGTGAAGCGCAACCGCCCGGCGTCGACGTTGCGGGAGAGCAACTCGGGCAGGTCCGGCTCGTAGAACGGCACCTTGCCGGCCCGCAGCGTCTCGATCTTCGCGGCGTCGACATCGAAGCCGAGCACGTCGAAGCCCAGCTCCGCCATGCAGGCCGCGTGGGTCGCCCCGAGGTAGCCGGTGCCGATGACGGTCAGTCGCAACGTCACGAGATTCCCTCCCCTGGATCGCACACGGCATCGTCCGCCGCGATGGGCGGCCGTGCGCCGTTCGATGGTATCGGCCCGCGGCGCCCCTTCGGGGTAGGTACGCGGATGCACCCCCATGCCGGGATCTGCCTACGATCGGGACAACTGCCACGAAGGGACATGTCATGGCGAGCGATCCGCACGGCTCGGAGTTCGGCGTCTACCGGCTGCCCGCCGAGTACGAGGAGCTGCGGGCCAGCATCCGGGCGCTCGCCGACGAGCGGATCGCGCCGCGCGCGGCGGAGGTCGACGAGACCGCGAAGTTCCCGTGGGACGTCCACGCCGCGCTCGCGCAGTCCGGTTTCAACGCGCCGCACATCCCGGAGGAGTACGGAGGCGTGGGGGCCGACGCGCTCGCCACGGTGATCGTGGTCGAGGAGGTGGCGCGCGCGTGCGCGGCGTCCGCCCTGATCCCCGCGGTGAACAAGCTCGGGACCCTGCCGTTGCTGACCGTCGGCACCGAACGCCTGCGCGAGCGGTACTTGCCGCCGGTCGCGCGCGGCGAGGCGATGTTCTCCTACGCCCTCAGTGAGCCTGAAGCCGGAAGCGATGCGGCCGCGATGAAGACACGGGCCGTGCGGGACGGCGACGACTGGGTGTTGGACGGCGTGAAGCGCTGGATCACCGGGGCCGGCGAATCCCTGTATTACCTGGTGTTCGCCGTCACCGATCCCGGTGCCGGCGCCGACGGTATCTCGGCGTTCGTCGTCGAGAAGGACGACCCGGGATTCACGTTCGGAGCGCCCGAACGCAAGCTCGGCATCAAGGGGTCGCCCACTCGTGAGCTTTACTTCGACGGCTGCCGCATCCCGGAGTGGCGGTTGGTCGGCAAGGAAGGCGATGGCTTCCGGCTGGCGTTACGAACCCTCGATCACACGAGGGTCACCATCGCCGCGCAGGCGCTGGGAATCGCCCAAGGTGCGCTCGACGCCGCGGCGGCCTATACGAAGGAACGGCAACAGTTCGGCCGGTCGATCGTGGAGTTCCAGGGCGTGCAGTTCATGCTCGCGGACATGACCATGAAGACCGAAGCAGCTCGGGCCTTGACCTACACGGCGGCCGCCAAGTCTGAGGTGTCGGCGCCCGACCTCACGTATTTCGGTGCGATGGCCAAGTGCTTCGCCTCCGATGTCGCCATGCAGGTGACGACCGATGCCGTGCAACTGTTCGGCGGCTACGGGTACGTGAAGGACTACCCCGTCGAACGCATGATGCGCGACGCGAAGATCACCCAGATCTACGAAGGCACCAACCAGATCCAGCGCGTCGTGATCGCGCGCGAACTCCAGAAAGGCAGTGCGAGCAGATGACGTCGCTGGGAGTCATCTTCTTGCCACAGTTGCCTCCCGAGCGGCTGCACGATGTCGCAGTAGCGGCCGACACTGCCGGCCTCGAACAGCTGTGGGTGTTCGAGGATTGTTTCCGCGAGGGTGGCGTCGCGAGCATGAGCGCCGCCCTGGCGTGGACGTCGCGTCTCGAGGTTGCCGTCGGGCTGTTGCCGGTGCCGTTGCGCAACGTCGCGCTGACCGCGATGGAAGCAGCGACGCTGCACCGCCTCTTCCCCGGTCGGGTGATCTTCGGCGTCGGCCACGGCGTGCTCGATTGGATGGGTCAGGTCGGGGCCCGCGCCGAATCGCCGATGACATTGCTGCGCGAGTACCTGGCCGCCCTGCGGGCATTGCTGCACGGCGAGGAAGTAAGCGTTGACGGCCGTTACGTCCACCTCGACCACGTCGCGCTGGACTGGCCGCCCACATCGCCGCCGCCCGTCGTCCTCGGTGCGGTCGGGCCGCGCACGCTGCGACTCGGTGGCGAGATCGCCGACGGCACGATTCTGACCGGCGGTACGACGCCCGATCAGGTGCGCGCGGCGCGCCGGCTGATCGACGAGGGCCGGGCGCTCGCGGGCCGCGACGACCCACACCCGATCAGCGTCTACGTGCACGCGGCCACCGGCACCGGTGCCGCGCAGCGCCTCGAGGCGGAACGCCTGCGCTGGGGTTATGAATCGATGGACGACGCCGGAGTGGCCGGGGACGCCACGGCGATCGCCGATGCCGTACGGCGGTGGGCCGACGCCGGAGCCGACACGGTGGTCTTGCAACCCACGCCGGACGATCCCGACCTCGAGGGCTTCATCCGGTTCGTCGCGCAGGAGGTACGACCGCTCGTCGGCTAGCGCTCCGCGCCGGCGGTTCCCGCGAGGAGCGCATCGGCGCACTGGCCGTTGAGTTCGGCCACCGCCCGGCCCAGGGCGTCGGTGTCAGGCCCGGCGTCGGAGATCGACCGAGAGGCGGTCGGCAGCACCTGGCCGGCGCACGCGGCGAACCGGCGCGCGATGTCTGCCGGAGCGGCGCCCTGTGCGCCCAGACCCGGCGCCAGGATGGGGCCACCCATCTCGTGCAGCGGGTAGCCCGTGGTTTCCATGGTGGCCCCGAAGACGCAGCCGATCGAGCCAAGCGTTTGCGCGTCGCGGTTGGCTGCGCTGATGTCGCGCAGGATTGTGCGCGCCACGTCGAGACCGTCGCGGGTTATCGCCGTCTGCGGTTCGACGCCTTCCGGGTTCGACGTCCGGACCAGCACGAAAAGGCCCGACCCCTGCTCCAAGGCGGTGTCGACCAGGGGATGGAGCGCTCCGAAGCCGGTGTACGCGGTGATCGTCATCGCGTCGACCGGGATGGGGCTGTCGGCCCGCAGGTAGGCCTGTGCGTAAGCCTCGTTCGTGCTGCCGATGTCGCCGCGCTTGGCATCGAGCAGCACGAGCAGCTCGGCTTCGCGAGCCTGCACGCACAGTTCTTCGAGTACCAGCACCCCGCCGGCGCCGTGGCGTTCGTAGAAGGCCGACTGCGGTTTCACGATGGCGACCCGACCACTGGCGGCCTCGAGCATGCGCCGGACGAACTCGCGTACGCCGCTGGCGTCGTCGGGCAATCCCCACGCGCGCAGTGCTTGCGCGCTCGGGTCGATGCCCACGCACAACGGTCCGAGCTTCTCCCGTCGTTGCGCCAGTCGCTCACCGAACGGCCGTCGGCTCGACTGCTGCATCAGGCGCCTCCCAATCCCGTGTCGTGCCAGCATTCTGCCAGGGTGGCAGGATCGCGTCATGACCGAGAACCTGCGCGGCGTTGCGATCAGCGCTTCGCGCATCACCCTGAGCCGCGTCGTCGACTCTCTCGACGCCAACCTGCACGGAAACGTCCACGGCGGAGCCATCATGCGGCTCATCGACGAGGCGGCCGGCGTCGTCGCCTCGCGGCACTCCGGCGGACGCGCCGTCACGGCCGTCGTCGACGAGCTGCAGTTCCTCATCCCGGTGCACATCGGCGACATCGTGACGTGCGACGCGCAGGTCAACTGGACCGGTCGGACCTCCTGCGAAATCGGCGTGCGGGTCACCGCGCAGACGTGGAACCAGGCACATGCCGAGCGCCGGCACGTCGCCTCGGCGTACCTGGTTTTCGTCGCGATCGACGAAGACGAGCATCCGCGCGAGGTCCCCCCGGTCATGCCCGAGACGGACGACGACCACCGGCGTTTCCGCGAGGCCGAGATTCGGCGCGGTACCCGGTTGGCGCGACGCGAGGCGATCCTGCGGTCGCGTGAGCGGAAGGGCTAGCTGTGATGTCCAGGCAGGTTGGTCAGGCGGCTGATCGGCGGGTGGCCTCCGATGGCGCTGTGGGCTCGGTGGTGATTGTAGAAGTGCAGCCAGCTGGGAAGGGCCGCTCGGCGGTCGTCTTCTGATTGGTAGTGCCGGGCGTAGGCCCAGCCGTCGGACAGCGTGCGGTGGAATCGCTCGATCTTCCCGTTCGTCTGCGGTCGGTAGGGCCGGGTCCGCTTGTGTGTGATGTGCAGTGCGGCGCAGGTGTCGCGCCAGGCGAAGGATCGGTAGCAGGCGCCGTTGTCTGACAGGACGCGTTCGACACTCACACCGCGGGCGGCGAACCAGGCGACGGCGCGCTGCAACACGCCGATGGCGGTGTCGGCCTTCTCGTCGGCGCAGATCTCGGCATAGGCCACGCGCGAGTGATCGTCGATGACGGTGTGCACGAACGCCGTGCCCACCAAGGGCGCATGGGTGGCGCTTCGTGGCGTGCCGGTGCGCGCGATGGTGGCGGCCCGGTTGCGGTCGCCTTGGAACTTGCCGACGTAGCGCCAGCCACCGCCGTCGGGGATGTTGCCGAACTTGGTGACGTCGACGTGGATCAACGAGCCGGGGTGGGCGTGCTCGTAACGGCGCAGCGGCTCACCGGTGATGCGGTCGATGTGAGACAGCCGATTGATCCGGCAACGCACCAGCACGGCGTGCACGGTCGAGGCCGGGACGCCGAGCTGGCCGGCGATCTGCACCGGCCCGAGCCGCTTGCGCCACCGCAGCTGCACAATCTGGCGCTTGACGTGCTCGGGTGTCTTCGTGGGACTGCGACGCGGGCGTGAGGATCGGTCGGTCATCCCGGCCGGCCCCTCGCTTCGGTAACGCGCGGCCCACTTGGCAGCCGTGCGAGGCGAGACCATGAACATCTTCGCCGCCGCCGAATACGTCCAGCCTGAATCGACGACAAGCCGAGCCAGACGCAGACGAGCACGTGGGGTCAGCAGGGCATTAGCGTGGGACACGAAGGCCTCCGGTTCGTGAAGCGGTTCCTTAGACAGCTCCACTTCACAACCAGAGGCCTTCGCCTGCCTCAACGACAGGCCGAGATCAACTCACCCCGGTACAACGTCCCCGGACATCACAGCTAGCGGCTAGCCCTGCACGCAGGTGTCGGTGCTCGCGTTGGTCGTCTTGACTCCCGGGATCGGTGACGCCGAGGAGGTCGGGCCGGCGGACGCGCCTGCAGACGCGCCGGCCGAGGCGGTTGCGCTCGGTGTCGACTGCGGCGACGCGATCGACACGCCGCCCCAGTCCTGGCCGACGGTGAGCGTCAGCGCCGCGTCGGTCGACGTGTTCACCACTTCTGTTGGAGTCGCCGCCAGCGACGCGACGAGCGTCTGCATGGACGTCGTCCGGCTCGCCGGGTAGCTCACCGTCGTCTTGGCGACCGGCACCTGGTCGGCGTTGCCCGTGCTCACGATGCGAAAGCCTTGTGCCGCCAGCTGGTCAGCGACCTGGTGGGCGAGGCCGTCCTGCGTCGTCCCGTTCAGGACGCGAACCGAAACCGACGACGGTGGCACCGTGATCGTGGCGACGTAGTGTCCCGCGGAGGGCGTGGCGTTCAGCGGCCGGTCGTCGCGCAAGTAGTTGAACAGGGTGGTCACCTCGGCGTCGCTCCAGAACAGGTGCTGGTACCACTGGCTGCTCTTGGGAGCCGCGTAGGTCGGCACGGTGGCGAAGACGATGTTCTGTGTGTCGATGTGGCGGTAGTGCAGTGCCAGATCGACCAACTGCTTGCTGGTCATGTCCGTCGTCAACGACGTGGCGACCGAGGAGTAGAAGTTGTACATCCGGAACGGATCGAAGAAGTTCGCCGTGTTGAGCGCCTTGCGCACCATCGCGGCCATGAACTGTTGCTGGCGCTGGATCCGGTGCAGGTCGTCCCCGCCGGTCAGGCCGTAGCGGGCTCGGACGAACGCGAGCGCTTGCTGGCCCTTGAGGTTCACCGGGCCTGCCGGCAGGTCGAGACCGGTGTGCGAGTCGTGGATCGGCTGGCACATCGTCAGGGGGACCCCACCGATGGCGTTGGACATCTTGATGACGCCCTCGAAGTCGATCTCGAGGTAGTGATCGACGTACAGGTTGGTGAGGCTCTCGATCGTCTCGACCGTGCAGGCCGGGCCACCGAGCTGGATCGCCTCGTTGAACAAGGCTTGCCGCTTCGATGTGTAGAGCGGGTTACCGTTCGCGTCAGAAAGCGGGTTGCCGTTCGCGTCGACCTTGCGACACTGCGGGATCTCTACGACCGAGTCACGGGGGATGCTGACCAGCGTCACGTGCTTACCGTCGCCCGAGAGGTGGGCCAGGATCGCTGTGTCGGAAAGTGTTTCCGTCTGCGCCGGCCCGGTCGTCGGTTGGAAGCTGCTGTTCTCGCCGAGGCGGGAGTCGACGCCGAGGATCAGGATGTTCTGCGGTGTTCCGCCCCCCGAGACTTGCCCGGTGGTCGGTTTCGCCGGGCGGTTGTCGGGGCCGATGACCTTGGTGAGGCTCGGGGTGTGCTTCACGCCGCCGAGAACGTTGTTGACGCCGATCGCGACGGTCGCGCTGATCAGCACGACGACGGCGAAGAAGCCGACGAGCAGCCGCCCGATGATGCGGGAACGGCGCTGCGCACGGTCGTAGGTCGCGTGCTCGCCGAGTGGGTCGAGCAACTTACGGCGTTGCCGACCGATGGGGCGTCGCATGCGCATGCGGAGGCTCCTCCAAGCGGGCTTGACCGGCTGGTGAGACGACGGGTGGGACAACTGCAACCGGAGCGGCGATCAACACTCGCCCCTCACATAGACGGCGTACCCCGCTTCAGGGTTGCCTGCGCGCCGCGCCGAGCTGGACGACGAGCCATGGTAACGGTGCGTGATCGATTGGCCGTGGCCGGTGTCTGATCAACGATCGGCCGGCTCGGTGAGTTCCTCAGGCGGTGCAGGTGGCGTTCGCCGCCGTGGTGGAACCCGGTGGGATCCCGCCGCCGCTCGACGCCGGGCTCGCGGCCCCGCTCGAGCCGGCGAGACCGCTGTAGGAGGAGCCCAACACGAGTTCGAGGTCGGCGCCGAGCTGGTCGTCTTGGTGCAAGGTCGCACCGGGTATGGCGGCTGCCAGCGTGTGCGCCTCGGCGGACTTGGTCGGTCCGTAGTTGATCACTGTCGTCGTCGCCCCGGACCCCTTGTTCGCCGGGCTGCCGACGACGTCGAAGCCGGCCTTCGAAAGGTCGGACGACGCCCTCGCGGCCAGCCCTCCGACGCCGGCGCCGTTGAACACCCGTACCTGGACCGAGCTGCGGGGGACCGTCGGCTGCGCGCTGCCGGACGCGCCCGCGCCGGTGCTGCCGGGCGGCGCGTCGTGGGTCAGCGAGTCGAACAAGGCCTGGGCTTTCGCGGTGTCGACGACGTCGACCGACTCGCCGTTTTCCGTGCCGAAGCCGGTGAGCGGCATCGTGGTGAGGATCACGTTGCCGCTGCTCAAGCCCTTCAACTTGAGCGCGAGCTTCGCCATGTCGGCCGTGCTCATGCCCGAGTCGACGGTCACCGACTTGGTGAATGCGTTGAGGAAGTTGTTCAGCTTGATGGGGTTCGCCAGGGTGCCGGCGCTCTCGACCTTGCGCATCATCGAGCCGAGGAACTGCTGCTGCCGCTTGATCCGGTCGATGTCACCCAGCGGGAGGCCGTAGCGCTGCCGAACGAAGGCGAGTGCCTGCTGGCCGTCGAGCTGGTGCTGGCCGGCGGTCAGGTTGATGCCCGTCATCTTGTCGTGTGCGGGCTGGGTCAGGCAGACCTGGACGCCGCCGAGGGCGTTCACCATGTTCTGGAAACCTGCGAAATCGATCTCGACGTAATGGTCGATGTGCATGCCGGTGAGCTCCTGCACGGTGCTCACGAGAAGGCTCGGCCCGCCGAGGGCGAACGCGGCGTTGAGCTTGTCCTTGTGTGCCGGGTGCGCCTTACCGGCGGCGTCGGTGTAGGCCGGGATCGTGATCCAGGAGTCGCGCGGCAGTGACACCAGCGTCGCCTTCTTATGGCCCGCGGCCAGGTGGGCGAGGATCACCGTGTCCGAGCGTTGGCCGACGACCTGCTGCTGCCCCGCGGGTGCCTGCGCGAACTGGTCGCCCGCTCCCGAACGGCTGTCCGATCCGACAAGGAGCACATTCTGCGCTCCTGCCTCAGCAGGGGCGCCGCCCTTCTTGATCACGTTCGCCACGTGGGTGAGATTGCCGTTGTAGTGCAGGTACAGGCCGTACAGGAGGCCACTGGTCGCCAGGACGACCACTGCGGCGACGATCGCCACGATGCCGAGCGGGCGCCGCCATCCCGACCTGCGGGGAGGGCGGCCTCCCGGCCCTGGCTTGCCCGGCCCACGCGGGTTCAACTCGGGCGGCAGCGTGATCGGCTCGGCCACGGGCGAGCGCCTCCTCGTCGGGTCCGGTCAGGGTGGGGTAGGGGTCGTCTCAGCTGAGTCGATGTCGTTGGGCTTACTTCGAGATTAAGCATGAGAGGCGCCATGGCGTCGGCAGCCGAGCCGTGGCGCGCTCAAACGATCATGCGGCGACGCCCGCCGGGAGGAGGACGGCGCAGCGGCCGGGACGTCGTCGGGCAGCCGCCTGGCCCTCCGATAGCGTGTGCCGACATGAAGGCACTAGTCCTGTCGGGCGGCGCCGGCACCCGGTTGCGGCCTATCACGCACACGTCGGCCAAGCAGCTCGTCCCGGTGGCCAACAAGCCGGTGTTGTTCTACGGGCTCGAGGCGATCCGCGACGCCGGCATCACCGATGTGGGGATCATCGTCGGTGACACCAGGGCCGAGATCGAGGCGGCCGTCGGAGACGGTTCTGCTCTCGGCATCAAGGCGACCTACATTCCGCAGGAAGCGCCCCTTGGGCTGGCTCACTGCGTGTTGATCGCACGCGACTTCCTCGCCGAGGACGACTTCGTCATGTACCTCGGCGACAACTTCATCATCGGCGGCATCACCGACCTCGTCGAGGAGTTCGCGGCAGGGGGAGCCGACGCCCAGATCCTGTTGACCCAGGTCGAGAACCCGCAGCAGTTCGGCATCGCCGAGCTCGACGAGCGCGGCGGCATCAAGCGGCTCGTCGAGAAGCCGAAGGAGCCCAAGAGCGATCTCGCGCTGGTCGGCGTCTACATGTTCACTCCGGCGATTCACGAGGCCGTGCGCGCGATCCGGCCCAGCGGCCGAGGTGAACTCGAGATAACCGACGCGATCCAGTGGCTCGTCGACAACGGCCGCGTCGTGCGCCCCCATCTGGTGACCGGCTACTGGAAGGACACCGGCCGCCTCGAGGACATGCTGGAGTGCAACCGCAAGGTGCTCGAGGGGATGGAACCGTCCTGCCGCGGTCGCGTCGACGAGCTGAGCCGGGTGATCGGCCGGGTCGTCATCGAAGAGGGCGCCTCCATCGAGCGGTCGACCGTGCGCGGTCCGGCGATCATCGGCCGTGGCACCCGGATCGTCGACAGCTACGTCGGCCCGTTCACCTCGATCTATCGGGACTGCCTGATCGAGGCGACCGAACTCGAGCACTCGATCGTGCTGGAGTCGACCAAGATCACCGGGGTCAGCCGGATCGAGGATTCCCTGATCGGCAAGGAGGTCGAGGTGTCGCCGTCCACGGCGATGCCGCGGGCTCACCGGCTGATGCTGGGCGACCACAGCAAGGTCTCGATCGCCTGAGTCCGTTTCACCCCATCGGTAGGAACGGCGACATACCATGGCTGCACTTCGGCGGCCTCGGTCGCGCTGGGTCGTTGGGACGGGGGAGTGCCAGTGAGACGGCGGCGCAACCTGACCAGCGGGCTGCGCGTCTCACCGCCGTGACTGTCTCGACGACGCGTGCGGAGCCGACAGGCGGATCGACCGCCGGCAGTGCCCGCTTGATGGCCGTACGCGAGGCGATATTCCCCTCGGCCTTCCGCTCGACCGTGCCGCCGGGTACCGAGTCCACTCGCTATCCCGTCGCGCTCGTCGCATCGGGCTACATCGTTGCTTTCGTCGCGGCCTTCGGGCTCGACGTGTGGTGGGCAGGCACGCACGCCATGTCTCGGATCTGGGCCGAGGACGGCGCGGTGTTCCTCGCCGGTGCGCACAGCATGCATTTCGGGCAGGCATTCTTCCGCCCTTACGCCGGATACATGCACGCCGTGCCGCGCTCGCTCGCCGAGCTGACGACCCTCTTCCCGCTTCGCGACGCGGCAGCCATCTTGGCGGCTGCCGCTGCGGCGGTCCGGGCGGTAGTCGCGCTGTTCGTCTTCCGGGCCAGTAGCGGGCACCTGCGCTCGCCGTGGGTGCGTGGCATGCTCGCGGCGTCCGTCGCTTTGCTGCCTGCCGGCGGCTTGGAGACGCTCGACAACATCGCGAACCTGCACTGGTACCTGACCTTCGCGGTGTTCTGGGCGCTGCTATGGCGGCCGCAGCGGCGGTGGGAGTGCGCGCTCGCCGGCTTCGTGGTGCTCGTGGGCGTCGGAAGCAGCCCGATGCCGCTGCTCCTCTTTCCCCTCGTCGTCCTGCGCGTCGTCTCCTTGGCTTCGGTGCGGCGCCTTCGCGACTACGTCGTCCCGGCGTGCTTCGTCGTCGCCGGGGTCGCACAAGGCATCGCCGTGCTCCGCTCGGCGCGACCGCCGCACGAGACGTTCGGTCCGGCCGTCGTCTCGCGGGCATACGGGGTTCGTATCGGTGCGGGCGCGTTGGCCGGTTACCAGCACGCCGACAGGATCTGGCTCGACCTGCACTACCTCGGCGTGGCGATCGCGGCAGTCGTGCTGCTTGCGTTGATCGTGCCGGCCATCCGGTTGCCCGGCCCTCGGCGGTGGCTGGCCATCATCGGCCTGGGCGCCAGCGCGGCGATGTTCGCCCTGATGTTTGCGCAGCCCGCCGTCCGGCCCCACACGCCGATCGACATCATCCGGTCGCTCCCCCGCTACGACGTGCTGCCGTCGCTCCTCGTGCTGTGCGCGGTCGCGGCCGGCCTGGATGCACTTGCGCGCTGGCCCGGCGTCGCGGTCCGGATCGGCGTCGCGTTGGTGTTCTCTCGGCGTCGGCGGCCGGCATGTCCTGCGCCACCGCACGATGGGGCCGGCTGGAATCCGCGGTGCCGCATGGCCCGAAGTGATCGCGTCGGCGCAGCTCAGCTGCGGGGCACAGGGCGGCGGCACCGTTCGCGTGGCGCAACTCCCGCAGGGCTGGGCCACGACGCTGCCCTGTTCGGCGCTGACGCCGTAAGCGCGTGGTGGGGCGCGGCGCAGGGGCCCCTACCTGACACAATGGCCGGACCGTCTCGCGCGTCAGTCCATAACCCCAGGACCGGCCAGAACGGACAGCCCATGCGCGTACTCGTCACCGGCGCCGCCGGTTTCATCGGCTCGCACTACGTGCGCACGATGCTGTCCGGCGGCTACCCCGCCTTCGCCGAGGCCGAGGTCACCGTCTTCGACAAGTTGACCTACGCGGGCAACCTGCGACAACCTCGATCCCGTCGCCGAAGACCCCCGCTACCGGTTCGTCCAGGGCGACATCTGTGATCCGGTAGCCGTCGCGGAGGTGCTGCCCGGCCACGACGTCGTCGTGAACTTCGCGGCCGAGTCTCACGTCGACCGGTCGATCTTCGGCGCGGCGGAGTTCGTCGTCACGAACGTGCTGGGCGCGCAGACCCTGTTCGACGCCTGCGTCAAGGCTGGCATCGGGCGGGTCGTCCACGTCTCGACCGACGAGGTGTACGGGTCGATCCCGGAAGGCTCGTGGACCGAGACGCACATCCTCGAGCCCAACTCGCCGTACTCGGCGAGCAAGGCCGGCGCCGATCTGCTGGCGCGCGCCTACGCCGGCACGTACGGCCTGAACATCTCGGTGACGAGATGCACCAACAACTACGGGCCGTACCAGTTCCCCGAGAAGGTCATTCCGCTGTTCGTCACGAACCTGATCGACGGGCTGACCGTGCCGCTGTACGGCGACGGCATGAACATCCGCGACTGGCTGCACGTCGACGACCACTGCCGCGGCATCCAACTCGTCGTCGAGAAGGGCGAGCCCGGCCAGTACTACAACATCGGCGGCGGCCTCGAGCTCAGCAACAAGGAGCTCACTCAGAAACTGCTCGACGCTTGCGGTGCCACGTGGGACTCCGTCGAATACGTCGAGGACCGCAAGAACCACGACCGTCGCTACTCGTTGGACGACGCGAAGCTGCGCGCACTCGGATACCGGCCGTTGACCTCGTTCGACCAGGGGCTGGCCTCGACCGTTCAGTGGTACCGCGACAACGAGTCGTGGTGGCGGCCGCTCAAGGCGAAGGCAACGCTCCAGACATGACGGCTCTCCGGACATGACACGGTGGCTCGTCGTCGGCGCGGCCGGCCAGCTCGGGGTCGACTTGCTCGACGTGCTCCGTGGCGCCGACGCGATCGGCCTTGCCCGCTCCGAACTCGACATCACCGATGCCGCGAAGGTGTCGGCCGCGCTCGACGAGATCGCACCGGACGTCGTCATCAACGCAGCGGCGTACACCGCGGTCGACGCGGCGGAGTCCGACGAGCAGGCGGCCATGGCGGTGAACGCGACCGGCGCGGCCAACCTGGCGGCTGCCGCTCGCCGCTGCGACGCCCGGCTCGTGCACGTCTCGACCGACTACGTGTTCGACGGTCTCGCGCGCGAGCCGTACGACGAAGAAGCCCCGATCTCGCCGCGATCGGCCTACGGCCGAACCAAGGCGGCGGGCGAATCGGCCGTGCTCGCGCGAGGCGGGCACGTACGTCGTCCGCACGGCGTGGGTCTACGGCGCGGCGGGCCGCAACTTCGTGAAGACGATGGCTCGACTCGAACGTGAGCGCGAGACGGTTTCGGTCGTCGACGACCAGCGCGGCTCACCGACGTGGTCACGCGACCTTGCCGAGGGGCTGGTCGCGCTGGCGGTCTCGCAAGCGCCCGGGGGCGTCTACCACTGCACGAACTGCGGCGAGACGACCTGGTACGGCTTCGCTCGAGCGATCTTCGAGGAGCTGGGTGCCGATCCGGCCCGCGTCTGGCCGATCAAGCACCGCCGACTATCCGCGCCCGGCGCCACGCCCGGCCTACTCGGTGCTGGGCAACCGGCGCTGGCTGGCGGCCGGCCTGCCGCCGCTGCGCCACTGGCGTGATGCGCTGCATGCGGCGGTCGCGTCGTCCGGCGACAGCTTTCGCGCACGATCGGTGTCGTGACGCAACGCCGGGCAACGACCCTGCTGGTGGCGCTCGCCACGGTCGTGCTCTACGGCGTCCTCGTCCTGTGGGCGTGCATAACGCCCGACTATCGCGCGCCCGACGAGCCGCAGCAAGTGTCGACGACCTTGCGCCTCGCGTATGCGCACAGCTACCCGCGGGCGGGTGAGGCCCGCATCTATCCACCGGTCAAAGCGTCGTATCACGATGTGGGTTTCGGTGGCATCGGACTCAACACGATCGAGGGCCTGGCGCCGCTGCAGCGTCCGGCCCCCGACCAGCTGACGCCCCAGACGATGCGCCAACTCGGGGCCGCTGCTGCCGCACCCACCTCGCCGTATGACTACGACCAGATGACCCAGCATCCACCGGGTTACTTCGCGGTCATGGCGGTGCCCGCGCGCGTGTTCGACGTCATCGACAAGACGCCGCACACGGCGCTCCTCATCCTGCGCCTGTGCTCGGCGTTGTTGTTGCTGCCGGGGCCGTGGCTCGCCGCTCGCATCGCCCACGTCTTCGGGCTCGCGCCGGTTCCGTCGGCGTTGGCGGCATTCCTTCCGGCGGCGTTGCCCCAACTGACACACATCGGTGCGGCGGTGAACAACGACACGCTCACCGTGACCCTCGGCGCGGCCGTCACGTGGCTGGCGCTCGAGACCGTCGTCCGGCCACACGCGCGGCCCTGGGCCGTCGGCCTCGGGGCGGCGACGACCGCGCTGCTCTTGACCAAAGGGACCGCGCTACCGATCCTCGTGGTGGTGGCTGTCGCCTTCGTGATGCGCGCGCGCAGGCACGGCGTTCGCTCCGTGCTGCCGGATGCCGCGCTGGCGCTCGGCTGCATGCTGCCGGGTCTGGCGTGGTGGGTGGCGAACCTGCTCCGGTACGGAACGCTGCAGCCCGACGGCTACCCGCCGTCGTACGTCGCGAAGCTCCCGCACGGCACGATCGCGCTGAGTACCTGGTTGCACGGCTTCTTCCCCCTGCTGGCACGCTCTTTCTTCGCCGACTTCGGTTGGCTCGAAGCGCCGCCGCCGACGTACGTGACCGCGCTCGCAAGCGCCGTCGTCCTCGGTCTCGTCGTCGTTGGTGTGGCCCGCGCTCGGCAAGCCATCGGTCTCGTGGTGCTGGCCCAGCTCACCTGGGTGATGCCACTCATCGCGATCATGGACACCTCGCACGCGGCATCCAACCGGATCGGCGCCTTGCAGGGCGCCCAGGGGCGCTATCTCTTCGCCGGGGTGGCTGCCCTCGCCGCGACCCTGGCCGTGGCGTTGCGGCCCGGGCGCGGGAGCAGCTCCCGGTTCCTCGGCGCGGCGGTGCCGGTGGCCGTCGCTGTCATCGCCGGGTTGGGCCTGGCCGCCGGCATCGCGCACTTCTACAGCGGGGTCGGATTCAGCGGCGAGGTCGGCACGCTCTCCGCGTGGAGCCCGGTGCGCCTGCGTTTCCTGGCCGTCGTCGTCGCGATCGCGGCGCTGGCCGTCGTCGCGGCCGTCGTCGTGATCGTGCGGCCGTCGTTCGGCACGGGGCGAACGGACACGCCGGACGACAGGTCCGTCACGGCGTGGCGGGCAGCGGGTGGCATGGGCGCCACGACCACGCCCGGTCGAGCGGGACGCCACCAGCCGTGACGCCGGCGCCGATACGGCTGGCTGGGTGGAGTTCGACGAAATCCCTTACTCCTGAACGTTTCCTGACTTCCCGCCGGGCCCTTACTTTCCGGCAGCTTTGCGCCGAGGAAGGTCTGGGATAAGCCGCGCCGAATCGCCGCGAATCGCAGTGATCTTGGGCGAAAGCTGCTTAGGTAGGGCGCGTTCCACGATTGGTGCAGTAGTTAACAGGAGTCACAGCCGTGCGACGACGAATTGTGCCCTTGTCCGTACTCTTGGTGGCTTTGCCGGTGGCCGTCGTCGCTCTGCCCGTGGTCGCCGCGCCCGCCGCCGCGCCCCATCCGGTGGCCGCACACATCTACAACACCTCCATCCCGATCGGTCTCACGCCGAGCTTTCCGGCTGCTTTGACTGGCCAGACCGACCTCGCGTCGACCGCGCAGCTGAGCACCAAACCGTTCCGTGCCCTGGGGCTGAGCTGGTTGCCCGACTCCCGGCTGACCGCGCTCGACGCCAAGGTGCGGGTACACACCGGCTCGACGTGGAGCGCGTGGCAGGACCTCTCGTACAGCCGCGCCGACACGGGCGGCGACCGGAGCGGCACGCCCACCAGCGCACCGGCCGGCGTGCGCGACGGCACCGATCCGTTGTGGGTCGACCATGCGGACGGCGTGCAGGTGCGCGTCGTCAACGTGGTCGGTGACGAGCCGCAGAGCCTGCGCGTCGACCTCATCGATCCGGGCAGTTCTGCGGCCGATGCTTCACCGGGCAGCCCGACGGCGGTCAGCAACGCCTACGCCGATGCGGCGCAGCCGCAGATCTACACCCGCGCGCAGTGGGGCGCCGACGAGTCGCTGCGGTTGAGCGCTTGCCCGGACGGGCCCTCGTACACCGGCGCCGCCAAAGTCGCGTTCCTGCACCACACGGTGACCGGTAACAGCTACAACCCCGGTGACGTCCCGGCCATCATCCGCTCGATCTACGCCTACCACGTTCAGGGCCAGGGCTGGTGCGACGTCGGCTACAACTTCCTCGTCGACAAGTTCGGGCGCATCTGGGAGGGCCGTTACGGCGGCGTCGACAAGAACGTGCTCGGCGCGCACACCGGTGGCTTCAACACCGACAGCTTCGGCGTGTCGATGATCGGCACCTACGACACCGTCACGCCGCCGCAGGCCCAGCTCGACGGTGTCGCTTCGCTGATGGCTTGGAAGTTCGCGCTCAACTACGACAACCCAGTCGGCCAGACATCGCTGACGTCACAATCGTTCAGCGGCTCCCGGTACTCGTCCGGCACTGGCGTCAACCTCAACGTGATCTCGGGCCATCGTGACGTCGACCTGACCAGCTGCCCCGGCAACGCGGGATACGCGCAGCTGCCGGCGCTTCGCCAAAAGGTCCTGCAGGACATGGGTTCCTCGGGCCTCGTGCATCCCGGCCTCGTCGTCACACGCCGCGCACGGTCAGCGGGAACGGTTCGGTGCATATCACGGCCGGGATGATCAGTTCGGGGAGTTGGCAGGTCGCGATGCAAGACGCCGCGGGCAATACCGTGCGCACGATCAGCGGCAGCGGCGCGTCCATCGACACCACGTGGGACATGACCGACGCGGCGGCTCCGCGTTGCCCACCGGCGCTTACACCGTGACGGTGACGAGCACTCAAAATGGCAACCTGGCACGCCCGTGGTCGTCGTCCGTCGTCGTGGGCGGCACCTTCGGCTCGGCCGACGGCGCGACTGCGAGCACCGGGCAGGTGGAGATCTACGGCTGGGCCGCGCAGGGGTCGACGACCAGCCCGGCGCAGGTGAAGGTGACGGTCAGCGGCGCCGTCGTCGGCACCGGGACGACGGGTAACGCGCGGCCAGACGTTGCCGCGGTCTTCCCGGCGTACGGCGTCGACACCGGATACCGCATCGACGAAACCGCCTCGGCCGGCTACCACACGGTGTGCGCGTACGGCGACAACTCCGCTCTCGGGCTGCCTGACACGCTGCTCGGCTGTCACGGCGTGACCGTGCCGGGCGCGACCAGCCAGGGCTCTCCGCACGGCAACCTCGAACGGGTCGCGTCCGGGCCCGGGGCCATCGGTGTCGGCGGCTGGGCGCTCGACAGCGCGTCGTCGGGCCCGGTGAACGTGGACTTCTACGTCGACGGGCGTTTCTGGGCCCGCGACCCGGCGTCCGATGACCGGCCCGATGTCGGCAAGGTGTTCCCGGCCGCGGGTTCCGCGCACGGCTTCAACGTGACGTTGACCGGCTTCCTCGGTGGCACGCATCAGGTCTGCGCGTTCGTCATCGACGGCAACAACCCCAACATCGGCTGCAAGAACGTGGCACTGCCCGGCGGCAACCCGTTCGGGTCGCTCGACGTCGCGCAGGGGCTGCCTGGGGCGATCCACGTCGGCGGCTGGGCGATCGACCGCGACACGCCGAAACCGGCGACCGTGCACGTCTACGTCGACGGCCGGTGGGCGGGGCTCTCCGCCGCAGGGCAGAGCCGGCCGGACGTCGGTGCCGCGTTCCCCGGCTACGGCGACACTCACGGCTACAGCATCACCGTGCCGGTGGCGACCGGTGGTGGCACGCATCAGGTGTGCGTCTATGCCATCAACGTCGGGCAGGGCAACACCAACCCGAGGTTGGCCTGCCGCTACGTCACGTTGCCGACGGGCAAGCCGTTCGGTTCCCTTGACGTCGCGACCGGCCAGTCTGGCGCCGTGCACGTCGCCGGCTGGGCGATCGACCCCGACACCACGAGCGCCATCAACGTGCACTTCTACGTCGACGGCGTCTGGACGGCGATGACCACCGCCAACACCGACCGGCCGGACGTCGGTGCGGCATTCGCGGGCTACGGCGTCGCCCACGGATACGACTTGTCGATCCGGGTGCCGGCGGGCAAGCACACGGTGTGCGCGTACGCCATCAACATCGGGCCCAATGCCGGCACCCCCTGCTGCGGTGCTTGGCCTTCACGTCGTCCTGAACTGCCGCCCGGCGTCTATGGCCCGTCGATAGGCGTCCACCGTGGCCTGCGCGCAGCGCTGCCAGGTGAACGTCGCAGCCCACGCGCGGCGTCGGGCGGCGGCGTCCGGGGTGCGGCTGCCGTCGTCGTCCAGAGTCTGGCGCAGTTGGTCGGCGAGGGCATCGATGTCGCCGACCGCGGCGTAGCGGGCGAGCCCGCCGGTCACCTCGCGCAGCACCGGGATGTCGCTCGCGACTACCGGCACCCCGCAGGCGAGTGCCTCCAGCGCGGGCAGCCCGAACCCCTCGTAGCGCGAGGGCAGCGCGAGCGTGGCCGCGCCGGCGACCAGCGTGCGGAGCTGGTCCTGCGCGAGGTAACCGGGCCAGACGACGTCGGCCGGATCGAAGGCGACCGCGTCTCCCCAGCCCGCCGCACCGGCGAGCACGAGCGGGGAGTCTCGGGGTCGTCCTGGCGCAGGCGGGCATGCGCGGCCACGAGGTCCGGCACGTTCTTGCGCGGTTCGAGGGTTCCGACGAACAGCACGTAGCGGGGCGGCAACCCGTGTTCGGCGAGCCACTGTGGCGTCGGCGGCGCGGCGGTCGTCCATGCCGGATCGACGCCGAGGGACGTGACCGCGATCCGGGCACGGTCGACGCCGTAGACCTCGACCAGGTCGTCCGCCGCCGCGTCAGACGGCGTCAGCACCAGGCTGGCCCGCTCGAGCGCCCGCGGTACCAGCGTGCGGTAGGCCCGAGAGGTGCGGTCGACGGTGTCGGCGTGCAGGACGAACCCCAGGTCGTGCACGGTCACGACCCCCGCTGCGTGCCGAGTAGGCGGCAGCACGAAGTTCGTCGCATGAAAGACGTCGACGCGCCCGCTGAGCAGCTCGACGGCGGGCAGCTCGGAACGGGTCCAGGCCGCGCGCAGCAGCCGGGCGGGCGCGCGCCGCGAGTGCACGCTGGCGCCGTCCGGGACGTCGGGTAGCCCGCGCAGCGTCCCCCGCCAGGTGAAGGCGGTGAGCACGACGTCGATTTCGGGTTGGGCGGTGAGCGCTTGGGCGAGGTGCGCCACGTAGTGACCGACACCGGTACGTTTCCCGAGCAGCGGGGTGGCGTCGAGCGCGACTCGCATCCGGGCATGCTCGCGTACCGGCGTGTCTCCCGCGATTGTGGCGTTTCGCGAGGCGGGGGGCGGCGTGGCGGCCGCGATTGTGGCGTTTCGCGAGCTCGAGGCGGGCGTGTCTCCCGCGATTGTGGCGTTTCGCGCGCTTGGGGTGAACGTGAGCCCCAGGTCGGCGTGTCTCCCGCGATTGTGGCGTTTCGCGAGCTCGAGGCGGGCGTGTCTCCCGCGATTGTGGCGTTTCGCGCGCTTGGGGAGGCGGCGTAGCGGGGTGCCGTAGCATGGGCGCAGCCGAGCAGCCGAGCGGCCGAGCAACCGCGTCGGAGCACCCGCCGCTCCCATGACCGGCGGCCTGGTGCTTGACCATCCCGGAAGCGAGTCCGACCTGCCGTGACCCAGATGGCGGAGATGTGGCGCTATCGCGGCTTGATCGGCAACTTCGCGAGCCCGCGAGCTGAAGTCGAAGTACAAGCACAGCGTCCTCGGCTGGGCGTGGTCGCTCATCAACCCGCGGCCACCCTGCTCGTCTTCACTGCCGTCTTCTCCACGATCTTCCGGGCCCACCCACCGGCCGCGCACAACGGCATGACCACCTACGTGCTGTACCTGTTCATCGGGCTGGTCGCGTGGAACTTCTTCAACAACGTCGTCACCGGCGGCATGGCGTCGCTCATCGGCGCCGGCCCGCTGCTGAAGAAGATCTACTTCCCGCCCTATGCGCCAGTCCTCGGCAACGCGTTCTCGGCGCTCGTGCAGACGCTCATCGAGTCCGGCGTGCTCCTGATCGTGTTGGTGGCCCTGGGCAACGCGTCGTGGACGTTCATCGTCGCGCCCCTCATCCTTGCCCTGCTGCTCGTGTTCGCGGCCGGCGTCGGCTTGGTCTTCGCGCTGTTCAACGTGTACTACCGCGACGTCGGCTACATCGTCGGTGTGCTCCTCCGATGGTGTTCTTCGCCACGCCGATCATCTGGCCGCCGTCCCTGCTGATGAGTCAAAAGCACGGCGAGCTCTATCTCCACCTCGCATCGGTAAACCCTCTCTTCCAGTACGTCGAAGGGCTTCGCGACGCCATGTGGCAAGACCGGATGCCGAGCGCGAGCCGCTGGGGCTGGATGGTCTTGGCGGCTGCCCTAGCATCGGCGTCGGCGTCACCGTCTTCGTGCGCGGCTCACGCGACGTGAGTGAGGAACTGTGACTGCCGGTACGGGTTCGCCGCGACCACCAGCTGTCGTCGTCGACCACGTCACTAAGGAATTCAAGCTCTACCGCGACCGGCGGACATCGTTGAAGGAGCGTTTCACCAAGCGGCGTCCGAGCAGGTTCGAGATGTTCAAGGCGTTGGACGACGTCAGCCTCGAGGTCCCCGCCGGTTCGACGTACGGGCTCATCGGCTCGAACGGGTCCGGAAAGTCGACGCTGCTCAAGTTGATGGCGAACATTCACCTGCCAACGGCGGGCCGGGTTTCGCACAACGGGCGCATCTCGGCGCTGCTCGAGCTGGGCGCGGGTTTCCACCCTGAGCTCTCGGGCCGCGACAACGTCTACCTCAATGGATCGATCCTCGGCATGAGCCGCAAGCAGGTCGACGCCGCGATGGATGCCATCCTCGACTTCAGCGGCCTCGAGGACTTCATCGACCCCCGGTGAAGGTGTACTCCAGCGGCATGTACGTGCGGCTCGGATTCTCCATCGCGGTCAATCTCGACCCCGAGATTCTCATCATCGACGAGATCATCGCCGTCGGCGACGAGGAGTTCCAGCGGCGCTGTTTCGACCACCTGTACGAGCTGCGCAAGCGCGGTGTCACCATCATTTTCGTGTCGCACAGCCTGCCCCTGGTGCAAACGCTCTGCGACCGCGCCGCCTGGATCGAAAAGGGCGTGCTGCGCGCGGAAGGTCCGGCACTGCAGGTCGTCGACGAATACATCGCTACCGTGAACAAGGCCGAACGTGAACGCTTCGAGGCCGAGGGGCACGGGCGCAGCGACGGCGACCTCGAGCGACGCGGCGGTGGCGAGATCACCGTCACCGGCCTGACCTTCCTCGGCCCGGACGGCGAGCCCGCGCTGGCGATGACCTCGGGCCAGCGCTGCACGGTGCGTATCGCCTTCGAGGCGAGCAAACCGGTCGACGATCCGGTGTTCGGTCTCGCGTTCCACACCGAGTCGGGCATCCTCGTCACGGGCCCGAACTCGGAGGTCGACGGAGTGCGCGCCGGGCGGGTCGTCGGCGCCGGCTACGTCGACTACGTGCTCGACGATCTGCCGCTGACGCCGGCCACGTACCTGGTGTCGGCGGCCATCACCGACCTCACGTTGTTGCATGTCTTCGACTATCGCGACCGTGCGTTCACCCTCGCCGTCCAGCCGGGCAAGTCACCCGACCGCAACGGTGTCGTCACTCTCGCCGGTAGCTGGACGACGCCGGTACAGGGGCAGTCGGACGTTTCTTCAGCAAGAACGAGTCGGTGCGGTGAAGGTCAATCTCGGATGTGGCCAGGCCTACATGGAGGGCTGGACCAACGTCGACGCGAGTCCTGACGTGCGGGCCGACATCCACCTCGATGCGACCGAGTTCGTACGCCAGTACGGCGACCAGGTCGACGAGGTCTACATGGGTCACGTCATGGAGCACTTGATGCCCGGGTACGCGCTGACCCTGTTCCGGTTGCTCAACGAGAGGCTGCGGCCGGGCGCTGTCGTTTCGGTGGTGACGCCCGACATGCGCGCCATCTTCGAGGCATACCTTTCGGGCGAGATAACCAATGAGCACCTGAACGCGTCGTTCATCTATTCCTACGTGCAGCCGTCACATCACGTGTGGTGTTACGACCAGGCGTCGTTGACCGAACTCTTCAGGCGTGCGGGCTTCGAGGAGATCGAGGTGATCGACGACCCGCGCAGCTACCTCCGGTGTTCCACAAGGACGGCCCCGAATCGCAGTGGCAATGCGGCGTGCGCTCGTCGGCGGTCGGGCGCGTTGTGTCGGTGATCGAGTCCGGGGCAGACCAGTTGGACGGCGTTGACCGCACGCACCACGTTGCCTCCGACGTCGAAGAGTTGACCCGGAACACGTTCTGATGCAGCGGGTGGAAAACCTCGCGCCGCGCTGATCCGCGAATACGAGCGGCGGCGCGCGTTGGAACAGCAGCTCCGTCGCCCACCGGATCCGCGCCAACGGTGGCGGACGACGAGGCTGCGCCGCCGCTGGTGGGCCCCGGTCGGCGGTCGGCCTCCGGTCGAGCGGCATCGCGTCGAAGCGGCGCCCGGAACGGAATCCGCCGGCAGCACCGCGCCCGGAACGGAATCGCCGGCAGCACCGGGCTCGGCGCGGAATCCGCAGGCAGCGCCGGGCTCGGCGCCAAGGCAAAGGCTCGCGATAACGCCAAGCGAGTGCTGGCGCCGGGCACCCGAGGCCGGGGCGCTGCGTTGGCCGGGCTGCACGTCTATCGCGAAACGCGGCGGGTCTCGCGTGACGTGCGCCGGCTCCTAACCGAAGCCGGCGTAGTCGAGCCGAAAGAGCCTGGCTACCGGCAGTACTGCAAGGAACACGACGCGACCGAAGCGCAGCTGCGGCGGCGACGCGAGGCGTCGACGGCTGCGGTGGCGCCCGCGCGCTTCGTCGTGTGTGTCCTCGCCGGCACCGGCGAACACGCCGATGCCGCGCTTGATGCCACCATCGCCAACGTTCGCAAGCAGTCGTGGCAACACTGGAAGCTCGTCGTCTGCGCCGGCTCGGGACACGTTCCGCGGGTGCGTGGCGACGACGTCGACGGCGGGTCACCGACATCCAGGTGACGGCGCTGCACCACGCCGTCCAGGCCTCGGACCCGGATTTCGTACTGATCCCTGATGCCGGCGACGTCCTCGCTCCGGACTGCCTGTTCGAGGTCGCCCGCATGGCCTGGCAGGACCGCTCCTCGACCTCGTGTATCTGGAAGCAGACCTGGCTGACGGCGGGCACGACCGGCGCGCCCTCGCTTCCGGCCGTCCTGGTCGCCGGAGCTGCTGCTCGGCGCCAACTATCTCGGTCGTCTTTCGCGTTCGCCGCCGCCGGCTGCTCCTCGGCAGGCAGTGTGCGCACCGGCTTCGGCGAGAGCATGCGTCGGGACCTCGTGCTCGCTGCGACCTCGAGCAGAACGCGTCGGCCGCGTACCCGGGTGCTCATGCACGTCGGCGCTCGACGCGAAACCGTCGACGCCCCAGGCGTTTCGTCGGTTCAAGAGGTGCTCGATGCGCGTGGCATCCCGGCGGTGGCCGAGGCGGGTCCGCGCGCCGTGCAGTTGCGGTGGTCGCTCGAAGCCTGGCCGAAGGTGAGCATTGTAGTTCCGACCCGACACAACCGCCCGATGCTCTCGACCCTGCTACCCGGGTTGGCGCGCACCGACTATCCCTCGTCGAGGTGCGCGTCATCGACAATGGCGGCCAGTCCGCCGACAACGACGCGTGGTACGCCGAAAATGCGCAGGGGCTCGACCTGCACGTGCTGTGGTGGACCGAGACTCCCCTTCAACTACTCGAAGGTGAACAACGCGGCCGTCAGGAACTGCACGGGTGACGTGTTGGTCTTTCTCAACGACGACATCGAGTTGCCCGACCCGCGCTGGCTTCGCGAACTCGTGGGCTGGGCGCAACAGCCCGAGATTGGCTTGGCCGGGCTGCAGATGACGAGGTCCGACGGCCGGATCCAGCACGCCGGCGTGATCCTCGGGCTGGGCGGGTTCGCCGACCATGTGTTCGAAGGGATGCCGCCGCAATCTGACTCGATGCTCGGGCCGACCGGCTGGTATCGCAACGTCTTGTCGGTCACCGGAGCTTGTGCAGCGGTACGGCGTGAGTTGTTCGAACGGTCGGCGGTTTCGACGAGCGGTTCGTGCTGTGCGGTAGCGACGTCGCGCTCGGTCTTGACCTCGCGCAGGCCGGCTACCGCAACGTGTGTTCGCCGTACGGTGGCGTGCGGCACCTGGAGTCTGCCACTCGTCGGTCGCGCATTCCGCCCGCGGACTTCTTCGCGAGCTACTGGCGTTACAACACCTGGGTCTTCGGGGGCGACCCCTACTACTCGCCGAACTTGTCTCTGGTCGCCGCAAGCCGAAACTGCGCGGGCCACTGGAGCCCACACCGGCGCAGCGCCTGTCGGCTCCGATCGGGCGCGACCTTCAGGTGTTCCGGCAACGCAGCGACGCCGCGGAGGCTGCGATGCTCGCGGACTCCTGCCGGATCAGCGACGTCGACATCGCAGCCGTTTCCGCCTTGCACGAACAGCATGCGGAGGCTTTCGACATCCGCACGATCAACTGGTACATCCCTGACATCGATTCGCCGTTCTACGGGGGTATCGACACGGCGTTGCGGATGGCCGACTACCTCAAGCGGATGCACGGCGTCTGGAACCAGTTCCATGGTGTTGGGGTTCCCCTTCCGATCACTTCGTACGGTCGGCGATCGCGGCAGCGGTTCCTGCGCTGGCAGATTCCCCGATCGTGTTCTTCGACTCCGTCGACGGCGCGGGCTGGAGTTCGTGCCCCCGGCCGATGCTTCAATAGCGACCCTATGGCTGACCGCGTACGCCGTGGCACGGGCGCAGGACAGCAAGCGCAAGTTCTATCTGGTGCAAGATTTCGAGCCCCGATGTTCTACCCAGCGAGCACGATGTACGCGCTCGCAGAGGAGACGTACCGGCTCAACCTCTACGGGTTGTGTAGACACCGACAACCTGCGGCGCATCTACCACGACGATTACGGCGGCAAGGCGATGTCGTTCATGCCTGCGGTCGATCGAAGCGTGTTCCACGCGCAGGGGCGGCCGTGGCGCGTCGAGAACGGCCCTGCCCACCGTCTTCGTGTCTGCGCGGCCCGGGCACTGGCGCAACTGCTGGGAGCTGGCATCGCTCGCGCTTCGCGAACTGAAGGACCGTCTTGGCGATGGGGTCCGCATCGTCACGGCCGGCTCGTGGGCTACCGACCCTGCGGCGAGCAGCGCCGTCAAGCAGCTGGGCTGCTCGGTTGCAAGGCAACAGGTGATCTGTCCCGCCGCTGCGATGTCGGTTTGGCGCTGACGGTGTCGAAGCATCCGTCATACCTACCGCTCGAGCTGATGGCGTGTGGCGTTCCGGTCGTGGCGTTCGACAACGCGTGGGGACACTGGATATTGAAGGACGGCGAGAACTCGCTGCTGGCTCGCCGCACGGTGACGGGCGTCGTCGACGCGCTCGAACGGTTGTGCGTGAGCCGCCCGCTGCGCGAGAAGCTCGCCGAGACGCGATCGCCTCGATAGCGGAGAACCACAACGAGTGGGACGCCGCGTTCAGTGACGTGTACGCCTACCTCTGCGACCTCAACCGCGCGGCCGCTGGCACGCCGTCCCCTTCTGTCGACCTTAGGCCGCCGCACCCACCGACCCCACCTTCCGCAGTGATCAAGCAGTTATGCGCCCGACGCGCCAGCGTGTCGCGGCGTTTGCTGCTTGATCACCGCGGAAGCCGGGGTTGAGGCGGGCGCGCGATCCGCACGTCGTCCTCGTTACGACCGAGCCGCTCGGGCGACGCTCGCCGGCCCGGCGATTCGTGCGGTCGAGCTGGCCCGCGTGCTGGCCGCCGAACACGAGGTGCTGGTCGCGACGACCTCGTCGTGCGACGCCGGCACCGCGCCGTCCGACGTGCGATGTGTCGCGGTCGACAGCGCCGCCCTCGTGGCGCTCGCATCGACCAGCGACGTTCTCGTGCTGGCCGGTGACGTCTTGGCGAGGCACTGAACTCGCCTCCGGCCGCGCCGCACTCGTCGTCGACCTGTCGACCCGTTCCATCTCGAACAGCTCGAGCAGTCGCGCGACCTCGCGAACGTCGGCGGCGTGCGGTCGTCGCCGGGGCGGTTGATGCGCTGAACGCGCAGGCGATCCTCGGCGACACGTTCTTGTGCGCCTCGCCGCGGCAGCGCGACTTGTGGCTCGGTCACCTTGCCGCCTCGGCGGGTGAACCCGGCGACCTACGACGACGACCCGGGTTGCGGCGGCTGCTGCGGTGGTGCCGTTCGGAGTCTGGCCGACCCCCGCGGCCGGGGAGCCGGTATTGCGTGGCGTCGTCGAAGGCATCCGGCCGGACGACGACGTGGTGATTGGGGTGGCGGCATCTACAACTGGTTCGACCGCAGACGCTGATCCGGGCGGTCGACCTGGCCCGGCGGCAGCGGCCGAACCTGCGCCTCGTGTTCATGGGTGCGGTGCACCCGAACCCCGAGGTGGCGACGATGCGCGCGGCGGTGGCCCCCGGGAGCTGTCGGCGGAGCTCGGCCTGACCGGCGTGCACGTGTTCTTCTCCGACTCCTTTGCTTCCGGGTGGGTGCCCTACGAGGAACGCGGGCGATACCTGGCCGAGGCGACGCTCGCGGTGAGCACGCACCACGACCACATCGAGACCGAGTTCTCCTTCCGGACCCGCATGCTCGACTACTTTTGGGCGGGCCTGCCCGTCGTCACGACGAAGGGTGACGCGCTGGCGGACGTCGTGGCGGCCGCCGGCGCCGGCGTCACGGTCGAGCCGGGGACGTCGACGGGCTGGCCCAGGCGCTGGTGTCGCTCCTGGGTCACGCGTCGGCGCTCGCCGCGGCCGGCGCGGCGAGCGCCGAGCTGGCCAGCGGACCACTGGCCGGTCGTGGCCGAGCCGTTGCTGGAGTTCTGCCGCGCTCCCTACCGCGCGCCCGACCTCGCCGATCCCGTCATCCGGGCCGACCTGCTCCGGCGCCTGCCGCCGGAGCGGCCTTCGATCCGTGCGCGGTGGACGACGTTCGCCGGCGGATGCGCGACGACGGGTTCGTGGCCACGGCCGGGCGGTGGCGCTCCGCGCCTGCGGCGGCTTTCCCGCCGTCCCGCCGCGCCCTAGGCGCCCGGTTCCGCCACCCCCCGTTTCTCTGGGCCCCGCGAACGCCACATTCGTCGGTGACACGCCGGCCCCGGGCCCGCGAAACGCCACATTCTCGGGGGGACGCCCACCCCGGGCCCGCGAAACGCCACACTCGCGGGTGACACGCGACCCCGGCCCGCGAAACGCCACAATCGCAGGAGGTGGGCGCGCAGGCCCTGGGTCCGCCCAGCCCGTGACACGCCGTCCCGACTACCGGACTCGCGGATGCCCGCCGGTTAGGGTGACCAGCCACCTGTGCCGTGTTCTGAGGGGGAAGCGTGAAGCTGTTCGGCCGAAGGGCGGATGCCTCCCTCCTTGCGGTTGCCGCCGTCGTCGCCACAGGTGCAGGCGCGGGCGTTCTCGCCGTCGTCACCGCGCAGCCCGCGTTCGCCGAAGATCGTGCCGGTGTCGCCCGATGGCACCTTCACGATCACCGGGCACGGTTACGGCCACGGCATCGGCATGAGCCAGTACGGCGCGTTCGGTGCGGCCAAGCAGGGCCTTTCGGCCGGCCAGATTCTCGCGTTCTACTACCCGGGCACCGTGCAGCAGCAGATCGGCAATCCCACGGTCCGGGTGCACCTAAGCGCTTACGACAGCACCGGCATCACCATGGTGGCGCCGCCTGGCCGCGATGACGGTCACCGATCAGGCGACCGCAGCCAGCACGACCGGTCCGACGACGATGTACAAGGTGACGGTCGACGCCACCTCGTTGCACGTCCTTTTCCTCGATCCGGCCGACCAGGCGTGGAAGCCGTTCAAGGTAGGCACGACCGCCGACACCGCCGGCCCGGTCACCTTCGCGACGTCCGGCGGGGTGCGCATGTACTGCGGTGACGGCACGGCTCGCCAGTACCGCGGCTCCGTCAAGATCATGCGCACCTCCCAGACGACCGTGGCCGCCGTCAACTACGTCGACATGCAGTCCTACCTGTACGGCGTGGTGCCGCGGGAGATGCCCGACAGCTGGGCGCAGCCGGCAGCGCTCCAGGCGCAAGCGGTCGCCGCTCGGTCGTACGCGCTGGCGGTCGAGAGTCCGGGCGCGAACTCGGACATCTGCGATACGACCGCATGCCAGGTGTACGGCGGTCAGGCGATGGTCGCCGCGAACGGCACGGTGACGACGATCGAAGGCCCCCACGCGTCGCCCGCGGTCGATGCGACATCGGGTCTCGCGCTGTACTCCAGGGCGCGCCGGCGTTCACCCAGTTCTCCTCCTCCAACAGCGGCCAGACCGCAGCCGGCAGTCAGCCGTATCTGGTTTCGCAGGCCGACCCTTACGACACGGCCGCAGTCGACCCGAACGTCGACTGGAAAGTGGACCCTTACGGCGTCCTCGTTGCAGACTTCTTACCCGGGCGTCGGCACCCTGCAGGGCCTCGACGTGCTCTCGCGCGACGGCAACGGCGACTCGGCAAGAGCATCGCTGGCTCGTCTGGTCGGCTCGAACGGCACGGTGGCCATGTCCAACGCCTACCTGGGCATGAATCGAGCTATTGGACGGCGCAGGGGGCCGGAGCCCGGCCCCAGTGATCCTCAAGCGGGCAAGGCGGTTCGCGACCTCGAGGTCGTCTGGTGGATGTCGCGACGTCATCAACGTCTCCGCTGGTCGTCGACAAGGCCGGCGTAGTCGTTACGACTTCGTCGACGTCTTCATCGACGGCAACTTCGCCACCCAGTCGACGACAAACCCGGCCAGAGCCGATGTCGCGGCGGCCATCCAAAGGGCCGGGCCCTGTCACGGATTCGTGGCATCTCGTCGGCGTCCGGAAGACCGCATCGCGTGTACGTCTACGGCATGGACGGCCTGATCAATCTCACGCTCGGCTGCATGTCGTCGCGCTGCCCAGCGGTAACCCGCACGGCAACCTCGAGGTCGTGCGCGACATCGGTTCCGGCGTCCAGTTGAGTCGCTGGACCATCGATCCCGAACGGCCGACTCGGTGAACGTCACATGTACATCGACAGCCGATGGACCGCGATGACGACGGCCGACGGCGACCGACCAGACGTCACGGCCGCGTCCAGGGCTCGGTTCCGCGCACGGCTTCGCGCTGACCGGCCTGCCGTGCAGGGCAGGCACAGCTCTGCACGTATGCGATCCGTCAAGGCATCGAGACGACGATCCGCTGCTGCCTGCCAGACGCTGACCCTCGACCGCAAACCGAAGGACAGCGCCGGGCTGGCCGGCTAGAGCCGCGGCACCGCGATCGTCTCCGGCTGAGCAGTCGACCCCGACACCACGAGTCCAGTCGCCGTCCATATCTACGTCGACGGCATGTGGCCCGGGATGACCCGGCGAAAAACAGGACGGTGCCACGCAGGCAGAGGCGGCGCTGCCGGGCTACGGCACCCTGCACGGTTTCACAGCGTCGGTGCGTCTGAACGGCGCGAGCCAGCACCGGGAGTGCGCTTACGCGATCAACGTCGGGCAGGGATCGACCAACCCGCGGCTCGGCTGCATGGCGGGGAACGGGACGGCAACCCGCTCGGCAAGCTCGAGGAATTGCGCCCGCCGGGCAGCGCCTGGGTGGCGAGTGGATGGGCGCTCGACGTCGACTCGACGTCGCCGATCTTCGTCGACGTGCTCGTGGACGGCAAGCTCGCCGTGCGCGCCGTGACGAAGCAGCAGCGGCCGGTCGTCGGCGCGATCTACCCGGGCTGGGGAGGAGTTCCCGCTTCGCAGCTTCCCTAGAACTGACTATCAGCAACCATCAGATTTGCACGTATGCCGTCGAATTCAGGTCCAGGTCCGACGATCCCTGGTTCGGCTGCCTCGCGGTTCGCGCGTGACTGGCCGGTCAGGCCGGTCCCCCGCACTACGGACCAGCCCCGCATGCCTGATCCTGTACGCCCTGCATTCGCTACGTTCTTCAGCCGCCTTCTCCTGAGCCGCCCGAACCACCCAAACCGCCTGAACGCCCTGGCCCGCGAAACGCCCACAATGGGCGACGCCACGCCGCACCGCGGCGCCGAAACGCCACAATCGCGCCGGACACGCCGGCCCCGCACCGGCTCCCAGTTCACCGCGACCACGCTCGGCGCCACCATCGTGGCCACGACCCTCACCGGTTCCCGGCATCGTGGGCGGCCCCACGCCGTCCGCCCATGCTGCGACCCCGCGACGCCAGGCCTCAGGTTGGATCGCCTCTCGGACTCCAACAGCGTGCCCGAGGTCGCCGCCAACGCCGACCTGTTCTCCGACGTGTCCAAGTTCCAGTTCAGCGACCGGCGCCACCACGATCGTTCCCTCGAGCACCGCCTCGGCGGCGCAACTGACGTCGGCAGTGGCAACGATCCGGTCGCGCGGCGTGCCGGTAACGATCACGTTCGCCGACGGCACCGGCCGGGCGGCATGAGCTGGATGATGTCCAAGCCCGCGACCCGCGTGCAGCGCGAGCAGGCGTTGCTCGCGCTCGCGCAGAAGTACGGCGCCAACGGCATCGACCTCGACTTCGAGGACATGGCCTTCAACACGACGTCAGCACTCGTCGACCCCACGCGGGCAGGCTTCGACGCACTGGTGCACGAACTCGCGGTGGCGCTGCACAAGCGCGGCATGATGCTCGCGGTCAACGTCGTCAGCAAGACGAGCGAGCCCGGAACGTCGATGGCGCAGCAGGTCTATGACTATCCGACGCTGGGCAAGTGGGCCGACCGCTTCCGCATCATGACCTACGACCAGCACTGGTCGGGTGGATCACCGGGTGCGATCGCCGGCATGTCGTGGACCGACAGCGTGATCTCCTTCGCGGCGTCCGCAATGACGTCGTCGAAAGTCTTCATGGGGGTACCGCTGTACGGCTACGACTGGGGTACGCCGGGCAACCGGGCCGCGGCTGTTACCTACCAGGGCGCTCTGAACCTGATGGCGCAATACCACGTCGCTCGGCAATGGTCGGCGACCGAGGACGCGCCGTACTTCACCTACACCGATGCGGCGGGCGTGGGACACACGGTTTGGTACAACGACGCCCAGGCCATCGCGGCGAAGCTGCCGCTCGTCGGCAAGTACGGGCTCGGCGGCGTCGCGTTCTGGTCGCTCGGTGGCGAAGACCCGGCGATCTGGCCGTTGGTGCAGTCCTTCACGTTCGGGTCGAACCCGTTCGGTAACACCGACTTCGCGCGCAGCTCGCCAGGCGGCATCGAGATCGCCGGTTGGAGCATCGACGCGAACACATCCAGCCCGATCGCGGTCGCGATCTACGCCGACGGCCACCTGATGGGCAACGTCGCAGCGGGCGACCTCCGCTCGGACGTCGCGAATGTATACGGCTTCTTCGGCGATCACCATGGCTTCGACGTGTTGATCCCGTTACCGCCGGGGCCGCACACGCTGTGCGCCTACGGCCTGAACGTCGGCGCCGGCAACGCGAACACCGCACTCGGCTGCCACAGCGCGACGGCACTGAGCGGCGACCCGTACGGCTACCTCGACAGCGTGTCGGCGGTGCCCGGTGGTTTCGCCGCCCACGGGTGGGACATCGACCCCGACACCGCGAGGCCGGTGCAGACCCACGTGTACGTCGACGGCCATCTGGCGGGGATCGTGTCGGCGGCCGACTCTCGGCCGGACGTCGCTTCCTACCACCCGCTCTACGGCTCGGCGCACGGCTACACCGCAGTGTTGCCGGCCACGAACGGCACGCACACGGTGTGCACCTACGCCATCAACGTCGGCTTCGGCAGCACGAACACCAAGCTCGGCTGTAAGACGGTGACCGTGATGGCCGGCAACCCGTTCGGCCACCTCGACGGCGTCACGACGGCCGGCCACCTGTGGGGATGGGCGATCGACCCCGACACCGCGAAGCCGATCCCGGTCGACCTGTACGCAGACGGCAAACTGCTTGCTGAGATTCCGGCGAACGAACCGCGCGCGGACGTTCGCTCGGTGTATCCGGCCTACGGCGCGTTCCACGGGTTCCACGCCGACCTGACGCTCACCGCCGGCTCGCACGTGGTGTGTGCCTACGCGATCAACACCGCTGCGGGGAACGCGAACACGCCGCTCGGTTGCAACACGGTCGCGGTGCCTGCGGCGAACCCGGTCGGGCACCTCGATGTGGTCAGGCCATGGGCGAGCGGCCAGGCGCTGGTGTCGGGCTGGGCCTATGACGCCAACGCCAACGCCGACGCCGGTGTCAACGTGCCCGTCACGGTCACGGTCGACAACGCCGCGGCCGGCCAGACCCAGACCGGCCTGGTTCGCACGGACGTCGCGCAGGTCTTCCCGCAGTACGGCCGCTGGACCGGTTTCCAGGTCGTGATCGACGCGGCCGCCGGGCAGCACACCGTCTGCGCGACCGCCGTGAACGTCGGCCCCGGTACCGGCAACACCAACCTCGGCTGTCAGACGGTGACGCTGCCCTGAGGGGCTCACCTAGTTCGGTGATCATGCAGTTGTTGGCGCGACACGCTGGCGTGTCGCGCCAACAACTGCTGTTTCGAGCAAGTTATTGCCGAATTGATTGCCGAATGATTGCCGACTGCCTTACCAGCAACTCGGCGGCCTCCAACGCTGGCGCTTCGCCACGCCCGGCGCGCGTTCTTCGTGCAGCCGCCAGATGGTGTCGAGGAACGACGCGGGATTGCGCAATACGTCCTGGCCGGTGAGCCGCACCGGCAGGATGCCGACCTCGTGGTACCTGCGGTCGCGGGCGGCGTCGTGGTCGAACTGGCCTTTGCCGCGATGGTGCTCGCCCTCGTACTCCACCGCGAGTCGCGCCGCGCGCAAATACAGATCAGGACAGCCGACGAGCCGGCCCCAGTCGTCGTAGATATCGACGTTCGGTTCAGGACTCAACCCGGATTTCACGAGGTAGACCCGGGTGATGGACTCCATAGGCGATCTCGAGCGCCCGTCGAGCAGTGGCGCGGCTTCCCGCGCGACCGCAACGCCTCGGCGTCCGGACGACGCGGCGACGGCTCGGAGCAAGTCGGCTTTGCTGACCAGCTCGCGTGCCAGCATCGCGTCGCCGACGACGGCGAGCTGCGCCACCGTGCTGCGTTCGGCGAGGTCGACAAAGGTGCGGGCGGGCGAGGTGACGCGGCGACCGTCGAGCAGGACCACGTCCTCAGGGCGCAGTGCTCGCACGTGCCCGACCACACCCCGGCGGCGAGGTTGCGCCGTGCCCGGCGGCACGGTGACGTGGACGACGGGGCGCGGCCCGGCCACGCTGCTGCGGCGCTTCGCGAACGAGGGGTCGGGCAGCTCATTCAGCGCGAGTGCGGTGTAGTGACTGAAGACCGCGGCAGGGGGCAGCACCAGGCACGCCGCGTCGCAAAGCAGGTGGAGGTCGCCGAGGGCGGCGGCGTGCCTGCGGGCAATGCGGACGCCGCGGTGTACGGCCACGAACTGGTCGCTGGTGAACTGCCACAGGTCGACGCCCTGTTCGCGGGCGCTGGCCACCGTCAAGAGCGCGTCGGCAAGGTTGGGGGATGGCCGCATGCACGCCATCGTGAGTGCGCCGATGGGCCGGGGAAGGGTCGCGGCGCCGTGCTGTGCACGGCGCCGCGACCCCGGCGTCCGGTTGTGGATGGCCCGAGTCTGCAGTTGGTGGTGCGACACGCCAGCGTGTCGCACCAACAACTGCATGATCACGGGGAAAGGTGCGGCGGCGGGCCAAGGTGCGGCGGCCGGCGGCCGAAACGCGGCTTGCCGCGGCCGCGGAGCATTCGGCGTTGGTGAAGCAGCCGCGGTAGCGCGGCGAAGAATGCGCGCAGCACCCGCACGCGAAGCGCCACGCGGAACTGGTGGGTCTGCGGGACGCCGCCCCCGAGCCGGCGCCGCACCGGCAGCAGCACGGTGATCGCTGCATACCGAACGACCTCCCGCGCCACCCGCCACCACGGCGCGCACTTGGCCAGCATCCACAGCCGGTTCCGCTCGTTGTAGAACGCGAACGCCTCAGACCCGACGTCGGACGACGCCGCGTGCCGATGCCGCACGACGGCCTCCGGCACGTACCTGATGCGCCAGCCCGCCCGCCGCAACCGCCACGACAGATCCGTGTCTTCGTAGTAGAGGAAGAACGCGCCGTCGAACGAGCCGACCGCGCGCACCGCGACCGCCCGCAAAGCAGCCGCCGTCCCCGAGAACGCCGCGACGTCGTCGGCGGTCGCGTACCTGCCGTCGTCCGGCTCGCCGAAACCGCGGTCGCTTCCGTATCCGTCGCGAGCAACCAGCACGCCGGTGTTGTTGAGGCGCCCGTCGTCGGCGAACAACACCTTGCTCGTGGTCGCGGCGATCGATGCGCCGCTCGGCGCGAGCATCGGCGCGAGCAGCGCCTCGAGCCAGCCCGGCCCGACGATGGCGTCCTGGTTGAGCAGGACGACGAAGGGCGTGGTCGCCGCCCGCACGACGTACTCCGCCGCCCCGGCGAACCCGAGGTTGCTCGCCATCGGGACCAGCCGCGCGTCGAGCGGGTGCGCCGCGACGAGACCCGCGGTGCCGTCGGTCGACGCGTTGTCGATCACCCAGGTCTCGAAGCCCGCGCCATCGGCAGCGGCCGCCTGCCCGGCGAGCGCGTCCAGGCATTCCTCGATCATCGACGCGCCGTTCCACGCGATGATCGCAACCGTTGCCAGCGGCTTCTCGCCGCCTGCCGCCAGCGGCTTCTCGCCGCCTGCCGGCAGCGGTTGTTCGCCGCGTGCCGGCGGCTCGTCAGCGGGCTGGTGGCGCGTCTCCGGGACGGCGTCGGGCGGGCGTGTCACGGTCTGATCCTCGTGCATCCTCTCGGTCCGGCGGAGCTCGGCGTAAGCTGCGTCACATATGCGTTCGGGTGCGGCTCGATCCGATACTGATGGAGTTCGCCTCGAATGGTGAACCTGAACATGCGACAAACAAGCGAACTCGAGGTGGGCGGCATCGTGGCGGCGCGGGTCCTGGTCGACGCCACTGCCGTTCCCGCCGACCGCGGTGGTCTTGGGCGCTACGTCGACGGCTTGCTCGTCGCCCTCGCCTCGCTGGAGGCCGACTTCGCGGTCATCTGCCAGCGGGTCGACGCCGAGCGCTACGGGCGCCTGCTGCCGAACGTGCAGATCGTCGCGGGGCCGGCCTCCCTCACGAACCGCACGGCGCGGCTGGCCTGGGAGCAGACCGGCTTGCCGCTCATTGCCGAGCACGTCGGCGCCAGGGTGATCCACGCGCCGAACTACTCGGTGCCGCTGCGCGCGGGTCGCCCGGTGTTGACGACGATCCACGACGCCACCTTCTTCAGCGAGCCCGAGCTGTATCCGCCGGCGCGCGGCGCGTTCTATCGGGCCGCGATCCGCTCAGCGGTGCGCCGGGCCGGGCGTTGCATCGTGCCGTCGAAGGCGACTCGTGAAGAGCTCGTCCGACTCGTCGACGCCGACCCGACCCGTATCGACGTCGCCTACCACGGGGTCGACCACGACACGTTCCGCCCGCCCACGCCTGTGGAGATGACTCGGATCTCCGCCAGGCTCGGGCTGCGTGACCAGAAATACGTCGCGTTCCTCGGCGCGTTCGAGCCGCGCAAGAACGTCCCGAGCCTGATCCGCGGTTGGATGCAGGCGGTCTCCGACCTGGAGTCACCGCCCGCGCTGGTCATCGCCGGCGGCGCCGGCTGGGACGACGAGATCGAGGCTGCGGTCGGCGAGGTGCCCTCGCATTTGCGCGTGATCCGCCCCGGCTATCTGCGGGTCGCCGACCTCTCCGCCTTCCTCGGCGCCGCGCAGGTGGTGGCGTTCCCGAGCCACGGCGAAGGCTTCGGCCTGCCCGTGCTCGAGGCCATGGCCTGCGGTGCGGCCGTGTTGACCACGCACCGGCTTTCGCTGCCCGAGGTCGGCGGCGACGCGGTCGCCTACACCGAGCCCGACTCCGCGTCGATCGGCCGCGCGCTTTCGAGCCTGCTCGCCGACGAGCCGCGCCGCGCCGCGCTGAGCAAGGCCGCGCACGCGCGCTCGCTGGAGTTCACCTGGACGGCGAGTGCCGAGGCGCACCTCGCCGCATATGAGCGGGCGGCGGCGGGGGAGTAGCGACCCGCGAGCCGGGCCGCCGACCCGCCACCCGGGCCGCCGATTCCTCACTACGCTTCGCGAGTGGCTTCCGGCATCCGCGTGCTGCACCTGACGTCGTCCTTCCCTCGGCATGAGGCCGACCATGTCGCGCCTTTCCTGCTCGACCTCATGCACGCCCAGCAGCAGGCCGGTCTGGACGTCGCGGTGCTGGCGCCGCACGCCGCGGGGCTGCCGCTCCTCGAGTCGATGGGCGGGGTTGCGGTGCACCGGTTCCGGTACGGCCCGGACCGGCTCGAGCAGCTCGCCTACCAGGGCGGCCTGCTGACGAGTTCGCGCCGGCCGGCGGGCGCGCTGCTACCCGCGTACTTCGCTGCCTTCGCCCGAGCGGCCGAGCGGTTGACGAGGGAACTGGAGCCCGACGTCGTCCATGCGCATTGGTGGCTGCCCGCCGGCTGGTGCGCTTTGCGGGTGCAGCGGCGGGTCGGGGTGCCGCTGGTGGTGACCGTGCACGGCTCGGACGCCCACCTCTTGAAGTACCGGCCGTTGCGCTCCCCGGCCAGGCACGTGCTGCGCCGCGCCTCGCTGGTGGCGACGGTCTCCGACGACCTGCGCCGGCAGGTGGAGAGGTTGGCGCCGGAGCTGCGCCCGGTCGTCCTGCGCATGCCGGTGGACGTCGGCGGGTCGGCGTCCACCCGGGTACCGATGCCGCCCGCACCTCCGGTGCGGTTGCTCGCCGCGGGCCGGTTGGTGCCGGAGAAGGGCTTCGACGTCCTGATCGAGGCGGTCCGGATCGCGGTTGCCGGCGGCCTGGACCTGCAGCTCGAGGTCGTCGGCTCGGGGCCGGAGCGTGCCCGGCTCGTCGCGGCGGCGTCCGAGTTGGGCACGCGAGTGCGGTTCACCCCCGCTGTGCCGCATGCCGACCTGATGCGGCGGCTGGACGGCGTGCATGCGCTGGTCGCTCCCTCGCGGCGCGAGGGATTGGGTCTGGTGGCGCTGGAGGCGCTCGGGCGCGGGCGGCCGGTCGTCGCGAGCAGCGTCGGTGGGCTCCCCGAGGCTGTGGATAACGGGGACGACGGGGTGCTGGTGCCGCCCGGAAACGCCCTCGCCCTCGCCGAGGCGCTGGCCCGGTTGCCCCTACCGCCACCTGCGGGTTTGTCGCTCGTTAAACATTCCGCGGCGGAAGTTGGGAGAACTCACAGGTCGGCTTATGCCTCCCTTGGGACACGGGTGCCGATAGAACGCTAAGTTACGGCACGACCATTCCGGACGAATGTCCGGGTTGGCGACTCAACCACGACACGACGCAAGTCGTGGGTGGGGGCGTCTGGCAAGGCCACCAGCATTGCGTGTAATGTCCGGTCCGGATCAGCGCGACAGATTCGGCGGGGCTGAACAGGCTGTGTCCTGGGGCTGTTAGGCCACCTCGCCACTACCACTAGCCTGATGGAGGCAAGAGTGACAACAGCAACCAGACGGTTGCGCCGAGCCAGCGTCGCTGGTTTCGCAGCATTCGTAACGGCGGGAGGCGTGGTCCTCGGCAGCGCGGGCGGTAGCGCGTTCGCGTTTGTGGCCGCAGACGACGTGACCGTGGCGGCCGGCTCCGCATCAACGCTGACGGTCGGTGCGTCGAGCCAGACGCTGCCCGACCTGACCGTGACGTTCCCGGCGAACTCCAGTGCTCATGAGTTCAGCAACGGCGAACAGCTCGTCTTCACGCTAGACAGTGACGGCTCCACCGCCGTGAACGACACGTCGTCCAACACCCTCAACACGGCGTCGTTCTCCGGGACTCCGACCGTGACGGGTACCAACGGCGGTACGGCTGCTGCGGCGCTGACCAGTGTGAACGGCACCAACGACGCCTTCACGGTTACGTTCACGTCGTCGGCTGCCGAGAACTCGACCGCCACCGCCTTCACGATCAGCGGGCTCAAGGTCAACCTCGGTGCCGCGGTTGGCGTCGGCCAGAACATCTTGATCGACGCCTCGGTGAACGCCGGCAGTGCTCTTAACATCTTCGACAACGGCAGCGGCACCGGTGGGCAGACCAGCGAGTCCGCCACCGTCGGTACCATCCCGCAGGTCGCTCTCACAACCGCGAGCGTGCCCGTCGCCGCGCCTGGCGCGACCGGTGTCGCCCTCGGCACGATCTCGATCAAGGACGTCGCGGGTTCGTCGATCAGCAACGGCGACACGCTGACCCTGACCTTGACGAACGGCACCTGGACGACCGCGCCCACCGCGAGTGGGACCCCGGGCGTCAACTCGATCACCATCGCAACCGCGACGACTCTGACGTTCGTGGCGAGTGCGGACTCGGCCGCCGGCAACACCATTACGTTGTCCGGTGCGAAGATCACTCTCGGCGGTCCCGGTCCCGTCAAGGCGACCCTCACCAACTCGAGTGCGTTCGGCCTGAACCCGTCCGCGAAGCTGGCCGTCGCCGTTAGCACGAGCCGCATCGGCGGTGCTGACCGGTACGGCACGGGTTCGCTGGTCTACAACGACGCCGGGTACGGCGGCACGTCCGTCATCCTGACATCTGGCACGAACTTCCCGGACGCTCTGTCGGGGCAGTACCTTGCCGCAGCCCTGTCGAACGGCGGTCCGAGCGTCGGTATCTTGTCGACTGACCCGAACAACCTGTCGACTCAGACGCGGACCCAGCTGGTCAGCTCCACCAACAACATCGACACTGTGTACATCCTCGGTGGGACCGCGGCCGTCAGCCAGGCAGTGGCCGACCAAGTCGCAGCCCTTCACGTCGGGAACGTGCCGACAGCCGCGAACCTGAACGTCGTCCGCATCTCGGGCGCCGACCGGTACGCGACGAACGCCGCAGCCGACCTTTACCTGGGTGCGGTCAGCGGAAGTGGGCACGCGTACCTCGCAACGGGTACCAAGTTCGCAGACGCACTGTCGATCGGCCCTGCGGTCTACAACAGTGGTGACCCGCTGGTCCTGACCGATACCGCCTCGCTGGTGGCATCGGCGCAGTCGACGCTGCAGAGCCTGGGCATCACCAGTGTCACCATCGTCGGTGGCACGGCAGCGGTGTCCGACAATGTGGCGACGCAGTTGGCCAACATGGGCATCACGGTCGACCGGCTCGCGGGTGCAGACCGCACCGCGACTTCGGCGGCCGTTGCCCAGTACGAGAAGACGAACCTCGGTTTCGACTTCAACAACGTGTACATCGCTCGCGGTGACAACTTCGCCGACGCGCTCGTTGCCGGGCCGGACGCGGGGATGAACGATGAGCCGATCCTGCTCACCGCAGACCCGAACACGCTGGGCTCCGGCATCCCGTCGGTACTCGGTGGTGGCGGTACGTCGAGCCTGACCGTGCTGGGCCTGACCGGTGCCGTGAGCATCGCGACGGTCAACGCGGCGGCCGCGTCGATCGGGTAGTAACGCACCACGCTCGAAACGGTGGGCCGGGGCTTTGCCCCGGCCCACCGTTGTTTTTGCACAGCGCTCGCGCGCAACCGATCGAGCGGCAGCGGCGTCCTATAGGGTGCCGAACAGCGGCGCTTAGTCAGGGGGCACGGCGATGAACAACCGGGCGCGTTATGCGGCCCTTCTGGTGGCGACGGGCATGGGCGTGGCCTCGGTTGCGGTCCTGCCACAAGCGCCCGCGTGGGCATTTCCCGATCCTGGCGTCGCCTCGGTTCCAGCGGTTTCCGAGGTTCCGCTCGCTTCGGCGACCGCGAGTCAACCCTTGAACAGCGTCAAGGTGGCCTTTGCCGACAGCAGCAGCTCGCACGTCTGGGCCGCTGGCGACAAGATCACCTTCCAGCTATGGGATGCCGCGACGGGTGCGGCGCTCTCGCAGACCCCGACGAACGTCTTCGAAAGTGCGAGCTTTTCCGCGCTGCCGAGCGTGAGCGCCACCAACGGCGTCAACGCCACCTACTACAGCGTCGCGCTCGCAAAAGGCGCGACGTCGTCGGTCAACGACGAGTTCGTGCTGACCTTCCTCAAGGCAGCGCCGCAAGACGCCAACACCACCACGTTCACCATTTCCGGGCTGAAGACGACTCTCGGCTCCCGCATTCCGGCCGGTCACCACATCCAACTTCGCCTCACCGCCAGCAACGGAACACCCTTCACCGGCAGCTCGGCCGTTGCCACGGCCGCGGCCGGCATCATTCCCGCGGGGTCGCTGAGCACGTCCGGGGTCGTGACCGCTGCACCAAGCACTGCCGGCGTCGGTCTCGGCACGCTGACGTTCAAAGACGTGACCGGGGGCGCGGTGAACGCCGGCGACGAGATCGACCTGACGCTGACCGCCGGCTCCTTCAGTGCGCCGGGTACGTCGACCGGCGCTCTGTTCGCCGGCACTCCGACCGTCATCACGGTCAACCGGGGCAGCGACACCCTGAAGATGACGGCGGCCAAGACGTCGTCCGTCAACGACCTGCTGCGCGTCGGCGGCGCGAAGATCACGATGCCGGCGGGCGCGGCTGAGGTGTTCCTCGTGGCGAACGACAAGACCACGGCGACCGTTGTCGGCGCTGCCGGTGTCGCGACGGTCGTTAAGCAGGCACGCGTGGGCGGCGTAGACCGCTACGCGACCGCGAGCCAACTGTACGAATCCGCTTTCGCGTTGAGCAGTGTGGCGGTGCTGGTGTCTGGGACCAACTATCCCGATGCGCTTTCCGCCGTGTACCTCGCCCGAGGTCTCGGTACGGGGGTGCTCACGACCGATCCGAACAACTTGCCCGCCGCGACCAGGAACGAGTTGGTTGCGCACGCCATCAACACGGTCTACATCGTGGGCGGGACCAGCGCGGTCAGCGCGAACGTGGCCGCGCAGGTGGGCAACCTGCACGTCGGCAACAACAGCAGCGCGCCGAAGATCGCCGTCGCCCGGATCGCCGGCGGCGACCGTTACGCCACGAACCAACTCGTCGACAGCCAAGCCGCGCGTAGTGGCAGCACCACAGCCATCGTCGCGACGGGTCAGAACTTCGCCGACGCGCTGGCGGTCGGGCCGGCTGTCTATGTGACCGGCGACCCGTTGATCCTGACCGATCCGCTGCAGCTGTCTGCAGCCGCGAAGTCGACCATCTCGACGCTTCGCATCACGCATGTGGTCATCGTCGGTGGCACGAGCGCGGTCTCGTCGGCAGTCGAGTCGCAGCTCGGCGCGGCCGGGGCGACGGTCGACTACCGGATCGCCGGTGCGGACCGCACTCAGACGGCGGCTGCAGTTGCGCAATGGGAGACGAGTGGTCTGCCCGGTGTGAACATCTACACGGCACTGCCCGGGCTCAACTTCGGAGGTACCGGCACGGTGAACATCGCGCGCGGTGATTCCTTCGCCGATGCGCTCGCCGCAGGATCGGTCGCCGGGAAAGTCGCCGACGTGCTGGTGCTGACGGCAGACCCCACGACGCTCGGCGCCGGCATACCCAGCTACCTCAGTGGCCGCGCCGGCGCGACGTCGACGCTGCGCGCGATCGGCGGCGCCGGCGCGCTCTACAGCACCACGATGACAGCGGCGGCGCTGGCGCTCAGTCAGCCGCTCGTGCTGCCCTGAGCGGGCTCGTGGGCGCCGCAGCGGGCACCGCAGCATGCTCGGTCAGTCGTCGTCGGTTGGAGGCTAGAGTGCGGTCGTCGGAACCCCGATCGAGGGAGATGGCTTGAGCAGCGCGCGTAGGCGAGCTTTCGCCGCCCTGGCCGCCGTGGCCGCTTCTGCCCTCGCGCTTTCGGCGGCGGTTTCGCTGGCGCGCCCGGCGTTAGCAGCCGGCGGTTTCGGCATTGCGGAGAACCTGATCGCCGTTGCCGGCCCGGGTCAGCAAGGCGTTCAGCTGAATGCGCTCGTCATCAGCAGCACCAGCGACGGCGCGATCGGGTCCAGCGACAAGCTCACCCTCACCTTGGCCGCGGGCACCTGGGCGAGTACACCGATGGCTACGGGGAGCCCGACGATCGGCACGATCACCGGGGTAGGGACGTCAACTCTGACCTTCAAGGCGTTGTCGAACTCGCAGGCCGCCACGCCGTTGACGCTGACCGGCGCTGCGATCGACGTGCCGTCGGCTTCCGGCCCGGTCGAACTCGACCTGACCGATGGCAGCGCAACCGCAGCCACCTTCGTCGCGGCTGTCGTGGCGACCGGGCGGCTCTTCGGTGCCGACAGGTACGCAACCGCAGCGGCGCTGTTCGACGCCGGGTTCGGGCAGACCCCGAACCTCGTGTTGACCTCGGGCGTCAACTACCCCGACGCGTTGTCGGCCGCCTACCTCGCGCGGCAACTCTCGACCGGCGTGCTGACCACCGACCCGAATACGCTGCCGCCGGTCGTCGCGCAGGAGATCGCATCGCACGGCGTGCAGAACGTCTACGTCGTCGGTGGGACGGCCTCCGTCAGCCCGAAGATCGTCGCCCAGCTCACGGCCATGGCCGTGGGGGTGGTTCGCATCGGCGGCGCCGACCGCTACGACACCAACGAAAAGGTCGACCTCTACCAAAGCCAGTTCAACCCGACGGTCGTGATCGCCACCGGCGAGTCGTTCGCCGACGCATTGGCTGCCGGCCCGGCGCTGTACGCCACGGGTTACCCCCTGGTGCTGACCCCGAGCGCCGGCCTCACGCCGGCCGCGAAGTCGACCCTGACCGCACTCGGGGCCACCCACGCGATCATCCTTGGCGGCACCGCCGCGGTATCGGCCCAGGTCGAGAGCCAGCTGACCACGATCGGCATCCACGTCGACCAGCGGCTCGCCGGCGCCGACCGGACAGCTACCGCGGCCGCGATCGCCACCTGGGAGACCACGGGCATCGCGGCGGCCGGCCCCTACTCCGGGCTCGACGTCGCTCGGCTTCGGCGTCGGCACGATCCAGGTCATGCGAGGAGACTCCTACGCCGACGGGCTCGCCGCCGGCCCGGTCGCCGGGGTGTTGAAGCGTCCGCTGCTGCTCACCGGCACCCCGAACTCACTCGGCCCGGGCGCGCCGACGTTCCTCGCGAAGCACGCGATCTTCACCGACATGATCGAGGCGGTGGGCGGCAGCAAGGCGGTCAGTGACGCCACGCTTGCCGCCGCCGTCCAAGCGCTCGGCTGACCGAACGGCTCGATCGCGCTCGCCTTCGCTTCGCCCGCGCCATGCCGGTGGCGCAGGCGGGCGGTTTCGCTGTGGAGAACTGTCCAACATCCGCACGGCAGGTAGAACAATGGAGCCGTGTCTATACTTCGAGACGTGGCACTGAGTATCAAGAGCGGCGAGGCCGACCGCTTGGCGCGTGAAGTCGCAGCGAGAACAGGCGAAGGCCTGACCGAGGCGATCTCGTGGCGCTGCGCGAACGGCTGGAGCGGCCGCAGGTTCAGGGGGCCGTCCCGATGCATGCGCGGCTGGCGCGGCTGCAAGACGATGTCGCGGCGCGACCGGTGGTCGATCTGCGGCGCCCGAGGAGCTGGTCGGTTACGACCGCTTCGGCGCCCCAGGTGACCTCAGCGTCGGTGCCTGATCGCGGCGCGATCTCGTCGACATGTCGCCGGTCGTTGCGATCCTGCTTCGCGAAGAGGCGGCTGACGCATCGGTTGCTATCCTGTCCGAGGCCGCGATCCGGCCGATGTCTGCGGCGACCTTGGTCGAACTCTGTACCGCGGTCGGTCTCGCCTCGGCCCGGCGGGCGCCAACGTCCTGACGCGGTTCCTCCGCGATGCCGCCATCGCGGCGGCGCGGTCGATGCCGAGCTCGCCGAGCGCGCGCTCGGCGGCTGGCGTCGCTACGGCAAGGGCCGGCACGCAGCCGGCCTGAATTACGGCGACTGCGTCACGTAGGCCCTCGCCGAAAAGGACGGGCCATCCGGGTTGTGCGCGGATGCTGACCTCGTCGCCACCGACGTCGAGACGCTCCCAGCTTCGCGCCCTTGACCTGTTCCTCCCACCACCCGCAGGCGTGACGGGCGGGTAAGCGTGACGCCAACATGATCGAGGCAGTAGGTGGCAGCAACGCCGTCAGCGACGCCACGCGGCCGCCGCCGTCCAAGCGCTGAACTGACGCCAGCTGCCGCCGTCTTGCGGTACGCGGCCCCGGCTAGACCTCTCCTTGCGAGGCGTTCCAATCGTCATCGAGACCAGTGTCGGAAGAGGCGGCAGTTCGTACTCGTAGCAGATAGTGTGCCGTCGTCGGGGTTCCGATGAGCGAGGCTGCTTCGCAGCGCGATAGGCGATGAAGGGCGTTAGGTTCGATGAACCGCCGTCTGATTGTCAGAGAGATTGCGGTCCTTGTCACTCTCGGCATGCTGCTGCTGGGCCTAGTGCGCTTCGCTGGGTTGAGCGGCCATTGGGCTGCCACGGCGGCTGCTGGTTTGGTCGCCGGGAGCATAGGCGACGCGGTCCACCACCGTCGAAAGCAGCGCTCGAGCCACGCAACGGACATCACCGCTGACGCTGGCTGGAGTCACGGAAAGCTGTCGTGACATCCCAGTAGCGGGGCGTGGCTTGCCGCGCTCGCCGAGCCGTACGGCGTCAGCAATCCGCCAGTCCCGGCTCGGCGTCCTTCATGATCGTGGAGGAATTTCGCTCATAGGTGGCAAAATTCCTTCACGATCATGCAGGGCGAGGCGGGTGCGAGGGGCATCGGGTCAGCGCGCGCGGCGCGCCGGCGCCGCACGGCACCCGCTCCGATCCTGCCCGGGCAGTAGACTCGGCGCGGATTTTTGCCTGGCTTTGCATGATTCGAAACGCCTGCTCACAACGTCGACGTCGGAGGCCCGGTGCCTGCTCAGCCGCTCAGCGTCGCTCGGGCGCAGCGCACGCTCGAGCACCGGGCCGCGGACTCGCCGTCCGTGGTGCCCGAGACCGGGCCGGACGACGAGAACCGCGTTGCCGACGCCGCCGGCCCGCCTTACGTCACGATCGTGCTGCCCTGCTACAACGAGCAAGATCACGTGATCGAGGAGATCGCCCGGATCAGCGCGGCGATGGACGCCAGCGGTTTCAGCTACGAGTTGGTGGCGATCGATGACAAGTCGACCGACCAGACGCTGAGTCGGCTGCGCGAGGCGCAAGCGAGCTACCCGAGCCTGCGCGTCGTCGCGTTCCGGCGCAACGGCGGCTCGGGAACCGCACGCCGGATCGGCACCTCCGACGCGCTCGGCAGCATCGTCGTCTGGACCGACGCCGACATGACCTACCCCAACGAGCGCATTCCCGAGCTCGTCCGCTACCTCGACGACAACCCCGACGTCGACCAGGTGGTCGGTGCGCGCACGAGCGAGCAGGGCACCCACAAACTGCTGCGCGTGCCGGCAAAATGGGTGATCCGCAAGTTCGCGGAATGGCTCGCCGGCACCAAGATTCCCGACCTCAACTCGGGGCTGCGTGCGTTCCGGCGTGAGGTTTCGCTGCCCTACCTGCGGCTGCTCCCGCCAGGCTTCTCCTGCGTCACGACGCTGACGCTGAGCTTCCTGTCGAACCAGCACACGATCGACTACTTGCCCATCAGCTACGCCCAGCGGGCCGGCAACTCGAAGTTCCACCCGCTGAAGGACGCGTACCGCTACATCCTTCAAGTGCTGCGCATGATCGTGTACTTCAATCCACTGAAAGTGCTGATGCCACCGGCATTGTGGCTCGTCTTCATCGGCATCGTGAAAGGCGTCGTCGACGTCGTCCGCTATCACTTCCACTTGACGACGAACACGATGCTGCTGTTCGTCACGGGCCTGCTCATCGGCGCGGTCGCGTTGCTCGCCGATCTCATGGTCCGCTCGCGGGGGGAGTGAGCCGGCTGCCGGCGTCCGTTCTTTCGCACCTGTTCGCGTTGCCGCGCAGGCTGCGCAGCATGTCGCCGCGCGCGCGCCTCGCGATGCGACTCGGTTTCTTCGCCGTCATCATCGTGTTGTTCTCGCTGGCCTTGCGCGGCAGGTGGGGTGCGGTGCGCGACAGCCTGAACGACCTGTCGTGGTGGAGCTTGCTCGCGGCCACCCTGCTCGGTTTCGGCAACATCGTCGCCGCGATGCTGTCGTGGCGCACCTTGCTGCGCGACCTGGAGTCACCGCTCACCGTTCGCGCGGCCGCCCGCATCTTCTACCTCGGCCAGCTCGGCAAGTATCTGCCGGGCTCCGTCTGGACGGTCGTCGCGCAGGCCGAACTCGGCCGCGATTACAAGGTGCCCCCGCGACGCACCGTCGCCTCCAGCGTCGTGTCGCTCGGCGTTTCGCTGGCCGTCGGCCTGGTTCTGGCCGCGTTCACGCTGCCGTACGCGTCACCGGGCGCTCTCGCCCACTACTGGTGGCTGCTGCTCTTCCTGCCGCTGGTCGTCGTCGGGCTGCGTCCGCGCAACGTCGACCGTCTCACGCACCTGCTCCTTCGCGTCCTGCGCCGCGAGCCGCCCGACCACGAGTTCACCTGGCGCGGGGTGGCCCGATCGGCCGGCTGGCAGCTCGGCGGCTGGACGGCGATCGGCATGCAGACCTACGTCGTGAGCCTCGCGCTGGGCGCGCCGGCCGGTCGCACTCTCCCGCTGGCGGTCGGCGGTACGGCGCTGGCGTGGTCGGCCGGCTTCGTCGCGGTCCCGGTCCCCGCCGGCGCGGGGGTGCGGGAGGCGGTGCTCGTGGCGTCGCTCAGCCCGGTGCTCACCCCGGGCCCGGCCCTCGTCGTCGCACTGGTTTCGCGGGCGGTGGCGACCCTCGGCGACGGCGTGTTCGCCGGTGGCGCGTTCCTGGCCAGCCGGGGCCGATTGCATCGGTACGGCGGCATCTCCGCCGAGCTACGGCCGTCGCCGGACGATCCGGTCGACGTGCCGCCACTGAAACGCTGATCGCGTGTAAGCGGCAGCGCGCGGCACACGACCAGCAGCCGCGCGGCACGTCGGCGGCCCGCGGCCCGCAGGCTAGCCTGACCGGTGCGTATCCCGAAGGCGTTCCGGCGGCTCGTCGCCCGGGTGAAGCCGATGATCCCGCAGCGGCGTGGCCGCTTCTCAACACGGTGGCCAGCATTCCGGGTGAGCGCCCGCTCGTCGCCGACCGGCGTCGTCGCCGACGCTCGCTCTCTTCGCCCACCCGACGACGAGACCGGCTGTGCCGGCACGCTCGCAAAGATCGGGCGGCAGGTCACTCCCGTCTACGCGACCGCGGCGACGGCACGCGCGGCTCGTCGCTGAGCCCCGAAGAGACCGGACGCCGCCGGGCCGACGAAGCCGCCCAGGCGTGCGCCGCTCTCGGGCTGGCCGCACCGCAGTTCCTCTCCTACGCCGACGGCACCCTGCCGGCGCACGGCGAGGAGCTGAGCCGTGAGGTCGAGAAGCTCGTCGCCGCGCACTCCCCAGCGCAGCTGTTCGTGCCGTGGTTCCTCGACGGCCACGCCGACCACCAAGCGGTGAGCCGGGCGGTCGCCGAGGCCGATCTACCGGCCGACCTCGAGGTGTGGGCCTTCGAATGGTGGACCGCCCTGCCGCCCAACCGCATCGTCGACGTCTCCGCCACCTGGTCGCGCAAGGAGGCCGCGCTGGCGTGCCACGTCACCGCGGCCCTCGCCTTCGACCTGACCGCGGGGCTCGGGATCTCGCGCTGGCGCTCCCTCCAAGGCCTGCACGGGCACGGCCATGCCGAAGCGTTCCTGGTGCTGCCGCACGCGCGGTACCGCGAGCTGGTCGCGCAGGTTGGTGCGGCGAGATGACCGACGCCGTGTTGCGCGACGGGTCGCAAGCCGACGTCCCGGGCATCTGCGCGCTGCTGGCCCGCACGTTTCCCGACAACGCCAAGGCTGCGGAGCCGATCCTGCGCTGGCAGTACTTCGGGAGCCCGTACGGTGACCCGGTCATCAAGGTGCTCGATGCCGACGGCGAGATCGTCGGGCACTACACGAGCATCCGGTATCCCGCCAAGGTCGACGGCGAGCTGACCCAGGTCGGTCTTGGCATCGACGCGGCCATCGACCGTTCGCACCAGGCGCGCGGCAACTTCGGGCCGCTCGCGTCAGCGCTGTACCAGGCCACCGGTGAGGCCGGCATGCCGCTCACGGTCTGCTACCCCAATCGCAACTCGGTCAAGGGCATCGCCCGGGTCGGTTGGCAGGAGATCGGCCGGCTGCGCACGCACCTGCTCCCGCTCGACTCCGCGTGGTACGCCCAGCGCCTGAAGATGCCGCGCCCGGTCGTCGCGGCCGGCCGCTTGGCGCTCTCCGCCCGCCTGCCGCCTTCGGGTATGTCGTCAGCGAGTCGCACGTGCCCGACGCCGAGGTGGACGCCGTCTGGCGGGCGCTCGAGCCCGCGGTGCGCAACGGCGTCGTCCGAGACTTTGCGTGGTTTGAGTGGCGGTACGCGCGGCGTCCCGGGCCGGCCGTCTACCGGTACTTCGCGGCGCGCCACCGAGGCCGGTTGTGCGGGGTCGCCGTCACCACGACCCGCCCGCAGCAGGGCGCCGACTTCGTCTACCTCCTGGAGTTGCTCGCCACCTCGCCCGCCGCCGCCCGGGCGCTCGTCGGCGCGGTCGCCGACGATCCCCGGGGGGCCGCCGGCATCGTGCTCGCCACCCTGCCGGCAACCTCGACCTCCGACCTCGCCCGCCGCGGCGGGTTGCGGATGGTGCCCGACCGGTTCGAGGAGAAGCCGTTGCACTTCGGCGTCGTCGACAACACCAAGACCCGCGGCGACCAGCGTGGCGAGCGGTGGACCCTCGGCTGGGGAGACCTCGACCATGTCTAGCGAGCCCGGTGCCCACGCCGGGGCGCCGCCCGGTGCCGGCGCCGTCAAGCGGGTCGGCGTCGTCGGCTGCGGCGTGATGGGCTCGGCCATCGCCGAGCTGTGCGCGCGGCGCGGGGTCGAGGTGGTCGTGCGGGTGCTCGACGCCGAGAGCGCGCGCCGGGGCGCCGAGCACATCGACGCGCTGCTGCGCCGAAGTGCGCGGCGCGAGAAGTTGGACGACGACGACGTGGCCGCTGCTCGCGGCCGGGTGGCGATCTGCCTGAGCGCCGACGAACTTCGAGACTGCGACCTGATCATCGAGGCAGTGCCCGAAGAGGAAGACGTCAAGGAGGCCGTTTTTGCCGAGCTGGCAAGGGTTTTCGACGGCTCCCAGGCGGTGCTCGCCTCCAACACGTCGTCCCTGTCGATCACTCGACTGGCCGCCGCGACGAGCATGCCGGAGCGGGTACTCGGCCTGCACTTCTTCAACCCGGTCGCGTCCCTGCCGCTGGTCGAAGTCGTGCACGGCGAACGCACTGACGACGCAGTTGTGTCGTTCGCCGAGGTATTCGTCGCCGACGTGCTCGGCAAGAAGCCGGTGCGGGTGCCCGACCGCGCGGGTTTCATCGTGAACGCGCTGCTGATCCCCTACATCTGTGCCGCGATCAGGCTGGTCGAGGAGGGCCTGCGGCCGGCAGACATCGACAAGGCGATGACCCTCGGTTGCGGCCACCCGATGGGTCCGCTGCGCCTCGCCGATCTGATCGGCCTCGACACGGTGCAGGCGATCGCCTCGGCGTTGCACGCGGCGTCCGGCAGTCCGCATGATGCCCCACCTGCGTTGCTGAGGCAGATGGTCGACGCCGGCCGGCTGGGCGACAAGGCGGCGGGGGCCGGCGGCGGGGGTGGCTTCTACGGCCGGTGACGTCGCTCGCGTTGGGGAGGGTGGCGCGCGGTCACATGCGGCTCACAGGGAAGTTCGGTACGGTGCCGGGGTTTGTAAGGTAGCTGGCATCCTGGCGTGGCGGCGTAGCAGGGTCGCTCGCGGGTACTGCTCGCGCGTGAACGGGCTCTACGATGGTGGGAAATCTGACGAGATGAGTGAGTTGACTGGCTTGCTGAAGCAGAGCTGGGCGGGCCGGACGTCGCAGCTGTGGCAGCGGCTCTTCCGCTACACGGCGGGCTCGGTCATCTGTTTCGTCGTGTCCGAGATCACCTTCGTCCTCCTTTTCGCCCCGCACGTGCTCGGTGCGCGTGGCTCGTCGGTCGTGGCTTCGATCGCCGGCATCATTCCGGGCTACTTCCTGAACCGGAACTGGACGTGGGACCGTCGCGGCCGCTCCGATTTCTGGCGCGAGGTCGCGCCGTACTGGGCGACGGCGATCATCAGCACAGTGGTCGCTGCCGTCGTCATCGGGTTCGTCAACGACGCGTTCATCAACGACAGCCGCGCGGTGCGCACCGTGTTGAACGCGACCGCCTACATGGTCACCTACGGCGTGATCTTCGTCGCCAAGTTCGTCTTGTTCGAACGCGTCTTGTTTCGCAACGCGGCCGACGGCACGGCCGCCGACGACACCGGGAACGGCGAGTTCGAGACTTTCGACACCCTCGAACTCGACGGCGAGCCGGCTAGCCGCGAAGCCGGCCGCGCCGCTCGCGGATATATGTCTTGACGATGACCCGCGCGTAGCGCGCGCCGTACAACAGGTTGTGCCCCTTCTTGCTGGTGCCAGCGCGGCGGACGCGCATCACCGTGGGCACCTCGGCCACCCGGTAGCCCTGGAATATCGCGCCGATCAGCAGCTCGGATGTCTGGTATTGCGGCTGGGTCTGGCGCACCTTCCCGGTCAGCTCGGCGCGCATCGCGCGCAACCCGCTGGAGCTGTCGGTGATGCGGGTGTGCGTCAGAGCGCCGATAAGGCGCGAGAAGAACCGCACCCCGAGGTTGCGGAGCTGATCGGTGTTCTCGGTGCGGCCGAGCTGGCGGGAGCCGATGACGAAGTCGGCCTTGTCGGCCTCGAGCAGCTCGACCATCGCGGGCAGATCGGCAGGGTCCCACTGCCCGTCGGCGTCCAGCGTCGCCACGTAACGCGCGCCGCCTTCTCGGGCGAGCCGGTAGCCGACACGCAGCGCCACCCCGTGACCGCAGTTGCGTTGCAGGCGACACACCCAAGCCCCGTGATTCTCAGCAACCTCTGAGGTTGCGTCGCTGCTGCCGTCGTCCACGAGAATGATGCGCGTCGCGAGGCCGGCGATCGTGTCGGGAACCTCGGCGAGCACGCTCGGCAGGCTGTCGGCTTCGTCGAGAGCGGCGATGACGACGGCGAGCGGCGGCAGGTTCTCCTTGCCGTACCTGTGGGCGAATTCCGCGACCGCCGCCTCGACGACCTGCGTCGTGCCTGCTGCTTCGCGAAGGGCGCGGTGGACGCGGCCGGGAGCGCGCTCGTCGGGCACGGGGATGCGCCTTTCGTCGTCCGTACGGACTGCTCAGCCCTGGCGGCCCGGCGAGCGGGCCTGTCGAGCAGGCCCCGATCCTAGCCGCCTGCTCGCTGCGGGCCGTCGCTGTTGGGCCACGACCTACAATCGCCGGGATGACGACGACCGCGGGCCTGAACCGATCGGCGGTGCGCCCGTGACCGGGCCGACCCTCGACGCGCCGTCGTCGCGCCTGGCAGCGGGCGTCGGCCGCGCCAGCGCCTGGTGGGGGTCGCGGCGGCAGGGCAGTGCCACACCGCTGTTGCTCTTCGCCGGAGTCTTCGTTCTGAGCGTCGTCTACTTCTTGCCGAGCTGGTCCATGGGATCGTCGACGACCTGGCCGGGTCACGTCGGCGATCCCGAGCAGAACCAGTGGTTCCTCGCGTGGGTGCCGTACGCGATCGGCCATGGCATCGATCCGTTCGTGACGCACTACGTGCTCTATCCGTCGGGTGTGAACCTGATGTGGAACACCTCGGAGCTGTTCCCGGCGTTGGTCGTCTCGCCGATCACTGTGCTGTTCGGTCCCACCGTCGCCTACAACGTCGTGTTGTTGCTCGGCCCGCCGACGGCAGCGGTCGCCGCGTACGCGGCTCTTCGCCGTTGGGCGTCGCCACCGTCGGCAGCTGTCGGCGGGCTGCTGTTCGGCTTCTCTCCGTTCTTCGTCCGCCAAGCGCAAGACCATCTGCACCTTTCCGTCCTCGCCTTTGTGCCCCTCATGCTGTTGATGTTCGACGAGGTGTTCATTCGGCAGCGCTGGGCGCGCTGGAAGACCGGGCTGCTGCTCGGACTCGTCGCGTTGGCTCAGTACTTCACCGCAACCGAACTGTTCGCGCTCGACGCGCTGGTGGCGGGCATCGCGCTGGTGATCCTCGCTGTCGTGTATCGCAATCTCGTCGCGAGCAAAGTGCGGTATGCGTTCGCCGCGCTCGGCATCGGCGCTGCCGTTTTTGTCGTTCTCGCTGCGTATCCGTTGTGGGTGCAGTTCAGGGGGCCGCTGCGGGTTCCGCAGACCATCCATGCGCCCGACGTCTACGTCAACGATCTGGCCAACGTGGTGACCCCTGTCGGAGATTGGCTTTCCGTCGGTACCCAGCACGGCCTCGTGCAGTCGTGGACCGGTAACGCCGGTGAGTGGAACGGCTACCTCGGATTCCCGCTGATACTCCTGTGCATCGCGGCGATGGCCTTGTACCGGCGCCGGGCCGTCGTCTGGCTTTCCTTCACGCTTCTCGTCGTCGTCGAGGTCTTGTCGCTCGGGCCGTCGTTGCACGTCGGCGGTCATGGCGGGCGCACGCCACTTCCTTGGCGGCTCGTGACGCATCTGCCGTTCATGAACAACGCCTTGCCGAACCGGCTCGCGGTCTATACCGACCTGCTGGCCGCGCTGCTCGTCGCCGTCCTCATCGACGGCGTGTTGCGGCGTCGCGTTCCCGCCCAGCGGGCGGTCGGTTCGGGCGCCTGGGGCCATTCCAGCCAGCCCGGCGGGCTCAGCAGGTTCGACTGGCTGCGTCGCCGGCAACTGCGCTGGAGCTACCTGCGATGGGGGCGGGTCGCCGTCGGCGTGGGTGTCATCCTTGCGGTTCTCGCGTGGGTGCCGACGGGCCCCGACGTGACGACCGTTGGCCAGCCGGCGTACTTCGCTGCCGGCGGTGAGGTGAACCAGGTGCCGCACGGCACGGTGGCGGTCGTGCTGCCCTGGGTTCAAGGCCCCGGCACCGAGCATGCGGAGCTATGGCAGGCCCGAGCCGGCATGCCGGTGCGCATGCCCGAGGGCTACATGATCGTTCCGGGGTTGCACTACGGCGAACCCGGGCCTACATACGAGGCTTTTGCCAACATATCGGCCGGCGTGCCGCAGGCGTCCCCGACGCTGTCGACGTCCCTCGCGACTGCTGTGCGGCAGGAGTGGCGCGGCTGGGGCGTGCAGCTCGTCGTCGTGGGGCCGGGCTACTACGACCAGCGGATGGTGACCGCGATGGTCACGCAGGTCCTGGGCGGTATGCAGCCACGCTGGACGGGTGGCGTGGCGGTGTTCGATCTTTCGTGACGGGGTATCGCAGCGGGACTGACGCCGCGGCTGTACGGGCACGGGTGGGTCACGTTATCCGCGGGTAAGCTGGCCGCGACACGGGGGCCACTGTGCGATCTGGGAGATTCGATGCGGATCCTCGTTCTTGGCGGCGACGGGTTTTGTGGCTGGCCGACCTCGTTGCATCTGTCCCAGCAGGGCCACGACGTTCACATCGTCGACAACTTCGCGCGCCGGAACGCCGACATCGAACTCGAGGCGTCGTCGCTCACCCCCATCACACCGATGGGCACCCGGCTGCGGGCGTGGCACGACGTGAGCGGGCGCGAGATCGCGTTCTCCCGATTCAACGTGGCCGACAACTACCACCGGTTGCTCACGTTGCTGCAGGACTGGCAGCCCGATGCGGTTGTGCACTTCGCGGAGCAGCGGGCCGCGCCGTACTCGATGAAGTCGTCGTGGCACAAGCGTTACACGGTGAGCAACAACCTGAACGCGACGAACAACGTGCTCGCGGCGATCGTCGAAGCCGAGCTCGATGTGCACGTCGTCCATCTCGGCACGATGGGTGTCTACGGCTACGGCACCGCCGGTGTGAAGATCCCCGAGGGTTACCTGCGAGTGCAGATCCCGACTGACGACGGCAAGGTCGTCGAGTCAGAAATCCTGTACCCGCCGAACCCCGGCTCGATCTACCACATGACGAAGACGCAGGACCAGCTGCTCTTCGCGTACTACAACAAGAACGACGGCGTTCGGGTCACCGACCTGCACCAGGGCATCGTGTGGGGCACCCAGACCGACGAGACGCGCCGCGACGACCGGCTCATCAACCGGTTCGACTACGACGGCGACTACGGCACCGTCTTGAACCGCTTCTTGATGCAGGCCGCGATCGGGTACCCGTTGACGGTCCACGGATCGGGCGGGCAGACCCGTGCGTTCATCAACATCCAAGACACCGTGCGCTGCATCCAGTTGGCCATCGAGAACTCGCCGCAGCCGGGCGAACGCGTTCGGGTGTTCAACCAGATGACCGAGACGCATCGGATTTCCGATCTGGCGAAGGTCGTCGCGGAGTTGACGGGCGCCGAGATCGACCACGTCGAGAATCCGCGCAACGAGGCGGAGTCGAACGAGTTGTTCGTCGAGAACCGGCAGCTGCTCGAACTCGGCCTCGACCCGATCACGCTCGAAAACGGGCTGCTCGCCGAGATCACCGAGATCGCGCGCAAGTACGCCGACCGGGCCGACGTCGACAAGATTCCGTGCCGTTCGTTGTGGCGGCCCAAAGCCGAACACTGACTTTGGCGGGGGAGGCCGAGGCGCTCGTCGGGGCGTGCCGTGAGCGCCGGGGCGATGCGCTGATGCAACGGTTACGCGATGCGCTGAGCGCCGGTCCGCCGTGGAGCCGCCTATGCCGGCACGCGCGAGAAGGATGCGCCCACCCATAGCGCGGTCGCGAGGACGCCGTACGCCGCACCGGCGACGCTGACGCCGGACCAGCCCCACGTGTCGTAGGCGAGCACCGAGAGCAGCGAACCGGTGGTGCCGCCCGCGAAATACGCCGTCATATACGCCGACGTCAACCGGGCGCGAGCCTCGGGCCGTAACCGGTAGATCTGGCTCTGGTTGCTGATGTGCACGCCTTGCACGGCCAGGTCGAGCAGCACGATCCCGACCACGAGCATCGCCACCGTGTGCGCGCCGAGCCAGAGCGGTAGCCACGACAGCGCCAGCAACGAGACACCGATACCTGTGGTGGTGCGCTGGTGGCCGGCGTCCGACAACCGGCCTGCAACGTTCGCGGCGATTGCGCCTGCGGCTCCGACCAGACCGAAGAGCCCGATGATGCCGGTCGAGTAGTGGTACGGCGAGCCGGCGAGCAGGAACGCGAGTGTGGTCCAAAGCATGCTGAACGTGCCGAAGGTCAAGACGCCGTAAGCCATCCGCAGCCGGAGCACGGGCTCCTCTTGCACCAACCGCCAGGTCGAAGCGAGCAGCCGCGGGTAGGAGAGCCCGGCCGGGGCGTGATCACGCGGCAACCGCACCCGCAGGGTGAGCGCGCACAGCAGCATCAGCCCGGCCGCGGTCCAGTACACGCTGCGCCAGCCGCCGAACTCGGCGAGGTACCCGGCGGCGGCCCGCGCGACCAGGATGCCGAGCAACAGCCCGGCCATCACCGTTCCGACGACGCGCCCGCGCTCGCCGTCCGGCGCGAGTGACGCCGCGAGCGGCACCAGGACCTGCGCCACCACCGACGTCAGGCCGATCATCGCCGCGAGCGCGAGCAACGCGGCCGGCGAACGCGCGAAGCCGAACCCCGCCAGGCCGAGCGCGGTGAGAACGAACAGTCCCACGATCAACCGGCGTCGTTCGATCAAGTCACCGAGCGGCAGGAGGAAGATCAGCCCGGCCGCGTAGCCGAGCTGGGCGACGGTCACGATCAACCCGGCGCTGCTGCCGCGCAGGTGCAGGTCCTGTTTCAGCAGGGCGAGCAGCGGTTGCGCGTAGTAGAGGCTGGCCACCGCGAGGCCCGTCGCCACGGAGAGAAGCAGGACGAGCGAGCGATCGAGGTGCCGCGGCGGGGGCGCCTGGCCGAGGGTGGTGTTGCTTGCGGGCGTCGCCGTCACGGGACTAGTCAACCCGACCTACCCGCGTGCTCTTCCCCGCCCTCTTGTGGGCAATCTCTCGACAGTTCCATGACATTCCTTCGGATGCGGGGTGCCGCGTGCCGACAACTGGTTATGGTGCGGCTCACGGCTGCACCTCGACCCGATGAGGACGACGCATGGCACCACCCAGCACGACGCTGGCACGGCGCAGCACGACGCTTCGGCGACTGGTCGAAGCGACGCTCAGCCTGCTCGCCTGCGCGGCCACCGCCGCCGTCGTCCTGTGGTTCTACGACTGGGTGAGCCGCTGGTACGTCGTCGTCGCAGTGATGCTGGTAGTGGTGTCGGCGGTGGTGTTCGTCGAGCGAGTGGCCAAGCCGGCGGCGTCCGCGATCGCCGATCATGAAGTGCCGGGCGATCCGGTCACCGATCTCCCCTCCTGACGACGCCTCGCGACTCACGGTTCGCGCCAGCATGTAGGAATTTCGTCACCTATAACAGAAATTCCTACATGCTGAGGAGGCCGTGCCCGCTGAGGGCCGAGGCCGCGGCTGCTGAGGCCGGGCCGCGCCTGCTGCTGACGGGCCGCGCCCGCTGAGGTCGCGTTTTCCACAGTTGCCGCGCTGACCATCAGCGAGCGGCCGCTCCGCTCGGCCAGGATCGTCGTCCATGCCTCCCCACCTCGACCCAGAGCTCGTCGCGCGCCTGGAGTACCTGCTCGACGAGCAGGAGCAGGTCGTGTCACGGCGGCAGCTCGTTGGGATCGGGTTTCCGGACGTCGCGGTGCGGACGCGGCTGCGGTCGAAGCTGTGGCAGCGCGGCTTCCCGGGCACCTACATCACGCACAACGGCGCGGTGAGCTATCTGGCGACTGCGTGGTCGGGATTGTTCTACGCCGGCGAGGGTGCGCTCCTGAGCTACCAAACCGCTGCCTACATCGACCGGCTTCTCGACACCACGCCACCGGCCGTCCACGTGAGCGTGCCGTCGCACCGGCGGGTTGTGCCGCAGCCGGGCCTCATCGTGCACCACAGTGCCCGCCTGGGCGAGCAAGCGCGGTTGCAGCCGGGCCCACCACGGACCGGCGTCGAGGAAACGGTGCTCGACCTCGTCGCTGAGCAGCAGCGTCGCGACGATGTCGCCGCGCTGATCACGAGCGCATGCCAGCGTCGGCTCACCACGCCGGAACGGTTGCGCGCCGCGGGTCGGGCGCGCCCGCGGATGCGTTGGCGCGGGCTGGTCGTCGAATTGCTCGAAGACGCAGCGGCCGGCGTCGATTCGGTGCTCGAACGCCGCTACTACCGCGATGTCGAGCGGGCACACGGGTTGCCGCGGGGCAGTCGCCAGCACTTCGTCGTCCGCAATGGGCGCCGCGAATACCGCGACGTCGTATACGACGAGTACGCGGTCGTCGTCGAGCTCGATGGGTTGGCCTACCACCAGGGCGAGCGGTTGCTCGCCGACCGGGCCCGCGACAACGCAGGCGTCGCGCGCGGCGAAGTCTCGTTGCGCTATGTGTACGCCGACGTCGCGTTCACGCCGTGCGAGACATCGGTGCAGGTCGCCGCGGTCCTCCGGCAGCGGGGCTGGGACGGCGAGTGGCAGCCGTGTCCCCGCTGCCGCGAACCATCCCGGCCCAAATTTCCCCGACGCTGAGGCTTGCTCGCGCCCCGAGGCTCGCCCCGCCCCGAGGTAGGAATTTCGTCACCTATGACAAAAATTCCTTCAGGCTGACTCGGCGCGGTCGCGCACGCGCGGCGGGCGACCGCCGAGCGGGCCGCGCCGGCCGCGCCGGCCGCTGCCGGCCGCGCCGGCCGCGCCGGCCGCGCCGGCCGATGGGGGCGGCGGTGAGGGAGCAGAACAGCGCGTCGTACTCCTCGGCGACCTGCCGCGGTGTGGCCGCCTGCTCGACGAATGCGCGCCCGGACGCCGACATCGCGGCCCGCTGCGCCGGGTCGTCGAGCAACCTGCGCAGCGCCGCGACGAACGCGGCCGGCTCTTCCGGTGGCACCGCGATGCCCGCGCCGGCCGATTCGACGAGCCGCTGCACCTCACTGCCCTGGTCGACGCTCGCGAGCACCGGCCGGCCGGCCGCCAGGATCGAGTACGTCTTCGACGGCACGCTCGACCGCGACAGCCCGCGCTTCAGCGGGACGACGTGAACGTCGGCCGCCGCCAGTACCTCCGGCAGCCGTTCGACCGGCTGCATCGGAGCGAACCGTACGTTCGGCAGCCCATGAGCGGCTGCCCGCAACTCGCCGAGAGTCGACCCGCCGCCGTTGACGACGTACACCACGTCGTCTCGATCGGCCGTGGCTCGCGCAGCGTCGATCAGCAACTCCAGCGATTGCGACAACCCGACGTTGCCGGCGTACATCACGACCGTCTTGCCGGTGAGGTCGTACTGCTCGCGATAGGAATTCTCGCGCTCACCGGGCTTGCACGTCGGCGATGTCGACGAAGTTGGGGATCACGTGCAGCCGCTCTGGTTCCCGCATCTTCGCGGCGAGGTTGTCGCGCATGCCCTGCGACAGCACGGTCACGGCCGCGCACCGTGCGTACGACCAGCGTTCGAGCGCCGAGGCGGCGGCGATCACCCGGCGTCCCCGCAGCAGGCCCAACTCGACCGCGACGTCGGGGAACACGTCTTGCACGTTCAGCACGAGTGGCGCGCGCCGGGCCAGCGAAGCCAGCCAACCGGTCGCCGCCATCGGCAGCGGTGGTGTCATCGCGAACGCGACGTCGACCGGCCGCCCGATCGCGCTCGCTGCGGCGCTCAGCGCGCAGAAGCCGGCGAACCCCAGCGCTCGCTTCGGAATGTTCTTCTTGTCACCGGTCGGAAACGGGTGCACGCGGGTGACGTAGCCCCACGGTTTGCGCTCGCGCCGAACCGGTCGCCCCTGCCATTCGGCGACGACGGCGTGGTGCTCGTACCACGGCAGTGCGGTGACCACCTCGATGTCGTGCCCGAGCGCGCCGAGCTCCTCCACCAGTCGCGACCCGATGAGCCCGGTCGGTGCGACGTCGGGGGTGAAGTGGGGGAGGACGGCCAGGATTCTCATGCGCTCGCTCTCTGGTACGCCTCGACGAGGGCATCGACCGGGTCGGCCTGCGCCAGGTGTGCTGCCCGCGTCATGCCTGCCCGGCTCAACCGGTCGCGTTCTGCCGGCTCGTCGAGCACCCGGCCGATCGCCTGCACCCAGCCGGGCACATCGTCTGGCCCGACGAGGAGCGCTGCCTCGCCGACCACCGATGGCAACGCCGCGGCGTCAGCCGCGATCACCGGGCAGCCCGCCGACATCGCCTCTATCACCGGTAGGCCGAATCCTTCGAAACGAGAGGGAAAAGCGAGCACAGCCGCTTCAGCGTACAGCGCTGCCAGCGTCTCCTGTGGCACGTAGCCGAGTGTGTGCACGCGGCCGGCGATCCCGAGTTCGTCGGCCAGCGTCGCGAGCCGACGCTGGGTCGAGCTCGCCGACCCCCAAGCGCCGGCGCCGGCTGCTCCGGTCAAGACGAGGTCGACCTCGTGGTCGCGCGCGACCTCGGCATACGCACGCAGCAACGTCACGTGGTTCTTGTGCGGATACATCGCGGCGGGATACAACACGAAGGGCCGCACGAGCTGAAGCTCCTCGCGCACCCGCTGCTTGGCGTCGTCCGGCACCACCACTTCGGGGATCACTGGCGAGACGACGACGACCTTGCCGGGCTCGAGGCCGAAGTGCTCGATCGCCTGCTTGCGGGTGAACTCGCTGACCGCCGTCACGACACCGGCTCGGTGCAGCGAGCGGCCCTGCATCGTCGAGAGGTAGCGACGTTTGGTCGCGCTGAAGTGCTGCGGGTGGACGACGTAGTGCAGGTCGTGCAGCGTCACGACCGTCGGTGCCGGCGTGCGCGGCATCAGCCCACCCAGATGATGGACGACGTCGAACCTACCCGTGCGCAGCTGACCCGGCAGCCAGCTGTTCTCGGCGAGCACCCGCCGGACGACGTGCCGGCCCTCTGGCAGTGGGGCCGTCACGGTTCCCAGCGCGGCAGCGAGCCGCGGGTAGTGCTCGCTGAAACCAGGCAACGCGAACGCCGCGACCTCGACGTCGTCACGCTCGACGAGCCGCCGCAAGAGGCCGACCGCGTAGCCCTCGCTGCCGCCGACCACTCCCGGCACGAGCCACAGCAGGTTGACGCCGACCCTGATCGTCACGCCTGGCCTCCGGGTCTCGCGCAGACCTCGCGGTAGGCGTCGGCGGTCAGCGCGGCGGCGGCGTCCCACGAGTACCCGGCTGCGCGCTTGCGCCCCGCGTCGGCGAGCTCGTCGTGACGAGCACCGAGTGCTTCGAGCAGGCCGTGCGCCAGGGCGTCGACATCACGCGGTTCGACGAGAATCGCTGCGCCGTCGGCGAACTCCGCCATGGCCGAAGACGCCGACGTCACGACGGGGACGCCGTGTGCCATGGCTTCGAGCACGGGCAAACCGAAGCCTTCGCGCAGGCTCGGGTAACAGAAGGCGCTCGCGCCCGCGTAGGCGGCGTGCAGGTCGGCAGTACTCAGGAACCCGAGCAGTCGTACGCCCGCCGTGGCAGGGACCTCGACGTCGCCCCACCCGTCCGGCCCGACGAGCACCAGCTCGAGGCCGGGCTCGTGCGAGCGCACCTGCTCGAACGCGCGTAGCAGCGCCGGCACGTTCTTGCGCGGCTCCAGCGTGCCGCACCACAAGACGTAGCGGTCGGGCAGCTCGCGCTCGCGGCGGAATGCGGCGACCCGCTCGCGCGACACGTGCGGCACTGCGACGCCGTGCGGTACCAGACGTAAGCGCGACGCCGGAAAGCCCGCGGCGACACAGTCGTCGTAGGTGGCTTGCGAGGGTACGAGCACGAGGTCGGCGTCACGCTTGGCGAGGTGCAGCCCGCGGTTGAAGAAGCGCAGCCCGTGCTTGGTGAAGTGCGCCGGCTCTGTCAAGAACGCGAGATCGTGCACGGTGACGACGAGCGGCCCGCTCTTCGGCGGGATCGCCATCGTCGTTGCGTGGACGACGTCGACGACGCCGGTTGCCTGCTGCACGCGCGGCCAGCGCAACGCGTGCCAGCTCTCGTACAGGGCCGCCCGCGGCAGCGGCAGCGTGCGCACGACCACCGGCGGTGCCCACGGCGCCGGCGGCATCGCGCGGTGCCGAGCCGCGACGCCGACGACGTCGAGCTCCCGTAGCCGCTGCAGTGCGGCGACGAGTTCGATCGCTGACGTCGCGGTGCCGCCGGGTACCCGGTGCCAGCATTGTTCGAGCGTGATCGCGACCCGCAGTTTCTCAACCGTCACAGGCACTTCTCAGCGGTCGATGCGGACGTTGCGACCGGCGAGTTGGTCGGCGAGGAGCGCGATATCGGCGTCGACCATCAGCCGGGCGAGTTCGGGCGTGCGCACGGTCGGGCGCCAGCCGAGGTCGCGTTCGGCCTTCGAGGCATCGCCTTGCAAGTAGTCGACCTCTGCCGGCCGCTTGTACTTCTCGTCGAGTTCGACGTACTTCTCCCAGTCGAGACCGGCATGGCCGAACGCGAACTCGACGAACTCGCGCACCGAGTACGAATCGCCGGTGGCGACGACGTAATCGGCCGGCTCGATCGGTCTGCAGCATCCGCCACATCGCGTCGACGTACTCGGGTGCGTATCCCCAGTCGCGCCGCGCGTCGAGGTTGCCGAGGTAGAGCTTGTCCTGCAGGCCGGCCTGGATGCGGGCGACCGCCCGGGTCACCTTGCGGGTGAGGAAGGTCTCGCCGCGGCGCGGGCTCTCGTGGTTGAAGAGGATGCCGTTGACGGCGAACATGTCGTACGCCTCGCGGTAGTTCACCGTCGCCCAGTACGCGTACACCTTCGCCACGCCGTAAGGGGAGCGCGGGTGGAACGGCGTCGACTCGTCTTGCGGCGCGGGCGCCGCGCCGTACATCTCGGAGCTGGACGCCTGGTAGAAGCGGGTCGAGATGCCGGAGGCCCGGATCGCCTCGAGGAGGCGGATCGTCGCGAGGCCGGTGACGTCGCCGGTGTATTCGGGCATCTCGAAGCTCACCCGCACGTGGCTCTGCGCGCCGAGATGGTAGACCTCGCCGGGTTGCACGCTGCGCAGCAGATTCACCAGGCCGACGCCGTCGTGCAGGTCGCCGTAGTGCAGTCGCAGCCGGACGTCGCGCTCGTGCGGGTCTTGATAGATCGGGTCGAGTCGCTCGGTGTTGAACGTCGAGGCCCGGCGGATCAGCCCGTGCACGTCGTAGCCCTTGGCGAGCAGGAGTTCCGCCAGGTAAGAGCCGTCCTGCCCGGTGATGCCGGTGACGAGGGCTACCTTGCGGTCGGCGGCCGAACCGGGCGTCGGGGTCACGCCCCAAGGTTAGCCCTGAGCTAGCCTCGCTCCATGCCCCCACTCGACAAGGCGGCACCCCTGTACGTCGCCGGACACCGCGGCCTCGTCGGCTCCGCGGTGTGGCGGCAGCTGTCGGCGTCCGGCTTCACGAACCTGATCGGCCGGACGTCGCGCGAACTCGACCTGCGCGACCGCACCGCGACGCTTGCCTACGTCGAGGAGGCGAAGCCGGCGTACGTGGTACTGGCGGCCGCCCGGGTCGGCGGCATCATGGCCAACGCCACGCATCCGGCGGAGTTCCTCTCCGACAACCTGCGCATCCAGGTCAACGTGCTCGACGCCGCGGCCGCGGCCGGGGTTGAAAGGCTGCTGTTCCTCGGTTCGAGCTGCATCTACCCCAAGTACGCCGACCAGCCGATCCGCGAGGACTCGCTGCTCACTGGTCCGCTCGAACCGACGAACGACGCATACGCGATCGCCAAGATCGCGGGCGTCATGCAGGTGCAGGCGATGCGCCGCCAGTACGGCCTGCGCTGGATCTCGGCGATGCCGACCAACCTCTACGGGCCGGGCGACAACTTCGACCTCGAGACCTCCCACGTCTTGCCGGCACTGATCCGCCGCTTCCACGAAGCCAGACTCCGAGACGTGCCGAGCGTCACGTTGTGGGGCACCGGCACCCCGCGGCGGGAGTTCCTCCACGTCGACGACGTCGCGCGGGCCGTGGAGTTGCTGCTCGAGACCTACGACGACCCGCAGCCGATCAACATCGGTGTCGGCGAAGACCACACCATTGCCGAGCTGGCCGAACTCGTGGCGAAGGTCGTCGGTTACACCGGGCGCATCGAGTTCGATCCGAGCAAACCCGACGGGACGCCGCGCAAGCTGCTCGACGTCAGCCGCATCAAGGCGCTCGGGTTCATGCCGCAGGTCGGGCTGGAAGACGGGATCGCCGCCACGTATGCGTGGTACCGCGAGCAAGCGTCAGCAGGGCAGCCACCCGGCTGACGTGTTGGCAGAGGTGCCGGCGGAGGTGCCGGCGGAGGCGCTGCCGGCTGCGGAGGTACGGGCGGCGGCGCGCGACGCACGCTTGCCAGGGCCGCCGCGCCCCTTCAGTGGCATCTCGTGCTCGGTCGCGTCGCCGCCGTCCCGTCGTGCCAACTCCAGCGCAGGGCGAAGACACCGAATAGGGCCGAAGGTCCTGGCGGCGGGGCCGCGTCGAGTGTCGACTGTCGCGTGGTGACCTAGGCTGGCGACCGGTGCCGCCGATGCTGTGGAAGGAGCCGGCCATCGACGCGATCCTGCTGGTCGGGGGCAAGGGGACCCGGCTGCGACCGCTCACGCTCACCACGCCCAAACCGATGCTGCCGACCGCGGGCGTGCCCTTCCTCGCGCACCAGCTGGCGCGTGCCCGGGAGGTCGGTGCCGATCACGTCGTCCTCGCGACGTCGTACCGTCCCGAAACCTTCGAGGAGTACTTCGGCGACGGTTCCTCCGTCGGCGTCGACCTCGAATACGTGACCGAATCGCAGCCGCTCGGGACAGGTGGGGCCATCGGCAACGTCGCGGAACGGCTGCGCGCCGAGCCCGACGAACCCGTGCTCGTGCTCAACGGCGACATCCTCTCCGGCCACGACATCGCCGCCCAGCTGAACCTGCACGTGCAGCGCCGGGCCGCCGTCACGATCCACCTGACCGAAGTCGCCGACCCGCGCGCTTTCGGCGCCGTGCCGATCGACTCGACGGGCCGGGTGACGGCGTTCGTCGAGAAGTCGCAGGAGCCGGTGACCAACCTCATCAACGCCGGGTGCTACGTCTTCCGGCGTGACGCGATCGACGCGATTCCGACCGGTCGACCGGTGTCGATCGAACGCGAGACGTTTCCCGAGCTGCTGGCCGGCGGGACGACGGTGATGGGTTACGTCGACTCCGCCTACTGGCTCGACGTCGGCACGCCCGCCGCGTTCGTGCAAGGTTCCTGCGACCTCGTGCGCGGCGTCGTCTCCTCGGCCGCACTGCCCGGCCCGGTCGGCGCGGCCCTTGTCCTCGACGGCGCGGACGTCGACGAGGCCGCCACCGTGATCGGCGGCAGCTGTATCGGCGCCGGTGCCCGCGTTGCGGCCGGCGCCGTCGTCGACGGTTCGGTCGTCCTGGACGACGCGGTGATCGGCGCAGGGGCCGCGGTGCGCAACAGCATCGTCGGCGCGGGCGCCCGGATCGGCGCGGGCGCCGTCCTCGACGGCGCGGTGATCGGCGACGGCGCCGACGTCGGTGAGCGCAACGAGTTGCTCGCCGGTGCTCGCCTTTGGCCGGGGGTCGTCCTGTCGCCGGTGTCGTTGCGATTCTCCAGCGACGAGTGAGACAGCCGTGAGCGCCTCGACGCACGCGTGTCCGCGCGAGCGGCGCTACCAGCTATCCGGCGTCATCGACCTCGATGCGACGCTCGCGCCGCACCGGCGGGGCACGTTCGACCCTTGCCACCAAGTGACCCGCGACGGCGCGCACTGGCGAACCTGGCGCACCCCCGACGGGCCGGCCACCGTCAGGCTCGCTGCCGACCGGCGGGCGGGCGTGGTCGAGGCGACCGCGTGGGGCACCGGCTCCGCCTGGGCGCTCGACGGCGTCCCTGCCCTTCTCGGTGCGGACGACGACTGGAGCGCGCTCCCGCTTCGCCACCCGCTGCTTCTTGACGTGCGGCATCGATACGCCGGGCTGCGCCTTTCGCGCACCGGCCTGGTGGTCGAGGCACTGGTCCCGGCCATCATCGAGCAGCTCGTGACCGGCCTCGAAGCGAGGCGCACCTGGGTGCGGCTGGTCAAGGCGTACGGCGACGTGGCGCCCGGGCCGGTGCCCGCACCCGGACCGGTGCCGGCGGCCGGCGGCCTGCGGGTGTTCCCCGAGACGCGGGCCCTGCGCCAGATCGCGTCGTGGGACTGGCACCGCATCGGGCTCGACGGGCGGCGACGCTCGGCGGTCGTCGCGGCGGCGAACCTGGCAGCGAGCATCGAGCGATGTGCGGCCGCCGGGGAGGAAGCTGCGGCCCGTGCGCTCGCGGCGCTGCCCGGAGTCGGGCCCTGGACGGTCGCCGAGACACTCCAGCGCAGTCACGGTTCCGCCGACCGGGTGTCGGTCGGCGACTACCACATTCCGCGGCTGGTCGGCCTCGCGCTCACCGGCAGCGACGGCGCCGACGACGCCGCCATGCTCGAGCTGCTCGAGCCCTACCGGCCACACCGGCAACGCGTCGTCCGGCTCGTCGAGGCCTCGGGCGTGCGGCCGCCCCGCTACGGTCCTCGCATGGCGGCCCGCGACAACCGGGCGCGCTAGGTGCACCGGGGTTCCCGCAGCGAGAAGGGTGCGCGATGACCCTCGACCAGATCGACGAGCGCATCGTCGCGGCGCTGCGCCACGACGCGCGGGCGAGTTTCGCCGACATCGGGACACAGGTCGGGTTGAGCGCCCCGGCCGTGAAGCGCCGGGTCGACAGGCTGCGTGAGCGCGGGGTGATCACCGGCTTCACCGCCGTGGTCGACCCGTCGGCGCTCGGCTGGCGGACCGAGGCCTACGTCGAGATCTACTGCCAGGGCCGGACGTCGCCCGCCACCATCGCGGCGGCGGTGTCACGTTTTCCCGAGGTCGTCGACGCGTGCACGGTCTCCGGCGAGGCCGACGCGCTCCTTCGCGTGGTCGCCGAGGACATGCGTCACTTCGAGGACGTGCTGGAGCGGATCGGCGCCGAGCGGTTCGTCGTCCGGACCAAGAGCGTGCTGGTGCTCTCCCGGCTGCTGAGGCGCTGACGCAACGAATCGCCGTAGGGTCCCCTTCCTACGCAACGAACCGTCGGTCGACCCGCAACCGAGGAGCCTTGTCGAAACCTCGGTCGTGACCGATGGTGAGGGTATGACCCTCACTGCCGGCAGTCCCGGCTCGCTGCGCCCCCGCGTCGCGACCCGGCGTCGCTACCTCATGTGCGAGCCCCGCTACTTCGCCGTCGAGTACGCGATCAATCCCTGGATGGACCCCGCCCAACCTGTCGACCGCGAGCTGGCGGTGGCGCAGTGGCGCGCGCTGGCCGCGACGTACCGCCGGCTCGGCCACGAGGTCGTGGAGATCGAGCCGGTGCCCGGCCTTCCCGACATGGTGTTCGCCGCGAACGGCGCGACGGTCGCCAACGGCCGGGTGTACGGCGCACGCTTCCGCTACGAGGAGCGCGCCGCCGAAGGCCCGGCGTTCCTGACCTGGCTGCGCGGAGCCGGGTTCGAGCACACGGCCGAGGCGACGGCCGTGAACGAGGGTGAAGGCGACCTGCTCGTGGCGGGTGACCGGCTCCTCGCCGGCACGGGTTTCCGTACCGAACGAGAAGCGCATGCCGAGGCGTCGGAAGTGCTCGGCCTGCCCGCCGTCAGCCTCGAGCTCGTCGACCCGCGCTACTACCACCTCGACACCGCGTTGTGCGTGCTCAGCGACGACGACCTCGCCTACTACCCGGCCGCGTTCAGCGCGCAGAGCCAGGCGGTGCTACGAGAGCTTTATCCCGATGCGCTGACCGTCGGCGCCCGCGACGCCGAGGTGTTCGGCCTGAACGCGGTGAGCGACGGACTGCACGTCGTGTTGCCGTCGGAGGCGGTCCGGTTCGCCGAACAGCTCAGCGCGCGCGGCTACCAGCCGGTGCCCGTCGCATTGAGCGAGATGCGCAAGGCTGGCGGCGGCCCGAAGTGCTGCACATTGGAGCTGCGGTCATGACAAGCGACGTGCTCGACACGCACACCCGTTCCAGCGCCGACTACATCGAACTCGACGAGCGCTACGCCGCCCGCACGTATCACCCGCTGCCCGTCGTCCTGGCCGAAGGCGAGGGCGCCTGGGTGACGGACGTCGAGGGGCGGCGCTACCTCGACTGCCTGGCCGGCTATTCGGCGTTGAACTTCGGACACCGGCATCCGGCGTTGGTCGCCGCCGCCCGCGAGCAGCTCGACAAGCTGACCCTTACCAGCCGCGCGTTCCATCACGACCTGCTCGGCGACTTCGCTCGAGAGCTCTCGGGTCTTGCCGGGTTCGACGCGATGCTGCCGATGAACAGCGGCGCCGAGGGTGTCGAGACCGCACTCAAGCTCGCGCGCAAGTGGGGGTACGAGGTCAAGGGCGTCGCGCCCGAGCGGGCGAGCATCGTCGTCGCGGCGGGCAACTTCCACGGCCGCACCATCACCATCGTGAGCTTCTCCAGCGATCCTGACGCGAAGAAGAACTTCGGGCCGTACACGCCCGGCTTTCGCGCCGTCCCCTTCGGGGATGCGGCGGCGTTGGAGGCCGCGATCGACGACACCACCGTGGCGGTGCTGATCGAGCCGATCCAGGGTGAGGCGGGCGTGCTCATCCCGCCCGACGGTTACCTGCGGGACGTGCGCGACGCGTGCACGCGGCACCGCGTGCTCTTCATGGCCGATGAGATCCAGTCGGGCCTCGGCCGCACTGGGCGCACGTTCGCCTGCGACCACGAGGCGGTCAAGCCCGACGTGTTGATCCTCGGCAAGGCGCTCGGCGGCGGCATCGTGCCGGTGTCGGCCGTGCTGGCGAACTGGGACGTCATGGGGGTGCTCAAACCCGGCGAGCACGGCAGCACGTTCGGTGGCAACCCGCTCGCCTGCAGTGTCGGCCGCGCGGTGGTCTCGCTGCTGGAGACGGGCGAGTTCCAGGAACGCTCGGCGGTGTTGGGGCGGACCATGGCGGGCGCCCTCGCCGAGCTCGTCGGCGACGGGATCGTGGCCACGCGCTGCCGCGGGCTGTGGGCCGGCGTCGACATCGATCCGGCGCTGGGCAGCGGGCGTGCCGTGTGCGAGGCGTTGCTGCAAGCCGCGGCGTTCTCGCCAAGGACACGCATGGGTCGACGATCCGGTTGGCGCCGCCGCTCGTCGTCGGGGAAGCCGAGATCGAGTTCGCGATCGGCGCGCTGCGCGCCTCGCTTGCCGACCTACGCAATCGCTGACCGGCGCAGCTCGGCGGCGAGCGCGAGCGCGTCACGGGCGATGGCGGCGGTCGCCTCGACGTCCGTCATGTAGAGCGGGCGGGCGCGCACCTCGACGCCGGTGACCACACTGCCGGTGTCGGCGTCGTCGACCAGCCAGCCGTCAAGGAGCTGCGGGCCGTACCAGTTGCCGACCGCGGCGGCCGACGTCTCGACTCCGATCGCGGTCAGGCACGCGTCGGCCATGCCGCGCACCGCGGCGCCGCCGATGATGGGCGAGACGCCGACCACAGGGGCCGCGGTCTGCGTCAACGCCTCTCGAATGCCCGGGACCTGCAGGATCGTGCCGATGCTGACCACCGGGTTGGACGGCGGCAGCAGCACCACGTCCGCCGCGAGGATCGCCTCCACTACCCCTGGCGCCGGCTTCGCATCGGCAGCGCCGACCGCCACGATCTCGATCGCCGGGACGTCGGCGTGCATCGCGACCCACCACTCCTGGAAGTGCACTTCACGCTGGGCTCCGCGGTCGGTGCCGTCGTCCACCAGAACATGTGTCTCGACGCGATCATCCGACATCGGCAGCAGCCGCACTCCCGGCCGCCACCGGTCGCAGAGCCGGCGGGTGACCTCCGACAGTGGCGTTCCCTCGGCGAGCCACTGCGTACGTATCACGTGAGTCGCGATGTCGCGATCGCCGAGCCGAAACCACGTCGGCTGCGCGCCGTAGGCGGAGAGTTCCTCGCCGACGACGAACGTTTCATGCGACCGACCCCAGCCCTGTTCGTCGTGGACTCCACCACCGAGGGTGTACATCACGGTGTCGAGGTCGGGGCAGATGCGCAGCCCGAAGAGCGTGATGTCGTCGGCCGTGTTGCCGATGACCGTCACGTCGGTGTCGGTGTCGGTGTCGGCGTTCGCGTTCCCGCTCGCGTCCAGTTCCGTGTCGGCGAGCGCGGCGAGCAGCCCGCGCAGGAACCGTGCGCCACCTACTCCGCCGGCCAACGCGACGATGTTGCGCCGGGTTCGCCGCTTGCGGGGGGGAGTAGCGGTGTCGGTCGGACTGCTCTGCGAGGTCACCGGCTGATCCTCGCAAAGGCTCGCATCGGCACCCTCAGGGGTGCTCGAGACCCGTTCTGAGGGCCCGCCGGCGGGCTCGGCCGCGGATTCTGTTTCAGCGAATACCACCGTTTGGCTTGACTACGGGGTAATGACGCGCATGTAATTCCACGCATGTTCTCTGAGCGGGGCGCAGCCGAGCGTCTCGTGGGAGGCAATGAAGGGTCGAGGAGGTGCGCGGTGGCCGAGATCTCTCCTGAGATCCACCCGCTGCACGACGACGTCATGGCCTGGGGGTCTTTCGACGGGTCGTCGTTCGAGGACGTCGAGGAAGAACTTCGCTGGCAGGAACGTGCCTTGTGTGCGCAGACCGATCCGGAGGCCTTCTTCCCGGAGAAGGGTGGCTCCACCCGGGAGGCCAAGCGCATCTGCACGACCTGCGCGGTTCGGTCGGACTGCTTGGAGTATGCGCTGGCGCACGACGAGCGCTTCGGGATTTGGGGCGGTCTGTCCGAGCGGGAACGGCGGCGGTTGAAGCGCCGGGTCAGCTGAACGACGACATCGCGGGCCGCACCATCGCGTAGTGTGAGCCGGTCCGGCGCCGTGGCAGGCACCACATGGTGATCACGCCATTACGTCACGTTGCGGCTCCGGTGGTTGTCCTGCCCGTTCGCCGCACCGGTGCTTAGCGGGCCCGTATCCGGCCCGGAGATCGTCTGACTGTCCGCATGAGTTCTGCAGCCTCCAAGCCGCGCCGGCTGATCCGGCCGCGCCACGTCGTGACGGCCGTGCTGGTCGCCCACGACGGTGCGCACTGGCTACCGACGACGCTCGACGCGGTCAAAGCGCAGCGCCGCCCTGTTCAGCGGCTCGTCGTCGTCGACACCGAAAGCCATGACGAGACCCGGGCGTTGGCCGAACGAGCCCTCGGCGCATCGAGCGTCCTCGACGCACCGCGCAACTGCGGGTTCGGTGCAGCGGTACATCGCGCGGTCGCGGCCTTCGCGCACGCGCCCGGTCTCGCGTCGACCCGCACCGAGGACGGTTCTCCGGTCGAGTGGCTGTGGTTGCTGCACGACGACAGCGCGCCGGCGCCCGACGCGCTCGAGCGACTGCTCGACCTCGCCGATGAGATGCCGTCGGCCGGAGTCATCGGTCCGAAGCTTCGCGACTGGCAGGACCGCCGGGTGCTGGTCGAGATCGGCCATACCGTCGATCGCGGCGGACGGCGGGAGACCGGCCTCGAGTACGGCGAGCTCGACCATGGCCAACATGACGGTGATCGCGACGTACTCGCGGTGAGCACCGCGGGGATGCTGGTGCGCCGGGACGTGTGGGACGACGTCGGCGGCCTCGACCCCGAGCTGCCGCTGTTCCGCGACGATCTCGACTTCGGTTGGCGCGTCACACTGGCCGGGCATCGCGTGGTGACCTGCTCGCGCGCCGTCGTCCATCACGCGCAAGCGGCGGCAGCCGGACGTCGTCCGATCTCGTGCTCCCCGTCCGGCCGTGCCTTCGTGAGTGCGCGGCGGCTCGACCGGCGGAGCGCCTTGCGCACGCTGCTGGCGAACTGCTCTGCGGCGAGATTTCCGCTGGTCTTCGTGCGCCTCCTCCTCGGTTGCCTGTTTCGAGCGCCCGCATTCTTGCTGCTGAGACGGCCTGCCGACGCATGGGACGAACTGTGCGCCGCCGTTTCGGTGTTCGGGCGCCCGCGCTCGCTCGCCCGGGCGCGGGCGATGCGGCGGCCGTACCGGCGCATTCCGGCCCGCCAGGTGCGGGCGTTGTTCGCTCCTCGTGGGAACCGGCTGCGCCACTACGCCGACGAACTCGGACGCCGGATCGCCGCGATAGGGAAAGCCGACGGCGAGGTGCGCGACGAGCGCAGCTTCCTGCGACGGTTGGTGACTCGCCCTGTCGTGCTGCTCACGGTCGTCCTGCTCGCAGTGAGCTTGGTCGCGGAACGACATGTGCTGGGTGGGAGTCTGCGCGGCGGTGCACTGTTGCCCGCGCCATTGGGCGCGTCGGACCTGTGGCACACCTATACCCAGAGCTGGCATCCGACCGGGTTCGGCAGTGATGCCGTGGCGCCGCCGTACCTCGCCGTGCTGGCGATCGTCGCCACCGTCTTGTGGGGCAGCGCTCGCCTTGCCGTCCAGGTCCTGCTGCTCGGCAGCGTTGTGATGGCCGGGCTGGCCGCTTACCGGGCCGGGCGGAGGCTCCCGATCTCGGTCACGGTCAGGTGGTGGCTGGCCGCGACCTATGCCTTGCTTCCGGTGGCGACCGGATCGGTGGGCACCGGCCGATTGGGTACCGCGGTCGCGGTGGCATTACTCCCGCTGGTGCTCGCCGCGATGGCCTGCCGCGTTGCTGCCGCTCACCGCTGCGACGCCCGGCTCGGCAGCGGCGGCCCAGCGTCGCGACGCGCACGCGGCGTGGTGGGCGGCGCTGCTGCTCGCCATCTGCGCTGCATTCGACCCGATGTGCTACGTGTTGCTGGCGCCGCTGGCCTTCATCGCGCTGCTCGTGGCAGTTGCGCGGCGCTCCGTCGTCCGGAGCTGGCGGGCGGTCGTGCTGATCGTGATACCGCCGGTCCTGCTCCTGCCGTGGTCGGCCCGGGTATGGCACCACCCGGCGTTGCTCGCCACCGGTGTCGGGCAAGCCGGGCCCGGTTTGCAGAGCTCTCGGCCGGCGCCCGTCGACGTCCTGTTGATGCATCCCGCTGCGCCGGGCTTGCCACCGGTGTGGTTGGACGTCGTGGTCGTGGTCGCGGCGCTGGTCGCCCTGCTCCGGCGCGATGTCTGGACGGTGCGGACCGGATGGTTGGTGGCCGCGATCGGCGTCGTCGGCGGGATCGTGGTCTCGCGCACGCACGTCAACCTCCCCGCCGACGGTGGCGAGGTGGTCGGCTGGCCGGGCGCCGCGACAGCCGTGGTGGGCGCCGGGCTGCTCATCGCAGCCTCGATCGCGTTGACCGGGTTGCGCAGTCGTCTGCGGACCGCGAACTTCGGCTGGCGTCAACCGATGGCGGTCGTCCTCGTCGGTGCCGCGGGGGTCACTCCGGCGGTAGCCGCCGCGTTGTGGATCCACCGCGGGACGGGTGCGTTGCTGCATGCAGGTTCGCCCGCGGCCCTGCCGGCGTTCGTCGCCGATCCGACGACGACGCACGATGCCCCGCGCACCCTGGTGCTTCAGCTGCGGGCCGGTGCGAGCAGCGGCGCCAACAGTGCTCTCACCTACGCGATGGTTCGCGACAGGTTGCCGCAGCTCGGCGAAGCCGACCTGCCGCCGGATCCTCGACAGGTGGCGGTGGTCGACACCGCAGTCTCCGACCTCGCAGGTGGATTCGGGCAGCGAGCCGCTACCGAACTCGCGCATGCGGGTGTGCGCTACGTACTGGCCCCCGCAAGCGGCGACGCCGGGTTGGGAACGCGGTTGGCCGGCGCCGGCGGGCTGCTACGACACGGTGACGTCAACGGTTGGCAGGTATGGGAGGTCGAAGCGAAGGCCGGTCGCCTCGCGATCGCCACGCCCGGTCGCCCGGAGTGGCAGCTGGCGACCGACGCGGCCGGCAGCATCGGGCGGCACTCTCCGCCGCTGTCCATCCCGTACGGTCCGCCGCCTCGCCTGTTGGTGCTCGCGGAGGCGCCATCGCCGGACTGGTTGGCGGTGACGGGTGCCGGCGCCGGTAACAAGGGCGTGCCGCTCGCGGCGACGACGTACGAAGGCATGCAGGCGTTCGCGCTGCCGCCGGCAGGAGGGCAGGTCGTCGTTTCGCGGGTCGGCGATCGGCGCGCCGACTGGCTGGGGTTGCAGCTCGGCGTGCTGATCGTCGTCCTCCTCGCGGCGATCCCGACGGGGCCGCGCACGCCACCCCGGCAACCCGCCGCTGCGGGCGACTCGTTGCCGCGGGCACGCGCGGTCGAGGCCAACCCGATAGGGGCCCCCGCATGAGGAACACTCCCCGCCTGCCCGCCGTACTGTCGGCCGTCCTCGTGCTCGCCGTCATCGCCGGAGTGCTGTCCTGGGCTTCCCTCAGCCGGGTCGCGGCGCCGCGAGCGGCGGCCGCGACGTCGCGCTCCGTTGCGATCCGTGCCACGACGCTCGTGTGCCCGAGTGTCGGCGGCGCAGGCAAGGGCGGCGCTTCTCGTATCGCCTACGCCGACGCGAGTAGCACGCCCGGCGTGACCGACTCGGCCGTCGCCCGACCGCTCGACGCCGTGAGTGCGACGACGCCGCTGCCGGTGCATCCCGGTCACGCGTGGGTCGTCGATGGGCCGGCAACTGCGACCCCGATGCGCATCGCCGTCGCCGGCGAGTTGACCGACTCACTTGCCGCTATGCAGTTCACCCGCCAGGTGGTCGGTGCGGGCGCTCTGCAGCTGTCGACCGCGGCGTGTGAGGCGCCGGTGACCGATGCGTGGTTCGCGGGCATGTCGACACAGGTCGGCGCGCACGTGGCGTTGCTCTTGAGCAACGTCGATGACGTGCCCGCTTCGGTCGACATCGGCTTGTACGACGAAACCAATCCGCCGAGCCCGCAGGCGCGGCGCGGCGTTCGGGTCGATCCCCAGAGCCAGGTCGTGATCGCGCTCGACGCACTCGATCCGGGCGTCTCGAATCTGGTGGTCCACGTCTCCGTCACCTCGGGCCGCGTCGCACCCGCCGTCCGATACGACGTCGAGAACGGTCAGATTCCGCTCGGGACGGCGTGGGTGCCGCGCACTGACGGGCCCGCGGACAAGCAGACCGTTCCGGGCCTGGTGGCCGGGGATGGCGCGCGTCAGTTGGTGCTGGCCAACCCGGGCGACCTCGACGCGAACGTCTCTCTTTCCGTCTCGACACCCGACGGTTCGTTCGCTCCCCAGGGCAGTGACCAGGTCACCGTGCCCGCCGGCCAGGCCATGTCCGTCGACCTGCAGCCGGCGCTGGGCAAGGAGGCCGGAGCCGTCGTCGTCACCTCCGACCAGCCGGTCGTCGCCGGTGCTTCGTCGTCGTTGCCGGCGAGCAAGCTCGGCGCCTCCGACGTCGCGTTCAGCGCAGCCGTTCCTGCACTGTCCGGCCCGACCGTGATGCCGGGTGGCGAAGGGCAGACCGGGCGCGTGACCTCGCTGATCCTGTCCGCGGCCGATGCCGACGTCGACGCGCACGTCACGGTTACGATCCTGCCCGCCGTCGCGGCGTCAACGCCGACCACGGCGACGATCGACGTGCCGGCGGGAACGACGACCGAGGTTCAGCTGAGTTCGCTGGCAAAGGACGTGGCTCCCGGGGTCGTCGTCAACCCGTCAGGTGGTCGCGTGTACGCGGCCTGGGTGATCCAGGAGGCAGGCACCGCGGGCGGCGACCTCGGCGAAGTGCCGTTACGAACCCCGGCGCGCGCCCTCGTCGTCCCGCCGGCCCGGGCCGATGTGAACGCGGCATTCCGCTGACCGCACAGCAGGGGGAGTCAGTTCAATCGGGGGAGTCGGGTCAGTCGGGACTGCCGTCGTCCCAGTCCTCGCCGTAGCCGGGATCGACGGTCTGCGGGTCGAGACCCAGCAGTCCCGCAACTTCCTCCACGACGACGTCGTGCACGAGTTCGGCGAGCTCGTCGGGGTCGGCCGCGCGGGCCTCGATCGGGCGCCGGTAGACGACGATCTGGGCCGGCGTCTGCCCGTGCTGCGCGAACGAGGCACCGAGCGGTACGGGCGAACCGGGCCCGCCGCCGAGCAGTCGCCGGGGCGGAACGTCCTCGACCGCGAACTGCACCTGCTCGAGCTGCGCGGACCATCGCTGCTCGAGGTCGTCGACCGCCTCGAGGACGAGCTCGTCGAACATCTCGGCCCGGGTTCTGGCGATCGGCACCTTCGCGGGTGCCAGCGGGCCACGCATCCCGCGACCGCGTCGGTCACGACGACGGCGACTGCCGGCCGGTGTTGCGGCCGGGGCGCCGGGCGGCTGGGCCGCACTCCCGCTCCCGGTATCGCTCCCCCCGTCGCTGCGGCTGTCGCTCACGCTTGGCGAGCGTACCCGCCGCCGTCCTGCCGGGTGCCTGCTCGGCCCGCCGGAGCACGAGTCCGCGACCCATCGGCGAGGCTGATGGCTCGCGTCACCTCAGGCGACTAGCGTTCCCGCTCGTGAGCCCACTACGACGTTGCTCGCGGACTGCCTGCGGGCAGCCCGCGATCGCCACGCTCACGTACGTGTACGCCGACTCGACCGCTGTCCTCGGGCCGCTCGCCACGTACGCCGAGCCGCATTCCTACGACCTGTGCGATCGCCACTCGGCGCGGCTCACGGCACCCCTGGGGTGGGAGATCCTTCGGCTGGAGCTGAGCGCACCGGCCGGCCCGACCCCCGATGACCTCGAAGCGCTCGCCGACGCCGTGCGCGAGGCCGGCCGCCCGGCCGCCGACGCTGCGCACGCAGGCAACCAGGCCGGCGCTCCTCCGGCCGGAGCGGCGAGTTCCGGCGGGGGTACCGGTGCTGGGCCCTCGCACGGCCGGCGCGGTCATCTTCGGGTGTTGCAGCCGCCGCCCTCGTAGCCCCTGAAAAACGCGTGGTGGCACTGCGGGCGACTTGCCCGACTTGCCCTAGACACGCCCGGTGCTACAGCTGATCCGGCGCTACGCCGATAGGGGGAAGGTCACCCGATCGGCGCGCGGCCAGCCGGGTGATCTTGCCGCTCGGTCGTTGCCGCGAGCGCGCAGGTGAACCCTCGTGAAGCAGCCACCCAGCCCACGCAGCCCACCATGACGCCTCGACTGAGCACCGGGAGCCATCGTGCCGAAGCAGAAGAGCCTCACCCGTCGCACCCCTCGCCAAACGGCAGCGCAGTTGCGCGGCCCCGCGTCCCTCGCCTCCCCCGAGGCGCGCACCCTGGCGAGTTGCCGCGGTTGCGGCAGCGCGCGCGTCACATCGATCGAGATGACGTTGACCGACGGCTCCATCGTGAACTTCGCCTCCTGCCACCACTGCGAGACCCGCTGGTGGCTGCAGGACGGCCGGGTGCTCAGTTTCGAGAAGGTCATCGCCAAGACCCGCAAGATCGCCTGAGCCACCACGTTCGCCGCCTGACCCGCCCTGGGTAGGCTTCGCACGCCGGACCACGAACGGATCACCGCGATCCGCGCCCAGGTCCAGGTGACGAGCCGACCGGAAGGCGAACCCCAGTGCGTGACCTGTCCGCCATCGTCAAGGCCTACGACATTCGCGGAGTCGTGCCCGACCAGCTCGACGACGACCTGGTGCGCGATGTCGGCGCGGCCTTCGCCTACTTCACCAAGGCACCGAGCATCGTGGTCGCCCACGACATGCGCGAATCGTCTCGACCTTTCGCGCAGGCGTTCGCGCGTGGAGCGACCAGCCAGGGAGCCGACGTCGTCATCGCCGGCCTCGCCAGCACCGACATGTTGTATTTCGCCGCGGGCCGCCTCGACATGCCCGGCGCGATGTTCACAGCGAGCCACAACCCCGCCAAGTACAACGGCATCAAGTTGTGCCTCGCCGGCGCGAAGCCGGTGGGGCAGGACACCGGGTTGGCCGACATCCGCAAGCTCGTCGAAGACGGCGTGCCGGCATACGCGGGCAGCCCGGGAAGCGTGAGCGAACACGACCTCGTCGAGGACTACTCCGCGTTCTTGCGCAGCCTGGTCGACCTGTCGAACAGCCGGCCGCTCAAGGTCGTGGTCGACGCCGGGAACGGCATGGGCGGCTACACCGTGCCGCACGTGTTGCAGGGTCTACCGGTCGAAGTCGTGCCGATGTACTTCGAGCTCGACGGCAACTTCCCCAACCACGAGGCGAATCCCATCGACCCGGCGAACATGGTCGACCTCCAGGCGAAGGTGCGCGAGACCGGTGCCGACATCGGGCTCGCCTTCGACGGCGACGCCGACCGCTGCTTCGTCGTGGACGAGCGCGGGGAGACCGTGTCGCCGTCGGTGATCACGGCACTGGTCGCCGTCCGCGAGCTGAAGCGGGTACCGGGCTCGGCGATCATCTACAACCTCATCACGTCGAAGGCGGTGCCCGAGATCGTGCGCGAGCACGGCGGGACGCCGGTGCGCAGCCGGGTGGGCCACTCCTTCATCAAGGCGACGATGGCCGAGACGGGGGCGGTGTTCGGCGGGGAGCATTCGGGCCACTTCTACTTCCGCGACTTCTGGCGCGCCGACTCCGGGATGCTCGCGGCGCTGCACGTGCTCGCGGCGTTGGGCGAGACCGCCGAAGGCACCTCGCTCTCGCAGTTGTTGAACGAGTACAGCCGCTACGTCGCTTCCGGTGAGATCAACTCGACCGTGGCCGACCAGTCCGCCGCGATGGCGAAAGTGAAGGCGCACTACGAGCAGCAGCCCGATGTCAGTACCGACGAGCTCGACGGTCTGACCGTCGACGCGCCGACGTGGTGGTTCAACGTCCGGGCGTCGAACACCGAACCGTTGCTGCGCCTCAACGTCGAGGCCGACGACGAGGCGACGATGCAGCGGGTGCGCGACGACGTGCTCGCACTCATCAACGGATGAGGACCCGAGGAGTCGCGTGAACATCGATCCGTCGCTGCTGGAGATCCTGGCCTGCCCGGCCTGCCGATCGCCGTTGACCGTGCAACGGCTGGCTGACGCACCTCCAGGCGCCGACCCCGAAGAGCTCGTGTGCTCGAACGCGCAGTGCCGGCGGGCCTATCCGGTGCGGGCCGACATCCCGGTGCTGCTCGTCGACGAGGCGCGCGTGCTGCCCCCCGACGCCGCGGCCGGCGAGTGATGGAGCTTCGGCTCGACGAGCAGCTTCTCGACGACGCCGACGCGATCCTGCAAGCCGACCCCGCCGGCATGCTGCGCGCCGTTGCGACGTCGGGCGCGCAGGTACGCGCAGCGGCGACCTTCGCCGCCGAAGCGGGTGTCGAATCCCTCGCGGAGGAACGCCCTCGATCCGTCGTCTTGTCGGCGGTGGGTTCGAGCGCTGCCGCATGCGAGGTGCTGCGGGCGCTCGTCGCCGACGACGCTCCGCTGCCCCTGATCGACATCGCCGGGCCCGCGTTGCCGCGCTGGGTGGGCCCGCTCGATCTGGTGATCGCGGTCTCGCGGTCGGGTAGCGCCCGCCCGACGCTCGAAATCGTGAGCGAAGCCGGCCGGCGGGGCTGCCGCGTCGTCACCGTGGCCGCACCCGGTTCGCCGCTGGCGATGCTCGGTGATCGGGTGCGCGGGCTCCAGATACCTGCTGACCGCGAGTCTCGGCACACCCGAGCGAGCCTGTGGGCGCTGGCCGCCCCGCTGCTGATCGTGGCCGACGTCCTGGGCTTGGCGCAGGTGCCGGGCGAAGAGATCGCGCTGGCGGCGGATCGGCTCGACGCCGTCGCCGAGAGCTGCCGCCCGAGCAGCGAGGCGTTCGTCAATCCCGCCAAGCAGTTGGCGATGGCGATCGTCGGCACCTTGCCGTTGGTCTGGGGCGCCGGTGGGTTGTGCCGTACCGCCGCCAAGCGGTTCGCCCGGCAGCTGCACGCGAACGCGAAGTACCCGGCGTTGGACGGCGGGTTGCAGGAGGCCTCCCACGGAACCGTTGCCCTGTTCGACGGCCCGTTCGTCTCGGCTGCGGCGGCCGATGTCTTTCACGACCCGTTCGAGGACGAGACCCCGCAGGCGCTCCCGCTGCGGGTTGTCTTGATGCGTGACTCAGGCGAGAACGAGACCGATGCGCCGCTGCGCCGCGCGGCCGAAAGGCTCGCCGACGGGCGCGGAATTCGCACGAGTGAGGTGCTCGCCGACCCCGGTGAGCCACTCGAGCGGTTGGCGCAGCTCATCGCGCTGGGTGACTTCGCGAGTGTCTACCTCGGCATCGGCCTCGGGCTGGACCCGGCTCCGACGAGCGCCGTGTTGGAGATGAAGGACTACGTCGGCATGTACACCGACGAAAACGGCCGATGAGCTCTCCGGAGAGCGGGAAGGCCGTCGCCGCCGCTCTTGCGGCGAACCTCGGCATCGCGGTGACGAAGTTCGTCGCCTTCGCCTTCACCGGCTCGACCTCCATGCTCGCCGAAGCCGTGCACTCGGTGGCCGACACGGGCAACCAGCTGTTGTTGATGCTCGGTGGCCGGCGGGCGCGCCGAGCACCCGATCGGGTGCACCCGTTCGGGCACGGCCAGGAGCGCTTCTTCTACGCGTTCGTGGTGGCCCTGGTGTTGTTCAGCGCGGGTGGTCTGTTCGCGTTGTACGAGGGTGTGCACAAGCTGATGCATCCCGAGCGGGTCGACCGGCCGTTCGTCGCGTTCATCGTGCTGGGCGTCGCCGTCTGCCTGGAGCTGTTGTCGTTTCGCACGGCTCGTCACGAGGCGCGGCCGCTGAAAGGCAACGCCTCGTGGGTGAGCTTCGTGCGGCACACCAAGAACCCCGAACTCCCCGTCGTCCTGCTTGAAGACAGCGCGGCGCTGGTGGGGCTGGTGCTCGCTGCGACCGGAGTCGCGCTGAGCGCAGTTACCCACAACGGGCGGTGGGACGGCGTCGGGTCGCTCGGCATCGGTGTGCTCCTCGTCGGCGTGGCCGTCGTCTTGGCGATCGAGACGAAGAGCCTGCTGCTCGGTGAGGCGGCGTCTGTCGATGTCGAGGAACGCATCCGAACGGCGTTGCTCGACGGTCCCGAGGTCGAACGCGTGATCCACCTGCGCACCATGCACCTCGGGCCGGACGAGCTCCTGGTGGCCGCCAAGATCGCGGTAGCCAGACAAGACACGGGTGGCGAGATAGCACGCGGTATCGACGCTGCGGAAAAGCGGGTGCGGGCCGCGGTGGCCGCTGCCCGGGTGATCTATCTGGAGCCCGACCTCGACCGCACCCCGGCGGCGGACTGACGTCGTCCGGGCGCGGCAGGCGCAGCCTGCTGCGCGTGAGCGAGTCGCTGATCCCTATGCTGGCGCCGATGCCCTCGAGATGGCAGGTGGCCGGTGAACCGAAAATCGTGGAGGAACAGCTGATGGTGCTCGACGCCGGCGACTACAAGGTCGCCGATCTTGGTCTGGCCGCATTTGGACGCAAGGAAATATCGCTCGCCGAGCACGAGATGCCGGGGCTGATGGCGTTGCGCCGCGAGCACGGGGAGTCCAAGCCGCTGACCGGTGCGCGCATCACCGGGTCGCTTCACATGACGGTGCAGACCGCAGTGCTGATCGAGACGCTGACCGCGCTCGGCGCGCAGGTGCGGTGGGCCAGCTGCAACATCTTCTCGACCCAGGACCACGCCGCCGCCGCCGTTGCGGTCGGTCCGCACGGCAGCGTCGAGCGGCCGGACGGCGTCCCGGTGTTCGCGTGGAAGGGCGAGACGCTCGAGGAGTACTGGTGGTGCACCGAGCAGGCGTTGCGCTGGCCGGCGTCGTCCGGCGGTGAAGGCCCGAACATGATCCTCGACGACGGTGGCGACGCCACGCTGCTCGTGCACAAGGGCGTGGAGTTCGAAAAGGCCGGTGCGGTACCCGATCCGTCGTCCGCCGAGTCTGAGGAGTTCGCGGTCATCTTGGGGCTGCTGCAGCGCTCGTTGACCGACGACCCGCAGCGCTGGACGACCCTGGCGAGCAGCATCATGGGCGTCACCGAGGAGACCACGACCGGCGTGCACCGGCTCTACCACATGCAAGAAGCCGGTTCGCTGCTGTTCCCGGCAATCAACGTCAACGACTCGGTGACGAAGTCGAAATTCGACAACAAGTACGGGTGTCGGCATTCGCTCATCGACGGCATCAACCGTGCCACCGATGTGTTGATCGGCGGCAAAGTCGCGGTGGTGTGCGGCTACGGCGACGTCGGCAAGGGCTGCGCGGCGTCACTGCAGGGTCAGGGCGCGCGGGTCATCATCACCGAGGTCGACCCCATCTGCGCACTGCAGGCCGCGATGGACGGCTACCAGGTCACCACGCTCGACGACGTCGTGGAGACGGCCGACATCTTCGTGACGGCGACCGGCTGCATGAACGTCATCACCGCCGCCGACATGGCCCGGATGAAGCACCAGGCGATCGTCGGCAACATCGGCCATTTCGACAACGAGATCGACATGGCGGGGCTGGCGAAGACGCCGGGCGTGAAGCGGGTGAACATCAAGCCCCAGGTCGACGAGTGGGTCTTCCCCGACGGCCACGCGATCATCGTGTTGTCGGAAGGGCGGTTGCTGAACCTCGGCAACGCCACCGGCCACCCCAGCTTCGTGATGAGCAACTCCTTCACCAATCAGGTGCTCGCCCAGATCGAACTGTTCACCAAGCCGGCGCAGTACCCGGTCGGCGTCTACACGTTGCCGAAGCACCTCGACGAGGCGGTCGCCCGGCATCACCTCGGCGCTCTCGGGGTGAAGCTGACCGAGCTGACGCCTGCTCAGGCGTCCTACCTCGGGGTGCCGGTGGGCGGCCCCTACAAGTCCGACGGCTACCGCTACTGATCTGTGGCTGCGTCGTCCGGTGCGGTATCGGGTACGTCGTCGTGGGAGCCCGCGTGAGTTCGCGGGTTGCTACGACGGAGGTTCGCCATGTCCTGGCTCATCGGTCATTGGACCGATCTGGGGACCGTAGCCGGTAAAGCGGTCTTGATGTATGCCGTCGCGCTGTTCGGCCTGCGGGTGGGTGAACGGCGCACCATGGCCCAGTGGACCGTGATCGACTTCTCCACCGCCGTCGCGATGGGTGCGATCGTCGGCCGGACGGCCATTGCGACGAGCCAGTCGTTCATCGTCGGCGCGGTGGCCCTCGTCACCCTCATCGCGGTGCACCGGGTGGCGAGCACGCTTCGGTTCAGCACGTCGGTGCGCCGCCTGTTCGATCACCGGGTGCGTGTGCTGGTGCATCGCGGCCAGATACGCCGCCGCGAGTTGCGGATCGGCGGGCTCACCGAAGACGATCTGTACTCCCAGTTGCGCCAGCGCGGGGTCTTCAGCCTGGACGACCTTCGCTACGTGCTCTACGAGCCGAAGGGAAGCCTCACCGTCGTCCGCGAAAGTGAGATGAACGGCGACCAGCCGGCGCTGGTGAAGGCGGCGATCGGCGGTGCGACCGGCTTCGACGACCGACGATGAGCACCGACGATGAGCACCGACGATGAGCACCGAGGATGAGCACCGAGGATGAGCACCGAGGATGAGCACCGAGGCGACGGCAGGCGATCTGCCGACCCTGCATTCGATCGGCGACGTTGTCGCGCTGCTGTGCGACCGCTCGAACGTGTTCGTTCGCTGGTCCCGCGGGCCGGCGTTCGATCAGCAGACGACGAGCAGTGACGACCTCACCGGCGTGCCGCTCGAGGGGTTGTCGGCGAACCCGCTGGCGGTTGAAGAGTGGTGGCAAGGCCGGTCCCTTGAGCTGTGGGTCGCACGTCGCTTGTACGACTACCGGCACCTGCCGGAACTGCGCGGGCCTCAGGTGCGACCGTGGCTGCTGGCGGGTCGAGAAGTCGGTCGTGGTCCCGACAACGAGCCGCTCGTCGTGTGCGAGGAACCGCTTGCCTGGCTGGACGCAGCGGTCATCGAAGAGGCGATCCGCGTGGTGGAGCAGCAACGAGGCGAATGGGGCCCGTTGCGCCGGCGATAGTTGTCGCATCCGAGGACCAGCACGCGGTTCAGCTGAACCGGCCGCCCTCGCCGTCCTCGCCGTCCTCGCCGACGGGTGCGCTGCGCGCGAAGCCGTGCTGGCGCCACGCTTCGTAGATCGCGATCGATGCCGCGTTCGACAGGTTGAGTGCGCGCACCCCCGGCAGCATCGGGATGCGCACCTGCGCCGTGATGCGCGGGTCGTCGAGGACGTCGTCGGGTAGCCCGGTTCGCTCGGTCCCGAACATCAACGCGTCGCCGGCGGAGTAGTCGACATCGGCGTAGGTGACGCTGCCCCTTCCGGTGAACGCGAAGATCCGGCTCGACCGCAGCACCGGCCAGGCCGCTGCCATGTCGCGATGCACGGTCACCTGCGCGAGGTCGTGGTAGTCGAGGCCGGCGCGCCGCAGCCGGGCATCGGTGAGCTCGAAGCCGAACGGCCCGACGAGGTGCAGTTCGCACCCGGTCGCGGCCGCCAGCCGGATCGCGTTGCCGGTGTTGGGCGGTATCTGCGGTCGAACGAAGACGACACGGAACACCTGCGCATGATGGCACTCGCCGTGACCCGGCTCCAGCCGGTGGGTTGCGGCCGGTGGATCTCAGGCCGGCGGGGCGAAGGGCCCTGGCGATGGCGCCGGTGTGGCCGACTGTGGCGGTGTGGCCGACGGTGGCGGTGCGGCCGACGGTGCCGGTGCGGCCGACGGTGCCGGTGCGGCTGCGGGCGGTTGCGCCGCGGCGAAGGACGGTTGCGCCGACCCGCCCGCGAAGTATCCGGTCCCGGCTCGTTCGGCGCTCGCACGGTACACCCGCATCTCCTCACGACGGCGCCGCTCGGCGACGACCGCGGCGAGGTACGGGCCGCCCGGCGTCCCCAGGGGCGGGGGAACGCGTACGGCCGCTCCCACCGCTGCCACGAGCTGGTTGCCCATCGCGTCGCGCACGGCAGGTGCGAGCTGCGCCTGCCGGTTGAGGAAGTTCCGGCAGGCGAGCGCGAGCTCGTCGGAGACACCGGAAACGTCGAGGGCCGATGCCCACGCCGCGAGGGCAGGTGGCATGTCGACGGGCGACAGTGAGCCGGCCGGGATGCGGGTCCGGACGACGACCGTGCCGGCGACCATATCGCCGAGACGCTTGCCCCTCCGGTTGAGCATGCACACGATGAGTCCCAGTCCGGACATTTCGAAAGGCAGCAGCAGGCCCCTGGCGAGCGCATGGCGGAAGCGGATCGGGCCGCCGTCGTCGCGAACCACCCGGAGCCCGAGTGCGGCCTTGCCGATGGTGCGCCCGCGCCAGAGTGTTTCCGAGCCGACCGGATAGCCGATGATCAACAAGACGGCGAACGCCGACAACAGCGCAATCTGGAGCTCGATGTTGCTGTCGCCGTTGAGGGTGGAGCTGAAGATGAGCACGCTCACGAACAGCAACGCGTACTGGACGACGAGGTCGATCGCCAGCGCCGCCAGCCGCGACGGCCACTGCGCCAGGCGCACATCGAGCGCCACGGCCTCGCCGGTGACCACACCCGCCGTCATAGTGCCCTAGTCTGCCGGTTCGTGGACCTCGATGCGTTCATTGCGGTGAACCGGCCGACGTGGCAGCGCCTTGACCAGCTCGTCCATCGGGCCGGCCGGCCGTCACGCATGTCGGGCGCGGAGGTCGACGAGCTCGTCGAGCTGTACCAGCGAACCGCGACCCATCTTTCTGTGGTGCAGTCGCGTTCGCCCGACCCGCAGCTGATCGCGCGGCTGTCGGCGCTCACCGCCGGTGCCCGGTCGGCGATCGTCGGGAGTCGCGATCCGTCGTGGCGCGATGTGGCCCGCTTCTTCGCGGTGACCTTTCCCGCGGCGCTGTATCGCAGCGCACGCTGGTGGGTGGCGACGGCGGCCGCCAACCTCGCCGTCATGACGGCGCTCGGCATCTGGACGGCGACCCACCCCGGCGTCGTCCATCGCCTCGTGTCGTCGGACGCCGTGCAGCAGCTGGTGACTCACGACTTCAAGAACTACTACTCGGCCAATCCGGCGACCGACTTTGCGGCCGCGGTCTGGACGCACAACGCCATCGTCGCGGCGGGCTGCCTCGTGCTCGGAGTCTTCCTCGGCCTGCCGACGCTGTACTTGTTGTGGGCGAACTGCGTCAACATCGGCTTCTCGGGCGGTGTGATGTTCGCGAACGGCAAGGGCGCGGAGTTCTTCGCCCTGATCGTGCCGCACGGTCTGCTCGAACTCACGGCCGTCTTCATCGCGGCGGGTACCGGGCTGCGGCTCGGCTGGAGCTTCGTCGTGCCGGGCCCCCGCAAACGCACCGACGCCCTCGCCGAAGAGGGGCGCTCGGCGATGGCGATCGCTCTCGGGCTGGTTGTCGTCCTGCTGGTCTCCGGCGCGATCGAAGCGTTCGTGACACCGTCGCCGTTGCCGACGTGGGCGCGCATCTCGATCGGTGTCGTAGTGGAGGTCGCGTTCCTGTTCTACGTGTTCGGGTGGGGTCGCAGGCTCGCCGCTGCGGGTGAGACGGGCGACATCGAGGGGTCGCAACGCGCTGCCACGGTCGAGTTCGCCGGTTGACGTCGTCGCGTCGACCTCCCGGTACTCACAATCGGCCCGCCGCTTTCAGGCCGAGGTAGGCATCGGCCACCCGGCCGGCGAACTCGTGTGGCGCACCTTCGACGACCTCGACGTCCATGCGGCGCAGCCGATTTGCCACCTTGCGATGCTGTGCGAGGGAGCGCTCGGCGGCTGCCGCGTCGTAGACCGACGCCATGTCGGGCGCGGTACGGGTCAGTTCGAGCACCTGCGGGTCGGAGACCGCCGCGACCATGACCACGTGCCGGTGCGTCAACGAGGCCAGCACCGGGAGCAAGCCCTCGGCGGTGGGCGCCTCGTCGAGTGTCGTGAAGAGGACGACGAGAGCGCGCTGCGGTGCACGGCGCAGCACTTCTGCCACCAGCCGGCGTGCGTCGGTCTCGACCAGCCGCGGCTGGAGTCCGGCCAACGACCGCAACAGGCCGGCGACCGGGTCGGCGTCGGTGTCGCGGGCGATCATCCGTGGCCGATCATCGACCGCCATCACGTCGACATGATCGCCGGCGCGTGCTGCCAGCACGCCTAGCAGCAGTGCGGCGTCGAGCGCGGCGTCGAGGCGCGGCAAGTCACCGACCCGGGCGGCGCAGGTGCGTCCGGTGTCGAGCACGAGCAGCACCTTGCGGTCGCGTTCCGGCCGCCACGTTCGAACGACGACCGCCGAACGGCGAGCAGTCGCACGCCAGTCGATCGCGCGAGGGTCGTCGCCCTCGACGTAGTCGCGCAGCGAGTCGAACTCGGTGCCCTGGCCGCGGATGCGAGCTGCGGTACGACCATCGAGGATGCGCAGTTGCGCCAGCTTCTCCGGCAAGTGCCGGCGGCTGGGAAACGCCGGGAGCACGCGCATCCGCCAAGGCGCCTCGTGCTGCCCCTGCCGAGCGGCAAGGCCGAGTGGTCCGACGCTTCGCATCGTGACGCGGTCGGCGACGAGTTCGGTTCGGCGGTCCGGATGCAGGGTGGTCGTGAGCCGGCGTCGCTCGCCGGGTGCGACGTCGACCTGCTGTCGTGCAGGTGTGACACGCGCGCTCGGCGGCCATGCGTCGCGTATTACTCCGCGCACCCGCCGCCGACCGAGGTTGACGATGGTCAGCGTGATCTGCGCGGCCTCGTCGAGGCGACGCGCGGCGTCGCCGTCGCGGGTGATGTGCAGGCTTCGCACGCTGCCGGCGAGCACGAGGTCGACGACGATCGCCATGACGATCAAGCCGTCGACGTAGAGCAGCGTCCACCCCGCGAGCGGTACGAAGAAGACGACGAGCACGCCGGCGAGTGCGGCGAGCGCGCTGCGACGGGTGAGAGCCATCGTCTGCGAGTCAGCGCGGGGCCGGCACCGAGGCCAGCACGGTGTCGAGGACGGCGTCGGTGGTCGCGCCTTCGAGTTCGGCTTCCGGTCGTAGCGTCAGCCGGTGGCGCAGCGTCGGGCGCGCGAGTGCCTTGACGTCGTCGGGTGTCAGGTAGCCGCGACCCGACAGCCACGCCCACGCACGCGCGGTACGCAGCAATGCGGTGGCGCCGCGAGGCGATGCGCCGAGCGAGAGCGCGGGCGAGGTGCGGGTGGCCCGGCAGATGTCGACGACGTATGCCAGCACGTCGGGGGCCACGGTGACCGTTCGCACAGCGGCTCGGCCGGCCGCCAGCTCGGCGGGGCCTGCGACCGCTTTCACCCCTGCCGCCCCGAGGTCGCGCGGATCGAAACCTTCCGCGTGGCGGCGCAACATCGTGAGCTCGTCGTCACGAGCGGGCAACGGCACGTTCAGCTTCACCAGGAAGCGGTCGAGTTGGGCCTCCGGCAGTGGATAGGTCCCCTGGTATTCGATGGGATTCTGCGTCGCCAGCACCATGAAGGGGTCGGGGACCGGCCGCGGCGTGCCGTCGATCGAGACCTGCCGTTCCTCCATCGCCTCGAGCAGTGCGGCCTGGGTCTTGGGCGGCGTGCGATTGATCTCGTCGGCCAGCAGCAGGTTGGTGAACACCGGACCGGGTCTGAACTCGAATGCGGCCGTGCGCGAATCGAAGACGAGCGAACCGGTGACATCGCCCGGCATCAGGTCGGGAGTGAACTGAACCCGCTTCGTGTCGAGCGACAGTGCCGCCCCCAAGGCACGAACCAGCAACGTCTTCGCCACACCCGGCACGCCTTCGAGCAGCACGTGACCGTCGGAGAGCAAGGCGATGACGACGCCACTGACCACGGCGTCCTGCCCCACGACGGCTTTCGCGACTTCGTCGCGCAGCGCGATGAACGCGTCTCGCGGGCCGGCCGCCGGGGTGCTGCCGGGCTGGGCCGTGACGCCGTCGGAAAGCGAGCTCATGGGCGTAGTGCCTCCTGCTCGAGCGTGGTCAGCTCGCGGGCGAGCGTGACGAGGGCTTGGTCGTCGACCGGCGTCGAACCGTACAGCAACCGGTCGACGTCCGTCGTGGTTCGCCCGCTACGCCGGGCGACGGCTTCGACGACGCCTTCGCGCGACGTGACCAGACTGAGGCCGAGGCGGCGAGCCATCCGGTCGTGCGCACCCGCCCGCAGGGCGGCTGCGGCGACGTCGCGTGCTCGGGTCCGTCGGTACAGCCGGGCCCGCCCGAAGACCGACTCCGACTGGCGGACGACGACCGGTACCCGCTCCGCAACGAGCCGGCCGAACCGCCGCCCTCGCCACAGCGCCACGACGACGACCGCGATCGCCAGCTGCAGGGTCGCCCACTTCAGCCGGCTCGGCAGCAGCGAGGTCACCGAGCGATGCTCGTCACCCGCCGATGCCGGCACGAGGTCGGGTACGAGCCACACGACCCGGGGCGTGGCGTCGAGCAGCCCGAGCGCAAGAGCGGCGTCGCCGTCCTTACCGAGTTCTCCGTTGGCCAGCGGGGTTCCGCTGCTGAGCAGCGTGACCTGGCGACCCCCGGCGTCGTAGGTGACCAGGCCGAACCCGTCGCCGAACGGGTAGCACGCGTGGCCGCCCGACGGTGGTCGATACGTCGGGCCGTCGAGCCGAACCGAGCCCGCGGTGGTGGCCGCCGGCAGGTTGCATGCCGGTGCCACGCTGGTGGTGGCGTCGGCGAATCCGGCCGCATGGGCCTCCACCCGCAGGTTCGCCAAGGTCAACGAATCCGCACCGACGAGAAACAGGTTCGCGGGCGTCGAGGTCAACGACGCGAGCTCGGCGTCGGTGAGCCGCTCGAGGTGGACGACGACGAGCGTGCTGCCGGCCGATGCTTGGGCCAGCGCGGCGGTCGTGCCGGTGACAGTGGTGAGCTGCGTGCCGCGTTGTGCGAGCAGCGCGCTCAGCGCGTGAGCGCCGAAGCTGTCGTAGGAACGAGGGTCGAGGTCGCCGTGTTGCCCCGGCGACGTCAGCACCGCGGCGAGCAGGCCACCGAGCACGACGATGCCGCCGACCGCGATGAGCGCGCGCGACCGTCGCCAGCGCTGGCGCAGCGTCGGATCGATGCCGCTTCCGCCCGACGACGAGACGGCGACGGCGGCACGGTGCGAGCTGCCTCGGCGGTGACGGCCGTCTCGGCGGTCAGGGCGGTCACGGCGGTCACGGCGGTCACGGCACTGGCGTCCACGTGTCGGCGTGACCGCTCGCCGACCCGACGAGAAGGGGGCGATGCGAACCGGCGACCGAACGGTCGAGTGCACGCAGCAGCGCCTCGTCGTCCGGGCCTGCGGGTCTGCCGCCGTACCAGATGGCGTCGAAGACGCCGGTCGCGCGGCGCAGGTCGGGGGCGATGGCCGGCAGGTGCGAACCCGCTTCGGCGCAGAGTTCGTCGGCGGTGCGGCCCGGCTTGGGATCGAGCACGCCGCGCTCTTCGAGTTCGCGGCTTATCGCGCGCAACCACTCACGAACCGCTTCCGCGGATCGCCCTTCGCGGTGGTACCGCTCGGCGCGCGTCCGATGGTCAGCCGCTCGAAGCACCGTGCCGCCGAGCAGCGGCGCGTCGGACCACCGGGTCCGCCGCGGCCTGCCCAGCCGGGCGGCCACCACCACGATGACGATCACGGCGACGACGCACAGCGCTGCGAGGCCGAGCCCGTGCCCCGGCGCGTGATCGCTGATCGCATTGAGACCTTTGGCGAGTCGGTGCACGACCCACCCGAAGATGCGGGAAACCCACGACGGGTCGTTGCGGTGGTAGGCCCGCTTCGCGAGCTCTGCCTGGGCGGCGGCCTGCGCCGAGCCCCGGGTGATCGGCGGCCCGGCGTCGGCGGGGAGGCCGCCGACGATCCAGGCCAGCTGCGTCACGACCACGCGGACGGCGGCTTCGGGCCGTTGGCCGTCCAGCCGCTGGCTGCGCCGGCGCGCGCCATGGCTGGGTCTTCGCTCGCGAATCGGGCCAGCTGAAGGTCGAGGGCCTCGGTGCGAAACCGCCGGTCGAGGTAGATCAGCGTGAATGTCGCCGCTTCGAGCGGCACGACGATCGTCCAGCTGATCGCCGCACCGATGGCGACGATCGCCAGGGCAGCTGCCGGCCGCCCGGTTGTGGCGGTGGCCGAGGTGGAGCCGCCCGCCAGATCGCTGAGGAACAGGAACAGCAGCGACACGATGCCGCCCGCGATGGCGACGAGGATGGTCACCATCAAGCGCAACCCGAACACGCGCATGAACCCACCCTTGACCAGGCGCCAAGACCGCCTGACCGCCGCCCAGACCTCGAGTTCTTCCAGCATGAAGGCCGGAATCGCCAAGGTGATCTTGACCCACGCGTAGATCGCCAGGACGACGGCCGGGATGCCGACGAATACCACCGCGAGGCCCACACCGGCGTCGCCGCCCGCACTGGCCAGGGCGACCACGATGCCGGCCACGATCAACGGCGCGAACGGGATGAAGGTGGCGAGCAGGCCGAGCAGGACGAGCCGCCACCCCCGCCGGCGCAAGGTGGCCGAGACCTCCTTGCCTTCGGCGCGGCGCCCGAGCACGGCCTTGCCGACGACGATCGTCACCACACCGGCGAGCAATCCGGTGAACACGCTGCTCAAAAGCTGTTCGACGATGGTCGACGCGAGACCGGCTCCATTGACGTGCGTGGTCTGCGCGAACCCGTCGTTCGTGGTGCGTAGCGGCGAGGAAAACGCACCCGAGACGTTTCGCATCGCGATACCGGTCACCAGGCGCGTGGCCTGGATCAGGGCGGCCAGCACGGCCGCATAGCCGAAGGCGACGCGCGGGTGGGCGCGCAGGGTGGCGAAGCCGCCGTCGAGGATGTCGCTCGCCGTCATCGGTCGCAGCGGCACGATGCCGGGTTGCGGCGCGGCGGCATACGCAGGGTGCGGCGCCGCTCCCCACGCACCCGGCGCAGGTGCGTCAGGCGCCGGAGGCGCGTTCGTGTACCCGGTGCTGGCGCCGCGGTAGCTCGGGTCTGCGCTGCCGGGTGAGCCCGGCAGGTGCCATGGCTCGCCCGCGCGGGTCGGGGAGGGCGGCGCGGCGCCCGCCGGCATGCCCCACTGCGCTCCGGGATAGGACGCCGGCGCAGGCGGCTCGTCCGGCGGGGGCGCGACCGGGTCGACGGGCGGGGGCGGCAGCACGACCGGCTGATCCGTCGGCTGCGCGGCCGGCGGTTGCGCGGCTCGCTGATCGTCGTCCGGTTCGATCCAGCCGGGGCTGTCGTCCATCGGCCTCCCGTTCGGGTTCGTGGCGGATGTGGCGTCGTCATCGTGCCATGCGCGGTTGCGCCGAAGCCCCCGATTGGGTGGGTCCGTGCCCTCGTGGGTGGCGCGGGACGGCGCGCCGAGCGTCGCATGGGCTGCCCGCCGGGCGGCTGGGGCGGGCGCGCGGGGCTCTCCGGTGGCGTACCGGCCCCCGATCCGGCGTGGAGGTGAGAACATCGAAACCTATGAAAGGTCGCGTCCTGGTCGTCGACGACGACACGGCTCTTGCAGAGATGCTCGGCATCGTCCTGCGCGGAGAAGGCCTCGAGCCGTTCTTCGTGTTCGACGGAGACCGGGCGCTGGCCGCATTCCACGAGACGAAGCCCGACGTCGTCCTGCTCGACTTGATGCTTCCCGGCACCGACGGGATCGACGTCTGCCGGCAGATCCGCGCCGAGTCCGGCGTGCCGATCGTGATGCTGACGGCCAAGAGCGACACGGTCGACGTCGTCGTCGGTCTGGAGTCCGGTGCCGACGACTACGTCGTGAAGCCGTTCAAGCCCAAGGAGCTCGTCGCCCGGCTGCGGGCCCGGCTGCGGCGCAGCGACGAGCCGGGCCCGGAGGTGCTGTCCATCGGAGACCTCGCGATCGACGTGTCGGGTCATGTCGTGAGCAGGGACGGCGCGCAGATACCGCTGACCCCGCTCGAGTTCGACCTGCTCCTGGCGCTCGCCCGCAAACCCCGGCAGGTCTTCTCGCGGGAGTTGCTGCTCGAGCAGGTCTGGGGATACCGCCACGCCGCGGACACTCGGCTCGTCAACGTGCATGTCCAGCGGTTGCGTTCGAAGGTCGAGCGCGACCCCGAGCATCCAGAGATCGTCGTGACGGTTCGCGGCGTCGGGTACAAGGCCGGTCCGGCGTGAGCCGGCGACCGGTCGGAGGACGATCCTGCTGAACAGGCGCGAGAACCGGGCGGCTGCGCGTGCGACGTCGCCGAAGCCCGGATCGACCGCAGTGCCGATCAGCGGTCCGGTTGGCACTGCAGACGACGCTGCCCCGGTAACTCCCGGCGCCGTGCCTGCGGCGCCGCCGTTCCACGTCGTCCCCAGTAGCTTCTTGCGCCGGGTGCGCCGATTCGGACGCCGCATCATGCGCCGGTGGCGGCGGTCGATTCACCTGCGGGTGGTGACCTCGACGCTGCTGGTATCGGCGGTGGTCGTCGCGTTGCTCGGCATCGTCGTGTTGCAGCAGGTGAAGTCCGGTCTGTTGCAAGCCAAGCTGCGTTCATCGACCAGCCAGGAGTTGATCGGCCTGTCGGGCGCGCGCACCCAGTTGACTCTCGCGAGCAATGCGAGCGCGATCACGGCCTTGACGAACACGGTCAAGAGCCTGAGCCCGCCCGACACGGCCCGCCAGCAGCCCGGCGGCTACGAGGTTGCCGCTTTCGAGGTGCTCGCGCCGGGCGTGATCTCCAAGAACCAACCGGCGGCCGACGTCGAGTTCCAGGTGAGCAGCATCCCCGACAAGCTGATCGCCTCCGTCGGCACTGGCGACGCGCAGTACTACTACGCCTACACGACGATGTCGTACACCGACGGCACTCAGGTGCCCGGCCTTGCCATCGGCAGTCTGGTGCAGACGCCGACCGACCAGCAGTACGAGCTGTATTACGTCTTCTCGCTTCGCCAGGAGCAGCAGACCCTGGCGTTGGTGAGTCGCACCTTGCTACTCAGCGGTATCGGGCTCGTCGCGTTGCTCGCCGGTATCGCCTGGCTCGTGACACGTCAGGTCGTGACCCCGGTGCGGATGGCCGCCCGCATCGCCGAACGGCTGGCCGACGGCCGGCTGCAAGAGCGGATGCGCCCCAAGGGTGAGGACGACCTCGCTCGGTTGGCGGCTTCGTTCAACAAGATGGCCGAGAGCCTGCAGCGACAGATTCGCCGACTCGAACACCTCTCCCGCGTTCAGCGCAGGTTCGTCTCCGACGTCTCGCACGAGTTGCGCACGCCGGTCACGACGATCCGGATGGCGGCCGACGTCTTGTTCGAGGCGCGCCGCAACTTCGACCCCGCGAGCGCCCGCTCCTCCGAGCTGCTGCAGACCCAACTCGACCGCTTCGAGCTGCTGCTGGCCGACCTCCTCGAGATCAGCCGGCACGACGCGGGCGCGGCGTCGCTCGAGGCCGACGTCGTCGACGCACGCGACCTCGTGAAGCACGTCGTCGAGGACACCGAGCCGCTCGCCTCGCGCCGAGGAAGCCGGATCGAGCTGTACCTGCCGGAAGAACCATGCATGTGCGAGGCCGACGGACGCCGGGTCGAACGCATTCTGCGCAACCTGCTCGTCAACGCCACCGAACACGGTGAAGGCAAACCGATCGAGGTTCGAGTCGCGGCCGACGAGAGCGCAGTAGCCATCGCCGTCCGCGACCACGGGATCGGGTTGCGCCCCGGTGAGGCGGGGCTGGTGTTCAACCGGTTCTGGCGCGCTGACCCGGCACGGGCACGCGGCAGCGGAGGGACAGGTCTCGGGCTGGCCATCGCCGCCGAAGACGCCCATCTGCATGGCGGCCGCCTGCAGGCGTGGGGGGAGCGTGGCCGGGGTGCCCACTTCGTGCTCACGCTGCCCCGGCGCGTGGGCTTCGTCTTCGACAAGTCGCCGATCTCGGTGCAGCCACCAGAAGCGTCGTCGATCGAGGAGCCGATTGCCGGCGATGGCAATGGCGGTGGCGCGGGTGCTCGGGGTGCCGCAGGTCCGGCAACGAGCAGCGGAGCCGCCGGAGCGGCCAGCATCCCCGGCACGTCGGGGAGCATGCGCGCCGCGGGCACCGGTGCCACCGGCGACAGTGCGGGCGGGGCGGGCAGCGCAACGTCCGTCGGTACGCAGGGACGCCCACGGTGAGGTCGGCCGGTTCAGCGGTACAGCGGTCGCGACGATCCCCGCGCGCGCTGCTGGGGTTGCCGGCGTTCGTGCTGGCTGTCAGCGCATGCACGACGGTTCCGACCGATAGCGCGGTGCACGCGGGAGCGCAGGCCGCGAATGCGGGAGTGAATCAGCCGAACATCCAGGTCCCAGCCGCGAGTCCGGTCGACGGCATGTCGCCGCGCGATATTGTGGCCGGCTTCCGCCTGGCCAGCCAGGTGTTGACCAACCCCGCGATCTCTCACCAGTACCTGGTCGATCGCACGTGGCAGCCCGACGGCAGCGTGCACGTCATCGACGAGTCCGGTGAGTCGGTGGTGCCGACGGTCATCAGTGGCGACTCCGCGACCGTGCGTGTCGTCGACAAGCTGGTCGGCACGATCGCCGCCGACGGCACCTACAAGCCCGCGCCGGCCACCGCGCAATCCGACGTGACGTACACGCTGACCAAGGCATCTGCTGACGCCAAGGGGCAATGGCGCATCACCAAACCGCCCAGCTACCTCATTCTCAACCGGGCGGAGGTGTTGAACAGCTACCAGCGGGGCTACCTGTACTTCGTGAGCCCCGGCGGGCAGTTCCTCGTCCCGATCCAGGTCTTCCTCCCTCGAACGACGACTGCGGCCGCTTCCAGCGCGGGCGCGCTCGCCGAACTGCTGTCTCAGCTCATGCAGGGCCCTCCCGGATGGTTGGCGAAGGCGCACGTGACGAGCGCACTTCCGCAAACCACCGCGGTGCCTGCCGTGAGGTTCGTCAACGGGGTCGTCACGGTCGACTTGCCGCCGGAGCTGGCGAATCTCAACGCTACCGAGCGCGACCAAGCGTCGGCCCAGATCGTCGCGACCGTGCACGACGCCGAACCTTCGGCACAGGTTCGTATCACGGCCGGTGGGCAGCCGTTGCCGAACAGCCACAACGCGGTCGTGCAGACCGCCAAGACGTGGAGCAGTTACGACCCCGACAGCGCGCACGTGAGCGGTTTCTACTACCTCGACACCGACGGGGTTCCGCGCAACGAGATCGGCGTGCCGATCCTGTCGTCGTCCAGCGGTGCGGTACCGCGCCTTTCGGCCCTCGCGATCGCACCGCACCTGAGTAGCTCCACGGTCGATCTGGCGGCCGGAGTCGCGCCCGTGACCGGCGGCCAGCAGCTGTACGTCGGGCCCGTGACCGGCTTCAAGTCGGTGCTCGGCGGCGCGTCGTTCTTCACCACGCCGTCGTGGGATCTGCTCGGCAACTTGTGGACCGTCCAACAGCTGAGTACGGGCAGCCAACAGATTCTGGTAGGTGTCGCTACTGCGACGACGCTGCCGAAGTTCCAGGTCGTGACGATCGACGGCGACCTCGGCAACAGCGTGATCGTGGGGTTGAAGGTGGCACGAGGCGGTAGCCGGGTGGCGCTGATCACGCGCTCGACGACGGGCTCTCAGGTGTGGGTCGGGCATGTGGAGGTGAACGACAACAAGGAGGTCATCGGCGGCCTCTATCCGGTCGCTCCTTCGTTGCAACCCGTGGCCGACTCCGTGACCTGGGCCTCTTCGACGACCCTCGACGTCCTTGCGAGTTCGACCGGCAGCGACGCCCCGACGGCCTGGACCGTCGACGTCGACGGTTGGGACGCCATCCCCCAGCAGGTGCCCGCCGACACCGTGTCGTTGGCGGCCGCACCGGGCGAGCCGCTGGTCGTCGCGACGAAGACTCGCCAGATCGAGGTGTTGCGCTCCAACACCTGGCAGGTGCTGTTCACCTCCGGCACCTCGCCGAACTACCCCGGCTGACGACGCCGGCCGGGCACGCCGGGCGAGCCGCCTTCCACAGCGTCGGCGGGTACGAATCACAGGTGACGGTCGCGACCCCGACCCGCTGCCCGGGGTGCGGGAGGCTCGGCAGGTGCCGCCGTTCTCGCCGCTGCCACTTTCGGGTCTAGCGAACGCGGCGCTCGATCTCGTGCTGGTCGGCTGCTGCGCGGGCTGCGGCGGCAGCGATCGGGTGCGGCGCGGCGTGTGCGCCTCGTGTCGCGGCGACGTCGCCGCCCGATCGGCGTCCCTCGTGGCGGTCTTGCCGACCCTGCCGACGCTGCCGACCCTGCCGACGCTGCCGACCCTGCCGACGCTGCCGGTCTACGCGTGCGGTGCTTACGACGGGACACTTCGCGCGTTGTTGCTCGCCTACAAGGAGCGCGGTCGGCGGGCCCTGCGAACGGAGCTCGGCGCGCACGCAGCCGCCAGTTGTGTCGCTGCGCTGACCGGTGCCCACGCCTCGGCGCCGATCCGCCTGGTGCCCGTCCCATCGCGTCGCGCGGCGCGCCGGCAGCGCAGCTACGACGCGGTTCGAGACCTCGCTTCGGTCTCCGCAGCGCTGCTGGGCGAGGCGGGTTTCGCCGCGACCGTGACGCCGGTGTTGCAACACCGGCGTGCCGTCGCGGATCAAGCCGGCCTCGGCGTCGACGAGCGGCAGCGCAACCTGGCCGGCGCTCTCGTCGTCCGGCGGCCCATCGCCGTGGTGGGCAGCTCCGTGATCGTCGTCGACGACATCATCACCACGGGCGCCACGATTGCCGAGGCGGCTCGAGCGCTCGCGGCGGCGGGCGCGCAGGTCATCGGGGCCGCGGTCGTCGCCGCCACGGCTCGCCGCGCGCCGCGCTGACTGGTTGTCCGGTCCGCGCGCCGCGCTGACCGGCCGTTCCTGCGGGCGAGAGGGTGCGGCGCGGTGTCGTCGCGGGCTACGTTAGAGGGGTGGCGTCCGCCCGGGTCCGTGGTTGCGTCGAGGTGTGGTTCGCTACTGGGCTCACACGCCGACAAGCCGATGCCAGTCGCAGGCAAAACGGCCCACGTAAGGCGACTCTTCGTCGTCCGATCACGGTGCGGCTTAGGAGTAAGTCCTGCCCCTCAGGTGAGCTCGATGCTCGCCGACAGGGAGAAGGTCAGTAGTGGCACCGATGCGCAACCGCGCGCCGCGAGCACCTCGGCAGGCGAATGTGGGGTCGAAGACCAGGTCGGCCGGGCGGACGTCGCTCATCCGGTTGCCTGGCAGGCTCGGGCAGTTCGGCCGACGAGTTCGGGAGGATCCGTGGTGGAGATGATGGTCACGGGCAGGCATGTCGACGTCCCCGCGAAGTTGCGGGCATACGCCGAGGAGAAGCTCGCGAAGGTCGAAAAGCTTTGTCCGAAGGCGATCCGAGTCGACATCGAAGTATCTCGAGAACGAAACCCGCGCCTGTCGGGGATGTCTGACCGGGTGGAGCTCACGTGCGTTTCGCGCGGCCCGGCGATCAGAGCAGAAGCGACTGCCGACACGCTGACTGCAGCGTTCGACCTCGCGTGGGACAAGCTCGAGTCACGCTTACGTCGCGCTGCTGACCGGCGCCGCGTGCACCGGGGATCTCGGACGCCGGTCTCCCTCGCGGCGGCGACTGCTGCGGCGCCGGATGCGCCGGCCACCAAGGTCGGGAAGGCCAGCAAGGTCGGGAAGGTCGGCAAGGTCGGCAAGGTCGGCAAGGCCGGGCAGTCCGGCAAGGAACCGGGCCACGTCGATGTGTCGCCGGACGACGCAGACACGGACGCCATCGCCGACCACTATGACGCCGCTGTATTCGACGCCGACGGTCCGATGGTCGTGCGCGAGAAGCAGCATCCGGCGCGGCCGATGACTCTCGACCAGGCGTTGTACGAGATGGAGCTGGTCGGCCACGACTTCTTTCTCTTCATCGACAAGGACACCGGGCGGGCGAGTGTCGTGTACCGTCGCCGCGGTTACGACTACGGCGTGATCCGCCTGGTCGACGCGCCGGCCGAGAACGGCCGGGCGGATTCCGCGGGCGACGATGCGGCTGAGACTGCAGGAGCCGGGGGAGACTCCGCTGTGGCGGCCGGCTCGACAGACGGGGCTCCCCGGCAGGCCGAGGCGGGATGAAGCAGGCAGTTCATCGCATTCTTGGGCGGAGAGGACCATCGGTGGCAGGATGTCCTTACCGGCCGGGGGCGGCCCCGGTTAGGCAGGAGGCGCCGTGAGCGAACGACATGAGGGGTTGGCGCCACACGCCAACGGCCGGTCCGACGTCTCACCGGCGTTCGTGCGAGTGCCGCCGGGTGAACCGATCCGCGTCCTCGTCGTCGACGACCATGCCCTGTTTCGCCGCGGCTTGGAAATGGTGCTGACCCAAGAACCGGACATCGAACTCGTCGGCGAAGCGAGTGACGGCGCGGAAGCCGTCGCGAAGGCCAGTGAGACCCTGCCCGACATCGTGCTGATGGACGTCCGGATGCCCAAGCGCACCGGCATCGAAGCATGTACCGGCATCAAGGACGTCGTCCCGTCGGCGAAGATCATCATGCTGACGATCAGCGACGAGGAAGCCGATCTCTACGACGCGATCAAAGCCGGCGCGATGGGCTACCTCCTCAAGGAGATTTCGATCGACGAGGTGGCGGCGGCGATCCGCGCCGTGCACGGCGGCCAATCACTGATCAGCCCGTCGATGGCGTCGAAGTTGCTCACCGAGTTCGCTTCGATGATCAAGCGCGGCGACTCGCGCCAGCAGGTACCCGCTCCGAAGCTGACGGATCGCGAGATGGAAGTGCTGCGGCTCGTCGCTAAGGGCCTCAACAACCGCGACATCGCCAAGCAGTTGTTCATCAGCGAGAACACGGTGAAGAACCACGTGCGCAACATCTTGGAGAAGCTGCAACTCCACTCGCGGATGGAAGCGGTGGTCTACGCCGTCCGGGAGAAGTTGCTCGAGATCACCTGACCAGCACGTCCACGAACCGCGCGCCGGCGGGTCGAAGCGTCAGCGCCGGATCGCGTCACAACGATGCGAGGACGGCGTCGAACGTGCGCAGTCCGACGGATGCCATCAATGGGTTGTCGGCCGAGCGGCTCACGAAGGCCAGCGCGAGTCCGAGCGCCCAAGCGCGCGCCCGCACCCAGGTGTCGTCGTCCGATCCACGCTCGCTCGTGGCGTCGTACGCGCTCCTGAACTCTGCGCGGCACTCGGTCGGCAGCAGCATCCAGGCGATCGCGAGGTCGGTGGCAGGGTCGCCGGAGGTGAGGTCGCCGAAATCGATGACGGCGCTGACCCGCCCACCGTCGACCACGATGTTGGCTGGGTGAAAGTCGCCGTGCAGCCAGACCGGATCGCCGCCGTACGGCGGTGCCGAGAGCCCGGCCTGCCAAGCGGCGTGGGCCAAGTCGACGTCGACGATCTCGCGGAGCTGGTGGAGGCGTTGCGCGAAGTCGTCCGTACGTGCAATGAGCGGGACGCCGCGGTAGGTGTTCGCGGGTGCGTCGGGCGGCGCGGTGCTGTGCAGCGCGCCGAGGAAGCCGCCGAGGGTGACCGCTGCTTCGTGCGGGTCGTCCGGCGGCGTCATCGCTGCCGAGCGCCCCGCGAAGTACGGCGCGACGGTCCACCACCACGGGTAGCCGTGGCCGGGCCGGCCGATGCGGAGCGGTTCAGGCACGGGCAACGGCACGCGCGCGGCGAGTGCTGGGAGCCAGCGCTGTTCGGTGCGGATCAGGTCGGCGGCCAGTTCTCGCCTCGGCAGCCGGACGACGTAGTGATCGCCGAGCCGGTAGATCGCGTTGTCCCAGCCGCTGGTGAGAAGTGTCAGTGGCAGCTGCGCGAGATCGGGCTGCTGGTCGGTGAGGAGCGCTCCGACCAGCTCCGACGTGATGGTCACCTCGGCAGCGGGCATCCGCTCGAGCACCACGCCGCCGCCTCTCTCGTTCCGCGCTGCCTGGCCCAGGCCCCGTCAGAATCAGGACCTTAGCCTCGATCGACACGCCTGCCTGCGGCCGTTCCCTGCGTACGCTGGCTGATCGTGGATGTGGCCGCGACGACTCCGGTGGTCCGCCGCGGACGCGTGCCTCGCGGGCCAGCGGGCGCCGTACCGCTTTCTCGTTGGGTCGGCCCGATTGTCGCCGTCCAACTCAGCGTGCTGCTCACGACCAGCACACGCTACGGCTATCACCGAGACGAGATGTACTTCATCGTCTCGGGTTCGCACCCGGCCGCCGGATATCCCGACCAACCGCCGCTGGTGCCGTTGATCTCATGGGCGATGCACGCGATCGCTCCGGGTTCGTTGCTGCTGCTTCGGCTGCCTTCCGCGTTGGCAGCGGCCGCGACGGTCTTGCTTGCGGCACTGGTCGCCCGCGAGATCGGCGGCAGTTCCCGCGCGCAAACCATCGCGGCGGCCGCGACCGCGTCGGGTGGCTTCGCGTTGGCGGTCGGCCACTTCGTCACGACGACGACGTTCGACCTCCTGAGCACCACAGCGTTCGGCTGGCTGATGATCCGCTCGATGATCCGGCACGACGGTCGCACCCTGGTGCTCGCCGGCGCCGTGGCCGGTCTCGGCTTCGAGGCGAAACCGCAAGTTGCGCTGGTCGCTTTCTTCTCGGTCGTCATGCTGGCGATCGCCGGCCCCCGCTGGCCGCTGCGGTCACGGTGGTTGGCTGCCGGCGCCGGCGTCGCGGCCCTGCTGGCGCTGCCGTACGTCGTGTGGCAGGCGATGCACGGTTGGCCGCAGATCACCGTGGCCGGTCAGGTCGCAGGTTCCGCCGAAGGCGGTCGAGCCGGCTTCATCCCGTTCCAGTTGCTGCTCGTCAGCCCGCTGCTCGTGCCGATATGGGTGGCGGGGTTACTCCTGCCGTTCCGTCGCCCCGCGATGCAATCGCTGCGTTTCCTGCCGCTGACCTACGCGGCGCTTGCCGTCGTCTATCTCATCGCGAACGGCAAGGCCTACTACATCGCGAGCCTGTACCCGCTCCTACTGGCGCTCGGCGCCGTGCCGACGGCCGAGTGGACGACGCGTGGCCGGCGCCGCGTTCCGGTACTGGCCACCGTGGTGGCGTTCGCGGCTGTCGCCAGCGTGGTCACTGGGCTGCCGGTATTGCCGGCGCGTGATCTCCACGGCAGCTTCGTGATGGCCGTCAACCCCGACATCGGCGAGACGGTCGGCTGGCCGCGCTTCGTCGCGACGATCGACCAAGCCTGGCTTTCGATGCCACCGAGCGAGCGCGCGAATGCGGTCATCGTCACCGGCAACTATGGCGAAGCCGGTGCGGTCGACGTGCTCGGCGGCAAGTACGGGCTGCCCCACGCGTACAGCGGCCACAACGGGTTCGCCGAGTGGGGTCCGCCACCCGAGACGGCCACCAGCGTGGTTCTGATCGGCTTCGGGGGCCAGTTCGGGCCGGGCGCATTCTTCACCGGATGCCGGGTGGCCGCCACGGTCGACAACGGCGTCGGCCTCGACAACCAGGAGCAGGGCCGACCCGTGCAGGTGTGCCGTACCGCCGCGCCGTGGTCGGCGATCTGGCCGCAGCTGCGCCACTACGGCTGAAGGCCCCGGAGCACGACCGCGCGGGCCGCCTCGGGTTGCACCCGTTCGACACAAACCTCGTCGCAACCGACCCACGTTGCGGCCTCCCGTAGCGCCAGCTGGATCGCTGCCGCGGTGGCTTCGAGCCGCGCCGGCCGGGCCGCCGCCGGCTCGAGTGCGAGGTGCCGGGCGACCAGCGTGCCGCCGACCCGAGCAGGGTCGAGCCGGGCGATCAGCTCACCGCCGGCGAGCACCGGCATCGTGAAGTAGCCGTGCGTCCGCTTGTGCTTGGGCACGTAGGCCTCGAGCCGGTGATCGAACCCGAACACCCGCGCGGTGCGCTTGCGGTCCCAGACCAGGGAGTCGAACGGCGAAAGCAGCGTGGTGCGGTGCCGGCCACGGGTCGGTTCAGCGAGCAGGTGCGGGTCGGCCCACGCGGGGTCGCGCCAGAATTCGACGCGGACGGGTGTGAGGTCGGTGCGCGAAACCAGCCGGACGACGTCGGCTCGTTTCAACCGGAAGTAGTCGGCGAGATCGCCCGCCGTCGCGACACCGAGTGCGGTCGCCGCGAGCGCGATCAGCTGGACCTGGCAGCTGTCGTCGTCGAGGTCGTCGTGCAGCAGGTCGGCGGGGACGACGCGTTCCGGCAGGTCGTAGACGCGCCGCCATCCGGTGCGCCGGTGGCAGATCACCTCACCGGTGGCGAGCAGGTATTCGACGGTGTGTTTGACGTCGGACCAGCCCCACCACGAGGTGCCGTTCTTCGCGCCGCCCAGCTGGGTCGCGGTGAGCGGGCCCTCGGCGCGCAGCCGGGCGAGGACGTCGCTGCCACCACCGCGGCCGGTCGCCGGGGACTCCTGCCCCCATACCGCCGCTCGGCCGCGGTAGTGGCGGCGCCGGAAGGCCCACAGTGGCCAGCTGCTGAGCGGGACGACGCTGGCCGCATGCGCCCAGTACTCGAACGCTTCGCCACCCCAATACGCGTCTTCGACGCGTTCGCGGCCGATCGCGCCGAGCCGGGCGTAGGCGACCAGTTCGTGGGAGCGGGCCAGCACGGAGATCGTGTCGAGCTGGACGGCGCCCAGGGTGCGGACGAGCCCAGCGGCCCCGCCCCCGGCGCCGCGGCGGTCGGGTGCTCCGATCAGACGCTGGGCGCGCAGCGCCAGCCGCCGCGCTTGCGCTGCGGTCAACTCCGGAGCTGACGCCGGCATCGGGGCCGCTTCACTGCGGAGTGTCACCATGGCGGCAGATCGTATGTCGCGGCGGTGACGGTGCCCGCGCGGGCGCCCACTCGCCTACGATGGCAGGGGCGGCACTCCGCGTCGTCCGCGGTCGCCTGCCTGCACACCCTCTGGCAGGCCGTCGTTCTGGCCGTTCTACGTCTACGTGCAGAAGCAGTTCGCACCGAGGAGCCGAATTCCGTGGCAGTTCTCCTAGACAAGCTGATGCGCGCCGGCGAGGGCAAGATCATCCGCCATCTCAAGGCGATCGCCGACCAGGTCAACTCCGTCGAGGACGACTTCAAGGCCATGAGCGACGCCGAGCTGCGGGGGCAGACCGCGGAGTTCAAGCAGCGCTACGCCGACGGTGAGAGCCTCGACGATCTCATGCCCGAGGCGTTCGCCACGGTTCGTGAGGCGGCCCAGCGGACGCTCGGCCAGCGGCACTTCGACGTCCAGCTGATGGGTGGCGCGGCGCTGCACCTGGGCAACATCGCGGAGATGCGGACCGGCGAAGGCAAGACGCTCGTCTCGACCCTGCCGGTCTATCTCAACGCTCTCGCGGGCAGGGGCGTGCACGTCGTCACGGTCAACGACTACCTGGCCAAGCGAGACTCCGAGTGGATGGGCCGGGTGCACCGGTTCCTCGGCCTCGACGTCGGGGTGATCCTGCCGCAGCAGGTGCCGGCCGATCGTCGCGTCGCGTACGGGGCCGACGTCACCTACGGCACCAACAACGAGTTCGGTTTCGACTACCTGCGCGACAACATGGCGTGGAGCAGCGAAGAGTTGGTGCAGCGCGGTCACTTCTACGCCGTCGTCGACGAGGTCGACTCGATCCTCGTCGACGAAGCGCGCACACCGCTCATCATCAGTGGCCCCGCCGAGATGAACCTGAAGTGGTACACCGACTTCGCCGCGCTGGCCGCCCGCCTCAAGCGGGGAGAAGAAGGCGAAGGCGACTACGAGTGTGACGAGAAGAAGCACACCATCGCGATCAGCGAGCGCGGCGTGCAGCGCGTCGAAGACTGGCTGGGCATCGAGAACCTCTACGAGTCGGCGAACACGCCGCTGGTCGGTTACTTGCAGAACGCGCTGAAGGCGAAGGAGCTCTACAAGCGCGACAAGGACTACGTGATCATGGACGGCGAGTTGCTGATCGTCGACGAGTTCACGGGCCGCATCCTCTACGGCCGCCGCTACAACGAGGGCATGCACCAGGCGCTCGAGGCCAAGGAAGGCGTGCAGATCAAGCAGGAGAACCAGACCCTCGCCACGATCACCCTGCAGAACTACTTCCGGCTCTACGAGAAGCTCTCCGGCATGACCGGTACCGCCATGACGGAGGCGGCCGAGTTCCACCAGATCTACAAGCTCGGCGTCGTGCCGATCCCGACGAACCGACCCATGCAGCGGCTCGACCAGTCCGACACCGTGTACCAGACCGAGAAGGCGAAGTTCGAGTCGGTCGTCGACGACATCGCCGAGCGGCACGAGAAGGGCCAGCCCGTGCTGGTCGGCACGACGTCGGTGGAGAAGTCCGAACTGCTGTCGAGCCTGTTGCTGCGGCGCGGCGTTCCCCACGAGGTGCTGAACGCGAAGTACCACGAGAAAGAGGCCGCGATCGTGGCGCAGGCCGGCCGGAAGGCCGCCGTGACCGTTGCCACCAACATGGCGGGCCGCGGTACCGACATCATGCTCGGCGGCAACCCGGAGTTCCTCGCGCAGCTCGAGCTCACCGAACAGGGTCTTTCGCCGGTCGAGACGCCCGACGAATACGAAGCGGCGTGGCCGGCTTCGCTGGAGAAGTGGAAGAACGCGGTCGCGGGCGAGCACGACGAAGTCGTCGAGCTGGGCGGCCTGTACGTGCTTGGCACCGAGCGACACGACTCGCGGCGCATCGACAACCAGTTGCGTGGACGCGCCGGCCGTCAGGGCGACCCGGGTGAGTCGCGGTTCTACCTTTCCCTCGGCGACGACTTGATGCGATTGTTCAACGGCCCGATGGTCGAGCGGATCATGGAGCGGCTGAACTTCCCCGAAGACGTGCCGCTCGAGTCGAAGATGGTCACGCGCGCGATCCGTTCTGCGCAGACCCAGGTCGAGCAGCAGAACTTCGAGATCCGCAAGAACGTGTTGAAGTACGACGAGGTGCTGAACAAGCAGCGCACCGTCATCTACGCCGAGCGCCGCCGGGTGCTCGAAGGCGACGACCTGCACGAGCAGGTCAGCCACATGATCGACGACGTCATCCGCAGTTACGTGACGGAGGCGACGGCGGAGGGCTACGCAGAGGAGTGGGATCTCGACCAGCTGTGGACCGCGCTGAAGGCGCTGTACCCGGTGAGCATGACGATCGACCAGATCGTCGAAGCCGGTGGGGGCGACCGCACGGGGTTGTCTGCCGACTTCCTCATCGAAGAGCTCGTCGCCGACGCCCACGCGGCGTACGACGCGCGCGAGCAGGGCTTCGGCGACAAGCCGGACGGCGAGCCGGTCATGCGTGAACTCGAACGCCGCGTCGTCTTGTCGGTGCTCGACCGCAAGTGGCGCGAGCATCTCTACGAGATGGACTACCTGAAGGAAGGCATCCAGCTTCGTTCCTATGGGCAGCGCGATCCGTTGGTCGAGTACCAGCGCGAGGGTTTCACGATGTTCCAGGTGATGATGGACGCCATCAAGGAGGAGTCCGTCCAGCTGCTGTTCAACGCCGAGGTGGAGGTCAACGTCGCGCCACCGGCGGAAGCCGGCGAGCCGGCGCAGGCCGGTGAACCCGCAGGGGCGGCCGAAGCCGGGCCCGCGTGGGACGCCGACGCGCTGGCGCCGACTGGCGACGGCACGCATGGCGTGCCGCAGCAGCCGCGGCGAGCGCCCGAACCGTTGGCGACCAACTCACCGATCGCGAAGCTGCTCGCCCCGAGCCGGCCGAGCCGGCTCGAGTACTCGGCGCCGACGATCGACGGTGCGGCCGGGTCTGGGCAGGCCGCAAGTTCGCGCAACGGCTCGGGCGGCGCAAGCTCGACTGCTTCCGACGGGGGCGCCGGTGAGCCGGAGCTGATGTACGCGGGCACACCGCGCAACGCCAAGTGCCCGTGCGGTTCGGGTAAGGCGTACAAGCGCTGCCACGGAGACCCGCGCAATCTCAGCTGAGACTTGCCGCCGCGAGCGCCGAGCCGGCTAACCGAACTGCAACGCCGTGCACTGCCAGCGGCCATCGAAGCCCTCCAACCGCAACGCGATGACGCGGCACCGCGAGCCGTGCTGGACGAGGGCACACACCTCGGCCACGCCGTCCGCGGGTTCGCTCAGATGAACGGAGCGGACGTGGGCGGCTCTCGGTGCGCGACCGGCCGGCGGCGTGCTCGCCACGAGGCTGACTCGGTGTCGGATGGCGTCGTAGACCTCACTCGTCGTCCACCGCACGAGCTGCCCTGCCGGTCGGGCACCCATCGCGACTTCGACGATCGCTTGCACCAGCCTGGCGGCCCATGGGCGCGGGGGTGGCAAGAACGCGCGTGGCGTCGGCCGGGGCCCGAAGTCGTCGTCGGTCTGATCGCGTTGGCGGCCCCGTTGGGTCCTTGCCCCTCTGCCGGGACGGCGGATGGGGTCGTCGGCTGCGACGAGTCGCAGGTGCCGGCCGCCGGTGTCGGGTGCCGGTGCCGGTACGGCCGGCAGCCCTGACGTGAGCGAGAAGGCGAGGGCCAGCGCGCCCTGCACGGGGCCGCCGTGCGCCGGTCGATCGGGTGCCGGCCCGATCGCAGAGGTGGGGTCGTCGTCGAGCGGAGGCTGCGGATCGCGGACCGGCAGGCGGTGCAGGGGGCCGCTGTATTCCTGGGTCGTGGTCATGTGGGGTCTCCATGGTGTCGTCGAACCGGTCACTCGCGGCGCCGGTCCGATGCGGATAGTGCGGCTAGGGCGCCGGTGGTGGCGGGTGCAAGAGCTGACCGGGATGGAGCACGTTCGGGTCTGCGCCGATTGCGCTGCGGTTTGCCGTGTACCAGCGCGGCCATTCGCGGGCGATCTGCGCCGCGGTGGCCCCCGGGCCGAGCCGGCGGGCTGCGATGTCCCACAAGGTGTCGCCTCGCCGCACGACATAGGTGTCTGTGATGTCGTTCGGTGGCCAGGAGGGATGCGTCGGGCTGGTCACCGGCGTCGGCACGCCGGTGGTTGGCACGCCGGTGGTTGGCGAGACGGTGGCTGTGCGGGTCTGCGCCGGCGGTGAAGGCGGCGGCGTCACGTGTTCCGGCGTCGGCTGTTCATGCGCCGGCGATGCGGACGCTGCCGGCCGTGGCGCTGCAAGGGATGGTGGCGCTGCGAGGGATGGTGGCGCTTGCAGCATCGGCCGGTCTAGCGCGGGTATCTGCGGCGGCGGATCCGGTAATGGGCCGGACGGCCGGTCGAGCGGGGTGATGACGATCGGCCCGACCGGTGCCGGTCGGGCGATGGGCACGATGCTCGCTGGTACTGCTGCGGCAGCTGGCACCAGAGCCACGACTGTCGGCGCGACCGGGGCCGTGACGACTGCGAGACCGAGCGCTGCTTGCGTCAGCGTGCGGATCGAATGTGGCGCCACTCGCCGGGCGAGGCCGCGCGCTGCACACCCCAACACGCCAGGCGCTTGCGCGACGAGCTCCACGACGACGACGACGAGAAGCCACCCGACGAGCGCGAGCGTGACCAGCGACGCCGCCGCCACCAGTACGTCGTCGAATGGTTCGGCGCCGAGGCGATAGCTGCGTGCGATCACGGTCACGGCCCGGCGCGGTGGGCCGACCGCCCACACGGTGATGGCCGCGGCGCTCACCGCCGCGCACGCGGAGCCCAGACTCCTGGCCATGCCGAAGGCGCAGGTGGTGTCGGGACCGGGCTTGATCATTCGACGCTCCGTGCTCGTTGTCGTGATGGGCCGCCGGCTGTGCCGCCGCGTGCCCTGCTGGCTGGAAACCCTTGCGTATGCCTTCGTTTGCTTGCGGATGCATCTCAACAGTGCTGGTTGGTTCTTGTCAACCGCTGCAGTGGTCATTTCGCTGTAGCCTGTGGGCGCCCGGCCTGGCTTCGGCCCGGATCAGTGCGCGGCCGGCGAGCACCTTGGAGGGAGGGCGGCGGCGATGCGCTGGCAGGAGCTGTTCGACGACCTCGAGGGCCAGCTCGACGCCGCCGCTGACGCCGAGTTGGCTGCGGAAGTCGCGGACCGCGGCCGTCGCGAACTGAGCGCGCTGCGCTTCATCGACCGGTTGCGTGCCGCCCGCGGGGAGGATGTCGTCCTTCGCGTGCGCGGCACCGGCGTCGTCGAGGGCAGGCTTGCGACCGTAGGGCCGGACTGGCTTCTGGTCGGTGAGAGTGCTGGCGGCTCCGCGCCGACCGCCCACCAGGAAGCGCTCGTCGCGATCGCCGCCATCGTTTCGATGACCGGCCTGGTCGCGCAGAGTGCGGCACCGCTGCCGCAGACGGCAGTGGAAGCGAGACTACGGCTCGGCTACGCGCTGCGCGGCGTGGTGCGGGATCGCTCCCCGGTCACGGTCTTCCTCGTCGACGGGAGCATCGCCACCGGGACTTTCGATCGAGTCGGCAATGACTTCGTCGAGCTTGCCGAGCACCTGCCCGGCGAGGTGCGTCGGCGCGGCGCCGTCCGGATGGTGCGTACGATTCCGCTCCACGGATTGGCCATGGTCCGGCGTGCCTGAGTCGCGTCGGAGGGTGGAATCGACGGGTAGCCCCGCGCCCGCGACCCCTTGGTCAGTCGTCGGGTTCGCCGCCGCCGAACGGATGCGTCGTCACAAAGTCACGGGTGCGGCTGTAGGCATCCTGGATGTATCGCTCCAAGACACTGCTCTCGACGCGCCACTGCCCGCGCCCGCCGACTTTGATGGCAGGCAGCTCACCGGAGCGGACGAGCGCGTAGGCCTGCGCCGCCGAGATGTTCAGGACGTCGGCGACGTCGGACAGCAACAAGAACCGCTTCTCGGCCGATGCCACGGTCAGCCTCCGCAATAGTGCTCTCAGCAGTGCCGATCTGCTGTAGGTGGCCCAAGTCTGCCACCATTTGGCGCGGTTCGCTCGCGGCATCCACAGGTTCCTTGCGGCCGCTTGCCGCTGCTAACATCACCGGCACAATTGCGCCCGGAACCCTGCTCGCACGTCAGCAGGACAAGCGGAACCACCAGTCCAGCGACCAGCGGGAGAGCCTGTGACACCGGTGAGCACGGCGGTCGGCGGCAGTCCGACTCGGGTAGCGAGCGAGCTGCCCGCGGTCCGCGCTCGGCGCGTCAAGTCGCCGTCGTGGCTCGACGGTCGATTGGTCGCGGGCATCGTTCTCGTGCTGTTGTCCGTGGTCGTCGGCGCCAAGGTGCTCGCGTCGGCCGACCACTACGACGAGGTCTGGGCGGCCTCGCGCGACCTCGCGCCAGGCACCACACTCACGGCGTCCGATGTCATCGTGGTCCGCGTGCGCTTCCACGACCACGGCGGCGGTTACTACTCCGCGTCGAGTGGAAGCTTGGTCGGTCGGACGACGACGGTCCCGCTCCAGGCCGGCGACCTCATCGGTACCGACGCCGTACCGCCGAAAACACCCGCGCCGACCAGGTTGGTCACCGTGCCGGTCGACAAGCTCCACATGCCCCGAGGCGACCTGCGCGGAATCCAGGTCGACCTCTACGTGACCGTTCGGCACAACGCCGGCCAAGACGTGCAGGCAAGACCGCAGCTCGTGCTCGCCGGTGTGACGGTCAGCGACACGGTCGCCGATTCCGGACTCGGCTCGAACGGATCGGGGTTGGTGCTCGCCGTCCCCTCGCCCTACGTCCATGCGGTCGTGGCTGCTGCGGAGTCCGGAGCGCTCGACGTCGTCCGGGTGCCTGCGGGATCGGTCGCCGAGCCGTCGCCGGGGCCTTTCGTCGCATCCGCGGGGGCGGCCGCGGGCACGCCGGCTCTTGCGGCGACACCGTCGGCCGGCACATGAGAGTTCCGGTGTTCACCGCGGCCGGCGACGCGGTATGGGAAGCCGATCTGGTGTCGGCGTTCGAACGAAAAGACCACGGCATCCACGTCGTCCGCCGTTGCGTCGACATCACCGACCTGCTCTCGGCAGCAGCCGCGGGCATCGCCCGGGCCGTCATCGTGTCGGCAGACCTTCGCCGGCTCGACCGCGATGCGCTCAGCCGGTTGGCCGCCGCCGGCATCGCCGTCATCGGCCTCGTGGCGCCCGGGGACGACGGCGGTGAGCGCCGGTTGCGCCAGCTCGGTCTTCGCTACGTGTTGAGCAGTGACGCCGGCCCGAGCGCCGTCGCGGCACAGGTGACCGCGGCGATAGCGGGCGGCGTCGCGACAGGTGGCGTCGAGCCGCTGACGACGGGCTATGCCGAACCCCGAGCTGCATTCCCAGACTCAGATGTGTCGCGCAACGATCCGAGTGCGGGTACCGTCGTCGACCCGATTCCCGAAGGCGGCGGCCGGCTGATCGCTGTCTGGGGGCCGACCGGCGCGCCGGGCCGAACGACGGTGGCGGTCACCCTCGCCACAGAGGCCGCCGGCGCGGGTTGCCCGAGCCTGCTCACCGACGCAGACACCTACGGCGGCGTCGTCGCCCAGTCGCTCGGGTTGCTCGACGAAGCGCCTGGCCTTGCGGCTGCCGTCCGCCAAGCGAATGCAGGCACCCTCGACGTGCCGGCGCTGGCTCGGCTGGCTCGGTTCGTCACCCCCGATCTGCGGGTGCTGACCGGCATCTCGCGCGCCGACCGATGGCCCGAACTGCGCCCGGCTGGTCTGCTCGCGGTCTACGCACTTGCCCGGCGACTCGCCCGCTTGACCGTCGTCGACTGTGGCTTTTGCCTCGAGCAGGACGAAGAGCTCAGCTACGACACCACCGCCCCACGTCGCAACGGCGCCACGCTCGCAACCCTGGCCGACGCCGACCACGTCGTCGCCGTCGGATCCGCCGACCCGATCGGGCTACAGCGGTTGATTCGCGGCCTGGCGGAGTTGCGCGAGGTCGTGCCCGACGCGGGGGTGCAGGTCGTCGTGAACCGGCTGCGGAAGGGTCCGGTGCACGGCGATGCGCGCGTGCAGATTGCTGCTGCACTCGCGCGGTACACGGCGGTGAATGACGTCGTCTTCGTGCCCGACGACCGCCCCGCCTTCGACCACGCAGCGGCGTCGGGGAGGGCTATCGGCGAGGTCGCCGCCGACTCGCCGGCTCGACTGGCGCTGCTTCCGCTCGTGGCGAGCTACGCCGGGCTCGCAAGCAGTAGTACCGGTAGCGGCGTGCAGCGTCGCGCGGGTGGTCGCCGGGCACGCCGGTCCGGACGACGGGGAGTGCGGGAACAGCAGCCGGTTCGTCAGTAGCGGAAGCGCGACACGAGCTGCTGGAGCTGGTTCGACATCTGCGCCAGCTCCTGCGCGGCGTTGCGTGCGCTGCCGACCGTGCCGGCGGTCTGTTGCGCGACGTGGGCGACCTGCCCGATCCGCTCGGCGATCTCGTGCGCGCCCGCGGCGGCTTCGTCGATGCTGCGGTTCATCTCGTTCGTGGTCGCCGTCTGCTCCTCGACCGCCGAGGCGATGACCGTCTGGATCTCGTTGATCCGTTCGATGATCGAACTGATCTCGCTGATCGCGGCAACCGCACCCGCGGTGTCGCCCTGGATCGCGTCGACCCGGCGCGCGATGTCCTCGGTGGCCTTCGCCGTTTCCTGCGCCAGGTCCTTGACCTCCCCGGCGACGACCGCGAAACCCTTGCCGGCCTCGCCCGCGCGGGCCGCTTCGATCGTGGCGTTCAACGCGAGCAGGTTGGTCTGCTGGGCGATCGAGGTGATGACCTTCACGACCTGGCCGATCTGCGACGACGATTCCCCCAGCCGGGTCACCATGTCGTTCGTCGACGCCGCGACGGTAACCGCCTGCGCGGCCACCCGGGTCGCTTCGCTGGCGTTCACGCTGATCTCGCGGATCGAGCTGCCCATCTCCTGGCCACCGGTCGCGACGGCTTGCACGTGACTGGTCACCGCGCTTGCCGCATCAGCCGATGCGGTCGCCTGGTTCGAGGCGGCTTCCGCGGAGTTGCCCAGCGCGGAGGCGACGTTCGTGAGTTCGACGGACGCCGTCGCCAGCGTGCCGGCGTGTGCGTTGACCGAGACCAAGTCCTGCCGGAGGTGGGTGGTGGCCTGGTCGAGTGCGCTCGCCAACCGGCCGATCTCGTCGGGGGAGTCGACCCCCGTCGTGCGGGTGAGGTCGCCGCGGGCGAGGCCGTCGGCAACCGCGAGCACGGCCGCGATGTCGGTACGCATCCGGCGCGACACCCGCCAGCCGATGCCGAGCGCGGCGATTGCCCCGACCACGAGCGTCGTAACGATCGCCGCTCGACTGCCGGCGGTCAGTGACTTGCCGCCGGCGGCCAGTGCCACGCCGGCGCACGCGGCGGCCACGGCCACCGCGAGGACGACAGGCGCGTTGACCTTGACGGCCAGGGATCGGCCGTAGACCGCTTCGGTGTCGTACGCGCCGGCACCTGTCGGGACACTGGGCATGCTCGCTCCGTCGAATCGCGTTCGTGGCCGGGCCACCAGCTGATGCTGCGGCCGGGCGGTCCTTAGCTCTTTCGGCGTCGTTTCCGCTGGCCTGAGCCCTGGAGCACATCATTTGTGGCGGATCCGGCCAGCAGGTGCCACCAGGTGCCGGCTGGTCCCGGCAGGCGGCGAGCCGCTGCCGTGACACCATGGCGCGGTGCGCGTGTACGTCCCGTCGACGCTGGCCCTGCTCGGCGTCCGGTTGACTGCCGGTCAGCCGGCTCCCGGGGTCGAGCTGGTCGAGCCCGGCACCACCGCCTACGCGGTCACCCCCGCCCTGCGGGAGTGGTACCGAGAAGGCGACCTCGAAGAACTCGAATACGTGGCCATGACCCACGCCGCGCGGGCGTCGTTCCGCCTGCTCGCCGCGGAGCAGCCGGCGAGCGGTCAGGGCCCCGATCGCACCGGCGATGGCCCCGCCGACGAGGAAAGGGCTGCGCCTCGCCGGGTCGTGCTCGCTGCCGACGTCCCCGACGCTGCCGTGCACCAGGCCCCCGGCGTGGATGTCGCCGCGGTTCGGCTCGACGTCGCGGTGCCGTTCGAGGCACTGGCCAGCGCCCACGTCGACGACCTCGCGGCCGCTGCTGACCTGCGCGCTGCCCTGGCGTCGCTCGGCGCTGCCGGTGCCGCCGACGAGGAGACCGCCTTCCTGCTCGACGGCCTCGACGACCACGAACTGCAGTGGTACGCGGCCACCGAGATCGCCTTCCTGCTCGACTGACCGCTCAAGGCGGTGCAGTTTGGCGCTCGGCACGTCACTGCGTGCCAGGATGGGAAGGAGTTTCATGACCGCGCCGGCGTGAGCGAGACCCGCGAGCGCCGGCGGCCACCGGCCCGCGAGCACCCGCGAGCATGACCGGGAGTGTGGAAACGATGGACGCCGTCACAGCGGTACCGACCCCGCGCAACGAGCCGATCCTGGAGTACAGCCCCGGCAGCCCGGAACGTGCGCGGCTGGAGTCCCGACTGAAGGAGCTCGCCGGCGAACCGCTCGAGCTGGCGATGACCCTCGGGACGCCGGGTGGCAGCCGCCTCGGCGGCGGCGAGCGCATCGACGTCGTCCAGCCGCATCGACGGCGTGCCGTGCTCGGAACCCTCGGCGAGGCAACCCCGGCCGACGTCGAGGAGGCGGTGACGTCGTCTCTCTCGGCCGCCGCCGCGTGGCGAGCGACGAGCTTCGACGATCGAGCCGCCGTGTTCTTGAAGGCAGCCGAGCTGCTCACCGGGCCGTGGCGCGAAACGATCAACGGCGCAACGATGTTGGGGCAGAGCAAGACCTGTTTTCAGGCCGAAATCGATGCCGCCTGCGAGCTCGCCGACTTCTGGCGTTACAACGTCGCGTTCGCGCGCCAGATCTATGAGGAGCAGCCCACCTCCTCGCCCGGGGTGTGGAACCGCCTCGACCACCGGCCGCTCGAAGGCTTCGTGCTGGCGATCACACCGTTCAACTTCACCTCCATCGCGGGGAACCTGCCGACCGCGCCGGCGATCATGGGCAACGTGAGCGTCTGGAAACCCTCGCCCACGCAGCAGTTCTCCGCGCACTTCTTGATGGCGCTGTTGGAGGAGGCCGGCCTGCCGCCCGGCGTCATCACCATGGTCACGGGCACCGGCGCGGCCGTCTCGCAGGTCGCGCTCACTCATCGCGAGCTGGCGGGCATCCACTTCACCGGCTCGACGCCGACGTTTCGCCATCTGTGGACCACGGTCGCGCAGCACCTCGGCGAGTACCGCAACTATCCGCGCATCGTCGGTGAAACGGGCGGCAAGGACTTCGTCGTCGCGCACTCCTCGGCCGACGTCGACGTCTTGCGTACCGCGCTGGTGCGTGGCGCGTTCGAATACCAGGGGCAGAAGTGCTCGGCGGCGTCGCGCGCCTACATCCCGCGCTCGATCTGGCGCCGGCTCGAGCGCGACTTCGTCGACGAGGTCGACTCCTTGGCGATGGGAGATGTCACCGACTTCTCCAACTTCATGGGTGCGGTCATCGACGGCCGGTCGTTCCGGCGGCTCGGTGATGCGATCGACCGGGCGCGGGCGACGGCGTCCATCTCGGTGCTCGCGGGAGGCGAGCTGGCAGATGCCGAAGGGTGGTTCGTGCGCCCGACGCTTCTTCTCGCCGACGATCCGACCGATGAAGTCTTCACGACCGAATACTTCGGCCCGCTCCTGGCGGTGCATGTGTACGACGACGGACGGTACGACGAGGTGCTGGCGCAGGCGGCCGACGTTGCCCCCTACGCGCTGACCGGCGCGGTGGTCGCGCAAGACCGCGCCGCGGTCGTGGCCGCCTCCGAAGCGCTGCGCTACGCGGCCGGCAACTTCTACGTGAACGACAAGCCGACCGGGGCGGTCGTCGGTCAGCAACCCTTCGGCGGCAGCCGCGCCAGCGGCACCAACGACAAGGCCGGTTCGAAGCAGAACCTGCAGCGCTGGACCTCGACTCGGGCGATCAAGGAGACCTTCGCCCCGCCGACCGACTACCGCTACCCACACATGGACGGTCGATGACCGGCCAAGCCACCGACGTCGCGGGCGATTCCACTGGCGCAGCGCCGCGCGCCCCGGGCGGCTTCGACCGCCCCGACGAGCTTTCCGAGCAACGCAAGGCCGAGCTGATCCGAGCGGCGGCACACGAGGCGGCGCTCTCGCGAGCGGCCGCCGCGAGGCCCGGCGCAGACACCGAAGTGGAGCTGGCCGCCTTCCTCGACCGGTATTTCCGGCACGTCGCCGCTGAGGACATCTTGCCCTGGCCCGCGGCCGAACTCGTCGACGTGGGCTGCGGGCACCGCGAGTTCGCACAGGTTCGCGTACCGGGAACGCAGAAGGTGCGGGTGTTCACGCCGTCCGCCGAACAACTCCAGGGGCGGGTGCCGCACACGGTCGTGGAGGTCGTGACCGACGACATGCCGTTCCTCGTCGACTCGGTCACCCAAGAGCTGTTGCGCCACGACATCGCGTTGCAGCTGGTGATCCATCCGCAGTTCGTCGTCCGGCGCGATCTCGAAGGAAACCTGCTCGACGTCCTCGGCACGTTGGACGCCCACGAGGCGCCACGTGAGGCGCTGGTCGAGTCGTGGATGCACTTGGAGGTGAGCCGCCAACCCGGCGCCGATGCCGAGGAGGCCGTCTGCCGCGGGCTGCTCGAAGTCCTGCGCGACGTCCGCGAGGCCGTCGAGGACTGGCCGCGCATGCGCGCGAACGCGCAGCGGCTGGCCGCCGAGCTCGCCGCCGCGCCGCCGCGAGGAGTCGATCCCGAGGAGGCGGCCGAGACCGCCGAGTTCCTGCGCTGGCTCGCCGACGACCACTTCACGTTCCTCGGGTATCGCGAGTACCGGCTGGTCGACGACGGTGGCGTCGACGCCCTCGCCGCGGTGCCCGGCACAGGCCTCGGGCTGCTGCGCCCCGACAAGCCGAAGCCGCGCGCTCTGACCGAGTTCCCGGAACAGGTGCGGGCGCGCATCCGCGACCCCAAGCTGCTCATGGTGACCAAGGCGAACTCGCGATCGACCGTGCACCGCACGGTGTATCTCGACTACATCGGGGTGAAGCTGTTCGACGATGCGGGCGCGGTCGTCGGTGAGCGCCGGTTCCTCGGCCTCTTCACCTGGAGCGCCTACATCACCAGCGTCGTCTCGGTGCCGTTGCTGCGTCGCAAGGTCGCGGCCGTCTTCGAGCGTTCGGGCTATCCGCCGCAAAGCCACAGCGGCAAGGACCTGCTGAAGATTCTCGAAGACCATCCGCGCGACGACCTCTTCCAGATTTCGGTTCGCGAGCTGTACGAGACCGCGATCGGCGTGCTGCACCTGCAGGAGCGTCGACGGCTCCGGTTGTTCATGCGCCGCGACGTGTTCGGGCGGTTCTTCTCCTGCCTCGTCTACCTGCCCCGCGAGCGCTACAGCACCAACGTGCGGGTGCGTATGCAATCGATCCTGCAGGAGGCACTGCACGGCACGAGCGTCGATGACGCGTTGCGGGTCGCCGACTCCGTGCTGGCCCGCGTCTACTTCATCGTGCGGGTTTCGCCCAACACGGTCGTCGAGGTCGACCGTGACGAGCTCGAACAGCGGCTGGCTGCGGCCACCCGAACATGGGACGACGCCTTCGCCGAGACGTTGGACGCCCGCTTCGGCGACAACGAGGTCGACCCCGTTCTCGCCAAGCGCTACACCGGAGCGTTCCCCGAGGCATACAAGGAGGACTTTCCCGCGCACGTGGCGGTCGACGACATCGAGGCGATCGAGCGCCTGCGAGACACCGGCGATATCGGGCTCGACCTCTACGAGCCCGGCGGCGCGAGCGCGGGGGAGCTGCGGCTGAAGGTGTATCGGGTCGGCCCGCAGGTCTCGCTCTCCGTGGTGTTGCCGTTGCTCCAGTGCATGGGCGTCGAGGTGGTCGAGGAGCGGCCCTACGGCATCGAACGACACGACGCCGAGCACGCGTGGGTGTATGACTTCGGGCTGCGGCGCACCTGGCCGATAGACCCTGCCGACAAGCGTGGGCGGCACCGCCGGTTCGAGGAGGCGTTCACCGCGATCTGGCGCGGCGTCGCCGAGGCCGACCGCTTTCAGGCGCTCGTCCTTCGGGTCGGCTTGTCGTGGCGGCAGATCGTCGTCCTGCGCGCCTACGCGAAATATCTCCGGCAGGCCGGTTCGCGGTTCAGCCAGGAGTATGTCGAGGCCGCCGTGGCCGGCAACCCGGCGATCGCCCAGATGCTGGTCGAACTCTTCGAGACACGGTTCGCCCCCGATGTCACCAGCGACCCCGAAGAACGTGACCGTCTCGAAGCCGGCATCGTCACCCGCATCGAGGCCGCGCTCGACAACGTGAGCAGCCTCGACGAAGACCGGATCCTGCGGAGCTTCCTGGCGCTGGTGCGGGCCACGCTGCGCACCAACTTCTGGCAGCAGGACGCCGGCGAGAGCAAGCCCTACCTCTCGCTGAAGTTCGCTTCCCAGGAGGTACCCGACCTGCCGCAGCCGCGGCCCAAGTTCGAAATCTTCGTGTACTCACCGCGTATGGAAGGTGTGCACCTGCGGTTCGGGTCGGTCGCGCGTGGCGGCATTCGTTACTCCGACCGCCGGGAGGACTTCCGCACCGAGATCCTCGGGCTCGCCAAGACCCAGACGGTGAAGAACGCGGTCATCGTGCCGGTCGGCTCGAAGGGCGGCTTCGTCGTCAAGCGCCCAGCCGATCCGAGCGATCGCGAGGCCGTGCAGGCAGAGGTCGTCGGCTGTTACCGCACGCTCATTCGCGGGATGCTCGATCTCACCGACAACCTGCAGATCGATGCGGCCGGGCGCACCGTCGTCCCGCCACCTGACACGGTTCGCCACGACGGCGACGACACCTACCTGGTCGTCGCTGCGGACAAGGGCACCGCCACGTTCTCCGACATCGCGAACGGCATCGCGGCCGAGTACCACTACTGGCTGGGCGACGCATTCGCGTCGGGCGGTTCTGCCGGCTTCGACCACAAGGCGATGGGCATCACGGCCCGGGGAGCATGGGAGTCGGTGCGCCGGCATCTGCGCGAGCTGGGCATCAACAGCCAGACCACCGACTTCACCGTCGTCGGCATCGGAGACATGTCGGGGGACGTGTTCGGCAACGGCATGCTGCTCTCGCAGCACATCAAGCTCATCGCCGCCTTCGACCACCGCCACGTCTTCGTCGACCCCGATCCGCAGCCGGCGTCGTCGTTCGAGGAGCGGCGCCGGCTGTTCGGGTTGGCGCGTAGCTCGTGGGCAGACTACGACCCGGCCGCGATCTCCGCCGGGGGCGGCGTGTGGCCGCGGAGCGCGAAGTCGATCCCGGTCTCGCCGGAGATGGCGCGCGCGTTGGAGATCGAAGAGCGGCCGCTCACGCCGTCCGAGCTGATTCGCGCGATCCTTCGGGCGCCGGTCGACCTGCTGTGGAACGGCGGGATCGGCACGTATGTCAAGGCACACGACGAGACGCATGCCGACGTCGGCGATCGCGCGAACGATGCCGTCAGAGTCGACGCCCGCGACCTGCAGTGCCGGGCGGTCGCCGAAGGCGGAAACCTCGGACTGACCCAGCTCGGCCGCCTCGAGTACGCGCTCGCTGGCGGCCGCATCAACACCGACGCGATCGACAACTCCGCCGGCGTCGACACCTCCGACCACGAGGTCAACATCAAGATCCTGCTCGAGACGGCGACCCGCTCCGGCCACCTCGACCCGCAGGAGCGCCTGCCCCTGCTGATGGCGATGACCGACGAGGTCGCCGCCCTGGTGCTTCGCGACAACTACGGTCAGAACCTCGCGCTGGCCTGCTCGCAAGCTCAAGCGCCCGCGATGCTGCACGTGCACGCTGCCTACATCGACCAACTCGAGAAGGCGGGTCATCTCTCCCGCGCGCTGGAACACCTGCCCGACGCCGAAGCGATCGCCGAACGTCGTGCCGCCGGGCTCGGCCTCACCCGACCCGAACTCGCCATCCTCCTGGCCTACGCGAAAATCACCATCACCCACGACCTCGTGCATTCCGACCTGCCCGACGACGCCTTCGCCCAGGACACGCTCGACGGATATTTCCCGACCGCACTGCGCGAACGGTTCGCCGCGGCGATGGCCGAACACCCGCTGCGCCGCGAGATCGTCGCCACCCAACTGGCGGGCGAGACGGTCGACTATTCCGGCATGAGTTTCGTCGCCCGGCTGGCGGCAGAGACGACGGCGGCCACGGCGGACATCGTCCGAGCGCATATCGCCGCGCGCCGGGTCTTCGGCATCGACGATGTCTGGCGGCGGATCGAGGCGTTGGACGACGTGGTGCCGAGCGAGGTGCAGATCGACCTGCTGCTGGGCGTGCGGCAGAACCTCGAACGTGCGACCAGGTGGGTGCTCGCCAGCCGCCGGCCGCCGCTCGACGTCGCAGAGATCGTTACCCAGTGCGCGGCCGCGGCCGAGGTGCTCGACAATCTCGACACGCTTCTTCGTGGCGAGGAAGCGATGGCGCTCGAGGTCACCGTGGCGCAGGCGCTCGACGACGGCGTGCCCGCTGACGTCGCTCGTGTGACCGCCTCGTTGGAGCACAGCCTGTCAGCGCTCGCGATCGTCGATACCGCGCACCATTCGAAGGTCGACGTGATGGAGGTCGCCGATGTGCACTTCGCGGCCGCCGAACTGTTCGGGTTCTCGCGGTTGCGCGCGTTGATCTCGTCGCTGTCTCGTGACTCGCGCTGGCACCAGATGGCTCGCACTGCGGCTCGCGACGATCTGCTGGCAGTGCACGCCGAACTCACCGCCGACGTCCTGCTCTCGACGTCCAGCGGGGTTCCCGCCGAGGAGCGCATCGAGGCATGGCGCGCGGAGAACGGGCCAGCGGTCTCCCGCGCCGCGGCTGTCGTGGACGACGTGCTGGCCGGCGATTCGGCCGACCTCGCCGCGATCTCGGTGGCCCTGCGCGAGATCCGCGGGTTGGCTCGCACGGTGGCCGCTCCTCGACGGTGAACCGCCCGCGACGGCTCCGCCACGCGCTTTCCGAGGCGGTCTCTCGCGGTCGGTTAAAGTGGCGCAGTGAAACGTGCAACCGCAATCGGGGCTTTGACTCGGCGACCGACCGCCTCCGCCTCCGCCTCCGTCTTCGTCTTCGTCTTCGCTGCGCTCGCGGTGCTGGTATTGCTCGCCGGTTGCTCCTCGGGCCATTCTTCGAGTCGAGCGTCCGCGACGGGCAGCGGAGGGTCGTCGAGTGGCCCGAGTTCGTCGAGTGGCTCGAACCCATCCGGCGCCGGTGGGTCTTCGCAGTCGCCCGGAGGCGGCGGAAGTTCGGGGTCGCCGGGCTCGGGCAGGTCTAAGCACTCACCGGCCGCACCGGTAGCCAACGTCGAGGCACCGGCGACTGCCAAGGGTTTCAAGCTTCGCGTGCACAAGGGGCTGACTGTGCATGTCGTCGCACCGGCAGCCCCGAAGGGTGAGTCGCTGCGGTACGCGGTCACACCATCGGTCAGCACCGCTCTCACCGCAGTGCCGAACGCACCGGCCGGCTACTACGTCGCCGCATCGGATGGCGTGGTGACCGTGACGGTGAGCGCGGCCCCGGCTTGTCCGGCCGGCAGCGCATGCCCGATGCACGTGACCGCCGTCGGTTCGATCACCCTCACCGTCTGGGGCTGAGCTCGCTCAGCCCGGTAGCGCGACCTGCACGGCCGTCACTTCACCCCGGACGACGAGAAGGCCGCGTCCCGGCGGGGTGAAGCCCGCGTTGCGGGGCGGCCGAACCCCGAGGACGTCGCCGTCCAGTGGCCCACGCGGACGCAGCAGCAAACCGCACCTGCCGCGCCGGGCGTCGACGACGAAGCCGCGGAATCCGACGCACAGGTCTTCGGTCGTGCCCGCCAGGATCAACAGGTGTCCCCGGTCACGGGCCTCTCGCGCGATCCGATCGAGCGCCGCGGCGGCCGGTGAGTCGGTGACCAGTTCCGCATCGTCGACAAGGACGGCGAGCGGCCGCCGCACCGGCCCGATGCCTTGCTCGGCGGCCAGTCCGGCGGCCGGTTCGACGGCCGGCGCCAGGATCGTGGCCAGGTCCGGGTCGGCCGGCGTGAGCACGTGCTCTGCGACATCGCGCAGCACGGAGTTGCGCGGTGTGACGGCGACGGTTCGCCAGCCTGCCGCCGCCAGCCCGCGCGCGATCGTGGCGAGCGTCGTGCTGCGGCCCGATCGCGGCGGACCCGCCACGACGAAGCCGGGCACGCACTCGCCGAGGTCGACGGCGACGGCGGTCACGTCGTCACCGCCGACGCCCACGACGATCCGGCTCGCCGGGGAGTTCGCCGCGGCGGCTGCCGGCATCGAGAGGTTGCACAACATCACCCGTTCGGGGAAGACGTCGACGCGCCGCGGCCGGCGTGCTGGGCAGATCGCGGCGTCGCGCTCGCTCGACATAGCCGCGATCGCGTTGAGAGTCGCCGCCTGTGCCGGCCCCGACGCGTCGTCGCTCAGCAAACACACCTGGGTCTGCGTGAGTGTGTCCGTGACGAAGCCGCGGCCCGGCCCGAGGTCTGCCGGGATGTTTCGCGGGGAGAGCCCGACGAGTGAGAAGTCGCCCCGATCGGCCAGCCGGAGCACGAGGCGGGTCTCGATCGTGGAGGCCAGCCGACCGACCAGGCCGGCCCGATCGGCGGTCACCACCACGTGCATCCCGGCCGCCGCTCCCTCGCGCAGCAGCCGGTAGCAGTCGTCGATCACGGCACCGGCATCGACGTCCTCGAAGGCGCTGACCATCGACTCCCAGCCGTCGCACAGCAGTACTGCGTGGGGGAGTGGCTCGTGATCGCGTTCGCGTTGTTCGGTCAGCGACGCGAGCCCGCGCTGCGCCAGCCACGACTGTCGACGGGTGAGTTCGCCGTTGAGCATGGAGAGCATGCGGCGCGCGCGGTCGGGTTCTGTCGGCGTCACGACGGCACCGCAGTGCGGCAGATCGGCAAGGGAGCGCAAGGAGCCACCCGCACAATCGAGCGCGTACATGTGCAGGTCGGCGGTCGAGGTGGCCCTGGCGAGAGCACCGGCAGCCGTGCGCAGCGTCGTCGTCCGGCCGCTTCGGGCACTGCCGACGACGAGCAGGTGGCCCACTGTCGTGAGGTCGATGCGGTAGGGCGCGCGCGCCTGCTCGGCGGGCAGGTCCTGTACGCCGATGGTCACGTGCAGCGGCCCGTCGTGTTCGCCGGAGTTCACGATGAGCGCCGGCAGCGGCGGCAGCCACGGCGAGGGCGCGGGAGCGATGGCGAGCCGCGCGGCCGCGGCCCGGCATGCGTCGACGATGGTGTCGAGATCGGTGCGGGTGGTCGTCGCCTGGCCCGATACCGAGCCCGGCGCCGGCCGGGCAAGTGACTCGAATGGCGCGGCGCGTACCCGCACCTGCGGAGAGGTCGTCGCTGCGCGGGCAGCGCCGCCCACGCGCGCGCATTGGAAAGCGTGTAGCTCGCCGTGCCCGGTGCGGGCGAAGGCTCGGCCCGGCGTGGTGCGGCTGATCCGCGCGGCGTCGGGTGTGTCGATGACATCGCGGGACTCTGCCTCCCGGGTCACGGCGAGGCAGATGCGCAGATTCGTGTTCGCCCGGATGTCGGCGCTGACCACGCCCTCGGGTCGCTGCGTGGCGAGAACCAGATGGACGCCGAGCGAGCGGCCGCGTTGTGCGATGCCGACGAGCCCGCCGACGAACTCCGGCAGCTCCTCCGCCAACGACGCGAACTCATCGACGACGATGACGAGCCGGGCGAGCGGTCGGCCGGTGCTCCGGTAGGTCGAGATATCCGCTACCCCGGCTTGGGCGAGCAGCGCCTCTCGTCGCTTGAGTTCGGCACGCAGTGACACCAGGGCGCGCTCGACCAACCCGTCGTCGAGGTCGGTGACGAGGCCGGCGGTGTGCGGCAGCTGCGCGCACGCACCGAACGCGGCGCCCCCCTTGTAGTCGACCAAGACGAAGCCGAGCTCGTCGGGGCGGTTGGACGCCGCGAGGGATGCGACCAGGGTTCGCAACAGCTCGCTCTTGCCGGCGCCGGTTGTTCCTGCGACCAAAGCGTGCGGGCCGTCTCGGGCGAGGTCGAGGGCGAACACGCCGTCGGAGCCGACGCCGAGCACAACTGTCGGGCCGCGCGTCGTCGCCGGGGCGGCCCACTGCTCTTCGAGCCGGTCGACGTTCGCGAGGTCGAGCCACGCGACCTCGGCGGGCAGCGCTGCAGCGCCACCTACCGGTGAGTCGTCACGAAGCGGTGCGAGTGTTCGCGCCACGCTCTGCGCCCAGGCAACCGAAATGCCGTCCGCAACGACGTCGCTTGCCGGCGATGGATCGTTGCCGGTGCGACGCAGCTCACGGATCGCGAGGGCGGTCATGGTCGGACCGGTGAAGGTGGCGACGCTGCCGCATTCCTCTGGCAATGAGGCCTCGTCGACGTCGAGGCAGATGGCGAAGATTCCCGCGGCCGGGCCGCGCGCCAGCAGTGCCGCAAGCGGCGTGGTTCGGCGTAGCTCGCGCGCGCCGTCGACCACGACGACCACGGCCGGGGTGGGGGTAGCGGTTACACTCGCCGTCCGGTGCGGGCCGGCGGTCGTTCGTTGCGTGGCGAGCGCACAGAGTTCGGTGATCCGTGCGGTTGCCGTCTCGGTGTCGAGCCCGACCAGCAGCTGGCATGCGGCCGCCGCATCTGCACGCAGGTGCGGCAGCCAGCGAGACCACGCCCAGTCGTCGGCCCGGCCGGGCTCTGTGAGGAGTGTCACGCGCAGATCGCGAGGGCTGTGCAGGACGGCGAGTTGGACGACGAGTGCGCGCGCGAGCGCAACAGCTCGGTGCCTCGGGCCGGCGATGCCGAGGACTCCGACCGCCGGGAGCGAGACGGTGACGGGCACGTCCTTGAGCACGAGGGGATCGGGCGGCGGGCGGTCCGCGCGTGTGGGTGGGCTAGGGGCTGCCCACCGGATGTCGATCGGTGCGGCGAGGGTGCCGCAACCGACACGCAGGTCAAGGAAGTCGGGGTCGCCGATGCGGCGCTCCCACAACCGCAGGCCCGGCCCGCGCGCCACGAGCGCAAGCATCGCGAGATCGGGGAACTGGTGCCGGCGCGCACTGTTCCTCGGCGGCGAGCACGTCGGCGAGGTGTCGTCGCGCTGCGGCGCTTGCCGCCACGTACGTGGCGCTTTCGCGGCGATGGCGCCGGCGGCCGGCCAGGCGGTCGGCGAGCCACTGCCCGGCCATCATCACCGGCGAGAGCACGGTGAACAGGAGGAACTCCGGACGATGCAACACGGCGGCCAGCACTCCGCCGGCGAGCAGCGGCGCGACGGCCGCGACGACGGGCAGCCGGTGCGGCGCCGGTTGCTCAGGCGGAGCCGGGAACTCGACCGAGTGGTGAAGGGCGCGCGGATTCGGCGGGTCGAGGCGTGGTGGGCGGTTGAAAGAGAGCGCGCCGTCGTGCGCGGGTTGCAGAGCCACCGGCGCGTCGTCCGGGGTCGCCAGCGTCAGCGTCGAGTGGCCGAGCCGGATCAGCTGCCCTACTCGTACCGAGGCCGGTGAGTCGATCGGTTGCCCGTCGACGACCGTGCCGTTGGTGGACCCGAGGTCGACGAGAGTGACCGCCTCGTCGTGCGCGCTCGGGTCGACGGTCACATGCGTGCCGGCGTGAGACGTCGGGGTCGTCGAGCCGCACGTCGCAATCGGCTGCGCGACCGATCGTCGTCGCGCCGAGCGGCAGTCGGATCACGGCACCGGCGTCAGGGCCGCCGACGACTCGCAATTCGAGTAACGAGCATGAGAGCGCGGGCGTGGAGAACTCGGTCGGTACGGGGTCCGATGCTGGATCGAAGGTGACTACGGTGGCTTCCCGCAACGCGCTGCCTCGCAGCGGCGCGGTGGGCGATAGCGCAGGGCCCGTTCGAGTGGCGCCCTCGATCCGCGGCGTGGCGGTGGGATGTGCGCCGGTCAGCTCGCGGAGGGCGGCAAGGACGTCGGCCAACGGCGTCTCGGGCGCGGCATCGACGACCGCATCGACCACGCGCCTCTCGAGCCCGCCGCGGTCGGAGACCACCGTCAGCGTCACGTGCATCGGGACCCCTCAGCGCCTTCTCCCGATAGCTCGACCATCTCGAGAGGAGATCGGACCCGGCCGGCCCGAGGTCGACAAGTCTGGCCGGAAGGGACGGGCGGGTCGCGGCTCACGTCCCCGGGCTGTGGAAAACGTGACGCCGGTGGTCAGGATGGGTCACCTTGGGTGACTACTCCGAACGGAGCAGTAATGAAAGTTCGCCCAGATGTTCCCGGTGGGGCCATTCGGAGTAGAGGATGGGCGCAGCCGGTACACGACGCCCGATCGCCCGACGAGGTGACGAGACGTCTGCAAGGCGACACGGCGCATTGAGCTGCCCGTCTTGCGGCGTCCAGGCGGTTTGTGGAGCGAGCGGGTTCGTTGCCGGCAGGCCGGATCCCGGTGTGCCGCTCTGGGCAGCAATGGGTGGCACACCTCTCTGGAGTAAGGGAGGTGCACCACACATGCGCGACCTTCGGTGGGGCTGAGTCCAACGGAACTGACGCGAGCCAAGCGAAGCGACGCTCGCTCGCGTGATCGGGAAAGGGCCGGTAACCGCCGGCCCTTTCTCATTTCCGTGTCCAGTCGGCCTAGTTCGTATCGGGCGCACTGTTGGTCCGTTGTTGATCCATTTGGCCTATCGGCTGGCCTGCGGCTTGGTCGATGTGTCTATCAAGGAGTCCTGGCGCCCAGAAAACACGCTGACCAGGGCCAAGGGTGGAGGCATCGTGCGCCTGAACACGCAGCACGCGCTCGCGCGCCGCGTGGGCGCAGTCGCTGCGTTCGGCGCGCTCGTTCTGGCGTTGGCCGTCTACAGCCAGTGGACCGAGCCGTTCGCCGGCTGGGCGCGGGTGCTCGGTGTTCTTGCCGCCTTCATCGCGGGTGACCTCGGTCTCGTCTCCTTCCGCGAAGGCGGCAGCAAGTGGTCGCACGGGTGGCAGACCACGGTGCTCGTCCTGGCGCTGATCCTCTTGCCGCTCGGTCAGTTGGTGCTCGTCGGGGCCGCGAGTGGGATCGCAGTGAGCGCGATCCGGCGCCAAGCCCGCTTACGAGCTCTCTTCAATGTCGCGTTGTGCGCAATCGAAGTGGCGGTCGCAGGGATCGTCAGCAGACCGGTCCACCCCTACCAGCAGCACGTTCGCTGGCATCAGGTGTTCGCCCCCTCGACGCTGTTCGGTATCGCGCTCGCTACCTTGCTGGCGAGCTTGTCGGCGGCACCGCTCGTTGCGGCAGTTGTCGCGGCCGAGCGGCACCGCCCGGGCCTCGACGGAATCGCAGAGCTGGCGAAGCGTGCGCTACTGGTTTGGGCCCGGAACTTCATGGCGGCACTGGCCATCGTGGCCGTGCTCGACGGCGCGCCCATCGTCATCGTCGGCGTCCTTGCGGCGGTGGTCGTCGTCCATTTGTGGACACGTGACCGGACCGCGCTTGGTCGAGAGCGTCAAGCGTGGCAACGCCTGCAGAAGGCGATCCACCAGCTGCGCGATGTCGAGCTGTCCGAGCTGATCAACGTCGCCACCCAGGCCGCGTCAGCGATGATGCGGGCGGACGCCGCCGAGATCGAGCTCGATGCCCGCACCGGCCACGCGACACGGTTGCGGGCCAGCGACATCGAAGCACCGCACGAGGCGGGTGAAACCGAGAACCTGCACCCGCACGCCATGAACGTTGAGCTTTCGACACGGGAAGGCAAAGTCGGCACGCTCCGGCTGCTCTTCGCGCAGCCTGTCGTGCTCACTCCGGCCGAGGAGGACACCCTCGCCTCGTTCGCCAACGCGCTCGCGGTCGCGCTCGCGAACGCGTTGAAGTTCGAGGCGATCCGCCGCGACGCCGAAGAGCGCATCAAGGCTGCGTACGTCGACCCGGTCACCGGCCTCGGCAACCTGCTGATGCTGGAGCAGGAAGCCGCGCCCGCCCTCGCGAGCCTTGCCGACGGGCACGTCTTCGCCATCGCCGTCATCGGTCTGGACCGGTTCGCCGAGGTGAACGACCTGCTCGGTGCGCACGCCGCAGACCTGATGTTGCGGGCAGTCGCCGAGCGGTTGCGGGGCGTCGTCCGCCGTTGCGACGTCGTAGGCCGGCTGCACGGCGCCGAGTACGTGCTGCTGTTGCGCGAGCTGCCGAGCCAGGATGCCGCGGTCGCGCAAGCGGAACTCGCGGTCAGATCATTGGGAACGGCGATCACTGCCGAAGGGCTGGACATCACGCTCGACGCGCACACCGGCGTCGCGTGCGCACCGACTGATGGCGACGCGCTCGCCGACCTGGTGCGCCGCGCGCGGTTGGCGATGTACAAGGCGCGCAGCACCGAGGTGCCGGTCTACCGGTACCGGCCCGAACTCGAACCACCCGCGCTCGCGCAAATCGAGATGCTGCGCGACCTGAACGAGGCGCTGAACCAGCACCAACTCGTTCTCCACTACCAGCCGAAGTTCAATCTGCGCGGTGGCCTGCCCACCGCTGCAGAGGCGCTGGTGCGTTGGGAGCACCCCGAGCGCGGCATGATCCCGCCCGCCGAGTTCATTCCACTGCTCGAGCGGTGCGGTCTCATCGGCAACCTGACGCGTTACGTCCTCGATGCGGCCATCAAGGAATGCGCGCTCTGGTACAAGTCCGGGCTGGAGCTCGCCGTCGCCATCAACCTTTCCGCTCGTAACCTGCTCGACGAGGATCTGCCGCGTTACGTTCTCGAATGTCTGGCCCGGCACGGCTTGCCGGCGGAGCGATTGATCTGCGAAATCACCGAGACAGCCGTGTTCTCGCGCAGCCCGGTGGCGTCGGGCATTCTCGACCAGCTACGCGCTGCGGGTATCGGCCTGTCACTCGACGACTTCTGCACCGGATATTCGTCGCTCAGCCTGCTCCAGGAGCGCACGATCGACGAGATCAAGATCGACCGCTCGTTCGTCGCCGACCTCGAGGTCGGTAATCGGACGACCGAAATCGTCACTGCTCTCATAGAGCTCGCCCACCGGTGCGACATCGTCGTCACGGCCGAGGGCATCGAGACGGCCGAGCAGCAGCAATTGCTGACCACGTTGGGTTGCGACTACGCGCAGGGGTACCTGCTGGCCCGGCCGATGCCGGCCGAGGCGGTGCGCATCTTCTTCGCCGAGGCGCTCAAGGCAGTGTCGATCAGGCCCCTGAAGCGCCGCTCGACCGTGCGCACGTTGGGCCAGGTCGGCGCCTCGCGGTGGGACGACGTCAGCGGCATCGCCGGCACCTCCGATTAGCCGCGCTTTCCCGCGAATCACCAGGATCCCGAAGACTTTGTGCAAATAGTTGCACAAGGTCTCCAGCAAAGCGGTTCGGACGACGGGGAGCTGACGTGGCAGCGCGCAAGCCGTGACCCAGGGGCGACGCGAGAATTTTTGCGCCGCAACTCGGCGCAAATCGGCGCGAGTCGGCTCCGTCCGATAGCGCTATCCACAGCGAATGAAACGCGGACTTGAGTCATTCACGCCCTTGCCGCTACCCTCCGTGTCCCATCCATTACTTGCCTTCCGTCAACGCTGTTCTGAGGGGATCGCGTGGACGCCGTTGCGGTCGTCGAAGACGAAGTACGAGAGCTCGTACGGCGTCGTGGTCTCGACCCTGCGACCGATGCTGCAACGGTGCGCCGGCTCGTCGAGGAAGTCATCTCCGACTACGACGAGCGCATGCTCGTCAGTTCGCTGCCGCCCCTGCCCGACCGCAGCGTCGCGGCTCGGGCGGTGTACGACGCGGTTGCCGGCCTCGGACCACTCCAGCGCTACCTCGACGATCCGGAGGTCGAGGAGATTTGGATCAACGAGCCCGGCAGGGTGTTCGTGGCGAAGCACGGTCGCAGCGAACTCACCAACACGATCCTGGCGGCGTCGCAGGTCCGCGATCTCGTCGAGAAGATGCTGAAGTCGTCGGGCCGCCGCGTTGATCTGTCGACGCCGTTCGTTGACGCCATGCTGCCCGACGGCAGTCGCTTGCACGTCGTCATCCCCGACATCACCTACGCCCACTGGGCGATCAACATCCGCAAGTTCGTTCTCACGGCGCACAGCCTCGACCAACTGGTCGCACTCGGCACCTTGTCTCAGCAGGCCGCGCACTTCTTGGAAGCGGCAGTCGTCAGTGGGCTGAACATCATCGTCGCCGGCGGCACGCAAGCCGGCAAGACGACCCTCCTCAACTGCCTCGCCGCATCAATTCCTGCGCGTGAACGCGTCATCACGTGCGAAGAAGTCTTCGAGTTGCGTGTGCCGCTGCCCGACGTCGTCGCCTTGCAGACGCGGCAACCGAACCTCGACGGAGCCGGCGAGGTGCCGCTTCGTCGACTTGTCAAAGAGGCTTTGCGGATGAGGCCGTCGCGCATCATCGTCGGAGAAGTGCGGCAGGAGGAATGCCTCGATCTGCTGATCGCGCTGAACTCCGGCCTGCCGGGGATGTGCACGATTCACGCGAACAGCGCTCGCGAGGCCGTCGCCAAGATGTGCACGTTGCCGCTCCTCGCCGGGGCGAACGTCGGCCATGCGTTCGTCGTCCCGACGGTCGCCAGCAGTGTTGACATCGTCGTCCACACTCGAACCGACGCGACGGGCCAGCGCAGAGTCGGCGAGATCCTCGCCGTGCCAGGGCGCGTCGAGGGTGGCGACAGTCGCAGCGTTATCGAGGTCGAAGACCTCTTCGTGAGCCGCGCTGGACGCTTGACCCGTGCTGACGGGTTTCCGCCGCATCTCGATCGGTTTGAGGCGGCCGGATTCGATGTCACAGCGCTGCTCGAACAGCCCCGGTTCAGTGACGCGCGGGGGCTTTGATGGGCGCGTTTCTTGGACTCGTCTTCGGCTTGGGGCTGACGCTCGCCTGGAGGTCCGGCCCGCGGCGTCCGCCTCGCCGCCAGCGCCGGCGTCCGTCTGCGATGGAGCGTTTGGCAGACGCGCTCGCACAGGCCGGGGTCGAGTCGGTCACACCGCGCCAGCTCATCGGCTCCTCCTTAGGACTCGCGGTGGCGGTCTTCGTCGCGGTGGCTGCCGTGTCGCAGGCCGTGCCGATCGCGGTCGCGTTTGCGGCCTTCTCGGCGATCGGCCCGCTAGCCATCGTGCGCCGCCGGCAGCAAAGGCGACGTACCGAGTTGCGAGAGCTGTGGCCTGAGGTCGTCGACAATCTGGCGTCTGCGGTCCGCGCCGGCCTCTCGCTGCCGGAGGCGCTTGCCCAGTTGGGAGTGCGCGGACCAAGCGAGTTGCGTCGACCTTTCCAGCGTTTCGGGGAGGACTATCGCATCACCGGGCGTTTCAACGACAGTCTCGATCGGCTCAAAGCTGCCCTTGCCGACCCGACCGGCGATCGCATCGTCGAGGCGTTGCGGTTGGCCCGCGACGTCGGCGGGACCGACCTCGGTCGTCTGTTGCGGACGCTCTCGGCGTTCTTGCGTGAGGACGCTCGAACGAGAGCCGAGCTCGAGACGCGGCAAGGGTGGTCGGTCAACGGCGCGCGCGTCGCGGTGGCAGCACCGTGGTTGCTGCTTGCAGCGCTCTCCTTGCATCCTGCGGCAGTGCGCGCGTACAACACGGCAGGCGGTGCGTGCGTTCTCGCCGTCGGAGGTGGCCTGTCGGTATTCGCCTACCGCGCAATGGTGCGGATCGGGCGATTGCCGGTAGAGGAACGGGTCTTGAGATGAGCGTCATGGCGGGGGTGGCAGTCGGAGGGTTGGCGGGTCTCGGTGCAACCGTCACCGTCTACCGGCTGCCCCGCTTTCGGCGGCCCAGTCTCGACGACCGGCTCGCGCCGTATTTGCGCGATGCGCCCCAACCCTCGCGGCTGCTCGCCACCGATGAGGTGCATACGCCGTTTCCGACGCTCGAACGAATTCTTCGCCCGGTGATGAAGGACGCCATCCGTGGGCTCGATCGGGTACTTGGTGGCGCAGCCAGCACGCGACGACGACTCATCCAGTCCGGCAGCCAGATGAGCGTAGAAGAGTTTCGCGCCGAGCAGGTGCTCTGGGCTGCGGTCGGCCTGGTCGCAGGCGTCGGGTTGAGCCTTGCGATGCTCGCGGGGAATGCACACCGGTCGCCGGTCTTCTTCCTGCTGCTCTGCGGCGTGACGACGATGTCGGGTGTCGTTGGGCGCGACTTCGCGCTCTCACAGGAGGTTCGCCGACGCGAACGGCGCATGATCGCCGAGCTGCCCGCCGTAGCAGAGATGCTCGCGCTGGCCGTCGGTGCCGGGGAAGGCGCCGGCGGCGCGATCGACCGGATCGCACGTACGAGCAGGGGCGAACTCGCGAAGGAGTTGGCGGTCACGCTGGCCGAGGCTCGGGCGGGAACCCCGCTCGTCCGGGCACTGGAGAACCTTGCCGACCGTACGTCGTTGCCGGCGCTCAGCCGCTTCGTCGATGGCATCACGGTGGCGATCGAACGTGGCACTCCGCTGGCGGATGTCCTGCGTGCTCAGGCAACCGACGTCCGGGAGGCCGGCAAGCGCGACCTCATGGAAAGCGGCGGGAAGCGGGAGATCGCGATGATGGTGCCGGTCGTCTTCTTGATCCTTCCTGTCACGATCTTGTTCGCGCTATACCCGGGATTTATCGCGTTGCGATTGTTCACCTAGGTCCGAAGTTAGAGCCCAAGACTCTGAGGGAGTAGAAGATGTCGGTCATTCGTGCCGCTCGGCGCGCGTTGACGATCCTGCCCGCGCGACTGATCGCGCCTGGTGATCGTGAGCGCGGCGATGTCCCTGGATGGGTGATGATCACCCTGATGACGGCAGTTCTCGTCGTGCTGATCTGGGGGATCGCTAGCAATCAGCTGCAGAGTCTCCTCAACAGCGCTTTCGGCAAAGTCAGCAACCAGAGCAATAGCGGAGGGTGAGCCCGCTCGTGCGGCCTTCTCGCACGTGGCCGGTCGGCGACCGCAGCGAACCCCGAGATTGCGGTTCTGCAGTCGTCGACTTCGTACTGGTGTCACTTCTGCTGTTGCCTCTCTTCGTTGCGATCCTGCAACTTGGTCTGGCACTGTACGTGCGGAACACGCTTGCCGCCTGCGCTCAGGACGGCGCTCGTTATGCAGCCGACGCCGACATCGTGGCTCAAGGTGGCTCCGCGATGGTCACGGCTGCGGTCGACCACACCACGACATGCGTCGACCAGGCGTTGTCGCCGGCCTACTCGAAAGGCATCGCCGCGTCGACGCCCTCGGTGCTCGACGCGAACGGCGTGGTATCGCCTGTGGTCGAGGTTCGTATCGCCTCGCCGATACCGGCGCTTGGCATGTTCGGCCTGGGCAGCGCGGTCTTGCACGTCAAGGCTGATGCGTTGCAGGAGCAGTCGTGACTCGGTCCATCAGGCTGCAGGTGACCGTGGCCGTCCGGAGTCGTTGTCGCGAGCTGCGTGAAGTGGACGCGCAAGCGGGTTCGGCCGTGCTGGAGTTCGTCGTCCTCGCCACGATGTTTCTCGTTCCGTTGGTGTACGCGATGCTCGCTGTCTTTCAGGTTCAAGGGTCGGCCTACGGCGTCACGGAGGCCGCGCGAGAGGCTGGTCGCGCTTACGTCGAGGCAGACTCTGCCGCCGATGCCTACCAGCGAGCATGCGCGGCTGCCACGATCGCGCTACAGAACCAGGTAGGCGGCTCGTTCGACTGCGCGTCGCAGCTGCGGATCACGTGTGCGTCGGGTGGCTGCGGCACGCAGCTGGTGCCCGGCTCCACGATCCGCGTCGCGATCGATCTGCGGGTCGGCCTGCCCTTTCTTCCGGCATCTGTCTTCGGGGCTCCGCTCACCGTGCCGGTCAGCGGAGTGCACGACGAGGTCGTCGACGCGTTCCGGGCGGTCAGATGAGAAGCTCACCCGAACCCTTCGACGACGGGCAGGTCATGCTGCTCATCGTCTTCTTCGGATTGATCCTGATGGCGCTGCTCACTGTCGTCGTCGACGTCTCGACGGTCTTCTTGGCCGAGCGCGAACTTCAGTCCACGGCCGACGGCGCCGCGCTCGCCGCCGCTCAGCAGGTCGATCTCGCCGGCGTGTACGCGGGGCAGAGCAACAGCGGGCCGCTTCCGCTCTCCGCATCCGGCGTGGGCTCAACCGTCGCCACGTACGCGAGTGTCGCAGCGCGCATTCCGCACGAATGCTCCAAGGCGAGCTACGTAGTCACTCGCGCCGATGTCGAGGCCGACGGTGAGACGGTGACCGTACAACTCACCTGCCGAGTGCCGCTGCCGTTTGTGAACGTGGTCGCCCGACTGTGGAGCAACGGCGTGACGGTGAGCCAGACAGCGCACGCGCACACGGCGATCTCCCCACTCGGCTGAACCTGCATGTCACGGTTCGCGCCCCCCGCGGCTTGCGCCCCGGGAACTTCGAGGAAGCGGTCGGCCATGGTGCCGGCCACGGCGCGGGCCGGCGTCAGTGGGTCGCGCCCGAGGCGCGCAAGGCCGCGCAGTCGGACGCCGTCGGCGATGGCGCCGCTCCCGTGCCGAGCGCCTGCACCGCGAGACCCATGGCGAGCGGATCCGACGGCAGCTGCACGTGATCGACCGCGGAGTCGGCGCACACCGACTGCAACTCGACGTTCACCGCGCCGGGCAGGACTGCCGACTCGGGCGGGGTGACGGCGCCATCGGTCTTCGTCCACACCGAGAACCAGAAGACGCCACGGGCGGCCGGGTTCGCGGCGTCCAGTTGCCGGAGCAAGTCACTGCCCGGCACCATCTGCTGGCACGCGCTCGGGCAGGCAGACGGCAGGTAGCTCGCCGCCAATGCCGCCACGTTGGTGCCGTGCAACGGAGACCCGAGCGTCACCACTCGGCGCACGTGGGCCGCGTCGGCCTCCGCGTACAGCCCGGCCACGAGCCCGCCGGCCGAGTAGCCGACGAGGTCGACCGAACGCGCGCCCTTCGCCAGCTCCGCCTGCACCTGCGCGGCGAGTACCTGCTGCTGGCCGCGCAGGTCGCCGAACGCGTTGTCGGGCAGCGCGAGCACGATCGCGGTCCGGCCGGCGGCACGAAGCCGCTGCGCCAGTGGGTCGAGCATCTGGGCGCTCCCGCCGTACCCCGGCACCAAGATCACCGGCCCGGGCTGGTTGTCGGGCGGCCTGGGCAGCGCGCCCGCGGTCACCCGACCGGACGACGAAATGCCGGACGACGAGGAGCCCGGGGGCGCGCTCACCGACGCGGCCGGGGGCGAACCCGGAGACGAGGTCGGGGAGGAAGAGGAGCCTGCAGGCAAGCGGGACTGGGAGCCCGACGACGCGCTGCCGTGGCCGGTTGCCGCGAGCACGATCCACACCAGGACACCGATTGCCGCGCACACGGCGACGCCGGCCGCGATCAACCGTCCACGTGGCGAGTCCGGTTGGAAGATGTGCACCGGTTCATCTTCACGCATGGCCGGGTTTCCCGACGGCGCGGCGGCCCGGTCGCCGGCGGTGCACCAGTGCAGCGGCGCGCCGCCGACCACGTGCACCGACTACGCTGCTTAGTCGTGCCACCGATCGATCCGCATGAAGAGCTGAAGCAGCTCGATGCCACGCTGTCGAGCATCGAGCAGGTGCTCGACGTCCCGAAGATGCGCCGCGACGTCGCCGCGCTGGAGGAGCAGGCGTCGGCGCCCGATCTGTGGGACGACCCCGACATCGCGCAGAAGCTGACCAGCAGGCTCTCCTACCTGCAAGGCGATCTCCGCCGCGTCGAGAACCTGCGCCAGCGGCTCGACGACACCGGCGTGCTACTCGAGCTCGCCGAGAGCGAGAGCGACGACGGCGCCATGAACGAGGTGCTGGCCGAGATCGGCGCGCTGCGCAAGGCGGTCGGCGAACTCGAGGTGCGCACCCTTCTCTCTGGTGAGTACGACTCGCGCGAGGCGTTGGTCACGATCAACTCCCAGGCGGGTGGGGTCGACGCCGCCGACTGGGCGCAGATGCTGCTGCGCATGTACCTGCGCTGGGCAGAACGCCACGGTTACCCCACCGAAGTGCTCGACACGTCCTACGCGGAAGAGGCCGGCATCAAGTCGGCGACGTTCTCGGTGAAGGTTCCCTACGCTTACGGCACTTTGTCGCCCGAGCACGGTACGCACCGGCTGGTGCGCATCAGCCCGTTCGACAACCAGGGCCGGCGTCAGACGTCGTTCGCCGGTGTCGACGTCGTCCCGGTCGTCGAGCAGAGCGACGTTGTCGACATCCCTGAGGACGACGTCCGGGTCGACGTCTACCGTTCCTCGGGCCCGGGCGGCCAGGGCGTGAACACGACCGACTCCGCGGTGCGCCTCACTCACCTGCCGACAGGCATCGTGGTCAGCTGCCAGAACGAGCGCAGCCAGTTGCAGAACCGCGCGAGCGCGATGATGGTCTTGCAGGCCAAGCTGCTGGAGCGGCGGCGGCAGGAAGAAGCCGCGAAGATGTCGGAGCTGCGCGGGGAGTCGACCACGAGCTGGGGCACCCAAATCCGCAACTATGTGTTGCACCCGTACCAATTGGTGAAAGACCTGCGCACCGATGTCGAGACGGGCAACACCACTGCGGTGCTCGACGGCGAGATCGACGACTTCATCGAGGCAGGCATCCGCTGGCGCCGGCAGCGAGGCGACGCCGCCTAGAGTCTCACGCATTGTAATTGTCGTTGGACGAAGCAGTATCACGCTGAGTAACCCTGACTCCATCCCGGCGGTGATCCCGCGCCCTTGTGTACGCCGTCGAGAACGACCGCAATTTCGTTACGCCGTATGGAGCAGACTTGATAGGACGATCGGTTGATCTTTTCAGATCGGGTGCCTGAATCGCCGAACGCCGGTTGCGCACAGTAGGCAAGCGGTGCAAGATCAGTGACACAGAGTGGGGACGCAGAGATCCGCGACCGGTTTACTCGGTCACCTGCCGTAAGACTTACGGATGGTCGCGGGGAGCGAGTGGTGAGACCGACCCCTTGAACACGAACCCAACAAGGGGTGGGTCTAACCATGCATGTCCGCTTCTCGCGGCGCGTGGCCGCTGCCGCATTCGCTGTCAGCGCCGGCTTGGTCGGCGCTTCCACCGCGGCAGTCGCCTTGGCCACGCAAGCCAGCGCAACGGTTCAGCCGAACTCGGTCTCCAACCAGGGTTGGGCAGCTTCCGCACCACAGCGTCCTCCAGTCGCATTGTGAGCGCAGCAACCCCACCTCCGGGATCATCACGATTCCGGCGACGAAGTCCAGCAACCCGTTCACCTACACAATCGACGGCGCCAACGCGGCAAGTGGCCCGCATGCCGAGTCCGCCGGCAACCACACCGTCGTCGCGAACATCCTGAACGGTCACACGCTGCGTAGCGGGGCGACGACATCGTGGGCGATCGTCATCGACGCCACCGCCAACTGCGGTGCGCCGACTCCGGTGACGCCGGCCACCCCGTCGGTCAACCAGCCCGGCTGTGATGGCGCCCAGGCCTACTCGGGTTACATCACGATCCCGGCGACGACCGGGGTGGACTACCTCATCAACGGCACCGTGGTCGCCGCCGGCTACTACGACGAGCCAGCAGGTGACTACACCGTCACCGCGCAGGCGCAAAAGGGTTACGTGCTTCCGTCGGGCGCTTGGAGTTGGGTCTTCACGGTCGATCCCACTCCGACGTGTGTGACGACACCGCCGCCCACCGACGTCCAGCCGGGCGCGCCGACTGCCACGCAGCCGACCTGCGCTGCCTCGGGCTACATCACCATCCCGAGCACTGTCGGCGTCGACTACTTCATCGACGGGTCACCTGCGGCTGCCGGCCAGCACAAGGAGTCGACCGGCACGTACACGGTCACCGCGCAGCCGCAGCAGGGCTACACCTTCGGAGAGACACAGTCGAGCTGGCAGTTCACGATCCACGCCAAGCCGATCTGCTCAGTCGTGGTGCAACGCCGACACCGACGCCGACCGAGACGCCCACACCGACGCCTACCGAGACACCCAGCTCGAGTGTGAGCCCCCAGGTCTTGGGTGAGACCTTCACCAACGACCCGGCCAAGCCGGCGGCCGCCACGCTTCCCTTCACGGGTGCGCCGGTACTGCCGACGTCACTCCTGGCCGTTGGGCTGATCTTGAGCGGCGTGGTGTTGCTCTACTCCGTGCGCCGGCACCAGCGACAGATGCAGTAGCTCACGGAGTCTCCGCCGCGGGAGGGGTGCGGCGGTACGCGTGGGGCCGGGCGGGCCGAAAGGTCCGCCCGGCCCAATGTGTTTACGGCGGAGTGTGCGTCAGCGGCCGAGGACGACGAGGATGAGCGCCACGGCGGCGACGATCGCGAAGATCACGAGCGGCGGTACGGTGCTCGCTCCGTGGTGGTGCACCTCGGCCCGGGCGGCCCGGCAGACCGGGCAACGGGCCTGCTCGACAGGTCCGGCGCAGGCGGCGCAGACCAGGTGCTCACATGACATGGCGCTCGCCTCCCTTCCTTCAGTCCGGGCCGAGTGGCACGGCTGGCTGAGCCAGCGAAGCCGTCTCGGCGGACGCGGCCGACACGAGCGATGCTGCGACACCCGGGGGTGCTCCCCCCATTGTCGCGCGCGAGCGGCGCCGAAGCGAGGAATCGGCCCAGACTGCTGCGCCGAACACCCACCGCAACACCGGGCGATGTGCGGGGAGCGATTCGCCGGGGTGCCGAGCTAACCGCAAAGCCACACTTTCGGGACGCCGCATGACGATCCGCCCGGAGCGCCCGCCCGGTTCTGCGTCGTCCGGGCTGCCGAGCCGCTGGTCGTCCCCGGCCGCGGCCGTCGCCGGCTCGCCCGGTGGCGCCGCGGGCTGGACCGGACTCAAGGAGATGGTCTTGGCAAGGTGCCCGGCCGGCGGGCGCGGTCTGCTTAGACTGGCCGGCGTGATGCTCCTGTGATCAGATTCGACACCGTCTCCAAGATGTACCCGCACCAGGCCCGTCCCGCGCTCGACCGGGTCGACCTCGAGGTCGAGAAAGGCGAGTTCGTCTTCCTCGTGGGCGCGTCAGGCTCCGGCAAGTCCACGTTCTTGCGCCTGGTGCTGAAGGAGGAGCGGCCATCGCAGGGCCGCGTACACGTGGCGGGTAAGGATCTTGCGCACCTCTCGGCGTGGAAGGTGCCGGCACTGCGTCGCCAGATCGGCACCGTCTTCCAGGACTTCCGGCTGCTGCCTAACAAGACCGTCGCGCAGAACGTCGCGTTCGCCCTCGAAGTCATCGGCCGCCCTCGCCACCAGATCGAGAAGGTCGTGCCGGAGGTGCTCGACCTCGTCAACCTGGGCGACAAGGCGAGCCGCCTACCGAGCGAGCTGTCGGGTGGGGAGCAGCAGCGCGTCGCGATCGCGCGGGCGTTCGTCAACCGGCCGATCATTTTGCTGGCCGACGAACCGACGGGCAACCTCGATCCGACGACGAGCGTGGGCATCATGAAGCTTCTCGACCGCATCAACCGCACCGGCACCACTGTCGTCATGGCCACGCATGACGCTCAGATCGTCGACTCCATGCGCAGGCGGGTCATCGAACTCGCGGACGGCCACCTCGTCCGAGACCAGAACCGCGGGGTGTACGGCTACTCCAACTGATCGTCCGCTCGTTCACAGCGAGGACCTGCCCCAGACCCTTCGACCGCCTTCAGGGAACAGAACTCATGCGGCTTCGTTTCGTACTCTCCGAGCTGGCCATCAGCCTGCGCCGGAATCTCCTGATGCTCTTCGCGGTCGTGGTGATCACCGCGTTCTCGCTCTTCTTCTTCGGTGCGGCCCTGCTCGTGCGCAGCCAGGTGCACCTGAGCCAGGGCTACTGGTTCGAACGGTTGCAGGTCGCGGTCTACCTGTGCCCGAACCAGAGCGACAACCCGAACTGCCCGACCGCGGCGACGAACGACCAGGTGAACGCCGTCCAGAACACGCTGGAAAGCCTGCGGCCGACCGTCAAGAGCGTGCAGTTCGTCAACCAGACTCAGGCTTACGAGATTTTCAAGGCGGAGTTCAAGGACACCCCCGACCTCGTACGCAACACGTCACCCGACGCACTGCCGGAGTCGTTCACGGTGAAGCTCAGCGATCCGTCGAAGTTCGACGTCGTTCGCGAGGCTGTCCAGGACATGCCGGGAGTCGACCAGGTTCAAGACGAACACACCTTCCTCAAGAAGATGTTGAACATGCTCTCCGGCGGTCGGAACTTCGCGATCGTCATGGCGAGCCTTGCCATCCTCGCGGCCATCGTGCTGGTCGGCGTGGCAGTCCAGGTCTCGGCGGCGAGCAGGCGCAGAGAGACGAGCATCATGAGGCTCGTCGGTGCGTCGAACCTCTTCATCCAGTTGCCGTTCCTCATCGAGGGCATGCTCGCCGGTCTTTGCGGCGCGCTCCTCGGGTTCGGCTTCGTGGCGTTCGCCAAGACGTTCCTCGTCGACGGCGTGCTGCGACCGGTGCTGAGCCCGTTCGGCTCGTTGATCGACTGGTCGGCGGTCATGGGCACGCTGCCCTGGCTCCTCGGCATGGGTGTCGGAATCGCCGGGCTCTCGTCGTTCGTCGCCCTGCAGGTCTACATGCTCCGGCTGCGTACCTGATGCAGCCGGACGCCGGCGCCGCCCGGCCTTAGACTCAGGCGGTGGGAATCTCCGGGGCACACCTTCGCCGCGCCGGCAAGCCGGTCGCCGGCGTTGCCGTCGTCGCAGTGGCGTACGGAGCCGGGGTGGTCACCGGGGTTCTCGGCAGCCACGGTCAACCGTCGTCGCTACCGCCGCGTGATGTCTCGCACCAAGCACCGAGTGCTAGCGGCGGTGCGGGCCTGCTCGATCAGGCAGCGAACACGATTCTGCACAACGCGGCCCAACCGATCAGCCGCGCCGACCTCGACAAGGCCGCGGTGGAAGGCATGTTGCAGGCGCTCGACGACAAGTGGTCGAGCTACTACACACCGCAAGACTTCACATCGTTCGAGCAAGTGATGGACGGCGAGTACATCGGCGTCGGTTTGTGGGTGCACCGCGACAGCGCGGGTGCGGTGAGCGTGACCAGCGTGCAGAGCGGTTCACCCGCCGACGCCGCCGGCATTCGCAGCGGTGACGTCGTCACGTCTGTCGCCGATCGGTCGGTGCAGGGGCGCTCGATCGCCGACGTCGTCAGCTCGCTGCGCGGGGCAGCCGGCACCACAGTGTCGGTGAAGTATCGGCGCGCCGGGGTCGACCATGCGGTCACGCTGAAGCGCAGTACGGTCTCGACGCAGGACGTCGCCGTGAAGGTCACCGGCTCGGTGATGGTCATCCAGGTGAGCGCATTCAGCAAGGGTGTCGGCGCCCGCGTGCGGCAGCTCGACACGCTCGCTCGCTCGCGCCACCTGCAAGGCGTCGTCCTCGACCTGCGCGGCAACCCGGGCGGCCTGCTCGAGGAGGGGGTGCAGACCGCCTCGGTGTTTCTCGACGGCGGCGTGGTGGCGAAGTTCGAACGGCGCGGCGCGTCGCCGGTCGAGCTCACGGCCACGGCCGGGGGAGACACCAGCACCCCACTCGCCGTCCTCGTCGACGGTGGGACGGCGAGTGCCGCCGAGGTTGTCGCGGGCGCGCTGCAAGACCGCGATCGAGCGGTCATTGTCGGATCGCAGACCTTCGGCAAGGGGTCGGTGCAGGAGCCGACCACGCTCCCCGACGGATCGGCCATCGAGTTCACGATCGGCTCCTACCTCACGCCCGCCGGTCGTTCGCTGGACGGCGTCGGCATCCGGCCCGACGTCGCGGTCGCCGCGGGCGCTCCGCCGTCGCTCGCCGAGCAGGAAGCCGTCGAGGTGCTGAGCGGGCTGCTCGCCAACGCCGGCACCGGCGGCCACGGCTGATGCCGAAGGAAACCGGGCGCAAGCTCGTCGCCAGCAACAAGAAAGCGCGCCACGACTACCACATCGACGACGTCTACGAAGCCGGGCTCGTACTCACCGGTACCGAGGTGAAGTCGCTGCGCGCCGGTCGGGCCTCCCTCATCGACGGCTACGCCCTGATCAAGGACGGCGAGGTGTGGCTCCAGGGCGTGCACATCCCCGAATACACCGAGGGCACCTGGACCAACCACGAGCCGCGGCGTCCCCGCAAGCTGTTGTTGCACCAGCGCGAGATCTTGCGGCTGATCGGCAAGACCAAGGAGAGCGGCGTCACGCTGGTGCCGCTGTCGCTGTACTTCAAGGACGGCCGGGCCAAGGTCGAGATCGGTCTCGGTCGAGGCAAGCGCGCCTACGACAAGCGCCAGGCGTTGGCCGAGCGGCAGGCCGGCCGAGAGATGCAGCGTGCGCTCGGCCGCCGGGCCAAGGGCGACGTCGACTGACCGACTGCGGGGAAAACCTGCGCGGATGGGGGCGTTCGCGCTAGCGTCTGCCTGCTCATCCCCTTTGTTCTCCGCTGCGGCGTCGGCTCGGCGGAGGTCGAAAGAAGGCGGCGCACATGCGTCCATCCCGAATACTGGCGGCCGTCATTGCCGTCAGTGCCGTCATCGCTGCACCCGCGGCGATGACGGCTCTCGTGACGTTCTCGGCGAGCGCGGCCACTGCCGGCGCCGCGAACGCGGCACCGGCCGGGCATCACATCTCCTGGCAACGCTCCTGTTCGGCCTCCGCGGCGGTGCATTGCAGCGCCCTGCTTCGCACCGACCTCGCGCCGCAGCGCAGCATTGCGCCGCACGCGACGCCGTCCGGCTATGGCCCGACCGATCTGGCGTCGGCCTACAACCTGCCGTCGTCGGGGGGTTCGGGTCAGACCGTGGCGATCGTCGACGCGTACAACGACCCGAACGCCGAGAAGGACCTCGCCGTCTACCGTTCGCAGTTCGGTTTGCCGGCTTGCACGAAGGCGAACGGTTGCTTCCGCCAGGTGAACCAGAGCGGTGCCACGTCTTTGCCGCGCAGCAATGCGAGTTGGGCGGAGGAAATCTCACTCGACGTCGACATGGCGTCGGCGATCTGCCCCAACTGCCACATCCTGCTGGTCGAGGCGTCGAGCCCGACCATGAAGAACCTCGGTATTGCCGTGAACACGGCGGTGCGGTTGGGTGCGACGACAGTCTCGAACAGTTACGGCGGTGGCGAGTCGAGCAGCGACACGACGTATGACAACAGCTACTTCAACCACCCCGGTGTGGCGATCACGGCAAGCTCGGGTGACGCCGGCTACGGCGTCGAATACCCAGCAGCGTCACGGTTCGTGACGGCGGTCGGCGGGACGACGCTGTCGCCGTCCTCGAACTCTCGAGGCTGGAACGAGACGGCCTGGTCGGGCGCTGGCTCGGGTTGTTCCGCGGTCGACGCACAGCCGAGCTGGCAGAACGGCGTCGTGACGGCGGGATGCTCGCGTCGTGGCGTCGCAGACGTTTCGGCAGTAGCCGACCCCGCCACCGGTGTTGCGGTGTACGACACCTACGGGCTGGGCAGTCGCGGCGGATGGCTGGTGTTCGGTGGCACGTCGGTCGCCTCGCCGATCATCGCCAGCGTGTACGCGTTGGCCGGCAACGCGGCGAGCGTCAGCTACGGCGCCTACCCGTACAGCCACACGTCGTCCCTCAACGACGTAACGAGCGGCAGCAACGGCTCGTGCGGCGGATCGTCGCTGTGCAAGGCCGGTGCGGGGTGGGACGGCCCGACCGGGCTGGGCACGCCGAGCGGGACGGGCGCCTTCTAGCGGCGGCCGTTCGGGTGATCGGCACGGCGGGAGCCGGGCCAGTAGAGTGGATGACACAACTGAAGAGCGCATCACCCACGGGGGTGACTGGTTTCGACTTCGGACGTCGAGACAGGGGAAGCGGGCCGAGGAAGGCAGCGATGATCTCGTTAACCATCCGCTGCAAAAAAAATAAGCGCCGATACCAATCGCGCCGCCTACGCTCTTGCTGCCTAAGTAAGAAGCGTGGCTGTCAGCCTAGGATCGCCTCCGACCTAGGACCTGGCATCAGCAGGAGGCTCAACCGGACGACGCGGCTGCGGGGTCGTCCGGGAAACCAAACAGCAGCTGGGCCCGTCGCAGCGGCTTGTCTGTGAGACCGCTGGGGCCGAGAAAGGCACAGCAGACTGCGCCCGGAGAAGCCCTGCCTCATCGCCGAAGGACCCGGGTTCGATTCCCGGCACCTCCACTAACTAAGGGGTCTTCGCGAAAAAGGACCCCAACTGTTCGCGAAAAAGAAGGCGTTAGCGCCCAGCGCGTGGTCGCGGATGGCGACGCGCTTTCGTGGCCGGACAGCCGCACGTGCCGCCGGGCGCGGGTCGCTGAATGGGCCGTGCCACTGCCCGTTGCTGGCGTTGGTGCCGCCTCGCTGCCCGGACCCTGCCTCGCAATGGGCGCACGAGGCGACATGAATAGTCGCGCGATGACCATGTGCGCGCCAGTTCTCGTAAACCCACAGCTCCACAAGGGCAGGCTAGCGTTGCGGCGGGCCTGCGGCACGGTTTGTACCAGGCCTCGATCCATTCGAAGATTGCCGCCGCGAGTTGCTCGTCGAACGTGCCGGGACTGGCGACGGCCGCGCTGATTCTGGCGCGACCTGATCTCGCTGTGTTCGCTCGACCTCTGGGCTGAGGAGCGTCAGGAGTGACTGGTGGGGCTGGGTCGCCCGAGGTGGAAGCCTTGTGCGAAGTCGACACCTTCGGCCCGCAACAGGATCAGCGCCTCTTCGTCTTCGACGCCCTCCGCGACCGTTTTGAGGCCAAATGCGCGCGCCAGGCTGACGATTGCTTTGACGACGTGGAGGTTGTCGGGATTCGCGACCAGGTCGCGGACGAACTCGATGTCGATCTTGAGGTGAGTCATGGGCAGCTTCTTTAGGTAGGTGAAGCTGCCGAAGCCGGTGCCGAAGTCGTCGAGGGCCAACCCGCAGCCCAGCGCGGCCAGCCCGCGGGCGAAGACTTCGCCGGCGGCGATGTCGTGCATGAGCGCGGTCTCGGTGATCTCGAAGACGAGGTTGGCCGGGTCCGTATGCGCCTCCCGAATCTGCTGCTCGATGAAGGGCAGGAGGTCTAAATTGCTGATCGAGGCGGCGGAAAGGTTCGCCTCGATCACTCGCCGTCCTGTCGCGGCGAGTCGGGTTGCCTGCGTGATGACCCACCGGTCGATCTCACCGATCAGCCCGTACTTTTCCGCTACCGGCAGGAAGCTGCCAGGTAGGATGACTTCGTTGTCGCGTCCGATCATGCGCAGGAGCAGCTCCTCGCTCGGCCGGCCGTCGGCGAGGGGCACGATGGGCTGGGAGTACAGGACGAGCCGGTTCTCGTCGATCGCGTCGCGGACGCGTCCGAGCCACATGAGGGCGTCGAGCTCCCGTTGGGCGGCCGCCTGTTCCTTCTTCTCCTCGCTGATGTCGCGGAAGACGACGACGACACCTTGCACAGTCGGTCCGCTTCGGAGCGGCGCGGAGGAGTAGGCAACAGGGAAGATCGACCCGTCCTTACGGGTGAAGGCGTCGTCGCGAATCCGAATGCTCCGGCCTTGAGCGCGGACCTGAAGAAGAGAGCACTGCTCGGTCGGGACCTTCTTGCCGTCGGCCCGCTGGAAGTGGACAGTCGCATGCATCGGTTTGCCGCGAAGTTCGTCTTCGGTCCACCCGAGCATCGACGCCGCGGCAGGGTTCATGTAAGTCACGAGCCCGTCGGCGTCTAGGGCGTAGAGGCCCTCCACCATGTTCTCCATCACCACGGCGCGGAACTCTTCGGCTTCCTTCCGATCGGTGATGTCGACCACGACGTGGCCGACACCGATGGTCTCGCCGTCGATGCGCACCGGGTAGTAGGTGGCAAGCCAGTGGCGCATGCGGTGCGGGTCCGTGGCACTCGGTGTGCTCACGTCAACGTTGGTGACCGTGTCGCCTGCGAGGGCGCGCCGATAGACGTCCTCAAGCTGTGGCCAGAGGTCGGGCACGAGCTCGGCGACGGTAAGGCCAATGCAGTCCTCGACAGACCGACCGTCATTGTCGGCCAGGGTCTGATTGATTCGAACGACCCTCAGGTCACGATCGACCAGCTTGAAACCGACAGGGGCGGCTGCCTCGATGCTCTGCAAGAGGGTGACCGCCTCCGTGGCCTCCCGCTCTGCGTGGCGCAGAGCGAGCTCCAGCTGCTTCTGGTCTTCGACGTCGGTCGCAGTGCCAATCCACAGGTCGATCGCACCGAGGGCATCGCGAACAGGAACAGCACGGCATGCATGCCATCTGAAGACGCCGTCGAAGCGGCGAATCCGGTACTCCAGGAAGAAGTTCGTGCCCGTCGTCGTCGCGCGGTCCCAGGCCTGCACAGCGCGCTCGGCGTCGTCGGGGTGGACGAGTGTGACCCAGTTCCACTCGTAGTTGGTTTCTCGCGGGCAGCCCGTGTAGTCCGTGCCTTGCCGGTTGAAGTACGTGGTCGCGCCGTCCGGTGACGCGGTCCACACGATGTGGGGAATCGACTCGGCGATCATGTTTGCGTACTGCGCGTCCAGAACCGCGCCGTCAAACCGAAGGCCGCTGACGTCAGGCCCGGCAGATGAGCAGAGCGAGGATTTCGTCACGATTGAACTGTCGGCACGCACCCCGGGGGTACCAGGAGGGTCGTTGGTCCGGCTCTAGTTACGACCTTCGTCACCATGCTTCCCCACCGACTCGTAGAGCCGGGCAGCCGCTTGCCGTGAGATCTTCATACGCTTCGCTACGTCGGTCAGCGACAGACCGCCTTCATCGACCAGCGCACGCACGACACCGGCTCGCATCGCGGCGATGGAGCGCTCGTACTCACGAAACGCGTCAGCCGCATTGAGGCGGGTCTCGCGCCCGCCCGCCAGAATCAAGTCATTGACGACATCGACGATGGGGCGCCCGGCCTTGCGCGCCTCGAGCCCGCCACGCAAGGCACCTACCGCACTCTCGATCGCCAGGCAGGCCTGGCGACCGGCGTCCGCGACCCGCTCGACCGCTCCGGCGAACCAATCCTCCGTCATCGCGTATTCGCAAAAGGCACAAGCCGAGCATCGCATGGCCACGCTTGAAAAGCCTCGATGGTTCGGGCGGAGCCGTGCGCGCCCCTCCGGTCTTGCCGACTGCGTCCGAACGTAACCGGCGCTATCGCGCGTTCATCTCGCACCAGTCGATCAAGGTGTCGAAGTATCCCGGTGCGTAGACGGGCCCGACTCGCAGCCGGTGATCGGCATTGGGAAACACGGCGGTTCGGATGACCGTGGCTGCAAGGTCGCGCAGTATCGATTCGCTTTCGCGCGCCGGCGTGAGGTCATCATCTTCGCCGAAGATCGCGAGCGTGGGGACGGCCAGATCACGAAGATCGCTGGTTGGGTCGTACGCGGCCCAGGCGGTGAACTGCGCCCACGTCTGCTGGGTCAGTTCGAAGTTCTCGGCGGCGAGTGCAGCGCGGGTCGCCTCATCGGCGGCATCCGTGAGGACGCGCTGAGCCTGGGCGCGCGAGCCGCCGCTCGCGGCGAGCTGCGCGAGTCGTTCGAACGATCTCGCAGCGGTACTTTCATCGACACCCGCTCTGATCTGCGCGTAGAGCTCCGCGCGCTGAAATGACACGGCGGGACAGGAGTTCAAGATCAGGTGCCGAGGTGTTGCGAGCCGCCCCGCTACGCGCAACGCGACCCATCCGCCTTCACTGTGACCGAGTAGGCCGACGTTCTCGCCGACTACGGCTGGGTGGTCGCGCAGGAGCGTGAGGGCGGCCGCGGCGTCGGCTGCAAGCACGTCGACACCGGCTGTTGCCCAACCACCCGACGATGCGCCGGCACCTCGCTTGTCGTAGGCGAGCACCGCAACCCCGGCCGCGACGAGGCGGCTGCCAAGGTCATCAAAGAACCCGCCGTTGGGGCGATCGGATCGCCCCGAACCGCCAACCAGCACGAGTCCTGGCGAGCCCACCGCATCCTGTCGTGGGACAGTCAACGATCCAACGAGTTCGACACCGTCGCTGGCGGTGAAGCGCACGTCCTCAGGCATATGCGTAGTCTGCCCGCGTCATCGCCCCGGTGCCGCGGAGGGGCCGCTCCGCGCCGAAACTTCCGCATCCCCGGGGCGCGCCAACGCGGGCACTACCGAACGCTCGCCCAGCGGCTTCTAGTTGCATTGACGTCGGATCGGGCCTTGGCCAAGGCTCGGTTCAGGTGGTCGGGGTGGTCGCTCGTTTGCGGCTGTCCACGTGCGTCGTGTGACTCTCATTTGGCATGCGCCGCCCCGGCCGCCGTCGGCGGGAGAGGCTGAAGAAGGGAATGCTCTGCTGGTAGAAGCGGTGCCCTCCTGCCCTGTCATCAACGACTCGGCGAACAGGAGAGGTGGCGCATGGCAGACGACCTTCACGTCGTTATCGGAATGGACCCGCACAAGCGCACGGTGACGATCGAGGCGATGGCACCGGATGAGACGGTGCTGGATGCGCGACGGTTTACCACGGACGCGGCGGGCTTCGCCGCCATGCTCGACCACTGTCGAGTGTGGCCGGATCGGGTGTGGGCGGTCGAAGGATGCGAGGGCATCGGCAAGCACGTCGTGCTGCGGCTGCTCGACGCCGGTGAGCAAGTCATCGACGTCCCGGCGAAGCTGTCGGCGCGGATGCGGGTCTACGCCACCGGACAGGGCCGCAAGACCGACGACACCGACGCGCACTCGATCGCGCTCGTCGGTGTCCGGATGGCAGGGCTGCGGCAGGTTGTGAACGACGAGCAGCTGGAGGTTCTGCGGCTGCTCGTCGACCGCAGGCGGCGGATCGGGGAGGACCACACCCGGATGGTGTGCCAGCTGCATGTCCTGTTGCTGCAGCTGATCCCGGGCGGAGCGAAGAGGGACCTTTCCGCCGCCCAGGCCCGCGCCCTCCTCGCCGGCATCCGCCCGAACGACCTGGCGGGCAAAACCTGCAAGCGGGTCGCGATGGAACTCGTGGTCGACCTCGAACGCCTCTACACGCGTAAAAAGCAGGCCAACAAGGAACTCGTCGAACTCGTCAAGGCCACCGGCACCCGCCTGCTCGGCCTGCATGGGATCGGCCCGTCCGGCGCCGCCCGGCTGCTCGTCGAGGTCGGCGACGTCACCCGTTTCCCCACTCGCGGTCACTTCGCCTCATGGACCGGCACCGCCCCCGTCGACGCGTCCTCAGGTGACAACGTCCGGCACCGGCTCTCCCGCGGCGGGAACCGGCACATCAACCAAGTCCTGCACATCATGGCCGTGGTCCAGCTCCGCAACGACACCGAAGGCCGCCGCTACTATGACCGGAAAGTCGCCACGGGCAAGACCCCGAACGAGGCCATGCGCTGCCTCAAACGACGCCTCGCCGACATCGTCTACCGGACCATGCTCGACGACATAGTCGCTGAGCAGGTGAGCACGAGGACGGGCCCGGGAGGACACCGGGGAGCGTCACGTCAATCCAGCGCGGCTGGCTCGCATCCCCACACCAGCTCTTCGGATCAGTCACTTCCCGGACCCGCCAAACCGAAGCGTAAACCCCGGCTCCGCAACGCCTCTTGACACAGAAGGGAGCCATTTGCGTGCGTGGTCGGCCGACCAGCGTCCGAAACGGATCGGGTCCGGTGAATCACTAACGGGGCCGTTGCCACCACTGCCAGTCGGGAGGCGGCGGCGGCCAATCCGGCGGTGGCGACCAACCAGCGGTCGGACGCCAACCCGCGGGCGGGGTTGGCCAGTTGGGTGGTGGCGTCCAGTGCTTTGCGGGCCGTCGGTTGCGACTGAGCCCGATACTCCCAATAACGACGCCGGCTAGGCCAGAGACGAGCATGGTGATTCGCTCCGGCTGCTGACGGCGGCCGCATTCGTTGACTAGCCCGACGGGGTAACCGGGTCCCGGATCGGACGGCGCAAAATCCCCGAGCTGGGGTGAGCATGTTCGTCGTACGCCGTTGTAGGTCACGGATCGCGGCCAGAGCGGGGCGACGATGGCAACGAGAAGCAGGGCCGCACCGATGCAGATCAGTGCCTTCGGGGTGCGCCGAGGATCCCGCGCAGACATGGGCACAGTCTCGCCTACCGCGAACGGATTGACGTCGTTCCGCGCTTGCGCAACATCCGACTTTCGGCATGAGCGAACGAACAGAGCCGTCATTCTGGCGCGGCCAGAACCCTCGAGGCCGCTCGCCGCTAGCCCCGGATACGGTTCCGCTGGGACAACACTCCGGCGTGGATGCGCGGCGCCGACCCGGCGCCGGGGCTGATTGCGGCATCAGGATCGCTCGCTTGTGACGGCATCCAACGATCCGCGCAGCGAAGCGAGCCTACGTCGACCGCTTCCGCCAGACCCAGGTGTGCAACGATCTTGGGCTGGCTGTGCGGCGATCTTGGGCCGCCAGCGCAAACACTGCCGTGACCTGCGGAAATGCTTTCTCGCGAATACCCCACTAACCCGGACACAATACGAACCGGGGTCCTGGTGGGCACTCGGAAGGTGGGGTGGATGGCCTGTCGGCTGTCCACCCTTACTTCTTCGACGAGTTCGCGTAGCAGTGCCTTGTATGCGGGCGGGTCGGTGGCGTCGCGGCTGAAGACGTCTTCGATGCAGTCTCGGATCTGGTCGAGGTCGACGTCGTCGGCTGCGCCGCAGCTTTGATCGTCGGCCGTCTCCATTTCCACGGCGAGTTCCGCGCGGCGGCAGCGTAGGTCGGTGATCGCCGTGGCCAGGGTGCGCAGGCGGTCGCCGCAGGCCGTCTCGGGCAGGGTGCCGGCTTCGAAGGCGAGTAGGTAGCGTTCGACGGCTTCTTCGCCGCGCCGGATTCTCTTGGTCGACTTGGTCGAGTTGTTCTTGGATGCGCGGTCGCTGGTTGGCTTGTGAGGTTGCCCAGCGGTCGAGGGCTTGTTCGAGTAGTGGCTGGTTTCTGTAGGTATCGCGGAGGGCGGCGAGGACGGCGTCTTCGAGTTGGTCGGCGGGGAGCCGGTCGGCGTCGCAGCGGTCGGGTCCGTAGCGTTGGCGGGTGAAGCAGCTGTAGTAGCGGTAGCGCTTGGCGCGGCCGGTGGCGGCGGTACCCATGTAGGTCTGGCCGCAGCGGTTGCAGCGGATCAGCCCGGTCAGCAGGTATTCGGTGGGGTTGGAGGCGCGGCGGGGGTAGGCCTCGCCGCGTTCGGTCAAGAGTTGGCTGGCGGCGTCGAAGAGGGCGGGGTTGACGAGCGCCTTGTGAGGTGCCGGGTGCCAGGTGCCGCGGAAGAAGGCTTCGCCGAGGTAGGTGCGGTTGCGCAGCACGGTGTAGACGGATTGGTCGCTCCACGGGCGGCCGGATCGGGTGCGGTATCCGCGCTCGTTCAGCCACGCTGCGACCGCGCGGGCACCGAGTCGCCTGCGTGCGTACAACTCGAAGATGGTCGGCACCAGCGGAGCTTCGCTGCCGACGGGCTGCAGCTGGCCGCTGTCGGGATCACTGCGGTAGCCGTAGGGGTGGCTGCCGGAAGTCCAGGCGCCGCCCTGGCGTCCATTGTGCTCTGTATCGATAAAGACACGGCGCGAAATCCGCTAAGTGAGCGCCAAGGATGGCATCCGCTGCCGCGAGTCTTCCCAATACAGTTGGCGCGCGGCTACTTTGATCGCACGCTGCGGCGGCCCGCCGCACCAAACGGGGATGGGGATGGCCGCTGTGACGCGCAGTCTCAGAGCTTCTATTCGATCACGCGCAACACTTGTCGGGACGGCGACGCTGGTGGCGCCGCTCGCCGTGCTCGTGCCGGTGTTCTCGATACCGGCCGCGGCAGCGACAACGTATGCGGTGACCTCGACGATCCCCGTAGCCCAGGAGCAAGGCGGCGGTTCGATCGCCGTCGACTCACCAACACAACGCGCCTACGTCACGAGCTACGACGGCAACAGCGTCACAGTGATCAACACTGCTAACAACACCGTCGTCACGAGCATTGCGGTCGGAAGCCATCCGAACGGGGTCGCCATCGACACGCTCCCGAACCACGTGATCGCCGGCATGGCACAAGCGAACGCCGTCAACCGCCCGGCGATCGTGCCACCACCGGTCGTCCAGACAGCACCGACGGTGTTCGTCGGCAACTTTGGCGGTCAGTCGATCTCGGTGATCGACAGTTCGACCAACCAGGTCGTCGCAACCGTGCAGATCCCCCACAACTCACCGATGGCGCTTGCCGTTGACCCGACATCCCACACGCTCTACGCCGCAGGCACCGCGGACAACGTCCCGAACGCGGGCTACGCATCAACGATCGACGAGGTGCACCGCACGTGGACCAGCAGCACGGGCACAACGGGTGTCTACCAGCACGCCGCGATCGACACGAGCAGCCACAAGCTCTTCGTCACCGGTTGCTGCCTCGACAAAATGTGGACCTTTCAGTTTCCGGCGACGTCGAGCGCGCCCATCCCGGGCACCGGCGGCGTGGCCGTGAACTCGACCACCCACATGGCCTACGTAGCCAATGAGAGCACGACGGCCGGCGCAGTGTCGGTCGTGGACGGATCGACGAACGCCATCAGCGCCACCGTGCCGGTCGGCTCGAAGCCGGACGGGATCGCCGTCGATGCGAGCGCCAACACGGTCTACGTTTCGAACGGCCCGGACGGCACCGTTTCCATCATCAATGCTGCGACGAACACGGTCACCGCCACCGTTCCGGTCGGTACTTCGCCCGACGCGATCGCCGTCGATGCCGCCACCCACACCGCGTATGTGCTGAACCGCGGCAGCAACACCGTCTCGGTCATCACCCGCACGGTGACGGGGCCTGTGACCCGACTGGCCGGTTCCGACCGGTTCGCGACCGCCGTGGAGATCTCGAAGGCGAAGTTTCCGACCGGCAACGCAGGCGCCGTGGTGCTGGCCCGAAGCGACGACTATCCCGACGCGCTGGTCGGCGCGCCGCTCGCTGCAGCAAAGAACGCGCCGCTGCTGTTGACGTCGGGTACGTCGCTGCCTGCAGCCACGAAGGCTGAGATCCAGCGCGTGTTGCCTTCCGGGCGGCCGGTTTATGTGTTGGGCGGTCCGAACGCGGTGCCGACGAGCATCGACACCGAACTGACCGGGCTCGGCTACACAGTCACGCGATACTTCGGCGCCACCCGGTACGCCACGGCCGTGAAGGTCGCCGATGCGCTCGGCGATCCGGGCACCGTGCTGTTGGCGACGGGCACTAACTTCCCCGACGCCCTTTCGGCGGGCGTGGCCGCGGTGAAGGCAGGCGGGGTCGTGCTGCTGACGAGCGGCGGCGCGCTGCCGAGCGAGACGGCGGTGTACCTGTCCGCCCACCCCGGCACGGTCTATGCCGTCGGCGGCCCAGCCGCCACGGCCGACCCCTCGGCGACAGCCATCGTCGGCGCAGATCGCTTCGAGACGGCCGTCGATGTCGCGACGAAGTTCTTCACCGGGTCGGCGACGATTGGCTTCGCGACCGGGCTCTCCTTCCCCGACGCCCTCTCGGGTGGCGCCTTGCTCGGCCCTGCCGGCGGACCGCTCCTCTTGGTGTCGACATCGAGCGTGCCGTCTTCGGTGACCAACTACCTCGCTCTCACGCACGCGACGATCACGCAGGGATACCTGTTCGGTGGCCCGAACACGGTGTCGGCGTCGGTCGCCGATTCCCTGAACATCGCGCTCGGAGGGTAGTGGAACACCGCTGCAGGCACGATCACCTACCACGACGCCGAGCACCTGGGCATCGCCGTCGTCAAGCGCGCGGTCGTCGTTTGCCAGACGGGGCGAGCTTGTGCATGATCCGGCGCACGGTCGCCACACTGTAGGGAGCTGCGCTACCTCCCATGACCTGCCACACCTCGGCGGCCGTCGCGGTCGTGCGGCCGGTACGGGCCAGTTCGACGAGGGATGTGGTGATCGCGCTGCGGCAGGTCAATCGGCCAACGACGGTGCCCGTCACACCGACGTCCAAGGGAGGCCCAGCAACTGTCGCGTGGTGGTTCGTATTGTGTGAGGTCACGACCGCTAAGAGGTTTTCGCAGAATGCGAGACCGTTCTTCGCAGAATGAACTCCTTGTGGGCGCAGCGCCAGCGCTGCTCTGAGTCCACGGGCCCGGTCATAGGGACTCCGCCAACCGGCCGACACCCGGGTGCTGGGAGCGACGGGAACCGTCGGTGATCAGAGCGGGTTCTGCTGGGCTGCCGATACGGGTCACGGGCAGGCCGGGCAGCCGGAGGAACCCGCGGGAACTATGGCCCATCGCACCGGGTCGGTAGCGGCACATGACAGCTGAGACCCCCGAGGAAGTTCCGCCAAGCGCCACCCCGCCGACTGGCGCGACCAACCTCCTTACAGAACAGCTACGACCCTTCCAGGGATCTTACGAGACAGTTATTGCCAGAAGCCTGGTCTACCGGCACAGTTACAGCCATGCCTCCCAGGCTCGCAACACCCATCATCGCGTTCGACGAGGCTGGCCTCGGCGAACGGCCCGGCCGCGCCGTCGACGCCGGGCGTGCCCGGCGCGTGGCTCGCGGTGTCTACACCACCGACACGTCGACGCCGCTCGACCGCGTGGTGCGCGACAACCTGTGGACGATCGTGGCGCATCTGGTTCCTGACGCCGTCATCGTCGACCGGTCCGCCGGCCCGGCGTTGTTGGAGGGCAATACGCTGTTCGTCGCGTCCGCCGATCGCACCCGCGACGTCGAGCTGCCAGGCTTGCGCGTTGCTGTCCGTCCGGGGCACGCGGCCTTCGACGACGACATGCCGTGGACGGCGGGGTTGCGCAAGTCGTCGGTGCCGCGGGCGCTCGCTGAGAACCTGGCGCCTTCGCGCGCGCGGGCGGGCCGCGTCGGCCGCACCTTGACCGACGACGAGTTGGCCACCTGGGTCGCGCAGCTGGCCCAGCAATACCCGCCGGCGCGGCTGAACAGGATCCGCGACCGCGCTCGTGAGCTCGCAGACGTCGTAGGGACGGCAGACCGCTTCGGGGTGCTCGATGAGATGATCGCGACGGCGCTGGGGACGGCACCTGCACCACGCAGAGGTGGCTTGCTCGGCGCGCTGTCGGCTGGCCGGGCGTGGGACACGGGTAGGTTGGCGCGGTTCGCGCAGTTGGCGGACGAACTTGCCTCCGGCGCGCTCGATCCGTCGCCTGCCCGGCTTGACATTGCGGCCACTGCGACATTGCGGGAGCAGCCGTTCTTCGAGGCGTACTTCTCCAACTTCATCGAGGGCACCGAGTTCACCCTGGAGGAGGCCGTCCACCTCGTCTACGACGGTCAGGTTCCTGCGGCTCGGCCGGCAGACGCTCACGACGTGACGAGCACCTACGAGCTCATCAGTGACTCCGACGACGCGCGGGATGTGCCGGCGACGGCGGAAGACTTCGTCGCGCAGCTGAAGCGCCGGCACGCACGCATCATGGCCGCCCGCCCGGAGAAACGGCCCGGCGAGTTCAAGGAGGAAGCGAACCGGGTCGGGTCATACCAGTTCGTCGAGCCAGCGCTTGTCGAGGCAACTCTTGAGAAGGGATTCGCCCTTCGCGATCAGATCACGCTCCCCTTCGCGCGGGCAGTGTTCATGATGTTCGTCGTCTCGGAGGTACACCCGTTCGACGACGGCAACGGCCGAGTGGCGAGACTCGCGATGAACACCGAACTGTCGGCGGCGGCTCAGCAGCGCATCCTGGTGCCGATCATCATCCGCAACGACTACCTCAACGGCCTACGTCGACTGTCGCGTGAGGGTGATGCCCGACTGCTTGTCCGGGTGCTCACCGGCGCGTGGTGCTGGTCTTCGCAAGTCGACTTCTCAAGCATCGAGGCAGCACGCGTTTGGCTGGACCGCACGAACGCCCTCGTCGACGCGGCTGACTCCGAGCGGGAGGGCAAGCACTTGCTGCTGCCCGCTGACCTTTCTGCCTGAGGCGGTCGCTCCACCCGGAAGGCCGTCGCGCACGGGTGCTGGCTTGCGGGAGCGCCTCCCCAGCATCGCCGGGGAGGCGCTGGTGTTTCTGGATCCGCGGCTCAGGCGACGCACCCCTCGCGATGACTGCGTGAACCCAGCGATGTTCCGCCTGTTGCGTCTTGAGACTGCCTCGGCCAGGCCGGCGTCGTGGCGTGGCCTACCTGAAGTTCGGGTCGATCTGGGTACTGACCTCGACGACCAGGTCGGCGGGGAAGCCGCCGCGTTCGGCGTGCTCAAGGATCGTCTCGGGCGTCCCGGTCTCGTGTACGCAGTAGATCTTGTCGCCGGCGACGTAGCTGGTGATCCACCGGTAGGGCACTCCCAGTCCGGCTACGACGTCGTTGGACTTCGCGGTGATGTCGGCTAGCTCTTCACGAGTGAGGGTGCTGGCGCCGGGAATCTCGCGCTCGATCAGGAAGATGGGCATGGCGCTTTCCTTTCGGTTGAGGCCGGCTGTCCGGCTGTGGGGAGGAGAGTGGGGCACGGACGTGTGACTGGTCGTGGGACGCCCGATGGTCTGTGTCACTCGTCTGGTCACACGGTGCCCGGGGACGATGTGGTCGGCCTGGACGCCCGGGGTGAGGGAGGGGATGTGCGGATATGTCTGATCGGTACGCCGCGTCTCATGGGCGGCGACGAGCGGCGTCCTGTGCGTGGCTTCCAGGCGTGGGCTTTATTGGCTCGGGTCCTGCTCGCCGATCGGCCGCTCTCCCGACGCGAGCTCGCCGCCGAGCTCTTCCCCGAGACCGCGGACCCGCTCGGGTCGCTGCGCTGGTGCCTGGCCGCCCTACGACGGGCTCTGGATGCGCCTGACTCCCTCACCGGCGACCCGGTCCGCGTCGACCTACCCGACCACGTGACTGTGGACCTGCTCGACTTGGCTGAGGGCCGCTTCGATCCGGCCGAGGTCGGTGACCTGTTGGAGGGGGTCGAGCCGCGCTCGAGTACGGCCTTCGAGCTGTGGTTGCTGGTGCAGCGCCAGCGGGCGGCCAGCCAGCTCGACGCACTTCTGCGCCGTGAGGTGATGGCCGCGGCGGCTGTTGGTGACGTCGACCGCGCGCTGGCCCTGGCCGAGGTGGCAGCTCGACGCCAACCACTGGACGAGGGCGCACAAATCCTGCTGGTCGCGAGCCTGCGCCAAGGAGGCCGCTACGACGCGGCGGCCGCCGCGGTAGACAGCATCGAGGCCAGGTTCGCTGCCGAACTCGGAACGTCGCCGACACCCGCCCTGCGTAGTGCGGCGCGGCGAGACATCGCCGCTGCCCCCCCTGGGGTGCCCGCGCGGAGCCGGGCTCTTTCTTTGCTCGAGGCGGGCCAGGCCGCCCTGGCCGCGGCCGCGGTCGACGCTGGGCTCGAGAGCCTGCGCCTGGCCGCCCGGGTCGCCGAGGAGTCGCGAGACGACCAGGTGTTTGGGAGCTGTCTGCGTGCCCTTGGTGCGGCGCTGGTGCACTCGGTGCGTAGCCACGACGACGAGGGCGCGCTGCTGCTGGAGAGGGCCGCGATGGTAGCGCTGGCGGCTGGTGACGAAGCGACGGCGGCATCCGCGCATCGCGAGCTCGGGTACGTCGACGCACTGGCGGGGCGACGTCCGGCCGCAGAGGTGCATCTCGCGCAGGCCGAGTCCCTCGTCGGGAGCGACACCGACCTCCTCGCGGCCGTGCGATCCGTGCGTGCCTTCAACCTGACCGACTGGGGGCGCCACAAAGCGGCACTGTCCGAGTGGGATCTGGCGCTGGAGCTCGCCCGAGCCTCAGGGAATCAGCGCCGACTCGCGTGGGCACTGGGACTGGGTGGTTGGGGACGCTTGCGGGCCGGCGGCCACGACGCGGCCCGCGGATGGCTCCGAGAGTGCCTCGGCGTGGTCTCCGAGGCCGGGTGGATCTCCTTCCGCCCATGGCCGGCGGCGGTGCTGGCCGAGGTCGAGCTCACCGCGGGCCGGCCGGGGCAGATGCCGGACCTGCGTCAGGAGTTCGCCCTCAGCTGCCAGCTCGCAGATCCGTGCTGGGAGGGCGGTACGGCACGGGTGCTCGCGATGAAGTCGCTCGCCGCACACGAGCCCGCCGAGGCGTTGGGCTGGATCGACGAGGCGCGTCGGCGAGTCTCCAGAGAGACCGACGTCTACGTCGCCATGCAGGCGGCGATCCTCGCGACCGACATTGCCATCACCTCTGAGCTCGGTCACGAGGAGCGTGTCGCTGGAACCGCACGAGCTCTGCTCGAGCTCGCCGCGCGCGCCCACATGGACGACCACGTGGAGCTCGCCGCCGCCATCCTCCAAGGCTCATGAACCCGTTTGGCCGAGCTCTTGTCGGCGCGGTCCGCGGGAAGGTCAAACGCACCACCATCAGCGAGGCTCACAGCGCTCACCACCAGACCCCAGCAACCGCTGGAGTCTCAAACTGACTAAATGGTCTCCGGACCCGCCGGGCCGGTTCACAATTCGCCTAGCTTCGGATACGGGAGGGGTAGGTGCCGGGCGCTCGGACGGATGGGTGCTGATGTTGAATACCGAGGGTGCACGTCGCCAACAGGCTTCGCGGAATGTGCCGCCTGACCTGTGGGGATGCAAATGAACGAACACCCCACTAAGAGGTCTTCGCAGAATGTAGGCCGATAGTTCATAGAATGCCGCAGCGCCCGGCCGTCTGGGTCGGCCGCTTTGCGTTGCGGCGGGGACGACGGACGCCGCAACGCCAGCGGGTATTGTCACAAAAGCCCGGCGCCAACCGCACCCGCAACCCGGACTCCTCGCCAGCTTCGCCGGCCGCGGCTGCAGCGACGTGTCCGTCGCCGTCCCGGATGTGCCCACGGAGTTTCAATCCATCGCCGCTGCCGGGCGTGTGACGTCAACAGCGCCTGGCCGGTGTGCGGGTCGACGATGAGCCGATGCTGGCGGTCAGGTGCCCACAGCGGCAGGCTGATTCAGCCTCAGGGGCCGGTTGCCTGGCGCATCCGGTACGCGTCGCCTGCGTTGGCGCGGGTGAACGTGAAGAACCGGTCGTTCAAACCATCGGTCATGTTCCAGCGGGCGGCGTCTCCCCGGAAATGCAGGTCCATGGTGACCAACGCAGTGAAGTCGTCCGCAGATTTCCACGTTGTCTGCTTGCACGTCTTGATCGTGCCGTTCAACAGCACCGGCGCGTCGGCGCCCGCAGATCCCTGCACAGGCGCACCCGGGGGCACCTCCTCGGGGACGAAATACGTGGCGGCGGCCGCGTACGGCCCCGCCTTCACCCACAGATCCAGGTACGCCTGAACCTCTTGCGTGGCGAGGTCGCACGTCTTTTGCAGGTCCCAGGTGGGGCCCGCCCGCGGGTCGGGGTGGCCACTGCCACACGCCGCGAGGGCAGCGGCTGACGTCAGCGCCACGACAACCGAACCAACCAGTCGCTGGCGTGGGAGTCGGGACCGCGCCATGTGGCACCTCCGATTCTGGGCGAAATCTAAGCCCGGGCGCCCGGCGCCTGTCATGTGCCATTGGTCCCGCCGACGATCGCGGCTATTCAGCCACCCTGCATCGGCGTGGAGACGCCTCCCGTCTCGCGAACTCGTGCGGCAGCGCGTACTCGCTCAGCGGCGTTACCGTTCGTCGAGTGTCCATGCGACGATCATGGTGTGGCTGGACGGTGGCAACGAGTCAAGCGCGACAAGACGATGTGGCGGGTGGTGTTCGTCGCGTACTTCGCCGGCGTTCTGCTTCGTCGCGCTTGGCTACCGGAATGACAGCCCTCACGTGTGGGTCAGGATCCTCGGCGGCCCTGGTGCTGCTCTCGTTGCCGCGGTGATCTGCGCAGGGCTACTCGTCGCCTGGCGACGATTGCGGGGTCGGCACAACGAGTCCTCCCCGAATACGTCGCCGTAGAGGTGCAGCCGGAGGGGGCGAGTTTCACCGCGATACATGGGCATCGGACACCTTCACTGCGACGCCAGGCTTGGACCTCACCGAAGCCCGCTCACCACCGGGCGGCGTCTCGCCGGGAGGGTGGTCATAGCCGACGCCGTTGAGGAAGTTTCAGCCCCCTTGCTCCCGGTTGGGGATCGCTGTTCAGGACTTCGAGCAGCGGCCCGACCGGCAGATCGCGGAGCATGGGATGGCGCAGGTGACCACGGCGGTCGATCGTGTAGTGGTTGCGGCGCCCGACCTTGGTGCGCTTCACGTATCCGTCGGCGATCAGGTCAGCGAGGATTCGCTGCACGGCCCGCTCGGTGGTTCCCAACTCGGCGGCGATGTCGCGGGCGCGGGAGTGGGGATCACGGGCGATACAGACGAGCGCGCCTGCGTGGTTGGTGAGGAAGGTCCAGGTACTGGGCCGGTCCTTGGTGTCGGACTCCCGAATCTGCACCACGTCAGAAATTCCCCTCTCGCGAAATCGAATACGCGACAGTTCTAGCGTGTATGGTACGGCTCATCGAGCCTCTTCAGGCCCGCGAGGCGCCCGCCTCCGTTGGGCGCCGGCAGAGAGGTTCCGTCATGGAAACCACCGCACCTCGCTACCCCGTCCGACTCACCGGCGACCTGTCGCCGCAACTCAGCCGTGGTCTTTGGCTGGTGAAGTGGCTGCTGGCGGTCCCGCACTTCGTCGTCCTCGCCTTCCTTTGGTTCGCGTTCGCCGTGATGAGTGTGGTCGCCTTCTTCTCGATCCTGTTCACGGGCCGCTACCCGCGCGCGATCTTCGACTTCAACGTCGGTGTGTTGCGCTGGACCTGGCGCGTCGGCTTCTACAGTCACAGCGCACTCGGCACGGACCGCTACCCGCCGTTCACGCTCAAGGACGTCCCGGATTACCCGGCGCGGCTGGAGGTCGCGTATCCGGAGTCGCTCTCGCGGGGTCTGGTGCTCGTGAAGTGGTGGCTGCTCGCGTTGCCCCATTACCTGGTCGTCGCGGTGTTCGCCGGCGGCGCATGGGCCGGCTTCAACGCCGCAAACGACAACTCGGGATGGACGTCCGCAGGCGGCCTCATCGCCCTGCTGGTCTTGATTGCTGGCGTCGTCCTGCTCTTCACCGGCCGATACCCGAAGGGCATCTTCGACTTCGTGCTCGGCATGAACCGCTGGGTCTACCGCGTCGGCGTATACGCGGCGCTGATGACTGACACCTATCCGCCGTTCCGCCTGGACGTCGGCGGCCGCGAGTCATCTCCGCCCGAGGCCGGCCCGGCCGGCGTCACCGGGCCCGAGCCTGCACCCCAGTTCTCATGACCGCTCGCGTGCGTCGACACTTCCGCATCCCCGCGCCCGCCCAGCTGTAAGGAGCCAGACATGTCGATCTCCCTGCCGAAGCGGCCACCATCCCGCGAAGACACCGCGCAGCATTCCCCGCGCGAGATCAGCGCACCGGCGGAACGGTCGCAGCGAAGGATTGCCCTGCTCGCCGGGGTGCTGTTCGTCATCACGTTCGTGACCTCGATCCCCGCGCTGTTCCTTTACCACCCGGTTCTCCACGACGTCGGTTACATCACCGGCGCGGGCGCCGATACCCGGGTGCTGCTGGGGGCGTTCCTCGAGCTGCTGTTGATCATCGCCAACGTCGGCAGCGCGGTCGTGTTGTTCCCGATCCTGAAGCGGCAGAACGAAGGCCTCGCACTCGGCTACGTGACCGCTCGCGTCATCGAATCGGCCTTCATCGCTGTCGGTATCCTCAGCCTGCTAGCGATCGTGACGTTGCGGCAGGACCTCGCGGGCACCAGTTCCGACCAGGCCACCCTCACCACGGTCGGCCGGTCATTGGTCGCCGTCAAAGACTGGACCTTCCTGCTCGGACCCGGCTTCGTAGTCGGTGTCGGTAACGGGCTGATCCTGGGCTACCTGATGTATCGCTCGGGCCTCGTGCCACGACGGATGGCGATGCTTGGGCTCATCGGTGGCCCGCTGATCTGCGTGTCGGGAGTCGCCGTGCTCTTCGGCGGCATCGGGGAAGGCGGCCCGGCGCAGTTCGTTGCGACGATCCCCGAGTTCATCTGGGAGCTGTCGCTCGGCATTTACCTGATCGTCAAGGGCTTCAAGTCATCGCCCATCACTACAGGCATCGCCATTCCGAGCACCGTGCCGGCTGACGGCACCGTCCGCCTCTGACGCCTGACGCCGTCGGCCGGAAACAGGCTCAACCGGAGCGTGGTGAGGGCGCCGAACGGCTGCGAACCCATGGCCGGCAAGACCGTGCTGATAACCGGAGCTTCGGCCGGCATCGGGCGCGCGACGGCCCTTGGCCTGGCAGCCATGGGTGCCCACGTGGTGGTCACCAGCCGGGACCCTCGGCGACTTGACGATGCCGCGGCCGCGATCCGGGCGGTCGGCGGCGGACCGGTCGACGCTTTCGTCGCGGACCTGTCCGTGCAGGCTGAGGTTCGCCGACTGGCAGTCGAGGTACTGCAGACTGTCGACCGGGTCGATGTCCTGGTGAACAACGTGGGCGGTCGAAGACCGCAGGACGGCTGCGGCCGCCGTGATACTCGCCACCCTCGGGACCGATGACATCGCGCCCGTCCCGTCGTCATACCGTCGAGACACGAGGCATCGACGGAGAGGGAAAGCTATGTCCGGCAGCGGACTGACGACGTGCCTATGGTTCGACGGCGCGGCCGAGGAGGCCGCTGACTTCTACGTGAGCGTCTTCAAGGACAGCAAGATCGGGAACGTCAGTCGCTACAGCGAAGCGGGCCCAGCGCCGGCCGGCTCGGTGATGACCGTCGAATTCGAACTGAACGGTCAGCAGTTCCTCGGCCTCAACGGCGGCCCGGAGTACACCTTCACCCCGGCGATCTCGTTTCAGATCTTCTGCGAAGACCAGGACGAGATCGACTACTACTGGAACCGGCTGACCGACGGCGGTACGGAAGTCGAGTGCGGCTGGCTCACCGACCGCTTCGGCGTCAGCTGGCAGGTCATACCGCGGGCACTGATCGCAATGATGAGCGACCCCGACTCGCAGAAAGCCGCGCGCACGGCACAGGCGATGTTCGGCATGAAGAAACTCGATATCGCCGCGCTGCGCCGCGCGTACGACGGAGGCTAGGTCGTCGCGTCCATCCCTCGGTGGCCCTCGGCAGCTTCCTTGAGCGGCAGCGCGAGGTCGAGGACCTTACCCGGATCGATCTGCCGGTTGCAGATGAGGTCGATGAGCTCGGTCAGGAAACGTCGTACGGGCGCCGGCCCGCCATGCAGGTGGACGGCGGAGAAGAACAGCTCGCGGCCCGGCAGTTCGACGCCGTGGGAGACGCCGACGTAGCCGACGTGGCCGATGTGGCCGATGTGGCCGCCCGGGCGGGTGGAGCGGATGGCCCGCATCATCGACTCCTACGTGCTTGCGTCTATGTGCGAATGGTCGCGCGCAAGCTGGATATGAGGGGCCTCCCCTCGTCACGCAGGCAAATCCTCCCGAGCGGCCGGGCCGAGGAAGCGGGATGCCGGTCAGCGCCATCCCGGCGTGTGCCCCGCTTGCTCGATCCACTTCTGCAGTTCCGGTTGCTGCGCGTCGTCCAAACTCGTCACCTTGACGTATCGGGTCCGGTCGGTGGTCCCCAGTGGCGGTGGGGCGTCGAAGTCGGCGCCGCCGAAGAAGACGACATTCACCGAGACGTCGTAGGCGGCTATCTCGATGACCCACCCGAGTGCAGGCAGCCCGTAGTACGCGCGCTTCCACTTGATGGCGTAGCCAACGCCCGGGATTGTCGCTCGGATCGACTCGTCCAGTCGCTGCACGATGGGCTGCAGGTCCGGCATGAGACGTCGGCACCAATCGTCGGTGGCGGCGTGATCCGCCGAGAGCTCCGGCGGCTTCCGCCCGGCGTTCCCCTTGATCGCTTTCGGCATCGCGTGTCGTCCTCTGCTGGAAGTGTCACCCAGCCCATCTTCCTGTCCGCAGCGATCAGCGGCTCAATGAGGCAGACTGCTGGCGGGCTCGGGTACCCCAAGCCGGTCGCTTCGCACAGCATTCAGGAGACTGCAAAGGATCTCTCGCGCTCCGCATCGGCTGGCGCCTCCTTCGTCTCACCGCGGTTGTTCGTGGCGCCGAGCGCCAGGGCGGCGGCGAGGAGGACGAGAATGCTTTCGAGGAGCAACGCCCGTTGAAACCCGGACGTGAGGGCGCGCGATGCCGGCGCGCCAACAGCGAGCAGGTGGCTCGTACGGCTGGTCGACACCGCAATGAGGACGGCGAGCCCGAGTGCGGCGCCCAGTTGTTGCGATGCGTTGAGCAGTGCCGCCGCAAGCCCGGCCTTGTCGGCAGGTACTCCTGCGTTGGCCGCGGTTGTCACGCCGACGAAGACTGCACCGCCACCGATTGCAGCGACGAGTGTGCCGGGCAGCACGTCGGCGACGTAGGAACCGTCGACCGGGATGCGCGAGAGCCAGTAGAGCCCGCTCGCTGCCACGATCGCGCCGGCGACGATGACCGGCCGCGTGCCGACGCGAGACAGCAATTGCGATGACACGCCTGCGCTGACCGCGACCGCGCCACACAACGGCAGCCAGGCGAGGCCGGTGCGAATCGGGCTGTAGTCGAGCACGTTCTGCATGTACAGGGTGAGGAAGAAGAACATCGCGATGAACCCTGCGAATGCCAGGAGCTGGGTCACGTTGGCGAAACCGAGCCCGTTGATTCGGAATATCGACAGCGGCGCCAGCGGCTGCCGGTGCCGCAGCTCGTTCACGACGAACGCCACGAGGAGCAGGCACGCGGCCGCGAGTTCGCCGACCGTGCGCGCGCTGCCCCAGCCGACCGCCGGTGCCTTCACCAGTGCGTAGACCAGCAGCAGCATTCCGCCGGTGACCAGGACCGCTCCGCCGGCGTCGAAGTCGTCGAGCCGCCGCCGACCCCGGCCACGCTCGATCAGCCGGAAGACCGGCGGGAGAACGAGCGCGCAGGCGATCGGGTTCACGAACATCACCCACCGCCAGCCGGGGCCTTGTGTCAGTAGCCCGCCGAGCAGGACGCCCGCAGCGGACGCAAGCCCGGCGACACCGCCCCAAACTCCCAGTGCCGCGTTGCGGTCCTTCCCTTCCTTGAACGTCGTGGTCAGGAGCGAAAGCGCGGCGGGCAGCGTGAGTGCGGCACCGAGCCCCTGCGCCAGCCGTGCACCGACGAGCACACCGCTGGTTTGCGCCAACCCGCCGACGAAAGAGGATGTCCCGATCAGCACGATGCCGATCGAGAGGATGCGGCGACGACCCAGCAGGTCGGCGAGGCGCCCACCGAGCAACATGAAGCCGCCGTAGGTGAGTAGATAGCCGTTGGGGATCCAGGTCAGCCCGTCGAGGGAGAAGTGCAGCGAGCGCCGGATGGAGGGAAGTGCGATGTTGGTGATGGACGCATCGACGAAGTCGAGAAAGGCGACCGCACACAGCAGCAGTAGCGTGAGCTTGCCACGGCGGGTCGCGAGAAAGGACGGTTCCGGTCCTTCAGCGGGCATGATCTGTCTCCTTGGGATTGGTCGCTACCAGCTCGACGGATCGCGTGCGCGATTCGTGACCGCGGGCCGTGTCACATCCGCGGGCGTTCGAACGTCGTAAGGGTGAGATGACCGATCACGAGTTCTTGGCGCAGCGGTTCGAGGCGGAGCGGCCGCGGTTGCGGCGGATCGCCTACCGCATGCTCGGCAGCCTTGAAGAGACGGACGACGCCGTGCAGGAGGCCTGGATCAGGCTCAGCCGGGCCGGGGACTCCTCAGTCGACAATCTCGCCGCATGGCTGACGACGGTGGTCAGCCGCGTTTGCCTGGACTTGCTGCGCAGCCGGCGGTCGCGTCGCGAACAGTTCGTCGGCTCGTGGATGCCGGAGCCGATCGTCGCGATCGACGCCGCCGCTACGCCCGAGGAGGAGGCCCTGCTCGCCGAGGGTGTCGGCATCGCTCTTTACGTCGTCCTCGAGACTCTCGCCCCGGCCGAGCGGCTCGCGTTCGTGCTGCACGACATGTTCGACCTGCCCTTCGAGGAGATTGCTGCAATCGTCGGCCGTAGTCCCGAGGCGGCCCGCCAACTCGCGAGTCGGGCGCGACGTCGCGTGCAGGGCGCGAGACCCGCGCCCGACGTCGAGCTCGCCGAGCAGCAGGAAGTCGTGCAGGCGTTCCTCACCGCAGCGCGCGAAGGCGACTTCGACGCCCTTCTTCAATTGCTCGACCCCGAGGTGACGTTGCGCGTCGACGCCGGCCCCGACAGCCCGCTCGCGCATCCGCCGGTTGTTGGCGCAAATGCGGTCATGGCTCAGGCGCGAAAATGGTCGGCGATGACGCCGTACGGCCGTCCGGCGGTCATCAACGGCGTCGCGGGCGCGGTCATCGGCCGCCCGGGTCGCCCGTTCGCGGTTGTTGCCGTCACCGTCGCGAACGGTCGCATCGTCGCCCTCGACTTCGTTCTCGACCCGGCAAAGCTCGCCCGAGTCACTACCTAGGCCTCGCGCCGGGCCGTGCCGATCGCAGGTACGGCTGCCGTCTACCGGCGGTTGCCGCGACGTTTCGGCTGCAGCGCCCGGTTCGGTGGCGAACGTACGGTGGCCTGAGAGCGAACGTTGCCTAACCACGAAAATGACTCGGCCGGCGATCTGGCTCGGCGCTGGCTCGGGCTGGTAGCTTGCCGCCAAGTCACTTCCCAGGAGGGGGAAACATGAACAAGTGGCGCATTGGGGCAGGAGCGATGGCGACAGGGCTCGCACTGTCCATGGCAGGTGTCGGTACGGCGAGTGCTGAACCGTCGTCGCACGTCGGCGTCTGCAGCGGTGGTCCGGTTTCGGGCACATACTCGAACCTTCGAATCACCGGTCAGTGCATGGTTCCTGACGGAGCAACGCTCCGTGTCGAACACAACCTCACGGTCGCTCGTGGCGCGATGTTCGATGCCATGACTCACTCTGAGGTCCACATCGGCGGCAACGTCAAGGCCGAGCCGGGTTCGCTCTTCGGTCTCGGTTGCACGCCGGCTCACCCCTGCGACGGCAACGAGTCGCAGGACTTCTCAACCCACGACACCGTCGACGGAAACGTCATCCTCGACCGCGTGTTTGATGCCGCCCTCAACGGCGACACCATCCATGGCAACGTCGAATCCCACGGCGGCGGCGCTGGCCTGCTGAACCCGGAGACCGACTTCGTGCCGTTCTCCATCAAGGACGACGTCATCGGCGGCAACCTGCGGGTCACCGGCCTCACGACGGTGTGGTTCGGCGTCATCCGCACGGTGGTGCACGGCAACGTCGTGTTGGAGCGGATCAACCTTTCCGACCCTGACGGCAACGAGGTCGTCACCGACCACATCTACGGCAACCTCGTTTGCCGCCACATGAGCCCACACCCTCAGCTCGGTGACGCCATCGGCGACCCGAACAACTCCCCGAGCATCGTCGAGGGCCGGTCGATCGGTCAGTGCGAGCACATTTCGTAGGTCGCTACCGTTGATGGGGGGCCGGCCGCGGGGCCGGCCCCCCATCGCGTCCGGCAAGGCGCGCCCACCCGATGACTTTCCGGCCGCCCCGTCGTCTACTGGGTGTCTGTTCATCACCCGAGGAGGACGGCATGGCCGGCGCCAAGACCAAGGTCAACAAGATCGCCACGGTGGTCATCCCGGTCGCGAACCAGGACGAGATGATCGCGTTCTACGTCGACAAGCTCGGCTTCGAGAAGCGCCTCGATGTGCCCTTCGGCGACAAGTACCGCTGGGTCGAGGTCGGTGTCAGCGGCCAGGACACCACGATCGCCATCGCCCCACCGCCGGAAGGCGCGCCCAGCGGCAATCGAGAGACCGGCATCACCCTGCAGACCGACGACATCGACGCCTACTATGCGCAGCTCGCTGCTGCTGGCGTCGACGTCGACGCGCAGGTGAGCCGGATGGGCGGCCCGGTGCCGCCGATGTTTTGGTTCCGCGATCCCGAAGGCAACACCTTGATGGTGGTGCAGTAGAGACGGCGCGCGAAAGGCGAAAGAGCCTCCGATGCGCACGATCGCCGTTGTCGGCCCCGGTGAGGCGGACGACGAGTTGTGCCGCGTCGCTCATGACGTCGGCGCCTTCGTGGCCGGCCGTGGCGACGTCGTCGTGACGGGCGGATTGGGTGGCGTCATGGCGGCAGCGTCTCGTGGTGCCCGCGATGCGGGCGGCCTCGTCGTCGGCCTGCTGCCGGGTGCCGACGTCGAGGCGGCCAACGACGCCGTGACCGTTGCCCTCCCCACCGGTCTCGGCGAGGTGCGCAACGCACTCGTCGTCCGCGCCGCCGACGCCGTCGTCGCGGTCGGGGGAAGCTGGGGAACCCTGAGCGAGATCGCCCTCGCGATGCGCAGCGGAACGCCCGTGGTGTGCATAGGGGGTTGGCGCGTCAGTGACCACAGCGGCGCGACCGTTCCCCTGCCCACCGCCGCCAGTGCCGCGGAAGCGGTCGACGCGGTCTATGCCGCGTTGGGCAAGCAATTGAGCAAGGATCGGTAACCGGGCGGTCGCCGGCACCCGCATAGGATGCGGCCGTGGAGTCAGGCCTGAACTGGGGGCGGGCGTCGCCGGACAGCGCGCTCGGCAGGTTGCTACGGCGCGCTAGGCACCCCGGCGCGTTCATCTGCGGGCTCCGGTGGCCTGAGGCGGATGACCCCAAGGCGCGGAACCGGTGGCGGTACCGTCCGGCCTGGGTCGACCCCTGGCCCGAGGGCGACGCGCTCACCGTCCACTTCGCAGACCAGGAAACCTTGCGGATCCGTCTCGACGCCGACCCGTGGTGGCATGGCGGTGGCCCGGCCGCTCGCCCCCTGTTCGCGGTGCTGTCTGGTCGCTCCGCCGACGCGGGTGCGCGCTTGTTAGTGGCTGTGCCCCAGGGAGAACTCATTCGATTCGGCGTCGGCGGCCTGTAACGGTCGTCACGTCAGCCCGGCGGCTTCGGGCTATTCGGGTTGCGGGCCGAACATCGCAACGACAGCATCGAAACCATGACGAAGCCTCAGCACCGTGCCGACCTGTTCCTCGAGCCCGCCGCCGATCCGCGCGAAGGCGGCCCCTCCCTCGGCGACGAACGCGCGACGCTCGTCGAGTTCCTGCGCTGCCAGCGCCTTACCCTTCAGGTCAAGTGCGAAGGCCTTGACGCCGAGCAGCTGGCGCGCCGAGCCGTCGAGCCGTCGACCATGTCGCTGCTGGGTCTGCTGCGCCACATGGCCGAGGTGGAGCGGAGCTGGTTCCGCCGCCGGTTTGCGCACCTCGACGTGCCGAGGCGCTATCAGTCCGACGACGATCCCGACGGTGACTTCGACGGTGCCGTCGCCGATCCGGGCGTCGTCGACGAAGCCTGGGCCGCCTGGCGCGAGGAGATGGCGTTCGCCGACAACTTCATCAAGAACACCGAGCTCGATTTCGTCGCTCAGACCAGCGACGGCAGCCCCATCTCGCTACGTGAACTGCTCGTGCACATGATCGAGGAGTACGCGCGGCACAATGGTCACGCCGACCTGCTGCGCGAGCGTATCGACGGACGCATCGGCGAGTAGCGCCGGCGAGGGCGCGCTCGCCGCTGCCTCCCGCCAGCACGGCGCGGTCACCCGAACTCACATGAGGTGCGGCACCGAGCGAGCCGCCGTGTAGAAGGCGACGACGATCAGCAGCACGCTGAACGCCGTCGCGAGCTTGGTGGCGTCGACCTTCGAGGCAACCCGGTTCCCGGCGAACGACCCGGCAATGGCCGCCAGCGTGAAGATGACCAGCAGCGGCCAATCCAGGTGCGCGTGGTTACCGATGCGCACGCCCAAAGCCACGGCGCTGTTGATCGCGATGACGAGGAGCGAGGTGCCGACCGCCGTCGGCATGTCGAAGCCGAGAACGAGCACCAGAGCAGGGACGACGACGAAGCCGCCGCCGACCCCGAACAAACCCGTGAGCAACCCGACGACGGTTGCCGCGGCGACGACCTTCGCGGCGCGGCAAGCGTCGATGCGTGGGCTCGGCGACGGCAACCGGCACGTCACTGCGTCGTCCGGCGACTCGAGGACGACGACGGCGGAGTCGCGTCGCAGATGCACGGCGCGATCCGCCGAGGCGGCGCCGGGGTGCACCGGGCGCCGAACGGTGCGCGGGTCCTGAGCCGGTGTCGCCGCCGCAGTGGCCCGGTCGGGCGACCCCCGCCGAAGCATCGCGACCGCCGCGACGAGCACGAGTGCGGAGAAGGCGCTGAGCAACGCGTTCGGGTCGAGCGTCGCTGCCAGCCGGCTGCCGGCGTACGACCCCGCTACGCCGAGTGCTCCGAACGTCATACCCTGCGCCACCCGCACCCTGCCGGCGCGCCAATGCGCCGTCATGCCGGCGAGCGCGGTCACCCCGACGACCAGGAGTGAGCCGGTCGTCGCGCCGTGCGGGCTCTGCCCCAACAGGTACACCAGGGCCGGCACCGTCAGGATCGAGCCACCGCCGCCGAGTGCGCCGAGCGAGAGCCCGATGATGGCGCCGACGGCGATGGCGATAGCGAGCATCGAAAGTCGTTTGCGTCAGACGATATGGCCGGGCCGGCCGCCATTGGCGACGACGGGTAACCCGGCGCGAGCCCACGCGTGCATGCCCCCGGTGAGGTTCGACACCTGCCGCCCCTGCCGCGCGAGCAGCACGGCAGCCCGACTCGAGCGCGATCCCGAACGGCACGCGGCGATGATCGGGCGGCCGGGCGGCAACTCACCGGCGCGGCGCGCCAGCTCCGAAAGCGGCACGTGCCGAGCCTTCGGTGCGTGTCCGGCCCGCCACTCGCTTGCTTCCCGCACGTCGAGCAGGATCGCGCCCTCCTTCATGAGTGCGAGTGCCTCGGCGGCACTGACCTTCTCGTACGGCCGACTGAAAAGCGACTTCCAGGTCGAGGTGGTGCTCATGCTGCGACGCCTCCGGCTTCCTGCAGTTCGAGGCCGGCCGCTTTCGCATTCGCGAAGTCGTCGTCGATGGCCACGACCGGCCGACCCTTGCCGGCCAACATCGACGCCGCGACGGAGGCGCGGTAGCCCGCGGCGCAGTGCACCCACACCTCGCCGTCCGGGATCTCATCGACGCGCTGCCACAACTCGTGCAACGGGATGTGGACGGCGCCCGCCACATGCGCGTCGTCCCATTCCAGCTTGCGTCGAACGTCGAGGATGACGAGCCGCTGCTCGTGTCGCATGCGTGCGAGGTCGGCGAACGTCGCGACGCGCAGCGTGCGTGGCGGGTGGCCACCGGTCCAGCGCTCAGGGCTGCCTGACGCCGCGGCCGCCGGGCGGTCGATGCCGATCCGCACCAGCTCGCGTTGAGCTTCGGAGACCTGCGCCGGGCTGTCGCCCAGCAGGGTGAGCGGCGATCCCCACGGCATCACCCACCCGAGATAGCTGGCGAACTGGTCGTCCAGCCCGAAGTTCAGCGTGCCCGCGAGATGACCGGCTGCGAACGCCGTCCGGCTGCGCAGGTCGACCACCCATTCGCCGGCCTCGATGCGGCGGCGAAGCTCCTCGGCGTCGGCCGGCTGCGGGGGAGAGAGGTCGGGTGGTCCGGAAGGCGCGTCGAGGTTGGCGGGGGCCATGTGCGCGTAGTACGCCGGAAAGGCGTCGAGGCCGGCGAGCAACTCCGTGACGAACTGCTGCTCGTCTTGGGTCAGCGCCGGGTTCGCCTTCTTCTCGGCGCCGATCGTCGAAGACGTCCCTTCGGACTGCGTCGCGGAACAGAAGCTGCCGAACCCGTGGGTCGGGAAAACCGCTGCTGCGTCAGGGCAATTCGGTCGCGAGACGGTGTGCGGACCGGTACTGCGCATGCAGGAGGTCGTGCGTGTGGTCCGTCCCGAGCAGGTCGGGGCGACCGGTCGAGCCGTACAGCAACGAACCTCCGGTGAAGACGGCGACAGGGGCGCCGGCGTCGAGCGCGGCGTACGAAAGGTGCGTGAACGTGTGGCCCGGGGTGGCCAGGGCCCTTACCGACACCGACGCCGAAATCTCGACGACGTCGCCGTCTGCGATGGCGACCCGGTCGAAGCGCACCGGGTCGGCCGCGTTGACGTAGTACGCCGCGCCCGTCTGCGTGGCGAGCGCACGACCGCCGGTGACGTAGTCGTTGTGCACGTGCGTCTCGAACACATGCGTGATGCGGACGCCGAGTTGTGCGGCCAACTCGAGAATGCGGTCGATGTCGCGCTGCGGGTCGACCACGAACGCGACGTGACCGTCATGCCCGAGATACGAGCGGTCGCCCAAGGTGGGTGTGTCGATGGGCACGATGTCGAGCATCGAAGATCCTCCTGCGGCTGGCGGACCACGCGGGAACGTCCCGGTGGCCGCATACCCCTCCGGGTATCTGCGGATCAAACATACTCCCCGGCTCTCTTCCCTGCGTCGGGGGCGGTAGTCCACCCCGCTGCCGCGCCTCGCACGGCCCCGCCCTCATCCGGTGTCGAGCCGGGCTTGTAGCCATGTCGAGACGCTGTACCAGCGCGCCAGCAGTACGCCCGCGACGCCGACGACTGCCAGCGCGGCGGCCGCGGCGGCGAGAGCTTCGACACCGCCTGCGCGGACCAGCGCCGTTGTCAGGGGAGCACTCACGAGCGTGCCGATGCTGAACCACATCCACAAGAGGCCGAGCCCCTCGCTCGTCTCCCCCGGCCACTGCCGCGCGACGGTCTGCTCGAGGCGTCCCTGCACGCAGAACAGCAGCGCGCCCATCATCACCCGGCCGAGCAGCATGCCGGCTGCACCGAGGGGGGCCAGCAGCCACGCCGTCGTCCCGAGTGCGGCCATGGTGAGGGCGAGCACGCGCTCGGCCAGCAACGGCTCGGCGAGATGGTGCTCGGCCAGCAGCCCACCCGGTTCGCTCGCGCGGTCGGGCGGCGTGGCCAGCCGGCTGAGGGCGCGGTCGATGCCTCGGGAGAGACCGGGTGCCAGGCAGGCGCCGGCGGCGTACGCGACCAGCGAGGTGCCGACCCACTGCGCCCCGACGAAGCGGGTCGTGAGTCCGGCGTACATGTTCAGCGCGCCGTAGCTCAGCAGGGCTATACCGAAGCCGACCACGATGGTCGGTGCGATCGGCAGCATCGCCGACATTCGCGGTGCGGGCAGCGTCGCCGCGGGCGCGCGGGAAAGGCGAGGAGCCAGCCACAGCGCGGCGACGACGGAAAGCGTCGCGGCGACGGCACCTACCGTCGTCCCGGCAACGCCGAGCCGCCACTGCGGATCGGTACCCGACGCCATGGCGCTGCTGATGGCGCCCGCCGCGCAAAGCGCGCCGATCGAACTCCCGACCATGTTCACGCTGCCGAGGCCGACCAGGGCGCGGCCCTCGGAGAGTTGCGCGCCGGCGCCCTTGCTCACCATGAACTGGGTGCGCCCGGCGAGCGCCGTGACGACCGAGCCGATCGAGACCAGCCACAGCGGGGCGCCGGTCGCGAGCGAACCCACCCAGATCAGGCGGCCCACGGTGTTGAGGCTGAGCGAGCCGGTCCACGCGGTACGCAAACTGAGCCGCCGGGTGACCCGGCCGATGCACAAGGACGCCACGATGACGATCGCCGAGTAAAGCGCGGACTGCACGGCCAACGCGCCGAGCCCGCCACGAACGGTTACGCCGATGCCGACGAGCGCCCAGTCGGCGCCGAAGCTCGCGCCGTCGAGCACCATCGCAACCCGGACGTCGCCGACTCGCAATTCCCGGACCGGGCTACCTGCCCGGGCCCCGTGCACACGGCGATTCACATGTTCTCCATCGGCGGCGACCCTAGGTCATCCTAAGGACCAGCGGCCGACTGTGGCGGCGGATTCGCCACCCCGGCCCGGGTTCCCCGGGGGCCCGACGCGACCGTCCGAATCAAGGCGTGCGCAAGTGCCGGTGGAGGAGTAGCGTCGTCATGCCTGGTGGGTCCAGCAGCCGGCTCGCAGGTCGAAGGCTCTCGTCGCTATTGCGCGTGATCCTCTGTAAGGCTTCCGCGCAGGTAGACGTCCGAGACAGCCCCCGGCTGCCGGTGACCCCCGCGCTGACGGCCGGGGGCGTCAGTTTCCAGAGAAGTCGATGTGGCTGCCGAGCGTGTGACGTCGGGCAGCTAAAACTTTGGACGCCGGAAGTAGGCGTTGCTGTCCTTTTGCAGGAGCAGCACGATGATCGCGAGGTCGATCAGACCGTCGAGCAGGCTAAGACCGCGACTCGCGCCGGCCGCAGGCGTCGCCAGTGCGGTGAGCACGCTGAGGAGACCGAGCCCGGCGAGGATCCAGGTGATGATCCGCGCCCAGTTCTTTCCCTTGCGCACCTGGAGAGCGAGGAGCACATAGAGGAGGGCGAAGACGAGGCCGATCACGATCGCTGCTGCGACCAGGCCGTTGACGGTCGAGTTGACCTTGGCCGTGCTGTAGTCGGGGAACTTCTTGGCGACCGCGTCGCGCAGCGAACTCTTCGTCGCAACCACGATGAATAGCCCGAGGACGCCGAGGATCGCCCTGGCGATCATGATCCGGAACGCGTTGACGACCGCCTTCGGGGGCGGGCCGGCCGGCGTCGGGGCGGCCGCATACTGCGCGGGCGGCATCGGGCTCCCGTAGGGGGAGGCGTAGCCCGCCTGCTCGGGCGGAGCCTGCTCGTAGGGGTTGGTGCCGCTCGGAGTGCTCATTGCTTCTCCTCTGAAGGGCGGGTTCTGGGCCGCTTGTTCAAGGCTGGCTGGGTTCCGCGCACCGCATGCTAGCGGTGATGGGCCCGCAGGACGGTGATCACGCGTCTCTCTTGTCGAGCAAATACGCGGCCAGCGCGAGCAGCACGAGCGTCCAGAGGCAGAAGACGCCGAAGCCCTGCCACGGCGTCAACAGATCGTCGGCCGTTCGGTGCGGCGAGCCGATGAGCTGGCCGGCGCTGCTCGGGAGGTAGGCCCGGACGTGCTTGCCGGCGCTGCCCGGAATCGCCAGCGCGATCAGCGGTAGCACGAAGATGACGCCGATTGCGGCACTGATCGCGCCCGCTGTGTGTCGAACCATGGCACCGATCGCCATCGAGAACAGGCCCAGCACGCACAAGTACATGCCGACACCGATGACTGCGCGTAAGACCCCGGGGTCACCGATCGAGACCGGTGCCTTCGAGTGCAGGATCGCCGAACCCAAGAAGAACGAGGGAAAGGCGACGATCTCGCCGACGACGAACACCACGGCGCCGAGCACGAGGCCCTTGGCAGCCAGCATCGGCAGCCGCTTGGGTGCAGCGAGCAGGCTGGCCCGGATCATGCCGGTGGAGTACTCCGTCGCGATGACCATCGCGCCCAGGACGCAAATGGTGAGCTGGCTCAGGCTGAGACCGCCACCCAAGATCGCGCCCACCGGGTTGGCCACCACGCGAGCACGGTCGGCGGGGTCGGTCTTGGCCCATTGGTTGACGAGCAGGCTCGTGGTCAGCGCGGTGAACCCCAGGGTCAACACGACGAGGAGCACCAACGACCAGACCGTCGAGCGGACTGAACGGATCTTCGTCCATTCCGCTGCGACGAGGCGAAGGAAGCGCGCCGCGGGGCCAGGCGCGCGCGCCGTGGGCGCGTCGGGTACGGCTGTGGCGGTCATGACATCGCCCCTTCGACCGGCTGCCCGGCCGCCGGCCCTGTGTTCGGGGCGTCGGGGTGCTCGCCGTACTCGAGACTCTCGCGCGTGAGTTCCATGAACGCCTCTTCGAGGGTCGTCTGCGGTGTGAGTTCGTGCAGCTCGATGGCGGCACCCGCTGCGAGATGGCCCACTCGAGGCGCCGGCATGTCGACCACGAGCAAGGTGTCGCTCTCGGTGCCCGGCCGTACCTCCCCGCCCTGCGCGACGATCAGATCGGCCAGGCGTTGGGCATCCGGCGATTTCACCAGCACAGACTTCCGCGAGCTCCGCTCGATGAACTCCGACGTCGAGCAGTCGGCGATGAGCTTGCCCCGGCCGATGACGATGAGGTGGTCGGCTGTGACGGCCATCTCGTTCATCAGGTGGCTGGAGACGAAGACCGTGCGTCCCTCGGCGGCGAGGCGCTTGAGGAGGTTGCGCACCCACACGATCGCTTCGGGATCGAGCCCGTTCACCGGCTCGTCGAGGATGAGCACGCGCGGATCGCCGAGCATCGCAGCCGCGAGACCGAGCCGTTGACCCATGCCGAGCGAGAAAGTTCCGGCACGGCGCCGGGCCACGTCGTGCAATCCGACGAGGTCGATGACTTCGTCGACCCGACGCCGAGGAACTCCTTGGGATTGAGCAAGAGTCAGCAGATGGTTATAGGCGCTTCGCCCGCTGTGCACGGCTTTCGCCTCGAGCAAGGCGCCGACGACACGCAACGGTTCGAGCAGATCGCGGTAGTGCCGACCGTCAATGGTCGCCGAACCGGTGTCGGGTCGGTCGAGGCCGAGGATCAGCCGCATCGTCGTCGACTTACCGGCGCCGTTGGGGCCGAGGAAGCCCGTGACACGGCCCGGTTGAACGTTGAACGACAGATGATCGACCGCCAGCTTGTCGCCGTAGTGCTTGGTGAGGTCGCGCGCCTCGATCACGCTCATCACCCTCCGTTCGCTCGCGGGGCACGTGGCGGTGGTTTCGGCACCCACCGTAGACGTTCGCTTCCGGCGCCGCTGCCGAGGGCAGCGGCGCGGTCGCTACTCCACCGCCGACTCCTGCTGACGTTCGGTGTTGGCGCTGATGGCAGCACACAGGTACGCCGCGAGGCCCGTAGCGAGGTTCTCGTAGACCGACGCGAAGCGCGGGTCAGAGACGTACATCTCGCCGAGCCCACGGTGCATCTGCGGGGAGCAGTCGTAGAACCACCGGTTGATGTGTTGCCGATGTGCCTCCGCGGCGTCCATTGCGTCGTCGGACGTCGGGGGGAGGCCGGCGGCCATGAGTTGCCGAACGCGCTCGTTCAGCTGCGATGCCTCGGCGTTGACCTCGGCCCACTGTGCCGTGCCGTACGACGCGGTGCGCCGCTGCGATTCTTGCCAAGCATCGGTTTCGCCCCAGCGTTCCTTAGCCTCGTGCCGGTACTCCTCGGTGTGGTCGGCGAACTCTGCGCCGAAGAGCCGGCGCTGCTCCTCCGTGCTGAGCGGTGCTCCGGTCATCTCGGCCTCCATTGCTCGTTCGAGGGCGGTGAGAAGTTCGCGGTCGGCTTCCAGCCGCGTTCTCACCAGGTCGTGCTGGCGGCGTAGGTGCTCGATCGGGTCTGCGTCAGGCGCATCGAGCATCGTGACAATCTCCGACAGCGCGAAGCCGAGTCGCCGGTAGACCACGATCGAGCGCAGGCGGGCGACGTCGTCCGTGGTGTAGAGCCGGTAGCCGGCACGGGTCCGTTCGGACGGCGACAGCAGGCCGATGTCGTCGTAGTGGTGCAGTGTGCGCACCGTCACGCCGAAGTGCTCGGCGATTTCGCCGACGGTCGACATGCCGGCGAAGGATTGGGTCATCGTCACGTGCTCCACTGTGCGGCATCACGCCGCGTCAGGGTCAAGCCAAATTCCGGCCGAACCCTCAAGATGCAGTGACCTGCAGCGCTCAGTTCGGTTGGAGGGAACGCCGCAACGTGTCGCGGGCAACACGGTCGACGAGCGTCGGTACGTACTGCGTGATCCGGGCGCTCTCGAAGCGGGCGGCCGCGCTCTTGAGCGCATCGTCGACCACAGCTGAGCCGACCCTCTCATCGAACTGCTCGTGGAGTTGAGCGCGAACGCGTGCGAGTTGGTTGTCCAGCCGAACCGGCTCCATGACCGCATTCCTCTCAATCGAGGCGGGCCCCGCAGGCGACCCGCGACGACCCTCACGCTAGCCGAACGCGTGGGCGCAAAGCGATGGCCCGGCGAAAAACTACTGGTGTGATTCCGGCCCGGCCGAAAAGTCGTCGGGGGTGGCCCCTCGGTCAGCGGCCGCGGGGCCCGGGGAGCGCAGCAACGCCCACAGCTCTCGATAGGCGCGCGCCGCCTCGCAGCCGGGCGCGAAACTGGCCACCGGCGCCCGGCGCAAGCCCATGTGTTCCACGACGGCCGCGACCGGAACGGCGAGCGAGTGCACCTCCGGGCGCTGGCCCGGGAGCGTTGCCACGACGTCGCGGTGCTCGCGCTTGCGCCGATCGACCATCGAAAAGAAACCGACGACGCGCGGCGGCCGCTTGCTCGGCTCGACCAGGTGTTGGAGCAGCTGGTCGAACGTGCGCAACGACAGGGAGGAGGGAACGATCGGGACGGCGATGACGTCGGCGGCGCGCACGACGCTCTCCGACAGCAGCGACACGCTCGGCGGGCAGTCCAAGATGACCTGGTCATAGTCATCGCGCAGCGGTGCCAGGAGCTGCCCGATCCGTCGGGTCGGACGGTTGGATGTGTCGAGCGCGAGGTCGAGGTTGCGGTAGGAGAAGTCGGCGGGCAGCAGGTCGAGACCCTCGAAATCGGTCGCTTTCACCGCTGCCTCCAGCTGGCGGCGTCCGCCGACCAGGCCAGTCGCGCCGCCCTTCACTTTCGGCTTCACCCGAAACAGGTAGGTTGCCGAAGCCTGCGGATCGAGATCCCACAACAGGGTCCGTTGGCCTTCGGCGGCTGAGACGTAGGCGAGGTTCACAGCGGTCGAGGTCTTTCCGACGCCGCCCTTGATGGCGTAGCAGGCGACGACGTTCATCCGCGCGTCCCTGACGTCATCTTCTCGAAGCGCCGTTGGTTCGCCGTGGCGGAAAAGCGGGCGAACCGCGGGCCGAACTCGGCTCGAGCGTGCGCCTTGCGTTCTTCCAGCGTCGCGGTGAGTCTTCCGATGGCGAGCACGGTCGCGGTCGGCGCCCGGCCCGCCGTCGCGATTTCCTCGGCCCAGCCAGCGAGCATCGCGTGATGAATTTCGCTGTCTTGAAAAGTCCCCAGAACGTCTTGCAGCGCCTTCAGCTCACGCACGAACGGGTCAAGGCGCGAACGCTGCCAGACCGAACCGAACAGCTCGAGGCAGTAGCGCAACTCCTTGCAGCGCTTTCGCAGGTCGTGCAGGTCGGTCGCCGGCGATGCATGAGTTATCGCGAGCCCGCGCCGGAGCACGCGACGCATCGCGGCCGCGGCCCACGCGTCGGCGGTCGGGCCAATCTGTTCGGTCGGTTTCGCCGTCACGGCGAGCTGACCGAGGGCGGCGCGATAACTCTCCGCGAGCTGGCGAAAGCGTGCGGAGCGCAAGCCCTTGCCGAGAGCGCTGTAGCACTCGGCAAGTCGCTCGGAGAGGAACGCATGCAGCGGCACGAGTTCGGGGTCGGTCGGCGCGAGGCCGGCCGTCGGCTGGAGTTCGAGGAGCAGGACGTCGAGGTCGCGAGCCGGCGTCGTCAGGTCTCCGAGCCAGCGAAATCGTGCGGCGAACCGGTCTGACAACCGCATCGGCAGGTCGGCCGCCGTCAGCTTCAGCGCACTGCGCGTGCGGCGCACGGCTACCCGCAAGTCATGGAGGAACTCGGTGTCGAGCGCCGAGACGGTGCCGTCGAGGTTGGCTTCGATGACGTCGAAGAGGTGCGTCAGCACAGCCGCTGACGCCGCACTCGTCGGCAGGTCACGTTCGAGCGTCGGCCACGACGGGCCGCCTGTCGGCGGCGCGGGGGCCGGACCGGTCAAGCGCGGATCGACGGCGAGCGCCTTCGCGATGCGCTCCGCAGCGGTTCGGTAGCCGCGCATTTCCTCGACCCGCAGCACCTGTGAGTCCCGCCGCTTTCCGTTGCCGGCGGCGGGAGTCTCGAGCCACAGCCGCGCGACGGTCTTCTCCTCGTCGTCGAGCACATGGAGGACGCTCGCCCGGTTTCGCTCGACCCGTTGCGGTAGGAGCGCGCGAACGTCGACCAGTGGCGTCACCTGCTTTGCGGCGATCTCGGGCAACTGATGTGGCCAGCGCGGCGGCTCGACGTCGGCCGGCAAGGAGTTGGTCGTGCCGGCGTGTTCGAAGACGAGTCGCGCGTGGTCGCCATCAACGACGTGCAGCAGCGTCATTCCGCGCGTTGCGAGCCGGGCGTCGGCAGTGTCGAGCCAGGTGCGCTGCACCCGCGTGCGCCGAGTCGACTGCGCGGAGTACCGGGCGGGCAGAAGTTCGGCGACGTCGCCGAGCGTGATACTGCCGGACACCGCGTACTGGCGCACGTGGGTACTCTAGCGGCGCTCCGAAGTGCCGGGTCAGTCGTCAGTGGCGATCGTCGGACTCTGCCGACCCTTCCACGGCGTACTTGTTCCTCGGTGGTGCTCGACCGCCGACGACGCGGTGATCGCTGCATACAGCAGGCCGGCGAGCGGTAACGTCACTGCCCACCGCAGCGGCAGGCGATGGATTCGACGCACGACCGGCGCGTAGGTCACCGTTTGCACCAGCCAGGCCGCGATACCGGTGGCGAGCGTGAGACTGCCCTCCGGTGTCGGTTGCCACGCCACTGCCCCGAGCCCGGCCAGGGCGTCGACCAACGGGACGGCGAAGAGCAACGCCAGCCCGGCCAGTGCGCCGGTCAACCGCCATGGCGAGTAGTCGAGTTCGGTATAGGCGCTGCGGCTGACCATGTGCCACAAGTCCCGCAGCTTCGGGTAGGCCCGCAGGCTGCGCACGCCCGGATCGAACCCCAACCACAGTCGACCGCCACTGGCAGCGACCTGTTGGGCGAGCGTGACGTCGTCGATCAGCGCGGCACGCATCGCCTCCAGACCGCCCGCCGCACGCAACGCGCCGGCTCGCACGAGAAGGCAGCCACCTGCCGCGGCCGGCGTGCGCCCGCGAGCAACCCAGCGAAACGGGTACAGCATCGCGAAGAAGTAGACGAACGACGGCACGAGCAACCGTTCCCATCGAGCCTTTGCGCGGAGCTCGGCCATCACCGACACGAGGTCGCGCCGGTCGCCGAGCGCGAGGGAGACCAGCCGGTGCACGACGTCCGGTGCGTGCGCGATGTCGGCGTCGGTGAAGAACAGCCACTGCGCGCTGCCTGCGTTCTGGACGCCTTGCTGCATCGCCCAGACCTTGCCGGCCCAACTTGCGGGTGTTGCGACGCCGTCCACCACAGTCAGTGGCACGGGGTTGGCTTCCCCCATCGAGTCGGCGACCTCCCGGGCGACCGTGGCGGTTCCGTCACCCGAGGCGTCATCGACGAGGACGACGCGAAACTCACCCGGATAGTTCTGCGCCAGCAGAGTGGTCAGCGTGGCGGGCAGCAGCTCCGCTTCGTCTCGAGCCGGGACGACGGCGGCGACCGCCGGCCAGCCGGCGCGAGTTTCCGGCGGCGCGGCCGGCAGCCAGGGGCCGGGTCGCCAGAAGCCACCGCGCATGAGCAGGACGCCGAGCCAGGCGGCCAGGCTGATCAGGCCCAGACCCGCAAGCACCCACATGTCGCCGTCCCGTCGTGTCGCGTCGCGTCGTCCCTGCCCGGTCTTGCACCCGGAGGCTCCTGGTCACTCTTACACTCGACGACATGGCCTCCTACGAATACCGCTGCCGCGAATGCGCGGGCGTGTTCACCGTGCGCCGCCCGATGACCGAGAGCGCCTCCGACATCAGGTGCCCGGCCGGTCACCGCGACGTCGCGCGGGTGTGGTCAGCGGTGTCGGTGATCGGGGCGGGGGCCGGGCAGGCGCCCGCCACGGCTACCAGGGCGCAGTCCGGCGGGGGCTGCTGTGGCGGATCGTGCGGTTGCGGTTGAACCCTCGGCTGCCCTGGCTCAGACTGCCCTGACTCAGCGCCGGTAGCCGGTCGCTCCCGAGTGCGCCCGCGCCGCTCATCTCAGGGCTCATCTCATGCCTGCCCATGCCGCCCCTCCTCCGCCATGTCAGCCGCCCGCCGGTGTGGCGCTCGCGACGCTCTTGCATGCGGACGGCGATTGGCCGGCGAAGTCGAGGAGACGGCAGAACGCGGCGTCCGACACCTTCCACTCGCCGCCGACCAGCACGGCCGTCCCCTTCTCGTTGGTCAGCGCGGTTGTGCCGTGCTGGAGGAGGTTGTACAGGACGGTTGCTTTGGTCGTCCCCTGCAAGGTGATGGCGAGCGGCCGGGCTTCGACGTCGTGCGCCAGCAACGACATCGAGAGGGAACGAACGGCGGACGCGAACTCGTCGCCGTGCTGGAGGAGTGGAATCTTCTGCTTCACCGGTGTGCTACTTGCGAAGAACGTTTCCCACATGCGCGTGATGCGCGCCTTAGCGGCGTCCGGGTTCGCCAATACTGCGGCCTCCCGCGACGGCGGGCCGGTCGGGCTTGCGGATGTGTGCAGCGCGACAGGAGGCGTGGTCGCCCGACCGCCGCTGTTGGCTGCGAACCACCCAGCCGCTGCGCCGCCGAGCACGATCACGACCACGGCGATCGCGATCCAAAGGCGTGTGGTGCGTCGCATATACAAAGTCGCTTTCCCGAGAGATCTCCTGTTACACGCTCTCGGTGTTTCGCGCGCCGCCCCGCGCCGCCCGTGCCGCCCGCGGCGCCCGGGTCACCCGGCCAGCACGAGCCCCACGTAACCCAAGTAGACGCCGATCACCACGAGGCCCTCGCTTCTCAGCAGGCCACCGCGCACGCCGGTGAGCAGGGCGGTGAGGACGGTGAGGCCGAGCAGCCACGCGGCCCCGATCTGGGCCAGCGCGCTCGGGCGAGCGATGCCGACCATCACGGCCGGCACCACGAGACCCACCACGATGTTGATCGTGTTGCTGTTGAGTGCCTCGCTCACGGCCGCCGAGCCCCGGCGTCGCTTGGCGAGCCTGACCGCCGCCACGAGGTTGGGGATGCCGGTCAGAGTCGCGAGCACCAGGGTGCCGATGACGACGTCCGGCACGTGGTACCGGCCACCGAGCTCGGTGGTGGTGTGCACCAGCGCGATGCTGGCGAGGGCGACGCTCGCCAGCGCGGGAATGGCGGTGAGAAAGTCGTCGCGTTGCGCTTTCGGTGGCTTGCGGTCTTCGCGCGCGTCGCGTTCGGCGGTCGTCAGAGCCCGTTCGAGGTACCGGCCGAACCAGGTCGACCCCGCTCGCTCGGCTACCCGCTCGGGCCGCAACGAGATGACGGCGACATAGGGCAGGAACACCAGCAGCACGAGGCCGAGGCTGAACAGTCCACTCAGTCGCGTCACGATCAGGACGACGGCCACTGCGGTGACGCCGATGGCCGCGGACGCGTTGAGCATGAGGCCGGCCCGCCTGATGCGGATGCCGTTGGCGACGACGGCGCTGAGACCGAGGAGGGCCGCGAGGTTGAACAGGTTCGAGCCCACCACAATGCCTGCGCCGATGTCGTGGTGCCCGGACTGCAGCGCGCTGATTGCCGCGGATATCTCCGGGGAGTCGGCACCCAGAGCGGCAAGCAGCCCCAGCAGGGGTTCGGGCAGGTCGAATCGTCGCCCGATCTTTTCTATGTCGCGCGCCAGCACCAGGCTCGACACGATGCTGAGGCCGAGGGCCAGCACGAAGAAGACGAGGTCGGTCGTCGTCGACACGTAGGAAGGCGTCCTCTCCCGCGCTGGCAGCGGTTGGCGGCAGGTCTGTTTTTCAATCCCTGCCCGGCGATCGCGCTTCGACACCTCGCCGTCTGCCAGGTGTCGTCATGGGCGCCGGGGGAGACGATGGGGGAGGACGTGGGGAAGAGGATGGGGCGAACGAGCGCAGCAATCGGCGCAGTAACCGGGTGCAGCAGCAGGAGGTCGTGGTGGAGAAGCTAGGTACGGTCGCGGTTCTCGGCACCGGCATCATGGGCGCGCCGATGGCGCGCAACCTTGCGAACGCGGGGTTTGCAGTACGGGCGTGGAACCGTACGCGCGAGAAGGCCGAGCAGCTCGCGGCCGGCCGTGGCGGTGCCGACGGGGTCGTGGTCTGCGACACGGCGGGGGATGCCGCCCGCGGTGCGGACTTCGTCCTCACCATGCTCGGCGACGGCGACGCGGTCCGTTCGACGATGAATGGCCCGCAGGGTGCTCTTGCTGCGATGAGCAAGGCGGCGATCTGGCTGCAGTGCTCGACCGTCGGTATCGAGGCCACCGAGGCGCTGGCCGCACTCGCGGCCGAACACGGCGTCGCGTTCGTCGATGCGCCGGTGCTCGGGACCAAGAAGCCGGCGGAGGACGCCGCTTTGACCGTGCTGGCGTCGGGCCCGGTCGAACTCGAAGAGCGCTGCCGTCCGGTCTTCGAGGCCGTCGGGCAGCGCTACCGCTGGCTCGGCCCCGCCGGCACCGGCAGCCGCCTGAAGCTGGTCGTCAACAGCTGGGTGCTCGCCGTCGTCGGTGCGGTCTCCGAGGCGGTTGCGCTCGCGGAGGGGCTCGAGCTCGATCCACAGCTGTTCTTCTCGACCCTCGAAGGGTCGCAGCTCGATACGCCGTACGTGCACCTCAAAGGTCAAGCGATGGTGCGTCGCGAATTCGCACCGGCCTTCTCGGCGTCCGGTGCGGCCAAGGACGCCGGCCTCATCGTGGAGGCAGCACGGGCGGCCGGGGTGTCCGCCGACGTGGCGCAGGCGATGTCGGCCAAGTTTCGGCGCACGATCGAGCTGGGTCACGGCAGAGACGACATGGCCGCCGCTTACTACGCCAGCGCAGTCAGCTGACCCATTCCACGGTTGCCGAAGACTTGTGCAAAGAGCTGCACGAAGTCTTCGGGAACCGCACCGAACGGAATGTCAAGCCGCGAGTCGGCGCCGGAGTTCGCTGGCCTGGAGGTCGGCGGTGTACACGGGCGTTCCCGGCTGTTGATCGCGACCCTTGACGAGTGGGCCGTTGTCGACGGAGTCGAAGCCGAGTTCGTCGACGAGGCTCATCACCACGGCCTTGGCTGCGGCGTCGTCGCCGGTCACGGGCAACGCGATCCGGTCGCCCGCGTTGCGCGGCCGGCCGAAGTCGCGCAGGTGCTCCCAGAAGATCGAGTTGAATGTCTTCACGACCCGCGCGTCCGGCAGGTGAGCCGCGACCAGTTCGCTCGACCCGACCTCCCCGTCCAGAAGTTGCGGGATGTCGCCGTCGCGCTCCGCATAGTAGTTCGTCGCGTCGATGACGATCTTGCCCTTGCTGCCTTCGACGGGCACGTCCCCGTATGCCCCGAACGGGACTGCCAGCACGATGACCCCGCCGAAGCGCATGGCTTCTTCGGTGGTGGCCGCCCGGGCGTTCGACCCGATCGCGTCGATGAGTTTGTCGAGGGTTTCTGGCCCACGCGAGTTGCTGAGCGCTACCTGGTGGCCTTGCTCGGCCAGCCGGGTCGCGAGCGTGCTGCCGATGTGTCCGGAGCCGACGAACCCGATGTTCACGATTCGGCCTCCCCTCGTCGTCCGTTCTCTTCCATGGCCCATGAATTCTTGCCGAGGTCGGCATCGACAAACGATCCGGACCGCTAGGGCTGGCTCACGGTAGGGCGCGGGCGGTGCGGCGATGATGGGCGAGGGTCAGCCGGGCGCAAGCCGGGAAGGGCCTTCTTCGTGCGCTTCTTCGACCAAGCCGGGTCACCCGCCACCCCGACACAAGAGCAGAGCCAGGCCGTGACTGATTCCGAGGCGCCCGACGCCGACCGATGGAAGGCGCTCGGAGTCTGTCTGGTCGCGGGTTTCATGACCCTGCTCGACGTCAGCATCGTCAACGTCGCGTTGCCGTCGATCCGCACCGGGTTGTCGGCGTCCTCGAGCACCCTGCAGTGGATCACTGCCGGCTACGCCCTCGCGTTCGGCCTCACCCTGGTGCCGGCCGGCCGGCTCGGAGACGCGAGAAGCCGCCGCCTGGTCTTCGCCGTCGGGTTGGTGGTCTTCACTGCAGCCAGCGGGTTCGCGGGCGCCGCGACGTCCTCGCTATGGCTGGTCGTGGCCCGCATCGTCCAAGGTCTCGGCGCGGGTTTGGTCAGCCCGCAGGTTGCCGGCTTCATCCAGGTGCTGTTTCGAGGTGGCGAGCGGGCGAAGGCGTTCGGGCTCTTCGGTGCGACCGTTGGCATCTCGACGGCCATCGGGCCCGTCGTCGGCGGCGCGCTCATTCTCGGCGCCGGAGTCGACAACGGTTGGCGTTGGGTCTTCTACGTGAACCTGCCGATCGGGGTGCTGGCGTTGGTGCTGGCCCGGCGCTACCTGCCCCGCGGATCGCGATCGACCGGACGCCGCCAAAGCCTCGACCCGGTCGGTGTCGGCCTCTTCGCCGGCGCCATGTTCGCGTTGCTGTGGCCGCTCGTCGAAGGCAGCCAGGCCTCGCTAGCCGATCGTCAGTGGTGGCTGGAAGCGGTCGCCGCATCGGCGCTGGCCGCGTTCGTTTTGTGGGAGCGCCGGCTGGGCAAGCGTGGTGGCCAGCCGATGGTCGACCTCAGCCTCTTCCGGCTCCGGTCGTACGCACTCGGGACATCGCTTGCTGCCGTCTATTTCGCCGGCTTCACCCCGTTGTTCCTCGTGCTCACGCTCTACCTCCAGGTCGGCCTGGGCTACGACGCGTTGCTCGCCGGCGTCACCAGCCTGCCGTTCGCCATCGGCGCGGCGGTGGCTGCTGGTTTCGGCGGCCGGTTCGTCACCCGGTTCGGTCGTTCGCAGGTGGTGCTGGGCCTGGTCTTCGTCGCCGTCGGCATGGCGGCGCTCTACGAGGTCGTCGGGCGGGTGCATCACGGCGTGGGCCTGGCGTTCGCCGGACCGCTGCTCGTGGCCGGGCTCGGCAGCGGCACGGTCATCGCCCCGAACCAGACGCTGACGTTGTCGGAGGTTCCGCGCGCCGGTGGCGGCAGCGGCGCCGGCGTGGTGCAGACCGCGCAGCGCGCCGGTGCCGCCGTCGGGATCGCGGTGGTGACGGCGGTCTTCTTCTCCGATGTGGCACAGACCGCGGGCTCGCACGCATCGGGCGGCTCCGCCGCCGGTCGGCCCGGCGGTTTCGGCGTCTACTCGCACGCGATGCGTGTCGGCGTCGCCACCGACCTCGCGTTCGTCTGTGTCGCGTTCGTCATCGGGCTACTGGACGTCGTCCCCGCGCAGCGCTTGCTGGGATTCGTCCGGCGGCTGCGCGGTGCTGGCGGCAGCTAACGGACGTCGACCCAGCCGAGCGATCGCTCGACCGCACGCTTCCAGCCGGCGTACCCCTCGTCGCGGCGGGCCGCAGACCAGGTGGGCTCCCACCGGCGAGCCTCTTGCCAGTTGGCGCGCAACTGCTCGACGGACGACCAATATCCGGTGGCGAGCCCGGCCGCGTACGCGGCACCGAGTGCGGTCGTCTCGGCGACCACCGGCTTGGAGACCGGCACCCCCAGGATGTCGGCCTGCAGTTGCATGCACAGCGAGTTGGCGGTGACGCCGCCGTCGACGCGCAGCACGCCGATCGCGGTACCGGTGTCGTCGCGGGTGGCTTCGACGACGTCGCGGGTCTGGTAGGCGATCGCTTCGAGGGTCGCCCGCGCGAGGTGGGCGTTGGTGTGAAAGCGCGAGAGCCCGACGATCGCGCCGCGTGCGTCAGACCGCCAGTACGGCGCGAAGAGGCCCGAGAACGCGGGCACGAAGTACATGCCTTCGGTGTCGCCCACCTCTTGGGCGAGCGCCTCGCTCTGCGCGGCCCCGGAGATGATGCCGAGCTGGTCGCGCAACCACTGCACCGCAGACCCGGTGACCGCGATCGAGCCTTCGAGTGCGTAGTGCGCGGGCTGGCCGTCGAACTGGTAGCAGACGGTGCTCACCAGCCCGTGCTGCGAGTGCACGATGTCACGGCCGGTGTTCTGCAGGAGGAAGTTGCCTGTGCCGTAGGTGTTCTTGGCCGTTCCCGGCTCGAAACAGAGGTGGCCGACCATGGCAGCCTGCTGGTCGCCGAGCACGGCTCCGATCGGGATTTCACCTGCGAACGGGCCGCTTGCGCGCGTCGTCCCCAGCCTCGTCGCGCTCGACGACGCGACGATCGTCGGCAGCATCGTGTCGGGCACAGAGAAGAGCGCGAGCAGGTCGGCGTCCCAGGCAAGTGTCCTTAGATCCATCAGCATGGTGCGGCTGGCGTTGGTCGGATCGGTGACGTGCAACCCGCCGTCGGGGCCGCCGGTGAGATTCCAAACCAGCCAGGTGTCGACGGTGCCGAACAGGGCATCGCCGCCCTCGGCGGCTTCGCGCAGGCCGTCGACGTTGTCGAGCAGCCACTGGAGTTTCGCGCCGGCGAAGTAGGTCGCTGGTGGGAGGCCCGTGCGGCTGCGAACCACCTCCGCCTCGCCGCTTTCATGCAGAGCGCTGATCATGCGGTCGGTTCGGGTGTCCTGCCAGACGATCGCGTTGTGGTAGGGCCGGCCGGTCCGGCGGTTCCACACCACCGTCGTCTCGCGCTGGTTGGTAATGCCCACCGCGGCGAGGTCGGACGACGTCAGGTTGGCGCTGCGCAACGTCGTTTCGACAACGGCACGAGTGCGCTCCCAGATCTCGGTCGGGTCGTGCTCGACCCATCCTGCGCGTGGAAGTACCTGCCGGTGCTCGAGTTGGTGATGGGCGGTTGGTGTTCCGTCGTGGTCGAACACGATGCAGCGCGTGCTCGTCGTGCCCTGATCGATGCTGGCGACGAAATCTGCCACGCTTACTCCGTTCGCTCCGCATGTCGGCGGCCGGGCGGCTTCGCGCGGGCGCTCGGCCCAGCTCACGCTATCCGTTATCACCTCGCCTGCCGCTGTCGCCACGTAGACTCGACTACCTGCCGCGGCGTCCGCCGCGTTCCCTCCCGCGATGGGCCCTGATGAGCAACGATCGGTCGTTACCGGACGATTCTGCTGCGAGCCTGCCGCTGTTCGGCTCCTGGCCGCCGCCGCAGCCGGGAGCCGACGTCGCACCTGACGGCGTCGTCGGCACGGGAGTCGTACCCGGGCCACCGCCGGGGCCACCGCCCGGTTACGGGCCGCAGCCCGGTTACAGTCCCCAACCGGCCCGCGCCTCGAAATGGGGAAAGGCCGGTGGCGGCGCAGCGGCGGGCGCGGGCATTGCGGCAAAAGCCGGGTTCTTGGGCAAGCTCGCGCTGTTGTTCAAGGGCGCAACGCTGCTCGCCAAGTTCAAGCTTGCGGCGACGATGCTCATTTCCGTCGCCGCCTACAGCTGGTTGTTCGGCTGGCGATACGCCGTCGGCTTCGTGGCACTCATTGCGGTGCACGAGTTCGGTCACGTGATCGTCAACCGCGCCCAGGGCGTGCCGGTGTCACTGCCCACGTTCATCCCGTTCCTCGGCGCGTTCGTCAAAGTCGCCCCGCGCAGCGTCCGGGAAGAAGCGATCGGCGCCATCGCCGGCCCGGTGTTCGGAACCGCTGCGGCGATCGCGTTGCTCGAGGTGTCACAGCACTCCCGGCTGTTGCAGGCGCTGGCCTATGCCGGCTTCTTCATCAACTTGTTCAATCTGATCCCGGCGCTGCCGTTCGACGGTGGCCGGGTCGCGGGCGCCTTGCATCCGGCGTTGTGGGTCGTGGGCTTCGGCGGTGTCGTGGCGCTCGAAATCTGGCGGCCGACCCCGATCCTGCTCCTGGTTCTGATCTTCGGCGGCATCGAGATGTTTCGCCGGATCAGGCGTCGCGCGTGGGTGAACAACGCCTACTACGCAATGAGCAAGGTGAGCCGCGCTGCGATCGGGACGACGTACCTCGGCGTCGCGCTGGTCTGCCTGTGGGGCATCAACGCGGCATACGTCCCGCGCTGAATGGTCAGGCGCTGCGGCGCAGATCGATGAGTGCGGCGCGCATCTGCTCGCGCGCTGCCACGCCGAGTTCTTCGGTTACGGGCACCGTGAGGTCGCTCAACACCGCGACCCGGTATCCCAGCGCGGCGGCGTCGATCGCGGTGCTCTTCACGCAATGGCTCTCGGCGATCCCACACACGTCGACGGCGCCCACGTGCGCTGCACGCAGGATTTCGGCGAGCGACCGCCCACCCGCATCGACGCCGTCGAATCCCGAATAGGCGGCCGCGTGCTCGCCCTTGCGGGTACGCACGACCTCGGGTAGGTCGTCGACGGCCGCTGCAACGGTAGGGTGCAACTCGGCGCTCGGTGATCCCGCGATGCCGTGCGGCGGCCACGTGTCGGCGAAGTCGGGTGCTGACGAGAAGTGCTCGCCGGGGTCGACGTGCCAGTCCTGCGTGGTCACCACGAGCGCGTACCTGTCGTGCCGATCGCGCAGGTAGGCCGCGATTCGCGCGGCGACGTCGTTGCCGCCGGCGACGGGCAGCTCCCCGCCCTCGCAAAACGTCGGCTGAACGTCGACCACGATCAGCGCGCGCGTCCAGACCCAGCGCTTGTGTCGTCACGTCGGCCTCCCCGGAAAGCGGAAAGAGGTGAGGACCGCTTCCCAGCCCATTCTGCCGCCGCTGGGCCGAGCCGGTGGCTACGCGCCGAGCCGATCGGGGCGGTAACGTAGATGGCCCGTTCTCAGGGCAGGCCGTCGGAAGGGACTCGGTGGGCGATACCCAACCGCAGCACGAGGCTGGGCCCGATTCGCGTGGCGACGAAACCGAGCTCGAGCGCGAGCAGCGGCACGTCGACGTCCTCTACCGGCGTCTCGACGAGCTGCGCGACCGAGCCGAACGCGAGCTGGCCGCCGTCCGCCGCCAACGGGCGACGGGGACCCACCAGAACAGGTCCGAGCGCGATGCCTTCGCCGCGCTGTACGAGCGGCGCCTCGTGCAGCTGAACGCGGTCGAAGAGCGGCTGTGCTTCGGGCGGCTCGACCTGCTCGACGGTGGCCGGCGTTACGTCGGCCGGATCGGGCTCGCCGACGAAGAGCGCCGCCAGCTTCTCGTCGACTGGCGGGCGCCCGCCGCGCGGCTGTTCTACCAGGCGACGGCGGCCGCGCCGGGAGACGTCGTCCGCCGGCGCCATCTCACGACCCGCGGCCGCCAGCTCATCGCGCTCGAGGACGAGGTGCTCGACCTGGACGCACTCGACCCCGACGACCGTTTGACGTTGTCGGGCGAGGGTGCGTTGCTGGCTGCGCTCACTGCACACCGCACCGGCCGGATGGCTGACATCGTCGCGACCATCCAGGCCGAACAGGATGAGATCATCCGGTCTCCCGCGCCCGGCATCCTCGTCGTCCAGGGCGGGCCCGGCACGGGCAAGACCGCAGTCGCGTTGCACCGCGCGGCCTTCCTCCTCTACACCCACCGGGAGCGGCTCGCGCGCAGCGGGGTGCTCGTCATCGGCCCGAACCCGGTCTTCTTGCGTTACATCGACAAGGTGCTGCCCTCGCTCGGTGAGACCGGCGTGGTGATGTCGACCGTCGGGGAGCTTTATCCCGGTGTCGCCGCGACCGGCGATGACCGGTCGGGCGTCGCTGCGCTGAAAGGCGATCGACGGATGGCCGACGTGATCGCCGCCGCCGTACGAGCCCGGCAGCGGGTGCCGGAGACGGCCAAACCGATGAACGTCGAAGGGCACGAAGTCGTGCTGCGCCCGAACGTCGTCGCCGCCGCCCAGGCCCGCGCTCGTGCGACGCGCAAGCCGCACAACAACGCTCGTGTCGGTTACGTCAAGGACGTGCTCGACGATCTCGCCGGTCAGTACGCGCGGACGCTCGGCATCGAGCCGACCGCGCAGACCCGGCGCGAACTGCTCGACGATCTGCGGGCCGCACGAGATGTGCGCCGGGAGGTGAACCTGACGTGGATGCCCCTGACGCCGCAGCAACTGCTCGCCGACCTTTACGCCGATCCCGAGCTGCTGGTGCAGGCCGCGCCACACCTGGACGACGACGAGCGGGCGTTGCTCCAGCGTGAACGCAGCGCGCCGTGGACCGCTTCCGACGTGCCGCTGCTCGACGAAGCCGCGGAATTGCTGGGTGAGAACGAGACCGCCTTACGGGCGGGCGAGCAGCGCGCGCGAGACCGCCGTGCCGACGTCGAATACGCGCGGGAGGCACTGCAGGCGGGCGGCTACGGCGGCGGCCTGGTCACCGCCCAGATGCTGGCCGACCGGTTCGCCGACGACGGGCCGACACTGTCGATCGCCGAGCGAGCCGCAGAGGATCGCAGCTGGGCGTACGGGCACGTCGTCATCGACGAAGCGCAGGAGCTTTCCGCGATGGCGTGGCGCTCGTTGATGCGCCGGTGCCCGACGAAGTCGATGACCGTGGTCGGCGATATCGCGCAGACCGGTTCGGCGGCGGGTGCCCGTTCGTGGGCGGAGGTCCTTCACCCCCACGTCGGCGACCGGTGGCGGTTGTCCGAGCTCACCGTCAACTACCGAACGCCCGCCCAGGTGATGCGCCTTGCCGCCGCCGTGCTGGCCGCGGCGGGTGTCGACGCCGCAACGCCGAGGTCGGTGCGCGAAGGCGACTCAGCGCCGGTGCTGGAAGAAACGACGGGTGACCCCGGCGCGGTACTGCACGCCGTCCGGGCCGAGATGGACGCGACGGGCGACGGGAAACTGGCGGTCATCGTGCCGGCGCAACTCATCGATGCGGTGCACGAGGCATTGGTCGGCGGGCTGCCTGCGGGTTCGGTCGGGCGCGGCGGGGCGGGGCTCGACCTGCCGGTCGCACTGCTCGAAGTTCGCCAGGCGAAGGGCTTGGAGTTCGACGCGGTCGTGCTGGTCGAACCCAGCCTCGTCATGGCGGAGTCGCCGCATGGCGCCAACGACCTGTACGTGGCCATGAGCCGCCCGACCCAGCGCCTCAGGGTGCTGTATTCGCGGCCACTGCCCGCCGGGTTCTCCTGAGTTCAGCCCGGCGCCGCGGGTTTCTTCGGCTGCTTTCATGAACGCCACAGAAATCTCCCAGGCGCGAGCGGGAGAGTCGTCATACCGGCTCGGGGCACAACAGCATTGAGTCGGCGGTAGAGACGACTCGGAGGAGACAGCGGTGAACCGATACGACGACGACCCCAACGCGGGCGCGAACCCCGGCACGAACCCGGCGAACCCGGGCACGAACTCGGGCGCGGCTGACGCGGAGCCGGGCGGGGCCGGCGCGGAGCCGGGCGCGCCCGAGGCGGCGTCGAACGCCTGGGGTGAGCCGTGGTGGTCCCGGCCGCGACCGGCAACCGACCCGGCGGGCCCGGCTGCTTCAGCCGACGCAGCCGGCGCCGCTGCTTCAGCCAACCCGGCCGACCCGGCTAACCCGGCCGACCCGGCTAACCCGGCCGACCCCACCGATCCGGCCCGCACCGACGCTCCGGCAGCCCGCGACGGCATGGCCGCTGCGACGCAGTTCGGCGCGACCGATCCGTACCAGCCCTTGCTCGGCGCCGCGGCCCCGGCCGCGGCGAGCGGGCCGTTCGACGTCATCGGCGGCGAGGTCGGCGACACACCTGGCGCCGCCAAGCGCCGCCGGCCGCGGCCCCTGGGTCGGGCCGGCAAGCAGACCGCGGCGCTCGCCGCCGCCGTTGTCGTCTCGGCGGCCGCGACCGGAGCGGTGGTCCACGCCGTCGACAACGGGCACACCGGCAGCACCACCGTCGCCAGCCAGACGTCGGTGGCCGACCTGCCCTCAGCCGCGACGTTGTCGGCCACCGTGAAGACGGCCCTCAACAAGATCGAACCGTCGGTGGTGCTCATTAACGACACCGTGACGACCGGTTCGAACGGACGCGGCGGTTTCGGCGGCTTCGGCGGGTTCCAGGCCAACGGCGCCGGCACGGGCATCATCATCAGCTCCGACGGTTACGTCGTCACGAACGCGCACGTCGTCAACGGGGCGACGAGCATCAAGGTGACCCTGCCGAACAAGGGCGGCACCCACGACGCGAGCCTCGTCGGCATCGACACCACCCAGGACCTCGCCGTGATCAAGATCAGCGGGGTGTCGGGGCTCACCCCGGCCACGTTCGCGAACTCCGACACCGTCTCGGTGGGCGACAGCGTGATCGCCGTCGGGAACGCGCTCGGCTACGGCGGCGACCCGACGGTGACCGAAGGAATCATCTCGGCCAAGGGCCGCAGCCTGCAGGACACCACCGACAGCCTGTCCGGGCTGCTGCAGACCGACGCCGCGATCAACCCGGGCAACAGCGGTGGCCCGCTCGTCGACACCAACGGTGACGTGATCGGCATCAACGTGGCCGTTGCCACCGGCACCGCGAACGAGCCGGCGCAAAACATCGGCTTCGTCATCCCGAGCAACACCGTCGTGAAGAACCTGCCGGCATTGAAGCAGGGCAAGGGCTCGCAGGGCGGCAACAACGGCGGCACGACCCAAACGGCCGCGTTCCTCGGGGTGTCGGTGGCCAGTACCGGCAGCGGCGCGCTCGTCGAGCTCGTCGAACCGGGCAGCCCGGCTGCGGCCGCCGGACTCCAGGCGGGCGACATCATCACCGCGGTCGACGGGACGACGATCACTGGCGCTTCGGACCTCCAGCAGGCGATCCGGTCGAACAAGCCCGGGACGACGGTCACGATCACCGTGCAGCGCAACTCGAGCCAGACCACGGTCAAGGCCAAGCTCGGTTCGAGCCAGATCTCGTCGTAAGCCGGCCCCCGCGGGCGAGCACCTGCCGTTCGCCCGCGACCACCCAGACCTCGTCGCGGTTCGCGTGCCTCCTTGGGCGCGACCGCGACGAGAACACCCGCGAGGCGGCTGTTGGCTTCGCGGTTTTCTCCCTAACCTGACAAGCCGGACGGCGTCCTCGCCGTCCGGCTTGTCGGGTCTTCGGCACCTCGGGTCGGGAGCGGGTATGCGTCGCGCCAAGTCCGCAACAGCCGCAACAGCCGCAACAGCCCTCGTCGTCGCGCTGCCGGTTGCGCTGGGCGCGCCGTCCGGGGCGACGGTCGCCGGCTCGACGGCGATCACGGTGACGCGGGTCTCGGGCGCCGATCGTTACGCGACGGGCGCCGCGATCGCCGACGCGGGCTGGCCCGCGGCGCTGCCCTCCGGCAGCACGTTGCTGCTCGCCACGGGGCAGGGCTTCGCCGACGCGGTGGCCGGGGGAGCGGCCGCAGGGCACCTCGGCGTCCCGCTGCTGCTCACCAACAGCAGCTCGTTGAACTCGGCGACCAGCGCGGAGATCTCCCGGCTCAAGCCCGCCAGGGTCGCCGTCCTCGGCGGCACCTCGGCGGTGAGCAGCGCCGTCGCCTCGCGGGTCAGCGCGCTCGGGCCAACCGTCGTCCGCTGGTCGGGTGCCGACCGCTATGCGACCGCGGCCGCGATCTCCCAGGCCGTCTACCCCTCGGGCGCGACGAACGTCTACCTCGCGACCGGTCTCGCGTTTCCCGACGCGCTGTCGGGTGCGGCGCTGGCTGCGGTTGCCGGCGGCCCGCTGCTGCTCACCGACCCCAACACGCTGCCGGCGGCAACCGCGGCAGAACTCGCCCGGCTGCACCCGTCGGCCATCGTCGTGCTCGGCGGCACCAGCGCGGTCAGCACCGGGGTGGCCAGCGCGGCCGTGAGCGCCGCGGGCGGCGCGCAGCTCTCGCGGATCGCCGGCGCAGATCGCTACCAGACGGCCGACGCGGTCGCCTCGGCGCTCGTGCAGGTCGGCAGCGGGTCGACGACCGCGAACAACGGGATCCTCCTCGCTACCGGGGTCAACTTCCCCGACGCGTTGGCGGGCGCGGCCTGGGCGGCGAAGACGGACCGGCCCCTCCTGCTGGTGCCCGGCGACTACGTGACCTCGCAGACATGGCAGGAGATCCAGACCCTTGCCCCGCCGAGCGCCGTCGTCCTCGGCGGGCCGAATGCAGTGAGCGACGCGGTTGCCAGCGGTATCGGCAGCGGCAACCCGCCGACGTCCCCGCCCATCCCCTCCGGCGGGCTCGCCACGGACTGGCCGACGTACCACCGTGACAACAGCCGCAGCGGATCGACCAGCGGCACTCCCGCGTTCGCATCGTTTGCCAGCGCATGGAAGGCGAGCTTGGACGGCGCGGTGTACGGCCAGCCGCTGGTCATCGGATCGACCGTGGTAGCTGCGACCGAAGGCGGTTCGTTGTACGGGTTGTCGTTGACGACAGGCGCGGTCCTGTGGCGTGCTCACATCGCCGATCCGATCTCGCTCTCGTCGCTGCCGTGCGGCAACATCGACCCGCTCGGCATCACCGGCACCCCGGCCTACGACGCCTCGACCGGTCTCGTGCTCGCCGTGGGCGAGACCGCAGGCGGGCAACATGTGCTGACCGGGGTGCGCCTCGGCAGCGGAACGATCGCGTTCAGCCGCACACTCGACCCGCTGACCGGTAACCGGCTCGCCACCCAGCAGCGGCCCGCGTTGCTCGTCGCGAACGGTCGTGTCTACGTGGCGTTCGGCGGGCTCGCCGGCGACTGCGGCCAGTACATCGGCCAGGTCGTGTCGGTGGCCGCCGACGGGAGTGGCACTCCGATCGGCTGGTCGGTGCCGACCTCGCGCGAGGGCGGTATCTGGGCGACCGGCGGGCCGGTCCTCATGCCGGACGGCTCGATGCTGGTCTCCGTCGGGAACGGCGCGAGCGACACGACCTACGACGGCTCGGATTCGGTCACTCGCCTCTCCGCCGGCCTGGCGCGCACGGACTACTTCGCTCCGAGCACGTGGGCGAGCGACAACGACGCCGATCTCGACCTCGGCTCCATGGGCCCGGTGCTCGTCGGCGGCCGAGTGCTGGCTGCCGGCAAGCGAGGGACGGCGTACTTGCTCGACCCGGCGAACCTCGGACACATCGGCGGTCAGCTCGCCAAGGCCGACATCTGCACGCCGTTCGGTACGGCGGCCGTTTCGGGCATTACCGCCTACCTGCCGTGTACCGACGGCGTCCGCGCGGTCAACGTGTCGGGCAACTCGATGACGGTGGCCTGGCACGCGTCGGGGCTCTCCGGCTCACCCGTCGTCGCAGCCGGCACGGTCTACGTGACCGACGGCTCCGGCTCGGTCTACGCGGTGAACGCGTCGAGCGGCGCAAGCCGGGGGCACATCGGCGTCGGATCGATGTCGCGCTTCGCCTCGCCCACCTTGTCGGGCCGTTACCTGCTTCTCGGCACCAACAGCGGCGTGACCGCTGTGACGGTCGGCTGAACGCAGCTGCGCCTGGCGGCGGCGCGGTGCCCGCCCGACCCGCCCGACCCGCCCGACCCGCCCGACCCGCCTGGCGGCCTGGCGGCAGAATGGGCGGCCGGGGAGCTAACGGCGTGGACGACGAGGAGCGGGCGTGACCTTTCAGGCGGCGGGTAACCGGTACGACGAAATGGCCTATCGCCGCTGCGGGCGCAGTGGCCTGAAGTTGCCGGCCGTCTCACTCGGGCTCTGGCACAACTTCGGCGACACCAAGCCGCTCGATACGCAGCGTGCCATCCTCCGGCGGGCGTTCGACCTCGGCGTCACGCACTTCGACCTGGCGAACAACTACGGCCCGCCCTACGGTTCGGCCGAGAGCAACTTCGGCCGGCTTTTCGCGCAGGACTTCCGGCCGTACCGAGGCGAACTCGTCATCTCGACAAAGGCCGGTTGGGACATGTGGCCCGGCCCCTACGGTGACCTCGGCTCGCGCAAGTACCTGCTTTCCAGTCTCGACGACAGCCTTCAGCGCATGGGCCTTGACTACGTCGACATCTTCTACCATCACCGCTTCGACCCCGACACTCCGCTGGAGGAAACGCTCGGTGCGCTCGACGCCGCCGTCCGGCAGGGAAAGGCCTTGTACGTCGGCATTTCCTCGTACTCGGGCAAGCGCACTCGGGAGGCCGCCAGCATCCTGCGGTCGATGGGCACGCCGTTGCTCATTCACCAGCCGTCGTACTCGATGCTCAACCGCTGGATCGAACACGACCTGCTCGATGTGCTGGGTGAGGAGGGTGTCGGCTGCATCGCGTTCTCGCCGCTCGCGCAGGGCATGCTGACCGACCGTTACCTCGACGGTGTCCCGCCCGACTCTCGTGCCGCCCTCGGGCACTTCCTCAAGCCGGAGATGCTCACCGACGACGCGATGGCGCACGTGCGGGCCCTGAACGGGTTGGCGCAGCGGCGCGGTCAGTCACTCGCGCAGATGGCACTCGCGTGGGTGCTACGCGACCCGCGCGTGACCTCGGCGCTGATCGGCGCGAGCAGTGTTGAGCAGCTCGACCAAAACGTTGCCGCGCTGGACAATCTCGAGTTCATCGACGACGAACTCGCCGAGATCGAGAAGTACGCCGTCGAAAGCGGCATCAACCTCTGGGCCGGCCCCAGCACCGCCTGACGGGTGCGCTCCGCCCGGGTCGCGCGACAGCGGCGAGGCAGGCCGACTTACAGTGGCGCCGATGGAGGAGTCGAGGGACGAGTCGCGTTACCAGCCGCTGTGGCAGCCGTCTGCCCAACGGGTGGCTGACTCGCGGATGAACGCGTTCCGGCGCACGCTCGAAGCGCGCACCGGCCGACGCCTCGCCGACTTCCCGGCGCTGCATGCTTTCTCCCTTGACCAGCCGGCCGACTTCTGGAACGCATTGTGGGACTTCACCGGTGTCGTGGGGGAGAAGGGCGATCGGGCCTTCGTCGACGCACCCGACATGCGCGGCGCCCGGTTCTTCCCCGACGCCAGGCTGAACGTCGTCGACACACTGCTCGCCCGGGACGACGACGGGCCGGCCTTGCTCTTCGCACGCGAGGACGGCGCGCGGTCGACGACCACGTGGCATGACCTTCGGCGGCAGGTTTCTTCGATGGCCCAGGCGCTTCTCGATGTCGGTGTCGGCGAAGGTGATGTCGTCGCAGCGTGGTTGCCGAACATTCCGCAGGCCTACGTCACTGCTCTTGCGGCCGCGGCGATCGGCGCCGTCTATACGTCGACGTCACCCGACTTCGGCGTGGCCGGAGTGCTCGACCGGTTCGGACAGGTTGGCCCCAAGGTCCTCATCGCCGCCGACGGTTACCTCTACGGCGGGCGCGAACACGACTGCATGGGGCGGCTCGCCGAGATCGCGCGCGGGCTGCCCAGCGTGCGCCGGCTGGTCGTGGTCCCGTACCTGACGGCTGAACCGGCCCTCGACGAGTTGCCGGAATCCGTTACGTGGCAAGCCTTCCTACGGCCACACACCGCCGACCTCGCGACGCGGCCGTTGCCGTTCGACGTGCCATTCGTCGTCCTGTATTCCTCGGGTACCACCGGTGTGCCGAAGTGCATCGTGCACCGGGCGGGCGGCCTCCTGCTCACGCATCTCAAGGAACACCAGCTGCACTGTGACGTGCGGCCGGGCGATCGCGTCTTCTACTACACGACCACCGGCTGGATGATGTGGAACTGGCTGCTCGGTGCCCTCGCATCGCAAGCAACGCTCGTCGTCTACGACGGGTCGCCCGTCCACGCGGCCACGACGTCGCTCTTCGATCTCGTCGACGAGCTGGGGATCACGCTGTTCGGCACGTCGGCGAAGTACATCGACAGCTTGCGCCGCGCCGGCCACGCGCCGTTCAAGACACACCGCCTCGCGACGTTGCGGACGATCACGTCGACGGGTTCGCCGCTTTCCCCCGAAGACTTCGACTACGTGTACTCCGACGTCAGGCGTGACGTGCATCTGGCCTCGATCTCCGGAGGTACCGACATCTGCGGCTGCTTCGTCCTCGGCGATCCGACCAGGCCGGTGTATCGCGGCGAGATACAGAGTCCGGCGCTGGGGATGGCGGTCGAGGTGTTCGACGAGGCGGGCTCGCCTGCTCCGGTCGGGGTCACCGGCGAGCTCGTGTGCACCCGGCCGTTCCCCTCGATGCCGCTGCGGTTCTGGGCGGATGCCGACGGCGCTCGCTACGCCGCCGCCTACTTCGCCGACTACCCGGGGGTGTGGCGCCACGGCGACTGGGTGCGGCGCACCCCCAGCGGCGGCTTCGTGATCACCGGGCGGTCGGATGCCACCTTGAACCCGGGCGGGGTGCGGATCGGGACGGCCGACATCTACCGCCAGGTCGAGCGCTTCCCCGAAGTGTCGGAAAGCGTCGTGATCGGCCAGGACGTCGACGGCGACGTCCGGATCGTGCTCTTCGTCAAGCTCACGGACGGCGCGCAGCTCACCGACGACCTCGTGACGGCGATCAAAGCGACGATCCGTACGAACTGCTCGCCGCGTCACGTGCCCGCCCGCGTGGTCGCCGTCCCGGACGTTCCTCGCACCCGCAGCGGGAAGTTGGTCGAACTCGCGGTGCGTGACATTGTTCACGGCCGTGCCGTGCGCAACTCCGAGGCGCTGGCGAATCCGGAAAGCCTGGAGTACTTCCGGAACCGGCCCGAACTCCGGTGAGGCGGAAATAGTCGGCCGGTGCGCCTGCGTTGTAGACAATTCCGCAGGAGGGCCGCAAGGAGAAGCGCGTGACGGTGGCCCGTGTGAGCCTCGCTCGGGAGCCCGGTGTAGGCCGGTATAGCGCCGGAAAGACGTGATCTTCCCAGCTTTCCGGGGTACGCCGTTTCCAAGAAGTTGCTGAGAAGAGACTTCGAATTCGCATCCAGGGCGAACCAAAGGAACACCACCAAGCGTCATGCGTTGTACATACGGCCCTCCGCCGCACCAGCAGGACCGATGAAGGAGACCATCATCGCCACGCGTGACCGCGCTCGGACGACGTCCGAGCGCGCCCGTAACACCGCCGCGACGCCCGACACCCTCGGCCCGCGGGCCGACGCCGACGCGCCCACCGGCCCCCAGACCGACCCCACCGCCCAAACGGAGGAGCCGGACGAGCCGGACAACGACCTGGACGCCGAGGACACCGGCGTTTCTGCCGACCCGGTCCGCAACTACCTCAACGAGATCGGCCGTACCAAGCTGCTGGACGCAGCGCAGGAGGTCGACCTGTCCAAGCGCATCGAGGCGGGCGTCTACGCCGAGGTGAAGCTCCACGACCCCGAAACGGCCGCTCGCCTGACCCCGGCACAGCGGCGCGACCTCCAGGCGATCCAGGCCGACGGCCTGCGCGCCAAGGCGCACATGCTCGAGGCCAACCTGCGGCTCGTCGTGTCGGTCGCCAAGCGGTACTCCAACCGCGGGATGTCCTTCCTCGACGTCATCCAGGAGGGCAACCTGGGCCTGATCCGCGCGGTCGAGAAGTTCGACTACACCAAGGGCTACAAGTTCTCGACGTACGCGATGTGGTGGATCCGGCAGGCGATCACCAGGGCGCTCGCCGACCAGGCGCGCACCATCCGGCTGCCGGTGCACGTGGTCGAGCAGTTGAACAAGCTCACCCGCCTGCAGCGGGAGATGCACCAGCGGCTCGGTCGCGAGCCGTCGCCGGAGGAGCTGGCCGAAGAACTCGACCGCACGCCTGAGCAGATCCAGGACATGCTGCGCAGCGCGCGCCAGCCGGTGAGTCTCGACAACCCCGTCGGGGACGACGAGGACACCGTGCTGGGCGACCTGATCGAGGATTCCGAAGCTCCTGGCGCCATCGAGGCGCTGGAGTACCAGGCGATGATCGATACGGTGCATCGGGCCCTCGCCGGGCTCGAACCTCGGGAAGCGCGGGTGATCGCGCTGCGGTTCGGATTGGTCGGCGGGCGGCCGCACACCCTCGACGAGATCGGTCGCGACGTGGGCCTGACCCGCGAACGCATCCGCCAGATCGAGCGCGACGCCCTGACGAAGTTGCGCGACCCCAACGCCCCCGATTCCCTGCTCGACTGGGCCAGCTGAGCCGTTCCCGCGACTGCGGCGCGCCGTCGTCACCCGGCGGCGCGCCGCAGCGTCGTGTCTGGTATCCAAGGAGCATGAGCCAGCCGCAGGAACCAACGACCGCCCCCGCGCCCGCGACGGACGCTGCGGTCGTCCGCCGGCCCGATTCACCGCCCGTGAGCACGACGGTGCCCGCGCCGGGCACGCGGCCCGGGCGCACCATTCCCGGCGTCCAACTGTCGCAACGGCCTCGACGGCGCGGCGACAGCTTCGGGTGGCCGGCGAACGCCGTCCCCGGCAAGCCCGAGGGCGAGGTAGACACTCGGCCGTGAACGACCGCCCGCTGCTACCTCTGCCACCTTCGCCACCAGCCCGAGGAGAAACCCGATGACCGACGTGTCACCCGGCGACGAGACGACGATCGCCGAGCGCGGCGGGCACATCAAGGGCCGGCCGATCTCCTGGGTCGTGGTCACCATCGTGTGCGGCGGATTCCTCGCCGCCGGTATCGGCGTCGTTCTGGCCACCTTGTGGTTGTTCTACTTGGGCGCCGGGATCGTCGTGCTCGGCACGATCCTGGGCTGGGCCACGCATGCGATGGCCGACGTCACGGCCCGTGTCGAAACGACGCATCGGCGCGCCCACGCAGCCGAGATCGAGCCTGTTGGTGCGGAGACACCGTCCAGCCAAGTCCGTGCGACACCGGCACGCCAAGACGAAGCGGACGCCGGGCAGGGCGTTCGCCGCTGACCGCGGTGTCCACCTCTTCGGCCCCGCCGAATCCTGCGTCGAGTGGTCCGGCCGTCCTTCGCGCGAGCCCCGACCCTGCTCGATCCCGAAGTTTGCGGCTGCGCAGCGCGATCGCTCTAGGGGCACTGGCCGGCGCCTTGTCGCGTGCCCTTCGGCGCGGTGACGGACGCGTGATCGGCGGTCGGGTTGTGCTCGCTGCTTGCCCCGACGCCTTCGCCCGGCTGGTCGGTGCCCGGCGGGTCGCGTTCGTTTCCGCCACCAACGGTAAGACGACGACAACCCGGTTCCTCGCTGCCGCGCTGCGCGCGGTAGCGCCCGTTCTTACCAACGACTCAGGGGCGAACATGCCTGCGGGTCTGGTGGCGGCGCTGGCCCGCCCGCCCGCCCGGTTGCCGGCGTCCGCACCGGCGGTGCTCGAGGCCGACGAGACCTACCTGCCGGGGTTGCTTCAGCAACTGGCCGGCGCCGACCCGGGTGCAGCGCCGCTGCTCGTCCTCGGCAACCTCACTCGTGACCAACTCGACCGGGTGGCCGAAGTGGCCCTGGTCGCCCGCAAGTGGCGTGCCGTGTTCGCCACGATGCCGCGGCTGAGTGCGGTCGCGAACGCCGACGACCCGCACGTCGTGTGGGCCGCCGCTGAGCTTGCTGAAGTCACCTGGGTCGCGGCCGGCCAGAGCTGGACCGCTGATGCGGCGCTCTGCCCGGCGTGCGGTGCGGTCTTGCATCGACAACCCGAGGCGGGTGGCCAGCTCGGCTGGAGCTGTGGCTGCGGGTTTGCGCGGCCCCGACCGTCGTGGTGGCTCGACGGAACCACTCTCATGGCGCCGGATGGCGCCGGCCACCCGCTCGAGCTCAGCCTGCCGGGCGGGGCGAACCTGGCGAACGCCGCGATGGCCGTGGCAGCCGCGGCGGCCTTGGGCGTGCGTCCTGAGATCGCGGTGCCTGCCTTGCGATCCGTGCAGTCGGTGGGCGGGCGCTACCAGGTCGCGACCTTCGGTGGTCGGCGGGTGCGGCTGCTCCTCGGGAAGAACCCCGCGGGATGGGCCGAGATGTTCGGCATGCTCGCCCCTGCCCCGGCGCCAGTGGTGATCGCGATCAACGCGCGGGCCGCCGACGGCAAGGATCCGTCCTGGCTGTGGGACGTTCCGTTCGAGAAGCTTGCCGACCGGTTCGTGGTGGCCACCGGCGAGCGGCGCCACGACCTCGCCGTCCGGCTGCTCTACGCGGGCGTCCCGCACGCCACGATCGCCGATCCCTGGGCATCGGACGCCGGGTGGCCGGCCGAGGTGGCGGCCGCCGGGCTTGCCGGTGCCGAGAACGCGCCGCTGGACGCCGTCGGCACGTACACCGCGTTTCGTGAACTGTTGCGCCGCGTCGGAGGTGCTGACGATGCCGGGTGAGTCACGGCTGCGGCTGATCTCCATCTATCCGACCCTGCTCGGCACCTATGGCGATGGCGGCAACCTGCGCATCCTGGCCGCCCGCGCGAGGGCGCGGAGCCTCGCGGTCGACACGGTCGAGGTGGACGCCGGTGCGCCGGTGCCGGCCGACGGCGACCTGTACCTGCTCGGCGGCGGTGAGGACGACGCACAAGTGGCCGCGGCGCGCGCGCTGCGGGCGGATCGCGGGCTCGCGCGCGCCCTCGCGGGTGGTGCCGCGATCTTCGCCGTCTGCGCGGGATACCAGCTCCTCGGGGAGCGTTTCCCCGGCTCGGACGGCGCCCCCGAACACGGGCTCGCGCTGCTCGACGTCGTCACGGACCGACTACCCAAACGAGCGGTCGGCGAGTTGCTTGCGCATCCGCTGCCGTCGGCGCCCGCCGGCGAGATCACGTTGCGGTCGCCGCTGACCGGCTATGAGAACCATGCCGGCGGGACCCGTCTCGGCAAGGCCGCCCGGCCGCTCGCGCGGGTCGAGGCCGGTGTCGGTAACGGCGTCGCCGACACGGCCGGCGTGGTCTTCGAGGGCGCGCTGCAGGGCAGCATTCTGGGCACGTACCTTCACGGGCCGGGCCTCGCCCGCAATCCCGAACTCGCCGACCTGCTTCTCAGTTGGGTGGTTGGCGGTCCGCTCGCACCCTGGCCGCAGCCCGACATCGAGGCCCTGCGTGCCGAACGCATCGCGGCGGTCGGTAGGGGGTAGCGCCGGTGCGGGCACAGCTCCTTAGACTCGTTGAACCCGCTACCCCGACGAATCGGAGCCGACAGCGAGCCATGACTTCTTTGCCCGACCACGCCGATTACACGGTTGACCAGGCCGTGAAAGCCCTGAACGACGGCAGCGTGCTGCTCGACGTTCGCGAACACGTCGAGTGGGTGCAAGGGCACGCGCCGCAGGCGATACACATCCCGATGTCGCAGCTGAGCGATCGGGTGGAGGAGATTCCGCGAGACCGCCTGATCCTGTGCGTCTGCCACATCGGCGGGCGTTCCGCTGTCGTGGCCGATGCCTTGAACCGCGCCGGCTGGCAGGCGTGCAACGTGGCGGGTGGCATGGAGGCGTGGGCTGCGGCAGGTCTGCCGGTCACGCGCTGACCAGTGCTCGCCCGTCCTGACCGGTAGCCGAAGCCGAGTACGCCTCCTGTCGGGTGTTTGGCGGGCGATCGGTATGGTGCTGAAGCGTTGGCGGGACCGGCGTCAGCTGCGCGGGGCGAATCAGCCAGCTCCCCACCCGAGCGCGCAGGGACCGTCAGACATCCGGCTAAAGACAAGGACGAGCAGCGAGGACCGCGTAGGAGACCGATGGGAGCCACGATGCCGCATGCGGACATGGCAGCGCTCGAAGAGCAACTGCGTCAGGCCATGCTGGCCAGTGACCTGGAGGAGCTGGACGCGCTCATCGACCCGGACCTCCTGTTCGTCCTGGCGGACGGGACCGTGGTCGACAAGCAGGCCGATCTCGACGCCCACCGGTCCGGTCGCGTGCGGATCACCAAACTCGATCCCTCCGACCAGCGAATCGCCGTTCACAACTCCGCCGCAGTCGTCACCGTGCTGATGGCCGCGACGGGCACTTTCGGCGGTGTTCCCTTCGAGGGCCGTTACCGTTACGTACGTTTCTGGTGTGAGACGGCCACAGGGTGGCGCGTCATCGGAGGCAGCATGTCCGGTGCGTCGGAGTAACGCGAACCCTTGCACCTGTCACTGGGCGGCGTTGCTGGCTCCGGCTCTGCGGGACGCGACCCGCTTGAGGCGTTGCCCCGCGCCGACCGTCGATGCGTAAGGTTCCGGTGAGAGTGGTGACGCCGGTGAGCACGGTGAGTATGCGTTATCTCGTCGAGGACGTCGAGGCGGCGGTCGACTTCTACGTGAGTCTGCTCGGGTTTGCCGTGCAGATGCGACCCAACGACGCGTTCGCCATGTTGTCGCGGGGTGAGTAAGCACCTGGTGCGGCGCCAGGCTCACGTCGATTGGCTCACCCGCGCTTGGGCCAGGGACGTTGGTCTGCTTATCAACTCCAACGGCACGTGCAGATCATCGGTCAGTCCGGTGAGCGCGCGTCGTAGCGCACGTCCGCGCGGTACTCACCCGTAGCTCGCCGGCGCTGGTTGGCGTTTGACCGGCGCCGGCTCCCCCACTACGGCAACAGGTGGGTTTTCGGCAGCACAAGTGGTCGCCGCGCACCGTCGAGGCGCGCCCAAGTATGCGGCGTCATACGCGAGACCGTCGACCCCGCAAAAGCGTATCATCGCGGCAGAATCGGTCGATCAGCTTGCAGCTCTACTTGGCGCGATGAGTTAGCGTCGAACGGTGGCCCGATACCGTTGGCGAACCCGAGTGCGCCCCTGGCTACCGTGGTTTCTGCTCAATCTCGGCGTCGCTGCCAAAGGTCGCCACGATTGCGGTGAGCACGATTGGTACAACGGTGGCGGTGGGTTCGAACGCTGCTACCACTGCGCCGCAGGCGAACGGCCATACGACTCCGCACACTTCGTGCTGCCAGCCGCCGCAACGTTGATACACGGCCGCAAGCGTGGGCGAAAGCTGCTGGGCGAATACCTCGCCGCGCAAAGCACGAGCGAGCCCGACGAGTAGACGAGATCGCCGGTCAGGCCGGAGCCTGCTGGTTTTGACCGCAGCGGACGGCCAACTCGTGCACCCAGCGAACGCGATCATCTCGGCAGATGATCGCTTTCGTCAGTGAACTTGTGCTGCCAAGAACCCCACCTGTTGCCGTAGTGGTGGCTCCCTGGGGGGCGCTGCGCCGTCGTCCCAGCCTTCTCCCAGCGGTTCTGCGGTCCGCCCCCAGGGTGCGGGCGGACGCTGGTGGGGGAAGGACTTCATCGAGCCAACGGTTGGTTGATACGGGAGCCGATCGATGCCGCAGGTGATCGAACTGCGGCTGATCGATCGGGGCGGCGCTCTAAGGAGGTGCGGACATGGTCACGGCGCCCGGCAGTGTTCAACGCACCTCAACCCAACCAGCCTCGACCCAACGCGCCTCGACCCCACCCGCCTCGACCGACCTCCGAGCCTGCGGGCCGGTGCGGGTGCGGCCGGCGGCCGGGCCGCGCGGCGCGGCGCGGGCTGCGCTCGCACTCCTTCGCAGGTTCGCGCCGAACTGGCTGGAGACCCCGTTCACCTGCGGCTACCTCGCCGTCGTGGGCGCGGCAACGCTGTTCCTCGCGACGCTCGGGCGCGCCGACCGGCTCGCTGTCTTGCACCAGACCAGTACCGACGTCCACAACCTGATGCACCACCCGCTGCTCGTGCTCGCCGTGAGCGGGCTGTGGGTGCAAAGCATCGGCGACTACCTCGTCATCGCAGTAGTGCTCGGTGTGGCGGGAGCCTTCCTCGAACGCCGCGTCGGCACTCGCGCCACGTTCGCGATCTTCGCGACCGGGCATGTCGTGGCTACCTTGGTGACGGAGGGCGCGGTCGGCCTCGGCGTCCACACCGGGGTCTTGCCGGCGTCGGCGCTGACCCGGCTCGACGTCGGTGTGAGTTACGGGCTCGTGGCGGTCCTCGCGGCGGCCGTGGGTTTCGCGCCGCTTCGATGGCGCGTTCTTGCGGTGGCGGCCGCATTGCTGGCGATCGCGCACTTCACGCAGTGGGATCTTCGGCAGTGGAACATGACGCACTGGGGCCACTTGATCGCCCTCGGCCTCGGGGTGGCGTGGTGGCCGGGGTTGCGCTCGCTGCGCGATCGTGATCGCGCGAGCAGCGGCGACGCGCTCGGAGCCGTCTGACCGCAGAGTGTGCAGAATGGAGCCATGGCTCTCGGCGGTAGCAAGGCTCGCGGCTCGCTCGCCGGCATGCTGCTCGTCGCGTCGCCGGCACTCGATGACCCCAACTTCGCCCGCTCGGTCATCCTGCTGCTCGACCACGACGAGGACGGCGCACTCGGCGTCATCTTGAACCGGCCGAGTGAGATCTCGGCCGGCGACGCCGTCCCCGGCTGGGCGGCCGCGGTGAGCGAACCCGGCGTCGTCCATGTCGGTGGACCGGTCACCCCGGAAGCGGTCGTCTGCCTGGGCCGGTTGCGGCACGGCGACCCCACCGTTGGATGGACGCCCCTCACCGGCGCGGTCGGCGCTGTCGACCTCGAGACCGAGCCCGCGCGGTTGGTCGACGCCCTCGAGGGGCTGCGTCTCTTCGCCGGCTACGCCGGATGGTCGGCCGGTCAACTCGAGACCGAGTTGCGTCTGGGCGGCTGGCTGCTCGCGGCGGCCGAGCCGGGCGATGTCTTCACGCCGACCCCGCACAAGCTGTGGTCGCAGGTGCTGCGACGCCAGGGCGGCGAAACCGCGATGTTGCACACCGCGCCGCTCGACCCGACCGAGAATTGACACCAGAGATGACAGCTGACCGGTCATACGATGGCTGGATGAGCAACTCCCACGAAACGCCCCCGGCAGGCCCCGGCGGTGCTCCGGGGCTCGACCCGGACGGCGGCGTCATGACGTTGCCGGAGACCGAATCCCGGCCGGTGCCGCGCCTCTCCCACCACGACGGTGACCACGAGCGGTTCGCCCACTACGCCCCGAAGGACAAGATCGTCGAGGCTGCCGTCATGGGCACGCCCATCACAGCGCTGTGCGGCAAGGTCTGGGTTCCCTCTCGCGATCCGAGCCGGTATCCGGTGTGCCCGGAGTGCAAGGACATCTACGACAACATGCTGGGCGAGCCGCCCGGGGAGTGAGGGCGGCTCAGCCGATCCGCGGATCAACGGATCGGCGGGGTCAACCGATCTGCGGCTGCCGGTCGCTCGGCAGCAGTTCGATCCAGGTGCGACCCGGCTCGAGTGCGATCACCTTGCCGTCGGCCGTCGTGAGTTTCATCGGCGAATCCTCCTTCGGCCGGCTCCAGGTGCCGTGCACCATCACGCCGTCCCGAAAGACCCACACCGTGCCCGAACCGATGACGACGGGCAGCGGCACGACGCTGCCGTGCGAGTCGTGCGCCGACGTCGAGGCGATCGCGACCGAGAGCACGACGACGTTGGACGTCGACACGCGGTTTCCGTCGAGCAGGATGTCGGGGGCGCCGTCCTGGGTCCGCACGTAGTTGCGGCCATCCCACTTCCAGACCGCCGACGCTGCGTTGTAGTGCAGGCTGATCGAGGTCGCCGGGCTCGCCGTCGTCGGCACCGGGTTGCTGTATTGGAACATCGCAGGGGGCGGGGTCTTCGACGGCGACCGCTGCTCGCCGGCGCTCCACAGTGTGGTGGTGTGCGCGAAGACCTGGTGCGGGACGGCGTGGTCGTTGCGGGTCACGAAGAGCGAGGGGGAGACGTCCCACCACATCGGCGTCGCGTTCGAGTGGTCCTTGATCGGCGCGAGGTCGGACGCCGTGCCGCCGGAGAACGCGAAGTACGGGTGCCCGAGGAGGTGCAGGAGGTCGGCGTCGACCGGGCGAGCCGAGCGGATCGGTCCGACCAGGTCGGCGTCTTGGGAATGGAACACGGCGAGCAGTCTCGTCAACCCGCCTTCGACCGGGATGTCGAACACGAGGTCGGCGTTGTTGAGGCCTGCTTGCGGCCAGGCCCCTGACACGTTGTCGACCTTGATACCGAGCGCGGGACGCGTGGCAGCCGCAGTGGTGGTGGGTGCAAGCCCGGTAAGCGGGTCGAGGCCGCTGATGCTCGCCGAACTGCTGGCGCTCGGCGGCGCGGAACTCGACGATGCAGCACTCGAGGGCGCAGATGCGCTCGACGACGGGACAGTCGGAGACGTACTGCTGCTACCCACGGATGCTGCTTTGGTGCACGCCGCGCAGGCGAGCAACGTTGCGCTGATCATGAAGACCCCTGCGCTGCGGCGCGATACCGGCACGGCCTCAACCAACTCCTTCAGACGCCGCGTGGTCGGGCCGCGGCTGCGATCTCCGGGGTGACCTTACCGGTTGGGTCGCGGTGATCAGCGCAGATCGCCGCGAACACGGCCACGGGGGCCCACGCGTGCCTACGCGCGCGGTTCGCGCAGCGCAACGTACGGGTCACCAGGTGGGTCATCCGACTCCAGCGCTGTCGAGCGCAGGTGCGGCCACGCTGCGTGCAGGGCGGCCACCACAGGCACCGCCATGATCGCGCCGATGATGCCGCCGAGCACGCTGCCGATGGAAAGGGCCAGGACGACGCCCAGCGGGTGCAATCGGACCGCGCGGCTCATGATGAACGGTTGCAGCAGATGCCCCTCGACCTGGTGCTCGACGACGAGGATCACCAGCAACACGAGCCCTGCGGTAAGCCCGTGTGTGCCGAAGGTCACGAACACCGAAACGCCACCGCCGACGAGGACGCCGACGAGGGGCACGAAACTCGAGACGAAAACCAGCACGGCGAGTGGCGCCATGAGCGGAACACCCAAGAAGTAGAGCGATATCGCCATCACCGCAGCGTGGATCGTCGCGATGATGAGGGTCCCTCGCAGGTAGCCGGCGAGGGAATGCCATGCCGCGCGCGCTGCCCGATCGATCCGGCGTGACGACCGGGGGCGCAGGCCCGAGATCGCGAAGCGCCAGATGTTCTCACCGTCGTAGAGCAGGAAGAACGTGATGAAGGCGGTCAGCACGGTGCCGGCAAGGACCTCGGCGGCGATACTCGCACCGCTCAAGATGCCGCTCGCGACAGCACCGCGGTGCTGGTTCAACGTGTCGCCGATCTGGGTCTGGATGTCTTTCCAGTTGATGTTCTTCAGGTGCAGCGGACCGTTGGTGAGCCAGTGGCGCACCTTGTCGCTGGTGGCGGAGAAGTCGCGGATGAGGATGTGCCATTCGGCGACCGCGCGGTAGACCACCAACGTGCCCACGCCGAGGACGACGATCAGCGCGATCAGGAACGTCGCCCAGGTGGCGAGCGCGGGCGACACGCCGTGACGTTGCAGGCGCAGGGACGTCGGGCGAAGCAACGCAGTGAACACGGTCGCGGCGAGGAACGGCAGGACGACGATCTCGATCGCGATCAGGAAGCGTAGTAACGCCAACGCGACGACGCCGATGGCGATGAGCCGCCATGACCATGCTCCGCCGACGTGCAGCCAGCGAGGCAGCGTGCTCGCCGGGGATGCGCCGGTCGGTGACAGGGTGACCGCGCCGGGGCGTGCCGTGGGCGGTCCCGGCGGTTCGCCGTCCGAGGTCGGGGCCCTTCGCCGCGATGCCCGAGCCGGCGGTGTTGGTGGTTCCGTCGGCCCGGTGGCCATGTCGGGGTGTTCCCTCCTCAGGACCCTCGGATCGCCCTCATCGACTCCTTCAGCGAGCCCATCGTGGCCAGGACCGCGCTCGGCTCGTAGCCGCAGTGTGCCATGCAGTTGGCGCAGCGGGGGTCTTTGCCGCGCCCGTAGTTCTCCCACTGCGTCGTCTCGACGAGCTCCTTGTACGTCTTCGTATAGCCGTCGCTCATCAGGTAGCAGGGCCGCTGCCAGCCGAACAGCGAGTAGCTCGGGATGCCCCACGCGGTGCAGCTGTAGTCGACCTTGCCCTCGAGGAAGTCGAGGAACAGTGGCGAGTGGTTGAGCCGCCACTTCTTGCGGCGGCCGTCGGCGAATGCCTTACGGAAGAGCTCGCGGGTCTCCTCGACGCCGAGGAAGTGCTCTTGGTCGGGCGCCTTCTCGTAGGCGTAGGCGGGGGAGATCATCATGTGGTCGACGTTGAGGTCGTCGTTTAAGAAGTTGAGGACGTCGATGATGGTCTGCGGCGTGTCGGTGTTGAAGAAGGTGGTGTTCGTCATCACCCGGAAACCGCGCCGCTGCGCGTCCTTGATGTTGGCGACCGCTTGTTCGAAGACGCCCTTCTTGGCGACCGATTCGTCGTGGCGCTCTTCGAGTCCGTCGATGTGCACGGCCCAGGCGAAGTACGGCGACGGCTTGAACTTGTCGATCTTCTTCGGCATCAGCAGCGCGTTGGTGCACAGGTAGACGAACTTCTTGCGCTTGATCAACTCTTGGACGATGACCTCGATCTGCGGGTGCATGAGCGGCTCACCGCCGGCTATCGAGACCATCGGTGCACCGCATTCCTCGATCGCCCCGACCGCCTGCTCGACCGGCATCCGCTGCTTCAAGATGTCGTGCGGGTGCTGAATCTTGCCGCACCCCTCGCACTTGAGGTTGCAGGCGAACAGCGGCTCGAGTTCGACCAGCAGCGGAAACTTCTCGCGTTTCTGCAACTTCTGCTTGGCGAGGTACGCGCCGATACGCACGCTCTGTCGAAGAGGAACCGCCATACCGTCAGCTGCCTTCCTGGACGCTCTGGGCTGCCGTCGACCCGGTACCGCCGGGCCCGGCCATCATCAACACGCTACCCGGGATGGTCGTTTTCATAGCCCCGGCATCGCCTCGGCCTCCGTTCGGCCGGCGCGGTGCCCGCCTGCCCCGCCTGCCCGGCGTGCCGGCCGTGCCCTCGCCGGGGAACGCGGCCCAGCTCGCGAGTCCGGCTGCCGCCGTCCGCAACCGACGCCGGACCCGCAGGCCGTCGAGGAGGACGGCGCGCAGCACGCCGCGCCGGGGGGTGTCGACGAGCACCCGGACGACGACCAGCCGGCTGGTACCCGCCGCAGCGCCGCCGCCGCGGGCCAGGGCTCGGGCGAGCGGAGCCGATTCCATGTCGACGGCGACCGCGCCGACGGCAGCGAGCTCTGCACGGCCCGCGCCGTGGACGACGCGATCACTGCACGAGATCGGCCCGCGGCTCACCCGCAGCCCCGCCGCTTCGAGCGCATCGACCAAGGCGCTCGCGGCGCCCGCCGTCGCCTCCGAGCCGGACGCGACGAGCGCACCCCTGCTGTCGAGAATCCGCTCGGCGACGACGACGTCGCCGGGCTCTTGACTCGGCAAGAGCCCTCCGCCGTATCCGAGCAGGACGACCAGGCGGGCGGCGTCCGCGCTATCGGTGGCCGCGCCGAGCCGCCGGGCCTGCATGCCGATGACGTGTACCGGTACGCCGACGCTGAGGCGGCGAAGCGCACCGCGGACGGCGCGGGCTTCCGTGGGCAGGGCCGCACATACCAGCACGTTGTCGACCGCGTGCGGGGTCACCGGGCGGGATGCCTGACCGGGCCGGTGGCCGAACCGCGAGCTGACCCTGGGTCGCCAGGATGCTCTGCGCGCTTGACGTCGGTGAGGTCGACGACATCCGCGTCGGCCGCGTCAAGTGCTCCAGCAACGGCATGGTCGGGCTCGCTCTGTCGGCGCTCGCGGCTGTGCTGACCCGGCACCGCGGCCAGCGGCCGCGAAACGGCTCCGGCCTCCGGCGTGAGGTCGACGACGCGCGAGGCCCGCAGGTAACGACCGAGGGCGGTCACCGGGAACACCAGCCGATACAGGTGGTAGTTGATCGAGAAGTCGCCCGGGAAACCGGTGCCGGTGTACTGCGGCTCGTCCCAGGTGCCGTCGCTTCGCTGATGCTCGACTAGCCACTCGACCCCACGCCGCACGCTCGGTGACTCCTCGCCCGCGGCCAGCAACGCGAGCAGCGCCCACGCCGTCTGCGAGGCGGTCGAGGTACCGCGGCCGACCCAGTGCTTCGGATCCTTGTAGGAGCGCATGTCTTCGCCCCAGCCGCCGTCGTCGTTTTGGTGGCGCTCCACCCAGTGCACCGCGCGCCGGATCGACGGCGCGGAGGTCGGCAGGCCGGCCGCGACCAGCGCCGGGATGACCGCACCCGTGCCGTACACGTGGTTGGCTCCCCAGCGCCCGAACCATGACCCGTCGTCTTCTTGGTGTGCGAGCAACCAGCGCAGCCCGGACCGGCTCGCCGGGTGGTCCGGCATCCCGAGCACGCCGAGCATCTCCACCATGTGGGCGGTGACGTCCGCCGACGGTGGGTCGATCACGGCCCCGAAATCACAGAACGGCAGCCGCAGGATCAGGGCGCGGGTGTTGTCGGCGTCGAACGCTCCCCAGCCGCCGTCCTTGGACTGCATCCCGACCGACCAGGCGACGCCGCGCTGCAAGCTCGCTTCGAGGCGGCGGTGCTGATCGGCGTCCGGCAACCTGACCCGGCACAGGGCGAGCACGACCTCGGCGGTGTCGTCGGTGTCGGGGTAGCCGTCGTTGGCGAACTCGAACGCCCAGCCGCCCGGGCTCAACGTCGGGCGCCGCACCGCCCAGTCGCCCTTGACGGTGATCTCCTCCTCGACGAGCCACTGCGCAGCCTTCGCCAGCCGCGGATCGTCGGGGGCGAGGCCGGCGTCGGCGAGCGCAATGACCGCCAGCGCGGTGTCCCACACCGGTGACTGGCAGGCCTCCATCCGGCGGACCACTTGGGTTTCGCCGGTGCGCGGATCGCGGCGCTGCTCGCGAATGGTGAACCCCTCCAGCCCCTGCAACCCGCGAGCGAGGACGGGGTGGTCGAGCGCGTAGCCGAGCAAGTTGAGTGCCATCAGCGAGTACACCCACGGCGGCTGGATGCCGCCCCACGAGCCGTCGGCTTCCTGGCGCGCGATGATCCACTCGGCGGCGCGCCTGATCGCCAGGTTTCGCAAGCGCTGGACCGGCCCGCGGCGAGCCAGCCGGCCGTACGTGCGCAACGCGACGTCGAGCCGCTGGAAGGCGCCGCCGATGGTGTAAATCGGCGACTTGGGCTCGGGCGCAAGCCCGCTGAACAGCTCGTCGATGGTGACCCCGATCGGCCGGCGGGGCCGCAGCGCGCTGACGATCGTGAGCGGGACGACGGTCTGCCGCGCCCAGCACGCCCAGTCGTAGACGTTGAGCGGGAACCAAGCCGGCAGGAAGATCATTTCCGGCGGCATCGTCGGCAGCTCGTCCCACGACCACAAGCCGAAGAGCGCCAGCCAAAGCCGGGTGAACACGCGGGTGCGCTCGACGCCGCCTGCGGCGCGTATCCACTCCGCCGCGGTGCGCATGTGCGGCTCGTGCTCGGCGTCGCCGGCCAACCGAAGTGCGACGTAGGCCTCGACGGTCGTGGAGAGGTCGGCCGGGCCGCCGTAGAAGGTCGCCCAGGTGCCATTCGCTCGCTGCTGAGCTCGAATCCAGCGGGCGGTTTCTTCGGTCTGCTCAGGGGTCCGGATGCCGAGGAATTGGCGCAGCAGCAGATCCTCGGCCTCGATCGTGACGTTGGTTTCGAGTTCGCCCTTCCAGAACCCGGACGGGTCTTGCAGCTCGAACAGGTGGTCGCACGCGCGGGCGAGAGCCTGCCGGGTGGTCTCGATGGTGAGGTGTTCCGACCCGGTATCGGTCTCCACTCGCTGCGATGTCACGAGTGCTCTCCCTCCCCCTCCTGGCCTGCCCGGCAACCCTCGGCTGCCATCAATGATCCCTAGCCGTCACGTAATTGGCGACCTCAATCAGCGATTCACTCGGTTGCCGCTTCAGTCGGTGGTCGATCGCCCGCAGCGCCGCGCACGCGGCGTCGAGGCGGCGGCGGGCTTCTGCGCTCGTCCACGCCCGGCCACCGGCGTCCTCGACGAGAGCGGCGGCCCGGTCGACGGCCGCGTCGTCGCAATCGGGATGCAGTGTCCCGGATGCATACATCTCGCGCAGCCGGTTGCCGGCGGCGGTCTGCGACGCCATCGCCGCCACGACCGGCAGGCTCTTCTTGCGGGCCCGCAGGTCGGCGCCGACCGGCTTGCCGGTCGTCTCCGGTGCACCCCAGATGCCGAGCAGGTCGTCGACGAGCTGAAACGCCAGCCCGAGCTCGTAGCCGAACGTGTGCAGAGCCCGGACGACGTCGGGCGACGCGGCCGCCAAGTGTGCCCCGATCTCGGCGGAGCAGGCGAGCAGCGCGGCGGTTTTGCCGGCCGCCATCGATACGCATTCCTCGACAGGCACGTCAAGGCGGGTCTCGAACCCCAGGTCGTCGACCTGGCCGACGATGAGGAGTTGGGTCGCCTCGGCCAGCGCCTTCTGGGCTGCGCGACCCGGTTCGCCCGGCACCTCGAGCAGCACCTGGAACGCCAGCCCCAGCAGGGCGTCACCAGCCAAGATCGCGGGAGAACTGCCGAACACGGTCCAGGCGGTCGGACGGTGCCGGCGTTCCTCGTCGCCGTCCATGACGTCGTCGTGCAGGAGAGAGAAGTTGTGCACGAGTTCGACGGCGACCGCGCCCGGGATGCCGGTGGGTGCCGGTGCCCCCGCCGCCTGGGCCGAGAGGACCGCGATCGCGGCGCGAACCGCCTTGCCGCCGTTCGCCGCGCGCGGCTGCCCGTCGCCGTCGATCCAGCCGAAGTGGTAGGCCGCCACCTGGCGGACGTTCGGCGCGAGCTGGTCGACGGCCCGGCGCAGCGGACTCTCGACCAGGTCACGGACCTCGGTCAGCGCGGCGGGTGCCGGTGGCCGGCGGCTCGACGTCCTGTCGCGCACGTCGCCGTCCGAGCCGGTGCCGGTCTCGGCGAGGCGGGCCGAGAGCATGACGCCGTCGCCGGCGGGCTGGGTGCTGGCGGTCGTGCTCATGCAAGCGCCTCCTCGGATGTGCTGACACCGTGCCCGTCTCGATCATTCCCATGCCCGCTCCGGCCGGGCGGATCAACATCAACCCCTTGAGCCGTCGCTCGACCACGGCCGAGCGCCGCGGCAGCGGCGACCCCGCTTCGTACTGCACCCTCCATGGTGGCGGGCCAGCCCGTATCGGTCCACGCGCCCGCGAGCATCAACCCGTCGAACGCCGTCCGGGTCGGCAAGCGCGACGCGCCCGAGCCCGGCACCGGCCGAAATGTAGCTGATCGCTCCCGGGTGACGAAGAAGTGCCGCACGGTCGCCTGCCGGGCTCGCGGCAGGAGCCTGGCGAGTTCGGGGACGAAGACCTCGCGCAGTCGCGCCACCGGCTCATCGATCCAGGCGTCCGCGGCCGACACCGACACCGCGAGATACTGCCCGCGCGCGAGTCCGGAAGGCTCGGTGCGGTCGAAGACGAACTGAGCTGGGGACTCGACGGCCGCCACGAACGGCTCGTCCATGACCCGCCGGTCGTAGACGACGTGCGCATTGACGATCGGCGACACGCCCAGCCGGGACGGCGCGCCGCAGTCGGCGACGGCGCCCTCCGGTAGCAGTCGGGCCGCGACGTCGTGCGGGACGGCGAGCACGACGGCGTCGGCGTACAGGCTGTGGGCGTCGGTTCGCACCCGCCACCGGTTCCCCGCCTGATCGATTGCACGCACATGGGTGCGGAGTTCGATGGTTGCGCCGAGCCGGTTCAGCGCGGCGGCGGCTGCTGCGCCGTGCAACTGGCCGAGCGGGACCCGTGAGTATCCGATGTCGCTCGCGCCGGCGTCGCGCAGCAGACCGTCCTGAAACACCATCGCGCCGAGTCGAAGCGATGCCTGCTCTGCGGGAGCGTTCAGCGTGGCAACCGTGAAGACGTCGAACAGCCGGCCGATCGTCGCCGGCGTCTGGCCGTGCGCGCGCAGCCAGGTGGCGAGGGTCTGCTGGTCGGCGCTCGCCGCGGTGCGGTCGACCCCGCGCAGCGCGAGCGCGCCGCGGATGGCGCGCACTCGGTCGGCAGGAGAGAGCAGGCGGTAGCGCGCCAGCGCGCGGGACAGATGCAGCGGAGCCGGCAACCGGTCGCGCCGCAGCCGGGCGGTGCGCCCGGTCACCGGTTCCACGACCGGGACGTCGAGGCGGGACTGCAGCACGGTCTGCTGCTCGACACCGAGCCGGCGCAGGAACTGCCGGTACGCGGTGCAGCAACGCAAGAAGACGTGCTGGCCGTTGTCGAGATGCAGCGGAGCGCCGTCGACCTCGCGGGTGAAGGAGTGTGTAGCTCCGCCGAGCCGTGGCCGCGACTCGACGAGTGTGACCTGCCAGCCTGCGTCTGCGGCCCGGATCGCCGCGGAGAGTCCGGCGAGGCCACCCCCGACGACGATGACGTGCCGTCGGTCACTCGCTGGCTCGGAACGCCGGCCGGCCGCCGGTTGCGAACCGGAGCGTGGTGTCGTCGTCACCGACGGGCTCCGGCCAGGCTCTGCGCTGCGACGTAGGCCTTTTCCCAGGCGGGCAACGAGATGCGCTCGCGCAGCACGGCGGCCGGGTCGCGCGCGATGCGGCCGAGAAGCCGGTGGTAGATGCCGGCCATCGCCTTCACGCACGCGGCGCTGCGGCGGTCGAGGAGAGGGAGCAGCTCGAGCCCTTCGGCGTACCACTTCTCGGCCCTGGCCGCCTGCTCACGCAACAGCCGGGTGAGGCGCCCGTCGTCGTCGGCAACCGTTCCGTCGGCGCGCAGATGCAACACGACCCCGGCGGCGTCGAGTTCGTCCTGCGGTAGGTAGACCCGGCCGTTGTGCAGGTCCTCGCGGACGTCGCGCAGGATGTTGGTCAACTGGAGCGCGACGCCGAGGGAGTCGGCGAGCGGTTCGGCCGCAGCGTGGTCGCTGGTTTCGAAGACGCCGATGGAGAGCCGCCCGATCGAACCCGCGACGCAGCGGCAGTAGTGCAACAGGTCGGGGAAGCTCTCGTAGCGGGTGCCGCGAACGTCGAGCTCGCAGCCCTCGACGAGTTCGAGGAAGGCATTGACCGGAATCGGCAACCTGCCGGCCGCGTCGCCGAGGGCGTAGAGCACCGGGTCGGTAGGGTTCGCGCTGCCGATCGCCTTGATGTCGCGCCGCGCATCGTCGAGCAGCCGCACCTTGGTCTCGGGCGTCAGCTCGCCATCGCCGATGTCGTCGATGCGGCGGGCCAATGCGTAGACCGCGGCGAGCGCGCTGCGCTTGGCGGGGGGCAGCAGCCGGATGCCGTAGGAGAAGTTCTTCGCCGCACTTACCATGATGCGCTCGCACTCGGCGTACGCGGCGTCGAGTGCCGGATCGGTGGCAGCGTCGGCCGCAAGGCCGGCGACGGAGCCAGTTGGGGAGTCCGGCGCGGACTCAGGTGTCGAGCGGGCACCGCTCATCGAGCCGCCCCTCCCGCATCGGCGGAGCGCTTGACGCTGCTGAGAAGGACGCCGACGACGCCCCGGGCCAGCCGGGTCTTGGTCGCCTTGGGCGCCCCGGGCAACACGTCGTATCGCACCGCTGCGATGGCTCCCAGTGCCGCGCGGCCGCCTCCGACGAATCCGGCGATCGCTACCTTCGCCCGACCCGGAATCGAGCGGGTCAACGGCACCCCGGCATCGAGCAGACCCCGCGCGCGGGCCGATTCGAAGGCGATCAACGAACGCAGCGATGGGGTCGCGCGGGGGGCGGCCAAGTCGTCTTCGGTGACGCCGAACTGGTGGAGGTCTTCTTGCGGCAGGTAGATGCGCCCGCGCGCGAAGTCTTCCGCGACGTCCTGCCAGTGCTCGACGAGTTGCAGACCCGTGCACACCTGGTCGGAGAGCGCGACGCGCTCGGGCGTCGCCAGGCCGATCGCTCCCAAGACCAGGCGCCCGACCGGATCGGCCGACAGCGTGCAGTAGTACCGCAGGTCGTCGAACGTGGCGTACCGCGTGGCGCGCTGGTCGAGCCGATTCGCTTCCACGAGCCGACGCAGCGGCTCTTCGGTGAAACGGCCACCGTGGATGCCATCGGTCAGCGCCACCACGGCCGGCAAGCGCGGCTGCCGGCCTTCGAACACGGCGCTGAGATCGGCGTCGACGAGATCGAGCAGGGCCAGCCGCTGTTCACCGGCTGGCCCTGTCTCGTCACCGACGTCGTCGACGAATCGGGCGTACCCGTAGATCGCCGTGAGGTCGGCGCGCAGCCGGTTCGGCAGGAACCCGGGTGCTACCCGGAAGTTCTCATGAGCGGCCTTCTCCAGCACAGCCTCGAGGGCGGGCAGAGAAGGCTGAGCGCCAGTCAAGCGGCTCGCACCTTCCCTCCGGGACGTTTCGTCACGCGCTCTTCATCCATCGTCGACCACGACGTTGACGGCTCTGGAGTCGGCCGGCGACGCCAGGCTGCTGCGCCGTGCGAATCGGTCATATCAACTTCCCCGATCATCTGACAACCGAATCAGGCGCTGCGGCGCTGGTCGGTGGTTCTGCTCGGCAGTTATCACCCGTTCATCGGGTCGTCCCGGCCGGCCGAAAGGAAGATCGTCTCGAGCGCGGGCTCACCCGGTTGGAGGTGCAGCGCCTGGGCCGGCAGCGCTGCCCGCGCGGCAACGTGGCGGTCGCGCGCCGTGGTGAGCGGCTCCCGCCCCACGGCGACGCCCTGGCGGATCAGCGGCACCTGAAGCGGCCGAGCGCCGTTGGTCGGCGGTTGCGTGGTGCGGCGCCCGGCGCGCCCCGGCGCCTCCCCGCATACGACGACTTCCCCGTCGGCCACGCCACCGGGATCGTGGGTGCGATAGGCGCGCTTGCGCCCGCCATGCCCGATCTTGCCCGGGCTGGCCTTCGTCACCGGTCGCCATGCGGCTTCCGATCCGGCGTCCGATCCGGTGTCCGATCCAACGTCGGATCCGGCGTCCAACCGGGCGACCAGCTTGTAGACGAGATTCGCGGTCGGCGCGCCGCTGCCGGTCACCAGCGACGTGCCGACGCCGTAGCTGTCGACCGGTGCGCTCGCCAGCGCGGCGATAGCGAACTCGTCGAGGTCGCTCGTGACGACGATGCGGGTGTCACGTGCGCCCAGCTCGTCAAGCTGGGAGCGGACCTGCCGGGCCAGCCCGACGAGGTCGCCCGAGTCGATCCGGACGGCGCCGAGCTGGGGCCCGGCGATCTCGACGGCGGCTCGGACGGCGGATTCGATGTCGAACGTGTCGACCAGCAGCGTGGTCTGCGCGCCGAGGGATTCGACCTGCGCGCGGAAGGCGGCTCGCTCGTCGTCGTGGATGAGGGTGAACGCGTGCGCGCTGGTGCCGAACGTCGGGATGCCGTACCGGCGGCCGGCCTGCAGGTTGCTGGTGCCGGCGAAGCCGACAAGGTACGCCGCGCGGGCCGCGGCCACGGCGGCCTCCTCGTGGGTGCGGCGAGAACCCATCTCCAGGCACGGTCGACCCGCCGCGGCGGAGACCATTCGGGCGGCCGCCGAGGAGATCGCGCAATCGTGGTTGAGGACGGAGAGCACCACGGTCTCGAGCAGGACCGCCTCGGCGAACGTCGCCTCGACCGACAGGATCGGTGAGCCGGGGAAGAAGACCTCACCCTCCGGGTAGCCGTCGACGTCGCCGCGGAACCGGTAAGTGGCGAGCCACTCCAGCGTCGGATCGTCGACCACGGCGGCGTCGGCCAGCCACGCCAACTCCTCGGCGTCGAAGTGGAACGCGGCGATCGCGTCGAGCAGCCGGTCGACGCCTGCCACGACGCCGTACCTGCGGCCTTTCGGCAGGCGGCGGGCGAATACCTCGAAGACGCACCGGCGCGTTGCTGCGCCGCTGCGCAGCGCAGCCTCGAGCATCGTCAACTCGTAGTGGTCGGTAAGGAGCGCGGTTGACGCCTCGCTCGGGTTATCGCTCGGGCTGACCGTCGGCACGTTCGAACCTTACGATGGAGCGCATGGCAACGGCGCCGGCGGAAGTTGAACGACCGGAAACCGACATCCAAAGCGACGTGCGGCCAGATGTGCCGTGGCTGACGATCGTGTGGAACGACCCGGTCAACTTGATGGCGTACGTCGCGTACGTGTTCCAGAAGCTTTTCGGCTACTCCAAGCAGAAGGCGGAGAAGCTGATGCTGCAGGTCCACCAGGAGGGCAGGGCCGTCGTCTCGAGCGGAAGCCGGGAGCAGATGGAGGCCGACGTCCAGCGGTTGCACGCTCACGGCCTGTGGGCGACGCTGCAAAAGTCCAGCTGACCCGATGGCCGAATTCCGATCCGGGCGGTCGCGATCGGGGCCTCGAGTGCGCTTCGGTCGCGGCGAGGCGCGCCAACTCGCCGCACTCCTGGCCGACTTCGAGTCGTTGCTCGACGATCCGGACGCGCCGCCGTCCACGAGCGGTGACGGCGCCGAGCCGGCATCGCCGCCCGATCCGCTGGTCGAGTTCACCGGCTTCGCCGACTTTCCCGGTTTTCCCGACCCGCACTCGGGCTCGGAGTTGCCGTCCGATGCGGAGCTGCACCGGCTGGCACGACCACCCGACGATCCGGCGCTGCGGCGGCTCTTTCCCGATGCCTACCGCACCGACCCCGAGGCGGCCGGGGAGTTTCGCCGCTACACCGAGAACAGCCTGCGCGAAGGCAAACGCGCCGACCTGCACGTCGTCCAAGCCGTACTGCGCGAGTTTCGGGCAGACGAGCCGGCCGAGGGGGGCGCGGCGGCCGAGGGGGGCGAGCCGACCGAGGGGGGCGAGCCGACCCAGCCTGCCGAACCGGGCTGGGTGACGCTTGACGACGACCAGACGCAAGCGTGGCTGCGGGTGCTGACCGGCGTCCGGTTGGTGCTCGGCGTCCGGCTCGGCCTGGAGTCCGACGACGACTCGGCGGCGCTCGGCATGGCGGTCCGGCTCGGCACGATCGGCGAACCGGTGCGCTCCGCCGCGATCTTGTTCGAGTGGCTGGGGGAACTGCTCGACGACCTGTTGAACGTCGCCCGCTGAGTCAGGCGGCCGGTGGGCGTCCCATTACGCTTGGGCGTCATGCTCGTCCTGGACCAGTCGATCTTCGACGCGATCGTCGCCCACGCCCGCCGTGACCACCCCGACGAGGCATGCGGCGTCGTCGCCGGACCCGCCGGCAGCGATCGTGCCGAGCGGTTCGTCCCGATGGTCAACGCCGCCCGCTCGCCGACGTTCTATGAGTTCGATTCGGCCGACCTGCTCGCGCTCTACCGCGATCTGGACAATCGCGACGAGGAGCCGGTCGTGATCTACCACTCGCACACCGCGACCGAGGCCTACCCGTCGCGAACCGACATCTCCTACGCCTCGGAGCCCGGGGCACACTACGTGCTGGTGTCGACCCGGGAGCCCGATACCGTGGAGTTCCGGTCCTTCCGCATCGTCGAGGGCACTGTGACCGAGGAAGAGGTCAGGGTGGTCGCGGCGTTGGATCCGGCGTAGCCACCACGTTCGACGTTGCCGTCGACCCTGCACGTGACTGAGGAGACTTCCGGCATGGCCATCGAGGTTCGCATTCCGACCATCCTGCGTACCTACACCGGCGGGGAGAAGGCGGTGACCGGTGACGGCGGCACCCTGGGCGACGTCTTGAAGGACCTCGACACCCGCCACCCCGGGCTGCGCGAGCGCATCGTCGACGAGAAGGGCCTGCGCCGGTTCGTCAACGTCTACGTCAACGACGAGGACGTGCGGTTCATGGGCGGCCTCGACACCGCAGTCAAGGACGGCGACACCGTCACCGTGCTGCCTGCGGTAGCCGGCGGCTGAGCGGCTCGGGTGCTGGGCGGTTCGGACCGTGCGCTACGACTCCCTCCTCGACGCCGTCGGGCAAACCCCGCTGGTCGGTCTACCGAGCCTGTCTCCCTCCGCCGACGTGCGGCTGTGGGCCAAGCTCGAAGACCGCAACCCGACCGGGTCTGTCAAGGACCGTGCGGCGCTGTACATGGTGCAGGCCGCAGAGAAGGACGGCTCCTTGCGAGCGGGTGCCACGATCCTCGAGCCGACCTCCGGCAACACCGGCATTTCGCTGGCCATGGTGGCTCGGCAGCGCGGCTACAAGCTGGTGTGCGTGATGCCGGAGAACACCTCGATCGAACGACGGCAGTTGCTCGAGATGTGGGGCGCGTCGATCGTCTTCTCACCGGCCGCCGGCGGCTCGAACCAGGCGGTGCGGGTGGCGAAGTCGATGGCGGCCGAGCACCCGGATTGGGTGATGCTCTACCAGTACGGCAACCCGGCGAACGCGCTCGCGCACTACGAGACCACCGCGCCGGAGATCCTCGCCGATCTTCCGACGATCACGCACTTCGTCGCCGGCCTCGGCACCACCGGCACGTTGATGGGTTGCGGCCGCTTCTTTCGCGAGCAGGTACCGGGCATCTCGATCGTGGCTGCTGAGCCTCGCTACGGCGAGCTCGTGTACGGGCTGCGCAATCTCGACGAAGGTTTCGTGCCCGAGCTCTACGACGAGTCGGTACTGACCGCGCGGTTCTCGGTCGGGCCGCGAGAGGCGCTGCGCCGCACCCGCGAACTGGTCGAGCAGGAGGGCATCTTCGCCGGCATCTCCACCGGCGCCATCCTGCACGCCGCTTTGGGAGTGGCCGAGAAGGCGGTGCGGGACGGAGTTCGCGCCGACATCGCCTTCATCGTCGCGGACGGTGGCTGGAAGTACCTTTCGACCGGTGCCTACAGCGGCACCCTCGAGGACGCCGAGGCCGCGCTCGAAGGGCAGCTTTGGGCGTAGGGCGCCGCTGCCCCTGCCTCCCCGCTCGGTTCCCGAAGCCTTTGCCGCAACTATTTGCACAAAGTCTTCGGGATCATGAACGGCACCTCGGGCAGCGGCGCAAATCTCCTCGCCAGCCGCTCGGGCGCCCGCGTGGAAGGCGAGACCGTCCAGTTCGACGACCACCGCGAACTCGTCGTATGAGGCGTCGTGGCGGTATGTGCGACCAGAGGTACGGACCACCCGCTGGCGGCTGGCGATGGGCAGGCCGTGAGCGCGTTCGACGTCGCGAAGGTAGCGGTATTCGAGCGGTGACTCGATGCCTTGCCCGACGTCGGCGCAGACCTCGAGCACGAGCTCTCGCCACCGCAGCTTGTGCCGACCGACGGCAGCCGCATAGACCGCACCGGGCGAGGCGAGCCGTCGCTGGCACGCGGCTGCGATCAGATCGACCACGCGGTCAGCCGACGCCGCCTCACCGACCAGATCGAGCACGGTCGAGACGGGTGGCGTCATCGGCGGCTGACGCCGAGGGTCTTGGCGCAGCAGGTGGGGTTCGCGGTAGCGAACGCGGACACCAGGATCATCGATGGCGACCCGGCGCGAGGCGGGCACCGCGATGTGCACCACGCTCGGTTGCCGGCCTGTCGGGCGGCGAGGGCGCTGAACTCCTTCGGGATCTCCACCTCACCAGGGTGGCTGTTGCGCCGTCCGCGCCGCTGAGAGCCTGTGGACGACGCTTACCCGAAGACTTTGTGCAAATAGTTGCACGAAGTCTTCGGCAACCCGCCGGGACGACGGGTGCCCGCCGGGACGACGGGGCGCGGGTCAGGCGGGCGGGTGTCACGCCGTCGGCAGGTAGGCTGCCTGGCGTGGCCGGTGTAAACAACGAGGCGCCCATCGGGGTGTTCGACTCCGGGGTCGGTGGTCTCACGGTGGCGCGGGCCATCCTCGACCTGCTGCCGCACGAGCCGCTGTACTACGTCGGCGACACCGCGCATCTGCCGTACGGTCCCAAGCCGATCGCCGAGGTGCGTGGATACGCGCTCGAGGTGCTCGACGACATGGTCGAACACGGGGTCAAGATGCTGGTGATCGCGTGCAACGCGGCGTCGTCCGCGATGTTGCGTGACGCGCGCGAGCGCTACGACGTGCCGGTCGTCGAGGTGATCCGGCCCGCGGTCCGCAAGGCGGTGAGCGCCACCCGCAACGGCAAGGTCGGCGTCATCGGCACCCAGGCAACGATCACCAGCATGGCCTATGACGACGCGTTCGCCGCCGCGCCGCACATCGATCTGACCACCGCCGCCTGCCCGCGCTTCGTCGAGTTCGTCGAGGCCGGCGTCACGATGAGCGACGAGCTGCTGCAGTCCGCGAAGGAATACCTCGCGCCGATCGTCGAACGGGGTTGCGACACGCTGGTGCTGGGCTGCACGCACTACCCGTTCCTCGCCGGTGCGATCAGCCTTGTCGTGGGCGACGACGTGATGCTCGTCAGCAGTGCCGACGAGACCGCGATCGACGTTTACCGCATGCTCGTGCGCCACGGTCTCACCCGTCCCGAAACCGCGCCGCCTCCGGTGCACCAGTTCGTGGCAACTGGCGACCCCGAACTCTTCTTCGAGCTCGGCCGCCGATTCCTCGGCCCGGAAATCCGCAGCGTCGAGCCGGCCTGAGGACCCGACGCGCCGTGCGCCTCACCGTTGTCGGCTGCTCAGGAAGTTTTCCCGGCCCGGACGCCTCGTGCTCCGCGTACCTCGTCGAGCACGACGGTTTCCGGCTGCTCCTCGACCTCGGCAGCGGCGCAGCGGGCGCGCTGCAGCGACACCTCGATCCGCGCGACGTCGATGCGTTGTTCCTGAGCCACTTCCACGGCGACCACTGGCTCGACGTGATCCCGCTGGGCTACGCGCGCGGGCACCATCCCGACGGCCGGGTGCCTCCGGCGCTGCCGGTCATGGCGCCGCGCGGCGAGCGGGAGCGGCTGAGTGCCGTATCGGGCAAGACCGAGGACGCGCTCGCGGAGGGCCTCGTGGTGCACGACGTCCGCGAGGGCGACGTGGGGCCGTTGCGGCTGCGGTTCCTTCGCACCGCGCATCCGGTGGAGACCTTTGCGATCCGGATCGAGGCCGACGACCGGGTGCTCGTCTACACCGCCGACACCGGTCCGTGCGAGGAGCTGGCCGGCTTTGCCGCCGGCGCCGATCTGCTCCTCGCCGAGGCCACGTTCGCCGAGGGCGAAGACGGCCCACCCGGCCTCCACCTCACGCCGACCCAAGCGGGTGCCCTGGCGAGGCGAGCCGGTGTCGGCCAGTTGGTCGTCACCCATATCCCGCCGTGGTTCGACGCCCGGGTGCAGCACGAGATCGCCGCTGACGCGTTCGGCGGGCCGACCACCCTGGCCCGGTCGGGCCGCGTGTTCGACGTCTGATGTGGCCGCAGGCCGACGGGTAGGCCTGGGCGCAGGCCGGCGGGGTCGATCGCGGCCGGTAAGGTCTGGCGCATGGTGCGAGTCGACGGTCGGGCGAACGACCAGATGCGTCCGGTCACGTTCAGCCGGAACTGGCTCGACCACGCCGAGGGTTCGGTGCTGGTCGAGTTCGGTCGCACCAGGGTGTTGTGCGCGGCGAGCGTTGTCGACGGCGTTCCGCGCTGGCGCAAGGGCAGCGGTCGCGGCTGGGTCACTGCCGAATACGCGATGTTGCCGAGGGCCACGAACACGCGCAACGATCGCGAGTCGGTGAAAGGCCGCCTCGGCGGGCGCACGCAGGAGATTTCCCGGCTGGTCGGCCGCGCTCTGCGGGCCTGTGTCGATCACAAGGCGCTCGGCGAGAACACCATCCACATCGACTGCGACGTCTTACAGGCGGATGGCGGCACCCGCACGGCTGCGATCACCGGCGCCTACGTCGCGCTCTTCGACGCGGTGCGGTGGCTGCGCGAGAATGGCAATCTGGCCGGCGATCCGCTCGTCCGCAGCGTTTCCGCCGTGAGCGTCGGCGTGATCGACGGCGAACCGCGTCTCGACCTTTGCTACGAAGAAGACGTCCGCGCCGGCACCGACATGAATGTCGTGATGACCGGCGAGGGCGCGTTCGTCGAAGTGCAGGGCACTGCCGAAGGTGAACCGCTGCACCGGACTGAGATCGATGCATTGCTCGAACTCGCGACCGCCGGCTGCGCGACTCTCGGTGCCCTCCAGCAGGCCGCGCTCACCGCGTGACCGCCGCGCTCACCGCATGAACATTTCCGGACGACGCGTGGTGCTGGCCACCCGCAACCCGCACAAGCTCCTGGAGCTGCGCAGGATCCTCGAAGCGGCCGACCTCGGCGACGTCGACCTTGTCGGGGCCGATGCGTATCCCGATCTGCCTGAGATCGTCGAGACCGGCGACAGCTTCGAGGCCAACGCGCTGCTCAAGGCGCGCGCCGTCGCGGCCGCAACGAAGCAGATCGCGATCGCCGACGACTCCGGTCTTACCGTCGACGCGTTGAACGGCATGCCTGGCATCTTCTCGGCCCGCTGGTCCGGCGACCTCGTCGGCCCCGACGGTGCTGCCGGCCGCGACGCCGTCAACCTGCGGTTGGTTCTCGCGCAGCTGGCCGACGTCCCCGACGATCGGCGTGGGGCGGCGTTCGCTTGCGCGGCGGTCGCCGTGTTCCCCCCGCCCGCGCCCGCGACCGCTCTCGCCGACGTCGAGCTGGTCGCCCACGGCACGGTGCGCGGGGTCATCGCGCGGGAGCCGCGCGGCACGAACGGGTTCGGCTACGACCCGATCTTCGAGTTGCCCGACCGCGGCGTCACGACGGCCGAGCTGAGCAGCGCAGACAAGGATTCGATCAGCCACCGCGGCCAGGCGTTGCGTACGCTCGTGGCACAGATCACGACACTGACCTGAGAGGAGCCGACCGTGACGGTTGGCACGTCGTCCGAAGAGACCGGGCCGCAACCCGTCGCGCGGCTGGATGTCGCGGGCGCGTCGCTACCCGTCTACGACCTCGCGGCCTTCAACGCCGCCGACATCAACCGGGTGAAGAGCTTCTCAACGAACTTCGGGACGTGGCTGGTGCCGCCGCCAATCGCGCAGGTATTGGCGGTCGAGGCGGGGCAGCAGGCGACCCTCCAGTGGATCCACGACACCGGGGAGCTGGTGCTGCTCGGCGGCGTGCCCGAGTCTGGCGAGGTCGAGATCGACGTCGACCGTGCGCAAGGCGCCGCCGATGCGGTCGTCCCCGCGTGGCTCGGCGGCGTGGTGGGCGGCGTCGAACGCGACGCCGACGGCAGCGTGCGCGAGCGGTACCGCGCCGAGGTGATGCCGGCCGGCTCGAGAGTGGCCGTGCTTGCGCACGTCGCCCACGGCCCGAGGGTGCACGAACTGCTGTGGGGTTGGCATCGCCAGCATCGGCACGCCGAGGGCTGGGACTGGCTGGTCGAGCGGCTCGGCCGGCTCTCGCGCGACACCCAGGAGAACAACCACGTCGGTTGACCGCGCGGGTGCGCGGCCTGCCCGGCGGGTACGCCCCCACGGAAAGAAGCTTGCCGCGCGGCAGAAGGGCAAGCGGCCGCCCGGTTAAGCGGCGCCTCGCCGCGGTACGACCTTCCTCGTTGATCCCGTTTCGGGGTCCGTCAGGAGGAGGCGGCATGGCGGCAGGCCTGTCGACCGGGGTGACCCGGCCGAAGAAGGCACGTAGCGACCGGCGGTACCACCCCCACCCGAGCGCCGAAGGTCTCGACCTCAAGGGCCTTGAGCGTGCCTTGGTGAAGAAGGTTCGCGGTGAGGTGCGGTTCGACGCCGGTGCGCGGGCAGTGTGGTCGACGGACTCCTCAAATTTCCGGATGCCGCCCCTCGGCGTCGTCCAGCCCCTCGACATCGACGACGTCGTGGCCGCGGTCGAGGTATGTCGCGACTTCGGCGCGCCCATCACCAACCGGGGTGGCGGCACCAGCCTCTCCGGTGAGACGACGAACGTGGCCGTGATCCTCGATACGTCGAAGTACGTGAACCACATCGAGGAAGTCAACGGCCCGAACCGCTACGCGTGGGCGCAACCGGGTGTCATCAACGATCGCGTCCGCGAAGCAGCGGGGGAGTTCCAGCTGACGTTCGGGCCTGACCCCTCGACGCACGACCGTTGCACGATCGGTGGCAACCTCGGCAACAACTCCTGCGGTGTGCACTCGGTGATGGCCGGGCGCACGGCCGACAACACCGAAGCGCTCGACATCGTGCTCTACGACGGCACGCGGATGACGGTCGGCAACTCCTACAGCGACGCCGATATCGAGCAGATCATCAAGGGTGGCGGGCGCGAAGGCGAGATCTTCGCGAAGCTGCTGTCGATCCGCGACCGTTATGCAGACCTCATCAGGGCGCGATACCCGCAGATCCCACGACGCGTCTCGGGCTACAACCTCGACGACCTGTTGCCTGAGAAGGGCTTCAACGTCGCGTCGTCACTGGTCGGCACCGAGGGCACCTGTGCGACGGTCTTGCGGGCGAAGCTGCGGCTCGTGCCCTGGCCGCGGCATCGGAGCCTGCTCGTGCTCGGTTACCACGAGATCGCGCAGGCGGCCGACCACGCACCGGAGTTGCTCAAGTTCGAACCGATGGGGCTCGAGGCGATCGACCACCGGCTGGTACAGAACATGCAGCTCAAGCACGCGCACCTCAAGGAGCTGCCGCTGCTGCCCGGCGGCGAGAACTATCTTCTGCTGGAGTTCGGTGGCGACACCAAGGAGGAGGCCGACGAGCGGTGCCGTGCGGTGATGGCCCGGCTGGAGGCCGATCCCGACACCCCCCACATGAGCCTGTTCGACGACCCGAAGCAGGAAGCCAGGTTGTGGGAGCTGCGCGAAGCGGGCCTCGGCTCGACCGCGCGGGTGCCCGCTGAACCCGACTCCTGGCCCGGGTGGGAAGACAGTGCGGTCGCTCCGGAGAAGCTCGGTGGTTACATCCGTGACCTGCAAAAGCTCTACGACGAGCACGGTTACGAGGCCGCCATGTACGGCCACTTCGGTGACGGTTGCCTGCACACCCGCATCCCGTTCGACCTGACATCGGCCGGCGGCATCCGCGACTACCGCAGGTTCATGGAGGAGGCGGCCGATCTCGTCACCCGGTACGGCGGCTCGCTCTCGGGCGAGCACGGCGACGGGCAGCAACGCGCGGAGTTGCTCGACAAGATGTACGGGCCGGAGCTCGTGCGGGCGATGCGCGAGTTCAAAGCCGTGTGGGACCCGGACGGTCGGATGAACCCGGGCAAGGTCGTCGACCCGATCCGGGTCTTCCAGCTCGACGAGAACCTGCGGCTCGGCACCGACTACCGCCCGGCGACGCCCAAGACCTACTTCGCGTTCCCCAACGACAACGGCTCGCTCGAGCGGGCGACCTTGCGCTGCGTCGGCGTCGGGAAGTGCCGGGTGCTCGGCGGCCAGACGATGTGCCCGTCGTACCAGACCCTGCGCGAAGAAGAGCACTCGACCAGGGGTCGCGCTCGGGTGCTCTTCGAGATGTTGCAGGGCGACGTCATCACCGACGGCTGGAAGTCGGAGGAGGTCTTCGACGCCCTCGATCTCTGCCTGTCGTGCAAGGGCTGCAAGAACGACTGCCCGATCAACGTCGACATGGCGACGTACAAGGCCGAATTCCTCGCGCACTACTACGAAGGGAAGATTCGGCCGCGCTACGCCTACGCGCTCGGCCTCATCATGTACGCGGCGCGCCTCGGTGCCCGCCTGCCGAGGCTGGCGAACTTCGCGATGCACGCCCCGCTGGTCAACCGGCTGGTGAAGCAGATGGGCGGCATTCACCCCAACCGCAAGGCGCCGTACTTCGCCGAGGAGACGTTCCGCGAGTGGTTCCAGCGACGTGAACGGCTCAATGTCGGGAAACCGCGGGCGATCCTGTTTCCCGACACGTTCACGAACCACTTCCACACCGACGTCGCGAAGGCGGTGTGCGAGGTGATGGAAAGTGCCGGCTTCGAGGTAGTCATTCCGCCGAAGGTGTTGTGTTGTGGTCGCCCGCTGTTCGACTACGGCATGCTCGGCCGGGCGCGCGCGTTGTTCGAGGACGTCCTCGAGACGATGTCGGCCGAGATCGCCGAAGGCACGCCGATGGTGGTGCCGGAGCCGTCATGCTGTGCATCCTTCCGTGACGAGTTGCACGAGATGATGCCGCACGACGAGCAGGCTCAGCGGCTGGGCAAGCAGACCTTCACGCTGGGCGAGTTCCTCGAGAAGTTCGCACCAGACTTCGACGTGCCGCAAGTTCACCGGAAGGCACTCGTGCAGCGGCACTGCCATCACCAGTCCGTGATGGGCACCGAGCCCGAGGAGAAGCTGCTCGAGAAGATGGGCATGGACGCCGATCTTCCGTCGTCCGGCTGCTGCGGGTTGGCCGGTTCGTGGGGCTTCGAGAAGGACAAGCACAAGATTTCGATGGACTGCGGCGAGCGGGTGCTCTTCCCCGCTGTGCGCGACGCGTCCGCCGACACGGTCATCGTGGCCGATGGCTTCTCCTGCCGCACCCAGATCGAGCAGGGCACCAGCCGCCGAGCAGTACACATCGCGCAGCTGATCCGCGCCGGACTGGCCGGCGAGGTGTTGCCGAGCGAACTGCCCGAGCGGGCGCTCCCGACGGGAGAACCCGCGGCGCCGGCTACACGCAAAGGGGTGCTCGCTGCCGCCGCTATCGCGGCGGCTGTGGGCGGCAGTGCCGCGGTGGCTCGGCGAATGGCCGCTCGGCGGTGAGATCGTGATCCGGCCCGACGTCGCGGTCGACGAACTCTCGGCTGCGGCTTACGAGATCCCGACCGAGTCGCCGGAAAGCGACGGCACGTTGCAGTGGGATTCCACCGTGCTGGTGACCGTGCATGTTTGCGCGGGCGGTGTCACGGGTTTCGGTTACACCTACGGGCATTCCGCTGCCGTGTCGCTCATCGGCGACAAGCTCGCCGGCGTCGTGAAAGGACGCGACGTGCTCGACGTCCCATCGGCGACGTGGTCGATGGTGCACGCCGTCCGCAACCTCGGCGGTACCGGCCTGTGCAGCATGGCGATCAGTGCCGTCGACGTCGCGTTGTGGGATCTCAAGGCGCGGCTGCTCGACGTCCCGCTCGTGGTGGCACTCGGCGCGGCTCGCGACGCCGTCCCGATCTATGGCAGCGGCGGCTTCACGTCCTATGACGACGAGCAGCTGGCGAAGCAGCTTCGCGGGTGGGTGAAAGCAGGCATTCCACGAGTGAAGATGAAGACGGGCCGCGACCCGCAGCGCGATCACGAGCGGTTGCGGGCGGCCCGCAAGGCGATCGGTGACGACACCGAGCTGTTCGTCGACGCGAACGGCGCTTTCACGACCAGGCAGGCGATCGAGTGGGCGCACATCTACGCCGACCATGGCGTGCGCTGGTTCGAAGAGCCCGTCAGCTCCGACGACCTGGAGGGGCTGCGGTTCGTGCGTGAACGAGCGCCGGGCGGGATCGACATCGCGGCCGGCGAGTACGGCTGGAACCCGTGGTACTTCGCGGCGATGCTCGACGCGGGTTCGGTCGATTGCCTGCAGGCCGACGTCACGCGCTGCTTCGGCATCACCGGCTTTCTGGCGGCCGCGGGGCTGTGCGACGGCCACCAGATCGACCTCTCCGCGCACTGCGCGCCGCAGCTGTCGGCGCAAGCGGCGACCGCAGTGCAGCGCTTTCGCCATCTCGAGTACTTCCACGACCACGTCCGGATCGAGTCGTTGCTGTTCGACGGAGTCCTCGAACCGCAGGAGGGCGGTGTGCTGCGGCCAGACCGCAGCCGGCCGGGTCACGGGCTGACCTTCAAGGAGCACGACGCGGCGCAGTTCCGGGTCGCCTAGCCCGGCGCAGCACAGTCGCAACCGGGGGGCAAATGTGCTCTCAGCCGGCGGCGGTGCGGTCGCCGCGCGTGGCGGTTGGTCGGGTGGTAGCAGGTTCCAGACGAACGCGACAGGGCATGACTACCGCGGGAAGCTGATCACCAGGCGGAGGAGAACCGGCTATGCAGGTCGCCGAATGGATCTTGAACCGGCTCAAGGAGTGGGGAATCCATCGCGTCTACGGCTATCCGGGCGACGGCATCAACGCCTTTCTCGGAGCATTCGCGCGAGTGGAGGACCACGACCCGTTCTTCACGCAGACCCGTCATGAGGAGATGGCGGCGTTCATGGCGTGCGCGCACGCCAAGTTCACCGGCCAGATTGGCTGTTGCATGGCGACCAGCGGTCCCGGCGCCATCCACCTGATCAACGGCCTGTACGACGCGAAGCTCGACCACCAGCCGGTGCTCGCCATCGTGGGTCAGCAAAAGCGCCAGTCCGTCGGTGCGCACTACCAGCAGGAGATCGATCTCCAGGTGCTGTTTAAGGACGTCGCCGGTTTCGTCTCGACGGTGATGGATCAGCACTCGGCGCGCCACGTCATCGACCGTGCGATCAAGTCGGCCTACGAGGAGCGCCGCCCGGCCGTCGTCATCGTGCCGGAGGACGTCGGCGAGATGGAGTACTCCGACCCGCCGCGCGAGCACGGCTCGGTCTTTACCTCTGTTGGTTGGAGCCGCCCGCACGCCACGCCCGACGAGACGCTGCTGCGCCAGGCCGCCGAAATCCTCAACGAGGGCAAGAAAGTCGCGATGCTCATCGGCGCCGGCGCACGAAACGCCGCGCAGGAGATCACGACGGTGGCCGATCTGCTCGGCGCCGGGGTTGCGAAGGCGCTGCTCGGCAAGGACGTCGTCCCCGACACGCTCCCGTTCGTGACCGGCGGGATCGGCCTTCTCGGCACCGAGGCCAGCCACAAGATGATCATGAACTGCGACACGCTGTTCATGATCGGAACCTCGTTCCCCTACGCCGAGTGGTTGCCGGAGGAAGGCAAGGCGAAGTGCGTCGAGATCGATCTCGACGGCTCCCTCATCGGCATCCGGTACCCCAACGACGTCTCCCTCGTCGGCGACGCTCGCGACACGTTGCGGGCGCTCGTCCCGATGCTCAAGCGCAAGGAGGACAGGTCCTGGCAGCAGGGCGTCATCAAGGAGCGCGAGACCTGGGATCGCGTGCTGGAAGAGCGCGCTCACCAAAAGGGCGACCCGATCAACCCCGAGTACGTGTTCTGGGAGATGAACCGGCACTTGCCGGACAACCTCATCATCACCTCCGACAGCGGTTCGGCAACCAACTGGTACGCCCGGTTCTGCCAGTTGCGAGAAGGCATGCGCGGCTCGCTGTCTGGGACGCTCGCCACGATGGTCCCGGGGGTGCCGTACGCCATCAGCGCGAAGTTCGCACACCCCGACCGGCCGGTGGTCGGCCTGACCGGTGACGGCGCGTTCACCATGCTGGGCATGAACGAGCTGCTGACCGTGAAGCGTTACCTGCCGCAGCTGATGAGCCAGAACAAGACGCTGATCTTCGTCGTCCTCTCGAACCTCGACCTCAACCAGGTGTCGATGGAGCAGCGTGCGTTGAGCGGTGACCCGAAGAACCCCGAAACGCAGACGCTGCCGTACCTTCCTGCGGCCGAGTACGCGAAGATGCTCGGCTTCGAGGGGATCCGGGTCGAGAAGCCGAAGGAGGTCGGCCCGGCTTGGGAACGCGCATTCGCTGCGCAGGGGCCGGTGCTGCTCGAGTTCATGACCGACCCGCAGATCGTGGCGCTGCCGCCGCACATCAAGCCCTCGCTCGCGAAGAAGGTCGCGAAGGGGCTGGCCAGCGGTGACGAGGACGCCGTCGGCATCGCCACGAAGGGCGCGAAGGGCAAGCTCGCCGAGGTCACCCAGCACGTCCGTCAGGCGATGCGCGACGCTTCACGCTGAGCCCGCACGGTGCCCGGCGGCGTGACGTCGGCCACATCGGCTTTGAGTTCGCCGTGACCGGGTAACCCTCTGGTGTGCGCGCGTGCGATCCGCACGTATGCGCTCTGGCGCAACGAGGCGCCAGACTTCCGCCCGATCGGCGACGTATCACTGTGATCACCGTCGTTTCCGGGATGCCTCGAACACACGAGACAGAAGTGGGTTACTCGTGCGCGAGCAACATCTCCATCCGCCTGCGCCGGGCACCGGCGGGGCCTCTTCCGAGGACACCGCCGATCTCCAGCGGTTCACGAGACTGGTGATCGCGGCCGCTGTGGCGGCGGCGTCGGCGTACGTCTTCTTTCTGCTTGATCCCGCGCATCGCGGCACGACCTGGGTCTGGGCCCTCGTCCTCGTCGCCGAGGGCCTCACCATCTTCCAGGCGCTCGGCGTCTGGTGGACGATCCTCGCGCATCGCGGGCACCACGACCGGCCAGAGGTTTTCGCCTGGCGCCAGCGGATGCTCGCCGGTCGCGACCTCCCGAGCATCGACGTGTTCGTCACCGTCGCGGGTGAGCCGTTGGACGTCGTCAGCAGGACCGTTCTCGCGGCGAACGAGATGCAGTTGCCGCACGAGACGTGGGTGCTCGACGACGGGAAGAGCGACGCCCTCCGCGATCTGTGCCACGACATCGGCGTGGGGTACTTGCGCAGGCCGGACAACCGCAACGCCAAGGCGGGCAACGTCAACGCAGCCTTGCGCCGAACGACCGGTGAGTTCGTCGCCATCCTTGATGCGGATCACGTTCCGACGAAGGACTTCCTGGCCGAAGCGCTGCCGCACCTGGTCGACCAGCGCGTGGCGTTCGCGCAGTCGCCGCAGTGGTACACCAACCGCCGGCGTCTGGTCGAACTCGGCGCCGGGGAGTCGCAGCGCATTTTCTACGAGCTCGTCTGCCCGGGGAAGAATCACTTCAACGCCGTCTTCTGCGTCGGCACGAACGTCATCTTCCGCCGGCGTGCGCTCGCCGAACTCGGTGGGCTCTACACGGGCAGCAACAGCGAGGACATCTGGACCTCGTTGCTGCTGCATCGCCGGGGTTGGCGCTCGGTCTACGTGCCGAAGGTGTTGGCCCGAGGCTTGGCACCCGACACCCTGCGCGGCTACTTCAAGCAGCAGTTCCGATGGGCGCACGGCGGCTTCGAGATGTTGCTTCGAGGTCGGCTGCTTCGCGGTGCGGGGCTCAACGCCGACCAGCGCCTGCAGTACCTCTTCACCGGCACGAACTACCTGCTGGCCTTCGCCACGGTCATCTTCCAGATCGTTCCGGCGGCCTTTCTCCTCGGCGGGTTCACCCCCGTGCACGCCGGGTTGGGCTCCTGGCTGGCGTTCTATCTCCCCGTATACACCTTGATGTTCATCATCACGCTGTTGCAGGCCGGGGGCTTTCGGCCCGCAGCCATCGTCATGAGCTTCGGAGCCGCTCCGGTTCACATTCAGGCGTTCCTCTCGACCCTGCTGCGCCGGCGAAGCGCGTGGAACGTCACCAACGTTCGCGGTGCCGTGCAGTCGATCGAACTCGTCCTGCCTCAGTTCGCGTTGCTGACGCTGAACGTCGTCGCCATCGTCGTCGGCCTGCGCGCCTTGACCCCGGCTGATCAGGTCGGCACATACCTTGCGGTCACCTGGGCTGCCCTTCACGTCCTGGTGCTCGGCCGCGTCGTCGCCGAGGCATTCGTCGACGCACGTCGGCAACGGCGTGAGACAGCGGCGCCTCCATCGACAAGCGCAGCTGCCCGCCGGGAGGCGGCGCTCACGACAGGTGTCCGATGAAAACAAGGAGAGGAAGGCAAGACGAGGTGCCAGAGGCCTATCCCCGTGACCCCGATCGCCGCGTGAACGGGCGCCCGAGCAGCGGCAACGTGCTTGTTGACGACTGGGAACCGGACGACGACGGGTTGGCGCCGATCGACGACTCGCCGTTCCACGAAGACACCGCCGAACGCAACCGCGCGCTGGCGCGCGGGCGTGAGCGGCGCAACGGATCGCGCGGGCGCGTGCGCCGGGTGATGTCGTGGTTTTTGGTGTTGTTGATGGTCGGCGCGGCCGTATACGGCGGCTACCGGCTCACCGACTACCGCCTTGCGCAGCAGGCGAACGTCGACCTCGGCACGACCGTCCTCACCGCCACGAGCGTGTCGGTCGGCGCGCCCGGCAGCGGGCAGGTCACCAAGGTCTACGTATCCGACCAGGAGCGGGTGAAGGCCGGCTCGCCGGTGGCCAGCATGAACGTCGACAATCCTGCCGCCGGCGGGTCAGGCCCACCCACCGTGAGTCCGGCAACCGTGAGCGCTCCGATCAGCGGTGTGGTGAGCGCTGTGCCGGCACCGGCCGGAAGCAGCGTGCAGTCCGGCGATCCGATCGTGACGATCTACGATCCCGGCACCGCACAGTTCGAAGCAGCGGTCGGAACCTCGACACTGCAGCAGTTGGCGTCGGGGATGCGCGTCACGCTGCGCAGCGCGGCTGTGAGCGCACCGATTCACGCGATCGTCGACCACGTCGTCCCGCGACCTGATGTTTCTCCGTTCAGCAAAGACCAACGGATGGCCCTCGTCCTGCGGCCGACCGATCCGGCGCGCGTGGCGAAGCTCGTGCCCGGACTGCTGTTCACCGCAACGGTGAACACCCGATCGGCACCCCCAGGCGCGCCGAAGACGGTTCGGGTCGGTTCTTCGTGACGGCGCGTCGCCGTGTTGTCGGGCTGCTCGTGGTCGGCGGTCTGATGGCCGCGTGCACTTCACAGGCGCATCCGGGCAGCGGGGCACTCGGCAGTTCGGCGTCCGGCAGTTCGTCGCCCCACCACGCTACGAGCCCATCAGCGTTCGCGGGCACGCGCGTCGTCGACTCGGCCAAGGAGATCGCGGCAGCGCACTCGGCCGGCCTGGCGACACCCTCGTTCGCCGGCGCTTCCGCTGCCTCCGGGAGCATCGCGCCGAAGCCGCCGTCCGATGCCCGACCGAGCAAGGCGCCGGCGCAGGCGACGGCGTCGCTGCGGGGGCATCCGCTGCCGACGAACCAGTGGTGGACCTCGGCGCTGATCGGCCCATGGACCCAACCGCTCGTCGCCGGGCCGCTTACCGTGCAGGTCACGGCGAGCGGTTCGGCCGTGAGCTACCGCCCGGTGACCGTCCAGGCTGACCACGTCATCCAGCCGTTCGTTCCTGCGGTCACGGCAGGCGGCGCGCTGGACGGCGTGAAGGTCAGCGGCTACGGACCGCTGCACGTCGACCTCGTCAGCAAGGTGAAGGCCGGAGGCACGCTCCGGACGACGGCAGTCGAAGGAAGCCCCTTCGTCTACTGGCATTTCGCCGGGGTGCAAGAACCAGCGTTGCAGCTAGCGGGTGCGCCGACCGACATGCGCCTCGACGGCGCGCACATGTCGTTTTCCATCGACGGGCAGCGGTGGGACGTCGCAGCCTCTGCCGGTCATTGGGCTCGCAACGGCGCGCGGCTGACGCTCAGCGGTTCCTCCGACGTCGACGTCGTCGCCGGCCCGGCGCCGTCCGGCGCGGCTTCGGGCTGGGCCGAGCAAGCGACGCGAGCGGCACGGCATCCGATCACCGGCAGCCGGGCGACGCTGGCGTTCGACCGAAGCTCGATGACCGCGCGGCAGGTGCTCAGCGTGGAGCGGGCCGGCGGGGGTCCGGGCGCGTGGGCGCTCACGCCTTTGCAGGCGGCGAATCTCGCGGCGCCTGAACACGGTTCTGCGTCGGGCCACGGCCACTACGCCGGGCCGCTCGGTACGGAGCCGGTCGTCGACGCGTCGTCCGTCACGGTCGACATCGTGTTGCCGGGGTTCTTGCCGTCGGTGCCGAAGGTGAAGCTGCCGAGCAGTGAACGAGACAGCGTGCGGCATGCCTTGCAGTCGGATTTGTCGGCCAAGCCGCAGCAGGGTGGCGTGTACTTCTCCGCGAAGGAAATGGCCCGCGAGGCGACCATCGCCGACGTCGCCGCCGCCGTGGGCGATACCGCCGCGCGGAAGCAAGCCCTGGGCATGCTGCGCAAGAACCTCGTCGACTGGCTCACCTACACAGGCCCGAACGACCCGCACTACTTCGCGTACGACGCCACATGGGGCGGCCTGATCGGCGTCCCGGCCGAGTTCGGCAACCAGGACTACAACGACCATCATTTTCAGTACGGCTACCTGGTTCGCGCAGCCGCCACCATGGCTCGCGCCGATCCCACGTTCGCCAAGAAGTACGGCAACGTCGTCGACGCGATCGTGCGCGACTACGCGGGTGGTGGCGTGGGCGACGTCAGTGGTGGCTTTCCTTCCGAACGGGTGTGGGACGCCGGTGCCGGCCACTCGTGGGCGTCGGGCTACTCACTGTTCGCGGACGGCAACAACCAGGAATCCTCCAGCGAAGCCGTCGAAGCGTGGGCCGGTGTCGCCGAGTGGGGGCTCGCGACCGGCCGGTCGAAGCTCGCCGACCTCGGGCTGGCGCGCTACGCCATCGAAGGCGCAGCCGCGCGCATGTACTGGCTGGGCGATTCTCCCTCGCTGCGGCCGAAGGGTTACGCGCATCGGACGGTCGGCATCGTCTGGGGCGACAAGATCGACTTTGCCACGTGGTTCTCGCCGAAGCCGGAGGCCGTGATCGGCATCCAGTTGCTGCCGGTCGCGTTCAGCGGCCTGTACCGCGATGACGCAGCTTCGGCGAAGACTCGCGAGTCGCAACTCAACGCAGCCACCCACGGCAGTTACGCCCAGTGGGGCAACGTGTTCGCTGCCGACCAGGCGTTATACGACGCGAGCGCCGCGCGGCACACCCTTGCGACCCAGACCAAGCAACCGGACGCCGGCACCAGCCGCGGCCTCGTCGAGTACCTCATCGACGTGCTGGCGAAGACCGGCCCACCCGATGCGAGCGTCGTCGCCAGCGGCCCGGGCGGCCTGGCGATGAAGAAGGGATCGACCCTGTCGTATCTCACTGCTCCAGGGTCGAACGGGAGTCACGCGTTGGCGTTCAGTCGCGACGGCAAGAAGCTGAAGACCGTGCAGACGGCGAAGACGGCGAAGGCGAGCTCATAGCTGCGCGGTGCGGCGGCGCCTAGGCTTGGCCTTCGTGCCCATCACCTCACCCGAGCCGGCGAGGCCGGTAGGGCCGGCAGGGTCGGTAGGGCCGGTAGGGCCGGCAGGGCCGGCTCACCCAGAGGGTGGCAGCTCCGGGCCTTCCGTCGTCGCCAGGCTGAGAGCGGCCGGGTGCGTGTACGCGGAGGACGAAGCGCGCCTGCTCATCGGCGCCGCCGCCGATAGCGCACACCTCGACGCCATGGTCGAACGGCGCGTCGCAGGCTTCCCGCTGGAGCACGTCGTCGGCTGGGCGGAGTTCTGCGGGCTGCGCATGAAGGTCGAGCCCGGCGTTTTCGTGCCGCGGCGCCGAAGCGAGTTCCTCGTCGCGCAGGCCGTCGATGTCGGTTCGCGGATGCGAAACGGCGGCCGGCCACTCGTCGTCCTCGACATGTGTTGCGGGTCGGGTGCCGTGGGTGCGGCGATTGCCGCGGCCCGCGCAATGAACGCGGCGAAGCGCCCCCCCGAGGTGCACGCCGTCGACATCGATCCCGCGGCGGTGGCATGTGCGCGCCAGAACCTTGCAGCGTGTGACGGCGAGGTTTACGAGGGCGACTTGTACGAACCGCTGCCGGCGCGGTTGCGAGCCCGCGTCGACCTCCTCGTTGTCAACGCCCCTTACGTGCCGACGGGTGAGATAGCGACGCTCCCTGCCGAGGCAAGGCTGCACGAACGGCCCGTGGCGCTCGACGGTGGTGGCGACGGGCTCGACGTCCAGCGCAGGATCGTTGCAGGGGCTCACCGGTGGCTGGCGCCTGGCGGCGCGCTGGTGATCGAGACCGGACGGCACCAGGTCGATCGTTCGGCCGCGATCGTGGACGAGGGGTTGCCCGCGCACGTGATTCGTGTCGCGGAATCGCCTGACTATGACGTGGCCATCGTCATTGCCGAGGCACGGGGCTATTTCTCCGCCTTCCAGCCGCCATGGCCGAAGGTTCGATGAACCCACTCGCGAAACGACTTGCCTTCCCCGTATCCGGGGTCGTCATCGAAGGCGGCGGTCCCGGAAGGTTCGGGGAGATCGGCGATCTGGCTGTCATCGAGGTCGCACGCGATGTACTCGGTGGTGATTTCGCGTATCTGATCGCGGTCAACGAAGCGACGACCATGCTCCGTCTTGACGATCACCCCGTCGAAGAGGTCCTCCGAGGGGATTTCGAGCACCTTGACCAGGGTCCCGAATCCTTGACCGCTGGATGACAGCAAAGGAACCCCTCGGGGAACTCCGTCATACGACACGGGTTCGGCTTCGTCGCTCATGCGTGCGTCCTCGCTCGAGAATCAGTTGGCAGGGCCCGGTCACGAGTGAAGGCCCGGCGGAACGGACGCGGTCAGCGCCACGCCGCGTCGTAAACCTGCTCGCGGGCGTACCCTATCGCCAAGTTTCCGACGCCGGGGAAAGGCGGGAGTGTGGCCGCTAGGTGTCCGGCTTGCGGGACCGGCGTATCGGCGACGGCGCGGTATTGCTCGGAGTGTGGCGCCGAGTTGGCCCGCGCCTGCCCGCATTGCGGCGCCGAGGCGTCGGGAAACTTCTGCTCTGAGTGCGGTGTTGCGCTGGGCGGCGCGGCCGTCGCGCCGCCGTCGTCCGCGAGCGGGCTGGCTGCCACCCCGGTCGCCGAGCGGCGGATCACGTCGGTGGTCTTCGGAGATCTCGTCGGTTTCACGCCCCTCGCGGAGACTCGGGACGCCGAGGACGTTCGCGAACTGCTGTCGGAGTACTTCGACACGGCCCGTACCGTGATCGAACGTTACGGCGGCGTGGTGGAGAAGTTCATCGGCGACGCGGTCATGGCGGTATGGGGAGTCCCGACCGCCCACGAGGACGACTCCGAACGTGCTGTGCGGGCGTCTCTCGACCTCGTCGAGGCGATTTCCCTGCTGGGAGACGCAATCAACCTGCCAGGACTCGCGATGCGGGTCGGCGTCGTCACGGGCGAGGTCGCGGTGACGCTGCGCGCAGCTGGGCAGGGAATGGTCGCCGGCGACGCAGTCAACACGGCGGCGCGCGTGCAGGCGGCGGCGGGTCCGGGTGAGGTCTGGGTCGACGAGACGACCCGAGCCGCGACGGCTGCCGCAGTCGCGTACGACGACGTAGGCACGCACGAGCTCAAGGGCAAGGCCGAGCCGGTGCACCTCTTCGCGGCTCGCACCGTCGTCGCTGCGATCGGCGGTGTGCGGCGGGTGGACGGGCTCGAAGCCCCGTTCGTGGGCCGCGACCGCGAGATCCGCCTGACGAAGGAACTCTTCCACGCGACGCTCGAGGAGGGCAGGCCGCGTCTCGTCGCCATCTTCGGCCCGGCCGGCGTCGGCAAGTCGCGGTTCGGGTGGGAGCTCGACAAGTACGTCGACGGCATCACAGACACCGTGCACTGGCATCGTGGCCGCTGCCTGTCCTATGGCGACGGGGTGGCTTTCTGGGCGCTCGCCGAGATCGTTCGCGGCCGGTTGGACATCCTCGAAGGCGACCCGTCCGAGGTCGTCGTGGAGCGGCTCGTCGAGGGCCTCGAGTTCCATATTGCGGATACGGACGAACGCTCGTGGCTGCTGCCGCGGATGGCGACTCTGATCGGCGTCGGCGAGGTGGTCAGCCCCGGTACGTCCTTCGGGCGGGACGATCTGTTCGCCGCGTGGCGGACGTTCTTCGAACGGATCGCCCGCAGTGACGGTGCGGTCGCGGCATACCTCCAAATCGACGATCTGCAATGGGCCGACCAAGGCCTGCTCGATTTTCTCGATCACATGCTCGACCGGGCTGCGGCGCCGATCTTCCTCCTCACCCTCGCCCGCTCGGAGTTGACCGACCGGGCCCCGGGCTTCGGCACTGGGCGGCGAGCCACGGCCATCCATCTGGAGCCGTTGCCCGACGCGCAGATGCGGAGTCTCGTGGAGGGGCTCGTCGCCGCCTTGCCGGACGACGTCCGCACCGCGCTCGTGAAGCGGTCGGAAGGAATCCCGCTCTTCGCCGTGGAGACCGTGCGCGGTCTGATCGACCGGGACGTGGTCGTGCCACGGGACGGCAAGTACGTCCTTCGCCCGGAGGCCGGGGATGAGTTTGTCCTCGACAACCTCGACCTACCGACGACGCTGCATACACTCATCGCCGCTCGCCTCGATTCGTTGCCAGCGGATGAGCGGCGCCTCGTGCAGGACGCTTCGGTGCTCGGTCAGGCATTCACCGCGGGCGGGCTCCGCTCGTTGGTGCAGTCGCTTGGCGAGGACGTCGACGTGGATGCAGGGCTAAAAAACCTCGTTCGCAAGGAGATTTTCGCGGTCGAGTCCGACCCGCGATCGCCGGAGCGCGGGCAGCACCGCTTCGTCCAGGCGTTGGTCCGCGCGGTCGCCTATGACCGGCTCGCGCGTCGTGACCGGAAGGCCCGCCACCTCGCCGTCGCGGAGCGTCTCGCAGAGGATGCCGACGCCGACACCATTCCATCGGTGCTCGCGAGTCACTACCTCGACGCGCACGCGGCTGCGGCCGACGATCCTGACGCCGCTGCCCTGGCCGCCAAGGCTGTCGCTTTGTTCGAGCAATCCGCGACGCGGGCGCGCGCGCTCGGCGCGCCCGAGGAGGCTCGCCGGCATCTTGCCACCGCGCTCACTCTGGCCACGACCGACTTCGAGAACGGGCGCCTCACCGAAGAGATGGCGCGCGCCGAGCTGGCAGTCGGCGCCGCGGCCGCGGCCGCATTGCTCGCCGAGCAAGCCCAGTCCTTCTACATCGACGCGGGCGCGGACGTGGATGCGTGGCGCGCGCAGGCGTTGTGGGCCGAAGCCCAGATTTCCGCCGGCAACGGTCAGGTCGTCGTCGAACCCCTTGCGGCTGCCTATGCACTGGTGGAGACGCGAGCCGATGCCGCGCCGGTCGCCGCACAGCTTGCCCTGCAATGTGCCCGCGGCTACTACGTCGCGCACGGCGACGCAGAGAGGTCGATCCCCTGGTTCGATCGGGCGGTGCGCCTCGCCGAAGCACTCGACGATCTGCCGCAACTCTCTTCGACATTGTCGTCGTATGCCGGTGCGTTCGTGCTCGCCGGACGACCCCGGATGGGGCTCGGCTTGTTGCGCGTCTCGCTCGAACTCGCGCGTGAGCTCGACGACCCGATCATCCGGCTCAGGCCGATCAACAACCTCGTCAGCTTTCTCGCCACCCGCGACCTCCGTGCCGCCATCCCGGTCACGGAGGAGGGGCTCGCGATCTTCCGCCGCCTTCGCGACCGCGACTCGGGCCTTTCGCTCGGCTGCAGTGTGATGCACGTGTACTGGACGAGCGGCCGATGGGACGACGCCCTCGAGCTGTACGCCGAGATGAGCGAGGGCCTCGAGGTGAACTCGATGGTGCTCTTCATGAAGGCGTACGCCTCGTTGATCTCCGCGTGCCGGGGAGAACCGGTCGAGACAGTGCCAGCAGCACCGGCGCCGGACGGCAGCCGCTCCGACGTCGTGATCGAGTTGATGGAGGCATTCCTCGAGGCGGTATCAATACGTGCTGCCGGCGACCTCGCGAAGGCGGCCGAGCTCACCCGCGCGACGGCCATCCGCTGGTCGAGCCTGACCGGTATCGACGACGACTTTTCGACGGTATGGCTGACCGGCATCGATGACGCGCTCGCCATCGGTGACGTCGCGGGCGCGGAGGAGTTGCTCGCGGTTGTGACGTCCCGTCCGTACGGACACAGCACGCCATACCTGCGGTGCCAACTGCCGCGCGTTCGAGCCGCCATCAGCGCCGCGGCCGGGATACACGAGAGTGTCGAACGCGACCTCGTCACTGCAGCGAAGGCCCTGGAGGAGTTCGGGGCCACCTACTGGCTGGGGCGGACCCTGCTTGAGCACGCCGAATGGCTGATCGCTCGGGGTCGCGGGATACAAGCACCGGCGCTCGCCGCGCGGGCGGCGCGCATCTTCGAAGAGCTGCGGGCGCGGCCGTGGTTCGAGCGCGCCACTGCGGTCGCGTCGGCACAACCGGTCCTCGTCGACGATCACCCGTGATCGCGGGTCGCGAGCACGCGTGCCGATGGCCGCGGCTGCGTGGGCCCGGGCGACTGCGCGCAGGCGACTACACAGTCATGAGGAAGGTCATGACACGTGAGAGGAGCAGGTCTGCGGCTGCCTCGTCGTAGTCCGTCGACCTACTGTCGGCGAAGAGGTGGCTGTGACCCGCGTAGAGGAACAACTCTGCTCTGGCGGCGGTCTCTGCCACGATCCGGGCCGCTTCCAGGTCCTCTTGAAAGAACTCGTCGCCCTCCATCCCGTGGATCTGGACCGGGACGTCCTTCGGCCACTCGGAACCGAAACGGGACGGTGGCACGCATCCATAGCAAAGAACGGCACCTTTGGCGCCGGCGCGGTTCTGAGCAAGCATCTGGGCGGGCAGCACTCCGAGCGAGAACCCAACGTAGACGCTCGCCGCAGGCGCAGATGCCGCCGCGGCACGTCCTCGCTCGATGACGGTGTCGAAACCAATTTCCTTCGCATAGGCAACGCCCTGCTCGATGCCCGCGAAAGTCTGGCCGTCGAACAGGTCCGGGGTGGTGACGGCATGGCCAGCCCTGCGCAAGGTGTCGGCGAATGCACCGACGCCTGCCGTGAGCCCAAGCGCGTGGTGAAAGACAATGATCTCGGTCATCACAACGTGCCTCCGATACGAGTCAGTCGCCGGATCGACCGTATCCGCTAGCCCCAGACGGCGTGGCCCCAACTCGATAGTGGCCGTCCTGGCGCGAAGGGAGGGCGCCGGACCGACGGACCTGCAACGGGTACTTCTTTGCGCGTCTCCGGCGGGTGCAGACTGTGCGATGTGATGGATGCAAGCGGACTGCATGCGCTGGTCGAGGCGTTCAACGACCACGATCTTGACCGCATCATGGCGTTCTTCACTGACGACTGCGTCCTGGAAACGCCACGCGGCGCGGAGCCTTGGGGAAAGCGATATTCCGGCCGCGCAGCGGTGCGTGAGGGTCTTGCTGCTCGCTTCGCCGGCCTCCCCGATGTGCACTACGGTGACGATCAACATTGGGTCTGCGGTGAACATGCAGTGTCCAAGTGGCTGCTGACGGGAACAGCAGCCGACGGACAGCGGATACGTGTTCGCGGTTGCGACCTTTTCGACCTGTCTGCTGACGGTCGCATAGCGCGGAAGGACTCTTACTGGAAGATCGTGCCGTGAGCGATGGTCCTCAGGGCGGATTCCCGCGACCGCCCAGGCTGACCTCGAGGATGCTCCTTGACGCCGTTGAGCCGCGGCTCCTCACGGAGTGACGGCTGGAACGAAACGGGGCGCGTTACAGTCCAATGCCCATGAAGGTACGGCCGGCGGTCCTTGTCCTCATCGCTTGCGCGGCCTGCACGTCCACACCCGCTGCTCGGCACCCGGCCGGCTCCGGATCGGCCCGTGCGGCTCTGGAGGCGAACAGTGCCGAGACTCAAAGGCTAGCGACGAGTTCAGCCGCGAGCAGCTCAGAGGCCGCTGCCGAGTCCTTGTGCCGAACAGCGCTTCGCTCAGTGGTCTGGGGCCAGCTGGCAACAGTCGATGAGGTGCGAGCACTCACCGTCGGTCCAAACGACCACCCGGCCGGATCAGCATTCCCGGGCGCACGATCGATAGATCGAGCGGCGTGGTGCTGGACCGACGCGGAGCCCGCGACGCCGCGAAACTCGAGCGGCTCTATGGACTACATCTCCGGCGCGCCCACCACGAACACCTACGACTACTGGGCGGTTGTACCGACGGAGGTGCCACTTTTCATCACCAGCGTCGATGCGACGACGGCACCGAACGGTCCTGGCGCAGTTCCGTAGACCGGGCGGTGATGGCACCTGGACGCCGAACGCGCGGGCCTACGCGACGTCCGCTCATCGACTATGAGTGGACCAGCACAGACCAACAACCAATGCGCACAATCCCGTCGGCCCGTACGGCAGCGAGGCCGTTCGGTTGGTCGGCGCCAGCCGCACCGATGATGTGTTACGCCCGCGTTCTGGCTGCTCAGACGTTGTGGACGATCAGGCCGTCGATGCCGGAGAAGTCGTCAGCGTTGCGGGTGTAGATGGGCATGTTGTGCGCGAGCGCCGTCGCCGCGATCAGGGCGTCGTACGCGCGGGCTTCGGTTTTGCGGCCTGAGCGGCGCAGGGATGCGGCGACCCGGCCGAACGCGCGGGCGCAGGCAGCGTCGAAGGGGACGGGGTCGAAGTCGGCTTCGGCTTGCTGGAGGTGTGCCTGGCGGGCGGCCCGCTGCCTGGCGTTGGTGGCAACCAGCGTGCCCACCGACAGCTCGGCGAGGGTGATCGCGCTGATCAGGCACTCCGGCGGCAGGTCATGCTCGTCAATGTCGGCCAGGTCGATCACTGCGGAGGTGTCGAGCATGCCGCGGGCGGCGTCGGGGCTGGTCACAGACCGGGGTCCAGGATCTTGTCGAGGTCGGCGCGTAGACGGCCCAGATCGAGCTTCGGCAGGCTGCGACGGGCCGCGATCAGCTCAGACGTCGTCCGCGCCCGGCGGCGCAGCGGGACTAGTTCGGCTACCTCGGCGCCGTCGCGGGTGACGACGAGGCTTTCGCCGCGCGCGACGCGGTCCAGCACCTCGCCGCCGTGGTTGCGCAGTTCGCGCACGGTTACCGACCCCATGTGCCTTACCGTATCACCGGTGAGACGGGAGAGGAAGCCGCCCAACCGCGCGGCCGGTGCAGATTTCTACGATTCTCACCGAGCCCTCGGGTGTCGCCGCTGGCATCGGCAGGTTGCTCGGCCGCCTGCAAGCGCGATCGCGTCGCACATAACGTCGCCGATGACTGGCGACGGTAGGCCTGAACCGAGTAGGGCCGGTGAGAGTCGAACTCACACTGGCGCGGACCTAAACCGCGTGCCTCTGCCGTTGGGCTACGGCCCCTTCACCGCTCGAACGCGACCATCAGCCTAGCGATTCTCAGACTCCGAGGTCCTTGCGCAGCTTGGCCACGTGACCGGTCGCCTTGACGTTGTAGAGCGACTCCTCGATGCGGCCGTCGGCGCCGACCACGAAGGTCGACCGGATCACGCCGACCACGGTCTTGCCGTAGTTGTTCTTCTCGCCGTACGCGCCGTAGGCGTTCAGGACGGTCTTATCGACGTCAGACAGCAGCGGGAAGGTGAGCGACTGCTCCTCGCGGAACTGCGCGAGTTTCTCGACCGGGTCGGGAGAAATGCCGAGGACGGCGGTGCCCGCGCCGTCCAGCTCGGCGAGGTTGTCGCGGAAGTCGCAGGCTTGGGTCGTGCAGCCCGGCGTCATGGCCGCCGGGTAGAAGTACACGATCACCCGCTTGCCGCGGTAGTCGCGCAGCGACACCGGCTCGCCGTCGGCATCCGGCAGGGTGAAATCGGGAGCAGTGTCTCCGGGGGAGAGCTTCGTCGAATTGGCCATGGTCCCACCGTACCGACGGGGGGTGGATCGGCTACGGCTGGGCGTAGCCGAGGCTGATGCTGCCCGAGCCGGTCTCGACGGAGATCGTGCGTGGGGAGTTCGGGTCGGTGCCGACGTTCACGTGCTTCCCGCCGTCGCCGGTGGACGCCGACACCCGGTACGGGCCGCTGCTTGCGGGCACCGTGAGATGCACCGAGCCGTCGCCGGTGTGCACCGTCACCGAACTCGGAGCCACCGACCAGCCGAGCGACACCGAACCCGAGCCGCTCGCTGCCCGCACGTTGTCGTTCGCGAGCCCGTCGCCGTGGATCGATCCGTCGCCGGTCTGCAGGTCGAGGGGAGCACCGCGGGGAACCGTTACGACGAAGTTCGTCGAGCAGTTCCCGGTCACCTCGATCCCGCACTTTCCCGACACCGTCAGCGCCCCGCCAGCGGCCTGTTGCACCCGCACCGACGGCTCCTTCCGCCAGTAGTGGTCGGTGTAGGCAACGATGACGTTGTTGGTGTCGCCCTCGACGACGCGCAAGTCGCCCGACCCCGACTGAACGCTGACCTTTCCCCCCTGCCAGGGGTAGGTCACTTGGTGATGGGAGCTCGTCCGAGCGAGCAGTGCCACCGCGCTGACGCCGCTCCACAGCACGGCCGCAGCTGCGAACGGTAGCCCGATGGCCACCGCGGTCAGCCGCCCCGGAGTGCGCATCATGTCAAGCCTCCAGGTAACGCAGCACGGCGAGCACCCTGCGGTGGTCGCTCTCGGCCGGGAGCAGATCGAGCTTGCCGAAGATGCTGCTCACGTGTTTCTCGACGGCGCCTTCGCCGACCACGAGCGCCTTCGCGATCGCAGCGTTGGATCGGCCTTCGGCCATGAGTTCGAGCACCTCGCGTTCTCTGCGCGTGAGCATCTCCAGCGGATGCTGCCGGCGGCTGCGGGTCAACAGCTGCGCGATGACTTCGGGGTCGAGCACCGTTCCACCCGCCGCAACGCGTTGCAGGGCTTCGACGAACTCGACGACGTCGGCGACCCGGTCCTTCAGCAGGTAGCCGACCCCTCGCGTGTCACTCGCCAGGAGTTCCGAGGCATATCGCTCTTCGACATACTGGGAAAGCACCAGCACCGCGACGTCCGGCCAGGTCTTTCGGACGACGAGTGCCGCGCGCAGTCCCTCGTCGGTGTGAGTGGGTGGCATCCGCACGTCCATCACGACGACGTCGGGCCGGTGCTCCTCGACTGCGCGCAAGACGGTTTCGCCGTCCGTTACGGCGGCCACGACCTGCATGCCGTTCTCGGTGAGCAGCGCCGAAAGCCCTTCCCGCAGCAGCACGGAATCTTCTGCGATCACGACACGCATGGCAACTCCACACTCAACACAGTCGGGCCACCTGGTGGGCTGTCGACGTGCAGCGATCCGTCGACCCCACCGACGCGGTCCGCAAGCCCGGAAAGGCCGCTGCCGGTTCGGTCGGCTCCGCCCACGCCGTCGTCACGGATCTCCACGTGCAGCCGCTCGCCGATACGTCTGGCGACGACGTCGATCCGGGATGCGTTCGCATGCTTGACCGCGTTCGTCAGCGCCTCGCTGACGACGAAGTAGGCGATTGCCTCCACCGTCGGTGAGCAGCGCGGTTCGACCGACACGTCGAGGGTTACGGGCACCGGTGCGCGCGCGGCTACACCCGAGAGCGCGGCCTGCAGGCCGCGGTCGCTGAGAACCGCCGGATGGAGCCCACGGGCGAGGTCGCGCAACTCGGTGAGCGCGAGCTTGGCGTCGTCGTGGGCCTGGGCCACCAGGGCCTGCGCCGCCTCCGGGTCGTCGTCGTAGCGTGCCCGAGCCCGGCCGAGATTCATGGCGAGTGCCACCAGGCGCTGTTGCGCGCCGTCGTGCAGGTCTCGTTCGATCCTGCGCCGCTCGGCCTCGGCGGCATCGACGACCCGGGAACGGCTGTCCTGCAGTTCGCCGACGCGCCGCGCGAGCTGCCGCGGCGAGGTTCCGAGCAGCCCGCGGGCGAGCGCGCCCTCGACCGACGTCAGCGCCACCGTGAGTCCGAGCGCCACCACGACAAGAACGACGCCGACGGCGACCGCCACCCATGCGCCTGCTTCGTTCGTCAGCGTGAGGAATCCGAAATCCGCCTGTTTTGCGGGAAAGCGATGCAGCCATGCCGGCATCGAGAGCAGCGCCAGCGAACCGCCCCACGCGCCATAGCAGATCGCGAAGGTCGCGGCGGCGACCGGGAAACGCACGACTTCGTAGGCGATGGCCCGCCACGTCGCCTCATCGGTCAGTGCTGCTCGCATCCCGCGCCGCCGAGCAGGCGCGCGAGGTATGTCGATACCGAGAAACAGGCGCACGCGACCCTTCTCGAACTCGGCCATCCCGCGTTGGAGCGCACCCACGACGAAGAACAGCGGGAAGCCGAGCAAGAAGAGGGGGACGAGGCCGACCGCGAGCGCGACGCCGACGACCGTCAGGACGAACGCCACCGTCGAGGTCAGCAGGTCGGTCAGCGGCATGACGAACCGCATGCCGAAACGCACCACACGATCGCCGCCGGACGTCGCCCGTGCTGCGTTGTCGGCGGCGCCCGCGGCTGCGCCCCTTGCGATGGTGCTCACGCCGACAAACGTAGCCGCGCTGCGGGCTCACGCCCATGCAGATACCCGGCTAAGCCGGCCGGGGGTTAGCCCCACCCCGAAGACGGTCGGCAGCTACAGAGACCTGCGGCCGTCATCACCGGCAGTCTCGTGACCGCTGTACGAGCGCCGGCGTTCGCCGGGCGAGACGCACGAGGAACGGAGAATGCCGTGAATGTGGCAGCTCGCATGGGGAGTTGGAGCGCGCGTCGCCGCAAGACCGCGATATTCGGGTGGCTCGGCTTCGTGCTGGTGGCCTTGTTCTTGAGCTCCTCCCTCGGCAGCAAGACGATCTCCGCCGCCGAGAATGCCAATGGTGATTCAGCCCGGGCCGAGAGGACGATCGCGTCGTCCGGCTTGGACCGGCCGCCCTCGGAGAGCGTGCTCGTCCAGACCCGCAACGGCAAGCCGGACGACGCGGCGCTGCGAGCCGCAGTCAGCGACGTCGTCGCGGCCGTCAGTGCGACGGGCCTGGCCACTGACGTGCACTCGGCGCTGGACGCCGACGCCGCGCCCTTCATCTCCGCCGACGGCCACTCGATGCTGGTGCAATTCGAGGTCACAGGCGATTCCAACACCGCTGCGTCGCGCATCCAGGGCGCGCTCGATGCGGTGCAGAAGGTGCAGCGTGCGCATCCGGCGCTCCGCATCGAGGAGGTCGGCGACGCCAGCATCGAGAAGGCGCTGAACGACACGATGGGCAACGACTTCCGGCGGGCCGAGCTGCTGTCGATCCCGTTGACGCTTGGCATCCTGCTCGCGGCTTTCGGCGCCTTGGTGGCGGCGATCGTGCCAGTCGGGCTGGCCATCACCGCCTTCCTGGCGGCGGGCGGACTGGTCGCTGTGGCCAGCCGGGCAGTGCACGTCGACGGAACCGCGAACTCGGTCATGTTGCTCGTCGGGCTCGCCGTCGGCGTCGACTACTCGCTGTTCTACCTCAAGCGCGAGAGGGAGGAACGCGCGCGCGGACGCGATCCACACCATGCCCTGGCGATCGCCGCGGCGACGTCCGGCCGCTCGGTGCTGGTGTCCGGCCTCACCGTCGTCGCAGCTCTCGCCGGCCTTTTCTTCACGGGTCAGGCCGTGTTCGAGGGCGTCGCGCTCGCCACGGTCCTGGTGGTCACGGTCGCGGTTCTCGGCTCCGTAACCGTGCTGCCCGCCATCATGTCGTGGCTCGGCGACCGCATCGAGAAAGGCCGTATTCCGTTTGCCCGCAGGCTCGCGCATCGCACCGTCGGGCCCGACGGCAGTACCCGGGTGTGGCGGGCCATCCTGCGCCCGGTGATCCGCCGGCCGGCTGCCGCAGCCGTGATCTCCGGCGGCCTGCTGGTCGCGCTCGCGCTGCCCGTCATCGGATTGAAGACCGCGTTGCCGGGCGCCGGCAACCTGCCGGCGACGCTGCCGGTTGTGCAGGCCTACGATCGCTTGACCACCGCGTTCCCGGGCGGACCGGTGCCCGCGGTCGTCGTCATCAGCGCGCCCGACGTCAACGCGCCTGCCGTGCGCGACGCGATCGCTGCGATGTCGGCTCGGGCGATTGACAGCGGGCAGATGTCCGCCGCCCTCCCGACCCGGGTGAACCAGGCAGGTGACGTCGCGATCGTGCCCGTCCCGCTCGCCGGTGACGGCGACAGCGCCGTGTCGCAGCGCGCTCTCGGCGTATTGCGCAACCAGGTGATCCCGCAAACGCTGGGCACCGTGCCCGGCGTGCACGCCTACGTGACCGGGGAGACCGCGGGTTCGCACGACTTCAGCGCCCAGCTGCGCGCCCGCGCGCCCATCGTGTTCGTCTTCGTGCTCGGTCTCGCGTTCGTGCTGCTCCTCACGGCTTTTCGATCGTTGACGATCGCAGCGACCGCAGTGGTCTTGAACCTCCTATCGCTCGGCGCCTCGTACGGTGCGCTGGTGCTGGTCTTCCAGCACCACTGGTTCGACGGCGTGCTCGGCTACACCTCCACCGGCAGCATCACCACGTGGATCCCGCTCTTCATGTTCGCCATCTTGTTCGGCTTGTCGATGGACTACCACGTCTTCGTCTTGAGCCGGATCGTCGAGAACCGCCGCAGCGGGTTGCCGACCGCACAGGCGGTCGAGCGCGGCATCACGAGCAGCGCCGGGGTCATCACCAGTGCGGCGGTCATCATGGTGGCGGTCTTCTCCATCTTCGGCACGCTGTCGCAGGTCCAGATGAAGCAGGTCGGGATCGGGCTCGGCGTTGCGGTGCTGCTCGATGCCACCGTCGTCCGTGCGGTGTTACTACCCGCCGTCATGGTGCTGCTCGGGGAGCGCAACTGGTACCTGCCGCGCTGGCTCGGCTGGCTGCCCGCGACCGCCGTGCACGACGGGGACGACGAGCGGCTGCTGCGCTCGCCGCAACGGGCGCTCGAACGGGTCGGCTGACCCGGTCGCTCGCCCGCACTCGCCGGTACCGGTAGTTTCGATCAACGGCAGGCGTGAAGATCGATCGGAGGCTTTCGATGAGCGTGCGGGCACTGTCCGTCGTCCCCGGCAATGCGCAAAGCGCAGCAGTGACCGAGCATCCCGACCCGCCGGAGTCGGACGGATCGATCCTCGTCGAAGGATTGCTGGTCGGTGTCTGCGGCACCGACATCGAGATCCTGACGCAGGGCTACGGCTGGGCGCCGCCGGGGGAGGAGCGGCTCGTCATCGGCCACGAGTCGCTCGGTCGGGTGATCGAAGCGCCGCAGGAGAGCGGGTTTGCTGCGGGCGACCTGCTCGTCGGCATCGTGCGGCGACCCGACCCCGTGCCGTGCGTGCCGTGCGGGGAGGGCGCCTGGGATTTCTGCCGCAACGGAAAGTACACCGAGCGCGGGATCAAGGAACGCTCCGGCTACGCGGCGACGCAATGGCGCATCGAGCCTGATTTCGCCGTCAAGATCGATGCGCGGCTCGGGGATTCCGGCGTGCTCATGGAGCCCACCTCGGTCGTCGCGAAGGCATGGGAGCAGTCGGAGAAGATCGCGTCGCGCTCGCCCGCGCCGTCCAAGATCGCGTTGATCACCGGAGCGGGGCCGATCGGGCTGCTTGCCGCCCTACTCGGCGTCCAGCGCGGTTATGAGGTGCACGTGCTGGATCGGGTCGACGAAGGGCCCAAGCCGGCACTGGTGCGTGACCTCGGTGGCACCTTCCACGCGGGCGACGTCGCCAACATCGGCGTGCGGCCGGACATCGTGATCGAATGCACGGGGTACGGACCACTCGTGTTCGAACTCACCGAGGTGGTCGCCAACGACGCCGTCATCTGCCTGGCCGGAATATCGGCGTCCACCCGTGAGGTGAGTATCGGGCTCGACCGGATCAACAAGCAGATGGTGCTCGAGAACATTGCGTTGTTCGGCAGCGTGAACGCCGCCCGCCGACACTACGAGCAGGCGGCGACCGCGCTCGCGAAGGCCGATCAGGACTGGCTCGCGAAGCTCGTGACCCGCAAGGTTCCCGCTGACCGCTTCCAAGAGGCGCTGGCGCGTCAGGACGACGACGTCAAGGTCGCCATCGACCTGAGACACTGATCATGACCAGAGGTACGCCGGCAACGCAGCGCGCGGCGTACCGAGAGCTGGGGACTCCGAGGAGACGACGTGGCTAACGATCCAGAGGAGCTACAGCGTTCGATCGAGCGGACGCGCGACGAACTCGCGCGTACCGTCGACACGATCGCACAGCGGCTCGACCCGAAACGCGCAGCCAAACGCGGGCTCGGCGCCGTCCGGCACGGTGCCAACGAGGCTTTCGACACCGCGAAGACGAAGCTGCACCTCGGCAATCCTGGCAACCATCCTGCCGAGTCCAATGGCCACAGTTCCCCGAACGCGGAGCCGAGCCCGGTGGCCGATGTCGTCGACACCGAGGGTCCGATCCTGCGTGCGGGACCGTCACCGAACGGTTCGTCGAAGGCGGGGTTGCCTGCCACGTTCCTTCGGGCTGCTGGTTCCGCCAAGGCCGTCAAGAGCAGGGTCGCCGACGCGGTGATGACCAAGGGGATGCCCAAGCGGATATCCAAGCCGGCGATCGGCGTCGGCCTGGCTGCCTTCCTGGCGTTCGCGGCGATCCTCGTCGCGCGCCGTACCGGACGCCCTCCCGAGGAGGAATAGCGCGACCGGTCGCCCGCCCGGCCGACCGCGCGGCGTCCCGCTCGGGTACCGTTGCGGCCCGTGAGCGTAACCGGTGATTCCGGCCTGCCGATCAAGTTGCTGCACGACCGCGTGCTGGTGAAGGCGGACGGCCCGGAAGGCGAGCGTCGGTCGACCGGCGGGATCGTGATTCCGGCAACCGCCACGATGGGACGCCGGCTGGTCTGGGCCCAAGTGGTCGGGGTGGGCCAGAGCGTTCGCACGGTACAGACGGACGACCGCGTGCTCTACGACCCCGACGATCGGGCCGAGGTCGAGATTCACGGGATCAGGTACGTGCTCTTGCGTGAGCGCGACGTGCATGCCGTTGCGGCGCCCCGCGTCGACGAGGGCTCCACCGGCTTGTATCTGTAGGGCTTGTACGTCTGGCCGCCGCCACGTCTGGCAGTTGCTACTGGGCTGGTGGCACCAGCACCAGCGCACGCGCGGTGGCGGTGGCTATCGGCGTCGAGACCGCTGCCGGCCCGCCGAACAGCCACCCGGAGAGCACCGAACTCGCGATCCCGCTCAGGTAGGACTGGGTGCTTGCCGGTAGTGCGCCACTGGCCGGGACCAATACCAACGGCCCGCCCGACAGCGCCGCGACAGGCCCTCCCGACAGTGCATCGGGGAAGGTCACGCCGCTCGCCAACCCGATACCGGATGGCGCAGTGAAGAACCGCTGCGCGACGAGGACGGACGTTTGGTAGCGGTCGGCTCCGACGACGGGCGTTGCCGTCGGGTCGGCGTGTGCGGCCGGGCCACCGACAGCCACTCGCGTGTCACTGGGGTGCGTTGCGAGATACGCCGCCGTGCTGGCACTCGCGGACGAGCCCTGCGTGAGCAGGACCGCCCCATGCGTGATGACCGCTGCCGGGCCTGCCGACAAGGCGTCGGCGAATCCGGTGCCGTCGGCCTCGAAGACCGTGGTCGGGTTGCCCAGCACCTGAGCGATCTGCACAGCCGTGCTGAAACGGTCGGCGCCCTGGATGCGGTGGGGAGCATAGCCGAGGGCTTGGAGTTGCGCGTCGATGGCTGGCGAGAGTGCGGCGGACCCGCCGAGGACGAAGACGGCTGACCCGGGGCGCAGTACTCGCTGGACCTCACTCGCCACGGACGGCGTGAGGGCTGTGGGTGGTGTCAGCAGCAGGGGTCCGCCGAGGTAGGCGGCGAGCGGTACTCCGGCGAGTGCATCGGGATAAGTGTCCGACCTGGCCAACACGACAGCCGCCGCACTGTCATTGGTCGGGTAGTTGAGCTGCGAGGCGGCGATCGCAGTTTCGATACGCGTCGTGCCTGCGACCCGGTTCAGCGTTCCCTGGCCTGCGGCCGTGCTTCCCGGCGTGAGGACCCGGACGGCGGGGCTCAACGTCAACGCGGCGGGCGGACTGGCCCGAGTCGGGGCCACCGCCGCGGCGAAAGTCGTCACCTGCTGGCTTGCGGGCGTTGGCGCTCCCGGACCGCCGCGCGATGTGCTGCCGTACACGATGGTGAGGTTTGCTCCGGCAGGAAGAGTCAGACCCGTCACCACGATCGTGTTGCTCGTCACCGAGAGGACGCCGGCGGACACGGTCGTGTAGCCGGGGGAGGTCGGCGACGTCGTCGGCAGCGGCCAAGTGCCCGGCACGGTGAGATCGACAGTGCCGTTCACGAGGCCGTGTCCGGCGGGCGGGGTGTAGGTGAACGTGAGAGTCGAGACGCTGCTGGTTTGGACCAGGTTCGGTGTAACGCTCAACGTGCCCGAACCGGTCGCGGCTACCGCCGGGCACAATGCGGGAGCCAACGCGGCCGCGTCTGGCCGGCCGAGACCGGTCGTGAAGTCATAGCCCGACCGCGTCGGGTAGAAACCGCCGTGGGAGTTGGTGAAGTCGTTGCTCGGGCCGGTTGTGACATCGACGATGGCGCTCGAACCCGCGCTCGCGAGCCGATACAGCGCCGGGTTGATGAAGCCGACGGGTCCTGCGGCGCAAGCGGAGTCGGTGAGCGCGATCATGGCCGCGACGGCTGGGGTGGCTGCATCCGTACCGCCGACCGCATGCCAGGTGCCGCCGTAGAACGCCAGGTAGCCGTGGCGGGGATCGGCCGACGCGCTGATGTCGGGGACTTCGCGACACAGCGACGTCGTCCCGCCTCCGCATGGTGCCGCGGCGCTGTCGGGGATCGCTGCTACCGGGTTCTGGTAGGCGGGCATGGACCACAGCTGCGAGATGCCCCCGCCCCCCGCCCCCGTCGTGCTGTGCCACGAGGTGTCGCTGCTGGTCAGGGTCGCCACCGTCGTGCCGCCGACGGCCGTGACTTCGGGCTGGCTGGCGGGATCCCACACCGACAGCGTCGTGTCGGTCGTTGACGGCGGTGAGTAGCAACCCTCGGAGCCCGACTCGCCTGTCGCGGCAAGGACCGTCTGGCCCTGCGCGGCCATCTGCTGGAATATCGGGCGCTCCAGCGAAGCGAGCGCCGCAACTCCTGTCGCGCTCTCGCACAGCCCCCAACTGATGCTCACAACTGCTGCGCGGTCGTCGGCGGCAATCTTGCTGTAGGCGTCGTACATGCCGCCGGTCGTGTTCGGCGCCGCGTAGACCAGCACTTTCGCCGACGGCGCCAGCCCGATCACATTTTCGATGTCTTGGGCGGCCTCGCCGCTGCCGACACCGCTTCCCGGGCCGCCGTCGATGTTGGTGACGCTCACTGTCGCCTGCGTGCCGTAGCAGGTTTGGTAGGCGGCGACGTCGGCGGGATCGAACGGCTCGAGTTCGAGCAGCCCGACTGTGACGCCCTGACCCGTCGTGGTCGGGTACAGCGCATCGATGCCGTAGTGGTGTGCGACCTGCTCGGCGGGGTAGGCGCCGGTGGTGGTCGCTGCCGTCTGCGCGGCGGTGCATGCCTTCGGCGTTGTGGCTGCGCTCGGCAGCGTCAGGGACGCCGGTCGCGCGCTTGCACTATGCCCCGCGCCGGCCGAGTGGGCGAGAACCGCCGGGCGCGCATCTGCTCTGGCGGTCGAGCGTTGCGGCGTACCGGCCTGCTGCACGCCCGTCGTCGAACCGGCATGGCCGGCGACGAGACTGTGATCGAGCCCGACGATGCCGGCAACAACCGGGGCCACGTTCGCCGGAAGGGTGGTGGGTGTGACGTTGGCGATCTCGCTCGCCCCCGAGGCGAGGTCGTAGCGGCGCAAGGACGTCTGCAACGCTGCGCTGACGTCGTGCACCGTTCCGCTCACGGGTAGCGTCAACCGGTTGGCCGACACCGGACCGACCCTCAGCCCCGCCGACCGCAGGGCGGCGGCGAGGCCCGCGATCGAGGCGGACGACGCCCCAAAGCGCGACGCGAACTCACCCGGCGCCAGAAAGTGGTGGTAGCTCGGCGACGCCGGATTGTCGAGGTCGGCGAGGAAGCGGTCGAGGCCTGGTTGATCGCGGGAGCGGAGCGCGACAGCGAAGTGGACCGGCTGCTGTTGGACCGGCGTACTCACATTGATCGCCGAGGCCGGTCGGGGCCCGGGCACGCTGACGATCTGCCGGGCGCCGGCGGACGTGGCCCACGACCACGCGGTCGTAGCGCTGATTCCGGTGGCGACAACGGCAGCCGAAAGGCCGGCGGAGAGCAGCGCCACTCCCGCAGTTGTTCTCGCCCGACGCGTCAGCCTGCGCAGCATGGCGTGCTGGTTCCTCCGCTTCTGGGGCCGCCGGCGAAGAGGTCCGGTTTGCGCAAAGACCCCAGCGAACCCTAGCCGACCCAGGGCCGGCCCGGCGCGCAGTCGCGGTCACCCGGCGTTGATCGACCCGATCGAGCTGATCGCCAGTCTCGTCGCTCCACCAGCGCTCATCGACGGCAGGAACTGCGGCCGGCGGGCGAAGTCGTGACTCGCGAACGCCGATTCGACGGCGGACCGCAGTTCGGTCACGGCGTCGAGCGGGACCAGGGCGATGGCGCTCCCGCCGAATCCGCCTCCGGTCATTCGCGCTCCGAGCGCCCCCGACGCCAGCGCAGCGTCGACCGCGACGTCGAGTTCTGCGCAGCTGACTTCGAAATCATCGCGCAGCGATACGTGAGACGCGATCAGTAAGGGTCCGATGTCGGCAAGCCGGCCGGCGCGCAACAACCTGACGGTTTCCAGCACCCGTTCGTTCTCGGTGACGACGTGGCGCGTTCGCCGGCGCAGCGTGTCGTCGTCGAGTGCGGCGAGCGCGTCATCAAGTCCTTCAACGGAGATGTCGCGAAGAAGGGAGACGCCGAGCCGCTCTGCGGCTTCTTCGCAGGCGCGGCGGCGAGCCGCGTAGCTGCCGTCGGCGTGCGAGTGCCGCACCCGCGTGTTGATCACGACCAGCGCGAGGCCCTCGTCGGAAGGCGCGAACGGCACATGTTCGTAGCGATCTTCGCGAACGTCGAAGAACAACGCGTGGCCAGGTCGGCACACACTCGCCGCCATCTGGTCGAGCAGTCCGCACGGCACCCCGACGTAGTCGTTCTCCGCCTGCTGGGCCAGTCTGGCAAGCGTTTCCCGCGGCATCTCGATGCCGTACAGATCGGCGGCGGCGAGCCCAACCGCACACTCGATCGCGGCGGACGACGACAGGCCCGCGCCGCTCGGGACCGTGCCGTGCAACACGATGTCGCAGCCGCCGATGTCGTGGCCGGCGCGGCGCAACGCCCAGACGACTCCGAAGGCGTAGGTGGCCCAGCTGTGCCGTTCGCCGGGAGCCAACTCACCGACCGTCGTCTGCCAGCGGTGCTCGGGTTGTTGCAGCGACGCTGCCGTGAGGATGCCGTCACTTCTTTTGGCTGCCGCGACGAACACCGGCAGATCGAGTGCAAACGGCAAGACGTAACCACCGTTGTAGTCGGTGTGCTCGCCGATGAGGTTGACGCGGCCGGGCGCCGACCACACGCCGTCAGGATTGCGACCGCGCTGCTCGACGAAAGCGCGCAGCACCGCGACGTCTCCGGATGGGGTGCTCACGAGAGCCCTTGGCCGGCCCGGTCAAGGTTGCGGTTGCGAAACTCCCAGGCGTCGCTGACCATCTGGTGCAGGTCTGCCACCGGGGTCCAGCCGAGCAGTTCACCCGCACGGGCGTGCGACGCAACAAGGCGGGCCGGGTCGCCCGATCTGCGCGGCGCAACGCGGGTGCTCAGCTCGCGGCCGGTCACTGACTCGACGGCGTCGATGACTTGGCGCACCGAGAATCCGTTGCCGTTGCCGAGGTTGCACACCAGGGCCACACCCGAACGCGCCGCATGCAGAGCGAGCAGGTGCGCACGCGCGAGATCCTCGACGTGCACGTAGTCACGGATGCAGGTGCCGTCGGGCGTCGGCCAGTCGTCGCCGTAGATGTCGAGCGCGCTGCGGCTTCCGGCCGCCACGTCGAGGGCGATCGGGACGAGGTGAGTCTCGGTACGGTGGCGTTCGCCGGCGCCGCGCGAGGCTCCGGCGACGTTGAAGTAGCGCAGGCTCACGGCGCCGAGCCCGTGGGCGACACTCTGATCGCGGATCATCAGGTCGACGGCGAGCTTGGAGGCGCCGTACGCGTTCGTGGGCCGGGTGGGGGCTTCCTCGTCGACGGGAACGGAGTCGGGCTCGCCGTAGACGGCTGCGGTGGAAGAGAAGACAAGGCGCTCGACCCTGTACTGCGCCATGGCATCGAGCACGGCGCGCGTCCCGCTCAGGTTGGTGCGCCAGTAGAGCCCGGGATCGCTCATCGACTCGGCGACGAGCGACTTCGCGGCGAAATGCAGCACCCCGTCGAAGTCTCCCGACGCGAGCACCGAGCCCGCGGCGGTGACGTCGTCCACGACAAGGCGGACGCCGTCGGGTACGGCGTCGGGGTGTCCGGTGGAAAGGTCGTCGAGGACGACGACGTCGTGCCCCTCCGCGAGCAGAACCCGGCTGGTGATGCTGCCGATGTATCCGGCCCCACCCGTGACGAGCAACTTCATCGTCAGGCGTCCACGCTGCGGCTCGTCACAGGGCGACGGCGCGAAGTCGCCGCGCGGCATCCTCGGGCAACACGTCGTTGATGAACGCGCCCATGACGGCCTCCGAGCCTGCGAGGTACTTCAGCTTCCCCGGCGCCCGCCGGATGGAGAACACTTCGAGATGAAGGTACGCGAGGTCGCGGTCGCGACGCACCGGGGCCTGGTGCCACGCCGCGATGTACGGCAGCGAGTCGTCGTCCAGGCCCTCCATGCGTCGAAGCACCTGCAAGTAGATGTGCGCAAGGTCGTCGCGCTCGGCGTAGCTGAGCGCGGCGAGATCCGGCACTTGCCGGAACGGATAGACGTGTACCTCGAGCGGCCACCGCGCCGCGAACGGTACGAACGCGACCCAGTGTTCGCTGCGTGCGACCACCCGCTCCTCGCGCTCGACCTCCGATGCCACGACATCGGCGAAGAGGTTGCGACCGTGCTCGAGCTGATAGCGGCGCGCGGTCTCCAGCGTCCGCGAGGTGCGGGGCGTCAGGAAGGGGTAGCCGTAGATCTGCCCGTGGGGGTGGCTCAACGTGACGCCGATCTCCTCGCCGCGATTCTCGAAGCAGAAGACCTCTTCGACGTAGGGCAGCTCGGAGAGGGACGAGGTGCGGTCGATCCAGGCGTCGATCACCGTGCCCACTCGTGCCGGGGAGAGCGAGGAGAACGCCGCGTCGTGGTCTGAGGTGAAGCAGACGACCTCGCAGCGGCCCAGGCCGGGCGCTTGCATCGACAGGCCCGAAGCGAGGCCCGGTAGGTGGCCATCCAGCGAGGCGTCGACGGGCGCGTGCGAGGTGAACGACGGGAAGCGGTTCTCGAATACCACCACGTCGTAGTCGCTTGCCGGGATCTCGGATGGGTGGCCCGCTCGAGACGGGCACAAGGGGCACTCGTCGTCCGGCGGGAGGTAGGTGCGCGCCTGGCGGTGGCCGGCGATGGTGACCCACTCCTCGCGGGTCGGGTCGAAACGCAAGGTGGAGGAGGCGCTCGATCGGCTCAGGTGGCGCTGGTCGCGCAGGTCGCCGTGCTCGACGGTGCTACCGGCGTCGTCGAAGTAGATGAGTTCGCGACCGTCAGACAGCCGGGAGGTGACCTTGCGGGTCCGTGACACCTCCACGTGCTCGGTCACCCGTGCTCCCGCGTTGTATCGCCGTCGTTCTTGCCGACCGAGACTCGCACACAGCCGTGTTGAAGTCAACAATAACCATAAGCGTTGCTGTTCGGACGCGTTCGGGTCTGGTGCAGCTTCTTGGATGGACCGGCGTCAGGTGGGATGGACGCCGCAGCGCCCGGTCACCGGACTGGTGGGGCGCCCGCACAGGGGACAGTATTCCCGGGCGAGGTCGGCCTTCGAAGCAAGATCGACTGTCGAGGCGAGGCGCCGCTCGGTGCCAAGCCAGTGCTCGAGCTCCGCGATCGCGTCGCGGGCGATGGCCCGTATCGTTCGCTCGTCGCGATGCCGGTCGACAGCGCGCCAGCCGAGCCACACGATCGCGCCCCCGACGGCCGCCAGTGCCACCGTCCACGGCAACTCCGTGACCGAGGGCAGCGCGACGACGAGCACGAGGCAGGTCGCGACGGCCCAGGTGCGCCGCAGGCGGCGGGACCGCGCCGCCGACCCCTCATCCGGTCGAAGCTGCGAACTCCAACTCGACCTCACCAGCTCGATCCCATCCGTGGTGCCCTTCCGTGCGCTACCGGGCCGCGGCGGTCGCGGATTCGCCGCTGCGAACACTCGGTTCATTCCCGCGCCGGCGAGAGGTCTCTCCTTGCGGGGCGGGCAGAGGGTGCTTCCCCGACGCACGCTGCCGGGCGCCGAGTGCCGGGAGCCGGAGTCGGCGGGGTTGGCCGGTGCACATCGGGCCAGGCCGGATACATCGGGCGGGCCCGCCGATGTGTCCCCCACTTCCGACCCACTTTCCGCCCCGGCGCGTGCCGCAAAGCCGCCCCTTTCGAAGCCGGTGTACGGCATCCTGAGTGGCACGCACGTCAGGGACCCGCCTGTTCGTCCCTCGACCGCTCTGTCCTCGACCGCTCTGTCATCGTGTTGTCACCGCTTTGCGCCTTCGCCGTCTGTTGTGAATGGATGCCCTCGATCGCATGTCCCTCGACCCCGTTACGTCTGCTGAGCCGACGATGCCGCTAGACCCACCGGTGAACCCGGCGCCCTCCGGGCCGGCCCCCCTCGAGGGTGCGCTGCCGAGTTCGGGCCACCAGTACCGCCTGCGCCACGGCGACCACGTTGCGACGGTGGTGCAGGTGGGTGCTGCGGTCCGCGAGTACCGCGTCGGCACCCGCGAGGTCTTCCAAACGTGTCCCGGCGACGACCTCGCGTGGGGTTTCCATGGCGCGGTCCTGGTTCCGTGGCCGAACCGAGTTGCCGGCGGCGCTTACCGGTTCGACGGAGCCGAGCACCAGCTGGCCGTCAGCGAGCCGGCCCTGGGCAACGCGTTGCACGGCCTGGCTGCCTGGTTGCCGTGGCGGCTGGTCGAGCATGCGATCGACCGGGTCACGTTGGCGACGCGCTTGTTCCCGAGCCCCGGCTATCCGTTCCAGATCGAAACGGTCGTCGAGTATCGGCTGGACGACGACGGGCTGCACGTTCGCGCGACCACGACCAATCTCGGTGACCAGGCCTGCCCCTTCGCGATCGGCTTCCACCCCTACCTCTCGCCCGGCGCCGGCGCGACGTTGGACGACTGCCAGCTTCACCTCGACGCGGGCGGCCATTTGCGGCTCGACGACCGGCTGGTGCCGGCGGGCGACGAAGCCGTCGACGGTGGCGTGTTCGACTTCCGCGCGGAGGCCTCGCTCAGCGGCCGGGTGCTCGATGACGCGTTCTTCGACGTCCTCCCTGACGCCGCCGGCCGATCCTGGGCGAAGCTCACCGGGCCCGACGGCCGGACCGTCGCAATCTGGGCCGACGAGTCGTTCGGCTACTGGCAGGTGTTTTCCGGTGAGACCCTGACCGCCGACCTGGCCCGGCGCGGCCTGGCCGCGGAGCCCATGACCGCCGCGCCCGACGCATTCAACAGTGGGCGCGGCCTGCGCCGACTCGAACCGGGGGAGGCCGTCGCCGTGACGTGGGGCGCGCGACTCCTCTGACCCCGCTTGCTCGGCGTCAGGCGCCGAGCAAGCTGCGCCGCGCCGGCTCGACCTCGCCGTCCTCTTCGATGGTGCCGGTTCCGCCGCCGTCGCTGTCGCTCGCCGGGTCTCCTGCCGTGATGATCCGATCGATGTATTCACGTGCGGTCGCGCGGTCCTCCTCCGAGAACCCGGCATCGGTGACCAGGACGTCGACCTCGCCCAGATCGGCGAACGAGCTGAGACCCACGGTGCGCCACTTCGTGTGGTCGGCGACGACCACGATGCTGCGCGCGACCCGGATGAAGCTGCGGTTGGTCTCCGACTCCGCCAGGTTCGGCGCGGTGAGCCCGGCTTGGGGGTCCATACCGTGGCAGCCGAGGAAGAACATGTCGAAGTGCAGGGAGCGGATCGCGAGGTCGGCCACCGGCCCGACCAGCGCGTCGGACGGCGTCCGGATGCCGCCGGTGAGAATTACAGTCGGGTGGCCCGGGCCTTGCTGCAGAACGTCGGCGACTCGTACCGAGTTGGTGACGATCGTGAGGTCACGCACGTGCGAGACGTATCGCGCGAGCGCCCACGTGGTGGTGCCGGCGGAGAGCGCGATCGCCGTGCCCGGGCGGACCAGCCGCGCCGCCTCTTGGCCGATCGCGTCCTTCTCGCCGAGCTCCCGCGACGACTTGGCCTCGAAGCCGGGCTCGTCCATGCTGGACGGCGACGCCAGCGTCGCGCCGCCGTGCACCTTCTCGATCAGGCCGTCGCGCGCCAGCACGTCGAGGTCTCGGCGCACGGTCATGTCGGAGACACCGAGCAAGTCGGTCAGCTCGCTCACCCGCACGCCGCCGGATCGCCGGACGTGGTCCAGGATCATCGACTGCCGCTGCTTGGCGAGCATCAGCGCTCACTCCTGTCCGATTCGGTTCTCGGTTCCCGGACCACTGCCACTCCACCGGCGGCGACTCGCAGCCCCCCGGTGACAGGCTTGCCGCTCAGCAAGTCGACCCGGCCCGAGACGTTGTCGGCGTCCGTCACGATGTCGATATCGCCGTCGGTGTGGTTGAGCACGAACAAGTAGTTCGCGTCGGTGCCGCGGCGCCGCACGGCCTCGACCCCGGGGACGCGGCCGCCGCCCTCGGCAGCAGCGATCATAGGCCCGTCCACTCCGGCCGCTGCGCAGGCGCTCTGGAGGAACCGCTCGAGACCGGTCGCGTTGAGTCGGGTCGCGACGTAGGAGGCCACCCCACTGCCGTAGGCGTTGCGGGTGAGGGCCGGGTGACCGGTGAGCGGTCCGGTCGCGTACGTCGCGACGATCTCGGCGCTCTCCGGGTGGATCAGTTCGGTCCAGATGCTGCCAGTTGCCTCCGGTTCCAACGCGACGGTTTCCCCCTCACCGAGCGGGAAGAACTCCTCCACCCACAACCCGAGCAGGCCACCGAAAGCGCCCGGGTAGCGCCCCGGCCTGATCCGATCGTTCTCGTCGACGATGCCGCTGAAATAGGTGCACACCACGTGGCCGCCAGCGGCGACGTAACCGGCGATGTTGGTCGCGCCCGCGTCGCTCACGAGATAGAGGTTGGGCACCACGACGAGGCGATAGGCGGAAAGGTCGGCGTCAGGGGCGACGAAGTCGACGGTGACGCCCAGCCGCCATAGCGCGTCGTAGGCGTCGCGAACCGCGGTCAAATACCGGACGTCGGCCGAGGGCCGCGAGTCGAGTTCGACAGCCCACCACGCCGGCCAGTCGAAGACGAGAGCCACCTGGGCAGCGACGCGGCTGCGGGCCGCCTCGCCGAGCGCTCGCAGGTCGCCGCCCAGTTCGCAGACTTCGCGCCAGACCTTCGTATCGGTGCCGGCGTGCGGCACCATCGCCGAGTGGAACTTCTCGGCCCCGCCGCGAGAGGCGCGCCACTGGAAGAAGCAGATGGCGTCTGCGCCGCGCGCGAGATGTTGGAGGCTGTTGCGCCGTAGCTGCCCTGGCTGTTTGGCCAGGTTGCGCGGCTGCCAGTTCACCGCGCTGGTCGAGTGCTCCATCAAGACCCAGGGAGCGCCGCGGGCCAGGCCGCGGGTGAGGTCGGCGGTCATCGCCAGTTGCACATGCGGCTCCGGGTCGGCGCCGAGCAAGTAGTGGTCGTTGGAGACGACGTCCTGCTCGGCGGCCCAGCTGAAGTAGTCCATCGGTTTGAACGTGCCCATGAAGTTGGTGGTGATCGGTATCTGCGGCGTTGCTGCCCGCAAGACGTCGCGCTCGGCCCGGAAACAGGCGAGCAACTCATCCGAGCAGAAGCGCCGCCAGTCGAGCTGCTGGGTGGGGTTGGCATGTGCCGGCGTCAAGCGAGGTGGAACGACCTCTTCCCAGTCGTAGTAGTGCTGGCTCCAGAAGGCCGTCGACCACGCTGCGTTGAGGGTTTCCAGATCGCGGTATCTCGCCCGCAACCACGATCGGAATGCGCTCGCGCTCGTGTCGCAGAAACACTCGGGTACGTGACATCCGTACTCGTTGTTGACGTGCCACATCACCAGGGCCGGGTGCTGGCCGTAGTGCGCCGCCAGTGCCTGGGCGAGTGCTGTTGCGCCGCGCCGGTAATCGGGCGAGCTCGGGCAGTAGGCCTGTCGGCCGCCCGGCCATAGGCGGTGTCCTTCACGAGTGACGGGAAGGCTCTGTGGGTAGCGGCGAGAGAACCACGGTGGCGGTGACGCCGTCGCGGTGGCGAGGTCGACGCTGATGCCGGCGCCGTGCAGCAGGTCGAAGACCCGGTCGAGCCAGCCGAACCGGTAGTCGCCCTCTGCGGGCTCGAGCAGCGCCCACGAGAACACGCCGACCGTGACCATCGAGACCTGCGCCTGCACCATGAGCTCGACGTCTCGTGCCCAGGTCTCCTCGGGCCACTGCTCGGGGTTGTAATCGCCACCGAACGCGATGCCAGGAACGCGCAGCAGCGGTGTGACGCGGCCGGCGGCACCACCGGCAGGCTCGGAAGCGGCAATGGGTGGCACGGGCGACTCCTCGCTGGACGGGGCCGCGGCCACGCCGCGATGGGGCGCCGCGACCGCGCCAGCCTACACAGAACGCCTCACGTTCACACATCACCTCCACAGGTTCTCGCGTGCGCTGCCTCGTCGCCCGAGGATGCTTCGGAAGACTTCGCCAAAACCCCAGCAAGTCGGACGGAAGCGACGTGGAAGTTGCCTCAGTACGGCGCATTCGGGACATCGACGCGACTTGGAACAGCGCCCGGTGCGGCCGGAAGACGGTGAGACCGAATCGCAATGTCCCCGGCTCTTGACAGTTGTTGAACAGAGCGCTTGGCTGTGAGCGCTTCTGATAGTTCTCGCTCGAATCTGTTGCGTAAGCGTGCGGCTACGCTCGCTCCCTCACTCATGGAGGAACTCATGTCGGACTCCGGGCCTACCGCTTCGTCCGGTGCCTCGGGCGCCCAAGGGCCAATGAGCCGTCGGTCGGTACTCAAGGGCCTAGCCGGAGCCGCCGGGATCGCTGTCGTGCCGGGCGGGCTGCTCGCCGCCTGTAGCAGTAGCAGCAAGTCGACGGGCAACGGCGGGTCCACGCCCGCCAGCACGCCGGCCACCGGCGCGGCATCGTCGTCCGCCGCGACGGGCAGCTCATCGGCAGCCGGCGGCGGTACCGCCAGCGGCACCATCACGTTCGGTTCGAACTACTCGGACGCGGTGCCCAAGGGTGCATTCGCCGACATGATCGCCGGCTTCACGGCGCAGAACCCGAACGCCAATGTCAAGATCAACACGGTCGACCACAACACCTTCCAGAACAACATCAACAACTACTTGCAGGGCACCCCGGACGACCTGTTCACCTGGTTCGCCGGCTTCCGCATGCGCTTCTTCGCGTCGCAGGGTCTTGCCACGCCGATCGACGACGTGTGGGACAAGATCGGGTCGCACTTCTCCGACGCCTTCAAGGCGGCGTCCAAGGGCGATGACGGCCACTACTACTTCGTCCCGCTCTACAACTACCCGTGGGCGGTCTTCTACCGGAAGAGCGTTTTCGCCGCCAAGGGCTACCAGATCCCGGCGACTTGGGACGATTTCGTTGCGCTGCAGAAGCAGATGCAAAAAGATGGCCTGGTGCCGATGGCGATGGGTCAGAAGGACGGTTGGCCGGCTCTTGGCACGTTCGACATCATCAACATGCGCCTCAACGGCTTCCAGTTCCACATGGACCTGATGGCGCACAAGGTGCCTTGGGACGACCCGAAGGTGCTCGCGGTCTTCAAGCAGTGGCAGCAGATCCTGCCCTACCAGCAGCCCGGCGCTCCCGGCCGGATCTGGCAGGACGCCGCCAAGTCGCTGCTGAACAAGCAGGCCGGCATGTACCTGCTCGGCTCCTTCGTGTCGCAGCAGTTCACCGGCGCCGACCTCGACGACCTCGACTTCTTCCCATACCCGGCAATCGACCCGGCCAACGCGACGGACTCCATCGACGCGCCGATCGACGGCTTCATGATGAGCAAGAAGGTCAAGAACAAGGACGGCGCGACCGCGCTGCTCGAGTTCATCGGCACCCCGGCGGCGGAGGCGCTCTACGGCAAGAGCGACCCGAGCAACATCTCGGCCGCCACCGACGCCGACACCAGCAAGTACAACGCGATCCAGCAGAAGTCCGCCGAGATCATCAAGAACTCCAAGAACATCGCTCAGTTCCTCGACCGTGACACCAACCCCGATTTCGCCGACAACACGGTGGCGAACATGATCACCAGCTTCTTCAACAGTCCGAACGATGTGGCCTCGCAGCTCAAGAGCCTCGAGTCCCAGGCAAAGACGGTGTTCACCAGCTGATGGTTTCCGCGAACGGTGCGGTAAGTTCCGCGGTCGTATCCCCGCCGGTGGCGCGCAAGCGCCGCCGGCGGGGTGTTCGCACCCTGTCCCGCATGGACGTCGTGGTGCTCTCGTTGATGGTCGGAGTGCCCCTGCTCGGCGTCGGATTCTTCATCTGGTTCCCGGCGGTCGCCACGATCGCCTTGTCGTTCACCAAGTGGAACGGCATCGGCGGCCTCAAGACGATCCATGCGGCGGGCGTGCAGAACTACGTGCAAGCCGCGACGAACTACCCGCCGTTCTGGCCAGCGGTGCGGCACAATCTCCTCTGGCTCATCGTCTTCCTGGTCTTTGCGTCGCCGCTCGGTATGTTGTTCGCGGTCATTCTGGACCGGAACATCCGCGGGAGCCGCATCTACCAGAGTTTGCTCTTCCTGCCAGTGATGCTGTCGCTCGCGCTCATCGGCATCATCTGGGAGCTCATCTACTCGCCGAACTACGGCCTGCTCAACAACGTCATCGGCCACGCCGGCACCCACAACCTGATCGACTGGTTGGGCAATCCCAATCTCAATCTCTGGGCGGTGTTGGTCGAAGCGTGCTGGCAACAGGCGCCGTACGTCATGGTGCTCTACCTGGCCGGCCTGAAAGCGGTCGATCCGACGCTGCGTGAAGCCGCGCTCGTCGACGGCGCCAATTCCTGGCACACGTTCTGGCGGGTCGTGTTCCCGATCATGCGGCCCATCAACGTGGTGATTCTCGTCATCACCGTGATCCAGTCGCTGCGTGCGTTCGACCTCGTGTACATCACCAACGGCGGCAACAACGGCCTCGAGCTGCTCTCCGTGCTCATCACCCGCAACATCGTCGGTCAGATGAGCCGGATCGGGTTCGGCTCGGCGATGGGTGTGATCCTGCTCGTGATCTCGCTCGTGCCGATCACCTCGTTCCTCGTGCAGCAATTGCGACAGGAGAAGCGGGCATGACGGCCGTAGCGTCGACGATCAAAGCGGCGCCGAGCGCACTGGCGAAGGAGCGGGCGCTCAAGTCGCCGGGCGCGCGGATCGCCGCCCACGCCTTCCTCGGGGTCATGGCCCTGCTGTGGATCACGCCGATCGCGTGGGCGCTCTACACGTCGTTGCGGCCGTACAGCGAGACGTCGAAGCACGGGTACCTGTCGCTGCCGCACCACCTGACGTTCAGCAACTTCACCACCGCCTGGAAGCAGGCGGACATGCCGCACTACTTCTGGAATTCGGTGATGATCACTGCCCCCTCGGTGGTCATAGCGCTCTTCTTCGCGTCCTGCGTGGCGTTCGTGCTGACCCGCCTCAGCTTCTGGTTCAACATCCCGCTGCTCATCTTCTTCACCGCGGCGAACCTCCTGCCGCAGCAGGTCGTCATCACACCGCTCTACCGCATCTATCTGACGATCCACGTCCCCGCCTGGCTCAGCAACAGCGGCCTTCTCTACAACTCCTACGCCGGACTCGTCGTCATCAACACGGCTTTCCAGACGGGCTTTTGTGTCTTCGTGCTGAGCAATTACATGAAGAGCATCCCGCACGAGATCACCGAGGCCGCGCTGCTCGACGGCGCGCCGGTGTGGACGCGCTACTGGCGGCTCACGATGCCGCTGTGCCGGCCGGCGCTCGCCGCGCTGGCGACGCTGCTCACGATCTGGATCTACAACGACTTCTTCTGGGCCATCGCCCTCATTTCCTCGGGAGACAAACGGCCGATCACGTCTGCGCTGGCCAACTTGCAGGGTCAGTACTTCGTGAACCAGAACCTGCTTGCCGCCGGTGCTCTGATAACCGCGATCCCGACCCTGCTCGTGTACGTCGTCCTGCAAAAGCAGTTCATCGCGGGGCTCTCACTCGGATCCTCCAAGGGATGAGTTGGTTCGTGCTGCGCCGCGCGGGCGTGGCCGTCGTCCTCGATACGCGCGGGTCGGACCTGCCGCGCATCGCCTACTGGGGTGCCGATCTCGGCGAGCTCTCAGACGATGACTGCGCCACCTTGCCCGGCGCCTCGCACGCAACGGCGTCGGAAGGAGCTAGCAGTACCGGCGCCCTGCTGACCTTGTCGCCGTCGCGCGCGCAGGGCTGGGCCGGCTGGCCCGGGTGCAGCGGCCATCGATCCGGTATGTCGAGTCAGCCGCTGTTCGTGGCGGCCGACGTGACGATGGTGGCCACGGACGTCGGTGACGTGGTCGGCTACCGGGGTGTGGACGAGGCCGCGGCACTGCGGCTCGACGGCGAGCTGGAGCTGACCGCTGAGGGTGTGCTGCGGCACCGCCAGACAATGACGAGCACGGCCACGAACACGGCTGCGCCGTACGTCGTCGACGACATCCTCACCCTGCTTCCGGTGCCCGAGCTGGTGGCCGAGGTGGCCGACTACGCCGGGCGGTGGGGCGACGAGGCGCAACTTCAGCGGCGCGAGCTCACCCAGGGCACGTGGCTGCGCGAGCAGCGTCGCGGTCGGACCGGTCCCGATTCGCCGCTGCTGTTGATGGCCGGTACCGCCGGCTTCGGTCATCGGGACGGCGAGGTGTGGGGCATCCACCTCGGTTGGTCGGGCGACCAGCGATACCTCGCACAGCGCCTCAACAGCGGCGACACGCTGATCGGCGCGGGCGAGATCCTGCAAGCCGGCGAGGTGATCCTCGGCCCGGGCGAATCGATGAGCACGCCGTGGGTCTATGCCACCTATTCGAACGCCGGCATCGACGGGGCGTCGGACCGGCTACACGCGTGGCTGCGACGGCGTCCGGAACATCCGCAGCGCCCGCGGCCGATCCTGCTGAACAGCTGGGAAGCCGTCTTCTTCGATCATTCCTTCGAACGCCTCGCCGCGCTTGCTGATGCAGCTGCCGAAATCGGCGTAGAGCGGTTCGTGGTCGACGACGGCTGGTTCGGCTCACGGCGCACGGACACCTCGGGGCTGGGCGACTGGTACGTCTCACCTGACGTGTGGCCGGAGGGCCTTGGCCCGATCGCCGATCACGTGCGGGCCCGGGGCATGGAGTTCGGTCTGTGGTTCGAGCCCGAGATGGTCAATCTCGACTCCGACGTGGCGCGGGAGCACCCGGAATGGGTGCTCGGCGCGGCCGGTCGGATGCCCCCTCCCCGGCGCCACCAACAGGTGCTCGACGTCGCGAATCCCGACGCCTACGCCTACCTGCTGGAGCGGATCTCGACGCTCGTCCAGGACGTCGGCATCGCCTACATCAAATGGGACCACAACCGCGACGTCGCCGACCCGGTGCATCGTGGCGGGCCGCGTGCCGGCCTGCCGGCCATGCGCGCCCTGGTTCTGGCGGCCTACCGCCTGATGGCCGAGCTGAAGGAGCGACACCCCGGTCTCGAGATCGAGTCGTGCTCCTCGGGTGGTTCGCGGATCGACTTCGGGGTTCTCGCCCACACCGACCGGGTGTGGCCGAGCGACTGCATCGACCCGCTGGAGCGGGTGCGCATCGTGCAGGGCGTCGCGACCCTGCTCCCGCTCGAGCTGATCGGTGCGCACGTGGCGTCCGGCCGGTCGCATACGACGGGCCGGACGCACGACCTGTCCTTCCGCCTCGCCGTTGCGGCGTTCGGCCACACCGGGTTCGAGTGGGACCTCACGGCCACGAGGGCCGACGAACGGCGGCAGCTCGCCCGGTACGTGGCGTTCGTCAAGTCGATTCGCGATCTGTTGCGAACGGGTCTGGTCGTGCGGGTCGACCGTCCCGCAGATCCGGGGCTCGCGCTGTATGGCGTTGTGTCGCCGGACCGCAGCGAGGCGTTGTTCAACGCTGTCCGGGTGGCCGCGAGCCCTCGCGAGGGTGCCGCGCCGCTTCGATTCCGCGGCCTCGACCCAGCGCTGAGGTACCGCGTGGAACGGGTCGAGTTGCCCGGATCGACGCCCGCCGCGCCGGTGGGCGGGGAATCGGTGACCGCGTCCGGACGGCAACTCCAGGTCGCCGGTATGCGTGCGCCGGAGCTTCGCCCGGAGCAGGCTGCGCTCTACCACCTGCGGGCCGTCTCGCTCTGAGGGGCAGACTGGGCACACTGGACGTGCCGAACCGCGACGCAGCCGAGATGACGATGGGGCCGGTGACCCGGGCGTGACTCATGGTGCGCTGTTCTTCGCCGTGTTCGTCGCGTGCGCGGTCGAAGCGGTGGAGGCGACCACGATCGTGCTTGCCGCCGGCACCGCCCGTGAGTGGCGGTCGGCGCTGCTCGGCATGTTCGCCGCGCTCGGCGCGTTGGCGATCGCGATCGCCGGGCTCGGGCCCGCTGTCTCGGCGATTCCGCTGCGCAGCCTGCGGCTCGTCGTCGGGGGCTTGCTGCTGGTCTTCGGCCTGCAGTGGTTGCGCAAGGCGATCCTGCGGGCGAGCGGGCACAAGGCCCTGCACGACGAGCGGCAGATCTTCGAACGCGAACTCGCCGCGGCTCAGGCGGCGGCAGTGCAGCGGCGCAGCCACGTCGGTGACTGGTACGCGTTCACTCTGTCGTTCAAAGGCGTGCTGCTCGAAGGGCTGGAGGTCGTGTTCATCGCGCTGACATTCGGCAGCAACGATCACGACGTGCCGCTCGCGGCGGTGGCAGCGGTGACGGCGGTCGTCGTCGTCGCTGCTCTCGGTTTCGCCGTTCGTGCGCCGCTCGCGCGGGTGCCGGAGAATTCGATGAAGTTCGTGGTCGGCGTGATGCTCACGGCGTTCGGCACGTTCTGGGGTGCCGAAGGCGCGGGTGCTGCATGGCCGGGCAACGATGCCTCGTTACCGGTTGTCGCCGCCGCCGTGGCCGTGTTCGCGATCTGCCTCGTCGCCGTCATGCGTCGGGGACTGGCCGGTGGCCGCTCTGGAGCGAGCGAACTCGACGTCGAGATGGCGGGCCGGTGAACGCCCGCCGTCGGATCGCTGCGTTCGCGCGGTTCTGGTACGACTTCGTCGTCGGCGACGACTGGCGGGTCGCCGTCGCCGTCGCCGTCGCGCTCGGGGCGACGTACGGCGTCAGCCGAGCGACCACGATCCCGGTGTGGTGGATACTGCCGGCCGCCGTGGCCGTCGTCCTGCCGTGGAGCCTGCGCCGAGCCGTCCGGTCGCGATGACCGCGCGCGTTCGTGACGGTTTCGGCGACCACGAGTTACCGTTCGGCGTCTTCTCCGCGCCCGGCCGGATCGATCGCGCGCGGGTGGGCGTCGCGGTGGGCGGTGACATCCTCGACCTCGCGCCATGCCTCGAAGACGACGTGTTCGCGCACGCCTCGCTGAACGCCTTTCTTGCGTCCGGCAGGCGTTCCTGGGCTACGACCCGGGCCCGCATTCGCGACGTCCTCGACGCCGGCGCGCAGCGGTGGTTGGTGCCGGCCGACCGCGCCGTCCTGCATCTGCCGTTCGAGGTTGCCGACTTCGTCGACTTCAACTCCTCCTTACAACACACGGCCAATGTCGGGCAGATTCTGCGCCCGGGCAGTGATCCGGTTCGACCGAACTGGCGACGGATGCCGATCGGCTACCACGGCCGCGCCGGAACGGTCGTCGTCTCGGGCACTCCCGTGGTGCGCCCGCACGGGCAGCTGCCGGACAACCGTGTAGCCGGCGCGACGCGCCTGGCGCCGACGACGCAACTCGACGCCGAGGCGGAGCTGGGCTTCGTCGTCGGGGTGCCATCGCGCGGTGCGACTCCGGTCGCCACGGGCGAGTTCGCGGAGCACGTCTTCGGTGTGGTGTTGCTGCTCGACTGGAGCGCGCGCGACATCCAGGGCTACGAGTACGTGCCGCTCGGACCGTTCCTCGGGAAGTCGTTCGCGACGACGATCAGCCCCTGGGTGGTCCCGCTCGACGTGCTCGACGCCGCTCGCGTTGCGCCGCCCGTGCAGGATCCACCGCCGCTCGATTACCTGCGGGTCGACGAACCGTGGGCACTCGACGTCCGGCTCGAACTCGCGATCAATGGCGAGGTCGTCTCGCGGCCCGGCTTCTCCTCGATGTACTGGACGCCGCCCCAGCAGCTGGCCCACCTGACCGTCAACGGTGCCCACATCCGCACCGGCGACCTCTTCGGGTCGGGCACCGTCTCCGACGACACCCAGGTGGGCTCCCTGCTCGAGCTCACCCACGGCGGTGAGCGAGCGATCACCCTGGCCGACGGCTCTGTCCGCGGCTACTTGCAGGACGGCGACGAGGTGCGGCTCCGGGCTACCGCTCCCGGACCGGCCGGCACGGTAGTCTCGCTCGGCGAGGCCGCGGGCGAGATCCGGCCGGCGGCGGCACTGCGACGGCAAGCGGGTGCGCGCTGAATGAGGCGGCGACGAGCCATTGATCGCTTCGCGATGAGCCAGCGATGACAGCGTCCCCTTTGCCGCCTTCCACGCCTTTGCCGCCGTCGACGCTGCGCTCCGGCCGGCGCGGGCTCGGCCTCGTCGCCGTCTGCACCCTGCTGTTCCTGACCTTTCTCGACAACACCGTCGTGAGCGTCGCGCTCGGCGACATTCAGCAGCGCATGGACGCCGGGGTGCAGTCGTTGCAGTGGATCGTGAACGGCTACGCGCTGGTCTTCGCCAGCATGATGCTGTTCGCCGGTGCGCTCGGTGACAAGTTCGGGCAGCGAAGGGTCATGTTCACCGGCGCCGCGATCTTTTGCGCCGGCTCCGTGGTGTGTGCGCTCGCGACGGATCCGTCCATGCTGATCAGCGGGCGCGCTGTGATGGGCTTGGGAGCGGCGGCCTCCGAACCGGGCACGCTGGCGATGTTGCGGCATCTGTATCCGGGCCGCGGGGCCCGCGCCCGCGCCACCGGCGTGTGGGCTGCGGTGTCCGGCTTGGCGCTCGCACTGGGCCCGGTGATCGGCGGCATCATCGTCGGTTTGAGCGACTGGCGCTGGATCTTCTGGTTCAACCTGTTCTTCGGGACGCTCGCGCTGTCGGTGGGTGCGGCCGTCTTGCCGGTGTCGCCGCGGGCGGCCGACCGTCGCATCGATGTGGTCGGCGCTGCGGCCGGCGCGCTGTGTTTGTCGCTCCTCGTGTTCGGCGTGATCCGCGGCGAGACCGACGGCTTCGGCACGGCGTACGTGGTGACGCTGATCGCACTCTCGGGCCTCGCCGCGGTGGGATTCGTCGTGCGGCAGTTTCGCGCCCGCGACCCACTGGTGCCGCCGGCCTACTTGCGGTCGGCCGCGTTCAACGTGCCCAACCTGGTTGCGTTCGCCGCGTACTTCGGCACTTTCGCCGTGTTCTTCTTTGCGGCGCTCTACATGAACATCGTGCTCGGCTACGGCGGGTTGCGGATCGCGGGCCAGTTCGTGCCGATGATGGTGGCGATGGTGGTGGCATCGCTGCTCACCGGTCGCTGGATCGCGAAGACCGGCTCACGGCGTCCGATCATCTACGGCGCCCTGCTGCTCGCGGTCGGGCTGCTTCTCGCCGACCGCGCGCTCGGCCCGCACCAGACCTACCTTCCGGTGGCGGGTGCACTCGTCGTGGCCGGCCTCGGCATCGGCATCACGGTCGTACCGACGGCGTTCGCCGTGGTCAACGCGGTACCCGCGGATCGGGCCGGGATGGCCAGCTCGGCGGTGAACACCAGCCGCGAGATCGGCGCCGTCCTCGGCACGGCAGTGCTCGGTGCGATCGTCAACTCGACCTTGGTGGCGCACGCGACGAGTCGCCTCGACGCGCTCGGCATGGGCGGCCTGAAGAGCTTCGTGACCTCGGCGATCCTCAATGGCGGCATCGGCCTGGGCGGACCGGTGTCGCAAGCGTCGTCAGATGTCCAGCAGCTGGTGCAGGCCCTTTACGACGCGTTCTACGCGGGGCTGCACGTTGCGCTGCTGCTCTCGGCGGCGACGGTGTTCATCGCTGCCGTGGTGGCGGCGGTGAAGCTGCGCGACGCTCCGGCCGACGCCGGTGATGGGCCCGCTCAGCAGACGCGGTCGAGCCGCCCGGTGGCGAGGTCGAGGATGAAGCCGCCTACGGAGACTTTGCCCAGGTAGGGCCAGGACCGGACTCGCTGCACGTCCTTGCGCAGCGCAGCCTCCTGGTCGGTGGTCGTGAGGAACGAGATGCTGCGGGTGTCCGGCCCGCCCGCGTCGTCGATCGCCGCATGGACGTCGTCCTCGGTACCGCCCGCCATGCGGCACCGGGTGTGTGCGACCACCATGACCCGGTCGACGCCCAGCAGGTATGACGCGAGCACCAACGTACGCAGGACGTCGTCGGTGACCCGGGCGCCGGCATTGCGAAGGATCTTCGCATCGCCGGGCCGCAGGCCGAGCATTCCGAGCGGATCGATGCGGGAGTCCATGCACGTCAAGACCGCGAGACCCTTCGCGGCGCGAGCTTCCAGGTCGGCGAACTCGAAGTGTTCGGCGTACACCGCGTTCGCCGCAAGCACATCGTCGAACATGGGATCGCGCATTCCCGCATCAACGGCGGAACCAGTTGCGCGATCAGTGGCGGCGGAGTGAGCGTCGGTTGGCACAGTCCCGCAGCTTAACGCGCGCCCGCCGGTGATCGGGTGGCGGATCCGCGTGTCGAAGCGGGGTGGCGACCGCGTGGTGCGACGCTTCGCTCACGTGATGTCGAGATGACATGGAGGCTTCGGTGGACGCCGGTGCATCGCACGACAGTCCGTTGCTCCCGCCACCGCGGGGCGGGGCCTCACCCGGTTCCGAGCCGCCGCCCGAAGCGGCGCACGAGCATCGCCACCGCGAACACCGGCACCCGGCCCTGAAGAAGGCGGCGGAAGACCGGACGTTCGGCCAGCGCGTGGCCGACGACATCGCCGCGTTCGGTGGCTCGTGGCCGTTCATCTTCTTGTTCCTGGGAATGATCGTCGTCTGGATGTTGGTCAATACCGTCCTGTTGGAACACGTCATCCACCACAAGGAGTTCGATCCTTACCCCTACATCGCCTTGAACCTCTTCCTGTCCGGCCTCGCCGGCCTTCAGGCGCCGATCATCATGATGAGTCAGAACCGCGCTGCCGCCAGGGACGAAACGCTCGCCGCGCACCACTATGACGAGACCCAGAAGATCGACCAGTTGCTGCGGCAGAACACCGACCTCACGGAGAAGGTGCATAGCCTCACCGAGCACATCCACCAGCTCACCGCCGAGCTCGGGGTGCGCCTCGGCGCGGCGCCGTCCGACTGACCGTGCACTCGCCGGGCCGGTGCCTCAGCACGGCGCCGCCCACAGTCGCCGACGCGAGTTCGTTTACGCGGCGCGCCTGGCGGAATGCCCTGAACGTGGTGCCGCGCAGCTGCGCCGGCTAGGGCAGACGTGCCGCGTAGCTGCGGCAGGAACGGCAGGGAGTCGGTGGTGCACGAAGCTGGGGAGGCCTACCGCGTATTGATCGTGACGGCTGCCATGGGGGGCGGTCACCTCCAGGTGAGCCGCGAGCTTGCGCGCCGGCTCGGCTCCCGCGGCCACCGGGCGCAGATCGCCGACATGCTGGAGTTGATGCCGGCGCCGGCCGGGCGGTTCTTGAGATGGGTGTATCCGTGGATGGTCAGGCGGGCGCCGTGGCTCTACGACGTCGTCTACCAGCGGTTCTTCCTCGCCCGCCAAGAGCGCGCCGAGCGGGCGCAAATTCCTGTCCTGCTCGCCACGCGGGGCCTGCGCCGCGTGCTCCGCAGCTTTCGGCCCGACGTCGTCGTGTCGACCTACCACCTGGCGGGCGTGATGGCCGCCCGCTTGAGGACGCGCGGCGAACTCGGCGTCCCCGCGGTCACCTTCATCACCACGTTCGGTGTGCACAACCTCTGGCTGCACCCGGGCACGGATCTGTACTTGACCATCACCCGTGAGGCCGCGTTGGAGGTCGCCGAGCGGCAGCGGGCCCAGCGCCGCGTCGAGGTGTGCGAGCCCGTCGTCCGGGAGAAGTTCGCCGGGACGGCGCGGCGAACGGCGACCCGCCCGGACGTCGACCGGCTCGCGTTCGTGGTGGCTGGCTCACTGGGTTTCGGGCCGGTCGAGGAAGCGGCTCGCGTCGTGGCGCAGGCCCCCGGCTGGACGCCGGTCGTGGTCTGCGGGCGCAACGAGGCCTTGCGCCGGCGCTTGTCGCGGACGTCCGGCGTCGAGGCGTTGGGGTGGGTCGACGACATGGCCACCGAGATGGCGCAAGCCGACGTCGTCATCGACAACGCTGCGGGGTCGAGCGCCAAGGAGGCGCTGGCGCTCGGCGTGCCTGTCGTGACGTACCGGCCGATTGCGGGCCACGGCCGCGACGACGCGCGGATGATGGCCCGCGCCGGGCTGACCGACGTCGTCAGCCGGCCGCGCGAACTCCTCGCCGCACTCGAGCGGGTTACGACCGAGCCGGTGCGTACCGAGCGCGTTCGGCGCGGGCGCGCGTTGTTCGGCACCGACCCCGTGACGTACATCGAACGGATAGCTTCAGGAGGCGCTGTTGTGGTCGCGAGCGCATGAGCCGGTCGCCCCGCGGATGAGGGCGGCGCGCGCCCCGTTGGTCTTGATCACCGGAGGCGCCGGCTTCGTGGGCAACAACCTCGTACGCCGCTTGCACGGGTGGCGGGTGCGGGTCGTCGACAACCTGTCCGCGGGCACCCGCGCCAGCAGCCTGCCTGCCGATGTCGAGTTCGTGGCAGCCGATATCCGCGACGGCAACGCGATCGGCCGTGCTGTGCGCGGTGCCGACGCCGTCGTCCACCTTGCCGCTGCTGGTTCCGTCGTCGACTCCGTGGCCGACCCGGCGACGAACTTCGACGTCAACGTCCGTGGCACCCTGGCGGTCTTGGATGCCGCGCGGGTAGCCGGTGTCGAGCGTGTGGTGTTCGCCTCGACCGGCGGTGCACTGATCGGTGACGCACCACCGCCGGTCGACGAGCAGTCTGCGCCCCGCCCACTCTCGCCGTACGGCGCCAGCAAAGCAGCTGCCGAAGCGTACTGCCACGCGTACGCGAAGTCGTATGGCATGCGCACGATCATGTTGCGGTTCGCGAATCTGTATGGTCCGTTCAGCGCGCACAAGAAGGGCGCGGTCACTGCGTTCTTCCGCGCCTTACATGACGGCAAGCCCTTGGTCGTCTACGGTGACGGGCGCTCGACGCGCGACTACATCCACGTCGATGATGTTTGCGCGGCGATCGAGGCTGCGCTGCACCGCGACGTCCCGGGCGGTTCCGCTATGCATCTTGCGACCGGCACCGAGACGAGCGTCGAGCGGTTGGCCGATCTGTGCCGGTCGGTTGCCGGCCGCCGGCCCGGGTATCCGGTGGAGTACCGGCCGGCGCGCGCCGGCGAGGTCGAGCGCAACACGGCGCGCGCCGATCTCGCGCGGCGAGTGCTCGGCTTCCGCCCTACCGTGGCGCTGCGGGACGGCTTGGAACAAACCTGGAACTGGTACGTGGCGAATGTGTTCACGGCCGTGAACCAGCCGCCTGCGTCACCGTCAGCGGGCGTCGGAGTGCCGGCGTGACTCCAGGAGCTCGTCGAGTTCCTTGCTCAGTCGATCCCTCCAGGCGGCAATCTGTTGCTGGCGCTCGTCCAGTTCCCGCTCGAGAGGTTCGAGGGTCATCCGCTCACGCGCGGGCAATGCTTGCAAGGCGCGTAGCTCCGATTCGTGGTGGGCCGACATTTCGGCCATGAGCGGAGCGAGCCGGGCCAACTGCTCGCGCGCCCGGGCCACCAGACGGTCGAGCTCCTGTGCCGTCGGGGCGGTGTGAGCGCTGCCCGTCGAGCGCCCGCTGATGCGGCACGAAGTCACGGTATTTTCGGCTTCCACGAGCAATCGCTCGATCTCTTCGGTCGTCTGATAGGCGATGCCTTCGTCCCTGCGGCGCTGCATCGCAGCGAGCTGCCCCGTCACGAGCGGCGACCGGGCCAGGCTGAGCACTCCGAACGCCATGACGCATAGCGCTGCGATCTCTCCGACCAGTGACGTCGGTGAGACATGGAGCTTTCCGTGCAGCACGGTCACGCCGATCAACAACCCGACCAGCGGCTCGACCGTAGCGAGCGATGGGAACGACGCGGTGAGCGGCGCCATCTCATACGCGCTTTGGATGAGGAGCGCACCGTAGAGGGCGGCGACGATCAGCAGATAGGGCTGCCAGTGCAAGAACATGCCGCCGACGCCCTCCCGGTGGAGGAGAGCGAGTGAGGTCTCGGTCAGCGAGGCCTGCAAGCCGAAGAGCATGCCGGCGGCTGTTCCGAGCAGGCCGGCCGCTCGCACAGCGCCGGCTCCTCGTGCGATCTGGACGATCACGAATACGCAGACAGCGACGGCCGCGGCCGCGGCGCCCCACGACAGAGTCGAAGCCCGCAGCGGATGACCCTTGTGCGGGTGCCCGATCGCGATGAACGCGGCGAGTCCGACGGCCGTGGCGATCGCGCTCAACCAGTCGCGCGCGGGAATGCGCAACCGGTTCAGCAAGGTCGCGAGAGGCAGCGCGAAAACGAGGCGCACGGTGAACAGCGGCTGCACCAGCGCGACGCCGCCCTTGCCGATCGCGGCGGCACCGAACATGTTGCCCAGCACCGACGCGCCGATACCGGCCAGCCAGAGGCGCCGCCGGACGAGCCAGAGGAGCAGCGCGAAGGAAAGGGTCTTTTCCGGTGGCGCGGCCGAAGCCGCGCGCTGCTGAACCACCGAGCCCAGTGCGAACAAGAACCCGGCGGTGATTGCCGCAAGGAAGACCCACATCGTTGCTCTGCCTACCCGCCCTGCCGCATGACCACTCGGTCGCTTGACCACTCGGCGCAGGGCCAGCGAGGTGTGGCCAGCCCGCGTGGCGTCGGCTGGCGCCGTCGCGGGTACGGCGAGGACATGGCCAACATGGGTGTTGCGATCGGTGCTGCGATCGTGGCCGGCGGTTTCCTTGCCACCACGGGCGTTCTTCAGCAGCGGGCCGCAAGCGCCCGGCCAGAGGGTGAGGCGTTGTCGCTTCGGCTCTTCTCCTCGCTGCTGCGAAACCGGCTATGGCTCCTCGGGTTGGCCGCGGGCGTGGCGTCCTACGCGTTCCAAGCCGTGGCGCTCGCTTTCGGGCCGCTCGCACTGGTGCAGCCGATCTTCTTGAGCGAGCTGCTCTTCGCCGTGCCGATCTCGGTGCGGCTCTACAAGATGCGCCTGCACGCACGCGAATGGCTGGGCGTCGTCACCGTTGCGGCAGGGCTCGGCATCGGCGTCATCTCCGCGTGGCCACAACCGGGGAACCCGCTGGCGCCGCTGGTCTCTTGGTTCATCGCGATCGGCATCGTCGCGGTCGCGGCCGGAGCGGCGGTATTCGTCGGACGCCGACGTGCCCAAGGTGCGGTCCGCTCGTCGCTCTACGCCTTCGCGGCGGCCGTCGTGATGGCGTTGCAGTCGGCTCTACTTGCCGCCACGGTTGCACTCCTCAAGCGCGGTGTGGTCGACGTGTTCACCGCGTGGCAGTCGTACGCGCTCGTGCCGGTCACGGTCGTCGGCGTGCTGCTCGTGCAGAGCGCCTATCAAGCCGGCCCGCTTGCCGCGAGCATGCCGGTGATCGACGCCTCGGAGCCGTCGGTGGCGATCGTCTTGGGCGTCGCCCTCTTCGGGGAGACGATCCGCACCGCCGCCTGGAACCTCACCGGCACGGCCATCGGGTTGAGCCTGTTCTTCCTCGGCATCGTGGTGCTCGACACCTCACCCGTCGTCCACCGCTTGCAACAAAAGCAGGAGAAGCGGCAGGAGCAAGCGGGCGAGGCCTCGGAAGGCTCAGCACCGGGTGACGCATCCGACGGCGAGTCGGACGACGACGTGGCCAGGCAGGCCGCCAAGTAGGACGTGGCCAGGCAGGCCGCCAAGTAGCCGGCGGCTACCAGGGCTACCAGAGTTCGCTGCCGGTGAGCACGTAGAGGAACGGCACGAGCGGGAAGATCAAGAACACCGCCCATGCGACTTTCGTCCCGCCCTCGATGTCCGTCCGTTTCGCCAGGTCGATCCAGGCGAGGACGACCGCGATGGGGTGAAAGATGCAAACGATCAGTTCGAGTATCTTCTTCATGCCCCTCGTGTGCCCCGGAGCGTCCTCCGAAACCGTAGCGCCGGGGCGGTAGTATTCGGCCTCGCTCCAGACGTTTTCACGTTCACCGCCGCCCGACAGGAAGGTAGCGACGTGCCCGAGGCACCGGCTGCCGAAACGGCCGCCATGTCGTCTGCCGAGTTCGTGGCGCAGCTCACCTCGCTGCGCATCGTGCCTGTCGTCGTCCTCGATCGGGCGGACGACGCCGTGCCACTCGCCGAGGCGCTCGCGGCAGGTGGCATCGGGTGCATGGAAATCACGTTCCGTACCGCCGCTGCTGCCGCGGCGATCTCGTCGGTCGCCAACAGGTCGGACGTCGTGGTCGGTGCCGGCACGGTGACCTCCGTAGCTCAGGCCGACGCCGCGAGGCAAGCAGGCGCCCGTTTCATCGTGTCTCCCGGTTTCGACGCGGACGTCGATGCCCGGTGCCGAGACCTCGCCGTGCCTTATTTGCCCGGTGTCGCGACCGCCACCGAGATCATGCGCGCCCGCGCGGCGGGTCTCGACGTCCTGAAGCTCTTCCCGGCGGAGGCGCTCGGCGGGCTGGCCACGCTGAAGGCGCTGGCGGCGCCGTTTCCCGACGTCCGTTTCGTGCCGACCGGCGGCATCGACGCCGCGCTTGCCGTGGGCTATCTCGCGCATCCTTCGGTGCTGGCAGTCGGCGGCAGTTGGATGGTGCCGCGAGATGCGATCGCTCGCGGCGCGTGGGACGAGATCGAGACCCTGGCGCGAGGAGCCGCATACATAGCGGGCAGGCAGGACGAGGAGCCGTGATGGGTGAGCTGGCGATCAGGCCGGCAGCGGAGTGCCGCTATGACCTCGTGTCGTTGGGCGAGGTCATGCTCCGGCTCGATCCGGGGGAGGATCGGGTGCGCAATGCGCGCCAGTTCCGGGTGTGGGAAGGCGGTGGCGAGTACAACGTCGCGCGCGGACTCCGCCGGTGCTTCGGCATGCGCACCGCGATCGTCACCAGCCTCGCCGATAACGACATCGGCCGGCTCGTCGAAGACCTCATGCTCCAGGGCGGCGTCGACCAGACGTTCGTCAGCTGGGTGCCCTACGACGGCGTCGGGCGCAGCGTGCGGAACGGGCTCAACTTCACCGAACGCGGCTTCGGCCTGCGCGGGGCACTCGGCATATCGGATCGCGGCCACACCGCAGCCGCACAGATGCCGGTCGATGCCGTCGATTGGGAGCACTTGTTCGGAGAGTTGGGGGTCCGCTGGTTTCACACCGGCGGCATCTTCGCCGGGCTTTCGGAGACGACGCCCGCTGTCGTCGAATCGGCGATGGCTGCCGCGCGCAAGCACGGCACGGTTATCTCCTACGACCTCAATTACCGGCCGAGCCTTTGGAAAGCGGTCGGCGGCCAGGCGCGGGCGCAGGAAGTCAACAAGCGGTTGGCTTCCTACGTCGACGTGATGATCGGCAACGAGGAGGACTTCACCGCGTGCCTCGGGCTCGCGGTGCCGGGCGCCGACGAGCACCTGCAGACCCTGCCGATCGAGGGCTTCAAGTCGATGATTTCGGCGGCCGCCGTGGCCTTCCCGAACTTCAAGGTCATCGCGACGACGTTGCGCGGCGTGCGCAGCGCTACTCGCAACGACTGGAGCGGCATCGCGTGGTCGGCGGACGGCGGGTTCGCGCAGGCGACGGCCCGCACCGACGTGGAGATTCTGGACCGGGTCGGCGGCGGTGACTCGTTCGCGTCCGGGCTCATCTACGGGCTGCTGCAAGAGATGCCGTTGGCGATGGCGGTCGAATACGGTGCGGCGCACGGCGCGCTGGCTATGACCACTGCGGGTGATACGTCGACCGCCCGTCTCGCCGACGTCGAGGCACTGGTCAAGGGCAGCGGCGCGCGCGTCCAACGCTGAGTTCGTCACCACGGCCTCGGCGCTCGACCCACTGGCGACCGCGCCGGTGTGTCGCCCGCGAATGTGGCGTTTCGCGAGGCGTGGCCGCGGTGTGTCGCCCGCGAATGTGGCGTTTCGCGGGCGTGGCCGCGGTGTGCTCGCCCGCGAATCGTGGCGTTTCGCGGGGCGGAGGGTTGCGTCGATGAAGGGGCGATGCCTACTCCGCCGGTTCGTCGTCGGCGTGCCGGTCGAGGAACCCGTAGACGTCGGGTTCGTCGACCCCCGGGAAGGTGCCCGGCGGTAGTGCCGCCAACAGATGCGAGTGCGCGCGCGCCGAAGGCCACGCATGGCCCTCCCACCGTGCGCTCACCGCCGGCGCCGGCTGCCTGCAGCAGCTGCGATCCGGGCAGGTCGAGGTCATCCGCCGGTTCGTGTCGCGCCCACGGAACCAACGCGCGTCGGAGTAGGGCACTCCCACGTTGATCGCATACTCGCCACTCGTCGTCGCCTCGACGTGCGCTTCGCACCAGTAGGTGCCGGACGGCGTGTCGGTGTACTGCGTGAAGCTCGAGTAGCGGTCGCCTGAACTGAACACCATGCGCGAGGCCCACGCGCGGCAACCGAGTTGTCCTTCGATCGCCCCCAGGGGGTCGGTCGGGAACGACACGCCGTCGTTCTCGTAGGCCTTGTAAATGGTGCCGCTCTCGTGCACCCGCATGAAGTGCACCCGAACACCCAGATGCTGCGTGACGAGGTTGGTGAACCGGTGTGCCGCGGTCTCATACGACACCGCGAACATGTCGCGCAGGTCTTCGACGGCGATATCGCGCTGCTTCTTGGCTTTCTCCAGGAACTCGACCGCCGGCGCCTCGGGCATCAACAAGGCTGCGGCGAAGTAGTTCGCCTCGACCCGCTGGCGTAAGAAGTCGCCGAAGTCGTTCGGATCGGCGTGGCCCAAGACGAAGTGGCCGAGGGTTTGCAGCACGATCGCCCGAGGGTCGTGGCTGCTGACTACGTTGGGCCGCGGCAGGTAGATGCGCCGGTGCCGCAGGTCGGTGACCGACCGTGTCGACCGCGGCAGGTCGCCGACATGATGCAGCGTGAAGCCGAGGTGTTCGGCGATCGCCGCGATCGACTGGTGCGAAAGCGGGCCACCCGCATGCCCCACCGCATCGAGCAACGGCTTTACCGCAGCTTCGACTTCCGCGTAGTAGTTGTTACGCGCGCGCATCGACTGCCGCAGCTCGACGTTCGCGCGCCGTGCCTCCTCCGGCGTCGCCGCCCGCCGGTTCGCCTGGGCGCGCAACTCGGCGTGCAAGCCGACGAGTGCCTCGAGCACTTCGGTGGGCAGGCGGCGTCCGGGATGCACGAGCGGCAGCCCGAGTTCGGCGTAGCTCGGGTCGCGCTGCGCGCGTTCGAGGTTGATCTCGAGCGCCGCTCGCCGCGACGGCGCCTCCGGCTTGAGTAGTTCACCGACCGGTACCGAGAGCGCCGAGGCGAGATCGTGCAGCAGCCGCAGGCGAGGTTCGCGGCGTCCGTTCTCGATCGTCGACAGGTGGGATGCGGTGCAGCCCACCTTGACGCCGAGGTCGGCAAGGGTGAGGTGTTGTTGCTCGCGTAGGAACCGCAGCCGCCGGCCCACCGTGAGCAGGTCGCCACGTTGCGGTTGGGCGAGATCGGCCGCTGAACTTCGCATTCTCGTGACCATAGCGCAACTTTGACAGTTCTTCACCACCTCCGAGTAGGTGAAGTTTCCGGGAACGGTCGCAGTCTCTTGGGAACCCCTAGGCGCTGGAGTGGTGGCCATGGCAACGGACCTGACCGACCCGATGGACCCGATGGACCCGATGGGCCCGACAGGTGCGACGCGGCGCGCAGAGCAGCGCAGCGAACGCCTGGCGCGGGAGTGGGCGAGCGACCCTCGGTGGCGAGGGGTGCAGCGCAGCTACGGCGCGGCCGACGTCGTCCGGCTCGCCGGTTCGGTGCGCGAGGAGCACACGCTTGCGCGCCGCGGCGCCGAGCGGCTTTGGCGGCTGCTGACCACCCAGCCCTATCTCCCCGCCCTGGGCGCGATGACCGGCGGCCAAGCCGTGCAGATGGTGCGGGCCGGCTTGCAGGCGATCTACCTCTCGGGCTGGCAGGTCGCGGCCGATGCCAACCTCGCCGGTCAGACCTACCCCGACCAGAGCCTGTATCCGGCGAACTCGGTGCCGGCCGTCGTGCGCCGCATCAACAACGCGTTGTTGCGTGCCGACCAGATCGCCACCGCTGAGGGCGCGACCGACCCGATCGAGTGGCTTGCCCCGATCGTCGCGGACGGCGAGGCGGGCTTCGGTGGCGTCCTCAACGTCTTCGAGCTGACCAAGGCGCTGATAGCAGCCGGCGCGGCGGGCGTGCACTTCGAAGACCAGCTCGCGGCGGAGAAGAAGTGTGGCCACCTCGGGGGCAAGGTGCTGGTGCCGACCAGCCAGCACGTGCGCACCCTGAACGCGGCGCGGCTCGCCGCCGACATCGCCGGGGTGCCGACCGTGGTCATCGCCCGCACCGACTCACTCGGCGCGAATCTCGTCACCAGCGACGTCGACGAGCTCGACGCCGCGTTCTGCACCGGCGAGCGCACACCCGAGGGTTTCTATCGTGTGCGCAACGGCTTGGAGGCCGCGATCGCCCGCGGCCTCGCGTACGCGCCCTACGCCGACCTGCTGTGGGTCGAGACGGCGACTCCCGATCTCGGTTTGGCCCGGGAGTTCGCGCAGGCGATCCACACGCGTTACCCAGGCAAGCTGCTCGCCTACAACTGCTCGCCGTCGTTCAACTGGCGGGCCAACCTCGACGACGCCGCGATCGCCCGATTCCAGGCCGAACTCGGTGCGCTCGGCTACCGGTTCCAGTTCATCACGCTGGCCGGTTTCCACGCGCTGAACCACACGATGTTCGAGCTGGCCCGGTCTTACGCCATCGAGGGGATGCCGGCCTACGTGCGGTTGCAGGAGGCCGAGTTCGGCTCGGAGCGGCACGGGTACACCGCGACCCGGCACCAGGCCGAGGTCGGCACCGGCTACTTCGACCTGGTCGCGACGGCGATCGACCCGCGCAGCCAGACGGTCGCGTTGCGCGGCTCGACCGAAGAGGACCAGTTCGCTCATGCCGCGGCTGCGGTGCCGTCTGTGACAGGGGTGTGAGGTGAGCACGATGAACCAGCTGGACGCCGCAGCTTTCGTGCGGCGAATCGAGGTGGTCGGCCCGACCGGCCCGCGATACGACGAGGTGCTCACCCCCGAGGCGCTAGCGTTCGTCGCCGCGCTCGACGGCGAATTCGCCGAGCGGCGGGTCGAGCTGCTGCGGCGCCGGCGCGAGGTGCGCCGGCGGCTCGCCGAAGGGGAGCTGCTCGACTTCCTACCGGAGACCCAACGAGTGCGGGACGACTCGAGCTGGCGGGTCGCGCCCATCGCACCCGGGTTGGCCGATCGCCGGGTGGAGATCACCGGCCCGACCGACCGCAAGATGACCGTGAACGCGCTGAACTCCGGCGCCCGCGTGTGGATGGCCGACTTCGAGGACTCCTCCAGCCCGACGTGGCGCAACGTCGTCACAGGTCAGGCGAACCTGATCGCTGCGATCGAGCGGCGCATCGACTTCACCAGCCCCGAAGGCAAGGAGTACCGGCTCGGCACCGAGCTGCCGACCATCATGGTGCGGCCGCGCGGCTGGCACCTGCCCGAGAAGCACCTGCGCGTCGACGGCCGGTGCGTCGGCGCCAGCTTCGTCGACTTCGGGTTGTACTTCTACCACTGCGCGACGCGGCAGATCGAAAGCGGCCTCGGGCCGTACTTCTACCTGGCCAAGCTGGAGAATCACCTCGAGGCGAGGCTGTGGAACGACGTCTTCTGCCGCGCCCAGGAGTTGCTGGCGATCCCGCGAGGCACCGTTCGTGCGACGGTGCTCATCGAGACGATCACCGCCGCGTTCGAGATGGAAGAGATCCTCTACGAGTTGCGCGAGCACTCCGCCGGGCTGAACGCGGGCCGGTGGGACTACATCTTCAGCATCATCAAGAACTTCGGCGCTGCGGGGGAGCAGTTCGTGCTGCCCGACCGGGCCGACGTCACGATGACCGTGCCGTTCATGCGCGCATACACCGAGCTGCTCGTCCGTACCTGCCACCGGCGCGGCGCCCATGCCATCGGCGGCATGGCGGCGTTCGTGCCGAACCGGCGCGACCCCCAGGTGACGGTTGCCGCGCTCGATCGAGTGAGCGCCGACAAGCAGCGGGAAGCCGCCGACGGTTTCGACGGGTCGTGGGTCGCCCACCCCGATCTCGTGGCCACCTGCCAGGAGGTCTTCGACGCCGTCCTGGGCGAACGACCGAACCAGCTCGACGTCACGGCCGCGGGCGAGCCGATCACCGCAGTCGACCTGCTGTCGATCAGCAAGACGCCGGGTGAGGTCACCGAGGCGGGCATTCGCCAGAACGTCGCCGTCAGCCTTCGCTACCTCGAAGCCTGGCTCGGCGGCCAGGGTGCCGTCGCCATCAACAACCTGATGGAAGACGCGGCCACCGTCGAGATCTCGCGTTCGCAAATCTGGCAATGGCTGCACCATGCGGTGGCGACAGCCGAAGGCGCCGTCGTCACGCCCGGACTGGTCGACGCGATCCTGCAGGAGGAGGTGCAGAAGCTGCGCAGCGAAGTCGGCGATGCCGAGTTCGACCGGCGGCCCTTCTCCGACGCCGTCGACCTGTTCTGCGAGGTCGCGTTCGCGGACGAGTACGTCGAGTTCCTGACCAGACCGGCGTACCTCCGCCTCCTCGAGCTGGAGAGCCAGACGCTCGCCGGCTGATCGCCGGAACGTACGCGCAGGCTTTGCCGGCCCGCGCGGTCGTGCCAAGGTGGGAGCATGCCCGCGTTGCTGCGCGCCGATCCGGCCGAGTTCGATCCGGCGGAGCGGCTGTCTCGCGACGAGCTCCGCGCCGTGCAGCTGGATCGCCTCCAGGCAACGCTGCGGCTCGCCTACGACCACGTGCCGTTCTACCGGCAGCAGTTCGACGCGCACGGCGTCCACCCCGACGATGTCACCGAACTCGCCGACCTCGCGCGCTTCCCGTTCACCACGAAGAACGACCTCCGCGACAACTATCCGTTCGGGATGTTCGCCGTCCCGCGCGAGCAGGTCGTCCGCCTCCACGCCTCGAGCGGGACGACGGGCAAGCCGACCGTTGTCGGATACACCCAGGGCGACGTCGACACCTGGGCCGACGTCGTCGCGCGGTCGATCCGCGCCGCCGGCGGCCGCCGCGGCATGCGGGTGCACGTCGCGTACGGCTACGGCTTGTTCACCGGTGGGCTCGGCGCCCACTACGGCGCGGAGCGGCTCGGCTGCACGGTGATCCCCGCCTCCGGTGGGGCCACCGAGCGTCAGGTGAGACTCATCGTCGACCTCGAGCCGGAAATCATCATGGTCACGCCGTCGTACATGCTGACGATCCTCGACGAGATGGAACGCCAGGGTGTCGACCCGCGGTCGGTGTCGCTTCAGGTCGGCATCTTCGGCGCCGAGCCGTGGACCGAGGAGATGCGCGGCGAGATCGAAACCCGCCTCGACATGCACGCCGTCGACATCTACGGCTTGTCGGAGGTGATAGGGCCAGGCGTCGCGAGCGAGTGCGTCGAGGTGAAGGACGGCCTGCACGTGTGGGAGGACCACTTCTACCCGGAGGTCATCGATCCGCTGACCGGAGCGGTGCTGCCCGACGGCGAGCGCGGCGAGCTGGTCTTCACCTCCCTCACCAAGGAGGCCATGCCGATCGTGCGCTACCGCACCCGCGACCTCACCCGCCTGTTGCCGGGGACGGCGCGTCCGGCGTTCCGCCGCATGGAGAAGGTGACCGGCCGTAGCGACGACATGATGATCATCCACGGCTGCAACCTGTTCCCGACCCAGATCGAGGAAGTCGTGTTGGCCAACGCCGAGCTGACCCCCTACTTCCAATGCGTGTTGACGCGGCCGCACCGACTGGACGAACTCATGGTGCGGGTCGAGTGCCGGCCGGCGAGCGTCGCAGCCGACCGAAGGGCGGAGCTGGCCCAGGATCTGCGGGCGCACATCCACGGCGCGCTCGGCGTCCACGTCCAGGTTGAGGTCGTCGAGCCGGGCACGGTCGAGCGCTCGGTCGGCAAGATGAAGCGCATCGTCGACCTGCGGCCCAAAGCCGGCGCGTCGTGAGCGAGCCGGCGGGAGGCAGTGCCGGCGTCCCGAAAATGGCGGCCGTGTTCGGCGGCGGGCAAATGGGGGCCGGTATCGCGCACGCCCTGCTCGTGGCAGGTAGCCGGGTCGTCGTCGTCGAGGCCGACGCCGCGCGCGCCGCAGCTGCTGCCGACCGCGTCGCGGCCTACCTCGACGAGAGCGGGCGCCGTGGGCAGCTGCCCGGCGGCGATGCCGAAGCTCGTGACCGCCTCGTCGCCACGACGGATGCCGGCGACATCATCGGCGCCGAGCTGCTCGTCGAAGCCGTTCCGGAGGATGCTGCCCTCAAGGCGCGGGTGCTCGGGGCGGCGTCCGACATCGCCGCGGCTGACGCCATCATCGCGACGAACACGAGCAGCCTGTCGATCGACGAGTTGGCGGCCGCCGTCCGCCGTCCCGACCGCTTCCTCGGCATGCACTTCTTCAACCCGGTGCCGGCCAGCGCGCTCGTCGAGGTCGTCGTCGGGACGGCGACGGGTGAAGCTGTGCGCGAGACGGCGTGCACGTGGGTCGCGGGGCTGGGCAAGACACCGATCGTCGTGCGCGACTCGCCAGGCTTTGCCAGCAGCCGGCTCGGTGTCGCGCTCGGGCTGGAGGCGATCCGCATGGTCGAGGCCGGCGTCGCCTCTCCGGCCGACATCGACGCCGCGATGACGTTGGGCTACAAGCATCCGGTCGGGCCGCTGCGCCTGACCGACCTCGTGGGGCTCGACGTCCGATTGGCTATCGCCGAGTACCTGGCCACCGCGTTGGGGTCTCGATTCGAGCCTCCGCAGCTCCTGCGCGACAAGGTCGGGCGCGGCGAACTCGGTCGCAAGTCCGGGCAGGGCTTCTACTCCTGGTGATGGGTCTTCCTGGTGAGGTCCGGGCCCGCCGACGCGCCGGCGTCACTCGTAGCGGTCGGGATGCTCGGGTGAGTGCTCGGAGGGCGGCTCGGCGTCTGCGTGGTGCCGGTGGTGGTGAGCGCGCATGCCGAGCGGCACGCCGAAGAACCAGCCGCTCCACCACACCAGCGCGAGGACGGCGACCAGGATGCCGATGCCCGTGCCGTACAGGTAGTCGCCGATGAGCCACATCGCGCCCGCGACGGCGAGGATGAGCAGCGCCTGCCCGCTCACCGCGACGATTCCTGCGGTTCGCATCAGCTCGGCCTTGAGGTGATGCCGGAACACGATGCGGTGCATCACGGCCGGGGCGATGATCATCGCCGCCGAGAGCGCCGACGTCACGAACGTCGCGAAGTAGACAGCGCGCTGGGCGGGCGTCACGTCGCGGAAGTTGCTGCTGAACGGGACGGTCAGCAGGAAGGCGAACAAGATCTGTACGCCGGTTTGGGAAACCCGTAGTTCCTGGAGCAGGTCGCTGAAGTTGCGGTCGAGCCGCTGGGCCTCCGTCTCGCCGCTGCGGACCTTGGCGTTCCAGTCACTGTCGCGGGGCGCTGGGCTCACCCTCGTCTATTACCCGGTGTGGCAACCCTCAATGGCGCCCGCGGAACGACGCCCGCCCCCGGGGCGAGCGAAACGCCACAATCGCGGGTGACACGCCAGCCCCGGGTGAGCGAAACGCCACAATCGCGGGGGACACGCCGGCCGGCGGTGATCGCAAGAAAGAGCGGCGGCTCACCAGGAAACCCTGATGAACCGCCGCTCAGTACGACGGCCTGAACTACCGGCGCGTAGCCGTCATCGGCCACGTCGGTAGCACGGTGCTGCCGAACGTCGAGTTCGTCACTCCGGCGAACGACGCATACCAGGCCAGTGCTGCGGTGATGAGGCCGAGCCAGCCACCGAAGTGGTGGATGCCGGTGCTCTTCGCGAACTCACCGATGGTCAGGAAAAGGAAGGTGAGAGTTAGCACGACGAACACCGCGAGAACGGCGCCGTTGGTGCGCAGTGCGGCGATCGTCATGTAAGCGGTGAAGATCGTCCACGCGAGCAGGAAGAGACCGGTCGCCTTGTACGCCTGCGCGTTGTCGCCGAACCCGCCGGCGACGTTGTGCACGTAGAGGTAGAAGGACAACCAGAACGCGCCGTACGACGAGAACGCCAGCGCGCCGAACGTGTTGCCCTTGCGGAACTCCCACATGCCGGCGAGCAGCTGCGTGCCACCACCGTAGAACAGGGCGAGTGGCAGCACGGTCGCTTCCAGCGAGCTGGTCAGCAGGCCGGAGTTGAAGACGCTGAGCACGAACGTGGTCATTGCGAAAGCGGCCAGCCCGAGCGGACCGGGGTCGGCGATGCTCGGCGCCGGCGTGGTCGGGATGGGCTCCGCCTTTGGGGTGGCGGCGTGGACTTCAGATGACACGGTGTTTCCTCCTCCAGGACGGAGACAGAACCGGACATGGAACCGGTGGAACCGGTGGAACAGAGAACTCGAAACGGAGTCCTTCGGTCGGTGATGCCGACCCAGCCCGGACTGCGACGTCGCGCACGGCCGGCTGAGCCGTTGAGTCGCGTGCCGTCGCGCGCCTGGTTGCGCACGTGGTCACGCCTGTCGTGGTCTGTCGCGATCTACGAACCTTCGCGAGGTTCTCGCGGCAGCGGTCGCCCGAGTACGCCCCGGTCACGGGCGATGTACACATGCCCGACCTCCACAGACGCATCGAACGGTCTATCGCGAGAGGTTCGTGCCGGAGCGGGCGGAGCGGCAACAGCAAGGCGGGGGGGATGCGCCGAATGGCACCGTTCCCGCGCCGAACGGTTCCCCGATGTCGCCGAGCGGCGACCCGGCGATCCGGGGTGCCGCGGTGGCCGGCGGTGGCCCGCGGTGGCCCGCTGCGGTGGCCCGCGCGGCGGCACGCGGGCAGCGCGCACCCCAAGAGGGTGGCGAGCCCCGACCCGCGCCTCTACTGTCAGGCCATGCGAGTCGCGGCTATCGGGAGTGTGCTCGGCCTGGTCGCCGTGGCTCTGGTCGGTGCGCTCTGGTACTGGGTGCGCGGCAACCGCAGCCTCGGCACGCCCCTGCAGCGAGTGACCTACGAGGTGCTGCACACCGCCGGGACGGCGGCCCGCGCCCTGCGGGCGGGTCTCACCAAGGACAGCGCCACCCGCGCAGCGCCGGAGCTTCGCTCCCTCCTGGGTGCGGTCGCGCTCGGCCTCGTTGGCGAGAGCGGCCTGCTCGCGTGGGACGGTCGCAGCGTCGACCATGCCGACCTCGTCGTGCCGTACGCCCGCCAGGTGATCGCCAATGGCCGGGCGAAGGTCCTCGGGCCCCGCGACCTCCGTTGCCCGGCCGGCGTCGACTGCCAGCTGCGCTCCGGCGTCGTCGTCCCTCTCACTGACGGCGACGCGGTCGTCGGGGCTTTGGTGTCGCTCGGGCCCACTGCCCGGGTCGGTCTGCTGCGGGCGGCCAGCGAGGTCGCCCGGTTCGCCTCGACGCAGATCGAGCTCAACCAACTCGACAGGTCGCGGGCCCGCGCGGCGGAGGCCGAGTTGCGGTTCCTGCGGGCTCAGATCTCCCCGCACTTCGTCTACAACGCCCTGACGGCGATCGCGTCGTTCATGCGCTCCGACCCCGACCGGGCCCGGTCGTTGCTGCTCGGGTTCGCCGATTTCATCCGCTACAGCTTCCGCAGCCGTGGCCAGTTCGCCACGATCGCCGACGAGTTACAGGCGGTCGACACCTACCTCGAGCTGGAACGTGCCAGGTTCGGCAACCGGCTGGAGGTGGTGTTGCGGGTGTCACCCGAGGTGCTTTCCGTCGCAGTGCCTTGCCTCCTGCTCCAGCCGCTCGTCGAGAACGCCGTCCAGCACGGTCTGCAGCACAAGGAGGGTGTCGGTCATCTCACGATCGTCGCCGAGGACGCCGGCACCGAGTGCGTGCTCAGCGTCGAGGACGACGGAGTGGGCATGGATCCCGAGCAGTTGCGGGCGCAGCATGCGGGCCATCAGTTGATGCGCGACGGGCATGTGGGGCTGAGCAACGTCGATGAGCGACTGCGTCAAATCTTCGGCGCCGAGCACGGAGTCACCGTCGAGACCGGCCCGGGCGCGGGCACGAAGGTGACGGTGCGGGTGCCGAAGTACCACGCGGGCGTGCGGGCGTCGTGACCGGGCAGATGCCGTTGCGGGTCCTGGTCGTCGACGACGAGACACCGGCCCGCGATGACATCCACTTCTTGTTGCAGCGCCACCCTGCGGTCGGAGTCGTCGACACCGCCGTCGACGCCGCTGACGGTCTGCGGCGGCTGCAGTCGGCCAGCTACGACGGTGTCTTCCTCGACGTCCGGATGCCCGGGCTCGACGGGATCGAACTAGCGCGCGTGCTGCGGCGGTTCGCCGACCCGCCCGCCGTCGTCTTCGTGACCGCGTTCGAGGAGCACGCGCGGGCAGCTTTCGACGTCCACGCGTGCGACTACCTGCTCAAGCCTGTTTCTGAGCCGCGGCTCGCCGAGGCGGTTCGCTGCGTGATCGACGCGCGTCGCACGTCGCCGCAGAACCAACCGGACGACGACCTCGCCACCGTCCCGGTCGAGACCGGCGGGCGCACGCTCCTCGTCGACCGCGACGACGTGTGCTGGGTCGAAGCCAACGGCGACTACGCGCGGCTGCATACCGTCCAAGGAGTCGGCTACCTCGTTCGGCTGCCACTGGCGCTGCTGGAGGAACGCTGGTCAGCGGCGGGCTTCGTGCGTGCGCATCGCAGCCACCTGGTCGCCTTGCGATACGTGACGGAGGTGCGGACCGATACCGCAGGCGCGGCGATCGTGCGCGTGGCCGGGCAGGAACTGCCGGTGAGCCGTCGCAACGTTGCCGAACTCAAGCGCCGGCTGCTGCGATCGCCGCGAGCCGGGAGGTCGGGCTGATGCCGCATCGCATCCCCCCGCGCGGCCGCCTCCGGGGCGGCGGCCCGGTGCCACCGCAACGGCCCGCGGTCCGGGCCCGGGGCGGGAGTGGTGCGACCGCCGCTGCCGATGCCCCACCCGCCCGCCGCGAGGTCGTCCGCTTCGACGACGTGCGCCGTGCCGGCACCGGCGACAGCAGCCCCAGCCTCGACGAGCGTGAATACCGCGACGTCCTGCTGCGCTCGCTGATGCGGGCGCAGCTCGGCCTCACCTTGGGCTTCATCGCCCTCGCCGTCGGCGTGCTCGCGTCGTTGCCGTTGGTCGCCGCCCTCGCGCCCTGGCTCGCCTACCGGCACGTGTTCGGGGTGCCGATGTCGCTCGCCGTGTTGGGGGTCGCGGTCTACCCCGTCCTGATCGGGCTCGGCTTCACCTACGTGCGGTTTGCCGAGCGCACCGAGCGGCGTTTCCTCGATCTGGTCGATCGCTTGTGAGTTCGCCGCTCGCCCTCGCTGCCGTCGTCCTCATGACCTTGGCGACGATGGCCGTCGGCGCGTACGGCGTTCGCGTCGCGCGCACGCCCGACGACTTCATGGTCGCCGCACGGGCGGTGCCGCCGTGGCGCAACGCAGCAGCCATCTCGGGTGAGTACCTGTCGGCTGCATCGTTCCTCGGTGTCGCCGGCCTGGTGCTCAAGGACGGCCTCGGCATGTTGTGGTACCCCGTCGGATACGCCGCGGGCTACCTCATGCTTCTGCTGCTGGTGGCTGCGCCGCTGCGAAGGTTCGGCGCGTACACGATTCCCGACTTCGCCGAGGGGCGCCTCGGTGAGCCGCGGCTGCGCAAGGTCGCGACCAGCTGCGTGCTCGTCATCGGGTGGTTCTACTTGTTGCCCCAGCTCAAGGGTGCCGGGCTCACTCTCGGCGTCTTGCTCGGCGCGCCGTACTGGGTAGGTGTCGTCGTTCTCGCCGTCGTCGTCACGACGAACATCGTCGCGGGCGGCATGAAGGGCGTCACGCTCGTGCAGGCCTTGCAGTACTGGTTGAAACTCACCGCGATCGCCATCCCCGCACTGGTCCTCCTGGCGGTGGTCGGTGGTCTGCATCGCGGGGAGGTGACGAAGCCTGCGCCCCCGACGTTCACGACGGCGACGACGGTCGAGGTGCACACCCCAGTGGTCGTCGACGTCGTGCAGCCCGTCGCCGTCCGCGCGACGGGCACGATCGACGGCGCGCAAGTCGACGGCGCCTTGCAGCTGACGGCCGGAACGCACCGCTTCGATCGCGGTTCGACGGTGACGTTCCCGGCCGGCAGCGAGGCGCCGCACGCCGAGCAGGTGCCCTTGCTCTCCGGCCGCGACTGGGCATCGCCGCTTGCCGGTCACGGCCCAGGCGGCGATCACCCGCTGGCCCTGACCTACTCGCTGATCATGGCCACCTTCCTCGGCACGCTCGGCCTGCCGCACATCCTGGTGCGCTTCTACACCAACCGCGACGGCGTCGCGGCGCGCCGAACGACCGCGATCGTGCTCGTGCTCCTCGGCGCGTTCTATCTGTTCCCGGCGATGTTCGCCGTGCTCGGGCGGTTGCGGCAGCCGGGTCTCTACGTGACCGGGCAGACCGACTCCGTCGTCCTCGTGCTGCCGCAGGCGCTCGTCGCCGGCGTCGGCGGCCGCGTCCTCGGCGCACTGGTCGCGGCCGGTGCCTTCGCCGCGTTCTTGTCGACGTCGTCCGGCCTGCTGGTCAGCGTCTCCGGGGCGTTGTCACACGACCTCTTGCACGGTGGGGTCCGCACCTTCCGGCGTTGTGCGGTGTTCGCGGGTGCGGTCGCGCTCGTTGCCGGGCTCCAGGTGCAGCGTTTCGACCTCAACCTGCTCGTCGGGTGGTGCTTCGCCATTGCGGCCTCGACCTTCTGCCCCTTGCTGGTGCTCGGCATCTGGTGGCGCCGACTGACCTGGCCGGGAGCCGTCGCGGGTCTGGTGCTCGGTGGCGGTTGCTCGACGATCGCGATCGTGGCGACGATGCTCGGCGCGGCTGCAGGCGGCTGGCCCGCCGTGCTGTTGGGGGAGCCGGCGATCTGGACGGTGCCTCTCGCGTTCGTCGCGATGGTCGCCGGCTCGCTGCTGACCCAAGCCATGGTGCCGGTCGACGTCGAGGCGAAGCTGCTGCAGATGCACCTGCCCGAGCGGCTGGCGCTGCGCGTCGCCCGATCGGTGAGTTGACCCGACTGCTCAGTCGAGTTCGACCCGCACCACCGGGGTGCGGGGTGACCACGGGGCACGGCCGAGCACCTTGCCGGCGAAGCCTGCTTGTTCGACGACGCGGCTGGTGACCCAAAGGCAGCGGCCGGCGGCATCGGTGAGTATCTCGTCGAACGCCGCGGCCGGAGCACCGCGGCCCAACTCCTCCCCGTGCAGCGCGGCCGCGATGTCGGCGGTCGAGTTGCTGACCGCGATGGAACGCACGGTCGGATCGGAGCCACCGGTGAAGGCACCGAAGGCGGTCGGCCGTCCCACGATGAGGAAGCGGGTGATCGAACCGGAAAGGTCGTCGACCTCGCGCTCGGCGAGTTTCACGCCGTCGGCCGTGTTCTCCTTGCCTTCGCCGGCGAGAGCAACGGCGGGCCCGCTCGATACAGCGACCAACCGAAGGGCTTCGGCGGTCGACTCGCACGGCGTCGGCGCCAGCCCCCAGCGCCTGATGAAGTTGCCGCACTGCGCGATCGCCTGCGGATGGCTGTACAGCGTCGCGCCGCCGGTCAGCTCGGCGTCCGCGCGCACGTAGGCATCGAACCGGACGGCGACGTCGACCACGCCGCCCGCTGCGAGGTCGCCGGCGAACTCGAGCAGCGCCACCGCTGCGCGGCTCACCAGCCCCGACGACGAGCTGGTGATCGGCAGCACGGCAAGCGATCCGCTCGAAACCCTTGCCAGGACGGCGTCGAAGCTCTCGCACGCGACCAGCGACGGTTCGGCCAAGCCGACTGTGTGCGCACCTTGCCGTGCCGCGACTTCGGAGAACGTGCCGGAAGGCCCGAGGAAGGCGACGTCGCGCGTCGTCCCTGTTGCCGGGCGCGCGATGCCCTTCGGCCAGGCGTAGCTCTCCTCCACGCGACGGCGAAGAGACTCGGTCATCTCGTCGAGACTGTGGTCGATGCGAATACCGATGCCGATCACCACCGACCGCTGCCCGGTGCGCACGGCCTCGGAGACCACGTCTCCACCGCGAGTGCCCGGGGTACCGGCAACAGCGGTGAGGACGCCGTTGCCGGCCACCGATTCCGGCACGAGGAAGCGGATGTCGCGGCGGATGTAGGTGAGGCAGTTCTCCAGCTCGTGCTCGAGTTCGGCACCGACGACGAGCTCGACGTGGCCGAGGGCGAAGACGGTGTCGCGCGGCTTTTGGTTGAATCCGTGGCGACGTGCATTCTGTTCGCCCGGCCCGTCGAGCAGCGCCGCCGAGCCGCGCTTTCCGACCAGCAGCTCGCGAAGCGTGACCTCGTTGGCCGCCAGCTTGACGATGCGGCCGACTCGCGGCATGTCGTCGCGGCCGACCGGTCGGATGCCGACCAGTTCGCCGGTGCGCCGGCACCGGGCCAGCTCCGTGCGGGTCGACTGCGCGGCGGTCACCGCTGTCGTGGCGGCAGCACGAACCGTTTCGAAGAACGTGCCACCGAAATGCTCGCGGATCGCAGCGAGGTGGTCGCCGACCGCTTCTCGGTCGCCGGTGTCGGTTGCTTCACGAAGATGGGTCGCGGCAGCGGCAAGCATGTCGCTGGCGCGGGCGCTGTCGAGCATGACCTGGATGTCGGCGATCGTCGACTGGTGCCGGCGTTCGAGTACGCGTGCGGCCAGGCCGAACAGTGACTCGAACAGCGGGGTACGTGCAGCCCACACGTCGTCCTCGAGATCGAGGCCTGAAGTGAGGACGGCGTCGGCGAACGTGAGCAACGACTGGTGGGCGGCACCCTGGACGTAGGCCATCACGGCGTCGTGTCGCTGCGCGGTCCCGACCTTCACGATGCCGCCCGCACGTTCGATCGCCTCGTCGAGCCAGCCGAACGATTCGATGCCGCGTGCGGCTTCCGTGCCGCCGGCGCCGTTCGCAACGTAGACGGTCTGGCCGTCGAGTGACAGTGCGTTCGCCTCGAACAAGGGATGGACGGCGAGCAGCGGCCGTTGCGCACTGTGCGGTGAGACCTGACGGAGGCTTTCGCTCATCGTGTGCGTCACGACGGCGACGGCGGCATCTGCCGCCACGGCCGGCAGCAGCATCGCCGCTGTCGTGGCGAGGGCGTCGCGAGGCACGGCGAAGCAGACCACCAGCCCCGGCGCGAGCAGGTCGACGTCCGCGGCCCCGGACGCCGACTCGGCGAGCTCGTCGACGCCGGCGAGGGGGACGACGGGGCAGCGGAACGCCCACTCGCGGGAGTGCAGTTGCTTCAACGAATCCTGGGTGTCGACCAGGTAGACGCTCGCCCAGTCGACCTCGGGGAAAAGGTGTTCGCACAACCAGTAGCCCATGCCGGCCGCCGCGCCCACGACGAGGAGCCGGCGCGCCTGGTCGGTTGGCACGGCACTGTCTCCTCGCTGGTCGGGACCCAAGAGCCGGTGTCGACCGGCTGGAGCCGATGGCGGCCGACATCAGCCGGCTCCGGCCGGTGCGAGAGTACCGCGCGGGCGCTCGTCGACCGGGCTGGCGGGCGCTGGCGCGGGTGCCGCTGCCCGATAGCCCGAATGGCGGCTTGCCCCTTAGCCCGCCCAGACTCTACTGTCACGGAATCTCGAACTTTGTGGGGAATGTCGGGGTATGCCGCGCATGTCGCCGGCCCCTGTCCCCGATTGGGCGAGGAGCATGCATGACGATGCAAGCAACGCGGCCGGGATCAGTCCGGCTGGACCACCCCTTCACACATGCCGCTCGAGGTGAGTTGCACCTGCAGCACGAGGGCGGCGCCGGCGGGCGAACCTGGGCGCAGCCCGGCGGGCAGATGTTCGATTCCTTGGAACCCAAGCTGCGGCAGTTCGTCAGCGAGCAAGAGATGTTCTTCCTTGCGACGGTCGGCCGCGACGACTACCTCGACTGCATCGTGCGAACCGGGACGCCCGGGTTCGTGCAGGTGCCCGACCGCTACCGGCTGTACTACCCGGAGTTCGGCACTGGCGGCCTTGTCTCGAGCATGGGTAGCGTCCGCGAGAACCCGTCGGTCGCGCTGCTCTTCCTCGGCGCTGCAGGCGACTCGGTGGCCCTGCACGTGACCGGCTGCGCCAGGGTGTTCGGCATCGGGCGATTGCCCTACGACCTGAAAGCGACCGCGCGCACCCGCCAGGAGATGCAAAGCCCCGGCGAGCGGCCGACGTGCTGGGTCGAGGTGACGGTGCAGGCCGCCTTCGTCGGCTGCTCGAGCCAGCTGCCGCGTGTCGTCGCGTTGCCTGCCGGCAGCGAGCCTGCCCGTTGGTCCGCGGAGCTTGGGACCTTCGGCCGGTGAGGTAAGCCTTACCTGACTCCTACTCTGGCTTTCGCAGGGTGCCTGCGCTAAAGGCGCGCCGGCGCGGCGGAGGGCGGACGACGGATGGCAGGGGAGAGCGCAGCAGGCGCTCCCGCGCTGGCTGCCCCTGCCGGGCGATGGGTTCGCAGTTTTCGCTGGGGCCTGCTCGCGCTGTGGGGGCCCGGCCTCGTCGTCATGCTTGCCGACACAGATGCCGGCTCGCTCGTGACGGCGGCGCAGTCCGGGGCGGGGTGGGGCTACCGCATGGTGTTGCCCCAACTGCTCCTCGTGCCGGTGTTGTTCGTCGTACAGGAGATGACCATCCGGCTCGGTATGGCCACCGGCCAAGGCCACGGTGCGCTGATTCGGGCCAGGTTCGGGCATCGCTGGGCGGTGCTGTCGGCGTCCACGCTCTTCCTGTCGTCGGTCGGTGCGCTGATCACCGAGTTCGCCGGGATTGCCGGCGTCGGTGAACTCTTCGGTGTCTCGCGTTGGGTCAGCGTGCCGGTGGTGACCGCGTTCCTGCTCGGGCTCGCGGTGACGGGCAGCTACACCCGCGTCGAGCGGATCGGCATCGCGTTGGGTTTGGCCGAGCTGACGTTCGTCGCCGTCATGCTCCTCGCACGTCCCGACCTGCACGCCGTCGCGCACGGCCTGTCGTCCATGCCGGTGGGTGACGCTCAGTTCCGGTGGCTTCTCGCGGCGAACGTGGGCGCGGTGATCATGCCGTGGATGGTCTTCTACCAGCAGGGTGCCGTGATCGAGAAGCGGATGCGACCGTCGTCGTTGCGTAAGGCTCGAGTCGACACCGCCGTCGGCGCCGTCGTGACTCAGATCGTGATGATTGCGGTCGTCGTCAGCTTGGCCGCGACGGTTGGGCGCTCAGGTGGGGGGTCCGTCGCGAACCTTCGGCTCGACAGCGTCGGGCAGATCGCAGCGGCACTCTCACCGTTCCTCGGCGCGACAGCCGCGAAGGTGCTCGTCGGCCTCGGGTTGCTCGGCGCCGCCCTGGTGGCGGCCATCGTGTGTTCCTTGGCCGGCGCGTGGGGGCTTGCGGAGGTCTTCGGCTGGAATCACAGCCTCAACCGGCGGCCGTGCCGGCGCAACGCGAAGTTCTACCTCACCTACGCCGCCGCCCATGTCGTCGGTGCCGTCCTGGTCCTGGCCAGCTTCGACCTGGTCAGCCTGACGGTCGACGTCGAGGTGATGAATGCGCTGCTGCTGCCCGTCGTCCTCGGGTTCCTGCTGGCACTGGAGGCGACGGCTCTGCCGGCCAGCTGGCGGATGCGTGGCGTGCGCAAGTACGCGACCTGGTTCATGTGCGGTGCAGTCATCGCCTTCGGCTTGTACAGCCTCTACGCCGTCGTCCCGCGGCTCCGCTGACCGTTCGGGCCGACTCAGTGCCCGATCTCGACCTTGGCGACACTGGCCCAGAAGTAGCGTGACTCGGGGTTCTTCTTCGGCGACACCGTGAGGCGAAACGTGTGCTCGCCGGGTTGGAGTTCGCCGGACTCCCACATCATGGTGTGGGCGGCGCGGTACGGGGAGTAGAAGTCGATGAGCTGCGGCTCGCCGGCGTCGATCGTGACTTCTGCCATGCCCTGTTGCTTGTCGAGGCAGCCGAAGAAGCGAAGCCGTCTGCCGACGAATCGCAGCTTCACCTGATCTCCGGCCACACAGCTGTAAGCGTCACCGCCGGCGTCGGTCTCGTATCCGTTGCCGTGCAACCAGGCGCCGGTGTAGGTGAACTCGTTCAGGCCGGTCCCGACGACGTAGTCGAGAACTGTCGTGACGCCGTTGAGGGTCGTTGTGCCTTCGCGGTTACGTTCGGCCTGGTCGACCTCGACCTCTCCGCCGTCGTCGATCACCGCTTGGAAGCGGCCGACCGCGAACCCCTCGACGACGTCGCGAAACGCCGTCTCTATGCGCGCGAACTCCTCGTTCTTCGCGGCGTCCGTTTGGGCGCCTGCGTACGCGACGGCGCGCGCCCGATCGTGCACGGACGAGACGCGACTCGAGATGTCCGACGCACCGTCGGCAGCTGCCGCAGAGACGAACCCGATCTCGCGCGTCGTGGCGGTCTGCTGTGTCACCGCGCTGGCTATGGACGCCGTGCTCTCCCGGATGTCCGACATCGTGCCGCTCATCTGGTCGATCGTGCGATAGGCCTTCTGCGAGCTGTCGTCGATGCCGGCGACGATGGCGCGGACGTCGTCGGTCGCGCGCGCCGTCTGCTCGGCCAGTTCGTTGACCTCTGCGGCGACGACCGCGAAGCCACGGCCGGCTGCTCCCGCGCGCTGCGCTTCGATCTTCGCGTTCAGGGCGAGCAGGTGGGTGCGGCGGGCGATCGTCGTGATGGCGTTGGCGACCTCCCCGATTCCGTGGAGCGCAGAGCTGAGTTCGCGGACCCCGGCAGCCGCCGACACTCCTTGGTCGGCCGCCGTCGACGCGATCTCCGCGGCGATGCCGGCATGGCGGGCGATTTCGTTGATCGTCGAGTTGAGTTCCTCGGTGGCCGCTGCCACAACGCCGACGTTGTCGGACACCGACTCTGCCGTGACCCCGACGTCGTACGCCTGGCCGGCCGTCAGCTCGGCACTGTCGAGCATCTGCTTGTGTGAGTCGAAGGCGGCGAGCCGCGCGTCGTGCATGCGATCGAGGCCCTGCTGCACGGTGCCGACAACCGTGACGAAGCGTGCGATCAGCAGGTCGACGTCGCGCTCGACCGCACCCAGCGCATCGTCGTGCGTCGCCCCCGTGGCGGCAGTGAGGTCGCCCGCCAGGGCACGTTGCAACACGTGGGAGAGCCGTCGAATGCGCTTCCTACGTTGCCCGAACTCGATCAATCCGGCGATGTGCATGGCCTCCTGCCAGGTGGCTTCCCCTTGGTTCTTCGACCGCGCGAGAGCCGGCTTGAGAGCTTCACCGCACCCCGCTGCACGCCGTGCGTGGTCGCAGTTGCGCCGGTAGTGCCGCAGCTCAACGCAGGGTGATGATCCACGCGGTGCCGATCGCGGCGAGGCCGAACGCGAACCACGTCGCGTATTCGCCGAGTGCGCCCGAATGTACGGCTTTCAAGCCGCGGACGGCGGGCATAGCGCGCCGCACCGCCGTTGCCAGCCCGCGCACTCGCTGCCACCACAACATGAGGACGGCGAGGAGCAGGGCACCCGCGACGGACGCCGCCGCTGTCGTATACGCGGCGACGGGCAGCGCCGAACCGTGCAGCGCGGTGAGCGGCGCGGGCGGCTTCCCTCCCAGCACCTCGGCCACATACCCGTGATGATCGACGAACCGTCGCGCCGCATCAACGGCGTACGCACCGAGATGGGGTGCGGCAGACAGCGCTATGCCGACGACGGCGAGTGCGGCCGCCGGCGCCACCAGCATCACTTCGGGCGGGGTCGACGCCGCTTCTGGCTCGCCCTCCACCGGTTCGTCGGGTTCTTCGGTGAGAAGGACGTCGTCCTGGCTTCCCCAGCCAAGGAAGATGCGGGCGGTCGCACGAAGGACGGCGCCACCGGTCAGTGCCGTGGCCACGGCGAGCAGTGGTGAGAGCCAGGGGAGCCCGGCATCCTGGGCGCCCGCAGTGATCAACCCGCGGCCCGCGAACGTGCCGGTGAACGGCAGGACCGCAAGCCCGAGACCACACACGACGAAGACGACGCCCACGGGTGCATGGTGCCGACGGCGGCCGCGGCCGAAGAGCAACAACTCATCGCTCGCCCCCAAGTAGTGCACGGCGATGCCGATCGCCAGGAACAGCCCGCCCTTGAGCAGGCCGTCGGCGACGAGGTAAGAGGTGCTCCCGGCGAGCCCGCGCGCGTTCAGCAGCCCGATGCCGGCGAGGAAGATGCCTCCTTGGGACACGGTGAGGAAGGCGACCATCCGCTTGAGGTCGGACTGCAGCACGCACATGACCGCGCCGACCAGCGCCGACGCGACACCGATGCTCAGGAGTACGGCACGTACTGCGCCGGCCGATGAGGCGAAAGCTCCCGCGTAGCCGTGCCAGTAGATCTTCGCGATGGTGTGATAGGCCAGGTCGCTCATCACACCGCAGAACAGCACCGAGACCGGTGCCGGTGCGACGGCGTACGCGTCGGAGAGCCAGAAGTGGAACGGTACAGCGCCGGCTTTGACCAAGAAGCCCGTGACGAGGAGGCCGAACGAGAGTGCGACGGCCGCGTTGCGGGGTGCACCGTCGAGCGTGTGCGCGATCTGCGCAAGGTTGAGCGCGCCGGTGCGGGCATAGATGACTGCGATGCCCATCATCACGGTGAACGCGCCGATGCTGTTGATGACTGCGAAGTTGATGGCCCCCTGGAGGACGCTCGGTTGCGTGATGCGATAGCCGCAGAGGGCGAAGCCGCACACGCCCATCAGCTCGAACCACACGAACAGGTCGAAGATGTCGGCGGCGAAGGCGAAACCGATCAGGCCGCCGAGGAACGCGAGCATCATTGAGTAGTAGAGATGGCGAACCTCGTCGAAGAGCCGCCACGAGAACACGAAGGCCGCCAGCATCAGCGCTCCCGCCAGGGCGGCAAGTGTCGCCGCGAACGGGTCGACGACGAAAGCGATGCCCAGGGCCACGTGGCCGTCCGGTTTCCAGCCACCGAACCAGTAGACGACGTCGCTGCTCTGTGTCGCGATCAGCAACCGCAGCGACATCGCGGTGACAGCTGCCGCGGTCAGGATGCCGACCAGCTCGCCGACACGACGCGGGACGTGATGGCCGAGCCCGGCAATCGCCGCTGCGCTGATCAAAGGCAGCGCGACGACGAGCGCGACGAGTGCGTGCATGTCAGCCCTGCAACTCGCGCAGTTCGTCGGGGTCGACCGTGCCGGCGCGCCGATGCGTTTGGATCGCCAGCGAGAGGATCAGCGCGAGGACGACCACGCTCACGACGATGTCGGTGAGGGTGAGTGCCTGGACGACGGGATCGACCGCGTGGGCGGGGGGCGGGCCAGATGTCTGTTGGATCGGCGGGGCGCCCCCGGTTCGGTACCCGACCGCGAGAAGTGCGATGTAGGTCGACGACTGCATGACTGTGAGGCAGACCGCGACGTGCAGGAGATCGTGGCTGTTGATGACGCCATAGAGGCCGACGACGAAGACGAGTGCCGCGACGACGTAGGGATAGAGGGCCATCACGCGTCGTCAGTCTTCCGTCGCGCCTTGCAGGGTTTGCACATATTGGCCGAGGAACTCGTGCGAAATCAGCACCACGGCGGCGCTGACCTCGACCGCCGCGGCCCAGTTCAGCGCGGCAATCGTGCCACCGGAAACCAGGGTGCCGGCGTTGCCCTTGGCCATCACGTTCTCGAGGAACGTCGCCCCGGCGGCGAGTCCGAGCAGACCGATGCCGACGTAGCCCCCCGCACCGATCGCCCCGACGGCGTCGACAGCAGCGGTGGGCGTGGCACGGCGGAGCGTGCGGTAGCTGCCGCCGAGCCAAAGCAGCGCCAAGCCGGCTGCGATGGCCACCCCACCTTGGAATCCGCCGCCCGGCGTGACGTAACCGTAGGCCGCGATCCACAGACCGAGCAGCACAGTCACAGGCGCCATCGTCGAGCCGGTCAGGCGGTGCGCGTCGTCACGGACGACGTCGTGCGGGCGCTGCTCCTCAGCCTCCTGCGACGAACGCAGCAACAAGGCCACTCCGCCCGCAGCAGCGAACATGATGAACTCCTCCGCCATGGTGTCGAGGCCGCGGTAATCGAACACGACCGCGCTCACCAGGTTGGAGACGTGAAGGCGCGCCTTCGCGGTGGCGTCGATGACGTCGCCGTACGGGCCGTGGTAGTGACCGAAGTCCGGTACACCGGCGAAGGCCGTCACCAGCAAGGCGGCGACCACGAGAAGTAGCGGTACCGCCACGATGCTGCGAACCCGGCGCTTCACTCGTGCTTCCTGCCAGTGCGTCCCTTCCGCACCTTGTAGATCGCGGCGAGTAGGACCAGTGGGTAGGCGACGGTGCTCACAACCAGCTGGCTGATCGCTACGTCGGGAGCGGCGAGCGTGACGAAAAGCACCACGAGCAGCAACCCGAACAGCCCGTTGACGACAGCCTGCCGCAGCGGGTCTGTCGTGAACACCACCGCGGCGGCGGTCAGGAGGACCAGCGTCAACGCGACTGCCTGGAGAGCCGGCATCAGGCGCTCTCCGATTGCCGGAGCTCGGGCCCGACGTCGCCATGCGTGCGTGCCCTCATGCAGCGTGCCACCGCGATGGTGGCCGACGGCCCCAGCACCAGGGTGAGTATCGCGGCCGCGACGACTTCGACCGTGCCCGATGTCTGCGGGAACCCGTGGATCGCTGCTGCCACCCCGATAAGCAGTGGCCCGAGAGTGCTGCCGGCCGCCGCGTAGTGCAGGCGGTCGTAGGCGCTGCGCACCACGATCAGGCCGACGCAGCAGACGAGTTGCGCTGCGACTCCGAGCGTGAGCAGGGTAACGGCCGCGGCGGTCATGGCTCACGCCCGAGGAAGCGCGCGTAGACCAGCACGCTCACCCAACCGAGAACGGCCGCGATGAGTGCGACCCCTGTGTAAGAGGCAGAAGCTTCACCCGCTGCGATGCAGATGAGCACGAGTGTCGTCGTCGGGCCGGCCAGGAGAAGCGCCGCCAGCCCGTGCAGCTCGCCGAAGCGGCCGTGACTTCTCACGATGACCACACCGCAAGGCACCAGACCGAGGAGCAATGCGGTTGCGGCGGCGAGGTAGGCGTTCACGCCGGCCTTTCCGACGACCGGCGGACGACGAGATCATGCAGCAGGACACGGCCGTCAGCTGTGGCGTCCACGACGTAGGCGTTGGGGGAAAACGTCGCGAGCGTCTCGACCAGCGCCCGGCGCGCCGCGGATCGAGCGTCATCGCCGAGGGGGCCGTCGGCACTGCGGCGGAACGAACTGCGTGGCGGGCGACCCCGTAGCCGGTGAACGAGTTCGCGCGCGACGATGGCGAAGTCGACGACGATAGCTCGGGGGACGCTCAGCGCTGGCCGAAGGTCGGCGAACCTCACGGTAGACGCCGGCGAGCCGAACCGGCGCACGAGGTAAGCGGCACCGGTGGCGGCAAGCGCGGCAACGGCGCCGCCCGTTGCGTCCTGCGGTGTCCACGTACCGACGAAAAGCAGCCAGAGCAGCCACAAACCGGCCCACCATGCGGCGAGCCAGGCCGGCGTGACGCCCTTCACGCCGTCGATGATCCCCAGCGGCCGGAGCGCAAAACGCGAAGGCGGCGAGGGTCAGCGCCGCCTGCCCGCAGCTAGGCGTGGCGGGCGAGTTCGTGGTCGGCGTGGCTTGCGGGCTCGAGTTGGAAGGTCGAGTGCTCGACGTCGAAGTGGCCGACCAAACACGCCTGCAGCGTGTCGAGGATCTGCGGTGCGTGGCCGCTGGCGAAGCAGTGGTTGTCGAGGACGACGTGAGCAGACAGTGTCGGCAGGCCAGACGTGACGGTCCAGGCGTGCAAGTCGTGGACGTCGAGGACGTGCTCGATCTCGGTCAGGTGCGCGCGCACCTCGTCGAGCGCAACCCCAGGGGGCGCAGCTTCGAGCAGGATCCGACCGGCGTCGCGCAACAACCCCCACGCCGCCTTGATCATCAGTGCCGCGACGAGCAGCCCGGCAACCGCGTCGGCCCGGGTCCAGCCGGTCAGGAGGATGACGAGACCGGCAGCTGCTGTGGCAGCGAAGGCGACGAGGTCGGTCACGATGTGGGCGATTGCGCCGCGGACGTTGAGGCTGGAGCGATCGGCCTTCGCCAGGGCCATCGTCGCTGCGACGTTCGTCGCCGCACCCACGAGGGCGACCGCGAGAACGAGGCCGCCGCCGACGGGTGAGGTGGCGATCAGCCGGCGAATCGCCTCGATCGTGATGACCGCGGCCATGACCGCGAGCGTCACTCCGTTGCCGGCCGCGGACAGGATCTCGGCGCGCTTGAGGCCGAACGTCCAGACGCCCCCGGCCGGCCGCGCCGCCAGTCGGGCCGCCCACACGCTGGCACCTAACGCGGCGACGTCGGTGAGCATGTGGCCCGCATCGGCGAACAGCGCGAGCGAACTCGCAACGACGGCAGCGACGACCTCGCCCACCATGAAGGTCGAGATCAGGACGAGCGCGATGGTGAGGTAGCGGCTGTTGCCGCGCCGCATGCTCTCTGACGTGCCGTGGTGGTGCGACGCGTTGCTCACCGCTGCCCCCCGCCGTGCTCGCGGCCGGTTTCGTGCGCGACGTGCTCCAAGGCGAGTTCGAGCAGCATTCGCACGTGACCGTCGGCGAGTGAGTAGTAGGCCATCCGTCCCGATCGACGAGCGCGGACGACGCGATACGCGCGCAGGATACGCAGGGCGTGGCTCGTCGCAGATTCACTCATCGAGGCCGCGGCCGCGAGGTCGCACACGCAGCGCTCCCCGCCCAGCATCGCGACCAGCAGCCGCACCCGCCCCGGGTCGGCGAGGAGCCCGAAGATCTCGGCCAACTCCGCGACGTCCGACTCGGCCGGCATCGCGTCGAGCTCGACCACGCCTGAATCCCTGCTCATACGTTCAGGGTATGGCTCGTTGGCCCCTCTCGAAACCGGATCCGTCCATCTGGTCGGCCGCCGGACGCTTCCACCCCGGTTACGACGGCTGGAAGCCGCGCAACCGCAGGCTGTTGGTGACGACGAACACCGAGCTGAATGCCATCGCGGCGCCGGCGATGAGCGGGTTCAGCAGGCCGGCGGCCGCGAGCGGTAGCGCCGCGACGTTGTAGGCGAACGCCCAGAAGAGGTTGCCTTTGATCGTGGCAAGCGTGCGCCGCGACAGGCGGATCGCGTCGGCAGCGGCTCGCAGGTCGCCTGCGACGAGCGTGAGGTCGCTCGCCTCGATGGCGACGTCCGTGCCGGTGCCGATCGCCAGGCCGAGGTCGGCCTGGGCGAGCGCGGCCGCGTCGTTCACGCCGTCGCCGACCATGGCCACGACCTTGCCGCTCGCCTGGAGCTGCTTGATCGCATCGACCTTGCCGGCGGGCAGCACCTCGGCGCGAACGTCGTCGATGCCGACCTGGGCGGCGACCGCTCGGGCGGTGCGGTCGTTGTCGCCGGTCAACAGCACCGGGGTCAGGCCCAGCCGGCGGAACATGGCGATCGCGCCGACGCTACTGGCCTTCGGGGCATCGGCCACGACGAGGACGCCACGCGCTTCGCCGTCCCAGCCGACGAGCACGGCCGTGCGGCCCGCGGCTTCCGCTCGTTCGCGCGCAAGGCTCAACTCGTCGGGAATGCGCGCGCGTTCGTCGGCGAACAGTTGCGGGCGGCCGACGAGTGCGGTTGCGCCATCGACGGTCCCGCGTACGCCGAGCCCTGCCGCGGCGCGAAACGTCTGGACGGCGGGCAGTGCTCCGACCTCCGCGGTTGCCGCGGTGGCAATGGCGCGGGCGATCGGATGCTCGGAGGCGTGCTCGAGCGCGCCCGCCACCCGCAAGAGGTCTCGCCGGTTCACGCCGGTCGCCGGTACGACGTCGAGCAGCGTCATGGTTCCGGTCGTCACGGTGCCCGTCTTGTCGAGCACGATCGTATCGACCCGGCGCGTGGACTCGAGGATCTGCGGGCCCTTGATCAGGATGCCCAGCTGGGCGCCCCGGCCGGTGCCGACCATGAGGGCGGTCGGTGTCGCGAGGCCGAGCGCGCACGGGCAGGCGATGATGAGCACGGCCACCGCGGCGCTGAACGCTTTCGTGGTACCCGCGCCGGTGGCCAGCCAGAACGTCAACGTCGCCAGCGACAACACGATCACGGTCGGCACGAAGACGGCAGCGACCCGGTCGGCCAGGCGCTGCACCGGGGCTTTGCCCACCTGCGCCTCGGTGACCAGCCGGGCGATCTGCGCGAGGGCAGTCTCCGACCCGACCCTGGTGGCGCGGACGACGAGCCTGCCGCCCGCGTTCACGGTGGCACCGGCGACGAGGTCACCCGGCCCGACCTCGACGGGCACCGATTCGCCGGTGAGCAGGCTCGCGTCGACCGCCGAGGTGCCCTCCTCGACCACGCCGTCCGTCGCGATCTTCTCCCCGGGCCGGACGACGAACTGGTCGCCGACGACGAGCGCGTCGATCGGTTGTCGCACTTCGCTGCCGTCACGCAGCACGGCGACGTCCTTGGCGCCGAGTTCGAGCAGGGCGTGCAGGGCGGCCCCGGAACGGCGCTTCGCACGCGCTTCGAAGTAGCGCCCGAGCAGGATCAGCGTGGTGACGCCGGAAGCCACCTCGAGGTAGAGCTCGGCCCGCCGGTTTCCGGAGGCGAGCAGCTCGAAGGGCATCTTCATGCCCGGCTCGCCGGCACCGCCCCAAAACAGTGCCCACACCGACCAGCCGAATGCGGCGAGCACGCCGACCGAGATGAGGGTGTCCATCGTGGTGGCGCGATGCCGGGCGTTGATCGCGGCTGCGCGGTGGAACGGCCATGCGCCCCAGCTGACGACCGGGGCGGTCAAGGTGAAGGCGAGCCACTGCCAGAAGCGGAACTGCGCCGCCGGGACCATGGCCAGGACGACGACGGGTGCGGTCAAGAGCGCGCTGCCGATGAGACGCCGGCGCAGGCGTGCCGTTTCGTCGTCCGCGGTGTGGTCGGTGGCGCGCGGCTCTGCGCCGGTTGGCGCGGACGGCGTCGTCGGGCTGGTCGGGCGGGGGAGTCGTGCGGTGTAGCCGGTCGCTTCGACCGTGGAGATCAGGTCGGTGGCGGAGAGCTTCGCCGGGTCGAAGGAGACGGTTGCCGTCTCGGTCGCGAAGTTGACCGTCGCGCTGACGCCGTCCAGCCGATTGAGCTTCTTCTCGATTCGGGCGGCACACGATGCACAGGTCATCCCGCCGACAGCGAGGTCGACTCGTCGGGCGTCCTCGTCGGCACTGCCCGCAGCTGCGTGGATGTCGGTGCTCATGGCTCCTTCCCTCATGCCACCACGGTGTAGCCGGCCTCGTCGATCGCGGCCCGCACGTCGTCGTCCGCAATGCCTTCGCCGGTGACGGTCACCGTGTTCGCGGCGAGATCGACGTCGACGCCCGAGACGCCGGCGACCTTGCTGACCTCACCGGTGATGGCATTCACGCAGTGCTCGCAGCTCATTCCCTCGACGGAGAAGACCTGTGTCGTCATGGGATATTCCCTTTCTCGCGTGCCGGTGTAGCGGTTGGCGCGGCTGTCAGGAGCGGACGAGCCGGCGGATCGCGTCAGCTGCTTCGGTGACTTTCTCGTGCGAGTCGGGACCGTTCGAGGCGATCGCCTCGTGTACGCAGTGATGCAGGTGGTCTTCGAGCAGGTTCAAGGCGACGGCCTCCAGCGCTTTGGTGGCAGCGGAGATCTGCGTCAGGACGTCGATGCAGTAGACGTCTTCCTCCACCATCCGCTCGAGCCCGCGCACCTGGCCCTCGATGCGGCGCAACCGCTTGAGCACGGCGTCCCTGTTGTCGCTGTATCCGACCATCGGCCGACCTCCTTGGGCTTCACTATACCCCTCTAGGGTATGGCGACCGTGGGGTCCCGACGGTCGGGACAAGGTCAGGCCGAAGGTCCTACCGCCACCGGCTTGCGAAGCGCTTCGGTGATCAGGATCGCCAGCGCGAGCAACGCCACGACAGCCGTGAGCGCGTGCCGAACGCCGAAGTGGTTGCCGAGAAAGCCGATGAGCGGGGGGCCGCCCAGGAAGGCCGTGTACCCGATCGAGGCGACCACGCTCACGCGTGCGGCGGCCCGAACGGGGTCGTCGGCTGCGGCGCTCATCCCCACCGGGAAACCGAGTGCGGTGCCCAGGCCCCACAGCAGCGCACCGAACATCGCGGTTGCGAGGGTGCCGGAGAACACCACCAGGACGAGGCCGATCGATGCGAGCAGCGCCGAGCCGCGCAATGCCGCCACGCGTCCGTAGCGATCGATCAGCGCCGGGCCGAACCAGCGGCCGGTCGTCATCGCCCCGACGAAGATCGCGAACGTCAGCGATCCGACCGCCGGTGCGGCGTGGTAGCCGTCGATCATCGCGATGCCGAGCCAGTCGTTGCCGGTGCCTTCGGTGAACGCCACGCACAGTACGAAGACGCCGATGAGCAGCGTGCGCGGTTCGGTCCACGCTCCGAGCGGATGCTGCCTGCGTTCGCCCGCCTGCGGCGCTGGTCGCGGCGCGGCGGGCAGGAAGGCACGGACGGCGAGCGGGACGGCGACACCCACCGCGACCGCCACGGCGAGCAGATGCGCCGTGACACCGACGTGCACCGCGACCAGCAGCGAGCCGATCAGCGCGCCGGTGAACGTGCCGATGCTCCACCCCGCATGGAACCGGGGCATGATGGCCCGCCCGCTCTGCTGCTCGACGGCGGCGCCTTCGACGTTCATCGCGACGTCCCAGATGCCGTTGCCGAACCCGAAGAGGAACAGCCCGGCAGCCGTCGGGGCCACGCCGAACCGGTAGCCGATCGCCACCGCGCCGGCTCCCGCCGCCAGCACGAGCGACATGACAGCGACCGTTCGTGCCGCACCGAACCGGGTGACGACCATGCCGCTCAACGGCATGCCGATCACCGACCCGGCGGCCATCGCGAGCAGGACGAGGCCGAGCTCGGCGGGATCGACGTGCAGGCGGTCGCGCACCTGGGGAATGCGCGACGCCCAGCTGGCGAAGGCGAAGCCGCTCGTGAAGAAGACGATGTAGACGGCGCGGGTGGCGTCGCGCAGCGTCGAGCCGGCCGCAGTCGCGGTCGCTTCCGCGGCCGGGGTCACGGTCGCCCGAGGTGATTCGCTGCCCATGTGCCCTTCCCGCCGAGGTCGACGAGGGCAGCTTTTCATCCTCCCGGTGGCTCAGGCCGGGGCGGTGGCATCGGGTGGGTCGTCTGGGTGGCACCGTCGCCAACGGGGTAGCTCTTGTACATGAACTTCGACCACGACGATCAGACCGCAGGCGACATGCCCGAGCAGTACCGGCCGCACTTCCAGGGCGTCGCCCGCTTCCAGTTCTTCGAGAGTCCCTTCGAGCCGGGGCCGGCCGTGTTCGCCGTCCACTTCGATGCGGGGGCGCGCACCAAGCCGCATGTACACCACTCCGGCCAGGTGATGTACATCACCGACGGTGAGGGCATCGTCGCCGACAAGTCCGGACGCCGAGTCGTGCGGCCGGGTGACGTGGTCACCGTGGACCGCGACGAATGGCACTGGCACGGCGCCACGCCACAGACGCCGATGACCCACTTCACGGTGCAGATGCCCGGGTCGGACGACGTCGAGTGGGACGTCGACGGCGGAGACTGGGCGACCGGCTACTGAGACGTCTCACCGTGTAGGAATTTCGTCACCTAGGCCCGAAATTCCTTCATGCTGGCGGCAGCCCATGCTGGCGGCAGCCGATCAGTGCGGTAGGCGTCCCCTGCGCCGACTGCGGGCGTACAGCGCGATCAGAGCGGCGGCGATGGCGATCTCGAGCAGCACCGTCAGGAACCGGCCGGTGTGGATGAGGTGCGAGCCGAAGAAGCCGCCGAGGATCGAACCGATCCAGCCGAGCAGCACGGTGCCGATGAGGCCGATGCTCTGCCGACCGGGCAGAGCCAGCCGGGCGAGCGCCCCGATGACCAAGCCGACGACGCCGACGCTGATCAGCGCCCACGCGGCCAAGCCGATGATCGGCAGCACGACGAAGAGGACGACGAACACGATCGCGAGCAGGATGAGGAACACGGCGTCAGTCTACGCGCGACGTAGCGCTCATCGCGCTGCCGTCGAGCGCGGGATTCGACTGATTCGAGTGCCGGCGCCGGCCGCTGGCCGGCCCTGTGGTTCGCGAATGTGGACCGAAGAGCGCATACTGAGGCCAGCTCAGCTCTATCACTGGGCATGAGGTGGTGGCCTCGATGAGGCCCAAGATCCAAGCACTGCGACTTCCTGGCCGTTCACCTCTCCATGTGGTCTCGGCCGCGGGTGCTCGACTCCCCGCAACTTCGCTCGACAAGCGGACGGCGACTGCTGAGCCGACGTCGTACCTGCACGTTCCGCCGACGACTGCGCGCGCGGAACTTGCCGCGTTCGACGCGTGAGCCGCCGCTGCTGTCGACACCGCTTTGAGCGTGGAGACGAGCCCCACTGAGGCGACGAACGCCCTAGTCGATTTTCGGATACCGCGAGTGAGGACGCCCGTCGATGCCTGTCAACGTTGGATTCTTGAGCACGTATCCGCCGACCCAATGCGGGTTGGCCACTTTCACCGCCGCCTTACGCCGGCATCTGCCTGCAGCGGGAGATCGGGCGTTCGTCGTCCAGGTGCTCGACGACGCGCCCCTCGGGGCACGGCCGCCGGAGGTCATCGGTGACCTGGTCAACGACTCACCTGCGAGCGCGCGAGCGGCAGCCGATGCGCTGAACCATCTCGATGTCGTCATCGTTCAGCACGAGTACGGCATCTATGGCGGGCTGGACGGCCAGGACCTGCTGCCGCTGCTCGACCTCGTGGAGGTCCCGGTCATTGCGGTGTTGCACACGGTGCTTGCTCATCCGACTCGCCGACAGCGAGAAATCCTCGAGCGCGTCGTCGCGGCAGCCGTCGCGGTGGTGACCATGACGGAGACCGCCCGAGCTCGGCTCGTCTCCATCTACGGGGTTGAACCCGAGCGTGTGTCGGTGATTCCGCATGGCGCAGCCGATAACCGCGTGCCGCGGTTCCGGCCACCCTCGGGCCACCGCCCTCGGCTCCTCACCTGGGGATTGTTGGGGCCGGGCAAGGGTTTGGAGCATGCGATCGAGGCCGTCGCGTTGCTTCGACGTCGCGGCTGTGATGTGCACTACCTCGTGGCCGGCCAGACACATCCGAAGGTGTTGCACCGCGACGGCGAGGCATATCGTCGCTCCCTGGTGGCTCGCGCATACGCCTGCGGCGTGGAGGATCTCGTCGAGTTCGACAACAGGTTCTTCGAGATCTCGGCCCTCAACCGCCTCATCGGTAGCGCCGATGTGGTCGTGTTGCCCTATGACTCCGACGAGCAAGTGACCTCCGGAGTGCTGATCGAAGCGGTGACTGCGGGGAAGCCTGTCGTCTCGACGGCCTTCCCTCACGCGATCGAACTCTTGAGCAGTGGTGCGGGCCAGCTCGTGCAGCGACGTGACGCGCACGCTTTGGCCGACGCCCTCATGAACGTGGTCACGAAGCCCGACATCGCGGCGCGGATGGCTCGCGAATCGACGCGCCTGGCGCCGGGGCTGTTGTGGCCGGCCGTCGCGGCGTCGTACCGCGATCTCATCGCAACGGTCGTGGCGACCACCGCCGGCGCTGTCGCGTGACGATCACCTGCATCCCGCCCGTGTCGTTTCGGCATCTGCTTCGCCTGACTGATGAGGTTGGGCTGCTCGAACACGCCGAGGGGATCGTGCCGCGTCACAACCACGGCTATTGCGTGGACGACGTAGCACGCGGATTGGTCGCGGTCTGCAGAGAGCCTGCGCCGTCCGAAGAACTCATAACCCTCGCGCGGCGCTACCTCTTCTTCGTCGTCGCCGCCCAAGCCGCAGACGGCCGTTTCCACAACCGCCTGGGATACGACCGGCACTGGAAGGACCAGCCCACAACGCAGGACTGCTGGGGCCGTGCGCTGTGGGGGCTGGGCACCGCGGCCGCCACCGGGCCGACCGAAGGTGTGCGAAGTGAAGCACTCCAATGCTTCGAGCGCGGCCTGCAGGTGCGATCACTGTGGCCGCATGCGATGGCGTTCGCAGCACTCGGCGCGGCAGCGGTCCTCGACGTCGTTCCCGGGCATGCCGGCTCGCTGCAGCTCCTCGCCGACGTCGCCGACGTCATCGGGGAGCCGTCGACCGACCCGAACTGGGTGTGGCCGTTGCCGCGGCTGACATATGCCAACGCGGCGATCGCGGAGGCGGTCATCTGTGCCGGGGCGAGCCTGCACGACTCCGCCATGCTCGACAGGGGCATCCGCATGCTGACCTGGCTCCTGGCGCGGGAGAGCCGTGACGGTCATCTCTCGGTCACACCCGTCGGGGGTCACCTGCCTGGCGACACCGGTCCGGGATTCGATCAGCAGCCGATCGAGGCCGCCGCCATGGCCGACGCTTGCCGGCGAGCCGCAGCGATCACCGGTGATTCCCGATGGCTCGACGGCGTGGATTCCTGCGTGCAGTGGTTCCTCGGCGCGAACGACTCCCACATTCCCCTGCTCGATGAGCGGACGGGAGGCGGTTGCGACGGCCTCAGCGCCGCGACGCGCAACCGCAACCAGGGGGCCGAATCAACGATTGCCTCGATCTGGGCGATGCAGCACGGCCACGCGCTCGCGCTCGGCCGCGGGTGAGCGCTTCACTCGCGTCGGCGCTGGCGGTGCGCACGACGACGCGTATCACGCCTGACCAGCGTCGGGTCGTTCCGCGCCTGTTCGTGCCGGGGCACGAGGCCCTGATCCACGGCGAATCGCGGGCGATGCCTGTCATCGAGCGGATTCTGGCGATGGACGACGACCAGGTTGCGCGCGCGGTCGAGCACACCACCAGCCGTTACGCCGCACGGTATCGAGACTTCCGCGGGCTCTTGGAGAGGAACTACTCCCTCGTCGCCCACCGGCTGGGAGAGGGTGCGGCGCTACCTCCAGATCGGCGGCTGCTGATCGGCGCCTACTTCACGAGTGAGTACGCGTTCGAGGCGGCCGCCTTGCTCAACCCGTCGCTGGTGGCCCATCCGAACCAGACCGGAGTCGCTGATGGCGAGCTGCGGTTTGTCATGAGCTTGCGGGCGATCGGCGAGGGGCACGTGTCGTCGATCGAGTTCAGGACAGGCACGGTCAGCGCGCGAGCGCAGCTTCGCCTCGACGAGGTGTCTGACGTAGCTGGCGCGGGGCAGCAACGAGAAGTCGTCTATGACCGCGACCTATTGCGCGCCGTCCTCGTCGAGGAGGGCGAAGACGACGAGAACGCTCGTTTCGTCTGGGAGTCGCTGCCGGATCACTTCGACGGGACGAGCCTCCAGGTGGCGCTGGCGAAACTCGGCCGGCAACAAGCGACGCGACGCGGTTCGCACGAGTTCGTTGACAAGGTGAACCGCGCTGCTGCATGCAACTACGTGCTCGAGTTCGATCCGGCCAGCCCGCTGTCGGAACGCTTGCTCATGCCGTACGGGCCGGCGGAGACCAATGGGATGGAAGACGCACGCTTCGTGCGCTTCGTCGACGACGGCGTTGCTACCTACTACGCGACGTACACCGCGTTCGACGGTTCGCACGTTGCTCCCCAGCTGATCGAGACACGAGACTTCGTGACGTTTCGGATGTCGCAACTCGCCGGCCCGTCGGCGAAGAACAAGGGACTCGCCCTCTTCCCGAGGAAGATCCACGGGCGCTATGCGGCGCTCTCGCGATGGGACCGGGAGAACAACACCGTCGGCTATTCCGATGACGGACGGCGGTGGGGCGCCGCGACCACGATCCAGCGGCCATCCCACACCTGGGATCTCGTCCAGCTCGGCAACTGCGGTTCTCCGATCGAGACCCCGGCCGGTTGGCTGGTGCTGACCCACGGCGTGGGGCCGATGCGCGAATACGTCATCAGCGCCGTTCTGCTGGAGCTCGACGATCCTGCCGTCATGATCGGCGCACTCCAGGAGCCACTCATCGCACCACTCGACGACGAACGCGTCGGCTACGTGCCGAACGTGGTCTACTCGTGCGGCGCGTTGGTTCACGGCACCACCCTCGTGTTGCCCTACGGGTGCAGCGATTCTTCGGTGCGTGTCGCCACCGTCCAAGTGCCGGAGCTCCTCGACGAGCTCCTTTCTCCTCGGGCCAGGGGTGCGGCGGTGTTGGCCGGGAAGTAGGCGGCACGGCGACCTGTCGCAACCCTCGTGCAGCATGATGGCGATCGTTCGGTGGTGAGCCGGGCAGGGTGTCGACTTCGGAGGCTGCATGCGTCGAACGGATGACCCCGTCGACGACCTTGTCGCCGCGTCGCGGTTCCGTGCTCAACTGCTGGATCGCGGCGGGGAGAGCATCGAGGCGGCGGTGCAACGCCTGCTGGCTGTGCAGGCCCAAGACGGCCGCAGTTTCCGGCTCGCCGTCCGCGCGCGTACCACCGGGCGCACGGCCGTCGAGGTCGATGCGGCCCTGACCGACCGCCGTCTCGTCATCTCCTGGCTCTGCCGCGGAACGCTTCACCTCGTGTGCTCCAGCGACTACTGGTGGCTGCATGCGTTGACCGCACCCCGGATGGTCACCGGCAATCGCCGCCGGCTGGAGCAACTCGGCGTGACGCCCGCCATGACCGACCGCGGTGTTGCGGCGATCACAGAGCAGGTGGCCGACAGCCCCAAGACGCGCGCCCAGCTGCGCTCGGCGCTGGAGGCGGCGGGCGTGCCTACGGCGGGGCAGGCATTCGTGCACGTTCTGGTCGCGGCGTCGATCAACGAGCACGTGGTCCGCGGGCCGGTGCTCGCCGGCGAGACCTGCTTCGTCGACGCGCGGCGCTGGCTGGCGTCCGAACCGTTCACGGATCGCGACGCCTGCTTGACGATGCTCGGCCGCCGCTACCTCGCGGGGCACGGCCCGGCGACGCCGGGCGACCTCGCCGCCTACGCGGGCGTCACCCTCTCCGACGCACGACGAGCGTTTGCCGCGGTGGCGGGGGAGACCCGCCGGGTGGGCGCCGACAGGTTCGCGCTCGCCGCCGATCGAGGTGCCGACGCGATGCCACAGCCCCGGTTGCTCGGCATGTTCGACCCTGTGTTGCACGGCTGGGCCGACCGCACGTTCGTCACCGGCGCGCACGCCGGGGTGGTGACCTCCAACGGCATGTTCCGGGCGACCGCCCTCGTCGACGGGCAGGTCGCAGCCGTCTGGACATTGCCGGACGGCGCGGTGTCGCTGAAAGCCTTTCGACCGTTTTCGGCCCACGTGCTCGCGGCGCTGGAGGTCGAAGCGGCCGATGTGCTCCGCTTCCTCGGGCTGTCGCCGGCCCGCCTGCGGGTCGCCGAGTTCTGAGTGACCAACGGGCAGAAGAGCTCAGGCGTCGCGGGTCATCATTCGCCAGGCGCCGAGAACGGTCCATCCGATGAGCCAGGCGAGGATCACGCACACGGCGGTCGTGGTCGATTCGGTGAGCCGGTAGTCGTGGCCGCCGCCGCCGAACGTGAGGGGCAGACTTCCCGGTTCGAGGTGGGCGGTTCCGACGCCGACCACCGCTCGCTGCACGTTTTCGAGGTGCGGGATGCGGGCCCGGATCACGATCGGGGTCAAGATGATCTCCAGCACGATCATCAACACGACAGCGACCGTGCGCTGACCGAGAAGCGACCCGAGCCCGAGGCCGACGACGAAACCGACCAACGCCTCCAGTTCGAGCCAGAGCCCGGTCTTGACCATCAGCGAAACCGACGGGTAGCGGAACAGTCGCTTGTAGCCGGCGTAGTTCTGTCGCGCGACTTGGACGGCGGCGGCGCTCAGCTGGGCCGGCGTGGCTTCGGGCGGGTTCGCGTTCGGGGGTTGTCCCTGCTGGACGGGCTTCGGGCCGGGTCCGCCGGGGCCGAAGCCGCAGACCTGGGCGGCGTTGATCGGCCCGTCGTAGGGCAGCCCGCAGATGACCTCCTTGGAGTGTTCGGAGGCCCACGTCTCGAGCTGGCTCTGCGACATCCCGGCGGGCAGGGTGACGCCGTCGAACTGAAGTGTCCGCGGCGCGGCGAACACACAGACGGCGCAGACGACACTGAACCCGACCGCGACGAGCGGCACGATGATGGCGAGGCCGGCGGGTATGCGCGCCAGATACAGAGCGAGGCGCGATCGCCCGGTTATGACGAGGTGGCGGAACATCCCGTCGGACAGGTCGACCGATCCGGCCGCACAGCCAAGCGTGGCGGCCACGATGAACCCGAAGGTGTACAACACCCCGGCGCTCAGACCGGTGTAGACGTCGTAGCCGCCCGCGGGCCCGTAGGTCTTCGGCGCGACCGCGTGCAGGAGCAGGCGGACGCCTAGGAAGACCGTTGGAATGCCGATCGTCACGAGTGTCAGCGCAATCATGAGGCCGCGTCGCTTGCGCAATTCCATGAATCGGGTGGCGATCATGCCACCGGTAGGTACCGGCGACTTTCGCCGATCCGAGGCGACGGCGGGCGCGGACGCCGCCGGCGAGGCGGCAGCAGCGGCGTCGGGCGTGGTGGTCATTCGTGCTCACCCAGCCGGCTGGTGACCTGCAGGAACCATGATTCGAGGGAGGTCTTCTCCGGCTCCAATTGGTACACCGAGATCCCGCCGTCGACGAGACGTCGCGCGATCTCGGCGATCACGTCACGAGAGGCCTCCGACAAAGTGACGGCGAGCCCTGTGTCGGTGGCCGTGACGGCCGGGAGGTTCATGCCGGCGAGCAGCGCCCGCGCGCGTTCGGGTTCGCTGCAACCGACCTGCACGCTGGCGGTCGCACCTGCCAGTAGCTCCGTTATCGGTCCCTGCCGGACGACGCTGCCGCGGTCGACGATCGCGACTGCGTCGCATGTGCGCTCCACTTCGTCGAGAAGGTGCGACGACAGCACAACCGTGCGACCCTCTTCGACCAGCGAGCGAATCATGTCGCGCATCTCGTGCATACCGGCCGGGTCGAGGCCGTTCATCGGCTCGTCGAGGAGCAGGAGTTGTGGGTCGCCGAGTAGGCATGCAGCCACACCGAGGCGCTGCCGCATGCCCATCGAGTACTTCGCCACGCGATCGCCGCCGCGCCGCAGCATGCCGACCCGGTCGAGCGACGCGTCGATGCGATCTCGTGCTGCGGGTTCACGTGCGGCGGCGAGGAGCATGAGGTTTTGCCGGCCGGCGAGGTGACTGTGGAATCGCGGTTCGTCGACGATCGCCCCGACGCGCGCGAGCGCGACATCGCGGTGCGCGGGTACCTCGTGGCCGAGCAAAGACATCGTGCCGGCGTCGGCGCGGGTGAGCCCGAGCAGCACGCGGATCAGCGTCGTCTTGCCTGCGCCGTTCGGGCCGAGGTAGCCGAACGCACATCCTCGCGGGATCCGGAGGTCGACACCGTTGACCGCGACGTTGCTCCCGAACCGCTTGGTCAGCCCGTGCGTCTCGACCGCCCAGGCACCGTCGACCCGGGGGAGAGGTACTGCTGCAGGTGCGCTTGTCATCGGGTCTGCACCGTCATCGTCTCCGACGTTCTCGGCCGCGCCGATGGGCCGCACATGGCGTCTCGCGGAGCGAACTGACGAAGCTGTGCACCTGCCATGCGCACCTCGTTCTCGCGGCGGAAGTCGGTGATCTGATCGTGCACCTTCCGCCGCAGCCCCGCCTCAGGGATCCCCCTGAACTTCTCCCCGACCCGGCTGCGCCAGGCGGGTTACGTGCGAAATGGCTTGAGGGTCTCGCGGACCTGCTCGGCCGCGCCCCAGTCGTGGTCGAACTGGGCGATGACGGCGAGGTGCTGGCGCAGCTGGATGAGTGGCATCCGGTCTCGCCAGTCGTCGTCGAGCTCGGTGAGTTCTGCATACACGTCGAAGAAGCGTCTCGCCTCCGGCGGGTGCGGGGTGCTCCACAGGTGGGCCAGGTCGACCTCGCCCCACATGTACGAGACCGCCGGGTCGATGAACGCGGGAGAGCCGTCGTCGGTGGCGAGGACGTTGTGCGCCCACAGGTCGCCGTGGGTCAGGCACGGTCGTCGCGTCGGCAGGATCTCGGGCAGCCGTTCGCACAACCGTTCCAGCGCGCGCCGATCCCGCTCGTCCAACGCGGCCCGGACGCGTCGCTCGGGAAGCCAGCGAAGCAGCCGGTGCCGGGCGAAGAACTCGAACCCGTCGTTGTTCCACGCGTTTTCTTGCCGGTAGCGGCCGAGCCAGTTGTCACGCTCCCAGCCGAACCGGTCGTGGGCGGTCGAGGTGTGCAGGTGCGCCACCGCGTGGGCGGCCTGCTCCCAAAACGCGTCTGCCGCCGGGCGTGGCTGCAGGGCGGCCAACACCAGGACCTCACGCGTGGCCAGGACGACCTGGGGGGTGGCGAGCCCGCGCTCACGCAGGACGTCGAGCCCCTCCGCCTCCGCCGCGAAAAGGTCGTCGGCCGGCGTCTCGACGAACGCTTTGACGAACAGTGGAGATCCGCCGTTGCGGGTGGCGATGCCGGCCAGCGCGGCCATCCCGCCCTCGACCGGCTCGACTGCCGCGACGCCGAGGAGTCCGGCCGCGTGCACTCGCTCGAGCAGCAAAGAGGCGGTCGACACGACAACGCAGGCTACTTCAACCGGACGCGTCGCTTCCGATGCGCGCGACGTCACGCAGAAGAAGTTCTTTCGGCAGGTGCAACATCCGGTCGCTCGCGGGTACCTCCGACGGGGCGCGCGCGTGCGTCGGCCAGGTCTTCCGGTGGTCCTGGCCGTCCGTAGAACCAGCCCTGCCCGTAGTCGACACCCAGCCGGCGCACCGTGATGGCGTCGTCACTGGACTCCACGCCTTCGGCGACGACGCGGGCGTCGCAGCCGTGGCCGAACTCGACGAGGGAACGCACGAGCGTGGTCAGGACGGGGTCGCGGCTGACGCCGTCCACGATGCTGCGGTCGAGTTTGATCACGTCGGGTTTGGTCAGGACGATGTGCCGCAAGGACGAGAAGCCAGCGCCGACGTCGTCGATCGCCAGTCGCATCCCGCGCTCGCGCAGGGGGCCGAGTGCGCGGTGCAGCTCGACGTAGTCGTCGACAGGGTCGTGCTCCGACAATTCGAGCACCACCCGGTCGAGGGGGAAGCCGGCGAGCAGCTCCAGGCACTCGGGCCGGGCGAAGGTGGCCGGTGACACGTTCATCGCGATGTAGCCGCTCACTTCGTCCAGCAGTTCGGCGGCGCGTTCGATCGCCTGCAGCTCCAAACGGTCGCCGCGCCCGACGCTGTGCGCTTCTGCGAAGCAGACGTCGGGCGCCTTGCCCCACTCGCGTGGAAACCGGCTGAGCGCCTCGGCTCCGACCCGGTCTCCGGAGGCGAGATCGACGATGGGCTGCAGGACGACCACGGGGCCGCCGCGTTCCATCACCGGAGCCAGGCGCGCTTCGATCTCGGCCTGCCGTGCCCTCTCGCGCACGCCGGGCTCGATGATGACCGCCGCCGCGTGAGCGAGGACGTCCATCAACGACTTGTCTCGTTTGGTCAGCTCCTTGTCGGAGGTGAGGCCCGCGGCGCAGAAGGTGCCGTACAGCGTGCCGTCGCTGAGCACCACCGGCACGGAGACATAGCTACGAATGCGCGGGAGCCGGGCGGCAGGCAACTCCATCGCCGCCGGGAACTTCTTCAGGTCGGGTATGACGGGCGGAAGCTTCTTGTCGCGAATCGCCTGGCACAGGCTCGTCGCCTGGCGCTGGACGTTGCCTTCCTGGAACAAGAACGGGATCGACGACTCCACCACCTCGAGGTGCTGATTCACGCCGTCCATCCGGCTCAAGAAGGACACACTGAGCTGAAGGGCGTCCTTGGCGGTGCGCAGCAGCTCCGCGACCTGCTCGTCCGCCGCGGACCTTTGCCTGCGCACGTACTCACCACCGCCCGCTCGTCGTCAGCTCCACATCGACAGCGAGGCAGGACGACTGCACCTATTTGCGGAAAATGGGTTCGCGGAAGCATGGGCTGTGCGGCGTCCAACTGAGGAGCGGCGCACGTCGCCCGCGGCGCGCCGGCGGCCCGCCCGCCCCCGAGCAGCCAGGTGGCCGGCGGCACCGTCAGGTGCTGCCCAGCGCTTGCTCGGCGCGCCGGCTGCCCGTCAGCTCCTCGGTGGCGTCGGCTTCCGCCTCGTAGTCGGCGTCGTTGGTCGTGTCGACACCACGAGGCTGCCGTGCCAGCAGCGGGGTGAACAGGAGGCAGACCACGATGTTGGCGGCGAGGGTGATCAAGCCGATCCACATGGTCACCTTGGTGTGGATGCCCCAGTGGGTGAAGGCCCACTGCGAGCCGCCGAAGTGTCCGTGGCCCGAAGCGGGCGGGGTCACCCACAGCATCCACAGCGACATGGCCATACCGACCGCCCAGCCGGCGAGCAACGCCCAGCGGTGGAACCACCGCGTGTAGAGACCGAACACGACGGCCGGCAATACCTGGATGATGACGATGCCGCCGATCAGCTGGAAGTCGAGCGCGAACGAAACGTTCATGAACAAGATCACGCACAGCGCCCCGGCCTTCACGACGAGCGAAACGATCTTGCTGACCTGGGCCTCCTCGGCAGGCGACGCCGTCGGTCTGATGTAGGGCTTGTAGATATCACGGGTGAAGGTGTTCGACGCCGCGATGGACATGATGGCGGCCGGCACCAACGCACCGATCGCGATAGCGGCGAAAGCGATGCCCGCGATCCACGCCGGGAACTCGTTGTGGAACAGCATCGGCACGATGGTGTTGGAATCCGGCTTCCCGTTCGACCCGACGGCGGGCTTCACGCCGGCCGCGATTGCCATGTAACCAAGCAGTGCGATGAAGCCCAGCAGCAGGCTGTACGCCGGCAACATCGACATGTTCTTCTTCACGGTGTCGCGGCTCTTCGCGGCCAGGACACCGGTGACTGCATGCGGGTAGAGGAACAGCGCGAGCGCCGAGCCGAACGCCAGCGTCGAGTAGGCGAGGTATTGGGTGTTCGCCAGCGTGAGGCCGCCCTTCTTCGCCGCCGCGAAATGCGCGTTCGCGGCACTGAAGACGTGGTCGTAGCCGTGCAGCTTGTACGGGATGTAGATGACGGCGAGGAGCACGGCGAGGTAGATGAGGGTGTCCTTCACGAACGCGATGAGGGCCGGAGCCCGCAGGCCCGAGGAGTATGTGTAGGCCGCGAGGACGCCGAAAGCGATCCACAACGGCCAGTCGCCGGAGATGCCCATCGACTCGATGACGGCCTTGATGCCAGTGAGTTGCAAAGCGATGTACGGCATCGTCGCGACGATGCCCGTAATGGCTACGGCCACCGCGAGGAGGTTCGAGCCATGCCGACCGCGAACGAAGTCGGCCGCGGTCGCGTAGCCGTTGCGATGGGCGACCGACCACAGCCGCGCCGCCGCGAACATCACGATCGGGTAGACCACGATCGTGTAGGGGACGGCGAAAAAGCCGAGCGCGCCGGCGCCAAAGATCAGCGCCGGGACGGCGACGAAGGTGTACGCCGTGTAGAGGTCGCCGCCGACGAGGAACCAGGTGACCCAGGTGCCGAAGCGGCGTCCGCCCAGGCCCCATTCGTCGAGATGGCTCATGGTGGCGGGGCGTCGCCAACGCGCGGCGAGGAAACCGATCGCGGCCACGGCAGTGAAGAGCACGGCGACGATGGCGATCTCGACGCCGTTGACCGCCGGCTTCACTTCTTCTCACCCCGAGTCGCCCGGTACACGACGTAGGTGCACGCGACACTGATCGGAATCCAGGCCAGCTGGTACCAGTAGAAGAACGGCATACCGCCGATCGCCGGCGTGCGGCTGTTGTAGAAGCTCGGCACCAGCGTGCCGACCAGCGGAATCAGCAGAAGCAGCACGACTGCCCGGTTGCGGTGTACGCGAACGGGGGTGGACGGGCGCGGCACGTCCGGGTCGGTGGACACGGGGCCTCCTTCGTCGGCGGGTGGGAGCGTCGGTTGGTAGCCGAGCGCTCGAGCTGTCTTGGCGTGGTGGTTGCCGAGACACCCGGCTTGGTTTACAAGGTCTCGGCGATCGGGCGATCCGTTTGGCTCCGACGGGGTATGCCGCTGCCGACGGCGGGGCTGATCGAATGGCTGGTGGCGCGCCTGATGACGGCATGCGAGATGGCAACCACGCCCCTGCGGGCGGGCGCTCTGGCCACGACCGGCGTACCGGCCCGCGCGCCGGCCTCGGCCGACCCGGCAGGCAGCGACGTCGATGACCACGATCCTGGCGATACCGAGCGCGACGCCGCCCTCACCAGGTTGTTCGATCGGTACCAGCCCCAGCTGCTGCGGCTCGCGGTGCTGCTCGGAGCCGGCGAAGAGGCCGAGGACATCGTGTCCGAGGCGTTCTGCGAGCTGTATCGGCGCTGGCCACAGTTGCGCGATCCGGCCGCCGCACCGGGTTACCTACGCGCCATCGTGGGCAACCGCGTGCGCATGCACTTGCGCCACCTTCAAGTCGTGCGCCGCCACCAGTTGGCGGCCACCGCTGCCGAATCCGCCGAGGCGCAGGCCGTCCTGCACGAGGACCAGCACGAGGTGGTCGCGGCCTTGCAGCGGTTGCCGGGCCGGCAGCGGCAGGCGCTGGTGCTCAGATACTGGCTCGACCTTCGGGAGCAAGAGGTCGCCGACTCGATGGGCATCTCCACCGGCGCAGTCAAGGCGCACATCTTTCGCGGAATGGTCGCCATGAGCAAGCAGCTCGCCGCAACGCTGTGAGCCACGCGTCGGCCGTGCACCGACCTCGCGATCCGAGGGGGTGGCGATGTAGCGGGCCGGTCGACGGCCCGCTCGTGGTTCAGCGAGGTGCGGTCAGCCGATCAGACGGACGACGCACGGGGTGCCGGTCGTGATCGCGAACCGCCGCTCGAGCTGTGACCCGCCCAGGACGGCGACGGAGCCGGCCTGTTGTTCGGCCACGAGGAGGTACCTCCCGTCAGGTGTCAGCGCGATGGCTCGCGGCACCGGCCCGGTCGCAGCCCAGGCGACGGCAGCCCAATTCCCTGCGCCGTCGCAGTCGAACGTGACGACGCTGTCGTGCCCGCGGTTGGAGACGTAGGCGCGGTCGCCGCTGCGCGCCATCGCGATGTCGGCGCCGGAGTTGGCCGCGGCGTCTGCGCCGGCCGGCAGCAGCGACAGGTACGCGCGCTCGCGCAGGCTGCCGCCGACGACGTCGAGAACGGCCAGTTGGGAGCTGAGTTCGAGCACGACGAGCGCCTGGGCGGCGTCGGGTGTGAAGAGCAGGTGCCGCGGGCCGGCGCCGGGCACCAGCTGCGTCGTCTCGACGATTCGCAGCGCACCACGTGCGTCGACCGACAACCGCAACAGCTGGTCGGTCCCGAGGTCAGCGGCGTACACGTCGCCGTTGCGCGGGTGCCGCACGATGCAGTGCAGGTGCGGACCGAGCTGCCGATTCGGGTCGCGCCCGCGCCCGGAGGTCTCGATGGTGGATACCGGTTCGACGAGGTGGCCGTCGGCACCGATCGCGAACGACCCGAGCGTCGCGCCGCCGAGGTTTGCGATGGCGTCGTCGCCGTAGTTCGCGATGAGGAGCGTGTGCTCGCCGTACAACGATACGTACGACGGCACGGTGCCGCCCGACGGCAGCTGGGTGCGGCGCACTACCTGGGAGAAGTCCGGCGTGAACTCCACGGAGCTCACCGCACCTGCGCCGTCATAGATCTCGCTGACGACGTAGAGCACCGGGCGCGTGGGATGTGCGCACAGGTACGCCGGGTTGCGGATCTGCGAGTAGCAGCTTCGGGCGTTCGCCGTTCCGGCAGCGGGGTCGACGTCGAGGACCGTGAGCCCGGCTCCGCAGGCGCCCGGCGCATGGCCGACCTGTTCGGTGTAGGACCCGACCGCGACGAGCACTGTACCCTCCAGCCATCGACGGACGCACCGGTGGCGGTGCTGTCGCCCGCGCAGGAGGGTATCGGCATGTCGGCCGCATGGTCGACATTGCGAGCGCGGGACGAAGCCATCGTTTGAGTGAGACGCGCTGCGGCTCTGCGAGTCGTCGCGGTCTAGTTCTCGCGGCCGGCGGTCGGAGGCACACACACGAAGATGGACGCCGGGTGCACCCGGATCTTCAGCTTCTTCGTGCGCGTTCGGGCGCCACCGTCGAGTTCGTACGGGTAGCGGCGGTCGAAGCGGATCGTGAACTTCTTGCCTTTCGCGGTGCGCACGAACGGCGAACTCTCCGCCTTGCCGAGGGCGACTCGGCCGAGAGTCCGGGTCCATTGCACTGCGTTCTTCGCCGTCACGACGCCGAGTTCGAGGATGCCGTCGTCGGGACGCGCGCCGTCGAATGCCTTCACGCCGCCGAGGATCTGCCCGACGTTTCCGACGAGGACGCAAGAAACGGGCCCCTTGAGGAGGTGCTTTCCGTCGACGGTGACCGTCGCATTCACCCGCCGTGCGCTCAGGTTCTTTGCTCCGGTCCACAAATAGGCCGCTCGTCCGACCCGGTCCTTCATGCCGCGGTCAGCATCCTTGATCATCAGTGCGTCGAAGCCCGCACCGGCCATCACGGCAAAGTGTTCGCCATTGACCGTTCCCGTATCGATCGGACGGCGCTCGCCGTGCAGGCCGACCTGCACCGCCTCGGCGAGGCGAGTTGGGACACCGAGATTGGTGGCCAACAGATTCGCGGTTCCGGCCGGCAGAATCGCGATCGCGACCGAGTCGCCAGCCAGCGTGTCCACGCACCGTTGGACGATCCCGTCGCCACCCCAGATGAAGAGCAGGTCCGCGCCCTCCGCTACCGCACGACGAGCGTACTTGGGCGCCTTTCGACTCTTGGGCACCTCGTACCACAGTGGATCGGGAAAGCCCTCGCGGGCGAGCACCTCGCGCAGCTCGCCGAGCCCGCCCCCGAAGCTCTTGCCGGAGTGTGCGACTACCGCTACCGACGGCACGAGAGGTCTCCAAGTGACTTGATGGACTTGAGTGGGGAGCGTGTCGCCAAGAGCCACCCGCAGACCTACCCCGTGGCACGGTGATCCACGCCGTAGGCATCGGGTGAGCCCCGCCCGGCTCGAGGCTCGGCGGTTGCGCGAGGCGATGTACGGGTAAACCGGGGCGAGCGGACGGTCGGCGTCCGTCGCTTCGGACGACGGAGGGCCCTGTGGCGACTTTGCGGACGGCAACTCCGGTACGTCAGGCACGTCATGCGAGCGCAACGCGGACACCGAGCCTTGTCGCGCGGGCCGGCTTGGTCGCTCGGGGTGCCATCTATCTCGTGATCGGCTGGGTAGCGCTCATGCTGGCGCTCGGGCACAGCAATCAAGAAGCCGACCAGCGCGGCGCCTTGGAGACGCTGGCCGGCAAGCCTTATGGGTCGGCAATGTTGTGGGCGCTCGTTTTCGGATTCTCGGCCTATGCGTTGTGGCGTTTCAGCGAAGCAATCCGGGGCGTGGCCGGCGAGGGCAAGGGCGCCGGTCCGCGCATCAAGTCAGCGTTTCGAGGCGCTGTCTATGTGTTCTTCGCCGTGATGACCGTGTCGGTATTGCATGGCTCGGGATCCAGTCAGGCCGCAAGTCAACAGGACATGACCGCGCGTGTCATGCGACACAACGCTGGGCGTTGGGCAGTCGGTGTCGTCGGTGCGATCGTGGTGGTGGTCGGGCTCATCCTCGTGGTCGAAGGGCTGCGGCGGAAGTTCGTTCGTAGCCTGCGAACGGGCGAGATGAGCGCGAGGACCCGAAGCGTCGTCGTCGCGCTCGGCGTGATCGGGACGACGGCACGTGGGCTGGTGTTCGCCCTCGCCGGCGGGCTCGTCATCGACGCCGCCGTGCATTTCGATCCCGCCAAAGCTCGCGGCTTGGACGGCGCGTTGCGAACCTTGCGGGACCAGCACCACGGCGGCCTCCTGCTCGGCGCAGCGGCGATCGGCTTATTCATCTTCGGTCTCTACGGCCTTTGCGAGGCGCGGTGGCGGCGAGTCTGATGCCCGGCGGCGCGGCTAAGCCGCGGCTTCACAGAGTAAGCGGCACGTCATGACGACCGCCCGCAGGGCGTCGGCGCGACGAAGCGCCTGGTCGCGGCGTCTCGACCCGGATTCACGCCTCGGTCTGCAACTCACGTTGTGGGGCGCCGCGGCGTTCGTCATCCTCGTGCCCTTCGGCGTCTTGCTCGCCCTGGTGCGTTCGCACAGTTCGGGCCTGCAATCGGCCGACCGATCGGTCGCCACCGGCGCGCACTCCCTGGCGATCGACCATCACAGCCTGGTGAGCCTTCTCCGGTGGGTGAGCACGGTCGGCGCACCGCGTACGTTCTGGGTGCTGGTCGGGGTGCTCGCGGTGGTCTTGATCGTCCGCCGGGCCGCCCGGCTTGCCGTGTGGGCTGGCGTGACGATGGCGGGCGCCGCACTGCTCGACAACGTCATGAAGACCGTCGCAGATCGGGCTCGGCCGCACTTTGCCAACCCCGTCGCGAGCGCGCCCGGCAAGAGCTTTCCGTCGGGTCACGCGCTCGAGTCGTTTGTCGGCGTCGCGATCGTGCTCATCGTCGCGTGGCCCTTGATGAAGCGAGGGTGGCGCTGGGCCGCGTTCGCTGTCGGGCTCGCGCTCGTCCTGCTCATCGGTTTCGCCAGGGTGACCCTTGGCGTGCACTATCTCAGCGACGTCGTCGGTGGCTGGATATTTGCGGCTGGCTGGGTTGCCGCGACATGCGCGGCGTTCCGACTGTGGCGCAAGCATGCTGATCCGGCCTCACCATCGGGTCCGCTCGACGCCGATGCGAGTACGCATTTGGTCGCGCCATGAAGCGAACACTGGTGGTTCTCGTGGGCGGCGCGGCGGCGTTGCTCGTGCTGATGATCGGCGTGGGCCTGCTCGACGTTCATGTGCTTGCCCACAGCAGGATCGGGCACGCTGACGGCTCGGTCGACTCCACCATCGCGCACCACCGCGATCACGTCTTGAACGCGTTCACTCTTGGCCTGACCGATGCCGCGTCGACCTTGCCGGTCATCGCTCTCGCGGCTGTGGTCGTCGCCGTGACCGCGGTGGTCTTCAAGCGCTGGCGCGAGCCGCTGTTTGTCGTCGCCGCGATAGCGGGGGAGGTGGCGATCTTCGTGGTGACGACGTTTGTGGTGCACCGGCCGCGGCCGAACGTCGTCAGGCTCGACCATGCACCGCCGACGTCGAGCTTTCCTTCTGGGCATACGGCGGCATCGGTGGCGCTGTACGGGGCGATTGCGGTCCTGGTCGTCTACTTCGGTGCTCGCATCGCGTGGCGACGGCTGGCAGTGGTTGTCGCGGTGCTACTCCCCGTGCTCGTTGCCGGCTCGCGGCTGTACCGCGGCATGCACTACCCGTCTGACGTCATCGGCGGCGGTCTTCTTGGATTCGCCTGGCTACGGGTCAGTGCTTTCGCGATCTTCGGGAAGGTCGCTCGCGCGACCTCTCCGCCGGGTATTGCGACTCCAGCGGTGCCCACGACGCCAACGGCGGCAGGGGTGCGTCGCTAGATTCCCGCAGCGCAGTCAACCGGCGGCGCCGAGTTCAAGAAAATTCACAACCAGCCGGGTGCAGGGCGGCCAGCTGGCAGATTCGGCCGGTGGCCAGGTCCCGGGTTCCGCACAAGTCCCGCTCGGCGGCGTCCTCGTCGATGTTGCTGTTGTGGACGTCGAGTCGGGGCTCGCTGTCCGGGCGACCTATCGCGGTTTGTTCTGACATCATCGTGAGGCTTTCGCTCGGTGAAGCAGGGTGACCAGGGAGTTGGATGTGCGCCGGGGCCTGGTCGCCTGGGCGGACGCTGCGCAGATACCGCAGTGCGGTCGCGTACGAGTCGAGCAAGGACGTCTCGCAATACGGGATGTCCCTGTCGGCGCAGAATCGCTTCACCAATGGCTGGCAGCGCCGAAGGTTGCGGCTCGGCATGCTCGGAAACAGATGGTGCTCGATCTGAAAGTTCAGCCCGCCCAGCGCCGCCGTGATCACGCGGCCTCCGGTCACGTCGCGCGACGTCAGTACTTGGCGCCGCAGGAAATCGGGTGCCGTCGCGTCGTCCGGATTTGGCATCCCTTTGTGATTGGGGGCGAAGCTGCAGCCGAGGTAGATCCCAAGGAGCGACTGCTGCACCGCCACGAACGCCACTGCCCGAAGCGGTGAAAGGACGAGGAACAGCAGCGTGAGGCAGCCGGCCGCGTGTGTGACGAGCAGGACGATCTCGACGCGGTAGCCCCGAGGCCGCGCGAGCAGCGTCTTTGCGCTGCCGACGTGCAAGTTCCAGGCCTCGAAGAGCAACAAAGGGAAGAAGAACGCGCCTTGATGGGCCGCGACGAATCGGAGCGGGCCGCGCTGCCTTGCCGCCTGTTCCTGGCTCCAGGCGAGCACGTTGCGCCGAACGTCGGGGTCGCGTTCGAGGTCGTTGGGATTGCGATGGTGTCGATTGTGCTTGTCCACCCACCAGCTGTAACTGAGGCCGACGCCCAGATTCGACACGACCACCCCGACTCGGTCGTTCCACTTCTTCGTTGCGAACAGTTGCTGGTGCCCGGCGTCGTGTCCGAAGAAGCCGAGCTGCGCGAAAACGACGGCGAAGTACGCGGCTATGCCGAGTTGCCACCACGACGATCCCACCCACACGAATCCCACGAGGCCGGCGACCACGAGTGCGCCGAGACCGAGCATGCGCGGAAGGGAGGATCTCCCGGACCGCTCCAGCAGGCCCGCGGAGCGCACTTGCGCGAGGAGCGTCCCGTAGTCCGTGGTCGGCCGTTTGGCCAGCGTGTTCGCCGGAGCCGCCGTCATAGTCGCACCCGTCGGAAGAGGTCAGGCCAAGGAGTGCAGGGTCAAGACAACCCAGGGCTCAGGAGTGGCCCCAGACTACGCCGCTACCGCCGGTTACGCACCGACGCGCGAATCGACGCGATTCAGCACGGGCGGGTGCCGTTCGTGGGCGAGTCGTGCGACTATGAGGTCACCAGCGCGCCTGGCCGGTCCGGACCTCATGCTCCCTCGCCGCTCACGATTTCCATGCGAACCGGTCGGAGCATGATCACGTTGCATTTGGCACCGCACGAATTTCGCCGATCGTCGTCGAACGGCCCGAGTGGCTGTGCTTCGTCGTGACCATTCGGTGGGCTTCGACGGGGTACGCGCAAGGCGGCGAGCAGCCGCGCCCGCGGTGCGGCTGCGGGCATCCGCGCGGCGAGCACGACCCGATCGCGGTGCGCTATTGCGCTGCGACCGCGTCCAACCAGTTGCCCCGCGGCTGTATCTGCCTGGCTCCGGCACCCGCGTCGGCGGACGCTCCGGCCGACGCGCAGCAGCCCGCAGATGCGGTCGATCGATCCGAGCGACGTCGGTGACCCATGGCGCGGACGACGACCTGCGGGCCGCGCTGGCGGCGGTCCTCACCGCGGGTGAGCGCGGTCCTGCCGCTGCGGATCGCCTTTGTGCGGCGTGCCTGCCGCTGCTCGGCGTCGAGGCCGCGGCGATCTCGTTGATCGACGACGGGCAGAGCCGAGGCACGTTCGGTGCCAGCGACGCCGCCGCGCGAGAGCTCGACGCGCTGCAGTTCACCTGCGGCGAGGGTCCGTGCCTGGAGACAACGACCACGAGGGCACCGGTCCTGGTGCCCGACCTCCAGTCGCCGGACGAGCACCGTTGGCCGGCATTCCGCGATGCCGCTCAGCGGGCCGGCGTCCGTGCCGTCTTCGCCGTCCCGGTGCGGGTGGGCAGGATCGGGTTGGGAGCGCTGGACCTGTTCCGCTCGGTTCCCGGCGCGCTGTCGTTCACGCAGCTGGCGCATGCCGCGCTGATCGCGGATGCCGGGGCGCAGATCCTGCTCGACGTGGTCGACGACGGCGCCGGGGGCACGGCTCGGGCGGCCCCGCTCGAGCAGTGGGCGCAGGTGGCGTCGCTGTCGCGCATCGACGTCTACCAGGCCACGGGGATGATCATGGCGCAGCTCGATGTCCCACCCGTCGATGCGCTGGTTCGTTTGCGCGCCTACGCATTCGTGCACGAACTGAGTGCCAGTGAGGTTGCCGAGCTCGTGATCTCACGTCGGCTGCGCATGACACCGTGAAGTATTGACCGGTCGCACCGACAGTGCGACGCAGACTCTGGAGGCGAGACCCGATGACGATCGATCCAACGGTCGCGCGCGAGCCGGAAGTCACCGCCACGCTGATCAGGCTGGCCGACAGTCTGGTCGAGGATTTCGACCTTGTCGACGTGCTCGACCAGCTGGCCCGTGACTGCGTGCGGCTGCTCGGCGTCACCGCGGCGGGTCTCCTGCTTGCCGCGCCGATCGGCGAGCTGCATGGGATGGCTGCCTCGTCAGAACAGACACGGCTGCTCGAGCTCTTCCAGCTGCAACGCGAGCAGGGCCCGTGCCTCGACTGTTACCGCGGAGGCGAGCCGGTGAGTTGCGCGGACCTCTCCATCGAATCGCACAGGTGGCCGCTGTTCGCGCGGGCGGCGCTCGACAGTGGCTACCGGTCGGTCCACGCACTGCCGTTGCGGCTGCGACAGCAGATCTTGGGCGCGCTGAACCTGTTCGGCGACCGGCCGGGCGTTCTCGGCGAGCCGGCCGCGCGGCTGGGGCAGGCGCTGGCGGACATGGCGACCATCACGATCCTGCACGAACGCGCGCTGCGCGAGAGTGAGCTCGTCGCTGCGCAACTGCAGACAGCGCTCATTTCGCGCGTCGTGATCGAACAAGCAAAGGGGGTTCTTGCCGAACGGGGTGGCCTGACGATGCACGACGCCTTCCAGGCACTCCGCAAGTACGCCCGTGACCGCAACCTTCGGCTGCACGCTGTCGCTCAAGGCATCGTCGAGCGCGCCGTCGACCCAGCTGCCATCCTCGCGAGCCGCAAGCCGTCGGCGAAGTAAGCCCGCACAAAGCGACAAAGGGCGTATGATCATCGAAATTCTCCTTACCGCCTGGTGGGGAGTCGCGTAGCTCCAGACCACTGGCCACGCACCCGGCGCCGCGACGCGGTGGGCGGAGGCCAGCTCTGAACCCTGGAGCCTCGATCGCTTGGCCGGCCCCGCAGCAGGCCGGCCTTGACCCCGTGACCGGGTTCGTCGATCGCCACTGGTTCGACCTGGCGCTCGGGCAGCCACGGCCGCCGACCCCACCTGACGGCGTCGGGCTCGGCGTGATCACGGTGCGGCTGGAAGGCATTGCGCGTCTCGAACGAGACGACGATGCTGTCGGCCGCGACGGGTGGTTGCTGATCGCGGCCGAGATAATCCAGAGGTTCACCCGCAGCGGCGACCTCGCCGCTCGACTCGGGCCCTACCAGTTCGCGCTCCTGGCGAGCCGATCGCCGGCCGGCTTCGCCGAGACCGCCGCCGCGCTGCATGCCCGGCTGCATGTTGCGGGCATCTCGGCCCGCGTGGGATGGGCTATCGCCAACCAACTCGCAGGATCGGCCACAGCATTGAAGCCGGGCGGCCCTCCCCTCTCGGCCGATAACCCACCGCTCCCGGCCGAAGCGGCAGCATCGCGCGGGATGGCCGCCGTGCGCGAGGCGGCCGCGGCGAGTGCGCTGCGCGGTGAAGCCACCGGCATCTTGATGCAGTGGCATCGCTGCGGATCAGATCAGGCGGAATGCGAGCTCGCCCATCAGGCGCACGAATTGGGGCTTTCGGTCACCGCAACGGCGCGCCTACTTCTCGGGGTCTCCTCCGGGAGCTCCGTACGCGTCCCGGTGGCCAGGGGCGTCGACCTGGCCCGGGCGATCCGCCTCGCCAAGCACACCGCACCGCATCAGCCCACATGGACCATCGAACCACCCAACGCCGCTAGCACGCGGATGGCGCTGCCGCGTCGACACGCGTCGGAGCCGGCCTTCGACCTTGGTATCGCGGGCCGGTACCAGGCAGCGGCCGGACGCCCGGGCTCGGGCGGGGACTGGTTCGACGGGTTCGTTCTTCCCGACGGCGCTGTCGGCCTCGCGATCGGCGACGTCGCCGGCCACGACACCCTTGCCGTGACGGTGATGATGCAACTGCGCAGCTTGCTGCGGGCGACCGCAGCGCATTCGGAGATTGCCCCGAGTCAGGTGCTGCGCGGGCTCGATCGGGGGCTCGTCGAACTGGGTTGCGACCGGCTCGCGACCGTTCTCTTCGGCTGGATACGCATCGACGCCGGCGGTCACCCGGTGCTGTCGTGGTCCAATGCTGGCCATCCGGCACCTGCCCTGGTCACCGTGGACGGCGCCGCCCGGCTGCTGGCCGGCACCGACGACTTGCTGCTCGGCCTGGGCACGGATCACGGGCGCAGCGACCTGACGTTGGCACTACCGGCCGAAGCGACGTTGTTGCTGTACAGCGACGGGCTCGTCGAGACTCGCACTGCCGACCTCGACGCCGGGCTCGCCAGGCTGTGTGCTGCTCTCCGACCACTCGCCACGCAGCCGTTGAGCGAACTGCGCGACTCGCTTCTTCCGGCGATGGTCGCACCGCATGCCCGTGACGACGTCACGATCCTTGCGGTCCGCGTCCAAGGCGCTCCGAGCATCCCCGAGCAGCGGGGGAGCGGCGCGCGTACCGCTGGTTCGCGTCGCACGGCGTATTGACGTAGCCGAGCGATGACGTAGCCGAGCGCCCCACAAGGGAGGAGTCGGCAGCCTGCCGCTGGTCGACACGTGGGTGCCGCGGTATGGACATTCCGCGGCGTACCAGCGACCGTTAACTATGGCCGATGACGAGGTTTACCTGCGCATCAAGGAGCTTGTCGAGGAAGAGCACGCGCTGAACCGATCGACGGGTGCGGACCATGCCGATCGACGCCGCAGCGTTGAGGAGCAACTGGACCAGTGTTGGGACCTGCTGCGCCAGCGCCAGGCGCATCGGATGGTTGGCGAGGACCCAGACGCCAGTCGCGTGCGACCGGTCGGTGAGGTTGAGGGCTACCTGCAGTAGCTCGAACCAAGGGCCAGCTAGCTCAGCGATTCATCGGCTGCCGAGCCCGTTCGAGTCTGACGCCTCGTCCTTGTGAGCGCCGTGGTTGCGCCCGGGCTGAGTCGTACCGTCCGCATGATGGTGAGCGCCGGCGAGTTTTGGCCGTCGGCGGACTCGTCGCTGCGCAAGTTCGCCGGCCGCTGCGAATTCGATCGCGAGGGAACGAGTGACGGCGTCCAGGCCGCCCTTGGTCAGCGCGGCGAGGCCCGAAGGTGCGGAGGAGCGAGCATGGTCAACGATGCTCGCCGACACGTTGACGATGTGACCGCTGGCCTGCGAGAGCAGCTGAGGCAGGACGCGTTGGGTCATGTAGAAGAAGCCGGTCAGGGTCATGCGCACAGCGTCCCCGTCACGATGCTTCGATCGCGCCGGTGGTTCCCCCTGGCGTCGGCGCCGAACGTCGTTGACGGTGTCGGTGCCGACGGGCGGTGCTGGATACCGTCAGGTCTTCATCGGTTGGCGGCGAGGGTATCCGTTCGCCGGGCCGCGGAGTACGTGCCCGCACGTGGGTCGCTCGCGGCTTCCAGGCCTACCAGCTTCAGCAGCCCTTCGACTCGCCGCGGCGATACGTCGGCGGCGTGGGTGAGTACCAGCAGGTGGTCTCGTCCGCTGCGACCGGGAGGAGCCTCCCCGCCGTCGAGCAATGCGCCGACCCGCGGATCGGCGCCATCGGCGGGGGAGGCGACGGTCTAGGTCGTGCCCCGGCGCGTCCAAGATCGCCGAGACATCGATCTGACCCACTTGACCTGGAGCGCACTCTAGGTTGCAGTGTTGGGGCCATGACCCGGACCATCACCTACTCGGTGGGCGAAGCGGCCCAACGCAGCGGCTTCAGCATCGACACGCTGCGCTACTACGAACGGCTGGGCCTGCTCGAGCCGGTCGAACGGACCTCCGGCCAGCAACGCCGGTACCGCGCGGCGGACCTCGACTGGCTCGGCTTCGTCTCGTGTCTGCGCGGCACCGGCATGCCGGTGCGGCAGATGCGTGAGGTCGCCGAGCTCGTGCGCGAGGGCGACCACACCATCCCGCAACGCATCGCGTTGCTGGAGGCGCACGCCGAACGGGTGCGGACACGGATTCGCGAACTCGCCGAGCAGCTCGACGCGGTCGACCACAAGGTCGCCTACTACCGCGGCGCGCTCGCCGACGACACGAACGGAAAGGACAACTGACCATGGAGTTTCGCTACCTTGGCCGCAGCGGTATGCGGGTGAGCGAGCTGTGCTTGGGCGCGATGAGCTTCGGCCGTGAGGCCGACGAGCAAACGAGCCACGCCATGCTCGACCGTTTCGTCGAGATCGGTGGCAACTTCATCGACACCGCGAACGTGTACAGCACCGGTCTCTCGGAGGAGATCCTCGGTCGCTGGCTTGCGAAGCACACCCGCGACGACTTCGTCGTAGCGACGAAGGTTCGCTGGGGAATGGGCTCCGGGCCGAACGACGCCGGCCTTTCGCGCAAGCACATCATGCGTTCCGTGCACGACTCGCTGCGCCGGCTCGGCACCGACTACATCGACCTCTACCAGACGCACGCCTGGGATCCCGGCACGCCGATCGAGGAAACCCTTGCCACGCTTGATGACTTGGTGCGCGTGGGCAAGGTTCGCTACATCGGCGCGAGCAACGTGCTCGGCTGGCAACTGCAGAAGGCCTTGGACGTCGCCGGTAGCGCCGGCCTCGAGCGCTATGTAAGCCTGCAGCCGCTTTACAACCTGCTCGACCGCACGATCGAATGGGAGCAGTTGCCCGTTTGCTCGGCCGAGGGTGTCGGCGTCATTCCGTGGAGCCCATTGCGCGGCGGCTGGCTGTCGGGCAAGTACCGGCGTGGCATGACCCGGCCTCCGCAGGGCACACGCATCGAGATGGCGGAGTCGCAGGGTTGGTCGGAGACGTTCGCCAACTACGCCAACGAGCGCACGTGGTCGGTGATCGATGAGCTGCTCGCGGTGGCTGACGAGACCGGCCACACGCCGGCCCAGGTGGCCCTTCGGTGGGTGGTTCAGCAGCCCGGCGTCACTGCCCCGATCATCGGTGCCCGCGACATGGCGCAACTCGGGGACAACCTCGGCGCCAGCGGGTGGGCTCTCGACGCCGACGCGATGGAGCGCCTGACCAAGGTCGGCGCCGAACCGTATCCGTACCCCTATCCGACGGTGGCCGACCCCTCTCGCCTGCGCGGCTGACTCAGGTGAGCGACACCCGCTCGCGACTCGCGCGCGGCGGTGGTTAGGTGTTTCGGGCGGGTTGGTAGGTCAGCTGCGCGAGGCTGTCGCCGACGGTGCGAATGGCGGCCATGCGTAGCGGCGTTTGGTCGTTGTTGCGCGGTGCGGAGCGCCGAGTTCTCTCGTGCGACTTCGCGGCTATCCGGCTTGGTGGCCAGGTCGGTGCCCACGACTCGGGCGAAAAACCCTCGGAGGACTGGACGGTGCCCCCGGCAG
>CAWALV010000003.1:0-13384 GCA_963782965.1 uncultured Actinomycetes bacterium
GTTGCCCGCCTATTTCGCTGCCTTCACCCGGGCGGCCGAGCGGCTGGCGAGGGAGCTGGAACCCGACGTCGTCCACGCGCACTGGTGGCTGCCCGCCGGCTGGTGCGCGTTGCGGGTGAAGCGGCGGGTCGGGGTGCCGCTGGTCGTGACCGTGCACGGCTCGGACGCCCATCTGCTCAATTACCGGCCGTTGCGCCCGCCGGCCAGGCACGTGCTGCGCCGCGCCTCGCTGGTGGCGACGGTCTCTGACGACCTCCGCCGGCAGGTGGCGCGGGTGGCGCCGGAGCTGCGCCCGGTCGTCCTGCGCATGCCGGTGGACGTCGGCGGGTCGGCGTCCCCCCGGTACGATGCCGACTGCACCCCCGGTGCGGTTGCTCGCCGCGGGGCGGTTGGCTCCGGAGAAGGGTTTCGACGTCCTCATCGAGGCGGTCCGGATCGCGGTTGCCAGCGGGTTGGACCTGCACCTCGAGGTCGTCGGCTCCGGGCCGGAGCGTGCCCGCCTTGTCGCGGCGGCCTCCGAGCTGGGCGGGCGGGTGACGTTCACCCCGCCGTCCCGCATGCCGACCTGATGCGCCGGCTGGACAGCGTCCACGCGCTCGTCGCTCCCTCGCGGCGCGAGGGATTGGGTCTGGTGGCTTTGGAGGCGCTTGGGCGCGGGCGGCCGGTCGTCGCGAGCAGCGTCGGCGGGCTCCCCGAGGCTGTGGATAACCGGGACGACGGGGTGTTGGTGCCGCCTGGGAACGCCCTCGCGCTCGCCGAGGCGCTAGCCCGGTTGCCCCTGCCGCCACCTGCGGGTTTGTCGCTCGTTAAACACTCCGCGGCGGAAGTTGGGAAAACTCACAGGTCGGCTTATGCCTCCCTTGGGACAGGGGTGCCGATAGAACGCTAAGTTTCAGCACGACCATTCCGGACGAATGTCCGGGTTGGCGACTCAACCACGACACGACGCAAGTCGTGGGTGGGGGCGTCTGGCAAGGCCACCGGCATTGCGTGTAATGTCCCGTCCGGATCAGCGCGATAGATTCGGCGGGGCTGAGCAGGCTGTGTCCTGGGGCTGTTAGGCCACCTCGCCACTACCACTAGCCTGATGGAGGCAAGAGTGACAACAGCAACCAGACGGTTGCGCCGAGCCAGCGTCGCTGGTTTCGCAGCATTCGTAACTGCCGGAGGCGTCGTCCTCGGCACGGGCGGTAGCGCGTTCGCGTTTGTGGCCGCAGACGACGTGACCGTGGCGGCCGGCTCCGCATCAACGCTGACGGTCGGTGCGTCGAGCCAGACGCTGCCCGACCTGACCGTGACGTTCCCGGCGAACTCCAGTGCTCATGAGTTCAGCAACGGCGAACAGCTCGTCTTCACGCTAGACAGTGACGGCTCCACCGCCGTGAACGACACGTCGTCCAACACCCTCAACACGGCGTCGTTCTCCGGGACTCCGACCGTGACGGGTACCAACGGCGGTACGGCTGCTGCGGCGCTGACCAGTGTGAACGGCACCAACGACGCCTTCACGGTTACGTTCACGTCGTCGGCTGCCGAGAACTCGACCGCCACCGCCTTCACGATCAGCGGGCTCAAGGTCAACCTCGGTGCCGCGGTTGGCGTCGGCCAGAACATCTTGATCGACGCCTCGGTGAACGCCGGCAGTGCTCTTAACATCTTCGACAACGGCAGCGGCACCGGTGGGCAGACCAGCGAGTCCGCCACCGTCGGTACCATCCCGCAGGTCGCTCTCACAACCGCGAGCGTGCCCGTCGCCGCGCCTGGCGCGACCGGTGTCGCCCTCGGCACGATCTCGATCAAGGACGTCGCGGGTTCGTCGATCAGCAACGGCGACACGCTGACCCTGACCTTGACGAACGGCACCTGGACGACCGCGCCCACCGCGAGTGGGACCCCGGGCGTCAACTCGATCACCATCGCAACCGCGACGACTCTGACGTTCGTGGCGAGTGCGGACTCGGCCGCCGGCAACACCATTACGTTGTCCGGTGCGAAGATCACTCTCGGCGGTCCCGGTCCCGTCAAGGCGACCCTCACCAACTCGAGTGCGTTCGGCCTGAACCCGTCCGCGAAGCTGGCCGTCGCCGTTAGCACGAGCCGCATCGGCGGTGCTGACCGGTACGGCACGGGTTCGCTGGTCTACAACGACGCCGGGTACGGCGGCACGTCCGTCATCCTGACATCTGGCACGAACTTCCCGGACGCTCGTCGGGGCAGTACCTTGCCGCAGCCCTGTCGAACGGCGGTCCGAGCGTCGGTATCTTGTCGACTGACCCGAACAACCTGTCGACTCAGACGCGGACCCAGCTGGTCAGCTCCACCAACAACATCGACACTGTGTACATCCTCGGTGGGACCGCGGCCGTCAGCCAGGCAGTGGCCGACCAAGTCGCAGCCCTTCACGTCGGGAACGTGCCGACAGCCGCGAACCTGAACGTCGTCCGCATCTCGGGCGCCGACCGGTACGCGACGAACGCCGCAGCCGACCTTTACCTGGGTGCGGTCAGCGGAAGTGGGCACGCGTACCTCGCAACGGGTACCAAGTTCGCAGACGCACTGTCGATCGGCCCTGCGGTCTACAACAGTGGTGACCCGCTGGTCCTGACCGATACCGCCTCGCTGGTGGCATCGGCGCAGTCGACGCTGCAGAGCCTGGGCATCACCAGTGTCACCATCGTCGGTGGCACGGCAGCGGTGTCCGACAATGTGGCGACGCAGTTGGCCAACATGGGCATCACGGTCGACCGGCTCGCGGGTGCAGACCGCACCGCGACTTCGGCGGCCGTTGCCCAGTACGAGAAGACGAACCTCGGTTTCGACTTCAACAACGTGTACATCGCTCGCGGTGACAACTTCGCCGACGCGCTCGTTGCCGGGCCGGACGCGGGGATGAACGATGAGCCGATCCTGCTCACCGCAGACCCGAACACGCTGGGCTCCGGCATCCCGTCGGTACTCGGTGGTGGCGGTACGTCGAGCCTGACCGTGCTGGGCCTGACCGGTGCCGTGAGCATCGCGACGGTCAACGCGGCGGCCGCGTCGATCGGGTAGTAACGCACCACGCTCGAAACGGTGGGCCGGGGCTTTGCCCCGGCCCACCGTTGTTTTTGCACAGCGCTCGCGCGCAACCGATCGAGCGGCAGCGGCGTCCTATAGGGTGCCGAACAGCGGCGCTTAGTCAGGGGGCACGGCGATGAACAACCGGGCGCGTTATGCGGCCCTTCTGGTGGCGACGGGCATGGGCGTGGCCTCGGTTGCGGTCCTGCCACAAGCGCCCGCGTGGGCATTTCCCGATCCTGGCGTCGCCTCGGTTCCAGCGGTTTCCGAGGTTCCGCTCGCTTCGGCGACCGCGAGTCAACCCTTGAACAGCGTCAAGGTGGCCTTTGCCGACAGCAGCAGCTCGCACGTCTGGGCCGCTGGCGACAAGATCACCTTCCAGCTATGGGATGCCGCGACGGGTGCGGCGCTCTCGCAGACCCCGACGAACGTCTTCGAAAGTGCGAGCTTTTCCGCGCTGCCGAGCGTGAGCGCCACCAACGGCGTCAACGCCACCTACTACAGCGTCGCGCTCGCAAAAGGCGCGACGTCGTCGGTCAACGACGAGTTCGTGCTGACCTTCCTCAAGGCAGCGCCGCAAGACGCCAACACCACCACGTTCACCATTTCCGGGCTGAAGACGACTCTCGGCTCCCGCATTCCGGCCGGTCACCACATCCAACTTCGCCTCACCGCCAGCAACGGAACACCCTTCACCGGCAGCTCGGCCGTTGCCACGGCCGCGGCCGGCATCATTCCCGCGGGGTCGCTGAGCACGTCCGGGGTCGTGACCGCTGCACCAAGCACTGCCGGCGTCGGTCTCGGCACGCTGACGTTCAAAGACGTGACCGGGGGCGCGGTGAACGCCGGCGACGAGATCGACCTGACGCTGACCGCCGGCTCCTTCAGTGCGCCGGGTACGTCGACCGGCGCTCTGTTCGCCGGCACTCCGACCGTCATCACGGTCAACCGGGGCAGCGACACCCTGAAGATGACGGCGGCCAAGACGTCGTCCGTCAACGACCTGCTGCGCGTCGGCGGCGCGAAGATCACGATGCCGGCGGGCGCGGCTGAGGTGTTCCTCGTGGCGAACGACAAGACCACGGCGACCGTTGTCGGCGCTGCCGGTGTCGCGACGGTCGTTAAGCAGGCACGCGTGGGCGGCGTAGACCGCTACGCGACCGCGAGCCAACTGTACGAATCCGCTTTCGCGTTGAGCAGTGTGGCGGTGCTGGTGTCTGGGACCAACTATCCCGATGCGCTTTCCGCCGTGTACCTCGCCCGAGGTCTCGGTACGGGGGTGCTCACGACCGATCCGAACAACTTGCCCGCCGCGACCAGGAACGAGTTGGTTGCGCACGCCATCAACACGGTCTACATCGTGGGCGGGACCAGCGCGGTCAGCGCGAACGTGGCCGCGCAGGTGGGCAACCTGCACGTCGGCAACAACAGCAGCGCGCCGAAGATCGCCGTCGCCCGGATCGCCGGCGGCGACCGTTACGCCACGAACCAACTCGTCGACAGCCAAGCCGCGCGTAGTGGCAGCACCACAGCCATCGTCGCGACGGGTCAGAACTTCGCCGACGCGCTGGCGGTCGGGCCGGCTGTCTATGTGACCGGCGACCCGTTGATCCTGACCGATCCGCTGCAGCTGTCTGCAGCCGCGAAGTCGACCATCTCGACGCTTCGCATCACGCATGTGGTCATCGTCGGTGGCACGAGCGCGGTCTCGTCGGCAGTCGAGTCGCAGCTCGGCGCGGCCGGGGCGACGGTCGACTACCGGATCGCCGGTGCGGACCGCACTCAGACGGCGGCTGCAGTTGCGCAATGGGAGACGAGTGGTCTGCCCGGTGTGAACATCTACACGGCACTGCCCGGGCTCAACTTCGGAGGTACCGGCACGGTGAACATCGCGCGCGGTGATTCCTTCGCCGATGCGCTCGCCGCAGGATCGGTCGCCGGGAAAGTCGCCGACGTGCTGGTGCTGACGGCAGACCCCACGACGCTCGGCGCCGGCATACCCAGCTACCTCAGTGGCCGCGCCGGCGCGACGTCGACGCTGCGCGCGATCGGCGGCGCCGGCGCGCTCTACAGCACCACGATGACAGCGGCGGCGCTGGCGCTCAGTCAGCCGCTCGTGCTGCCCTGAGCGGGCTCGTGGGCGCCGCAGCGGGCACCGCAGCATGCTCGGTCAGTCGTCGTCGGTTGGAGGCTAGAGTGCGGTCGTCGGAACCCCGATCGAGGGAGATGGCTTGAGCAGCGCGCGTAGGCGAGCTTTCGCCGCCCTGGCCGCCGTGGCCGCTTCTGCCCTCGCGCTTTCGGCGGCGGTTTCGCTGGCGCGCCCGGCGTTAGCAGCCGGCGGTTTCGGCATTGCGGAGAACCCGATCGCCGTTGCCGGCCCGGGTCAGCAAGGCGTTCAGCTGAATGCGCTCGTCATCAGCAGCACCAGCGACGGCGCGATCGGGTCCAGCGACAAGCTCACCCTCACCTTGGCCGCGGGCACCTGGGCGAGTACACCGATGGCTACGGGGAGCCCGACGATCGGCACGATCACCGGGGTAGGGACGTCAACTCTGACCTTCAAGGCGTTGTCGAACTCGCAGGCCGCCACGCCGTTGACGCTGACCGGCGCTGCGATCGACGTGCCGTCGGCTTCCGGCCCGGTCGAACTCGACCTGACCGATGGCAGCGCAACCGCAGCCACCTTCGTCGCGGCTGTCGTGGCGACCGGGCGGCTCTTCGGTGCCGACAGGTACGCAACCGCAGCGGCGCTGTTCGACGCCGGGTTCGGGCAGACCCCGAACCTCGTGTTGACCTCGGGCGTCAACTACCCCGACGCGTTGTCGGCCGCCTACCTCGCGCGGCAACTCTCGACCGGCGTGCTGACCACCGACCCGAATACGCTGCCGCCGGTCGTCGCGCAGGAGATCGCATCGCACGGCGTGCAGAACGTCTACGTCGTCGGTGGGACGGCCTCCGTCAGCCCGAAGATCGTCGCCCAGCTCACGGCCATGGCCGTGGGGGTGGTTCGCATCGGCGGCGCCGACCGCTACGACACCAACGAAAAGGTCGACCTCTACCAAAGCCAGTTCAACCCGACGGTCGTGATCGCCACCGGCGAGTCGTTCGCCGACGCATTGGCTGCCGGCCCGGCGCTGTACGCCACGGGTTACCCCCTGGTGCTGACCCCGAGCGCCGGCCTCACGCCGGCCGCGAAGTCGACCCTGACCGCACTCGGGGCCACCCACGCGATCATCCTTGGCGGCACCGCCGCGGTATCGGCCCAGGTCGAGAGCCAGCTGACCACGATCGGCATCCACGTCGACCAGCGGCTCGCCGGCGCCGACCGGACAGCTACCGCGGCCGCGATCGCCACCTGGGAGACCACGGGCATCGCGGCGGCCGGCCCCTACTCCGGGCTGACGTCGCTCGGCTTCGGCGTCGGCACGATCCAGGTCATGCGAGGAGACTCCTACGCCGACGGGCTCGCCGCCGGCCCGGTCGCCGGGGTGTTGAAGCGTCCGCTGCTGCTCACCGGCACCCCGAACTCACTCGGCCCGGGCGCGCCGACGTTCCTCGCGAAGCACGCGATCTTCACCGACATGATCGAGGCGGTGGGCGGCAGCAAGGCGGTCAGTGACGCCACGCTTGCCGCCGCCGTCCAAGCGCTCGGCTGACCGAACGGCTCGATCGCGCTCGCCTTCGCTTCGCCCGCGCCATGCCGGTGGCGCAGGCGGGCGGTTTCGCTGTGGAGAACTGTCCAACATCCGCACGGCAGGTAGAACAATGGAGCCGTGTCTATACTTCGAGACGTGGCACTGAGTATCAAGAGCGGCGAGGCCGACCGCTTGGCGCGTGAAGTCGCAGCGAGAACAGGCGAAGGCCTGACCGAGGCGATCGTCGTGGCGCTGCGCGAACGGCTGGAGCGGCTGCAGGTTCAGGGGGCCGTCCCGATGCATGCGCGGCTGGCGCGGCTGCAAGACGATGTCGCGGCGCTACCGGTGGTCGATCCGCGGCCGCCCGAGGAGCTGGTCGGTTACGACCGCTTCGGCGCCCCCAGGTGACCTCAGCGTCGGTGCCTGATCGCGGCGCCATCGTCGTCGACACGTCGGCGGTCGTCGCCATCCTGCTTCGCGAAGAGGCGGCTGACGCATCGGTTGCCATCCTGTCCGAGGCCGCGATCCGGCTGATGTCTGCGGCCACCTTGGTCGAACTCGGCATTGTGGTCGAGTCTCGCCTCGGCCCGGCGGGCGCCGACGTCCTCACGCGGTTCCTCCGCGATGCCGCCATCGCGGTGGTGCCGGTCGATGCCGAGCTCGCCGAGCGCGCGCTCGGCGGCTGGCGTCGCTACGGCAAGGGCCGTCACGCAGCCGGCCTGAACTACGGCGACTGCTTCACGTACGCCCTCGCCGAGAAGACGGGCCACCCGGTGTTGTGCGCGGGCGCTGACTTCCTCGCCACCGACGTCGAGACGCTCCCGGCTTCGCGCCCTTGACCGGTTCCTCCCACCACGCGCACGCGTGACGGGCGGGTAAGCGTGACGCCAACATGATCGAGGCAGCGGGTGGCAGCAACGCCGTCAGCGACGACACGCTGGCCGCTGCCGCCCAAGCGCTGAGCTGACGCCAGCTGCCGCCGCCTTGCGGTACGCGGCCCCGGCTAGACCTCTCCTTGCGCGGCGTTCCAATCGTCATCGAGACCAGTGTCGGAAGAGGCGGCAGTTCGTACTCGTAGCAGATAGTGTGCCGTCGTCGGGGTTCCGATGAGCGGGGCTGCTTCGCAGCGCGATAGGCGATGAAGGGCGTTAGGTTCGATGAACCGCCGTCTGATTGTCAGAGAGATTGCGGTCCTTGTCACTCTCGGCGTGCTGCTGCTGGGCCTAGTGCGCTTCGCTGGGTTGAGCGGCCATTGGGCTGCCACGGCGGCTGCTGGTTTGGTCGCCGGGAGCATAGGCGACGCGGTCCACCACCGTCGAAAGCAGCGCTCGAGCCACGCAACGGACATCACCGCTGACGCTGGCTGGAGTCACGGAAAGCTGTCGTGACATCCCAGTAGCGGGGCGTGGCTTGCCGCGCTCGCCGAGCCGTACGGCGTCAGCAATTCGCCAGGCCCGGCTCGTCGCCTTCGTGATCGTGAAGGAATTTCACTCATAGGTGACAAAAATCCTTCACGATCATGAGGTGCGGCGAGGCCGGCGCCGACGGGGCGGCGGGTGAGCGCGCCGCCGGCAGCGCCGGTATCGCCGCACGGTCCCCGCCCACATGCCGCCTGAGCAGTAGACTCGGCGCGGTTTTTGCCTGCCTTTGCACGAGGCGGGAACGCTCGCTCACCACGTCGACCCTCGGAGGGCCACTGTGGCTGCTCAGCCGCTGCGCGTCGCCCCGGGGCAGCGCACGCTCGAGCAGCCGGCAACTCACCCGGCGCCCGCCGTCCCCACGGCCGTGCCGGACGACGAGCGCCACGCCACCGATGCGCCGGCGCCTCCGTACGTCACAGTCGTGCTGCCTTGCTACAACGAGCAAGATCACGTGCTCGCGGAGATCGAGCGCATCAGCAAGGCCATGGATGCCAGCGGCTACACCTACGAGCTGATGGCGATCGACGACAAGTCGACCGACCAGACGCTCGCCCGGCTGCGCGAGGCGCAAGCCGGCTACCCCAGCCTGCGTGTCGTCGCGTTCCGGCGCAACGGCGGTTCGGGCACCGCGCGCCGCATCGGCACCCACGACGCGCGCGGCAGCATCGTGGTCTGGACCGACGCCGACATGACCTACCCGAACGAGCGCATCCCCGAACTCGTTCGCTACCTCGACGACAACCCGGACGTCGACCAGGTGGTCGGCGCCCGCACCAGCGAGCAGGGCCGGCACAAGTGGCTGCGCGTGCCCGCGAAATGGGTGATCCGCAAGTTCGCGGAATGGTTGGCGGGCACCCGGATTCCCGACCTCAACTCGGGGCTGCGTGCGTTCCGGCGTGAGGTTTCGCTGCCCTACCTGCGGCTGCTCCCGCCGGGCTTCTCCTGCGTCACGACTCTCACGCTGAGCTTCCTGTCGAACCAGCACACCATCGACTACTTACCTATTACCTATGCGCAGCGTGCCGGCCGCTCGAAGTTCCACCCGTTGAAGGACGCCTACCGCTACATCCTGCAAGTCATGCGGATGATCGTGTACTTCAACCCGCTGAAAGTCCTTATGCCGCCAGCTTTGTGGCTCATCGTGATCGGCGTCGTGAAAGGCATCGTCGACGTCGTCCGTTATCACTTCCACTTGACGACGAACACGATGCTGCTGTTCGTCACGGGCCTGATCATCGGTGCGGTCGCGTTGCTCGCCGACCTGCTGGTCCGCTCGCGGGGGGAGTGAGCGGGCTCTGGCGGCGTCCGTTCTCTCGCACCTGTTCGCGTTGCCGCGCAGGTTGCGAAGCATGTCAGCGCGCGCGCGGCTCGCCATGCGGCTCGGCGTCTTCGCCGTCATCATCGTGCTGTTCGCGCTGGCGTTGCGTGGCAGGTGGGGCGCGGTGCGCGACAGCCTCGCCGACCTGTCGTGGCTCAGCCTGCTGGCCGCGACCCTGCTCGGCTTCGGCAACATCGTCACCGCGATGCTGTCGTGGCGCACGTTGCTGCGCGACCTCGAATCGCCGCTCAGCGTTCGGGCGGCCGCACGTATCTACTATCTCGGTCAGCTCGGCAAATACCTGCCCGGCTCGGTGTGGACCGTCGTCGCCCAGGCCGAGCTCGGCCGCGACTACAAGGTGCCGCCACGACGCACAGTCGCCTCCAGCGTCGTCTCGCTCGGAGTCTCTCTCGCGCTCGGCCTCATCCTGGCCGCGTTCACGCTGCCGTACGCCTCACCGGGTGCCCTGGTGCACTACTGGTGGCTGCTGCTCTTCCTGCCGCTGGTCGTCGTCGTGCTACGGCCGCGCAACGTCGACCGGGTCACGCATTTCTTGCTCCGGGTGCTGCGGCGGGAGCCACCCGACCACGAGTTCACCTGGCGCGGCGTCACCCGTTGCGCCGGCTGGCAGCTCACCGGCTGGGCCGTGATCGGCATGCAGACCTATGTCGTCAGCCTCGCGCTCGGCGCGCCGGCCGGTCGCACCCTCCCGCTCGCCATCGGCGGGACGGCGCTGGCCTGGTCGGCCGGCTTCGTCGCGGTCCCGGTCCCCGCCGGGGCCGGCGTACGCGAGGCGGTGCTCGTGGCGTCGCTGAGCCCGGTGCTCAACCCGGGCCCTGCCCTCGTCGTCGCGCTGGTCTCGCGGGCCGTGGCGACCCTCGGCGACGGTGTCTTCGCCGGCGGCGCCTTCCTCGCCAGCCGCGGTCGGCTGCACCGGTACGGCGGCCTGTCGGCGGAGCTGCGACCGTCACCGCCCGACGACCAGGTCGGTGCCGAACACGGTTTGCAACGCTGATCGCGCGGCATGTAAGCGGCAGCCGCGCGGCACACGACCAGCAGCCGCGCGGCACGTCGGCGGCCCGCGGCCCGCAGGCTAGCCTGACCCGGTGCGTATCCCGAAGGCGTTCCGGCGGCTCGTCGCCCGGGTGAAGCCGATGATCCCCGCAGCGGCGTGGCCGCTTCTCAACACGGTGGCCAGCATTCCGGGTGAGCGCCCGCTCGTCGCCGACCCGGCGTCGTCGCCGACGCTCGCTCTCTTCGCCCACCCCGACGACGAGACCGGCTGTGCCGGCACGCTCGCAAAGATCGGGCGGCAGGTCACTCCCGTCTACGCGACCCGCGGCGACGGCACGCGCGGCTCGTCGCTGAGCCCCGAAGAGACCGGACGCCGCCGGGCCGACGAAGCCGCCCAGGCGTGCGCCGCTCTCGGGCTGGCCGCACCGCAGTTCCTCTCCTACGCCGACGGCACCCTGCCGGCGCACGGCGAGGAGCTGAGCCGTGAGGTCGAGAAGCTCGTCGCCGCGCACTCCCCAGCGCAGCTGTTCGTGCCGTGGTTCCTCGACGGCCACGCCGACCACCAAGCGGTGAGCCGGGCGGTCGCCGAGGCCGATCTACCGGCCGACCTCGAGGTGTGGGCCTTCGAATGGTGGACCGCCCTGCCGCCCAACCGCATCGTCGACGTCTCCGCCACCTGGTCGCGCAAGGAGGCCGCGCTGGCGTGCCACGTCACCGCGGCCCTCGCCTTCGACCTGACCGCGGGGCTCGGGATCTCGCGCTGGCGCTCCCTCCAAGGCCTGCACGGGCACGGCCATGCCGAAGCGTTCCTGGTGCTGCCGCACGCGCGGTACCGCGAGCTGGTCGCGCAGGTTGGTGCGGCGAGATGACCGACGCCGTGTTGCGCGACGGGTCGCAAGCCGACGTCCCGGGCATCTGCGCGCTGCTGGCCCGCACGTTTCCCGACAACGCCAAGGCTGCGGAGCCGATCCTGCGCTGGCAGTACTTCGGGAGCCCGTACGGTGACCCGGTCATCAAGGTGCTCGATGCCGACGGCGAGATCGTCGGGCACTACACGAGCATCCGGTATCCCGCCAAGGTCGACGGCGAGCTGACCCAGGTCGGTCTTGGCATCGACGCGGCCATCGACCGTTCGCACCAGGCGCGCGGCAACTTCGGGCCGCTCGCGTCAGCGCTGTACCAGGCCACCGGTGAGGCCGGCATGCCGCTCACGGTCTGCTACCCCAATCGCAACTCGGTCAAGGGCATCGCCCGGGTCGGTTGGCAGGAGATCGGCCGGCTGCGCACGCACCTGCTCCCGCTCGACTCCGCGTGGTACGCCCAGCGCCTGAAGATGCCGCGCCCGGTCGTCGCGGCCGGCCGCTTGGCGCTCTCCGCCCGCCTGCCCGCCTTCGGGTATGTCGTCAGCGAGTCGCACGTGCCCGACGCCGAGGTGGACGCCGTCTGGCGGGCGCTCGAGCCCGCGGTGCGCAACGGCGTCGTCCGAGACTTTGCGTGGTTTGAGTGGCGGTACGCGCGGCGTCCCGGGCCGGCCGTCTACCGGTACTTCGCGGCGCGCCACCGAGGCCGGTTGTGCGGGGTCGCCGTCACCACGACCCGCCCGCAGCAGGGCGCCGACTTCGTCTACCTCCTGGAGTTGCTCGCCACCTCGCCCGCCGCCGCCCGGGCGCTCGTCGGCGCGGTCGCCGACGATCCCCGGGGGGCCGCCGGCATCGTGCTCGCCACCCTGCCGGCAACCTCGACCTCCGACCTCGCCCGCCGCGGCGGGTTGCGGATGGTGCCCGACCGGTTCGAGGAGAAGCCGTTGCACTTCGGCGTCGTCGACAACACCAAGACCCGCGGCGACCAGCGTGGCGAGCGGTGGACCCTCGGCTGGGGAGACCTCGACCATGTCTAGCGAGCCCGGTGCCCACGCCGGGGCGCCGCCCGGTGCCGGCGCCGTCAAGCGGGTCGGCGTCGTCGGCTGCGGCGTGATGGGCTCGGCCATCGCCGAGCTGTGCGCGCGGCGCGGGGTCGAGGTGGTCGTGCGGGTGCTCGACGCCGAGAGCGCGCGCCGGGGCGCCGAGCACATCGACGCGCTGCTGCGCCGAAGTGCGCGGCGCGAGAAGTTGGACGACGACGACGTGGCCGCTGCTCGCGGCCGGGTGGCGATCTGCCTGAGCGCCGACGAACTTCGAGACTGCGACCTGATCATCGAGGCAGTGCCCGAAGAGGAAGACGTCAAGGAGGCCGTTTTTGCCGAGCTGGCAAGGGTTTTCGACGGCTCCCAGGCGGTGCTCGCCTCCAACACGTCGTCCCTGTCGATCACTCGACTGGCCGCCGCGACGAGCATGCCGGAGCGGGTACTCGGCCTGCACTTCTTCAACCCGGTCGCGTCCCTGCCGCTGGTCGAAGTCGTGCACGGCGAACGCACTGACGACGCAGTATGTCGTTCGCCGAGGTATTCGTCGCCGACGTGCTCGGCAAGAAGCCGGTGCGGGTGCCCGACCGCGCGGGTTTCATCGTGAACGCGCTGCTGATCCCCTACATCTGTGCCGCGATCAGGCTGGTCGAGGAGGGCCTGCGGCCGGCAGACATCGACAAGGCGATGACCCTCGGTTGCGGCCACCCGATGGGTCCGCTGCGCCTCGCCGATCTGATCGGCCTGGACACGGTGCCGGCGATCGCCTCGGCGTTGCACGCGGCGTCCGGCAGTCCGCATGATGCCCCACCTGCGTTGCTGAGGCAGATGGTCGACGCCGGCCGGCTGGGCGACAAGGCGGCGGGGGCCGGCGGCGGGGGTGGCTTCTACGGCCGGTGACGTCGCTCGCGTTGGGGCAGGGTGGTGCGCGTCACATCGGGCTCACAGCAACCTCCGGTACCGTGCTGGGGTCTGCAACGCAGCTGCCGACCTTTTGGCGGCGTATCGGCGGCGTATGCAGCGCCGCTCGCGGGTACTG
>CAWALV010000004.1:0-10912 GCA_963782965.1 uncultured Actinomycetes bacterium
GCTACCCGCGTACTTCGCTGCCTTCGCCCGAGCGGCCGAGCGGTTGACGAGGGAACTGGAGCCCGACGTCGTCCATGCGCATTGGTGGCTGCCCGCCGGCTGGTGCGCTTTGCGGGTGCAGCGGCGGGTCGGGGTGCCGCTGGTGGTGACCGTGCACGGCTCGGACGCCCACCTCTTGAAGTACCGGCCGTTGCGCTCCCCGGCCAGGCACGTGCTGCGCCGCGCCTCGCTGGTGGCGACGGTCTCCGACGACCTGCGCCGGCAGGTGGAGAGGTTGGCGCCGGAGCTGCGCCCGGTCGTCCTGCGCATGCCGGTGGACGTCGGCGGGTCGGCGTCCACCCGGGTACCGATGCCGCCCGCACCTCCGGTGCGGTTGCTCGCCGCGGGCCGGTTGGTGCCGGAGAAGGGCTTCGACGTCCTGATCGAGGCGGTCCGGATCGCGGTTGCCGGCGGCCTGGACCTGCAGCTCGAGGTCGTCGGCTCGGGGCCGGAGCGTGCCCGGCTCGTCGCGGCGGCGTCCGAGTTGGGCACGCGAGTGCGGTTCACCCCCGCTGTGCCGCATGCCGACCTGATGCGGCGGCTGGACGGCGTGCATGCGCTGGTCGCTCCCTCGCGGCGCGAGGGATTGGGGCTGGTGGCGCTGGAGGCGCTCGGGCGCGGGCGGCCGGTCGTCGCGAGCAGCGTCGGTGGGCTCCCCGAGGCTGTGGATAACGGGGACGACGGGGTGCTGGTGCCGCCCGGAAACGCCCTCGCCCTCGCCGAGGCGCTGGCCCGGTTGCCCCTACCGCCACCTGCGGGTTTGTCGCTGGTTAAACATTCCGCGGCGGAAGTTGGGAGAACTCACAGGTCGGCTTATGCCTCCCTTGGGACACGGGTGCCGATAGAACGCTAAGTTACGGCACGACCATTCCGGACGAATGTCCGGGTTGGCGACTCAACCACGACACGACGCAAGTCGTGGGTGGGGGCGTCTGGCAAGGCCACCAGCATTGCGTGTAATGTCCGGTCCGGATCAGCGCGACAGATTCGGCGGGGCTGAACAGGCTGTGTCCTGGGGCTGTTAGGCCACCTCGCCACTACCACTAGCCTGATGGAGGCAAGAGTGACAACAGCAACCAGACGGTTGCGCCGAGCCAGCGTCGCTGGTTTCGCAGCATTCGTAACGGCGGGAGGCGTGGTCCTCGGCAGCGCGGGCGTCGCTTTCGCCGCCACCGACGCGGCCGCGTTCGCCGCGTCCAGCCAGGCGACGGTCGACGCCGGGGTCAACAACCAGGCGGCCGGCGACCTCACGTTCACCGTGTCGACGTTCGCGCCCGGTGACACGGTCGCCATCGACCTGCCGACCACCGCCCTCGGCGGCACGGACTGCAGCACGACCGACAAGTTCATCGGGTTCTCCGCGCTGCCGACCATCTCGGCGGCCACCTCGGCGACGACGCCCACCACCAAGCCGAGCATCACCGGCGTCCTCGGCACCGAGGCCACCAACAACGCGGCCTGTGCGGCGCTCAGCGTCAACAACGAACTGACTCTGACCTTCCACAACAGCAACGGCACGTCGCCGAGCACCTACACGGTGACGATCAGCGGCATCAAGTACAACGTCGGTGCTGCCGTGGCGCCGGTTGCCGTGACCGTCACTGGTCCTGGTGGCACCGCCTCCAACGCGACAGTCGTCAACACGACCGTCACGACGACCACGATCGGCTTGCCGACAGGCAGCAGCAGTGCGTCGCTCAACCCGATCGTCGTCACTGACATCCCCGGCGGCATCGTCAACACCGACCTGGTGTTCACCCTGGCCACCGGCAGCGAGAACTTCACCACCGCAGGCACGCTCACCACGCCGAGCGGTGTGACGGCGTCCGGTCCGTCGGAGACGCTTCCGTCGAACACGCTGACCTACACGCTCTCGGGCACCGTGCCGAAGGGTGGCGTCTTCAAGCTGACCGGCTCGAAGATCAGCCTCGCCAACGCCAGCCAGGACCACACGGTCGACGTCACCTCGAACGCTGCCGCCGTCGGTAGCACGAACGCCGTGGTGACTGCGACCGAGCAGCGCAGCTACGCGGGTATCAACCGCTACGGCACGGCCGCGGCCCTGTTCGCCGACGCCGTCGGCGCCAACACGGCAGTCGTGGCGAGTGGTGTCAGCTTCGCTGACGCGCTCTCCGCGAACGTCGCGGCGTCCGACATCGGCACCGGCGTTCTCCTCACCGGCCAGAACTCGCTGCCGCAGGAGACCGCGCTGGCTCTGAAGAGCAACGCCAACGACATCCAGACCGTCTACATCATCGGTGGTCCGGCTGCAGTCAGCGACAACGTGGCCACCGCGATCGCGGCGATTCACGAGCAGAACGACCCGAGCCAGCCGCTGATCAACGTCATCCGGCTCTCGGGCCCTGACCGCTACGCCACGAACAACGTCGTCGACCTGACGTTCGGTGGTGGCAGCAATGCGGTCATCGCCACGGGCGCCAACTTCCCCGACGCGATCTCGGTCGCGCCCGAGGTTGTCGAAGAGGGTTACGTGCTCATCCTGACCGACCCGAACACGTTGTCGGCAGGGGCGCAGAGCACCATCACCAACCTCGGCATCACGGACGCGGTCATCGTCGGCGGCACGGCTGCCGTGTCGGCGAACGTCGAGACGCAGCTCAAGGGCATGCTGACGGTCGACTACCGGATCGCCGGTGCCGACCGTACGCTGACCGCGTCGCAGATCGCCACGTGGGCGACGAGCGGTTTGTCGGCAACGGGTTCGTACGTTGACATTGGTCCGGGCACCGGCGTGTTCGACACCAGTGGCGACTTCGACTCGGCCGGCGAGATGGCGACTGCGTTCCTCACCCGCGGTGACACGTTCCCGGACGCGCTCGCGGCTGGTGCGCCAGTCGGCTACCAGGGCCACGTGGTGCTCGTCACCTCCAGCCCGTCGAGCCTGGGTGCTGGCGTCGCCAGCTACCTCAGCTCGCAGGGCGTCGGTGTCGTCCACACCATTGACACGCTCGGCTTCGCCGCGGCGGTCAACCCGGGTACGGTCAACGCAGCAGTGGCCTCGCTCGGCTAAGCACGGCTCCAACCAAAGGCTGTGGCCGGGACGAAAGTCCCGGCCACAGCCTTTTTTCGTGACTACGGGCCGCCAGCCTGCGTGGGCCATGGTCGGGCGCGTACGCGTCGAGTACTGTCCGACTACGCCTGTTGCGCCGATCGGGGGTCACCAATGAGGTCGCGAGTTCGTTCCGCAACGCTTGGCGTCATCGCTGTAGCGGCGAGTGCAGCGGCCTGGGTCGCGGGGGCGCCACCTGCCGCCGCTTTCTCCGATCCGAGCGTCGCCACGGTCACCTCGGGCACTCAAATCCTGCTCGCGGCCGGCACATCGGGGCAGGCGATCCACAACTTCGGCATCACCTTCACCGACAGCGCCGGGTCACACGTCTGGAGCACCGGTGACAAGCTGACGGTCGAACTGTGGGATGCCACCGCCGGCGCGGAACTCTCCGACACCACGTCGAGCACGCTTTACGGTGCGAGCTTCTCGTCGCTGCCGACCGTCTCGGCCACGAACGGGGTCGACTCCTCCTACTACGGCGTCGCGCTGGCGAAGGGCACCACGTCGTCGGTGAACGACGAGTTCGTTCTCACCTTTGCCAAGGACGCCAAGCTTGATTCCAACACGACGACGTTCACCTTCTCCGGGCTGAAGCTCACGTTGGGATCGCGGATACCCGCGAGGCACCTCATCCAGCTCCGCGTCATGGCCAGCAACGGCACCCCGTTCACCGGTGCGACCAGCGTTCGCGCCTCCGACGTCGGCGTCGTGCCGGCGATGACCGCCGGCGTGCCGACTCTCGCGACGGCGGCTCCGAGCGCACCCGGAGTCGCGCTCGGCGTGTTGTCGGTTCGCGCCACGGTGGCCGGCGCGGTTGCCGCCGGCGATCAGATCGATCTGACGCTCACCGGAGGCTCGTTCACCGCTGCCGGTGGCACCAGTGGCGTTTTGCACAGCGGCGGCGCCACGATCACCACCGTGACGAACACGCACGACACGTTGAGCGTGACCGCAGCGAGAACCGCCTTGGTGGGTGACACCCTCACCATCACCGGCGCGCAGGTGACCCTGCCGGCGGGCGCGGGTGAGGTTTTCGTCGTCGTGACAGACGCGACCACCTCCATGCTCCTCGGAGCCGGTGGCGTCGCCGTCGCGGTGAGCCAGAGCCGGATCGGTGGGAGTGACAGGTACGCGACCGCGACGCAGATCTACCAGCAGCGCTTCGCGGCATCGTCGTCGGCGGTGCTCGTGTCGGGCACCAACTACCCCGATGCACTCTCGGCCGTCTACCTCGCCCGCTCGTTGAGCACCGGCGTTCTGACGACCGCCCCCGGGTCGCTGCCTGCGTCGACGAAGGCACAGCTGGTCGCCGGCGCGGTATCGCACGTCTACATCGTCGGCGGCACGAGCGCGGTCAGTGCCGCGGTCGCCACGCAGGTGGCAGCGCTGCACGTCGGCAACCTCTCGAGCAACCCGACGATCGCGGTGACCAGGATCGGTGGTGCCGACCGCTACGCCACCAACCGGATGGTCGACACCTACGTCGGGTCGACGGGAAGCAAGACGGCCATCATCGCCACCGGCCAGGGCTTCGCTGATGCGCTTGCGGTAGGGCCGGTCGTATACGACATCGGTCACCCGTTGATCCTCACCGATCCGGCGCAACTGTCGGCCGCGGCCAAGCAGACGATGACCAGCCTCGGCATCACGCAGGCCATCATCATCGGCGGCTCCAACGCGGTGTCGACGACCGTCGAGACGCAACTCGCTGGACAGGGCGTTACCGTGGTCTACCGCGTCGCGGGTCTCGACCGCACCCAGACGGCTGCGGACATCGCAACCTGGGAGACCGATGGTCTCCCAGCGGCCAACAAGTACGCTGCGCTGCCGACGCTCGGTTTCTTCGGTGCCGGAACCATCGACATCGCCCGTGGTGACGACTTCGCCGACGGTCTCGCCGTCGGGTCGCTGGCCGGCCTCGAAGCCACGCCGCTCGTCCTGACGGCGAGCCCGACGTCGGTCGGCGCGGGGATCCCCTCCTACTTCGCCGGTCGGGCGGGCGCCACCACGACGCTGCGCGCAATCGGCCTGACGGCAGCGATCAGCGCGACCACCCTGAGCGCGGCCGCAGCGTCGCTCACGCAGCCGCTCATCATGTGACACGGCCGCGCACGGTGTCGTACGCCGCGCGGCGGGGTGGGCGGTGCGGGTGGTTGCCGGCCGCCCGGAGGAGGGCCCTGACGCCCGCGAGCGCGGCCACTGGCCCTCGCCGCAGCAGGTAGAGTGCGGTCCGTCCGGATTCCGATCGAGGGGGCTGCCTTGAGCGTCTCGCGCAGGCGAGCCGCCGCGGCGCTGGTGGCCGGCGCGCTGGTGGTTGCCGGGGTGCCCTCGCTGGGCCGGGCGGCCTCCGCGGCCGGCGGCTTCGGGCTCGCGGAGAATCCGATCGCCGTCGCGAGCCCTGGTCAGCGGGGCGTCTCGCTGAACGCGCTGGTCATCACCAGCACGACTGACGGCGCGATCGCCACCGGCGACACCCTCACGCTTACGCTCGCCTCGGGCACCTGGGCGACCGCGCCGATGGCCACCGGCAGCCCGACGATCGGGGCGATCAGCGGCACCGGGTCGCGTGTCCTGACCTTCACCGCGCTGTCGAACTCCCAGGCGAGCGCGCCGTTGACGCTGACCGGTGCGCGAGTCGATCTGCCGTTCGCTTCCGGCCCGGTCGAGCTCGACCTGGCCGACGGCGGCACGGGTGCGGCCACCTTCGTCGCGGCCGTGGTCGCGACAGCGCGCATCGCGGGCGCCGACAGATATGCGACTGCGGCAGCGCTGTTCGACGCCGGCTTCGGGCAGACCGCCAATCTCGTGCTGACGTCGGGCACGAATTATCCCGACGCGATGTCGGCCACCTACCTCGCGCGGCAACTCTCGACCGGCGTGTTGACCACTGATCCGAAGGTGCTCACGCCGGTCGTTGCGCAGGAGATCAGGTCGCACGGCGTCCAAGACGTCTATGTCGTGGGGGGAAGCGTTTCGGTGAGCCCGAGCGTCGTCGCCCAGCTCACGGCCATGGGCATCAGCGTGATCCGTATCGGCGGCACCGACCGCTACGACACCAACCAGAAGGTCGACGTCTACAACACACAGTTCAACCCGACGGTCGTGATCGCCACCGGCGCGTCGTTCGCCGATGCGCTGGCAGCGGGGCCCGCCCTGTACGCCACCGGTTACCCGTTGGTGTTGGCGCCGAGCACCGGCCTCACGGCGTCCATCAAGTCGACCCTGACGACGCTCGGTGCGACGCACGCCATCATCCTCGGCGGCACCGCCGCGGTATCGGCGCAGGTCGAGAGTCAGCTCACCACCATGGGTATCCAGGTCGATCAGCGGATCGCCGGAGCCGACCGGACAGCTACCGCGGCCGCGATCGCGGCGTGGGAGACGGCGGGTATCGCAGCGGCGAGCCCGTACCGCGGGTTGAACTCGCTCGGGTTCGGCATCCGCACGATCGACGTGTTGCGCGGTGACTCCTACGCCGACGGGCTCGCGGCCGGTGCGGCGGTGGGCGCGTTGAAGCACCCGCTGCTGCTGGCCAGCAGTCCCAGCGTGCTCGGGCCCGGGGCACCCACCTTCCTTGCGAAGCGTGCGATCTTCACCGACACCATCGAGGCGGTCGGCGGCAGCGGCGCAGTCAGCGACGCCACGCTGGCTGCCGCCGTCCAAGCGCTTCGCTGACGGGCACCCGCAACGGCCGGCCCGTGAGCGCCGCTTCGTCAGCGTGAAGGAATTTGCTTTATAGGTGGCGAAATTCCTTCACGATCATGAGTGGGGCGGTCCGGTCGTGCCCGGCTATGCCTCGCCTGGCGCGGGATACGCAGGTGCCGGCCGCGAGGGCGGCCGCCGCGCTTCGGTGCGGTGCTCGTCGGCCACGCCGGCCGGGAGCGTCGTCCACCACCACACGAGAGCGAGCTGCAACAGCGCGAACGCGCCGACCGCAAACAGGGCGGGGATCGGTGGGCTCCAGGAAGCCTGGTGCGTGAGGATCGGTGCGTTGACCCCGGTGCGGTAGCGATGCAGCGCCTGCACGAAGCCACTGAATTGCACGGCGGCGATGAGCAGGCCGACGACCACCGCTCCGCCGCGCAGCCAGCGCGGTGCGGGTGAGGGGCAGCTTCGTGCGATGCCGTATGCCATCAGCACCGGAACGCCTACGGCGATCGGCAGGATGTCGCGACCCTGCCCGACGAGTCCGATCTTGCGAGCCTCGGCGAAGGCGATCAGCGTCGGAATGGCGACGGTGGCCAGCGCGGCCGCGGCCGCTACGAGCGCCACGCGCGCCTGTCGCCGCGCGATCAGGACGATGGCGAGGACGACGCAGACGACCTCCCACGCGACGTAGCACCACGCCGGCATGAACGTGTCGAGCCAGCCGAACACCCCCACGAGCTGCTTCATCTCCAGGCCTTTGTGCAGCGCGGCCGTGAAGACCTGCCAAGTGCTCGCATCCTTTGCAACCGTGATGTTGGAGGGTACGACCTTCAGGCTGCCGACGCTGGTGACCCAAACGACGGCGAAGACCGAGCACACGGCGAGGGCGGCGACGCCGAGCTGGACGTCGCGCCGCCGCAGGAGCCGCAGGAGCGGCCGCGCGCCGGCCAGCGCGAGCAGCAGGCCGGCGATGACGAGGAGGAACAGCGGCGAGAGGCCACGGGTCTGCACGAAGGTGCACGCCGACAGCGCCGTCCAGAAGATGAGGCTCCGCCGGTAGCGCGGGTCGGGCCGGGTGAACAGCGCCAACCCCGACGTCCACAGGCACAACGCCGAGCTGATCTCCAGGGCGCTGGAGTTCACGACGCCGGAGATGAAGAAGACCATCGGCGATATCGCGACTGCCACACCCACGACGCTCCAGCGGGCACCGGCCATGCGTGAGGCGGAGACGAAGCTCGCGGTCAAGAACACCGCGGCCAGCAATGCACTCACGAGTCGCATCCACAGCAGCACGTTCGTGTCGTGCGTGACATCGGACGGAAGGCCTGTGAGCACGTAATACAGCGGCGGGTAGGCGCCGACGTAGGAGGTGGCCTTGGTCGACCCGGGCTCGGCCTTCCAGGGAGTAAGGCAGCCGGCCGAGATCGCCGGGTTGAAGACGAGACACCCGGGGTCGGTGCCGTGGGCGATCGTCGCGGGCACCGTGAATCTCATCGTCTGCACGGAGGGGCTGCCCGCCTTCTGGCCGATGAGCTCTCCGCGGGCGGCCGCGGCGGCATTGATCGCGTTCGCCGGCTCGTCGGGCGCCGCGTACTTCGGGGTGGTGACGCTCCAGAGGGCGATCGCGCCGAACAGGCACACCCAGCCGAAGAGGACACGAAAATGGGCCCCCTGCCGCAGGGTGCCGACAGTCAACGCTAGGTCCACCCCTCGAAGGCCGCCGGGCAGTGGCGGCTAGTGTAACGGGCCTGCCCTCCCGGGCAGCGGTGCTCCGGCTCGGCGTCCTTCATGATCGTGGAAGAATTTCGCTCATAGGTGGCAAAATTCCTTCACGATCATGCAGGGCGAGGCGGGTGCGCATCGGGCAGCGCGGCGCGCGCCGCACGGCACCCGCTCCGATCCTGCCCGGGCAGTAGACTCGGCGCGGATTTTTGCCTGGCTTTGCATGATTCGAAACGCCTGCTCACAACGTCGACGTCGGAGGCCCGGTGCCTGCTCAGCCGCTCAGCGTCGCTCGGGCGCAGCGCACGCTCGAGCACCGGGCCGCGGACTCGCCGTCCGTGGTGCCCGAGACCGGGCCGGACGACGAGAACCGCGTTGCCGACGCCGCCGGCCCGCCTTACGTCACGATCGTGCTGCCCTGCTACAACGAGCAAGATCACGTGATCGAGGAGATCGCCCGGATCAGCGCGGCGATGGACGCCAGCGGTTTCAGCTACGAGTTGGTGGCGATCGATGACAAGTCGACCGACCAGACGCTGAGTCGGCTGCGCGAGGCGCAAGCGAGCTACCCGAGCCTGCGCGTCGTCGCGTTCCGGCGCAACGGCGGCTCGGGAACCGCACGCCGGATCGGCACCTCCGACGCGCTCGGCAGCATCGTCGTCTGGACCGACGCCGACATGACCTACCCCAACGAGCGCATTCCCGAGCTCGTCCGCTACCTCGACGACAACCCCGACGTCGACCAGGTGGTCGGTGCGCGCACGAGCGAGCAGGGCACCCACAAACTGCTGCGCGTGCCGGCAAAATGGGTGATCCGCAAGTTCGCGGAATGGCTCGCCGGCACCAAGATTCCCGACCTCAACTCGGGGCTGCGTGCGTTCCGGCGTGAGGTTTCGCTGCCCTACCTGCGGCTGCTCCCGCCAGGCTTCTCCTGCGTCACGACGCTGACGCTGAGCTTCCTGTCGAACCAGCACACGATCGACTACTTGCCCATCAGCTACGCCCAGCGGGCCGGCAACTCGAAGTTCCACCCGCTGAAGGACGCGTACCGCTACATCCTTCAAGTGCTGCGCATGATCGTGTACTTCAATCCACTGAAAGTGCTGATGCCACCGGCATTGTGGCTCGTCTTCATCGGCATCGTGAAAGGCGTCGTCGACGTCGTCCGCTATCACTTCCACTTGACGACGAACACGATGCTGCTGTTCGTCACGGGCCTGCTCATCGGCGCGGTCGCGTTGCTCGCCGATCTCATGGTCCGCTCGCGGGGGGAGTGAGCCGGCTGCCGGCGTCCGTTCTTTCGCACCTGTTCGCGTTGCCGCGCAGGCTGCGCAGCATGTCGCCGCGCGCGCGCCTCGCGATGCGACTCGGTTTCTTCGCCGTCATCATCGTGTTGTTCTCGCTGGCCTTGCGCGGCAGGTGGGGTGCGGTGCGCGACAGCCTGAACGACCTGTCGTGGTGGAGCTTGCTCGCGGCCACCCTGCTCGGTTTCGGCAACATCGTCGCCGCGATGCTGTCGTGGCGCACCTTGCTGCGCGACCTGGAGTCACCGCTCACCGTTCGCGCGGCCGCCCGCATCTTCTACCTCGGCCAGCTCGGCAAGTATCTGCCGGGCTCCGTCTGGACGGTCGTCGCGCAGGCCGAACTCGGCCGCGATTACAAGGTGCCCCCGCGACGCACCGTCGCCTCCAGCGTCGTGTCGCTCGGCGTTTCGCTGGCCGTCGGCCTGGTTCTGGCCGCGTTCACGCTGCCGTACGCGTCACCGGGCGCTCTCGCCCACTACTGGTGGCTGCTGCTCTTCCTGCCGCTGGTCGTCGTCGGGCTGCGTCCGCGCAACGTCGACCGTCTCACGCACCTGCTCCTTCGCGTCCTGCGCCGCGAGCCGCCCGACCACGAGTTCACCTGGCGCGGGGTGGCCCGATCGGCCGGCTGGCAGCTCGGCGGCTGGACGGCGATCGGCATGCAGACCTACGTCGTGAGCCTCGCGCTGGGCGCGCCGGCCGGTCGCACTCTCCCGCTGGCGGTCGGCGGTACGGCGCTGGCGTGGTCGGCCGGCTTCGTCGCGGTCCCGGTCCCCGCCGGCGCGGGGGTGCGGGAGGCGGTGCTCGTGGCGTCGCTCAGCCCGGTGCTCACCCCGGGCCCGGCCCTCGTCGTCGCACTGGTTTCGCGGGCGGTGGCGACCCTCGGCGACGGCGTGTTCGCCGGTGGCGCGTTCCTGGCCAGCCGGGGCCGATTGCATCGGTACGGCGGCATCTCCGCCGAGCTACGGCCGTCGCCGGACGATCCGGTCGACGTCGAGCCGCCACTGAAACGCTGATCGCGGCGCGCCGGTCACATGCGGCTCACAGGGAAGTTCGGTACGGTGCCGGGGTTTGTAAGGTAGCTGGCATCCTCGTGCCGGCGTAGCAGGGTCGCTCGCGGGTACTC
>CAWALV010000005.1:0-22300 GCA_963782965.1 uncultured Actinomycetes bacterium
CTCATCGCTTTGAAAAGTGACTTGACTGCCAACTGACTGCCAAACTTCTGTGTGCTTCTCCGGTTCATGCTTGACACTCTCGTTCCGGTTCCTGGGCGACAGGTTGTGGACGCGGTTTCGGTAGGTGGGCGACAGTCGTTTCGGTAGGTGGGCGACACTCACGCTCAGATCGGCGTTTGGCGCGACCTGTTTCGCTTCGTCTCGACCGTGTGGTCGTGGCGGAGGGAGCCGGGTGTGCTGGCGGAGCTGAACGTCGTGGAGCAGCGGTATCGGGCGGTCCTTGAGGTGTTGGCCGGCGCGACGGTGACTGATGTCGCGTTGCGGTATGGGGTGGTTCGCCAGACGGTGCACGGCTGGTTGCGCCGCTATGCGGGCGAGGGCGGGCTGGGCGGGTTGGCGGATCGTTCGTCGCGGCCGGATTCGTGTCCGCATCAGATGCCGGCGCCGGTGGAGGCGATCGTGGTGGCGATGCGCCGGGCGCATCCGGCGTGGGGTCCGGATCGGATCCGTTGGCAGCTCGAGCGCGATGGGGTGTCGCCGTTGCCGAGCCGCTCGAGTGTGTATCGGGCGTTGAGGCGCCATGGGCTGGTGGAGGCGAGCAAACGTAAGCGGCGTCGGGAGGATTACCGGCGTTGGGAGCGCGGCCGGTCGATGGAGTTGTGGCAGATGGATGTGATGGGCCGCGCGTTTCTGGCGGACGGCCGGGAGTGCAAGGTGGTGACCGGGATCGATGACCATTCCCGGTTCGTGGTGTGCGCGAAGGTGGTGGCCCGGGCGACCGCGCGGCCGGTGGTCGCGGCGCTGGTGCAGGCGCTGCGCCGGCACGGGATCCCCGAGCAGGTGTTGACGGACAACGGAAAAGTGTTCACCGCGCGGTTCGGCCTTGGGCCGGGTCCGGTGTTGTTCGACAAGGTCTGCCACGACAACGGCATCAAGCATTTGTTGACCGCGCCGTATTCGCCGACCACGACGGGGAAGATCGAGCGGTTCCACAAGACGTTGCGCGCGGAGTTCCTCCTCGAGCACGACCGCCGGCATGCCAGCGTGGAGGAGTTGCAGGCCGCGGTCGATGTGTGGGTCGAGCAATACAACACCGAGCGGCCGCACCAGTCGTGCGGCGGCCGGCCGCCGGCCGAACGGTTCGCACTCGCCGCGGCCAGCGGGTTGGCCGTGGTCGATGAGTCCGCCTCGGCGGTCCTGCCGGCGCAGCGTGTCGTGTCGCGCCCGGGTGGGGTCGCCCGCTGGGTGAACGCGCACGGGCGGATTTCTCTTGCCGGGTTCGACTATCCGGTCGGGGCGAGCTTCGCCGGTGAACCGGTCGAGGTCGTCGTGGCCGGCGGGCTGGTCGAGGTGTTCCACGCCGGGGTGCTGGTCGCCACCGCTGTGCAGCGGCTCAAAGCCGACCAGCAAGACCGGGGGATCCGGCCGCGGGCACCGCAGCAGCGGCGCGCACGACCGGCGACCACCGGGTTGAGCGTGACCCGCATCGTCGACGCCAGTGGATCGGTCAGCTTCGCCGGCGCCCCGTACCGGTGCGGGGTGCGCTGGGCCCGGCAGACCGTGCAGGTCTCGATCGTCGCCGGCTCGGTGCAGCTCGCCAAAGACGGCCGGGTCATCCGCATCCACCCGATCCGCCACGACCGCACCCGTGAGCTCGGCGCGTTCGCCAACCCCAACGGCCGACCCCGACGCGCGACCGCCAGCTGAAACGATCATGTCGCCCACGTACCGGTCAGCCGATGTCGCGCGGGTACCGGAGATTGACACCTTCACCGCCGGTGGTGGCGACGATGGTGGATGGACACGATTCGGTGGGATCAGCAGGAGGCCCCGCGCCGTCGGCGGCGTGGGGGTGGGACGCAGCGGGAACGCCGCCCGGGGGTGTGGGAGGTGCGGGTCCCGACTGGTGAGGTGGTGGCCGGTCGGGCCCGGCAGCGCTCGTTCGTCGTGTAGGCAGCGCGGCGGATGCGCAGGCGTTACGCGCGCGTCTGGTCAGCCAGCCGGAGGTGCCGGCGCCGGCGCTGATCACGGTCGCAGAGTTGCTGCGGATGTGGGTGGCGGCCGACCATCCGTGGAAGCCGTCGACGCTGGTGGGGTTCCGCTCGGTGGTACGCGCTCTAGCCGGCGACCCGCCGGCTTTCGAGCGGGTCGCCGGCGCTGACCCCGCGGCTGTTGCGCGAGACGATGGATCGCTGGCGCGCGGACGGGGTGAGTGCGGCCGTGGTGGCCGGACGGTTTCGTGTGCTGCGCTCGGCGCTGAGGTGGGGATGGGGCGAGCGGCTCATCGACAGCCACCCGATCCGGGCCATGCGCGGACCGGCCCGCCCGGATCCGCGCCGGCCCCTGGGAGATGAGCAGGTGCGGGCGCTGCTGCAGGCCGCTGAGATCCGGCTGCTCGAGGCGGTCGCCAACAACACGGGTGGCGTGGCGGATGCGCGGCGGGTGGCTCGTGCCGAGCAGGGATTGCTGCTGGTCCGCCTCGCCGCGGACACCGGCGCCGGCGCGGCGAACTCGCCGCGCTGCGCATCGACGACTTGGCCGGGCGGGTGTTGCCGATCAGCCGGGCGTTTTCTGCGGGGGTGTTGACCACCCCGAAGTCCGGGCGGGGCCGCACGGTGACGGTGGGTGCGGGCACCGCCGCGCTGTGTGCGCTGGCGGCACGGTCGGGCCGTGGCTGTTCAGCCCCGACGCCGAGCATCGGATCCCCGTGCGTGCCGAGCGGTTGGGCCGCTGGTTCGATGAGGTGCGGATCGCCGCCGACGTGCCGGAGGCCAGCTTGCACCGGCTGCGGCATTCGGTGGCCACGTTCCTTGTCGCCCGCGGCCAGGTCATGCAGGCCCAGCACCGGCTCGGCCACGCCGACGCGGCGACGACGCTGCGGGTTTACGCGCATGCGCTGCCTGGCACCGACACGACGGTTGCCGACGCGATCGATGACCACCTGCAGGCTGCCGCTGACGACTGTGCCGTGGCCGGGCGCCGGGACGGGCCGGCGAGATGACCGTCGGTGTGTGCGCATAGTCAAGATCTGGGCGCGCCCGCCGGCCCTACGCTGGGTGGGTGGAGTTCACTCGGATCAGCGTCGACCCGGCCGTGATGGGCGGGGTTGCGACGGTGCGCGGGTTGCGGATCCCGGTGGCCAGCGTGGTCGCGATGGTCGCGCACGGCATGACGGCGGAGGAGATCGTCGCCGAGTTGCCCGATCTGCAGGCCGCGGACGTCGCGGAAGCGTTGCGGTGCGCGGCCGAACAGCTACGGGAGCGGCATCTGCCGTTGCGCCCGAGCGCGTGAGATTGCTGGTCGACAACAACCTGTCGCCTCGCCTCGCCGCCAGTTGCGCGCACACGGTCATGACGTCGAACATGTGCGCGACCAGGGCCTGGCCGCGGCGCCTGACGGGCAGGTGCTCGGGTTCGCGCGAGAACACGACCGTGTGCTGGTCTCCGCCGACACCGACTTCGGCACGCTCCTCGCGCGCACCGGCATGAGGACGTCGTCCGTGGTGTTGATCCGCCGCAGCGGTGCACGCCGGGCGACGGAGTTGGCGAAACTGCTGCTCGCGAACCTCGGAACGGTCGAGGAGGACCTCAACGCCGGTGCGATCGTAGTCGTCGGCGACAACGAACTACGGGTCCCCCCCGGCTGCCAATCCCGCCGGGGCGCTGAGCATACGCAGGTGACGAGCGCGCCACGGTAACGCGGACAAGTCGATCTGAACGATGCCATCGCGGCATCCGACGCAGGTCCGTCGCAGACCCCGTGGTGAGGCGCCCGCCAAATCGGCGGGGCATTGCTCGCCGCTCGCCGCGCCCGTGACACTGCCGTCCGGGCGCGCGGACGCGCGTCGGGCGCTGACGGCGGGTTGCAGCAGTCCAACTGCAACTCGTGCAGACGCAGGCCCGCGATCTCCCGGACGGGTGGCCTGTTGTGGGCGTAGCACGAGCGCGGCGTCGACGGCGTGGCCCCACTGTGGTCGCTCGGCGGATCCTCGCCGCGGCTTAGCCCACCGAACGTGGCTGCTGGTTGGCGCAGCGGAACCCGATGTTCGCTGAAGCCGAATCGGGGGTGTTGCTCGAACGGGCGGCGACGCGGTAGCGGTGGCAGTAGGAGTGGTGGCAAAGGTAGGAGCCGCCACGCATGACGCGCGCCGTTCCGCTCTCCGGCCCGGCGGGGTCGCGGTATGCCGACTGGGCGTAGTAATCGGGCGCGAACCAGTCGGCGCACCACTCCCACACGTTCCCCGAGGTCTGGTAGAGCCCGTACCCGTTGGGCGCGAACGTTTTGACGGGCGCCGTGGTGAGGTAGCCGTCGTCGCCGGTGTTGTGGGTGGGAAAGGTGCCCTGCCAGATGTTGCAGCGCCAACGTCCGCGCGGGTTGAGGTCGTCGCCCCAGGGGAAGCGGGCGGCGGGCAGCCCGCCGCGGGCGGCGTACTCCCATTGCGCTTCGGTCGGTAGCACCTTACCGGCCCATGCGCAGAAGGCCTGCGCGTCGTTCCAGGTGACGTGGACGACGGGGTGGTTCTGCCGGTGGACGACGTCCGAGCCTGGCCCTTCGGGATGGCGCCAGTCGGCTCCGCGCACCGCGAGCCACCACGGCGTGCCGGCGACGCGGTGCAGTACGTCGGTGGGTGCCCCCTGGAAGGCCAACTGAAAGACGGCGGAGACGCCGAGTTGCTCGGCTTCGGTGACCCAGCCGGTCGCTTTCACGAAGGCGGCGAACTGGGCGTTGGTCACCGGGGTGGGATCGATGAAGAACGGTGACAGTTCGACGTCGTGCACCGGCAGTTCGCCGTCGGCCGGGTAGCCCTCATCGAAGTGATCACCCATCGCGAACTGCCCGCCGGGCAGCTGCACTTGGCCGTGGGTGTTGATCGAGCCACGTGCCGGGAGCGGACCGGATCGGGCCGGCGTGATTTGCATAGTGGGCGAGCAACACGGGCCTACCTGTCCTGATGACACGATCTCACCTCTACACCTTGCGGCTCCCGGCGCGATGGGAGGGTGCCCACCGCGCCGGGAAGCCGGCCTTACACCGCGACGTGCCAGACCTGGGTCCACAGCCCGTTGCAGTCATAGATCTGCAGCTGCGTGCCTGCGGTGGTGTTGCCCTGCGGATCGTCGAGGCAGCGGCCGGATTGCGGGTTGTACAGCGACCCGTCCGACCGTGCCACCCACTGCTGGCCGCCGGCTTGGTCGCAGTCCCACAGCTGGACCTTGGTGAAGTTCGCCGTGCCGTTGCCCTGAATATCGAGGCACTTTCCGAATGCGCGCACGGTGCCGTCGGCGTCCATTGCCCACTGCTGCCCGGGCACGCCGTTGCAGTTCCACAACTGGACGGCGTTGCCGTTCGTCGGCGTGTTGGTATTTACGTCGACGCACATTGTGTTGCTGCCGGGCCCGGAAATCTCGCTCGTCGGATAGCCGGGAAGGTTCCACACCTGCGTCCAGAGGCCGTTGCAGTCGTAGATCTGCAGCTGCGTCCCGTTGCCGGTCTGGCCTTGCGGGTCGTCCAGGCAGCGGCCCGATTGCGGGTTGTACAGCGAGCCGTCGGCCCGCGGTCGCCATTGCTGGCCGCCGGCCTGGTCGCAGTCCCACAGTTGGACCTTGGTGAAGTTCGCCGTGCCGTTGCCCTGAATATCGAGGCACTTCCCGAATGCCCGCACCGTACCGTCGGCGTCCATTGCCCACTGCTGACCCGGCACGCCGTTGCAGGTCCACAACTGGACGGCGTTGCCGTTCACGTCGGTGTTCGTGTTGACGTCCATGCACTGGTTCGTCGCGTTCGGGCCCTTAATCGCACCGACCGGGCCGGATACCACGTCAGTGCCGAACTGCACCTCGCACTTGCCGTTGCTGATGTGGGTGCCCGCCAGGTAAAGAATCTTCGTCCCGGAAACGGACGGCAGGATCGGCGAGCTGTAGCCCGCACAACTGGTCTCCGAGCCGTCGTAGCCGCCGGTCGGGTTGGTGTTGACCGGTGCGGTGAGTTCCGTCCAACTGCCCGAACCGAGATTGGTGTTGGCGAACAGCACCGTGCCGGACTCGTCCTGCACGGTGACGTTGCCGTCCGGACCCGACACCACGCGCTGGCCCGACATGATCAGCGTGCCGTTCGATCCGCCGAAAGGCGACCACGCAACGTACGGCGTATGCAGAAGATGCCTGCCGTCGCTCGTCTGCACGAGGGTGCCGAGGCCGGAGACCGGCGACCAATTCACGCCGTCCGGGGATGTCTTGAAATAGGCCGAGCAGGCGGTGTCGGGGTCGTAACCCGCTTTGCAGTCTTCGTACGACATCCCGTAGGTCCCGTTCGGCAGCTTCACGACAGTCGTCATGCCAGGCCGTTGGACGCCGTCCTGCACCGCGACGTCGTACACCTCGGATCCCCACGTGAGACCGCCGTTGCTCGATTCGACGTGCGCGAGAACCTGCGCGTAGCCGTTGCTCGACGGGCGCTCGTCGGAGAAGTAGCAGACGAGGTTGCCGTCGCCCGCGACGGCGAACTCCGGTTCCCAGATGCCGTGGCCCTGGGTGTTGGCCATGCCGGATTCCGAGGTGCAGGAGCTGCGGTACGACCACGTCGACCCGTGGTCGGTGCTCACGAAGACCTCGATCGCTTGGTGCGTGTAGTCGTGCCGCGTCCACGCCGTCCCGGCCGCGAGCAACGTCCCGGCCGGCAGCGAACCCTCTGCCTGTGGCAGCTCGAACAGCGTGGGCCCGTCGAGGTCGCCGCCGCCGACGGTGTCGGTGACAGTGCTGATCGGGGACGCCGACCACGTGGCGCCGTCGTCCGTCGACCGATAGATCGGGAAGTTGGCCGGGGTGGAGCCCACGCCCGAGTGCGAGAACGTCGCGAGCAGCGTGCCGTTCGCCGTCCCGCTGTGCTGCAGGCGGATCACCCGGGGGTAGCTCGCGTCCTCGTTCGGGTTGGCGGACGTGTTCGGGCTGTAGAGCACGCCGGCGCTTGTACTTGCGGCGGCCCCTCGGGCGAGGACGCCGGCGGCGCCGCCCGCGAGCAGCAGCGTCGCAGCGGCGGCGCGGGAAGCGACCTTGATCACCCGCCGCGGTGTCACGCGGCGATCGTCGGGTGTGGTTCGTCGAGCGCGTTGCATAGTTCGTCGAGCGCGTTGCATAGAGCCTCCAGCGACTGATCGTGCGCCGCGACAGCGGGCTCGCCTCGTCGGGCGCGGGGAGTGGGAAGGGCGTGCAACGTTGCAGCACATGATCCTTGACCCTTACCCTGCATCGATGCAAGAGGCTGAAGGGGAGATTTCGGGCGAGGGGCGACGCCCGCGCGATCGTGGGGCTCCGGCCCGGCCGAGCGGCAGGTGGCCACCGGCCGGCAGCATCCGCGGCCGCAATCAAAATGTGATGTCCCGCGCTATTGCAACGTGGCAAGAGACTTCGCTAACGTCTTGCAACGTTGTATTGCGAGGCCAAGGCAGCGAGATCGAGCTCCACCAGCTGAGCTTCGTCGCCGAGCACCGCCCCGACGCCGCGCCGTCGCGCGCCGGGTGTGCATCGTGGGCGAGGAACCAACGGACGAAAGTCGAGGTAGCAATGAACCTGTCTCGAGGACGTGTGCCGGCGGCTGCCGCCACCGGCATCCTCCGCAGACGAAGCCGGCATGGCATGGCAGCGGTTGCGGGGCTGGCGGTGCTGGCCACCCTCGCCGCCTGCAGCTCGAGTTCCAAGTCAACGGCCGGCGGGTCCAGTACGGCCGGCGGCGCGGCGAGCACACCGGCGTCCACCATGGCCTCGGCCTCGGGCAGCGCATCGGCGGCCGCCGGCACATCGGCGCCCGCCAGCCCGGCGGCGTACAAGTGCAGCTCCAGCGCGGTGAAGCTCACGATGTGGGGCTGGGCCGCGGGCTACGACCTGGCCGTCAACGAGTTCAACAAGACCCACCCGGACATCTGCGTGACGCTGGAGAACAACGGCGCGTCCGGTGACGAGTACACCAAGATCGGTGATGTCGTGAAGGCGGGCAGTGGCGCGCCGGACGTCGCCGAGGTCGAGTACTTCGAGCTGCCGTCCCTCGAGATCACCAACGACCTGCTCGATCTTTCGCAGTACGGCGCGAACGACCACAAGGCGGATATCGCGCCCGTCGCGTGGTCGCAGGTGAGCCAGGGCTCGTCCGTGTACGCGATGCCGGTCGACCTCGGTCCGCTCGCGCTGTACTACGACTCCAAGGTCTTCTCGCAGTACAACCTCGCCGTTCCGACGACGTGGACGCAGTTCGCCTCCGAGGCGGCTCAGCTGCACCAGGCCAACGCGAAGGCCGCGATCACGAACCTCGACCCGACCACCGCCCAGGAAATGCTCGCGCTCATGCAGCAGGCGGGCGCCTTCCCGTTCAAGTACGCGGGCGGGTCGAACGTGACCATCAACTTCACCGGCAGCGCGCAGATGGCGTTCGCGAACTACTGGCAGACGTTGATCGACGCCCACGAGGTCACCACGCTGGCTGAGTTCTCCCCGGGCCTGTGGTCCGCCTTCGACAGTGGCAGCGTGGCCGCGCGGCTCAGCCCGGCGTGGGGCCAGGTCGGGATGGGTCACAACCTGAAGAACACGTTGGGCGACTGGCGTGCCGCGCCGATCCCGCAGCAGTCCGCGGGTCAGCAGCTCTCGGGCAACTGGGGCGGCTCGACGATCGCGGTGATGAAGTCGACCAAGCACCCGAAGGAAGCGGCCGAGTTCGCGGAGTGGTTCGGCGGCAGCGCCGACGCATGGAACATCCTGAGCGGCCCGGTGGCCGGTGCTTTCCCCGGATACCTGCCGTTGCTGAACAGTGCGACGTTCCAGGCACAGACGATCAACACGTCGGGCGACTCGCACCCGCAAACGGTCTTCGCGCAGGCTGCGCAGAACATGATCGCGCCGCAATGGCCACCGATCATGACGGCCGCGCTCACGCAGTGGACTGATATCTTCGCCGGCGTCACCAAGGGGACCGAGACGCTGCCTGACGCGTTCAAGGCCTACCAGGCTTCCTTGACGAAGTACGCGCAGGCGCAGGGTTTCAAGGTCAGCACGTCCTGACCGAAACCGCTCGTTAGCCGCAACGAGTCGACCTTCCCCGGGCCCGGAACGCTTCCCGCTCCGGGCCCGGGGAAGGCGCCAAACGAACTAGAGATCAACCAGACGGGAGGCGCGGTGGAGAACAGCACCGCACTGCGCCCGACACCCTCCACCGGCGAGCGGCGGACCCAGGTGAAGCCGACGCCCGTGCGTCGCCCGAATCGGCGCAACGCGCGACGCGAGCGTTACGGCGCTGTTTTCGTCTCGCCGTTCATCATCGTGCTGACGTTCACGATGATCGTGCCGATCGGGTACGCCGTCTACGAAAGCCTGTACCGCACGCAGTTGGTCGGTGGCACCTCGTTCGCCGGCTTGGCCAACTATCGAGTAGTCCTGACGTCCAGCCAGTTCTGGGGCGGCGTCGAACGGGTCCTGATCTTCGCCGCGATCCAGGTGCCGGTCACGATCGGCCTCGCGCTGTTCTTCGCGTCGGTGTTCGACGCGGGCGTCAGCCGGTTCGGCAAGTTCTTCCGCACCGTCTACTTCATGCCGTTCGCCGTCCCGGCGGTCGTCGCGGCGGTCATGTGGTCCTTCCTGCTGCTGCCCAAGCTCGGGCCGTTCAGCAAGCTCGCCGACGCGATCGGCCTGCACCACACGAACTTCTTCTCGTCGAAGCTTATGCTGCCCACGATCATCGTGATCGTCGTCTGGCAGTGGACCGGCTACAACATGACGATCCTCTTCACGTCGCTGCGGTCGGTGCCGCGCACGGTCACGGAAGCGGCCCTGATCGACGGTGCGCCGCTTCGCAAAATCATCTGGCGCGTCAAGGTGCCGATGGTGCGGCCGGTGATCGTCATGCTCTGTTTCGTCAACATGGTCGGCGCGCTGCAGTTGTTCACTGAGCCGCAGATCCTCGCCGCATTCCAGCCGCAGGCGGTCTCCTTCGGCTACACGCCGACGCTCTACGTCTACAACACGGCGATCGGCAGCGCCGAGTACAACCTCGGCGCCGCGGCGGCGGTCGTGCTCGGGCTACTCATCGGCCTGCTGTCGGTGGTGTCCGCCACCGTGCGCCGACGCACCGGGGAGCTCAAGTGACCACCCTCGACGCCCACCACGACACCGGACGCCGGCGGGGCGCGGCCGCGGACCGCAAGCGCCGCCGACGCCAGTCACCGCGCGAGGACATCGTGCCGATCGAGCTGTACGGCCTGCGCCGAGGCACGGTCACCACGATCACCGTGGTCTGCGCGATCTTCGCGGTCTTCATCCTGGCTCCGCTCGTGTGGCTCGTCATCAACGCCACCAAGACGCAGTCCGAGGTCTATCAAGGTTCCGGCTTCTGGTTCTCCGGACCGTTCCGGCTGTTCCACAACCTGCACACGCTGTTCGAGAACATGAGCGGCGTCGGCGTCTACACCCGCTGGCTGCTCAACACTGTGATCTACGCGCTGCTCGGCGGCATCGGTGCGACGGCACTTTCAGCGCTCGCCGGATACGGTTTCGCTCGGTATTCGTTCCGCGGTGCGAAGAGCGCCTTCTATCTGATCCTGGCGACCCTGCTGGTGCCGATTACGTCGGTTGCGCTGCCGCTTTACCTCGTCTACGCGAAGGTTCATCTCGTCAATTCCCTCTGGGGCATGGTGTTGCCGAGCATGGTGGCGCCCGTCGGTGTCTACTTGATGCGCACCTTCATCGACGCGAACGTCCCGCGCGAGCTCATCGAGGCGGCGCGTATCGACGGCGCGAGCGAGATCGGCATCTTGTTCCGCATCGCCTTGCCGCTCGTCGTGCCCGGACTCGTCACGGTCTTGCTGCTCAGCGTTGTCGCGATCTGGAACAACTACTTCCTGCCGTTGATGATTTTCAGTCACAACAAGTCGTACCCGTTGACGGTCGGCCTCGCGGCGCTGTCACATGCCGCGGAGACCGGCAGCAAGCAGCAACTCGTGCCGGTACTCATCGCCGGCGGCCTCGTCACGATCGTGCCGCTGATCGTGCTGTTCTTCTTCCTCGAAAAATACTTCAGGCGTGGCGCGTTCCAGGGCAGCCTCACCGGCTGATCACGACCGCGACTCGGGCGGCGGCCGGCGTCGTCCGCCTGTTCAAGTGAAAGGCACCGATGGCTTCACCTCGCAGCGAATACCCACGCCCCGACTTCGACCGATCGCACGCTTGGCAATCGCTCAACGGCGACTGGGACTTTGCGCCGGACCCCCAACGCACCGGCGAGTCTCGGGGCCTAACGGAGGGCCTCGGTGTCTGGCCAGAGCAGATCGTGGTGCCGTTCGCCTGGGAGACCCCGGCTTCGGGAATCGGCCGTACCTGGCTCCAGCGTGGTTGGTACCGACGAGCCATCGACGTTCCCGCGGAGTGGTCCGGGCTGCGGACGGTCCTGCATTTCGGCGCGGTGTATCACGCCGCGACGGTCTGGCTGAACGGAGTCGAACTCGGCTCCCACGAGGGCGGCTACCTGCCCTTCGAGTTCGACGTCACCGATGCGCTGCGGGACGGCCGGGGAGTGCTCGTCGTCCGCGTCGACGCGCCGGCCGACAAGACGGAGGTTCCGCACGGCAAGCAACGCAGCATTCCCGCGGATCCGTACGACGTGTGCTCGTTCACGCCGTCCAGCGGAATCTGGCAGCCGGTGTGGCTCGAAGCGCGGCCGGCGACCTATGTCGAGGGCGTCCGACTGCGTCCGACCGAGCGGCTCGACGGGGTAGTCGTCGACGTGGACGTCGCCGGGCCGAACGCCGCCGCATCGGTACTGCGAGTGTCGGTCGGCGTCCGGGACACGATCGTGGACGCCGACGCGGGGCAGCAACGGGTCGAGGTGGCGATCGACGATCCGCAGTTGTGGTCGCCGGCGAGCCCGCACTTGTACGACGTCCACGTCGAGCTTTCCAGCGCTGACGGCACCGACCGGGTGCGCACGTACACCGGACTCCGGAGGATCGAAGCCCGCGACGGCCGGTTGTGGTTGAACGGCGAGCCGCTGTACGTACGCGGAGTGCTCGATCAGGGATATTGGCCGCGCGCCGGGATCACCGCGCCGAGCGACGACGCGTTCGTCGCCGACCTCGAGCTCGCGAAGGAACTCGGCTACAACCTGGTGCGCAAGCATGTGAAGCTCGAGGACCCACGTTTCCTCTACCACGCCGACCGAATCGGGATGCTGGTCTGGGCGGAGCCGGCGTGCCCGGGTGTGTTCACCGCCGACGCTATCGTTGCGTTCGAGGCGGAGCTCGTGCCGATGGTCGAGCGAGACGGCAACCATCCGAGCGTCGTCATCTGGGGCCTCTACAACGAAGAATGGGGCCTCGACTGGGACCTGCCGACCGATCCCGCGAAGCAAGCCGCCGTGCGCAACGCCGTACGAATGCTGAAGAACGCCGACCCCACGCGGCCGGTCGTCGACAACTCCGGCTGGACGCACGTCGAGACGGACATCGCCGACTGGCACCTGTACGACGACCGGCCGGACGGCTGGGCCGCTCGGCTCCGGTCGCTGTGGGCTGACGGCGACGACCGCTTTCCGGTGCGGCTGTCGCCCTCGCGCTGGCGGTGGCAGCAGCGGCGCGCGACCGAAGCCGGGACGGCGCCGTACCCGACGCAGGTCGACAAGCTGCTGATGGCCGCCGGAGGTCCGATCCCGGACGACCTGCCCAACCTGAACAGCGAGTACGGCGGCGGTGGCACCAGCCTCGAACGCGGCTGGAACCGCCGCTGGCAGACGCAGGAGCTGCGCCGCTACGACCGCCTCGCCGGCTACGTCTACACCGAGCTGTACGACATCGAGCACGAGACCGCCGGCGTCGTCGACTTCGAGCGCAGCCGCAAGGACGACGGTGGCGACTCCGGCGTGGCGAACGCGCCGACCGTCTTCGTCGTCGACGTCGACCCGCAAGCGCCCGGAATCGACGTGCTGACCGACGATCGTGCGGTCGAAATCCCGGTCCGCATTTCCCTTCACGGCGCGGCCATCTGCGTGCTCGACGTCCGGTCGTTCTGGGGTCCGCCGCTGATCGGCTGCGAGCCCGCGGCGCTCGCGGACGCCGTCCACGACGCCGATACGCACGCCGTCATCGAGGCGACGCCGTATGTGCTGAGCGAATCAGCGCTTGTGAAGAGTGCACTGCCGTCGGACTGGCCGGCCGGGCGGCTGCATGTCGTCGGCATCAGCAATGGCACTGTGATCGCCCGGACGTTCGTCGACGTCGTCCGGGCCGCCGGCTCTCGAGACGCAGGAACGCACGCATGACCGGCCCGCGGCGTCCGAACTTCTTGCTGTTGATGACGGATCAGCACCGCGTCGACACGCTCGGCTGCTACGGAAACACGGTCTGCCAGACGCCGGCGATCGACGCGCTCGCCAACCGCGGCGTCCGCTTCGACAACGCCTTCACGCCGACGGCGATCTGCACACCGGCCCGAGCTTCGCTGCTGACCGGAGTGTTGCCTTTTCGCCACTCGCTGCTGGCGAACTACGAGCGCAACGTCGGTTACCGGGAAGAGCTCGACGGCCGGTACCTTCCGTTCTCCTATGCGCTGCGGTCGGCCGGCTACCAGGTCGGGCACGTCGGCAAGTGGCACGTGGGCAAGGACCTCGGCCCGGCCGAGCACGGCTTCGACGGCACGCACCTCCCCGGCTGGGGCAACGCGGTGAACCATCCCGACTACCACCGGTGGCTGCGGGCGCGAGATCTTCCGGAGTTCGCCCTTCGCAGCGAGGTACGCGGCCGCTTTCCGAACGGTGAGCCGGGAAACCTGCTGGCCGGCGTGCTCGAGGGTCCGGTCGAATCGACGTTCGAGTACTACCTCGCCGACAGAGCGATCGAGAAGATCGAACGCTACGGCGAAAACGAGCAGCCGCTCTTCTTGGCGTGCAACTGGTTCGGCCCGCACCTGCCGTACTGTATTCCGGACGAGTACTACCACCGCTACAGCCCGGACGACGTCGTGTTGCCGCGATCGATCGCGGAGACCTTCGAGGGCAAGCCGGCCGTGCAGCGCAGCTATTCGCAGCATTGGACGTTCGACAGCATCGGCATCGAGCGCTGGAAGGAACTGACGGCCGCCTACTGGGGTTACGTCACGATGATCGACGAGCAGGTCGGCCGAATCACGCAGACCCTTGACCGGCTCGGCCTGACGGACGACACCGTGGTCTTGTTCACCGCCGACCACGGCGAGTTCACCGGAGCGCACCGCCTGCACGACAAGGGCCCGGCGATGTACGACGACATCTACCGGATTCCCTTCATCGCTGCAGGCCCCGGAATCGCAGGGCCGCGTGCGGAAGAACGGATCGCGACACTGACCGACATCGCACCCACCCTCTGCGACCTGACAGGGACGGAAAAACCTGACTACTACGACGGCCGCAGCCTGTGGCCGCTGCTGCAGGGCGATCGCGTGGAGGAGTGGCCGACCGAGCTCGTTGCCGAGTTCCACGGGCACCATTTCCCTTATCCGCAACGGATGTTGCGCACCGAACGGCACAAGCTCGTGGTCAACCCAGGTGACCGGAACGAGCTCTACGACCTGCTCGACGACCCGGACGAGCTGCTGAACCGCTATGACCAGCCGGCGCTGGCCGACGTGCAGCGTTCGATGATGCGGCGCCTCTACACGCTCCTGCGCGAGCGCGGCGACAACTTTTATCACTGGATGACGTCGATGTACGACGTCGGAGCCAAGAGCTACGACGCCGCGCTCAGTGCCCTCGACTCAGCTGACGCGGGTGCGCCGCGATGAGCGAATCTGGGGCGCCAAGCGCTCGGCATCCCGAGCTCGCGACGATCCGCATCGATCTCGAGCACCCAGTCGGCCAGATCGACCGCAAGATCTACGGTCATTTCCTCGAGTCGAATTTCTTCGGCAATATCGAGGGCGGCGTGTTCGACGAAGCGGACGCCCGGGCAAGCGATGACATTCGCGCCGGCTTGCGCACCGACGTCATGGACGCCTGCCGCCGTCTCGGCGTGCCGATCGTGCGCTGGCCGGGCGGCAACTTCGCGTCGGCCTACCACTGGCAGGACGGCGTCGGGCCGCGCGCACATCGGCCGCGGCGCCTCGATCTCACCTGGGGCGGGGAGGAGAGCAACCTCTTCGGCACCGACGAGTTCCTCGCCTGGTGTGCGGAAGTGGGTGCCGAGCCGTTCCTCGTCAACGGGTGCCGCGACGTCGAAGAGGCGGTGCGCTGGGTCGAATACACGAACTACACCGGCGACACCGCGTATTCACGAGCTCGGGCGAAGAACGGGCACCCTGAGCCGTACGGCGTCCGGTATTGGGGTGTCGGCAACGAGGTCTACGGCCACTGGCAGATGGGCCACCGCTCTGCGGAACGGTATGCAGCCGATGCTCGCGAGCACGCCTCGTTCATGCGCGCGGTCGACCCCGACCTGTCGCTGGTCGCGGTCGGTCAGCACCGCGAGGAGTGGATGCGGCCGCTGCTCTCGGTGGCGGGGGCGCTGTTCGACTTCGTTTCGCTGCACCTCTACGGCGCGAGCCTGCACCTGATCGGCGGCGACACCGCCGAATTCGAGGCCGTGGTGGCGCAGTCGCTGTACTTCGAGCAGCAGATCGCCGCGTACTCCGACCTGGTTGCCGACATCGCGGCGCAAGCCGGTATCACGAGGCGTCCGTCGATCGCCCTCGACGAGTGGAACATCCGCCATCTCGAGCCGGCCGATTGGCCGGAGCCGCAGCCGGGCGACGACGGCGGCTTCGCACCGCGCGGCACCCCGGCGACGGGTGTGCCGCCGTGGCGGGTGAACCGCTGGAGTCAGCGGACGCTCGCTGACTCGTTGTTCTATGCCGGTGTGTTCCACGCGCTGCATCGGTTGTCCGGGCGCGAGGTCGCGCCGCGCATGGCGAATACGGTCAACCTGGTGAACGCGAACGCGTTGATGGCAGTGCGCGCCGGCGGCGTGCTCGCGGGTGCTACCTACCACGTGTGGGACCTGTACCAGAACCATCTCGGCGACACCGCGTTGCCCGTGGACGTCGAAACGCCGGGCCGCCGCGCCGAGATCCGCCAAGGCGCGCCGGAGGGAACCGACGTCCTCGACTCGAGCCCGGGCACGGTGCCGTACCTCGACGTCGTGGCAACCCGCGACCGTACGGGCGCGCGGCTGCAACTCGCGGTGATCAACCGCCATCCGACCGAGGCGATAGCGGCGCGGATCGTCGATGCGGACGGCGGCTCGCTGCCGTCGCACGCCCGCGCTCACCGGCTGGGCGACGACGTCGATCAACTGTTCGCGACGAACACGTTCGCCCGGCCCGACCGCGTCGTGCTGCGCGACGACGGTGACGTCGAGGTCGGGTCGCGCCCGGTGTTCGCGGCGCACTCGATCACGGTGCTGGACTTTGCGCTGGGCTGACCGCCCGTCACACCGCTGCTTCTCGAGCCGCGCCCACGCCTACCGTGCTTTCGCGCACCATCAGCCGATGCTCGGCCCACAGCTCCGACGGGCTGTGGTTGGCCTCGTCGTCCGAATCACGGCCGAGCCGAGCGACGAGCCGCTCGACCGCGAGCTGCGCGATTTGATGCTTGTCGGGAGCGACGGTGCTCAGCGACGGGGTGTGGTAGCGACCGTCCTCGATGTCGTCGAAGCCCATGACGGCGACGTCGTCGGGCACGCGGAGCCCCGCTGACAGCAAGGTGCGCAGCGCGCCGAGCGCGAGCAGGTCGTTGTAGCAGAACACCGCGTCGGGCGGTCCGTCCGGATGGCGCAGCAACTTCCGCATGGCGTCCGCGCCGTCCGCTCGATGGAAGCGCGACGTCGGTACGACGAGCGACTCGTCGACGGCCCGCCCCGCCGCTTCGTGCGCCAGGCGGTAACCCTTGGTGCGCAGCTGCGCAGTCTCACCGGTCTCGTACGGCTGGTCGCCGAGCGCGGCGACCCGGCGGCGTCCGAGCGAGAACAGGTGCTCGGTGGCCTGCCGCGCGGCCGCGACGTTGTCGATCGCGACGTGGTCGAACCCGCCGTCGGCGATCCGCTCACCCAGCAACACGAGCGGCATGCGCGAATCGCGTTCGGCGAGCTCGGCTTGCGAAAGCGACAGCGGACTCAAGATCACGCCGTCGAACAGCGCGCCGCGGGAGCCCTCCATCACCATTTCGCGTTCGCGGCCCGGCTCGCCGTCCGTCTGATCGATCACCACCGTGTAGCCGTGCTCGCGGGCCCGGGTGATCACCGCCCGGGCGAGCTCGGCGAAATACGGGACGTCGAGTTCGGGGACGACGAGGGCGAGCACGCCGGAACGTCCGCGCTTGAGGTTGCGGGCCAGCAGGTTGGGCCGGTAGCCCAGCTCGGCCACCGCCGCCGCGACCCGCAGCCGCGTCGCCTCGGCGACCGGCGCGTAGCCGTTGACGACGTTGGACACCGTGCGGATGGAGACGCCGGCGCGTTCGGCCACATCTCGTAGTCGGGACGTCGACACGGCGCTCCTCGCTGGCGGGCGACCCCTCGCGGTGATCGCGCTGAAGCCGGTAGCCGGTGCAGCTGCCGGAACGAGCGGGCACATCGATCATGGTGGTTGCCTCAACGGGATGGCAGTCACCTCCGGTCGAAGTGCGTCGCGGCTAAGTATTGCAACGTAGCAAGTCCGTGGGCTACTCTCTTGCAACGTTGCATAGGGATGTCTCGTGCAACTCCGAACGGGCGGTCGCCTGTTGAGCAATGTCGAGATCAGCGTGCTCAGGAGACCTGCGAGCCGCGCGACGAGGCGAAGGGCCAAGATGACTGTCGTTCCCCGGCCGGAGTACCCGCGGCCGCACTTCGACCGCTCGCGCGCCTGGGCGTCGCTCAACGGCAGCTGGGATTTCACGCCCGATCCGGAGTTCACCGGGCGCGAGCGAGGCCTCCCCGGCGACACGGGTGCGTGGCCGTCGCTGATCACCGTGCCGTTCGCGTGGGAGACCGCTGCGTCCGGTATCGGTCTGCACTGGATGCCGTGCGGCTGGTATCGCCGGCGCGTCGACATCCCCGCCGAGTGGGCCGGCCAGCGGATCATCCTGCACTTCGGCGCCGCCCACCATCTCGCCACCGTGTGGGTCGGAGGCGTCGAGGTCGGCACCCACGAGGGCGGCTACACGCCGTTCGAGTTCGACATCAGCGACCACATCTCCGACGTCGGCGCGTGCACGGTCGTCGTCCGTGTCGAGGCGCCGGTCGACAAGCGCGAGCTCGCGCACGGCAAGCAGCGCAGCAGCCCGCCGGACGACTACGACAGCTGCGCGTTCACGCCGTCCAGCGGCATCTGGCAGCCGGTGTGGCTCGAACCGAGACCGGCCACCTACATCGAGCGACTCACGCTGCGGCCGACTCCCGGCCTCGACGGGATTGCGGCCGACATCCGCGTCGCCGGCGTCCGCCCTGTCGGCTCGCGGCTGCGGCTGGAAGTCAACGGCCGGGCGCTGCCCGGTACCGAGCGCACCGTCGACGCGGCGGACCAGCGGGTGATCGTGCCCATTCCCGAGCCGGTGCTCTGGGAGCCCGCGCGGCCGCACCTGTATGAGGTGGCCGTCGAACTCGCGAGCGAGGACGGCGTCGACCGCGTCGTCGCATCGACCGGACTCCGCAGCGTGACGGTCGAGGACGGCCAGATCAGCCTGAACGGCACGCGGCTGTACGTCCGCGGCGTCCTCGATCAGGGCTACTGGTCCGACAGCGGCATCACGGCGCCGACGGACCAGGCTTTCGTCACCGACCTGGAGTTGGCGCGCGACGCCGGCTACAACGTCGTCCGCAAACATCTGAAGCTCGAGGACCCGCGGTTTTTGCACCATGCCGACCGGCTGGGCATCTTGGTGTGGGCCGAGCCCGCGAGCACCGGCGTCTTCACCGCGGCGGCAGTCGCGCGCTTCGAGGCGCAGATCGAGCCGATGGTCGAGCGCGACGGCAACCACCCGAGCATCGTCATCTGGGGTCTCTACAACGAGGAATGGGGACTCGACTGGGACGTCCCCGGAGACGAGGCGAAGCAGGACGCCGTCCGGCGCGCGGTCCGTCAATTGCGGGACCTCGACTCGAGCCGCCCGATCGTGGACAACTCCGGCTGGACGCACGTTGACACTGACCTCGTCGACTGGCACATCTACGACGAACATCCGGTCGGCTGGGCGCGCAAGGTCGCGGCGCTGCTTTCCGGTGAGGGCCGGTCGTTCCCGGTCAGCATCGCGGTCGACAAAACCGTGGACAAGCTCCTGATGGCGGACGGCGCCCCCGCGCCGTCCGCGTTGCCGAACCTCAACAGCGAATACGGCGGCGGCTGGACGAGCATCGATCGTGGCTGGAACATGCGCTGGCAAACCCAGGAGCTGCGCAAGTACGACAGCCTGTCCGGCTACGTCTGGACCGAGTTGTACGACGTCGAGCACGAGACCGCCGGGATCTACACGTCCGACCGCACCGCGAAAGATGATGGCGGCAACGATCCGCGCGTAGCGAACGCCGAAACGGTCATCATCGTCAATGGGATTCAGCCGCTGGTGCCCGGCCGGGACCTCGTCGCAGCCGATCGTGACGTCGCCGTGCACGTGCAGGTCTCGCACCACGGCACCACCCCACTGGGGGTGTGGCTGATCTCGATGTGGGGACCGATTCTCGGTCCGAGAGCCTCGGCGCGCGTGAGCACCGCACGGGACGGCGTGTACATCGACGTGAAGCCATTCGTCCTGTCCGAGAAGGTCGCGGTGTCGAACCGATTGCCGGACGACGTCGATAGCGCCCGGCTGCACATCATCGCGCTCTCTGGAGCTGACGTCGTGGCGTCGACGTGTCTCGACGTCGCGTCGTCGTCGGGCCTGCGTTCTTCCGCAAAGGAGGCGCGCTCGTGACTGTTCAGTTGCAAGCCACATGGCGGGTGCCCCAACAACGCCGTCGGCTGATCGCCGACTACGTGGACGCTCGGGAGTGGGTGACCATCACCGAGCTGGTGCAGGTCTTCGGGATCAGCGAGGCCACCGCTCGACGCGACCTCGACGAGCTCGCCCGGCGGCAGCGGATCGTGCGCGTGCACGGCGGAGCCGGCACACCCGCCGCCGTGCCGGCGGCCAGCTACTAGTGCAGTAGCGGTTCCGTGACGCCAGCAGTCACGCGACCAGAACTACAGTTTCGATGAGTGTGCAGTCGGATGGCTCTGCAACGGTCACCGTCAGGTAGGCGGCGGTGGCAACTACACGATCAGCGCAGTGACGGGGCCGCGATCTCGCAATGATCGAGATGTGGACGATCAAGGTCGGCGCTTAGCCGTCACAGTTCACCGTCGTCGTGCGGTGAAGCGCTGCGCCTCACGTTGGTCCGTCGGATGCGGTGATTTGGCGCAGGAGTCGTCGGGCGTAGCCGTCGGAAATGCCGAGGGTTTCGCCGAGTGTCTTGCCGGTGAGTCGTTGTCCTTCGCGGGTGTGTGTGTCGTGAAGTTCGCGTGCTTTGCTCAGCAGACCGGCGCGGCGCGGTATGGGCCGGAGGGTCCGTTCGGCTCGCGGCATGAGGTCGTGGTGAGCCGGGCTCGCAGCCGATTCGGTTTCCGGCGTGTTCTGGCGTGCTGGCGCGTCGGACAGCCGGTCGCGGAGTTGGCGCATCAGTAGTTCGAACGACAGCACGAGTGTCAGGGGTGGGATCGCGGCGACCAGTCGCGCTACCAGCGTCGGCGGGGCGTGCAGCACGTTGAAGACGACCGACGTGGTCGAGAACATCAGCAGCAGCAGCCACGGGTAGCGGGACGTGCGTTCGAGTAACACGCCGTGTAGGACGGCGAGGCTGGCGGTGATGATGAACCCGTCGACGATCAGTGGCCAGATCCACGCCAGCGGCCGCGGCACGTGGTTCGCGACCGCGAGTTGGTGCAGCGCGTCATACGACAGCACGAAGGATCCGGCGGCGAGCAGCAGCACCCCGATAGTGGCGGCGTGCTCGAGCCGGGCGATACCACTGGAGGCTTCGCTGCTCATACCGCGACCGCCGCGTCGCGCTGGTGGTGTTGCAGGAGTTGGTGGGCGCGGCGCAGTACGGTCGCGCGGGTGACAGGTTGCCCTTCGGCGCGTAGCTGTTGGCGGGCGTCGGCCTGCAGCCGGACGCGCAGCCCGTCGGCTTCGGCGAGGTCGGCTTCGACCTGCTCGAGCGAGAGCTCATCCGCGCCGCCAGTGGTCGTGAGCCCGATTCCGGTTGCGTGGCTGGTGTTGTGAGGGCGGCGTCGTCCCACCACGGCCCGGCTTCGGCGACGCGCATCGGAGAGCGGGTGGCGGGGTCGGCGGCGACGATCCGCAACGCGTGCGCCGCATGCTGCGCCGGCCAGCCCCGAGCCTTCACGGCGGCCTGCAGGGCGGCGACGAGCGATGGCCGCGCCCAGCGCGCCGACGGCCCGCCCGTGTCGCGGCGCAGCTTCGCGATCTCGGTGGTGAAGGCGTCGGGGTCGGTGATGCCGAGCCGTTCGAGGAAGCGGTCTTCTTCGACCCGCCACCTGTTCATCACCTCCACCGCCTCGGAGCTGTCGCGCGTTTGGGGGGTGGAGGTGGTGGGGTTGGTCTGGGTGAAGTGCTCTGGGTTATGCCGCACCGGTGCGGCTACCCCGGCCGCAATCGTGCGGCCACCCCACGCTCAACGGTGCGCTCGAACTGGCCGGAGTCCGCGGGGGTAGCCGCACCGGTGCGGCTACCCGCACCGTCCGGCACCGCGACGTCGTCTTCGACGGGCGCCGTCGTGCTGGCCGGTGTGTGGCCGTCGGGTGGGTGGGCGTTGAGGTGGTAGCGGTTGGTCAGCCGCCGTCCGCTGGCGTACCGGTGCTCCACCGTCACCGCACCGACGGCGACCAGTTCGCGCATCGCCCGGTCGATGGTGTCCACGGATCGTTTGTGTAGCCGGCGGGCGAGGGTGGCCCGGCCGGGCATCCGCGCACCGGAGGACTGCCCGTACCTGAGGAGGACGGCGTAGAGGCGGATCGCGGTGTCGGAGACGTCGGCGTCGAGCAGCCATTCCGGGACGATCGCGAACCGTTCCGCCACCTCCAGCAACGCCGCATCGACGGCGGCTGCGGGTTCGGTCGTTGTCTCAGGCATCGGCCACCACCAGCAGCGGTGTTAGCGTCATATTCACAACGGAATAGCGCCGTGGTCGAAGGGCAGAAAGTCGCCACGATTTTGACTGCCAAACTGACTGCCAAACCAGCCGACAACGACGGACGACGGTGGACCAGCAGGGAATTTTCACGCGGCAGACACGCTTTTCCGGACCGTGATGGACTCCCCGCATCTGACTACGGAT
>CAWALV010000006.1:0-2146305 GCA_963782965.1 uncultured Actinomycetes bacterium
TTTTAATCCGCGGGTTCCGGGTTCGATCCCCGGGCGGCCCACCCTGCTTGACCTGGGCTGTTAGGGCGCTGGCGCCGGTCGGCCGATCTTCGGTGGGGCCGATGTGTGGCCGAGTGGGTCCCAGGCGCGCGCGTGCGGCGAGGCGCACCGGGTGATTGTGCCGGCTGGTCTGCCGGGTGCGGTTCGCACGGCGGTGAGCACGAGTCGGGCGGTTGCTTCCGCGACGCGGCGGGCGACGACCGGCAGCACGCTGGTGTAGGTGTCGGCGGTGAGCACGATGCTGGAGTGCCCGAGCAGGTCTTGAATGGTCTTGAGGTCAGCACCCGCGGCGAGCGCGAGCGTCGCGGCCCCATGGCGTAGGTCGTGCAGCCGGATCGGCGGTAGTCCGGCGTCTTGCGCCAGGCGTTGAAAATGGCGTGTGAGGTACTCGGGTCGGATCGGTCGACCGTCGTCGCGGGTGAACACCAAATCGGTGGCACCGCCCGCGCGTTCGACTTGCGCGCGATGGTGACGGCGCAGCAGCGTGACGGTGTGGTGGTCGAGCGGGATGGTGCGCCGGCTGGCCTCGCTCTTGGGTGGCCCGAACGTGAGTTTCCCGCCGTCCTCGAGTAGTTGTTGGGTCACGGTGACGGTCGCCTGGTCGAGGTCGATGTCGGGCCAGGTCAAGCCGGCGGCTTCCCCGCGGCGCAGGCCGCGTAACGCGATCAGCCGATAAAGGACCAGCAGCGGGTCGGCGTCGGCGTGCCGCAGGAATTGCGCGGTCTGTTCCGCGGTCCAGACGGCCACGACCGGCGCGGTCCCGGTCGTTTTCCAGGCGGCGACACGGCTCGGTGTCCAGATCAGCGCGTGTGGTCGGCGCGCCACGGGCAGTTCGACGTCTCGGGCGGCGTTGCTGGTGATCAGGCGTCGCCGTATTGCGGCGTTCAGCGCTGCGCGCAGGGTCGCTCGAAGTCGGGTGGCGGTGGCCGGGCTCCACCGCCGGTGCGCCGCGGCGTGTTCGGCGGCGATGCCGGCGAACATGGCCTGGACGTGTGTTGGGGTGAGCAGGCACAGCGGGATCCGCCCGAGCCAGGGAAGTAGGTAGAGCCGTAGGTGCGCGGCGTAGTTGCGTCGTGTGGTCGGTCGCAATGTCTGCCGGTCGGTGAGCCAGCGTTGCAACCAGGCGCCGGTGGTCAGCGGGGCAGTCGACAGCGCGGTGTCGGCGGGTGGGGTGAGTTGGGTGCGCTGCTGACTTGGTCGCGGCATCCGCAGCGCTTGTAGACCGATCCGAACGATGCAGGCATGGAGCCACCTCCGTTGTCGCGGTTCGCGGGTCCGCCCGCCGGCCGGGCGGACTCAGTGGCGTTGCCATGTCCAGGTGAGGGCGTTCCATCGCGACGCCGGTCCGGCGGCGTCCGGCGGAACGGGTCGAGCCCGACCTACGTTCGGGTGTCTAGCAGAGTCTAAAGACTCTAAAGGATTCTAAAGGTGGTGGTAGCGTCGCGTACGTGCGTAACCCTTTCCACGCCGGTTTCGGGGTGAGTCCGCCGCTGCTCGTCGGGCGTGATACCGAGATCGCGGACTTCGATGAGGCCCTCGACGATGGTCCCGGCGCCGCCGGGCGCGCCACCTTGTACACCGGCCCGCGCGGCGCGGGCAAGACGGTCATGCTCAACGCTGTCGAAGATCGTGCACGCGCCCGCGGCTGGCTGGTGATCAGCGAGACCGCGTCGCCCGGTTTCATCACGCGGATCACGACGCAGCATCTTCCTCGGCTGCTTCGAGATTTCGATCCCCAGGCGGTGCAGCGACGGTTGACGGGGCTGAGCGCACCGATGTCGATCGGAAGCATCAGTTGGGAGAGCCTGCAGACCCACATCGTGGCCGCCGGTCTGCGAAACCAGCTAGAGACGCTCACGGACCTGCTGGCTCCGCAGGAGACTGGCGTGCTGATCACCCTTGATGAGCTCCATCACAACCAGGTAAGTGAACTGCGCGAGATCGCGACAACGGTGCAGCACGCGTTTCGTGAAGACCGCGAGGTCGCGTTCGTCGGTGCGGGGCTGGCGGCGGCGGTCAGCGATGTCATGAACGACGAGGTGCTGACCTTCCTTCGCCGCGCCGACCGGCGACACCTCGGTTCGGTGAGTCGAACCGACGTCGAGCGAGCGCTGCGGGAGCCGATCGAAGACAGCGGCCGGTCAATCGACGTCGAGGCGCTGCACGTGATGGCTGAAGGCACCGGCGGCTACCCATTCTTGGTTCAGCTGGTTGGTGCCCAAACCTGGCGGCGCCACCCGGCGGCGCCGCGGATCACCGTCGAGGACGCCCGCGCTGGACTTGCCAGCGCCCGGCGCCGACTTGGGTCGTTGATCCACGCGCCCGCACTTGCTGGCGCATCCGACATCGACAAGTCGTTCCTACTCGCGATGGCGCGTGACGAGGGGCCGTCGAAAATGGCCGACATCCAGCAGCGTCTCGGCGTCGACGTCAACTACGCCAGCCAGTACCGGCTTCGGCTGATAGCCGCCGAGCTTATCGAGCCGACGCGACGTGGCTACGTCGACTTCGCCCTTCCCTACCTTCGCGAATACCTGCGAGAGCACGCCGCCGCCGACGTGTAGCACTCAGGCCGTGTGGCTGGCATGGCGGCGCCGATCCTGCGCTTCTACCGTGGTGCCTGTGCACGCAGCGGATCACCGCGAGCCGCCGCTGGACGGCGAGCGGTCGTACCCCGGAGCGGGGTTGGCCGACGAGCTGGCTGGGCTTCGCGGCGAGGTGGCGTTCTTCCAGGCGCTGTTTCGCTGCCGCACCGACGTGTACGCCCTGCGGTGGTCTAATACCGGCACCGGCCGGTCCGGGTGGATGCCCGCCGTGCGCGGCGGCTGGCGCAAGGGCACACCGGCCGCCGAGCGTGCCTATCTGCCGCTCACCGCCGAGGTGATCACCGCGCACCTGTCGGGGGAAGTCGACCTGGGCTTGTACCCGCTGCTCGACGGCGACCAGTGCTGCTGGCTGGCCGCGGACTTCGACGGGCCGTTCGCGATGCTGGACGCGCTGGCGTATCTCAAGGCGGCTCGCGGCGCCCGGGTGCCAGCCGCACTGGAGGTATCGCGATCGGGCATGGGCGCGCATGCATAGGTGTTCTTCACCGACGCCGTTCCCGCCGCGCTCGCTCGCGAACTCGGCCGATGCAGGCGTAGTAGTGGTAGCGGCCGCCGTTGCCGTTCGCCGACATGCCGATGTACGCCTTGCTGCACTTCCCGCAACGGAGCAGACCGGAGAGCAGGAAGTCGCTCGCGTTGCCGCGCCGCTTCGCGTGCTCGCGCATGATCGCCTGCGCCTTCGCGAACGTGAACTCGTCCACGAGCGGTTCGTGCGCGCCGTCGAAGACCTTGTCGCGCCAGCGTATCTTCCCGGCGTAGGTGGCGTTGTTGATGATCCAGTGCACCCCCGGATGTCCCCAGCCTGCCGACGGTGCGGGCGCGCCCTCGTCGCGGAGCTTCTGCGCGATCGTCCGTGTGCCGAGCCGCTTGCGCGCATAGAGGTCAAACACGCGGCGGACGACCGGTGCTTTCACCGGGTCGGGGACGAGCACGCGCTCCTCGTTCGAGAACACGGTCATCGCTCTCCCTTCTCGGTCCCGTGGTCAGCGTGCGAGCGACGCGCCGCTCCGGCATTGCCGCGGGATGGATTCAGTTCTTGGCCTCTTTGTGCATGTAGTCGGCGTCCAGCAGCAGACGACCACGGCGCGGCTGATGCGGCTTCCAGGCCCGCCCGGCCCGTTCACTCCATGAGTGAACGCATGGAGTGAACGCATGGAGCGAACGCATGGAGCGAACGGGCGTTGTCGTCATCGCCATGACCCCTCTTCGTTGGGTTCTGGGTCGTTCATGTAGCCAGCGATCTCGGACGGACGCAAGTCCGTCCCGGCGGGGCGGCCCCGGCGGGCGCGGGCGGCGGCGATATCGGACCTCAGTTCCTCCTCGAGCTCGGCGCGGCGACGGGCAAGGAAGCCGTCGTCGGCGGCCGGGTGTTGCAGTTCGGGCGGTTCTCCGCGCAGGCGCGTCAGGCGTTCGCGAACCGCGACGCGGTCTTACGCGCCGGCGGCAGCCGACCCGAGCTCGTTGTCAGCACGACCGTGCTCGTGGCCGATCAGAGCGACTTCGCCGAGTTGAATGCACTATTCGCCGAGTTCTTCCCGCAGGAGCCGCCGACGCGGATGACGATGCAGGTCCCGTTGCCGCGCGGGCTCCTCATCTCGATCGGCTGTACCGCGGTCATCGCCGACTGAGATTTCGGTGCCCGTCGTGTCGGATACACGATCGCAGGCGACGCTCCGCTCGTCGTTCTCGTTCACAGCTCCGCTAGCGGCCGGCGGCAGTGGCGCACGCTGACGGCAGCACTCGCGGATCGCTTCCGCGTCGCCGCGCTCGACCTGCTCGGCTACGGCGACACGCCGCCATGGACCGGGGAGGGGACGCAGCGGCTCGCGGAGCAGTCGGAGCTCGTCCGCCGCGTCGTCGCGGAGGTTGGGCAGCCGCTCGCGCTCGTCGGACACTCCTTCTGCGCGACCGTCGCGCTCGACGCGGCAGCGTCGCTCGGGGAGCACTTGCCCGGTCTCGTGCTCGTCGAGCTCGAGGCCTTGACAGCGCCGGCTCCGTTTGGTCAAATGGATTAGTCGTTTGTCTAAACCGAGAAGGAGGCAGCCATGCCCTTCATCAACGTCAAGGTGATCGAGGACGTCTTTACGCCCGCGCAGAAGCGCGAGATCGTGGAGAAGCTCACGGACACGATGGTCTCGATCGAGGGCGAGAACATGCGCAGCGTCACATGGGTGGTCGTCGAGGAGGTCAAGAGCGGCGACTGGGGCATCGCCGGCAATGCATTGACGAGCGAGGATGTCCGCGCGCTCGCGGCCGGCATCCCCGCGTAGCCGTGGCGACGCCGACCGACCGCGACCTCGTCACCCGTGCCGCCCTCGACTACTTCGAGGGTTGGTTCGACGGCGATCCAGAGCGCATGGACCGCGCCCTCCATGCGGAGCTGGTCAAGCGCGACGGCGACGACGAGCTCGATGCGCTGACGAAGGCCGACATGGTCGAAGCGACCCGGCGCGGCCAGGGAAGGCGCGACAGCGGCCGCGAGGTCGAGGTCGAGGTCGTCGACATCCACGGGCCGATCGCGAGCGCCGTCGTCCGCTCCGTGCCGTACCGCGAGTACCTCCACCTCGTGCGCACGAACGACGGGTGGAAGATCGCAAACACGCTGTACTCCCGATCGTGAGCCCGCCTGCGACCAAGACTGCGGCCCGCTCCGCGGCCGAGGACGCGCTTCTCGACGCGGCGGAGCGGCTGCTGGTGGACGTCGGCCACGCGGGCGTCACGACGCGCAGGCTGGCGGAGGAGGCCGGCGTCAACCACGGGCTCGTCCACTACTACTTCGGCTCGGTCGAGAACCTGCTCGTGCGCACGCTCGAGCGGTTCACCGAGCGGATCCTCGCGCGCCAGCGCGAGCTCTACAGCGCTGACGTCCCGTTCATCGAGAAGTGGCGGACAGCGATGCGGCACCTCGTCGATGACGACCGCGCCTACGAGAAGGTCTGGCTGGAGCTGCAAGCGCTCGGATGGAACGACCCGGGGCAGCGCCAGCGGCTCGCGCAGGTGAACGCCGACTGGCGGGCGGTTCTGACCGAGGCGTTCTCGGAGCCGCACCGCGAGCTTGCGATCCCGATGCCACTCGACGCGCTCGTGTCGTTCGTCATGACGTTCAACTTCGGTGTGATCGTGGAGCAGCTCGGCGGTATCGAGACCGGTCACGGGGAGTTGCTCGAGTGGATCGACGGATGGCTGTCACGCTGAGCACGGCCGGCCACGAACAGTCGCGGGCGCGTTACCCCGACGAATCCGGGTTCGTCGAGCGTGACGGCGTCAAGCTCCACTACGAGGTCTACGGCTCGGACGGGCCGGCGGTATTGCTGCTGCCGACGTGGTCGATCGTCCATTCGCGGCACTGGAAGATGCAGATTCCCTATCTCGCGCGCCACTCCCGCGTCGTGACGTTCGACGGCCGCGGCAACGGCCGCTCCGACCGGCCTGCCGACGGGTACGACGCCGTCGCGTTCGCCGCCGACGCTCTCGCGGTGCTGGATGCGACGGACACGCCGAGCGCGACGATCGTCTCGTTCTCGCTCGGAGCGCAATGGGCGCTGCTCATCGCTGCCGACCATCCCGAGCGCGTCGATGCCGCCGTCTTCATCTGCCCTGCGCTGCCGCTCGGCTCACCCCTCGCGCCTCGCACCGTGCATGCGTGGGACGACGAGCTCGACACCGACGAAGGCTGGGCGAAGTACAACCGCCACTACTGGCTGCGCGACTATCGCGGCTTTCTCGAGTTCTTCTTCTCGCAGATGTTCACCGAGCCGCACTCGACGAAGCCGATCGAGGACTGCGTGGGGTGGGGCCTGGAGACGACGCCCGAGACCCTTGTCGCCACCGCGCTCGCGGACGGGATCGACGAGGAGGCGACGCGTGCGCTCTGCCGCCGGTTGCAAGGTCCCGTGCTCGTCGTCCAGGGGACGGACGATGCAATCACGGGAGCCGGCCGCGGGATCGCGCTCGCCGAGGAGACAGGCGGCACCCTCGTCCTCCTCGAAGGCTCGGGCCACGGCCCGCACGTTCGCGACCCCGTCAAGGTCAACCTGCTCCTGCGAGACGTCGTCGCACCCCCCGCGCCCGCCGCCCGCTGGACGCGCGGCAGCGCGCGCCGGAAGCGCGCGCTGTTCATCTCCTCCCCGGTCGGCCTCGGCCATGCGCAGCGTGACGTCGCCATCGCCGACGAACTGCGGCTCCTGCACCCCGATCTCGAGATCGACTGGCTCGCACAGCATCCCGTGACGACCGTGCTCGACGCGCGCGGCGAGCGTATCCATCCGGCGAGCGCGCTCCTGGCGAGCGAGTCGGGCCACATCGAGAGCGAGTCGGCGGAGCACGACTTGCACTGCTTCCAGGCGATCCGCCGCATGGACGAGATCCTGCTCTCCAACTTCATGGTCTTCCACGACCTCGTGCGGGACGAGGACTACGACCTCTGGATCGGCGACGAGTCGTGGGAGCTCGACTACTACCTCCACGAGAACCCGGAGCAGAAACGGGCCGCCTTCGTGTGGCTCACCGACTTCGTCGGCTGGCTGCCGATGGAGGACGGCGGCGCGCACGAGGCGTTTCTCACCGCCGACTACAACGCCGAGATGATCGAGCACATCGCACGCTTCCCGCGCGTGCGCGACCGTGCGATCTTCGTCGGCGACCCGGCGGACATCGTGCCGGATGCGTTCGGCCCGCAATTGCCGCTGATTCGCGACTGGACGGAGCAGCACTACGAGTTCGCCGGCTACGTCACCGGCTTCGATCCGCGCTCGCTCGGCGATCGCGAGGCACTCGGCTACCGCGCGGGCGAGAAGGTCTGCATCGTGACCGTGGGCGGGTCGGGTGTCGGTGGCAGCCTCCTGCGCCGCGTGATCGGTGCCTTTCCGGCGGCGAAGGAGCGCGTGCCGGAGCTGCACATGATCGTGGTCGCCGGACCGCGCATCGACCCTGCCTCGCTGCCTCGCCACGACGGCCTCGAGGTGCGGGCGTACGTGCACGAGCTGTACCGCCACCTCGCCGCGTGCGACCTCGCGGTCGTTCAGGGCGGGCTGACGACGTCGATGGAGCTGACGGCGGCGCGGCGTCCGTTCCTCTACTTTCCGCTACGCCACCACTTCGAGCAGAGCTTCCACGTGCGGCACCGGCTGGACAGATACGGCTCCGGTCGGTGCATGGACTTTGAGACTGACGGCCCGGACGAGATCGCCGCCGCCATCGCCGCCGAGATCGGCCGCGAGGTCGACTACCGGCCCGTCGAGACAGACGGCGCCGCCCGCGCGGCGGCGCTCATCGCTGAGATCCTGTGACCTGCAACCGCTCGTCGTCCTCCTCTACTCCCGCCGAGCTCGTCGACGCGCTCCTCGCGCTCGCAGCGACTACCGGGCCGCCCCTCTAGCGAACACTGATCGGCGAACCGGTCGCGACGGCGTGGTTTGCGCAACGTCTGGTTCCGCCCACTCGCGTTTTGTATTGCTTGGTTGATGCCCGACCTTTCGTAGTCGGTTGATCGCCGACACCTTGCCCACCACCCTGCGTTCAAGGACGTCGGGAGGTGGCTGGGTGCTGTGGGAGCTACCTGTGGTGGAGCAGCGGTATGAGGCGTGCTGCCGGTAATCGCCGATGGGCGCACGCGAGGGTCTTGAGGACTTGCTTCCAGCCGATGATCAGCCCGTTCGGATTGGCGCGGCTGGGTCGTCGCTCGCGCATCGTCCTTCGTACTGCCGCGCACGACTCGCGCTAGCATGGACGTCGCGGCCCGATGACCGGGCACCTTGCTCGGCCTGCCGACAGCCCGTCATGGGCGATCGATGATCCGGCGGGTGAGCGAGCGGCTCGGATGCAGCGGCCGGGCAGTGCGGTGTCGGTGCCCGCTGGTCTCGGGTGACCGGCCGTGTCTGGCCGCACTCGTACGGGCGTCGAGGTGCGGCGTCCTTGTTTGCGCGCTGTTGGGCAGTGTCGTACCGGCCACCGTGTCCGGCGATCGGAGGAGGTGCTGTGGCTCGACCAGGCCGGTGTCAGAGCGGCCCTCGCCGCACTGCTCCGCGAGTGCAGCGACGTGTGATCGCGCCAGAGGATGCCGTCTCGCTGCTTGCCCGGGCCGCTCGTGAGGTGCAAGCCGCTGTGGAGCGCGGCCGGGCCGGGCCCGAAGTGCGCACAAAGTTCCAGGTCGTCGCGCTTCTCGTGCGCGAGGAGCATGCCCGGCTTCGGGATTCCGGCAGCGGCCAGACAGGCCGCGACGGGCAGGTGAAGCGGCTGGACGGGATCGCGACGATCCTGGCGAAGACGGCCGCGCGCGACCCCGCCCTCCTTGGCTTGCTCGCAGCGGATGCTGTCGTCTCCGACGCCGCCATGCTGCTGAAGGCCGATATGGCGAGAAGGATCGGGATTGAACCGGCTCCGCAGCAGGCCGCGCCGGCTGCGCCAGCGGCCGCTGCTGCCGACAGTGGGCGCGGAGTCGTGCCGCAGTCCGTCGTGTCCCGCCAACTGGCGAACCCGTTCCTCGCCCCCGACTTCTCCTCGGCCCGCCCGAGCCCCGCAACACCACGCCGCCTGGCCGGTTGGGAGCTGCTCAATCCATTGCTCAACTCGTTCGAACGAGCCGGCGGGGGAGCCCCGGCGTGCATGGAGCTTCCGGCGCCTGAGCCTGAGCGGATGCCGCGGTACAAGGAGTTGATGCCGCACCAGGCCCGGCTGGTCGCTGCTGCCGCAGCAGGTCACCGGACGTTCCTGTTGGCGGACGAGCCCGGCCTGGGCAAGACCGCGCAGGCGCTGCTCGCCGCCGAGGCCGCGAACGCCTACCCGCTGCTGGCGGTCGTACCCAGCGTCGTCAAGACGAACTGGGCACGCGAGGCGGCCCTGTGGAGTCCTCACCGCTCGACCACCGTCGTCCACGGCAACGGTGAGACGGTCGATGGCTACGCCGACATCGTCGTGGTCAACTACGAAGTGCTCGACCGCCATGTGGGATGGTTCGGCGAGTTCGGTTTCCGCGGCATGGTCGTCGACGAAGCGCACTTCATCAAGAACAAGACATCCCAACGGTCGCAGCACGTCCTCGAACTGTCCGAACGCATTCGATCCCGGCCCCCGCGTCCCTTGCTGATGGCTCTTACCGGCACCCCGCTGATCAACGACATCGACGACTTCCGAGCGATCTGGCAGTTCCTCGGCTGGATCGATGAAACGGAGCCGTTGGCCGAGTTGATGGACTCCCTCGAGGAGACCGGCCTGACCCCCGCCGACCCGGGGTTCTACCCGGCAGCCCGCAAGTGCGTGATCGACCTCGGCATCGTCCGTCGCCGCAAGGTCGATGTCGCTGCGGACATCCCCGCCCGCCGCACCGCCGACCTGCCCGTGGAACTCGATGAGAAGGTTGGCCGTTCGATCCGGGCGGCGGAGCGTGATCTCGCTCGCCGGCTGGTGTCGCGATATGAGACCGCGCTGGCGAACCGTCGCTCCGGTGTCGTCGATGGCATCGACGTTGACCTCGTGCGCAAGGTGGCTACCTGGGAGCAGAAGGACGCGAATACCAAGACCACCGGCGAGAACGTGTTCGCCATGATGCGACGCATCGGCCAGGCGAAGGCCGGCCTCGCCGCTGACTACGCGGCGCAGCTCGCGAGGAACGCCGGCAAAGTGGTGTTCTTCGCCAAACACGTCGACGTTATGGACGTCGCCGAGGATGCGTTCGCCAGGCAGGGGATCCGTTTCTCCTCGATCCGCGGCGACCAGACGCCGGCGTCGCGGCAGAAGAACATCGATGCCTTCGTCAACGATCCCGACGTCGCCATCGCGGTCTGCTCCCTGACGGCGGCCGGCGTGGGTATCAACCTTCAGGTCGCCTCCAACATCGTGCTGGCCGAGTTGTCCTGGACCGACGCGGAGCAGACGCAGGCCATTGACCGCAGCCATCGCATCGGGCAGACCGAACCGGTCACCGCGTGGCGCATCATCGCCGCGCAAACGATCGACAGCAGGATCGCCGAGCTGATCGACAGCAAGGCGGGGCTTGCCGCCAGGGCGCTGGACGGCTCCGAGGAGGCGGTGTGGTCCTCGGCAGACGTGCAGCACGAGGCGCTGGTCGCGTTGCTGACCGACGCGTTGTCCGCCCGGTCGCAGGAACAAGCCGTTTCTCAGGGCAAATAGTCACCGGAGCACCCACGCTCACGCCGGAGATGTACCCAACCGACCGCCGCTGAAGGGACCCAAGTCCTCGATTTGCGGCTGCCAGATGTGCCTCTAGGGGCAGCCGCAGGAAGAAGGCGGCGCATGACCAGACGCGGGAGACCTCCTAATCGTTGGTGTTGGACATCAACCGAACCCGATCCGTCGGCCATCAACGCGGCTTTACAGACGTCATGTCGGCGTGAAGGCGTGCACGCCACCCGCTTTCGTAGCCGCGCGCTGGTGGAAAACGCCAACGTCCCGGTAGGCGTGGGACGCGTTACAACGGCCTGTGACGACGCTGCCCCCGGTCGGCGCCCGCGGCGCATGGTCACACTCCGATGCGGGCGCTGAAGGCGTTGTCGAATACCTGGGGATGGCCGTTGCGCAGGTATTCACGGACCTCGTGGAAAGCCGCCAGCCTCGTTGGGAACCCCTTGTACGGCTGGCCGAGCGGTGTGCCAGATAGGAAAGCCTGATCGACGAAGTCGTTCTCGAGCCCCCAATGCAGTAAAGGTTTCGGGCCGGGCCCGGACCACGAAACGGTTTTCGCGGCGATGGCCTGCATCACGGCGTTGGCTTGCGGTGACCGGTAGGCGACGACCTCGATCATCACTGACCGCGGTGCGTACTGTTGCATGCCGAGAAGCGTGCGCGTCGGCGGGCAGACGCGTACCGAGACGTAACCGAGCATCGGGTTGAACAGGTCGGCCATGGTGGCCACCAGCACGTCGTCCAAGAGGACCTGCTGCAGGAACGTGAACGCGTTCGTCTGGTCGAGTGCGATCTCGAGCCCCCGCCCGGGCATGCCGCCGTCGGGCCAGCCAATGGCGCCGACGTGGTACGAGACACCGGTGTGGTCGGAGTTCTGGCCAGGGCGGGTGCCTTCGAGCGCGTGGAAGAAACTCGTCAGCACATCCGCGAGGAACTGCTGGCCACGGTCGGGCGACGACGATTCGTTCACCTCGTTGACGGCGGTCTGCGCGTTGATGATCGCCAGCAGGTCGCCCACGAGGTCGGGGTAGCGGGGTAGGAAGCCAAGGAGGTGGGTGATGCGTCCTGGGTCGTGCAGCATCAGGGTGAACGGGTCGAGTCCCCAGCCGAAGAAGTCGAACACCCGACCGAGCAACATGCTGCCGAGTGCAGAGTCCTTCGACTGCTGCCCGAGCAGACGCGTGAGCATGGTCTGGTAGTCGCCGAGGCCCGGGCCGGGGCTGTTGCCGTCGTCGGGCAACTGCGCCGTCAGCTCGCGGTTCACGATCCAGCAATCCAAGTTCAGCGGGTTGATTGCGAGGTCGATGTAGCGGTTCTTCGTCTTGTCGATGCCCGTGCCGTTGACCGTGCCGTCGATGAGTGCTCCAAGCAGCGCCTCATTCGCCGGGATGCTGCCGGCGCGCAGGTCGTTCTCGCTTACCTGTGCCGAGGCGAGCAACTCTCCCCACGTGGTGGGGTGCACTACCTGGTGCAGCCCGAACTGCGGCTGCACCGCGAGCACCATGGAGTAGACGACGCCGATGGTCCCGATGGAGACGACGACGGCGTCCAGCACATCTTGCGCGGTAAGACCGGGGATGCCGGCCCACTTGCCACCGATGAAATGCGCGGCGTCGATCAAGGGGTACCCGTGCTGCTGCAGCTTTACCTGGTCTGCGACCGGGATCGCGCCCTCGATCCACCACTGCTCGCCGCCGGGGCCGACGAGGTGCACTGCGCGCACGCAGTCGATCAGCAGCGGCGTGTTGAACTCGCCGCCGTGCGTAGCAGTGGCCAGGGCGCCGGCGAGAGTCGCGCCCGGCGAGCCACCGCTTGCCGCGATGGCAAGGCGGGGGTGCTGGTGGTCGAGCAGTTGCTGCAAGTCGGCCATCGTGATGCCGGCCTCGACGTGGAAGAGGATTTCGGGATGCCGCCGGCGCCTCGACGCGGTGGAACGGATCGCGGGGAAGTCGCATTGGAGGCTGGACGCGAGCGAACGCGTGTCGATGAGTACGACCTCGCTGGATGCGGGCAGTTGGACGCCGCTGCTCGTGACTTGCCGGAGCGCGGTCTGGTCATAGGCGGTGGAGAACGGCAGGTTGCGGCCGACCATCTCAGGGGCGAGGTCCATCGGCGTGGGATACAGGTCGATCTTGCCGCTCAGGAGATCGCTCGTGACGCCCTGGAGCACGTCGCGCATGTCCTGGCGCTGCCATTTCCCTCGCTCGAGCAAGGAGGCGCGAGTCACCTCTTCCGGTGTCATGAACGGCAGCGCGGCGTCCGTGAAGGACCAACCGCCACCGACGGCCTTGACCGGCCGCGCATCGGGACGCCCCGGCGTGGCGCTGCCCGCCACGGCCGCGACGATGTCGTCGAGCGAGCGCGGCACGACTCGAAATGGCGCCACGTAACCGAAAGTCTGCCCCCAGTTCTCCCACCAGTAGCCTGCGCGGCCCGGTGTCGGCAGGAAACCCGCAGGCTCGGCCCAGTCGTCCTGGAGCCATTGCGCCCCACCGCTCACCGTTGGGTTTGCGGCTCCTGCAGGCGCCGTCGTTACGGTGGACCCGCCGTTGACGCCCCCGACGATGTCAATCTTCTGGGCTGCGGACAGCAAACGCGCCGTAGCCTTGAAACCGATCTCGCCACCGATGACGACCGCGCCACCGGCCGCGAAGTCGACGGTCGTGTGGTCCTTCGCGATGCGGCTGCCGAGGCGGATGTCGCCCCCGGCGATCGCCGTCACCGAGGAGTCGCCGTCGATCTTGTGGTCTTCGTCGTTGCCGAGTGGCCCAACCCCGATGCCGACATCGCGGCCGGCGGAGAGGAAGACCTTGGAGCTGCCGTCGACCTTGCCATCGACCGCGATGGAGCCTCGGTTGCTGACGAGTTCGATGCGGCTCGCGCCGTCAATCGCCCCTCGGACGCCGACGTCGCCGTCCGCCAGGTACCGAACATTGGCCGCATTGTCGAAGCCGTCGCTGTGTATCGAGCCGCGCGCTTTGAAGTCGACGGACGAAGCGTGAACGTAGCTGCCGATCGAAACATTGCCTCCGGCGGAAGCCGTCACACCGCTGCTGCCGTCGATCTTCTTGTCCTCGACGACGCCGATCGTGCCGATCGCGATATCGCCGGCCGCCTCGAGCGAGACGTCGCTGCTCCCGTCGACCTTTCCCCCGATGGTGATGCTGCCGCCCGTACTGACCAGCACGACCGTGGCGCTGCCGTCGATCTTGCCGTTGACGACGATCGGTCCGGTGCTGACGAGGTAGACGACGCTGCTGCCGTCGATCTTGCCTTCCACGGTGATGCCGCCGTTGGTACAGCGCAGCATCACCTGGCTGTTGTGGTCGATGGAGCCGCTGACCGTCATCGGGCCGGGGTCGACGGCGTCGACAACTGCGTGGTTGAGATCCCCGTTGCTGTCCCACATGGCGCACCTCCGCGGCCGCCGAGACTGGACCAGTTGGCGCTGATCGTCGCGCAGGGAACACAAGTGGTCAAGGGTGCCGGGGTCTGCTTTCCCGGGCACCCGTTTCCCGCCGAGGGTCGGCGAGTGCCTCGTTCAGACGGACACCCTCAGTGGAGTTCGATGACGCCGGCCTGGATCGGGGCTTGCTCACCGTAGGGCGCGCCGGTGATGACGAAGACGTGGCCGTTTCGACGCCAGGATCCGGGGTCGTTCAGCGCGATGGTGAACCGGCTGTAGCCCCTGGGCATGAACGTCGACATCCGTGTCCACTTCTCGGGGTTGCCGAGGTCTCGGTTGAGGAAGAAGTCCTGGTCGCTGTTCGCGCTAACGACGATGGTGCCCATCGGGCCGCCGGAGTCCGACCACGACACGGTCGGGGCGGCGGATGGCGCGTAACCGTCCTGGTCGAGAAGCGCGATCGCTGGGGACGACGCGAACGACTCCGGATCACGAGCCAGCTTGTAGCGCACCGGGTAGTACGTCGCCGAGACGCCGTACTCGTAGGTCATGATCCATAGGTCGTGGTGCACTTGCGCGACCGTGGTCATGCCAGGCCGGTTGCTGTAGTCCTCGCCCACGGCGTCGTTGACGACCGGACCCCAGTTCTGCAGGTCGGTGCTGGTTTGGTGCGCCAGCTTCTGGCCGTAGTTCGGGTCGCGCTGGTCGGAGTAGTAGCAGATGAGCCGGTCACGGTGCAGGAGGAGGAACGGCTCCCACACCGGGGTGAAGCCGTTCGTCGGGTTGGGCGCGCCACCCTCGGCTACCGTGCTGAGGTATTGCCAGGTCGCGCCGCGATCGACGCTCGCGTACAGCACGATTCGGGTGCTGGAGAAATCCAGCGAGTTGCCGGCGCACAGCACCGTGCCCTTCGGGAAACCCGCGAATGCGCGCGGCAGTTCGTACAGGTACGGCTGCAACCAGATTCTCCCGGCCTCGCCGTCGTTCGGCACCTCGCTGAATTGCGACCAGGTGTGGCCGCCGTCGTCGGTGCGGAAAATGGTGAAGCCGCCCGGCTGCCCGAAAGCGAACCGCTGGAAGGTCGCCAGGTAGGCGACAGATCCGCCCGGCCGCTGGCTGCTGAGACGCACGGCTCGCGCGTACGACTCGCCTGGCCCGTCGTCGACAGTGACTGGTCCGAACGGGGCCTCGTCGACCGGTTTCCACTCCGCCTTCAACGGCGATGCGGACGCCGATCCGCCGAAGCCCAGCGAGAGCCCTATCGCTGCTGCGGTTCCGGTCCCCAGGAACGCCCGTCGTGACATGTGGCCAGTCTTGGTGGCCGGGCCGTCCTGTTGTGGGGCTGCAGACGCGTTCCAAGGCAACTGAAGATCGTGCATGAAGGGCTCCCTCGCGAAGATCACCGGGGCTAGCCCAGGTGATGTGTCCCGACCCGATAAGCCGAATATTCTCGGGACCATATCGCAAGGTTTCGTACTGATGTCAACGCTAACATTTTGGATCACTGCGATCCGTGAGGTCGGCGACAAACGCCCGCCTTCGACCGCGAGCGAATCTGGAGCGTGACGTGCCGAGCTTCCGGTCCGACGACGGGCTTGAGATCTTCTACGAGTCCTGGGGCGACAGCGACGGCACTGGCGTCCCGGTGGTGCTGCACCACGGGTTCGCGGCCAGCGGCCTGATCGACTGGGTGCAGACGGGTGTCGTCGAGGCGCTGACCGCGGCCGGACGTCGGGTGGTTGCCGTCGACGCTCGAGGCCACGGCCGCTCCGACAAGCCCCACGACCCGGACCGCTATGGCGAAGCGCGGATGGCGCGTGACGTGATCGCGCTGGTCGACGTCCTCGGTGCTGAAGCTTTCGACCTCGTCGGCTATTCGATGGGTGCAGTGGTCGCGCTGCTTACGGCGGCGCGTTGCGCCGCGGTCCGCCGTCTCGTCGTCGGTGGGATCGGTGCGGCGACGGTCGAACGCGGCGGAGTGGACACCAGCGTCCTCGGCCGGGGATCGCTGCGAGACGCCTTGTTGACGCCCGACCCCGCCAGCATCGCGAACCCGCACGCCGCGGCCTTCCGGGAATTCGCCGAAAGCACCGGAGCCGATCGGCTGGCACTCGCCGCGCAGACCCTCGCGGTGCATCAGGAGGCCATCCCGCTCGCCAGCCTGTCGGTGCCCACCCTCCTGCTCGCCGGCAGCGACGACCCGCTCGCCGCACGTCCCGAAGTGCTCGCGGCGGCGATCCCCGGCGCCCGGCTGCTCATGATCGACGGCGACCACGGCGGCGTGCTCCGGCAACCCGCCTTCCGTCAGGCCATCGTCGACTTCCTCGCCGAACGTTGGCCCGCCCTCTAGCCGAGCGTCGCAGCGGTTGCCTGGTCCCGGCCGACGTGTCCGTCGGCAGGTCGTCCCTAGGTCGGCGTGCCGCCCCCGCCGCCGTTGTCGACGGGCACGGTGGTGCAGCTCTGGCCGTGGTCGCCGCCGTTGCCGCCGCCGTTGCCGCCGCCGTGGCCGTTGTCCGCTCGGTCGGCATCGCATTGGCGTCCTCGTCAAGGAGCCACGACCGCGCCCGCGACCGCCGTCGAGTCGAACGCAGTCCACACCGCCGTGACGCTTGGAGACGTCTCGCCGCCGGAGGCAGTGAGAACACGCAGTATGCGCGCCGTCGCGGCGGCTGCCCGAGTCGCTGCGGTCTGCACAACGACGGTCTCATCGACCTGGTCGCTCACGGACCGGTGCTGCGGCAGGGCCAGGCCGCAAAGCAACTGCGTGAGCTGCTCAAGCAACACTGGATCGGCCGCACCGTCGTAAATCCAGCGCGTGCCGAGAACGCCGTGCATGGAGGTGCCCAGCAAAGCCGACTCGTGCCCGGAAAGGGGCTGGCCACGGTACGTCATCGGGACGTGGTACGTCACGGCCGTCGCACCGCTGACGGCGTTGACGATCATGAACTCGATGCCCACTTCGCCCGCAGGGTCGTCGAGTCGAAAGCCGCCCGCCTTGTGCAACTCGGGGGAAGCCGGCCCGACGTACCACGCTTGGTGCGGCAACCATGCGGTCAGCAGTTCGAGCTTGGTCGGTGACATCGTCGTCGCGTGGATCGTCGCCATGCACGCACCCTACTGTCGTGCAGCGGCCGTCAGAGGTCATGTCCGGCGAAGGAGAGATTGTCGGCTACCCGACGGCGTCCGGACCGAGCTTCGACAACGGGCTAAGAGCTGGCCAGCGTGGCCGCGTACACCGCCGCCTCGCTGCGACTGCCCAGCTGAAGCTTGCGCAAGATGGCCCCGACGTGATGCTCGGCGGTCTTGGGCGAGATGACGAGTCGCTCGGCGATCTGCGGGTTCGACAATCCTTGGGCCAGCAGGTTGAGGATCTCCCGCTCTCGCGCGGTGAGTGCGCGCACCTTGTCGGGAGCGGCCGGGCGGTCCGCCGTGGCGTCGCCGAGTTCGTGCAGAAAGGCCTGCGCGTCGTGCATGCGGTGGGCGCCCACCCGGCCATAGGTCGCGAGTGCGCGCCGAGCCTCGGCGATCGCCCGGTGTCGATCGGCGCGGGATAGGGCGCGAGCGAGGTCGAGCTGGATGTCGGCCGCGAGCAACGAGCGCTCGTCGCCTTGAAGCGCGCTCAACGCGCGCTCGAAGTGCTCGATCGCCTCGCGCGGCGGTTGGTCGCCGGTTAGCTCGGCGTCGGCAAACCCGGCGAGCGAGACCTGGCCGGCCGCCCACTCGGCGAGGGCGACCACCGCGCGCGACGACGTCTGCGCAGCGTATTCGGCCAACGCTCGCTCCGCTTCGCGTGCTCCCGCGATGTTGCCGCGCGCCAACTCCGCCGCGAGCAACAGCGCGTGGATCGGTGCGGTGCGCAACCGGTCGCCGGTCAGCATCCGCAGTGCCTGACGGGCCACCGCAACGGCGAGGTCGTGGTCGCCGCGCGCGTGGTGCAGCCGGACCAGCGACAGTTGCGCCTCTGCTCGTTGCTCCAAGCCGTTCAGTAAGCCGGCGGCCTCCGGCAACCGGCCCTGGTCGATGCGAAGACCTGCGAGCGCGGCCCGCGATTGCACCCGCTGCACGAAGTGGGCGGAGGCGTCGACCGCGAACCGCAACGCCAGCTCGCCCTCGTTCCACCGGCCGGCCTGGCACAGCAGCGTGCCGTACTCGATCTGGCAATGGTTGAGCAGCAGGTTCGGCGGCCCGGCGACGGGCGTCGAAGGTTCGCCGACCTGTGCGGTGGCCAGCCAGTCCTCGAGTCGGTGCAGATCGCCGGTTCGGCTGCATGCCGTGACGAGGTCGCAATACACCTGACCCACGATCCACACGTTGTCGCACTCGCCGCTGCTGGCCATCACCATGGCCTCGTCGATGCGGCGAAGCCCGCGCTCGATCACGCCACTGCTGACCAGCGCGAGCCCGGAGTCGGCGAGCGCCTTGCACTCGAGGTCCGCGTCGCGGAGTCGCTGCGCGATCGAGAGGGCGTGCGTCGCGTGCTGCTCCAACTCCTCCGCGCTCGCGACGCTGCATCCGATCTGGGCGAGCGCTACCCAGCCAGCCTCGGCGCAGTCCGGATCGTCGGCGAGCAGCCGGCTCGCCCGGGCGATCCAACCGGCGGCGACCGAGGGCTTGCCGGTCCCGTCGAAGTGCAGCCGGGTCAGGTGCGACGCCGCCAAGGCGGCGCGCCTGCGTCGTCCGGCCGCTTGGTAGGTCAGGAACGCGGTCTCGAGATGACGCGCGGCGAGGGAAAACTGGGCGACCGCGAAGTAGATCAGGCCGGCGCCCAGATGCGCCTCGGCGGAACCGCCCGCCAACTCGGCGGCGATCAGGGCGGCCGCGTCGTCGGCCTCCTCGGCGCGCAGATGCAGCCCGACGCTGCAACTCAGGTCCACCCCGGCATTGTGCGCCAAGGTGCGCGCCTGGTGGGAGCGCCCGGGTCGATCGGTCGCGAGATCGGCTTCCGCCGCCGGCGGATAGGGGGCACAGTAGGGGACTTGCCCCATGCGCAGCCGGCGCGGCGCGGCCAGACTCATCCGCAACACACCGACCAGACGAGTGAGGCAACCGGATATGACCGCGACCCAACAAAGCCTCGACAGCAGCGGCCTCGCCGGCGTGCTCAAAGGCGCCGTCTACCGCCCGGACGACGCGGGGTACGCCGACGAGATCGCGTGCTTCAACCTGTCAACCACCCATCGGCCGGCCCTTGTCGTCGCAGCCACCTGCACCGAGGACGTCGTAGCCGCCGTCCGTTTCGCTGCCGAGCGCGACCTGCCCATCGGTGTGCAGGCCACCGGGCACGGCGCGGTGTGCGCGGTCGACGCGGGCATCCTGATCAGCACCAAGGCCATGACGAACGTGACCGTCGACCCGCGCGAGCGGACGGCGACGGTGGGCGCCGGCACCAAGTGGAAGCCCGTCATCGAGACGGCGGCCGAGCACGGGTTGGCGCCGCTGAACGGCTCGTCGTCCGACGTCGGCGTGGTCGGCTACATCGTGGGCGGTGGGCTCCCGGTGATGTGCCGCACGTACGGCTTCGCCGCTGACCACGTGCAGCGCATGACGGTGGTCACTGCGGACGGCGTGGCGCGCGAGGTGTCGCCGTCGTCCGAGACCGAGCTGTTCTGGGCATTGCGCGGGGGCAAGGGGAATCTCGGCATCGTCACCGAGATCACCGTCGACCTCGTGCCGGTGTCGCGGCTTTACGGCGGCGGCATCTTCTTCCCCGGCGAGCACGCATCGGAGCTGCTCCGCGCCTACAGCGGCTGGAGCGCGGGTCTCGACGAGCAGACGAACACGTCGATCGCACTGCTTCGCCTGCCGCCCGTTCCCGACATCCCCGAGCCGTTGCGTGGACGCTTCGTCGTGCACCTTCGAGTCATGCACCTGGGTGACGCGGAAAGCGGCGAGCGACTGGTGGCGCCGATGCGCGCGGTCGCCCCCGCGATCGTCGACCTGGTCGGCGAGATGCCTTACACGGCGGTCGACAGCGTGCACCAAGACCCCGACCACCCGGTGCCGGCGCACGAGCGCGGCGTGTTGCTCACCCGCCTGGACGACGAGGTCATCGACGAGTTGCTCCGACTCGCCGGACCGGCCGCGCAAATCCCAGTCATGGTCGTCGGGATCCGGCACATGGGCGGCGCGCTGTCACGGCAGCCCGCGATCGCGAACGCGGTCAGCAACCGTGACGCCGCGTACCTGCTGGAGGCGATCGGCGTCTTGATGGGTCCGGCTGCCGAGGGCGCGCCGGCGGCTACCGATGCGCTTGTCGCGGCCTTCGCCAGGTTCTCGCTACGGCCCGAGGGCGCGACGCTTGTCAACTTCCACGGCAAGCCGGGCGATGCCGCCGACCGTGCCCGCGCCTGGGCCCCGCAGACGTACGCGCGGCTGTGCGAGCTGAAGGTCAGGTATGACCCGAAGAACCTGCTGCGCTTCGGGCACGGGATCAGTGGCGTGGTGCCTGCACCGCGCGAGGGTTAGCCGGCACGCGCTCGCCGGGATGAGCGGCACGCTGCCGAATACTCGCGTGCTCGCGGTGGTCTCGGTTTGAGAGCATCGCTGGCATGATGCACCCGCTCGACAACCCGGTCTGGGATTCGCTGGTCGGCGCGCACGCGCAGTTCGCGTTGCGGCACGGTGCTGCGGCGCGCTTCGATCCCGACGTTGCGGTCTTCGCCGCGCTTGCGGACGACGCCGGGCCTTCCGCGTGGGACGACTTGGCGTCGCTTACCGCGCCGGGCACCCAGCTCGTCGTCGTCGATGTGCCGTTCGACCCGCCGAGCAGCTGGGAGATCATCGGTCGCATCGCGGGTGTGCAGCTCATCGGGGAAGACGTGAAGGTCGAGGACGATCCCGAGGCGATCGAGCTCGGCCCGGAAGACGAGCCCGAGATGGCCGCCTTGGTGGAGCGCACGAAACCCGGTCCGTGGCGGCCGCGCACGATCGAGCTGGGTCGCTACATCGGCGTCCGGGTCGACGGCGAGCTGGTGGCGATGGCCGGCGAGCGACTGCGACCCCGCGGGTGGGTCGAGATCAGCGCCGTGTGCACCGACGAGCGGTTCCGCGGCCGCGGGCTCGGCAGCCGGCTCATTCGAGCGGTGGGCGCGGGGATCGTCGACCGCGGCGAGCTGCCGATGCTGCACGCGTCGTCCGACAACGTGAACGCGATCCGGCTGTATGAGTCGATGGGCTTCGTGTTCCGCCGCGATCGCGAGTTCCTCCGGCTGCGCACCCCGCGTTGAGTGGCCGAAACGGTTGCGTCAGCGCGTTGCCGGGCCCGTCCAGCGGTAGAGGTGCTCGGGCCGCCCGGCCGCGCCGTAACGCAGCGCGAAGTCGATGACCCCGGAATCCGACAGGAACTTCAAGTAGCGGCGGGCGATCCCTTGGCTGATGCCGGCCCTCGACGCCAGCTCACCCGCGGAGATGCCGCCACTCGATTCGCGCACGGTCTCCGCGACCCGGGCGAGCGTGGGGCCGGAGATGTTCTTGGGCAGGGACTCTTCGCCGCTTACACGCAGCAAGCCGTACAGGCGGTCGATGTCGCGCTGCTCCGCATGCTGCATCGCGTCGAGGCGGGTGCGCGCGACGGCATAACTCTCGAACCGATCGCGCAGCGTACGGAACGTGAAGGGCTTGACGATGTAATGCACGACACCGAGTCGCATCGCGCCGCGCAACGTCTCGACGTCCTTGGCAGCCGTGATGGCGATGACGTCGATGTGAGAGCCCGGAAGCCCCCGAAGGCGGCGCAGCAGCTCGACCCCGCTCATGTCGGGCAAGTAGATGTCGAGCAGCACCAGGTCGGGGCCGAGTGTCTCGACCTGACTCAACGCGTCGGCACCGGTTGCGGCCGCACCGACGACTTCGAAACCGGGGACTCGCTCGACAAACTGCCGGTGCACCGAAACCGCCATGAAGTCGTCGTCGACGATCAGCGTGCGGATCACGGCGCTGCCGCCTCCGCCGGTTCCTGCGGCGCAACCACGGGCAGGACGACGGTGAACACCGCGCCGTCGACGTTCTCGACCGAGATGCGGCCGCCACGGCGACGCACCTCCTGGCTCACCAGCGCGAGCCCGAGACCCCGACGCCGATTGCCTTCGCGAGCAACCTTCGTCGTGAAACCGTCCCGGAAGATCTCCGCGGTGAGCGCCGGGTCGATGCCCGCCCCGGAGTCATGGACCCGGATCACGAGATTCGAGCCCGCTACCGAAAGCGTCACATCGACGTGGCCGCCAGGACCGGCCTGCGCCGCCGAGTCGAGTGCGTTGTCGATGAGGTTGCCGAGGATGGTGACCAGACCGCTCGGGTCGGCCAGCTCCGCAGGCAGCTCGTCCAGAGTCGAGATGCGCAGGTTGATGCCGCGCTCGCTCGCGACCGAGGCCTTGCCGAGCAACAGCGCCGACAGCAACGGGTTGCCGACTCGTTCGACGAGCGAGGCAGCAAGCTCCTGGTGCAGCAGCGAATTGAGGTGGATGAAATGGACCGCCTCGTCGTAGCGACCGAGCTCGATCAGGCCGCCGATGACGTGCAACCGGTTGGCGAACTCGTGCTCTTGCGCCCGTAGCGCGTCGGCCAGGCTGCGCACGTCGTCCAGCTCGCGCAGTAGTGATTCGAGCTCGGTGCGGTCGCGAAGTGTCACGATCGCCCCGACCGGTCGGCCGCGTACCTCGACCGGCGTGCGGTTGGCCAGCAACACGCGATCCTTGAACAGGATCAGCTCGTCGCGGCCGGCGACCTCACCCGTCAGCACGTCGCGGACCCTGCCCTCGGGCAGGATGTCGGCCAGTGGGCGGCCGAGCGCTGCTTCGTCGAGTCCGAGCAGCCGCTCCGCCTCGTCGTTCACCAGGGTGAGCCGGCCGTCGGCGTCGACCGTGATCGTGCCTTCTCGGACGCCGTGCAGCATCGCCTCTCGCTGCTCCAGCAGTGCCGCGATCTCCTTCGGCTCGAGACCGAACGTCTGCCGCTTGATACGTCGCGCGAGCAGGAACGCACCGACCGTGCCGAGTGCCAATCCGAGCAGCGGTGGGATGAGCGTCGTCGGCAGGTTGTGCCGCAGCTCGGAGCTGATGTTCGTCTCGAGCAAACCCACGGAAACCAGCCCGACGACCACGCCGTCCGACCCTCGGATCGGCACCTTCGCGCGCATCGAGCGTCCCAGCGAGCCGGACTGCACGCCGACGAACGTACGGCCGGCGAGTACCGGCTGCGGATTCTCGCCCGGATCGTTCATCAGCGACGTGCCGATGAGGGCGGGGTTCGGGTGGGAGTAGCGAACCCCTTGCTTGCTCGCCACCACGATGAAGGCGGCACCGGTCATCACGCGGATGCGTTCCGCAATCGGGTCGATCACTGCTGCCGGGTCGGGGGAGGAGAAGGCCTGGACCACCGCCGGAATGGACGCCACGGTGTCGGCGATGGCGAGTGAGCGTTGCCCCGCACGCGCATCGAGTTCGTGGCGTGCCTGCAGGAACGACACGACGAAACCGGCACTCACCGTGAGAACGATGATCGCGAGCTGCAGGACTAGCACCTGGGTGGAGAGCCGGGTGAACCGCTGGCGGCGTGTCGGAATGGCCACGCTCGCATGGTAGGCGCCGCCGACGAGAGAAGCACGCGAGCGAAATGCTCAGTAATGCGTTCAGCCACCACTTAGTACGAGTTACGCGTGAAACCTGGACGTGACACGTGCGCTTCCGCACATTGGGTGACCACGGGCGGAACCCAGAGGAGCGCAGAAGTGGTCACCACACGAAGCAGGGGAGCGACCATGTTGGCTGATCCCGCGTCGGTCATTTCCGGCGACGACCGGTCGCGCATCGAGATCGTCGGCGTGACCAAGCGTTTCGTCACACCTACCGGCTCCGCCTTCACGGCCCTCCAGGACGTCGACTTCGCCGTGGAACCGGGGCGGTTCTGCGCAGTGGTCGGGCCTACCGGCTGCGGAAAATCCACGACGCTGACCCTGGTCGCCGGCCTCGACAATCCGACTGCGGGAGTGGTGCGCGTCGGCGGTCAGGCAGTCGACGGCATCGGCAAGGGCATCAGCTTCATGTTTCAGCAGGATGCGCTGTTGCCCTGGAAGACGGTGCTCGGCAATGTGGCGATGGGTCCGATCTTTCGTGGCATGCGGAAGAGGGATGCGCAGGCCAAGGCACGGGACTGGCTGCGCGTGGTGGGGCTCGCCGGTTTCGAGGACCACCACCCGCATCAACTCTCCGGCGGTATGCGCAAGCGGGTCAGTCTCGCGGCCGCGCTCATCAGCGAACCGTCGATCCTGCTCATGGACGAGCCGTTCGGCGCCCTCGACGTCCAGACGAAAGCGATCATGTCCAACGAGTTGCTTTCGCTGTGGGAACGCACCAAGCCCTCGGTCCTCTTCATCACGCACGATCTGGAGGAGGCCGTCGCACTGGCCGACCGCGTGGTGGTCATGACCGCGGGTCCGGGTCGGGTGAAGGGCGTCTACGACATCGACCTGCCACGCCCCCGCGGCGCGGTGCAGGAAATCCGCTTCGAACCGCGGTTCCTGGAACTGCATCACCAAATCTGGGAGTCGTTGCGCGAAGAGGTGGAGCGGGCATACGCCCGGACCGCGCAGGCGTCGTCCCTGAAGGGGGAGACGTCATGAGCAACATGTCGGCTCGTCGACAGGCGCGAGCGATGGCGGCATTGCAGTCGTCCCTGCGCCCCGAGCCGGGAACCGGTGAGGAGGAGATAGCCGCCGCGGCGCGGCGCAAGAGCCGCCGCAGGCGTCAGCTGGTGCTCGCGGCGCGGCTGCTCACGCTGGTCGTCGTCATCGGTGGCTGGCAGTTGCTCACGCGTTGGAAGGTCATCGATCCGTTCTTCTTCGGGCGGCCTTCAGGAATCGCGCTGAGAGCGCGGGATTGGTTCGAACACGGCACCGCCTACGGCTCGATCTGGCTTCAGCTCTGGGTCACCATGAAAGAAGCGCTGCTGGGCTTCGTCTACGGCGTCTCGGCAGGCATCATCGTCGGCATCCTGTTGGGCCAGAACCGGTTCCTCGCGGACGTGGTCGGACCCTACATCAAGGTCCTCAACGCGATTCCGCGCATCGTGCTCGGCGTGCTCTTCATCGTCTGGCTCGGTCTCGGGACGGCATCGAAAGTGCTGCTCGCCGCGGTGCTGGTCTTCTTCGTGGTCTTCTTCAACGCCTTCCAGGGTGTGCGCGAGGTCGACCGCAACTACATCGCCAATGCGAGAGTTCTCGGAGCGTCGCGCTTCCAGATCGTGCGACAAGTCGTTGTCCCATCCGCGATGACCTGGATCATCGCCAGCCTCCATGTCGCCTTCGGCTTCTCCATCATCGGTGCGATCGTCGGCGAATTCCTCGGTGCACAGAAGGGTCTCGGGTTGGTCATCGCGACGGCGATGAACAACTTCGACCCCAACGGCGTGTGGGCCGCGATGCTCCTCATCGCAGTCGTCGCCCTGACCGCCGAAGCGCTCCTCACCCAGCTCGAACGCCGCTTGCTGTCCTGGCGGCCGAAATCCACCGCTGAGGTCGGCGGCTCCTGAATCAAACGGCGCACCCCCGGGGCGCCGTCCGCCCGCCTCCGTTCGTCCGGCGGTTGGCGATCCATGCCCACAACCAGAAGAAATCGACAAGGAAAGGAGGCGTCACGCGGTGTCTCCGAAATTGCTCATGCGGGCGCTCCCCGCAGGAACTGCTGTGCTGATGCTGGTGACCGGCATCAGCGCGTGCAGCAGCAAGTCAACCGGTGCGAGCAGTGGAGCTACGAACGGTGGCGGCGCGGGCGCGACTGCCAGCGCGGCGCAGAGCTCGGCTCAGAGTTCTGCACCTTCGTCGGCGGCGAGCAGCCAAGCGGCCGGCGATCTGCCGACGGTGTCGTTGATGGTCGGCGGCATCGACAAGCAGATCTACCTCCCGTACCAGCTCGCTCAAGGTCTCGGCTATTACCAGAAGTACGGCGTGAATGTGAAGCTGAGCACGGAGCAGAACGGCGGCGTTGGTGCCGAGGATGCAATGATCTCCGGCCAGGTCGACATGGCGGGCGCGTGGTACGTGCACACCATCGACTTCCAGCAGGCCGGCAAGGACGTCATCGACGTCGTCCAGCTGAGCGGGGCTCCCGGCGAGCGTGAGATGTGCGCGACCAGTTCCAACGTCAAATCGGCGGCGGACTGGAAGGGCAAGGCCGTCGGCGTCACCGACCTCGGGTCGGGAACCGACGACCTGACGCTGTACATGGCCTCGAAGGCCGGCCTCACCTCGAAGGACTTCACCCGGGTCGGCGTCGGTGCGGGCAGCACGTTCGTCAGCGCGCTTCAGCACGGCAAGATCATCTGCGGTATGACGTCGCAACCCACCGTCGCCGCCGTCGAGAAGCAGAATCTGGGCTACTCGGCGATTGACCTGGCCTCGACCGCAGGCGTCCAGGCGGCGCTCGGCGGTACGTATCCTTCGGCGTCGGTGCTGGCCCGGACGAGTTGGGTCAACTCGCACAAGGACGTCGTGCAGAAGGTCGTCGACGCACTGGTGGCGACGATGCACTACATCGCCACGCATAGCGCGGCCGACATCGCCGCGCACATGCCGGCGGACTTCGTCTCCAACAGCACCATCACGAAGGACGACTACATCAAGGCTCTCGACCAGGACAAGGGCCAGTTCCTGCCTGACGGCATGATGCCGGCGAATGGTCCGGACACCGTGCTGGCCATCCAGAAGGCAGCCGGCAAGGTCAAGGCGACGATCGACCTGTCCAAGACCTACACGAACGACTTCGCGATCGCTGCGAACAAGCTCGAGGGTTACAGCAAGTAGGACTCGATGGGAAGCGGTAGCCCTGAACTACCGTGCCTGTGCGGGGCCGCCGACGTTCGCGTCGGCGGCCCCGCACAGCGACAGCACCGGTGCTGACGCGCTATGTCGCCTTGCGGTAGGCGCGAACCGCGAGTGGCACGAAAACGGCGGTGATGCCGATGAGCCACACGGCACTTTGCCAGGCATGCAAGGTGAGCGGGCCGCCGAGCGCCAGCGCGCGCATCTCGTCGATGACGATCGTCACCGGCTGGTTGTTCGCGAAGGCTTGTAGCCAGCCGGGCATCGAGCCGACCGGAACGAACGCCGCGCTGACGAACGTCAGCGGGAACAACCACACCAGGCCGAACGAGCCGACCGACTCCTCATCTTTGATCGCCAAGCCCACGTACGCGCTGATGGTGCAGATCACCACGCCGAACACGATGCCCAGCACCACCATGAGCAGGGCGGGGACGAATCCGTTGCGGAAGCGGAACCCGACGGCGTAGCCAACCAAGAGGATCACCACGACGGTCACCGCCAGGCGAGCGGTGTCGGCTGCCAGCCGGCCCAGCAGCACCGCCGACCGCGCCATGGGCATGGCTCGGAACCGGTCGATGACGCCCTTCTGTAGCGCCCTCGCCAGGGCTATCGCGGTCCCGAAGGACGCGAAGGCGGCCGACTGCGCGATGATGCCCGGCATCAGGAAGTTCACGTAACCTCCCGGCACCTGCACCGGAATCGCGCCGCCGAAGACGTAGCGGAACAGCAGCACGAACATGACGGGCTGCACGATGGTGAAGAAGAGAAACGCCGGATTGCGCAACCAGATCAGCAGGTCACGGTTGGTCAGCGTCAGGGTGTCGGCCACCGCGAGCTGAACACGCCTCGCGGTCGGTGGCGGCGGCACGTGCAGCGCGACGGGCAGCGACTGGCTGGCTGTCATGGAGTCTCCGTTCACCTTTGCCGCCCGGCCGCACGGCGGTCGGGCTTGGCGGGCGGGGTGTCCTCGGCACCGTGACCGGTGAGCGCCAAGAACACGTCGTCCAACGACGGGCGGCGAACGGCGAGGCCCTCGGTCTGGATGCCGAGCGCGTCGAGGCGGCGCACCGTCTCGACGATCGACTGCGAGCCGCGCTCACCAACCCGTAGCGCGACCTGTGACTCTTCGGAATTGACGACCGGATCGGCCTCGGACAAGGAGCTCACCGCTTCTGCCGCCTCGGCGAGCCGCTCGCGGTCTGCCACCCGAAACTCGAGGACTTCCCCGCCGACCCGGTTCTTCAGCTGCTGCGCCGTGCCCGCCGCGATGACCTTCCCGTGGTCGATGACGACGATCTCGTCGGCCAGCTCGTCCGCTTCCTCCAAGTACTGGGTGGTGAGCAGCAGCGTCGTCCCGCTTGCGACGAGCTCGCGCAACACTTCCCACATGCCGAGCCGGCTCCGGGGATCGAGACCGGTGGTCGGCTCGTCGAGGAAGAGCACTGCCGGGCGCGAGACCAGGCTCAGCGCCAGGTCGAGCCGGCGTTGCATGCCACCTGAGTAGCCCTTGGTGGGGCGGTCGGCGGCGTCCATCAAGTCGAAGCGCTCGAGGAGCTCGCCGGAGCGCTGCCGCCTCGTGGCGGGGTCGAGGTGGTACAGGCGACCCATGATTTCCAGGTTCTCCCGGCCGGTCAGCTCTTCTTGGATCGCGGCGGATTGGCCGGCGAGGCCGATCACCTCCCGCACGGCGGCGGGGGAGTGCACCACATCGCGCCCTTCGACGAGAGCCGTACCGCGGTCGGGCATCAGCAACGTGGTGAGGACCTTCACCGCGGTGGTCTTGCCGGCGCCGTTCGGGCCGAGCAATCCGAGCACCTTCCCGCGCTCCACGACGAGGTCGATCCCGCGCAGCGCCTTCACCTCGCCGAATGCCTTGTGCAGGTCATCGACGATTACAGCTGGGCCGTCCCACGCGAGCGCGTCTGGGCCGCTGGTCACTATTACCTCCCGTACCCTGCACAACCGGCGACCCGGGTGGTCCGGCGGCCGCGCTGATCCGTGCTTCGCTACTTTCCACGCCAGGTGAGACCCCAGGGCCCCCGAAAAGTCATCGCTCAATCCGGAGGCTAGCGCCCCGCGCGCGCCGAGGTGAACCGGAAATCCGGGCGACAGGGGGCGGGCCGCCCGCCGACCGCGCCGTCAGCTCGACCCACTGGATCCGCCGAGGGACTTGGCCCCGAACACGGCGTCGGAGGCCAACCTGGCGGCACCGATGACGCCTGCCGTATCGCCGAGCTCGGACAACACGATGGCCAGGTTCTCGGTCGCCAAGGGCAGGGAGCGGCGGTACACGACGCTGCGTACCTCCGCGAGCAGGGTGTGGCCCAGCCCCGCGACACCGCCGCCGATCACCAGGAGCCCAGGGTTGGCAAAGCTCACCAGGCCTGCGATCACTTGGCCCAGCCGGCGTCCGCCGTCGCGAATCATCTCCACCGCTACCGGGTCGCCTGCTGCCGCCGCGGCGCCGACGTCGGCGGCGGTCAACCCGTGTCCGGCGGCCAACCGCTCGGCGAGAAACGTCGATCGGCGTTCTCTGGCCGCGGCTGTCGCCTCGCGAGCGAGCGCGGCGCCACCGAAGAACGCCTCGAGGCACCCGATGTTGCCGCAGGCGCAGGTCGGCCCGTAGTCCTCGACCCGGATGTGCCCGATGTCGCCGGCGCTGCCGTTGACGCCCCGGTGCACCCGACCCGCCAGCACCACCCCGCACCCGATACCGGTGCCGATCTTGATGAACAGGAAGTCGTCGGCACCCCGGGCGACGCCGGCTTGCCGCTCACCCATCGCCATGATGTTCACGTCGTTGTCCACCACCACCGGGCAGCCGAACTCCTGGCTGAGCAGGTCGCGCACCGGCAGGTGGTCCCAGCCCGGCATCAGCGGCGGCACCACGGGCGCACCTTCGCGAAAGCTGACCGGCCCGGGCACACCTACGCCGGCGCTGAGCAGCTCCTGGACCCCGTGATCGGCGCGCAGCTTTGCCGCCAGGGCGGCGACGACGTCGAGAACGGCCGTCGGGCCCGAGCGGATGTCGCACGGCTGACTCAGGTGCCCGAGCACGTGCAGTTCGCCGTCGGTCAATGCCACATCGACGGAGGTTGCACCGATGTCGACGCCGAGCAGCCGAATATCGGCCGCAAGCCTCGCGACCGTGGAGCGGCGGCCCCCTCGTGACAGTGCGGGCCCGGCATCTTCGACCAACCCGAGCGTCACGAGCCGGCCGACCTCGAGTGCGATCTTGGTGCGTGAGAGCCCTGTCACGTCGCCGAGTTCGGCTCGCGACCTCGGCCCGTCGTCGCGCAACATGGCGAGGATCCGGGCCTGATGGACGTTTTCAGGTCGCGCAGCGGCGCGTCTCATGACTCACCTCTCCGCAGGCGCTGCCTGCATGTACGCACCTTCAGCTTGCGACCCACTGCGCCCCAACGTGCGGGAGAAGCGTAGCGGCGGGGCCGACGGACCGGGCACCCCGGCACTCTCCTTCTTGCCTACTTTCGACATCACAATGACAAAGACCAGCAATGTGTTTTCGAAACCTTCCCGGATCAATGGCTGAATCTTATGATTTGCGTAAGTTGTTTCATCGGATGACTGGTTGACATGCGGCCTGACTCGCCCCTAGTTTGTCACGTCGAGCACGAAAGTTCTTCAAGGAAGGGCACTTCGTGGCAACGACACCCCCGGGCTACGCCGACGACGCGGTGACTCCCTTGCTGGAGATGATCGACATCGTCAAGGAGTTCCCCGGCATCCGCGCCCTCGACGGCGTCAGCCTCGACGTGCGTGCCGGAGAAGTGCACTGCCTCCTCGGCCAAAACGGCGCCGGCAAGTCGACGCTCATCAAGGTGCTGGCGGGCGCCCATCAACCGGAGCAGGGCACGATCCGCTGGCGGGGCGAACAGGTCACGCTCGGCTCGCCGATCGCCGCTCTCAAGCGCGGCATCGCGACCATCTACCAAGAACTCGACCTCGTCGACGGTCTGTCGGTCGCCGAGAACATCTTCCTCGGCCATGAACTCTCGACCGGCGGCTTCACTCGCCGCGCGCAGTTGCGCGCCCGCACCCGGCAACTGCTGGAGCGCCTCGGTCACCCGGAGCTCCCCCCCGGGCGCGAGGTCGGCCGGCTGTCGTCAGCCAGCAAGCAGATCGTCAGTGTCGCGCGGGCGCTCTCCTACGACGCCAAGATCATCGTGATGGACGAGCCGTCGGCGGTGCTCGCCCACGACGAGGTGGCCAACTTGTTCAGGGTCATCCGCGACCTCACCGCCGAAGGCGTGGCGGTTGTCTATATCTCGCACCGTCTCGGCGAAATCCGCGAGATCGGTGACCGCGTGACCGTGCTCAAGGACGGCCGCACCGTGGCCCAGGGTCGCCCTGCCAAGACGACGCCGACCCGCGAGGTCGTCACGTTGATGACCGGACGCGATATCGAATACCCCTTCCCGCCAAGGGCCGCTGAAGTTGGGGGGACCGCGGCCGAGGTTCTGCGGGTCGAAGGCCTGACCCGGCCCGGTGAGTTCAAGGACGTGTCGTTCAGCGTGGCCGCAGGCGAGATCGTCGGGCTCGCCGGTCTTGTCGGATCGGGCCGATCGGAGATTCTGGAGACGGTGTACGGAGCCCGCAAGCCCGCGTCGGGCACCATCTCCTTTCTCGGACGGCGGATGCGCCCCGGTGCCCTCGGACGTTCGGTCTCGGCCGGCATGGGCTTGGCGCCAGAAGAGCGCAAGAGCCAGGCACTGCTGATGCGCGACACGATCGCAGTGAACATCTCGGCTGCGTCGCTTCGGAGGTTCTCGACTCTGGGGTTTCTTCGGCGCAGGAGCGAACTCGCCGACACCCAGCAGCAGGTTGAGGCACTCGACATCCGCCCGGGCGACGCCCGCCGTCGAGTTGTCACGTTGTCGGGCGGCAATCAGCAGAAGGTCGTGCTCGGTCGCTGGCTCCTGCATGGATGTCGCCTGCTGCTTCTCGACGAGCCGACCCGTGGCGTCGACGTTGGTGCACGCACCGAGTTGTACGGCGTGATCCGTCGGCTCGCCGACTCCGGCGTCGGCGTGCTCCTGGTGTCCAGCGAGGTGCCTGAGGTCCTGGGCTTGGCCGATCGAGTGCTGGTGCTGCGCGACGGTCGAGTCGTGCACGAGGCGCGGGCCGTTGAACTCGACGAGTCACGCGTGCTCGACCTGGTGATGGAAGGAAGCGCTGCATGACGGAGCAAACGACGCCGCAGGCTCTGCATGCCTCCCCGGCCGAGCAAGCCGGCCCACACCTGGACGCGACCCGGCGTAGCCGGCGCACAAGGTTGAGCGAGGTGCGAAACCTGGGTCTGATCGGCGTGCTCGTCGTGCTTGCGGTGATCGGCTGGGTCACGAAGCCCCACTCGTTCCCCACCAGCGGCAACCTGACCACGATTCTCACCCAGGCCTCGGTGATCGGCGTGATCACGGTCGGCATGACTTTCGTGATCATCGGCGGTGGCATCGACCTCTCTGTCGGTGCGCTCATGGCGCTCGCATCGGTCTGGGCCACGACTGTCGCGACCCAGACGATGGGTCCATGGGCCGTTATGTTCTGCGCGCTCGCGGTCGGCGCCGGCTTCGGACTCATCAACGGGTTGCTCATCGCCTACGGCCGGCTGGTCCCGCTTATCGCAACGCTGGCGATGATGGCGACCGCCCGCGGACTCGCGCAGAAGATCTCGAACGAGAAGACGCAGATCGTTCGCTCACGCACCATCAACGACCTCGCGTCGAACAAGGTGCTCGGCATGCCGATGATGGTCTGGATCTTCGTTGCCGTCGCGATCGTCGGCTGGGTCGTGCTGAACCGCACGACATATGGACGACGGACCTTTGCGGTCGGCGGCAACCAGGAAGCCGCGCGCCTTGCCGGCGTCAATGTTCGGTTCCACACACTTACGTTGTACGTGCTGTCCGGACTTTGCTGCGGCATCGCCGCGATCATGATCGCCGCGCTCACCAACACCGGATCGAGCACGCACGGCGACCAGTACGAGCTGAACTCCATCGCCGCCGTCATCATCGGCGGCACGCTCTTGATGGGTGGCGCAGGCACCCTCGTCGGATCCGTCCTCGGCGTTCTTGTCTTCACGACCATCAGCAACCTGCTGATCCAGAACAACTTCCAGACCGAGTGGCAGAACATCGCGACCGGCATGATCATCGTCATCGCCGTGCTGCTGCAGCGTCGCCGAAAGGAGGCCCGCAGCTAACCGCCCGGGCCGCCGGCGCATGCGGCCTACACATTCGATCCGCGCACCCGTTCCTCTGCTTGGAGAGAACGCGATAGCGCACACCCTGCGAGCACTACCCAGACCTAGTCGAACACTTCAATCAAGGAGTCCAGATGCCCGAGCTCGATGGCGGCCTCAACCGTCGGCACTTCCTGGTAGGCGCGGTAGGCGTGGGGGCGGGCGCAATGCTCACCGCGTGCACCGGAAACAGCACGAAGACGACGGCGGCGACGACCGCAGCCTCCGCGGCAGCAGGTTCGGGCGGCAACGCCAACGACGCACCGGGCAAGACGGTGACGATCGGATTCTCTGCCCCTGCGGCCGACCACGGTTGGATCGGCGCGATCGCCAAGAACGCGACCACCGAGGCCGGGAAGCTGTCCGATGTCAAGCTGGAGGCGGCTCAACCAACCAATGACATCGCCGCTCAGATTGCGGCAATCCAGACCTTGATCAGCAAGAAGGTCGACGTCATCGTGGTGCTACCGAACGACGGCGCGCAACTCACCGCAGTCGCCTTGCAGGCGACTCAGGCCGGCATCCCGGTCGTCAACCTTGACCGCGTGTTCGACACCTCTCGGGCGTCGCGCGTCTGGATCGGCGGCGACAACTACGGCATGGGTGTCAGTGCCGGACAGTACATCGGCGCCACGCTCAAGGCAAAGGGCGTCAGCAACCCGATCATCGGCGAGATCGCCGGCATCGACAGCCTGCCGCTCACCCAGCAGCGCAGTCAGGGCTTCAAGGATTCGCTGAGCCAGTTCGGCTTCAAGGTCGGACCACGCCAGGCAGCACAGTTCACCGTGGAGTCCGGTCAGTCCGTCGCGGCCAGCATGCTGCAGGCGAACCCGCACTTCGATGCGATCTGGAACCACGACGACGACCAGGGCATCGGCGTGCTTGCCGCGATCAAGCAGGCCAACCGGTCTGAGTTCTTCATGGTCGGTGGCGCGGGATCGGCCAACATGATGCGCTACATCAAGGCGGACAACACCGTGGTGAAGGCCACCGTTCTTTACCCACCGACCATGGCCAACGACGCGGTCCGGCTCGCCCGCCTTCTCGTGCACGACAAGGGCCTCGGCGACTTCGTGCAGCCGGAAGTGCCGGCGTCCGTCACGTTGTACTCGGCGACCGTCACCAAGGACAACGTCGACAAGTACCTGCCACTCGGCTTCGAATCGTAGCGACGGACGACGGACAGCGGATAGCGGACAGTCAGCGAGAGCAGATCGGATCAGCGGTGAGCGACAACACGAAGGAGACCCTGGGCGTCGGCATGGTCGGCTATGCCTTCATGGGCGCGGCGCACTCCCAGGCATGGCGGACGGCGGGTCGGGTCTTCGACCTGCCGCTCCGCCCGGCGATGGTCGCGTTGTGCGGCCGAGACGGCGGCGCGGCGGCAGCGGCCGCCGCACGGCTGGGCTGGTCCTCGGTGGAAACCGATTGGAAGCAGTTGCTGTTGCGCGACGATGTCGCCCTCGTCGACATCTGCACGCCGGGGGACACACACGCGGAGATAGCAATCGCGGCGCTCGCGGCAGGTAAGCACGTGTTGTGCGAAAAGCCGCTCGCGAACACGGTGGCCGAAGCCGAGGCAATGGCAGCGGCCGCCGAAGCTGCACGTGTCAAAGGCATTCGCTCGATGGTCGGGTTCAACTACCGGCGAGTACCGGCACTGGCATTGGCGAGGGCGTTCGTTGCGTCGGACCGGCTCGGTGTGATTCGGCACGTGCGCGCCGTCTACTTGCAGGACTGGATCGTCGATCCCGAGTTTCCACTGGTATGGCGGCTGCAGAAGGAGCGTGCGGGCTCTGGCGCGCTCGGCGACATCGCCGCGCACATCATCGACCTCGCGCAGTTCGTCACCGGAGACACGCTTGCCGGCGTCAGCGCACTCACGGAGACCTTTGTGAAGGAGCGCCCGCTCCCAGAGGCGTCGAGTGGGCTTTCCGCAACCGGCGGCGCGGCCCGAGGAAAAGTGACGGTCGACGACGCCGTTCTGTTCATCGGTCGGTTCACCGGCGGCGCGCTCGCCTCGGTCGAGGCGACCCGTTTCGCGAGCGGTCGCAAGAACGCGATGCGGATCGAGGTGAACGGGTCGAAGGGCAGCCTCGCGTTCGACTTCGAGTCGATGAACGAGCTGTGGTTCCACGACCACACCGAGGATCCGGAAACCGGCGGCTTCAAGCGAATCCTGGTCACTGAGCCCGGTCACCCGTACCTGTCGGCGTGGTGGCCCCCGGGTCACGTCATCGGCTACGAGAACACGTTCACTCACGAGATCCGAGACCTGATCGATGCAATCGGCAACGGTCAGGATCCGACGCCGTCGTTCGCCGACGGGCTGCAGATACAACGGGTGCTTGCCGCCGTCGAGGCCAGCGCGGTCGCTGGGTCGGGCTGGCAAGCCGTGCCGACGTCCACGAGTTAGAGTCCCGCAGCACCGAACCGAGGAGCCTCGCATGCCACGGCCTATCACGTTGTTCACCGGCCAATGGGCCGACCTGCCGTTCGACCAGGTATGTCGGCTGGCATCGGAGTGGGGGTATGACGGCCTGGAGATCGCCTGCTGGGGCGACCACTTCGAGGTCAACAAGGCCGTGGCGGAGAACACCGGTGACGAGTACATCGAGGGTCGGCTGGCGATGCTCGAGAAGTACAGCTTGAAGGTCTGGGCGATCTCGAACCACCTCGTCGGACAGGCGGTGTGCGACCACCCGATCGATGAGCGGCACGAAGCGATCCTGCCGAAGCGAATCTGGGGCGACGGCGAACCCGAGGGCGTTCGGCAACGAGCCGCCCAGGAAATGAAGGACACCGCACGAGCCGCCGCGAAGCTCGGGGTGAAGACGGTCGTCGGCTTCACGGGGTCGTCGATCTGGCACACGGTCGCGATGTTCCCGCCGGTGCCGCAGGCGATGATCGAGCGCGGCTACCAGGACTTTGCCGACCGCTGGAACCCGATCCTGGACGTCTTCGATGAGGTCGGCGTCCGGTTCGCACACGAGGTGCACCCCAGCGAGATCGCCTACGACTACTGGACCACTGTGCGAACCCTCGAAGCCATCGGCCATCGGGCGGCGTTCGGGCTGAACTTCGACCCGAGCCACTTCGTGTGGCAAGACCTCGACCCGGTCGGGTTCCTCTCCGACTTCAGAGACCGCATCTACCACGTCGACTGCAAGGAGTCGGTGAAGCAGTTCAACGGCCGCAACGGCCGCCTCGGCTCGCATCTGGCCTGGGCCGATCCGCGCCGCGGTTGGGACTTCGTGTCGACCGGGCACGGTGACGTGCCGTGGGAGCCGGTGTTTCGGATGCTCAACGCGATCGGCTACGACGGCCCGATCAGCATTGAATGGGAGGACGCCGGGATGGATCGCCTCGTGGGCGGCCCCGACGCCCTGGCGTTCATTCGCAAGCTGACCCAGATCGAGCCTCCGGCGGCGGCATTTGATGCAGCATTCAGTTCCAACGACTGACCTGGACCTCCGCAGGCGGCGCACGCGCAGCCCCCGGAACGGTCAGGCCAGCCGCGCCGCGAGATACGCGAGCGACAGGGGGTAGCGGTATTCGATGGCGCCGTGCGTGCCGTCGAACAGCTCGAAGTGCACGTCGTCGACGCCAATCTTGGCCAGCTCGGCCGTGACCGCCTTGCCGCCGATCTCGAGGTACCACTCGTCCTTCTTGCCGCCGTCGATCCAGATCGCCCGCAGGCCGCGCAGTGCATCGGCGTAGTGCGCCACCATGCGCACCGGGTCCCAGGCGAGCCAGCGCTCCCACAGCTGTGGGATCAGTTGGCCGGTGTGGCTATCGAAAGGCAGGCGCGGCGTGCCGTCGTCGTCCGCGGAGAAGCAGGCAGAGCAGCCGAGCAGCATCAGGAGCGTCTCGTCGCCTTCCTTGGTGAACGCGACCCGCGAGCGGAAGTCGGCCCACCACGCCCAGATGTCGCCGTCGTACTCCCGCAGGTAGCGGACGGCCTCGGCGAACTCCTTGATGTAACAGAACTCATACAACGAGTCGCCGGCGTGGGACGCGAGCCCGCCGAAGAGGTCCGGTCGAAGCATTGGCGTGATCAGCGCCCCGAAGCCACCACTGGACTTGCCCATGATCCCGCGGTGCGCGGGCTCGGCCATCGTGCGGTACTGCGCATCGACGAACGGGACGACGTCGTCGCACAGGTAGCTGTGATAGCGGCCCGTCCCGGGAGAATCGACGAATTGGGAGCCGCCGTAAGCGGTCCAGGCATCGACGTACACGACGATCGCCGGAGGTGCCTCGCCCCGGGCGAAAACGGCATCGGCGGTCTCGATGAAGGGTTGACGAAACGGCGTGCGGTTGCGCCACATGACGAGGTGGCCGGTGTAGCCCTGAATCACGTACACGCTCGGAAATCGACGCTCGGGCTGGTCGTCGTACCCGGGCGGCACGTACACCCACAACGGGCGTTGGGCTGGATCGCCGAGCGGGTTACCGCGCAGCGCAGCGGAGTCGATGACGTGCTCGTCGAGCCGCCCGCTCAACTCACCCGACCACGGAAGCATGCCGACCACCCTTCGTCGCGACCCGGGCCTTCGAATCCCGCAGGCGCTCGGTCGAACTGTAATCGACGGCGGTGCCGGCCGATCAGAATGGACAAGGCGTCCCGTTGACGCGGCCCCTGACCAGGTCTGGTCAGGGGCCGCGCCGGGAGGGCGTCGTCCGACTTGCTGTTGACGCGCCGCAGGGGTGGGGCGCTACCGGCGCTGCGCGCTGCAGCCCGCGGTGATCATGTGCAGGTTGATGGCGTCGGCCATCGCCCGGTAACCGGCGTCGTTGGGGTGCAGGTGATCGCCGATGTACTTCGGCAGCAGGTACGTCGGGTTCGACGGGTCGCGAAGGGCCTTGTCGAAGTCGATCACACCGTCGAACGCGTGACTGGTGCGAATCCACTGGTTGAGCAGCTCGCGCTGCTGTTCGCCGGCGGCGGTTCCGTAGTCACCGCCGTACTCGGGGAAGGAGCCGCCGAACGGCGTGAGCGTGCCGCCGTAGATATGCAGCCCGGCAGCGTGCACTTGCTCGATGATCTGCTCGTCCGCCTGGATCAACTGCTCCGCCGTCGCGGACTTGTCCCCGATGTCGTTGATGCCTTCGAGGAGGATCACCGAGCACGCCCCGGCCTGAGTGAGGACGTCACGGTCGAGGCGGGCGTCGGCGGAGTCGCCGAACTGCGGTGGCTTGCGGTTGTAGAGCAACTCGTTGCCGATGATGCCCGCGTTCGACACGGCCAGGTTCGGTCCCGACGTGTGGACGAAGCGCCGCGCGAGGTCAGCCGGCCAGGTCGCGTTCGCGTCGATCGTCGAAAGATAGCCATCGGTGATGGAGTCGCCGAGCGCGACGACGGTTCCGGCCCACGTCGCCTCAGCGGCCACGTCGACGTTCGACGCATAAAGCCAGCACGAGAGTTTCGTGCTGTACGGCGCCGCGGCGGTCGACGTCACCGCATTGCCACTCGCGAGGTAGTTGGTGTCCGTTGCGTAGACATGTTGGGTCGACGGTCCGGTCGCATCGGGCAGGTAGATGCTGACGTCGAGGGTCTGCAGCGCCGTCACAGACAGCCGCACGGGGTCAGACAGCGCGTTGCCCCCGGCCGGAATGAGAATCGACCGGCGACCGGAGAAGTGCAACTCACGCATCGTCCCTGGGACGGCGGCGGCGCCCTCCCTGGCGACCGACACCGATGCCGCACCGACCTGCAGCGGGTCGGTGCCGTAGGCGTTGGAGATCCGGATGCGGACCTCGTTGCCGCCGGCGGTGAGGAAGACGACGTTGCGCACGGTCTGGTTGTCCAGCCCGGTGTCGGACGGGCAGCTTTGGTGGTTGAACGTGCCGGGGCCGGTAGGGCTGCCCTGCCAGGCGGCGACCCACGGCCCGCGGCTCAGGTTGGAATCGGAGGTGTGGACGTCGGCGTGTGCGGCCGCGCGTTCAGTGGCGGTGTTGGAGGTGTTGGCGCCGCTGGCGTACGCAGGCGTGCCCACGGCGTAAGCGCTGAGCGCGAGGATCGGAACTGCGACGACGCCGGCGGCGCGTCGTGACCGTAGGGCTGACATCTTCATGGGGGCTCCCCTCAGAGTCCGGGGCGGTGGCAATCTGTCGCGCGGGTGCCGCGGCGCCCGCGCGGTCTGGCACCTACCCCGTTCGGGCGCAACTCCAGCCGCGTCGGCTCCACTGCGTTCGCAGGCGGTGCCGTGGTGGCCGGGCGCGTCGTCGTCCAGACTCTTCACGTGCGCGGAAGACGGCCGAAACGATGAGCAACCCGGACGTCGTCGTCGTCGGCGCGGGCCCCAACGGCCTGGCGGCCGCAGTCACCCTGGCGGCCGCGGGGCTGGCCGTTCGAGTCATCGAGGGTGCCGAGACGGTGGGCGGTGGCTGCCGTACCGCCGAGCTGACCCAGCCCGGGATCAGGCACGACGTCTGCTCGGCCGTGCACCCGCTCGCCGCGGCGTCGCCGTTCTTTCGTTGGTTCGACCTCGAGGCACACGGCGTCCGCTTTCTCCACCCGGACGTCGCGTTCGCGCAGCCTCTCGGTGGTGATCGAGCCGGTGTCGTGTACCGCTCGCTCGACGACACGGCCGGCGGGCTGGGTGTCGACGGCGCTGTCTGGCGGCGCACCTTCGAGCCACTCTCGCGTCGTTGGGAGGCGGTGACGAGCGCCGTCCTGTCTCCGCTGCGCGGCCTGCCCGCCGCGCCCCTGCAGGCAGCGACGTTCGCGCCGATCGCATTTCGCTCGGCGAAGGGCGTGGTGAAAAGGTTCGACACTGCCGAGGCGCGAGCGATCTTCGGCGGGGCGGCGGCGCACGCGATGATGGCGCTGGACCGCCTGCCGACCGGTGCGTTCGGCGCGATACTCACGTTGCTCGCCCACGCTGTCGGCTGGCCGCTCGTCGAAGGCGGCAGCCAGCGCATCGCCGACGCCATGGCGAGCTCACTGCTCGCGATGGGCGGCGAGATCGAGACCGGCCGGCGGATCGGATCGTTCGACGAACTACCGCCGGCCCGCGCGGTGCTGTTCGATCTCGACCCTCGGCAGATCGTGGGTATCGCGGGTGATCGGTTGCCGGCGCGCTACCGCAGCCAGCTGCGGCGCTTCCGCTACGGGCCCGGTGTCTGCAAGGTGGACTGGGTGCTTTGCGGCCCGGTGCCCTGGACGGCGGCGGAGTGTCGGCGAGCCGGAACCGTGCATCTGGGCGGCACATTCGAGGACGTCGCCGCAGCGGAAGCCGAGGTCTTCGCCGGCCGGCACCCGACCCGACCTTACGTGCTCGTGGTGCAGCCGAGCGTCGTCGATGCCGGTCGCGCCCCGCAGGGGCACCACGTGTTGTGGGCCTACTGCCATGTGCCGCCGCATTCGACCCTCGACATGACCGAGGCCATCGAGGCGCAGATCGAGACGTTCGCGCCCGGCTTTCGCGATCTCGTCGTCGCGCGATCGACGATGACCGCCGCCGAGGAGGAACGCGCTCACCCCAACTACGTGGGAGGCGACATCAACATCGGCGCGGCGACCGTGCGGCAGATGCTGTTTCGCCCCGCGATCCGCTGGGACGACTACGCAACGCCCAACCCGTCCATCTTCGTGTGCAGCTCCGCGACGCCACCCGGTGGCGGAGTCCACGGTATGGGCGGGTTCAACGCGGCACGCAGCGCGCTCCGCAAGGCATTCGGCGTCCGCACGCTGCCGGCAGCGGGGCTGGTACTCCCGGCACCTCGTTGACCGGTGCTGTCAAAACGCCTTTCGTTTGACGCTGGCGCGTCCGCGCGCGGGCGGTTCCAGGCGGTCGGCCAGGATCTGGCGCATGAATGCCTCGGTGGTGCAGACGTGCGCCAGCGCGGTCGCGCGGGCCAGATCGGCGTCTCGCGCGGTCAACGCCTCGAGGATGCGGGCATGTTCGGAAATGGTGCGCGCCGTGGCATCAGCGTCGATCATGCCTCGCCAAATGCGGGCCCGCACCGTGCGACTGGAAATACCGAGCAGCATGGATGCAAGGGTCTGGTTGCCCGATGCCGAGGCGACCTCGGCATGAAACGCGGCGTCCTCACGGATGAGGTCGGCCTGGTTGGTGCACTCCTCCATGCGGGCCAGGCACTTTTCGAGGCTCGCAAGGGTGGCGTCGCTGATGTTTGCTGCGGCAAGAGCGGTCGCGGCGGGTTCGAGGATCCGGCGCACCCCGATCAACTCCAGCACGGAGTCTTCCTGCATCAAATCGACGGCGAACGCGATCCCCTCGAGGAGTACCTCCGGGCGAAGGCTGGTGACGTAGGTTCCGTCGCCTCGACGGACGTCGAGGACGCGAGCGCTCGAAAGAGCCCGCACCGCCTCTCGGGTGGTGTTGCGCGACAGGCCGAGCTCGGCGGCCAACTGCGGCTCAGGAGGAAGCTTCGCGCCGGAGCGATACCTGCCGGAGGTGATCATTTCCCGAAGCTTCTGGATGGCCGCCTCGGTCAGCGGTGCTCCCACGGTGTCGTCCTGCCGTCCTGTCGTCCTGGCGGGCGCGCACTCGCGCTCGATGGCCGCGGCGTCCTGACCCCTGCGCAAGACGCTGGCGGAAATCATCCCACCCAACCCCTACGGCGTCGAGGCGAAGGTTGGCGCTCGCGCCTGAGGAGATCCGGACGTCGCGTGTCACGGAAGATGGGGGTCGGACGCCTCACTCGCGGGTGATCTTTCCCCGCCATGGCGTGGGTGTTCGACGCCGACGAGGCCCGTGCCCGGCGGTGGGACGCGCCATCCGCGCGAGAGTACGTGCGTGTATCGCAACTCGGTACCGGCGGGGTCGTAGGACGTATCTCCGATAGCTGCGGCCCGTCGCGATCATCCATCACCCGCGGCGTACGGCACTTCCCGAGACGGTAGCGGAAAAGCGCTTCTAGAACCTTGGCGACCTAGTTGACATCAGACGTCATACGGCCTATGTTTGCCCGATCTTCGACCGCGGTCTCTCCACGGTCCGTGTAAAGGAGCGAGCAGTGCGAATGCAGCGGCGTGTGTGCCTGGCCGTCCTGGCGGCGGCCTTGGCTTTAGCGGGGTGTAGTTCCTCCCCGAAAGGTTCTGGGGGCGGTTCGAGTACCCCGGCTACTGGTGCCTCGTCGAGCCCGGCCAGCTCACCGGCCGCGTCGACGAGCCCTTCGAGCAACGGGTCATCCAGCCCGTCCGCGAGCAGCAAGGCTTCCGGCAACTTGACCGTGTGGGTCGACGCCGCGCGGCTGCCTGTTGCCAAGGCGTACCAGGCGGCGCATCCGAACGTGAAGGTGAACATCGTCACGTTCGACGGCGACGGCAACGGCGCGACCGACTTGCAGGCCAAGATCCAGCTGTGGAACAGGGCGGGCAGTGGTTGGCCGGACGTCATCTTCAGCGAGCAGGTCAACGACCCGGTGTGGATGGCACAGGACCCGTTCAACTTCGCCGCCGACATGGGCGCTGCCCTCGGCAAGGACGTCACGAAGAACTGGCCGGCGCCGTCGCTTGCTCAGTGCACCGTCAACGGCACGCTCGTCTGTATCCAGGACAACCTCGCGCCTGACGTGCTCTGGGTGAACCAGAAGCTCATGACGCAGTTCGGCTACACGGTTCCGAAGACCTGGCAGGACTGGCAGGCGCTTGGCCTCAAGGTCGCCACGGAGCACCCGGGTTACATCATCGGCTCGAGTGGCGAGTCGTACGGCGCGTGGCAGTACTTCTGGGCGAACAAGTGCCCGATCTCGTCGAACGTGTCTGGCCAGAAGGTCACGATCAACGTGGCCGACGTGCACTGCACCGAAATGGCGAGCCTGCTCGACCCGCTGATCAAGAACGGTACCGTCCCGCCGGTGAGTATCTTCTCGCCTGACTTCGCTAAGAAGTACGGCGGCACGCAGGACAAGGTGCTCATGATGGTCGGGGCGGCCTGGTACACCGGGGTGTTCAAGGACACGCTGAAGACGCCCGCTGGCGAGCTGACCGCCGCGCCGCCACTGCAGTGGGGCACGGACCCGGTCACGACCGGCCAGATCGGTGGCGGGCCATGGATCATCTCCAAGCACACCAAGAACGCGTCGGCCGCTGCGGACTTCGTCTTCTGGTCCGCCGCGGTGTTCAACCCCCCGCCGACGGACCCGAATGCTCGGGGAGGCCTTCCGGGATACGGGCCGATCCAAGATCCGTGGGCTCAAGGTATTGCCTCGGACAAGTACTGGGCAACACCAGATGTGGGCGCGACTATCACGGCCGCAGCCGGCCAGATCTGGGATGGCTGGGACCTGGTGACCTACCCCGACCAGCCCGTTTGGTCGAACACGGTGGTAACTGGGCTGGTGGCAGGGAAGTCGCTCAGTTCGCTGATGCCGGCGTTCGGTAAAGGCTTGTCACAAGCTGCCCAGGCTGCCGGATACACCGTCGTCTCACACTGATCGACGTGAGCGACACACCAGCCCTGACACCGGCGGCGCAGGTCACGCGAAAGCGTGACCTGCGCGCCGGGCGGGCTGAGCGCAAGCGAACTCAAGGTTCCTGGCGAGGTCTGCCGTTTGTCCTGCCGTATTTGCCGTTCCTCATCATCTTCGGCGTCCTGCCGATGATCTACGCCCTCACCCTTGCATTCACCTCCAGCAAGGGAAAGTTCGTCGGGATCAGCAACTTCAATCAGGCTGGCAACGATTTCCGCTTCGGGGACGCGTTCGCGCACGTGTTCGTCTACACCGCCGTTTGGCTAGTTGCGCTGATGATCTTTGTCGTCGGGCTGGCGCTCATGTTGCACAGCCGGGCCAGCAAGGCGACGGCTACCTTTCGGTTTCTGTACTACCTGCCGGGCGCACTAGCCGGCGCGGCATCAGTCCTGGTGTGGCTGTTCATGCTGGACCCGGCCGTGAGCCCCGCGAGGCTTCTCCTGGAACACGTCTTCGGCATCCACCTTTTCATCGAGGCGATCGCGCCGGGTCACCTGCCGTACATCTTCGCGATGATCGCGTTCTGGACAGGCGCCGGCGGCTGGATCGTCGTGCTTTACGGAGCGCTGAACACCATCCCGCGGGAATTGGAGGAGGCCGCCCGCATCGACGGAGCCGGCGCCTGGACCATCGCGCTGCGCCTCAAGTTGCCGATGATCCGAAAGTGGATCGCGTATATGGTGATCCTCTCGTTCGCGACCGGGACGCAACTCTTCGTCGAACCGCAATTGGTCAACTCGGCGAGCCTGGGTCACGTCCCAGACACGTGGTCGGCGAACCAGCTCGCCTTCCAGTTGGCCTTCCGGTATGGCCGATTCAACGAAGCCGCCGCGCTTAGCGTCGACTTGCTGGTCATCGGGCTCATTGCTGCCGTGCTCATCGTGACGCGAACCGGACTGTTCAAGAAGGACGACTGATGCGGCTCACCTCGCGCGGGCTTTGGTACCTCGTTCTCGCTGTCTTCGCGGTGTTCTTCATGGTGCCGATCCTTTGGCTGGTTCTCGCGCCGACGAAGCTGGACCACGCACTGGTGACGAGCAACCCCCTCGCGTTCGGCAGCTTCCACAATGTGGTGAAGGCATGGGATCACCTCGACTCTTACAGCAGTCACCTCTACCGCAGGTGGATCGAAAACTCGCTGTTGTATGCAGTTAGCGCGACTGCGATCGTGATCGCGACCGCGATCCCGGCTGGCTATGGCCTCGCCTTCGGAACCTTCCGCGGGCGCAAGGTGATCCTCACGCTGACGCTCGTTGTGATGATCATGCCGGCCGCTGCACTCGTGTTGCCAATCTTCCTTGAGCTGAACGCGCTGAAGCTCATCGGGAACGTGTTCTCGGTAATCCTGCCGTTCGCGTTCTACCCGTTCGGCGTGTATCTCGCGTATATCTATTACGCCACGTCAATGCCGCGCGATGTGATCGATGCAGCGCGCATCGACGGCTGCGGGGAGTGGACGACGTTCCGCTACATCTCACTGCCACTGGCCAAGCCCGTCGTCGCGCTCGTCCTCTTCTTCAGCTTCGTAGCCGACTGGAACAACTTCTTCCTGCCGTTCGCCCTGCTCGGGACGTCGAAGCAGTACCCGATCCAGGTCGGCCTGTCGGACTTGTTGTCGTCAACGCCGTCGTTCAACCCGGCGACCGGCGGCGCTGGCCAGCAGGTAAACATCTTCCGACCGGAACTCGCGCTCGCGACGCTGCTCGCCGTCGTCCCCGTTCTCATCGTCTTCCTCTTCTCGCAGCGGGCACTCGTTCGTGGGCTGCTCGGCGGAGGAGTGAAGGGGTGACAGACGGCTTCGGTGATCGCCTGAGTTGTCCGGACGACGCGCAGGGTAGGCACGTCGACAACGGTCGATGCGGTCGACGCCTGCCAGAGAAGGGCTGATATGCGCATCACTGGCTACCGAGCTCTGACGACCTGCCAGGAGTGGGGCCGCTCGGTCGGGGACTCGAACGGGGAAATCCCAAGCGGCGTCCTTGATATTGCGCTGCTGCTCGTCGACACCGACGAGGGCATCACCGGTGTTGGGATGGGCTCGCACGTTGAGTTGGCGAAAGTATTCGCCGCGATCGAGGGTGAAGACCCACGCTGTACCGCTGCGCTCTACGACCGGATGGTTCGCCATGCTTTCAAAGCCGGTCACTACGGCGCCATCTCCGGCACGATCGGGGCATTCGACAGCGCGCTGTGGGATATCAAGGCCCAAGCCGCCGGCGAACCGCTGTGGCGCCTGCTCGGCGGCCGCGACCGGACGGTACCTGCTTACGCGTCGGCGATCGATATCGCCCTCTCCGACGACGAACTCGTCACGGCCTACCGTGCCTATGCCGAGCGCGGCGTGAAAGCGGCGAAGCTCAAGGGCGGCCTCGACGTCGAACGCGACCGCGAACGGCTCACCTTGGTACGCGACGTGATTGCCGACACATCACCCGGCGTGCGACCCGGCCTGATGCTCGACGCCAACGAGTGCTGGAACCGCAAGCAAGCCGTCCGGCACGTCGCCGAACTCGAGCGCACACTTGACCTGATCTGGGTCGAGGAGCCGGTTCGCCGCTGGGACGCCGAGGGCATGGTGGCCGTCGGGCGCGGTGTACGTGCCTCAGTGGCGAGCGGCGAAAACCTCAGTGGTCTCGAGCAATTCCGTCCGCTGCTCGCGGCCGGTTCCATCGACATCGTGCAAACCGCGGCAGTATGGGGGCTCACCCACTTCCTGCGGGTCGCAGCCCTCGCACATGCACACGACCTGCCCGTGAGCCCGATCGGCAACGGTCCGATGCCGCTGCTGCACGCGGCAACGGCGGTGCCAAACCACATCTCGAGTGAACTTCAGGACCTCACGCCGCCGACGGGCGTCAAGCTCGATCTCGTCATTGAAGATGGCTGCTTCGTCCTCGGCGATAGCCCGGGCCTCGGCATCACTATCGATGAGGCCATGATTGCCGCGATCGAGCGACCGGCGATGGTGGGTCCCCCGACCGGCCCCCAAGTCCGCCCCGAGTACGCCGGACGCCGGCTTCTTTAGGGCGCGCCTCGCTAGTTCGTCACTCAGGCAACGGACGGGCGCGTCGCTCTAAGAACTCGCACATCCCACGGCTTTAGCTGCAAAGGATGGCCCACCGGAAGCTCTTCCTGTGTCAGCACGTCGACGGCAGGTGCGGGGATCGTCAGAGTCGCGTTCTCCCATGACCAATTGTGAGCGAAGTAGAGTCGTTCGCCGCGGTGGTTGGTCGCAGAGGTGACCCTAAGCGACTGAGATTCGGGCCGCCACGGGTTCGCCTCGCCTGGAATGTCGATCCAGTGCAGTAGATGTTCCGCAAGAGCTGGGTTGGGGACCGTACCGAAGACGGTGATGCGGCCCGTGCCGCAGGTGTGCGTCGTGACTGCGGGCCACCTGCCGAAGTGGCGATCCTCGTAGGTCGCCAGCACGGTGGCGGTAGTCGCAACAAGTCCGTCCACCCAGCGTGTCGCCTTTGCTCCCGGGCCAAGACGCAGAACTGGCACCGCGCCGGGCGGTTGAGGGCAAGCAACGACAGCCAGGTCGTTGCCTATGTTGCTGTATTCGTCGTACCACACGCCTGCCGCCTCATGGAGGCGGGCCGGCACGACCTCCGCGCGTGCCCGCGCCTCGTGATCGGCGTACGCGGTTCGCGGTCCGAGGATCAAGTGTCCCCCCGACTCGGCATACTCCAGCAGCCAATCGAGGTCGCGGTCGCGGGTGACGTAAAGGCCGGGTACTACGAGATTGGGATGCTCTACCGCTGCACTTTGCGGCGAGCTGTCGGGCGTGAACAAATGCTCGGCGTGAACGATGCGCGCCTGCAGCTTGGCATCAAAGGCACCGCGGTAGAGGGGGTCGAAAAGACCCTGGTAGGCACGTCGGTCGGGCGAACCGTGGTCGGTGGCAAGCGGTGGTTGCGCCTGGAGCGCCCACCGGCTGGGAGCAGAGTAGACGAAGGTCACGTCCGCGTCCGGAACCAGGCCGGTGACCGCGTCACCAGCGCGCTCGAACTCGCTGCCGAGCTCTGCGATCTCGCGATACACCCGTCCGGGCCGGCCGCTGTGTGGAAGAACACCACCCCAGTAGGTCTCAGCCCCAAAGTGCAAGGTGTGCCAGTGCCAGTACTCGATCATTTCGGCGCCGCGGGATACGAGAGCCCATGCTGCCTGCCGCCACTGGCCGTCGTAGGCCGGGCGGTTGTCAAACGAGCGCGCGATGGACTGAGCGTTCGTCTCGGTAATGAGAAAGGGCGCCCGCTTCGACGAGTACATGCGGTCGGCGCTCAGATAAAGCGACCACGTCCCGGAAGTCCTCCAGTTCTGCTCCTTCTGAGTGGAGTCGGGTAGTGCGAGGCCGTCTTGCATCGTGTAGTAGGCGTTGCCCGCGGCCACGTCGAGGCTCGCTGCCATGGTCCGGTCGTCGAATGCCGGCACGTCGTAGGCCATGCAGGTGGTCACGAACTGGTCCGCGGATATGTACTCGCGGGCAAGGCCAGCTTGCCACGCGATGAACTCGCTCGTCTGCTGCGCCTGGAACTGGCGCCACGCGAGATCGTACTGAGGTTGTGCGTTTCCGTCAGGGGTCCACAGATCCGCCCACGTGGACAATCGGTGCGACCAGTAGACGAGGCCCCACGCCTGATTCAGGCTCTCGACATCGCCGTAGCGCTCCCGAAGCCAATCGATAAAGCGTTGGAATACACCATGGTTGTGCAGCAGCTCGTTGCCGGGCTCGTTGTCGACCTGAACGCCAATCACGCCGGGGTGTGCTGCATAACGCGCGAGGATCTCGCGCACCACACGCTCGGCGTGGAAGCGGAATGCCGGGTGGGTAAAGTCGACTTCCTGCCGGGCGCCCCAACTGATCCGCTGACCGGGCGCCCGCTCTCCCGCGATCTCGGGATAGATCCGGGCGAGCCACGGTGGCACCGCGTAGGTCGGAGTTCCAAGGATTACGCCAATACGACGCTCATGCGCGCCGTCAAGCACCGGCAGCAGCCACTCAAGATTGAACGTCCCGTTCTGAGGCTCCCACGTCGACCAGACGGACTCTCCCACCCTGATCACCGAGAACGAAGCTTCCGCCATCAGGTCGAGGTCTGTTTTCAGCCGATCAACCCGCTGGTATTCGTGGTAGTAGGCCGCGCCGAACCGCACACGCGTCGGCTTGTGGTACATGACGTCGGGTCTCCTCAGTGCGTGTGGACGAACTGCGGCTTGCGTGCAGCGCAATAGAGTCCGCGGCGTGCCGTTCTCGTGGCAGCGTCAGGCGATATAAGCGCGGGCACGCCGGTCAAGGACGGCGCGCGCGGCGGGCGCCGCATCGGACGGGTGTCGGTGTCGGTTGCGAGAGCCGCGGCACTGTCGCCTCCTCGTCCGGGTGACGCGTAGAAACTGTCTACGCTGTCAGAGTCTAGACCTGTGCCGCGATCGCCTCAGCGACCCGTGCCGGCAGGATCCAGCCACAGTTGCGCATCGGGACGCAAGGCCTCTAGCTCTGCCCACAGCGACTCCGGTATCGGCACATTCGAAAGGTCGATGGTCTGCCGGATCCTCTCCGGTGATGACACTCCGACCACGGTCGAGTCGATGAACGGCGCGCGCAGTGAGAACTGCAGGGCGGCGGCCGCGAGGGACACGCCGGCGGCTCCGCAAGCCGACTTCATAGCTACTGCTGCGGCGCCGATCGCGTCGCTTCGTTGGTCGTACGCATACTTGGCCTGCACGTCCGGCCCCTTTGCGAGCATTCCCCCGCCGTACGGCGCAGCGTTCAGCACGCCGAGACCGCGCTGGTGCGCTGCCATGAACAGCCCTTCGGCGGACCGGTCGAGCAGCGAGTAGCGGTTGTGCGCCAGGATCACGTCGAACACGCCAGTGTCCAGGTAGCTCTGCAGCAATCCGACGGGACCGCCAGCTACGCCGAGGTGATCGACGAGACCCTGCCTCTTGAAGTCGACGAGGGCGTCGACGGGACCACCCGGTGCGGTGGCTTCGTCGAAGGAGATTCGTTCAGGGTCGTGCAGGTGAAGCAACTGGATGTGGTCGAGGCCGAGGCGTTCCATGCTTTCTTCAAGCGAGACGCGCACCCGCCGACCAGAGAAGTCACCCGTCCGGGGGTCGGGATCGACCTTCGTCCCAAGCACGGTGCCAGCCGGTAGACCGCCGTGTTGGCGAATAGCGAGACCAATCCGGCGTTCCGCGGCTCCATCAGTTCCGTAGCCGTTAGAGGTATCAATGAAGTTGATCGAGCTCGCGAGGACCGCCTCGACGGTCTCGACCGCGAGTGACTCGCTCACCTCGTAGCCGTAGAGCTGCTGCATGCTCGCCAACGGACTGGTGCCGATGCAGATCCGGGTTACCGCAAGACCCGTGGCTCCCAATAGCCGCCGTCGGTCGGCACCGCTAGTCGCGGACGCCATCAGGACGTGCCGTCGGAGCCAGCTGGCATGTAAGCCGCGAAAGCGCCCTTCGCTGCGCGGCGCGCGCCGACGATCCGAGTAGGCACCGCGTCGTTCGACTGGTCACCCTTGGTCGTTTCGGGATGCGCTGCCCGCCACGCGATCATCCGCCCCGCCGCGCGCTGGAAGGTCAGCCTCGCAGCGAACCTCGGCACCAACGCGCGAATCTTGGTGGTGTCGAACACCGCGCAACGTTCGATGTCGCTGACCATTTCTCCGACCAGTACCATTCAGGCCCCACAATGGAAACATCACCTCGCGACGTCGACGAGCATTGCTCTCACGCCGAGTGGGTCGCCGACAATCGTGTGAATCTCGTCCCAAGCATAGGCGTCCGAGCCGGTGTGTTGACGTATCACCACATCGAGGTGCAGGACCTGTCCTACCCCTATGGCTTGCGCGTCGACCAGGGGATCGTCGACGGCGGAGTACGACAGCCCCCTCGAGCACTGAAGGGCCGGTCCGGCCTGCTCCGATAGCACCGCTCGTGCCGCCCCGGCAGACCGCCCGCAAACGGGCCTGATCACGGGCGGCACGAAGGCATGAGGTCAGCGGCGCGTCGGCTCAGGCTTCGCGCGCGGACGCCGGCGGCGCCACGCGTCGCTGATGTGGTCGACCATCAGCGACGCCGCAAGTTCGGAGTCGCCCGCCGTGATGGCGGCGAGTACACCGCGATGCTGGCGGTTCGTGCGCTGGCGGTCTGCCACGCTCACACTGCCGCTATAGCGGGTGCTGCGCCGAGCTTCCGCATGCACTGTCTTCACGATCGCTCGGGCGAGCTGATTCCCCGACACGAGCATGATGCGCTCGTGAAAGGCGACATCGACACGGTCCATGCGCTCGGGCTCGCGTACGCAGGTGTCGAGCTCGTCCATCAGCACGTTCAGCTCGTGAAGGTCATGGTCGGTACGCCGCCGGGCCGCCTCGCGGGCCAGCGCCGACTCCAGCACCGTCCGGACGACGATCAGCTGGTCGAGCACTTCGTACTCTTCGTCGTGGCGCACTATCGCCGCGAGGACGTCGGGATCGAGGAGGTTCCACGCCTCTTGCGGCGAGACCAGAGTGCCGATGCCCTGACGAGCCTGGAGGAGGCCCTTTTCCTCGAGCGTCTTCACGGCCTCGCGGGCGACCGTGCGGCTCACGCCGTATGCCTCGCACAGCATCGGCTCGGTCGGCGCGAGGTCGGTCGGATGAAGGTCGCCTGACACGATGCGCTCGAGAAGGTCGGTCACTACCGCGTCGGCGCGGCGCGAAGGGCGCTGCCCCTCGGGCCGACGCGATCCGCTTACCGGTGCAATGACGGCCATGTGGGCTACTCCGTTGATAAACCGGTACGGGCAGCAGCGCGCGCCGGGGTACTCGAACCTGTCACTTCACTCATCATATGTTATATGTAGCCGATTCCAGGGAGCGTCCTCGTGAAGGTCACCGGTTACCGCAGCCTGATTACACACCATGACTGGGGTCGGCGGATCGGCGACGTCGACCACACCAGTGAAGCGGCGCATACCCCGTACACGTGCTGATTGTCACGACGGACGACGGGATCGAGGGCGTCGGCGTCGGTGCCCATCCCGACATCGAGTGGACCAGGAAATCGTCGACGGCGGGATCGTCCTCGGGGACCAGCCCGGGCACGGGCTCACCGTCGACGAGAACGCGATAGGTGACGTCAGCGACGACTCGATATGGCGGACAGCGGCGAACTGGCAGGTGAGACCGGCTCGCGCGGGCCTACGGCTGACGCCCGAGGACGACAGCCCGCTCGACCACTAGACCGGCCGCGGTTGCAGCTGGAGCCGGTAGAACGCGACCGCGTTGTCGGCGAGCACTTGTTGTTGTTCCGATTCGCTTAGCGGTGCGAGAAGTTCCCGTGCGGTCGACACGACCTCGGTGTAGCTCGCTGCCAGCAAGCACACGGGCCAATCGGATCCGACCATCAGCCGGCGCGGGCCGAACGCGTCGAGAGCGACGTCGAACGCGGGCCGCAGATGAACGGCCGACCGCTTGCCGGGCGCTGCCTCCGTCACCAGGCCCGAAACCTTCGCCCACACGTTGGGCAGCTTGCCGAGTCTGCGAATGTGCGCCACCCAGTCATCGAAATCACCCGACTGGAACGGGGGTTTGCCGAGATGGTCGAGGATGAAACGCGTCCCGGGGAGGTCCGAGGCGACTCGGACTGCGGCAGGCAGGTGCATGCCGTTCACCAGCAGGTCGTACGACAGGCCGTGCCGGGTGGCGGTTTGCAATCCTTGGCGGACGTCGGGCCGGTCCAGCCAGCCGGCGTCCGGCTCGTTCTGCACGAGGTGCCGCAGCCCGACCAGCCGATGCCCACCCGGTCCGGTCTGCCAGCGGCCGAACCAGTCGTCGAGGTCGGCTGCCGTGAGGTCGGCCCACCCGACGACACCCGCGATCAGATCGGACGCCGCCTCGGCGCGCGCGAGGAGGTGCGTCGTCTCGTCGGCGTCGTTGACCGATTGCACGACCACCGTCGCCACGGGCCTGACCGACGCCGCTGCGGCACGCAGGTCGTCGACGACGAAGTCGCGATTGATCGCCGAGTCGGTCTCCGGGTTCATCCACGTCTGCGGATGTTGCGCGAGTTCCCATAGGTGTTGGTGCGCGTCGACGATCGTTGTCATCGCACTACTCGTCGTGGTCCCGGGGATTGGTTCAGTCATCGACCGAGCCAGCCGCCATCGACCGGCAGGGTGACGCCGTGCACGTAATCGGCCGCGGACGACGCCAAGAACACCACGGCACCGCCGATGTCGGCCGGTGTTCCCCAGCGGCCCGCGGGGATGCGGTCGCTGATCGCCTTGAAGCGCACCGGATCGCCACGCAGCGGCGCGGTGTTGTCGGTCTCGACATAGCCAGGGGCCACTGCGTTGACGTTCACGCCGTGTGCGGCCCATTCGTTGGCGAGTGCCTTCGTCATTCCCGCGATGCCGGACTTGGCTGCGGTGTACGCGACGATGTTGATCCCGCCCTGGAAGCTCAGCAGCGACGCAGTGAAGACGATCTTTCCGCGGCCGCGCTCGACCATCGCCCGCCCGAGATTCCGGGCGAGCACGAACTGCGCCGTGAGGTCGACCTCGAGAACGTGATCCCAGTCTTCGTCGCGGTAGTCGACAGCGGGCGAACGCCGGATGTCGCCGGCATTGTTGACCAGGATGTCGACCGTGCCGTGGTGCTGCGCGATGTCGTCGGTCAACCGTGCGACGGCGTCGCGATCGGAGAAGTCGGCCCGGTACCCGGTGAAGCGGCGTCCGGCCTGTTCAACCGCCTTTTGGACGACGCTGCCCGACTCCTCGAGCGTCGCGCTCACGCCGATGATGTCGGCGCCCGCTTCGGCGAGCGCGACGGCGATTCCCGCGCCGATCCCACGGCGGGCGCCGGTGACGACCGCCACCTGGCCGGACAGGTCGAAGGGATGGGCCGTCATCTCACACCGCTTTCGGAGTCCGCACAATCAATGAGGATCTTCATGGCGCCGCCGCGGGCTAGGGCCGCGAACGCCTCGGCCGCGTTTGCCAGCGGGTAGACGCCGCTGATCAGCTCGGCCGCTGGAATGCGGCCCGCCGCCACGTGGTCGACGGCTTCTTCGAAGTCGCGGCGCTCGTAGAGGCGCGCCCCGAGCATTTCCAGCTCGCGCCAGAAGAAGCGGTGCAGGTTGACCTCGCGCGGCTGGGTGTGGATCGCCACCATCACGAGCGTGCCGCGGACCCGCAGGACGTCGACCGCTGTGGCGACACCCCCTTGGGCGCCCGACACTTCGAACGCGACGTCGGCACCGTCGCCACCGGTGAGCTCGGCGACGACGGCGGTCACGTCGTCCGCCGGGTCGATGGTGCGAAAGCCGAGTTTCGACGCGAGCGCACGCCGCTCGGCGTCGACTTCGACGAGGGAAACGTCCGCGCCGTTCGAGCGGGCCACCAAGGCGATCAGGACGCCGACCGGGCCACCGCCGACGACGACCGCGTGTTGTCCGGCGGCAAGCCCCGATCGGCGGACGTCGTGGACGGCGACGGCTGTCGGCTCGACGAGCGCTGCATGCTCGAGGCTGAGGCCTTTCGGCAGTGGGACCAGCAGCTCGGCGGGGACGTTCCAGCGATTCTGCATGCCCCCCGCTGCGTCGATGCCCAGGAACGTGAGTCGCGGGCAGATGTGCGAGTAGCCGGCACGGCACGCACTGCAGGTCCCGCACGATCGCACGGGCAGCACCGTGACCGGATCGCCGGTCGACCAGCCTGAGACGCCCGTGCCCACGGCCGCGACGGTCCCGGAGCACTCGTGCCCGATGGTAGCCGGAGGTTTCACCCGGGCATCCATGTCGCCGTGGTAGATGTGGACGTCCGTTCCGCAGATCCCGGTGTACGCCACGGCGACCTGCACCTCGCCGCGCGCCGGCTCGGATACGGTCACCTGCGCGACGCCGACTTCTCCCGGCCCGTTGTACGTTGCGGCGCGCATGCGCTTCGACCTCCAGGTTCGGTGTTCGGTGTCTCAACTGCGACGTACGCACGTTCAGGCGAGGCTGCGTGGCGTAAGGCGTCACACTGCATCGTAGTCGCCAAACATCATTCGTAGTACTACACCGCGCATCGACGGGATCTAATCGAGGTGCCAGATCTGCGGCAATTCCAGCCACATCTTCCCTTCAGGGGTCCCGGGAAGCCGCCTTTGGCAGGGGTCGGTGAAGGTCCACCACCGTTGCGACGCCGGGTCAGCGGCGATGCGCGCCATGTCGGCGTCGTAGTCGTCGCCGACGTACTCGTAGTAGCTGAAGAGCATGTCGTCCATCAAGAAGATGGTGTAGTTCCGGATGCCGCACTCGGTGATCTTCTGCTCGACCTCCGGCCAGACCGCGGAGTGCAGCCGCAGGTACTCCTCTTTCATGTCTGCCCGCAGCCCGACGGCTTGGCCGATTCTGCGCATCGCTGTCACCTCTCCTGTCGGCAAGAAACGTCACCGTGGCGCACTCGAGCGTCGTCCGCGTCGGGCGATCAGCCCGACGCGTTCGAAATGGCACGCCACTCGGGCCCGTCGGGGAAGCGGTAGTCGCTGACCGAATCCGGAAGTAGCTGCGCGCTCATACCGGGCGCGAGTGGCGCGGCGTACCGGCCCTTCGAAATCACGACGGGGTCGACGAAGTGCTCGTGCAGGTGGTCCACGTATTCGACCATGCGGCCGTCGGTCGAGCAACTCACCGACAGGTAGTCGAACATTGCGAGATGTTGGACGAGCTCGCACAGTCCTACGCCGCCCGCATGCGGACATATCGGCACACCGAACTTGGCTGCCAGCAGCAGGATCGCCAGGTTCTCGTTCAGACCGCCCACCCGGCACGCATCGATTTGGACGACGTCGACCGCGTCGGCCTGCAGTAGCTGTTTGAACATGACCGCGTTGTGCACGTGTTCACCCGTGGCGACGCGAACCGGGCGCACCCCTTGCCGAACGGCCGCGTGCCCGAGGATGTCGTCGGGCGAGGTCGGCTCCTCGATCCAATAAGGCTGGAATTCGGCGAGCGCCGCGACCCAGTCGATGGCCTCGGCAACGCCCCAGGCCTGATTGGCGTCGGCGGCGAGGGGAAGGTCCCCGACGGCCGCACGTGCTATCGCGAAGCGCGTGCGGTCTTCGTCCTGGTCGAGCCCGACCTTGAGCTTGATCATTGCGAAGCCGGCGTCCTTCGCCTCTTTGCTGAGCCGGGCGAGCTTTTCGTCGTCGTAGCCGAGCCATCCCGGCGTCGTTGTGTACGCGGGGTAGCCGTTCGAACGAAGGTCGCGCTCGCGATCCTCCCGACCGATCGTTCCCTTTTCGAGGATTTCCAGCGCCTCGGTCGGCGTCAGCGCGTCGCGTAGGTAGCGAAAGTCGATCAGTTCGACGAGCTCGGCGGGCGGCAACGTCGAGAGGAGCTGCCAGAGCGGTTTACCCTCCCGACGCGCGCGAAGATCCCACACCGCATTTATCACCGCGCCCGCAGCCATGTGGATGGCGCCCTTCTCCGGGCCGAGCCAGCGCAGTTGGCTGTCGCCCGTCATCGTCCGCCCGAATGCACCCATGCCACGGAGCAGTTCGTCGACGTCGCGTCCAACGACGAGCGGCCGGAGTGCCTCGATCGCGGCGAGCTGTACGTCGTTGCCGCGGCCGACCGTGAACACGAAACCGTAGCCGGTCTCGCCCGAGTCGGTCGTGAGCGTCAGGTATGCCGCCGAGTAGTCGGGGAACGGGTTCATCGCGTCTGACCCGTCGCGATGCCGGGACGTCGGGAAACGGACGTCGGCGGTCTCGAATCCGGTGATCCGGTTGCTCACGATGGTCCTTCGCGGTTTTCGCGGGTCGGCCGCGAGTGAATGGATGGTGGTGACAGCGGAGGTGGCGTCAGTCCTGCGCCTGGCCGCTGGTGATGCGCGACAGCACGAGCGCGAGCAGGATGATGCCGCCGTCGAGAGCACCGATCCAGTTAGCGTTGACGCCTCCTAGGGTCAAGACGTCTTGGATCATGTACAGCAACAGCACACCGGTGAACGCGCCGAACATCGTGCCCTTGCCGCCGTTGAGGCTGATGCCGCCGATGACCGCCGCAGCGAACACCGTGAAGATGTAGCCGTTGCCCTGGTTCGCCGCCACGGACGCCAGCCGGCCGGTGAGCATCAGGCCGCCCAGTGCGGCGAGGGTGCTCGCGACGATAAGGGTGAGCCACAGCACCCGGTCGACGTTGATGCCTGCTGCACGCGCAGCATTCCGGTTGCCGCCGATGGCGTAGAGCGAGCGGCCGGCTCTCGTGTAGCCCATGACGAACATCGCCAAGCCGAAGAGCGCAAGGCATAGCCACACCGAGACGGGCACGGTGAACCAACGCGCCTGCCCGACCCACAGCATCGAGTGCGGCAGGTTGAAGAAAGTCTGGCCTTTGGAGATGCCGAGCAACAAGCCACGAAGCACGATCAGCATGCCGAGCGTGACGATAAAGCCGTTGAGCCGATACCGGACGATGAGGAGTCCGTTTATCGCGCCGATGACCGCGCCGACCGCCAACGTGATCGGCACGCCCGTCCATGACGGCAGCTGCGAGCCGAGCGCCGGCGCAGTCGTGAGGATCAACCACGCTGCGACGCCGGGCGCGAGCCCGAAGGTCGACTCGAGCGAAAGGTCCATACGGCCGGCGATGATAACCAAGGCTTCGGCGAGCACGACGATGCCGACCTCGGACATCGTCTGCAGGATGAGGATGAGGTTGCCCTTGTGCAGGAACACCGGGTTGACGGCGTAACCCACGACAGCAACCGCGAGGACGGCCGGCACCAAGGCGAAGTCCCGGAGTCGCGCCAGCCGCAACCGGCGTCCGGCGGAAGCCTCGGTCGATGAGACCTCGGCGTCGCTCCTGGCCGTTTCGCTAATATTCGTCATCGCTTCCAGTCACGCCTTCCATCGCAAGGACCAACTCGTTGTCCGCCCAACCGGCCTCGAACTCATGCACGATCTCGCCGCGGAAGACGGCGAGCACGCGGTCGCACACTCGCAGGTCGTCAAGCTCGTCGGACACGACGAGCACGGCTGCGCCGCCGGCCCGTACCTCGTCGACGACGCTCAGCAGCGTCGCCTTCGACCGGACGTCGACGCCGGCCGTTGGGGAGATCAGGACGAGTAGCTTCGGGCGGCTGGCGAGGGCCCGTGCCATGACGACCTTCTGCTGATTGCCGCCCGACAGGGCCGAGACGGGAAGCTCCGGTCCCGGGGTCTTCACCGAAAGCTCGTCGATCAGCTTGCGCGCCACCGCGTCACGGCGCTTGGCGGACAGCACACCGTGCCTACCGATCAGGCCGGGCACCGTCATGGTCACGTTCTCGGCGATGCTCAAGCCCGGGATGTAGCCCTGGTCGTGGCGGTCCTGGGGAACGAACGCAACGCCGCTGCGAAGCGCGCTGCCCACGCTCCCGGGCTTGGGCTGGTGGCCTTGGATGGAAACCGTGCCCGACTCCGCCTTTTGCAAGCCGACGATCGTCTCTGCGATCTCGGTCTTCCCGCTCCCGCTGCCGCCGCCGAGACCGACGACTTCGCCGCGCCTGAGCTGGAAGCTCACCGGCGGTGCGCCCGCGACGGCGACGAGGTCCGCGACCTCGAGGACGACCGGTTCTGCCGCCTCCGACGTCGCGCGCGGCGCGGGTACTGCTTGCGTCACGGCTTCGCCGGTCATCGCCGCGACGAGGTCGCGCGTCGGTACCGCGGCGACGTCAGCGGTCATGATGTGCCGCGCGTCGCGAAAGACCGTAACCCGTTGACAGATTTCGTAGATCTCTTCGAGGTGATGGGAGATGTAAAGGAAGGTCATCCCCTGCCGCTGCAGACCTCGAATGCGATCGAAGAGGCGGTTGATCGCCGCGCGGTCGAGCTGTGCCGTGGGTTCGTCGAGAATGATGAATCGCGTGTCGTAGGACAGCGCTCGGGCGATCTCGACCAGCTGTCGCTGTTCGACGTTGAGGTCGGAGGCGTGGGCGTCGGCATCGATCGAAAGGTTCCACGTGTCCAGGAGCGTGCGCGCCTGCTGGCGCATTCCACGCCAGGAGATCGAGGATCCCGGGCCTCGGGGCTGCCTGTTCAAGTAGAGGTTCTCGGCCACCGTGAGACCCGGGATAATCGTCGACTTCTGGTAGACGCAGGCCACCCGCTGACGCCAGGCTTCGCGATCGGTCAGGCCAGGTGCGGGTGACCCGTTGAAGAAGACCTCGCCAGCGTCTGCCGGCTCGAGGCCGGTCAGGATGCTGACGAGTGTCGACTTGCCCGCGCCGTTGCGCCCCACGAGGGCGTGCGTCTTGCCGCTGCCGATGACAATGCCGGCGTCATCGAGTGCCACGGTGCTGCCGTATCGCTTGTTGATCCCGCGCGCCTCCGCTGCCGGCGTCTCTTCAGCGGTCTTGGGCGCGCTACCTGCCACCGACACGAGCTGTGCTCCTCATCTGGGCCGATGCGGCCGGCTCGGCGATGACGAACACCGAGCCGGCCGCGATCATCTGTGTCTAGCCGTTACCCCACAAGGAAGAGTCGTCCGGCTTGAGCGAGGTGACCCCACCGTAGGTGCCGCCGTCGGCAGTCACGAGCGGAGCGGACAGCTGGTCTTCCAGAACTCCGGGCCGGACTTGAATGATGGTGCTGTTGTGGTCTGTCGGGCCAGGGCTGAACGTCTTGCCCTGCAGCGCCGCGTTCACGTAGTACAGGCCGTAGTAGGCGTACAGGTCGGCCGGCTGTGACACCGTGGCGTCGATCTTGCCCGCCGTGATGTCTTTCAGCTCCTCGGGGATGCCGTCGTTCGAAACCACGAAGACGTGCTTGGGGTCGGACGGTGCGACGAGCAGGCCTTTGGACTGCAGATCCTGCAAGGTGCCGGGCAGCGCGAAGCTCGACTCCATGTAGACGCCGCGGACGTCGCTGTCCTGCTCCAGCACGGTTGCTAGCTGCGAGGCCGCGGTTGCGGCGTCCCACTTCGACGGCTCGGCGTGCACCTTGATGCCGGGGAAGTTCTGCTTCATACAGGACGAGAACGCGTCGGTACGGTCGCGGCCGTTGATGGAGGCGACGTCGCCCTCGAGCATGACGACGCTGTGCTTGCCGCCGAGCTTCGTACCGAGGAACTGGCACGCCTTCGTGCCGTATGCCTTGTTGTCCGCACGTACGACCATGTAGACGTTGCCGGTGTCGGGACGGGTGTCGATGCTGACGACCGGGATCTTGCTGGCCTCAAGCTGCTGGAGCGTCGGAGCGATGGCCGCGGTGTCCTGCGGGGCCATGACGATGCCCTTCACGCCTTCGCTGACGAGGGTCTGTACGTTTGCCGCGAGCTTCGAGACATCATTTTGCGAGTTCGTCGTCTTGATCGTGACGCCGAGCTTCGATGCCTCCTGCGGCTCGTACTTGATGTAGGCGTTCCAGAAGTCCGTGTCGGAACGCGGGTAGTCGACGCCGATGACCCCGCTGGCCGCCGCGGCCGTGCTTGCCGACCCGGCAGGGGTGCTCGCGGGCGTCGAAGCCGCTGCCTGCGACGTCGCCGCAGACGTGGTGCCCGCGGACTTCGCCTTGTTGCTGCTACACGCTGATGTTGCGAGGAGGCTGCCGACCACCATGAGGCCGACTGCAGCCAGCTTCCTATCCACGTGAATCTCCCATCGCTTAACAGGTTGAGGGCCGAGAGTGCCGCGCTCTGGGGAGGGATAGGAACCCAGTCGCGCTCTTGCGGGTCTCGGGGCCCGCCGAGCGACTCGCGATCCGCCGGAAGACCACCTCTGCGCCGAAACATCCGCCGTTTTGGCGAAGCATGGCCGAGACATGGGATGTTTATAGGACCGTTCCTAGGCCTTGCGCAATGCCGGGCCGTGTAACGGGAGCGTAACGATCCAGGTTCGCGCGGCTTGACGATCCGCCGCCCTGGCCTTTCGATGCAGGGAAACCCCGGCGGGCCAGTCGATGGAGCGGCATGCCGGCGACGGTAGCTCACGACAATTCTGGGCTCCAGCGGATGCTCGACAGGCGCCAGCCTTAGGTGGGATGATTCAGACCGCGTGCTTCCGGGGCCGGGTTCGTCGGGCCGTGCCCGGCGGCGCTGCCGCTCGACACATTCTGCGTGCCAGCCTGCGCTGCAGACGACGACAGGACGGGACCGTGGGCGCACCGCTGACCGAGGCGGCCATCCAAAAGCTTCGCGCCATGATCACCTCTGGCCGCTATCCCTCGGGTGCCAAACTGCCGCCCGAACCGCAACTTGCCGCGGAACTCGGTCTTTCCCGCAATACGACTCGCGAGGCGGTGCGGGCGCTCTCGAGCGCCAGAGTGCTCGACGTGCGACGCGGCGACGGCACCTACGTCACGAGCCTGCGTCCTGAGGTTCTCCTCGAAGGCATCGCGTTCGCGGTCGATCTGATGCAGGAGGACTCGGCGCTCGAGTTGATTCAGGTGCGCCGCATCCTCGAGCCGGCGGCGACGGCGCTGGCGGCGGCGAACATCGACGATGCGGCCCTCGCCAGCCTGGAGAAGTCGCTCGCCCGGATGGAAGAGAGCACCAGCCAGGCCGACCTCGTGCGCGAGGACACGCACTTCCACGCCCAAGTCGCCGCCGCCTCGGGCAACGACACGCTCGCATCGATGCTGCTCGGCATCTCCAGTCGCACGATCCGGGCCCGGATCTGGCGCGGTTTGATCGATTCCGACGCCACCGCGCGGACGATCTCAGAGCACGCGCGCATCCTCGAAGCTCTGCGGGCCCGCGATCGCGAGTTGGCCCGGGCGACGGCGCTCGCGCACGTTTGCACGACAGAGGCATTCATGCGGCAGATACTTGCCGACCGTACCGAGGCCGCCGCCCGCGCGCGCACCGGCGGCAGGCGCAAGTCCTCGTAGAGCGGTGCTCAGGCCACCTGCTGCCACACCGTGTCCGGGATTACGGCCGAGAAGCGGGACAGCGCGTCCGTCACCTGGGCGGGACTACGCATGCCGGACACCACGCTGACGACGGCCGGATGCCGGAGCGGGAACTGGATGGCAGCGGCCGGTAGCTCGACACCACCCTGCGTGCAAAGCGTTGCCAGCCGCTGCGCCTGCGCGACCGTCTCCGCCGGAGCATCCGCGTAGTCGAACTTCCCGCCCGCGGGCCACGGCCGCGACAGCAGCCCGGAGTTGAATGGTGCGGCAGCGACCACAGCCACGTTGCGGTCGGCGCACTCCGCGAGCAACGGCGCGGCGGCACGGTCGAGCAGGGTCCATCTCCCCGCCACCATGAGAACATCCACGTCGGTCTCGGCGACGAACCGGCGAAGCGGCGCTACGTAGTTCATGCCCGCGCCGATCGCCCCGATGACTCCCTCGTCGCGCAACTCGCACAACGTCGGTGCGGCGAGTGAAATGGCGTCGTCCATGTGGTTCTCGGGATCGTGGATGTAGACGACGTCGATCCGGTCGACGCCGAGCCTTTTCAGGCTGCCCTCGAGGCTGCGCAGCACGCCGTCCCTCGAGTAGTTGTACTGCCGCATCAGATCGTCCGGGACGGCGAACCCCCCGGCAGCCAGATCGCTCCCTGTCGGCGTCGGGTTCGGCACCAGCAGCCGGCCGACCTTCGTCGACAACACGTACCGTTCGCGATCCTTCCCACGCAGCGCTTCGCCCAGGCGCCGCTCGGAAAGACCGAGCCCGTAGTGCGGCGCTGTGTCGAAGTATCGGATGCCGCCTGCCCACGCCTGCTCGACCGCGGCGGTGGCCTCTTCGTCGCTCGTGCTGCGGTAGAGGCTTCCGATACTGGCGCCACCGAAGCCCAAGACCGACACGGCAAGGTTGCGCCGCGCGATCGAGCGGGTTGGCAGCGAGCTGGTGAGTTCGCTCATCTGGTTCCTGTCGCAGGGTCGGCCGCCGAAACATCGGGTGATCCCGCCAGAGCATAACGGCGCCGGCACGACCCGCGGAACCGCGCCGGCTATTCGCGTGTGGTGTTCGGCAACCGCAGGCCGTACATGCCGCCGTCCACTGCCAGAGCAGTGCCGGTCGTCGAGCCGGAAAGCGGCGACGCGAGGTAGGCGATCGCCTGGGCCACTTCGTCCGGCGTGATGAGCCGTCCGATGGGGTGGCGGGCGGCGATTCCCGCACGCTCCAGCTCCGGGTCGGGTGCGGCTGCCAGCAGGCGGCCGATCCACGGCGTGTCGGCAGTCCCTGGGTTCACGCAGTTGACCCGGATGCCCTCACCGACATGGTCGGCAGCCATGGCGAGGGTCAACGCGTGCACGGCGCCCTTGGTCGCCGAGTACAGCGCCCGCCGCGGCAGCCCGATCCAGGCTGCGATCGAGCCCGTGTTCACGACGGCGGGGTGTGGCGACTTCCGCAGCTCCGGCAGCGCCGCGCGGGTCACCCGCACCATGCCCAAGACGTTGACGTCGAAGACCCGGTGCCACTCGGCGTCGTCGTTGGCCGCCACATCGCCCTGCGCACCGACACCCGCGTTGTTGATGACCACGTCGAGTCGGCCGAACCTTCTTCACCACGGCGTCGATCGCGGTGCGCACGGACGAGTCATCGCTGACGTCGCAGTACTCGCCGACCAGTGGCGCCGTCGTCCCCTCTTGGACGTCGAGGCAGGCGACCTGCGCGCCGCGCTCGGCGAGGAGTTGTGCCGTGCGCAGGCCGATGCCGGAGGCTCCTCCGGTGACCACCGCCACCAGGCCGTCGAAGTCGCCGCTCACCGCTCACTCCTCGATCAGACGAATTGTTGACGTTGCCGGCCGAGCCCGTCGATCTCGAGCTCGACGATGTCGCCGGAACGCAGGTACGGCTTGGGATCGGGCTGCCCGAGGGCGACCCCGGCCGGCGTCCCGGTGTTGATGACATCGCCGGGGTGCAACACCATGAACTGGCTCACGTAGCGCACCAGCTCGAAAACCCCGAAGACCATGTTCTTCGTGTGGCCATCTTGTCGAAGCTGCCCGTTGACCCACAACCGCAGCGCCAAGGCCTGCGGATCGGGCACGTCGATGGCCGGCACCAACCACGGTCCCAACGGGTTGAACGTCTCACAGCTTTTGCCCTTGTCCCACTGGCCGCCGCGCTCGAGCTGGAACTCCCGCTCCGACACGTCGTGGGCGATCACGTATCCGGCGATGCACGACCGCGCCTGCTCCTCGGTCTCGAGGTAGCGGGCGGTAGTGCCGATGACGACGCCGAGCTCGACCTCCCAGTCGGTCTTGCGAGACCCGCGCGGGATGAGGACGGCGTCGTGCGGCCCCACGACCGTCGAGGGATCCTTCAAGAACAACACCGGCTCCGCGGGCGGCCGGTCGCCCGTCTCGGCAGCGTGGTCGCGGTAGTTCAGCCCGACGCAGACGATCTTGCCGGGCCGCGCAAGAGGGGGGCCGAACCGCATCGCGAGTTCGGCGACCGGGCCCACGCCTGAAGCGATCCCATCCATCACCGCCCGGCGGGCGAGCTCGAGGCCGTTACCCGAAAGGAAGTCGGCGTCGATGTCGCTCGTGACGGGGTCGAGTGAGAACGCCAAACCGTCACGCAGCGCGAACGGCCGCTCCGCGCCCGGGGGTCCGAGCCGTGCAACGGCGAACCCCGCCGGCTGCTCACCCATAACGACTCCTTGCTCGAGAGCGGAACAGCTCTGCGGGCAGTCTTAGACATCCGACCTATCGCGCCTTTATAGTCGGCGACACGGAGCGCTGTACAGCGCCCCGAGTCGAATCCAGGCCAGCCTCCGGCCGGGACGGGATGTACGTGCGCCGCCATCGAAGCCGCAGCTGACATGCGCGTCGGCCTGTTCGCGACGTGCCTCGCCGACGCGATGTTCCCGTCGGTGCTGCGCGCGACGGTGACCGTCATAGAACGGCTAGGCCATGAGGTGGTCATGCCGCAGAACCAGACCTGCTGCGGCCAGATGCACATCAACACCGGATACGTCGGGCAGGCGCGCGGCCTCATCGAGCACCACACCGCGACCTTCGAGTCGGCCCTGCGATCCTGCGATGTGATCGTGGCACCCTCGGGCTCGTGCGTCGCGTCGGTACGGCATCAACACCGCGCGGCGGTCGCGGAGCTGCCCACGTTGGCCGAACGGGTGCGCAACGTGGCAGCACAGACCTTCGAGCTGTCGGAGTTCCTCGTCGACGTGCTTGGCGTCGTCGACGTTGGCGGCTATTTCCCGCATCGGGTCACCTACCACCCGACGTGCCACTCGCTGCGCATGCTGCACGTCGACGACAAGCCGCTTCGCCTGCTCAGGGCTGTCGAGGGGATCGACCTCGTCGAGCTACCCGACGCGCAGGTGTGCTGCGGATTCGGCGGAACGTTCGCCGTGAAGAACAGCGAGGTGTCGACCGCGATGCTCGCCGACAAGATGAGCAACGTGCTCGGCACGAAAGCCGAGGTGTGCACCGCCGGCGACTCGTCGTGCCTGGCCCACATCGGCGGCGGCCTGTCGCGGTTGCGGGCGGGCGTGCAGACACTCCACCTGGCCGAAATACTTGCCTGCACGCGCGAACAAGGAGCCGGCGGGTGACGGGCGTGTTCGTCGGCATGCCGGGCGAGCCGATCGCGTACGGGTCAGGCAACCTGCAGGGCAGCGGGTCCTTTCCCGATGCCGCGCGCAGCGCGCTGAAGAACACTCAGCTGCGCAGCAACCTCGCCCGCGCCACGGCCACGATCCGCGCGAAACGCGCCGCCGTCGTCGCGGAGCTCGCGGACTGGGAACAGCTGCGTGAAGCGGCGTCCGCCATCAAGACCGAGGCGATGAGCCGGCTCCCGGAGTTGCTCGAGCAACTCGAGGCCGCCGTGCGTGCCCGCGGCGGGCACGTGCACTGGGCGCGCGACGCCGCCGAGGCCAACCGCATCGTGACCGACCTGGTTGCGGCCACCGGCGCGCGCAGCGTCGTCAAGGTCAAGTCGATGGCCACGCAGGAGATCGGCCTCAACGAAGCCCTGTTGGCCGCCGGCATAGAGCCGACCGAGACCGACCTGGCCGAGCTCATCGTGCAGCTCGGCCACGACTTCCCCAGCCACATCGTCGTCCCGGCTATCCACCGCAATCGTGCAGAGATCCGCGAGCTGTTCGCGCGCGAACTGCCTGGTGCTGCGAACCTGTCGGACGATCCGCGCGAGCTGGCGATGGCCGCACGCGCACACCTGCGCAGCCTGTTCTTGGCCGCGCGGGTCGCGGTCAGCGGCGCCAACTTCGCGGTCGCCGAGACCGGAACGATCGGCGTCGTCGAATCCGAGGGCAACGGCCGCATGTGCCTCACCCTGCCCGAGACCCTCATCACGGTGATGGGCATCGAGAAGGTGCTGCCCTCGTGGCGCGATCTCGAAGTGTTCCTCCAACTGCTGCCGAGGTCGGCCACCGGTGAGCGGATGAACCCCTACACGTCGATGTGGAGTGGCGTATCCGCCGGGGACGGGCCGAGCGAGTTCCACCTCGTCCTGCTCGACAACGGGCGGACGGCGACGCTGAGCGACCCTGCCGGGCGGGCTGCTCTGCACTGCATCAGATGCAGCGCGTGCCTGAACGTCTGCCCGGTGTACGAGCGAACGGGCGGCAACGCGTACGGCTCGATCTATCCCGGTCCGATCGGTGCCATCCTGTCGCCTCAGCTCACCGGCGTCCGGAACAAGCACGACCCCAACGCGTCGCTGCCCTTCGCGTCGACGCTGTGCGGGGCGTGTTACGAGGTTTGCCCGGTGAAGATAGACATCCCGACGATGCTGGTGCACTTGCGCGCGAAGTCGGTGGAGGCGGGTGGTCGGCGTCCCGACGCCGAGGGTTTCGCCTTCCGGGCTATGGCGTGGGTGATGAGTAGACCCAGCCGTTTTGCGCGGGCCGAGCGGCTGTTGCGGTTCGCCCGGCTGCTGTCGCGTCGCGGTCGCATCGGGAGGCTGCCTGGCCCCGGCGCCGCCTGGACGGCGAGCCGCGACCTGCCGGCACCGCCGAAGGAGACGTTCCGGGAGTGGTGGATGCGACACCGAAGGCCGGTCGCGTGAACGCACGTGACGCCGTCCTCGCCCGCATTCGAGCCGCGAACGATGCCGCGCATCGCGGCGAAACGGATCGAAGCCCTATACCTCGCGACTACCGCGTCGCCGGTGAATACCCGCCGGCGAGTGCCGCCGTGGTCGACCTGTTCGTCTCGCGGGTCGCCGACTACCGAGCGGGCGTCCATGTCACGGAGGACGCCGGCGTCCCTGCACTCCTGGCGCAGTTGCTGGCCGGCCACCGGCGCGTGGTCGCCCCTCCGGGAGTGCCCGGGCGGTGGCTCGAGGCCGCGGCCGGTGACGGGCGGGAGCTGCTGACGGATGGCCACCCGGCGACGCTGACCACCCACGAGCTGGACACCACCGATGCGGCGGTCACGGCGTGCCGCGTCGCGATCGCCGAGACCGGCACGGTCGTGCTCGACGCGGACGACGACCAGGGACGGCGAGTGCTGAGCCTGCTCCCCGACCATCACGTTGCAGTCGTGCGCGCAGACCAGATCGTGCAGACGGTGCCGGAGGCGATCGCGTTGCTGCGCCCGGACCGCCCGCTCACCTTCATCAGCGGCCCGAGCGCGACAAGCGACATCGAGTTCAGCAGGGTCGAAGGCGTCCACGGGCCGCGCCGCCTCGACGTCGTGATCGTCGGCCCGCCGCGCGGGTAGCCTCACCCTCCTGCGGTGATCGTGTCGCCTCTCCGGCCGCGAGAGGGCACATCCGACTGCAACGAAGGACCTTCGTCACTGTGGTTCGGGCGCGGCCGCGCACTGTACTCAGGAGGTGACTTCCGAGTGGCCGGCGCCCCCTGCAGCCCGGCGTCAGCCACATGTCGTCGTCGTCGGGGGCGGCATCAGCGGTCTCGCGACCGCGTATTTCTTGACCCGACCGGCGGGCGGTCCGCCGGCCCGAGTCACGGTGATCGAGGACGCCGACCGGCTCGGCGGCAAGGTGCTGACCCGTCACATCGGCGCATTGGCGGTCGATACCGGGCCTGACACCTTGCCGGTGCGGCCCTTGCTGATGGCATTGCTCGAGGAGTTGGGCCTGACGGATGCCGCCGTGCCGGCGGCCCCGGTCGGAGCCTACGTCTGGTCTCAGGGGAAGTTGCGTCGGCTGCCTGCCCCGACAGCGGCCGGCGTGCCGGATCGGTTGGTCCCCCTGGTTCGTTCACGCCTGCTCTCCGCGTCGGGCACGTTGCGCGCGGGCTTCGACCTCGTCCTGCCGCGCCAGGCGTTGCCTGCCGACGCAACCATCGCGGAGCTGCTGCGGTCCAGGTTCGGGCCACAGCTGTTCGAACGCCTCGTCGAACCTCTGCTCGGTGGGATGTACGCCGGTAGGGCTGATGTGCTGAGTGCGCGGAGCACGGTGCCGGACGTCGATGCGCTGGTGCGCGCCAACCGCAGCGTGTACCTCGCGTTGCGCAAGCGCCGCCGTGGCGCGGTGGCCAGCAACGTCGTCCGGCATCACGGTCCGACGACGATCACCCTCGATCGCGGCCTGGGCCGCCTGGTTGCAGCGCTTGCCGACAACCTGGCAGCGAGCAGACCGAAGGCCGACATCCGTCGGCGGACTCGGGTGAGTGCTGTGCACGACACCGCGGCGGGATACCGGCTGGAGCTCACGCATGGTGCGGCGACCAGCACGCTCGACGCAGATGCGGTCGTGCTCGCGACCCCCGCGTTCGTCGCAGCCGAGCTCCTCGAGGAGATGGCGCCGACCGCCGCGGCGCAGCTGCGTGCGATTCCCTACGTCGACGTCGCCACCGTCACGCTCACGTATCCGGCGCACGAGGTCAGCCGCCCGCTCGACGGGACCGGGTTCCTGGTACCACCTGCCGAGGGGCGTTTGCTCGTCGGCTGTAGCTGGCTGTCGGCGAAGTGGTCGTATCCGGCCAACGGCACTGTCGTCCTGCGGGCTATGGTCGGCCGGCCGGACGACGTCCAGTGGTCGGCGCTCGATGACCAGGCGCTGGTCGCGCGGGTGCGCAGCGAGCTGGCCGAAGCGATGAAACTGTCGGCTGTTCCACTCCACGTTCACGTGCAGCGATGGCCGCGAGCGTTGCCGCAGTACACCGTCGGGCACCAGGGCCGGCTCGATCGCCTGGACGCCGCGCTGAGCGAGCGGCGCGGCCTGCACCTCACCGGCGCGGCCTACCGCGGCGCCGGGGTGGTCGGCTGCATCACCCAGGCCCATCAGTGTGCGGCGAAGGTACTGGCCGAGATGTCCACGGCTGCCGTCCCGGCGCGGGCGGCGCGGATATGAGCACCACGGTGAGTGCGCCGCGATCCACTGTGCCGTCGTCCGTGCCGTCGTTCGTGCGGCCGGGCGTCGACTTCTCTCGGCGTCCGATGCTGGTGTTCTGGGAGACCACCCGCGCGTGCCCGTTGGCATGCCGGCACTGCCGTGCGTCTGCGACCGCCCAAGCATTGCCGGGGGAGCTGACGCCTGACGAGGGCGCTCGATTGATCGAGCAAGTGGCGGCGTTCGGCTCGCCGCACCCGATCCTGGTGCTGACCGGCGGCGACTGCCTGCTGCGACCCGATCTGTTCGACCTCGTCGCGGGGGCCGACTCGCTCGGCGTTCCGGTGGCACTTTCCCCGTCGGTGAGCGCGCTGCTGACGCCCGAGCTGATCGCGCGAATCGCCGGCAGCGGCGTCAAGGCGGTATCGGTCAGCCTGGACGGCGCGACAGCGGCCACCCACGACACGGTGCGCGGCATCGCGGGTCATTACGAAGCGACCCTGCAGGCCATCCGGATGTTGGCCGGCGCCGGCCTGCGCGTGCAGGTGAACACGACGGTGATGCGCGCGAACGTCGTCGAACTCGCCGAGCTGGCTGCTGCAGTCCTAGCCGCAGGCGCGCACATCTGGGAAGTGTTCTTCCTCGTGCACGTCGGGCGAGGAACCTCGACCGGTGCGATAACCGCAGACGAGCACGAGCAGGTCTGCCACTTCCTGTTCGACGCCTCCCACTACGGAATGGTGGTCCGCACGGTCGAGGCGCCGTTCTTCCGGCGCGTGGTCGCCGAACGCCGAGCGCAGCGCCCGGCACCGAGCGGCCCGCTGTACCGGCGACTGTCCGTTGACCTGCAGAGCAGGCTCGGGCCGTCCACCCGGTTGCCCAGCGCCCATACGGCAGCCACCCGCGACGGCAAGGGGATCATCTTCGTCGGGTACGACGGCGAGGTGCATCCCGCAGGGTTTCTGCCGCTGCCGTTGGGAAACGTCCGGAGCCGCGCGCTGGCCGACATCTATCGCGACGACCCGCTGTTGCGGCGGATTCGAGCGGCCGACTTCACGGGTCGGTGCGGGCGCTGCGAGTACGCCGACTTGTGCGGTGGCTCCAGAGCCCGGGCTTATGCCGCGACCGGCGACCCGCTCGGGGATGACCCGGCGTGTGCGTTCGAGCCTGCGCGCACCTGACGGATCGCATGGCCGAGTTCAAGAATCCGATGACCGATGACCGATGACTCATGGCAGTCGCCTGCGGAAAGCGAGATGAGATGGCCGACAACACAATCGTGTGCGTCCCTGTCGACGGCGCGCTGATCGATCCCCGATGGGGACGTGCTCACCGACTCGCCCTCGCGACGGCCATCGGCGGGCGGATCGTGGGGTGGGACGAGTTCGTCGTCGACTGGGATCGCTTGCACGACGAAGGTGGCGAAGGCACCCACCATGCCCGGATCGCGCGGGTCCTTCGCGAGCACAAGGTGAACACCGTCGTCGCCGACCACATGGGCGAGCCGATGGCGCACATGCTGGAGAAGATGCAGATCGAGGTGCACCTCGGCGCCGAGGGTGACGCCCGGGCCGCGGTGGAAACAGCGATCCGAACGCCGTAAGCGGCGTTGAGAAGACGGTTGGTAGCGCTGGCGGCGGGTGCGGCGGACCTGCTACCAGGTGGCCGCGAGCGACTCCGCCTCGGTGACAGGGTCGTGCACCAGGTGGCGGGCGCCGATCGCTTCGGCCAGCCTTTCCGGAACGCCTGAGCCTCCGAGCGCGAGCGGCACGCGTTGCGCCAGGGTGCGAAGCGCACGACGGTGCGACCCCAAGGTGCCGGGCAGCGTGGCAGAGACGACGACGAGGTCCGGGCGGGCGGCTTCGACGGCCGCTGCGAGATCGGCCAGCGGCGTGCTCGGCCCGAGGTAGTCGATGCGCCAGCCATTGCGGTGCAAGGTGATGCCGAACATCATGAGCGCGAGCTCGTGCTGGTCGCCGGGCGCGCAGGCCAGCAGCGCACGCGGCCCGTACCCGCTACCCCAGTCGCGCGCGAGCCCGGCGATGCGCCCGCGCAGCAGGTTGCTTGCGAAGTGTTCCTGCGCCACGTTGACGTCGCCTCGTTCCCAGCGCTCGCCGAGCTCGGCGAGGTAGGGCACGAGGACGTCGCGCAGCACCGTCGGCAGCGACAGCTCGGCCAGCATCCGATCGAAGAGCGCCTGCGCGCCGGGTTCGTCGAAGGCGTCGAGGCAGCTGCCGAGCAGGCGCCGCAACGCCTGCGGGTCGGCGGCGTCCGGCGGCGTCTGCGACCCCGCGGTCGAGCTCTGCAAACCGGCGCCGGCGGAGGGCGGATTGCCGGGCGCCCGCCCAATGCTGCTCGGATTGCCCACGGTCTCGGTAAGGACGCTGCGCGCGGCTTGCGCGGCCGACAGCCCGGCGGCCATGTGCTCCTGCATGCGGAGCACCCGCCATTCGTCGCCGCTCGAGTACAGCCGGAAACCGCCGGCGGAGCGCATGGGGCGGAGCAGCCCGTAGCGCATCTCCCATGCGCGCAGCACGTGCTCGCTGACGCCGACGCGTCGCGCGAGCTCTCCGATGCGCAGCCGCGGCAGGTCCTGGGCGCTCACCATGCCGAAAGTGTAACAGCTCCTAGACAGAAGTTTGACAATCCCTCGACAGGCAACTTAACGTGTCGGGAACAGCGCCACGAAGGAGAAGCAGCGAAATGACCTCGAACATGACCGATGTGCCTACCGGCCGGCGGCCGAGCGTCGCCGTCGTCGGTGCCGGGGTGTCGGGGCTGACCGCTGCCTACCTGCTCTCTCGCACGCACCGCGTCGCCCTCTTCGAGGCGGCGCCGCGCACCGGCGGCCACGCCGAGACGCACGACGTAGTCGACGTGACGGGTGCGAAGCACGCGGTCGACAGCGGCTTCATCGTGCACAACGACCGCACGTATCCGCTCCTGCGTCGGTTGTTCCGCGAGCTCGAGGTCCCGGTGCGCCGCACCGAGATGAGCATGAGCGTGTCCTGCGAGGAGTGCGGCCTCGAATACTCGGGCGGCCGCGGCGCGAAAGGCGCGGTTGAGCAGCTCGGCCGTCTGCGAAGCAAGCGCTTCCGCCGGCTGCTGATGGACACCCGCCGCTTCCACGCCCGGGCCGCCGACTTCTTGAAGGCGACGGACGACGACGATCTGACCACGTTCGGCGAGTTCCTCAGCGAACACGGGTTCAGCGAGCACTTCGTCAGCCATTACGCGGTCGCGCTGGTGTCGTGCGTGTGGTCGACCGGTCGTGCACTCGTGCTGGAGTACCCGGCGCGCTACCTGTTCCGCTTCCTCGACCAGCACGGGCTGCTGCGCTTCAGTGGTGCGCCGCAGTGGTACACGGTCGTCGGGGGATCGCGTACCTACGTGGAGCGAGTCTGCGCGCTGCTTGCCGATGTGCGCACCGAGCGCGCGGTCACCGACATTCGACGCGGTGAGGCAGGCGTGTACGTGACAGACGTAGCCGGTGTCACGACGACTGTCGACCGGGTGGTGATCGCGTCGCATGCCGATCAGGCACTCGCGATGCTGGCCGATCCGACCGACGACGAGGTGAGCGTTCTCAAGCAGTTCACCTACTCCGAGAACGCCACCGTGCTGCATACCGACCGCTCCTTGTTGCCGAGGTCGCCGGCAACGCGCGCATCCTGGAACTACCGCATGCGTTCCTGTGCGCGCAGTGACGAGCCGGTCGCCGTCACCTACTGGATGAACCGGCTGCAGGGCCTGGACTCCCCGCAAGACTTCCTCGTCACGCTCAACGACGGTGAGCGCATCGAGCCTGAGTCGGTCGTCGCCACCATGCGCTACGAGCACCCGGTGTACACCCCCGAGGCGGTTGGCGCTCAGGCGCGTCTCGCCGACCTCGCCGGCGAGCGCACCGCGTACGCGGGCGCCTACCACGGTTGGGGTTTCCACGAAGACGGCTGCCGCTCGGGTGTCGCAGCCGCGCGTCACTTCGGGGTCGAGTGGTGAGCATGGCGACCCTCACCGCGACCTCGACGCCGGCGGCGGCGGGGTTCCCCGGCCCGTCGCGGCCGGCACCCACGAGCCTCGAACCGTCGATCAAGCTGCCCGCCCTGCCCGCGCTGGTCGTGGGCCGGGTGGCGCACCGGCGGAGGTCGCCGGTGGCCCACGCATTCGCCCACACCGCGCTCTACTGGCTGGTCGACCTCGACGGGCTACCGCACTTGCCCTGGTATCTGCGGCCCCTGGCCCAGCTTCGCAGCGCCGACCATCTCGGTGACCCAGCACTGCCACTCAAGGCCAACGTCGAGAGTTATCTCGCGCAACGAGGTATCGACCTCGGCGAGGGCGGGCGCGTCGTCATGCTTTCGGGCGCGCGGCAGCTCGGCTACGTCTTCAACCCGATCTCGGTGTTCTGGTGCTTCGACAGCGCGGGTGCCCTGGCGTGCGTGGTCGCCGAGGTGCACAACACCTACGGCGGCCGGCACGCGTACTTCCTGCAGCCGGGTGCCGATGGTCGCGCCCGAGCCGACAAGGCGCTGTACGTCTCCCCGTTCTTCGACGTCAGCGGCAGCTACGACATGCAGTTCGCCTTGCGCGACGACGCCGTGTTCGTCGCCGTCAGGCTACTGCTCGATGATGCGGTGGCCTTTCGCGCGAGCTTGCACGGTCGGCTCCGGCCGGCGACCCGCCGCGGCGTCGTGTGGAGCGTCTTGCGCTACCCGCTCTCGGCCTGGCGGGTGCCGGTACTGATCCGCCTTCACGGCGTCTGGTTGTGGTTGCGTCGGGTGCCCGTCCAGCAGCGACGCAGAACTGACAACACCGATGTGACGAGGGGGCGTTCCGCATGAGCCTGTCGAATGCGATGCCGTGGTTGGGCGTGGCGGGCGCACGACACTCGCTGGCCCGGTCGGCGATTGCGAGGCGCATCTTCGAGCACGCCGCAGCGCAGGTGCCGGTGCAGGTGCGTTACCCCGACGGTCGCCTGCTGGGCCGCGGCGAGCCCGGGTCGCCCGTGATGGAGGTCGTGCGCCCCAAAGCGCTGTTCAATCGGCTGGGCCACGACGCCAACATCGGGTTCGGAGAGGCGTACATGGCCGGGGACTGGCGGTCGGCTGCCGGCACCGACCTGGCCGAGCTCCTCACCCCGTTCGCGCAACGGTTGAGCGCGCTGGTGCCGGCGAAGCTGCAGAGGCTGCGCGCTCTTGCAATGCGGCCGGCCCCGCACGAGCAGCGCAACACCCTTGCCGGCGCACGCGCGAACATCTCGGCGCACTACGACCTGGGCAACGAGATGTTCGCCGCATTCCTCGACCCGACGATGAGCTACTCCGCGGCACTCTTTCCTGACCCGCATGCGCCTGCCGGCGCGCTCGCACCTCAAGCGCTGGAGGCTGCGCAGCTGCGCAAGATCGACCGCGCACTCGATCTTGCGGGCGTCAGGCGGGGCAGCAGGATGCTCGAGATCGGCACCGGGTGGGGCGCGCTCGCCGTCCGCGCCGCACAGCGCGGGGCGGACGTCACCACGATCACGCTGTCTCAGGAACAGGCGTCGCTGGCAGGCGGGCGCGCCGCCGCCGCGGGCGTGTCTGATCTCGTGCACGTGCGCCTGGCCGACTACCGCGAGATCGGCGGCGAGTACGACTCGATCGTCAGCGTCGAGATGATCGAAGCGGTGGGCGAGGCGTACTGGCCGGCGTACTTCGGCGCGCTCGAGAGGCTGCTGGCTCCCGGCGGCAGCGTGGCGTTGCAGTCGATCACGATGTCGCACGACCGGATGCTCGCGACCCGGAACAACTACAGCTGGATCCACAAGTACATCTTCCCGGGCGGCATCATTCCCTCGATCAGGGCGATCGAGGAGAATCTCGCCGCCCACACGCAGCTGCGCGTGACCGATCGCCACGACATGGGCAAGCACTACGCGCTGACGCTGAAGCTGTGGCGCGAGAACTTCTTGCGCAACTGGCCGCGGCTGCACGGCACCGGCCACGACGAGACCTTTCGCCGGATGTGGGAGTTCTATCTCGGCTATTGCGAGGCGGGCTTTCGCAGCGGCTACCTCGACGTCAGCCAGCTTCAGTTGAGGAGGAGCACGTGAAGGTCGACACATCGACGGCCTGGATCGTCGGCGCCTCGAGTGGCATCGGTGCGGCGGTGGCGGAGGAACTCGCGCGCCGCGGCGCCAGGGTCGCCATCTCGGCCCGCCGAGAGGAAGAGCTGCAGAAGGTGTCGGCAGGACGCATGCTGGTCGCACCACTCGACGTCACAGATGCGAAGGCTGTCGCCGCCGCCGCAGACCGCGTTCGCGGCGAGTTCGGCCGGCTCGACCTGGTGGTCAGTTCCGCAGGTTACTGGAAGCAGCTCGACCCGCGCGCGTGGGACGTCGAGTTGGTGAGCCGGCACTTCGCGGTGAACGTCACCGGCACCAGCAACGTGATCGGCGCAGTCCTTCCCGACATGCTCGCGCGCGGGCAAGGCACCATCGCAGGTATCGCTTCGGTCGCGGGCTTCCGAGGGATGCCCGGTGCGGCCGCGTACGGCTCGACGAAGGCCGCGCTGATCAACATGCTCGAATCGTTGCGGGTGCAGGTTCGCCCTCGCGGGGTGAACGTGACGACCGTGTGCCCCGGGTTCGTGGAGACCGGCCTCGTCGAGGACAACGACTTTCGGATGCCGTTCATGGTCTCGGCAGCCGAAGCCGCCCGGGCCATCTGCGACGGCATAGAACGCGACAAGCAACAGATCACCTTCCCGTGGCAGATGGCGACGCTTGCGAAGGCGGCTCGCTACATACCCGTGCAGGCCTGGACGGCGTTGTGGGCGCGGCCGATGGCCCGCTCGATGCGCACCGACCCTAGCGGGCCCTAGCTGGCGAGAGAACGGAAGAACGATGCAGATACGCCGTACCGTGCTGGTCGACAAGCCGCTGAGCACGGTCTTCGACTACCTCTCCGACTTCACGACGACGACGCAGTGGGACCCGAACACGGTCATCACGACGCGAGCCAGTGGTACCGGGGTCGTGGGGACGACGTACGTCAACACCTCCCGATTCCGCGACAGGCAGACGCAACTGCACTACGTCGTCCAGGACTACGAGCCCTACCGGATCGTGCGACTGCGGGGCGAGAACGCGACCCTGACCGCGACCGACACCATCGCGTTCGACCGGATCGACGGCCTGACCCGCGTCACTTACACTGCGCGCTTCGAGCTCAAGGGTGTCTGGCGTCTCGCCGCCCCTCTGATCCGCGGCGCGGTACGCGAACTCGGCGACACCGCCGCCGCCGGCATGAAGGCGGCTCTCGAAGCGCTGTAGCGACGGCTGGCTGATGCGCTCCTGCTAACGTCCGGTTGACCGGAGGGAGGGCGATGCGCAACCAGGTGCAGCTCATCACCTACGCCGACCGCCTGGGCGGCACGATCGCGGGGCTTGCCGATCTGTTGCGCGGCCCGCTCGTCGGCCTGTTCGGCGGGGTGCACATGTTGCCGTTCTTCCACCCCTACGACGGGGCGGACGCCGGCTTCGACCCGGCCGACCATGCCCAGGTCGATCCACGCCTGGGCACCTGGGACGACGTCCGTGCACTGGCGCGTCACCACGACGTCATGGCCGACCTCATCGTCAACCACGTCTCGAGCGATTCCGACCGGTTCCGTGACGTGCTCGCTCGTGGTGAGGCATCGCCGTACGCCGACATGTTCCTCACCCTCGGCCGCGTCTTCGCCGGCGGCGCGACGGAGTCCGACCTGCTGCGCATCTTCCGGCCCCGGCCCGGGCTGCCGTTCACCCGGATGCGTCTCGGCGACCGCGACCACTTCGTCTGGACGACGTTCACCGACCGGCAGATCGACATCGACGTGCGAAGCGTCGAAGGGGCCCGGTATCTGAAGTCGGTGCTGTCGGCGTTGGCCGATGGCGGCGTCACCGTCATCCGGCTCGACGCGGTCGGCTACGCGATCAAGACCCGCGGGACGACGTGCTTCATGACGCCGCAGACCTACGACTTCGTCGACGAGGTGACAGCGCAGGCACGCAGCCTCGGCGTCGAGGTTTTGGTCGAGGTGCACGGGAGCCACGGCATGCAGTTGGAGGTCGCGCGCCACGTCGACTGGGTGTACGACTTCGCGCTGCCGCCGCTCGTCTTGTATGCCCTCATTGCAGGCGATGCAGAACCACTGCGGCACTGGTTCGACATCAGGCCGAACAACGCCGTGACCGTTCTCGACACCCACGACGGCATCGGCATCGTCGATGTCGCAGAAAGCTCGGGCGAGGCGGGGTTGCTCGGGCGGCCGGAGATCGGTCGCCTGGTCGAGACCATCCACGACAACTCCGGCGGCACGAGCCGACGCGCCACCGGTACGGCTGCCTCGAACGTCGACCTCTATCAGGTGAACTGCACGTACTACGACGCCCTCGGCCGCGACGATCGAAAGTACCTGCTGGCCCGGTTGATTCAATTCTTCACGCCGGGTGTGCCGCAGGTCTACTACGTCGGCTTGTTGGCGGGCGTGAACGACATGGCGCTGCTTGCCCGCTCCGGCGTCGGGCGCGACGTCAATCGTCACTACTACCAGAGCGACGAGATCGCTGCCGCCCTCCAGCAATCGGTCGTGCGGCAGCTCCTCGCCTTGATCCGGTTCCGCAACAGCCATCCCGCGTTCGCCGGCGGCTTCAGTCACGACGTCATCGACGGTCGCCTCTGCCTCCGCTGGCAAACCGAGGCCGAGCGCGCGGTGCTGCTCGCCGACCTCACGACTGCCAAGTTCGCGATCGACTTCACTCGCGACGGCGAGGTTCACACGGCGACTCACGCGTTCGAGTTGTGAGCGGCGGCGGCCGCCGCCGCTGACCCTGCCCTGCTGACCCCGCCGCGCTCACCGCCGTCCCTTCCGATCGAATGAGAGCTGGATCACAGGGCCGGCGGGACCATGGGCCGTATTCGGGCAGCGCGCGGCTGCCTAGCGTGCATGACATGCAGGGCATGCAGAAGAACGCGAACGGGTTGCTGACAGCGCGACAGGTGCAGCTCATGTTCGACGTCGACCGCTCGACGGTCTACCGGATGGCGGCGCAGGGCGCGTTGCCCGCCGTCAAGATCGGCCGGCAGTGGCGCTTTCCAGCGGAGAAGATCGAGCAGCTCGCCGACCGCGGCATGCCGGACGTCGCGCGGCAAGCCGGGGGCGCCCCGCTACCCCTCGCCCTTGCGGATGCCGTTGCCGAGGTGGCCGCTCAGCTGCTGGCCGTCACGGTGGTGGTCACCGACATGCAGGGTCGGCCGATCACCGGCGCTGCGAACGCGTGCCCACGGCTCTCCGCCGGAGCAGACGACGGAGCGTTCCTGGCTCGGTGTCTGGCCGAGTGGAAGGAACTCGCCGCGCAGGTCGATCTCGAGCCGCGCTTCCGGCTCGGCCCACTCGGCTTCGAGTGCGCACGAGCGTTTGTCCGCTCCGGAACCGCCCTGATCGCCATGGTGGTGGCCGGGGGGGTCGCGCCGGAAGGCGATGCGTCCGGCGACCTGCACCACCTCGACCCGGCACAGCGCAAATCCGTGCTGGCCGCCCTGCCGAAGATCGCAGCCACGTTGTCCAACGCGGCGTCCGGGCGAGCATGCGCCGGGCACCCGCTCGACCTGGACCTGGCCCAGCTCCACACGACATCGACCCAAACGCGCGAACGTGCGCGTGCGCCCATGGAGGTATCGCAATGACAACAGCAGTCGAGGATCTCAAGGAACTCGCCGTGGACAAGGTTGTCGATGCTCGTGGCACATCTTGCCCGGGCCCGATCCTGGCCGCCAAGAAGGGCATCGGCGCGGTCGCAGTCGGCGCCGTGATGGAGGTGCAGGCCACCGACTCCGGAACGTTGAAGGACCTCCCCGCGTGGTCGAAGAAGATGGGACACGAGTTCCTCGGCTACTTCGAGGACGGCGGGTACCTGCGGCTGTTCGTTCGCAAGACGAAGTGATCTGGCCATGTCGAGCTTGAGCGAGAACGGGTTCGTCCCGCGGATACTCGTCTTCTCGACGAACAACATCTCCGACCCGGGCATCGATCTGGCCGGTAGCCGCCATCTGCATTACCCGGCCTCGGTCGCCGTCATCAGCATGCCGTGCAGCAGCGGGATCAAGCCGAGCTGGATATTGCACGCACTGGAACACGGCATCGATGGCGTGTTCATCGCCTCGGACGGCGAGGAGTGCCCGCTCCTGCCTGACTGCGCGCATCGTACGGCGAACATCGCCGCGCAAGCACAAGAACTCATGAAGCAGAAGGGGCTCGCGCCCCAACGACTGAAGATGGCGGCACTGTGTTCGGTCTGTGCCGAGCCGTTCGTCAACTACATGCGGGAGTTCTCGCACGTGCTGACGGACCTCGGGCCGGCCAGCGCAGTGGCCGCCTGACCCGGGCGGTCTGCTCGAACAAGGAAGGACGGGCCGCAATGTCGAAAAAGACGATCGTCGTCTTCAGCGGTGAGTACGACAAGGTCTTCGCCGCGTTCGTCATCGCGAATGGTGCCGCGGCGATGGACGACGACGTGACGATGTTCTTCACGTTCTGGGGCCTCAACGCCTTGCGGCGCGGGGAAAAGGTCTCGAGCAAGGGCAAGAAGCCGCTGCAGAAAGCGTTCGGCCGGATGATGCCCCGGGGGCCCGAGCGGCTGGCGATGTCGCACCTGAACTTCGGTGGCGTTGGCCCCAAGCTGATGAAGCGGGTCATGCGTCAACAGAACGTCATGAGTCTGCCCGCGTTGATCGAGTCGGCGCGTGAGCAGGGTGTGACGCTCGTCGCTTGCACCATGTCGATGGACGTCATGGGCTTTTCGAAGGAAGACCTCATCGATGGCATCGAGTATGCGGGCGTCGCTTCCTACCTAGGCGACGCAGACGAGTCGAACGTGAACCTCTTCATCTAGCAGGCGCGCCGGTCAAGCCGGCGCGGCTGGCGGTTCGGGAGTAGCTATGGACTACGACGTCGCGGTCATCGGCAGCGGCATCGGCGGGATGGAGTCGTCGATCAAGCTCGGTGACATGGGTTACCGGGTGCTGCTCGTCGAGAAGGAGCCGAGCGTCGGCGGGCGCATGATCCTGCTGAGCAAGGTCTTTCCGACACTGGACTGCGCGAGCTGCATCTCCGGGCCGAAGATGTCCACGACCATCAACCACCCGAACATCACGACCAAGACCTACAGCGAAGTCACGAACATCCGGCGCCGCGACAACGCCGGCTTCGAGGTTGCCGTCCGGCAGAACCCGACTTTCGTCGACTGGGCGGCTTGCACCGGCTGTGACGCGTGCCAGCTCGCATGCACTGTCGCGGTGCCCGACGAGTTCAACTCCGGACTGGTCGCGCGGCGGGCGGCTCACATCGCCTTTCCGCAGGCGGTGCCGAAGAAGGCAGTGATCACCCGCGCGGGCTCGTCCCCGTGCATCGACAACTGTCCGGCCGGCATCAAGGCGCACGGCTACGTGTCGCTGATCCGCAGTGGCAAGTACGAGGAAGCATTCCGGCTGGTGCTCGATGCGACGCCACTGGTCGGGACGCTCGGTCGCGCCTGCTACGCGCCATGCGAAGGCGAGTGCACCCGTGGCTCGCTCGAATCGCCGATCATGATCCGACGCCTCAAGCGCTTCGTTGCCGACCGGCACTACGCAGACCACGACGGCCCGGGCATCACAGTCGCCGAGCCGAACGGTCGGCGGGTGGCCATCGTCGGGTCTGGCCCGGCCGGGCTCACCGCAGCCTGGCAGCTGGCGCGGCTGGGCTATGAGGTGAAGATATTCGAAGCCGAGGCGCAACCAGGTGGGTTCTTGCGGTACGCCCTACCCGCGTACCGCCTTCCGCCCGAGGTCGTCGAGCAAGACATCGCCAACGTCACCGCCCTGGGTGTCCAGATCGAGACCTCCGCGCGCGTCACCGACATCCCCCGTCTCAAGGGCGAGGGTTGGGACGCCGTGTTGCTGGCGACCGGCACGCCTCGGGTAACACCGCTCGGCATCCCTGGCGAAGACTCGGCCGGCGTTCTGTCCGGACTCGGCTTCCTGCGCGACGTCCGCCTTGGGCAGGCGCCGGATCTCGTGGGCAAGCGCGTCGTCGTCGTCGGCGGCGGCAACGTCGCCATGGATGCGGCGCGCACCGTGCGCCGGCTGGGCGCAGCCGAAACGCTGGTCGCGTACCGCCGCGGACGCGAGGAGATGCCCGCCCACGCGGCCGAGGTTGACGAGGCGGAGCAGGAGGGCGCGCACTTCGCCTTCCTCGTTGCGCCCGTTGCTGTGGTCACCGACGAGTGCGGCAAGGTCGTCGGGTTGCGCTGCACGCGTATGCGGTTGGGCGAGCCGGATGCCAGTGGGCGCCGCCGACCGGAACCCCTTCCGAGCAGTGAGTTCGTCCTCGGATGCGACGCCGTGATCTCCGCCATTGGCATGGCGCCGGACCCTTCGCCGTTCGAAGAACTTGCCGGCACCGCCAAGGGTGACCGCATCGCCGCGGACCCGACCACCCTGCAGAGCGAGATCCCTTACCTGTTCGCTGCCGGCGACGTCGAGACCGGTCCGACCGACATCGCACGGGCGGTCGGTGCGGGACGCCGAGCCGCGCACATGATCGACCGCTGGTTGAACGAGCTTCCACTCGACGGGTTCACGGCGCTCGATGGGCTGCTGGACGCCGTCGACAAGGGCGCCGTGCTCGGCCGCCAGCAGGCCTACACCCGATCCGGGCCGCAGCCTGCCGAGACCGTGCTGCCCGCAGTGCCGCAAGAATTCACCGAGATCGAGCAACCACTCACCGAGGCGGAAGCCCTCGCATCGGCCAGCGCGTGCGTCGACTGTGGCGTCTGCTCCGAGTGCCAGGAGTGCGTGACGGCCTGCCCCGCCGACGCGATCGACTTCAACCAGCGCGCCGTGACGCAAACCTTCAGCGTCGGGGCCGTGGTCGTCTCGACCGGGTACAAGTTGTTCGCCGCCGACCTGAAGCCCGAGTACGGCTGGGGCAGGTACCCCAACGTGATCACCGGCATGCAGATGGACAGGTTGCTGGCGCCGACGCGGCCGTACAACACCGTGCTGCGCCCGGGCGACGGAAAGGTCCCCGACCGCATCGCCTACATCTCCTGCACGGGCTCGCGCGACAAGACGGTGGGCAATCCGTTGTGCTCGAAGGTCTGTTGCATGTACTCGGTCAAGCAGAACCAGCTCATCATGGGCGCGCTTCCGCTTGCCGACGTGACGATGCACTACATGGACATCCGCGCGGCCGGCAAGCGCTATGACGAGTTCTACCAGCAAGCTCAGGACATGGGCGCCACGTACATCCGCGGTCGCGTCGCAGAGGTCACCGAATTGCCTGGGGGCAACCTCGTCCTGCGCTACGAGGACATCGAAAACGGCGGGCACATCGTAGAAGCCGAGTACGACCTGGTCGTCCTCGCAGTCGGGATCCAACCCAACCGCGAGGTGGAGCGACTGTTCAGCAACGTCCAACTCGGGCTCGACGAGTTCCATTACGTCGCCGAGCCGAGCGCCGACCTCGACCCGGGGCTCACCGATGTCCCTGGCGTCTTCGTCGCGGGAACGGCATCCGGTGCGAAGGACATCGTCGACTCGATCCTGCACGCAGGCGCGGCGGTAGCCCAGGTTGCCGCGCACCTGGAACGTGTGAAGACGGCGGAGGTGGTGCCGGCATGAGCGAGCCGCGACGCGTCGGTGTGTACATCTGCCACTGCGGCGGCAACATCTCCGACTACGTGGACGTCGATAAGGTGCGTGAGGCGGTCGGCGGCGACGCCGATGTGGTTGTCGCGGAGACGACGCTGTTCGCGTGCTCCGACGGCACGCAGAAGGAAATGGTTCAGGCGATCCGCGATCAGCATCTCGACGGGCTGGTGGTGGCTTCCTGCTCACCCAAGCTCCACCAGATCACCTTCCGCGGCGTGGCCAAGCGTGCAGGGCTCAATCCCTACGCGTACACGCAGGTCAACGTTCGCGAGCAGTGTTCGTGGGCGCACACCGACGATCCGGCCGGCGCCACGGAAAAGGCGATCGGCCTCGTCAAGGCCGGGCTCGCGCAGACCAAGCTGTCGGTGCCACTCGAGCCGCTCGTCGTCGAGACCACTCCGGCCACGATGGTCGTCGGTGCCGGTGTAGCCGGGCTGCGTGCGGCGGTCGGTCTGGCCGACATCGGTCTGCACGTCTATCTCGTCGAGCGTGAGTCAAGGGTCGGTGGCCGCCTCGCCGACCTGGGGCCGATGTTCCCGGGCGACCGGCGAGGCGATGAGCAGATCGCGCAGCTGCAGGCCGACGTCGCGAGTCGTCCGAGCATCACCGTCTTCACCGAAGCCGAGCTCATCGGCAAGAGCGGAACGTTCGGCAACTACACCGCGCAGTTGCGGGTGCGTGGCGAGCTGATCTCGGTACAGGTCGGGACGTTCATCGTCGCTACCGGTGCCGACACCTACACACCCGATGTCGGCGAATTCGGCTACGGCATCGACGGCGTGCTCACCCTTGCCGAGTTCTCCACGTTGGTCGACTACGCGCGCGGTGGGCAGTTGATTCACGACGGCCGGCCGGTTCGATCGGTCGCCTACATCTACTGCGTCGGCAACCGCCAACCCGGTGGCAACGAGTACTGCTCGAAGTTCTGCTGCTCAGCGGCGGTGCACGCGTCGTTGAAGGTTCATGCGCTCGACGCGTCGGTCAAGCAGTACCACCTGCACCGAGGAGTACGGACCTACGGCAAGTTTGAGCTGATGTACACGGAGTCGCGCGAGCGCGGTTCGGTCTACATGCGCTTTCCGGACGACGCGCCACCCGCCGTCGCGCGCAGCGGTAACCGGCTCGCCGTGACGGTTCTCGACCCGTCGACGAGCAGCGAGCAGATCGTCCTTCCCGTCGATCTCGTCGTGCTGGTGACCGGCATGGTGCCACGGCGCAACGAGGAGCTGACGAGCCTGCTGAAACTGCCGGTCGGCGGCGACGGCTTCTACAACGAGATCCACCCGAAGCTGCGCCCGGTCGAGACCGTCGTCGACGGCGTCCTGATCGCCGGCAGCTGCCAGGGGCCGAAAACCGCGGCGGAGAGCGTGGCGTCCGGCCTTGCTGCCGTGACGCAGAGCGGTGGAATCCTGAAGAAGGGTCTGGCCGAACTCGACCCGCTCGTGGCCGTCGTCCATCAGGACAGGTGCACGGGTTGCGAGGCCTGCATCGCGAGCTGCCCGTACGAAGCGATCAGCCTGATCACCTGCGACGGCAAGCAGATCGCCGAGATCAGCGCTGCCACGTGCAAGGGCTGTGGCGGTTGTGTGCCGGTGTGTGAGCTCGACGCGATCGACCTGCTAGGGCACACCGACGAGCAAATGCTGGCGGCCATCGACAGCCTGCGAGAGGCGGTCGTGTCATGAGCACGACACTGCGCGATCCGCGAGAAGTCATCCGCGAGGAACCATTGATGCACCGGCCCATCCTCGAGGCACTGGGTAGCGATGCGCTGAGCGTGCCTGAGGTGGCCGAGCGGATCGGCCGGCCGGCACACGAGGTCGTGTACTGGATCATGGGCATGCGTCGCTACGGCTACGTGGTCGAGGTCGGCGACGCCGACGACGACGGCTACTACCACTACGCCGCCAAGGGGGAACGGCGATGACCACGACAGCCGACATCGATCTCTTCACCGACTTGCAGCGTTTCGGCGTTGCCGACGTCGGGGCGTGCTTCAGCTGCGGCACGTGTACGGCGACCTGCCCGCTGGCCGACAACGACGGCACGTTCCCGCGCCGCCTGATCCGCTACGCCCAAGTGGGGCTCAAGGACGAGCTGCTCTCGAGCAAGGAGCTGTGGACCTGCTACCACTGCGGGCTGTGCTCGGACAGCTGCCCGACCGAGGCTGATCCTGGCGAGTTCATGGTGAGCGCGCGCAAGTACGCCATTGCCAGTTACGACCCGACCGGGCTGGCCCGCATCCTTTACACCAGGCCGGTTGCCGGCTCCTTGCTCGCAGTAGGCGTCGCCGCGTTCTTCGCGGCGTTCCTGTACGCCGACCACGGGTGGCAGGACACCAGACGTCTCGATCTGTTCGGCTTCATCCCAGAAGGCCTGATCCACTGGATGGGCATCGCAGTAATGATGTTGCTCGCGCTCGCCGGCGTGATCGGCGTTGCGCGGATGGCCCGGCGGGTCGCGCACTCCGAGGGCGTCACCGTGCGCAGCTTGCTCGGCGGCCGCACGGAACTGCGCCGTACGATCGCCGCCGCGTGGGACACCGTGGCGCGCGAGTCGATCGGGCAGCGTCGCTACCGCGAGGACTGCAAGGACGACAAGGTTGTCGAGCCGTTCTACCGGCGGCGCTGGTTCCTCCACGCGATGACCGTCTGGGGTTTCCTCGGTTTGCTGACTGCCACTCTCCTCGACTACGGGCTCGCCCTGCTCGGCGTCAAGAAGACCGGCGCGCCGATCCCGCTCTGGTACCCCTCTCGTCTCATCGGCACCATCGCCGGCATCGCGATGCTGTACGGCGTGACCCTGTTCGCCGTCAATCGGGTGCGCCGTATCAACCGCGCCGCCGCCCGCTCGACCGGTTCGGACTGGCTGCTGCTGATCCTGCTCTGGATCACCGGCGCCACGGGGTTCCTCATCGAGGTGGCCCTCTACCTGCCGCCGGCACCGGCTTGGGGCTATTGGGTGTTCCTGTTCCACGTCGCGGTCGCGATGGAGCTCATCATCTTGATGCCGTTCACCAAGTTCGCGCATGTGATGTACCGGCCCGTCGCGCTCTTCTTCCACGCACTCGCCAGGGCAGCCGCCGAACGCCGCGACTGACGGCGACGCGGGCCTCGCGGCTCACCATGAAGGAATTTCGTCACCTATCCCGAAAATTCCTTCACGCCGAGTCGCGGCACTGACTAGCGGACGTCGATGACGAAGGTGCCGGTCGCGGTCTTCCCCTGGTACGTGACCTCGGCCGTGACGGTGGCGACGCCTTGCGCCGCGGCATGAAGGGTGCCGTCGGAGTGGACCGAGACGACGTCGGGGCGGTTGCTGGTGAACTTCACCGTCAGGGCCGGCGGCATCGGCTTGCTCTGGCCCTTGATGACATAGCCGTACAGCGACGAGTCAGTCATCGAGACGCTCAGCTGTGGGTCGATCTCGCTGCCGGCCGGGAAGAACACCCGCTGCGCAACGCCCTTTGCGTCATCGCCCTTCACGACGGGCTTGGCCGTCACGACGTCGGGGACGCCGACCAGGGCGCCGCTGACCTGTACTGCTGCCGTCGCCTTGATGTCGCCGTCGGCGGCGCTCGAGGCGAGTTCGAAGACGTACTTACCGCTGTCCACGACATAGTGGCCGGCGGTGTTGTCCCAGAACGCGAGGTCGGAAACGCGTACGGAGAAGTCGACGGTCTTCTTCTGCCCGGGCTGCAGCGACACCTTGGTGAATGCGCCCAGTCGTTTCACGGGTCGTTGTGCCGACGCCGGTGCGTCCGGCGTCGCTACGTAGAGCTGAACGACCGTCGAGCCGGCCGACGCCCCGGTGTTGGTGACGTCGGCAGTCAGGTGTTCAGTCGCATTCGCGTCGGCGTTTGTGGCGTCGGTCTTCAGATTAGCCATCGAGAACGTCGTGTAGCTCAACCCATAACCGAAGGGGAAGGAAACCTTGCCGTCGAAGTACATGTAGGTGCGGCCGCTCTCGCCGGGCCCGTTACGCACGAGGTAGTCGGTGACAGGCGACAGCTGTGTCTCGTCGGCATACCACGTGAACGGCAGATGGCCGCTCGGGTTCACCGTGCCGAGGACGACGTCGGCTAGTGCCTCGCCCTTGCGCTGGCCGTTGTAGGAACTCCACAGCAGCGCGGGTACCTTGCCGGCGAACGGTCGGACGTCGACCTCGCCAACCGTTTCCATGTACACGACCGTGTGTGGGTTCGCGGCGGCGACCTTGCTGATCAGTTGGGCCTGCGCCCCGGGAAGCGCGAGCGTCGTCCGATCGTTGTCCTCGCTGGACGTCGAACGGTCGGTGCCGACGTAAACGATCACGGCATCGTACTTCGAGGCAGCGTCGATCGACGCTTGGTCGAGCACGGTTGTGTCGATCGCCGAAGGATCATTCGGATCGACCTGGCCCGCTGCCGTACCGGGCAGGTAGTCGACGGTGGCGTCCTTGTCGATCGCCTGAATCGCCGACTTCAGGCCGGAGTACCCGTCGACTTCGTTGGCCGCGCCCGCCTTGCCCTGCACGCTGGAGTAGCCGCCGAGGTACATCGTCGTAGGCTTCGCGTACTGGCCGATCACGGCCACCCTGAACGCGCCGGTCGACGGCACCTTCAGTGGCAGCAGCGGCGCCCCTCCGCTCGTTGGGTCGTTCTTCAACAACACGATGCTGGAGTCGGCGACCTTGCGCGCCATCGCCAGCCGCCCGGCAGTCTCCGTGGCAGCGCCGTTGGAGTTGCTGTTCGTCCACGAGCCGTTCGACAGCCGCGCCCGGGCGGCCGCCACCCACGGAACCGACTTCTCGTCGTCGAACTCACCGGTCGCGATGCGTGCGGTGAACAACCGCACACACGACACGTCGACGTCGTTCTCGTTGTAGGTGTCCGTCGTCGTCTGGATGTGCTTGCCGATCGCTTGCGGGATCGTGTTCTCGTAGTTGAACGCGTCGTGGTAGCCCTGATCGCAGTTGAGGTCTTCGCCGGCGCTGTTGGCGTACGCCGTGCGGGAGAACTCGTCGACCAGGCTGGCTGAGTTGGCGGGCATCCAGGTGTGGCCTGCCTGCACCTCAGCCACCGCGTCGCAGTCGGAGGTGAAGAAGCCCGAGAAGCCGAAGGTCTGGCGAGCGAGGGTGTCCATCAAGGTGACGTCGACCGGCGCCGGCGTCCCGTTGACGCTGTTGTAAGCACTCATGATCGAAGCGGGGTCGGCGCTCTTCACGATGTCGCGGAACTGCGCGGTGTAGTACTCGCGCAGGCTGCGCTCGTCCATATCGGCGCTTCCGTTGAGCCGGTTGCTCTCGCTGTTGTTCGCCGCGAAGTGCTTGAGGGTCGTCAGCGTCTTCAGGTAGCCGCCACTGGAGGGCAACAGCTTGCCCGTGCTGTCCTTGCCTTCCATCCCGTCGACGTACTGCGACGCCATCGCAGCCGTCAGCAGCGGGTCCTCGCTGAACGTTTCGTCGTTGCGCCCCCACCGTGGGTCGCGGCCGAGGTTGACGGTCGGTGAGTAGAAGTTCAAGTCGAGGCGGTGGTTGCGGACGACGTCGCGCGCCTCGTCGGAGATGAGCGTGGCCTCCTGATACATCAGCGCGGGATCCCAGGTGGAGCCGAGCGAAAGATCGACCGGGTACGAGGTCGTGTTGGTGAGGTCGGGCGGGTTCGCGCCGTCGACCGTGCCTTCGCGCGCGACGCCGTGCGCTGCCTCGTTCCACCAGCCGTAGGCGGCGATACCCAGGCGCGGGATCGCCGCCGCCTGGCTGCTCACCAGCTGCGAGGCCTTCTCCTGCAGGGTCATCCGCGAGACCAGGTCGGCGGCGCGCTCGGCCGGCGTGTATGACGCGTCGAGGTAGATCGGGCGCCCGTTCGACGAGGCCGGCGCGGTTGGAGCGGACGCCGTGGCAATGCTGCTCGCGGAGTTCGGGTTCTTGTCCGTGGTCGAAGCGGTGAGCCGAACCGCTGTGATGACGCCGGCCGCGAGGACCAGGACGGCTAGCACACTGACGACGACGTTACGTCGCTTCATCCAACAAGTATCGAGCAAAGGGGCGATTCCGTCAGCTAGCCACGGCGGTGATCGGCCGGTATCCCTGAAGGTCTTTCGGGCCGAGGCAATGCAATTCAGGGGTGTGCGAACCGCGACATCACGAGGGACGTCACGAGGAAGCCGGCCATCACGATGGCCATCGGGAACACCGACGCTCCGCCGATGAGGCCGGTGAGCGGGGTCGTCAGCGCCCCGCAGCCGAAGCTGATTCCGCCCGCGAGCGCCGACGCCGTCCCCTTCGCCCGTGTACCCGCGGCCTGGCTCAATGCGGTGGAGGCCGGCAGCAGGAAGCCCATTCCACCTGCGACCAGCGCGAGTGCCACCCACACGAGGGCGAGTGGCGGGTCGTTCGGTGCCGCGAAAAGCGTCGCCACCAGCAGCGCGGTGGCGCTACCGGCCGACATCGCCAGCCCGACCGACCGAAGCGTCGCGACCGGGATCCGCGGTGTCAGCCGGGCGAAGAGGAAGCTCGCCGTCGCCATGAGGAGGGCGTCGACGGCGAAGACGAGGCCGTACATCGCGGTGCTGATGCCGTAGACGTTCTCGAGCACGAAGGACGACCCGCCGATGTAGGCGAAGAAGCCCATCGTGCCGAGCGCCGCAACCATCACGTGCGCCATGAACCGGCGGTCGCGCAGCAGGTCGGTCATGCGGGCGAGTGTTGCGGTGAGCGATCCGGGGTGGCGGTGCTCGGCCGGCAACGTTTCGGGGACGCCGGTCGCGACGCCCGCCAGTTGTACGACACCGACAGCGGCGAGCACGAAGAACACGAGCCGCCAGTTGCCGAAGTGCAAGAGCAGCGTTCCGAGCGGTGGCGCGATGATCGGCCCCAGCAAGCCGACGCCGATCAGCAGCCCGAAGCGGCGAGCAGCGGCGTCCGGTCGGTAGTAATCGCTCACAACAGCGCGTGAGCACACCACACCGGCGGCACCCACGAAGCCCTGGACCAGGCGGGCGGCGATCAACACCCCGACGCTCGGCGCGAGCGCGCAGGCCAGTGACGCCGCGATGAAGAGCGCCGGCCCGGTGAGCAGGAAGAAGCGGCGCCCGGTCGCGTCGCTCAACGGACCGAGAGCGATCTGCCCGACGGCGAGCCCGATCAGGAACGAGGTGAGCGTGAGCTGACTGCTCGAGATACTCGCGTGAATGGATCGGCTCAACGCCGGAAGCGCAGGCAAGTACATGTCCGTCGCCAGCGGTGAGATGCCGCTGAGCAGGACGAGGATCACGAACGACGGGCGTCGCAGTGGCAGCCGGGGGTGAGCCGTCGCCGTGCAGGTTTCCGTCGTCATCTGTCTCGCCACACTACCCGCGAGAAATTGTGCGGCGCTGACTCTGGCGCGGCGGCTGCGCGACCCAATACTTTGTGTCCTGAATCGATAGAAAGTAGGGCACTATGGGCATGCGGCCGGACGCGTCCGTTGGTGATCAACTGGCACCGTCGCCATCACCGCCGGCCTCACTGTCGGCATCACTGTCGCCGTCACTGGTGCCGTCACGTCGCCGGCGCCCGGGGTGGACTCGGACAGCGCTGGCCGTGGCCGCCGGGCTCATCACCGCGTTGGGTTGTTCGAGCCCGGCGTTCGCCTCCGAAGGCGCACACAGTTCCGGCCAGCTGCCTGCCGGTCATGCGGCTGCCGGCGCCGAGCTGGGGCCGAACGTGCTGGTCTTCACGCCGGCTATGTCGCAGGCCGATATCCAGACCGCGGTCGACACTGTGGCAGCCCAGCAGGTGGGCAACGAGATGGGCACCCAGCGTTACGCGCTCCTCTTCGAGCCCGGCACGTATGGCAGCAGCAGTGACCCGCTGATCTTCCAGGTGGGGTACTACACCGAGGTGGCCGGGCTCGGCCGCAACCCCGGTGACGTCGTCATCAACGGCAGCATCACCGTGCAGAACCAGTGCGACAGCAGTGGCTCGTGCACGGCGCTCGACAACTTCTGGCGGTCGCTGTCGAACCTGACCATCAACAACACGCCCGGCAGCGATGCCTGCCACACCGGGAACGAGATGTGGGCGGTGTCGCAGGCTGCGCCGATGCGTCGCGTTCAGGTGAACGGTGGCACAACGTTCATGGACTACTGCACCGGGCCGTCGTTTGCGAGCGGCGGGTTCGTCGCCGACTCCGTGCTGAACGGCGTGGCGATCAACGGCAGTCAGCAGCAGTTCTACGTACGCAACACCGTCATCGGCAGCGGCGGTTGGACGAACTCGGTGTGGAACCAGGTGTTCTCCGGCGATGTCAACGCGCCGGCTCAGGACTTCGTCGCCGGAGGCCCCTACTACACGACGCTGGAGACCACCCCGGCTAGCCGGGAGAAGCCCTACCTCTACGTCGACGATCGAGGCGGCTGGAACGTCTTCGTTCCTTCGGCTCGGTACCGCTCCTCGGGGGTGTCGTGGGCCAACGAGCCGACGCCCGGCCGGTCTATCCCGCTTTCCAACTTCTACGTCGCGCATCCCGGCGACCGGGTGACCGCCATCAACGCGGCGTTGGCACGTGGCAAGAACCTGCTGCTGACGCCGGGCGTGTACGACATCGACCGCACGATCGAGGTGAAGCGGCCCGACACCGTCGTCCTGGGCCTTGGTTATGCGACGCTCACGGCGGAGCACGGCGTGACGGCGCTGAGCACTGCCGACGTCCCGGGCATCGACGTCGCGGGCATCACGGTCGATGCCGGTCCCACACAGTCAGCCGTGCTCATGCGGATCGGCACGACGCACGCAGAGAACGGGCGCGCTCGCGAACACAACGGGTGGAGCAACCGCGCCGACCCGACCGCGCTGCAAGACGTCTTCTTCCGCATCGGCGGACCCCATGTCGGCAAGGCTGTGGTGGCGCTCGAGGTGAACAGCGACCACACGATCCTCGACGATCTCTGGATCTGGCGAGCCGACCACGGGGTGCCCGGATCGGTCGGTTGGGATGTGAACACCGCCGACACCGGTCTGGTTGTGAACGGCAACGACGTGACGGCGACGGGTCTGTTCGTCGAGCACTTCCAGAAGTACAACGTCGTCTGGAACGGCCAGGGCGGCCGGGTGGTGTTCTTCCAGAACGAGTTGCCGTACGACGCGCCCGATCAGGCGGCGTACCAGCACGACGGCGTGCTCGGATACGCCGCGTTCAAGGTGGCCGACGGCGTCAAAGCGTTCCATGGCTACGGCATGGGTAGCTACGTCTACACCCCGGTTGACCCGAACCTGCACATCTCTCACGCGTTCGAGGCGCCGGTGCGACCGGGAGTGCAGTTCACCGACATCCTCACGGTGAACTTGAGCGGGCCGGGCACGATCGACCACGTCATCAACGACACCGGTGGGCCGGTGAGCGCAACGAACGCCGACGTGCCGAGCATCGTCGCCAGCTACCCCTGACGCCGGTTCGTGGTTCCGCTCTAGAGCACGAGCTTCTTGAGCTCGGCGAGCGCGGCGTCGTAGTCGTCGTGGAACACGACGGTCGAAGGATCGTGCAGGCCGGGGCCGATGGTGATGCGCCGTTCTTGGATCGTCGTGATAGCGCTGCCCGACACGACCGCCATGCGTTGCGGATTCTTCGAGGCGACCTGCTTCACCAGGTCCTGCACGAGGGTCTGTACGTCGTCGGTCTGCGCGACGGAGCGCCGCAGATCGACGATCGCGGCCCAGCGCGCCGGGGTCTTCTCGAGCGCCGCCAGCGCTGCCGCAACGTATGCGTTGGCTTCGTCGACCGTCAGCATGCCGGAGCGCCGAAGCAGCAGGATGCCGCCCGGTAGCCAGGCGACTTCGAAGGTTCCGGCCACGCTCCGCCCTCCTCTGGGGTCGATGTGAGCACCAGTGTAAGACGGGCGGTTCCGAAGATCCCGAAGACTTCGTGCAAGTATTTGCACGAAGTCTTCGGCATCTTTGCTGACCGACCGGGAGGTGGCTGTGGGTTTCTTGCTGAGACGCCTGATTCGTATTCTGCGCATGCGCCGCGCGACGCGTAAGCGCGGCTAGGCATCGGATTGGACGCGAATTGAGCGCGGAATGGACGGCGCCGCTGGTCGAGCGGCCGCGACCTGAGCGGATCGCCGATGAGCGGACTGCGCTCGAGCAGTGGCTCGACTTTCACCGCGCCACTCTCCTGATGAAGTGCGCCGGCCTGACCGCTGCGCAGCTGAAGACGCGCGCGGTGCCGCCGTCCACGCTTTCGTTGCTCGGGTTGGTGCGCCACATGACCGAGGTCGAGCGCTGGTGGTTTCGCATGCATGCGAACGGCGAAGACCTCGAATTCCCTTACGATCCGGGGCAGACCGGTGCCGACTTCGACGACACTGCCGACGCCGACGCCGCTGCCAACCTCACCGCGTACGTGGCGGAGATCGAGGCTGCTCGAGCGGCGGTAGCCGGCAAGAGCCTCGAGCTCGTCGTCTCCAGCCACGGCCACCACGCCGACCAGACCCGCGACGTCCGGTGGATCTACCTCCACATGGTCGAGGAGTACGCGCGACATAACGGGCACGCCGACCTGCTGCGGGAGGCGATCGACGGCGTCACCGGCCATTGAGCGGTCGCCTTCGGAACGCGCACCGGGTCACAAGTAGTCCGCCAGGTCGCCGCGCCGGTTGATGCCGAGCTTGGCGTACACGCGGGCGAGGTGCGTTTGCACGGTCCTGGTCGAGATGGCGAGGTACTCGGCGATCATCGGGTCGCTGCGCCCGCCCGCCGCCAACGCGGCGACCTGTCGCTCGCGGGCGGTGAGTGGGACGGCGCTCGGCGCGCCGATCAACCACGGTGAGGTGGCGCCCTCGCATCTCGTGCGCCATTCGGTGGCGTGCGCTGCGCTGGCCCGAGCCGCCCGCTGGTCGCCACGTGCAGCGTGACCGATCGCGGATTCGGCCGCCGCCTCTGCCGCGAACAGCAGCAGGCCGAGGCTTTGGAACCGGCGAGCGACTTCGTCGAGCGCGGCGGGGTCTCGGTTCGCCAGCGCGGCGGCGTGGTCGACGTAGCACCACGCCACCATGCCGTCGACGTTGGCCGCAGCTTCGCGCATGGGTGCCAGGACGGACCGTGCGCCGCCGTATCGAGCGGCGTCGTGGTATCCGGCCAGGGCGACGTTCCACAATTGGCCGTCGGCCGCGAGTCCGGCGGCCCACGCCGCTCGCTCGGCAGCTTGATCCGTGCGTAGTGATGCCGCCAGCACCGCCGCCTCGGCGAGTTCCCACTCGGCTTCGTACGTCTTCATCCGGGGCTGGTGCGCGCCGGCCGTGAGTGCTGCGGTTGCGGTGTCGAGGTCGCCGACGGCCGCTGCGGCACGGGCGAGAACCGAGTTGAGGTGGCGCGCGATGAACTGGTCGAACTGCGTCACCGCGCCGATGCATCGCACCAGCCGGCGCACCGCGGTGTCGCCTTTGCCGCGTGCCAACGCGATGCGGCCCAAGCAGTACTCGGCCCGAGGGCCGGCGAACGGGTCGTGGGAGACCGCGGCATTGCGCCGCATGAGTTGCGCGCGCTCGTCGGCCGCGTCGAGGTCGCCCTGGTCGGTCAGCGCGCAGATGGCGAGCAGCTCGATCGACGCGCTGGCGAACGGAAGCGCTTGTTGCGCTGCGTCGCTGGCCGCGATCGGGCCGATCGTGTCTGCATGCGCGAGGGCTTCCTGGGTGCGGCCGAGCCAGTACTCGGCCCCGATCGCGCCCAAAGCGGCGAGCGTGCGCGTCTCCGGCGGTAATGAGGCGTCCAGCATGATCGGCAGTCCGGCCGCGAGACCGTCGCGCAGCCGGGCGTCGAACGACAGGAGGGCCGCGTGCGCCGCATGCAGGTGACGGCTGGCAGCCGGATCGCCAGCGGCAAGTGCGGCCAGGAGTTCGGTGCCGCCACCGGTGTCGCCCGTCAGGAGCCCCTGGCCGACGGCCGCGCAGTAGGTGAGCGCCTCCCGGTCCGTCGGCGTCAGCGAATCAGGCGGCAACTCGGCGAGCAGTGCCGCCGCCTCGGGAGCTCGTCCCGTGTGGGTCAGGATCTCGGCGAGCAGAAGGGTGGCCGGGAGGGAGCCGTGGGTCTGGTGCACGTGACGAGCCAGCCGCTCGGCAGTCTTCAGGCTGACGCCGCGTGCCGCCCGCGCTGCCGCGATCAGCCGTTCGGGGTCGTCGGCCTGGCCGCTGTCCAGTCGCCAGGTTGCAGCGCGGACGAGAGCGTGCGGACCGGGTCTACCCGTTGTCTCCAGCGCCTGGGCGAGTGCCAGCCGCAGCCGCCGGAGCCGAAGCGCAGGCATGTCGGCGCGCAGGACGTCGCCGTAGAGCGGGTGGGCGGTGCTGACTTCCGGACCGGCCAGACCCGCGCCGACTGCGACGAGGCGCGCCTGCTCGAGCTCGGTGAGGCTCGACTCGCCGACCATCGCGATGGCGACGTCGATCGGCAATGGTTCGCCGGCGGCGACGACTTCGACGGCGGACCGCTCGCCCTCGTGCAGCCCGGCAAGCCGGTCGGCGACCAGTTCGCGGACGCCGCCGGAAAGTGGCAACGGACCGACCAGCACCCATACGCTCTCGCGTCGGATCAACACCGACTGGGCCAACGCCGCCTGCATCAATTCCCGCAGCAGTAACGGATTTCCCTGCGACCGTGAAGCGAGCGTGGTCGTGACGGCGAGGTGCGCAGGACCTTCGAGCACGGTCTCGACGAGTTCGGCGACCTCGTCGTCGCTCAACCCGGTCAGCTCGACACGCTCGCAGTGCCCGTCACGCCACAGCTGTTCGACCGCACCCGGTAACGGTGTCGGCCGGGACGTTGCGACTACGGTCGCGGCGCCGGTGCTCGCGAGGTGCAGGAGCGCCCGGGCCGACCCGTCGTCCAGCAGGTCGACGTCGTCAACGACGACGAGCAGGCGCGCACCTGCGGCCGTCGCGTGCACCGCGGCCGCGACCTGAGCCGCTGTCACCTGCCCCTGCCCGCCGGCGGCCGCACCCGGTGGGGGCCCCGTCAGAGCGCCGGCGAACGCTTCGAAGGGCGCGCCACTGGATACCGCGCGACCGACCACGCGGACGACGGCGGCGCCTGCGTCGGCGGCCTGGCCCGCCAGTTGCCGGGCCAGGGACGTCTTTCCGATCCCGGCTTCGCCGAGCAGCAACACGCCGGCCCCGGAGGCGAAGATGCGTTCCGCCCGGGCAAACTCGGCTGCGCGACCGACGAAGGGCCACCTGCTGGCCACGCGCCGAACCATACCGCCCTGTCGCAGGCGTCGAGCAGGCGTGGGGTTGCCGTTGGCCGCACGCATGGCTGACGACCCTTCCGCGGCTCAGCCGGCAACGCATCCGTGAGTTGTACGTAGCGGCCGGCTCGCTCGGGCGAACCTCCCGAGGTTCGCCGCCATACGTAGTCCCTACCGATGTGCAGCGAGAACGCCCGGAGTTCAATCCGAGCAGCCGACCGCACGCATACCGGCTGGCGCAGCTTCAGCAGAGGGGTGCGAAATGCGGCGTAACACGGCAGCTGTCGCTGCTTTGCTCAGTCCTGTCCTCTTGCTCGCCGCTTGCAAGTCATCGAGCAAAGCAGTGAACACCACCAGCTCGGCGGCGACGTCGACTGCCCCGGCGCCGACATCGCGTGTCACGCCGTCGGCGTCGCCGCCGTCCAGCACGCCGCCGTCCAGCACACCGCCCTCCACAACACCACCGCCGTCGGCATCGACGACGGCGAGTAAGTCCGCCTCGCCGCCGCCACTCGACCCCTGCCAGCTGGTCACCGGAGCCGAAGCGTCGGCGCTGGCCGGCACCACGTTCGGCGCCGGGCAGGAAAGCGTCGCTAGCGGAAGCAGGATCTGTACGTATGGCGCACAGACGACCAACGTGTTCATGGTCGTCGTTGCTCAGGCGCCCGACGCAGCCACCGCCAACGCGATGTGGTCGCAAGAAGAGGCCAATGCCGTCGCTACGATCACGCAGGGCCTGCCGGCTGGTATCACTGCCCCAACCTTCGGGGACATCTCCGGGGTTGGTGATCGCGCGGCCGCCGCCGGCGGGTCAGCGACCATCTCGGGCCAGACGGTCAGCATCAGCGCGATCTACACGTTGAAGGGCGCGACCTTCCTGACGTTCTCTGACCTCGTTCTCAACAAGCCTGCACCGACGATCGCCGCGCTCGCCGCTCAGGCGGTCACCAGCCTGACCCGCGTGCCGTAATCGGCGATTCCGCCCGGACGGCGTCGAAGCTGCGCGTTCGCCCCGTGCCGGCGCGTGACGTCCGGTCAGCGGCGGGATCACCTCGCCAGATCCGGTACCCCGGTGTGAGCCATCTCATCTAGCGGTCGGTCGCAGGTTCGGCCAGATTGTGGGATGGGCAGTTGCGATTCGGGTGGTGCACGCCGACGCAGCGAAGGAGCCGAACCGGATGGCTGATGTTGAGACCGAGCTCGATCGGGCCGGGCTGACGAACGTCGCTGTCCGCGAGTACGTCCATCACTGGGCCGAGTTGACCGCTGCTGAGCGCGTCGAGGTGGTCGACGCGGCCGACGACGCCCGGCTCATCGGCGAGGCGCTCGACGCGGGTGAGCTGCTTGCGGCGGGCGACGGCGTGTATTACTCCCGCAGCTACGCGAAGGACACCGCCCGCTCCGAGGAGCGGACGATCGTCGCCACCGCCAACCCCGCCGATCGCGGCGTCTACAACAACTGGCGACATTCGGCGCAGATGCGCCCGCTCCTCGAGGGCCTGATGACGGGCGCGTCGGCAGGCAAGACGATGTACGTGGTGCCCTACCTGATGGCGCCACCCGGGTCGCCGCTCGAGGCCTACGCGGCGGGCGTAGAACTGACGGACAGCCGCACGGTCGCGCTGCACATGATCCGCATGGCCCGCGTCGGGGTCGCCCATATCAACAACCTCACCGATCCGAGCATGTTCGTGCGCGCGGTGCACGTCACCGGTGATCTGGAGAACCTGGGGCAGGGGACGTCGGGCGATCAGCGCTACTTCGTCACCATCGCCGACGAACGCACGATCCTGCACTTCGGGTCGTCCTACGGCGGTAACGCTCTGCTCGGCAAGATCGCTCACGGTCTGCGGCAGGCCGCCTACGACGGATGGGCAACGGGTGGGTTCCTCGCCGAGCAGTTCATGTTGCTCGGCATCACCGACAACCACACCGGCCGCAAGTACCACATCTGCGGTGGGTTCCCCAGCGCGTCAGGCAAGACGAACCTCGCCATGACGCTCGCCCCCGACGCGTTGGGCGAGCGCTACTACGTCGAGTTCTACGGCGACGACATCGCGTGGTTGCGGGTCGATCCGGACGACGGGCAGGTCTACGCCATGAATCCCGAGTTCGGTGTTTTCGGCGTGGCGAAGGACACCAACGAGGCCACCAACCCCGGCGCCCTCGCCGCGGTTGCGCCGGGCACGAAGGCCATTTTCACCAACGTCGCCTACAACGAGAAGACCCACGACGTGTGGTGGGAGGGCAAGTCCCCGCAGCCGCCGTCCGATCTCGACGGTTGGCTGGACTGGACCGGAAGACCGATCGCCGATCGCTCGGCGGCGGAAGAGCGCGACGCGTGGGCGCACCCGAACAGCCGGTTCACCACGACCCTGGCCAACGTGCCCAACATCGCGGCCGACTTCGATGACCCTCGAGGCGTGCCGGTCGACGCCATCATCTTCGGCGGTCGCACCCGTGACCGCGAACCGCTGATCCGAGCTTTGACCGACGTGGCCGATGGCGTGTACGACGGATTGACCCTTGGCGCGGAGGCCACTTTCGCGGCGGAGGGTCTCGACGGTCATTTGCGCTACGACCCGATGTCGATGCGTCCGTTCATGGCCTATCCCGAAGCCGACTATGCGGCCCACTGGCTGCGGATAATCGGTTCGGCCGAACACAAGCCGATCTTCGCCCACGTCAACTGGTTCCAGCGCGACCCCGGCGACGGGCACTTCCTCTGGCCGGGGTACCGCGACAACCTGCGCGCATTGCTGTGGCTGATGAGGCTCAAGAACGGCGAAGCCCGCGGGGTGTCGACGCCCGTCGGAATCCTGCCGACCCGCCAGGAACTCGACCTCGACGGCTTGCGTGTCGACGACGCCGATCTGGAGACGCTGCTCACGATCGACGTGGAGCGCTGGCGGCAGGAGGCCGGCTTCCGGGAGACGCACCTGGCTCAGTTCGAGGGTCTCCCGGAGGAGATCTGGGAGGCCCACCGCCGCCTCGTCGCAGCGCTGAACGCCGCGGTCCCCACCTGATCGCGGGACGCCACCCGGTCGTTAGGCCGAGCCGGTCACGTTGCTCGATACACCACCAGCGAGGCCGCGACGTACTGGCACAAGAACGCGACGATGGTGCACAGGTGGAACACCTCGTGGAAACCGAACCATCGGCGGCTCGGGTTGGGCCGACGCAGGCCGTACACGACCGCGCCGGCGGTGTAGACGGCCCCACCCGCGGCGATCAGGGTGAAAGCCGCAACGCCGGTGCCGCGTAGGAGTTGCGGGAAGACCAGCGCGGCTGTCCAGCCGAGCCCGAGGTAGAGCGGTACGTACAGCCACCGGGGGGCCGCCAACCACGCGATCCGAAACCCGGCACCGGCAATCGCGACCGACCACACGGCTGCCAGCACGGCGATGCGCACGCCGCCGCGGAGGGCGAGTACGGCGAAGGGTGTGTACGTGCCGGCGATGAACAAGAAGACGTTGGCATGGTCGATGCGCCGCAGCGCTCGTTTCACCGGCGGCGACCAGGTCCCGCGGTGGTACAGCGCACTCGCAGTGAACAATGAGACGGACGTCAGAGCGTACGCCGCGGCAGAGACCGAGGCCGGTGTGGTCGGGGCCAGCGCGACCAGCACGATCCCCGCGACGAGCGCCACCGGCGAAGCTCCTGCGTGAAGCCATCCGCGCAGGAGAGGTGGTGCCACTTCGTCCTGCTGCCCACGCATGCCAGGTGCCTCCAGCTTCGACGCTACGCCCGCCGAGGCATCGGTGGTACCGCGATCGGTGTTCGGGGGCCAGGACTTTCGGCCGCGTCGGGCTAGGCGCCGAGGTGTGCGACGGCGACGCGTCGCGGTACGACCATCCTCCACGCGTCGAGCACGAGCTCACGCATTTCGTCGTGGTCGAGTGCGGCCAGCCGCACCTCGAGCCAGTTGTAGCGCATGTCGGACGCCGTTGGGCGGACGAACTTCGCAGGTTCGGCGGCCAGCATCGCTTCCCGTTCATCTTTCGGGAACGCGAAACCCATCTGTTGCTCGTCTCGGGTGAACGCGAGATAGACGATTCTGCCGACCCGGAACTTCACCCGATCGCCCACGACGACTTCGTAACTGCGCGGCAGCCCGGCGACGACGAGCCGCACGTCGTCGATCGAGACGGGCGCGCGCTGCCGATCAGCCATAACACCCATCTTGCCGCCTCGACCCGGGGTCGGGGCCACGATCGTCCTTGCCGTGCGGTCTGATGGTTCCCATGACGAACGACGAACTGCGGGCCGAGGCGCAACGGCACTTGCAGGCGCTGGCCGGCACCGACGCCGTGTTGCGCGAAGACCAGTGGCGCGCTATCGAGGCGCTGGTCGTCGAGCGGCGCCGCGCACTCGTCGTCCAGCGCACGGGGTGGGGAAAGTCGGCCGTGTACTTCGTCGCGACCGCCCTGCTGCGCGCGAGCGGTGCAGGCGCCACCGTGATCGTCTCGCCGTTGCTGGCGCTGATGCGCAACCAGATCGCCGCTGCCCAACGTGCCGGGATCAAGGCCCACACGATCAACTCGGCCAACATCGATGAGTGGGACGCCGTGCAGCGGGCCGTCGCGGCCGGCGAGGTCGACGTCCTGCTCGTGTCGCCGGAACGCCTGAACAACCCCGGCTTTCGCGACACCGTGTTGCCCAAGCTGGCCAAGGAGACCGGCCTGCTCGTCGTCGACGAGGCGCACTGCATCTCCGATTGGGGCCACGACTTCCGGCCCGACTACCGGCGGATCCGCACGCTCTTGCGGGAGCTGCCGACCGGGATTCCGGTACTTGCGACAACTGCGACTGCGAACGCGCGCGTTGTCGACGACGTCGCCGAGCAGCTCGCCACGCCCGAGGCCGCCGACACGCTCGTGCTGCGCGGCTCACTCGACCGCGAGAGCCTGCACCTCGGGGTGGTCGCGCTACCGACCGGCGCGCACCGGCTGGCTTGGCTCGCCGAGCATCTGACCGAGCTTGCAGGCTCCGGCATCATCTACACCCTGACCGTGGCCCAGGCCGACGAGGTGGCCGCCTTCCTGCGCGACCGCGGCTACCCGGTCGCCGCCTATTCCGGTCGCAGCGAACCGGCGGATCGTCTCGCGGCCGAAGACGACCTTCTCGCCAACCGGGTGAAAGCGCTGGTCGCCACGTCAGCACTCGGTATGGGCTTCGACAAGCCCGACCTCGGCTTCGTCGTCCACCTTGGAGCACCGGCCTCGCCGATCGCGTACTACCAGCAGGTAGGGCGAGCCGGGCGAGGAGTAGCGCAAGCGTCGGTCTTGCTGCTGCCGGGGCGTGAAGACGAAGACATCTGGCGCTACTTCGACAGCGTTGGCTTCCCGCCCGAGGCGCTGGTCCGACGCACACTCGAGGCCCTTGCCGGCGCCGGCCGCGCAATGAGCACGGCCGCTCTCGAGGGAACGGTCGAACTGAACCGCTCCCGCTTGGAAGCCATGTTGAAAGTGTTGGACGTCGACGGTGCGGTGCGACGGGTGAACGGCGGGTGGATCGCCACCGGCTCGGAGTGGCTCTACGACGCCGATCGCTACACCCGGATCGCGGGGGCGCGACGTGCCGAGCAGCAGGCAATGCGCGAATACATCGCCACGACCGGTTGCCGGCTGGAGTTCCTACGCCGCCAACTCGACGATCCGCAGGCGGCGCCGTGCGGCAGGTGTGACAACTGCGCCGGGGCGACATGGTCGACCCAGGTTTCCGAACAAGCGGTCGCGGCATCGCGTGCCGAGCTGGCCAGACCCGGCGTGCCCGTCGACCAGCGCCGCATGTGGCCGGTGGGACTGAGCGCCAGCGGCCTTGACCTCTCAGGCAAGATCTCGGCGAGCGAGCAGGCCGAGCCCGGTCGCGCGCTCGGGCGGCTCAGCGACATCGGTTGGGGTCCGAGACTGCGTGCCTTGCTCGACGACGAGGCGGCCGACGACGTTGTGCCCGACGAGATCGTCGCTGCTTTGGTCGACGTGCTGCGCTCCTGGGAATGGGAACGGCGGCCGACCACGGTCGCCAGCGTCCCGTCTCGGCGCCGACCTCGCTTGCTGGCCAGCGCGGGCGAACAACTCGCAACCATCGGCCGGCTGCAATGGTTGGGGGCGTTGCAGCCGCGTGAGGACCTCGACCGACGGGCGTCCCGGACCAACAGCGCCCATCGAGTGCGCGCACTGCACGGCAGCTTCGTTGTCGATCCTCGTCAGCAGGCGGTCCTCAAAGATGGCGAGCATGTCGTCTTGCTGCTCGACGACGTGGTCGATTCCGGCTGGACCATGGCTCTCGCCGCCCGCGAGTTGCGCGGCGCCGGCGCGGCCGCAGTCCTGCCGCTCGCCCTTGCCGTCCAAGCTTAGAAAGACGCCGGAGTGCTCAGACGCGATGGCGTACGCTGAGCCCAGCCCTACCGTGGGGTACCCGCCCACTCGCTCGCGAGTGGAGATTGGCGGTCCCGATGGGACCTGCTCAACCACTCCTCCACCGCGTCGTGCGGTGCCCGAGTTCTGCACTGCCGCGAGCCCGTCGTCGACCACTTCGGTACTCAGCGGGGCGGCCTTCCAACCCGCTCAGCGCCCAACTCATCCGGGAGCAGTGATGGCAAGCAAGAACAAGGGCGGCCGCGAGGCCCGCAAGCCCAAAGCCGACCACAACAAGAAGGCGAAGGGGCAGACCACCGCTCGGATCGCCCCGGAGATCGCCGCGATCAACCACACCGGGCAGCGGCCCAAGTGACCTGACGGCTCAAAGCGGCCGGGCGGGGTATCACGCGGCGATGATCCGTACGCGAGGCCAGCTCTTCGAGCCATGACCGGACCGGTGCCGGAAACGCCCGCTCAACGGGCGGCGGCTGAGGACGAGAGTGGTGAGCCTCGGCTCGCTGAGACGCTCGACCGGCTAGTCGAGGAGGGTCGACCGCAGACGACGCAGCGCGGGCCCGGTGACTGTGGTGTCACCGAACCCGCGCTGCGATCGGTCCTGATCGTTGCCGGTCGGCGACCGACCGGCATCGGAAGATCAGATGGGGCGGACGGCCTCGGCCTGCGGGCCCTTGGGGCCCTGGGTGACCTGGAACTCCACACGCTGGTTCTCGTCGAGACTGCGGTAGCCGTCTGACTGAATCTGCGAGTGGTGGACGAAGACGTCCGGGTCGCCGCCGTCGGGGCTGATGAAGCCGAAGCCCTTTTCAGCGTTGAACCACTTAACTGTGCCTTGCGCCATGGAATGGCTCCTCAGGTGTACGGGTACGGGCCGTTACTCGGCTCCGGGCTGCTGCGTCGTCTGCCCCAGGCCGTGCCTGCGCAAAGAAAAACGCCCGCTGCAAAATCCGCGGGCGTCATGACGTCGAGGAGTACTGCAACTGCAACCGCGCCAACCATAGCACGGCCGGGCCAGGACGCAACCTCCCTGATCAACCTCTGGTCAGCCCCTGGCCAGCCCCTGGTCAACTTCGCTTCGGACCCGGCCTCAGCCGGCGCTCGGACCTTCGCCGCCGGCGCTCGGACGAGCGCTACGATCTGCCGGTGGAGCGGCGCTGGGTGGTGCACATCATCGACGTGCGCGAGGGTGACCGACTGCAGCGCTGCGTACGCTGTGGCCGGGTGCTCGATGTCAACCAGCTTCCCAGTTCGGTCTTCGGCGCCGGCGACCTGATGGCGATCCGACACGGGCAGGACCGCACCGAGTGGCGACACATCTCCGACCGGGACGAACTCGGTCCCGACGAGGTGGCCTGCGAACAGGTTCTCCCCGATCCCGACTGACTTCAGGCCGTACAGCGCCGCGATCGGCGTAGAGTCAAATTGCTTTGAGCCGCTCCTGTCGTGGCGGCGATTCCGGTACTTCGATCCGCGCCGGCGGTGAGGCTTCGAACGCCTCCTCAAGGTCCAGGCCCGAAAGGGTTCTACGACCAAGTGCGCCGCAGCTGAAGCCGCAGCAGAGCGTGGCGCGTGGAAGAGGTGCCCGGTGGCCAAGCGCCACTCGTTCGTCGAGCCGGGCGACGCATTCGACGAACTCTCCGACGTCGTGATCGCAAGCCAGCCTCTCGACGCGGTGCTCACAACGCTCGTCGAGCTGAGCAAGGCCGTGCTCCCGGCCCTGGCCGGGGCATCGATCACCTTGCTGGACGACGAAAAGCCGACGACGGCCGCCTTCAGCGGGCAGGTCGCGCTGGATCTCGACGAACGCCAATACGCGAGCGGGGACGGGCCGTGTCTCCATGCTGCGCGTTCGGGGCAGCTCGTCGAGGTGCCGGATGTCGGCGAAGAGAGTCGGTGGCCTGAGTTCACGGCGGTCGCACGCGCCGTGGGTGTCGCCAGTTCGCTGTCTGTGCCGTTACGCGACCCGCGCGCGGAGTCCGGCGCGCTGAACCTGTATGCCCGAGCGCCGGGGGTCTTCGATGAATCGACCATCGAGCTCGCGCAAACGTTTGCCGGTCACGCCGCGGTTGCTGTCGCCAACGCTCGGCTGTACGAATCGACGGCCACTTTGGCGCGGCAGATGCGCGAGGCGATGAAGTCGCGGGCCGCGATCGAGCAGGCGAAGGGCATCCTGATGGCCAGCCGTGCCTGCACGTCCCAGGAAGCCTTCGAGGTGTTGGTCAAGCTGTCGCAGCGGTCGCAGATGAAGCTGCGCGAGGTGGCCGAACGGTTCGTCGAGGAAGCTGCGAGTCGGGAGGACGGGAAGACCCGGCAAGAGCGGCCGCTATGAGTCAGCGGTTGGGGGCGCTTTGTCTGGACCCCGGCGTGCTGGCTTCTCAACACTGCCGCTGACGCGGCCTCCCAACCTGACCCGCGTCGACTCGGGCTGCGTCCAGCTTATCCGACCGGAAGTGTGAGTCCGCCCGAGACGACGGCGCTGGCGACCTCCGTGAGCCTGAGGTTGTTGTTGCGGGCATGGTGTCGCAACATCGCGAATGCGGCGTCCATGTCGACCCCGTTCCGCTCGGCGAGGACGCCCTTGGCCTGCTCGATGGCCACGCGGCTGTTGAGGGCGTTCTGCAGCTGGTCGGCCAACAGCAGGCTGCGGCGAGATGATCGCTGCTGCAGGATGCCGATAGTCGCGGCGTCGGCCAGCGCTTGAGCGATCCGCTGATCGGCGGCGGGCAACGATTGTGCCGTGCTGTAGAACAGATTGAGGCCACCGACAACATGTGTCCGCAGCCGCATCGGAATGGCGATCACCGCGCGGAATCCGGCATCTGTGGCGGCACCGACGAATCGTGGCCAGCGCCGCGCCTCATCCTGCAAGTCGCTGCACACGACGGCAGAGGCCGCGTCGACGCAGTCAAGGCAGGGGCCCTCGTTGTTTTGCAGCTGGAATAGCTCCAACAGCCGGGTCTGCTCGCTCGAGGAGGCGACGACGGCAAGGCCACCCCGATCGTCGCGCAGTAACAAACCGGCAGCAGCCGCATCGAGGATGCGAACGCACGCCTCGGCGAGCCGCTGAAGGAGATCGACCACGTCGTAGTCGTCGACGAGGGTGTCTGCGAGCATGACGAATGTGTCGGCGAGGGCCTGTTCGCGCGTGGACGGCGTATCGGTCGCGGACGGCAGCCCATGGGGGTCGGTCATGTGTCCTCCGCTGAAAAGCGTACGCGCCGGCCGACGACATCCGCAGCAACGTCGGAGAGCGACCTGCCGCTCGAGAACGCGCGCGCGCGCAATAAGAGCAGCGCGTCGTCGATGCTCACGTTCGCCTGGACCTTTACCATCCCCGTAGCTTGGTGCACATGCAGCTGGTAGGCCGCACGGGCTTCGGAGTCGTCGGCAAACGCATCGTCTCGCGTGGTGTCGAGGTCGAGCAACGCGATCGCGGCGGCGTCTGCCGCCAGCAGCGCGGCCGAGAGCTGGCCGGTCGTCAGGTCACCCGGTCTATCCCGATACAGATCGAGAGCGCCGATGGTGGTGGCGCCGATGCGGAGCGGAAACGCAAAGATCGCGGCGATCCCCGGTAGGTGAGCCCGCTCGCTGAAGGTCGGCCAGCGGCCGTCGCCGAAGTATTGGCCGTTAGCGAGATCGGGTAGCAGGACGGGTCGGCCGTTCTGGGCGGCGTCCATGCAGGGGCCGACTCCGGCGGTGAACTGAACGTCTTCGATCAATGCGGCTCGCTCGTCCGTCGCACACACCACGCCTCTATTACCCGCAGTCGTGATGACTGAGATCCCGGCGCCGGAGACGTCCAGCTTGCTCACGCATAGGCGGCAAATCCGCTCCGGTTTCGCCGCCCCAGCGGCGACCACCGAGGACAGCCAGATTGCCCATTCCCCGAGATCGGTCACGGCAACCACGCAGGTTGGCGGGCGCAGAAGTGGTGAAGGCCGGTTTGGAGGGGCATGCTGGAGGCATCGCAACGGTCTGGACCTGACGCCGAACGCCGAACTGCGGTCTGCTGAGGGGTGCCATGCCTTATCGCGAGGATCCTCCGGCTGCAGCGTCGAGCGGCTTGATGCTGGCTCTCGAGCCTGTCCCCGAGTCCGTTCCCGCCGCTCGCCGGGCTGTCCGAGAGTACTGCCAGGGGAAGATGTCGGCGGCCGTCGCGGACGACGCCGAGCTGTTGACCTCCGAGCTCGTGACCAACGCCTGCCGTTACAGCCTGGGGCCGGTGTTGCTGTGGATGGCGGAAGACGGAGCCGGCGTCGTCGTCTCGGTTGGCGACGACAATCCGGGCCAGTGCCGGCCACGGCCGCGGCCCAGCCGGGCTGCTCATAGCGGGCGCGGGCTCTTCTTGGTCGATCACCTTGCCACCGACTGGGGGCGAAGCGACATCGACAGCGGGAAGATCATCTGGTTCTCCTTGCCCTGCGATCGTCAGAGGGCCTAGTCCATGACGGAGGCGATGAGCTGAGCTGCCACGTCCCGCAGCTTGAGGTGTGAGTGCTGTGAGGTGTGAACGAGCACCTCGAAGGCCTCGTCAGGAGAGCACCGCCGAAGCAGCATGATCATGCCCTTGGCCTGCTCGATGACCGCCCGCGATGCCATTGCCTCACGGAGCTGGCCGACCTCGCCAGTGGCCTGCTGAAACCGGCTGTGCGCAGCGAGGATCGTAGCTGCGTAGCGGGCGAACACTGTCGCAGGGCGCAGATGCTGCTCGGGGTCGTAGCGACCCTCCCCGAGGCCGTAGATGTTCAATACACCGACGTGCTCGCCGTTTCGCATCGGCACGGACATCGACCAATTCACCTGCTCTGCCTGTGCAGCGGCAGAGAACGCCGGCCAGCTGTCGGCGGGCAGCTGTGGAACGATCACTTCATTGCCGGTGCGCAACGCCTCTACGCACGGCCCTGCGTCGTTCGTGTACTGGACGTCATCGATGCGTTCGGCCAGTTCACCCGAGGCGGCGACCATCTGGTAGCCCTTCGTGCCGGCCTTGCCCGTACCGAGCGTGACGCTTGCACCGGCGACGTCGGGGATAGATGTCGTCACCGCACCCGCCATGCGGTGCAACAGCACCTGGGTTTCCATGTCTGTCAGGAGGAGATCAGCTACTTCGACGAGCGCCTGGAGTAGATCCGCGCGCTGCGGCCTCATCTGGTGGATAACACCGGAACGCCCTGGAGAAGGCCCGGCACGGGTGGCACCGAGATTCGCTGTCTCGACCGGGCGGCGCCGGCCCGGCCGGCCGGCTGACGCGTCGTTGCGCGAACGTGATCCATCTGGGGGACTCCCTAAAGGTAGGGTGCGCCCGCCCAGCAGAAAAAGGGAAGCGGAGCAGGTAGCGCGGGACCGTTGCCGTCGCTAGCTGCTTAGCGATTTACTCCACCTTAGCCGCCCTTGCTCGCGGGGCGTGCGGCAGACTGGCTCCGGGCTTGGACACCGACCCGCCGTTATTGTCGGGTCATGTGCACGGTCGTGTGCCGGTGGCAGCCCGAAAACCAGTTCGCCGTCCAACTCCTCGCCCTGCGGGACGAGTTCGCCGACCGTGCGTTCGACCTCCCCGGCCGGTGGTGGCCCGACAGTCCGGACGTCGTAGGTGGACGCGACCGCAGCGCGGGCGGGAGTTGGTGCGCGTCGGATGTCGCCACGGCCACCAGCGCCGTCGTGTTGAACCAGCCACGCCCACGCGCCGCGAAACCCGGTGCGCCCAGCCGTGGCGTCCTACCGTTGCTTGCTGTTCGCTTCGGTGACCGTTGGCCCGAGCACCTCGACGTCACGGGTATGGCGGGTTTTCACCTGGTGCTGGTTTCGCCCGGGTTGGCTGCGTCGTGGTCGTTCGACGGGAGCGTCCTTGATCGGCAGATACTTCCTTCGGGCACGCACATGTTCACACCTCGCGGCATCACGAGAGCAGGCACACGTGATCGCTTCGCTGCTGCCGCGCTAGGTGTAGACGCGCCGGCGGGGGAGATAACCGACGCACCGCCGGGCGCCGTGTGGGGCGAGTGGCTTGGCATGGTTCAAACCCCGGCGATCGTGGACGACGGTCTGGTGGTGTGCCGGACTATCGGTGGCCGGCCATACGAAACTGTCTTCGGCCAGTTCGTCGCTGCCCGACCGGGTCTCCTCCGTGTCGACTACATCGATCATCCGGCGCACGACCTTGCACGTCCGTGGACCACTCAGCTGTGGCGCTCGCCTGGCTGACGGCGCATTCGCGGCGCAGGCCCGCCGGGGCCGGCGTGCTCAACGGCCGAATCCGATCGTGTCGAGCGCGACGAACGCCGCGGGCTGGCCACTGTTCATCACCAGGTAGACGTCGTGCACACCGGTGGTCGCGGTCATGTTCCCGGGCACGATGCGCCAGGACTGCCAACCACCTGTCGAGGCGATCGCGAACTGGCCCATGGCTGGGCTGGTCGGCGAGTCGAGGTGCACTTCGACGAGCCCGCTCACGCCACCGCTCGCGCCTGACGACGCCCGCGCGTAGAACTGGTTCAGCGCCACGGTGCCGAAATCGACACTTGAGAACTTCAGGTACGAGCCGTTCGCCAGCGGGCCGACGTACGCGCCACCGTTCGCGCTGCTCGCCGTCACCGTGGGGACACCGACCGCCTGGTTGTACCGCTCGGCCTCGCGCACGATCGTGGCCGTCGAGGGCAGCGGTGCCACGGTCGGCCCGGACGGCGGCGCGCTGGTCGGCGTCGAGGTGGGTGTCGAGGTGGGTGTCGCAGTGGGTGTCGCAGTGGGGCTCGGAGTCGCGGTCGGAGTCGCGGTCGGAGTCGCGGTCGGAGTCTGAGTGGGCGTCGGCGTCGGCGTCGGGGTCGGTGCGCCACCGTTGCCCGGCGTGGTCGAGACGGTCACGTAGTCGACCGACATCGTGGCACCTGGCTTCGTCGTCGCGTCGGGAGCGCCCGGCCAGCCTCCGCCGATCGCGAGGTCGAGCATGAGGAAATAGCCGTGCCCGGTGATCTGCTGCCAGGTTGCAGCCGGAACGTTGCTCTGCCACACCGTCTGGAACAGGTTGCCGTCGACGTACCAGCGGATTTGCGCGTCAGAGGTGGAGGCATCCCACTCCACCGTGTACGTGTGGTAGGCCGCGGAGAACGCAGCTCCGTGCGGCGCCGAGTACGACGAACTGATGCCGTTGGTCTCGCTGCATGGGCCACCCGGATCGACGCCGCAGTGCAAAGTTCCGTGCACGATGCTCGGCTGCGAGCCGATGTTCTCCATGATGTCGACCTCACCGATACCGGGCCAGTTCCAGTAGTTGCCCCGGTAGGGCGCACCGAGCATCCAGAAAGCCGGCCAGTAACCCTGACCGCCGTCGGGGACCTGAATCCGTGACTCGACCTTCAGGGTTCCGCCGGCGGGCGGCGCAAAGTCGGATCGAGTCGTTTCGAGGCGTGCAGAATCCCATTTCCCCGCCGCGTCTTGAGTGGCGGTGATCGAGAGGTGTCCTTGCCCGTCGAGGCCGACGTTGGCCGGGCTCGATGTGAAGTTCTCGATCTCGCCGGTGCCCCAGTAGGCAGGGCCGCCCGGGTAGGAGTGCCCGCTGTCAGCCGTCCAGCCGGCGGGGAAGGTACCGGCGGCGCCGGTGAACTGCCAGTTGGCGACCGTGGTCCACGACGGCCCCGAACTGGCGGTAGCAACCGTCGCGGTCGTAGCGACCGCGAGCGCGACGGCTAGTGCACTGGTGACGCTGGTGACGATGGAGGTGCGGGTGTATCGCATTGAGCATCTTCTCTTCGCAGGCGGGAGGCCGAGCGTCGACGCAAAGCGCCGCATCAATGATCGAAAAGTGCTGTGGTGTAAGCGTTTCTTGATCATCGCCTGTGATCGGCCGGCGGGTTGGACGCGTGTCATGCAACCACCCATCTGACGGCGCAGTGACGTTCCCACGCCGGTGCAGTGAGGCGATGTTTTCCTACTGGTGCTATGTGGTGCGTGCTACTCGGCGCTGTGCGCTGCCACCGGGTGCTGCGTGTGCGCGAATGCGATTGCACATAGGGTGCACCCCGGAGATGATCTTTGCGCTGGGTTTCGGGCCCGCGGTTGCACGGCGAGCGTGGCGCAGCGGAGTAGGAGGCAGTGCGTGGCATCTTTGAGTCCGGTGCTTCTCGGAGCGTACGTGCGGTTGGAGCCGTTGGGCCCGCAGCACGTCGATGCGCTCGCCGCTGCGGCGGCCGCTGATCCGGCGCTGTATCGGTGGAGCCGCGTACCGCAGGGTGCCGCCGATGCGCGCTCCTACATCGAGGAGGCCGGCGCGCAGCGAGAGGCGGGCACTGCCGCTCCGTTCGCCACCGTGCGCGTCGCCGACGACGTCGTGATCGGCAGCACCCGCTTCTGGCAGATCGAGAAGTGGGACTGGCCGCAGGGTGCGCCGGCCTACGGGAACGACGTAGACGTCTGCGAGATCGGCCACACCTGGCTCACCAGCGATGCGATCCGCACGGCAGCCAACACGGAGGCGAAGCTGCTGATGCTGACGCATGCGTTCGAGGTCTGGCGAGCACTACGCGTGTGCTTCCACACCGACATGCGCAACGAGCGCTCGCGCGCCGCGTTGACCCGAATCGGTGCGCAGTTCGAGGGTGTGCTGCGTGCGCATCGCCTCGCGGTCGACGGTGCTGTGCGCGATTCCGCGAGGTTCTCGATCGTCGAGCCGCAATGGCCCGCAGTGAAGGCCCGGCTGACCTCGTTGCTCAGCTAGCTAAGCGCTGCCGAAGTACTTGTGCAACACGTCGACGTACTGGCCGTAACCGCTGCTGCTCGACCACTCCTGTGCCGACTCGACGGACGTGCCTTCGATCCACTCGTTCCATGTTGTCACCAGCTCGAACTGCGCCTTGGACGCCGTCATCGACGCGACGGCGGCGTCGAACGCGCTGACCGACCGGGTGAGTCGGGGCGCCGATTCGCCGGTCTTCCAAAAGCCCGGCGAGACTGCGTACGACCACGGCGTCACCGCGGTTCGGTTCGCGGGCGCGTACTCGTGCCAGGCGTCCGGCTGGCTCGGGCACGTCTTGTAGTTCTGCGTGTAGAAGACCTTCTGGACGACGTACCACGTGTGGCTCGCATTCGCGGCTGCCCATCGGTCGAGCATGGCGCAGCCGTCGGAGGTGTCGGGCCAAACGAAGATGACCGGCTTGTTGTTGATGTGCAGCCAGTTCGGATCGCTCGCATACTGCGTGTAGAGGTAGTTGAGATCCGACTGGATCTGCGCGACCGAGGGGTTGCCGTAGCCTTCCGCCTCGTAGTACGCCGACCATTGGAACGGCGTGTTGTGCGCGGCATTGACAGCGATGGAGAGCCGCTGGCTGAACACATCTGACTGCGACGTCCAAGAGAAGATCGCGCCGTTGAGCCCGGCGTAGCGCATCTCAGCAACCTGCTTCGTCACTTCGGCGGGGTCGGCCGTCGAGTACGCGCCGTCGGTCGGGTGGTACCGGCTGCCTGGGCTGACGAAGCCGGTGGGATACCACGGGTAGTAGAAGGTCAACCGCAACGATGTCGGCCCGGCAGCACACGTCGTCCAGGACGCGATGGCGGTCGACAACGCGGACGTGCCGCCGAGCAGCGTGATCGAGGTCAGGCTCGCGCCGGCTTTCGACGTCGTGGCGGGCACGCAAGAAGGGTCGGAGAGGAGGAGTGGCCGGCCCTGCAAACCGGCGACGACGCCGCCCGCCAGCGCGTCGGCGAACTGCGTGCCGGAGGCGACGTACGCCTGCGTCGCGCCTGGGAAATAGGTGGAGGCGATGCTCGCCGCCGTGGCGTACCGGTCGGCGCCGGACACCCGGCTTACGGACGACGAGTAGCTGGCGAGCTGCGTCTGTACCGCGCTCGAGACTGCCGAGGTGCCGCCGAGGATCGTGATGCTCGACGGTTGGAGCTGGGTCAAGGCGGCTGCGGTTGATGCGGGGAGCTGACCGGGCTGGGTGAGCAAGACAGCGCCGTGCGACTTGATCGCGGCGGCGGTGCCGGCCAGCGCATCCGGGTAGTTCGAGCCGGTGACGACGAAGACGGGGGAGCCGGCCGGGAGCTGTTCGGCGAGTTGGGCGGCCGTGTCGTACCGGTCGCTGCCGGCGACCCGGCTGACCGTGCTGGCAGGGTTGTCGGTCTGCAACTGGCTCATTACTGCGTCGCTTACGGCGTTCGCCCCGCCGAGCACGATGATCCGCTGCGGCTGGAGGCGGGTGAGCTCCGCGGCGACCGAGCCCGGCACGCTGCTCGGCGCCGTGAGCAGGAGCGGGCCGCCGGCGGCTGCCGCCGCTGGTCCGCCCGCAAGGGCGTCGGGATACGCGCTGCCGGTCGCGACGTAGACGACCGGAACGCCGGGTCCGAAGTAGGAGGCGCTGATCGCCGTTGCGGTGGCGTAGCGGTCGGCGCCGGCGATTCTCGTCGACGTCGGGACAGCGGCTGATGCCACCGGCGCAGGCACGATTACCGCAGCAGCGAAGAACGCGCAGACCGCGGCGTAGGCGGCGGCAGACGCGGGCCGAGCGCGCGCCGCGCTGGACGTCGTTCGCATCGGGCCCTCTTCCGGACGAGACTGCGAGCTCCTCACGAGATCGCAAACTGGCGCGAGCCTAGCCGCGGCGGCCGGACCAAAGTGGTGTTTTGTAGCCGAATCACCCGAAGCGTTCGCGGCTGCGGGTGATACCAGGTGTCACCTGGTGTCACCTGGTGTCACCTGTGTTGCCGACGAGCCGGCCGACGACTGCGAGCGCTTCGCGGTTGGCCCGGTAGTAGACCCAGGTGCCGCGCTTCTCGCGGTCGAGAACGCCCGCGTCGTGCAGCACTTTGAGGTGATGGCTGATCGTGGGTTGGGAGAGGTCGAACTCGTCGTTGAGGTCGCAGACGCACGCCTCCTCGTCTTCTCGACACAGCACCAACGACAGCAGGCGCAGCCGCACCGGGTCGGCAATTGCTTTCAAGAGGACGGCGGCCTGCTCGGCCTGCTCGACCGAGAGCGGCTCGTGTGTCATCGGTGCGCAACAGGCCACGGCCTCGACGGCGGTGACGATCGGCAGGGCGCTGGTCATGGATCCATATTGACATACGTCGATGCCTCGGTAAGACTCGAGACATAGATAATCATCGATGTTCTGACGTCGGGCTGCCTGGTCCGGCACTCGGCAAAGCAGGAAGCGAGGACGCGATGTCCACCACTGACCTCGAAGCACTCCGCGAGCAGGTTCGCGACCACTACGCCCGCGCCGCGCTCGCCGCCGAGACCGCCGAGACCGCCGAGACCGCCGAGACCGGGGCGACCGCAACTCGCGCCGCGGGTTGCTGCGGCGCAGAAAGTGGCTGCGGAACGGCCGCTGCAACCGTCGACCGGACCTTCGGCGCTTGGCTCTATGACCCGGCCGAGGCAGGCGAGGTGCCGGCGGCGGCGCTCGCTGCAAGCCTCGGTTGCGGCAACCCGACGGCGGTCGCCGAGCTTCGGGCCGGAGAGACCGTGCTCGACCTCGGCTCGGGCGGCGGTATCGACGTCATCTTGTCGGCTCGGCGGGTCGGTCCGACGGGCAAGGCGTATGGCCTCGACATGACCGACGAGATGCTCGAGTTGGCGCGCCGAAACGTCGCGGCCGCCGGAGTGACCAACGTCGAGTTGTTACGCGGCCACATCGAGAGCATTCCGTTGCCCGCCGAGAGCATCGACGTCGTCATCTCCAACTGCGTGATCAACCTGTCTGTCGACAAGTCGGCGGTCTTCAAGGAGATACGTCGCGTGCTGCGCCCCGGCGGCCGGCTCGGCGTCAGCGACGTCGTGGCCGAGGATCGGCTCACGCTCGCGCAGCGAGCCGAACTCGGGGATTTCGCGGGTTGCGCCTCCGGCGCGCTGTCTCGCTCGGAGTATCTCGATCAGTTGTCTGCGGCCGGCTTCACCGACCCATCGGTGACCTTCACGCACGCCGTCGGCGACGGCTTGCACGCGGCGATCATCCGAGCGGTCACGCCGCAGACGTGAGGTGCGCATCCGCGCCGGCTGTGATCGGCAAGTATGAGATCAAGGGGAAGCTCAACGATCGGTAGCTGCTCTCGCTAGGTTCGGACGAGTTCCATTCGAAGCGCCGTTCCTGCGAGTTGCCCATGAAGTATCGAATCCGTGCTGGCATAACCAGTTCGATAGCCGTAACGGTTCTCGCGATCGGTGGCGTCTGCGCCGCGGCGGTCGTGGGCACGCCGACGATCACCCGCTATCAAGGGCCAGACCGCTACGCCACGAGTGCTGCGGTCGTCGATGCGAACTTCAGCCCCGGCGTTCCCGTCGTCTACGTCGCTACCGGTACCAACTTCCCCGATGCGCTGGCCGGAGGGGCCGCCGCGGCGCGCGACGGTGGTCCGCTGCTGCTCGTCCGGCCGAATGCGATCCCGGCCGCAGTCGGTGCGGAACTCCAGCGGCTGCAGCCGGCGCGGATCGTCGTCCTCGGTGGTACCGGCGCTGTCGATGTAACCGTCATGACTGCGTTGCAGCCCTACACATCCGGGGCCGTGACAAGAGTCAGCGGCAGCGACCGGTACGAGACCGCAGCAGCCTTGGCGACCGGGTTCCCGATCGGAAGCCCGGTCTACGTGGTGACCGGGGCCAACTTCCCCGACGCGCTGGCGGCGACAGCCGCGGCGGCCGCACGGCATGCGGCGATCCTGCTCACCGATCCGAACAACCTCCCGATCGCCGCCGCGCAGGCGCTCACCCGACTCGCACCTTCTGCGATCACGATCGTCGGGGGCACGAGCGCCGTCTCATCGGGCGTCGCTTCGACGCTTTCTCACTACAGCTCGACGGTCACCCGAGTCTGGGGCACCGACCGCTATGCGACGGCAGCCCAGGTTGCCGCCGTGGCGTTCTCGGCGTCGTCTGGCGCGTTCGTCGCCTCGGGGGTGGGCTTCGCTGATGCACTCACCGGCGGCCCCGTCGCAGGAATGCACGACGAGCCGTTGCTGCTCTCGGCGCCGACCTGCCTGCCGAAGTCGGTCGCTGTGGAGGTTTCCGCCCTCAACCTGAGTTCGGCAACTCTGCTCGGCGGCATCGCAGCGCTCGGCCAAGGTGTCGCGACGCTGACGACCTGTACCGCGGCCGTACCGACAGCAGCGACGCCGTGCGGTGCCGCGTCGTCGGGCAACCAGTACGCACACGTCGTCTGGATTTGGCTGGAGAACAAGCCGTACAGCTCGGTCATCGGCAGCCCGAGCGCGCCCTACGAGAACTCGCTCGCCCGCAGTTGCGGTTTGGCGACGAACTACGACGGTGTCGCGCACCCGTCGCTCCCCAACTACCTCGCCGCCACGGGTGGCTCGACGTTCGGCGTCGCGGACGACGCGAATCCGGCGGCACATCCGATTGCCGCCGCGTCGATCTTCAGCGAGCTTCAGGCCGCGGGAAAGTCGTGGCGATCGTATGAGGAGTCGATGCCGGGCAACTGCGATCTCGGGCCCGCCGCGCCCTACGCCGTCAAACACAATCCCGCCGCTTACTACACCGGTATCCGTAGCACGTGCGCTGTCGACGATCTGCCGCTCAACGGCCATTTCGACCAGGACATCAACGCGGGCGCGTTGCCGTCGTTCTCGTTCGTGACACCGAATCTTTGCAACGACATGCACGACTGCAGCGTCGCGACCGGCGATCAATGGCTCTCGACCTGGGTGCCGAAGCTGTTGAACGGCCCGAACTACCGCGCCGGCAACACCCTCGTCGTCCTCACCTGGGACGAAGGGACGACGGCGAGCAACCAGGTACCGACCATCGTCGTCGCGCCGAGCGTGCGACCGGGGACGGTGGTCGGCGCAGCGCTCAACCACTACGCCTTGCTACGCGCCACCGAGGACCTGCTCGGGTTGGGCCGACTCGGTGCTGCGTCGACCGCTCCGTCGCTTGCGGTGGCGTTCGGTCTGTGAGTCAGGCCTTGGCCTTGTCGAGAGCCGACTGCAACGAGCGGATGTAGCCGTCGCTCGTGTAGGTAGCCCCGGAAATCATGTCGATGTTCGCGTTCTGCGCTTGCAGCGTTTCCTGAACGAGCATGGGCACGACCTGCTGGTCGATCGCCATGTCGATCTCGTTGCTGTTGGGTAGCTTCAGCGGCGTTACGTTCGTGATCTTCGAGCCGCTGAGAGTGACCTGCACTTCGACGTCCCCATAGCGGGTTCGGACCGAATTGCCGTTCACCGTCCGGGTCTTCTGCGGTGCCGCCGGGGCAGATTTCGACGCCGGCGGGGGGCTTGCCGCAGGCGATGTGGCACCGGACGACGGCGCGCTGGGGCCGGTCGAGCCGTTCGTGACGCCGCCGGCGGTTCCGGGGTTCACCGCGCCGGCATGCGTGGTCGCGGGCGATCGGCCAAGACCCGACTTCATGCCGAGCAGGAGGACCAGGCCGCCGATGGTGGCAACCAACGTCGCCAGCATCCGCTTCACCACACACCTCCGCCCAGCGCCTGCCGAGTAGCGCCGGGCGCCTGACGCGCTCGGCCACTTTGAAGGCTAGAGCCGCAACCTTGCAGGGGGCTGAAGTCGGAGAGTCCGCCGCCGCTTGGCCGCGTGATCGAGCGTGGCTCGGTGGCGTTAGTTCGAGTGGACGCGCTGCGCCGACTTCACCGCGTTGAGGAAGGCGAACGGGCGCCGGCTCCGGGCGGGCCCGACTTCTGGCGAGTTGGGCGGCGGAGCGTCGAACGGTTCGACCCAGTTGTCGAACCGGATCGGGCCGAGTGCGCATCGCCAGCCCGTGCTGCACCATCCGAAGAGCGTTGGCAAGGTGCATCCGGCGCGGTATGACGATCGCCGCAGCGAGCAGGGCTATCCCGGCGAGGACCCCGGTTCGCTGCCCGACCGCCAGGCTGATCACGACGGCTGAACCGCCCAGAAGTGCAGTCAGGGTGACGAGCGCGCGGCGTCGGTCCTCGACGTCGCGCGGGTCACGCCACCTTCTCCTCCTGAGCACGAAAGCGATGTACCCCGGGCGTGGCCTTCGACACTTTCCGCAAGCCTTGGCAGGCCTGGGCCGACGACGGACGGCGGTATGTCCGCAGCTGAGGCGGCTGGTGGCGAGCTCGGGGGTCATTCTCGCCCAGCCCTTGACGCCCGCCGGATGCCCGCTTACCGTTCCGTCATTCCCGACATATACCGATAAGTATCGGTAGCCGAGCGCGCCACCGGCGCGGGTGGTGGCGGTCGGTCGGGGCGGTCTCCAAGGAGGGGAACCAAGGTGAAGATTCATCGTCTGACCACGGTTGGTGCGCTTGCCGCTGCAACCGTTCTCGCCGCTGGCACGGCCGCGGGCGCCGTGCCGTTCAGCGGCCACGCGGAGCACTCCAGCGAGGCGCGGGTCACCGCGCAGCCGGATTCGTTGCGTGCGCTGGGCGCCAAGATCGGCCTACGTATCGGAACAGCCGTGATTCCTTTCGACCTCGACCATCCCGACTACGCGAAGATCGTGGCTGACCAGTTTTCGGTCGTGACGCCGGGCAACGAGATGAAGTGGCAGGTCGTCGAGCCGACCCAGGGCACCTACGACTGGTCGGGCGGTGACCGGCTCGTCGCGTTCGCCCAGGCGCATGGCCAGCTCGTGCGCGGCCACACGCTGGTTTGGCACAACCAGCTCCCCGACTGGCTGACCAGCGGCGTCGCCAACGGGACGATCAGCAACGACCAGCTGCGGGCGCTGCTGCACAAGCACATCACCGACGAGGTAACGCATTTCAAGGGCAAGATCTGGCAATGGGACGTTGCCAACGAGTTCTTCGCCAACTCGTGGGACCCCAACCCGTTGCCCGATGGCATCAACGGCGACGACTTCTGGGTGCAACACCTGGGCGAGGGCATCCTGGCCGATGCCTTCCGATGGGCGCATGAGGCCGACCCGCACGCGCTTCTCTTCTACAACGACTACAACATCGCGGGTGAAGACGGCACCAACGCGAAGTCGGACGCCGTCTTCAACTGGGTCAAGAAGATGCGGGCCGAAGGTGTGCCGATCGACGGCGTCGGTGAGCAGGGCCACCTCGACACCCAGTACGGCTTCAGTGGCAGCCTCTTCCAGCAGGATCTTCAGCGCTTCGCCAGCATCGGGCTGAAGGTTGCGGTCACTGAGGCCGACGTCCGTACGTTCGTGAACAACGCGACCGACCAGACGCCGACCGACAACCTGGCCCCGTACGCGCAGGCCTACGAGTACTCGCAGATGTTGAAGGCATGCCTGGCCGTCCGTCAGTGCATTTCCTTCACGGTGTGGGGATTCGGCGACGCCGACTCGTGGGTGCCGAGCGTCTTTGCGGGTGAGGGCTACGCCGGCACCTTCGACGTCAACCTCAAGCCGAAGCTGTCGTTCTTCGACCTTCAGCAGGACCTTCGTCTCGCCGCGTACGGTGCACCGCACCGCAGCGGTTGGGGCTCGCACGTGTAGGGCAACGCTCGAGAAACAAGAACGGGGGCCCCGCGGACATTCCGCGGGGCCCCAGCTCTTTCTACCGGGAGTTGGTTCAGTGGTTGTTGCTGCGGTGCGGCGCGCCGTAAGCGGCGAGCTTGAGGTCCTGCTGCAGCGTGTAGTACGCCGTCTTCGGCTGGTAGTTGACGTCGTAGAGCGTCGGGTAGCCCTCACCCGCAAAGACGCCAGGCACCCACGAGTCGGAGTCGGCGACGTCCCAGATGGTGAAGGAGATGCACGCCTTGACGAACAAGCAGGCCTTCATCATCTGGTCGAACTCGAACGGCTGGGCGAACAACGCCAGGCTGTCGGTCGGGTTCTGGGTCGACGGGTCATCGACGAACGTACGGACGTCGGCCTCGGTGATGGCAACCTTCAGGCCGAGGTCGGCATAGCGCTGCAGGTCGGCCTGCATCGCGCTGCCGGAGAAGCCGTACTGGGTGTCGAGGTGGCCCTGGTCGCCGATGCCCATGAGCGGCACGCCCATCTTGAGCATCTTCTGCGCCCACGCGTAAACAGCGTCGGCCTTGGCGTTGGTGCCGTCTTCACCCGCGATGTTGTAGTCGTTGTAGAAGAGAATCGCGTGCGGGTCGGCCTCATGCGCCCAGCGGAAGACGTCGCCGAGGATGCCGGCGCCCAGATGCTGAATCCAGAAGTCGTTGGCGATGAAACCGCCCTCAGGTGTCGGGGTGTCCCACGCGTTGGCGAACACCTCGTTGGCGACGTCCCATGCCCAGATCTTGCCCTTGAAGTGGCCGACCTCGGTCATGACGTGCTGCTTGAGGATCTCACGCAGCTGGCTGTCACTGATCGTCCCGTTGCTGACGCCCGTGGTCAGCCACGACGGGAGCTGGTTGTGCCACATCAGCGTGTGACCGCGAACCAGCTGGTGGTGTGCTTGCGCGAACGCGACGAGCTGGTCGGCGGGGCCCCAGTTGTACACGCCCTGCGTCGGCTCGATGGCGTCCCACTTCATGACGTTCTCGGGCGTCACTGTGCTGAACTGGTTGGCGACGATGTCGGTGTAGGTCGAGTCGGTGTTCAGCAGGCTCATGTTGACTGCCACGCCGACGCGCAGGTTGATCTTCGTGGCCAGCTCACGTAACGAGTCGTGCTGGCTGGCGGTGCTTGCGTGTTCGACGCTGTGCGAGTTGGAGGCGACGGCGGCGGAACTGCCCGCCAGAACCGTTGCCAGACCAGCCACGCCAACGGCGGCTAGACGATGGAATTTCACGAAGCGCTCCCTCACGAGAGTCCGCGGAGCATGTAAACCGCACATGCCGCCGAGGTACCGAAAACTTTCGGCAGGATGCCGATAATGAGTGAACCGTAGGCGCTGCCACGAGCGGCGTCAAGACATCTGTTCGGTCCCTCTGAGTGCCCGAATTCTCCTGTCTAACAGTAGGTCGGAAGCGTAAGGCGAAGCTCCGGAAGCTCCCGAGCATCTCGCCTTCGTTCACCGGGAGTTTCGAAAACCGTGCCCGGGAAACAACAGTCCGAATGGGCTCATGACCGGCTCCCGCCAGCGCCCGACCGGGCTCAGCCGCGACCCTGAGGCAGGGAGGGCAACTCGCCTAGGGTCGGCGCTTCCGACATGCCGGTAAGTGCCGTCACGGTGATAAAGCCGCGGTTGACGAGCGCTGCGTCGGTGTCGGGCGGCACGTCCAGAAGGGGGTCGTCGATGCTCAACTCCAGGTGGCCGGTACCCAACTCGGCGGCTACGGTCTGCACAGTGCCGAACGGCGCGAGCGGCGCCCACCGCACGCCCTGGACGTCGTGCTCGTCGAGATCGGGCACGTTCACGTTGAGCAATGTGCCCGGTTCGGATGCGCGCAGGAACGGCAGCAACAGCGTCGCTGCGGCCGCCGGCGTCGTCCAATTCGGATGGCTCGACGACGCGGCAGACACTGCCATGGCTCGACATCCCTGCAGGGCGGCACTGAGGGCAGCGCCGACGGTGCCGGAGTGCACGATGACGTGCCCGGTGTTCCAACCGCGGTTTATGCCGGAGAGCACGAAGTCTGGTCGGTGGCCGAAGGCGCCGCGGACTCCGGTAAGCGCGATGAAGCCAGGGTTGGAGTCGACGGCGTAGCAGTCTCCGGCCACGCCGTCGAGTTCACGGCGCTCGACGGCGACCTGCTTCCCGGTGCGGCGGTGCTGGATGGAGGCGCTCGCTCCACTCGAGTCAGTCATCGGTGCAGCGACCGTGACATGCAGGCCGGCCACTTCCGCCGCGATTGCCAGTCTCCGCAGCCCCTCGCTGTCGATGCCGTCGTCGTTGGTGACGAGCGCCGAGAACTCGGTGCGTTGCGTCGCGGTCGGGAAGACCTCTGGCTCAGTCTGACTCGTCATGCGATATTCCGTTCGGGAGCGGAACTGTGTTACCCGCACAGCTTGCGAAAGGGCGATGATGTCGGGGCGCCGCCCGGTGCCCAGGCCGCGACGAACCACGCTCGATGTCGCTGCGGCCGCGCCGATGCGGAGCGTATCGGCGAGGGGGAGGTCGGTGGCGAGGCCGACGGCGAGGGCGGCCGTCCACGAGTCACCCCCGCCGTGCGGGTCTCGGGGGTGCACCGTCGGCGGGAATACCTCGAAGACCTCCCGGCCGGCGGCGACAACGGTCGATCGCGCGCCGCGATTGACGACGACGAGGTCAGCGGAATCGAGAAGTGACCGGACCGTCTTCACCAGGGTTTCGTCGTCGGGCGGGGGGTCGCCGATGAGCGTGGAGAGCGAGTGCTCGTCGAGCTTCAAGGCGGTGACGCCCGCGTCGACGACAGCTTTGAGTGCATCACCTGTGAGGTCGGCAATCACGTGAGTTCCGTTGGCGCGTGCATCCTTGGCAAGCCGTGCGTAGAAGTCGGTCGGCAGCACGCCAAGCGGTTGGGTGCCCGTGACGACGGCGGCGCGCGAATGAAGAACTTGCGCCAGCGCGGCGCCGTAGAGGGAGTCGGTGTCGTGCCGGGAGTAGTCGGTGCTCGGCATTCGCACGATCTCGCGGCGTTCGTGGTCGCGGTCGTCGTGGATCACCGCGCCGTTGGTGGCTTCGACGAACACCGGCACCAGCTCGACGTCCTCGCGATCGAGCAGTGGCCCCAACAACGAGCCGGTCTCGCCGCCGATGCCATGGCACAGCGTGACGGTGGCTTTGCCGGCGGCGAGCGTGCTGGCCATGCGAGCCACCCAGACGCCCTGACCGCCTGCGTGGATGTGCAGCTCGGGCACGCCGGCCGAGCTGTCGATGCCAATTGTCAGTTGCGGCGACGGCGCCAGCACCACGATGCGGTTGCGCCGGTCGGGTTGATCAGATCGGTCGCCGCCCGCGGGCGGCGTCCCGGTTGTCGCAGTCTCTTCTTCCACCACCCTGTCGTACCCGGCGCACGCGCGGCCTGACCCCCGGGCCGGTACGGCTCGGGAGTAGCACGTCTCGCCTCGCCACCTCGAACGACGGCTCGGGAGCGGGCCAGCAGGTCCGGTAGGTCGACGGAGATCACGTCCGACGACGCGAGGCCACGATTCCGGGAGCTATGACGCGAACTTCGTCCACTGCCCTTCGGAGACCACCTCGACGGAGTCGTCAACGACCTTGATGGCCGTCTGTTCGTCGATCGCGTAGGCCGGTACGCCGATGTCGGCGGCCCACCGCTCCGCGTCGGCCAGGGTGTTCGTCGGAAAGGCGTTCAAGTGCGGGAAGATCGAGAACTCGACGACTCCCAGGGTGCGGTCGTCCGGCGCGGACGGCCACGCCACGAAGTACGCGCCGATCCGGGGCGTCATCACCATGCTTCCGGCACTCACTCCAACCCAGACCTTGTCGGGCAGCGAAGGCAGCAAATCGGCCAGGCCGGACTCCCGCATCCAGTAGCACAGGTACGTCGCGTCGCCGCCGTCGACCAGGAGCACGTCGGCATGCCGGATCCAGGCAACCCATCGCTGCGCGCCGATCGTGGGCAGTGCGGTGAGTTCGAGGACACCGAGCGACGCCCAGCCCAGGCCGGACAAGTGCCGGAAGGCGGGCTCCGCGGCCACCAGGCCCCGCACCGATTCCGGCCCGCACATCTGGTGACCCCATTGCGCTGTCGGTACGACCAGAGCGTGGCAGTCCGCGATCGGCTTGCCGAGAAGCTGCACGAGCGCCGAGTGGATGCTTGGGTTCGTGACGCCGCCTGACGTGAGCAAGAGCTTCAAGGTGCCCCCAAGGTCGCGCGCGGGTAAGCGAGGGTGGATGTGTATCAAGACCCGGTAGCGGGCTGAAACTCATCGCAGTCCGGGCCCCTGATGACATCTTTCAAGCAGTTGCCGAGCTGATACGCACCGCGCGAACCGACGCAGCGCCACTACTCTGTTGGATCGTGCAGAAGACGCGCCTCGACACTGCTCGCATCCGGGCGGCCCGCGACGTGATCGACCCGATCTTCTTGGACACTCCGCTGTACCGGTGCGAGGCGTTGGAGCCGGAGCTCGGCTGCGCGGTGAGTCTCAAGGTGGAAACAGCGAATCCGGTTCGCAGTTTCAAGGCCCGCGGCACCGAGGTTCTCGTGAGCTCGCTGACCGACGGGTCGGACGCGGTGGTGTGCGCCAGCGCGGGGAACCTGGGCCAAGCTCTCAGCTGGTCCGGTCGCCGCCGGGGGCTCGACGTCACAGTCGTGGCGTCCCGGTTTGCGCCGGTGGCCAAGCTCGAGCGGATCGAGGCGTTCGGTGCCCGGTTGGAGCTCGTCGACGGCGACTTCGACCTGGCGCGAGACCAGGCGGCGGTTATCGCGCAGCGTGACGGCGTTCGGCTGGTCGAAGACAGCCTTGATATCGAAACCTGCGAGGGCGCGGCGACCATCGGGCTGGAGTTGGTGGAAACGCCGCCGGCGTTCGACACCGTACTGATCGCCCTCGGCGGCGGCGCGCTCGCCACCGGCGTCGGCCACGTGATGAAAGCATTCGCGCCGCACATTCAGGTGATCTGCGTCCAACCACTCGGCGCGCCGGCGATGACGCTGTCGTGGCACCAACGGCGCGTCGTCACGACGGACTCGACGGACACCATCGCGGACGGCGTGGCCGGGCGCCGCCCCATCCCAAGCGTCCTCGCCGACCTCCTCCTGGTCGTCGACGATGCCGTCCTCGTCAACGAGACGTCGATCCTGGCCGGTATGCGGATGCTCCTCCACCATGCTGGCCTCATCGTTGAGCCGTCGGCCGCGCTCGGCATCGCCGCGATCCTCCAAGACCGCGACCGGTTTGCCGGCCGACACGTCCTGACCATCGTCTGCGGCAGCAACGTCGACCTCGACGCCTATCACCGTTGGGTCGGCGCCGCCGGACCCGTCGACCGCTGACACTCCCAGCCAGACCCAGCCGGGCGTCAGGTCTGCTGCGATCACCCGCTGGGGGCCCGGGAGGTGTGAAACCCGCACCTCCGTCCCGGTGGGTTGTCGGCGGTGGCGGTAGGCGGCGGCGCGTGCTTTGCCACCGCCGGCGTTGCTGGAACACCAGCGGCGACGGCCGGGCTGTGCCACGCCTGCAACTGCACGGCCGGCTACCCGCATCCGCTGTTGGGCCTCGACGAGCCCCACTCTGGGCGCGATCGTCGGCGCCCGGGCTGAGTCATTGGTCTACCTGTATGGCAGCGGCGACCGGGATTTTTTGTGTACCCGGCGCTGCGACAGCCCGGACCGGTGCCTTTTCGTGACCGGTTCACCGGTCGGACGCACCAGCCGTCGAAGCCCGACATCCGCGCCTTCACCGAACTGACCGTCGCCAACGAACTTGATGTGATCCGGCACAACGCCGCCATGGCCGCGCGGCATGGCACAGACCTGCGACAGTTCTTCACCGGCACTCGACAGCGGCTCACCGATGCCGCATGGCAGGCCTGGAGCACGCAACCCCGCACCGACCTGCTGCGACAGATCGAGCCTGAAAGCCAGACGGCACCAGTGACCATCACCGGCCTCGACCACCTGGTCCTGACCGTCACCGACATCGGTGAAACCGTTCGCTTCTACGAAAGAGTCCTCGGCATGCGCCCGGTCACCTTCGGCGCCGAGCGTCGCGCTGTCGAATTCGGCAACAGCAAAATCAACCTGCACCAGGCCGGGCAAGAAGTCACCCCGCATGCCGCTCGGCCGATCCGAGGCAGTGCGGACGTGTGCCTGGAAACGACAACATCGCCGGAGGCAGTGCTTGCCCACCTCCACGCCCAGCAGGTGCATGTCGAGGACGGCCCCGTCCCCCGCACCGGCGCGCGCGGCCCGATCACCAGCATCTACATCCGCGACCCCGACGGGAATCTCCTCGAAATCGCCACCTACCCCACACCCTCGGCCTAGTTGGCCGGCGCGGCGGCACCCACGTGCCGGTGCCGGACCCGTTATGGTGCTCCACGCCCTGTACGACCTTGCCGTCCTGACGCTCGGCGCCCCAGAGCGGCATATCGACTACCCGGCGAAAGCTCGTTCGGCGATGCAGAACTCATTTCCTTCGGGGTCTTGCATGACCGTCCAACTGTGCCGGCCGAGGGAATGCCGGGCCACGATCGTGGCGCCGAGATTCACGAGTCGCTCGACCCCCGCCGGATCGGGATCGATGAGGTCGAGATGCATCCGGTTCTTCGCCGTCTTGTGCTCGGGAACCTTCTCGAAATACCACGCCGGGTCGTGCCGAGCTGCGTCTGCTCCGCCGATGGAGGCGAACTCCGTGCTACTTCCGGGATCGAGGGGGCGATCTACGGCCGCTGACCAAAACTGCGCGACCTTGAGCACGTCATCACAGTCAAAGGCGAGGTTCCCGATCTGCAATGCCACGTGAGCCTCCGCTTTCGTTTCGGACAGGGCGCCGACCCGCCACGAGGCGAGCGCCGTCCCGGATCAGCTGGTGGCGTCGAGCCGGGCGATCTCGTCGGGGGAGAGTTCGAGGTCGACCGCGGCCGCGGAATCGCGGATCGTCTCGGGCCTGCTCGAACCCGGAATCGGGATCACCACCGGCGACTTCGCGAGCATCCAGGCAAGGCAGACCTGTTGCGGGCTCACCTCGTGTACTTGCGCGACATCGGCGAAGGCGGCGTACCGGGAGCCGAGATCGCCCGCACTGCCGATACCGCCGAGCGGGCTCCAGGGCAGGAAAGCGATCCCCAGTTCGTCGCACAGCTCGAGCTCCGGCTCGCTGCTACGGAAGGACGGCGAGAACTGGTTCTGTACCGACACCAGCCGCCCGCCGAGGATCTCTTGCGCTTGGCGGATCTGTGCGGGGTTGGCGTTCGAGATGCCCGCCATGCGAATCTTGCCGTCGTCCAGCAGGTCGCGGATCGCACCGACGGAGTCGGCGTAGTCGACCGTTGGATCGGGTCGGTGGAACTGGTACAGCCCGATCGCGTCGACGCCCAGCCGCTTGAGCGAAGCCTCGCAGGCCTCTTTCAGGTAGTCGGGGTCGCCGTTGAGGGTCCAACTCCCGTCGCCGGGCCGTAGGTGGCCGCCTTTCGTCGCCACAATGACGTCGGAGGTGTCGCCGCCGTACGACGCGAGCGCCTTGGCGATGAGCGTTTCGTTGTGCCCGACCTCTCCGGCCTTCAGGTGGTATGCGTCGGCGGTGTCGATCAGCGTGACGCCTTCGTCGAGGGCGGCGTGGATCGTGGCGATCGAGCGTGGCTCGTCGGGACGGCCCTCGATCGACATGGGCATGCCGCCCAGGCCGATGGCGCTGACCTGGCTGTCACCGATGCGACGCATCTTCATCGTCAAAGCTCCTCGGGAGGTGGGGGTTGTAAGGCTCATACCCACCTTCTCCCTGGCGTCACCGCGTTGTCCAACGCCGCCCGGGTGTCAGCCGGCGGCGTCGCGTTGTCCAACGCCAGCCGGTGTCAGCCGGCAGCGTCGAGGTAGCGGAGCAGCTCGCCGGCCTTGCGCCGCAGTTCGGCCGCCTCGGCGCGCCGGCCGAACCGGGTCAGCAGCGCGGCGGCGTCAATCGCCTCGGCGTGCTCAGCTTCGATGACGGCGCGAGCCGCCGCGTCATCGAGTTCGCGGCGAGGCGCTTCGCTTGTTCCGGCCGGCGCGTCGCGCACATCGACCGCCTCGGCGTTGGCCAAGGCCGCAAGAGTCGTTCGCAGCACGGAGGCCCGAACGGCGTCACGCGCCGCGATTGCCGTGCGAAGGTCTGCACGGATGCGCGTCTGAAGCTCGGTGGTCACTCGACGACGCTAAGGACGCCGCCCCTGCGGATCAACCCGTTTAGCCGACCGCCGAGTCAGGCGAGGCTCCACTCGACGCCGTCCGGGGTGTCGCGGACCTCGATCCCTGCCGCCGCCAGACGGTCGCGAACGAGGTCGGACGCCGCGAAGTCGCCGCCGTCGCGCGCGCCGGCCCGAAGTTCGAGCAGCGCTTCGACGAAAGGAGCCAGAACCGTACGCGGGTCGCGCGCGCCTGTTTCGGCCAGCCCGCCGAGGCGGACGACGAACGAACGCAGCACCCGCCGTGCGTCGTCCAGGTCACTGCTTTGCAGCGTGTCGGAACTCCACGATGTGATCGCCTCTTCGAGATCGAGGATCGCGCCGACGCAGGCGTCGACGTCGCGGCCTTCGGTTGCTGCGTCGAAGCGCTCACGCGCGGCGTCGGTGACTTCGCGAAGTGACGTCGGTGCACTCGCGGTGTCGGGCGGCGGTGCGGGTTCGGATGGCACGCTCGGCGTGGCGCCGCCGGTCGACGCTGCGCCGGTGAGAAGTGCGTCGAGTTCGTCGAGCGCGACGGTCGAGCCGGCCCGAAACGTGTGCGATGCGCCGCGACGTCTCACCGTGACCGTGCGATTGCCGAGCACAGTGGCTGTGCGGGCGGCGACGTCGAGCAGCAGGGCCGTGTGTTCGTCGACACCCAGCACGCCGACGTCGTCCGGCAACATGGTCTCGAGCAACGCCAACCGTTGCTCGCCGAGATAGCAATAGCGGGTGTCGTGCGTACCGCCTTCGGCGTTGTCGTAGTGCGGAATCACGGCGGCTCTCAAGCCCGTGAGCGCGCCGAGCAGGTCGAGGCCCTCGGCCCAGTGTGGTTCGGCGCCGGCCTTGTAGATCTCGTAGACCGGGATGGCATGAGTGCCGAGCGTCACCCCGGCGGCGCTGCCCATCACCAGCGTGCCGCCGCGCCGGACGACGTCGAGAAGTGCAGCGGGTAACGGCGTGCCGACCCAGTTGCGCAGGGCGTAGGTGGGGCTGCCCGGGCCGGCGAAGACCCACGTCGCTTGCGCGAGCAATGCCAACGCCTTTTCGCGTTCCACCGAAGGCATGTCGGAACGGCGCCAGCGTGCAACGTCGAGCGTCACGCCGACGCTGTCGGCGAAATACGTGCGCGAACGGGCGACGAGTTCGTCGGCGTTGACTTGGAATCCGAACGTGGTGTCGAGCATGACCGCGGGGCCGGGCAAGCCCATCGCAAGAACGTCACGGTGCACGCGGACCATCGTCGGCGCCGTCTCGCCCGACCCCATGATGAGCAGCCGGCTCACAGTGGCGGGGCCTCGGCGGCGAGAGACAGCAGGTCCGCTGCCACCCGATCGGGTTGCTGCGCGTGCAGGTCGTGGTCGGCGCCGGAGTACCACTCGACTCGTGAGCTCGGCAAACGTTGGAGCGCCGCTGCAACCTCGGGCCGCGCATCGTGCTCGGTGACGGCCGGCATCAGCAACACCGGGACGTCGACGAGCGGGTAGAGCTGGCGGGGATCATCCGCCCACAGCGAATGCAGGATGCTGCGGTGGTGCTCGCGCGAAAGCCGCGCCCGCACCTCGCCGTCCGGCGTCTGGGTGAAGTTGGCCAGCACGCCGGCCTGGGATTCGACCGGCCAGTCGGGGTGGCGGTTGCGGATGTTGTGTGCGAGCTCGGTCATCGTGACGTGGCCGAAGGTCGGCGGGGCAAGCGCTTTCCAGCACTCCTCGAACGTCGCGAAGCGGTCGGCCAGGCAAATCCACCCGCCGTCGACGAGTGCGACCGCGGCCGCGCTTGCGTGCCGGGCGGCGAGTGACAGGACGACGTTGCCGCCCCACGACTGGCCCGCGACCACCGGCCGCCGGTCTGCGGTGAGGTCGAGTTCGGTACACAGGTCGGCGAGATCGTCGGCGCAGGTCGTCGTGTCGTAACCGCTGTCAGGGGCTGCCGAGCGGCCGTGGCCGCGCAGGTCGACGGCGACGACGTCGTGGCCGGCGTCGGAAAGCCGGCTCCCCACGGCGTCCCAGAGGCGGGCGTTCGAGGCGAGACCGTGGACGAGGAGGAACGGTCGCAGCTCCGGCGACTCGCCCTTGGCCCGGCGAAGCGCCAGCGTGACGCCGCTGCGCAGCGTCACGTCGTCCTCGACAAGCTCACCCATGGTGGCAACCCTACGGGGCCGCTTGCTGCGGGTTGATCACGTAAACGTGGTCAACACCCCCGAGGACAGGCGTGCAAGCCTGTCCTCGGGGGGGTTGGCCTGTCCTCGGCCCGGCAAAGCGCCAAATCAGGGCGCCGGCCGGGCCGGCTCAGCGCGCCGCGGCCGGCAGCTGCATCTCGAAGCTCGCCCCGCGACCGGGCCCGTCGGACGCCGCCGCCACATCGCCGCCGTGAGCGCGGGCCAAGCCGCGGGCGATCGTCAGCCCGACCCCGGACCCGCTGGAGCGGCGCGTTTCCCCGGGCGCACGGTAGAAGCGTTCGAACACCTGCTGCAGATCCTCGGCCGCAAGGCCCACACCCGTGTCGTCGATCCGCACGAGGGCGCGTGCGCCGAGCTGCTCGCAGGTTGCCGTCACATGCCCCCCACGCCGCGTCGCGACGAGCGCGTTGCCCAGTAGATTCGTCAGTACCTGCGAGATGCGGTCGGGATCCGCCCGCACCGAAACCGCTCCGTTGGTCCGGACGTCGAGTCGCACGCCGCTGTCGTCGAACTGCGGTCGCAGCCGATCGCACACCTGGCGGGTGAGCTGCGACAAGTCGGTGTCGACGGGATGCAGCTCGACCCGCCCTTCCTCGGCGCGGGACAGTGCGGACAGGTCGTCGGCGAGCCGGTGCAGCCGGCGGACCTCGTCCGACAGTGCGCCCATGTTCTCCGGCGAGGCCGGCAGTACGCCATCGATCAGCCCCTCGACGTAACCGTCCAGGGTCGTCAGCGGGGTGCGCATCTCGTGCGCCACGTCGCCGAGCAGTCGGGTACGGCGCGCCTCCGTGCCCGCGAGAGCTCCACCGAGCGCATTCACGTCGGCCGCCAAGGCGGCGAGTTCGGGCTCGGCCGGCATCGGAACGGTCGTCGCGTAGTCGCCGGCGGCGATTCGTTGGGTGGCGACGCGCACCGATTCCAGGGGCCGCAGCAGGCGGCGGGTCACGAAGGCTGCGACGACCGCACCGGCTGCGATGCTCACGGCTATGGCGACCACCAGCGCGGTGTTGAGCGCCGAGATCAACGCCGCATGGGTACTCGAATCGACGGTACCCGCGCTGCTCCCACCTGTGGAATGCATGCCGCCAGGCCCGTTTCCTCCACCCATGCCGGCCACGGCACCTGCACCGTTGTGGCCGTTCATTGCGCCCATCTGGTGGTCGAACAGCGGAGGCGCGAGAAACCGAACGGTGAAATAGGCCGTTGCTGCGCCGACGGCGATCACCGCCACGTACGACATGAACATGCGCGTCGGCAGCCGCATGGTCACCCCGGTCTCGCAACGAGCTTGTAGCCTGCGCCGCGCACAGTCGCGATGAACCGCGGTTCGGTCGCGTCGTCACGCAGGAGATGGCGAATGCTGCGGACGTGGACGTCGACGACGCGCTCGTCGCCGTAGAAGTCGTAGCCCCACACGCTTTCGAGCAGTTGCCGGCGCGAGAACACCCGGCCCGGCGATGACGCCAGCGCGACGAGTAAGTCGAACTCCAATGACGACAACCGGACGGCGTCCCCGTCGACGTCGACCTCTCGCCCGGCTGTGTCGATGCGGAGTCCGGCGAAGCGCAGCACATCGGGGTCCGCCGGGGCTCCGTTGCTGCGGTCACGACGCAGCACGGCCTTGACGCGGGCAGCGACCTCTCGCGGGCTGAAGGGTTTCGTCACGTAGTCGTCGGCCCCGACCGCAAGGCCGACGAGCTTGTCGACCTCTTCCGTGCGCGCCGTCACAAGGATGACGTAGACATCACTGTCAGCACGGAGCCGGCGGAGCACCTCCACGCCGTCCATCCCGGGCATCATGACGTCGAGGAGCACCAGGTCGGGCGGCTCCTCCTGCGCGAGGCGCAACGCCATCGGCCCGTTCTCGGCCTCAGCCACTGCGAATCCCTCGGCCTCGAGGTATCCGCGCAGGACCGACCGAATGCGTGGCTCGTCGTCGACCACGAGGACGCGTCGCAACACGATCACCTCAAGGTCACGCTAGGTCCCGGACGCCGCCTCGCGCGGCGTCCGGGAGTCACCACCTGCCAGGACCTTCGGCTCGGCACTACGACGCCGGGCTCGCCCAGCGGCCCATACCGTGGCCCATCCCCTGGCCCATCCCTTGGCCCATCCCTTGGCCCATCCCTTGGCCCATCCCTTGGCCCGCCGCCTGCTGGTGCTGCTCACGCCACTGCTGGGCTTCGTCGGAGTTGTAGTAGGGGCAATCGGCCGGGTCGCCGGTGCCGCCGCCCATCATCGGGCCGTACCCGTACCCGGGGCCGTAGCCCGGACCGTTGTTGGTCGGGGCGGGCTGCGACGTCGAAGGTGAGGGCGAAGGCGTGGTGTCGCCGGTCGCCGCGAGTGCGGCCCCCGCAGGGAGGGTCACGCCCAGGACGACGCCGCCGATCACTGCGAATCTCTTGAGGTTCATCGTGGTCTCCGGTTCCTGTGGTCTTTCGGGACGACTCCAGGCTCCGGCGCGGGCATGTGGGATCGAGGGCGGCAACGATGAAGCCTGCGTGAAGACGGCACCGCGCCGGCCTCGGGACACGCCGCTTGATGATCGTCTAGCCGAAATCTCCCTCTTGCGCGCTTAGCCCGACTTGCGGTTTATTCGTCGTGCCTGCGTCGGGTGAGCGACCGCCGTCCAGACCCGCCGTCCCGACCAGCCGTCCCGACCAGCCGTCCCGATGACGCAACACCCTCGATGACCCGGAGGCATCCATGTCTCTTCTGTCTTTCCGGTCCACACGTCTTCTTGGCACACTCCAACCCCGGCGCCGAAGGATGCTGGCGACGATCACTGCGGTGGCGACCTCGGCCGGGTTGGCCGTTCCGGCGCTGACCGGCAGCAGCGTTGCCGGCGCGAGCGCCACGCCGTGGCTCGACCCGGGCAAGCCGATCCAGGCTCGCGTCGCGTCACTCCTGCACGCGATGACCTTGGAGGAGAAGGTCGGCCAGATGGACCAGCAGCTGGTCACGACGCTCACCGATCCGAACAGTGCCAGCTGCGGCGACAACGGGTTCAACCTGCCGAACCCCGACTGCATGAAGAAGATCCTCGTCGACCAGCACACGGGCTCGGTGCTCGCCGGCGGCACCAACAATCCAGTCGACACGACGGGGCGGGGTGGCCCCGGCAACACCGGTTACGACTGGGCCAACGAGTACAACATGATCCAGCAGTACGCGATCAAGAACACCCGCCTGCACATCCCGCTCATCTTCGGTGTCGACGCGGTGCATGGCTTCGGTCACCCGTGGCAGGCGCCGCTGTTCCCGCAGTCCATCGGCATGGGCGCCACGTGGGACACGCAACTCGCCCGCGACGGAGGGATGACGACGGCGAATGCACTGCGGGCGACCGGTTGGTTGTGGGACTTCGCTCCCGTGCAAGACCTCGCTCGCGACAATCGGTGGGGCCGCACCTACGAAACCTGGGCCGAGGAGCCGGTGTTGGCGGCTGCCATGGGTGCCGCGAACGTCACCGGCTTGCAGAAGCCGGCTGACGGGCCGCTCCAGGTGAGTGCGACGGTGAAACACTTCGCCGGCTACTCGCAGTCGATCAATGGGCACGACCGCAACGAGGAGCTGCTTCCGCTCAACTACCTGCAGGACATCATCTTGCCGCCGTACGCCGGTGCAATCGACGCCGGCGCCGACACGGTGATGGTGAACTCAGGCTCGATCAACACGATTCCGGCCACGGCCTCGCACTACTTGCTGACGAACATCCTGCGTCAACAACTCGGGTTCAAGGGCGTCGTGATCAGCGACTACCAGGACGTGCCCGCGCTCCAGACGGCGTACCACATCACGCCCGACCTCGCCGGAGCGATCGCCAAGGCGGTCAACGCCGGCGTCGACATGAGCATGGAAGTCTTCGCGCCGGACCAGTGGCAGCAGGCGATACTCCAGGACGTGCGAACCGGTGCCATCTCTCGCGCGCGCATCGATGAAGCCGTCTCGCGCATCCTCACCCTCAAGTTCAAGCTCGGCTTGTTCGACCAGCGGTGCGTGAAGGACCCAAGCCAGCCATGTCTTGACGCGTCGAAGGCGAATGATGCAGTAACGGCCGGCCGTGACCAGACCCTGACAGCCGCGCAGGAATCCATGACGCTGCTGCGCAATCAGAACAACACCCTGCCTCTCTCACCGACGGCGAAGGTGGTCGTGACCGGCCCCAGCGCCGACTCGATGACGAACCAACTCGGCGGTTGGAGCGTGAGCTGGCAAGGTGTGTTCGGCGCCGGACACGTCTGCTGCATGGGTCCACCAGATCAGATACCGCCCGGGACGACCGTGCTCCACGGCGTCCAGGACATCGACCCCAACGCGGTGTACGCAGCCGATCAAGCAAGTGCGCTGGCGGACGCTTCGACGGCTGACGCGTACATCGTCGCCGTCGGAGAAAAGGCCTACGCCGAAGGACTCGGCGACAACCCGCAGCCTGCCCTGCCGCCCGACCAGCAGGCCCTGATTTCGGCGCTGGAAGGAACCGGAAAGCCGGTTGTCGTCGTTGTCATCGCCGGCCGCCCCGTCGGCCTCGGCCCAGCCGAACAGGCGAACGCCGTGTTGATGGCCTACCAAGGCAGCACGGAGGCAGGCAAGGCCGCCGCCCAAGCAATCTTCGGCGGCTTCGACCCGAGCGGGAAACTGCCAATCAGCTGGCCGAGCGACGCGGCGACGGTCGGCGGTGACTTCAACGGCACCGCGCCGTCACCACTCGGCGACCAGCCGAAGTTCTTCGACCAGCTGCCGGGAACAGGCTCGGGGCAAGGCCACGCCTACAACCCGCTCTACCCGTTCGGCTACGGCCTGTCGTACACGACGTTCACGACCAGCGGCCTGTCGGTCAGTTCATCGGTCAGCCGCCACGGCACCGTCTCGGCGACCTTTACCGTGAACAACACGGGTAGTCGTGACGGTACTGACATCGTGCCGATCTATGTGGCACAACCGGTGAGCAGCGTGGTTGTGCCGCCGCAACGGCTGGCCGCGTTCGTCCGGGTCGACGTCGCTGCGGGGCAGTCGAAGGAAGTGCACGTCAGCTTCCCGACGTCGGTACTCGGGGAGAGTCACGGCGACATCAACTCCGACGCCCCACCGACCGTCGAGCCGGGTGGCTACATCCTGCAGATCGACAAGAACGACACCACGCCGTACGACGTGGAGCAGTCAGCACCGTTCACCATCTCGTAGCCGACTGATCGCGGAGGGATTCCGGTTCGGCCCGGTCGGGCCGCCGGGATCCCTCCGCGGCTTCGTGTACCAACGCCTGCGCCCCTGACGATTCCCTTACGTTCGGCTCATGGCTCGCTGACGACCCGTGCCGCTAATAGCAAGCACCAAGCGTCCTCAGCTAAGGAGCCACCGTGTTCACATCAGTCGTCCGGCGTCTCGTGGGCGGCGCCGCCGTCAGCACCGTCGCAATCGGCGTGCTCGCGGCGCCGGCTTTCGCGACCACCCCGACATCCACTGCGACGTCCACTGCGACGTCCAACCCGACGTCTACGGGTAGCAAGCCGGTTACCCGGCTCGCCGGTGGCGACCGCATCGCCACCGCCGTCGCCATCTCCCAGCAGGAGTTCGCCGCCGACCACAGCGCTGCCAACGTCGTCCTCACTGCGGCTTATACGTTTCCCGACGCGATGAGCGCCGGCCCGCTGGGCAAGAAGCTCAGCGCTCCGCTCTTGCTCACTACTTCGGGCGAACTCTCGCCCGCCGCCCTGACCGAGATCGAACGGGTCCTGCCGGCCCCTGCGTCGACGACCGGGACGACGACGAGCGGGTGCAGCACGGATCTTCCGTTGCCCGCCCATGCTGTCTACGTCATCGGCGGCTACGCCGCGATCGCCCAGGACGTCGACACGCAACTGAACGCCGCCGGCTTCGACGTGGTTCGCGTCGCCGGCGCGGACCGGTTCGCGACCTCCGTCGCCGTCGCGCAGTGTGAGGGTGCTCCGAGCACCGTCTTCCTTGCGACCGGCAACGTCTTCGCCGATGCGCTGGCCGCAGGGCCGGCTGCTGCATCGGTCGACGGCACCGTGCTCCTCACGGCCGGCCCGACCTTGCCGGCGTCCGTCGCTTCCTACCTGCAGGGGTTGAGTGCCCCGACCGTCTACGCCGTCGGGCAAGCCGCTCATGTGGCCGACCCGAGTGCGCAAGCGATCGTCGGCGGTGACCGGTTCGCGACCGCGGCGCTCGTCGCTGCAGAGTTCTTCCCCAACCCGGCAGCGGTCGGGGTGGCCACTGGGTGGAACTTCCCCGACGCTCTCGCGGGCGGCGCGTTCATGGCTGACTCGGGTGCGCCGATTCTGCTGACGACGCCGAAGCAGCTCCAGTCTGCCGACGGTCTCTACATCGGCGAACACAGCAGCAGCCTCCAGCAGGCGTTCTTGTTCGGTGGCGCCTCGGTGCTCAGCCCTCTGGTGGCGGCACAGGTATCGGTCGCGTTGAACCAGAACTAGCGGCTCACCGGGAAGAAGTCGATGCTCGGGCGGGTGGCGAAGGTCACCCGCCCGAGTTGCTGCGCGCCCTCACCCGCGGCAGACCGCGAAGCCGAGCAGCCGCGCCGGCGCGTGACCGACCTGGGTCCAGGGCCCGTCGATACCGAAGACGGCGACCGAACCGGTCGGGAAATCGTCGGGGAATGAAGCCGCACCGGCCGAGGTGTCGCGGTCGGCCAGCACAAGACCGAGCCCATGGACCGACGGGTTGTGTCCGACGACGGCCAGTGCCGTGATCTGCGACGCCACGCTGTGAATGCTTCCGATCAGATCGTCGAGGGTGTTGTCGTAGATGCGGTGGTCCATGGTGACCTCGACCGGCACCGGCAGCTGCGCAGCGGCGAGCCGCCACGTCGCCGCCGCTCGGGTGGCCGGCGACACGATCGCCGCCTCGGGCAGGTAGTCGTTCGCCGCGATCCACCGGCCGAGTTCGGCGGCGTCGGCCTCGCCGCGCTCGGTGAGCACGCGCGCCCGATCGACGCCATCGGGCTTCGCCTTCGCGTGGCGCACCAACAGCAGCACGCGTTCGTCGGGGCGGGCATCCATGGGCACAGTCTTGCACCGCGAGTGGCGGCATTAGCCCGTGCTGCGCCGATCTGCCGAAAATTCCCTAAGCAATGGGGAAAGTCCGCATTGTCGAGCATTCGCCGATCGTCCGCCACTGCGCTGTGCTCGTGTCATGCCGCCGTAAGGATCGCCCGCTGTCATTGCCACCTGAGGCCGTCGAACCGGCCGAGACTCGGCCGCCCGGGGAGTGACCGAGTTCAGCACCGAGGGTGGGAGGGACCCGTGTGCGGCGTTGCCGGGATCGTGAACTTCGACGGCCGGCCGGTCGATCCGGCCGATGTGCGGATCATCACTCGGGCTCTCGCGCATCGCGGTCCCGACGGTGAAGGCGTTTACGTCGACGACACGATCGGTCTGGGCCATCGTCGTCTCGCAGTGCTTGAGCTCGGCGCCGGCGGGGCCCAGCCGATGTCGTGCATCGACGGGCGGTACTACGTCACCTACAACGGCGAGATCTACAACTTCATCGAGCTTCGCGACCAGTTGCAGCGGCTCGGCCACCGCTTCGCAACGGGCAGTGACACCGAGGTCATCGCGCATGCCTACCAGGAATGGGGCCGTGACTGCGTCTTGCGCTTCAACGGCATGTGGGCCTTCGCGCTTTACGACGTCGCGAAGCGCGAGGTGCTTCTCTCGCGCGACCGCTTCGGCATCAAGCCGCTGTTCTACTTCGTCGACGGTCGCAGGCTGGTATTCGCATCCGAGCTCAAGGCGTTCCTGCACCTCCCCGGCTCGCGGATCGAGGCGGACGACGATGTGGTCCGCCGAACCCTCCTGAACGGTTACACCGCCGAGGCGACCGAGGACACCTTGCTGGCCGGCGTGAAGCGCCTGCGGTCGGGCCACGACCTCCTCGTCACCCGCGAGGGCGTCGCGGCGCCGCGTCGCTGGTGGTCGACGCTGGAGCATCTGCCGGCGGTGCCACGTGGATACCGCAAGCAGACCGAGGAGTTCACCGAGTTGTTCCGTGACTCCTGCCGCTTACGGATGCGCAGTGACGTGGCGGTTGGTACCTGCTTGAGCGGGGGCATGGACTCGACCTCGGTGCTGTGCACGATGCACGATCTCGGCACGGCGGGGCAGCTTGGCGACCGGATCGCACCCGACTGGCATCAGGCCTTTGTGGCATCGTTCCCGGACACTGCGTGGGACGAACGCTCCTACGCAGCGCAGGCCGTTGCGTGGACGGGAGCCTCTGCGCACTACATACCGATCACCATGCGCGACGTCGAGGCAGAGCTGTCGCGCTACGCCTACGACTTCGAAGCGGTCGGCGGCTCGCTGGCGATGCCGCTGTGGCTCACGTACCGCGAACTCCGCAGGCAGGGGGTGTACGTCTCGCTCGACGGTCACGGGGCCGACGAGATGCTCGGCGGTTACGCCTCGCACCTGCGTCAGATGCTGCGCAAGGAAGGCGACTTTCTGCGCCACCCGCTCCGCACGGTCGACATCGCGAACACGTTGCATCATGTGCTCGACCCCGAGGGGCCGGAGCCTTCGCCGGGCCACCTGCGGTTGCTCGCGAGGTCCGACCCAAGGCTTCGGGGGGCCGTAGGCTCGCTGCTCGGTCGCCAGGGGAATGCGGCCCACGCAACCGCCGCGCATCCGTGGGTGCGGGAGGGTTCGGCCGAGTCGCCGCCGTACCTCAGCGCCGACGAGGAAGCGGCGATGTCGCAGATGGGCGCACTCAACGGCCAGCTTTACCGGGAGTTCCACCACACCGTGCTCCCTATCATCTTGCGCAACTTCGACCGCTGCTCGATGGCTCACGGCGTGGAGATACGCATGCCGTTCATGGACTGGCGGTTGGTCACGTATACCTTCGCGTTGCCCGAGCGCAGCAAGGTTGGCGGCGGCTACACCAAGCGCATCCTGCGCGATTCGATGGCCGGCCGGATGCCTGAGCCGTTGCGCCGTCGACGCAAGAAGATCGGCTTCACCTCGCCCCTGTCGGCATGGTTCAACGCCGGGTTCGACCGGGTGGTTTGGGAGCGGGTTCAGCGCCCGGAGTTCCTCGGCAGTGCGGCGTGGAACGGCCCTCAGATTCGCGACTTCGTCGCCACGAAGCTCGGCAGCGGACGTTGGGATGCCACGACGAGTGAGGATCTCTGGCGGTTCGTGCAGGCCGACTTCTGGCTCGAGGCGGTACGCGAGCCGAATCGACGTCCGCGCGCCGAAGCGGCCGTCGACGCCGCCCGCCCCGCCGCCGCCGGTTGAGCTGGCGCAACGCGGCGCGACGTTGCTCGATGACCTGTCGGCTCCGCGGTCCTACGGACTTCGGCCGGTGCGGGTGAACTCGACATGACCGTCGTCGCACACGTCGATCTGCCAGCCGTGGTGGTGCACCGTGGTGTGGTGGCGTCGGCACAGGAGCACCAGATTCGGTAATGCGGTCGCTCCGCCGTCTGCCCAATGGACGACGTGATGCGCGTCGCACCACGGTGGCGGCCGATCGCAACCCGGGAACGCACAGCCCTTGTCACGGATGATGAGCGCTTTGCGGATGGCGCTCGGAACGCTGCGGCCGGCCCGGCCGACATCGAGAATCTGGGTCGGCCCGCGCAAGGCGGCGGGCAGCGCTTCCCACAAGCGCGATTCGAACGCCGTGCGGGTGTGGTTGCTGGTGATGATGCGGGTCGCAGCGGCATCGCAAGCGAGGCGGCGCGCAGCCTCGCCGCCGATCGGCCCGGCCCAGGCAAGCTCGGCCGGCGTCGAGGATCGCCCTTGCAGGGTGGCGAGATCGACGGTCACGAGAAGGTGCGGTCGTTCAGTGCCGGTGTCGGAGAGCTGCCCGTTGTCGAGTGCCGCGCGGGCGAGCTGGACGAGGGCGTCGGCGCGACGCTGAGCGCCAGTGCGGGTGTCATCTGGCGCCGGCGGCGGCGTGGCGGCGTCGAGCCAGGTACGCAGGACGGCGCCGGACTCGGCGTCGAGCAAACCGGACAACGCCACCATCCCGTCGAGTGTTGCGGAAACGTCGAGCCAGCGTGCTTCGTGGTGGCGGATGTCGCGGTCGGCGGCACCATCGGGGTCGGCGATCAGCCGTAGCCGCCGAGCGATTTGAGCGAGCCGGGCCGGGTCGTATTGGGTTGCGGCTTCGAGCAGGACGGGCTCGGCGTCGGCCGCCAGTGTTGCGGGTAGCTGGTCGAGCGCGGCGGTCAGCACGCCGACGTGGGCGGAAGACACCGCGCCTTCGTCGAACAGTTCACTGATCCGGGGCCGTTCCGCCAGAGCGGTCGCCGTCCGCAGCTGGTGGCGGGCGGCACCGGGGGAGAGGTGGCACATGCGGCGCAGAAACGCGGCGGTGCTCGCATAGCCCTCCGAGGCGACGGCTCCTCGTTCGTGCGCGACTGCGACGTGGTGGCTCCACACGGCCTGAAGGCGGTTCAGGTGCTTGTGGAGCGTGGCGATCGTGTCGCAAAGCGCGGCATCCGGCATGGCTGGCAGGGTCGACGCGCTGCAGGGTCTGAATCGCCTGCTCGAGCTGCTGCAGTTCTGACACCAAACCCCCCGGGGCATCGCTTTATCGTGGCATCACGATAGGTGCGCCCACCGACAAAATCCCGTGCCAAACTCGCGCCAAAATCCCGTGCCGGCACGCTATTCGCGACCTTTCATCTCACACGCGCAGCAGTGCCTCGAGAGCACACGAATGCTTGCAGCACAAGGGATTCTCTGAAACTGTGGAAAGTTCCTGCACTACCCCGCTGTCGAAAAGATCCGCATGGCCTCCGTGACCATTACGTGACCATTACCCGACCACAGGGCGCTCCAAAAAGCGCAACTAATGACCAGACACTCGAGGTCAACGAGCGCTCAGTGCCCCGCAAATCGCTGCACGAAAGCGGCGCTGGCCGCCTGGCGCCCCGTGCGCGCCTCGACGGCGTCGGCGCGCGCCATCACCCCGGTCATGCCGTGAATTCCCAGCCAGCGCAGCGGTTCGGGCTCCCACCGGCGCCAGCGGTGGCCCACCCAGGGCAAGGCCGTCTCGTCAGTCTTGCGCTCGAGAATGAGGTCGGCGAGGGTGCGGCCGGCGAGCGCGGCACAGCCGACGCCGTCGCCCACATAACCGCCCGCCCAGGCGAGCCCGTCCCTCCGGTCGAACACGACTGCCGGCCGCCAGTCGCGCGATACACCGAGCACGCCGCCCCACCGGTGGGTGACGGCGACGTCCTTCACCTGAGGGAGCAACCAGCGCAGCTCCTCCTCGAGCCGGCTGAACGTCGCATGCTGGCTCACCGTCGGCGTGGTCCGCGAACCCCACCGGTACGGGGCTCCGCGTCCACCGAAGACGATCCGGCCGTCGGCCGTGCGTTGCGCATAGATGATCAGGTGTCGCCCGTCGGTGAGCGTCTCGCGGTTACCCCAGCCGATCGACGCCCACGTCTCAGCGTCGATCGGTTCGGTCGCGATGACGAAGGACCACAGGGGGACCAGGTCACGGTGAGTGCCTGGCAGGTCGGCGGTGTAACCCTCCGTCGCCCGGACGACGACATCGGCCCGTATCGTGCCACGATCTGTCATCACCACATGCGGTCGAAGCTCGATCACCGGAGTCTGTTCGAAAATCTGCGCGCCCTGCGACTCCGCGACGCGCGCCAAGCCGCGGGCGAGACGTGCCGGGTGTACCGCCGCGCAGTGCGGCGTCCACGCGGCGCCGTCGACACCCGTCGCTGCGAGGCGCTCGGCGGCGGTCGAGGAGTCGAGCCAGGTGGTCTCGTCTCCGCCGCGCCGCCGGTCTTCCTCGACCTCGGCCCGCACCCGTTCGACCTGCGCTGCGCCGCGGGCCAGGGTCAGCGTGCCGCCCCTGGCGTAGTGCGCGTCGACGCCGTACTCCGAACACCACGCTCCGACCTCGTCGACCGTGCGTTCGAGCGCGCGACGCATGGCCAGCGCGGCAGCCGGTCCGTACTCGCGGGCGACCCTCGACCACGAGGTGGCGAACAGCGCCGAGCACCAACCACCGTTGCGCCCCGATGCGCCCCACCCCGCGATCTCGCGCTCGACGACGACGACGCGCAGCGACGGATCGTTCCGTAGCAGGTGATGCGCGGTCCACAGCCCGGTGTAACCGGCGCCGACGATCGCAACGTCGGCTTCGACGTCGCCCGGCAGACTCGCACGTGGGGTCAGGTCGTCTGTGCCGTTCGTGCACGTCTCCAGCCAGTACGACGGTGCGCTGTTCAACCGGGCCGCGGCAGGTAAGGCGGCGGCGGGCGATCGTTGGCGGCAATCGGCGCTCCGGCCACCTGCATCAGGGGGACGACGCCGGCCCACGCCGGCCACGCGAGGTCGTCGGGATCGTCGTCCGGGGGGCCGGTGCCGACCTTGACCGACGTCTCGTCGAGCGGCAACGCGACGACCAGGGTGGCGGCCAACTCCTTCGCGTTCGGCCGTCTTGCGTCGGCCCAGCGTCCCGGCATCAAGTGCTCGGAAAGCACCCGCAGCGCGGCTTCCTTCTCGACGTCCGGGACCGCTGCGGCCCGGCCGAACACCATGACGCTGCGGTAGTTCATCGAGGAGTTGAAGACCGACCGTGCGTACACGAGGCCGTCGAGCACAGTAACCGTCGCGCAAGCCGGAACGCCCGAGGCGAGCAGCCGGAACAACCGACTGGCGGTCGAACCGTGCAGCACCAGCCGCCCGCCGTCGCGGGCATAGGCGACGGGGACGACGACCGGCGAGCCGTCGTCGAGGACGCCGACGTGTGCAACGAGCCCGGCGTCGAGGACGGCGTCGCGCACAGAGCGGTCGGTGACTTCCTTGTGCCGTTCGCGGCGCAGACCGGTGCGCGGCGTACCCCCTACAGCTGCGCCCACGCGTCGCTCAGCACCGTACGCAGGATGCCGCCGATCTCGTCGAACTGTTCGGGCCCGCAGATGAGCGGTGGGGCCAGCTGCACGACAGGGTCGCCGCGGTCGTCGGCGCGGCACACGAGCCCGTGCTCGAACAGCTGCGGACTGAGGAAGCCGCGGAGCAGCCGCTCGCTCTCGTCGTCGTCGAAGGTCTCCCGGGTGTTCTTGTCCTTGACGAGTTCGATCCCGTAGAAGTAGCCGTCGCCGCGAACCTCACCGACGATCGGCAGATCCTTCAGACCCTCCAGCACCGACCTGAAGTAGCCCTCGTTCGCCCGCACGTGGGCAAGGATTTCCTCTCGTTCGAAGACGTCGAGGTTGGCCAGGGCGACCGCCGCCGAGACTGGGTGCCCCGCGAAGGTGACGCCGTGCAGGAACGTGGTGGGGCCATGCAGGAACGGTTCCATCAGCCGGTCGGAAGCAAGCAGCGCCCCGATCGGCGCGTAGCCGCTCGTCATCCCCTTCGCCAGCGTGATCATGTCGGGCTGGTAGCCGTAGCGTTGCGAGCCGAACCACTCACCGAGACGACCGAAGGCGCAGATGACCTCGTCGGAGACAAGCAGCACGCCGTAGGTGTCACAGATCTCGCGCACCCGCTGGAAGTATCCGGGCGGCGGTGGGAAGCAGCCGCCGGAGTTCTGCACCGGTTCGAGGAAGACGGCCGCGACGGTTTCCGGCCCCTCCATCAGGATGCGCCGCTCGATGTCGCCCGCCGCCCACTGGCCGAAGGCTTCGTAGTCGTCGCGCAGGTGCTCGGGCGCCCGGTAGAAGTCGGTGTTCTCGACCCGGACGCTGCCCGGCACGAGTGGTTCGAATGGCGCTTTGATCGCCGCGAGTCCGGTTATGGAAAGCGCGCCGAACGACGTGCCGTGGTAGGCGATGTCGCGGCTGATCACCTTGTAACGCTCGGGTTGCCCGATCTGCCGGAAGTACTGCCGGGCCAGCTTCCACGCCGACTCGACGGCTTCGCCGCCGCCGGTCGTGAAGAAGACGCGGTTCAAGTCGCCGGGTGCGTAGCCGGCGAGCCGCTCGGCCAGCTCGATGGCCGCCGGGTGCGCGTAGGACCACAGCGGGAAGTAGGCGAGCTGCTCGGCCTGCTTCGCGGCTGCTTGCGCGAGTTCCTGGCGGCCGTGCCCGATCTGGACGACGAACAGGCCGGAGAGCCCGTCGAGGTAGCGGCGGCCGTGGGAGTCCCACACGTAGGGACCCTCGCCGCGCACGATGATCGGTACCTCCTGGCCGGTGTCGCCGGCGTAGGACGACATCCGCGTGAAGTGCATCCACAGATGGCGGCGGGCGGCCTCTTGCAGGCCGTCGTGCTCGGCGATGCCGGGCTTGGACTGGTGCGGGGGCGTGCTCATCGGGATCACCGGGTTCCCCAGGTATAGGTCTGCTTCTCGAGCTTGAGGTAGACGAACGTCTCGGTGTTCGTGACGCCAGGGATCGTCCGTATGTGGTCGTTGAGGATTTCCAGCAGATGGTCGTCGTCCTCGCACACGATTTCGACGATGAGATCGAACGAGCCCGCGCAGACGACGACGTAATCGACCTCGTCGAGCGCGGCGAGCCGCCGGGCGGCCTCGCGCTGGTCGCCCTGGATCTTCAGGCCGACCAGCGCTTGGCGCTGGAACCCCACCCGCAGCGGATCGGTGACCGCCACGATCTGCATGGCACCGGCGTCGAGGAGACGCTGAACGCGCTGCCGGACCGCGGCCTCCGACAGGCCCACCGCTTTTGCGATGGCTGCGTAGGACTGGCGGCCGTCCTGCTGGAGCTGCTCGATGATCTTCTTCGAGAGTCCATCGAGGACGACGGTGCCGTTGTCGGCGACTGCCCGGACGGTCATCGCTCTCCTCGTCTCGACGAGGCTGTCGCCCCGCCGGCTGCCAACGATATTGGTAGCTAGGTGCCGTCTTGGCAAGTGATTCCGTAGTCGTAACGGAAAAATGACACGGATTCCCTTGTCAACCCGCCGTGGCCATGCAAATCTCACACCATCCATCTCTCCTTGCCGGGTCGAGTCGCGCAGGAGGTGCCGATGTACGTGTCGTCGGTGTCTGGCGCGGGTCGAGCCTGCAGGCGTTTGATGGTCCGAGCGGCGCCGTCGGCGCTGCCTCGGCCGGTCGCCCAGCGCCGGTCGCGGGGCGGTTGGGCATGCGTTGCCGGCGGAGGTGGGTCGGTGCTCGCGACGGTAGCCCCGGAGGGGGAGCTGCCCGACACGACATCGGCCCGAACGCCGTCGGCATCGTCGTCTTGTCATGAACCCCGGAAAGGACGCTGATGTCTGACCACGACTCCTCCGAAGACTCCTCCGAACTCGCTCGGCGCTTCGACCAGGCCCTCAGCCGGCGCACCTTCCTGCGCGGCGTCGCACTCGGGGGCGTCGCGGTGGCCGGCGGCGGCTTGCTCGCCGCGTGCGGCACGTCCGGCTCCAAGTCCCCCGGTGGCGGCGGTACCGGTGCCGCCGCGGGCGTGCCGAAGGACATTTCCGCGACCGACAAGGTCGTCAACTTCTCGAACTGGCCGCTCTACATCGACGTCGATGACAAGACCAAGAAGCACCCGACTCTCGACGCCTTCACGGCGAAGACCGGCATCAAGGTCAACTACACCGAGGACATCAACGACAACGACGAGTTCTTCGGCAAGATCCGGCCGCAGCTGGCTGCCGGGAAGCCGACCGGGCGCGACATCGTCGTCCTCACCGACTGGATGGCCGCGCGGATGATCCGCCTCGGTTACGTCCAGAAGCTCGACAAGTCGAAGATTCCGAACGCTTCGAACCTGCGCGCCGCAGTGAAGAGCCCCGGCTTCGACCCCAACCGTGAATACACGCTGCCGTGGCAGAGTGGCCTGACCGGCATCGCCTACAACCCGAAGGCCACGAACGGCAAGAAGATCGAGACCATTTCTCAGCTGCTCACCGACCCCGACCTGAAGGGGAAGGTCACCGCACTGACCGAGATGCGCGACACGATGGGCCTGATCATGCTTTCGCAGGGCAAGGATCCGTCGAAGTTCACCGACGCCGACTTCTCCGCGGCGATCGACGCACTGAAGGCCGCGGTGAGCAGCGGGCAGATCCGCCAGTTCACCGGCAACGACTACGCACAGGGCCTTGCGGCCGGCAACATCGCCGCGTGCATCGCGTGGTCGGGCGACGTCGTCCAACTCCAGGCCGACAACCCCGACATCGCGTTCATCATCCCTGACGCCGGAGCCATGATCTGGTCCGACAACATGATGATTCCCAACGGCGCCAACCACCAGATGAACGCCGAGACGCTGATGAACTACTACTACGACCCCACTGTCGCGGCGACGGTCGAGGACTACGTGAACTACATCTGCCCGGTCAACGGGGCGCAGCAGGCGATGCAGTCGATCGACCCGAGCATCGTGAGCAACCCGTTGATCTTCCCCGACGATGCTGCCCTGGCGAAGACGCACATCTTCCAGAACCTAGACCCGAACCAGGAGAAGAAGTACAACGACATGTTCACGGCAGTGACCGGTGCCTGAGGTCCCGCTCGACGACCTCCACCTCGTAAGGCTCACCAAGAAGTTCGCTACGTCGACCGCGGTCGACGACATCGATCTGCGGATTCCAGGTGGGTCGTTCTTCGCCCTGCTCGGGCCTTCGGGGTGCGGCAAGACGACGACGTTGCGGATGGTCGCCGGCCTCGAAGAGCCGACGGCCGGCGCCATCCTCATCGGCGAGCAGGACATCTCCCGCCGCAAGCCCTACAAGCGGCCGGTCAACACCGTCTTTCAGAACTATGCGCTGTTCCCGCATCTCGACGTGTTCGAAAACGTCGCGTTCGGCCTGCGACGCCGGGGGGTGCGCGACGTCAAGCAGCAAGTCGAAGACATGCTCGAGCTCGTCGAGCTGACCGGGTTCGGCCGGCGCAAGCCGGCCCAGCTCTCGGGTGGCCAGCAGCAACGTGTCGCGCTCGCCCGCGCTCTCATCAACCGTCCGCAGGTGCTCCTGCTCGACGAACCCCTCGGCGCGCTCGACCTGAAGCTGCGGCGGCAGATGCAGCTCGAGCTCAAGCGAATCCAGGTCGAGGTGGGCCTGACGTTCGTGCACGTCACGCACGACCAAGAAGAAGCCATGACCATGGCCGACACGATCGCTGTCATGAACAGCGGCCACATCGAGCAGCTCGGCACCCCGAGCGAGCTCTACGACAACCCGGCCACGGTCTTCGTGGCGAACTTCCTGGGCCAGTCCAACCTCGTGCGAGCGAGCGTCGTCAGCCAGGACGCCGAGAACCTGATGCTCGACCTGCACGGTTGCCGTGTCGTCGTCCCGCAGCAGCGCAGCCGGGCAGAGGGCAAAGAGGTGCTGCTCGGCGTCCGGCCGGAAAAGATGCACTTGGCCGCGGCCGCCGTGCCCGACGCCGCCGCGAGTGCGGCAAGCCCGGCGAACACGGTGCCGGGCACCGTCGTCGACTCCAGCTTCATCGGCGTCAGTACGCAGTACGTGGTCCGGACGTCGTGGGGTCAGGAGCTCACTGCGTTCGCCCAAAACGACGGCACAGCCGTGCGGGTGCGCCCGGGCGACGCGGTGGAGCTGAGCTGGCGTGCCGAACACGCGTTCTGCCTCGACGCCTCGCAGGACGCCACAGCCGGCGTGATCATCGACGACGAAGCGCCGCGGCCCACGGCTGGTGCCCGGGCATGAGTTCTGCACCAGCCGCCCCGGTGGCCGGGCCGCTCCGACAAGAGGCTGCTCCGCCGCCGCGCAAGCGCGGGCGCTTCCTGCCTTACTGGCTGCTGCTTCCCGGCATTGCATGGCTGGTCGTCTTCTTCATCGTCCCGATGGTCACGTTGCTGACCACCTCGCTCCAGACCGGAAACCCCTACGATGGGTACGCGCTCACTTGGCATTGGGGCAACTACACGCACGCCCTCAGCACCTACCACGTGCAGCTGATCCGCTCGTTCGAGTACGCGGCTCTCGCCACGGTCGCCGCGCTGGTGATCTCCTACCCGCTCGCGTACGCGATCGCGTTCAAGGCGGGTCGCTGGAAGAACGTGCTGCTCGTGCTCGTCGTGGCCCCCTTCTTCACGAGCTTCCTCGTTCGCACGCTCGCGTGGGAGACGATCCTGTCCGACAACGGCTTCGCCGTCAGGGTGTTGCGCGACCTCCACGTGCTGGGCGCGAACGGCCGGCTGCTCGCCACGCCCGTCGCCGTTGTCTGGGGGCTGACCTACAACTTCCTGCCGTTCATGACTCTGCCGCTGTACGCCTCGCTCGAGAAGATCGACCCGCGGCTCGTGCAGGCGGCGAGCGACCTCTACGCCACCCCGGTGACCGCGTTCAGAAAGGTCACCTGGCCGATGTCGATGCCGGGCGTCGTCGGCGGCACCTTGCTGACCTTCATCCCGGCCGCCGGTGACTTCGTCAACGTGCAGTTTCTCGGTGCGCCGCAGCAACAGATGATCGGCAACGTCATCCAGAGTCGCTTCCTGGTGGCGAGCGACTACCCGGTCGCGTCGGCGCTTTCGGTCGTGCTGATGGCGATCATCTTGGTGCTGGTGTTGGTCTATGTGCGCCGGGCCGGCACCGAGGAGCTGGTCTGATGTCGGCCGCCGCAGTCACTTCTCCGCGGGCATTGCCGTCGGCACCACGGCCGGCGGCGTATCGACGGGTCGGCCGGTGGTTGCGCGAACACCTCGTGTCGATCTATGCGGGGCTGGCGCTCCTTTACATGTTCTTGCCGATCTTCATCGTGGTGATGTTCTCGTTCAACAACCCGCTCGGGCGTTACAACTTCACCTGGCAGGGGTTCACCACCAAGAACTGGACGAACGTGTGCGGCGTGCCCGGCATGTGCTCGGCGGTAACCCTGAGCCTGAAGATCGGCGTGCTCTCGACGATCGTCGCCACCCTGCTCGGCAGCCTCATCGCGTTCGCGGTCGCGCGGCACCGGTTCCGTGGCCGGACGGGCACCAACCTGCTGATCTTCTTGCCGATGGCCACCCCGGAAGTCGTCATGGGCTCCTCGCTGCTGGCGCTGTTCGTGAACATGAACGTCAATCTCGGGTTCAGCACGATTCTCATCGCGCACATCCTGTTCAACATCAGCTTCGTCGTCGTCACGGTGAAAGCCAGGCTCCAGGGGCTCGACCCGAGACTCGAGCAGGCAGCCATGGATCTGTACGCCAACGAGTGGCAGACGTTTCGGCGCATCACGTTGCCGCTCGTGTTCCCCGGCATCCTCGCTGCGGCGCTGCTCGCGTTCTCGCTGTCGTTCGACGACTTCATCATCACGAACTTCAACGCCGGTAGCACGACCGTCACGTTCCCGATGTTCGTCTGGGGAGCGGCTCAGCGCGGCATTCCGCCGCAGATCAACGTCATCGGTACGCTCATGTTCTCCACCGCTCTCATCGTCACGCTCGTCGGCAGTTTCGCCGGTCGCCGGCGTGCGCGTTGACCACGATGGCACTCAACGACGTCTTCTGGCTGGATCGCCCGCGACCGGCGACTCGCCCGACCCTCGTCACCGCGGAGCAAGCCGACGTGGTCATCGTCGGTGGCGGTTTCACCGGTCTGTGGAGCGCCCTTGCGTTGCTCGAACAGCAGCCGTCGTTGCGCGTCGTCCTGCTCGAGGCGACGTCGCTCGGGGCCGGCGCGAGCGGGCGCAACGGCGGCTTCCTCGATCGCTCACTCACGCACGGCCTGAGCAACGGTGTGCGGCACTTCCCGGCCGAGATTGGCCGGCTCGAGGATCTCGCGGCCGACAATTACGCCGGCCTTCGCAGCGCGCTCGAGCGGTACGGCGTCGACTGCCATTTCGAGCCGAGTGGCATGCTCGAAGTCGCGACGCAGCCGTGGCACGTCGATGAGCTTCGCGAGTGGGCGCAGCTGCATCGCGAGCACGGCCAGGACGCCGAATGGTTGGACGCCGACCAGGCGCGCGAACACGTGAACTCCCCGCTGGTGCGAGGTGCCGTGCGCCGCCCGGAAGCAGGCGGAGTTCTCGACCCGGTGCTGCTCGTCGACGGGTTGGCCGCAGCCGCGCAACGACTCGGGGCGGTGGTGTACGAGCATTCGCCCGTGACCTCTATCGAGCGTACGGCTGGCGGCGTGACGGTTCGAACGGCGTCGGGAAGTGTCGAGGCCGGCCACGCCGTCATCGCGGCGGATTCCTGGACGCGCGAACTCCTGCCGCGGAGCCGGCGGCACTACATCAACGTCTACGACTACGTGCTCGTCACGGAGCCGCTCGATGCGGCGGCACTTGATGCGATCGGGTGGAAGAACCGCGAGGGCATCTCCGACGCCGGAAACCGGTTTCACTACTTCCGGCTCACCGCCGACGATCGCATCCTGTGGGGCGGCTACGACGCCGTCCGGCATCGGCGTGACGCGGTCGGTGACCAGTTCGACCACTGGCCCCCGACCCACCAGAAGCTGGAGGCGCACTTCCGGGCGTTCTTCCCGCAGCTGGCCGGCGTGCAATTCACCCACCGGTGGGGCGGGCCGATCGCGGTCACCAGTCGCTTCACGCCGGTGTTCGGGGCCGCCATGGCCGGGCGTGCGCACTACGCGTTGGGCTACACGGGCCTGGGCATCGCGGCCAGCCGGTTCGCCGGCCGGGTGCTGGCCGCCAAGGCGCTCGGCGACAAGGCGTTCGGCGACATGGCGTCGAGCGCAGACCACGAGGTGGCGGCCCTCGCGTACGTGCGCCGGGCGCCGCTGCCGTTCCCGCCCGAACCGCTTCGATCGCTGGTCGTCGGCGCAACCCAGCGGGCGATCACCAACGCAGACACCCATGCCGGACGCCGCGGCCCGTGGCTCCGGCTGCTCGACCGGGTAGGTGTTGGACTTGATTCATAACGTGCGCACTCGCGAACAGGCGCGCGTGCAAGAGATCGGAGGCAATGGCCATGGCCACAGCTGATTCCAGCGGCAAGCATGCGGAGTTGCTCGCTCGACACCGGGCGGTGCTGCCGTCGTGGCTCGCGCTGTACTACAACGAGCCGATCGAGCTGGTCGACGGCAAGGGGTGCCGCGTCGTCGACGCCGAGGGTCGTGAGTATCTCGACTTCTTCGGCGGCATCCTGACGACGAGCATCGGCTACAACATTCCCGAGGTCGTCGAGGCCGTGCAGTCGCAGGCCGGCCGGATGGTGCACACGTCGACGCTCTACCTGATCAGGAGTCAGGTCGAGCTGGCCGAGCGGATCGCCGCCCGCTCGGGCATTCCCGGAGCGAAGGTGTTCTTCACCAACTCCGGCACCGAAGCCAACGAGGCGGCGCTTCTCTTCGCGACGAGTGCTCGTCGCAGCAACCAGGTCATCGCACTGCGCAACAGCTACCACGGCAGATCGTTCGCAGCGATGGGGATCACCGGCAACCGCGGCTGGTCGGCGTCCAGCCTTTCTCCGCTGGCGGTCAGCTATGTGATGAACGGATACCGCTACCGATCGCAACTCGGCCACCTGTCGGAGGCCGACTACGTGAAGGCGGCGGCTCGCGACTTGCGCGACGTCATCGAGCAGACGACGGCCGGCGACGTCGCCTGCATGATTGCGGAGCCGATCCAGGGTGTCGGCGGTTTCGTCGTACCGCCCGATGGTTTCTTCGCGGCCATGAAGGAAGTGCTCGACGAGTACGGCATCCTGTTCGTCTCCGACGAGGTGCAGACCGCCTGGGGCCGTACCGGCAGTCACTACTTCGGCATCCAGCGCGAAGGTGTCGTGCCCGATGCGATGACGTTCGCCAAGGGGCTCGGCAACGGGCTGGCGATCGGTGGTGTCGTCGCCCGTGGTGACCTCGTCGACGGCTTGACCGCCAACGGCATCTCCACCTTCGGCGGCAACCCGTTGGCGACGACGGCTGCACTCGCCGTCCTCGACTACATCGACTCCCACGACCTGCAGGCCAATGCCGAGCACCTCGGTGCGCGGCTGCTCGACGGGTTGCGCGGGCTGGCGGCGCAGCATCCGGCAGTGGGAGAGGTGCGCGGCCGCGGGTTGATGGCGGGCGTCGAACTCGTGAGGCCCGGCGGCAAGGAGCCGGATGCCGCTGCGGCCGGTCGCATGATGGAGGAGACGAAAGCGCGCGGGTTGATCATCGGCAAAGGCGGGTTGTACGGCAACGCGTTGCGGATCGCCCCGCCGCTCACGGTCACCGCTGCCGAGGTCGACGAGGCGCTCGCCGTCATCGGAGATTCGCTGCACACGCTGGACGCCGGGCAGCCGGCGTGAAACGCGTCAGTCACTGGATCGGCGGCCAACCGTGGAGTGGCGTCGCCGAGCGCAGTGGCGAGGTGTTCGACCCGGCTCGCGGGCTGGTCACGGGCCGGGTCGACTTCGCCACCGCAGCCGTCGTCGATGCGGCGGTTCGAGCGGCCGGCGATGCGGCCGCCGCGTGGGGGAAGGCCTCGCTGAGCAAGCGCATGTCGGTGCTGTTCGCGTTTCGCGAGTTGCTCAACGCGCGCAAGGGCGAACTGGCGGCGCTGATCACGGCCGAACACGGCAAAGTGCTAACCGATGCCGCCGGTGAGGTGCAGCGCGGTCTGGAGGTCGTCGAGTTCGCCTGCGGTATTCCGAGCCAGCTGAAGGGCGGCTACACGAGCAACGCGTCGACCAACGTCGATGCCTACTCCTTGCGCCAGCCGCTCGGCGTCGTCGCGGTCATCTCTCCGTTCAACTTCCCGGCCATGGTGCCGATGTGGTTCTTCCCGGTGGCGATCGCCTGCGGTAACGCGGTCGTGCTCAAGCCGAGTGAGAAGGACCCGTCGGCGGCCAACTTCATGGCGGAGTTGTGGGCCGAAGCGGGCCTGCCGGCGGGGGTTTTCAACGTGGTGCACGGCGACAAGGAAGCTGTCGACGCGCTCCTCACGCATCCCGGCGTCGAGGCCGTCAGCTTCGTCGGCTCGACACCGATCGCGCGCTACGTCTATGAGACGGCCGCCGCGCACGGCAAGCGGGTGCAGGCGTTGGGCGGCGCCAAGAATCACATGGTCGTGTTGCCCGACGCCGACCTCGAACTCGCGGCCGACGCAGCCGTCTCTGCCGGTTTCGGCAGCGCGGGTGAGCGGTGCATGGCGATTTCCGTCGTCGTCGCGGTCGACCCGGTGGGCGACGAGCTGGTCGAGTTGATCGCCGCTCGCATCGAAGCGATTCGGGTGGGCGATGGTCGGCGCGGTTGCGACATGGGTCCGCTGGTCACCCGCGCGCATCGCGATCGGGTCGCCTCCTACCTCGACATCGCTGCCGCCGACGGCGCGCGGGTCATCGTCGACGGACGCAAGGTAGTACCGGACGGCGAGGACGACGGCTTCTGGCTGGGGCCGACGCTGCTCGACGACGTCCCGACGACAAGCCGTGCCTATACCGACGAGATTTTCGGCCCGGTGCTCTCCGTCGTCCGGGCTGCTTCGTACGACGCGGCGCTTTCGCTGGTGAACGCGAGCCCGTACGGGAATGGCACCGCGATTTTCACCAACGACGGTGGTGCTGCGCGCAGGTATCAGGACGACGTGCGGGTCGGGATGATCGGCATCAACGTGCCGATCCCGGTGCCGATGGCGTACTACTCGTTCGGCGGTTGGAAGCAGTCGCTGTTCGGCGACAGTCACGCGCATGGCGAGCACGGCGTGCACTTCTACACGCGAACGAAAGCCGTGACCGCACGCTGGCTCGACCCCAGCCACGGCGGCGTGAACCTCGGCTTCCCGACCCAGACGTGAGCCGGTCTCCGCCTTCTCGGCGACCACCGCGTCATAACGCTGCCGATCCCGATGACCCGGACCGCCGCGTCCAGGCATGTGTGGTTGGCCCGTTACGAGGACGGCGGGTTGAAGGCGTTGGTGGAGATCAACCGCCTTCTGAACTGGCCTTGCCTTTACCTCCGACGCGGCGGATGGCGAGCCCGGGCTCGCTTCCGAGGTTCTCGCTTTGAAAGCTGCACCCTGGTTGCCTGCTACGACCGCGCGATGAGGTCTGTGGCCGGTCGGCTTTGGATTGTTTTCGCATCCTTTACGTGGTAACAGCCGCTAGGCTAAACGGCCTAGTGGACGCTATGGTCCCCGTCGACCCGTGTTCTACGGATACTCCTATCGAGAGGGGGCTATGCGCCCGCTGTTGCCGACTGCTCATGCGTGGGTGTCGTCGGGTGTCACGGTCGGATTGGTCGGTTCGGCCGTATTGGGGGTAACGGTCGCGGCCGCACCGGGCGCACTCGCTGGTGCGGGTTCGCCGGGTTTCCTCGGTACGGGCATCGTGTCGACCCTCGCCGGCTCGGGTGTTTCTCGGACGACTGCGGGCGTTGGCGCACAGGCCTCGTTTGGTGCTCCGTCGGGCGTTGTCGCTGTCGGTGGTTACGTCTACGTGCGCGATTCCGATGCGATCAGCCGCGTCGATCCCGTTACCGGCGACGTATCGATCCTAGCGGGCGTGGCGGGCCAACCGTCCTGTGTGGATGGTCCGACGGGTGCCGCGAGCAGCCTTGGCGGTGGTGGCCCGATGGCCACCGATGGCGTTTACCTGTACACCGCCAACAGTGCGTGTGGTGTGCGGGAAACCTCCTTGGTGACGGGCGCGACCACGACGCTTGTTGGATCGATCCCGGCTGGGGTTGGTGGGCTCGCGGTCGGTCCCGACGGAACTGTCTACCTGTCGCCCGGGTTGTCGACATCGAATGCCGTGTATGCGGTGGACGTCGCGGGTCATGCCCTGCAAACATTCGCGACATTGCCGCAGGGGACACGGATCTATGCGCTTGCTGCGGATCAAAACGGCCTCTACATGATCACGACGATGCAGTACCAGGCCGACCAGATCCAGGAGGTCAGTTGGGGCTCGACCGTGGCGGTGCCGTTTGTGAGCGACTCGCAACTGGACGCCACTGTCTTGGTGTCTGCCGGCGGCTACCTGCTTGTCTCGGCGTTCTCCTCGCTGCGTGAATATGACAAGAGTGACGGCAGCTCACACGACGTCGCGGGCGCGGGAACAGGCCACGTCGACGGCAGAGGCGCAGATGCTTGGTTCGACCGATTCACCGGGTTGGCGTGGGACGGCTCGGCCGCCGTCTATCTGACGGACAACGCCAACTACCTGCGGGTCGTCACATCTGCGGGCGCGTTGCCCGCGAGCCAGCCGCCGGGGTATACCTCTTCCGTCGCCATGGACATCGGCGATGTGATCACTCTGGCGGGCACGGGGTCAGGCCCGACAAGCGCAGGGCACGGGCGGAGCGCCGGGTTCCGTGGCCCGACCGGTCTCGCGGTCAGCGGCGGTGATCTGTACGTGGCCGATGTCGACGGCGTTAGCGTCGTCGACCTCAAGACCGCTGCCGTGAGCGTGCTCGCCGGGCCTAACAACCCCAGCCTGCCCGCATGCCAGGATGCTCCGACGGGCGCGACCGCTACGTTTGGTGGCCCCACCGTCGCGATTGCAACAGACGACTATTACGTGTACCTCGCGGGCGGAACCTGCCGCGATGTCAGACGAGTGTCGCGGATAACAGGCGCGACCTCGACGGTGGCGGGGCCGCCTCACCCGGGCACCATCACCGCTCTGACGGTCGGCCCGGGTGGCGTGCTCTATGGCATCGAGGCACTCAACGTTACAGCCAGCCTCGTGCGGATCGACTCGACGACGAACTCGCTGCAAACGGTCCTCACGCTTTCCGCCGGGCAGACCATTAGCGGCTTCGGGTTGGCCGCTGACTCCGACGGCATCTACATCAGCTACACGTTGCAGACGAATCCGAACGTGCCCGGTGTCGGGCACCTCGACTTCTACAGCTTCTCCGACGGGTCGGTGACCGCGCTCTACACGAACCCCAACAGCGGTCTGCTCCGTTACTACGGAGGGCCGATGGTCTCGGCGGGCCAATACGTCTACGGTGTCGCCCGGCTGCCTAGCGCGACCGGCGGCGAGGCCGAGGTGCTGGTCGCCTTCGACAAGCAGGCGCCGGGTTTGCATTACGTCGCCGGGTCTGACAACGGGTACGCCGACGGCGCCGGTCCCGCCGCCGAGTTCGACTCGATCAACGGCATCACAACAGATGGCGTCGACCTCTATGTCACCGACGGCGGCAACCACATACGTAAAGTCATACCGACCCTTGTCCAGGGTGGCTGGCCGGGTGAACAGATCGGCGGGTACAACCTGGCGCAACTGCCCGTGGGGTGTTCGTGCGCGGATCCGGTGGATCCTATGACGGGGGCGCTGACCGAACCAGCCGCTGATGTCTCGGTTCCGGGTCGCGGCCCGGCATTGTCGTGGTCGCGTACCTATGACTCGTCGCAGGCTGCTGCATTGGGTCCCCTGGGCTACGGCTGGGCTGGCTCCTATAACGACGCGGTCGTGGTCGACCCCTACGAGGGCAGCGGCGCTCTCGCGTCGTCACCGATGGTCGATGTCGTGCAGGAGAACGGCTCACGGGTACCGTTCACCCTGAATGCGGACGGCAGCTACTCCGCGCCGTCGCGGGTGCTGGCCACCTTGACGCGTAACGCCGACGGCAGCTGGACGTTCGTGCGTCGCAAGACCTCGACGTTCACCTTCGATACGACCGGCCGCTTGACGTTGCTGAGTGACCGCAACGGCTACGTCACGACGCTGTCGTATGACGGAGCAGGTCGGCTGGCCAAAGTCACCGACGCCTCCGAGCGAACCCTCACCCTGTCTTATGGCGGCAACGGGTTGATCTCCGCGGTGACCGATCCTTTGGGGCAGGTGACCGCCTACGGCTACGACAACGCGAAGGATTTGACCACCGCCACCGACCCGGCCGGCAACGTGACCTCGTATGTCTATGACGCCGCGCACAAGATGACCTCCAAGACCTCCCCGGGCAGCGGGGTGACGACCACCACCTACGACGCTGATGATCGAGTGCTCTCCCAGACCGACCCGCTCGGCCACGCGAGCACGTTCGACTACGGCTTGGCGACCGGGTTCGAGTCGGGCACGGTGACGATGTTCGACCCGCTGAACGTCGCCACCCAGATGGTTTTCGACTCTGGCAAGCTAATCGCGATCACGCATGCGGCTGGCACTGAGGAGGCGGCGACCACGACCTACGAGTACGACCCGGTCACTGATGGGACGACGAGGGTGACCGACCCGGCCGGCGACATCACGACGGCCACCTACGACTCCGCCGGCAACCAGACCTCGGCCACCGACGCCGACGGGCACACCACCACATCGACCTACGACGGCTACGGAGACCTCACCTCCCGGACGACGCCTCGGGGTGTGACCACCGACTATGGCCACGACGCCCACGGCAACCTCACCAGCGTCACGGTGACCGGCGCCGGCTTGAGCGTGTCGGCGTCCAACACCTACGCCGATCCGGCCCATCCCGGGGACGTGACAGCCTCAACCGACGCCGACGGTCGCACCACCACCTACGGCTATGACGCTTACGGCGATGCGACCTCGACCACCGACCCGGCCGGGGATGTCACCATCGACACCTACAACCTCGACGGCCGGCTGACCAGCGAAGTGGCCCCGCGCGGCAACGTCGCGGGTGCCGACCCGGCCGACTACACCACCAGCTATGGCTACGACGCGGCCGGGCGGCCGGCCGCGGTCACCGATCCGCTGGGGCACACCACGAGCTACGGCTACGACGCCGACGGCAACAAGACGTCGGTCACCGACCCCACCGGCGAGGCGACCAGCTACCGCTACGACGTCGCCGACCATCTCACTACCGTCACCGCCCCGGACGGCACCACCACCAGCTACGGCTACGACGCCGACGGGCACAAGACCTCCGCCGCGGACGCCGCCGGGCACACCACCACCTTCGGTTATGACCACCTCGGCCGGCTGATCACCGTCACCGACCCGCTGGGGCACGTCACGACGTCGGCCTACGATCTGGCGGGCCGGCTGACGTCGGTGACCTCCGCCAACGGCGGGGTCACCTCCTACAGCTACGACCCCGCCGGGCAGCTGCTGTCGACCACATCGCCGACCGGTGGGGTTACCTCCTATGGCTACGATGCCGACGGGCATCGCACCTCGGTCACCGACCCGGACGGGCACGTCACCTCCTTCGGGTTCGACGGGATCGGCCGGCCCACCTCGACGACCAACCCGGGCGGCACGGTGGAACACCAAACCCTGGACGCGGCGGGGCAGTTGCTCTCCTACACTCAGCCAATCGCCCCGGCCGCGCCGACACCGTCGCTGCCCGGCGGCGGCGGAGCTGACCCGGCACCCGCCCCCGCGCAGACCCCGGCAGCAGCCGGCCTGAGCAACCCCTACCCGTCGGCGGTGCTGGCAGACGGTCCGTCGATCTTCTATCGGCTCGACGACGCGACCGGGTCGGCGTCGACGACGGATTCTTCCGGGTCCGGCAACGACGCCACGGTTGACCCGAGCGGGGTCAGCCTCGGGCAACCCGGTGCGCTGCCCGATGAGTCCGACGCCGCCGCCGGGTTCGCCGGTGGGCTGGCGCGGGAGAGTTCCGGCGCGGGTCTGCCGGTCGGCAACGCCGACCGCAGCGTGGAGGCCTGGTTCAAGACGACGAACACCGGCCACCAGGTCATCACCTGGTGGGGCTCACAAAACGACCAGCAGCAGGTGGAGGTCGGCACCGACGCGGGACGCCAGATTTACCTGTCGGGTCAATACGACGACGCCCGCTTTTCGGCCGGCTATTCCATCGCTGACGGCACCTGGCATCACCTGGTGCTCACCTACGCCGGCGCCACGCAGATGGTGACGGCTTACCTCGACGGGCAGCGGCTCGGCGCGCAGGTGCTGCCGCACCCGCTCGATACAACCCTGGACGCCACAGGGCTGACCGTCGGCGGCCCGGAATGCGACTGCTACACCTTCAACGGCTCGCTCGACGACGTCGCGATCTACCCGGCGGTGCTGTCCGCGACGCAGGTCGCCGCGCATTACGCCGCCTCCGGCTACCCCACGGCGGGCGCGCCACAGCAGCCGACGGCGGTGCAAACCACTACCGGCACCAACCAGGTCGCGGTGGCGTGGACAGCGCCGGCCAGCGGCGCCCCGGTCGACCACTACCTGGTCTCGGTCGCGATCGCCGGGCAGCCGAACGTCACCCTCGCGGCCGCCGGTGACCAGACCACAGCGCTGCTGACCGGGCTGCCCGGCGGCACGCCGATGACGGCACAGGTAGTAGCCGTCAACTCCGATGGCGCCAGCGCGGCCGCCGCCTCGGCGAGTTTCACCGTGAGCGGCCCGGCCGCGACCTACCCGGCGCAGGTGCGGGCCGACCATCCGGCGGTCTTCTACCGACTGGATGAGGCCGCCACCACCACGACGGTCGCCGACTCTTCCGGGAACGGCCGCGACGCGACCAACACGGTCGAGCAAGGACTTGGTTTGGGTGGCGCCACCGACCCGGTCGCCGCCGAAGGCGCGAGCGCGGCATCCACCGGGTCAGGGGAGACCCAACTCGGCTCGGGCGCCGGGCTACCGACCGGCAACGCCGACCGAAGCATCGAAGCCTGGTTCAAGACCACCAACACCGCTCACCAGGTGCTGACCTGGTGGGGAACCGATGCGCCCGACCAGGAAATGGAACTCGGCTTCGACAACGGCGACCAGATCTATTTGACCGGCGAGTACAACGAGGCCCGCTTTACCACCGCGGCCTCCCTCGCCGACAACACCTGGCATCACCTGGTGGTCACCTACGACGCCTCGGCTCTGACGGTCAAGGCCTACCTCGACGGCGCGCTGGTCGGCTCACAGCAGTTGGCCGGCGGCCCGTGGAACACCACCCTGGACACGACCGGTTTGGTGGTGGGCGGTCCGGAGTACCACGGCTACTACTTCACCGGCTCACTCGCCGACGTCGCGATCTACCGCAGCACGCTTACTGCGCAGCAGGTGGCGATCCACTACCGGGCCGGCACCTTCGGCGGGCTGGCCACCACCACCTACAGCTATGACGCCGCCGGCCGTCAGACCTCGGTCGCCGACCCCGACGGGCGTATCACCCGGTTCGGCTATGACGCCGACTCCGAGCAGATCTCCGTCGCCGACGCGGCCGGTCAAGTCACCAGCTACGGCTACGACGCGGCGGGCCGGCTCACCACGGTGGCCTACCCCGACCAGGCGCCGACGTCGTTCGGCTACGACGCGGCGGGGCGTCGGGTGACCATGACAGATGGGACCGGCACCAGCAGCTACGGCTACGACGGTTACAGTCGGTTGGTTTCGGTCAGCGACGGTGCCGGTGCCACGGTCGGCTACACCTACGACAGCCTCAGTCGGATCGTCGCGATCACCTACCCCGACGGGCGGGTGGTCAGCCGTGGCTTCGACGCGACCGGGCAACTCGTCTCGGTCGCGGACGGGTCGGGCAACAGCGTGAGCTTCGGCTATGACGCCGACGGCAACAATGTGACCAGCTCCTTCCCCGGTGGTGTCGCTGACACGGCGACGCTAGACGCGGCGGACCAGGTCACCGGGATCGGCATCGCCGCATCGGGCGGCAGCCTGGCGACCTTCGGCTACACCTTGACCCCGGCTGGGTTGGCGGCCACCGCCAGCGACAGCCTCCAACCCGCCACGCAGAGCTACACCTACAGCCCCACCGATCAGCTCACCGGCGTCGGGGACAGTAGCGCCGGCTTCGGCTACGGCACGATCGCCAACCTGACCGCGCTACCGGATGGCAGCGCACTGGGATATGACCCGGCCGGGCAGTTGACCACCGCCGCCCACCCTGACGGGTCGACCACCAGCTACGGCTACGACAGCCTGGGACGGCGGGTGGTTGCGGCCACCACCAGCGCCGGGACGACCAGCACGCTCGGCTACGGCCTCGACGCCGCAGGGCACTTGACCGCCAGCACCGACGCCGCCGGCACCACCACGAGCTATACCTACAACGGTGATGGGCTGCGGACCGCTGTCACCAGCGGCGGCGTCACCCGGCCGGAGGTATGGGACAGCCTGACCGGGGGGTTGCCGCTCCTGGTGAATGATGGAAGCGACGACTATGTGTACGGCCCTGACGGCACGCCTGTGGAGCAGATCGACCAGCAGACCGGTGTCGCGGTGTTCTTGCACACGGATCGGCTCGGCTCGACGCGGCTGCTCACCGACACCACCGGGGCGGTTGTGGCCACCTACAGCTACAGCCCCTACGGCGCGGTGGTCTCCCACGCCGGCACAGCCACCACGCCGTTGCAATACACCGGCCAATACACCGATCCCACCGGCCTCATCTACCTACGCGCCCGCTACTACGACCCAGCGACGGCGCAGTTCCTCACCCGCGACCCGATCGAGGCGCTGACGCAACAGCCCTACCAGTACGCGCACGGCGACCCGCTCGACGAGACCGACCCAAGCGGTCTCGGCTGCGGTTGGACCAGTCCGTGGGACTGCGGTCCTTCGCTGCAGCAGGTCGGTGACTGGGCTGCCGGCTTCGGCGACACGGTCACCTTCGGCGGCACCAAGCAGATCCGGCGGCTGATCAACTACGAGCAGACAGGTGACACCAGCGACATCGGGGTCGACCAGTGCGACGACTTCTACCACTGGGGCAACATCGGCGGCGACGTCGCGAACGTCTTCGACTCCATCGTCGTCCCCGGCACGATCATCAAGTGGCTTGGCCCGGCAGCACCGATAGTCGGTCGCGGCGGCATCCTCTTCGGCCGCGGCGGATCATTCGGCGCGAAGGGCATCCTCAACCGCGGCTACGTTCGCCTCGGATGGGGATGGAAGGGCAGTCAGGCCGCTGGACAGGACGTCTTCCGCATGGGAATTGGCGGCCCAGGCCGTAGCGTCTGGACGCACATTGACTTCTTCTGATTCCGAGAGGCCACTGATGCAGGACACAGAACTGGCCGAGCTGCTGTGCGAACGCCTTCGGTCGTTCATCCGTGACGAACAGATTGCCGCAGACGTCGGCGTAGTTCCCGGCGACGGAGCCCGAGGACCCTTCGTTGAGGTCCGGCCGACGGGCGAGTCCGAGTCCCCGCACATGAGCGTGCACGTCCTCGGGGCTGATTCAGTCGCTGTGAGCATTGGCCAAACCGCGTCGGCGGACTGGACTGGTTCGAGAGAGTCGATCTTGCAAACGATCGCGTCTCTGGCCGAGGCCATGTTCCGGGGACAGCTTCGAGAGGAGGTGACCAGCAGCGGCGGTCAGGTGTTGCGGTCAAAGCTGGTCGCTACCACGGACGCGGGAACAAAGACCCTGTGGACGCGAGCGTCGGCGCGAGGCCTACTGCGGTTCGGCTCCAGGAAGCGCGAGATACGGGCCTTTCCTGCTTACCCATCGAGCTCGTGACGGCGTCTCGTCGGTCGGCGGCGTCCACGAGACCGGCGCATCATCGTCTGCGTTTGGATGCCGGCGTTGGTGCCGGTGTGGCCGCCGATCTCGTGCCGGTCTTAGAGACCGGCACCCAGACCAACAGGCCGCTGGACGCAAACGCGCACGTCACCGGCGGGTTCCGCCTGGAGCGACGGGTTCCAGACTCCTGAGGGGAATCCGCTTGCACACTCATGTGCGCGGCACAGACGCCGCACCCGCGCCCTGAGCTGGCGGCAACGAGTTTGTCGCCTCGGGGCCCGTTTCCCCCGGTTCATAGGTGTGACTCTTCACCGACTGCCGCCGTGGCCCGGCGCCTCTCGCGTCGTTGGTCAGCGCGTTCGCCGCGGGTCCTTCGCCGCGCCATCGCCGCGACCGCGGGTGGCGCGGGGGCCTTCGTGGCCGTCGCGGTTGTCGTGGCGGGACAGGAACGCTTCGAGGACGGCGATGACGGTGTCGCGTTCCTTGCGGTCGAGGAAGCGGGTCGCTTCGAAGGCGAGCCGGAGCCGTTTGTCGTCGGGGAGCCGGCCGTCGTCGCCGTACACGAGGGTGTCGGTGCTGACCGACAGCCCGGTGGCGAGGCGGCGTAGCGCGGCGAGCGAGGGTTCGCTGGTGCCGGCTTCGTACCGGCGGAGCTGGCTGATGTTGACCCCAGCGCGCTGAGCGAGTGCGACCTGGGTCAGCCCGCGGTCACGGCGCAGGGTGGCGAGCCGTTCGGCGAAGTCGTCCATCGGCGTTCACGGTAGCGGAATCCTGGACTTGAGGAGGCGTGTATGCGAGGTAATGTCAACCGTATTCGCCACCCACGTGGGGAGGGCCGATGGCACGGGAGCCACACGCAGGCCCGGTCGGGCTTGGTGAGCTCCTCGCGGCCAGCGGCGTGGCCCTGCATGACGACCCGGCCGAGTCCGGCGGGACCTGCCCGCGCTGTCACCAGCCGGTGCATGTCGACCTCGACGCCGACGCGTGGTACTGCGGCTGCGGCTTGAAGTTTGTGACACCAGACGGCATCGGGGCCGTCTTTGGCCCCGACGGAACGATCCAGTACTTCGGACGGATGACCCCATGACTTTCGAGCTCTTCAAAGCCTTTCCGCCAGACCGCGACTCCGCAGTCGTCGAGCTGAACGTGCGAAGCGGCGGCCAGGTCGACATCCCGGCCGAGGTTCGACGCGAAGGCGGTCAGCTCCGGATTGCGATCTTTGGTAAGCAAGAAGGTACCGTCTGGGACTATCCGCTTGAGGACTGGATGACCGCCTTAACACGCGCCGCCGAGATCCTGGGCGATTGACCGGAGGAGCATGACGCCTCCGGTGCTGGCACGCCTACGAGTCAACCGCTCTCTGCGATGGCTCCTCCTGCCATTGCTGTCGCTGGTTTCCGCCAGCTCGATCACAAGCCTGGCCACCGCCGCGGGGTCTGCTGCGCGTTCGGTTGACACTTCTTTCGAGGGACGAGGTCGCCCGGAAAGGATGTCGCTTTGCCGAAGAAGTTCCGGCCGGAGTTTAAGCGTGATGTGGCCGCGATCGCTCGCCGGGGCGATCTCACGATAGACGAGGTCGCCGCGGATTTCGACATCGCGCCGGCGTGCGGCGTGGGATGCGCCAGGCCGACATCGATGACGGGTCAAGGGCGGGCGGACCACCGCGGAGCAGACCGAGTTGGTGCAGCTGCGCCGCAAGTCTCGCTCCTCTGCGGGCGCGGGGATGCCAGCATGGATTCGACCGAGGCCAGCATGGACGAGCATAGTGGCGGCGAGGGAGGCAGCGTGGGCAACAACGGCGGTGGTGGTGACGGCACAAAGTTGCCGAAGAAGGTCATCGACGAGCTCACGGTGAAGCCGGGGGAGTCGGCGTCGCTGGCCGACCGCAGCACCAGTGAGACCCGCTACGACTGGCTGAGCGAGCTCGGCCACTCCAAGGCCTCCAACCTCGCCGGGCGTGACCTCGAGGCGTTCAAGCAGGACCTCACCGATGCCCAGCAGCTGCTCTACGCGGGCGGCAACTATGCCCTGCTGCTTGTCTTCCAGGCACTCGATGCGGCCGGCAAGGACGGCACCATCAAGCACGTGATGTCCGGCGTCAACCCGCAGGGCTGCAAGGTCGTGTCGTTCCGCCAGCCGTCGGCCGACGAGCTCGGCTCATGACTTCTTGTGGCGGTGCGTTCGCGCGTTGCCCGCCCGAGGGCAGCTGGGCATCTTCAATCGCTCCTACTACGAGGAAGTTCTCGTCGTCCGCGTTCACCCTGAACTGCTGGACAAGCAGAACCTTCCGGACGACGGCGGCAGCGACGAGCTTTGGCAGCACCGCTACGAAGACATCAACGCGTTCGAGCGGCACTTGCACCGCGCGGGCACCCGCGTCGTCAAGTTCTTCCTGCACGTATCGAAGGAGGAGCAGCGGCAACGGTTCCTCGCCCGGCTCGACAACCCGGAGAAGAGATGGAAGTTCTCCGCCCAGGACGTCGCCGAGCGGGAGCATTGGGATGCCTACCAGCGCGCCTACGAAGAAGCGATCACGGCAACCTCGACGCCGTGCGCGCCGTGGTACGTGATCCCGGCCGATCACAAGCCGGCCATGCGCGCACTCGTCGGCGGCATCGTCGTGCACGCCATCGATCAACTCAACTTGCAGATACCGACACCCAGCGACGCCGAACTCGCAGGGATGGAAGAGGCGAAGCAGAAGCTGATCGCCGAAGCGCCCAAGAAGTGATCGCAGGGCACCCGTTCTAACCCTCGGGTGAGTTGCTGGCATCGCCGCCGCTACCGAATTCTGTACGCCATCACGGAACCTTCGCAAGAGATGGGCGCCGCGCCGGATCAGCGGTTTATCACCTCGGCTGATCGGCAATGGCCACAGTGGCTCGGCCCATCCGGCGCCGGGTCAATGCCGGGCGTTCTTCGAATAGACGGCGCAGACCAGCGAAGGAGATGTGATGGGTAAGGAAGCGCGCGTGGGCCTGCTCCTTGGAGCGAGTGCTTGTCTCATAGCGGTCATGGTCGACTGGGTCGTGGCCGAACTCTGACCACCTGTTGACACTGATCTTGAGGGACGCCGGCCCGGCGCAAGCGGGGCCGGCGTCTTCGGCTTCAGCCGCCGGCGATCGCGCCGACCACGAGGTACGGCTCCTTGCCCGCCGCCACCTCATCGGGCAGCGCAGCGTCGGGTGACTCGTTCGACAAATCTTCTTCACACGCGAAGAACCTGATGAACGCGCGCCGCCGTTGCGTCACCTGATCGCGCATCGTGCCGCGCAGCATCGGATACCGCGCCTCCACGGCGTCCAGCACGCTGCGCTGGGTGACCTCACCCTCGACGTCCAACGAGACTTCGCCCCGCACCTGCGCCAGGGTGCGCAGATGCGCGGGCAGCACCACCCGGATCACGGCAGCGTCTGCACCTCGACCGAAAGCACGGCCGGCAGGTCGCGCACGATCGGTGCCCACGTGTCGCCGGAGTCGGCCGAGCAGTACACCTGGCCACCCGTCGTCCCGAAGTAGATGCCGCAGGATTCGAGCGAGTCGATCGCCATCGCGTCGCGCAGCACGTCGACGTAGCAGTTGTCGGCCGGCAGCCCCTTCGACAACTCCTCCCACTCACCGCCGCCGGTGCGGCTGCGGTAGACGCGCAGCTTTCCGTCGGGCGGGAAGTGCTCCGAATCGCTCTTGATCGGGACGACGTAGACCGTCTCCGGCTCGTGTGCGTGCACGCCGATGCAGAACCCGAAGTCGGTCGGCAGGTTGCCGCTCACCTCGCGCCAGTTCTCCCCGGCGTCGTCGGTGCGCATGACGTCCCAGTGCTTTTGCATGAAGACGGTGTTCGGGCGCGACGGGTGCATCGCCAGCCGGTGCACGCAGTGACCGACCTCAGCGTCTTCGTCGGGCAGGAACTGCGAGCGCAAGCCCTTGTTGATCGGGCGCCATGTCTTCGCGCCGTCGTCGGTGCGGAAGGCGCCGGCCGCCGAGATCGCGATGTACATGCGGTTCGGGTCGGCCGGGTCGAGGATGATCGTGTGCAGGCACATGCCGCCCGCACCCGGCTGCCAGCGCGGCGTGGAGTCGTGCCGGCGCAACCCGGGCAGCTCCTGCCAGTTCTCGCCGCCGTCGACGCTGCGGAAGAACCCGGCGTCCTCGACGCCGGCATAGAGAAGATCCGGGTCGGTCGGTGACGGCTCGAGGTGCCAGACGCGGGTGAACTTCCAGGGCCGGGGTGTGCCGTCGTACCAGAGGTGGTCGCCGACCTCCCCCTCGTACTGGAAGTCGTTGCCGACCGGTCGCCACGCCTTGCCGCCGTCGTCCGAGCGCTGGATCACCTGGCCGAACCAGCCGCTCGACTGCGAGGCGTAAAGCCGGTCGGGATCGGCCGGCGAACCGTTCACGTGGTAGATCTCCCAGCCACCGAAGTGCGGACCGTCTACCTGCCACTTCTCGCGGCGCTCGTCCGATGTCAGGACGAAGGCGCCCTTGCGCGTGCCGACCAGAACCCGAACGCCGCTCATGCCGGCTCCTTTCGCCGTGATCGATCGCTCTGCCGAGCGTGGCTCGCACGTTGAGACGTCCGCCGTGGCCAAGAATCATCGCCGACCGCTCAGGCGGCACGCTACCCCGCGGCACCGGCCGTTGACGAGGCCTTTCGGTGCGGGTAGGTCGGGGCGTCGGGACGGCGCCGTCGGCGGCGTCCCTGGGTCGTCAACTCCTTCACGGAACGAGCCGACGCCGCCGCGGTGGCGACGTCGCGTCGGTAGCTGCCCCGCGCCGCGAAACCGATTCCGACCGCGCCGACGACCGGGACGAGCATGACCAGGAACGTGTGCTGGAGGCCGGTGCCCCCACCGCCGAAGACGCCGTCGGACATCGCCCCGAACGCGAGCGGCCCGACCGCTTGGGCGCCACCGCGCAGCAGTGACCGCACGCCCTCGGCCCGGCCCCACAGCGGCGGCGGCATGATGTCGAGCCGCGCCGCGTCGAGCGGAGGATTGAGCGCGCCGAGCATGAACATCGCGGCGGTGAGAATCGGCAGCGCCACGAGTAAGGAGTTGGCTAGCAACGCCGGCACGAAGAGCACCACGGCGAACGCAAGGGCGACCGTGGTGACCTCGACCCGCGCTGCGGAACGGCCGCGGGCCAGTAGGCGGTCGGCGAGTGGTCCGCTCGTGAGCACGCCGGCGATCGCGCCGAGCCCGAGGATCAGGGTGATGCTGCTCGCGGCTGCTTGCCCGGCGCCGTAGTGCTCGCGGACGAACGAAACGCCGAACGTGCTCAGACCGGAGAAGAAGTAGTAACCGCAGACGCTGGCGACAACCAACAACACGTTGGTCCGGATGCTCAGCACGTAGCGGATCACCCGTGGCAACGACATCTGGTTGGGGTCTTCACGAAGCACGTGCTCGTCCTGCGCTTCGACGTCCTCGTTCTCGATCGCCTCGGTGAGCGCCGCATCGATTTGCGGATCGTCGGAACTCTCGGCGGCCTTCGTGCGCCGGCCGTACGCGGCGCCGCGCTCAGGTTCGGTCATCCGCCACAGCAGCGGGCCGAGCGCGAGCGCGGGCAGGGCGAGCACCAGGAACGAAGCACGCCACGAAACCGCGGCCAGCGTGCCGGTGACGGCAAAGCCGATGCCCGCGCCGACCAACTCACCCGAGAGCACCAAGCCATAGATGCGGCTACGGGTCGCCGGCGGGAACAGGTCGCCCGTCATGGAGGCGATCGCCGGCCCGGCTGCCGCGCCTACCACGCCCAAGAAGACGCGGCTCAACAGCAAGTAGAGAAAGGACGTCGACAGTGCGCCGGCGACCATCGCCACAGCCCAGGTGAGGACGGCGATCCCGAGCAGCCGTGACCGGTCGAAGCGGTCGACGAAGATACCGAACACCAACGTGCCGGCCGCGCCGACCAATGAGCTGACCGTGACGAGCAGCCCGATCTGGGTGTCGGAGATGTGCAACGCGTCGCGAAGCGGTACCGCCGAAGATCCAACGGTGGCACGGTCGGCGCTGTCGAGTGCGAGCACTGCGGCGAACAGCAGGACGGCGTTGGCTTGCCGGCGTCCACCTGTTTCCTTGATCAGCCGTCGCTCGACCGGTGCCAGTGCTCGACGGGTCAGGGCCTTGCTTTCACGCCACACGTAGCCTCGCGGGTCAGGGCCGGCCGGCTCGTGAGCCGCGGCGAGCGGTGGAAGGTGAAAGGTGATGCCGCGGCGGAGGGCCGCGGCGCGTCCGGTTCTACGTCCCGGCCTATATACCCGGGCCGGTGGGAAGCGATACCTCGATCACTCGCGCCCGCGGTCGCAGGCGAACGCCGCGTTGATCAGCGCAAGATGGGTCAATCCTTGGGGGAAGTTGCCGAGCAGCTCGCGGTTCGCCGGGTCGATCTGTTCGGAGAACAGGCCGACGTCGTTCGCCGCCGCAATGCAGCGCTCCATGAGATCCCTGGCCTCACCGTTGCGACCGAGGGTTGCGAACGCGGTCACGAGCCAGAACGAGCAGGCGAGGAATGCGCCCTCACTCTTGGCCGCGTCGGTGTAGCGGTACACGAACTCCCCGGCCGCCAGTTCGCGGCGGACGGCGTCGACCGTGCCGGCCAGCCGCTCACCGCGGTCGAATCCGGTGCGAGCGGCCAGCAGGGTGGCGGCGTCCAGATCGTCGGTGCCGGCATAGAAGGTGTAGGAGCGCTTGGCCTCCGACCAGCAATGCGTGTCGACCCAGTCCTTGATCAGGTCGCGTTCCGCGGCCCACCGATGCGCGTGCGCGCTCGCGACCTGGCCGCGCTCGTGCAGCTGGACGGCACGATCGAGCGCCGTCCAGCAGCCGATCTTCGATGCGGTGTAGTGCTGGCGCTCCTTGAGCTCCCAGATGCCGGCGTCCTTCGACTGCCAAAGGTCGCAGCACCGGTCGGCGAGGTCGGCAAGCAGCCGGGCGTTGGGCGGATCGAGGACGTGCCCTTCCTCGACGTAGCGCGACACCGTGTCGAACAGGTCACCGAAGGTTCCCAGTTGGAGTTGCCGGCTGGCACTGTTTCCGGAGCGCACCGGCTTGCTGTTGCGGTAACCGGGTAGATCGAGGAACTCCTGGTCGGCTGGGCGGCGCCCGTCGAGCTTGTAGAAGACGCCGATGTCGGGCGCCGTCTTGGTGATCGTGCCGAGCAGCCAGGTGACCGCGCTCTGCACCTCTTCGTGCATGCCGAGGTTGATGAGCGCGTCGACCGTGAATGCTGCGTCGCGCACCCACATGTAGCGGTAGTCCCAGTTCTTGTCGCCGCCGATGCGTTCGGGTAGCGAGGTCGTCGGTGCTGCCGCGATCGCACCGGTCGGCGAGAACAGCAGGGTTTTCAGCGCGAGCGCCGACCGCCGGACCGGCTCCTGCCACGATCCGGTGTATCCGACGACGTCCGACCAGTCTTGCCAGCTCTTGATGGTTCGCTCCAGCCTGCCCTCGAACGCATTCCGTGGCGGGAAGAAGATCGGCGTCTTGTCGGTGCTGGTCACGGCCAGCAGCGCATGCTCGCCCCTCGAGATGGTGAACTCGCCGTGCACGGTGTGCGCCTCGACGCGCGACTCACCGACATCGAAGGGGTGGACGCCGAGGTGCTGGTCGCCGACGTAGAGCAGGATGCGACCGTCGCGGGTTTCCGACCACGGCGTCACGGTTCCGAACCTCGAGCCCGGGACGATCGCCCACCGCATCGCGACCGTGCCCGACACCGCCTCGACACTGCGGACGAGTTCGGCCCACGGAAGCGGCCCCGACATGCCGACCGTGATCGCGTCGGTGACGCGCACGCTGCCGTCGTCGGTCTCGAAGGTCGTCTCGACGACGTTGGTGCCCTCGATGTACCGGCGGCGTGCCCGGAAGTCCGGCGCCTGCGGCTGGAGCGTGAGGTACCCGCCGTCCTCGCTGTCGAGCAGCGCGGCGAAGACGGGCGGCGAATCCATCGTCGGCAGCGGCCACCAGTCGATCCGACCGTCGCGTGCGACCAAGGCGACGGTTCGGCCGTCACTCAGTGCGGCGTAGTCGCGTAGCCGCGCGTACCCGTCGATGCGGTCGACGCGCGTCGCTTCGGCTGCCGAGCTCGCCCGTCGGCTGTCGTCGGGCGAGCGTTCGACGTCGCCGTCAGGTGGGTCGTGGGCGGGGTGATCGTCGCCGGTGCGTCGCTGCGGCACCTGATCGGTGGCGGGGCGCGTGTGCATCGGCGTCACCGGCTACCGATGGGCCCGCCGTGGCGCGACGATGCCGGCGACAGCGGCGGCCGCTGCGACGGTGGTGGCAACAGCGAGGGCCACCGGCGCCCGTCGCATCGACAACCACGACCACGGATCGTGCCCGTGCGCCTTGCCGTCGAACATGCCGTGCGGCCCCATGTCGCGATCGTCGTCCTTCGGCTGGTCGACGTTCGAACCGAGGCGGGGCCCGCCCTGCTTCGAGAGCTGGCTGTTCACCCCTGTCTTGGCGAGGTACCAGTCGACGAACCACGGCGCAACACGGTTGCCGAGAATCGTGTACGCGGTCGAGATGCCCACCCACATGTTGCGGCGCGGGTGCTCGGCGACGAACCGAACGGCGCGGGCCGCGACCTCGGGCTGGAAGATGGGCGGCACGGGCATCGGGTGATCGTCGAACTCGTTGTCGTTCCAGTCGAACTGCACGGTGTTCACGCCGGGTAGTTGCACCATGCAGACCTTGACCCGGCTCTTCTCGTGGGCGAGTTCGGTGATGACCGACTCGGTGAAGCCTTTGATCGCGTGCTTGGCGCCGCAGTACGCCGACTGCAGCGGGATACCGCGGAACGCCATGGCCGAACCGACCTGCACGATGACACCGTGGTTGCGCGGGCGCATGCGCTCGAGCGCCACCCGGGTGCCGTTCACCTGTCCGTAGTAGGTGACCGCGGTGATCCGCCGGTAGGTCTCGTCGTCGGTGTCCCAGAAGAAGCGGAGGGCGCCGACGAAGGCGACGTTGACCCACAGGTCGATGGGTCCGAGTTCGCGTTCGACGTCCTCGGCGGCCGCCTCTACCTGCATCAGCTCGGCGACGTCGACCAGGACGCCGAGCCCGCGCCGTCCGGCGTTCTCGACCTCCTTGACCGTCGCGTCGACACCGGCTTGGCCGCGGGCCAGCACGGCGACGTCGTATCCGTGACCTGCGAGTTCGCGGACGACGGCGCGGCCCACGCCGGCGCTGCCGCCGGAAACGACCGCTACCTTGCGCTTCTCCGGGTCACCGTTCGAGGGCGCTCGACGACTGGGATTGCGCACGATGTCTCCTTGGGTCCTGGGGTGAGAGGTTGCTTGCTAAAGAACGCATACCCGTTGCGCGCTCTCGCCACCCTCGCGGGCCGCCAAAACGCGGTTGCCGAAGACTTTGTGCAATAGCTGCACAAGGTCTTCGGGAACCCACGAAGTCTTCGGTGAACGACTACCGGTCTGCGTCGCCGGGTATGAAACCGTGCCCGGAGTGTGGACGCTGCAGTCAGCAGAGCGCCGGTTTAACGGTCGCGCATCAGGCGGAGGCGGCTGCGGCCGATCCAGGCTGTGGCGCCGAACCCGAGCACGACGATGATGGCCAGCCCGAAAGGCGAGTTCACGCCGATCGGCACTGTCGGGTTCGAAGAGCATGCGGTGCTGCTCGCCCGGGCCGTGGTCTTGACGCCGTTGAGGTGCCACGTGAGGTTGCCGGTGGCGTTCGCGACGGTGAAGGCGTTGTCGCGCCGGCCGGCGTCGAACACGGTCGGCTGGCCGCGGTCTTGGGGGAGCGGTGCGAAGTTGTTCTGCGCCCCGACGTCGAGGGTGACCGTCGCGCCGGTCGTGTTGTCATAGCCCCACACCGCGGTGTACGTGCCGTCGCCGTTGTCCCACACGCACTCGAGGATCGGGCGTACCGAACCCTTCGGCGGCGGGGCGGCGAATGCGGGCGCCGACGCGAGAATGACGCCGCACAACGCCGCGACTGCCACGCCAACCGTTGCCGCGGCCCGGAGCACCCCAGTTTTCCGCATGAGTCCTGTTTCGGCGCCGATGGCCGCCGGCCGTAGCCCCGTACGCCAGCGGGTCGTCGTCCGACTGGACGCCGACCGACCGGCCTACGGCGGAAATGTCGGGTTCCGTCTCGGCAGTGTTACCTGCCGGAGCTCACGAGCCACTACTCTCAGCCGCAGGCCGAGAGAGGGGACGCAGGTGACCGCCTTCAAGAGCGTCGATGATGGCGAGGTTCGAGTCGTCGCGCAGGTTCGTGAGGGGGAGTACGGCTCGAAGGTCGCTGCCGTCGAACCCGGGGGAGCCGAGTTCATCTCGGACGGCGAGCGGCATGGTCGCCCGCGGCAGCTGTTGTGGACCTGGACGTCGCCCAACCTCGAATTCGCCACGATCTACGTCGGCGTGCTCGCCATCGTCGTCTTCCACCAGTCGTTCTGGCAGGCGTTCGCCGCGATCGTGCTGGGGAGTGCTCTCGGGTCGTGCACCCACGGCTTCCTGTCGGCTCGCGGGCCGCTGTTCGGCGTACCGCAGATGATTCTTTCTCGAATCGGCTTCGGCTACCGCGGCAACTGGTTGCCGGCAGGGCTGAACACGATTACCGCCGGCGTCGGCTGGTTCGCCGTCAACAGCGTGAGCGGCGCGCTCGCACTGAACACGCTGGCCCACTGGCCCAAGTGGCTGTGCCTCGTCATCGTCGTCGCCGCCGAGATCGCGATCGCCTTCTTCGGGCACAACCTGGTGCACGCGTTCGAACGGATGGCGCTGCCCATTCTCGGCGTCGCGTTCGTGCTGGCCGCGATCTGGACCTTCTCCAAGGCTCACCCGGCAAGCGTGCACGGCTCGGGCTCGAGCGTGGGCGCGTTCCTGCTCACCCTCGGTGCGACTTTCGGTTACGCCGCCGGCTGGAACCCTTACGCCTCCGACTACACGCGGTACTTGCCGGCCCGTACCTCACGCGCTGCGACCGGATGGTTCGCCGCCCTCGGCGTCTTCGTGTCGTGCGTGATGTTGGAGATGATCGGCGCGGCGGCAGCGACGATCAGCACGAAGGACGACTGGTTCGGAAACCCGACGGGCTCGTTCACGGGCCACATGCCGACCGGTGTTGCCGACTTCGTCCTGGTCGCGATCGCGATCGGCGCCGTGTGCGCCAACGTGCTGAACATCTACTCCGGCGCCATGTCGTTCCTCACTCTCGGCGTGCGCCTGCCCCTTGCATTGCGCCGGGCCATCGTTGCGCTGGTCGCGGGCACGGTCGGGTTCGTCGTCGCTTTGACCGGGCTCAACGACGCCGGGTCGAAGTACGAGGACTTCTTGCTGATCATCGCCTACTGGATCGGCCCCTGGCTGGCGGTGTTCTTCACCGACCAGTTCTTGCGCAGGCGGCACCGGGTCGACGGATTCCTCTTCGACACCAAGCACAACCCGTGGGCCGGTTGGCTCGCGATGGCGGTCGGCATGGCCGTGTCGATCCCGCTCTTCTCGAACCAGCTGAAGTACACCGGGCCGGTGCCCAAACACCACCCCGCCTTCGGCGACAGCACGTTCGAGGTCGGTTTCGTGGTGAGCGCCCTCACCTACGCGCTGTTCTTCTACCTCCAGCGCGACAAGCGCGACGAGGTTCTCGTCATTCCGGACGCAGAAAAGTAACCGGCTGCTCGAGGCCGGCCCAGGTGACCGTCGTCTCGGCCGGCTTCGTGCGCGCCACGACGGCGCCGTCACGAAGCACGAGGTAGCGGCGCGCCACCAGGCGGATCGCGTCGGCGTCGGTCGGCGCGTCGAAGACGACGAGGTTCGCTGGGTTGCCGGGCGCGATGCCATAGTCCGGGACGCCGAGTGCGGCCGCCGGCGCGACAGTGATCATGTCGAGCAGCCGGCGCAACTCGTCGTCCCCGCTGTAGTGGCCCAGGTGCACGAACACGAACGCGGCCTGGAGCGGATCGGCGTAGCCGAGCGGGTACCACGGGTCCATCACCGAGTCGTGACCGATGCAGACGTTGACGCCCGCCTGTTGGAGCTGCTTGACCCTGGTGTGGCCGCGGCGAATCGGGCCGGTGTCGAAGCGACCCTGGAGTACGGCGTTGTCGAGCGGGTTGGTCACCATGTGCAGCCCGGCGCGCTTGATGTTCGCGACGAGCCGGTGCGCGTAGGCCGCGTTGTAGGAGTGCATGGCGGTGGTGTGGCTCGCCGTCACCCGCCCCGACATGCCGCGACGGATCGTCTCGGCGGCCATCACCTCGACGAAGCGGGAATGGTCGTCGTCGGTCTCGTCGCAGTGGATGTCGACCCGTAGGCCGAACTCCTCCGCCAGCGCGAAGCTGAACTTCACCGACTCGACGCCGTCTTCGCGGGTCAGCTCGTAGTGCGGGATGCCGCCGATGACGTCTGCGCCGAGCTCGGCCGCTTTGCGCATGAGGTCGCGGCCGCCGTCGAAGCTTTCGATGCCCAGCTGGGGAAACGCGACGAGTTGCAGGTCGACCTGGGTGCGGACTTCCTCGCGAAGTTCGAGCAGGGCGCGCAGCGCGGTCAGTTGGGGGTCGCAGACGTCGACGTGGCTGCGCACGTGCTGCACACCGTTCGCGACTTGCCAACGCAGCACCTCCCGTACGCGGGCCTTGACGTCGTCGACCGTGAGGTGCTTCACGCGTTCCGACCACACGTCGATGCCTTCGAACAACGAGCCGGAACGGTTCGGCCGAGGTTGGCCGACGGTGAGGACGGCGTCGAGATGGATGTGCGGTTCGACCAGCGGCGGGGTGACGAGGCGGCCGCCGAGGTCGATGGTTTGCGCGGCCTCCGGTGGCCGGCCGGCCTCGGCGGGTGGGAGCTCGACGAACCTGCCGTCGCGGACTCCGATGTCGGTTGGTGCTTGGGCCGCTACGCCGGCTTCGCCAGCCCGGCCGCGCACCCGGGCGTTCGTGAGCAGAAGATCGAGCACGCGCCGAACCTATCGCGCCGGACGCGCCCGTCGGCGGCCGGCGGCGCCGACCATGCAGCCGATCGCCGTCGCCCGCGACTGCTGCAGAAAGGCGACGAGGGCTGCCGCAGATGCGGATATGATCCCGCTCATGGATGCCGCACATCTGTTCCGAGTGTCGGAGGCCGCGCACCTGCTCGGGGTGAGCGACGACACGCTGCGCCGCTGGGTTGAAGCCGGCCGGGTCGCACCGACGACGGACGACGCCGGCCGCACCGCGATCGAAGGCGCCGAACTCGCCCGGGTCGCCCAGACGCTGGCCGACACCGTCGAGCCCGGGCCGGTGGCGCAGGCGAGCGCGCGCAACCGTTTCGTCGGCATCGTCACCCGCGTCGTCCGCGACACGGTCATGGCTCAGGTCGAACTGCAATGTGGCCCGCACCGCGTCGTCTCGCTGATGAGCCGCGAGGCCGCCGACCAATTGCAACTGGCTCCCGGGGTGCTCGCCATCGCCTCGATCAAGTCGACGAACGTGGTCGTCGAGTTGCCGGCGTCGGGATGACACCCGCCATGCGATACCGCCGGCTCGCGCTCGCGGCAGCAGTCACCCTCCTTGCCCTGACGGCGAGTGCCTGCGGCTCACACAAGTCGGCGGCGGCGACCAGGAATGAGGGGCAACCGATCGGCGGCACCGTCGTCGTGTTCGCCGCCGCGTCGCTGAAACCGTCGTTCACGGCGATCGCGACAGCGTTCGAGCGAGTGCACCCGGGCGTGAAGGTCGTGACGAGCTTCGGTGGTTCCGACTCGCTGGCGACCCAGATCGTGCAGGGCGCTCCCGTCGACGTGTTCGCGGCCGCGAACACCTCGACGATGGCGAGCGTCGTGAAAGCACACGACGCGGGGGCTCCGGTCGACTTCGCGAAGAACAGCCTCGAGATCGCCGTGCCAGCGGGCAACCCGCAGCATGTGACGGGCCTGGCCGATCTCGCCAAGTCCGGCGTGACTCTCGCCATATGCGCCGACACGGTTCCGTGCGGCGCTGCTGCGGCGAAGGCGTTCGCGGCCGCGGCGATCACACCGCATCCGGCGACGTACGAACGCGACGTCACGTCGGTGCTGACGAAGGTCGAGTTGGGCGAGGTCGATGCCGGGCTCGTCTATGCGACCGATGTGAAGTCGGCGGCGGGCAAGATCGACGGCGTCAACTTCGCCGAGGCCGGCAGCGCGGTCAACACCTACCCGATCGCGACCGTCCGCACCGGTAGCAACCAGCGGGCAGGCCAGGCGTTCGTCGACTACGTCCTTTCCGCACCAGGTCAACAGGTCTTGGCTGATGCCGGTTTCCAGCACCCCTGAGGCCGCGATGGGTCATGGCGCCGGCGCACAGATCCGCCGGCACCGACCTCGCGCCCGGCAGCCGATCGTGCTGTTCGTGCTTGCGGCCGTGGGAGCGATGTTCCTCGTCCTGCCGCTCGTCGCGCTGTTCGTTCGGGCGCCGTGGGGCACGTTGCCGCAGCAGCTGCGCGCGAGCGGGGTGACGGCCGCATTGCGGCTGTCGTTGGAGACGGCCACCCTGGCGACCGCGATCGCCTTGCTCCTCGGCGTCCCGATCGCGTGGTGCCTCGCGCGGCTCGACTTTCCAGGCCGGGCCTTCTTGCGTGCGCTGATGCTGCTCCCGCTCGTCCTGCCGCCGGTCGCCGGCGGCATCGCCCTGCTCTTCGCGTACGGACGCCGCGGGGTCGTTGGCGAGTGGTGGTTTCGGGCGTTCGGCTGGTCGTTGCCCTTCACGACCGCGGGCGTCGTCGTGGCGGAGACATTCGTCGCGATGCCCTTCCTCATCGTCGCGGTCGAGGGTGCGCTGCGAGGCCTCGACGTGCGCTACGACGCCGCCGCGGCGACTCTTGGTGCCACGAAGCTGTTCACCTTTCGCCGGGTGACCTTGCCCATGCTGATGCCAGGCATCGTCGCCGGTGCCGTGTTGTGCTGGGCACGTGCGCTGGGTGAGTTCGGGGCCACGATCACGTTCGCGGGCAGCTACCCCGGTCGAACGCAGACGATGCCGTTGCAGGTCTACCTCGTGTTGCAAGACGATCCGGACGCCGCCATCGTGCTGAGCCTCGTCCTGCTGGTCGTCTCCGTCGCGGTACTCGTGACCTTGCGCGACAGGTGGTTGCGCTGATGCCGCCGACGAACGCCGACCCAGCGGCCAACGCCGAACCTGCGGCCGGACCGGCGGCTCCACTGCTCGCCATGCTCGACGCGCACTTCGCCGTGTCGCGAGGCGAGTGGTCGCTCACTCTCGATGTCGCGGTCCGGCCGGGCGGCGTGACCGCGCTGCTCGGTCCGAACGGCGCCGGTAAGACGACGGCGCTGCAGGTACTGGCCGGCCTGCGAAAGGTGGATCGTGGCCGCGTCGTCGTTGCCGGCAGTGTGGTCGACGAGCCTGCGACGAGCACGTTCGTCCGCCCCGAGGAGCGCTCGGTCGGGGTGGTGTTCCAGGACTACCTGCTGTTTCCGCGGATGTCGGCGCGCGACAACGTCGCGTTCGGGCTGCGCGCCCGAGGTGTACCCCGAGACGCCGCACGGCGGGTGGCAGACAACTGGCTCGACCGGATGGGCCTCCTCACGATGGCCGGACGCCGTCCGGGTCAGCTCTCCGGGGGGCAGGCGCAACGGGTCGCGCTGGCCCGAGCGCTCGCCATCGAACCCGCCGTGCTGCTTCTCGACGAACCCCTTGCCGCACTCGACGCCGCGACCCGGATGGCTGTCCGGGGCGACCTGCGCAAGCACCTCGAGGGTTTCGCCGGAGCGACGATTCTCGTCACTCACGACCCGCTCGACGCGCTCGTTCTGGCTGACGAGATCGTCGTCGTGGAAGGCGGTCGGGTCGTGCAAGCAGGCCCGCCCGCGACGATCGCCCGCCATCCCCGAACGAACTACATCGCTCAGCTCGTCGGCCTGAACCTCTTCCGCGGCAGGGCCTCCGGCACGATCGTGACTTTGCACGACGGGACGACCCTGACGATCGCGGATCCCTCGGAGGGCGATGTGTTCGTCGGAGTGCGGCCGGGCGCGGTGGCGATCTATGCGGAGCAGCCGCACGGCAGCCCGCGCAACAGCTGGCCGGCGGAGGTCACCGGCATCGAGCAGCAGGGTCATGGGGTGCGGGTCGCCACCGCCGGACCACCAGACATGATCGTCGACGTCACAGCCGAGGCCGTGGCTGAGCTTCGGCTGAACGTCGGATCGCCGGTGTGGCTGACGGTGAAGGCTACGGAACTCGTTGTCTACCCTGCACAAGTACCGTCGGCGGCCCTGGGCCGATCGGATGAAAATTAGCTGCCGCACGGCCGTTTCTTCTCGCGCTGCCGCACCATAGGATCGCCCCTGTGCACGAGTCTGAGTGGGAGTTCGAACCCAACGCGAGGAGCGTGGGTGCGGCGCGCCGGCTCGTGCGCGCAGCACTCGACGACGCTGGTGCCGGGGAGAACGGCTGGGCCGTCGCCCATGTCGTCAGCGAACTGGCCACGAATGCCGTCGTCCATGCCGCGACGCATTTCGTCGTGCGGGTTCGAGTGGAGGACTCCCACGTGCGGGTCGAGGTGACGGACAACGTCCCTCACGCCCGCGCGGCCCGGCGTCAATTCTCTTCGCAGGCCACCACCGGTCGTGGCTTGCAGCTGATCGAAGAACTCGGCGACGCGTGGGGGGTAGAGGTCGACGGCGCCACCAAGACGATTTGGTGCGAGGTGAACAGGGTTCCCGGGGCGTCGGGGAAGGGTGTTCGCGACGGCTCGCCCGGCAGAGGCGCCGGGGCCGGTGGCAGCCGCGGAGTTGGCCGCCGCGCACCCGCGAGGCCGTCGTCCGCGGACCGCGGTTCGCGCGACGTGACTTCCGTAGCCGGCCCGGGCATCACGTGCGCCGACCGGGTTGAGCGGCCGACGAGCGCACCGGCGGTCGGGTCGGTGTCGACGCCCTCCTTGGCCGCGTGAGGAATCCGTTGTACGACGTACAGCTTCTGCGAATCCCGGTCCAGTTGAACGCCAGAGCGCAAGAGCACGGGGCCGAACTCATGCGCGAGATGTACCTGATCGCCGAACAGCTTCGCGACGACCCGCAGGAGGCGCACCTGCCGGTGCGGTTGGTCACGTTGGTCGATGCTTTGACCGCGCAGTACGCGGCGTTCACGACAGGGCAAGCGCGCCAACTCGACCAAGCGATCGCCGAAGGTGCGGCCGAGATCGACCTGCACTACAACGTCCCGAAGTCGCTCGCCGAAGACGCGGCACGCCTCGACGCCATGCTCGACGAAGCCGATCGGTTCTGCCTCGAGGGCAAGCATTTGCTCACCTTGGCGACGCCCCCGGAGCTGGTGCGTTATCGCCGCTGGCACCTCGGGGAGTTCTCAGCGCAGCTCTCCGGCCGACCCCCCACGCCCTGGCCCGACTACGCGGCGCAGTAGCTGCGGTCAGCCCCGCGTAGCGCGGCTGCGAAGTTGCATGTGCAGCACGAGCCGTCGGATCGCCTCGGCTTGGGCGCCCGTGGCCTCGAAGGCGATGACGGCTTCGCTTTCCTGCGGCCCGGCCTCCGTCGTGCGCAGGATGTAGCCCGGGACGGTGACCGCCATGCCGCCGATCATGGCGTGGACGACGGTTGGTTCGAGTTCGGAGACCTGTCGCTGCGGAATCCGCACCCGGAAGCCGCCCTCGGACACATCGATCGTCGTACCGGGCAGCGTTTCGCCGCCGACCTGCACGGACACGTCGACTGCTGCGCGAACCCGTATGTAGCGACGACGTTGTACGAGGATTGCCTGCCGTAGTGGCCGCAAACGCCAGCGCCGCGCCGTCCCGGCACCGTGCTCGAGTTCGCAGCGCTGCTCGTAGCGACCGCGCGGCGACAGCCAGGACAGGTCGATCTCTCGGGTGCCGCTCGCGATCAGTGCCGCGTTCGCGCCGGTGGGTGCGGTCACGACAACCGCGTCGGGCGTGAGGTCTTCGACCCGGGTCGAATACTCCTCGCCGTGGCGGTGCGCAAGGCGCACGGACACCGACGAGTTGAGGGCAAGCGCAGGAACGGCCCCGGTCATGACCTGGCTCACGACGGCCGAGGGGGTTCGGTTCGATGGAGGTGCGCTCCCACGAGATCTTTGCTCGGCAGGTCCTGCCTCGAAGGCAAGCGTTTCTGCCGGGTTTTCCGCGCGCATCGCGGCCGACGGCCGCGCGGTATCAGACGATGCAACGAACCTGCCGTTCAGTCCGGAGTCGTGACGACCCGGAGCGGGGACGGCCGGTCGCCTGCGGGAACGGTCTCGGGATGCCCGGGTCGCACATCGGACGACGGGTCCTGCTGGTACTCGTGGTCCAACACGCTCGCCCGGGCGATGACCTGGCTGCGGAACTCGCGCACCTTGGCCAATAGGTCATCGAGCGATTCTTCGACGACGTAAGGCGTCCCGCCCACCAAGGTGATGACGGTTCCGGTGCTCTGCGCACCGGCCGCGCCCGACTCGTGCAGCGAAACCGGCGCTTCGACACGCTCGATGAGGTCCGGGTTGAGGGCGAACGGAACTCCGTCGAGGCGAGTCAACATGATCATGTCGTTCTCCGTCCGCATTGCCCGCACAGCCTGCTTAGGTACAACTCCTCCCTCCATCCCTCCCTTCGGCCGCTTCGCAGGCGATCTGAGTGCACCTGGCGCACAGAAAGCCGGCGCCCGCGACGGGGTTCGTCGCGGGCGCCGGCCACCCGATGGAGGGGTGCGCGTGTCCTGGGTCAGGCGGCGCCGGAGATGCGGGCGGGCTCGCCGGTCGTGGGGACGCCGCTCGGCTGGCGTGCACTGATGCGGGTGCGGAAGTCCGAGCTGGCTGCGATCGTCGCGTAGTAGGCGGCCCGGCGACGAGCGACGCAGCCGTCTGCGCGTGTTTCCGCGGGCAGATCCTGTGGCGCGAGCATCGCCGTCATACCGTCCTTGAGCAGAGCGAGTGCTTCGGCCCGCATCTGCGAAATCCGCGACTCGGTGACCCCGAGTTCGGCCGCGATCTCGGCCATCGGGCGCTCCTGAAGGAAATAGCCCTCGACGACGACGCGCAGCCGGTCAGGTAGGGCGGAGACGGCATTCACCAGGTAGGCATGTCGTTCGCGCTCGACCAGCACTTCTTCGGGGCCGGGGTCCTGGTGCGGCAGCATTCCTTCGAGCGTGCCGGCCTCCGAGAAGCCCTGCAGGCTCAATACGACCGAGCGATGGACGTCGTCCTCGGCCGCCGACAGCTCACCGAGGGAAACCCCCAGGTGCTGCGCCAGCTCGGCTTGGGTCGGATGCCGACCGAGCGCGGCGGCCAGTTGCTCTTCCGCTGCGGCGCGCTGCCGGGCCTTCGACCGCACCGAACGGCTCGCCCAGTCGTGGCTGCGCAGTTCGTCGATGAGCGCGCCGCGAATGCGGACCGTGGCGAACCGCGCGAACGGCACGCCGCGGGAGTCGTCGAAGCTTCGGGCGGCCTGCGCCAGCGCCATCATGCCGGCCGACATCAGGTCGTCGCGGCTGACGTGTCCGGGCAGTTTGCTCGCGGTTTCTGCCACGAGGTAGCCCACCAACGGAAGGTTGTCACGGACGAGGTCGTCGTCCGCGTTGGTTCGGACGGCGTGGTCGTCGATGCTGGTTCGGACGGCGTGGCCGTCGATGCTGGTTCGGACGATGTCGTCGTCCATGCCGGGTCGTGATGTGCCTGCCATGGTGGAGTCATCGCCGTGAGACCCCCACCTTCTTGACTCCAAACGGGCTAATACTCGCCGACCGGCGGCGAAACTGCTCGTAGTGACTACTTCCGCCTCAGCATTCGGCGGATGACGCGTCGACCAGACGCGTGATTCACGATGCGACCGCAGCGGCTCGGCGCCGCCGTCCGGACCCCGCGCCCGCATAATCACGCGAAAAGCCGGGCCGACGCGCTCAGCCGTTCCCGTCGTGCGACCGATGGTGAGAGCGCAGCGTGAATAATCCATCCCGGGTGCTGCACGCCCTGGGCGTCTCAACGTTGGAGGAGCGCGTGTCGGGCTTCGCGGCCGTGTCCGACATCTTGTGGCGCGAGCGCGAGCTCCTCGACGTCCTGCTGTTCAAGCTCGAACAGGAGCGGCTGCTGCTGGAGGCGGGCGAGCCGCAATGGCTCCCGCGGGCCAGCCGGGAGATCGAGCTCGTGCTCGAACAGCTGCGCCTGACCGAACTCACGCGCGTCCTGGAAGTCGACGGCCTCGCCGCCGAGCTCGGCCTGCCCGCAGGCACCACGTTGCCCGATCTCGCCGCCGCGGCTCCCTCTCCGTGGCGCGACCTCTTCGTTGCCCACCTCCAGGGCTTCACGCAGTTGAAGGCGCGGGTTTGCGAGGCGGCGCAGACGAATCGACTGGCGCTACAGGCTGCGCGCGACCGCGCGCAGCGGCGGCTGGCGACGCTCGAGCGGGGAAAGCCCGGTGCGGGGCTCGCCGGGAGCGAGCCCGACGAGTCGTTGCCGGTGCGCGGATGATCCCCGACCAGGACGACGGTCGCCGGCCGGTCGATGGCGTGCGCGTCACCGCGGCCGACCTCGCCGCGCTCGAGGAATACACCAACGTGCTCACCTACGAGCGCGCTCTCGCCGATGAGCCGGGACGGCGCGAAGCCGTCGCGCTCGTGGTCGATTCGCTGTCGTTGTTGCTCGACGACACGACCGCCCAGCCGGCCGGGACTGCGCAACCGGGCGGAACGCAACCGGGCGGGCAGGGGGAGTCTGCGGGGCCCGACGAGCACGCGGAGTTGGCCATGTTCGACCTGGGCTTCACCGCTGCGCTCGCCGTGATCGACACGCCGCTGCCGGCGTCGCTGCTGGCGTTCCTGCGCCACGGCGACTGAGCCCGCCGCAGCCGCGATGCGTCACGCCCGGGTAGCCCGGGTTGCGGTTAGCTGTCCGATTCGACCGGTTTGATCGAGTGGCACGGGCACCCACCGCAGGCCACCTGGAGGCGGTCAGAGGTGCGCGGTTCTCCGGACGGCGAATGCACGATGGCGCAACTGCACTCCGGACACGTGTCCACGTACACGATCTGCATCCTTGGGATATCGGCACCGGTGGCAACGGGATGTAGGGCCCCCGCCTGCGGGTGTTGCTGGCCGCCGGGCGGGGACAACAAGAACCGTGATCACGGTCAGAAGGTGACCCGAATAGGTCATTTTCCGGTGGGTGATCTGCCGGTTACGTTTGGATCGTCCTGACCCGCGACCGGCCCGTTCGAGCGGTAGAGGCGTGGGTGCGGGCGAAGGGGTACTCGATGGCCGACATGGCGTGCGAGCGGATTGAACTCGACTTGCGCGTGCAGGATCCAGCCGCTCTGGAAGAGATCGAGCTCTACAGCGAACTGATCATCCTCGCTGGAGCGAGCGAGCGGCCGCTCAGCCGTGACGAGATCGACCAGGCGCTCGGCCTGGCGCAGGCAGCCGCCGCCCAGTCCTAGGTCCTAGGCGTAGGCCGGTGGGGCGCCGCGGCGCTGCGGCACGGGCCGGCGCCGGCCGCGCCGCGGCGCGATCACCCGTGGTGGAAGAGGACGTCGGTGTCCCAGTGGCTGAAGCCGAGCGACTCATAGAGGCGGATCGCTGCGGCGTTGTCGGCCTCGACGTACAGCATGACCTGGTGCAGGCCCTTGGCCCGCAGGTGCCGCAGGCCCGTCACCGTCAACATCCGGCCCAGGCCGAGCCCTTGCGCGTCGGGATCGACGCCCAGCACGTACACCTCGCCGATCGGTTCGTGCCCGTGCACCATGGGCGCCGTGGTGTGCGTGTGCGGATGTTCGTGCGGACCGTCGAGCGGATGCTCATGGGGGTGCACATGCGGCGTATCGGCCGACGCCCCGTGCACCTTCGTCCAGTGGAACGCGACCAGGGTTCCGTCGCGCTCGGCCAGGAAGAAGCCGGCCGGGTCGAACCACTCCTCGGCCATCCGGCGATGCAGGTCTTCGCGAGTCCAGCCGCCTTGCTCGGGGTGATCGGCGAATGCCTTGGCGTTGAGCGCCAACCACCTGTCGTCGTCCGTGCCGGGCACGAAGGTGCGGACCGTCACGCCCGGCGCCGGCTGGATGCGTGGCAGCGGCGCCAGCAGCGAGCGGCGCATCTGCCAGAGCACCCGGGATCGCCGAAAGCCGAGCCGCTCGGCCATCGCCGACGCCTCGGGTAGCTCACCATGCGCCCACAACCGCAGGTGCCCGTCGGTTCGCCGCAACGCCTCATCGACCAACGCCCGACCCAGACCGGCGCGTCGCAACTGCGGTGCGACGACCAGTTCAGCGCTCGGCCACTCGACCGGGTCGGTCACGTCGAGGTGGGCGTACGCGGCGAGGCCTCCCCCGTCGCTTCGCCCGTCGTCCCACAGCAGGAGGTTGCACGCGCGCTCGTCGCCCCCGTAGCGCATGTGCAACATGACGTGTTCGGAAAGCGGCGGGACGCCGTCTGCCTCGGTGGCGTCGTCGACGAGTGCGGTGACTGCCGCGACCTGCCGGGCGGTGAGCCGGCCGAGCACCTCGAGCCGCGTACCGGCAGGACTGTTCGCCACCTTGTCACCGTAACGGTGGGCAGCGCTCGCTCGCGTCAGCGGTCGCCTGGTGTGCTGGTGTGCCGGTGTGCCGGTGTGCCGGTGTGCTGGTGTGCTGGTGTGCCGGTGTCTATTCGGCGTCGGCGTGCGCGTCGCTTCGGCTGCGTTCCGCGACGGGCAGCACGAACTTGTAGCCGACGTTGCGGACGGTTCCGATCAGCGCCTCGTTCTCGGCGCCGAGTTTCGCGCGCAGCCGCCGCACGTGCACGTCGACGGTTCGGGTGCCGCCGAAGTAGTCGTAGCCCCACACTTCCTGGAGCAGTTGCGCGCGGGTGAAGACCCGACCAGGGTGCTGCGCGAGGTACTTCAGCAGCTCGAACTCCTTGAACGTGAGGTCGAGCGTGCGGCCACGCAGCCGCGCCGCATACGTCGACTCGTCGATCATCAGGTCACCGGAGCGGATCACCTCGTCGTCCGCGGTCGTGGCGCGGGTCGCCATCTCGCGGCGCCCGCTCGCCAACCGAAGCCGAGCCTCGACCTCGGCAGGACCGGTCGAATCGAGCAGGACGTCGTCGAAGCCCCACTCGGCGGTGACGACGGAGAGGCCGCCCTCGGTGACCACGAGCAACAGCGGGCTGGAGATGCCGGTGGTGCGCAACACCTGGCAGAGCGAACGAGCGTGCGCGAGGTCACGCCGGCCGTCGACGAGCACCGCGTCGGCCGGCGGTGCGTCGAGCAGTGCCGAGACCTCGGCGGGGGCGACCTTGACCCGGTGCAGGAGGAGTCCGAGCGCCGGCAGCACCTCGGCCGAAGGTTGCAGCGCGTTCGTCAGCAGCAGCAGGGTGCTCACGAGGCGTCGCCTGTCTCCTAGAGTCGGGGGAGCGTTGATCGGTGGCCCGGTGGGGCCCGGTCGGCCGGAAACTCCCCGAGCACTGGCTCGCGGAGGGTGGAACAGGATCACCACGAGGATACGGGCGTGCGCGTTTCGAACGGGTTTCGTCGGCATGTTGTCGCGTAACGAGAGCATTTCCGGCACCTTGCGCTACTGGGCCGCCGCGCGCGAGGCGGCCGGCACGCGTGAGGAGCGCTACGCCGAGCCGACGCTGGCCGCCGCGCTCGCGGCTGCGGTCGAGCGGCATGGAGCGGCGTTGCGTCGCGTGCTCGACCGCTGTTCGTTCGTCGTCGACGGCGCGCCGGCGGGTCGGCGCGATCCCGCCGAGGTCGCACTCACCGACGGCGGCACCGTCGACGTCCTGCCGCCGTTTGCCGGCGGCTGACGGCCCATCGCTGACGGCGTGCAACGCGGCAGCCGCCCCCGTATCTGCGACGATGCCTCGGTGTCCTCCGTGATCGCCGCCGCCGGTGCGGCGCTCCTCCTCGGCGCTTCGGCGCTCGGCCGGACGCCGCTGGGCGTTGCGCTGGTCGTCGTCCAGGTGGCTCTCGTCCTGGGGTGGTGCAAGGCGGCGGAGCCGGGGGCGCGAATCCAGCTTCCGGGCGCCGTCGTGGCGATCGCCGCGGCGGTAGCTGCCGACGTCGCGCTGCTCCGCGTGCATCCGGCGACCGATGTGCGAGCGCTGGCGGGGGTGCTGGCCGCCCTGGTCGGGCTCGCGTTCGCGGTTCAGCTGGGGGCGCACGTTTTCGGGCGCAACCCGCGATCGCCGGTGACACCCGGCCTCACACCTGGCCTCACTGCAGCCGTGGCCGCGGGAGCGGTCGCCGTCATCGGCGCCGGCTGGCTCGGCGAGCGCGCCGGGCGGGGTGGTGCCCAGGTGATCGCCGTCGCTCTCGTCGCGGCCGGTGTCGCTGTCCTCGGCGTCCAACCCCGAGTGCCGGACTGGGTGGGGCTGCCGCTCGGGCTGGCCGCCGGGATCGGCGCCGGCTTGCTGGTCGCGACGGCGCGCGCGGCACCGACCTTCTCGACGTCGACGGCGGCCGCCATCGCCGCGGTGGCCGCCACGATCGCGGTGGCCGCCCGGTCGGTCGCACGCATGCCCGCCGGGTCGCCGCGCACGACCCATGCCGCGACCGCGGCGCTGCCGTTGCTCGTCGTCGCGCCCGCCGTCCTCGTCGTCGCCCGGGTGTTGATCGACTGATGCGCGTCAAGCTCGCCGTCTTCCTGGCCATCCTGGTCGCCCTGTTCCTCGCCGCCGACCGGATCGCCGTGCGGGTGGCCGAGCACCGGATCGCCGGAATCGTGCAGACCGACGCGCACCTCGCCCGCCGCCCGCACGTCTCCATCCACGGATTCCCGTTCTTGTTGCAGGCGGCGCGCGGCCGGTATCCGCGAATCGACGTGCGGGCCAGCGACGTGTTCGCGGCCGACCCGGCGGCGGCCGCCGACGGCTCGTTGGCCCAGCTCAGCTTTCGCGGGGTGCGGCTGCCGCTGTCGAAGGCGTTGAGTGGCCATGTCGATCGGGTCTTCGTCGACCGGGTCGCGGGCACCGTCGAGATCCCGTTCTCCGACATCGCCGCGGCCGCGCCGGTCGCCGGTCTGTCGATCGGTCCGGTGGCCGGCCGATCTGACGCGTTGGCACTCGGGGAGTCGGTCGACATCGCGGGTGCGCCGGCCGAGTTCGAAGCCGTGGCGAAGGTCGCGCTTGCAGCCGGGCGGCTCGCCGTCACGCCCGAAACCGTGAGAGGACCGGACGGCGAGGCGGCGTCGGGGTCGGTCCTTGCCGCAGTCCGGGCCAACGCCTCGTTCACCGTCCGGGTTCCGGCGCTGCCGGGCGGTGTCAGCTTGAGTGGCGTCAGCGTCGACGGCGCCGGGGTCGTCGTCACGGTCAGTGGCACTCGGGTCGACCTGCAGCCCTGACACCTCTGTGCCGGCCGCGCCGCTCCGGATGCTGTGACTCAGCAGACACGCCGCCTTGCTCCGGAAACGCCCCGCCGTCGGCGCCCGTGCTCTAGGTTTCGACGGTGAGACGACACACTTGTCGATGGGTGGTGCCGCGGTGAGGGTCGTGATCCCTCGGGAGACGGTCGAGTACGAACGCCGTGTCGCTTGCGTCCCGGACGCGGTCAGCAAGCTGATCGCCGCCGGCTTGACCGTCACCGTCGAGCGAGGCGCCGGTACCGCCGCCGGCTATCCGGACTCCGTTTATGCGGGCGCAGGGGCAGAGCTGGCCGATCGGCAGGCCCTCGCCGGCGCCGACGTCGTCCTCGCGGTGCAGCCGTTGCCGCTCGCCGACGCCCGAACGCTCGCCGCCGGCTCGATCGTATTGAGCTTCCTGCAACCTGCGGCGTCGGAAGAACTGGTCCAAGTGCTGGCGGAGCGCAAGGCCAGCGCACTCTCCCTCGACCGGCTGCCGCGTATCTCTCGCGCGCAGAGCATGGACGCGCTGTCGTCGCAGTCGCTCGTCACGGGATACCGCGCGGCACTGATCGCGGCGGAGAAGCTGCCCCGGTTCTTCCCGTTGCTGATGACCGCCGCCGGTACGGTCCCACCGGCGAAGGTCCTCGTTCTCGGTGCCGGGGTTGCGGGGCTCCAGGCAATCGCCACGGCCCGCCGCCTCGGCGCCGATGTCTCGGCCTACGACGTACGGGCCGCGGCCGCGGAGGAAGTGAAGAGTCTCGGCGCGAAGTTCGTCACCCTCGAACTCGAGACACTCGAGGGGGCTGGCGGTTACGCCCGCGAGATGACCGAGGAACGCGCCGCGCGGCAGCGGGAGTTGTTGACGCCGCACCTCGCGGCGTCCGATGCCGTCATCACGACGGCGGCGGTACCCGGGCGCCGGGCGCCTCTGCTCGTCGACGAAGCGATGGTCTCTGCGATGCGGCCCGGCACGGTCATCATCGACATCGCGGCCGAATCCGGTGGCAACGTCGCGGGATCGAAGCCGGGTGAAGAGGTCATGCACAACGGCGTGCTCATCTGGGGCGGCCGGAACATGCCGAGCGGCATGCCCTACGACGCCAGCCGCCTCTACGCCCGCAACCTGGTGAACCTCATGCTGCTCATGACCAAGGACGGCGAGGTCACCCTCGACCTCGACGACGAGATCGTGGCCGGGTGTCTCGTCGTCCACGCCGGCGAAGTTCGCTCATGACCACCCCAGCGCTGGAGGCGCGGCAATGACGAACGTCGAGTTGCTGACTGTCTTCATGCTGTCGGTGTTCGTCGGCTTCGAGGTCATCGCGAAGGTCTCGACGATCCTGCACACGCCGCTGATGTCGGGTGCGAACGCGATCCACGGCGTGATCCTGGTCGGCGCGATCCTGATCACCGGCGAGGCGTCGGGCACCGCCCAGCTGGCGCTCGGGCTCGCGGCGGTGGTCCTCGCGACCGCGAACATGGTCGGCGGGTTCGTCGTCACCGACCGCATGCTCGAGATGTTCAAGGGCCGCGGCAAACCGGCCAAGCCGACGCCGCCCGCCGCCGAAGCGGGCGCCAAGCAGGAAAGCGTCGCGCCATGAGCGCGAGCACGGGCATCGAGCTGACGTACTTCGCCACCTCGCTTTGTTTCATCCTCGCGCTGAAGGGCCTCTCCTCTCCGAAAGGCGCGCGTTACGGAAACCTGATCGGCGCCTTCGGGGCGGTATTGGTGGTCGTCGTCACGTTGACCTCCAACGGTCTCGGTACGACGTTGCACCACCGCTGGGCGATCATCGGCGCGATCGTCGTAGGCAGCGTCATCGCCGTGCCGGCCGCTCGCATGGTGAAGATGACCGCCATCCCGCAGATGGTCGCGGCCTTCAACGGCGTCGGCGGCGGTGCCGCGGCCCTGGTCTCGATCGACGAGTACGTCAAGCAGCACAACGTCGATCCTGCCGGGACAGCCACCGCCGTCATGTTCAGCGTCATCGTGGGCGCGGTGAGCTTCACCGGCTCGGCGATCACGTTCGCAAAGCTGCAGGAAATGATGACCGGCCGGCCGATCCTGGTGCCTGGTGCGCAGATCGTCACGCCGCTCGTCACGTTCGGCGCCATCGGCGTCGGTGCCGCGGCGGTTCCGACCAAGAGCGTCACCCTCGCCGTCATCTGCGCCGTCCTGGCGCTGGCCCTCGGCGTCCTGTTCGTACTGCCGGTCGGTGGCGCCGACGTGCCGGTCGTCATCTCGCTGCTGAACGCGTTCACCGGGCTCGCCGTGGCGGCGTCGGGCTACGTGCTGCACAACACCCTGCTCATCATCGCCGGCACGCTCGTCGGTGCCTCCGGCACGTTGCTCACCCAGCTCATGGCCAGCGCGATGGGCCGACCGCTCACCGGCATCCTGTTCGGTGCCTTCGCCGGGCCGTCGACCGCCGGCTCCACGGCCGAGATCGCGAGCGACCGGGCCGTGCGATCGGCCGGCGCCGAGGACGTCGCGATCCTGCTCGCCTATGCCCGCAAAGTGGCGATCGTGCCCGGCTACGGGTTGGCGGTCGCCCAGGCTCAGCACACGATCCGCGAGCTGGTCGACCTGCTCGAATCCCGGGGCGTCGAGGTCTACTACGGCATCCACCCGGTTGCCGGGCGGATGCCCGGTCACATGAACGTGCTGCTCGCCGAGGCCAACGTGCCCTACGAGCAGCTCAAGGAAATGGACGACGCGAACGCCGAGATGGCCTCGACCGATGTGGCCGTCGTGGTGGGCGCGAACGACGTCGTGAACCCGGCGGCCCGCGACTCGCCGGGCAGCCCCATCTACGGCATGCCGATCCTGAACGTCGACGAGGCGACCAACGTCGTCTTCATGAAGCGCTCGCTGCGGCCCGGATTCGCCGGCATCGACAACGCGCTGCTCTACCACCCGAAGACCACGCTGTTCTTCGGCGACGCGAAGGAGTCGCTGAGCAAGCTCCTCGCCGCGGTCAAGAATCTCTAACGCGCGTAGTGGGGCGCAGTAGGCGAGACTGCTGAGGTGCCTTCCGTCGGTGCTGCCCTGCGAGCGCTCCTGCGGCGGTGGCGCGGTTCGCGGTGGCAGGCTGCCGTCGCCGCAGTGGCAGCGTTGGTGATCGTCGGTGGCGGGATCGCCGGCACGGTCGCGCTGACCGCGCACGACTCCGCGCCGGCCGGTGATGCCGCCCGACCTCCGGGACCGACTGTCGACTCGGCTTCCTCACCGGGCGCCCGGTCGATGTCGCCCTCGGCAGCCTCGTCGAACGACTCCGCAACGCCGGGGGTGGCGATCACTTCTCCCGCGGGTTCCGCCGCGGGCTCCGCCTCCGGTGGCGTCTCGGGTTCCGCGTCGGGGCCGGCGGCGACGCATCCGTCGTCCCGACCGTCGTCGCCGCCCCCAGCGGCGGCCGGGGCCACGAGGAGTGCCGCGCCGCCGGCGGCGAGCCGGCCGGCCGCGACCCCGCCGGCCGCCGGCGGTTCCACTGCGTACCCGGCCCCGGCGGGTGGCCGACCTGGGTTGACGAACACGGGCGTGCCCGCGGGCACGCACCTGCGCGTCGTCAGCGGAACGGTGACCGTGACGAAGCCGGGGACGCTGCTCGACTCGTTGGACATCAAGGGAGCGCTGGTCATCGCGGCCGACAACGTGACCGTCACCCGCTGCCTGATCGAAGGCGCGGCCGGCACCGACTCCGTCATCGTCCGGTCGGCGCACGGCACGCTTCTCCAAGACGACGAGGTCGGCGTTGCGGTGCCGGCGCCGACCGTCGACGCGATGAGCGTGGCTAACGCGACACTGGTCAGGCTGAACATTCACGACGGGGTCGACGGCATCAAGCTGGGCGCGAACTCTGTCGTGAAGGCGAGTTGGATTCACAGCCTGCGCCACTTCGCGTCCGACCCGTCGCAGGGCGGTCGCCCCACCCACAACGACGCCATCCAGATTCTCGGCGGCTCTCACATACGCGTGCTCGGCAACTACCTGTTCGGGAGTCGTAGCGACAACTCTGCGCTGCAGGTCACCCAGGACGGCGCGCTGGTCTCAGACCTCGTGGTCTCCGGCAATTGGGCCGACGGCGGCGGTTGCACCTTCAACTTCTCCAGTCACGGCCCGGCCGGCCAGACGTTGTCGATGAACGTGACCGCGACATCGAACCGGTTCGGGCACAACACTCTCTTCGCCAGCTGCCCGATCGTCACCGACCTGAGCACGACGCTGGTGCAAAGCGGTAACGTCTACGACGACACCGGCAAACCGATCGCGGTCCAGCGCCACAACTGAGCGGCCGCAGGCGCGGGCGGGCAGCCTCAGCCGGCGCCGAGGCTGCCGTACAGGCGGTCCCCGGCGTCGCCGAGCCCCGGCACGATGTAGCCGCGGTGGTCCAAACACTCGTCGACCGCGCCCGTGACGACGGCGATCGGGACACCGCTTCCCGCGAAAGTGGCTTCCAGGTGCGCGAGCCCTTCGGGTGCCGCCAGCAGGCAGATCGCCGTCACTTGGGCCGCGCCGCGTTCGACCAGGAGCGAGAGAACGGCGGCCAGCGTCCCGCCGGTGGCCAGCATCGGGTCGAGCACGTAGACCTGCCGGTCGGCGAGTGAGTCCGGCAGCCGGGTCGCGTAGGTCGTGGCGACGAGGGTCTCCTCGTCGCGGACGAGCCCGAGGAACCCGACCTCTGCCGTGGGCAGTAGCCGGCACATCCCGTCGAGCATGCCGAGGCCGGCGCGCATGACCGGGACGACGAGAGGCCGCGGCCGGGTGATCCGCACGCCCCGCGCATGCGCTACGGGCGTCACGACGTCGACCTCGGTGACCCGCACGTCGCGGGTCGCCTCGTACGCCAGCAGCGTCACGAGCTCGTCGGTCAGCTGGCGAAACGTCGGTGAGTCGGTGCGTTGATCGCGCAGGGCGGTCAGCTTGTGTGCCACCAGGGGGTGGTCGACCACGAGGGTACGCATAGCGGTCACGCTAGCGCCCGAGCCTCGCTCGTTCACGCGAGCCGTTCGAGATGCCGGCCACCACTCGGCATCCCGTATCGACTGGCCGCGCTTGGCGTGCCACGATGCGGCAAGGGAAACCGAGGGAATGAGTGGCAGTAGCGTGGCTACTGCCGTCCGAGCGGTTTCCGGCGTCGCTTCGGAGGAGGACACATGTCAACCGATCGCAGGCCCGGCGGTAATCCCGACCCGGACTACGACGGTGACGCCGGTCGTGACTTCGCGGTGGTGTGTTACCGCGAGGAGGGCCAGTGGGAGATCGGCCTGCTGCCGGAGCGAGCGATGGTCAGCCTCGACACGTTCCTCGCTGCGGTTCGCCAGCAGCCCGGCGAGGGTGGCGCGATCGGCCTCGTCGACGTCGACGACGACTTCTTCGTGGTGGCCCGGGCGAGCGGGGACGGCGTCCGGCTGCTGCTCTCCGACGTCACCGCCGCCGAGGAATGGCCGATCGCCCGGCAGGTGCTGCACTGGCTCGGCCTCCCCGACCCGACCGACGACGACCTCGACAGCATCGAGCCGGTCGGCGATCTTGCGATCTTCGCCGATCTCGGCCTGTCGGAGATGGAATTGAGCCTCATGCTCTCCGATCTCGACGCCTACGCGGATGAGATGTTGTTCGGAATCGCTAGGCGGCTCGGTTTCGGGGAACAGCTGGAACGGCTCGTCGACGCCGGCGTCCACTGATCTGACCTGCCACACCCGACTCCAGGGGAGAGCGCGTGTCCAACTTCGCAGCCCTTGTCGCCCGCACCGACGGCTCGTGGCGTGGGGCCGAGGTCGACCTCGGTGAGGTCGAAGACATCGAGGACGTCGTCGAGCTGATGCGCGATGCCGGCAACGATGCCGACTCGGTCGTGATGTTCGTGGAGGAAAATGACGAGTGGTTCGCCGTCGTCCGGATCGACAAGACGGGTGAGCCTCGCGTCTTCATCTCCGATGCCCGGATGGTCGCTCTCAGCGAGCTGGCCGGGGTGCTGTTCGCCGATCTGGTCACCGACGAGGTGGCCGACGAGGGCGAGGCGATCGCCGAGGACGAGGACATCGAGGCCGACGACGACCGGCCGATCGGCAAGGCCGCGGCGGAGCCCGGCGGCGCTACCGACATCCTCGCCGACTTCGGCATCTCCGGCGCCGAGCTGCTCGCCATGTGCGCGGAGGAGGGCCAGCTGCCCGCTGACGTCGTCAGCTCGATCTGCGAGCGGCTCGGCTGCGGCGACGCCATCGAGGTCTACCGCTGACGCCACAACCCCCCCAGCGCCCGCATTCCCTGGACGGCGACGAGCAGCTGATGCGGCTCGCCTTGCAGGAGGCCCGGCTGACCGCGTCGTCCGGCTCGGCAGGCCCGGCAGGCCCGGCAGGCGCGGCGAGCACGGCCGGCCCGTCGCCCGGCTCGGCCGATGTGCCGGTCGGGGCGGTGGTCGTCGACGCGGGTGGCGCGGTCGTCGGCCGGGGGCACAACGCCCGCGAGGCGACCGGCGACCCGACCGCACATGCCGAGGTCGTCGCCCTCCGCGATGCCGCCGGCCGGTTGGGCAGTTGGCGGCTGACCGGATGCACGCTCGTTGTCACGCTGGAGCCGTGCACGATGTGCGCGGGCGCGCTTGTGCTCGCGCGGATCGACCGGCTGATCTACGGTGCGGCCGATCCGAAGGCGGGGGCGGTCGGCTCGCTGTGGGACGTCGTGCGCGACCGGCGGCTGAACCACCGGCCGGAGGTCGAGGGCGGGGTTCTCGGTGCGGAGTGCGCTCAGCTGCTGCGGGACTTCTTCGAGGCGCACCGGGCGGGTCCGCTACGCTGAACGGCGGTGGAGTCGCCTAGTGGCCGATGGCGCACGCCTCGAAAGCGTGTGAGGGTGCAAGCTCTCCGTGGGTTCAAATCCCACCTCCACCGCCAGCGCCAGCCAAGCCAACCAACCGACCTGCCAGCCAGCGACCGCGGCGCGAGTTCAGATACCCGGGGGGCGACTGGTGGCCGGGCGCCTTGCCGCGGCTTGCAAGGCGTTCAGGAACCAGCACTTCGCGCGTCCCAGACGCAGTTGGTCCCGCACTGGCGACAGACGACGCCGGAATGTGGCTTCGGCTTGTGACGCTCGGGCTGGACGATCAGCCGGCCGATGATCGACAAGCGCCAGTACCTGCGCAGCCACGAGCTGCCGTAGTCGAAGTCGGTGCCGGCGCAGCAAGGGCAGCGCGCGGTGCCCTGTGCATCGCGGGCGACGGGCTGCCCCACCGGGGCGAAGCTTCCGACCTTGCTCCCCATGGCGTTCGGGTTGGCGTACTGGTCGCCGGGAGTCAGTCCCGGATATTGGGGCCTCTCGGACTGGGCCACGATGAACTCCTCTCCGACATCAAAACGACAGGGCGGTAAGGACATCGGTCGGGGCGAGGAAACCGATCGTCAGCCGGTGCTGCGGGTCGACCACGAGCGTGAATGACGACCCGGGCCGCACGCCGACCTCGTTGCCGAAGGCAACGTCAGAGACGGCAGTCACCGTGCCTCGAGCTGTGTAGGTGTCCGGGCGTGACTGGTTCAGGCCGGCGAGCGTGAACGCGATCGTGCCTTGGGGTGCGTCGGCATGGTTGCAGGTGGGACAGGCGTCGGTGTCGGGTGCCTGGAACGCCCCGATGCCGTCCTCCCGGACGAGCACCTCGCCGGAGCCGCCGGTAGCGCCCCGGTAGTACGCAGCGATCGGCCCGAACTCGGTCGACCGGGGCTCGACGGCAACGATCGCAGCGTTGCACGTGGTCCAGGGCGACAGGTCGGTGCTGCCCTCGCTTGCGAAGGCGGCGTAGGTGAGGCGCTTGTCGAGAACCGAGGAGTCCAGCTTCGCGCCCCAAGCGAGGCCTTCCCCGGCGCTGACCTCGGCGTTGACCGTTCCCTTGGTGAGGCTCGACTGCAAGATCTCCACGGTCGCGTGCGACGCGAGCGTGCTCAATGCTGCGGTCCGGACGGAGTCGGACGGGCCCGTCCCGTCGGTGTCGAGCATCCACTCGAGCAGCGTCTCGATGGCCGCTTTGACCACCGGCTCGCCCTCGGCCGACACGTCGGCTACGAGGTCGGTCTCAACCCCCTTCTGCGTTCCCTGGCTGCCGGTGAGGGAGATGTCCTTCCAGTCGATCGCGCCCTTGACCTGCGCGGCCGTGAGGCCTTCGGTTGTGAGCTTGGCGCTGAGCCTGGTCGGATCGAAGTCCGGAGTGAGTTCCACGGCAACCTTGAGGTCAGCGTTGTCGCTCGAACCGCCCGTCGCCGACATGCCGCCGAGAAGCTGTCCCAGATCAGCCTTGGCGGTGCCGGTCAGGTCGACGTAGAGCTCCTGCCCACCGAGCGTGCCGCCGAGCAGGTCTTGCTCGAGCCCGACCGACACGGAGCCGGACACCTCGCCGCTGCTCGCGCCGTCCTTGATGTCGCCGTTGAGCCACACACCCACAGACCCACCCACGGTGTCGGGGTCGCTGAGTCGCGGGTCCCCAGGCGCTGACCCCAGCAACGACTTCATCAGGGCGTCGGCTTGCGGTTGGTAGAGATGGTCGTAGCCGAGCGAAGCCGAGAACTGAATTCCCACCGACGCGTCCGCATGCAGCCCTGCGTCACCATCCGCTGCGCCGAAGGCCGCGGTCAAGCCGGGCTTGAGACCACCTTCTGCCTCGAAGGAGTAGCCGGGAATCGCCGCGCTCTGGGTTTGTGTGAGTGCGCCGTTGCCCCCGAGGGTGACGGACGCGGCCGTCAAGGTCGCCGAGCTCTCGACGGTGTCCGAAACCACAGGACAGTCGGCCAGGTCGGGCTCGGCAGGGGCTGCCGTAGGCACCGGATTGGTGCCGGCCGCGACGATCCGCGTGGCGAGCACGCGAACGAGCGCGACCCGATCCTGGTCCGGGAAAGTCGCAGCGGTCGTGTCCGCCCCCACCGCGAACGTTTCGAGCATCGCGATCGCTGGCCCGACGCGCACCGTCGTCAGTGAGATCGAGTCGACACCGGACAACCCCGACGAGCCGAAGTGAACGGTCGTCTCGACCGCGGTGACCGCGTCGCCGATCGCCGGCGTCCCGGGAGTGGTGGTGCTCTCCGCGGACACCTGAACGAGCGATTGGTAGTCGCGCAGGAGTCCGTCGGCGAAACACTGCCGGAAGCCTGACCCGGCGACGACCGCGAACGCCGTGCTGGCCTCGGTGGTTGACGATCCGACAAACGCGATGGACTGGACGCCGTTTTGAAAGCCGCCCTGGTACGTGCCGCGTGCGAAGGAATCGCCGATACTCGCGGCCGCTCCGCCGTCGATCTGGCTCAACAGCGCATTGGCGCCGAAGCAGGCGGCCAGCACCATCTCGAGGTCCGAGCCATTGCCGCCGGCCGGGTTGGTGATCGAGTCGTCCGGATCCAGCCGGTAGTCCAGAAGCTGGCTCTGGGTCAACACGATCTCATCCGCCGTGGTCGTTCCACCGGTGCTGGCGGCGGCGAGGTGGGCCGGGGCCGGGCTCAGGGTGACGCACACGGCGAGGCAAGTTGCGGTCAGCGCCGCCAGCCGTCGGCCGATCACGATGACACGCTCAACGACGTGAGCAGTCGACTCGTCAGCCGGGCGTCCAACGTGGCCCCGCCGGCGGACACGAACAGATGTTCGGGCACGCCGTCGTTGCGCAACGTGAAGACGTCGAGTGTGTGCACGAGCGGGCCGGTGGTCGTGTCGCCCGCGTGATACGCGCCGCGCAGCTCAATGGCTTGGCGGCAGCCGCGGACCGTGATCGACCGCGGCGGCTCCCAGGTCGTGGTCGGGTTGCGCAGCGTACCGATCTGTTCATATGCGCGGACCGCAGCGGACGGCGTTCCTGCGGTGGGCGTTTGTCCGATCCGCAGCACGAAATGACTCGGCGGTGCGTGGCCCACGCGGGGCCCGACGAGCAGCAGGCGGACGGTCGGATCGATAGCCGCCGGCGTCGCGTCCTGCCACTCGACTGGGGTGAGGACCTCGAATCCTGCCGTGTCGACAGCCTGCCACCGTGTCCCCGACGGATGGCCGCCGGTGCACGAGCAGGCCAGTCCTGTGGTCAGGGCAGCGGCGGCCACCCACCGAAGCACCGGCTTGATGGCCATGCCTGTTGCCTTCCGGCGTCGCATCGTGGCCGCCCGTCAGTTCAGCTTGACCGGGACATCGCTTTGCCATACGAGCTGGCTGGCGTGATCTCCCGGGGGCAGGTTGAAGCACATGGGACCGGGAAGCCGCATCGACGCGTTCGGATTCAGCGGCCAGCCGCTATCGCCCAGGTTCTGGGCCACGCATCCGCTCACACCCGTCCGGCTGTTGTCGGACGCGGCCTCCGCCGGGATATCGTGGCCGGCCGCGTCGATCACCGTGAAGTCGGTGGTCGTGACGCTGAACGCGTTCGGGTCCTTGTCGGTGATGGACACCCCCAGCACGAGCTCGCTGGAGCCGTCGCCTTGGGGAACCGTGGTCTGGCTGTCGACGCAGACGATCGCTGCGAACGTCAGTGCGAGGTTGCTCGGATGCCGGTCGGAGCAGCTCTTCCCGCCGGTGGCCGAGTTGCCGCCACTCGCAGCTTTTCCGCCACCGCCGCACCCCGCGAGCCCGATCACGAGCATGACTGCCGCCAGCAGGATTCTTCCTTGCGCCAGGTGTCGCTTCGGGTGCTCGGCACTGTCTGTGCTGCCCGAGCCCGGGCATGGGTCGCGGTCGCTTTGTCGACGCTCGACGAACCATGCGGCCAGCTCGGCCCGTGAGCGGAACGCGAGTTTCTTGAGCGCGCGCCGCACGTGTGCCGCGACCGTGCTCTCGGCGATCCCCAGGGCCCGGCCGATGCCACGGTTCGTCAAGCCGCAAGCCACAAGCGCTGCGACCTCGACCCCACGATCGGTCATCGGCGCCCAGCCAGCGCTCGCGTCACACCTTTGGACGGCGGCCAGACCCTGCGTGGTGTTTTCGTTTTCAGCGACCACGACATCTCCTCCCGGATCAGGGCCGCAACGCGACCCTTCGCCCGGTTGGCGCGAGGAGATGCCTAGCGTTGCTAGGGCACGGCTAGCTAGCGGGTGTGTGCGGCCCGCGGCCTGTCGGAGATGTCCCAGGAGGTCGGCTCGGGCGGGTCGTAGCCGCAGAGTGCCCCGGTTCGCACGGAACGCCGCAGGTGCCGCCCAAGCTCGGGGTGGACGGACTCGATGCGGTCAATGGCTTGCCGGATGCGCCATGTCACCGCCTTGCGGGCGCGCTCCGCGGGGTCACCCATGCGCCGGGCACGCCCACCGAGGCCAACCGCGGCGGCGAGTTCGGCGAGCAGGAACTCACGTTCAGACCGAACCCGACTTGCGCGCTCGGTGTCGTTCATCCGCTCTGCCTCGGTGGCGTCTTCTTCGAGCTCCTCAAGGCGGGCCCGGTAGCTCCGGCGTGCCTCAGCGTCCAAGGCCGGCCCGGCGTCACCCTCGAGACTCGATCCGAGCTCGCGGCGACCGGCTGTCCCAGAGGATTCGCTGAGGGGGGAGGACGCCAGGTCGATCGCCGCCACCTGTCGTCCGGGTGAGCGCAGGAGCAAAGCGAGATCGTGCAATCCCTTGCTCTCCTTGAGCCGGACGACGCGACCGGCAAAGCCGATGGTCCAGAACTCGCCTTCCCTGATGAAAGCGTTCCCCGCCGCGAGCGACTGAGCTGAGGCGCCCGCTCGATCGAACCGCTCGTCGTGCTCGGACTCAGGAGCTCCGTTTCGGGCGTACGCGATCGCCTGCTCCCAGGACATTGCTGCGCCCCGCTGCCAGGCGGCGTCGGCCCGCTCAGCGTCCAGCATCGCGGCGGCCGCGGCACGCGCCTGGGCAACGACGGGCTCCAGTTCGGGGTCTATCGCGAGCCCGACGCGTTGGGCGAGCTCCTCCGCTGCTCCGAAGAGGGACAGGCAACGCTCGGGTTCGCCGTCGACCACAGCGAGGCGCGCGAGGCCGATGAGCGTATAGACCCCGGAGAACAAGCTGTGCAGCTCGCCGACGTAGACGAGACACTCCTGCCAATGGGTCCGGGCCTTCTCATGGTTACCGACGTCGAATTCGATGATCGCCAGGCTCTCTACGAACGGTGCGATGAGCAACCGGTCCTCGGCTCGGCGCGCGATCTCGAGCGCCTCTTCGACTCGGGCTCGACCCGCGCTCGAGTCGCCAGCGAAGTGCAAGGTCAAACCTTGATCGTTGAGGGAGAACGCGAGCGTTTCGTCATCTCCCGACTCGCGAAGCGGAGTCTCGGCTTGCTCGAAGAACGCGGTCGCCCGCTCGAGGTGACCGTCCGTGCCGGCCAGGCTCGTCACCAACCCCAACGCCTGCAGGGCACGTCCACGGTGGAGGGTGCCGGCTCCGTCGTCGGCCAGCTGCAGGCACTCCAGAGCCAGTGATCGCGCGGCGTCAAAGCGGCCTTGAAACAGGGCCCTCCAGCTGGCTTCCCGAAGGGCCTCCGCGCGCAGCTCGTCGCGCTCGGTTCTCTTCGCGAGGGCCCGGGTCAGCCAGTCGAAGCCCTCGAGCCGCTGGCTCACGAGCCAGTAACGGCGCAACCGCGCAGCCAGCTGAAGGGCCTTCGCGGGTTCCTGCTCTAGCCCCCAGTCGAACGAAGCGCGCAGATTCTCGAACTCGTCCTCGATGCGCGCGAGCCAAATAGCCTGAGCGGGCCCTCGCAGCTGGTCGTACGCCTCATCCGCCAACGCGAAGTAATGCAGTGCATGCAAACGCTGCATCCGGTCGGACTCACCGGCCTCGGCCAAGCGATCCCATGCATATTCACGGATCGACTCGAGGAGCCGATAACGCATCGATCGGTCGGGCTGCTCGTCGGCGACGACCAGGGACTTGTCGACCAAGCTCGACACGCCGTCCAGGATCGCGCTACCAGGGCCGCGCGCATCTTCCGCGCAAACACCCTGCGCATCATCCAGCGTGAAGCCGCCTCGAAACACGGCGAGTCGGCGGAGCAGACGCCTGTCGACGTCGTCCAGCAGGGCGTAACTCCAGTCGACCGCGGCCAGCAGCGTCCGGTGGCGCTCGACCGACGTGCGGTTGCCACGGGTCAACAAGGCGAAGCGATCGTCCAGTCGCTCCTCGATCGCGGCGACCGACATGGTCCTCACCCGGGCGGCGGCGAGCTCGATTGCGAGCGGAATGCCATCGAGGCGTCGGCAGATACGGGCGACGACCGCGATGTTGTCGCGCGCGGGTCGAAATCCGGGCCGGGCCGCGTGGGCTCGCTCGGCGAAGAGCCGAACGCTGTCGACTTCAGCGATCTCCGACTCATTCGGTGTCCCTCGCGCGTCCGGAGTCGCCATCGACGGGACAGGCCAGACCACCTCGCCCTCGACGCCCAGCACCTCGCGGGAGGTCGCGAGCAGGCGTAGATCGCGGGAGTCCTTGAGGAGCGCATGGGCCAGTGCGGCGCACGCGGCCACGAGATGTTCACAGTTGTCCAGGATGAGCAGCGTCTTCGGAGTCCGGCCGAGTGTGGCCGCGAGCGACTCGAGAGCGGTGCGTCCAGGCTGGGCATTGAATCCCAGCGTGGTCAACGTGGCCTGCGGCACCAAGTCGGGGTCGGTGAGCGCCGCGAGCTCGACCAGCCAGACACCGCCCGGGAACGCGTCCGTGGATTGTGCGGCGGCCTCGACCGCGAGCCGCGTCTTCCCGATGCCGCCGGCGCCGGTCAGCGTGACAAGTCGAGCTCCGGCGACCAGCCTCTTAACCGCTTCGATCTCCGGTCCGCGGCCGATGAAGCTGGTGAGCGCACCCGGAAGGTTCGTCGGCGTCACTCGAGAACCTTGACGCGACGCGAGCGATAATGCCAGCTATTCGCGCCGGCCTTCCGCCGCGCGCCGACCTCGCGATCTTCACCCTGGCTCGAACTCATGATCCTGAAGACTTTGTGCAAATAGCCGAACAAAGTCTTCGCCTACCAGGGTGCCCGAGTGGGTCTAGTGGCCGCCCTGGCCATTGCCGGGGGTCGGGTGGTCGGTCGGCTTGCCGCCTTGCTGGCCGGAGTGCCCGTGCTGGCCGCTTTTCCCATCCATCGGCGACGGTGGCCCCACCGGCCGCGGAGACGGCTTGGGCGGTTTCGGTGACTCAAGGTTGGTCGGCTCCGACTTCCCCGGTTCGGGCTTCGGTGACTTCGAGCCGTGCTCGCCGCTGCTCGCGCACAGTTTCGCGACGTCGTCGGCACCGCCGGCCATCTCCGCAAGACGTCGGAATGCGGCGGAGTCGTGGTCTGACTTGCCGCCGGCGTGATCGTGGGCGTAGGCGGTGCACAGCCCGGGGACGGCAGCGTTGGGCACGGAAGTCGGGCTGGCGGGCGGAGAGGTGCGGGGCCGCTCGTCGGGCGACGACGAGCCAGTGGACGTGGAGGACGACGGCGAATCCGAACCGCGCTCGGCGTGTGTCGGGGTCGGTGTCGCCGACGGCGGAGCGGCCGCGGGTGCGCCGATCGTGTGGTGGGCGAAGTTCTGCACGGGTTCGGGCAGCACACCGGTGTAGGCAGCCGCGACGGTGGCGACCGTGGTCGCCGCTGCAGCGGCGGCGGCAGACAGCGCGATCTTGCCACCGACGAGCGTCGCCAACGTGGAGACCCGTCGCGCAACGCGCCGCCGACCCCCGCCGTGCTGCATCACGTCGTCGAAGGCGTCGAGCGCGGCAGATTCCCCCACGAGTTCCGCGGTCAGGGCGGGGGCGCGCAGCGCGGCGACGAGGTCGTTGATGGCCCGGGCCTCGGCGCCGGCACCGGGCTCGAGGCTGTCGCCGGACAGCAACCGGTCGACGAGCCACGGATCGGTGGGCTCGCCGGCAGGGGTGAGGGGTTCGTCAGCCATCGTGCTGTGGGATCGCTGGTGTGGACGGTGGCGTTACACGACCGGCGTTCAGTCGCTCGGCGAGCGTGCGCAGGCCGCGGTGAACGCTGACCCGGACGGCGCCCGGCGAGCGCTTCACGATGGTGGCGATCTCGGCTGGTTCCAGACCGACGACCACCCGGAGCAGGACCATTTCCGCCTGGTCGTGGGGCAGCGTCGCGACCAGGCGCAGCGCCTCGCCGGTGCCGAGGTGCTCCACCGCGAGGGCGGCCGTGTCGTCGGGCGCCGCACGCTCGAGGTGGTAGGTGTCGTCGACGAGGCGTTCGGGTCGCCGCGCGGAGCGGCGCCGTTGGTCGATCAGCCGCCGGCGCGCGATGGTGACCAGCCAGCCGCGGAAATCGTCCTCGCCGCCCTGGAACCGAGCGAGTCCTCGAGCGACCGCCATCCAGGTCTCGGAGGCGATGTCTTCAGCGTCGGTGCCGGCGAGCGCGCCGAGATAGCGCAGCAGCATCGGCTGGCAGTCGCGCCACAGCTGTCCGAACGCCGATCGGTCGCCCGCTGTGGCGCGGGTCAGGACGTCGTCGAAGTCGGGTCCCAGCATCATCTCTTCGCAGTACCGCGCCAGCGGCGCGATCGGTGGTACCGCGCCAGCGGCGCGATCGGTGGTACCGCGCCAGCGGCGCGATCGGTGGTACCGCGCCAGCGGCGCGATCGGCTCGGTCAGATACTGCTCGTTTCTGTCGGGTGCGCGCGGTTCGCCGAATTCCGGCTTCCCGCGCGCGCCCGGCACTGCGTTATCGGTGGAACCGGCGACCCGGCTTAGCCTTCCCGGCGAACAGCGTGCGGCATCCCGATCCGGACCTCGACCCCGGGTGAGTAGTGCACGAACGGCGCCCCGCGTGGCGCCGGCAAACCGGCGGCAGTCACCAACTCGTCGTCCAACTCGTGGACGGTCGCCCGCCACAGCGGCCAGGGCTCGTGCTGGGCGTTCGCATATCGAACGTGCCGCCCGCGGACGCTGAACAGCCGCCACCGCGCGGTGAGGTAGTGGTCGAGGTCGCTCAACTGATGGGCGGCGTACGGCGCGCCCGGCCGAACGGTCACGCTGCTGCTTGCTCCGCGTGGACCTGGCCACCGGCGCCGGCATCGATACCGGACGACGCCCTCGTCGTCGGCGCGCAGGCTCATCCGCGACCAGTAGTACGGCAATGCAAAGCTGCTGCGGGCGGTGGCCACGGCGGGCAGCCGCGCTGCGTCGAGTGAGAAGAACCAGACGCCGGAGCGCCCCTGCTCGTCGCGCACGTAGGTGCGCACGTTCGTCTCGCAGAACCGTGACAGCCAGGGAAGCTCGGGCGTGTGCGGCGGCCGCACGCCCATGGCGAACGGCACCAGGCCGACCCATGCCTGCTCGTCGAAGGTCTCGACCGCCAGGCCTCGTGGGATCAACCGTTGCACGACGTCGGGCTGGTATGCCCAATGGAGGAAGGTCAGGGTCTCCCAGCGGTGCATCATGATCGGGCGGACGACCCGAAGGGGGCACGTCGGTTCGTATGACGCGACGTCTGGGTAATCGGGATAACTGCCCATACGGTCAGTGTGCCTGCTGGCGGTCCATCTCCTCCGAGCGGGACGCCGCGAGCTGGCGCGCCGCCCAAGCGCCGTGTTCCTGGCGAGCCCACGTATCAGGCACGTAGCCGGTGCGCATGCCGGCGAGCGCGTCCGGGTCGCGCAATGCCATGTAGATGTGGCCGAGGACGACGGCGAGGATGCCGTACGCCAGCCAGTCGTGCACGAAGGTCGCGCCGGTGCGCCACGACAGCGGCCAGTGGTTGGCGAACCGCATCACGCTGCCGGTGAGGAGCATGACGAGGATGGCGCCGCCCTGGAAGTTCGCGTTGAGTTTTTGGCCCGCGTTGAACTTGCCGACCGGCAGCGTGCCCGACCGGCGGTTTCGGGCGCGCAGCCAGGCCCAGTCGCAAGCCGCGAAGCGGTTCAACACCCGAAGATCCGCGCGGAGTGCGCGCGAGAGCAGGCCGAGGACGATCGGTACGGGAAGGAGCAGCCCGGCGATCACGTGAATCCACTCGACCAGCGCGCGGCGACCGACGACCACCGAGAGCGGCCCGACATACAGGACGGCGGCGGTGAGCAGGCAGGTTGCCATCAGCAGCGCGGTCGTGCGGTGCACCCAGCGCTGCGTCGGGGTGAACCGCAGCAACCGGTGCGAGTCCGATCGCGGGCGCGGTCGCTGCGACGAGCCCCTGGTGGCGCCGACGGCGGTCGCGCCGGCCGAACGGCTAGGCGGGGGCATCGCCGCGCCGACCGTTCGAAGCGCCGATCCAGGCATCGACGTCGTAACCGCCGTTTTCCCAGTAGCCGCGGGCTGCTTCGCTTCGCACCTGGATCTCACCGAGCCACTTCACCGACTTGTAGCCGTACATCGGCGCGACGTAGAGGCGGACCGGACCGCCGTGCGCCTGGCTCACCGGCCCGCCGAGCATGCTCGTCGCGACAAGCACGTCGCGGCGACGGGCCTGCGAGAGGGTCAGCGTGTCGGTGTAGGTGCCGTCGAGGGAGAGGAACTGCACGACCTTCGCCGCGGGCTGGACGCCGACGTGGTCGAGCAGATCGGGCAGCGCTACGCCTGACCAGTGCACCTTGGGTACGCGCCAACCGGTGACGCATTGGAAGTCCTTGACCAACGGGGTCTGCGGCATCACCTGCAGGTCGCCGAACGTCAGCGTGACCGGTCGGTCGACGAGGCCGGTGACCTTCAGCTGGTACGTCGACACCGTCGGGTGCGGATCCTTGAACGCCACGGAGTAGTAGCGGAAGCTGTCGCCGGACGGAAGCAGCGAGGTGAGGCCAGTCCGGTCGTGCTCCTGTAGCGGTCGCAGCACCGCGTCCTCGACGTCTTGAAGGTGCTTGCCGAAGAACACACCGAGCGTTCCGACGCCGAGCATGCCCAGCACGATGCGCCGCCCGACGGGGCGGCCTTCGTCGGTGTCCGGCGGATCAGCCGGGCCCGTTCCGTCGCGCCGGCCGGGCGAAGCTTGGGCTGCGGTCATCTCTCCATCATCGGCACAGTGGGCTGCGATTGCGCCCCTGAACCGGTGACGAAATACGAACGGCGGCCACGCTGTGCGTGGCCGCCGTTCGAAAGCGAGCTTCAGACCGGGCGGACGTTAGCCGCTTGCGGCCCCTTCGGGCCCTGGGTGATTTCGAAATCGACCTGCTGGTTTTCTTCCAGCGTGCGGTAACCATCCGACTGAATGGCCGAGTAGTGAACGAAGACGTCAGCGCTTCCTTCGACAGCGATGAAGCCGAAGCCCTTCTCCGCGTTGAACCACTTCACGACACCTTGCAACGTGCTCTCCCTAACCAGGATTCGGCACCCGCACCGCGCGGCTACCGGGCCGGCGCGGTACTCACTCGTTGCCGAGGACTTCACCGCGCTGACGTTCCGCGGCGTGAGAACACGTACTTGGAACTGCGACCGAGGTCACCGTAGCAGGTCGGGACATCGCACACCATCCGTCTGGACGGGTGTTCTTGACCCGATTGGGTGGTGTCCAGGGCCCTTCGGCTAACCCGTTTTCCGGTGCCTCCCGAACGGCGTCGCTAACGCACCTCGAGGGCTAATCGAATACCGAATCCAATCAGGACGGCACCTGAGAATCCGCTCGAGTCGGCGCCGCACGGTTTCCCGCACGAACCATCGGCGGGCGGCGTGAACTGTCGCGACGAGGCCGAGATACCACGAGCCGTCGCAGACCACCCATACGGCAGCGAGCAGCAGACCGGTCGCGAGCACCGGCGAGTGAGGCCCGATGAACTGCGGCAGGAACGAGACGGCGAACACGCCCGCCTTCGGGTTGGCCAGGTTGGTGAGGAGTCCGGCGCGAAAGCCAGGCCCGTGCCCGATGGCGACGGGAGCCGCCGGCGACGGATCGCCGACCGGGTCGGGGTGGGCATGCCGAGACCGGATGATCGCCTGCGCGCCGAGCGACAACAAGACCACCGCACCCGCGACCTGGAGCACGGTATAGGCGACCTGCGATGCGGCGAGAAGCGCCGTCAGACCGAACGTGGCGGTGACCGCCCAGAAGAAGACGCCGGCCTCGATGCCGGCGACGGTGACGATTCCCCGCCGGCGTCCGTGCCTGATCGTCTGGCGCAACAGGACGGCGGTGGCCGGCCCCGGCGCGATCGCGAGCAGCAGCGCGGCTGCGGCGAACGCCAGCACATGTGTTCCCGATGACGGCACGGCTCGATAGTGCGCCAGATCGCGGGCTGCTGCCGAGCTTTTCGTCGTCCGGTCGGTATCTCTTATGGATGTCTCCGGGCGCCGTCAGGGTCGGGTCCGTACCGAGATCAGCCCTGCGACGACCGCGACGCAGAGCAGCGCGACCGGCGCGATCCCGGACTTCCACCCCGTCAGCGCCGCGTGCAGCGCCCCAGGCAGGGCGACCTGGCGACCCGGCAGGTAGGCCAGGGCGAGGACCGCGGTCCAGACCACCAGCAACCGGTCATACCCCGAGCGCGGAAGCAGCGCCAGCAGCCCGAACGCCGTCACGGCGTACCACGGCAACACGTAGGGAGCGGTGAAGAGCCAGGCCAGCGAGAGCACCGCGGCCGCACGTGCCGTCGCCATCGCCGGCACGCCGGCGTCGCGGCGTCCGGGCAGCCCGCGATCGAGCAGCAGAGCGAGGACGGCGAAGGCGGCCCAGGCGGCAATCCGGATCACGAGGCGGGCGGCGCTGTGTCCCAGCCCCACTTCCAAGGGGTGGGTCACCAGCCGCCACGGATCGGCGAAGGAGACGAACCCGCTCGCGTGACCCAACTGGTCGAACGCCCGGCGCCCGGCCCAGACGTAACCGGGTACCAGGACGAGCCCGGCGCCGAGCGCCACGGCCAGGAGGCGGGTCGGTCGGCGCCGCTGCCAGGACATCCACGCGAGCGCGAGCCCGACGAGACCGGCGGAGGCCTTGACGGCGGCGGCCGCACCTCCGAGGATGCCGGCGAGCACCCCACGGCCGCGCGTGTCACCGAAAGCGCCGACCGCGGCTATCGCGAAGAACGCGGTGAGGACGTCGAGGTGCTGGCCGGCGACACCGACTACGAGCAGCAGCGGGTTGGCGCAGAACAGCACCGCAACGCGGCGGCGTCCTGGCTTCGTCTTGGCCAGTCGGAGAAGCAGCAGCCCGGCAGCGAGAAAAGCGAGCGCGTCGACGATGTCGAGGATCAGTATGGCTCGGCCGGGCGCGCCCGGACCGCTGCCGGCGAGCCGCGCGGCGAACGACTGCTCGGCGGTGGCGAGCGGCCCGTACACGCTCGTCGCCGTCCGCCACGGCGCTTCGGCGGCACCCGCGTAGCTGCCCGTGAGGGCGCTCGGCGGGACGCTGTACGGATCGTGCCCTGTCGCGGCCAGCCGCCCGTAGGCGACGTAGCTGCCGGGGTCGGCCGAGCCGACGGGGGGCAACACGGTGAGCAGGACGACGACGCCGGCGGCGGCCGCGAAGAGGCGGCGCGGATCGGGCGACCAGCCGTCGCCGAGCGCGCGCAGGCAGCCGGTCAGCCCGTAGCCGCCGATCACGATGGCGGCAGCCAGCAGCGCGGTCACCGTCGTCGGCCCCGGGTTGGCGTGCCAGTGCAGCGGCCACCCGCCGTCCAGCAGGCCGGGCTGAACGGCCGCGCTGGGTCCGAGTGCCGCGGTGACGACGACGAGCAGGCACGACGTGGCCACCGCGACCAGGGCCGCGCGCGGTCGGCCGCTGCGGCGCCCGCTCATCGGCCGGGGACGCAAGGCCCAGGCGAACGGCCGGAGGCGGCTCGGCTGGGTCACCCGGATCGCGACTCCGATCGCTGCGGCGGGCCGCGACGGCCGAGCGCGGCCGGACTGCCGGCGGGGCAGCGGCCGTGTGGTGACGCGGTGCGCGGAGGATGCGGGATTTGAACCCGCGAGAGGTCTCCCTCTACACGCTTTCCAAGCGTGCGCACTCGGCCGCTATGCGAATCCTCCGCCGTGCAGGTTAACGGATCGCCGACCGTCGGGCCCACACGGTGCGTTCACAGCCGGCTGCGGGGTCGGGGCGGGCCTGTCCCGCCACTAGTACACTCGCGCGCAGACCCCTCGTGCGGCGTGCATCCCATGAACTCCCCCAGGGCCGGAAGGCAGCAAGGGTAAGTGGGCTCTGGCGGGTGCGCGGGGGGTCCTTGTTAGACCGGGGCGCGAGGAGGTTGCGATGAGTCTTGCTCTCTATCGCAAGTACCGCCCGGCCACGTTCGCCGAGGTGATCGGCCAGGACCACGTCACCGAGCCACTTCAGCAGGCGCTGCGCAACAACCGCGTCCACCACGCGTATCTGTTTTCGGGTCCCCGCGGCTGCGGCAAGACGTCGTCCGCTCGAATCCTCGCTCGCAGCCTGAACTGTGAGAAAGGCCCGACGCCGGAGCCGTGTGGCACCTGCGATTCGTGCGTCGCTCTTGCGCCGTCCGGGCCGGGCAGTATCGACGTCATCGAGATCGACGCCGCCTCGCACGGCGGTGTCGACGACGCTCGCGATCTGCGCGAGCGATCGTTCTACGCGCCGGTCAGCTCGCGGTTCAAGATTTACATCATCGACGAAGCGCACATGGTCACGACCGCAGGCTTCAACGCGCTGCTGAAACTCGTCGAAGAGCCGCCGCCGCATCTGAAGTTCGTCTTCGCCACGACGGAGCCGGAAAAGGTGATCGGGACCATCAGGTCCCGCACGCACCACTACCCGTTCCGGCTGGTGCCACCCAGTGCGCTGCGCGACAACCTCGCACGCATCTGCACGGCCGAGGGCGTCGATATCGAACCGGCCGCACTCGGGCTCGTCGTGCGCGCCGGCGCCGGATCGGTGCGTGATGCGCAGTCGGTGCTCGACCAGCTGATCGCGGGCTCCGGTCCCGGTGGCGTGAGGTACCAGGACGCCGTCGCGCTCCTCGGTTACACCGACGCCAACCTGCTCGACGACGTCGTCGATGCGCTCGGCGCGCACGACGGCGGTGCGGTGTTCGAGATGGTCGATCGGGTTCTCGACGCGGGCCACGATCCACGCCGGTTCGCCGAGGACCTCCTCGAACGACTGCGCGACCTCATCGTGCTCGATGCGGTTCCCGACGCGGGGGAGAAGGGCTTGCTCGCCGTCCCGGCCGACGTGCTGGAACGCATGGCGCGCCAGTCGCAGACGCTGGGCCGCGCCGAGTTGAGCCGCGCGGCCGACATCGTCAACGCCGGCCTCACCGAGATGCGCGGCGCCACCGCGCCGCGGCTCCTGCTCGAGCTCATCTGCGCGCGCTTGCTACTGCCCGGCGCGAGCGACGACAGCGCCGGGCTGCTGGTCCGGCTGGAGCGGTTGGAGCGGCGACTCACGTCTGCGGGCGCCGCTGCGCCGTCCGGCGCTGCGCCGGTCGAGCGCAAGCGGTCAGCGGCCGAGCGTCCTGCCGCGGTCGAGCGTGCTGCGTCGGCCGAGCGTGCTGCGGCGGCCGAACCTGCTCGGGCGGCGGCCGAGCGGGCTGCGTCGGCCGAACCTGCTCGGGCGGCGGCCGAGCGGGCTGCGTCGTCCGAACCGGAGCGCGCGGCACCGGCAGAAGCGGCAGCCCGGCCGGCGCCTGCGGCCGGCGCGATCGACGCCGCCGGCCTGCGGCGGGTGTGGAACGACGTGCTGGAGGCGACCAAGAAGCGCCGGCGGGTGACCTACGCGCTGCTTTCCGGGCCGGCGACCGTCGCCGACGTCCGCGGCAATGTCGTCGTCCTCGGCTTCACGACCTTGCCGCTCCAGCGGCAGTTCATGCTGGGCACCAGCAACGAAGAGGCTCTGTGTGCGGCGCTGAACGAAGTGCTCGGTGGCCAGTGGCGGATCGAGACCACCGTCGGCGGGGAGCCGGCGCCCGCTGTACCGATCGACACCCCGATCGGCGGGCCCGGCGCCGGTCCGACACCCAACCTGCCGGCGGGCGACACGACCACGACGGGCGCGACCACGGCACCCGAAGCGGCGCAGGCACCGACAACGAATGCTTCGCCAGATGGTGACGCCGAAGCCGACCCGGACGGCGACGACGATCTCGACGACGCGTCGTCCGGCCTCGCGCTGCTGCAGCGGCATCTCGGCGCGACAGTGATTGACGACGGCGACAACTAGGCGACTAGGGGCGGGTCACAACAACTAGCCCCTTTCCGGTGACGCCGTCCCGGCGATCGAACCGCGCGTCGCCCGCGCCGGCGCGTCGCCGCCTCAAGTTGCCGCTGCGGTGGTCCGACACAAAGGTCGCCCGCAAGCGCGCAGGGGTTGCGTTCTCTGGAGGATCTGTGACCACGACGAATGGCGTCGCGCCCGGCTGGTATGCAGACCCTCAAGACGCCACCAGGTACCGCTGGTTCGACGGTCAGCAATGGACCGAGCACGTCCACGCGGGAACTCGGCAGTCGGCGGCTTCTGCCGGGTATGGAGCCGGCGCAGCAGCATACGGCGCGGTCGCCCAGAACGTGGCGGCCCAGAACGTGACGCCGCAAAGCGTGGCAGCGCAAAGCGTGGCAGCGCAAAGCGTGGCGGCGCACAACGTGACCCTGGGCGGCTGCCAGCAGTGCGGCGCTTCGCCCGCGCAGCCGGTCACCTTGCGCAGCCATCGCGGCATGATCTTCATGCAGCAGTTCCTGACGTATCGCGGCACGTGGTGTCGCGACTGCGGCATCGCTCGGTTCCGCCAGGTGCAAAAGCACCTGTGGACCTTCGGCTGGTGGGGCTACATCTCCGCCTTCGTGACGGCGGCCAACACGTTCCAGAACCTTGCCGTGTTCTTCAAGCTGCGTTCTCTTGGCACACCGCAGGGACGCCGTGCCGCTGCGCTACCCATGACGGGCACCGTGTTCGCGAGCGCCGGGTTCGCCATCGTGCTCGCGCTTGTTGCCGCACTCGGTTGGTTCGGGCTCCGCTAGCACCGGCCGGCCACGCTGTCGGTCATCTGCTTCGGGGTCTGCTGGCCGCGGCTCGTGTTGATTGTTCCTCGAGCGCTTCTACGCGGGCCTCGAGCTGTTCGAGCCGGTTGCGCAGGACGTCGAGTTGAGCCTCCGCCTCCAGCCGGCGTTGGGTCGCGTGGCGCACCCGCGGGGACGCCGCGGCACGCTCGGCGACCACGCTGAGCGGCACCAGTCGGGTCGGCCCGTGCGGCCCGTCGGTGAGCCGCGACGGTATGTCGCCGTTTCGGTACCACGCGCGTAGCGCCGCTCGCGAGGCGCCGGTGCGCTGCGCCGCGACGTCGAGGGTCACCCAGTCGGAGCCCTCCAGCGTGCGGGCGAAGTCGAGTGCTGCCTGCCAGTCGTCGGCCCGGTCGTCCCAGCTCATCGCGACCTCCACGGCAGACCATACTAATAACAGGGTCTTGACGGGGTGTCTCGTGCGGCGAATCCTAGCGGCATGTTCGAGAGATTCTCCGCCAATGCGCGCCAAGTCGTCGTCGGTGCTCAGGAAGAAGCGCGCCTCCTGAGCCACAACTACATCGGTACCGAGCACCTGCTGCTCGGCCTGCTGCGCCAACCCGACTCCGTCGGCGGCCGCGCGCTCAACGCCGTGGGCGTCAGCTTGGACGACGTCCGAGCGCGGGTGCTCGCGACGATCGGCAAGGGCAAGAAAACGACCAGCGGGCACATTCCGTTCACGCCACGGGCCAAGAAGATCCTGGAGCTGTCGCTGCGCGAGGCGCTCCAACTCGGTCACGACTACATCGGCACCGAGCACATCGTCCTCGCGCTCGTGCGCGAAGGCAGCGGCCTCGCGGCCCAAGTGCTGACGGCGGCCGGGGTCGAGCTGACCGAGTTGCGGGAGGTCGTGAACGGCATGGCGCCCGCTGGCCGGCCAGGCGAAGCGGGCCGGCTACGCCGATGGTTCCGCTCGCGGCCGGCGCCGTCGTCCCGGCCGGAGGACGTACGGACCACTGCGGCGGCCGACGTCAGCCTGGAAGAAGCGCACCGGCTGGCCGGCGGCGGGGCCATCGGCTCGCATCACCTGCTGCTCGCCGCGCTGAGCGATCCGGCCAGTGCCGCCGCCAAGGCGCTGACGAATCTCGGTGTGGACATCGATCGGGCGCGCGAGGCGCTGCGCACAGTCGACATCGCGGGCACGGCCGACGACCTGCCCGAAGAGGCCGGACGCCGCCAACTGCGGATGCGGCTCGCCGATGATCTGCTCTCGCTCGAAACGAGCGACCCGGTACTCGTCGAGGAAGCGCGCAAGGCATTCGAGGCACTCGGCGACCCCGCGTCGTCCTCTTCGTTGGACGGCGGGCACGCGGCCGCCGTCCGGCTTGCAGACGTATGGACCGCGTGGCGTGATGCTTTGCAGGACATCGCGCGGCGAGCCGGTGGCCGGGAAGACGCGGCTGTCCGCGCTGACCCGCCGGCGTAACGACCCTTGCTGTCCGGTTTCTGGGGGCCCTTATGTGGCTAGCCCCCCCGAGGACAGGCAGGCACGCCTGTCCTCGGGGGTGTTGACCACGTTTACGTGATCAACCCGCGCTGGCGGCGTCAACCCGCAGCAGCGGCGGCGTCTTGGGCGTCGACGACGGCGATTGCGGCCATGTTCACGATGTCGGTGACCTCCGCGCCGCGGCTGAGGACGTGCACCGGCTTGGCCATGCCGACCAGGATCGGACCGATCGCTACCGCCCGTCCGAGATGTTGCAGCAACTTGTACGCGACGTTCGCGGCTTCCAGGCTCGGGAACACCAGCACATTCGCCTCGCCGACCAGGTCGGAGAACGAGTAGTCGTCGGCGCGCAGCGCTGGTGAGAGCGCGACGTCGGCCATCATCTCGCCGTCCACCATCAGGTCGGGGCGCCGTGCCTTGACCAGTGCGGTCGCAGCGGCCATCTTCGCCGAGCGTTCGTGCCGCGTCGAACCGAAGTTCGAGAACGACAGCAACGCGACGCGTGGTTGCAGGCCGAAGCCGCGAGCGCGGTCGGCGGCCATCACCGCAATGTCGGCCAGCTCCTCGGCGCCGGGGTCGAAGTTGACCGTCGGGTCGGCCAGCACGACCGCGCGCCCGTCGTCGGTGATCATCACGTACAGACCGGCGACGAGGGAGGCGGCGGCCGACCCGATGACCTCGAGTGCCGGGCGGATGACGTCGGGATAGTGGTAGGTCAGGCCCGAGACGAACGCGTCGGCGTCGCCGGCCTCGACCATCATGGCGCCGAAGTAATTCGGACGCCGGAGCAGCGCCACCGACTCCCGCAGCGTGATGCCTTTGCGCTGGCGTCGTGCGAACAAGATGTCGGCGTACTCGTCGACGCGGTCGAACGTCGTCGGGTCGACGATGTCGATCGGTACGCCGACCCGCAACTCTTCCATCCTCGCGCGGATCACGGCGTCGCGGCCGAGCAGGATCGGCACGCCGATCCGGTCCTGTGCGATGCGTGCGGCCGCCAGGATGACCTTGCGTTCCTCGCCTTCGGAGAACACGACACGCTTGGGTGCGGTCTGCGCTTTGCGGGTCACGACACTCATGACCTCGCGACCGCGGGTCAAGCGGTTTGCCAACGCCTCGGTGTATGCGTCGAGGTCGAGTACGTTGCGCGCGACGCCGGACTTCATCGCGGCGCCCGCCACGGCGGGGGCGACCCGCAGCGGCACGCGAGGGTCGAGCGGCTTGGGAATCAGGTAGTCGGGCCCGAAATCCAGTCGGTCGACACCGTATGCGCGCAGCACCGAATCCGGAACGTCGTCCTTGGCAAGCGCGGCGAGCGCCCGGGCGGCAGCGATCTTCATGCCGTCGTCGATCGCACGGGCCCGCACGTCGAGCGCGCCACGGAAGATGAACGGGAACCCGAGGACGTTGTTCACCTGGTTGGGGTAGTCCGAACGACCGGTCGCCATGATGACGTCGGGGCGCGCCGCGCGTGCGTCGGGATAGCTGATCTCCGGGTCCGGGTTGGCCAGCGCGAAGACGATCGGCTGCTCGCCCATCGACTGCACCATCTCCTTGGTGACGGTGCCGGCGACGGAGACGCCGAGGAAGACGTCGGCGCCTTCGAATGCCTCGGCCAACGTGCGAGCCTTCGTCGACGACGCGAAGCGGGCCTTGTAGGGGTTCATGCCTTCGACGCGCCCGTCGTAGACGACGCCCTTCGTGTCGCACAGAACGATGTTCTCCCGCTTCATGCCGAGGCTGACGAAGAACTCACAGCACGCGATCGCGGCGGCGCCGGCGCCGTTGCACACCATGGCGACCTCAGAAATGTCCTTCCCCGATATTTCCAGGGCGTTGAGCAGCGCGGCGCCGCTGATGATCGCCGTCCCGTGCTGGTCGTCGTGGAAGACGGGGATGTCGAGCGCGGCCGAGAGCTGCTCCTCGATCTCGAAGCACTGCGGCGCGGCGATGTCTTCGAGGTTGATGCCGCCGAAGGTCGGTTCGAGTGCCTTGACGACGCGGATGAAATCCTCGGTGTCGGGTGCGTTGAGTTCGATGTCGAACACGTCGACGTCGGCGAACCGCTTGAACAGCAGCGCCTTGCCCTCCATCACCGGCTTGCCGGCGAGCGGTCCGACGTTGCCCAGCCCGAGCACGGCGGTGCCGTTCGTGACGACGGCGACCAGGTTGCCCCGCGCGGTGTAGCGGAAGGCTTCGAGCGGGTCTGCTGCGATGTCGTTGACCGGGACGGCGACACCGGGCGTGTAAGCCAGCGCGAGGTCGTGCTGGGTCGCACACGACTTCGTGATCGCGATCGCGATCTTGCCCGGGCGTCCGGAACTGTGGTAGTCGCGGGCCTCGTCGTCCAACATGGCGTCCGTCCGATCGTCGACAGGTGTCTTCGGTTCTGTTCCGTTCACTTCCTCCTCTATAGGGCCCACGACCGGCGCTGGCTAGCCCCGGTTGCAAAGCCGGCACGGGTAGGCAGGGAGAGGTTCGTCACGAAGCGATCCATCCCGCGGCAGCTACCGGGTATGCAACTGAGTATGCCTACGGCCGCTGCTTCTTCGAGCAGCGGCCGCCGCAAAGCGAGCCAGCCCCGCCTAGGGTCCGGCGAGGAAGGCGGTCAAGCCGGCGGCGATACCGGCCGCGATCTTTTGCCGCCAGTTCGCGTCGGTGGCCATGGCGGCGTCACTTGCGTTGCGCATGTTCAGGCATTCGATGGTGATGACCGGCCCGTGGGAGAGGTTGATCGTGCCCGTGGTCGTCGAGTCGGGGTAGTAGCCGTTGTTGGTGTACGTCGAGTACGCGATGCCTGTGGTCGCGTGAAACGCATTGTGAACGGCGGTGGCCAGCGCCCGCGAACGCAACGACGCCCCGGGGTTGACGTTCGGATTGTTCGGCGGCGGTTGCATCACGAAGAACCCGTGGCCGGTGGCCGGCCCGCCGTCGGCGTGGATCGCGATGAACGCGTCGGCGTGCGCGTTGTTGCCGATCTGCGCGCGAGTGGTGATGCAGGGGCCGATGCCGGTGTCGGAGCTGCGCGTGAAGATGACGGTCGCTCCCTCGGCGCGCAGGATTGGCGCCACCCGGTTGGCGACGTCCCAGGTGAACGCGTGCTCGGGGTAGCCGCCGTTCGTCGAGGTGCCGACCGTGTCGCAGGCTTTGTAGACGCCGTTGCCCGCGTAGACCGTCTGGTTGATCGACGAACTGTTGTTTCGGTTGTGCCCGGGGTCGAGCACGATCACCTTGCCGCTGAGCGGTTTGCCGCCGGGTTGGGGCGCGGCGGTTGTGGGCGGCGCGGTAGTCGGCGGTGCGGGCGGAGGCGGTGTAGGCGCGGGCTTCGTCGCGGGCGGCGCAGCGGGTGTCGTGCTGTGCCGGGGCGATGAGGTGGCGGACGCCGCCGACGACCCGGGCGGCCCGGCGGTGTCAGCGGATTCGCTCGCGGAGGCACTCGCCGACCCGGCAGAGACAGAGGCGGATGCAGAGGCCGTGGCGGGGCCGGAGGTGCCGGAAGGTGCGCTCGGTGGCCCGAGCGAGCCAGTAACGGTGGGACCGGGCGCCGTCGATCCGGTGGCCGAGCATGCACCACTCGCCAGCACGCCGGCAGCGAGCAGGACGACGAGTGCGTGACGACGGAACCGGGTGGCGCGCCGCCTTTGGTGGCTGACACCGTAGGCTCGTCGGGCGGGCACCGCAGGGTTCACGCGCCGACCCTACCTGGGTCTGCGGCGAGCCAGACCGCGCTGCGCACCTGATCAAGAGGAGTCGGTCATGGCGTTCGGTCAGCAACCTGACATGCAGCAGATACTCAGACAAGCGCAGCAGATGCAGGCACAGCTCATGGCTGCGCAGGCTGAGCTCGCGAGCGCGCGGGTCGAGGGAAGTGCCGGCGGCGGCCTCGTCCGAGCCACGGTGGCGGGCAGCGGCGAGCTGGTCGGTCTCGAGATCGACCCGAAGGCCGTCGACCCCGCCGACACCGAGACGCTGGCCGACCTCGTGCTCGCCGCCGTCCGTGACGCGACAGCGAACGCCGCGCGGCTGCAGGAAGAGAAGATGGGCCCACTCACCCAGGGTCTCGGCGGCATGGGCATCCCCGGCCTGCCCGGCGCGGGTCTCTAGGGCCGACGCGCGTGTACGAAGGCGTCGTCCAGGACCTCATCGACGAGTTGGGGCAGCTGCCCGGGATCGGACCCAAGAGCGCGCAGCGGATCGCGTTCCACCTGCTGGCGGCCGACCCGACCGACGTCCGGCGGCTCGCGCAGGTGCTCTTGGAGGTCAAGGAGAAGGTCCGGTTCTGCGCGACCTGCGGGAACGTTGCCGAGGAGGAGCAGTGCCGGATCTGCCTCGACCCGCGCCGCGACCCCACGGTGCTGTGCGTCGTCGAGGAGCCGAAGGACGTCGTCGCGATCGAGAAGACCCGCGAGTTCCGTGGCAAGTACCACGTGCTGGGTGGTGCGATCAGCCCGATCGAGGGGGTAGGGCCGGATGACCTGCGGGTCAGGGAGCTGATGACTAGGCTCGCCGATGGAAGCGTGACCGAGATCATCCTTGCCACCGACCCCAACCTCGAAGGCGAGGCGACGGCGACCTACCTGGCCCGGCTGGTCAAACCGATGGGGTTGCGCGTCACACGACTAGCGAGCGGGTTGCCCGTCGGGGGCGACCTTGAGTACGCGGACGAGGTGACCCTCGGTCGCGCCCTGGAGGGCAGGAGGCAGCTCGATGTCTGAAGTGGTCACCGACCAACCGTCCGAAGATCTCAGCGACTTCGCCGCCGAGATCGCCGACCAGGTCGAGAGCTTCGTGATCGCCGTTCGCGAGATCGTGCGCCACGGTGAAGCCGGCCCGGCGATCTCGATGCTGTTGCTCGAGGTCTCGCAGTTGTTGTTGGCGGGCGGTCGGCTCGGCGCGATCGCCGACGTCGTCCCCGACGAGCGTTTCGAACCTGACGCCGGACCCGATCCCGACATCGACGAACTGCGGGTGCGGCTGGCCGAGATGCTCGGACCGATCGACCGCTATGTCGAAGTGTTCGACCCGTACGAGAAGCCACCGAGCGCCACGACGTTCGTGCTCTCCGACGACCTGTCGGCGATCGTCGCCGACCTGCTGCACGGGTTGCAGCACTTCCGCGCCGGCCGCCCGATCGAGGCGTTGTGGTGGTGGCAGTTCTCCTACGTCTCCCATTGGGGTACGCACGCCGGGGCCGCGATGCGCGCGTTGCAGTCGGTCATCGCACACGACCGCTTGGACGTCGGCTAGCTGGGGCTCGCCGAGGGCGTGCCGCTCGCCGACGGTGTGCCGCTGGCCAGCGGGGCCGGCGACGCCGGCAAGCTGAAGTCACTCTGGGCAGGCGGGGCGTCGAGCGACACGAGGGCGAGTGAGCCCGACCGGTACTGCGCCTTGGCCAGCACGCCGGCGGGTGTGAAGCAGTACAGCCCCGGCGATACGGAGCTGCCCGACGGCGCGCTCGTTACCGAGTAGCAGGACGCCGTCACGCCGCCGATGGTCTGCTGGGTGACCGTAGGCGCAACACTGATGCCGGTGCCTTGGGCCAACACGTCGAAGACCGACGTGAACACGTGCTGGAGGCCGGGGTCGAGCACCGTGGGCTGCTGCCCGGGGCCGGCCAAGGTGACGCACAACGCCGGACTCCCGCTCCGCAACTTGCAGGAGTACGTGCCGGTCGGGTCCACGATGATGCGCAGCGTGATGCCGGAGCTGTCGACGTCGAGGCGAGCTCGGGTGGGTGTCCGGTACACCCGCACGGTCGCGCTTTGCGGCGGGTCGGCCTCCTCGGCATGGTAGGTCGCCGCGAACGAGGCCTGACGAGCTACCGCGGCCTTCGACTTCAACCCCGCCAACGCGGACGACGTCGAGGGCGACGGCGCCTGACCGTGGCGGGTGCAGCCGCTGACAGCGAGCAGCAGTGTGACGCACCCGACAGCGATGCCGACGCGTTGAGGAGCCGCAAGCTGCAAACGCATGGGCGCCAGGCTAACCGGCCCCGGTAGACTTCCGGGGGTTCCTCGCTGCACAGCGGGCCCGGGTCGCTCCGAGGCAGGGTCGGCCCATCAAGTGCGTTGGCTAGGAGTGTCGGTCGTGGGGCTCGTCGTCCAGAAGTACGGTGGCTCGTCCGTCGGCGACGCCGAGCGCATCAAGAAGGTCGCGCAGCGGATCGTAGCCACCCGCAAAGACGGTCACGACGTCTGTGTCGTGGTTTCCGCGATGGGCGACACCACTGACGACCTGCTCGATCTCGCTGCCCAGGTGTCGCCGATGCCGCCTGCGCGCGAACTCGACATGTTGCTCACCGCCGGCGAGCGGATTTCGATGGCGCTGCTGGCGATGGCCATCTACAACCTCGGCATGGAGGCCCGGTCGTTCACCGGTAGCCAGGCGGGTGTGATCACCGACTCGGTGCACGGCAAGGCGCAGATCATCGACGTCACTCCGGGGCGCATCCGCGAGGCGCTCGACCGCGGATTCATCACGATCGTGGCCGGCTTCCAAGGCGTGGCCCAAGACACCAAGGACGTGACGACGCTGGGCAGGGGCGGCTCCGACACGACGGCGGTCGCGCTCGCAGCCGCACTGGGCGCCGAGGTGTGCGAGATCTACACCGACGTCGACGGCGTGTTCACCGCCGACCCGCGACTGGTCCCGGCCGCGCGCCAGATACCGAAGCTCTCCTACGAGGAGATGCTCGAGATGGCGTCGTCCGGCGCGAAAATCTTGCACCTGCGCTGTGTGGAGTACGCGCGGCGTTTCTCACTCCCGATTCACGTCCGGTCGTCGTTTTCGGCGAAGCCCGGTACCTGGATCGTCGACGTTTCTGCGGAGGAACAAATGGAAGCCCCGATCATCTCCGGCGTGGCGCACGAGCGCGGCGAGGCAAAGATCACCGTGGTCGGGGTTCCGGACAAGCCCGGTGAGGCGGCACAGATCTTCAGCGTGGTCGCCGACGCAGGCGTCAACATCGACATGATCGTGCAGAACGTGTCATCGGTGGCGACCGGGCGTACCGACATCACGTTCACGCTGCCGATCTCCGACCTAGCCACGGCGATGGAGGTTCTCACCAAAGCGCAGGGCGAGATCGGGTTCGAGTCGTTGCAGTCCGACGATCAGATCGGCAAGGTCTCGCTGATCGGCGCGGGTATGCGTACGCACCCGGGTGTCACCGCGAAGTTCCTGACGTCACTGGCCGACGCGGGTATCAACGTCGAGATGATCTCGACGTCGCAGATCCGCATCTCCGTCGTCGTCCGCCAGGACGACTTGCCGGTGGCCGTTGCGGCGTTGCACACGGCCTTCCAGCTCGACAACCCCGACCCCGACGGCGCTGCGGTGGTCTACGGCGGGACGGGCCGATGAGCGCGTCGTCGTCCGGCGCCGGCCTGCGGGTCGGTGTGGTCGGTGCGACCGGCCAGGTCGGCGGGGTGATGCGGCGCATCCTCGCCGAGCGTGAGGTGCCGGTGTCGCAGATACGGTTCTTCGCGTCGTCGCGATCGGCCGGCTCGACGCTGCCGTGGAAGGGGTCGGAGGTTACCGTCGAAGACGCGGCGGTCGCTGACCCATCGGGCCTCGACATCGCCTTGTTCTCGGCGGGCGGCGCGACCTCGAAAGCGCTGGCGCCGCGGTTCGCCGAGGCCGGGGCCGTTGTCATCGACAATTCGTCTGCGTGGCGGATGGACCCCGACGTACCGCTCATCGTGAGCGAGGTCAATCCCGATGCGGTGCGCGAGATGCGCAAGGGCATCATCGCCAACCCGAACTGCACGACGATGGCGGCGATGCCGGTGCTCAAGCCGCTGCACGACGAAGCCGGGTTGGTGCGGATCGTCGTGAGCACCTATCAGGCGGTGTCGGGCAGCGGGCTCGCGGGCGTGGACGAACTCGACAAGCAGGTGCGGCAGGTCGTCGATCGGGCCGCGGAACTCACCCACGACGGTGGCGCGGTGCAGTTCCCGACGCCCGTGATGTATGTGCGACCGATCGCATTCAACATCGTGCCCCTGGCCGGCTCGCTTCTCGAAGACGGTTCGTTCGAGACCGACGAGGAGCGGAAGCTATGCAACGAGAGTCGCAAGATTCTCGGCATTCCCGAGCTGCTCGTCTCCGCCACCTGCGTGCGGGTACCGGTGTTCAGCGGGCACTCGTTGTCGATCAATGCGGAGTTCGCCCGACCGCTCAGCGTGTCGCGGGCGCTGGAGCTGTTGGCGTCGGCTCCGGGGGTCGAGGTGACGGACGTGCCGACGCCGTTGCAGGCCGCCGGCGCCGACCCGAGCTTCGTCGGCCGGGTTCGCCAGGATCCGGGAGTGCCGGGTGGTCGAGGGCTCGCGCTGTTCGTGAGCAACGACAACCTGCGCAAAGGGGCGGCACTGAACGCCGTCCAGATCGCCGAGCTGGTTGCCGCGACGCTGTAGCTCACTCGCGCACACCTGTCTCACTTTGCTTGGTCGGCGTCACCCCACCAGCCCTCCGACCCGGGTCGGACGTCGAGATGTGCGGGAAACCGCCGGCCGCCGTCGTTTCGGCGCTCGTTGTCGGCGCGTGCCTCGGGAAGGAACTCGGCACCGCTCTCGTCGACCACGATCAGGGTCAGGCCGGCGACGTGGAGCAGCGTTGCCAGGTGTTCGACCCGCGCCTGGGCCGGCATGTGCTCTATGCGGGCGACGACGCTGTGCGAGACCCCGGCCTCCTCGGCGAGTTCGCGCTGGCTCAGGCCGGCACGGTAGCGCGCAGCGCGAAGATAGCGGCCTGCGGGAAACACGGTCATGCTGCAAGCCTGGATGGTCAGGGACCTGGGTTAGGCGAAGTGGTCGCGATTGTGGAAGCACCCGGCTGTTCTGGCCGGCTGGGGATACCGGTGCCCGGGACGAGCGTGCGGCGGCGAGGCGGCCCTGGCCGTGATCCCGCCATTCCAGGTCACCCCTCCGGAAACCACTCTGCTTTGTTCCCACGGCGAAACAGAGTTGCTGCTGTGTTGCGTAGCGGGAACAGAGCAGAGTGCTCCGGAGAGGGATCCGGTCGCGGGAGGAGAGGGCGCCCGGGGGGACCGGCGGCATCAACCGTGCAGACCGAGGTGGCGCATGGCGAAGTCGATCTCGGCCGCGACCTGGCGGATGCGTTCTTCGGTGACCAACGAACCGTGGCCGGCGTCGAAGCGGTAGACCTCATACGGCACACCGCGTTCGGCGAGCCGCGCGAGGTAGTTGTCGATCTGCCGGATCGGGCACCGCGGGTCGTTCTCGCCCGCCAGGATCAGCACCGGCGCCTTCACGTCGTCCACGTAGGTGATCGGTGACGACCGGACGTAACGCTCCGGCACCTCCTCCGGTGTGCCACCGAAAATCGCGCGATCGAACGCGCGCAGATTCTCCATCTCGTCCTCGTAGGCAGCGACGTAGTCGGCGACGGGCACGCCCGCGATGCCGACCGACCACGCGTCCGGCGCCGTCCCGAGCCCGAGCAGCGTGAGGTAGCCACCCCACGATGCACCGACGAGCGCGGTGCGTTCCGGATCGGCCAACCCGCTCGCCACCGCCCAGTCGCGGACCGCGCGGATGTCTTCCAGCTCGGTGAGCCCAACCCGGTTCTCGATCGCGTCACGCCACGCGGAGCCGTACCCGGTCGACCCTCGGTAGTTGACGCGAACGACGGCGAACCCGGCGTCGACCCACGCGGCGACCGTCGGAACGAACGAGTCCGTGTCATGGCTGGTCGGGCCGCCGTGGACGACGAAAGCGGTCGGCAGCGGATCCGGCGGCTCCCCCTGCTGCTCCCGGTCGTGAGAGGGGCCGGGCTTCGAGACCAGGGCGTGGATCCGGCCACCCGGACCGTCGATCCATACGTCTTCGACCGGCACCGACGGAGGTGCCTGGGGGCCGGGCGGGCGGATCACGACCCGGCCGCTGATGTCGTGAACGGCCGGCGGCTCGGCGCCCGACGACCACAACAGCTCGACGCTGCCGTCAGGACGCGGCGCGGCTCCGCTGATCGTGCCCCTTTCCGTCGCGAGCGGCAGTAGCGCGCCCGTGTGCAGGTCGAGCCGGAAGAGTTCGCTGCGCGCTTGGTGCTCGTGCCCGATCAAGAGGGCCGACCCGTCGGGATACCAGCGCGCTGAGACGTCCCCGGGCAACTCCAGCTCCAGATCGAGCTGGGTCCCGCTGGCGACGTCCCAGATCATCGGCAACCAGCGACCCGAGCGCTCGTGCAGCAACAGCAATCTGGAGTCGCCGTCCAGCGGAGCGAAATCGACGGCGCGCAGGCCGCGGCTGGGCCCGTCCCAGAGTTCGCCGACGACCGTCGGCGCGGCCGCCGCCCTGCGCCGCCGCTCGGCAGGCGAAGCACCCGCAACGCCTTGTGCCGCGCATCGCCGTGCTCGCTGTGAGAGATGGCGAGCAGCGAGTCGTCGGCGGACAGCGCCGACACCTCGGCGTCCTCGCGATGCTGGTAGATCGTGACGGCGGTGCCGTCCGAACGCAACCAGTGGATCGATGCACCGTCGTCCACGGAACGACCGATCACGGCACTTCCGTCCACGCCCAAGGCGAGGCCGGCGAGGTAGGAAGGTCCGAGCGACGGTGCCGCGGCCTCAGGCGGCGAATCCCCCTCGAACGGCTGGCGGTTCCAGACGCCGAACTCGTTGCCGCCGTCGTCGTCGAACCACCACAGCCGCTGCCCGCGTGGGTCGAGCGCGCCGAACGGGGTGCCGGCCGGGCGAGCGGTCATCTGCCGGATCTCGCCGGTTCCGCGGTCCCAGGCATACATCTCGACCGTGCCGCTGGCGTTGCACGCGAAGACGGCGCGGTCGGGCCGCTTGCGGGCGTGTTGCGGGAACGTCATGCGGGCGGCGCGGAAGCGTAGCTTCCATTGCTCCGTCTCGTCCTGTGTTGGTGCGGGGTTCGTGCTCACAGCGCAGAGTCTGCCGCATGTGGGCCTGACCATCCGCTTCTGTGTCGGCGTGCCGGTGCGCGTCGAGGCGCTACCACGGTCGCCTGCGGTGCCGGTCCTGCCAGGCCAAGGCGCACAGCGGGCACGCGTCGCGAGGCGGTTGATCGGTGCACTCACCCTCGACGACCATCGGCTCGCCGCAGTACGCGGTCGTGATCGAGCCCGGTGAAAGTCGTGGCGGCGGATAGCCGTGCTTGACGGCGCCGGTCACCGCCCACGACGAACGTTCGAGTTCTGGTTGTTGCACGCCCACCAGGCCACGGTACGTCACCGGGTACGGTGCGGCTACGCGCGCTTGTGTACGCGCAAAGATCACGGCAGTCGGGGTGGCGGGATTTGAACCCACGGCCTCTTCGTCCCGAACGAAGCGCGCTGCCAAGCTGCGCTACACCCCGGAGAACCTCCGGAAGTCTAGCCGACCCCACGCGCCGGGCTCTCGTCGGCGGCAGGCCGCGCGATCGCAGGCCGCGCGATCGCAGGCCGCGCTATCAGCAGGCGTCGACCGGTACCAGCGTGAGCAGCGATGCTTCGGGCGGGCAGGCGAACCGGACCGGCGCGAGCGGCGACGTCCCGAGACCGGCCGACACGTGCAGCCACGTGCCGTCGTAGCGGGAAAGCCCACGCGCTCGACCGGTGTCGAGCCCGCAGTTCGTCACGAGGGCGCCGTAGAACGGCACCCGCAGCTGCCCGCCGTGCGTGTGTCCCGCAAAGATCACGGCGCAGCCGTCGACGGCCATCCGCGACAGCACCCGGGGCTCGGGCGCGTGCAGGACCCCGAAAGTGAGGAATGCCGCCGGGTCGGGTCGGCCGGCGACATCGTCGTAGCGGTCGCACCAGATATGCGGGTCGTCGACGCCGACGAACTCGATCTGTTGCCCTCCGACGTCCAGCATGCCGCGCGCGTTACTCAGATCGAGCCAGCCGGCAGCGGCCATCTCCGCACGCAGCTCGCGCCACGGCAACTCGGCGCCGTGCACCCGCTCGCCGTCGTCGGGCAGCAGGTATCGCGCGGGGTTCTTGAACTGCGGCGCGTACCTGTCGTTCGAGCCGAGCACGAAGGCGCCTGGCCGCTGCAGCAGCGGCGCGACCGCATCGGTGAAAGCCGGGACGGCGTCGGGGTGGGCGATGCTGTCACCGGTGTTGATCACGAGGTCGGGTTCGAGATCGCCCAGCTCGTGCAACCACGATCGCTTCCAGCGCTGCCCGGGCGTGAGGTGCGCGTCGGAGATGTGCAGGACACGCAGCGCCCGGCTCCCGGCGGGCAATACCGGCACCGTGACCCGGCGCAGCCGGGGTAGGCGCCGCTCGATGCCCGCGGCGTAGGCGATCGCGGCGGTCCCCGCCCCCAGGGCAGTGAGCGGGAGAGCAGTGATTCGGCGCATGACAGCAGTCTCCCAGACGCGCGATGAGAGACTGCCGCCATGTCGAGTGACTCGGGTTCCCTCAAGCATCAGCTGCGCACCGACCTCACCAACGCCATCAAGGCCCGCGACGAGCTTCGCACCGCCACGCTGCGGATGGTCCTCGCCGCCATCACGACGGAGGAGGTCAGCGGCGCTGCGGCGCGCGAGCTCTCCGACGACGAGGTCTTGCGTGTCCTCATGCGCGAGGCCAAGAAGCGCCGTGAGGCGGCCGAGGCGTTCCAGTCGGCCTCTCGCCCTGAACTTGCGGAGCGCGAGCGCGCCGAGGGTGCGGTCATCGACGACTACCTTCCCAAGCAGCTCAGCGACGACGAGCTGCGAGAGCTGGTGACCGCGGCCATCGCCGACACCGGTGCCACCGGCCCCCAGGCCATGGGCGCGGTGATGAAGATGCTGACCCCGAGAGTGGCCGGTAGGGCCGACGGCGGCCGGGTGGCAGCCGAAGTGAAACGTCAGCTCGCCAGCTGACCTACCTCTTGAGCGCGGCGAGACGGCGAGATGGCGCCGCCGCTAGTGCCCCGGGGGCTTCTTCTTCGGCGGCTTCCCCGCGGGGGAACTGTTCGCCGGCGACGGTGGCGGGCTCGAGGCGGGCGGCGATCCGCTCGGGCTGGCCGAGGGGTTCGTGCTCGGGCTCGCTGAAGGCGACGGCGAGGGTGACGGCGCGATTCCGTTGCTGAACGTGACCATGACCTTGTTGCCGACGTACACGGTCGAGCCGGCCACCGGGTCGGTGCTGATGACGGTCCCGGCCGGCAGGTCGGAGTTCACCTGCGTGGTGTCGACGAGCAGGCGCAGGCTCTTCAGCTGTGCAACCGCCGTGTTGGAGTCCTTGCCCGTGACGTCGGGCAGCTTGATGGGATCGCCCCGCATGACGTTGTCGGGGGGCTGGTTGAACGACTCGACGGGCTCGTTCTTCAGAGCATCCTTCATCGCCATCTGCCAGATGGGGGCGGCGAATGTTGCGCCGAACACCTGGCCGTACCGATGGCCGTTCACGGTGATGCCTTCCATCGGCGTTTCGGCGTCAGGGTTGCCGGTCCACACCGAGGCGGCGAGGTTCGGGGTGTAACCGGTGAACCAGCCGTTGCGGTAGCTGTCGTCGGTACCGGTCTTGCCGGCGGCCGGCCGGCCGATTCCGTAGCCGCCCGCCGTCCCGCCCGGCTCCAGCACGTGGGTGAGCAGCGACGTCACGCCTTCGGCGACGCTTGCGTCGAGCTTGCGCGCGCAGTTCGTGGCGGGCACCGGCACGACGCTCGTCGTGTCGCCGAGCTGGCGGGTGACCTTCGTGATGGCGTACGGCTGGCAGTAGGTGCCCTCGTTGGCGATGGCGCCGAATGCGCTGGCGACCGCCAGCGGATCGACCTCCTCGCTACCCAGGACGAACGTCTCGACCTGGTTGAGCGGGCCGCCTGTCGAGAGTTTGACGCCGAGTGCCTCGGCGATCTGGACCGGGCCGCACAACCCGGTTATCGCTTCGAGCTGGGCGAAATAGGTGTTCACCGACAGGGCCGTGGCCTTCACCATGTTGAAGGTCCCAGCCTCGCTGTCGCCGGCGTTGTGCACGGTCCAGCCCGCTTTGCTGTCGTCGGCCCATTGCCCGTCGCAGGTCTGCATGACGTGCGGCTTGATCGTGATCCGTTGCGGCGAATCGAGGGTGAGCCCGGTGGGAATGCCTTGCTGCAAAGCACTGGCGAGCACGAACATCTTGAACGTCGAGCCCGCGCTTCGGCCGTTGGAACCACCGTGGGCGAGGTCGGCGGCGTAGTTGACCTCCGTCTCACCCACGCCGGCACCGAACTTCCGGTCGATGGCCATCGCCTTGATGGCACCGGTCTTGGGGTCGACCATGTCGATCGCCCCGGCGAGCCCCGCGTTCTTCGTCGGATCGGCCGGCAGCACGGCTTCGACCGCATGCTGAGCCGCCTTCTGAACTGCCGGGTCGAGCGTGGTGGAGATCGTGAGACCACCGCGGAGGAGCAGGTTGGTGCGGTCGGTGCGGGTGGCGCCGTACGCGGGGTTGTTGAGGATCTCCGCCACGACGTACTGGCAGAAGAACGGCGCGTTCGAGGTGGCACACCCGTTCGGGATGTCGGAAACCTTCAGACCGAGCGGTGACGCGATCGCGGCGTCGGCTTCGCTTTGGGTGATGTAGTTCAGGTCGGCCATTCGCTGCAACACGATGTTGCGCCGGTCGGTCGCGTCCTTTGGATTGAGGATCGGGTCGAACGAGCTCGGGTTGTTCACGACGCCGGCCAGCATCGCGGACTGCGCCAACGTGAGGGACGACGCGTCAGCGCTGAAGTAGTGCTGCGCGGCGGCGGAGACGCCGTATGCGCCGCTGCCGAAGTACACGGTGTTGAGGTAGTCCTCGAGAATCTGGTCCTTCGACAGCTTCTGCTCGAGGGCGAGCGCGTAACGCGCTTCGGTGAGCTTTCGGCTAAGCGTCTTCGCCGTGGCGGCCTGCGCGGCGGCCGTGTTGTTCTCCTGCGCGTTGGTCTCGACCAGCGCCTGCCGGACGTATTGCTGCGTGATCGTCGAGGCGCCCTGGATGGCCGAGCCGGAGGAGCTGTCTTTCACCAGTGCGCGAATGATGCCCTTGGGGTCGATGCCGTGATGCTCGTAGAACCGGGAGTCCTCGATCGCCACGATGGCCTTGCGCATCACCGGCGCCACGTCGGACAACGACACGGACTGCCGGTTCTCGTAGTAGAAGGTGGCAAGCTCCTCGCCGTTCGCCGCGAGGATCACCGAGCGCTGGGACAACGGCGGCTGCTGTAGCTCGACCGGGAGATCGGAGAAGCTGATTGTGCCGATAGCGTCGCGCACCACGACGCCCGCGCCGCCGACCGCCGGCAGGGCCATTGCGGCGACGAGCGCACCGGCGAGCGTTGCGAGCACGCAAAGCAGGAAGATCCGCAACAAGGCGGGCCCCGCCCGGAGCCGGTCGGGACGCCGCGTGACCGGTCGCCGCATCACGAGCCCCACCGGCGCGCGGCGGGGGAGCGGGGGAGCAGGAAGGACCGATCGGACACTTCTGCAGGGTAACTGGTGGGCGCCGGCCGGGGTCGCTCCCGGCTGGTGGCGGGCGGTGGCGTCGCCGTCCATGGCCGCGCTGCGGGCCACGGACGAACGGGTCACCGAGGGTCAGGTCGGTATGGTCCGTGACTAGGCGGGCGCTCCCCCGTGTGGGTGGTGTATGACCCGGGTGGGTCAGCGCGAATGGGCCGAACGGAGGCTGTGCCCGTTGCGCCCGAATCCTTACCGTCGAAGCACGACGGATGCACCATGCGCCTCGGCCGAGAATCGGGGCTGGTGCACCGGTCAGCAAGATGACGGGGTACGCGCTGCTGTCGGGGTCCGGTTTGCGGATGTCACGACCAGCCGGCGGGTGCGTGGCGAAAGCAAGAGCGAAGGACGGGCCGCCCGATGACGTGGAGTAATGATTGGACGTCGGTTGCGGCGTGCCGTGACTCGGATCCGGATGCCTTGTTCGTGCAAGGCGCTGCCCAGAACCGCGCGAAGGCGATCTGCCTCGGCTGCCGGGTCCGCGCCGAGTGCCTGGCGGACGCTCTCGACAACCGAGTCGAGTTCGGTGTGTGGGGTGGCCTCACCGAGCGGGAGCGTCGCGCCCTGCTGCGCCGCCGTCCCAACATCTCTTCCTGGAGCCGGCTGCTCAGCACCGCGATGGAGGACTTCGAGCGCACCACCACCGAGCGCTACTCGGCAGCCGGCTGAGGCAGCGGGCAGGGCGTCGAGGCCTCCCTAAGGCGGGGGTCAGGCGGGACGCCGCACGGCGGCAGCGAGGTTTCGCAGCCCCGAAAGATCATGGACGTCGCGTGGGAAGGCCGGCACCCAAGCGGTCGCCACCGTCGGGTGCGCGAGTGCGAACCCGTCCAACCTCCGCTGCTCGGTCTGTTGCAGCTGCAGGAGCTGAGCGTGGATGCGCAGCAGGCCGGCCGCCAAGGAGGTGTCCGGATCGTCACTTCCGTTCGCGGCCTCGGCGGCGGCCGATGCTTGTGCCGTCGACAGTTGTGGCACCGCGCTGCGGTGCACCCGGTTCATGACGACACCGGCCAGCGGCAGGTCCTCGCGGACGAGCCGCTCCACGAAATACGAAGCCTCGCGCAGCGCATCGGGTTCGGGGGCGGCAACCACGACGAATGACGTGCCCGGGGTCCGCAGGAGCTTCGCCGTCGCGTCTGCGCGTTCCCTCAGTCCGCCGAACATGGTGTCCATCGCGGCGACGAAGGTCTGCACGTCGGTCAACAGTTGCGCTCCGAGCAGTTTTGTCATGGCGCCCGTGACGAACCCCAACCCCGCCTGCACCGCTTTCACGTAGCCGCGCCCGCCGGCCCGCGCAGGCACCAGCAACGTTCGGATGAAGCGCCCGTCGAGGAACCTGGCGAGTCGGGCCGGCGCGTCGAGGAAGTCCAACGCCGATCGGGCCGGCGGAGTGTCGACGACGATGAGGTCCCAGCGGTCGGAGCGGCGCAGCTGACCGAGCTTTTCCATGGCCATGTATTCCTGCGTGCCGGCGAAGCTCGACGACAACGATTGGTAGAACGGGTTTTCCAGGATGTGCGCCGCCTTGGCGGGAGTCGTGTGCGCCTGCACGATCTCGTCGAACGTGCGCTTCATGTCGAGCATCATGGCGTGCAGTTCGCCGCCCGGGCCGGTCGATCGGATGCCGGCCACCGGCCGCGGCGTGTTGTCGAGCTCGGTAAGGCCGAGCGATTGCGCGAGGCGCCGGGCGGGGTCGATGGTGAGCGTCACCACTCGACGTCCGCTCTCGGCGGCGCGCAACCCGAGCGCGGCTGCGAGCGTGGTCTTGCCGACGCCCCCTGAGCCGCAACAGACGACGACGCGGGTACCGGGGTCGGTGACAAGCGCCTCGATATCGAGATAACTCGGGGCAGGCGCGGCTCGGCCGTCGGAGCGAACGACCATGTCAGGCCATTCCCTGCGCCTGGAACTGCGCGGCGAACGAGTAAAGCCGCCCGACGTCGCTCGTGTCGAGATCGGGCAGGAGGTAGAGCGGCCGATCCGCTGCTTTGAGCTTGGCGAGCAGCCGGCGTTCCTGAGCCAACTGCTGGGCGTAGTCGGTGGCTTGCGTGGCGAGCCCTTCGCTGATGGCGTCGTCGGTCGTTATCCCGAGCGTAGCCAGGCCCTTTCGCAGTGATGCGGTGTCGATCTCACCTGCTGCTGCGGTCCGGAGCTGGGCGGACGTCAGGGGCGCCTCATGGATGCGGTTGACGACGAGGCCGCCCACCGGCAGGTCGAAGGACTGCAACTCGGCGATGCCGTCCAACGTCTCCTGTACCGGCATCTCCTCCAGCACGGTGACCAGATGCACGACGGTCTGCGGTGACCTGATCATCCGCATGATCGACTCGGCCTGGCGGTTGACGGGTCCGACCCGGGCGAGGTCGGCAACCTCGCTGTTGACGTTGAGGAAGCGGGCGATGCGCCCGGTCGGTGGCGCGTCGAGAACGACCGCGTCGTAGACGTGACCGTCGCTGTTCGACGCCGCGGTCACCCGGGCAGCCGTTCGGGCCGGACGTGCCGAGTCCAATCGGCGGCGCGTCGCCTCGTAGACCTTGCCGGTGAGCAGCACGTCACGGACCCCGGGCGCGATCGTCGTCGCGAAGTCGATCGCCCCCATGCGGTGCAGCACCTTGGCCGGCCGGCCCAGGTGGTAGTACATGTCGAGGTATTCGAGCAGCGCCTCCTCCGGGTCGATCGCCAGCCCGTAGACCATCCCTTCGTCGGGCGCGACGGCGACCCGGCGCTCGGCGTAAGGCAGCGGGTCGGCGTCGAACAGCCGGGCCAACCCCTGCCTGCCCTCGCACTCGGCCAGCAGCGTGCGCCGACCACCGGCCGCCAGGGCCAGCGCGAGTGCTGCGGCAACCGTCGTCTTGCCGGTGCCGCCCTTGCCGGTGACGACGTGCAGGCGCACGCCTTCCCAGTCGCGGTCTTTCGGCTGGCTCGCTCTACTCGGAGTCACGATGCTGAGGGTAACGAGCCGCCGGGTTAGGCTCGCGGTCATGACCAAGTGGGAGTACGCAACCGTGCCGCTGCTCGTACACGCGACCAAGCAGATCCTCGATACCTGGGGCGATGACGGGTGGGAGCTCGTCAGCGTCGTCCCCGGGCCCAATTCCGAGCAGCTGGTCGCCTACCTGAAGCGGCCGAAGGAGGTCTGAGCATGGCCGGCGCCGCGACACCGGAGGAACGGCTCGCTGAACTCGGGCTGGCCCTCCCCGAGGTCACCGCACCCCTCGCCGCTTACGTGCCGGCGGTGCGTACCGGCGATCACGTCTACACCTCGGGCCAGTTGCCGCTGGTCGACGGCCGCCTCGTGGCGGTCGGCAAGGTAGGGGTGGTCGGCGTCGACGCCGGGGCCGAGGTCTCACCCGACGACGCGCACGCCGCTGCCCAGGTGTGCGCCCTGAACGCGCTGGCTGCCCTTCGGGCTGTGGTCGGCGACCTCGCCGCCGTCGTCCGGGTGGTGAAGGTGGTCGGCTTCGTCGCCAGCGCCCCCACGTTCACCGGCCAGCCGGCCGTGATCAACGGCGCGAGCAACCTGCTCGGTGACGTCTTCGGTGGCGGTTCCGGCGACGCCGGTACGCACGCGCGCAGCGCGGTCGGTGTCGCGGCACTGCCCCTCGACGCGCCGGTGGAGGTCGAGATGATCTTCGAGGTGCGGGCTGACTGACCCGCCGCCTCCCCTGCCGGCCGGATTCCCGCGCCCGACGCCCGAGCTGATCGATCGCGCTCGCCGGTTCCTGGCCAGCGGCTCCGAGCCGGCGCCTGCCCGCCCGGCAGCCACCGTCGTCCTGCTCCGGGACGGCGAGCAGCCGGCCGCCGCCCTGCAGGTGCTGTTGATGCGCCGGGTCGCCACGCTCGCGTTCGCCCCCGGCATACACGTCTTCCCGGGCGGATCGGTCGATCCGGCGGACAGGGCAGCCGGCGACGATCTCGAAGCGGCGCTGCTGCGCGCCGCCGTGCGCGAAACCGCGGAGGAGACCGGCCTCGTCGTCGCCGACGACACGTTGCGGCCGTGGTCGCATTGGCTGACCCCGCCGTTCGAGCCGCGTCGCTACGACACGAGGTTCTTCGTCGCAGCGGCCCCGCCCGGGCCGGTGCAGGCGCGTGACGGCGAGGCCGATGCCGCCGAGTGGGTGACGCCGCACCGCGCGCTGGAGCGTCAGCGGGACGGCGAGTGGCTCTTGTTGCCGCCCACCGAGCAGACGCTGCGTGAGCTGGTGGCGTTCGGTTCGGTCGCGGAGGTGTTGGCCGCGGTTCAACACCGTGCCGTCGCGCACTGGGCTCTGACGATCGATCTGGACGCCGAGCCGCCGGCGTTCCGGCCGGTCAGGAGTGCCTCGTGACCGCACCCGTGCCGGTCACGCGCGGGGTCGGCCTGGTGCGCGCCGCGAACCCGTCGCCGATGACGCTCGACGGGACCAACACCTGGCTGCTCGCGGAGCCGGGATCGGCACACGTGGTGGTCGTCGACCCCGGGCCGGCCGACCCGGCGCACCTCGGTGCGGTGGCGAGGGCCGCGACCGGATCAGGCGCCAGCGTCGCCCTGGTGCTTCTCACCCATGGGCACGCCGACCACGCCGAGGGAGCCGCAGGCTTCGCGGCACGCGTTGGCGCTCCGGTCCGCGCCGCCGACGCCGCGCTGTGCGTGGATGCCGACCCGCTCGTCGGCGGTGAGCGGCTCCATGTCGCCGGACTCACGCTCGAGATCGTGCCTGCCCCGGGGCATACCGGTGACTCGATCTGCGTGGTCGTCGCCGAGGAAGGTGCGCTGCTCACGGGTGACACCGTCCTCGGTCGCGGCAGCAGCGTCGTCGCGTGGCCCGACGGCCGGCTCGGCGACTACCTGCACACGCTGGCCAAGCTGCGGGCACTTGCCGATACGCGCGAGCTACGCGTCGTCCTCCCGGGTCATGGGCCGGTGCGCGACGACCCGGCAGAGCTGCTGACCGGCTACCTCGACCACCGCGGCCGGCGCCTCGATCAGGTACGCGCCGCCATCGCCGGGGGTGCTGCCGACGTCGACGCCGTGCTTGCGAAGGTGTACGGCGACATCGACCCGGGGCTGCGCGAACCGGCGCTGTGGTCGCTGCGCGCGCAGCTCGAGTACCTGGCGGAGAACGGCGAGCGGGTCCCCGAGGCGTGAGCGCGCTTACTTGACGCGGCGGTTCAGCCCGTCCATGTCTTTGATGACGACGGCTCGCGACTCGATGCGCAGCCAGCCGCGGGCGCTGAAGTCGGCGAGCGCCTTGTTCACGGTCTCGCGCGAAGCGCCGACCAGTTGCGCCAGCTCTTCTTGGGTGAGGTCGTGCGCGACGTGCAGCCCTTCGGCGGTCGGCTGGCCGAAGCGCTCGGCGAGCCCGAGCAGTGCCTTCGCGACCCGGGCGGGCACGTCGGAGAACACGAGGTCGGCGAGGACGTCGTTGGTGCGTCGGAGCCGTTGGGCGAGGGCCTGCAACAGCTGGACGGCGACCGCGGGGCGGCCGGTGATCCACGGCCGGAGCGCGTCGTGCGCGAGCGACGCGAGCACGGAATCGGTGATGGCGATCGCGCCGGCCGTGCGCGGCTTCGGGTCGAACAGCGAGAGTTCGCCGAACATCTCGCCGGGCCCGAGCACGGCTTGTAGGTTCTCCCGGCCGTCAGGCGCGGTGCGGGCGAGCTTGACCTTGCCGTCGATGACGGCGTAGAGCTTGTCGCCCGGGTCGCCCTCGTTGAAGATGACCTCGCCGCGCTGGAACTGCTCGCGGCGCATTGCGGCGCGCAACGCCGTGTTCGCGTCGTCGTCCAATGCGGCGAAGAGCGGCAGCCCGCTTAGCACGTCGTCCACGAGATGATTCTCACATCCGCGCGGCGGCCCGCGTGGGACGAAGCGCTTCCTTTCTTGTCACCTGCGGCCGGCGGCGTGCTACCGGCGACCGGCGATGGCGGACTGGCCGGCCGCCGTACCCGCTGTGCTTGCCGTGTTTGCTGTGCCCGCTCTCCGGCGATCGCGCGGTGCGGGCAACGCGAGAAGGCACAGGGCCGGGTCTTCGCGGTAGCGAGCGATGAGCTCTTCCGTCGCCCCCGTGATGCGACGATGCAGGGCGGCTCGGTAGGCCGAGAGTTGGATCTCGGCGCCGGCCAGTTCCCGGGCCAGCGTCTCGTTGTGTTGGGTGTCGCCGTCGCGGGGGGCGCGGTCCCACAACTTCTCCAGGTCGGGGAGTGGCGGGATGTCCTCGACCGGCAGCACGGTGATGAGCGCGCGCCGTCCGCTCCGCAGGCGGGCTTCGGCGAAGACGGCGCGCAGGTTGGTGACGTCGACGCCACCGGCTTCGCCGGCCCGCACCAGGTCCAGCCGAGCCTGGATGATGCGTCGCCAGTAGGAGACCCGGTTCTCTTCCTCGGCGAGCGTCTGTCGGTAGGTGCGCAGATCGCCGATCGACAGATGGGCGAAGGCATCGTTGCGCTCCGGCATCCGCCGTGGCGTCGCCGGGCGGTTGCGACGATCCGCGTTGCCCGTGTTCACTGCGACCCCATTCGTGGCTCCTGCCGAGGTTCGCGCCGATGTCGCTGTCGCCGCAGCGGGCAGTCGTTCCGTCGGACTGCTGTTCGTGATTCGGATACTCAGGCGGCATCGGCGCAGATCCCAAGACCCTTGAGGTCGGTGCTTCGGCAAAGCTGCCCCGCGGCGGCCGTTGCGCAGCGGCGCCGGCAAGGCTTCACCCGGTCAGGCGAACGAGATCGGTTGCCCGAGCGGTGAACGGCTGTTCGTGAGCGCTCGCGATCGGTAGCGTGAGCCACGCGCAGAGCGCGCATGGTTGGGGCGACGCCGTATCGGCCGGCATGCGACCGGCGATCCGGCGCCGGGAAGGGGCGCAGGTGTCCATCTCGCACAAGATCGTGGGCAACGCCATGCAAATGGTCGTGTGCCAGGTCAACGAAAACCAGACGGTCTACGCCGAGGCCGGCAAGTTCCTGTGGAAGACGGTCAACGTGGCCGTCGAGACCAAGGTCAGCAGCCCGAGTGGGCAAGGCGGCAGCGGCGGGCTGCTCGGCATGGCAGTGAACGTGGGCAAGCGGATGCTGGCTGGTGAGTCGATCGCCTTCCAGTACTTCACGCCTCGGGGTGGAGCCGGGCTGATCAGTCTCGCCGGGACCCTGCCCGGTGAGATGCGCGCGATCGAACTCGACGGCTCCCGCGGCTGGTTCGCCGAAAAAGATGCGTTCGTCGCGGCCGAAGCCGGGGTGAACTTCGACATCGCGTTCAGCGGACTGAGGCAGGGTCTGAAGGGCGGCGAGGGTTTCGTCTTGGAGAAGTTCACCGGCCAGGGAACACTTTTCGTCGCCGGCGCGGGCAACTTCATCGACCTCAACCCGGCGAAGTACGGCGGCAAGATTCAGGTGCACACCGGGTGCCTCGTCGCGTTCGAGGACACCGTGCGGTACGGCGTCGAGCGGATCGGGGCGCTCAACACCCAGACCATCATGAGCGGGTTGTTGGGTGGCAACGGTTTCAACCAGGCGACGCTCGAAGGCGACGGTACGGTGATCCTGCAGTCGATGACGATCGAATCCTTGGCGCATGCGATCGTGAAGAACTCGCATCTTGGCCATGACGAGAAGGCAAGCAATCCGCTCGGCTCACTGTTCGGAGGTCGTGACTGACATGGGATTCCTCGACAAAGCGAAGGCCGCGGCTACGCAGGCGGTTCAGCAGGGGCAGGCGAAGGTCAGCTCCTACCAGCAGGGCCGATCCGAGGCGGAGCTGTACCGAAGCCTCGGGGAGGCGGTCTACCAGGAGCAGCGCCACGGCGGCGATCCGGCCGCGGTCTCCGCGGCGTTCACCGCTCTCGACGCGCACTTCGAGCAGGTGGCCCAAGAAGCGGCGGCGGCTGCTGCGGCGGCACCGGCCGGCGCTCCGGCCGCGCCGGCCGCTGCGCAGTCGACTCCGGCGCAAGACGCCGCGCCCGCGGGCAACTTCACGCTCGACGACGTCTAGGCCGGGCCCCGGTTCCACCTGCTCTGCACTACGGCGTCGCGAGTTAGGCTCGGCGGCGTGACACCGGCACGCCGTTCGTTCGAGGGCGAGACCCATCAGGCGTTGGTCAGGCGCGCGCGGAAAGTCAACCGGGTGCTCGCCGACTGCTACCCCGACGCCCACTGCGAACTGGACTTCTCCAACCCGCTCGAGCTCCTCGTCGCCACGATCCTGTCGGCGCAATGCACCGACAAGCGAGTGAACATGGTCACTCCCACGCTGTTCGGGAAGTTCAAGACGGCAGCCGACTACGCGGCGGCCGACCGTGCCGAAGTCGAGTCGATCATCGCGTCGACCGGGTTCTTCCGGGCCAAGACGAACTCGATCCTGGGCATGGCGCAGGCCCTTTGCGAGCGGTTCGGCGGGGAGGTGCCCAACAAACTCGAGCAGCTCGTCACCTTGCCGGGGGTCGGCCGCAAGACGGCGAACGTCGTGCTCGGCAATGCTTTCGACGTCCCGGGCATCACGGTCGACACGCACGTGCAGCGACTCTCCCGCCGCTTCGGCTGGACGACGTCCGACGACCCGGTCAAGATCGAGCAGGACATCGCGGCGCTGATACCCCGCAAGGAGTGGACGCTGCTGTCGCACCGGGTCATCTGGCACGGCCGCCGGGTCTGCCACGCCCGCAAGCCCGCGTGCGGTGCGTGCGGGCTCGCCGCGATGTGCCCGGCTTTCGGCACCGGTCCGACCGAGCGCGCGGCCGCCGAGAAGCTCGTCAAGACCGGGCCCGTCGACGCGCTGCCGTGAACACGCAAATTAGGCGCTCGGTCGTCGCGGTCGGCGTCGTCGTCGTCCTGCTCGCCGCCGCGTTCGGCATCAACGCGTTGACGGCGAAGAGCAGCGCCGCACCCCGAGACCGCAACCTCATCGCACGGGCCGACCTCGCCCGCTGCCCCTCCGCCACCGGCAGCGCGAAGGCGGCCGGCGGGTTGCCGTCGATCACGCTGCCGTGTCTCGGCGACGGCCCGAAGGTCGATCTGGCCAAGCTGCGCGGGCCACTCGTCGTCAACGTCTGGGCCGGTCCCTGCCCGCCGTGCAAGGCCGAGGCGCCGCTCATCCAGCGGTTCTACGCGGCGGCCGGCGGGCGCGTTGCGGTACTCGGCGTCGTCGACGGGGCCTACCCCGACACCCCGAACGACGCGCTCGACGCCGCCCACGGCCTGGGTCTGCACTATCCGTCGGTCTTCGACGCGCACGGCAAGGTTGCGCAGTGGGCACGGGTGCCGGGCATCCCCGCTACCGTCTTCGTAGCTCCCGACGGCAGCGTCGCCACCATTCATCTCGGCGAGCTCAAACAGGGGGAGCTTGCCACCTTGGTCACCAGGTATCTCGGTGTCGATGTCTCCAGCTGACGACGCGGCGCCGGTGCCGGCCTGGCTGCAGACTCTGGTCGACGCCGCCGCATCGCTCACCGCGGCCGACCTGAGCCGGCTCGAGCTGCCCGCCGAAGGTGGCCGCGAGAGTGCGGTACTCATTTTGCTGGGCGAGGGCCCGAACGGTCCCGACGTCCTGCTGATCGAGCGCAGTCGCGACCTTCCGCATCACCCCGGGCAGGCGGCCTTTCCCGGCGGCATGGTCGAGCCGGACGACGACGGGCCGGCGGCGACCGCGATCCGCGAAGCGGTCGAGGAAACCGGGGTCGACCCGGCCGGCGTCGAGGTCTTGCTGCTGCTGCCGCGCCTGTGGGTGCCACCGTCCGGCTTCGTCGTCGTCCCGGTGCTGGCGTGGTGGCGCGACCCGTCGAGCGTGCGCGCGGTCGACCAGGCCGAGGTGGCGGCGGTGGCGCGGGTGCCGATCGCGAGCCTCGTCGACCCGGCGAACCGCTACCGCGTGCGGCATCCCAGCGGCTACGTGGGCCCGGCGTTCGACGTCGGTGACCTGTTCGTCTGGGGATTCACCGCCGGATTGTTGAGCCGGCTTCTCGACGCGGCCGGTTGGTCGCTGCCGTGGGACGCCGACGACGTCCGCGAGTTGCCGGAGCGTGCCTGGTGATCCCCCGGTCATGGATCGGCCGGGCACTCGGAGCGGTCGGGCTGCTCCTCGTCGCGGCCTGTAACGGCGGGGCCACCGCGCACATCTCGGGCACCGGCGCGGCCGCGGTCGACCAGCCGAGTGCCACGGCGACCGCGACGCCGGGCGCGGACGGCGTGCAGCAGGTCGTGATCGACGCCACCGACGGCAAGCGGTTTCGGCCCGATCTCGTCGAAGCCCGGCCGGGGCGGCTGCGCATCACGATCAGGAACACGAGCGTGCTGCCCGCCAACTTCGCGATAGTCGCGCTGGGCGTGCACTCGCAGACCATCTTCAGCGGTAGCTCCTCGACGGTGACTGTGGACGCCGCGTCGCCGGGCAGCTACCAGTTCGTATGCACGTTTCATCAGCACGACGGCATGGTCGGTCAGCTGGTCATCGGCTGACGGCGGGCCGGTGCGCCGGCCCGCACCCGGGAGTTCTCGGCTGACGGCCCGCGGCCGGCTGTGGGACGCTGGCCGCATGCCGGATGGGGCGATGAGCAGCGACACGAGCACGGTTCTCGTCGAGGGGCCCTGGAGTCACCGCGACATCACCGCCAACGGCACGCGGTTCCACGTCGCCGAGATGGGCGAGGGGCCGCTGGTCGTGCTGCTCCACGGGTTCCCGCAGTTCTGGTGGTCGATGCGCCATCAACTCGAGGCCCTTGCGGCGGGCGGCTATCGCGCCGTGGCCCCCGACCTTCGCGGCTACGGTGCAAGCGACAAACCGCCGCGAGGCTACGACGCCGTCACCCTGGCCTCCGACGTCGTGGGCATGATCCGCGCGCTCGGTGCCCGCGACGCCGTCATCGTGGGCCACGATTGGGGTGGGTTCGCGGCCTGGTGCACGGCCGCGCTCTACCCGGAGTTCGCCCGCGCGGTCGCCGTCTTGTCGGCGCCGCACCCGCTGCGGTTCCGCAACGCCCTGATGCTTGACCCACGCGGTCAGTTGCGGGCGAGTTCACACCTGCTCAGCTTTCAGCGGCCGTGGCTGCCGGAGCGCCAACTCGTCCGGCACGACGCGGCTGCCGTCGCGAAGATGCTCCGAGACTGGTCCGGGCCGGGCTGGCCCGACCTCGAGGCCGAGCAGCGGTACCGCGCTCACATGCGGATACCGCACGTCGCTCACTCGTCGCTGGAGTACTTCCGCTGGCTGGTCCGTTCGCAGGTGCGTCCGGACGGGCAACGTTTCGCCCGCGCGTTACGCCGGCCCATCGGCGTCCCGACCCTGCAGCTGCACGGCGGCCTCGACGCCAGCGTGCTGGCGCGTACGGCGGCCGGTTCCGGCCGCTACGTCGACGGACCGTACAGCTGGCGCGTGGTGGAGGGGGCCGGTCACTTCTTGCACGAGGAAAAGCCCAAGGTGTCCTCGGCCGAACTCATGCACTGGCTCGACGACATCGACCGCAGCAGGTGAGCGGTTCGCCGCAACCGGGGGCGGGCCGCGACCGCGATGCCGTCGGCCGGCCCCGCAACGCGCGCGCCCGCGACCAGCTGGGCCGACCGCTCGCCCGTGGTGGCGGTCCCGGAGTCGAGCCGGTGCCAGAACAGCTCGATCTCGAGCCGGACGACGCCGTTGCCCTCGCCCAGCGCTACCTCGACGACGGCCTGCCCTTTCACGCCCACGAGGTGCTGGAGGCGGCGTGGAAGTCGCGACCGGCGACCGAACGCGACCTTTGGCAAGGTCTCGCCCAACTGGCCGTCGGCCTCACCCATCTCCTGCGCGGGAACGTCGCCGGCGCCGGTGCGCTGCTCGAACGCGGCGCGGGGCGGCTCGCCGGCTATCGCGGTGACCCGCACGGCGTCGACCTGGTGGGCGTGCAGCGCTACGCGACCGAACTGCTCGGCGCCCTCAGGGCGGGCGGCGGCGACCGGCCGGAGAGTCTCCGGCTGCGTGCGCCCGAGCCGGGCTAGGGCGCACGGCGTCGATCAGTCGCAGCCGCGGGTGGAGACGGCTGCCGTCGCCGTCCGCCCGGCCTCGGCCGCTGCGGCGACTTGCGCCGCGGTGAGCGCGTAGCCCGTCTCGGGGTCGCCGACGGCCTTGCCGAACACGACGCCGTCGACGTCGCCATGGGTGTCGAGCAGCGGGCCGCCGGAGTTTCCGGGCTCGACCGTTGCGCGTACCGCGTAGATCTCTCGCGTGACCTGCGCGTCTTGGTAGATATCAGGGCCGCGGGCGCGTTCCGCGCCGCGAATTCGAGCGGGGGTGGCGACGAACGGGCCGTTTTGCGGGTAGCCGGCGACGACGGCCGACGCCCCGGGGTCTGCTTCGTGAGAGACGAACGTCAGCGGCGTCGCTCGCAGCCCGTCGACCGCGAGGACAGCGACATCGACGCGCGGGTCGTAGTAGACGACGGTCGCCGAGTAGCGCTTGCCGCCCTGCAGTTGGACCGCAGGGCGTTGCACGCCCGCCACCACGTGCGCATTCGTCATGACCTTGCCGGGTGCGAAGACGAACCCGCTGCCCTCGACCTCGCGTGAGCAGGACCGAGCTTCGCCGGTCACTTTCACCACGCTCGCATACGCCTGCACGACGGCCGGCTGGTTGGCGACCGCGGGGTCGGGTGGCGCCACAGGCACGATCCGCTCCGCGCCCAGGGCGCCGAACACCCGCGGCAACGCGCCGTCGACGACGACCTTGCGGAACCCGGCGAACCACGACTGCACGCTCGGGGGCATCTGATGGTCGACGGCGGCCAGGACGCGGGAGTTGTCGACAGCCCGCGCGACGGTCGGGAACGGCGATTGCACCAGCGAGCTGCCGATGAACCACGCAACGAGCAGGACGGCGATGATCGAGACGACGCCGCCACCGATGGCATCGGCGGTCCGCAGCCGCGGATTGCGGAAGCGGCGACGTACGTTCGCGCCGAGCGCGCCGGCGATGGCACGCCCGATCGAGGCGAGACCGAACACGACGACGACCCCGGCGATCGCTTCGGCGTTGCCTGAGAAGTGCCGGGCGATGACCGGCGCAAGGAAGGCGCCCGCCACGCCGCCGCCGACGAGGCCCACGAACGAGAGCAGGCCGACGACGAAGCCCTGCCGATATCCGGAGAAAGCCGAGGTGGCGATCAGGACGATCAGGACGATGTCGAGCCAGTCGCCGTGCACGGCGTCAAACCTAACCGGTGGGTGCGTCGCCGAGGTTCTAGGCGCTCTTCTCAGGGTGCTGGTTCGACTTGTGCGCTACCACCTGGAAGTCGGCCTTGAGCGAGGCCACCGGGTTCGTCGGAGGCTTGGCCTTGCGCAACTGAGCCGCGGCGAGACCGCCGAGCGGCAGCATCAACACCAGGTAGATCCCTCCGATGATGAAGAAGGACCACCCGAGGCTGACCCCGAGGCTGTGAATGCCGAAGGCGAACGCGGTCGACCACATCGGCGCGGCCAGCAGCAGGAGGAGCAGGGCGGCGATGGCGGCGCCGGCCCCCACCCCGGCCCGCAGTGCAGCCGCCTTCGCCTGCGTCTTGACCAGTTCGAGCTCCTGATGCACGAGGAGCGCGACATCGCGGCTCAGCGTCGCGAACAGCTCGCCGAGGGACCGCTCCTCGAGGGGTGTCGTCGGGATCACCTTTTCTCGGGTGGCACTCATCTCGCGGGCCTCCTCACCTGTGCGGCTCCGCCGCCGGTGTCAGTCGATTGGTGATCAAGTTCACCACGTTCGGGCGTCTGATGCCTCTCACCTACCCTGGATGAGCGGAGCCAGCCACCGCTGATGCGCGTTCATCCCGGTGACCGGGGCCGCGAGGCGTGGCACGACGATCGGGATCGGAGGGCGGGCGAGCATGACCGGTGCGGGTCTGGCTGCGCTTCTCACCGCCGACGTGCAGCCGCCGCCCATCTCCTTGGGACGGGTGGTGACCACCTGGCAGTTCGCACCACTCGTGAGCGGCGCCCTGGTGATCGCCGCGGTCGCCTACGGTGTCGGCGTCCTCGCCGTCCGCCGCGACCACCCCGCGCGACCGTGGCCGGTTCGGCGCTCCGCCGCATTCGTCGCAGGCCTCGCCGTCGTTGCGATCGCCACGCAAAGCGGCGTCGCTGCCTACGACGACGTGCTGTTTTGGGTGCACATGTGGCAGCACCTGCTGCTGTTGATGGTTGCCCCGCCGTTGCTCCTGCTCGGGCAGCCGGTGACGCTGGCGCTACACGCCAGCCGTAACCCGTGGCATTCGTGGCTGAAGCGCGGGCTGCGTTCGAACACGGTCAGCGTCGTGACCTTTCCGCTCGTCGGCTTCGGGCTGTACTCCGCGACGGTGGTCGGCACCCACCTCACGGGATTCATGAACCTCGTCCTCACACACCCCGTCGTCCACGACCTCGAGCACGCGGTCTACCTTGCGGCGGGCTTGCTGTACTTCCTGCCGCTGGTGGGGCGACAACCACTTCGGTGGCGGCTGTCGTTCCCCGCGCAACTCTTCTTCTTCGTCATCGCCATGCCCGTCGACACGTTCACCGGTGTGGTCTTGATGCAGACCAATCACGAGCTGTTTCCCGCCTATGCCGGACGCCGGACGTGGGGGCCGAGCCTGGTCGCCGACCTGCACGCCGGTGGCGCGGTGATGTGGATCGGCGGCGACGCCTTGATGTTGCTGTTCATCGTGCTGCTCTTCGTGAACGCTCTCACCGGACGCCGCGCACTCGACGCCGGGCGCTGGCTGGAATCGTTGCGTGCTTCTCGGTTCGCCGAACTGGCGGCGGGCAGCTCGCCTGCGGAGTCGGTTTCGGCCGGCCGCCCGGCGTCCGACGAGGACGAGCAGCTGCTCAACTACAACGCGTATCTGGCGCGCTTGAACGCCGGCGAGAACTCACCGCCGGTGCAAGAGCCAGCGCACGAGGAGGTCAGGCCATGACGACGTCGGTTGATCCGCAGGTCACGCCTTCGAGCCGGCGGAAGACGCCGTGGGTGGCAGCCGCCGCCGTCGTCGCCCTCGTCGGCGTGGCGGCGGCGATCGGCCTGACCGGCAGGGCCGCGGCGCCCAAACCCCCGGGAGCTGCCGTCGGTACCCAGCTGGATCAGTTGTTGCCGGCCGACATTTCGCGGCTGCCGCTGGTCGACGAGTACGGCAAGCCGACGAGCCTCGCCGCGTTCCACGGCAAGCTGGTCGTGCTCGTCGACTTCATGACGACATGCCAGGAGATTTGTCCCATCGTCATGTCGGAGCTCAACCAGGTCGACCAGGCGGTGACGAAAGCCGGCCTCGCCGGAAAGGTGCAATTCGTCGGCGTGACCATCGACCCCGGGCGAGACGACCCGGCACGGCTCCACGCATACCGCTCCTTCGCCGACCTGCTGCCGAACTGGAGCCTGCTTACCGGCACGTCACAAGACCTCGCGAGCCTTTGGAAGTACGTAGGCGTCGCGTATTCGAAGCAGCCGGAGGGCAACCCGCCGGCCGTCGACTGGCTGACGAAGAAGCCTCTGACCTACGACATCGGACACAGCGACGTCGTCACCTACATCGACGCCTCGGGCAACGAACGCTACGTCATGCAGGGCATGGTGAATGGCCTGGACGCTCACCTGAACGCAGGCGAGCTCGGCTTCCTCAACGACACGGGTCGGCAGAACCTGACGGACACCGCGAACGCCAACTGGACGCAGGCCGACGCGCTGCAGGTCGTGAGCTGGCTGATGAAGAAGAAGGTGCACGGCGTGACGTGAGCTCGGCTCTCGTCAACCCTCGGCGGAGTCGCGCATGGTGACACCGAGTCGTTTCGCGACATAGGGCAGTGTTCCACCCTGGACGGCGACCGAAATCGCGACCACCACGAAGACGATGGCGTAGAGCCGTTTCGCGTCGGGCGTGCCACCGGTGACCGCTAGTGCTCCCAGCAAGATGGGCACCGCACCTTTGAGGCCCGCCCACGCGACGAACAATCGCTCGCCGGTGTGCAACGTGATGGGTGCGAGCATCGGCAGGACGGCCACCGGACGAAGAACCAGCGCGATGAGTATCGCCAGGCAGACGCCGATGAGCCATGCGTAGTGCTCCACGATCGTGCTCAGCCGGATCGACAGCCCCAGCAAGACGAAGGCCACGATCTCGCCCATGTTTGCGAGCGTCGCGTGAAACCGCCGGACGGCGGGGCCGTGCCGCTCCTCCTGGTCGCCGAGCAGGATTCCGGCGATGAGCACGGCAAGGAAGCCCGAGCCGTGGGCAACGGTCGCTGCGCCGTAGATGACGAGCACCCCGGCCAGTGCGCGAATGGGCTGCTGAGAACTGAGTAGCGGCTCACGCCAGCTGAGCAGCCAGCCGAGCGCGCGACCGCCGACGATGCCGACAACGGCACCGACCGCCATCTCGACGAGGAATGTCGTGGCGACACTCGTTATGGAGCCGTGCGGGTGCGTGGCGAGGGAGACGAAGCCGAGGAGCAGGGCGATGCCCGCAGGATCGTTGAAGCCGGACTCTCCTTCGAGGATCGCCGAGGTACGCCCGGCGATCTCCTTGTTCGCGAGCACCGAGAAGACGACCGCCGGGTCGGTCGGCGCGAGTGCCGCGCCGAGCACGAGGGCCACCTTCCACTCCAGGCCGAAGATGAAATGTGAGCTGACCGCGATGAGGGCCGTCGTGGCGAACGTGCCGAACACGCCGAGGACGACGATCGGTGCGGCCGCCTGCCGGAAACGCCGGGAGCCCAGGTGGAGCCCGCCGTCGAACAAGATGATGACGAGCGCCAGGGTGACCAGGTCGACCACCGTCGGCAGCTGGATGGCGTCGCGGACCGCTTTCAGTTCGCTGGCCAAAGCTGCCGCCGCGACGAGGAACAGGGCCGGCGCGGGTATCCGGATCAGCCGGGCAAGGCGGTGGCCGAACAGTGCGGCGATGCCCACGACGCCCCACACGAGAACGTCGGCACCGAAACGCTCGACGGCGTGCACGGGCGGCCTCCCTGGCTGGCGGCAGCAGCGAATGGCGCCGACCAGACTTCCCGGCACACCTGCGGTCGAGCCTACCGGTTGTGATCACGCCGGCGCGGCGGTAGCGCCGTCCGGAATGTGCGCCCGAGAACGGGCCCTTATGAGGCGAACACCCCCGAGGTCAGGCCTGCAAGCCTGTCCTCGGGGGTGTTGACCACGTTTACGTGATCGACCTGCAACGGTTGGCAGGTCGCCGATTCGTCGAGCGGCTACTCCTCTGCGGCGGCCGGCATCCTGGCCGCGATCGAACTGACGACCGCGGGGTCGAGCAGCGTCGTCGTGTCGCCGAGATCGCGCTTTTCCGCGACGTCGCGCAGCAGCCGGCGCATGATCTTGCCGGACCGCGTCTTCGGCAGGTCAGGTGTGATCAGGATGTCGCGCGGTTTGGCGATCGGGCCGATCTCCTTGGCCACGTGCGCCCGCAACTCGTCGGCGAACGCATGGCCTTGCGACTCGTCGTCCGGCACATTGCCCTTGACCGTCACGAACGCCACGATGGCCTGCCCGGTCATCGGGTCGCTCGCGCCCACCACTGCCGCCTCGGCAACCTTGGGGTGACCGACCAGCGCGTGCTCGACTTCGGTCGTGGAGATGCGGTGGCCGGAGATGTTCATGACGTCGTCGACGCGGCCGAGCAACCAGTAGTCGCCTTCCTCGTCCTTCTTGGCTCCGTCGCCGGCGAAGTAGAGGCCGGGGAATCGTGACCAGTAGGTCTGCTTGTAGCGGTCCGGGTCGCCCCAGATGCCGCGCAGCATCGACGGCCACGGCTCGCGAATGACCATGTAGCCACCCTCGCCGTTGCCGACCGAGTTCCCCTCGTTGTCGACGACGTCGGCCACGATGCCCGGGAAGGCCGTCATCGCTGCACCGGGCTTGGTGGAGGTGACGCCGGGCAACGGCGTGATGAGGATCGATCCGGTCTCGGTCTGCCACCACGTGTCGACGACCGGGCAGCGGTCGCCGCCGATGTACTTGCGGTACCACATCCAGGCTTCGGGGTTGATCGGCTCGCCTACCGACCCGAGCAAACGCAGCGACGACAAGTCGTGCCCTGCCGGAAACTCGTCGCCCCACTTCATGAAGGTCCGGATCGTGGTCGGCGCGGTGTAGAGGATCGAAATCTTGTACTTCTCGATCATCGACCACCAGCGGTCGCGCGCGGGGGTGTCGGGCGTTCCCTCGTACATGAAGGACGTCGTCCGGTTGGCCAAGGGTCCGTAGACGATGTAGCTGTGGCCGGTGACCCAGCCGATGTCGGCGCCACACCAGTACACGTCGGTGTCCTCGTGCAGGTCGAACACCATCTTGTGCGTTGTGGCGCAGCCGGTGAGGTAGCCACCGGTGGTGTGCAGGATTCCCTTGGGCTTGGCCGTGGTGCCGCTCGTGTACATGATGTACAGCGGGTGCTCGGCGTCGAACGCCTCCGCCTCGTGCGTGGTGGGCTGCTTGTCGACGACGTCGTGCCACCAGACGTCGTGGCTGTCGTCCCACACGACGTCTTGGCCGGTGCGGCGGACGACGAGAACCTTCTCGACCTGCGGGCACTCCTTGACGGTCTGGTCGACGGCCGGCTTCAGTGCGCTCGGCGCACCACGGCGGTACCCGCCGTCGGCGGTGATGATGAACCGGGCGTCGCAGTCGTTGGTACGGCCCGCGAGCGCTTCAGCCGAGAAGCCGCCGAAGACGACGGAGTGCGGTGCGCCGATGCGCGCGCAGGCGAGCATGGAGATGACGGTTTCCGGGATCATCGGCATGTAAATCATCACGCGGTCGCCGGTCTTCACCCCGAGTTCGGTGAGGGCGTTGGCGGCCTGGCACACCAGCTTGGTGAGTTCGGCGTAGGTGATGGTGCGCGTGTCGCCGGGCTCGCCCTCCCAGTGGTAGGCGACCTTGTCGCCGTGGCCCGCTTCGACGTGGCGGTCGAGGCAGTTCACCGCGGCGTTGAGCTTCCCGCCGACGAACCACTTCGAGAACGGCGCGCCGCTCCAATCGAGTACCTGGGTCCAGGGCTGTGCCCAGGTCAGGCGCTTCGCCTGCTTCTCCCAGAAGGCCAGGCGATCGGCCGCTGCTTCCTGGTACGTCGCTTCGGTGGCGATCGCGTTCGCCGCAAGCTCCGGCGGCGGGTCGAACCTCCGGGTTTCGTGCAGCAGATTTGACAGGGTCGACTGCGGTGCTGCCTCGGTCACGACACGCCTTCCTCTCCCGGCGTCAGCGCTGACGCCACTGTTCTTCTATGGCCGTCACCCGGGGTCGGCTCCCGTTCAACTACTTCGAAGCCTGTGCCGGATGCTGTCGTTCGGTTTTGGGTGGCCCAACCTTGCAGCGTGAGCGCCGTTTGAGCAAGACCCCGGCGCCGATCAGATGATCTGCACTGGCACCGGTGCCACCGGAGCGCGAGTGACATTCGCCCCGAAATCGGACGCCCCCCGAATGCGTGCGAGCGGCGCCCCGCAGAGACGGGACGCCGCTGCTCGCGCGCACCCGAGTTACCAAGCGTGCACCTACACGTCGGGAGGCCTGCACCGCGGTGGCCCGGCGTGCCGGACTCCGTCGGTACCGCCTCGCTCGACCGCCTGAAACGGCTGGTCCCGCGTGGGTACTCGGGTGTCGTGCGGGGTCCGGAACTCCGGGGGGACACCGCCCCTCGCGGCACCGGGCCCTAAGACGTTTCTACGCCTGTCGCCGAGTGAGCGGAAGAGGGCACAGAAGAACAACCGAGTTGAGTTTCGCGGATCTTTCCGAACTACCGCCGCCCGCTCGATCTGTCGCTGGGTGCCGCGTTCGGGTGCTCACACGTCGTCCGACGTGATGCGTGCTCGGCGTCGCGCGTACCACACCAGACCAGCGGCGACCCCTGCCCCGACGCCGGCGGCGGCGAGGACCGGACCCCGCACCGGGTTCAGGCCGACCCTGCTCCGCAACGGGACGGGGTTGGTGAAATCCAGAATCGGCCAGCCTCGCCCGATCGCTTCCTTTCGCAACGCGCGGTCGGGGTTGACGACGCAGGGATGTCCGACGACTTCGAGCATCGGCAGATCGGTGAGCGAGTCGCTGTAGGCGAAGCACTGCGCGAGGTCGTACCCCTGCGCCGTGGCGAGTTCTTCGATCGCCGCGGCCTTTCCGGGCCCGTAGGCGTAGTAGTCGATCGTGCCGGTATAGCGGCCGTGCTCGACCTCCATCCGGGTAGCGATCACGTGGTCGGCGCCGAGGATGGCGCCGATCGGCTCGACCACCTCTGCTCCCGACGAGCTGACGATCACGACGTCGCGGCCGACGGCATGGTGTTCCTCGATGAGCGCTGCGGCCTCGTCATAGATCAGCGGGTCGATGAGATCGTGCAAGGTCTCGGCGACGATCGCCTTGACCTGGTCGACGTCCCAGCCCTTGCAGAGTTGGGAGAGGTAGGCGCGCATCCGCTCCATCTGCGCGTGGTCGGCGCCGCCCACGAGGTAGACGAACTGGGCGTAGGTATTGCGCAGGACGGCGCGCCGAGTGATCAGCCCGCCCTGGTAGAACGACCGGCCGAACGCCATCACGCTGGACTTGGCGATGATCGTCTTGTCCAGGTCGAAGAACGCAGCCGAGCGGGCGGTTCCGGCGGCTGGTTCTGCGATACCCACGTGCCGAGAATAGGCGGACGACGCCCCGGCTCCCGACATCCGGGACGCGACGGAGGGGCGTCTAGAAGGTAAACCCAAGGGTAAAGAAACTTCGCGAAGAGGTTGCCGCAGCGGCCGAAAGCGTTACCTTGGTAGTGGTGCGGCTCTCCCCCCCCAGAGCCGGACCTCTGAACGGCCCCCGCTACCCCCCCGGCGGGGGCCGTTCGCTTTCCCCCCGGGCACCCCGGCCTTCCCGATCGTGTCTTCCCGATCGTGCTCCGCGGACCACGCCTCGCACGATCGCGCGGTCGGCACATCCTCTCCCCAGCCCGCACCAGCGCCGTCCACAACTCGCGCGCGTGCTCGGCGAGCCCTGCCCTGTTTCCGGCACCGTTGACCGGGTTGGCAGGCAAGCAGGCGACTGGGAGGAGGGGCGGTGGCTTTCGATCTTCGTGCCCAGTTCGGCGGCGGGCAGGGCACATCCCAGCCTCGACCACCGCTCGGGCCGGACGAGCGAGTCGCGTCGCGATGGACGCCACAGCCGCCCCATTCGCCCCGGCCGTTGCTCGTCACTCGCGACGGTGCCCTGCTCGACGACATCGTCCGGCTCGCCGCTGCCGCGGGCACCGAGGTCGAGGTGTGCCCGGACGTGGTGGCGGCCCGGCGCTCGTGGGGGAGCGCTCCGCTCGTGCTCGCGGACGACGAGCAGTGCGAGCCGCTCGCCCGGGCCCGGCTGCCGCGGCGCGGCGGTGTCGTCGTCGTGGGTCGCGAACGCCTCGCCGGCGCCGGCGCCGGCGGGTCGGCCGGTTCCGACGCCGCCGCGATCTGGCGGCAGGCCGTTGCGATCGGGGCCGAACACGTAGCGGTCCTGCCCGACGCAGAACCCTGGCTGGTGGCGCGGTTCGCGGAGGCGATGGAGAGCCGAGCCACCACCGCGGCTTCGGTCGGCGTCGTCGGCGGCCGAGGAGGTGCGGGCGCAAGCACGCTGGCCGCAGCCCTCTCGGTGATGGCGATGCGACGCTCCCTTCGCACCACCCTCGTCGACGCTGATCCGTTCGGTGGCGGGATCGATCTTCTCTTCGGCGGCGAGCAGGCAGTCGGCTTGCGTTGGCCCGATCTCGGTGCCGTGACCGGCCGGCTGTCTCCTGTTGCACTGACCGAGGCGCTGCCGCGCATCGGCGGGCTCGCCGTGCTCTCGTGGGGTCGCGCTTCGCCGGCCGTGGCCGATGCGCAACTCTGCGAGGACGCCGTCACCAACGTGGTGCGCGCGTTGCTTCGAGCCGGCGACCTCGTCGTGTTCGACTTGCCAAGGCACGCAGAGCCGGCCGGTGACGTAGCGCTCGCGGTGGCTGACGTCGTCCTCCTCGTGGTCCCCCTGGCGATAAGGGCCGCCGCCGCAGCCGCTCGGGTGGCCGCGGCAATGGTGGGTCGCGCGGCCCAGGTGTACGTCGTCGAACGCGGTCCGGCGCCTGGCGGGCTGGCGGCCGGTGACGTGGCCGCGAATCTCGGGCTCCCGCTCGCCGGCTACCTGCGCCCGGAACCAGGCCTCGCGGCCGCGCTCGAGCGAGGCGATGCGCCGGCCGGGCGCGGACACGGACCGCTCGCCCGATTCTGCGACGGCTTCCTCGACACGCTCCTGGGCCGTGGCCAGCCGGCCTCGACCAGCTGGGCCGGGCGAACGATCGCGGCCGGTGACCTTCGATGACCGACGTCGCGTTGCTTGCCCGGGTGCGGCGCCGACTCGCCCACGACGACTCGCTGCCGACCTGGGCGAGCATCACGCAGGCGGTGCGGGCCGAGGCTGCCGGCCTGTTGAGCGCGGCCGATGTTCTCGCCGCCGTTGAGGCGGTGCGCAGCGAACTCGTCGGCGCCGGGCCACTCGAGCCACTGCTCCGTGAGCCGGGGGTCACCGACGTGCTCGTCAACGCGCCCGACGAGGTCTGGGTCGATCGGGGCGAGGGGCTGGAGCGAGCTGCGGTCGCGTTCACTGACGACAACGAGCTGCGGCGGCTCGCCGTCCGGCTCGCGGGTGCAGCAGGCCGACGACTCGACGACGCGCAGCCGTGCGCCGACGTCAGACTGGCTGACGGCGTCAGGTTGCACGCAGTGCTGCCACCGGTGTCGCCTCGCGGTGTGGCGTTGTCGTTTCGGGTTCCGCGACTGCGTCCCTTCACACTCGACGAACTCGTCGCGGCGGGCAGTATCGCGCCGCCGATGGCCGAGCTGATCGACCGGATCGTGAGCCGTCGACTCTCGTTCCTGGTCACGGGAGGGACGGCGACCGGCAAGACGACGTTGTTGTCGTGCCTGCTCGGTCGGGTCGAGTCACGTGAGCGAATGGTTCTCGTCGAGGACAGTGCGGAACTCCGCCCGGAGCACCCCCACCTCGTGCGCCTCGAGGCGCGGGGGGCGAACGCCGAGGGTGCCGGCGCGATCACGATGACCCGCCTGGTGCGCGAGGCGTTGCGGATGCGCCCGGATCGGCTCGTCGTCGGCGAGGTTCGTGGGCCGGAATGCGTCGACCTGCTGATGGCGCTGAACGTCGGCCACGAGGGCGGCGCAGGCACCCTGCACGCCAACTCGGCCGCCGATGTTCCCGCGCGGGTCGAGGCCCTGTGTACGGCGGCGGGGCTGAGCCGGGAGGCAACCCACAGTCAGCTGGCGGCGGGGCTGGCTGCCGTGGTCCACCTGGCCCGGGGGCCTTCCGGGCGCCGGCACGTCGCCACCGTGGGGGTCGTGGTTCGTCGGGGCGACGGCCTCGTGGAGATCCGGCCGGCCATGCAGCGCGCCGGGCGGACGGCGATCGACGCCGACGGCCTCGGGATTCTCCAGCGGCGGCTGGCGGAAGCCTCGTGAAGCGGCTGTGGTCATGACCGCAGCCGGGCCGGCCGGCGTTTTGGTCGGCACCTTCGTCGGGGCCGGGATCGCCGCGTGGTGTGCGCCCCGACCGCGCTCGCTGCCGCGGGTCCTTGGGGCATCATCGCTGCCGGAGGCCGCCGCTGCGCCGGCCGGCGAAGGTCAGCGTCTCGGGTCGGACCACTTCCGCGGTCGAGGAACGACCCCGGGGGCCGGTATCGCGGCGATGGGCTCGCTGTCCCTCGCCCTCCTGCTCCTCCTCCTCGGATTCGTGCGGTCCGGTCTGGTCATCGCCGTCGCCGGCGTCCTGGCATGGCTCCATCGCCGTCGAACCCGGCGGGAACAGCTCGAAGCAACTCAGGACGGGATCGTCGAATTGGTCCGCGGCTTGGCCGCGGAATTGCGTGCGGGCAGTACACCCGCTGCCGCTTTCGTGGCAACCGCTGCTGTCGCGGTTCCATCGCTGCGCGAGTGGCTGGAACCAGCCACGTCGGTGGCGAACCGCGGTGACGCGGGCGGCGTCGGCGACGTCCTCCTCGTTATCGGCATCGGACGGCGCAGCGGCTGGGCAGGCATGGCCGTGCTCCGGTTGGCCGCGTGCTGGCGGGTCGCGACCTCGTCGGGTGCAGCCCTCGCGGCGAGCATCGAACGCCTGGCCGATGCGCTGCAAGACGATCTCGATCTGCGACAGGAGCTGGCGGCGGCGCTGGCCGGCCCGCGCACGACGGTTCGGTTGCTCGCCACGTTGCCTGCATTCGGGCTGTTGCTCGGCAGCGCGATCGGTGCCAGGCCGTTGAGCTTCCTTGCCGGTTCTGTGGCCGGGCGCACCTGCGTGGTCGCGGCGACGGCACTCGAGATCGGCGGCCTCGTGTGGGCTCGCCATATCGCACGCGTGGCGCTGCCTCGCTAGCTCGGCAGACATCCGGTCGGCGAACAGGAGGCGGACGCCGTGGCGAGACGGCTCGACGGTTTCGAGGCAAAGCCTTCTCGGCGCCGCGTGGCAACAGCGACGGCGACGGAAGTCCCGGCGGTCCTCGATCTACTTGCCGCGTGCTTGCTTTCCGGCGCCAGCGTCGAAAGCGCGCTGCGCGCGGTCGCTGATGCGTTCGCCGGCCCGACAGGTGAGTTGCTCATCGCCACAGCCCGGCTGATGAGCCTCGGGGCTCCGGTCGAGACGGCATGGGCGCGTTGTCTCGACACACCTGGTTGGGCCGGCGTCGGGCGGGCGGCGGTGCGCGCGCACTATTCGGGCAGCGCCTTGTCGGACATCTTCTCGCGCATGGCAGGTGACAGCCGTCGCAGGTTGCGAAGTCTTGGGGGCATCGCGGCTGCGCGCGCAGGTGTACGGATCGTGCTACCGCTCGGGGTTTGCTTCCTGCCGGCTTTCGTCCTGCTCGGCGTCGTGCCCGTCATCGCCGGCTTCGCTGGAGCGTTGTGGGGCGCGCACTGACTTCGCGGTCCACGCGGTGGGTGGCCTATTGCCTCGTCGTCATTACCTCGCCGTCCACAGCGGCGGTTGCTGCACTGCACAACCCCTTCGTATGGGCGTCCGCGGTGCGGCCGTTGGCCCGAGGGTTGAAAGGCCCGCAGCAGCGGGGTCCTTGCTCATCCCGGTCAGGGGTCATGGCATCGGAGGCGGTCATGCGGGAGCCAATCAACAAGAAGTCGGTCACGCGAGAGGCCATCAGAAGAGTCGCTCGAGCCGCGGCTCGCCGCGTGCGGCGCATCGCACCTCGCCTGTCGTCGTTACGCGCGGACGACGGGATGTCGACGGCCGAGTACGCGATCGGCACCATTGCCGCCTGCGCTTTCGCAGCGCTGCTGTACAAGGTGGTGACGAGCGGGCAAGTATTCGACCTGCTCAGCGGTCTCGTGTCACGAGCCCTGCATGTTCCGTTCTGACGGCAAGGCCAGCGGGCACCACCCGACGTCCGACACCGGGTATGTCACCGCCGAGACTGCTGTCGTGTTGCCCGTGCTGGCGCTGCTCCTCGCCGTAGCACTCTGGGCGATCGCGGTGGCGGCGGCACACGTGCGCGTGGTCGACGCCGCCCGCGACGGCGCCCGAGCTGCTGCGCGAGGCGAAACGGATGACGCAGTGGTCGCGGCCGTCGAAGCGGCGGCACCGCCGGGTGCGGATGTCGATGTCCGCCGCGCCGGCGGCTCTGTCACGGTGATCGTGCGGGCGCGGATCGGGCCGGCCACGGGTGTCGCCGGCCCGCTTGGCGCGATACCCGCGCCGGAGGTCGCGGCGACGGCCGTCGCACGGTCGGAAGACGCGCCGTGACCACGGCGGCCGCGCTTCTCCGCCGATCCACGGGTGACGGCGGCAGCGCGAGCGTGTGGACGGTGTCACTGCTGATGGTCGCACTCGTCTCCACCCTCGCCGCCTGCCTCGTCGGAGCAGCTGTCGCGGCACGTCACGTGGCGGGGGCGGCCGCGGACCTCGCGGCACTCGCCGCTGCGCAGCTGCTCGTCGGTTCCCCGGCGGGCACCGGGCCCGATGTCGCGGCACGCGCTTGCGCCACGGCGGGCGCAGTGGCCGCGGCCAACGGCGGCCGGCTGCTCTCATGCCACGTCGACGGCACGACGGTCGACGTTGCGGTCGAGGCGGCGCCTGATCCGGCGGGTGGCGGTGTCGGTGTCCTTGCTCGCCGGGCAGTCGCGCCGGTGGTCCATGCCCGGGCCGGGCCGGGCTAGCGGCTCAAAGGGTGGGCGCCACCGCACGAGACGGTGGCCGCGGCGCGTCTGCGAGCAGCGCGTCGAGCAACCTGACCGAGCCACCCTTGTCGAGCGGCTCGTTGCCGTTGCCGCACTTCGGCGACTGCACGCACGACGGGCAGCCGCTTTCACACTCACACGCGGCGATCGCGTCTCGGGTGGCGGTCAGCCAGGCCGCGGCCGCCTCGTAACCACGCTCGGCGAAGCCGGCACCCCCGGGATAACCGTCGTAGACCACGACGGTGAGTAGCCCGGTGTCTTCGTGTCGGGCCGTCGAGACGCCTCCGATGTCCCACCGGTCGCACGTCGCCACCAGGGGCAGCAGCCCGATGGATGCATGTTCGGCGGCATGCGCCGCACCGGGCAGGTCGGCAGCGCGCAGCTGCGCCGGCCCGAACGCGTCGTCCGGCAATGTCCACCACACAGCCCGGGTCGGCAACTGCCGCGGGGGCAGTTCCAGCGGGTGCTCACCGAGGATCTCGCCGCTCCCGACCCGCCGCCGCAGGAACGACACCACCTGGGTCGTGACCTCCACGTCGCCGAAGCACAACTCGGCCGCACCCCAACGGGTCGTACGCAACGTGCTCGTGATTCGCACCTGGTTCACGTCGCGTGCAGTGGTGTAGTAGTCGACATCGACCGGTGTCACGAGCGCCACCCCGTCGTCCGGATCGAACATCCGGACCAGGAACGTGCGCCCCTGATGGACGTAGACAGCACCCTCGTGAACGCTCGAATGTGCTGAGCCCGCGTTCGCCGTCCCGAGCAACTGGCCGGTGGCGGCCTCGACGATGCGCACCGGCGCGCCACCGCTGCCGCGGATGTCGGTGAGTTCGCAGGCGCGTTCGCGCCTCGTCCAGTACCAGCCCGTCGGGCGCCGGCGCAGTAGCCCTTCGGCGACCAACCGCTCGACGGCGGCCGGCGCCTTCGGGCCGAACCTCGCGAGCCCGGCTTCGTCGAGTGGCCACTCACTCGCTGCCGCGCACAGGTGCGGCTCGAGCACGTAAGGATTGTCGGGGTCGAGCACGAACGCCTCGACCGGACGCTCGAACAGTGCCTGCGGATGATGCACGAGATAGGTGTCGAGCGGATCGTCACGTGCGATCAGGACGGCGATCGACTCCTGCGCGTCGCGCCCGGCGCGGCCGGCCTGCTGCCACATCGAGGCCCGAGTGCCGGGAAAACCGGCGAGCAGGACGGCGTCGAGCCCCGAGACGTCGATGCCGAGTTCGAGCGCATTCGTCGCGGCGAGGCCGACGACGTCGCCGTTTTGCAGTGCGCGCTCGAGCGCGCGGCGCTCTTCGGGGAGGTAGCCCGACCGGTACGCAGCGACCTGCCCAGCGAGTTCGGGCGTGTCGGGCGCCGCTTCGGCCAACGCTCGTCGCGCAGACAACGCGACCGCCTCAGCACCACGGCGCGACCGAACGAACGCGACGGTACGCACGCCATGGACGACGAGATCGGCGAGCAGGTCGGCGGTCTCGGCAACGACCGAACGCCGGGCGGGCGCGCCGTTCTCCCCTGTTCCGACGTTCAGGAGGGGTGGCTCCCACAACACGAACCGGGTCGCGCCGCGAGGTGACGTGTCGTCGGTCACCGCGTCGACCGGTGCTCCGACGAGCCGGGTCGCCGAGCCCGCGGGGTCGGAGACGGTGGCCGAGGCGAGCACGAAGACCGGCGACGCGCCGTACATCTGCGCAATCCGGTGCAGTCGCCGGAGCACGTGCGCGACGTGCGAGCCGAACACGCCTCGGTACGCGTGGCATTCGTCGATCACCACGTAACGTAGGCCGCGTAGGAAGGAAGCCCACTGGCGATGCCCGGGCAGCATCGAACGATGCAGCAGGTCGGGATTGGTCAGCACGAGGTTCGCCTGCGCGCGGACCCAGGCGCGTTCCTCTCGCGGAGTATCACCGTCGTAGGTCGCGGCGCGCAGGCCCGGCAGCGCTAGCTCGTGCAGGGCGCGCAACTGATCGGTGGCCAACGCCTTGGTGGGAGACAGGTAAAGGGCAGTGGCCGGTTCTAGCCGCGCACCGGGCTCGTTCGCGCCCGCGCCGTTCAGCAGGGCGTCGAAGACGGGGAGTTGGTATGCCAGCGACTTCCCCGATGCAGTCCCGGTGGCTACCACGACGCTGCGGCCCGCGCGCGCAAGCTCCGCCGCAGCCACCTGATGCACCCACGGCCGGTCGATGCCCACCCGCGCGTAGGCGGCGACCACGATCGGCGCGACCCAGTCGGGCCACGGCGCGGTGGCCGGTTGCCGGGGCGGTGACTCGTGAACATGGGTGATCCGGTGCGCCCGTGAAGCGGTCGAGGTCAGCCGGGCGAAGACGCCGGCGAGATCCGGACGGAGCGTGACAAGGCGCCCGGACCGACCGTCGCTCGATCGGCTCGGCTCCTGTCCAGCGAGAACCTCGGCAGCCACCGCCACCAGTGTGCCAGCCACGAGTGTCACGGCGCGCCACGCCGGCACCGGGGGGCGGCGCCGGGCGGTGTCGGGCGGCGTCGCCGAAGACGCAGGGTTACCTCTGCCTAGCGCCGGGGTGAGATCGGCGTGATTAGATGCGTCATCAGGGGGTAGCCATTTGGCGCGCCGCGCTAAGCGGTTCTTGCGAGCGAGATCCTGGCTGGAGGAGTTCAGTGGATTTGTCTTTGTCGACCCGGACCGAGGGCGACCGGACCGTCGTTGTCGTCGGCGGTGAGATCGACGTCTACACGGCGCCCAAGCTGCGCGAGCAGCTCATCGACCTGGTGGCTGCCGGCAACTACCACATCGTCGTCGACATGGAGAACGTCGAGTTCTTGGACTCGACAGGTCTCGGTGTCCTGGTCGGTGGGCTGAAGCGGGTGCGGGCACACGATGGGTCGCTGCGCCTGGTCTGCACTCAGGAGCGCATCCTCAAGATCTTCAGAATCACCGGGCTCACGAAGGTCTTCCCGATACACAGCTCAGTCGACGAGGCCCTCGCGGCGACGGACTGACGTCTCGGGTGTCTACGGTCTCGGTCGCCTTCACACCGCTGCCTGCCCACGTCCGGACGGCGCGGTTCATCGCGGCTTCGGTTGCACGCAGAGCGGGCGTGCCGGAGGGCCTGCTGGACGAAATCCGCCTCGCGGTCAGTGAGGCCTGCTCACTCGCCGTCCGAGTTCATGCGGCTCGCGCGCCGGGGGTCGCGGTCGAGCTCCTGCTCGACGAGCACGACGACCGGTTCGTCATCCGTGTGGTCGACGGCGTCCCTCGCCCCGCGCCCGAAGGTGGCTCGGAGGCTGGGCTGGCCGACGGCAACGCGAGCATGTTCGCCGCGTTCCCCGAACCGGCCGGTGAGCGTTCCGTCGGTGACGACGCGCGCGGGCCGCTCGGATCGGACGACGACCTGCTGGCGAACGAGCGCATCGGGCTGGCCGTGATCAGCGGGCTGGTCGACGATCTGCAGATCGACTACCTCGACGGCGGCTCCGTCATCACGATGCGCTGGCCGCTATCGGACTCGGGAGAGACCGAGCGCGAGTCCACCGGTGAAACTGCCGAGGCCGGTCCCGGCCAGACCGGCGGGGCCGGTACCGACGCGACGCCACGCCGAGGCGGCGGCGCAGGGGGCTCGGTCATCACCAGCCGGTGATGACGACGGGGGAGACCTTCGGATACCTCCGAGTGAGATGCAGCACATCCGTGGGTGTTCGTGGAACCGTTGTCATAGACTCCCGCATCCACATCACACCGCCTGGTTCGGCTCGGGGCCCCAATCGGGGCAGCCCGCACCGTAGTGTCGGCTCAGCACCAGTCGTCCGGGCGCTGCAGGGTGCAGCGACCCCCGAGGAGGAACCTGATGTTTCGGCTACAGGCCGCTGCGAGCGACATCACCCGCGTCACTGGTGGCAACTACACCTGGATCCTGATCGTCGGCGTCGTCGCGCTGCTCGCGCTCGGAGTCGCCTACGCGCTGGTTCGGGAGGTGCTGAGCGCCGACCAGGGCACCGAGAAGATGCGCACGATCGCGGGCGCTGTGCAGGAGGGGGCGTCGGCCTACCTTCGACGGCAGTTCCGGACACTCGCCGTGTTCGCCGCCATCGTCTTCTTCATGCTCCTGCTGCTGCCGGCCGATACGGCCAGCCAGCGTTGGGGCCGCTCGGTCTTCTTCCTTGTCGGTGCGATCTTTTCGGGCGTGACCGGCTACACCGGCATGTGGCTTGCAGTCCGCGCAAACGTGCGGGTCGCCGCGGCGGCCCGGATCGGTGAGTCACGCGGCGCAATGCGCATCGCGTTCCGAACCGGTGGTGTCGCGGGCATGTTCACCGTAGGGCTGGGTCTGCTCGGTGCGGCGATCGTGGTCTTGACGTTCCGGCAGAACGCCCCGAAGGTGCTCGAGGGTTTCGGCTTCGGTGCTGCGCTGCTCGCGATGTTCATGCGGGTGGGTGGCGGCATCTTCACCAAAGCGGCCGACGTCGGAGCCGACCTCGTCGGCAAGGTCGAGCAGGGCATCCCCGAAGACGACCCCCGCAACGCGGCGACCATCGCCGACAACGTCGGCGACAACGTCGGCGACTGCGCGGGTATGGCGGCCGACCTGTTCGAGAGCTACGCGGTCACCCTGGTTGCGTCACTCATCCTGGGCAAGGCGGCCTTCGGCAACGTCGGTCTGGTGTTCCCCCTTATCGTCCCGGCGATCGGCGTCCTCACCGCCGTGGTCGGCATCTTCGCGGTCTCGCCGCGGGCTCGTGACCGCAGTGGCATGACGGCGATCAACCGCGGCTTCTTCATCTCCGCCATCTTCTCGGTCGCGCTGGTCGCCGTTGTGGCGTTCACCGAACTCCCGTCGAAGTTCAGTGCGTTGAAGGGCCTGGGGAACGCCGAGATCGCCGGCCATGCGGGTAACCCGCGGGTCTTCGCGCTGGTCGCGGTCATCATCGGCATCGTGTTGGCGGCTGCGATTCAGCAGCTGACCGGTTACTTCACCGAGACCAGCCGGCGTCCGGTCCAGGACATCGGCAAGACGTCGCTGACCGGCCCGGCCACGGTCATCCTGTCGGGCGTCGCCATCGGTCTCGAGTCGGCGGTGTACTCCGCCCTCCTCATCGCTGCGTCTGTCTACGGCTTGTTCTTGCTCGGTGGCGGATCGGTGACGCTTGCCTTGTTCGCCGTCGCGCTGGCCGGCACCGGCCTCTTGACGACGGTTGGCGTGATCGTCGCGATGGACACCTTCGGGCCGGTCTCCGACAACGCACAGGGCATCGCCGAGATGTCCGGCGACGTCCACGGTGAAGGTGCCGTCGTGCTGACGCAGCTCGACGCGGTGGGCAACACCACGAAGGCCATCACCAAGGGCATCGCGATCACGACCGCTGTGCTGGCGGCGACGGCCCTGTTCGGCTCGTTCACCGACTCCGTTGCTACCGAGAAGGCGAAAGCCCTCGGCGGCAAGGTGATCGGCGGCATCAGCGGCCTCAACCTCGGCACCGACATCACGCAACCGAACACCATCGTCGGGGCGATCATCGGTGCCGCCGTGGTGTTCTACTTCTCCGGCTTGGCGATCAATGCGGTCAGCCGGGCGGCCGGCGCCGTCGTCTTCGAGGTGCGGCGGCAGTTCCGTGAGATCAAGGGCATCATGGACGGCACCGAGTTGCCGGAGTACGGCAAGGTCGTCGACATCGTCACCAAGGACTCGCTGCGTGAACTCGCGACGCCGGGCCTGCTCGCCGTCCTGGCGCCGATCGTGACCGGCTTTGCGTTGGGCATCGGCTCCCTTGCCGGATACCTGGTGGGCGCGATCGCAGCCGGAACCTTGATGGCCGTCTTCCTCGCCAACTCCGGTGGGGCATGGGACAACGCCAAGAAGCTCATCGAGGACGGCCACTACGGCGGTAAGGGTTCCGCGGCGCACGCCGCGACGGTGATCGGCGACACGGTCGGCGACCCGTTCAAGGACACCGCCGGCCCGGCGATCAACCCGCTCATCAAGGTGATGAACCTGGTGTCCCTGCTCGTCGCGCCGGCGATCGTGCGCTACAGCGTCGGCACGCACGCCAACGTCGGCCTGCGTGTCGGCATCGCGGTCGTCGCCTTTGCCATCATCGTGGTCTCGGTCGTCATCTCCAAGCGGCGTCCGGTCTCCGTCGCGGCCGAGGAGCCGCAGCAGCCCGAGTCGCCGAAGACCGTCACCGTTTAGGCCCGCACTCCGGGGTCACCAAGCAGGTGTGAGCGCCACACGTCAGCGTGCCGGCGCCGCACCTGCTTGATCATGTGCCAGGGCGGGAGGCGGGCCGGGCGACGGCTCGCGGGGGGTCTTGGCGAGCGACAGGTCAGCGCAACCGTTACGGTGTGCGCGGAGATCGAGACAGAAAGCGGGACGACGTGGCGGCGCGTGACAAGACTTCCACCCCTGGCGATGCCAGCGGTGGGGCTGCCGCGTCCGGGAACTCCGGCCGCCGCGGCACCAGGCGGCTGGTGATCGTCGAGTCACCGCACAAGGCTCGGACGATCGCGGGCTATCTGGGCCGCGACTACGTGGTCGAGTCCAGCATCGGGCACATCCGCGATCTGCCGGCCTCGGCCGCCGACATTCCGGAGAAGTACAAGAAGGAGCCGTGGTCGCGGCTGGGTGTAGACGTCGACAACGGCTTCGAGCCGCTCTACGTCGTGAGCCCCGACAAGAAGAAGCAGGTCGCCTTGTTGAAGTCGGCCCTGTCGAGTGCCGACGAGCTCTACCTCGCGACGGACGAGGACCGTGAGGGCGAGGCGATCGCCTGGCATCTGCTCGAGGTGCTGAAGCCGCAGGTGCCGGTTCGGCGGATGGTCTTCCACGAAATCACCCGCGATGCGATCGAGGAGGCCGTGCGCAACCCGCGCGAGCTGAACCAGTCGCTCGTCGATGCCCAGGAGACGCGGCGCATCCTCGACCGCCTCTACGGCTACGAGGTCAGCCCGGTCCTGTGGAAGAAGGTCATGCCCTCGCTGTCGGCCGGCCGGGTGCAAAGCGTCGCGACGCGGCTGGTGGTCGAGCGCGAACGTGAGCGCATCGCTTTCCGCGCCGCGTCGTATTGGGACGTCGAAGCGACGTTTGCCACCGACCCGACCTTCGACGCTGCCCTCGTCGCCATCGATGGCTCGCGGGTTGCCGTCGGTCGCGACTTCGATTCGCTCGGCCGGCTGAAGAGCCCCGACCTCGCCCACGTCGACGAGGCGCGGGCGACCGCGCTGGCGCAAGGGCTGCGCGACGCCGACTTCACGGTGCGCAGTGTCGAAAGCAAGCCCTACCGGCGCTCGCCCGCCGCGCCGTTCATGACCAGCACCTTGCAACAGGAAGCCAGCCGCAAGCTCCGGTTCACCTCGCAGACGGCGATGCGCGTCGCGCAACGCCTGTATGAGGGCGGCTACATCACCTATATGCGGACCGACTCGACGACCCTGTCGGCCACTGCGCTGACCGCCGCCCGCGAGCAGGTGCGCGAGCTGTACGGCGCGCAGTTCCTGCCCGATGCCCCGCGCAGATACGAGAAGCGGGTGAAGAACGCGCAGGAGGCGCACGAGGCGATCCGTCCGTCCGGCGACCGCTTCCGCACCCCGGGCGAACTCGCGGGGGAGGTGAGCGGCGACGAGTTGCGGCTCTACGAGTTGATCTGGCAGCGGACCGTCGCCTCGCAGATGACCGACGCTCTCGGCCAGACGGTCACCGTGCGGCTGGGTGCCGTCGCGACGACCGGCGAAGACGCCACGTTCTCCGCGTCCGGCACGGTCATCACCCACCCCGGCTTCCTGCGGGTCTACGTCGAGGGCAGCGACGACGACGCGGATGGTGGCGACGCCGCCCGCGAACGCCGGCTGCCTGCCCTGAGTGAAGGAGACGTCGTCCGGGCGCAGTCGTTGCAGCCCGTCGGCCACAGCACGAACCCGCCGGCGCGCTACACCGAAGCCACCTTGATCCGCGCACTGGAGGAGCGCGGCATCGGGCGGCCCTCGACGTTCGCCAGCATCATCGGCACGATCATCGATCGCGACTACGTGTTCAAGCGTGGGAGCGCGCTGGTGCCGACGTTTCTGGCCTTCGCCGTCGTCCAGCTCCTCGAACGGCACTTCGCCGATCTGGTCGACTACGACTTCACCGCCGAGATGGAAGAAGACCTCGACCGGATCGCGAGCGGCGAAGGTCATCGGCTCGAGTGGTTGACGCGCTTCTACTTCGGCACCCCGGAGGGCGGAGAGGCAGCGGCCGGCCTGAAGGCCATGGTCTCCGACCGGCTGGCCGAGATCGATGCGCGCGACGTCAGCTCTTTCCCGCTCGGTGATTCCGGCATCGTCGTTCGCGTCGGGCGTTACGGCACGTACGTCGAGCGGGACGGACAACGGGCCAACCTGCCAGACGGCATCCCGCCCGACGAGGTGACCGTCGATTACGCGCAGGGCTTGCTCGACCAACCCAGTGGCGATCGGGAGCTCGGCACCGACCCCGAGACCGGGCGCCCACTCGTGGCGAAGAGCGGGCGCTACGGGCCTTACGTCACCGAGGTGTTGCCGGAGGGTTCGAAGGCCAAGCCGCGCACGGCCTCGCTGTTTTCGACCATGTCGCTCGACACGGTCACCCTGGACGACGCGTTGCGGCTGCTCACCTTGCCCCGAACGCTTGGTGAGGTCGACGGCGAGGACGTCGTCGTCTCCAACGGTCGCTACGGGCCGTACGTGAAGAGGGGTGCTGAGACCAGGTCGCTGGAGTCCGAAGAACAGCTCCTGACGATCACGTTGCCCGAGGCGCTCGCCGTGCTCGCCCAGCCCAAGCAGCGTGGCCGGCGTGCGGCAACGGCCGCCGGTCCGCTGCGCGAACTCGGTGCCGATCCGGCGAGCGGCCGGCCCGTCGTCGTCCGCGACGGGCGCTTCGGCCCGTACGTGACGGACGGCGAGACCAACGCCACGCTGCGCCGGGGGGACGACGTCGAGACCGTCACGCTCGAGCGGGCGGCCGAGCTGCTCGCCGACCGACGCGCCCGCGGCCCGGCGCCCAAGAAGACCGCCCGCAAGGCCCCGGTGAAGGCAGCCGCCAAGACCGGATCCAAAGGCGGCGCGAGGAAGACGGCGGCCAAGAAGACGGCCGCGTCGTCGCGACGAAAGGGCGCGCAGAGTTAGTCACCGACCGGTGCCCGGCGCGCGCAAGCTGCCGTGGGCTCATCAGCCCTGCGCAAGGTTCGCGGGATACTGAGACCTTTGCGGCCCGTTCCTGCGGTTCGGGCGGCTAGCGTCACAGGCAGCGTCACGGGCATCGGGAGGAGCCATCGCAGAGCCAGCGGGAGGCCGCTCCTCGCGGGCCGCGCAGCCGGCGTCGGCCCGGGCGAGGCCGTCCGGCGACGGCTCGGGCAGCTTCCGCGACGTCCTGTCGATCAGATCGTTTCGGCGCTTGTGGATCGCCTTGTCGCTGTCGAGCTTCGGCGACTGGCTCGGCTTCCTCGCGCAGACCTCGCTCGCGGCCTCGCTCGCGCGCGGCAACCACTACCTCGCCCAGAACTTCTCCGTGGGCACCGTCGTATTCGTCCGGCTGCTTCCCGCGGTGACGCTGGCTCCTCTCGCCGGTGCGTTCGCTGACCGGCTCGACCGACGCAAGACGATGGTCATCGCCGACTGTGCGCGGTTCTCGTTGTACGTTTCGATTCCGCTGGTCCGCACCCTGTGGTGGCTGTTGATCGCCACGTTCCTCATCGAGTCGATGAGCCTGTTCTGGATCCCGGCGAAGGAAGCAACGGTTCCCAACCTCGTGCCGCGCGAGCGGCTGGAGCAGGCCAACCAGCTGAGCCTACTGACGACCTACGGCTCGGCGCCCGTCGCGGCAATGGTGTTCTCGGTGCTGGCGTTGGTCACCGGCGTCGTCGGGCGCGTGGTGCCGTTCCTCGCCACGAACCGGGTCGACCTCGCGCTGTATTTCGACGCAGTCACCTTCCTTGTCTCGGCAGTGACGATCTTCGGGCTGCACGAGATCTCCCATCGACCGTTCCTCGGCCGGCAGTCGACGACGCGTGGTTCACCTGCCGATGTCGGCGTCGGTGACGGGATGGCACTACCCGTCACGGGTCCGGAAAGCCCGACTCCCCAGCAGTCGGTGTTTCGCTCCATTGCCGAGGGCTGGCGATTCGTGGGGCAGACGCCGGTGGTCCGCGGGCTCGTGCTGGGTCTGATCGGTGCGTTCGCCGCTGCCGGGATGGTCGTCGGCCTGGCCAAGATCTACGTGCATGACCTCGGCGGCGGCGACCCCGGCTACGGCGCGCTCTTCGGATCCGTGTTCGTCGGCTTGGCCAGTGGCATGTTCCTCGGGCCCAAACTCCTGCACGGATTGTCGCGCCGGAGGCTGTTCGGGACGTCGATCGTGGTGGCCGGCGTTGCGTTGGCGAGCACCGCGATCGTGCACAACCTGGTCATCGCCGTTCTCGGGGTTGCCGTGATGGGAGCGTTCGGTGGCGTTGCCTGGGTCACGGGCTACACGCTGCTCGGCCTCGAGGTCGAAGACGAGAAGCGCGGTCGTACGTGGGCGACGCTGCAATCGATGATGAAGGTCGACCTGCTCGTGGCGGTGGCCGCGGGGCCGTTCATCTCCGGCGCGATCGGCGTGCACTCGTTTTCGATCTCGCACGTTCGGCTGCGAGAGAACGGCTCGTCGTTCACGTTGTTCGCGGCAGGTGTGATCGCAGTTGTGGTCGGAGTGCTCGCCTACCGGCAGATGGACGACCGCGATGTGCGGTTGTGGCGTGACCTCGTTGCCGCCGTGCGCGGCTGGCATCCGCTGACCGGGCGCGGTGTCGCCACCGGACTCTTCCTGGCGTTCGAGGGTGGGGAAGGCGCGGGGAAATCGACCCAGGTCTCGCTGCTGCGACGCTGGCTCGATCAGCGCGGATACGAGGTCGTCGTCACGCGTGAGCCCGGGGCCACGACGCTCGGCGAGCGGCTGCGTGCCTTGCTGCTCGACCCCGCCACCGGACCGCTTTCGGCTCGGGCGGAGGCGCTGCTCTATGCAGCCGACCGGGCAGAGCACGTCGCGGAGGTGATCAGGCCGGCGCTCAGCCGGGGGGCGGTTGTGGTCAGCGACCGGTACGTCGACTCCTCGCTTGCGTACCAGGCGGCCGGGCGCGACCTCTCACCTCGTGACGTCGAGCAGCTGTCGGAGTTCGCGACGTCCGGCCTGCGGCCCGACCTGACGGTGTTGCTCGACCTACCGGTCGCGGAGGGCCTCGCGCGGGCGGCCGCCCGAGATGCAGCGCCGGATCGGCTCGAGGGTGAGGCAGTCGACTTCCACGAGCGGGTTCGGGCGGCGTTCCTCCGGCTCGCCGCGGACGATCCCGAACGCTACCTCGTGGTCGACGCGACGGCTGCTCCGCAGGAGATCAACCGCGTCATCGTGACGCGCCTAGAGTCGCTGGTGCCCGCACTGCCGGCGTCCGAACGCCTGACGGTGCCTTTGAAGATCGCCCGTAGGTAGGTTGCCGTGAGCGTTTTCGACGAACTCGTCGGCCAGGAACACGTGGTCGACGTGCTGGCCGCCGTGGCGCAGCCTGCGGCCGAGCCGGAGTCGGCATCGGCGATGACGCATGCCTGGTTGTTCACCGGCCCGCCTGGCTCCGGCAGGAGTATCGCGGCGCGAGCGTTCGCCGCTGCTCTCCAATGTGTCGCACCCGGTGGTGAGCCACGAGGATGCGGTCGTTGCGCCGGCTGCCACACCGTCCTTGCCGGCACGCACGCCGACGTGGTGTTCGTCCGCCCGCAAGGCTTGTCGCTCGGGGTGAAGGAGGCGCGCGAACTCGTGGGGCGAGCCGCGCTCGCGCCATCCGGTGGGCACTGGCAGATCCTGCTCATCGAAGACGCCGACCGTCTCACCGAAGGCGCCGCCAACGTGTTGTTGAAGGCGATCGAGGAGCCGGCGGCCCGCACGGTCTGGTTGCTGTGCGTGCCCTCGGCACAAGACCTCGTCGTGACGATCCGGTCGCGCTGCCGGCTCATCGCCTTGCGTACGCCCTCGGTGCGGGCGGTCGAGTCGGTCCTGGTGTCGCGCGATGGCGTCGAGCCGGAGATCGCACGGTTCGCGGCGCGGGCGTCGTCCGGCCATGTCGGTCGCGCGAGGCGGCTGGCCACCGACGCGCTGGCCCGGGCCCGTCGTGCGGAGGTACTGCGCGTTCCCGGTGCGTTGACCGACGTGACCGCGTGCATGCGGATCGCCGACGAGCTCGTCAAGGCAGCCACGGCCGAAGCGGGCGAGCAGACCTCTGCCCTCGACGAGACCGAGACCATGTCACTGAAGGAGGCCTTCGGCGAGGGTGGGACAGCGACCGGTTTGGGCCGCGGCTCCTCGGGAGCCCTTACGCGTGGTTGGGTGCGAACGGCGGCGGCGGCACTGAAAGACCTCGAGGGCCGGCAGAAGTCGCGTGCGACCCGAATGCAGCGTGATGCGCTGGACCGCACCCTGACCGACCTGGCGACCTTCTACCGCGACGTGCTCGTCGTCCAGTTGGCCGCGCGGGTCGACATCGGCAACGTCGACGTCGCGACGACCATCGAGACGATCGCGCAGGAGTCGACCCCCGACACGACGCTGCGCCGGCTCGAAGCCGTGATGGCCTGTCGCACGGCACTCGACGCCAACGTGAATGCGCTGCTCGCCGTCGAGGCGATGATGGTCGCGCTGATGAACTAGCCGTTCATTGGGAAAGCTGGCCGTAGGTGTGCTCGATCGTGATGTGCAACACGAGGCGGCCGTCCTCGACCATGGCACGGCGGTAGTCGTCCCAATCCGGATGCTCACCGGAGATCGCTCGGTACAGGTCGATGAGTTCTTCGACCGTTGCGTCGTGCCGGTCTTGCGCGACAGGCGAAAGCTCGGCGGTGCCTTCGGCCACCAGCCACCGCCACCCGCTGTCGGCTTCGACATGGAGACTGGCCCGCGGATCGCGTCGCAGGTTGCGTACCTTTGCCCTGCCGTCGGTGACCGAGATACGGATGACGCCGTTCTCGTTCACGTGATAGTTGATGTTCGAAATCTGCGGCCGGCCGTCGCGCTTGAGAGTGACGAGATGGCCGAGGTTGTTTGCGCGAAGAAACGCGAGCCGTTCCGAATCGATCGCAGCTGCCGTCATCTGCCTTCAATCCCTCTCCGTTGCTGTCTCGTGCTGTCGGGTGCGCCGGTCGCGTCGTCGCGGCATGTGGTGTTCTCAACTTAGGCCGTTCGGTCGAGTGCTGTTCCGCCGGGATTACGCCGGATGCCCAGCCCCGCGAAGTTTGCTCAACTGTGCCGACGCCACCGCCGAAAACGATGGAACAACACGACGATGTGTCCGAGGGGGCGGTGCGGCCTTGGCCGGGGATTTCCGACAGGACGGCGGGTGGCAGCCCGGCCTCGATCCGACCGCACGACAGACGGGTTGGAACTCCCAGCAACCGCCGTGGCCACCGCCAACCTCTCAACCGGCGCCGTGGATTCCTCAACCGCACCAACCGGCAGCTGCTTGGCCCACAAGCCCAGCACCGCAGCCGTGGTCTGTGCAACCTCCGGTTTGGCAACAGCCCGGGTGGGTCCCGCCTTCCGCCGCCGGCCCGGCTCGGCACGGCGCGCCGAGTGCGCCGGCACACCGCAGCGTGATTCTTGCGGTCGTGGCGATCCTGGTGTTGCCGGCGGTTGCCGCGGCCGGCGTATGGGCTGTGCGGCAAGGGGCTTCGCCGACGCCGCCGGCGCCCACCCCGCTGGCGCTCACCGATCCGTCGGCGTCGCTGTCGAGTTCGGCCCAGGCGTCGCCCAGTGTCGTGCCCCCGCAGCCGGTAGCCGCCGGCTCGATCGCGCCCAGCCCCGCACCGACTTCCGCGCCGGCCCCAACCCTGGGTGTCACCGCGCATTCGCCGGTATCGCCGACGACGGGCACGCAAGTGTTCTTCGACGACTTCACCGATCCGAACTCCGGTTGGAAGGTCGGCAGTGGGACGGGGGGTGTCACCTACGGCTACGGTGCCGGTGGTTACACGATCGTGGCGCCGTCCCCGTACGACTACTACGCTCCCGTGCCGTATGCCGACGCGCTGAGCGAAGTAAGCCTCTCGGTCACCGCCGCCACCGCCGTCACCGCCGCCGCCACCGCCACCGCCACTGGCGACTCGGCAGGCACAGGGGGTTTCGGGGTGTCCTGCCTTCGCAGCGTCGGGGGCGACAGCCAGCTGGAATACGACTTCGGCATCACCGAGACGGCGCGTTGGTATGTGGAGCGATACGACGGCACGTTCGAAACGAACGCCGATCCGGTACTGCTGCACACCGGCAGCGTCGCGGCGAAGCCGAGTGTCAAGCCGGTCACGCTCCTCGCGGTGTGCGCGGCGCTCGACGGCGGCTCACAGGTGCGGCTGATGTTGTTCGTCGACGGCGTGAAGGTGACCGACTTCGTCAACAGCGCGTCGGCCGATCCGTCCGGCTGGCACGGGGCAGTCGTCGCGGTCGGTGGCGACAGCACGTCGACCAACCTGACGGTCTCCCGGGTCAGCGAGTCCGACCTCGGCGGTCCGCCCGCGATCAACGGTGAACAGACCTGACGATCAGGCGGTCGGCGGCCGGGCGCCGCGCCGCCCACTGCCGGCGAGCAGGCAGACTGTCGATGTGCCGTTCCTTTCGTCGCGCGTCGCTCGATCCTGCGCGCTGCTGCTCGCCGCGACGCTCGCCCTGAGCGCCTGCACCAGTTCGACGAAGCGGGGTGGGCCGAGCTCGTCGCCGCAGCAATCCTCGAGCCCGCCTTCGACATCTGCTGCGCAACAGCCGAGCCAGTCGAATGCGTCCGGCCCGTCGGCGTCCGCATCGCCGAGCGCGTCGGGGGCCCAGCCCGCGCTGCCCGAGTTGCCGGTCGTCACGGGCGGCACGCCGCTCGATCAGTTGCCGGCCATCGACCCGGCGACTCTTGCAACCTTCTACCGACAGCAGCTGAGCTGGACGCCGTGTGCTCAGGGCTTCCAGTGCGCGACGCTGCGGGTGCCCATCGACTACGCGCACCCCTCCGGTGCCACCATCGGTCTCGCAGTGGAACGGCACGCGTCGACGGCTGCCGATCGACTGGGCGCGGTGGTCTTGAACCCGGGCGGTCCGGGCGCCTCCGGGTTGGACTATCTCCAGCAAGCCGGTGGCTCGGTGTACGAAGAACTCAAGGAGCGCTTCGACGTCGTGTCGTTCGATCCGCGTGGGGTCGGTAAGAGTGCGCCGATCCGCTGCCTCACGCCGTCGCAGGAGGACGCATTCCTTTCCCTCTACGCCGATCCGACCGATCCCGCAGCCGTCGCGAAGGAAGCGGCCGTCTCCCAGCAGTTCGCCAACGGTTGCAAGGCGATGTCGGGCGGGTTGCTCTCCCACGTCGGCACCGTCGACACCGCCCGCGACCTCGACGTCTTGCGTGCGGCACTCGGTGAACAGAAGCTCACCTACATCGGTGCGTCGTACGGCACGTTTCTCGGTTCGGTCTACGCCGAGCTGTTCCCGTCACACGTGCGCGCCCTCGTCCTCGACGGCGCACTCGACCCGTCGGTGACCTACCAAGGGGAGGCGGTCGAGCAAGCGAACGGATTCCAACTGGCATTGCACTCGTTCGTCGCCGACTGCTTGAAGAAGGCGTGCCCGCTCGGCCATTCGCAGGCCGAGGCACGGAGCAAGTTCGACGCGCTGCTGTCCGGCATCGGCCGCTCACCCTTGCCGACCGGGCAGGGCGGCCGGGTGCTGACCGAGGGCTACGCCGTGACCGGCATCGCCGCCGCGTTGTACACGCCGGCCGCCTGGCCGACGCTCACGGTGGCGCTCGCGCAGGCGCTGGCGGGTGACGGGAGCGGCCTGCTCAGACTCGCCGACCTCCTCAACGAGCGCAACAGCAACGGCACCTACAGCAACCTCATGGAATCCAACGTCGCGATCAACTGCGCCGACCGCCCGTGGCCGGCCGGCGGCATCGAAGCCGATGCGCAGATCGCCAAATCTGTGCTGCCGACGGATGGCCCCTTCGGCGCGTTCATCGCCTGGGGTGTGCCGCCGTGCGCGTACTGGCCGGTGCCACCGGAAACCCGGCCGGCGCCCATCCGGGCCGCGGGCGCGCCACCGATCCTCGTGCTCGGCACGCTGCGTGACCCGGCCACGCCGGTTGCATGGGCGCGCGCGCTCGCCAGCCAGCTGGATTCCGGCGTCCTCGTCACCTGGGACGGCGACGGCCACACCGCGAACCTGCGCGGGTCGGCCTGCATCGACGCGATCGTGCGGGCCTACGTCGTCGATCTGAAGGTGCCGGCCGCCGGAACGACCTGCCCGGCCGTCTGACCGCTGTAGTCGAGCGCGCGACGTGATCGACGTCACGTTCGCCTTTCACCGGGACTTCTTCCGCAGGTAACGGCGTTGTCACGGACGCGGAGCAAGATCGAATCGGATCGAACCCGTACACCGACCACAAGAAGGTGCCCGATGACCAGCGAACGCGCCATCCCAGCGCTCGCGACCCTGGCCGACGGCTACATCGCCAAGATCAACTCGGCGATCGAGCGCGACGACGACAGCCTGGCGGACGAGCTCGGCGAACTGTACGAAGAAGAGGTCGTAGACCTGACCATGGTGCGCCGGCACCGCCCGGCTGCCACGCCCCGCCCGCGGGTCGCCTAGCGGCGGCCGCCGGGCGCGCCCGCCCCTTCGCTGCCCAGTAGACTGCACGGGCGCGAGGGCGCGGGCAGGCGGCCCGCATCTTGTGCACGCCGCCTTAGCTCAGTCGGCAGAGCGACGCACTCGTAATGCGTAGGTCGAGAGTTCGACTCTCTCAGGCGGCTCGTTTCGGCTCGTTTCGGCGGTTGACAGTCTCCACCCGGGGGCGCAGTCGCCTTTGAGAGGGGCAAGCCGCCGCTTGTCGATCCGATCAGGCCGGAGTCTCGACACAGGGCCAGTCGAACGGGAGTATCGCCTCAGGCGCGCAGCTTGCGTAGGCGCCGACCTCCGGTCCTTCGGTCGAGGTGAGCGATGAGCGGGCGGCTTCGATCGCGGTTTTGGTGGGAGGCCGCGTCGGCGACGTTCACGGGTCTGCTCGCAGCGGTCACCGTGGCCTCGCGGGGCTGGATCGAGGTGGTCTTCGGCGTGGACCTCGATCGGGGTGACGGCAGTCTTGAGTGGGCGGCCGTTGTCGCATCCTGCTGCCTGACCGCCGTATTGGCGACCCTGGCCCGTCGCGAGTGGCGGCGCGCTCGGCCCGCGACAAGCTGAAGGTCGAGACCGCCGTGCCCGATATCCCGTCCTTCGAGTGGCATCAGGCCGACTCGCAGGCGATCAACTACCGGCCCAACCTCGACGCGTGGCGGGCCGGCATCGTGAAGGACATCCTGCGAACCTCGGGCGGCAACGTACTCGTCGCCGCTCAGAGCGGCGGGGTCTGGTCGGTCACCGAGTCAGGGACGGGGATCTGCGTCCTCGACTCCGACCGGCCCGACATGTGGTGCCTGGCGCAGGGGACACTCGGCGACGACCACTGCTACGCCGGCGGCGACACTCTCTTCGAGACCGACGTGTCGCAGGCCCTGCCGCTGTTGTCGTGGGCGGACCTTGATCCGCGCGACGCGAAAGGGAACGCGCTCGGGCCGATCTTCCGGGTCGTCGTGCTCGCAGCTCAGCAGGTCGTCGTGATCGGCGCCGGGAATGGCGTCTATTGGTCAAGAATCCCTCCGCTCGCCCGCCCGGGTTGCCTCGGCTCCCTGCTCGGCGTCAAGGCCACGCGCGCTCCATACGTCTGGACCGAAGCGACCGGACTGCCGTCGTGCTGGTTCAGCGGGCTCGTCGCCGGACCGAGAGGCCAGACGGAGGCTCCCACGATCGTCGCCGCCGCCTGGGGTGATGGCGAGTCGAAGGGCGAGATCTGGGGGATCTTCGTCGGCGACTGGGGCGCCGATGCGAACCTGCATTTCGCTCGCGCGTCGGCCATCAACAACGTCGACGTCCACAAGATGTGTTACACGGTGCTCGCAGCCCATGAGGACGACCCGCGTCGGATGTACGCGACGACGTCGAATCGCAACGGGAACATGTTGGCGCTGTTGCGCTCGGACGACGCCGGGCGGACCTGGAACCGGCTGGCCGGCAAACTCGTCAACCCCACCACCGACCACACCGACGTGTACGACACCTGCATCAACCAGGGCAACGACCCGGCACGTCCGTGCAACGCGCTCGGCGCCGGGCTGGCGCGCCGGCAGCAGCGGGTGGCACTCGGTTGGCGGGCTGGTCCGTTGCTCTCCCAGGACGGCGGCGACACGTTCAGTCTCGTCAACTCCGACACCGAGCCGCACCTGCATCCGGACTTCCACTGCATGCGCTTCTTCAAAGCGCCGGATGGTGAGGAGTTGTTCATCGGTTCAGACGGTGGCATCGCGCTCACCCGCGACTTCGGGACCAGCTACACCAGCTCTTTCGCCCGGCAGTTGCTCAACCTCCAACTACTCGGCACGACCGGGATGCGTGAGTGGTACGGCGGCTTGGGTTTGAGTCGAAAGCACCCCGGCCTCGTGGCGACGGGCACCCAGGACAACGGGAACCTGATCTGCGATCTGCCGGCAGGCGAGGGGTGGACGTTCGTCGAGGGAGGCGACGGCCGGATCGTCTCGTTCCTCGACAACGACACCATCTTTCACTACTTCGGCGACGACGATCGTGCACAGCTGGCGCGCTGGTCGGGCGGGAGCGAACAACAGCTCGGCGTCATCCCGTACTACCAGGACTGGGTCCTGCGGTCGGTGATCTTCGAGCACGTCGAGCAGCCACAATGGCGGGATCGTGACGGTCGGCTCATGTACGGGGTCGGCGGCGTAGGCGTGTTCGTGTACGCGTTGGTCGCCGATGCGAATGGTGACCACACGCATTGGTCTTACATCGCCGGGCTGCCGATCGCACTCCAGACCATCGCCTCGGTCTCCTCCCGCACCGGGCGCTACGTGCTGGCCGGAACGCACGGCGGCCGCATCTTCCGAGTCAACCCGGCCGACGACCTCGACGTCGTCGAGCAACCGGTCGGGCCGCTCGGCGGCAAGGAGTACGACGACGCGAAGGCGGTCCACCGGATCGTCATCGCGGATGATCGGCTCGCGTTCGCTTCGTTCAACAGCAGCGATGGCTCGGACGGCGCCGCCTTGGTGTGGGACGGCAATTCCTGGCAGGAGGTCCCTGGCGGCTTCCCGAACGAGTTCATCTTCGCCATGGAGATCGACGTGGTGGACGGTGAACCGGTCGTCTACCTGGCGACCGACGCGAAGGTCTACGCCAGCGGTGACTACGGCAAGAGCTGGCAGGACGTTTCGTCCGGCCTGCCGAAGCGACCGCATTGCTCCGACCTCCGTCTCGTCCAGGACGGCGACGGCACGCACCTCTACCTATCGACATTCGGTCGCTCGTTGTGGCGCGGCGATCTTGTCACCGCAATTCACGTGCGGCCAACCTGACCGCCGAACGGAGACGTCATGCCCACGAGTCAAGCCCCGACGCTGCTCAGCATCCTCAACGACATCGAGGCTCAGTTGGAAGCCGCCGCTGATACAACCGACATTCAGGAACTGCGGGCGATCCTGCGGCGGCCGACCCGGGTCGCCGTGTCCGAGCGCACGTACCTGCTGACCGTGCTCGCGGCGGTCGCCGAGCAACTCGACGTCGTCCGCAACCTGCGCGCGGGCGCCCTCGACTCGCTGCGACAGGCGCGACCGGAGCCGCCGGGGCCGCCGACTCCCGGCGAGTAGGCAGCAAACCGCCACCACCCACACTCGATCCGAACGAGATCAGGTAGGACTGACTGGTGGAGGAATCGATGGCGGTGCAGGTATGGGGGGTCGACGGCCTCGGCGAGATCGTCGACGGCGATGACCTCGCCGCCGTGGTCGCGTCGGCGGTCGCCGGGTCGGAGCGGGTGCCGGACCTGCGCAACGGCGACGTCGTGGTCATCACGAGCAAGGTCGTGAGCAAGGCGGAAGGCCGCCTGGTGGCTCTCGACCGCGAGGAAGCGATCACCCAGGAATCGGTGCGCCTCGTCGCCCAGCGGGGCGCCACCCGCATCGTCGAGACCAGCCATGGCCTGGTGCTCGCCGCTGCCGGAGTCGATGCGAGCAACGTGCCACCTGGCACGGTCGCCCTGCTGCCGAAGGATCCCGATGCCTCCGCGGCCGCCATTCGCGACGGGTTGCGCGCGAAGCTCGGCGTCGATGTCGCGGTTCTCATCACCGACACGATGGGCCGGCCGTGGCGCAACGGGCTGGTCGACGTCGCGATCGGCGCGGCGGGCATCGACGTCCTCGACGACTATCGCGGCCGGCTCGACCCGCACGGCCGTTCCCTCGAGATGACCGTGACCGCCGTCGCCGACGAGATCGCAGCGGCCGCCGAACTGGTGAAGGGCAAGCTCGACGGCGTCCCGGTCGCCATCGTCCGCGGCATCACATTCGGCCGCGATGCGCAAAACCGCGGCGCCCGGGCCATGGTGCGTAACCCGGACGACGACATGTTCCGCCTCGGCACGCGTGAGGCCAAGAGCCAAGCCGTCTTCGACCGTCGCACGGTGCGTGCGTTTCGTACAGAACAAGTCGACGTGGACGCCGTCGAGCGGGCGATCGCGGCAGGGCTGACCGCGCCCGCGCCGCACCATTCCGCGCCGTGGCGGTTCGTCGTCGTCGAGGAGCGTGTACCGGCTCTGCTCGAAGCCATGCGCTCGGCGTGGATCGCCGACCTGCGGGCCGACGGCTTCACCGCCGACCAGATCTCCAAGCGGGTGAAGCGCGGTGCGGTCCTGGCGGACGCGCCGCTCCTCGTCGTCCCCTGCCTGACGACGACCGGCGCGGCGCACCGCTACCCCGACGCCAGGCGGGCGCGAGCCGAACGAGAGATGTTCCTGGTGTCGATGGGGGCGAGCGTCGAGAACTTCCTCGTAGCGCTGGCGGCCGAGGGTCTGGGCAGCGCCTGGATCTCGAGCACGATGTTCTGCCCCGATGTCGTGCGAGACGTGCTCGAGTTGTCGGCGGAGTGGGATCCGATGGGAGCGGTGGCCATCGGTCATCCCGCCGAGCGCCCGCGTGAAAGGCCCGCTCGATCGATCTCCGCATTCATGCTCCGCCGGTAGCCGCCCCGTCCCCGCAGCCTTACGACGGGGCGGCGAAACCGGGCGCCTAGACTGCGTTGTCGACACTCGGTCGAGTCTTCTCTCGCTTCCCTATGACGGGGGCTCTTCGACAATGGCACCGAAGAAGGCACGCGACCTCGGGCAAGATCTCCGCTTCACCCGAGCAGTCGAACAGTTCTCGACCGGCCACAAGACGGTGGGGCAGATGGTGTACGCCGTCCTGCGCCAGGCGATCCTGGCGGGGGCGTTCGCTCCCGGCGAATGGTTGCGGCAGGAGTCCCTCGCCGAAGCCATCGGGGTCTCACGCATCCCGGTTCGGACCGCGCTGTTGCAGTTGGAGTCGGAAGGGCTGCTCGACTTCCACCCGCACCGAGGGGCGCGCCTGCGCACCCTCTCGATCGCCCAGATCGAGGAGATCTACCGGCTGCGTGTCTTGCTCGAGACGGTTGCGCTCCGGCGCTCGATGTCTGTGATGACGGCGAAGCGGGTGGCCAGCCTGCGCCGGCTGGCAGACCAGCTCGACGAGAATCCCGAGCCGAGCGAGTTCATGGATCTGCGTGTGCGCTTCTACCGCGAGTTGTATGACGCGGCGAGCAATCCGCTGCTCGTGCAGATGATCGAGGAGTTGCGCAGTCACGTCGCGCGCTATCTCCTCGCGCTCACCCCTTCGCAGTTGCACATCGGCGAACACGCCGAGCTCATCACGTACGTCGACGCCGACGACGTCGAGCGGGCAGAGCGCTGGATTACCGCCTACCTCGAGCGGGCACGTGAATACATCACCGAGGCTGCGACCACCGATGCCGAGCCGACGGTGGGCGAGCTCACCTCGGTGGACGACACCCATCCAGCCTGAGTTGAGAGGACGACGGTGACCCGCGCACACATCGGCTACGCCGCGATGCTCGAACAGTTCCACCCGACGGAGGTCGTCGAACTCTCGGCGCACGCCGAACAAAGCGGCTTCCGCGGTGTGATGGCGGCCGACCACTTCCAACCCTGGGTGCCGGCACAGGGCCATGCCGCGTTCGTGTGGAACGTGCTGACGGCGCTGGGCGAACGCACCTCCACCGACATCGGCCCGGGCGTCACGTGCCCGTCGTTCCGCTTTCATCCCGCTGTTGTCGCCCAAGCGGCCACCACGTTGGAGGCCATGTACCCGGGCCGCTCGTGGTTGGGCCTGGGCTCGGGTGAAGCGCTGAACGAGCACGTCGTAGGCGGCTACTGGCCCGAGCCGATCGAGCGGCTCGCGCGGATGTGGGAGGCCGTCGAGATCATTCAGAAGTTGTTCAGCGGCACGGACGTTCGGCACAACGGCACGTTCTTCCGCCTGGAGACCGCGCGACTGTGGACGATGCCACCGGCGCCGCCACCGATCTTCATCGCCACCTCGGGCCCGGTCACGGCCAAGCGTGCCGGGCGGACCGTCGATGGCATCATCACGCCGGGTGCCACGCTCGACAAGGTCGGAGCGCTGCTGGCCAAGTTCGAGGAGGGCGCGCGCGAGGCGGGGAAGGATCCCGCCGCGATGCCGAAAGTCCTCCAGCTGCACCTGTCGTGGGCGCCCACGGACGAGGAGGCGCTGCAGAACGCGATGACCCAGTGGCCCAACGGCGGTATGAAGTTCGCCAAGCAAGACGTTCGGTCGCCCTACGACTTCGAGCAGATGGCGAAGCTCGTTCGCCCGGAGGACTTCGAGGGTCGCATGCTCATCTCGGCCGACCCCGACGCGCACCGCGCCCACATCCAGCAGTTCCTCGACGCCGGCTTCGACCGGATCTACCTGCACAACGTCGGCCGCAACCAGCGCGATTGGATCGACGTGTTCGGTCGCGACGTGCTGCCCTCTCTGGTGCGCTAGCCGGTGGCCGCGTCTTGGCACGTGCTCGTCCCGGTGAAGCGTTTGGATCGCGCCAAGACGAGGTTGCGGCCGGCGCTCGGCGAACACCATGCCGACGTCGTCCGGGCCATGGTGCTCGACACGCTCGGTGCCGCGCGCGATTGCGTTGACGGCGAGCCGTACGTCGTCGGTAGCGATCCCGAGGTCGTGGCGCTCGCCGAGAGCATGCAACTCCAGGTGATCAGCGACGCCGGTCGCGGCGACCTCAACGCGGCACTGACGGCCGCGTTACCGACCGTGCCCGGCGGCATGCCGGTCGCCGTGCTGCCGGCCGATCTGCCGGCGTTGACCAGCGAGGACCTCGCCCTTGCGCTGCGTCGTGCCGTCGAGCACGACTTCGCCTACCTACCCGACACGGCCGGGAGCGGCACCACCCTGCTCGCCGCGCAGAGTCGAGCCAAGCTCACGCTCGCGTTCGGCCCGTCGTCGGCTGCCGCGCACGAGACCGCCGGCGCCCACCAGCTCGACGTCCGCGGCCTCGACCGGCTGCGAGCGGACGTCGACACGCTGGCCGATCTGCATGCCGCGATCCGGCTCGGGGTCGGCGAGCATACGCACGCGGCGCTTGCGCGCTTCGGGATGATCTGACCGGCACGCAGGGTTCTGCTACCTCGTGAGCGACGACGACACGACCGTGGTCGGTGAGCCGCAACCCGCCGCCGCCGGCCGGATCTCGACCTGGACTCACGCGGTGCGGACGCCGTTCCGTGCCTTCTTGCACACGGAAGCCGGCGGCGCCGCATTGCTCGGCATGGCGGCGATCGGTGCGCTCCTGTGGGTGAACATCAGCAGGGCCAACTACGAGTCGTTCTGGCACACCGGCGTCGCGCTCAGCTTCGGCCATCATGCGCTGCACCAGGATCTGCGCGGCTGGGTGAACTCCGGCCTGATGGCCCTCTTCTTCTTCGTCGTGGGTCTCGAAGCCCGGCGCGAGCTGGACCTCGGCGAGCTGCGCGACCGAGCTCGGGTCACCTTGCCGCTCGTCGCCGGCGCTGCCGGAATGGCCCTTCCCGTCGCGATCTTCGTGGCCATCAACGCCGGCGGCTCAGGTCAGGCGTCGCACGGCGCATTGCATGGCTGGGGCGTGGCGATGTCGACCGACACCGCATTCGCGCTCGGCCTGCTCGCCTTCGTCGGGCCACGCTTTCCCGACCGGTTGCGCGCGTTCCTGTTGACCGTGCTGGTGGTCGACGACATCGTCGCACTCGTGGTCATCGCGACCGCGTACACCTCCCACGTGAGTTGGGCGCCGCTCGGTGTGGCCGTGGCTCTTCTGGTCGGCGTCCTCGCCGCCCGCGCCGGCGGAGTCGGGGTCGGGGCGGTCTACGCACTGCTCGGTGTCGCGATGTGGATAGCGGTGTACGAGTCCGGCGTCGACCCGGTCGTGGTCGGCCTGCTGCTCGGGTTGCTCACCTACGCGCATTCGGCATCGCGGCCGGCCCTCGACCGCGCGAGCGAGGGCTTCCGGTCGTTCCGTGAGCAGCCGACCGCGGCGCTCGCCCGGCAGGCCCGACGTGACGTCGAAGCCGCGATCTCGCCGAACGAGCGGTTGCAGCAGCTGTTCCACCCGTGGAGCAGCTACGTCGTCGTCCCGCTGTTCGCGTTGGCCAACGCCGGTATCCCGATCAGCGGATCCTTCCTTCGGCACGCGTTCACCTCGCCGATCACGCTCGGCATCATCGTCGCTTACGTCGTGGGGAAGCCGGTCGGTATCGCGGGCGCGTCGGCGGTTCTCACGTGGGCCACGAAGGGGCGGTTGCGCCCCCCGGTGGGCTGGGCGGCGGTCGTCGGTGCCGGCAGCACGGCGGGTATCGGCTTCACCGTCTCGCTGCTGATCGCCTCCCTCGCCTTCAACGGTGAGCAACTGCAAGACGCGAAGGCGGGCGTCCTGTCGGCCGTCGTCCTGGCGGCGCTGGTCACCTGGGGTCTGTTCGCCGCGACGGAGCTGTTGCCGATGCGGTTGCGCGTCATCGCGCTGCTCGGCCGATCGGAGACGATCGTCGATCTCGCTGACCCGGTCGAACCCGATCGCGACCACATCCGCGGGCCGCACGACGCGGTGGTGACGCTCCTCGAGTACGGCGATCTGGAGTGCCCGTTCTGCGGCCAGGCCGAACCGGTCGTGCGCGAGTTGCTCGCCGGCTCGGGCGCCGACGTCCGATACGTGTGGCGGCACCTGCCGCTCACCGACGTGCACCCACACGCGCAGCTGGCGGCCGAGGCGACCGAGGCTGCGGCGCTTCAGGGCAAGTTCTGGGAGATGCACGACGTGCTGCTCGCTCATCAGGATGCGCTGTTGAAGCCCGACCTGTTGCGGTACGCCGCCGAACTCGGGTTGGACGTCGACCGGTTCGCCGACGACCTGCGCCGCCGCGCCGGAGCCGACCGGGTGGCGGGCGACGTCGACGGCGCAGATCTCAGTGGAGTTGCGGGAACGCCGACGTTCTTCGTGAACGGGCGACGCCACCACGGCGCCTACGACATCGGCTCACTCACGGCGGCGGTCGACGCCGCCCGGGAGCGTGCCGCGGTCACGCGGTAGCCGTCTTCGGCTGTCGCGCGCATAGGGTCTACCCGTGCTGGCTCGCCTCGCCGCCCTCGTCGTCCCGCTCGGGCTCGACAGCTTCGTCGTCGCGGCGGCCATCGGTCTGGTCGGCGTCACCCCGGCGCAACGCTGGCGTATCGGCGGGCTGTTCGCCTTGTTCGAAGGTGGCATGCCCGTCATCGGGCTGCTTGCCGGTGGCCCGCTCGGGCACGCTCTCGGTACGGCGGCCGACTACGTGGCCATCGCGGTCCTGCTTGCGTTCGGCACGTTCACCCTGGTGCGCGACGACGAGGACGAGCTCGGCCGGGCTCGACGTTTCGCCGGTGCGCGCGGCCGCACGGCGCTGCTGCTCGGGCTGAGCGTGAGCCTCGACGAGCTGGCGATCGGATTCACCTTGGGCCTGTTGCGGTTGCCGGTGCTTCCGGTCCTCATCGTCATCGCCGTGCAGGCCTTCGTCGTCAGCCAGCTCGGCATCATGCTCGGGAAGCGGCTGTCGGAGACCTTTCGCGAAGTGGCGGAGAAGCTCGCCGGTGTGGCGCTCATCGGCCTTGCCGTCGTCCTGCTCGTCGAGCGAGTCGTCGGCCGGTAGGTCAGCCGCGGATTGCTTGGACGGCGGAGAGCGTGGCGAAGGCGAGCAGGACGGTGGCGGTCACCCGCCGCACGACCACTGGTGAGACGTAGTCGAGCAGCTTGGAGCCAACCGTGACCGCGAGCGCGGAGACGGTCCACAAGCCGAGCAGGGCGCCGATCGCGACCGAGAAGGGGTCGTAGCGGGCCGCGTAGTTGGCGGTGGCGATCTGGGTGATGTCGCCCCACTCGCCGGCGAAGATGACGCCGAACGACGTCAACGCCACCCGGCGATAGCTCGGACCGGTTGCGCCGCCCTTGTGGTCGGCGTCCTCGGCCTCCTCGGTCTCCTCGGCCTCCTCGGCTTCCGTCTCGCGTTCGAGCTCCTCCGTCTCGTCGCTGCTGAGAAGCAGGTAGGCCGCACCGGCCAAGAACAGGGCAGCGACGATGCCTTCGACCAGCCGATGCGGCAGCAGGGTGAGGAAGCCTCCGGCGGTGACGGCGATGCTGACGTGCACGAGGAAAGCAGCAGCAACCCCGCTGAAGACCCAAAGGGGCCGGTAGCGCGTTGCGAGGGTCAGCGAGGCGACCATGCTCTTGTCGGGCAGCTCGGCGACCGCGATCACGCCGAAGACGATCACGATGACGAGCGGGTGCATCGCGATCCTTCCGGTGAGTGCCCTGCCGGGCGCCGCTCATCGGTCTGAGCGGTCACCGTATCGGCGGGCAGGCCGTCGCAAGGTCGAGCAGAACCGAGCCTCAGCCTAGTGCGGCGCACTCGTCGGCCGTCAGCGGCGGAGCAACGACGGTCGCAGGAACCGCGTGAGCGAGTGCCGCATCTCGTCGGGAGTGGTCACTCCGACGGACTGCACGATTCCCTTGCCGTCGACGAGCAGGTTGAACGGCACTCCGTTGATGCCGAGCTTCTCGGCGTACTCACCCGTCTCGTCGATCAGCACCGTGCCGTCGATGCCGTGCACCTCGCAGAATTGCTGAGCTTCCTTACGGGCGTCGACGTGTTCCCACACGTTGACCATCACGATGTCCAGGCCGAACCGGCCCGCCTGCTTCCGCACCTCTTCGAGCATCGGTGCTTCAGCGTTGCAAGGGCCTCACCAGCTGGCGAAGAAGTTCAGGATGTACTTCTTGCCCTTCCAGTTCACCGTCGTGCGCTCCTCGCCGGTGCGCATGTCCGGCAAGCGGAACTCGGGCAACGGTTTGCCGACGAGCGGATGCTGCGTGTCGGTGGGCAACACGTCGGGCCGCGCTTCGAGCCGGTCATCGAACACGCTGACCGAACAGCTCGCAGCGTTGGAGGTGAAAACCCGATTCTGTACCGGGTCGAAGGCCATGTCGCCCGGCCCGGATCCCACGGGCACCCGAGCCCATTCCTCGCCGGTCTTCGTGTCGAAGACGCCGACCGAGCCGGCGCCGCGGTTCACCACGTAGAGCCGTTCGTTGTTCCTTCCGAGGCCGAGGCCAACCGGCGCTCGCTCGACCTTCCAGGTATCGAGAACCTCATGGGTATCGAGATCGACCACGGCCAGCGTGCTCGCCAGCGAGTTCGCAATGTAGGCGCGGCCACCCGGAGCGTCGATCGCCACCTTGCACGGTGCGTGGTCTACGGCGAACTCGTCGACGACCTCGTTCGTGTCGCCGTCGATGACGGTCACGGACGCATCGCCGAAGTTGACGATGTAGACCCGGTCGCGGATCGGGTCTACGCCGCAACTGCCTGCCGCCAGCTTCGCGGGCACGGTCGCGACGACATCGAGAGAGTCGATGTCGACGACGGACACCGTGCCGTCGGCGGTGTTCCCGGAATACACCTTGCGGCGTTGCGGGTAGATCGTGCCGCCTGCAGGGTATTGGCCGACCTTCACCTCGCCGATACGGCTGTAATCGGAACCGTCGGTGACGGTCAGCGTGTCGGTGCGGGCGTCCGCGGTGAAGATGCGATTGGACTTCTCGTCGTACATGATGGCGATCGGCTCACGCCCCACCGGCACCTCTGCCAGCACCGAGAAGTCGTCGAGGTCGAACGCGACGAAGCTGTTGCTTCGAGAGCAGGCGACGAAGCCCCGGCGTCCCGCTTCGTCGAGGAAGACACCTTCGGGTCCCTTGCCGACGTCGATACTGCCGCGGCTGACGAAGCCCGCTGGAACGTCAGGCAATGGTGCCTCCCGAGGTCTCGTTGAGTGGTCTCGTTGAGTGGTCTCCTTTTCGCCGTACCCCGAGTGCGCCGTGGCATGCCGCCGGATTCGTGACGAGCTAGGAACTTACTGAACTAACCACCGGCGGCAGCTCTGCTGCCCGACCGGTCTCGTGCGACGGCGAAAACCGCGCCGACGACAGCAAGGGCCGCGAGGACCGCGGCTGCCACCCGAAAGCCGCTCATCGTTTGGGCAGCGGTCGTCAGGTGTGAGTGACCCGCAACGGCACCGTAGATCGTGGCAGTCACAGCAACGCCCAGTGCGGTGCCGAGGCCCCGCGTCGTGTTCAGGACGCCGGCAGCCTGCCCGGACTGGAGCCGCGGAGCCGCGTGCATGATCGCGGCGTTGTTCGGAGACATGAACGCGCCCAAGCCGGCACCGACGACGGCGAGCACGGCGACCATGAGGCCGATGCCCGGCGCCGTGATCGCGGCAGTAGCGAGCGCCACCGCCACCGCCAAGAGCCCGGCGCCGGCAAGCGTACCGGCGCGAGCACTCAACGCATGCCGACCCGCGAACGGAGCGACCACCGCGAGGGCCGCCGGCAGCGCGGTCAGGGCGAGCCCGGCTGACGTCGGTGAGAGGTGCCGCGTGTTCTCCAGCACGAACGGGACGACGAAGAGCAGACCGAACATCACCAGGTAGCTCAGCAAGCTCGCGGCGGTCCCGGCACGGAAGGCCGTGACCCGGAAGAGTGCGAGGTCGAGCATGGGTGCCTCGATGCGGCGCTCGTGCAGGTAGAAGAGGGTTGCGAAGAAGGCACACGCGACAAGTGCGGCGACGATGCCGGGGGAGCCGAATCCGGCGTGCTCACCGAAGGAGAGCCCGACCAGCCCGGTGGCCACCGCGGGGACGAACAGCGCCAGCCCCGCTGCGTCGAACGGACGCCGCGCGGCGAGGTCACGCGAACGAGGTAGGAAGAACCAGCCGGCCGTCGTCCCGACGATGCCGATCGGCACGTTGACGAAGAATATCCATCGCCACCCGAGCGAGCCGATCAGCAGGCCGCCGACCGTCGGGCCGAGGGCGAGTCCCAGTGCCTGCGCCGCACCCTGCACCCCGAGGGCGTGGCCGATGCGGTGTTGCGGCACGGCGTTCGTGATGAGGGCCACCGAGTTCGCCTGCAACATGGCGGCACCGATGGCTTGCACGGCACGGAACCCGATCAGCCAGCCGAGCCCCGGCGCGAAACCGCATGCTGCCGATGCAGCGGCGAAAGCCACGAAACCGTAGGTGTAGAGCAGCTTGCGCCCGATCATGTCGGCCAGCCGACCGACTGCGGTGAGACTCGCGATCAGGACGACGAGATAGGACAGCGCCACCCACTCCACCGACGCGAGGTTCGCGTGGAACTGTCGTTGCAACGTCGGAAAGGCCAACGTGACGATGCTCGCGTCGAGCTGCCCCATGAATGCGCCGACGCACACCGTCGCGACCACCAGCCAGTACGCCGACGGCCTGGTCCGGACGGCGACCGGCCGGCGCGGCTCGGTCAGCAGGCGATCACGCCATCGCCTGCCGGGCGCCGGCTCCCGCGACAGGTCTCCGGGCAGCTGTTCGCCCGGCGGCTCGTCGCGCATGCGTACCCGCTTCCCCGCGCTGGTGTCCTGCTTTCTGCCACGATATCCCGGATAGCTCGGCTACCGAGCTATCCGAGGTGCCGTCAAGTGATGACAGGCTGTTCCCGCGACCGGCTGCCTGCTGACGGCAGCCACTCGGCGAAGGGAGTGCGGAGTGGGCAGCGCTGAGGAGTTGGCCGCGCTGGTCGACGCCACGGGCGTGCTTCGGCGCGTACTGCGTGCCCGGATGCGAACGGCGTGGCCCTACGACGACTTGCCGGTCGGTCAGCTGGACTTGTTGAGATTGCTCGTGGAGAAGCCGGGGTTGTCGGTCAGCCAGACTGCTGAGCTGCTGTCGCTCGCGCCGAACAGTGTCAGTTCGCTGGTGCGCACCATGGTCGATGCCGGGTTGCTCGAGCGGCGCGCTGATCCCGCTGATGCGCGCGCTGCTCGGCTCTTCCCCTCGGCCCGGGCAGCGCGTCGGCTACGCCGCTGGCGCGCCCGACGTGCGGAGCTCCTTGCCGTCGCGGCCGCTGCGCTCGAGCCAGCGGATCTGCGGGCGTTGCTCGCTAGCCTCGGCGCGTTGGAGCGGCTCGCTGCAACGCTCGCCAACCCGACGCCCTGAGCACGGGCGTCCGCTGACTATTGCGGATAGTTCTCCACTTGCTCGACCGGCCGCAGCTCGGCCGAGGCCGGGTCTTCGCCGGCTTCTCGGCGAGCTTGGCGCTGCCGTAACAGATCCCAGCACTGGTCGAGCTGCTGTTCGATCTGCTGTCGCCGTGCGTGGCGCTCCGCCCGCAGCGTCTGCGCATCCGCGGCGTCGTCCCCGCCCGGCGGGCTACCGGCGTTGAGTTCGTGCTCCTCTGCCACCAGCGCCGTGATCCGCCCGTGCAGGTCGTCATCTGTGCTCGCCATGCGGAGGGCTATCACCGTCGCGGAGGCGGCCCAAACAGAACCGGACAGGAGCCGGCCCAAACCCGTCGAGATCGGCAGGCATGGACCGCGCGTTCCAGGGTAACTTGACAAAGCACACAGGATTTATAGGGTAATGGCTCACCACTCGAAGGCGGGGACGTCGTGCATCTGGGACTGCAGCTCGTCGTCGCCGGCGTGCTGGTCGGGTTTCTGGTGGGTCTCACCGGCATGGGCGGTGGCGCGCTCATGACGCCGATCCTGATCATGTTCTTCGGCGTCGCGCCGCTGGCTGCGGTCTCGAGTGACCTCGTCGCCTCGCTCTGCATGAAACCGGTCGGTGCGGCGGTCCATCTGCGGCGGGGCACCGTCGATCGCCGCCTCGCGACCTGGCTGATCGCCAGCTCGGCGCCGTCCGCCTTTGCCGGGGTGCTGGTGCTGAAGGCGCTTGGTACGGGACCGACCGTGCAAGACGACATCCGCATCTTCCTCGGCGTCGCGTTGCTGCTCACCGTCGGTTCGATGGTGGTCAAGTCCTGGATCGCCGCCCGCCGCGACGCGACCAGTCCTGCGGCGTCCGCGGCTCCGTTGCGGGTGCCGATCCGCCCGGTCTTGACCGTGCTCATCGGCGTGTTCGGCGGCCTCGCCGTCGGCATGACCTCCGTCGGTTCGGGCTCGCTCGTGATCGGCATGTTGCTGCTGGCCTATCCCCAGCTGCGGGCCGGGCAGCTCGTCGGCACCGACCTCGTGCAAGCGGTTCCGCTCGTCGGCGCCGCCGCGCTGGGGCACGCGATCTTCGGCGACGTCCAGTTCTCCGTGACGCTGTCGCTGATCGTCGGCGCGGTGCCGGCGGTCTATCTCGGTGCACGCCTGTCGGCGGGCGCGGCACGCAGCTGGGTGCGCCCAGTGCTGGCCGTCGTCCTGCTCGCTTCGGCGTTGAAGCTCGTCCACGCGAGCACGCCGCTCACCCTGACGCTGTGCGGCGCCTGGATCGTCGGCCAACTCGCGGTCGCGGCGCACCGGCGCCGCCCACGGGTGGACGCCGCCGAGCGGCCCGGCTCGTTCGAGCCCCGCGACGACGACACCGCGTCACAACGCGCGGCGGTGTCGGTACCGAGCTAGGCGACCGGCGCGGCAGGGAGCACAGGGTTGAGGTGGGCACGGCATTTCAGCGTGGCGCCTTGCTCGGCAGGGCGCGTGCGGTGAAGTGCGCGGCCAGCTCGGCGCCGGCGCGGGCCAGCCAGTGCACCGGGTCGGCGGTGGCGGCCGAAACGCTGCCCGCGAGCTGGCTCAACTCGACGATGTCGGCGACTCCCGCACCCGGTGCCAGCTCACTGGCACCGGCGGCGATGCCCACCCAGCAGGTGGTGGAGGCGTTGGCGATGACGTGGCCGACGACCTTGCCGATGAGGCTGGTGCGGTCGAAACGCCCCTCGCCGCACACCACCGCGGCGCAATCGCGCATCTGGTCGTCGAGGCCGACGAGCGCGGCTATCGTCGCCGCCCCGGCTTCGATCCGGGCTCCCCACAGGGTGGCCAGCCCGAAAGCGGTACCGCCGGCAGCGCCCGCGCCCGGTTGCTCGGGGTCGCCCCCGACGACGGTGACCAGGCGGCGGAGCCCGGCGTCGAGCTGCGCGACCTGGGCCGGGCGGGCCCCCTTCTGCGGTCCGAACGCCGCGGCGGCGCCCGCCGCCCCGGTCAGCGCGGCGGTCACGTCGGTGAGCAGGATCACGCCGCCCGGAGGGGGCACGGCCAGCTCACCCGTGTCGACGCGAGACAGGCGGTCGAGCGCCCCGCCGCCCCTGGGCAGCTCGGTGCCGGCGGCGTCGAGGAATCGTGCGCCGAGCGCGGCGAGGACTCCGGTGCCGCCGTCGGTGGAGGCCGAACCCCCGAGACCGATGACGAGCCGGTGGGCACCCGATTCCGTCGCGGCCCGGATCGCCTCGCCGAGGCCGAACGTGTGCGCGTGCAGCGGGTCGGGGCTGGCCATCAACGGCAGACCGCTGCACTGGGCGAGTTCGACGACCGCGGTGGAGTCGGGCAGCAACAGCCATGCCGCATCAACGCGTCGGTCGTCGGGGCCGCAGACCGGCACGGTGAACCGGCGCGCTGCGGGATACGCCATCGCGAACGCATCGAGCGTGCCCTCGCCGCCGTCGGCCAGCGGAACGACTCGGACGTCGTCGTGCGGGCGCTGCTCTCGCCACCCTGCGGCGAGCGCGCCGGCGGCCTCGGCGGCTGTGCAGCTGCCCTTGAACGAGTCGGGTGCGATGACCACCCGCGCCACGGCGGGCGCCGTCAGTGCTCGATCCACGGCTGGCGCCGTCAGTGCTCGGTCGAGACCGACTCTCGGGCCTGGGCGTTCTCGCGGCTGCCGTGCTCAACGGTCGCCACATGGGAGGCGCGGCCCGGCAGCACCATGGCGAGCGCGACGCCGGCCAACGTGACGAACGCGGCTACCAGGAACGCGCGGTCGTAGCCGAGCGTGCTGGCGCGTGCCTGCGTAGCGCCGCCGTGAAGCGCGGTAGCTGCGCGCGCGGTCGCGATCGTCGTCAGGGCCGCCAAGCCCAGCGCACCGCCGATCTGGCGGGTCGTGTTGAGCAGTCCGGAAGCGAGCCCGGCTTCGCTGCGGGCAACGCCGGTGGTCGCGGCGACGGTCAGCGGCACCATCGACAGGCCCATGCCAAGGCACACCATCATCAGTGGTGGCAGCACATGGGTGGCGTAGTGACCAGTAGCCGGGAGCCGCGACAGCCAAAGAAGCGACGCAGTCGTGAACGTGCCGCCGATCACGAGCAGCCTGCGCGGCCCGATCCGGCTGACGAGCTTCGACGCGACGGTTGCGCCGCCGATGATGAACAACGCTCCCGGCAAGAACGCGAAGCCGGTGGTCATCGGGTGGTAGCCCAAGACGTTCTGCAGATACAGCGACAAGAAGAAGAACATCGAGAACATCGCCGCGCCGACCGCCACCGCGATGCCGTTGGCGGTGGAGAGCGCTCGCATCCGGAAGATCCGAAGCGGGACCATCGGCATCGAGGAGCGCATCTCGATCAGCACGAACGCGATGAGGAGCCCGGCCGCGATGGCGAGAGTGGTGATCGTGCGGGTCGAGCCCCAGGGGTGGTTCCGGGTGCCGACGATGCCGTAGACGAGGACGGCGAGGCCCGCCGTGACAGCCACCGTCCCGGGGATGTCGAGCCCGCGGATGTTGCGCACCTGGCCGCGCGATTCGCGCAGCGCGACCGCGGCCGCAGCGAACAGCAAGGCACCGAGCGGCACGTTGACGAACAGCACCCAGCGCCAACTCAGTTCCTCTGTGAGGATGCCGCCGGCCAGGGCCCCGAAGGCGCCGCCGCTGCCGGCCATCGCGCTCCACACGCCGAGTGCGCGGGCCCGCGCGCGGGGGTCGGTATAGGTCGTTGTCAACAGGCTCAACGTGGAGGGCGCCAGAAGCGCGCCGCCGAGGCCTTGGGCCGCCCGCGAGATCTCCAGCATCATGCTGTTGGCCGCAAAGCCGCCGGACAGGCTTGCGGCGGTGAAGATGGTCAGCCCCAGCAAGAAGATCCGCTTGCGGCCGAAGAAGTCGCCGGCGCGGCCACCGAATAGGAGGAATCCGGCGAACGCGAGTGCGTACGCGTTCACCACCCATTGCAACTGCCCGGCGGACATGTGCAGGGAGCTCTGCATGCTGGGCAGCGCCACGTTCACGATCGAAATGTCGAGAACGACCATGAACTGCGCCGCGCACGCGATGGCCAGCACCGCCCACTGAGGCATGTGGGCGTGGGTATTGGACTCCGGATGCGCGGCGGACCCGCCAGCGGGGCTGCCTTCGCGTGAGGTGGCGGTGCTCGTGCGCCTCATCGGGGCTTACTCTCCTCGGCTCGTGCGGGCTCGTGCGGGCTCGTGGTGCTCGTGGTGGCTTCCCGGTTGTGTGGGCGTCAACCTACGCAGAGGCCAGGACATTTCCTCCGCGATTCCCCGGCATATCCTGCGATCGGATGAGTGGGGGAGAAGACGCAGGACTCTACAGCCAGGAGGCACCATGGCGATCGCGACGGTCAACCCGGCGACCGGAGAGGTCGTGAAGACCTTCGACGCCATGCCGGACGCGGAGATCTCCGCTCGGCTCGACCACGCCGTCCGGAGTTTCGAGATCTTGCGCCGGTGGTCGTTCGAGCAGCGCGCGGGGGCGATGCGGGCGGCCGCCGAGATCCTCGACCGCGAGCGTAACGACATCGCGCACGTGATGACCCTCGAGATGGGCAAGACGCTCGCGTCCGCCAAGGCGGAGGCCGCCAAGTGCGCGAGTGCCTGCCGCTTCTACGCCGACCATGCGCAGGCCTTTCTCGCCGACGAGCCCGCCGACGCCCAGGCGGTATCCGCGGCTCGCGCCTACGCCCGATACCAGCCGCTCGGGCCGGTGCTCGCCGTCATGCCGTGGAACTTCCCGCTGTGGCAGGTGATCAGGTTCGCCGCCCCGGCGCTGATGGCGGGCAACGTGGGCTTGTTGAAGCACGCGAGCAACGTGCCCCAGACCGCGCTCTTCCTCGAAGACCTGTTCCGGCGCGCCGGCTTTCCCGACGGCGCCTTCCAAACCCTGCTGATCGGTTCCGACGCGGTCGAAAGGGTCGTTGCCGACCCGCGCGTGCGTGCGGCGACCCTGACCGGCAGCGAGGGCGCCGGTCGCGCAGTCGCCGCGGCCGCCGGCCGCGCGCTCAAGAAGACCGTCCTCGAACTGGGCGGCAGCGACCCCTTCGTCGTCCTGCCTTCGGCCGACATCGCCCGGGCGGCGCAGGTGGCCACGACGGCGCGCTGCCAGAACAACGGACAGTCCTGCATCGCGGCCAAGCGGTTCATCGTCCACGACGACGTCTACGACGAGTTCGCCGAGGCCTTCGTCGCGAACATGTCGGGGCTGCGGGTCGGTGATCCGATGGTCGAGGGCACCGACATCGGTCCGCTCGCGACGGAGCAGGGCCGGTCGGACGTCGAAGAGCTGGTGGGCGACGCCGTCTCGAAGGGCGCCACGGTGTTGTGCGGCGGGAAGCGGCGTGACGGTCGCGGTTGGTGGTACCCGCCGACCGTGGTCGCGGGCATCACGCCGCAGATGGCGATGTATACCGAGGAGGTGTTCGGGCCGGTCGCCGGCCTGTACCGTGCCGCGTCGAATGACGAGGCGCTCACGCTCGCCAACGCGACCGACTTCGGCCTCGGCTCGAACGTCTGGACCCAGGATCCGGTCGAGCAGGAGTTCTTCTCGGCCGAACTCGACGCCGGGGCGGTGTTCGTGAACGGCATGACGACCTCGTACCCGCAGCTGCCTTTCGGTGGGGTCAGGAACTCCGGCTACGGGCGGGAGTTGTCGGCGCACGGTATCCGCGAGTTCTGCAACCTCAAGTCGGTGTGGATAGGGCCCGACCACGCCGGCGACGACGGTGCGGCCGGCGCGGGCCGGTCGACCGCGGGATCTCACGCGGAGTAGCCCGGCGGAGTTGCCCTGGCGCCGAAGGGGCCGGGATCGGGGTTGGTCTCGTTACGACGCGCGGCGATGTGGCGGGTCGTGCCGGGCGCTCCGAATCGCGCCGGTGCGCTGGGCGAGCCACCGGGTGGTCCGCCGCGGCACGGTCGGCTTCGACGCCGGACCGCGGACGCTCGCCCGCGCTCGGCGCGGTTCGCGGTGACGTTCCGGCGAGGCCGACGCCTCGCCGTTCTTCTTGGCGTCCGCCCGATCCTCGATGTGGCGAAACGTTCGTGACGTGCCGACGAGCAGAACGCCGCCGACCATGGCGACCAGGCCGGCGACCTCACCGCTGAGTGCGAGCGGGTCGACGTGCAAGTGCTCGCCGAAGACCACGACGCCGACGGCGATCCCGGACAGCGGTTCAGCGGCGGTGATGGCGGGCAACGTCGTGCTCAGCCGGCCGGCCTCGAACGCGCTTTGCGCAAGCACCATGCTGACGACGCCGATCGCGATCAGCGCATACGGCGCCCAGCTGAGGAACACGCCACCGATGCCGTGACTGAACGCGTGGCCGGCGCGGCGGGTCAAGCTGTCTTGGATGCCGAACAGCAGGCCGGCTGCACCGGCGAGCAGCATCGGCCGGGCTTCGGCGGCGGCAGCCGGCCGCCGGGCGAGCGCGACGAGGAGTTGCGCCAGCAGCAACATGCCGATGGCGAGCATCCAGCGCAGGATCGAGTCTTCGTCCGGATTGCCGCCGGAGGGCGAACCGGCGACGATGAACGCCGCCACGCCGGCCGGCAACAGCAGTGCGCCGAACCATTCAGCCGGCCCGAGCGGTTGGTGATACAGCAGCCGGGCGATGATCAACGCGAAGAACAGGTTCGCTGTCAGTAGCGGTTCGACCAGCGACACATCGGCCAGCGCCAAAGCGACCGCAGACAGTATCTGGCCGACGATCATCGAGAGGATGCCGAGCACCCAGATCGGCTTGTGCAGCAGATCCAACAGGAGCCGGAAGCGGAGGAAGTCGCTCGCCGGCGCAGTGGCCGCGGCGTGTTGCTGAAGGACGAAGCCCAGGCCCAGGCACGAGGCCCCCGCCAGGCTGACGATGTACGTCAGGGGATGGATCACCAAGCACCTGCCGCCTGGGTGCCGGATGAGCAGATGCACCGCTCGCCATGGAGCGGCGCAGGCATCGGCCGGCGGCAGGTCATGGTCGAGGGCGTACCCACCTTTCGACTCCAGCGAGCCGTCGCGTCGGCGTCGATTGCCTGGTGCGTCGGCGCGACCGCGTGCAGCGACCCGGGTGACCGGGTAGCACTGCTGCCACGCTACCCGCGAACGGCCTGATCGCCCGCGAGCGGCCCCAACGCCGGTTCGCCGTGTCCGGCCGTCGCCCTAGGAGTGCGTCGGCGTCGACCCGCGCCTCCACAGGCCGGTGAACTCGGCGAGGTCGGCGAGCTGGAAATCGAGCCACTTCTTCACGTTGTTGGCGGTGACGATTTCGGCGGCCGCTTCGAGTCGATCGCGCCGCTCGCCGACGGGCATGTTCAGTGCGATGTAGAGCGCGTCGGCCTGCTGCTGGATGTCGAACGGGTACAACGTGACCGCGAACGCGCCGAGTTCTTCGTAGGCGCCGGTGTTCTCAGAAAGCGCGAGGACCGCGTTGCGGCGCGACACGCACACGGCCTCCTTCGCGACGAGGTTCATGCCGTCGGCGATCGAGTTCACCATGACGACGTCGCAGATGCTGTACGCGGCGACCGCGGTCGGGAAGTCCTCGTGCAGCCGCAGGTCGATCGGCGCGTCGCCGCTGCGGGTGTACTTCGCGTTGATGCGCGCTACGACCGAGCCGATGCGCCCGACGTATTCGACGTACTCCGGAACGTCGAGCCGGCTCGGCTGCAAGAAGGCGAGAAAGCGAACTCGGCCGACGAGTTCTGGGTGGTCGTCGAGCAAGCGTTCGAACGCAAGGAAGCCTCGAACGATGTTCTTCGAGGGGTCGGTGCGGTCGACGCGGACGATGAGCTGGCCGCCTTCCGCCGTCAGCCAGGTCTCGAGGTCGTCGAGGCGGGTGCGTACCGCTTTGCTGTTCGCCGTCTCGATCAGCGCGTCGACGTCGATCGAGATCGGGTAGGTCTTGGCTGCGACCGTGCGCGGGCCAACCTCCACCGTCATCTTGTCGAGGTTGATCGAGAGGCCGAGCAACTCCTGCGCGCACAGCAAGAAATTGCGAGCGAAACGCTCGGTGTGGAACGCGACGATGTCGTTGCCGAGCAGACCGCGCAACAGCTGTTCACGCATCTGCGGGGGCAGCACCCGCCACGCGTCGGGCCCCGGCCACGGTATGTGCACGAAGTGGGAGAGGACGACGTCGGGGCAGCGTGCGCGCACCAGCGCGGCGACTAGGTAGAAGTGATAGTCGTGCAACATTACGAGCGCACGGCCTCCGCGCTGCTCGACTTCTTCGGCGACCGCGTCGGCGAACGCCTGGTTCACCCTGACGTACCCGAGGACGAACGCCTCGTGTTCGGTTTCGTCGATGTTCGGTGCGCGGGTGAGGTCGTAGAGGCCGTGTTGGATGAACCACAACATCGGGTTGGAGATGACGGAGTAGAAGTCCTCGCGCGCGCTCGGGTCGATCTCGACCATCCGGACGTCGACGACCGGCTGGTCATGCTCGACGTCCGGGTCGGCCACCGCCGGCTCGGGGCCGACCATTACCGGGATGGCGCCGCCCTTGTGCTCGGCGGCGACGGCGACGTCTTCTTCGGTGCTCGCGGCGCAGACCCACACGGCGTCCTTGAGTTCCCCGACGAGCCCCAGCAGAGCCGTCACCAGCCCTCCGGCGCCGCGACGGGCGAGCCGGCGGCCACCTTCGGTGCGAAACTGCACGGGCGCTCGGTGCGACGCGACGATGACGGGGACGTCCAGCCGCCGTGCATCGACGGGCTGGCGGACCGGCCGCAGGTCGATGGTGCGGGGTCGTTGTTCGCTCAAGTCTTGATTCTCCTGCTCGTCGCAGGTGCTCGAGCCGCCGGTGACGGCCCGTCTTTTACCCTTTCTTCCCGCTTCTGGCTCGTGCCAGGCTGGCTGGCATGGCCAAGACGGTATCGGTTCCGGTGTATTGCGAGGCAGGTCGCTCCCGAACCTTCGCCTGCGCGATCGATTGGCCCGGCTGGAGCCGGCGCGCCAAGACGCCGGATGCCGCGCTCGCGACGCTTGCCGAGTATGTCCCGCGTTATGCGCTGGTGGCGGATCGCGCGGGCGTGCGCTTTCCCCCCGCTGACGCGCAACCGGTGTTCACGGTGGTCGAGACCATCCCCGCGGTGCAGGAGGGATTCAGCTACCCCGATTTCGGCGCGATCGGGCAGCCCTACAGCGGCGATGCGCAGGCGCTGTCGGCCGCCCAGGCCAAGCGCCTGGCCGCCCTGGTGGAGGGCTCGTGGGCCGAGTTCGACGCGGTCGTCGCCACGGCCCCCGCAGCGCTGCGCAAAGGGCCGCGGGGCGGCGGGCGTGACCGCGACAAGATCGTCGAGCATGTGCTGGGGGCCGAAGCGGCGTATGCGCGAAAGCTGGGCGTGCGGGTGCGGGCGCCGGCGCCCGGGGATGCCGCGGCTATCGAAGCGCTGCGGGCGGCCATCGCCGACGTGTTGCGGTCGGCCCGTGCCTGGTCGGCGGACGACTCCGAGTGGGCGCCTCGGTTCGCCGCCCGGCGGATCGCCTGGCACGTCCTCGATCATGCGTGGGAGATCGAAGATCGCAGCACGCCGTAGGTTGTCGGCATGAACACTGCCGCGGACGAGCCGGCGAACACCGAGCGCGACGTCGTCGCGTTCGAGGAGTTCGCGACGGCGGCTGTTGACGACATCCTGGTGCATCAGCCGGTGCTGGCGACCTCGCTCGGCGATCACCGGTTCGACGATCGGCTCGACGATCGGCGGCCCGAGGCGATCGACGACGAGGTTCGCGCGCTGAGCAGGCGGCTCGACGAACTTCGGCGCTGGGACGACGCCTCGCTCCCGCCCGGGCATCGGGTGGACGCCGAGGTGCTCCGCAACCGGTTGCGCGAGCGACTCTTCGAACTCGTCGAGCTTGGTGAGCACAGGTGGAGCCCGTTGGTCGCCAATCCCGGCCACGCGCTGTACCTGCTCCTCGCTCGCGATTTCGCGCCGCTGCCGGACAGGTTGCGCAATGTGGCGAGCAGGCTCTCGCAGGTGCCCGAACAACTCGCGGTCGCCAGGGAGACGCTCGAGCGGATGCCGCTCGTGCACGTTCAGACTGCGATCGACCAGTTCCGTGGCACGCTCGGCCTGATCAGCCACGAGATACCGCAGCACTTGGAGGGCGCACCCGCACTCAGCGGAGAATTGGCGCAACCCCTCGACCGCGCCCGGGAGGCGATCAACGAGCACCTCGCGTGGTTGAACGAGCAGCTCGACAGCGCCGACGGCGACGCGCGGCTGGGTCGGGATCTGTTCGCCCGCAAGCTGTCGCTCGTGCTCGATGTCGAGCGGACGCCGGAGCAGGTGTTGGCGGCGGCGCTCGACGATCTGGAGCGGGTGGAGGCGGAGTTGGCCGAGGTTGCGGCAACCCTCGGTGGGCTACCCCGAGAGGTGCTGGACCGGTTGGCCGTCGATGCACCGACCGATCAAACGATCGTGGCGGCCGCCAAGGAGGCGCTCGCCGAGACCACCGCCTTTGTCGCGGAACACGACATCGTCACCGTGTACGACGACCCGGTCGAGGTCATCGTCATGCCGGAGATCCATCGCGGGGTGGCGGCGGCGTACTGCGATCCGCCCGGCCCGCTCGACCCGCCGGACGCGGTCACGTTCTTCGCCATCTCTCCTACCCCGGAAGATTGGCCCGCCGAGCGTGTCGCCTCGTTCTACCGCGAGTACAACCTGCACGCGCTTCGAAACCTCGTCATCCACGAGGCGATGCCGGGGCACGTCACCCAGCTCGCCCACAGCCGGCGGGGCTCGGCGCCGACGATCGTCCACCAGGCGTTCTGGAGCGGCCCGTTCGTCGAGGGCTGGGCGGTCTACGCCGAGGAGCAGATGGTGCGGTACGGCTTCGGCGGGCCTCGCGTGCACATGCAGCAGCTGAAGATGCGGTTGCGTTCTGCCATCAACGCCGTGCTCGACGTTCGGGTGCACTGTGAAGAGCTCGCCGAGGACGACGCCATGGCGATGATGCTCGGCCGCGGCCATCAGGAGGAGGGCGAGGCCGCGGGCAAATGGCGTCGGGCTCAGTTGACCAGCGCGCAGCTCTCGACCTATCACGTGGGGGCCACCCAGGTGACCGACATTGCGCAGGCGCTGCGGGCCGCTCGGCCACAATGGAGCAGCCGCCAGGTGCACGACGCGATGTTGAGCTTCGGCAACCCGCCGCCGCGGCATCTCGCGACGCTGCTGGGAGTTGCCGGCTGAACTCGGTGCCGGTCGCGGTGGGGGCTCGGCCCGGTCTCGCCGGCGGCGACTTTGCGGGCTCGCCTTGTGCGCGGCTCGTTTTTTGCGCGGCGTGATGGTCACCCGTGCGAACACTCTGCTCTGTTGCACCACCGAAGCAGACCAGCAACTCTGTTCCGGTGGTGGCGCAGAGCAGAGTGCTGGAGAGGGGTACCCGCCACCGGGGAGCAGGAGCCGCCGTTCAACGCTACGACCGGTAGCCGACCGCGCGGAATGGTTGCGACCGCAACTATGTTGACGACTCCGAACCCGCCAAACCGGCGAGCCGGCCCCGTGAGAACCGGGATCCGGCCCGCCCCGCCACACCCCAGCTACCCTCCAGGTTCGAGGAGGACCACATGCCGGCCGTGACCGTCGACAACATCTTGACGTTGCCCCGTCTGCCGAAGGTCGACCCTGCCACCGAGCCCGATCGGCCGGTCGTCTCGCTCACCACTGCGCCGTCCGCGTACGAGGGGGAGGGTTTCCCGGTGCGGCGCGCGTTCGCGGGCGTCAGCTTGCGCGCCCTCGACCCCTTCATCCACATGGACCAGATGGGCGAAGTCGACTACGCGCCCGGCGAGCCCAAGGGCACCTCGTGGCACCCGCACCGCGGCTTCGAGACGGTCACCTACATCATCGACGGCATCTTCGAACACCAGGATTCCAATGGTGGCGGTGGCGTCATCACCAACGGTGACACGCAGTGGATGACCGCAGGCGGCGGCATCCTGCACATCGAGAAGCCACCGGAGCACCTCGTGGTGAGCGGCGGGTTGTTTCACGGATTCCAGCTGTGGGTGAACCTGCCCCGCACGCTGAAGTTCGCGACTCCGCGCTACCAGGACATTCGCGCCTCGGCCGTCTCGCTCCTCACGTCTCCGGACGGCGGCGCGCTGCTGCGCGTGATCGCCGGTGACGTCGCAGGCCACCCGGGCCCCGGCATCACTCACACGCCGATCTCGTTGATGCACGTCACGGTGGCCCCCGGCGGGTCAGTCACGATCCCGTGGCGGCGCGACTTCAATGCGCTGGTCTACGCACTCGCCGGCCAAGGCACCGTCGGCGCCGAGCGGCGGCCGATCCACACCGGTCAACTCGCCGTCCTCGGTGACGGCGCCACCATCAGCGTCGCGGCCGACGACCGGCAGGAGAGCCGGAGCCCGAGCCTCGACGTGCTGATACTTGGCGGCCAACCGATCCGCGAGCCGGTGGCGATGTACGGACCCTTCGTCATGAACACCAGGGACGAAGTGCTGAAGGCCTTCGAGGACTACCAGAAGGGCCTGCTCGGCACGATCCCGGCCGAGAATGCGCCGGTTCCGCACGGGGGTGTTCAGGGCGAGGCAAGTGCGGACGGCGCCGGCTGACCCGGCGCCCGTCTATCGCCTCACCGGCAACCGTTGTGCGGTACGTGGCGAGTGCATGGCCTGCTCGTCGCGGTTGAGCCACCCGTCGAAGTCGGGCGCTCGCAGCTGCGCGCCGCTCGAGAAGAACAGCCCGATCAGGGCCACGATGCCCGCGCCGGTGATCACGAGCATGATCTCTGTCGCGAACCGCACGCCCGACCGCAGCTGCGTCGCACCCAGTGCCACGTAGAGCAGGATCGGGCCGATGATGAAGTCGGCTTCCGAGCGCACCAGCTCCACCAAAGCGAACGCCCGACCGAGCTTCTTCGACACGACGCCGAACGCGGCGAAGAACAGACCGGGCGACACCGTCGCGCCCGCACCCGCGCCGAGCACGGCTGACGCCGCAATCACCCCGGCGTCCGACATGGAGAACACTTCGATCAACCCGCCGACGAAGATGAGACCCATTCCGGCCAGGATGAACACCGGCAAGTAGCGGGTGCGCAGGACGATCCCGTACGCCGCGGCGGTCAGCGTCAACCCACCCACGGCCGGGCTCAACAGCAGACCGGTGTGCAGGACGGATTCGTGGCGACCTTGCGTCAGCTGCGTGGCGGCGAGTTCGATGAAGGTCACGAATCCGGCGCCTGCGACCATCGCGGCCACCGTGCCCATCACCGGCAGTGACGTCGCCAGCTCCCGCACCGGCATCAGCGGGTTCTTCTTCCGGTACTGCTCCACCGACAGCACGCCGATCAAGACAACCCCGACACCGAGCGGAACCGCGACCACCGGATCGCCGAAATGGGCCGGGCCGAGCTGGGCCGCTGCGAAGAACGGCGCCACTGTCGCCACCAGCGCAAGCGTGAATGCGCGCACGTCGGCGGGGCGCGAACGGTCGAATGCGCCGATGTCACGCGGTAACGCCAGCCATGCCAGCACGAGCCCCGCCACCGCAGCGGTGGTGGCGAAGGCGAACAACAACCGCCAGCTCACGAGTGACACGGCACCTGCGAGCACCGGCCCGACGGTCACCGCTCCGAACAGCCCGATGTTGATGGCGACCGCCGTACGCGGCAACTTGCCGACGTCGTACTGGGTCACGAGCGGCGGCAACGCGATGATCAGCATCAGGCCCGTCGCAAAGCCCTGCGCGATGCGGCCGACCTCGTACGGGAGTGCGGTCCAGGCGAGCGTCGCGAGCAGCGAGCAGACGACGAAGAACGCCTGCGTCACCAGGTAGAGCTTGCGTTGAAGGAACTTCTGGGTCAGGTACGCGCCGAGAACGGCACCGAACGCGTAACCCGCGTTCGACAGGCCCTCGATCGTTCGCAGTGTCAGCTGCGACATGTGCAACGACGCGCCGATCTGCTTTTCCTGCAACGTGAAGGCGGTCGCCAAGACGATGTTGGGCACGAGCGCGCACAACATGACGGCGGTGATCGACGGGTAATGGCGCACGAGCGGCGGCTGCTTGGTGCCCGCGTCTGTCAAAGCGATCCTCGTCGTCGATAGGCGTGCGATCTGCGCCGCACGAACCGCTGAACGAGTCGGCGCCGCGCAGATCCTGTGCCCGCCGCACGTGGTGAGGAAAACCTGGAAGGCTACGCCTGCAACACCCGCAGCAGTGCTGCCAGTTGCTCGCGTCGCCGATGCGAGAGCACGGCCCACACGCTGCTCTCGGCGGTCGCGACGTCGTGCATTGCATGATCAACCCGCCGGCGGCCCGCTGGAGTGAGCCGGACGAGTACGCCGCGCCCGTCGGCGGGGTCGACCGCTCGCGTCACGAGCGCACGCGCCGCCAGCCGATCGATGCGGTTGGTCATGGTTCCCGACGCCACCTGGGTCGCCGCCATCAACGCGCTCGGTGAGAGCTGCTGGCGGCCCCCGGCGCCGCGCAGGGCCAGCAGCACGTCGTATTCCCAGACCTCCAGCCCGCGCCTGGCCAGCGCCTCCCGGCGTCCGATCTCGAGCTGCCGGGCGAGCCGGATCACTCGTGTGCTGAGGGCGACCGTCTCGACGTCGAGATCGGGCCGGCCGGTCGCGAGCTGGACGAGAAGCTCGTCCGTTCCGTCGATCACCGAACGAGTGTACGCCGCGAAACTATCTCGACATCGAGATATGTGGAACGACCTAGCTGGGCGAGGGTGCGCCTTGTTCTTGCTCCCGCTCGCGGACGAGTCGCGCCTTGATCCGCTCGGCCGACGGCCACCGGACGTCGTGCACCCAGCCGACCTTCTCGAACAGCCAGATGACGCGCCCGCTCGAGTCGAGCTGGCCGCGCTGCACGCCGTGCCGGGCCGAGGTGGGGTCTGCGTGGTGCAGGTTGTGCCACGACTCGCCCATCGAGAAGACGGCCAGCCACCACACGTTGCCCGACTTGTCGCGGCTGCGGAACGGTCGCGCCCCGGCGGCGTGGCAGATCGAGTTGACCGACCACGTGACGTGGTGCAACAACGCGATCCGAACGAGCGTGCCCCAGAAGAACGCGGTGATCGCGCCACTGATCGACATGCTCCACAAGCCGCCGACCAGCGGTGGGGCGAGGAGCGAGAGCAAGACCTGGAGCCAAAACAGCCGTGAGACCCGAACGACGACGCGGTCGGAGAGCAGGTCCGGGGCGTAGCGCGTCGTGTCGGTCTGCTCCGGTTCGAACAGCCAGCCGATGTGGGCGTAGGCGAGCCCCTTCGCGAGCGCGCCGGTCGAGGTGCCGTATCGCCACGGCGAATGCGGGTCGCCTTCACGGTCGCTGAACGCGTGGTGGCGCCGGTGGTCGGCAACCCAGCGCACGACCGGACCCTCGACCGCCATGCCGCCGGCGAAAGCGAGCGCCGCCCGCAGCCACGGTGGTGCCTTGAACGCCTTGTGCGTGAACAGCCGGTGGTAGCCGATCGTCACGCCGTGTCCCGAAATCGCGTACATGACCGTTGCAATGAGGATGTCGTGCCAGCCAAGACCCCAGCCCCACATCACCGGGATGGCGGCCACCACGGCGAGGAACGGGATGACGACGAAGAGGCCGAGGGAGACCTGCTCCCACGTGGTCTTGTAGTCGGCTCCGGCGGTCGCCTTCACGGTGGGCGCTGCAGCGGCCGGCGCCAGCGCCGGGGGCAATTCTGCGACGGTCGTCGGGCCGTCGCCCAGCGTTACGGGTCCAGGCGGTGGCGTCATGGCGGCTCCAGCTCAGTCGAGGTTCGTCATCGGTCGGGACGTCGACAGCGGGGGCTGCAGCCGGCGGGCTAGGCACCGGTAACCTACGGGCGGCGCAGACCAAGTGTCCAGCACGGCCGGCGACAGAACAGACAACACGGGTTATTAGCCCTTTTCCCGGCTGCCGATCGTTTAAGACGCCGCGCCCCGGTCTTTCTCCGGACGCCGAACCAACGGACGGCGTGCGCCAGGCGTTCCCGGTGTCGGCGGGAGATCGGTTCGTCGAGTGCGTACGCTAGGCGGCGGCCGGCAGCAGGAGCGGCGATCCCGGGTCGTCTAAGGGCAGGACAGTGGGTTTTGGTCCCATCAATGGGGGTTCGAATCCTCCCCCGGGAGCTGGCGGGTCAATCGATGACGCAGCCCGAGGAGGTGGTTCGGTGAGCGCACCCGAGCCGACCGTCGCCGCAGTCGTCGTGTTGGCGGCGGGCGAGGGCACCCGGATGAAGTCCGCGACCGCGAAGGTGCTGCACGAGCTGGGTGGGCGCACGATGCTGGGCCACGTGCTCGCCGCCGTCCATGCCCTGTCGCCCGAAGACGTCGCGGTCGTGACCGGCCATCGCCGAGAAGCCGTCGAGGAGCACCTGGCGCGCATCGCGCCGCAGGCGACGGCGGTGTTCCAGCCGACGCAGGACGGCACCGCGCACGCCGTCCGGCTCGCTCTCGAGGCGCTCGAGGCGAATCGTGCCGCGACCGGTCGCCCGCGGCTTCAGGGCACGGTCGTCGTCGTCCCTGGCGACACGCCCCTGCTCTCGGCCGGATCGGTCGTCTCGCTCGCGGCGCACCGAGCGACCACCGGCGCCTCCGCCGTCGTCCTCACCGCGCACGTGCCCGACCCGACCGGCTACGGGCGTGTCGTCCGTGATCGCTGGGGTCGGGTCAAGGCGATCATCGAGCACGCAGACGCCGACGAGGGCCAACGCCGCATTTCGGAGGTGAACTCCGGGGTCTACGCGTTCGACGTCGACAAGCTGCGCGAGGCGCTCGCGCAGGTGAAGGCCGACAACGTCCAGGGTGAGGAGTACCTGCCCGATGTCGTCTCGATCTTGGTCAGGTCGGATTCCGCGGTCGGCGCGGCCGTCACCGACGATCCACAAGAGATCGTCGGCGTGAACGATCGGGCGCAGCTGGCACATGCTCGGGCGCTGCTGCGCGATCGCCTGGTGGGCCGCCACCTGCGCGACGGCGTGACGTTCTTCGACCCGGCGACGACATGGCTCGACGTCACCGTCGCGATCGAACCGGACGCCGAAATTTGGCCGAACACCATCCTGACCGGTTCGACGACGGTGGCCCGCGGGGCGCGCGTCGGCCCGAACTGCCACCTGCACGACACGACCGTCGGTGAAGGCGCCGTCGTTCGCGACGCCACATGTGACGGCGCCGAGATCGGTCCGCAGGCCACCGTCGGTCCGTACACCTACTTGCGGCCGGGTAGCCGGTTGATGCGCGGCGCCAAAGCCGGCGGCTTCGTCGAGATGAAGAACGCGACCGTGGGGGCGGAGTCGAAGGTGCCGCACCTCTCCTATGTCGGCGACGCGACGATCGGCGAGCGTACGAACATCGGTGCGGCCACGGTCTTCGTGAACTACGACGGCGTGAACAAGCACCACAGCACGGTCGGCGACGACGTCCGCATCGGCAGCGACAACATGCTCGTCGCTCCGGTCACGATCGGCGACGGCGCGGCGAGCGGCGCCGGTACCGTGATCCGCGAGGACGTTCCCCCGGGCGCGTTGGCCGTCAGCATGGGTCCGCAGCGCAACATCGAGGGTTGGGTCGAGAAGCGTCGGGCCGGCACCGACGCGGCCCGGACCGCGGCGCGGGCGCGAGCGCAGGCCAGTGCGCAGGCCAGTGCAGCGGACGAAAGCGCTCCCGGCGACAATGGAACAACCAGCGACTCGAAGCCCAGTTCGGGTGACTCGACTGAGGGGCGGCACGCGTGACCGGCATCAAGCGGCAAGGCGAAAAGACCCTCATGCTGTTCGCCGGGCGCGGCTATCCCGAGCTCGCCGAGGAGGTTGCGACTGCGCTCGGCATTGCGCCGGCGCCGACCTCGACCTACGACTTCGCCGACGGCGAGATCTTCGTGCGCTTCGACGAGTCAGTCCGCGGCTGCGACGCCTTCGTCCTGCAAAGCCACACGACGCCGATCAACAAGTGGTTGATGGAGCAGCTCATCATGGTCGACGCGCTGAAGCGTGCGTCGGCGAAGCGGATCACCGTGGTGGCGCCGTACTACCCCTACGCCCGCCAGGACAAGAAGCACAGCGGTCGTGAGCCGATCTCCGCGAGGCTGATCGCCGACCTGTTCCGGGCGGCCGGGGCGAACCGGCTGATGGTCGTCGACCTGCACACCGCACAGATCCAGGGCTTCTTCAACGGGCCGGTCGATCACCTCTTCGCGCTCCCACTGCTGGCCGACTACCTGCAGTCGAAGCTCGACCCCGAGACCACGACCGTGGTCTCACCCGACGCCGGGCGGGTGCGCGTCGCAGAGCGCTGGACCGACCGGCTGGGCAGCCCGCTGGCGATCATCCACAAGCGTCGCGACCCCAAAGTGCCGAACGAGGTGAAGATCAACGAGGTCGTCGGTGAGGTCGAGGGGCGTACCTGCGTGATCGTCGACGACATGATCACGACCGGCGGCACGATCGTGAAGGCCGCCGACGTCCTGCTCGACAACGGCGCCTCCGAGGTGATCGTCGCGGTCACCCACGGGGTGCTCGCCGGTCCGGCGGTCGATCGGCTGAAGAACAGCCGGATCTCCGAGGTTGTCGTCACCAACACGCTGCCGATCGCCCCGGAGAAGCATTTCGACAAGCTGACCGTGCTGACCATCGCGCCATTGATCGCCCGGGCGATCAGCGAGGTCTTCGAGGACGGCTCGGTCACCAGCCTGTTCAACGGCGCCAGCTAGCTGTAGCTAGCCGTCTCCCGGGTCACGGCCGACCGGCGCGGGCGGCTAGACTGGCCGCTCGCTGTGGCCGTTCGGTCGCCGCCAGTCCCACAGGTGCTGTTCGAGGAGAGATTCGTCGTGTCCGAGGTCCGCATCAAGGCCGAGTCGCGTACCGAGTTCGGCAAGGGCGCCGCTCGCCGGGTCCGGCGCGAGCACCGGGTGCCCGCCGTGCTCTACGGTCACGGCACGCCGCCGCGCCACGTGAGCCTGCCCGGCCATGAGCTGATGCTGGCGCTGAAGACGCCGAACGTGCTGCTGCGGCTGGAAGGTCTCGAGAACGGCGACAAGGCGGGCGAGCTGGCGCTGCCGAAGTCGGTGCAGCGCGATGTCGTCTCCGGCTTGCTCGAGCACGTCGACCTGCTGCTGGTCCGCAGTGGCGAGAAGGTCACCGTCGAAGTGCCGGTGCACATCATCGGCAACCCGGAGCCCGGCGGCATCCTCGACCAGCAGCTCGTCACGATCTCACTCGAAGCAGAGGCCACCCACATCCCTGGTCACGTCGAGGTGTCGGTCGAGGGCTTGCAGATCGGTTCGCCGGTCCACGCACGCGACCTCGTCCTTCCCGAGGGCAGCATCCTGCAGACCGACGCATCGGCTGTCGTCGTCCAACTGCTGGCGGCCTCCACCGCCGCTCAGGTCGAGGAAGATCTTGCGGCTGCGGCCGCCGAGGTCGCGGCACCCGCTGCGGGCACGGGCGAAGCGCCCGAGCCCCCCGCGGGCGAGGGTGCCTCGACGGCTGACGCCGGCTCCGGCCAGTCCTGAGGGCGCGAGCCATGCCCGAGGCGGCTTGGCTCGTCGTCGGCCTGGGAAACCCGGGCGAGACCTACGCACGCAACCGCCACAACGTCGGCTTCATGGTGCTCGACGCACTGGCCGAGCGCGGCCGTTCTCGCTTCAAGGCGCACCGCGCGAGGGCCGACGTCGTCGAGGGCCGGGTCGCGGGGGAGCGTGCCGTCCTGGCGAAGCCACGCTCGTACATGAACGAATCCGGTGGCCCGGTCGCCGCGCTCACGAACTTCTACCGGACGCCGCTCGAGCAGCTGATCGTCGTCCATGACGACCTCGACCTGCCGTTCGGCACGCTGCGCGTGAAGCAGGGCGGCGGCGAGGGCGGGCACAACGGATTGCGCTCGATCACGAAATCGCTCGGCGGTGGCGACTACCTGCGGGTGCGGTTCGGCATCGGCCGGCCGTTGGGCCGGATGGATCCGGCCGACTTCGTGCTGCGCGATTTCAGCACCGCCGAGCGGCCCGACCTCGCCGTCTTCGTCGAGAGGGCGGCTGACGCCGTGGAGAGCCTGCTGCAACGCGGACTCGCGGAGACCCAGAACCGCTTCAACGCCGGGCCGGACGCCGCCAGGGCCGGCGCGCCCGAGTGAACTGCTCCCATCTCGTGCTCCACGGCCTCGGCTCTTCGCTAGCGTTGGCCGCCAGCGGCACGTGATAGCGGAGGTGGGGCGTTGACCGACCCGGCCGGGGGGTCGCCCGGGCGCGGCGTCCAGATCGTCATCCCCGCACACGACGAGGCGGCGGTGATCGGCCGGTGCCTTCGCGGGGTGCTCCAGGGCGCCGAGCAGGGCGAGTTCGACATCCTGGTCGTCAGCAACGGCAGCAGCGACGGCACCGCCGAGATCGCGCGCTGCGAGTCGCAGCGGCTCGGCTTCGGCGTCGAGGTGACCGAGATCGCTACCGCTTCGAAGCTCGCCGCGCTGCGAGCGGCCGAGGAACGACTGCGGACGGCGCCGGGTGCCGTTCGCATCTATGTCGATGCCGACGTCGTCGTGTCGACCGGCGCGCTGCGGCTGCTGCGTGAGGCCGTTGCCGGCGACGACGCCAGGCTCGCCTTGCTGACCCCCGACATCGATACGTCCGCGTCGTCGGTCTTCGTGCGGATGTACTACCTGGCCTGGGCGGTGCTCGCTCGGGCTCGTGGGCAGGGTTCGGGCGCGGGCGTGCTGGCGATGAACGCGGCCGGCGCCGAGCGCGTCAACGCTTGGCCGGAGGTCATCAACGACGACGGTTTCGTAGTGCGGCAGTTCAGCTCCGCCGAGAAGGTGTTCGTGCCCGCGACCGCTCGGGTGCTTGCCGTTCGCTCTTTGCGTGATCTCGTGCGGCGGCGGGCCCGGGTCGTGAACGGCAACCGACAGCTCGACGCCCGCTGGCCGCTCCCGCCCGGTGAGTCGGGGGCCGGCGTTCGCCTCGGCGAGGTTCGTGCGGCGGTTGCGAAGCGTGAGGTGTCGTGGCTGCAGGCCGTCGTCTACGTCGGGGTCACCGTCGCGGCACGGTTGCTGGCAGCATGGCGGCGCAAGCGCGGCAGCGCCGCGGACTGGTCGCGTGATTCGGGCTCTCGTCAGTTGTCGACCGGGGAGGGATCGTGACGTCTGCCGCTCACACCGTGCGCGCCGTCGTGGTGACGTACAACACCCGTGAGCTTGCCGGTTTGCTGATCGACGATCTCGAGCGCGAGCTTGCGCAGTTTCCCGGCTGTGAGGTTGTCGTCGTCGACAATGCGTCGAGTGACGGCAGTGCCGACGCGGTCGCCGAGCAGCACCCAAACGTCGTCCTCCACCGGCTCGATTCGAACATCGGCTTCGGGCGAGCGGTCAACAAGGGCGCCGCGGGAGCCACCACTCGCTGGTTGTTACTCATCAATCCCGACGCTCGGATCGACGAAGGGGCGATCGGCCGGCTCCTCGACGTTGCCGCCGCCCGGCCGGGGCACGGCTTGTACGGAGGGCGGTTCATCGACGTCCGCCGCCAGACCAACGAGGATTCCGTCGCCGTCTTGCCGACCCTGTCGAACCTTTTCGCATACGCGACGGGCGTCGGCACCATCCTGCGCCGGCTCGGCTGGCGCAGCCCGCCGCGGCGGGCCGCGAACTCCGAACAACCGATCGAGGTCGACGCGCTACCCGGCACGTTCGTTCTCGTCGAGACCGAGGCCTGGCGCGACGTCGGCGGCTTCGACGAGCGCTTCTTCATGTACTCCGAAGACCTCGACCTGTGCATGCGGGTGCGTGCCACCGGGCGGCGCCCCCTGTACGTGCCGCAGGCATCGATTCGCCACATCGGCGGCGCGTCGTCGTCCAGTGGCAGCAAGGAAGTCTTGAAGCTACGTTCGCTGGTCACCTTCTTGCGCACGCACTGGTCACCGGCCAGAGCGCGGCTCGGTTGCCGGCTGCTCGTGGCCGGCGTCGGCTTGCGGCGCCTCGCACGTCTCCCGTTCCGCACGCCCGACGGCCGCTGGGAGACCGCGTGGCGAGAACGCGGTCGATGGACCCCCGGCTGGTGAACCGCCAAAGGCTCGCGCCCGCCCAGAGCTACGTGCTGAGCGGTGTCCGGGCGTGGGCCGGTGGCGGGCCGGTTCCGGCGCCGCCGCTGGACGACGCGTGGATCCCGGTTGCCGCCGAACATCGGGTGCTCGCGCTCCTGGCCAGCGCGTTCTACCGGCAGGGCATACAGGCACCTGACGACGTCCGGTCGAACCGCCTCTCGCAGGCGGTCTCCGACGTGCGCTCGCTGAGCGAGCTCGGCTGGCTGGCAGACGTGCTCGACGCCGGGTCGGTCCCGTGGGCCGTGGTGAAAGGACCGGCGCTGTCGTACGGGACGTACCGGGAAGCCGGCATTCGGCAATACGGCGACCTCGATGTGCTCGTCGCGCCGCGCGACTTCGGCCGTGCGGTGGCGCTTCTCGAAGATGCCGGCGCCGGTCTCGTCGACCAGAACTGGCCGATGATGCGCGAGCGGGTGCAAGGAGAATTGTCGTTGCGCCTGCCGGCGGGGACGCCGCTCGACCTGCATTGGCATCTCGTGAACCGAGTGAACCGGCGGAGCCAGTTCCCCGGCGTCCGCTCGACCGACCTGCTCGCGGCGCGGCGCTCGGTGAAGCTGCAACAACGCGTCGTCCAGGTTCTCGATCCACTCGATGCCACCCTGCATGTGGCGTTGCACGGGTGCTTGTCGGGCGCCATTCGGTTGCTGTGGTTGGTCGACCTCCAGCAATGCCTTCATACCGAAGGTGTCGATGCTGCGGCGCTGATGCGACGTGCCGAGCAATGGGGCGCCGTCGACGTCATGCGCGTGATGGTCGATCGCGCCCGGCGGTTCGTCGACCCGCGGTTGCCTGCGCTCGGGCGCGACGGGTGGACGACGTTTGCGGACGCCGTGTCGCGCGTGTGCCCGCCGGGTGTGCATCTGCAGAGAGGCTTCAGCGGGCGGGCGGTGTTCGAGGCGACCCGCGGGACGGGTGGCGCGAGCTGGCGGCAGCTGGCCACCACGGCGCGAGCCGCCGTCGTCCATCGCCGCGCGGCATCACACGGCGACGACGAACCCGCTATCGGGCGGAATCCCTTGCACGAACGTGCCGGCACCCCGGCTGACCGCGCCGCCTACTTCGAGACGGTCGCCGGTCAGCCGGGGTAGTTGCTTACCTGCGGGCAGAACTGCTTCAGCAGACGGTGCCGTCGTCCAGCACGTTGCCCGACCACTGGCTTCCTGTGGTGTTAGGCCACGAAGCGCGGACGCCGTAGTGCCCAACCCTCGGGAAGAACTGTCGCGAGAACGTGTTGCCGATCGCGCGGACGTTCGTGGCTGCACCGTTAGGACCTGCGCCTCCGCCGTACATTGCATAGCCGCCACCGGCCATCCGGTTGTTCTGCACAAGGATGTCGTCGATCGCGCCGAAGTCGGACTTGATGAAGACCGCAGCCGTCTGCGCCAAGTCGTTCTCGAGGGTGTTGTGAATGATTTTGATGTGCGAACCCGAGCCGATGTAGATGTCTTCGTTGTGCGAGTTCGGGTTTTGCACGATGTCGTGCATGTAGGAGTCCTGGATCAACGCTGCGCTGTTCAGGTTCACTCCGTTGCGGACGTGAGATATGTCGTCGCGCAGCAGCGTCAACGTGCCGCGGCTGAGATTGATGCCGTCGGTCGGCGCCGGCATTCCGGTGCCCAGTATCTGGCTGTCGACGATCGTCAGGTTGGTGCCGCGGTCATCGATCAGGTAGAGCGTTGTCGACCCGCTCACCCGAACGTTCTTGATCGTCACATCGTTCACGCCGGGCGCGATGTAGATGGTCCCGCTGACATCCAGATTCTGCACGACCGTGCCGCTGGTCGTGACGCGAACACTGCCGGAGGGCTGTAGCGTCCCGCGCGGGCCGGTGTTGCTTGCGTTCGGGAAGGCGCCGAGGGAGACAGGAGGCGCGGGTGGCGCGGGGGGTGACGATGTGGTGGGCGTCGGCGGTGCGGTCGTCGGGGCCGGGGGTGCGGTCGTCGGGGCCGGGCTGTGCCCGGGTTCCGGGGCATGTGTCGACGTCGGCACCGGGGTGGGTGGTGCCACCGTCGGTGCCGGTGTGTGCGTCGGGGTCGGTGCCGCGGTCGGCGTAGGAGTGTGCGTCGGAGCAGGCGTCGGGCTGCTCTTGCCACCCTTGGGTATCGGCGCGGGCTTCTTCGTGGCATCGCCCTTGGACTTGGTTGTTGACTCGGCCGGCTTGGTCTTCGCCTTGGTCGTCGTCGACCGCTCCGCCCGCGACCGCCGATCGTTGGTCGATGGCTGCGGCGCGCAGCGCCGCGGCGGAATCGATGAGTGTCGTGGCCGACGGCGCGTTGTGCGGTGCGTCAGAGTGCACCCACCTCACGAGGGTCGGAGCCGAACTCGCCCCCGCGAGTATGACGACTGCTGCGGTGAGGATGACTGCGGGGCGGTGGGCCGATCGGGCCATGGCAGGGACCTCCAAATAGGGGCGATCCCTCATCCCTTCGGCCGCGTGGAGCGTTCGGCTGAACCGGCGACGGCACCTTCACCCATATGGCCGCAAGTGGGACTAACCGCCGGAGCGTGTCGCTGTGGGCAAGGTCACTCGGGCACTCGGTCGGTCTTGATTCGGCGGTGAGGCCGCGTCGGTCAACGAAGCGGTGAGACGGCGGGTATCAGCAAGATCGAGAGGCTGATCGTCGTGGGGAGCAGGACCCAGCCGAGCCGGCTGAAGTCTTTGAAGCGGTAGCCCGCCAGTCCCTGGACCATGAGATTCGTCTGGTAGGCGATGGGCGTCAGGAAGCCGCACGAGGCGCCGATCGCGACCGCGAGCGCGAACGGGCGGGCGTGCAGGCCGGCACCCGTCGCGGTCGCCATCGCGATCGGGAACATGACGATCGCCGCGGCATTGTTCGTGACGAGCTGCGTGATGACCACTGTCGCGATGAGGATGGCCGCCAGCAGGCCGGTGTCACCGAGTGACGACGCCCGTGACGTCAGCATGTGGGCGAGGTGGCCCGCCAGGCCACTGGATGCGATGGCGTTGCCGAGGCCGAAGCTGGTAGCAAGTACGACGATGACGTTGAGGTCGACGGCGTCGCGCGCCTCTCGAGGAGTCAGTACGCCGGAGGCGACGACCACGATCGCAGCCGTCAACGACGCTTCGAGCACGCTGAGAACGCCTGTCGCCGTCAGGACGACGAACGCCGCCATCACCGATCCGACAATCCACGCCCGCTCGCGACGCGGGGGAGGTGCGCCCTGGAGTGTGGTCGACAGCAGGAAGTCGCCGCCCCTTGCGCGCCCGGCGAAGTCGGGCCCGGCAAGGAGCAGGAGAACGTCACCGGCGTGCAGCCGCACGGACCCCAGCTTGCCCGCAACCGGTTCGCCCGCGCGGTGGATAGCAACCACCGCCGCGTTGAACCGCCGGCGGAAGTCGGCGTCTTTGAGCGTCGTGCCCACGAGAGACGAGCCGGGCGAGATGACCGCCTCGAAGTACCGCCGCTGCACCCGGGTGTCGGTGGGCAGGAGCGCGCGTTGCGCTGACTCCAGACCCGGGATCCGGTGCAGGTCGACGACGTGCTCGACGTCACCGGCGAACGTGAGTCGGGAGCCGTCCAGCAAAACTTGGTCTGGCCCGACGGGAGCGATCACCCGTTCGCCGTGCGCCATCTCGACGAGATAGACGCCCTGGAGGTTGCGCAGCTGGGCATCGGCGACGGTCCGGCCGACGAGCGGGCTGCCGCTCGGCACCACCATGTCCACGGTGTAGGAGCGGCCGCCCTCGACGACATCGGCGTTCGGGTCGCGCAGGGTCGGTACCAGTCGAGGGGCGGCAAGCAGCAAGACCCCGATCCCGACGACGGCGATAGGAAGACCGATAGGAGTGACTTCGAAGAGCTGCAGTGCTTTGTGCCCGCTGTTTTCGAGCAGGCCGGAGACCACCACGTTCGTCGTCGTCCCGATCGTTGTGACCAGGCCGCCGAGCACGATCGCGTAGTTGAGCGGAAGCAGGTACCACGATGCCGGCCGGCCCGTGTTGCGCGCCCACCGCTCGACAGCAGGGCCCAGCATGCCGACCGTTGGCGTGTTGTACAGGACCGACGACACACCTGCGGCGCTGCCGAGCATCTGGCCGAGCTCGCCGCGTGGCGCACGCGTGCGTCGCGTGTCATGTGGACGTCGAGTGGTGACCAAGGCGGTGACGGCGTCGAGAGCGCCGGTTGCCTCCGCTGCCCTGGCGATCACGTACAGCGCGGCTATGGTGACGGGCGCTTCGTTGGAGAAGCCGGCCAACGCCTGGCTCGCGTCGATGACTCGCCCGAGGAGCAACACGGTCACGGCGCCCACGAGCGTGATCGGAGCGGAAACGCGTTCCGTTGCGAGGACCGCGATGGTCAACGACACCACAGCAAGGGTGAACCAGGCGGCTCCGCTCACGAGCGGCCGTCCGCCGGCGTCGCGGTCGATGAGATGAGCACGGGCCATTCTTGCGTGCCGGCTCTACCGAAGCGATGAAGCGGTGCCGTTCCAGCAGGGGCCGCTCCCGTCAGTCGGCCGACGTGCCGTCTTCCCAGTGGTTGCCGGACCACGCCGTGCCGGCCGTGTGAGGCCAGGCCGCGCGGACACCGAAACGGCCACCTCGCGCAAAGAACCGACGGGAGAAGGTGTTGTCGATGACTCGGATCGCGGTGGCTGCTCCGTGCGGGCCGGTCGCGCCGCCGTACACCATGTAGCCACCGCCCGCGAGCAGGTTCTGCTCGATCAAGATGTCGTCGATCGGTCCGAAATCGGTCTTGATGAAGATCGTGGCAGTTTGGGGTTGTTCGTTTTCAAGGGTGTTGTGAATGATTCGTATGTGGTGGCCAGTGCCGATATATAGGTCTTCGTTGTGCGAACCCCCGTTGTTGACGAGCCCATGGATCCAGCAGTCTTGGATGAGCGCAGGCGCATGGAGGTTGGCGCCGTTGCGGACGTGTGCGATCTCGTCGCGCAGCAGGGTGAGCGACCCGCGCGTGAGGTTCACGGCATCCGTCGGCACCGGCATCCCCACGCCGATGAGCTCGGAGTCCTCGATCGTTAGGTTCGTCCCGCGATCGTCGACCAGGTAGAGCTTGGTGGAGCCACTGACCCGGACGTTCTTGATCTTCACGTCGTTGACATTCGGGGCGATATAGATCGTGCCCCGGACGTCGAGGTTTTCCAATGTGGTTCCGCTGCGGGTCACTCGAATGCTTGCCGAGGGTTTGAGGGTCCCGCGAGGCCCTGTGGACGACGCATCAGCGAACGGGGCGCCGGCAGGTTCCTTGCTCGGGTCCGGAAGTGTCGTCGCCGGTGCCGTCGACGGAGTTGCCGTCGATTGGCTGGTCGGGCGGTCTGTTGGGCTCGGTGCGCCGGCGGGAGTGCTGCTGCCCAGATGCGGAGTCGGAAGGGCGACATACAAGACCGCGATCACCAGGACGAGGAGCGTTGCTTTCCAGCCGTGCAGATGCCTCCTCGCTGCTGCCAATCGGGCGCGGAAGTCGCCGTGTCTGACGCTCAACGAAACAGGGACCTTATCGTCGGGTTGGCCGGGTCGCGTACACGGCACGCGACCGAACTACGCTGGGCTGCCGTCGTCCCACACGTTGCCCGTCCATTGCGACCCTGGGTCGGTCGGCCACGAGGCACGTGGACCGTAGAGGCCACCGTTGGGGAAGAACGTCCGAGATATCGTGTTGCCCGTCGCTCGCACGTTCGTCGCGGTCCCGTGAGGGCCCGCCCCGCCGCCGTAGACGACGTAGCCTCCTCCTGCCATGAGGTTGTTCTGAAGTAGCACATCGTTGATCGGCCCGAAATCAGACTTGATGAAGACTGCAGCAGTCTGCGCGAGGCCGTTCAACAGCGTGTTGTGCACGATCCGTACGTTCCCGCCAGCACCAATGTAGATGTCTTCGTTGTGCGAGCTGGGGTTTTGCACGATGCCGTGGAAGTAGCAGTCTTGGATCAGGGCGGGGCCGCTGAGGTTGACGCCGTTTCGGACTACCGATATGTCGTCGCGTGTCAACGTCAAGGTGCCGAAGCTGAGGTTCACTGCGTCAGTCGGGGCGGGGAAACCGGTTCCGGTCAGCTCGCTGTCCTGGATGGTGAGGTTGGTGCCACGGTCGTCGATCAGGTAGAGCGTCGTGGAGCTACGCACGCGCACGTTCTTGATCGTGACATTGCTCACGCCAGGCGCGATGTAGATGATTCCCGTGACGTCGAGATCTTGAAGCACCGTTCCGCTCGTCGTGACGGTGATGCTGCCGGACGGCGTCAGTGCCCCGCTGGGCCCGGTCGTCGCGGCCGTCGGAAAGCCGCCCGGTGTCGTGACGGGCGTGGTCGGCGCCGTGGTAGGCGAATGCGATGCCGAGGGGCCTGGAGCGGGGGTGCCAACCCCCACCTGGGGGTGCTCCTTGCTCGTTGCAGTTGGGTTCGGCTCGGTGCGGCTCGCCGGGGCGCCGGTGGGCGTTGCCGCCGCGGGCGCCTTTGACGCTTGAGGCGGCCCTGACGCAACATGGCCGATCGCGGCGCCGGCGACGGTCGGATGCGGCGTCGGGGTTGCTGCCGCCGGTTGCGGCGGCAGCGGTATGGGGGAGCGGGTTCCCGACCGCGCTGCCTCGTCGGGCGTGGTGGCCTCGCGTGGGCTCTCGGTCGCGCCTCGGCGCTCTGCCGAGGGCGAAGGTTCGGGCGCAGGGGCCTCGGACTGAGCGCCCTGCCGCTCGGCTTTCGGCCCGTCTGCGGTGGTGAGTGACCCATCGGCCTGCAAAGACAGCGTCGCGTGCGCGGGCCCGTGCTCGGCGAGGGGCGAGTCGGTACTCACGGTGTACAGGGCGAGGACGAGGCCGAGGACTCCGGCGGGCTTCCAACCGGCCACCCCGACCGGCTGTGGGCGCGCGTGCCGGGCGGCGGTCCGTGCGCGGGCGCGGGTGGCGGCCTTCGGCTGCTGGCGTGCATGTCGAGGTGTGCTCACGGCGGCACAGCCTTGCAGACTTTGGCGCGGTTGTCTCCCCGGCCCGCAGGGCTGTGGAAAGCTCCGGCCGCGGGGCTCAGCCTGGCCAGGGGAGCTCGATCGCGCTCGCCACCTCGCGTGCCAGCGCGGCTGGCAACGGGCTGCGCCAGGGCAGCTCGACGGCGAACACCGGTATTTCGCGGAGCAGCCGGCCCAGGAACTCGAAGTGTTCACGGTTCGTACGTTCGTCGTTCCAGCCGAGCACCCGCGGGAACGCCGACAGCTGCAAGAGCGCTTCCGCGGCTCGTAGCCGGTGCGCCGCAACCTGCCCGGCGTCGCGCAGAATCGCGGGCACGACGATGGCGTGCAGCGGCACGCCGTCGGCTGCGAGTCGCCCGGGCACGCTGAGGTGGCGCCCGTCGGCGGACATTCGCGCCACCCCCCCAGCGCCGTCGAGAACCGGTAGCGCGCCGTCGCGCAGCCGCGTCTCGGTCGCGCCGAGCCGGCACGTCGGCACCCCGTCGAGGTCGATGCGCAGCACGTCGTCGGTGATCAAGGCCGCGCCGCGGGCGCAGAAGGCGGTCGCAAGGGTGCTCTTGCCCATCCCAGACCTGCCGACGAAAGCGAGCCCACGACCGCCGACCTCGACCGCGCTGGCATGCAGTACGGGATGGCCCCGCAGCATGAGGACGACGGCGATGACCGTGCCCGCGAGGAAGACCGGCAGGAGCTCGGGGTCCACGGTCGGGTCGGGCCAGAAACGCACGGTTGAGAGGTCGGATTCGACCACGACGTCGCAGCGATGGAAGAAGCGCACCCACCACCGGCCGTCGTCCTCGCTGATACCGCGAAACGGCGTGCCGTCGCCGGAGCTGAGGGTGCCGATCAGCCGACCGGGCGGGAGATCGCCGGGGATCGTCCGCGCGGGCCCGCGGAGAAACCGGACCTCGGGCGTGCCTGGGTCGGGGCGGCCCGACGTCAGTGCGAGGTCGCTGGCCACCCGCAACCCGTGCAGGAGTACTTCACTCACCGCGACTCCCGCGATCGGGGTCGCGGCCCGTCGGCTCGGAGCCGATGGGCAGCGGCGCCCAGTCACCCGGGTCGAGGTCGAGATCGATCCCGGCGACGTGCACCCACGCGTGCGCACGGAGTCCGGCCCGATCGCGCCGGACTCCGAGGCAGAGCACCGGACGCAAAGGCTCCAGCCGGCGGCCGACGACCAAGGAGCTGCGCAGGCATGGGCCGCTACGACCGAGTGGCCACCACCGGCCGACCCGCTCGACGCCGCGAACACGGCGCATCGCCCACCGAGGCAGCCGGCCCGCTGGTACCGCCGTCGCGCCCCTCGTCCCGGTCGTTGTCCCGGCGTCGGGCAAGCGCTGCTCCCCTGCGCTCATGGTGACCCGCATCCGCTGGGCGGCGACGGGCAGGCTGTAGCGCCGGACGAGCCATTCGCTATAGGCGAAGAGCACGAGCGCGAGGCCAAGCTCGAGAACAGCGCCGGGCAGGCGCAGCAGGCGTCTCATTCTGGATCGCCGCTTGCGAGCCACGCCTGCTGCAAGAGCGCGAACGACGAGCGGTGCGGCGTCGCCGAGAGCCACGCCGCCCGCAACGCCTCGGGCTCGACCAGCGACAGGTCGACGCCCGACACGCCGTCCCATCGCTGCGCGAACGCCCGGCTGTGCCGGCCGCAGAAGGCCGTGTTGAAGGCGGCCTTCGTCCGCCTGCGCACGATGGAGTCCGGTAGCAGATCGCCGAACAGCTCGCGCATGGCGGTCGTCCGGCTCGCGTATCCCCACCGTCCCGCGTCGAGGGCCAGCGCGTCGAGAAACGCACGGTCGAGGAACGGCGAGACCACGTCGACGTCGTGAGGAGCGGAAAGGAGCCGGGTCGACGCCGCGTTGAGGACGTTGCGCCGCAGGTACGGCTGCCGGCGAACCGCCGCGCGCCAGTCGAGGGGCTCGGCAGCCCGTTCCGCGGCAACCCGGCGGACGTACTCGCGCCGCGCAGCCGGCCGCAGCCAATCGGGGACGTGCGCCCGTGCCCCACGAGCCGCGGCGGCCCGACGAACGACTCGCGGCGCCAAGGCGACCGCAACACCGGTGCGACGACCGGGCTGGCGAACCCCCCGCCGGCCCAGTAGGTGCGCCACCGGGGTGGCGCGCAGCGGTCCGAAGATCTCGTCGCCGCCTTCGCCGTCGATCAGGAGGTGCCCGGAGAACTTGGTGTAGATCTGCTCCCAGCCGTGGATCGGCGAAGGGTAGAGGTAGCCATGCCTGCGCAAGCTCGCCCGGGCGGCTGGTCCGAGCAGGTCCTGTTCGTCGCGGATCTCCAGCTGCAGCCACTGCGCGGGCCGGATCGCGTCGACCGCCGCTGCTTGGGCCGCGGCCTCCTCCGGATCGGGCTGCTCCGGGTAGCGACAGGTGATGGCCATCGGCTCGGGCAGGCCTTCGCGGCGGGCCACGGCCGTGGCCAGAGCCAGCAGCGCGGAGGAGTCGCGGCCGCCGGAGAACAAGATCCCGACCGGTCGGCTCGACAGCCACGCCTCGATCATTGTGCTGAGCGCGCGCCGCGCGTGGCCGGGCCTATCGACGCCTCTCCCGCGGACGTCGAGGGGCTCGGGCTCACCGGTACTGCCGAAGGCGTAGTCGACCGCCATTTCGACGGCATCGAGCGGGTCGCAGCGGGCCAGCCCGTCGGCGTCCGGCAAGGTCGTTACGGCCCTTCGTCGAGGAGGCCGCGGTTGCGAAGATCGGTGACGAACGAGTCGACGTCGTCGCTGAGCGTCTGCCGCGCCACATCAGGGTGCGCGGTGGCAAGCGCGTCGACGAGCGCCCGCGGCTCGGTGTCTTCCTCGAGCAGGTGAAGCAGGGTGGCGCCGGTGCCGCGGGCGGTGAAGTAGGTCGAGGTCACGAGGTCGAGGAGCACGACCTCGTCGTCGAGGGTGTTCCAGGCCAGACCGTCACGACGTAGCCGCATCGAGATTCCTCAAGCCGGGCCGAACAGCAGGGAACGGGAGCACGCGAGCGCGCTCCCGTTCCTTGCGTGGTTCAGCTGCTGCACTCCGGGTGGAGGAAGCCGTAACCGCCCTTTGTGTCGCAGTACGGGCCCGTGGCGTAGCCACCGGTCAGATCCGCAACCGAGCCGACGACTTCGAGAACCGGTGCGCTGTACGAACTCTGCATTGCCCCCCCTCTCTCTGGGACGCTGCTGTGTTCGCGGCGATGGCCGAGAACACCTGGTGTGCGCTGTTGTCTGCTGCGCTCGTGCTGACGTTCCTGCCCTGCCCGGCAGTTCTGCACACGTCGAACGAGCCGAGCCTCGGCAACCGAGGGTAACACCGGCAAGTGGCCCAAGCGGGGATGGATGGCGAGGAACGCGGAGCAATTATCCGGTGGTCCCCAGAGCCAGATCGATCAGTGCGCGATGGCGGCCCCGCCAGGAGTTGGCGGCTACGAATGACACCCGCGCCGATTCGTCGGCTCGGCCCTTTGCGAGCGCGAGACGCAGCGCAGCAGCCCAATCGCCACCCGGCGGTACGCCGATGACGCGATCACCGTAGCCGCGGGTGGTCGGGAGGTCGGTGGTTACCACGGGCTGCCCCGCCGCCAGGTAGTTGACCAGCTTCAGGGGGCACATGGCCTCGGTCAGCGCTGTCCGGCGGTGTGGCATGACGCAGGCGTCGACGTGCTGGAGCACCGCCGCGAGCTGCGGCTGGGGCAGCATGCCGACATACCGCACGGCGGGAAGGCGGCTCAGGCGCTCGAGCGGGTGGGAGTGGCCGAGCCCGCCTGCAAGGAGCACCGTGCCACCGCCAACTGCGCTGGCGACCTCCTCGACGGCGTCGGGGTCGAGCCGGTCGTTGATGGTGCCGGCGTAAGCGACGATCGGCCTCGGGAGATCAGCCAGGTCGTCCGGCTCCGGGCGGGCTGGCGCCCACACGTCGGGATCGATTCCGTTCGGGGCGACGAGGCTCGGGGCCGTTGGCGCGAGGCGGTCGAGGATGACCTGCGATACGGCGGCCACGCTACGGCGGCGTTCACGCAACTGCGCGTACGCGGCCTGGAACGCGTGCCGAACAGCCGGCGCGTTGGCCTTCGCTGCCCAGTCGTCGCGGGCGTAGAAGACCACCCGCGCCGTCCAGCGCAAATCGGCGAACCCCGCTATCAGCGCGTTGCTGGTGATCACGACAGGTGCCGCGAGACCGGCAGCCCGTGCCGCGCGGGCTAGCGCCTTGTCGTAGCGCGCCGCCATGGCGCGAGCCTCGTGCTCGGTGTTCGGTAGGCGGCGAGCCCACTGCCGCGGCTTGACCAGCTGGATGCGCTCGTCGTCCGGCAGGACGGGCGCGCGCCGGCGGACGACGTCGGCGGCCTGCGCCGCGCGGCTGCGGAACGCATCGGCGACCAGGAGCTGCCCGACCCGCTCGTCGGCCCGCAGGCTGAGCGCGAGTTGTTCCGGGGGCCGGCAAAACCCCCGCTGCACGGCATCGGACCAGCTGTCGGTGGAGAACGTCAGGACAACGTCCTGCAATGCCGTGCGCCTGGCCGTGGCGGTGGCGGCGAGTTCAGGAGTCAGCGGCTGCTGAGCCTCCCACACGGTGTCCTCCCCCCGCCCTCCCGCGTCCCACGACCCGGGCGGCACCTTGCCCCCCGGTGAGAACCGCCGAACCATCGACTCGCGGGCTCGACTCCCCTTGCGGCGTCAGGTCAGGATACGCAGGGAAGGCGGTTTCGTTGGGCCTTCACGTATCCGAAAGGCACCTTCGTTACTCACTACAGCTGAACGGGTCAACGGACTGCCGCCGTCTGCCGCGGGTGATCATCCGTTCGGCGCCGCTGATGCGCCCAACGGATGGTCTTGCGACCGATTTGGCGACGTCCGGGAGGGTGTGTGGCATCGTTGACGAGTCGGGCGACGGCGCAAAGCTGCGTGACTAGCTGCACGGGCAGCTTGCATGGGGAGCTGCAGGACACGCACCAGGGAGGGTCAGCTCGTTGATCGCCGTCGAGGCAATTCCTCTGGCGCCACCGGCGGAACTGCGCTTCAAGGCCCGGGTCGGGCTGGGGCGCTTCCTCCGGGATCTCTGGCACGCCCGCGAACTGGTCGCGACGCTCGCCGAGCGTGACATCCGGGCCCGCTACAAGCAGGCGTTCCTCGGGTTCACCTGGGCGTTCATCCAACCGCTCTCGCTGCTGGTCGTCTTCACCTTCCTCGCGCGACACGTGACGAGCGTCAACACCCATGGGGCTCCTTACGCGATCTACGCCTACATCGGATTGCTCCCCTGGCAGTTCTTCTCGAGCGCGGTCAACGCGGGTGGGCTGAGCCTGATCACGAACTCTGCGCTGCTGAACAAGGTCTACTGCCCTCGCCAGGCGTTCCCGATCGCCGGCATGGGAGTGGCCTCCGTCGATGCCATCCTGGCCTCGCTCGTCCTGGTCGCGTTGTTCCTGATCGACGGGTTCGTGCCCAAGGCCACCTCGGTCTGGGTGCCTGTGATCCTCCTCGTCCAGGTTGCCTTCACCGCTGCCCTCTGCCTGGCGATCTCGTCGATCGTTGTCTACGTGCGCGATCTCAAGAACGTGTTGCCGCTCGCGCTTCAAATCGGTTTGTTCGCCACCCCAGTCGCCTACGAGATGGACAAGTTCCCGGCGAACTGGCGAGTGCCTTACAGCATCATCAATCCGCTCGGGCCGGTCATCGACGCCTACCGCCGAACGGTCTTGCTCGGCAAACCGCCGATCTGGAGCCAGTTCGGTGCCGGCGCGGCTTCGGCTGCCGTCATGTTGCTTCTGGCGACAGCGATGTTCTCGCGACTCGAGCGGGGGATGGCCGATGTCCTCTAGCGGCACAGTCGTGGCGACCCGGATCTGGAAGCGGTTCCGCGAAGACCAGCGACCCGCCACGCTTCGCGACAAGCTGCATCCGAGCACGTTCTCGCTCCAGCGGAAGTGGCGCTGGGCACTGCGCGACGTCGATTTCTCGGTGAGTCCCGGCGAATCGATCGGGCTGATGGGCATCAACGGCTCGGGCAAGTCGACGCTGCTCAAGGTGCTGACCCGCGTGATGGCGCCGCATTCGGGGCGGGTCGACATCACCGGCCGGGTGGGTGCGCTCATCGAGGTACGGGCCGGAATCCACCCCGAGCTCTCCGGGCGGGAGAATGTCTACTTGTACGGCTCGTTGCTCGGCCTCGACGCAAGGACGTCGCCAAGCGGTTCGACGCCATCGTCGAGTTCGCCGAGCTGAGCAAGGCGATCGATCGCCAGGTGAAGTTCTACTCGACAGGCATGCAGATGCGGCTGGGGTTTGCCGTTGCCGCTTTCCTCGAGCCCGACGTCCTGCTGGTCGATGAGGTGCTCGCGGTCGGTGACTCCGCATTCCAGCAGCGTTGCCTGGACCGCATGCGCGAGGTATTGGAAAACGGCACCACACTCGTGTTTGTCTCGCATGATCTCGCGCTCTCGAAGCCATGTGTCGCCGCGGGTTGTGGTTGCAGGACGGCGTGTTGCAGGCGGATGCTCCGATGCGCGAGGTTCTCGCTAGCTACCGCGCCCGCCTCGACAACTTCAGCCTCAGTGGCTCCTATGGCGACGGCGCGATGCGGATCGTCGAAGCGACGGTCGCCCGTGACGACGGTTCGATGCCCACTACCGGCACACCCTTCCAGGTCGTGTTGCGGGTGAAGAGCGAAGAGGCTTGTAACGGCCGGCTGTATCTCGGGGTGAGTTCGGGTGCGGCGTCCGTGGTCTTCGTCGTCTCGCACTACATGGAGCTGCCCGAAGGCGAGACCAGGATCGCGTGCACCGTCGATGATCTTCCGGTCGCCCGAGGTAAATATTCCCTTTGGTGCGGTATGGTCTCGATGAGCGATCGAGACGTACTTCCGTGGCACCAATGCGCCACGTTCGAAGCCGGTGGCCCGGACCTCGACGAGGCTCCGCGTGCCGTCGTCCGGCCATCCCCCATCCAGGTGAGTTCGTCCTGGAACTACGACCGTTTCGAGGACTGAGGCATGAACGCGATACGTAAGCCGAAGACGGGGCACTTAGCGGCGCGCCGGTTCGTTGCAGCAGGACAGTCCGGGGGGCTCGCTTGCAGCCGCACTACGAGAGATGAAAGGAAACGACCGTGAGCGTCTGGGGGGTATTGAGGATCCTGGCGCGGCGGTGGTACGTCGTTGTGCCGATCTTGGCAGTGGGTTGCGTGCTGGCCTACATGCAGGGCAAGAAGGTGATGCCGACCTACGAGGCCCAGGCATACGTGACGCTTCAGGGCCCGACGAAGGTGGTGCAACCGGTGCCGGGCACGACGAGCGAGACCAAGATTGTGCCGGTCAATCCGTTGCTGAGCGGTAGCGGTTCCGGCCTCGCTCCGGAAGCCGCGAAGTTGGAGTTGATCGAGACAAGCGCCATCGCGCGTCAGGACGCGATCAACGCCGGCGTCGCTCCCGGCTACACCGTCGGCTCGACGTCCCGGTCATCCGTGATGGTCATCGACATCAAGACGTCGAGTCCGGAACGGTCGTTAGCGTCCATCCAGTTCGCGATCGGGCACATCAAGAAGACGTTGGACGCCGACCAGCAGGGCTTCCTCAACGACCCGACGTCGCGGGTGACCCTGCAGACGCTCGTGCCACCGGAGGTGGTCGGCGTTACGACGTCGGGGAAGACCCGAATCGAGGCGGTGGTCGCACTCGGTGGGGCGGTCTTGGCGGTCGCCTGTGCGCTTCTTCTCGAGGCGCTGTTGATCGGGTTGGGTCGCCGACGGGACCGCCGGCATGGCGGGCGACGCGCGGGTGGCCGGGCTGCTGGCGCCGCAGACAGCCAGGGAAGATACGAATCGAGCGCGTTCGACGGTTCTGATCACGCTGACGAGGTTGATTCGACTCCGCTCTCGTCGATCCATGATTGATGTCACCTTCGTTCGACCCGACCTCGAGGGCGCAGCCCGCCCCGAGGCGATGCGTGGCAGCTTCGAGCCACCGGTGCGATCCCACTGGTACCCCGACGCCGCCGCGCTGCTCAGCTTTCTCTGTCTGTTGCTCTACCTCATCCCGGCACGGCTCGTGGTGCCGGGACTCGGCGCCGCCGGGCGACCGGCGAACATCTTCGGCGTCGGGCTCTTCGTTCTATGGTGCTTAGGTCGCCTGGTACCTGGGCTGACGACTCGGCACCGCCAACCGCTGCACTGGACGCTCGGTGCGTTCCTCGGAATCACTGTCTTGTCGTGGTGGCTAGCATTCGCTCGCGGCGTTCAAGCCGTCGAGGGCCGAAGCGCCGACCGGCTCGTCATCGGCATGGTGTCGCTGGTGGGGATGGCACTCACCGCGGCTGATGGCCTCGACAGCCGCCGCCGCCTCGACACGATGCTCGTGCGGCTCTGCTACTGGGCGGGCGTCATGGCGGCGTTCGGCGCGTTCGAGTTCGTCACCCGTATCAACGCCGTCGCCTACATCAAGATCCCTGGCCTGCGGCTGAACGCGGACCTCACCGGGGTTGCGGCACGTGGTGGCGGATACGGGGGATCGCTGTTCGCCCGGGTTGCTGGTACGGCCTTGCATTACATCGAATACGGCGCGGTGCTGGCAATGATGTTGCCTATAGCGCTGCACTTCGCCATCTACTCCGAGCCGGGCCGGCAGCGGAAGTTCCGCTGGTCGTTGTTCACGTTGCTCTTCGTCGGTATTCCGTTCTCGATCTCCCGCTCGGCCGTCGTCGGCGTGGCGGTCGTCGTCGTGACGATGTTGAGTGTCTGGACGCCTTACATGCTCAAGAGAGTCATGATCGGCCTTGCGGTCGGCGCGGTGGGCTTCAAAGCTCTCGTTCCCGGCTTGATCGGAACGATCCGCTCGCTCTTCACCAACTTGAGCGGCGACCCGAGTATCAAAGGCCGGACAAGCGACTACGCCGCGGTTGCGCCGCTGATTCACGACCGGCTGTGGTTCGGGCGAGGTGGCGGCACCTACATCCCGTTGCTCTATCGGATCCTCGACAACGAGTATCTGAAGACGTTGATCGAATGGGGCATCGTCGGCACGGTCATCATGATCTTGCTCTTCATGACGCCTGTCGGGATGGCCCGCTCGGTCCGGCGGCGTGCGGCCGACGACGAGGCCCGCCATCTCGCACAGTCTCTGATGGCCTCCGCGCTGGTTGCGATTGTGCTGTCGGGAACCTTCGACTCCCTCGGGTTCCCGACCTTCGCTGCCACCTTCTTCATCGTGATCGGTGCCGCGGCCGCGCTATGGCGGCTCACCGTCGTCGACCGCGAGCCGCCCTATCATGCGGTCGACCCGCCGGTGATCCGGCGGCCCATCGACGTAGGCCGGTTCCTCCCGCCGACGGCACGGAAGAACTACGAGCCGAAGCCATGATCTGGACCATCGGCGCGGCCCTACGCCGATCGATGAACGAAGGTCGGCCGATCGGTGAACTTGATCCGCCGCTCGGGTGACATTAGGACAAAGGGGGTTACGTCGGCCAAGTACCGGCGGTAGGGTAGCGCTCACGGTCGGTGTAGCTGCAGGAGGGGTTTTGCGCGCATCGCCGGTTCAACGTAGATTTGTGGGGGGCCACATGACGGAAGCCATCGACAAGCCGCGCTACGACACCGAGCCCGGGTTGTCCGACCATGCCTATGGCCTGCAGCTGACGTGGCCGCACGTCGACCGCCGCCAAGCCAGCGTTCGTGACCGCGACGCGTCTTTCCGAGCCTGGGAGAGTGCGTGGCCGCAGTGGGACCGCGCCGCGACGACGCCCCCGCGACCGGCCCGCTCGTGGATGAACCGCTACGTCGCCGTCCTCGTGGGGAGCGACCTTATGGCCGCGGCGCTCGCGGCTTTCGCCGGCTTGGCCACTCGGCCCCACCAGCGTGCTGGTCTTGGCACTCTGCTTTCGCACTACGGCTTCGCGTTGGTGCCGATCCCGTGGGTGCTCGGTCTGTGGGCTGCGAAGGCCTACGACCCGCACATCCTCGGCGCCGGTTCTGAGGAGTTCAAGCGTGTCGGGCGAACCGCGGTCTGGTTGGTGGCGGGGCTCGGGCTCTTGTCGTTCTGGGTGCATGCCGACATCGCCCGTGCCTACGTGCTCGCGTCCGTGCCGGCGGCTGCCTTCATGACTGCACTCGGTCGGCACCTGAGCCGTAAGGTCGTGCACCGGCTCCGCACTCGCGGCAAATGCCTGCAACGCGTCGTCGGCGTAGGCAACGAGGCACAGCTGCTGCACCTCGCGAACCAGTTCCAGAACGAACCCTGGGACGGCCTGCAGATGGTGGCCGCGTGTCTTCCCGGAGGAGAGCCTTCAGGCCTGCTGGCTGAAGCCGGGGTTCCTGTGCTCGGCAGCCTCAAGGACGTTGCCAGCGTGGCCGCGTTGGTCGAAGCAGACGCGGTCGCCGCCGCGGCGTGCCCGGAGATGTACGGCCCCGGCCTGCGTCGGCTCGCCTGGCACCTCGAAGGCACGAACCTCGAGCTGATGATCGCACCCGGCCTCGCCGAGGTCGCGGGGCCACGTATCCACATGAGGCCCGCTGCTGGGTTGTCGATGCTCGTCGTCGAACAGCCGCAACTTTCCGGCGTCGGGCGCGTCACCAAGGCCGTCGTGGACCGCGTGCTGGCCGCAGGCGCCTTGGTCTTCCTGTCGCCGTTCCTGCTGCTCGTCGCCCTGGCGGTGCGGGTGAACAGTGCCGGTCCGGCGCTGTTCCGCCAGACGCGGGTCGGTAAGGACGGCAAGGAGTTCACCCTTCTGAAGTTCCGCTCGATGGTGGACGGCGCAGATCGTCACGTCGAGTCGCTTGCCGATCGCAACCAGAACGCCGATGGCTTGCTGTTCAAGATCAAGGGTGACCCGCGGGTCACCAGGGTTGGTGCCTTCCTGCGCAAGTACTCCCTCGACGAGTTGCCGCAGCTCATCAACGTCGTGCGTGGCGACATGTCGTTGGTCGGGCCACGCCCGCCGCTGCCGCGCGAGGTCGCGCGCTATGAGGACCATGTACACCGGCGCCTGATGGTGAAGCCGGGTCTGACTGGGCTTTGGCAGGTCAGCGGCCGCTCCGACCTCACGTGGGACGAGAGCGTTCGGCTCGACCTCCGCTACGTCGAGAACTGGTCTCTCGCGCTCGATCTCATGATCCTCTGGAAGACCGTGTTCGCGGTGCTCCGAGGTGCAGGCGCCTACTGAGATGTGGTCGATGTGAGTATTTGGCACGTGCTGCTCATTGCAATCAGGCGCTGGTTCGTCACCGTGCCGATGCTGGCGCTCGTCGGCTTCGCCGTTGCTTCGATTCCGGCCAACGTGACGAGCGCATACCCGGCCACGATGGAACTCTTGCTGCAGGGCCCGCAGTACGTCCACGGCCCGTCTTCGGCAGGTGCCGCGAATCCGGGGCTCGTACCGACGAACCCTGCGGAGTTCGCGCCCAACCGAACGCTGTCCAGCGCGGCCCACGACATCGTGACCATCGAGACAAGTGAGTCGGTGCGCCAGGAAGTCGCCCGAGCGGGGCTGGGCCGCGACTACGCGCTGTCGGTCGACCCCAATCGCGCGACTGTGTTCGATCTCAGCGTGGAGACGACATCGAAGAAGAAGTCGATCGACACGCTGAACTTTGTCGCGCAGCACGTCGCCAAGGAAGTGGCCGGGCTCAGTACGGTTGCCGGTACCGACCCGACGAAGCAGGTCACGGTGCAGACCCTGGTTTCACCGACGCTCACGTTTGTCAAGCGTTCGACGCCCTTGCGGAAAGACCTTACGCTCGGGATCTTGGGGTTTGTTCTGACGTGCGTCGCGGCAGTCGTTTTCGACAACATCGCGAGACGCCTTCGGTTCCGCGCCACTGCCAGGGCGGCCTGAGGGTCGCGGCAAGCGTCATTCGCTACGCCGGGTCAGCCGGCAGTACGAAGCTTTGACGCGCTGAAGATCGCGCATCGAGCTGAGCCCCCGGGCTTGCAAGAGCCCAGTGATGTGGGCGGCTTCCTCCGGATGCGCATAGGTCAACCCGACGGGTCCGACGTGCCACACCGGCAGCGAATCGACGACCCCGAAGCGGTAACCTGCGGCGAGGAGATCGCACCAAAGGATGTCCGTCCCCCAGCCCATCGGTGGCTGTTCCGGGAACGGCAGTATGTCGGTGCGCAGGCGAGGGCTTATGCCGACCACGGGCCCGATTTCGACGAACGTAGTCTCGCGTGCCATGACCCACGGTCGCCGCCGAGTGATCGGGTGCCAGCTGCGTCGTCCGATTCTTGCCGGCTGCGCCAGGTCGAATCCTAGCTGCGAGCTCAGCCCCACGAAGGCTCGCAAGTCGCCACGCTTGAACCGGGTGTCGTCATCGATCACGAGAACGGTGGTCAGAGGGTCGGAGCCCTGTAGAAGGCGATTGAGGTTCGCGAATCTTCCGCCCGGCCCGTGGCCGCGGGTGTAAGCGGCGAACTCCGGTAGCACGTCGTCGAGTGCCCACATCCGCAGGTCCCAGCCGCCCGTTCGTGCCTCGCGGACCAGTCGTCGGACGAGCCGTGCGTTGCGCGCGCGATAGACGCAAACGGCGGTGACGGGGAGTCTGCGTCGCCGGCCGAGCCAGCCGGCGGCCCATGCCAACGGGTCTGTACGCCACAGCGTCCAGTGCGTAGCGAAGCGAACCGCACGTATGACCCGCCGCGGCGGCGAAGCCGGATCGCGCAGTGTGGCGCGGACCCCAGCCAACAGCCTGGCGCCGAGCATGGCATCCTCCCGCTTGGTGCCTCGACTGATCTCGCCATCCTAAGCTTCGGGTCGCTCCCGGTGGTTGAGAACAGCTGCGCTCGGACCGATGAATAGACTTGACTGGCGGCAGGCGGTACCCGAGCCGGGCGCGAGATGGTGCACAGCGAGTGGAACGGAGCTTGGCTCATGAACCGTGAGCGGATCGCCCGTGGCGCGGTTAGACGGGCCCGAGGCGTCGGGTCGCGTCTTTGGCCTCGCCGTACGAGTGGTGTCTTTATTCTTGGCATGCACCGCAGCGGGACGTCGCTCGCAGCGCGGCTGGTGAACCTCGCGGGGGTGCCCCTCGGCTGGAGTTCGGATTCTCGTCGTGGCCAACTCCTACAACGAAACGGGCTACTGGGAGAGCGATGCGCTCCGACAGGTGAACGATGCTGTGCTCGCGTCTCTCGGCGGCTCGTGGGCACGCCCCGCCCCCCTCACCGATGAGTGGTTCGCGACCCCGTCTTACAGGCGTTTGCGTCGCCGAGCAGTAAATGCCTTTCATCAGGTGTACGCGTTTCAGCGCGTATGGGCATGGAAGGATCCCCGAACCTGTCTCTTGCTTCCGTTCTGGCGGCGTGTGTTGAAACGCGCCACGACCGTGGCGATAGTCGTGTACCGCAACCCACTTGAGGTCGCCTCCTCCCTCGAGAAGCGGAACAAGATGTCGTGCGACGTTGCGGTCAAGCTTTGGGAGCGCTACATGACGTCTGCGTTGGACGCGGCCGAACTCGTTCCGAACATTGTTGTCAGTTACGAGAACTTGCTGACGATGCCACTCGAGACGGTCGCCGCCATACGGTCCCTTCTCGTCGACAACCGCATCCCGCTCGAGCCAGAAGCGCAAGAGAGCAGCATTCTCGAGCTCGTAGATCCGGAGCTTCGCCACGCCTCCATCAGCCGGGCCGAACTCGTTGAGCACGACGATGTCGACGAGATATCCCTTGCGCTGTTCGATCGGCTGGAGGCGCTGAACGCCTTCAGCCGGCTCCGCGCCGACCCTGCCGACCGCTCCTAGGTCTCGCGGTTGTCTTGCTGCTTGCGTTTCGCGCCGTATCGCGCGACGCCGTCACGATAAGCGCCGGCGAGCACCCGGCCAGCCTCCTGCCAGGTGAGGAGGCGCGAGTTCTCCAGTGCCGCGCTCCTCATGCGAGCCAACACCTCGGGCTGCTCGAGAAGGTGGTTCAGCTGGCCGGCAAGTGTCGTCACATCGCCGGTGTCGTGCAGGAGTCCATTCAGCTCGTGGGTGACGGCGGCGCCCGTCGCGTTCGACACCAGCGGCACAGCGCCACTGCCCTGCGCTTCGTAAGTCACGAGCGCACTACCCTCGGTATAGGAAGGAAGCAACAACACGTCGCTCCTGGCGAGTACCGACCCGACATCTTTGACGAAGCCGAGCACGATGACGCTCGGATGTTCTAGCCGCTCTCGTAGCGCGGCGGCGTAGGTGCCTTGCACGTTGCCACATATCAAGAGCTGCCCACGGTGCGAGGCGTCGGATCGAAGCCATGCATCCAGGGCAAGATGCAGACCCTTCGTCGGGTCGCCTCTGCCGACAAAAGCTGCAGTGAACGGTCGTGATGCGTCGCGCGGCCCGGGTGAAGGGAAGGCTGCAGGGTCGTAGCCGTACCGATGGCGGAGGAGCCGCCAGCTCGCGGTGCCGCGCGCAAGAAAGCTCTCCTCGACATAGGGAGATGGCGCCAGGAGGAAGTCGACCTCTGCGAACTCCGACTCCTCTCGGCTCAGCCTTGCATCGCGGTAACGGTGTGAGTGATGTTCGGGGAGAGGAACGCCAGCATCGCGAACCGCGCGTTCAGCGTCCTCGAACGTCTGCGCTGTATGCGCGTTCGGAGCCTCACGGAAAGTAGCAATGCCCAGGCGTCGAGCGGCGGCTACGGTGTGATGGCAACTGCCGGGCCAGCAGTGGACGACATCGATCTCGCCTCGCAGTCGCCGCAACGCCATAGCGACGCGCCGGTCGTGATACTCGTAGGCACCGCGGCGTCCCAACGCCCTGTGCGGTATCCGACGTCCCGCGACCGCAAGCGTCTGATGCAACTCGACGCCCGCGGGAAGTTGGCGCGCCACACTCGTGCAGTAGAGGATGACGCGAATGCCAGCGTCGTGCAGCCCCTTGACCTGCTGCCAGGCAGTGTTGTTGATGCCAGACGTGCCGATCGGGTGGGGAAACGAATAGAGCACCCGCAGCGGGGCCGAGCCCAGCGGCTCCACCGACCCTGCACGGCCGGTCATATGCGCGACATGATGGACGTCGCCGAGGAGGTAAGGTCCACGACCCGTCGATTGTCAAGGCACGCAACAAGACGAAGCTGATATCGCATCAGGAGCCCTTTCCGAGGCCGCGGTGGGTTTCGTTGATGCCGGCATGGTGCCGGTCCAGCGGTTACAAGGTTGCGCGATGACGCCGCCAAAGGCGGTCGACGATCAGCCGGATTACATCGTGATTCGTCGTAGCGCGGGCAAAGGCGAACTGTGCGGCGGCCAGCATCCGACGAGCACGCACGACGCGTGGAATGCCCCGTCGGGCGCTGATCGAAGAGACGAGCCGAAGTAACGGCGGCGAGACCTGCGGCCATGAGTAAGAAGTGCGTACGCGGCGAAGGCCTTGTCCGACCCGATCTCGCAGATCCGCGTCGTCGGCAAGCCGCTCTATGGCGGCTGCGAACCCTTCAACGTCGCCTGCTGGCACGGTGAGGCCGAGGCCTTCTCGTTGTACGAGGTCAGCGATGGCATCGCCCGCCGTGCAGATTACTGGTAGCTCGCACCAGAGATAGTCAAGCACGCGGGTGCGGAAAGCGTAGCGGGACTCGAGGTGTACGTGATTTGCAGACACACCGGCGTTCGCGTCGAGAAGATAGTCTGCACGCTTGTGGTACGGGACCCAGCCACGGTTGACGAAGACGTACTTGTCGAGGACGCCGAGTTGTCGCGAAAGGTCGATGGTCTCGTCTACCCTCCGATGGCGAGGGAAACCGGGGCGCGGGTGTGCGACACCGAGGAATACGAGCTTGACGTCGGTTCGGTGCTCAGCGATGGAGGCGATCGCCCGGATCAGGGTGAGGGGGTCGAACCAGTCCCATATGCCGCCACCCCACACGAGGACGAAGTCGTTTTCCGAGAGCCCGCACATTTCCCGCAGGCCCGGGCCCTTTCGAACGGGCTCGACATCCGGTAGCCCGAAGGGCACCGTATCGACAAGGCCGCGCAGGGTTGGATCGCTGTCGTACTCGGCGACTCGGATACGCCCGGCCACGGCGAGCGTACCCATCAGGAGATCACGTTGCCGATCGTTCGCGCAGATGAATGCGTCGCCGACCCTGGCTGCGAGTCGCAACTGAGCGAGACGCACCGCTGCCCGGCTTCGGCGCATCACCGGGCTGAGTCCTTGGTCCGCCTCGAGAGCCTCGAAAAGAACCGGATCGTACGCATCGACCACGATGCGGGTGCCCCTGCGGGCGGCGGCGCCGACCAAGCGGGCCGACACGGTGTTGGTTACGACGACGTCGACCTCTTTCAGGCACCGCCCGAGACGAGCGGCAGCGCCGAGGTCGCGACACCCTTCGGGTGTCATTTCGAGAAGCCGCGTCGGTGTCCGCACGACGGTGTTGTGTTCCCGCGCGACCTGTCGAGCGAGTTCGTACGCGCGAATCGCTGGCCCCGCCATCGATTCACCGACCTCGTCGTTGCTCATGATCAGAACCCGCCGGCGGGTATCAGTAGGGTGTGTCACGATCCCACCTCGTTCAGCGGTCTTTCCATCAGTCGGTGTTTGCCCGCTGGCCGAAACAGCTGGCTTCCCCTGAACTTGAAGACGATGGCTAGGACACCAGCGCCGAACGCGCCAGCGGACGCGGTGGCAACTGCGACGTGGGCCACGGCGCCCGTTGTGCGCGAGGCCAGGAGCGAAGCAGCGGACGCAATAGCGAGCCCGAACAATGTCACCGAGATGCCGTCGAGCAGCACCACTCGCATGATGGGCAGGCTGAATTCTTTGCGTACCCACAACGGGAGGACCACGGTGTCGAAGACGCCCGTGATCAGCAACGTCGCGATCGCGGCTCCCACGGGTCCCTTCCAATGCGCTATGGCGAATGTGAGGCCGATGTTGGCGACAATCTCGGCCATGCCGAGCTGCGCGTAGGCTCGGTGCCGGCCGCGTGAGATGAGCGTCAGACCGATGCCATGAATCGTCACATTGAGCATCCACGTGACGGCGAACAAGCGGAAGACCTCTGTCGTGAGCGTGTTACGGCTGCCAAGCAATAGGCGGACGAAGTCGGGTGCGCGCCAAAGCAGGACGCCGAAACCGAGCCCGCCGGCAAAGGAAGCGAGGCGAGTCAGCGTCCGAAGGGCTTGGTCTGCTTGGGCCGGTCCTGCCGCCGCGAGGCTCGGGTAGGCGACGTCGTAGCCTCTGAACAGCAAGCTGCTCGACCGAGATGGCAGCATCATGCCGACGCGGTAGAACCCGACTGCGCTCGCTGTCGATACGAGCCCCACGACATAGAGATCGGTCGCGTTGATGATCTGACCGCCTGCGGCTAACAGCAGCAACGGCAACGCGAACGTCGCTACGGCTCGCATCTCTTGTTTGCGAGGGATAGCCGGGCGAAGCCGAAACCATCGGGCGTTGCGTCGCACCCACGCCAGTTGTATGAGGCGGCTGGCGAGCACGCTGCCGATGCTGCCGAGGCCCAACGCCGCGACCCCGAGCCTCCCGACGCCTAGTACCACGATCACGAAGTTGAGGACCGTTCCAGCAACGATGGCCAGCCCGGTGAGGCGATAGTTCCGCGCGCCCATCGGGATGCCCGTCAGGGTGCTGGTCCCGAGTTGGATCGCAGCAGCAAGGACGACGAAGAACGCCGTCCCCCGCGCTGACCAGAGGTCTTGGTTCGCCACCGGCGTCAGCCACGGCAGCGCGGCAGCGACGGCAACCGCCAAGACGCCGCCCGCCACACCAATTAGGATGTATGTCGCGTGGGCCGCGGCAATCTCTCGACGCTTTGCAGTGCGTAAGACCTCATCGGTGGTCGTAGCCTGCGTCGCCATTGCCCGCACGACGCCCATGCTCAGCCCTACGTCGAAGACGATCAGGATGGCCGTGATTGCGCTCGCCATGCCGTAGTAGGAGTACCGACCGGCTCCGAGTCGCCGTACCGCGTAACCCGTCACGACCAGACCACCGATGGTCCAGATCGTCATCGACCCGTACGTCCACAACGCATTGCGACCGTAGCCGGCCAGTGTTCCTTGACCGGCTACGGCGGACGCCCCAGCGTCAGCTTCCGACGAAGACACGTCTTCGGCAGTGCCCACCTGCGCCAACGTGTCACCTCCCGGAGTGCACGCCAATAGTTGCCATTTCTGTTAGAGGAGCTGCGCTCGTAAGGGCTCAGATGATGCGGGCCATCGCCACGAGAGTCTTTCGTGGTCCGGTGTATGGCAGGCGAGCATGTGCGCACAGCATGTTGTCGAGCATGATGATGTCGCCCTCGTTCCAACGCTCGGCGACCATGATGCGGTCGTAGAGGTCCAAGATGTGCTGGATGTATTCGTCCGGAATGACACTACCGTCGCCAAAGTAGCAGTTACGGGGGAGATCATCCTCATCGAGTAGCTCGAGGAGCGCCGCTCGCGTCGCCGGCGGCAAGGCTGCCTGGTGGTGCAGCAGCACCTGATTGAAGAAGACGGTTTCCCCCGTGTCGGGGTGGGTGCTCACGGCGCTGGCGTACTGGGAGATCCGCAGCTGCTCGCCGTCCTTGAGCCACTCGAAGTCGGTACCGGCTTCGCGGCACTTTGCTTCGACCTCTGCCTGGCTGTCGGTGCCGAAGAACTGCTGCCACGGCACGTCGATCCCGGGCGCGAAGTTGCGGGTGTAACGCAGCCCGAGAGTTTCGAACTTCTCGCGGATGGCCGGGTCGAGCTCGCGGTAGGCCTCGCGGCAGTCGAGCACGGGCGTCTCGCCGCCGGTCTGCGCGTTTACTGCGCACAGGAAGAAGATTCGCATCGGCCAGTGGGCCATATGCGAGCTCTCGTTGTGGAAGTAGATCGCCTGGTCGGCCGGGTACGGCGTCGAGCCGAAGATCTTCTCGCCCGCTGCCTCGCGCGGAAGGTCACCGTACTCGCCGTAGAGGTTCTCGCCGGCAAGCTTCGCGGCAGTCGCCTCGAAGACCTCCGGTGAATCGATGCCGAAGCCACGGAAGTAGACCGAGCCGTACGTGCGGATGTAATCCTTGAGCTCGTCCTGATGGGATTGCGCCCAGGCGCCGAGGTCGACACCGGAACGGGTCGGCTCGACGATGATCGGCAGCCGCTTACGCTCGTCGAAGAACGTGGTCCGGACGAGTTCGTCGGTGCTGGTCGTGCGCTGCCTGGCGCCGCGGATGCCCCCCAGGCTGGACGCCGGGTTGGTGGTCTCGGTCACGATGGTGTTCCCCCTCCGGGATTTAGGTTGAGTATGACGGGAGTACCTTTCGGCGCCCTGACGGCCACGGCGGCCTGGCACCGCGGGTGGATCGAGGAGACGTCAGCGAGCGTCCATTCCCCCTGCATGAGCGGCGCACTTGGATACAAGATGCGCGCTGGCTGCTCCGCTTCGAGCGTGACTTCGAAGTCGTGCAACGGCAGCGTAAGGCCACCGCCGAGCGCCTTGAGGAGTGCCTCCTTCCTGGTCCAACACCGTAAGAATGCAGCCGACCGTTCGTTCCCGGGAAGAGACAAGAGCCGTTCTACTTCGCCGGGCGCGAAGAACCGTCGCGCGACCAGCTCGTCGAGATGCGCGGAGCGCGAGTGCTGCATCTCGACGTCGACGCCGATGCAGTGCGCTGCGCCGGCGGCAACTGCGAGCACTCCCAGATCGTCGCTGTTGCTGAGGTTGAACGCGATCCCCGCTTGAGCGACGTCAGGCTTACCTTCAGTGTTGTAGGTGAAGGCGATGGCGCTTGGATCGGCGTCGAGGCGAGCACCGAGCTCGCGTCGCAGGGTCGCCCGGCCCACCACGAAGCGGGAGCGGTCTCGGTCGAACCGGAATCGGCCTGCCCGGGCCTGCTCGTCAGGGGAGAGCAGCTCGAAGTCAGCCGGCGTCGGCGGGCGCCCGATGTCGAACGCCGTGACCGCGACGGTCACGGTGGCGTGGCGAGGCGGACGGCGTGGGGGCGCGGTCAGCACGGCCCTGCCATTCGGTCGAGGTGGTCACGCAGCCACTCCGCTGCCGCGGTGACCCCGGGTGAGGTCAGGAAGTTCGGACGCACGAAACCGGGCCCGCAGAAGCGCACGTCCTCGACGCTGCTGGTGACCTCGGGCCACAGCAGTCGGCGGTCGTCCGGGGGCACGGCGGACTCGTCACTGATGATGTGCACGATGGCACCGTCGTACCGTCGCGTTTCGAACTCGTGAACGGCAAGGTGGTGCAATGTGATCGGCTCGACAAGTTCAGGCGGCAATGGGCGGCGCGCGAGCACGTATGGCTTGGCCCGGTGCCACCACAGCCGTCGGTGCAAGCGGCGACCTTCTCGGATCCGCTTCGAACGCAGGTACTTCCGCGCGTTCCCCGGTGTCGGGTGGCGCAGCAGCTCGAGCACCGGATACACGGCACGCCCGCGGTGCCCGTACGGTGCGCAGTTGATCAGGACGACGAGATCGGCGTTTGCACCGAGGGCCCGCAACTGCCGGGCCATTTCGTAGACGACGTTGCCGCCGAAGCATGAGCCAACCAAGCGGTACGGCCCGGTCGGCTGGAACCGGCGAAGCTCGGCGACGTAGGTGGCCGCGATGTCCTCGATCCGGTAGTCCAACGGCGGATCGTTGCGCAGCGCCGGGCTCTCGAAGCCGTAGACCGGTTGGTTGCTCCCAAGCTTGCCGATCAGCTGCCGGTAGCCGATGACGTCGCCGGTGACCTCGTGGACGACGAAGAGCGGCACCCGGCTGCCGTGCGGTTGCAGCGGCACCAGCGCGCGGTAGCCGTCGGTGCTGCGGTTCTGCCCGTCGATGAGCAACGCCAGCTCAGCGATGGTCGGTGAAGCGACCACGGTGGCGAGCGGGAACCGGCGTCCGACTTGCTTTTCGAGCAACGCGAACATGCGGACGGCGAGAAGCGAGTGACCACCCGACTCGAAGAAGTTGTCGTGCACACTCACGGCATCGGGGTCAGGCAGCCCGAGAACCTCTGCCCAAATGCCGGCGAGCAGTCGTTCGGTTTCTGTGCGCGGGGTCACGGCCTCGCGCGATTCGAGCGTGAGCTCGGGCAAGGCGGCCGTGTCGACCTTGCCGTTGGCCGAGATCGGCAGCTCCTCGATCAGGCCGATCGCCGGCGGCACCATGTAGGCGGGCAGTTGCGCGTGGAGGTGCTGGCGCAGCGCCGCGCCGTCGACGGTGGAACCGGGGACGGGTACGGCGTAGCCGGCCAGTGCGACGACGCCCGAGGCGTCGGTGCGGGCGACGACGGCACACTCCGCGACGGCCGGGTGCTGGCTGAGCACTCGCTCGATCTCGCCCAGCTCCACCCGGTAGCCGCGCACCTTGACCTGGGTGTCGGCGCGCCCGACGAAGATCAGCAGGCCGTCGGGGAGCGCGCGTACCAGGTCGCCGGTGCGGTACATGCGCTCGCCGTCGACGAAAGGCGAGGCTACGAACCTTTCGGCGGTGAGGTCGGGCTGGCCGAGGTAGCCTGCGGCGACGCCTCCACCGCCGATGTAGAGCTCGCCGACGACGCCGATCGGCACCGGCCGCAGGTGGCGGTCGAGGACGTACGTACGTACTCCCTGCACCGGTCGCCCGATGGGCATCTCGACGGCGTCTGCCTCGGCACGTTCCGGTCGTGGGAAGTAGGAAGTAGCGACGACGGTCGCCTCGGTTGGCCCGTAGGTGTTGACCCACTCGACGCGGTCACCGACGAGTTCACGCCATTGCGCGAACACGGCCGGCTGCGCCTTCTCGCCGCCCACGATCACGAGACGCAATGACGCCGGCGGTTGCGACTCGCGCAGCCGCAGCTCGTGCACCCACTCGTGCCAGTACGCGGTCGGGAGGTCCATGACCGTGATCCGCTCGCCCGCCAGCCAGTCGAGCCACTCCTGGCCGGCGATGGGCAGGTCGGCCGGCCGGACGACCAGAGTGCCGCCGGCGACCAGCGCGCAGTAGATCTCCTCGACGCTGATGTCGAAGCTGGGCGAGGCGAACTGCAACATGCGATCAGCGGCGTTCAGCCGGTAGTCGGCGATCGACGCCGCCACGTGCGTTGCGAGGTTGCCGTGGGTGACCACGACGCCCTTCGGCACCCCGGTCGATCCCGAGGTGTACATCACGTAAGCCGCGTCGTCGGGGCTGACGGTCACGTGAGCAGGCGCCTCGTCACGCGGGGTCGGCTCGATGTCGTCGAGGATCAAGACCTGGACGCCGTCGGGCACGGCATCGGCCAGTTGTACCGACGCCTGCTTGGTCGCCAACATGACCTTCGCTCCGCTGTCGCGCAGCATGAAGGCCAGCCGGTCGTGCGGGTAGTCGGGGTCGAGCGGCACGTAGGTGAGCCCTGCATCGAGCGCGGCGAGGACGGCGGTCACGAAGGCCGCTGATCTCGGCGCGGCGACGGCGACGATGTCGCGCGGCCGAAGCCCCACGCGCTGCAGCGCCTCGGTGACCCCCGCCACGCGCTCTGCGAGCTCGCCCCGCGAGAGCGTGGCGTCGTCAGCGATGACGGCCGGCGTCGAGGCGTCGAGCCGGGCACGCTCGGCGACGAGCTGGTGCACCGGCACCGAGGGCAGTGGTGTTGCCGGCGCCGCCGCCAGGTTCCACTCCTGTACCTGTCGTGCGATCTCGTCGTCACCGAGCAGCGCGAGTTGGGAGATCGGCGCGTCGGGATCGTCGACGATGCTCTGCAGTAGCCGCGCGAAGTGGCGACGCATCCGCTCGATCGTGCTCGCATCGAAGAGATCGGTGTTGTATTCGAACGACGCGTGCAGCCGGCCGTCGTGCTCGCCCATGCCGACGCCGAAGTCGAACTTGGAGATCTGCGGCTTGTGTTCGATGCGTTCGAGCTCCAGACCGCTCAGCGACATGCGGTCCTTCGTCGCGTTCTGAAGCACGAACATCACCTGGAAGATCGGCGAATGGCTCAGGTCGCGGTTAGGTGCGAGCTCCTGCACGACCTGCTTGAACGAGACGTCCTGGTGCGCGTAGGCGCCGAGCGCGGCGTCGCGCACCCGGGCCAGGAGCTCCAAGAACGTCGGATCGGCATCGCACGAGGCTCTGACCACGACGGTGTTCGTGAAGTAGCCGATGAGTTTCTCGAGCTCGATGCGGTTGCGCCCGGCGATGGGCGTCCCGATGCAGATGTCGCCCTGGCCGGAGTAGCGGTACAGCAGCACGTTCAGTGCGGAGAGCAGCACCATGAACTGGGTCGAACCCCGCCGGCGGGCGAACTCGTTGATTCGCGCCGTGAGTTCCTCGGTGAGCCAGAGCGATTGCCGGTCGCCACGGAAGGTCTGTACCGGCGGGCGAGGTCGGTCGGCGGGCAGCGGAAGCAGGGTCGGAGCCCCCGCGAGTTGGCGGCGCCAGTACGCCAGCTGACGCTCCTGCTCGCCGCTCTCCAACCAGTCGCGTTGCCACTGAGCGAAGTCGGTGTAGCCGAGCGCAACCTCCGGCAGCGCAGGCTCCTCGCCGGCCAGGTAGGCGTCGTAGCAGGTCGCGAGTTCGGTGAAGAACACGCCCTTCGACCAGCCGTCCCACACGATGTGATGCGCGACCGTCACCAACGCGTGTTCGTCGTCAGCGAGCTTGACGAGGGTGGCGCGGAACAGCAGCGGTACCGACAGGTCGAAGGTCCACCGCACCTGGGTGCGCACCTCGGCGTCGAGTGCGGCATCGCGTTCGGCGTCCGGCAACCCCGAGAGGTCGACGCGATGGATGGGCATCTCTTCGACCTCGTGCACGATCTGCACCGGCACGCCGTCGACCACGCTGAACGTCGTCCGTAGTGCTTCATGGCGTTGCACGATCGTCGTCAGCGCCCGCTGGAGGGCCGCGACGTCGAGACTGCCGCGAAGTCGGGTCGCGCCCGAGGAGTTGTAGACCCGCGACTGCTCGGGATCGAGCTCGTTCACCAGCCAGAGCAGTTCCTGCACGGGGGAGAGCCGGCACGGGCCCTGGCCAACTCGCCGGGCGATCGGCGGCGGCCCGGAAGCGGAGCTTCCTTGCGCTTTGCGGGCAGCAAGCAGTCGCTGCTCGAGCAACGCGCGCTTCTCGGGAGAGAGCGCGTTCAGCCGGCTATCGGCCGGCGCCTCGGCAGCTCCGGCACCGCTACCGGTGCCGGTCGTTGGCGTGAGCGGCTCCGGGCTCACCGGTGCCGCATCCGCGGTCGAACGGTCACGAATCCCCACCCACCGTTACGGCCTGGTGCATGTCAGTCCCCCACCTCGTCTATGAAGTCTGCCAAAGATTCGTCGCCGAGGAGGGCCAACGTCACGGCCTCGGCCATTGCCGCCACAGTTGGCGCCTCGTAGACCTGACGAAGCGGTAGATCCACCCCGAAAGCGGTACGAAGTCGTGACATGACCTGCGTGATCCGCAGGGAGTGGCCGCCCAGGGTGAAGAAGTCGTCGTGCACGCCGACGTGGTCGAGGCGAAGCACCTCGCACCACATCTGGGCGATCTCCTCCTCGATCGGGGTCCGCGGCGCCACCGAGTCGCGGCTCGTCGCTGCCTCGGGGCTGGGGGTCGGCAGCCGGGCGCGGTCGGTCTTCCCGTTGGGTGTGCGCGGCATGGCCGGCAAGACGATCACTGCGCTCGGCACCATGTACGCGGGCAGTGTGGCGCCGACGTGCTTGCGCAGGTGCGCGGAGTCGATCGGCGGCGCCTGTGGGTCGAGGACCGCGTACGCGATGAGCCGCTGATCGCCGGGGGAGTCCTCGCGCAGGACCACGACGGCTTCCCGGACTGCCGCGTGAGTGTCGAGCACCTGCTCGATCTCGCCGAGCTCGATGCGGAAGCCGCGCAACTTGACCTGGTGGTCGATCCGCCCCAGGAACTGCAGGGTGCCGTCGCGGCGGGTCCGGCCGAGGTCGCCGGTCCGGTAGATGCGCTCGCTGCCCAGCGGGCCGTCGGTGTGGACAAAGCGCTCGGCGGTGAGTTCCGGACGCCGGTGATAGCCCCTGGCCAGGCCCATCCCGCCGATGACGACTTCGCCTGCGACCCCGGGCGGCACCGGCTTGCCGGCGGAGTCTGCGACGTAGACGCTGCAGTTGGGCAGAGGGCGACCGAGCGGCAGCGGGTCGACCGGCGCAGCCAGGTGGGCGCTGGTACACCACACTGTCGCCTCGGTCGGCCCGTAGAAGTTCCACACCTGCGCGACCTTCGCGGCGAGCGGCGCCGCGAGCGCAGCCGTGTAACCCTCACCGCCGCAGACCACCCGCATGGTCGGGCGGCCGGCCCACCCGGCGTCCAGCAGCATCCGCCACGTCGACGGCGTCGCCTGCATGAGATCGGCGTCAACGTCGTCCAGCAACGCGGCCAGGGCGAGCGGGTCGGCGGCGACCTGCGGGTCGGCGAGGACCAGCCGGGCGCCCGACGTGAGTGGCAGGAAGAGGTCGGGGATCGACAGGTCGAACGCCGGGGTGGTGACCCCCACCATCGTCTCCCCGGGCCGAAGGCCCGGCCGCTGCGCCATCTCGGCCAGCAGGTTCACCGCTCCCCGGTGCTGGATCAAGACGCCCTTGGGCTTGCCCGTCGACCCCGACGTGTAGATCACGTAGGCGAGGTCGTCGGGCGCGACGGCGACTCCCGGATCGGTGGCCGGGTAAGGCGCCAAGGTGGCCGGATCGTCGAGCAGCAGGCGGTGTAGCGGCTGCTCGGGTTGCGGCAGCTCGATGTCGGACGACGTGACGATCGCGCGCACCTCGGAGTCGGCCAGCATGAACTCGAGGCGTTCGGCCGGATACGTCGGTTCGAGCGGCACGTAGGCGGCACCGGCGCGCTGGATGCCGAACAGCGCTACCAGCAGGTCTGCACTGCGGGGTAGGCCGACCGCGACCAAGTCACCTCGGCTCACGCCCGCCTCGATCAACGCATGCGCGAGCTGGCTCGCGCGCGCGTCGAGTTCGGCGTAGGTGTAGCTGCGACCGCCGCCCTCGACCGCGGGCGCGTCCGGCCGCAGCGCTGCCTGCCGAGCGAGGAGCCGCGGCAGCGTGACGTCGTCGACCTGCACCTCCGCTCCCGTCGCCGCGGTCAACGCTGCGCGTGCCTCGTCGGCGGTAAGTAATGGCAGCCGCGACAGCGGAGTGTCGGGCGTGCTCACCACTGCGGTCAGCAGGTGGTTGAAGCGACTCATGAGTTCGCGAATGGTCGCTTCGTCGAAGAGGTCGGTCGAGTACTCGACGCCGAGAGTGGCACCGTCGGGTGTGCGGGTGCAGGAGACGGTCAGGTCGAAGCGGGCGGTGCCCCTGTCGAGCGATACCGGATGCATCGTCGCGTCGGTGAGCCTGCGCGCGGGTGGGCGCGGCGGCTGCATCAACAGCATCACTTGGAAGAGCGGGTTGCGCGAAAGGTCTCGAGGGAGGTTCAACGAGTCGACGAGGCGGTCGAATGGCAGGTCGCCGTGCTCGGTCGCTGCATTCACGGTCGAGCGCGCCCTCGCGAGCAGCTCTCGCGGCGTCGGATCCTCCGAGGCGTCGACCCGCAGGGCGATCGTGTTCGCCAGGTACCCGACCAGCCCGTGCAGTGCGGAGCGGTCGCGGCCCGAGATCGACGTCCCGACGACGATGTCGTCCTGACCGCTGTAGCGGGCTAGCAGGCCGGTGAATCCGGCCAGCAAGACCTGGAAGAGGGTCGCGCCTTCGGCCTTGGCAAGGCCGGCCATGCGTTCGACCAGGTCGGACGGCAGCTGGGTGCTGAACCTCGCGCCGCGGTAGCTCTGCTGCGGCGGCCGGGGGCGATCGGTCGGGAGCGGCAGGATGTCGGGCGCGCCGAGCAGGGCGTTGCGCCAGTAGGCGAGTTGCTGGTCGAGCACGTCGCCGTCGAGCGTCTCGCGCTGCCAGCGGGCGTAGTCGCCGAACTGGAGAGCCGGCTCGTCGAGTTCGGCGACGCCACCGGCTGCGTAGTGTGCGGCCAGCTCGTCGACGAGGAGGTCGATGGCCCATCCGTCGACGACTGCGTGGTGAAGCAACAAGGCGAAAAGGGCCTGCTGGTCGTCGACGCGGACGACGACCGATCGAACCAACGGACCGGTCGCGAGGTCGAACGGCACGGCCGCTGCTGCGTTGACCATTTGCTCGGCCCGCGCGCTCGCCTCGGCCGTGTCGACAGCGGCGTCATCGGTAACCGTCTTGACCTCCAGCGGTACCCGGAACGCCGGTTGCACGCGCTGCACCGGCTCGCCGTCGTCCTCGAGGAGAACACTGCGCAATATCTCGTGCCGCGATACGATGGCGTCGAGCGCCCGTTGCAGGACGTCGACGTCTAGCGGTCCGTCGATACGGTACGCCGCCGCAACTGTGTAGAGCGGACTGTCCGGCTCGAGCCGGTCGATGAACCACATTCGCTGCTGGGTGAACGAGAGCGGATGTTGCGAACCGCCCCGCCGGGTGGGCCCGGGTAGCTGGTGCGCCTGCCCAGTCGTGTTCGCGAGGATCGTTTCTCCAGATATCAAAGCCACGACATCCTCCACCGTGGGGCAGTCCACGAACGATCGAATTGACAGTTGCGATTCGCTGAACTCGTCTCGCAGCAGGCTGACAACGCGCACTGCGCGCAGCGAGTCGCCGCCCAGAGCGAAGAAGTTGTCTCGGACGCCGACCCGGGCGATGCCCAACACGTCAGCCCACACTTGCGCGACCTGGCGCTCGAGCGGGGTCCGGGGCGGCTCGAACGCGTCATCGACGACGTCGGCCTCGGCAGGTGCCGGTAGCCGCTTGCGATCGGTTTTGCCGTTCGGAGTGCGCGGCAGCTCTTCGAGGACGACGACGACCGACGGCACCATGTATGCCGGCAACCGGCCGGCGACGTGGTGGCGCAGCGCCTGGCTGTCGACCTCGCCGGGCTCGTCTGCAGCGGTGTCCGGCGTCTCGGCGACGACGTAGGCGATCAGCTGGCGGTCGCCCGGGCGGTCCTCGCGGACGACGGCAACCACCTCGCGAACCGCGCCGTGGGAGGCGAGCGCTCGCTCCACCTCGCCGAGTTCTATGCGGAAGCCTCGAACCTTGACCTGGTGATCGAGGCGACCCAAGAACTCCAGCGTGCCGTCTCGATGCGCGCGCACCAGGTCGCCGGTGCGGTAACTGCGGGCGCCGGGTGAAAGCGGGTGCGCGACGAACTTCTCGGCGGTCAGCTCGGCTCGGTTGTGATAGCCGCGGGCCAGCCCCAGCCCGCCGATCAGCAGTTCGCCCGCGACGCCCGTGGGCACCGGCTCCAGCCTGGTGTCGACGACGAGGAAATCCGTGTTCGCGATCGGGTCACCCAGCCGCACAGGCTGGTCGGGAACCACCTGGTCGACGCTCGACCAGATCGTCGTCTCGGTCGGGCCGTACATGTTCCACAGCTGTGCGCCCCGAGAGTGCAAGGCCGCCGCCAGGGTTGGCGGCAGCGCTTCGCCGCCGCAGAGCATCTTCAGCCCCGGCCGGCCCGGCCAGCCCGAGTCGACAAGCATCCGCCACGTCGACGGCGTCGCTTGCAGGATCGTCGCGCCGGAGGCGTCGAGCAGCGTAGCCAGTTGCGCCGGGTCGGCCGCGACGTCGCGACTCGCCACCACGACGGTTGCGCCGGTGATCAACGGCAAGAAGAGTTCGAGTCCGGCGATGTCGAACGAGAGCGTCGTGACCGCGACGAGCACGTCGCCCGCCACGCATCCCGGGCGCGTGGCCATCGACTGCAAGAAGTTGCTCAGCGCTCCGTGCTCGATGAGCACGCCTTTCGGCAGCCCGGTCGAGCCGGAGGTGTAGATCGCATAGGCGAGGTCGTCGAACTCGGGATCGGCCAACTCAGCCGGCTCGGCCGGTGCTGAGGCCGGGGGGGCAGGCGGCTCGTCGAGTACCAGGAGTGCACGCCCGTCGCCCTCGACCACATGGCGCAAGCTCGCCTGCGTGACCGCCACCCGCGCGCCGCTGTCGCTGAGCATGAACGCCAGCCGGTCGGCCGGGAAGGTGGGGTCGAGCGGCACGTAGGCGCCGCCCGCCCGGTGGACGCCCAGCAGCGCGGCCACCATCCGCGAACTGCGCTCGACGCACACCGCGACCAGGTCGCCCTTGCGCACCCCGAGGGTGCGCAGCGTCGCCGCGATCTCGCCCGCAGCGGCGTCGAGCTCGTGATAAGTCAGCCGGCTTTCTTCGTCGACGACTGCAACGGCGTCGGGTGTCGCTTCGACCTGACGACGTACCAGTGCAGGCAGCGGGAGCGGGTCGATCGCCGTAGCGGTGGCGTGCAGGCCGGCGCGGATCGCGTCGAGGTCGGCGGCCTCCAGCAGTGGCAGCGAGCCGACGGCTGTGTCGGGCGCGGCCAGCGCGGCCCGCAGCAGGACGACGAAGTGCCGGTGCCAACGCTCGACCGTCGCCGCGTCGAAAAGGTCTGTGCGCATCTCCCACAGGGCGCGCAGCCCCGGGCTCGACGACGCGCCCGTCTCGCGGGTGACCAGCGTGAGGTCGAACTTCGCCACACCGGGATCGATGTCGACGATGCGCGCGGTGATACCAGGAAAGCCGGTGACATCGGTCGACCCGGCGACGTGGTTGTAGCAGATCTGGAACAACGCGTTCTTGCCTGGATCGCGTGGCGGCGCGAGGCGCTCGACGACGAGGTCGAACGGCGCCTCCTGGTGGGCGAGTCCGTCGCGGCTGACCGTGTGGACCTGCCCGAGCAGCTCGCGGAACGTGACGTCGCCGTCCAGGCCCACCCGCAGGGCAAGCGTGTTCGCGAAGCACCCAACGACGTCGGCGAGCTCGGCGCGGTGCCGGCCGCTGACCGGAATGCCGACGACGAGGTCGTCTTGACCCGACAACCTGTACAGCAGGGCGTAGAAGGCGGCCAGGATCACGGTGAACCGGGTGGTCGCTGCGGTCCGGGCCAGGGCCGCGACGCCCGCCGCGACGTCGGCGTCCAGATCGAAGACCAGCCGTTGCCCGTCCATGCGGCGGGTTGCCGGCCGCGGGTGGTCGGTCGGGAGGTCGACGTCGTCGGGAGCGCCCCCGAGGTGATGTGCCCAGTAGTCGACGTGCTCGTCGAGCACGCCGGCGCGCTCACGAGCCAGCTGCCACGAGGCGTAGTCGGCGTACTGCAGAGCTGGCGGCGTAAGTGCGGTTTCCGTCTGCGGCTCGCCGATCGCGGCTGCATAGGCGGCGGCGAGGTCGCCGAGCAGGATGGATCGGCTGCTCTCGTCGGAGGCCACGTGATGCGTGGTCAGGACGAGCAAGTGGTCGGAATCGGCGATCCGGATCAGCATTGCTCGCAGAAGCAGGTCGCTCGCGAGGTCGAAGGGACGCGCTGCTTCCGTTGTCGCGTGGCGTACGGCGGCGTCGAACGCATCGGCCGGCGCCGAGTCGTGTGACGCAGCCGTGACCGCGATGACCGGCAACTCCACCGGTCGGGGTGGGTCTATGACCGCCACCGGCGTTCCGTCGCCGAGCAACACGCGGGTCCGAAGGACTTCGTGGCGCGCGACTACGGCGGTCAACGCCGATCGCAACGCATCGACGTCGAGCGTGCCGGCCAGGCGAACGATGCGCGGCACGTTGTAGGCGGCGCCCGCCTCGACGTCGAGTTGGGAAAGCAGCCACAGCCGTCGCTGCACCGCGGTCAGCACCGCAGGCTCGCCGGCGCCGCGAGGCACCACGGGGTGTTCCGCCGGGCCGGACGCGCCCGGCCCGGCCGGCGACTGCGGGGCATGGTCGACCTGCCGGCCGCGCATGCGCTCCAGCAGTGCACGCTTTTCCGGCGACAAGTTCGCCAACCGGTCAGCGGTGTTGTCCACTAGCCCCCATACCCTGTCTCGCCCATGTCTCGCCGGTCATGAAGACGCCCGGTCGACGGCACCCCGACCGCGTCAAGGCAGGCCCACCCCGCCACCTATCATCTCCCACGGGTGGACGAGGCGCACGGGGTTCAGCCGAAAGGCCGAGCGGGAGGCGATCCAGGCAATCCTCGGCGCGTAGGCGCCGCCGGCGTAGGAGGAGGGGCACCGTTGGACACCGCCGAGGCGATGGCCCGCAGCAATGCCAACCTGGTCACCTACCTGCGCCATCTCGCGGCCAGCGCTCCGGATGGCTCCTTCCGCCAGGGCGATGGCGTGCTCACCTTCGCGGGCGGTCATCCGTACCCGGGCACGTACACGAACGGCGTAATCCGCGACGGTGCGGGCGCGCCGGCCGCCGATGTCTTGGCCCGCGCCCGCGAGTTCTTCCGCCCGTTGCGCCGGGGCTACGCGGTGTGGATCTGCGACGAAGCAGACGCCGACCTCGAGGAGCACTGCCGTGCCGCGGGTATGTTCCAGCGCCCGCCCATCGAAGGAAACCCGGCGATCTGGTACGCCGGGCCGCCGCTGGGTGCGCCGGAGCTGCCGAATATCGAGATCCGCCGGGTGGAGAATGACGAGAGCCGAGCTGAGTACCTGCGCGTCGTGCTTGCGAGCTACGGGATGGAGGGGCTGCCACCCGAACTCGCCGAACGGGTGATTTTCAGCCGTGCGAGTCTCGACGATCCGCGGATCGTCGCGTTCGCCGCGTACCGGGACGGCGTGGCACTTGGTGGATGCATGGTCTTCGTTGCCGATGGCGTCGGCGGGATGCAGTGGGGTGCGACGCTCGCGGCAGCCCGCGGGCTCGGTATCGGCAAGACGCTGTTTCGCCGGTGTGTGGACGCCGCGCTCGCGATGGGTGCGGTCGGGCTTTCCGGCCAGGCGAGTCAGATGGGTCTGCCGCTGTGGCAGGCGGTGGGCTTCGAAGTGATCGGCCACTATCGCCGCTACCTGGCGAAGCCGCCCGCCTGACCGCCGCCGTCGCCGCGCAGCTCCGTCGTCAGCTGCGCCTGCGGATGCGCGGGCCGGCGCCGGCCTTGCTCATCGCGAGCGTGCCGATCGCGGCGTCCGGGCGGCGCACGGCGTCGTCCAAGAGCGCACCGAGCGCTTCTACCAGCGCGCGCGGCGTGCGCTCCTCGAAGAGCGCCAGGTTGTATTCGAGGTAACCGCCGATCCCGTCGTCGCGCAACTGGAGTTCGAGCGCGAGGTCGAAGCGGGCGAAGCCGATATCGGGCGAGACCGGCGAACACGCGACACCGGGCAGGTCGAGAAGTGCAGGCACGCCGTCGGTGACCCGGAAGTTCACGCAGAACAACGGGTTGTGCGAGAGGTCGCGCGGGGGCGAGACGGCGTCGACGATTCGATCGAACGGGAGGTCCTGGTGCGCATACGCGGCGAGAGCAGCGTCGCGAGACGTGCGAATCAACTCCCGCATCGTCATCGTGGATTGCGGCTGAATGCGGATGACGATCGTGTTGGAGAAGAAACCGACGAGACGTTCGAGTTCGACGCGGCTTCGGTTGGCGATGGGCGTGCCGACGCAGATATCGGTGACGCCGGCCCAGCGATGCAGCAGCAGGCCGAATGTGGCGAGCAAGGCCATGTATGCCGTGGCCGACTCGGCGCGGCACAAGGTCATCAGTGGCTCGACGAGCTCGGGGCCGAGCGCGACATCGACCCGGGCGCCGTCGTGGGTGAGGACGGCGGGCCGCGGCAGGTCGGTGGGCAGAGCCAGCAGCGCTGGTGCGCCGGCCAGATAGTCGCGCCAGAACGCCTGGTGTTGCTCGAGCTTCGCGCCGTCGAGCCTGGCCCGCTGCCAGGCGGCGAAATCGCCGTACTGGATCGGCAGTTCGGCGAGGGCGGCGTCGCCTTGCTCGCCGGCCGCGCGATAGACGGCAGACACCTCGGCACAAAGGATCTCGTCGGACCACCCGTCGAACGCGATGTGGTGCTCCATCAGCAGCAGCACCGCGTCGTCGTCGGCCAGCCGTACGAGCAGGAGGCGCATCATGAGGTCGCGCTGGAGGTCGTACGGCTCGCGCGGCGCGTCGCGCATCAGCCGTTCGAGCTCGGCTTGGCGCTCGGTGGGATCCAACTCGCGCAGGTCGACGACCGGGAGTGGCAGTCCCCATTCGGTGAGCACGCGCTGGTAGGGGCGGCCGTCGTCGTCGGGCAACACGGTGCGGATCGCCTCGTGCCTGTCGACCACGACTTCGAAGGCGTGGCGCAGTCTTTCGACATCGAGCGCGCCTTGCAGGCGCATTCCGACGACCGCGTTGTAGGTGGGATCGCCGGGTGCCATCTTGTCGAGAAACCACAGCCGCTGCTGGGGAAACGAGAGTGGCGCCGGGGTGCCCGGCGGGCGGCGCGGTATCCGGGCGTCGTCACCACTGGCCTGGCGACGCTGCAGAAGTGCCCGCTCCAGGAGGGCGCGCTTTTCCGGAGGGAGCCGGCTCAGCCGGCTCCCCAGCGGTTCACCGGGACCGTTCTCGTCGGTGCTCATGCACCTTCGGCTGGGCCGGGCTCGCCCGCGAGCAGGCGAGCAGCTTCTTCGTCGCTCATGTTCTCGATATCGCCCAGCAGCGTTTCGAGGCTGGCGTCTCCACCGGCCATCTCCGCTCGCACCATCGCGGCCAGCGTCGCGACAGTAGGTGACACGAACAGGGAGTGCAGCGGCAGTTGGACACCGAAGTCGCGCAGCACGCGGGCGATGACCTGAGCGGCCAGCAGCGAGTGGCCGCCGAGAGAGAAGAAGTCGTCCTCGACGCCCACTTGCGGCAAGCCGAGTAGTTCCATCCACACCCCGGCGATCTTCTCTTCGACCTCATCGCGGGGCGCGACGTACGACGACTCATCGGAGAGCCGGACCGTGGCCGGGTCGGGCAGCGCCTTTCGGTCGAGCTTCCCGTTCGCTGTCAACGGCATCGATTCGATGGGCAGGATCAGCGACGGCACCATGTGGCTCGGCAGTCGGTCGCCGACGAAGACCCGCAACGCGTCGGCGTCGGCTGCGGTGGAGACGTCGCCGACGACGTAGGCGACCAGTCGAAGGTCACCGCTCGGGTCGGGTTGGGGCACCACCGCGGCCTGCCGGACCGTGCCGTGACCTTCCAGCACTTGCTCGACCTCACCGGGCTCGACCCGGTAACCCCGGATTTTCACCTGGCCGTCGAGCCTGCCGAGGAACTCGACCGAGCCGTCGGTGAGGCGCCGCACGAGGTCGCCGGTGCGATACATGCGGCCCCCGAGCGGGTCGGCGACGAACCGCTCGGCCGTCAGGTCGTCTCGGCCGATGTATCCGCGAGCGACACCGGCACCGCCGATGCACAACTCACCGGTCATGCCGTGCGGGACGGGTGCGCCGTGCGGGTCGAGGACGTAGGCGCGGTAGCCGGGCAGCGGTACGCCGATGGGTACTGTCGCGCTGTCGTCGCGCTGCTCTCCACGGGCGACGGCGTAGGTGAGCGCGCCGATCGTCGTTTCGGTGGGTCCGTAGTGGTTGGCGATCGCGCAGGTACCGAGTGCCTCGACCTGCCGGACGAGCTCCCAGGGCAAGGCTTCGCCGCCCACGACGAGAAGCTTGCGCGGCAGCACCCCGGCGCCGCCGGCCAACAGCGCGCGCAGGTGGGACGGCGTGATCTTCAGGACGTCGACGGGATGCTGCTCGCTCCACTGCGCGTAGGCGACGGCATCGACCGCTACCTCGGCCGGGACGACGTGCAGCGCCCCGCCGCCGGCGAGCGCGAGCACGATCGCAGTGTTTCCGAGGTCGGTGCTGACGGAGGTCACGATCGCCACGTCGAGCCCGTCGGCCTGGCCGCCGAGCAGCCGGTCGCGCGCCGCCGGAGTGTAGGCGAGCAGGTTCGCGTGCGTGACGCCGACACCCTTGGGTTGGCCGGTCGACCCGGAGGTGTAGATCACGTAGGCGAGATCGGCCGGCTCGGTGACGTTGTCGGGCGCCGCGTCGGCTTGCGACTCCAGCGTGCCGTCGTCGAGGACGACGACCTCTGAGTCGGCCGGCACCTGCTCGAGGAGTGCGTTGACCGTGACGACGATGCGCGCACCGGAGTCGGACATCTGAAACGACAGGCGCTCGGCCGGGTGATCAGCGTGTAGCGGCAGGTACGCCGCCCCTGCCTTGAGGACGCCGAGCAGTGCGACGACGAGGTCGGCGCGTCGATCGAGCAGGAGGGCGACCGGAACGTTGCGGGTGGCGCCCTGCGCGCGCAGCGCGTTCGCGAGGCGATTGCTGCGCGTCTCCAGCTCGCCGTATGTGAGAGTGGCATCGCCGGCTACCACCGCGGTACGAGCGGAATTGCGCGCCGCGGCGCGGGCCACCAACTCGTGGAACGACTTCACGTCGAGATCGCGCGCGGAAGGCGTGGCACTCGCGGAGAGCTCGGCCTGGCGGTCGGCGTCCGACCACAGCGGCAGCACGTCGACCGGTGTGCTTGCAGCCGCGGCACGAAGCGCCTCCAGGAACGGCGGCAAGTGACGGACGAGCGCCGCGACCTCGTTGCGGTCGCCGACGATGGTCGCGTGCGCTTGGCTGCCGTCGTCGACGATCGCGACTCGCAGGTTGGTCGGCGCCGGGGAGTCGAGCCGGTCTACGACTCGCATGCCGAGGGAACCCGCGGTGGATTCAGCCGGCAGCTCGTCGAAGGACACGACGGCCACGGCGGCTGACGCCGCGGTGGCGGCCGGCCGCAGGGCATGCTGGGCGGCGCCGGAGCGGGAGGCCGTGACGCGCCGGACCTGGTCGGCGAACGGTGTCGTCGTCTCAGCGAGCCGAATCGGTGCGGCGATCGTGTACGGGCCGATCGCGCCGCTCAGCTCGGCGTCTTGGCGACCGTCGACGGTAACCGCGACGACGACCTCGGACGTGTCGGACTGCGCGTGCAGCCGAGCGACGACCGACGCCGCAGCGGCGCACCAGACGTCAGCGACGTCGGCGCCCAGCGACGCGGCCATCTCGGCAACGGCGGTGCGCGCGGCGTCGGTCAGTGGGAGTTCTTCCACGACGGGCGGCTCGCCGGACAGGCGCACCGGGTCGCCGGCGCCCTCGCGCCGCCAGTGCGATTCGGCGGCGAGCACGCTGGCATCACCGGCGCCGAGCATCTCCTGTTGCCAGGCGGCGAAGTCGGCATACTGCAGGGGTTCGGTGTCGGCGTCCGGCGCACCGCCGCAGGCGGCAAGCGCTGCCAAGCCGACCGCTGTCAGCGATGCGGCGTCGGCGATCGCCGCCGGAGCTGTGAGAACCAAGAGGTCGCGGGCCGGATCGGCGTTGCCTTTCGCGATGTAGGCCCGCAGCCCGTCGTCCGAGCTGTTGGCGAAGGGCTCCAGCGCGGGCGCCTCGGCGGGTTGCGACCACTCGACCGTGGCGTCGGGGTCGACGACCTGCATCGGCACCCTCAGCCCTTCGGGCGTGCGGAAGCGAGTGCGCAGGATCTCGTAGCGCTCGACCAGCGTCGCGAGTGCCGACCGCAGCGCGGCTGCGTCGACGGTGCCGCTGATCTCGATCACCGCACGCGTTGCGGGCAGCCGCCCGGCCGCGGGCTGCAGGAGCGTGCGCTGCTGCACGGACAGGTCGAAACCAGTGCTTTCCATATGGGTTCCCCCCCAATGGTGGTCGGCGGGCAGGCTCCACGCCGACTGGGCTTTCGGCTCAGGCAAGAAAAGTCTCTTCGTAGGCTAGCGATCCGCCGCGCTACGCGCTGCCCCTACGGCTGGACTCGGGACGAATGGCCTACGAAGTCGCCCGGATGGCGGGCTGCTGCGGCCACCCCGGCGGCCGTGCACCGGCCGCGTGATCGCCGATTCACGCGGGTCGTAGGGCGAAGAGGAGGGCGACGGCGTTGCTGGTGGTGCCGGTGACGGTGGCGGTGATGGCCCCGGTGGGTCCGGGGCTGGTTTGGGTGGTGTCGTAGACGTAGATGTGGGGTGCGTTGAGCAGGGTGGTGCCGCTGGTTTCGAAGCGTTTGGTGAAGCCGGCGGGTGCGGTGGTGATGGTGTTGGTGGAGCCGGAGACGATCAGCACGTAGACCAGGGTGGCGCCGGGGATGTCGGTGGTCAGGCTGGGTGCGGTGGTGGTTTTGGTGGCGCTGGTGGGGGTGGCGTCGTAGGGGTTGGTGGTATCGACCCCGGCGTATTCCAAGACACCGAGCACCAGGTTGGTCCAGGGGCTGGTGGTCCATTGGTAGGTGGCGCCGGAGTCGTTGGCGGCGGTGCGGTGGTTGACCAGGGCGCGCATGTCGGAGGAGTTGTGCCCTGAGGCGACGTCGAGGTCGGGGCTGGTCGGCCAGCCGGTGGGCTGGTTCCAGTTCTCTTGGCTGCCCTTGGCATCACCCAACAACGCCAACAGCAGATCCCCGTCGTTGATACCACCCGACAACGCCGCAGTGATCGTGCCACCGTTGTTCGTCAACGCCGACCCGGCCACCTGCACAAACGAAATCGACCCCGTCGCCCCTGCGCTTGGGGTGACCGTGTTGGACGGGGTGGATTCGGGGCTGTTGCCGAGGGTGTTGGTGGCGTGCACGGTGAAGGTGTAGGCGGTGCCGTTGGTCAACCCGCCGATGCTGGCACTCGTGGTCGAACCGTTGATGGTTGTTGCGGTCGCCCCGCCGGGGCTGGCGGTGACGGTGTAGCCGGTGATCGCCGATCCGCCGTTGGAGGCCGGCGGGCGTCCAGCTGATGCTGGCTTGGGTGTCACCGGCGGTGGCGGTCACGCTGGTGGGTGCGCCGGGGATCGTCGTCGCCGCGGTGGGGGTGACCGCGTTCGACGGGGCCGATTCGGGGCTGTTGCCGATGGTGTTGGTGGCGTGCACGGTGAAGGTGTAGGCGGTGCCGTTGGTCAACCCGCTGATCGTGGTGGTGGTGGTCGAGCCGTTGACGGTGGCGGTGATGTTGCCCGGGGTGGATGTCACCGTGTAGCCGGTGATCGCCGATCCGCCGTTGGAGACCGGCGCCGCCCAACTCACACTCGCCTGCCCATTACCCGCGCTGGCCACCACATTCGTCGGTGCGCCGGGCACCGTCGCCGGCGCGGTGGGGGTGACCGCGTTGGACGGGGCGGATTCGGGGCTGTTGCCGATGGTGTTGGTGGCGTGCACGGTGAAGGTGTAGGCGGTGCCGTTGGTCAACCCGCTGATCGTGGTGGTGGTGGTCGAACCGTTGACGGTGGCACTCGCCCCACCGGGGCTGGCGGTCACCGTGTAGCCGGTGATCGCCGATCCGCCGTCAGAGACCGGCGCCGCCCAACTCACACTCGCTTGCCCATTACCCGCGCTGGCCACCACATTCGTCGGCGCACCAGGCACCGTCGCCGATCCGCCCGCCGCGGGTCGTAGGGCGAAGAGGAGGGCGACGGCGTTGCTGGTGGTGCCGGTGACGGTGGCGGTGATGGCCCCGGTGGGTCCGGGGCTGGTTTGGGTGGTGTCGTAGACGTAGATGTGGGGTGCGTTGAGCAGGGTGGTGCCGCTGGTTTCGAAGCGTTTGGTGAAGCCGGCGGGTGCGGTGGTGATGGTGTTGGTGGAGCCGGAGACGATCAGCACGTAGACCAGGGTGGTGCCGGGGATGTCGGTGGTCAGGCTGGGTGCGGTGGTGGTTTTGGTGGCGCTGGTGGGGGTGGCGTCGTAGGGGTTGGTGGTATCGACCCCGGCGTATTCCAAGACACCGAGCACCAGGTTGGTCCAGGGGCTGGTGGTCCATTGGTAGGTGGCGCCGGAGTCGTTGGCGGCGGTGCGGTGGTTGACCAGGGCGCGCATGTCGGAGGAGTTGTGCCCTGAGGCGACGTCGAGGTCGGGGCTGGTCGGCCAGCCGGTGGGCTGGTTCCAGTTCTCTTGGCTGCCCTTGGCATCACCCAACAACGCCAACAGCAGATCCCCGTCGTTGATACCACCCGACAACGCCGCAGTGATCGTGCCACCGTTGTTCGTCAACGCCGACCCGGCCACCTGCACAAACGAAATCGACCCCGTCGCCCCTGCGCTTGGGGTGACCGTGTTGGACGGGGTGGATTCGGGGCTGTTGCCGAGGGTGTTGGTGGCGTGCACGGTGAAGGTGTAGGCGGTGCCGTTGGTCAACCCGCCGATGCTGGCACTCGTGGTCGAACCGTTGATGGTTGTTGCGGTCGCCCCGCCGGGGCTGGCGGTGACGGTGTAGCCGGTGATCGCCGATCCGCCGTTGGAGGCCGGCGGGCTCCAGCTGATGCTGGCTTGGGTGTCACCGGCGGTGGCGGTCACGCTGGTGGGTGCGCCGGGGATCGTCGTCGCCGCGGTGGGGGTGACCGCGTTCGACGGGGCCGATTCGGGGCTGTTGCCGATGGTGTTGGTGGCGTGCACGGTGAAGGTGTAGGCGGTGCCGTTGGTCAACCCGCTGATCGTGGTGGTGGTGGTCGAGCCGTTGACGGTGGCGGTGATGTTGCCCGGGGTGGATGTCACCGTGTAGCCGGTGATCGCCGATCCGCCGTTGGAGACCGGCGCCGCCCAACTCACACTCGCCTGCCCATTACCCGCGCTGGCCACCACATTCGTCGGTGCGCCGGGCACCGTCGCCGGCGCGCTCGGGGTGACCGCGTTCGACGGGGCCGATTCGGGGCTGTTGCCGATGGTGTTGGTGGCGTGCACGGTGAAGGTGTAGGCGGTGCCGTTGGTCAACCCGCTGATCGTGGTGGTGGTGGTCGAACCGTTGACGGTGGCACTCGCCCCACCGGGGCTGGCGGTCACCGTGTAGCCGCTGATCGCCGATCCGCCGTCAGAGACCGGCGCCGCCCAACTCACACTCGCTTGCCCATTACCCGCGCTGGCCACCACATTCGTCGGCGCACCAGGCACCGTCGCCGACGCCGTGATCGTCGCCTTGCCGCTCAACCGCGCAAGGGTCGCCCCGACGACGTTGGTCAGCTGCAGGGAGAACGTCTTGCCCGGCGCCGTCCCGTTGCCGTTGACCGGGACACGCACGAGCACCGCTTGGCTGCCCGCCGGGATCGTCAACGTGCCGCCGGTCGAGACGTAGTCCCCGGCGGCAGCCGTTGCCGTGCCGTCGGCGGTCGCAAAGTTGGCGGTGACCGTCGAGCTCTGCACTGCCGAGAGCTGAACCTGGAAGAGCGCATACGTCTGGTTGCCGGTCGACGGTTCAACGACGGAGGTGTCACCGACCGCCAGAGTGTCCGGGCCGACGGTTGCGGCGTACATGCTCTGCTGGAACGTCGATCCTGTCGGCTTCGGTTGCGCGATCGGGAAGAACACCAAAGTGTTGCCGTTGTTGAAGGTCGCCCCGAAGTAGTCGCCAACCATCTGCCCGATCGATGTCGGCAGCCAGCTGGGATCTTCTGGGGTCGGCGTCATCGTGGTCGGTCCGGTCCACGTCAGGCCGGCATCGCTCGATGTGACCACTCCGACATTGAGCTGGCACGTCGGCTGCCCGGAACCGCCGCAGGCCGCGACTGGGTAGTAGTGGTAGAGGAGTGAGAGCTTCGTGGTGCTGCCCGAGGTGTTGGCGTCAACGGCGAGCGCCGGCAGGAATCGGTCGACGGTGCTCGTCGCGGGGTCGAGGGCGATCCGGGTGATCGTCGACCACGTCGCTCCGGCGTCGGTCGACGTCGTCAGGACGAGATCGTTCGACGCGCAGCCGGCGCGGAAACGGCAGTCGGCCCAGACCGTGTAAACCACGCCGTCGGCGCCGACGCCGACCGTCGGCTTGGCGTGATAACGCATGCTGGTCGGCACGTGCTTTTGTACGGTCGCGAACGTCACCGGGTCGGTGAGGGTGGCGCCGCCGTCCGTCGACCGGAAGGCGAGCATGTGCTTTTCGGTGAAGTCGGTCGCGACGACGACGAGAGTGCCGTTCGGCTCGACGACGGGCTGCACGTTGTAGCCGGCAACGCTTGTCGGAGTGCCGATGGGAGCGCTCCAGGTGATGCCGCCGTCCGTCGACTTGCTGAGCCGGAACGCTTCGTTGGCCGTCGTTTGTTGCCACAACGCATAGCACGTGCCCTTGTAGGGGCTCGCGGGTTGGTTGTCGCAGGTGAGCCAGGACTTGTCGGGCTCGCCGGTCGCGATCACCGAGACGGGTGCGCTCCAGGTGATCCCGTCAGAGGACCGGATGACGTAGAGCTGTTGCTCGACGTAGCTGCTTCCGATGAGGCCGACGCCGAGCGTGGCGATCATCCACTGGCCGTGCACGGAGTCGTAACTCACGCTCTGGTCGACCGTGCGGGGCCATGTTCCTCCGCCGGCCGTCGTCACGCCGGCCACCATCCCTGACTGCCAGGACGCGCCGCCGTCGAGCGAGGTCGCCCAACCCATGTTCTCCGCGCTACCGCCGCCGCTGTAGCGGCCGACCTGGAATGCGGTGACGGTGGTGTTGCCCCACGAGAATGCAGCCGATTCCACCTCGGTCGCATGCTGCGCACCTGATCCCGTGTAGGGGTCGGTACTGATCTGCTGCGGTAGGACGAGACCGGGATCGATCGGCGAGGTTGGCACGACGGTCGCGCCTGCGGGCGCCGGGGTGACCGTGTTGGACGGGGTGGATTCGGGGCTGTTGCCGATGGTGTTGGTGGCGTGCACGGTGAAGGTGTAGGTGGTGCCGTTGGTCAGCCCGCTGATCGTGGTGGTGGTGGAGCCGTTGACGGTGGCGGTTGTTCCGCCGGGGCTGGCGGTGACGGTGTAGCCGGTGATCGCCGATCCGCCGTTGGAGGTGGGCGCCGTCCAGCTGATGCTGGCTTGGGTGTCACCGGCTGTGGCGGTGACGTTGGTGGGTGCGCCGGGGATCGTCGTCGCCGCGGTGGGGGTGACGGTGTTGGACGGGGCGGATTCGGGACTGTTGCCGATGGTGTTGGTGGCGTGCACGGTGAAGGTGTAGGCGGTGCCGTTGGTCAACCCGCCGATCGTGGCACTCGTGGTCGAACCGTTGATGGTTGTTGCGGTCGCCCCGCCGGGGCTGGCGGTGACGGTGTAGCCGGTGATCGGTGAACCGCCGTTGGAGGCCGGCGGGCTCCAGCTGATGCTGGCTTGGGTGTCACCGGCGGTGGCTGTGACGTTGGTGGGTGGGCCGGGGATCGTCGTTGCCGTGGTGGGGGTGACGGTGTTGGACGGTGCGGATTCGGGGCTGTTGCCGATGGTGTTGGTGGCGTGCACGGTGAAGGTGTAGGCGGTGCCGTTGGTCAACCCGCCGATGCTGGCACTCGTGGTCGAACCGTTGATGGTTGTTGCGGTCGCCCCGCCGGGGCTGGCGGTGACGGTGTAGCCGGTGATCGCCGATCCGCCGTTGGAGGCCGGCGGGCTCCAGCTGATGCTGGCTTGGGTGTCACCGGCGGTGGCGGTCACGTTGGTGGGTGCGCCGGGGATCGTCGTCGCCGCGGTGGGGGTGACCGCGTTCGACGGGGCCGATTCGGGGCTGTTGCCGATGGTGTTGGTGGCGTGCACGGTGAAGGTGTAGGCGGTGCCGTTGGTCAACCCGCTGATCGTGGTGGTGGTGGTCGAGCCGTTGACGGTGGCGGTGATGTTGCCCGGGGTGGATGTCACCGTGTAGCCGGTGATCGCCGATCCGCCGTTGGAGACCGGCGCCGCCCAACTCACACTCGCCTGCCCATTACCCGCGCTGGCCACCACATTCGTCGGTGCGCCGGGCACCGTCGCCGGCGCGCTCGGGGTGACCGCGTTGGACGGGGCCGATTCGGGGCTGTTGCCGATGGTGTTGGTGGCGTGCACGGTGAAGGTGTAGGCGGTGCCGTTGGTCAACCCGCTGATCGTGGTGGTGGTGGTCGAACCGTTGACGGTGGCACTCGCCCCACCGGGGCTGGCGGTCACCGTGTAGCCGCTGATCGCCGATCCGCCGTCAGAGACCGGCGCCGCCCAACTCACACTCGCCTGCCCATTACCCGCGCTGGCCACCACATTCGTCGGCGCACCAGGCACCGTCGCCGATCCGCCCGCCGCGGGTCGTAGGGCGAAGAGGAGGGCGACGGCGTTGCTGGTGGTGCCGGTGACGGTGGCGGTGATGGCCCCGGTGGGTCCGGGGCTGGTTTGGGTGGTGTCGTAGACGTAGATGTGGGGTGCGTTGAGCAGGGTGGTGCCGCTGGTTTCGAAGCGTTTGGTGAAGCCGGCGGGTGCGGTGGTGATGGTGTTGGTGGAGCCGGAGACGATCAGCACGTAGACCAGGGTGGCGCCGGGGATGTCGGTGGTCAGGCTGGGTGCGGTGGTGGTTTTGGTGGCGCTGGTGGGGGTGGCGTCGTAGGGGTTGGTGGTATCGACCCCGGCGTATTCCAAGACACCGAGCACCAGGTTGGTCCAGGGGCTGGTGGTCCATTGGTAGGTGGCGCCGGAGTCGTTGGCGGCGGTGCGGTGGTTGACCAGGGCGCGCATGTCGGAGGAGTTGTGCCCTGAGGCGACGTCGAGGTCGGGGCTGGTCGGCCAGCCGGTGGGCTGGTTCCAGTTCTCTTGGCTGCCCTTGGCATCACCCAACAAGGCCAACAGCAGATCCCCGTCGTTGATACCACCCGACAACGCCGCAGTGATCGTGCCACCGTTGTTCGTCAACGCCGACCCGGCCACCTGCACAAACGAAATCGACCCCGTCGCCCCCGTGGCAGTGGCGACCGGTAGGAGAAGGGTCGCAGCACCGAAGAGCGCAGCGGTCGCCAGCGTGAGAGCGCGACGGAGACCCGCTCTGCGACGTCCGGCCGGACGGCACCATGCGGGACGCGACCTTCTCAATTGCTCGCCCCTTGCTTCCCCATGAGCCTTGTCGGGCCTTGTCAGTCCGGCCGCGAGAATGCGACCTACTACGTCCAGCGCCCCTCGGATCGGGCCTGGCGCCCCACGGTCTCGCGTTACGGATGGTAGCGGTCGCCGGTTGCCGGTCGCCAGGATTCACCCGAACAGGCGCTCAAGATCGGCCGAACGGTGCGCACGAAATCGCAACCTATGGTTGCTCTGTGTAATCAGGTCGCAGATGTCCTAGCGGTGGCCGCCGGGCCGGTGGGTGCGTTCCGTAACTCCTCCAGCCGGCGTGCGACGGAGTCGACGTAAGGCTCGCGCATCGTGCGGCGCGGCGTCGTTTGTCCCTCCCCGGGCACCTCGTGAGCGGCACATGGTCCGTCAGTCTGGTCGCTCCAGCCGAGGTCGTCGGCGTGGTACAGGTCGGGTGCGCGGAAGACCGCGACAGCGAACGACCCATGACGCGGTCGGTAAGCGTCCTGCGCGAGCTGGCAGATGCGCTGAATGTAGTAGCGCTCTCGCATCCAGTCGGTCAGCGGCGCTCGCTTTGCAAGAACGCGGGCGAAGCGCCACGCGCGCCAGCGAGCTTCGAGCGGTCGGCGTACCCGACGCAGCCCGCTGCGCGCGACGAGTCGGACGACGGCCACCGGGCCGTTCTGCGCGGCTGCCTTCAGCTTCTGTGACTTTCCCACGGCCGCAGGCCCCCGCTGCACGACGTTACCCTCGGCGTCGATGAGGGCTCCCTCGTCGTCGAACACCGGGTTGAACTTCTTGATGTAGCTGACAGACGGGCCGTTCAGCGCACCGACGAGTGCCACCTCGTCGCCGCGGTCGGTCAGCCGCAATGCCATTTCTTGCGCGACGAGTGCACCGAAGCAGTAGCCGAGGATGGTGTACGGGCCGGTTGGTTGCACGCTCTTCATCTCGGCGATGTAGCGCTCGGCCATCTCCTCGACGGTCTGGTCGGGCGCGTCGCCGCCGTAGAGGCCGGCGATCTGCAGCCCGTAGAACGGCTGGTCGTCGCCAAGCTGCCGGGAAAGCTCGTGGAAGAGAAGGATGGTGCCCGCACCGCCGTGCACGCCGAAGATCGGGGTGGCGGCGCCCTTCGGTTGAATCGGCACGAGCGAACTCCAGCGGCGGCTGCCCGCTGTAGCGTCGCCCCGCAACAGGTCGGCAAGGGCGCTCACCGTCGGTGCCCGAAACACCGGTGCGAGCGGCAACTTCGTGCCGAAGTCGCGTTCGATGCGCGCGAAAAGTCGGGCCGCAGTCAGGGAATCGACACCGAGGTCGAAGAAGTTGTCGGTCACCCCGATGGGCCGGATGCCGAGCACTTCCTCCCATGCCGCGACGAGACGGCGTTCGAGCTCGTCACGCGGCGCGACGACGTCGTCTCGAGCGGTCGCCGAGGCGTCGGGGGCCGGCAGTGCTCGGCGATCCGTCTTTCCGTTCGGCGTGCGCGGGAACTGCGGGCAGATGACGACGGCTGCCGGAACCATGTAGCCCGGCAGCGAAGCTGCGACATGGCGACGCAGGTCGTTGGGTGTCGGCGCGGTCTCGGGCTTGGCAACCACGTAGCCGACCAGTTGCTTGTCACCGGGAGTGTCCTCGCGGACGACGACCACGGCTTCCGCGACGTCGGGATGCTTGCCGAGCACGACCTCGATCTCACCGAGTTCGATCCGGAAGCCGCGCACTTTCACCTGGTTGTCGATGCGCCCGAGGAATTCGAGGCGGCCGTCGCGTCGCCAGCGCACGAGGTCGCCGGTGCGGTACACGCGTTCGCCCGCTTCGGTGAAGTCGGCGAACGGCGAGTCGATGAACTTCTCCGCGGTGAGGTCGGGCCGGCCGAGGTAGCCCTGCGCGAGCCCGTCGCCTCCGATGAGCAGTTCGCCGGCCACGCCGATGCCCACCTCGCGCATCTTCGGGTCGACGACGTGCACGGTGGTATTGCGGAAGGCGTGCCCGAGGGTCGGCGCCTCACCAGGATGGATTCTGGCACAGGGTCGACCAGATCGTCGTTTCCGTCGGCCCGTACATGTTCCACAACGCAGCGCACTTCGGCACGAGGGCTTCGGCCAAGGTGGGCGGCAGGGCTTCGCCGCCGCAGAGCACGACGAGGTCGTCTTTGCCCTCCCAACCCCATTCGATCAGCAGCCGCCAGGTCGCCGGAGTGGCCTGCATCTGGGTGACGTCGTGCTCGACCAGCAGGTGCGCGAGTGCCGACGGGTCTCGGCACTCGTCGTGCGTCGCGATGACGACCGTGCCGCCAACGACCAGCGGTAAGTACAACTCCAGTCCGGCGATGTCGAACGACAGTGTCGTGACGGCGAGCAGTGCCTCACCTTCGCGGAGCCCCGGCTCGTGTGCGACGGAGTCGAGGAAGTTCGTGAGGCCGCGATGCGGCACCATCACACCCTTCGGCTTGCCCGTGGAACCCGAGGTGTAGATGACGTACGCCGTGTCAGCGAGACCAGCGGCGAGGTCTGCGGGAGTTGCCGGATCGGCCGGCTCGACGGCGGCGAGCACGTCGTCGCTCGCGTCGATGGCGATGACATGCGCGCCGGTCGAGGGCAGCTGGGCCATCAGGTTGGACGACGTGACGACGGCCACGACGTCGGCGTCCGTCAGCATGTACTCGACCCGCTCGGCGGGATAGGCGGGATCGACGGGGACGTAGGCCGCGCCGCTGGCCATGACGCCGACGAGTGCGGCGAGCATGTCCGTGGAGCGGTTCAGGCAGACGGCGACCCGGGTGCCCGGACGAGCGCCGAGGTCGCGCAGCACCTGGGCGAGCCGGAACGAACGGTCGGCGAGTTCGGCGTAGGTGAGAACGCGCTCCTCGCACCGGACGGCGACCCGGTCGGGATGTGCCCCGGCTTGCTCGGCGAACCGTGTCGGCACCGTCCAGCTGGGGACCGGCGCGAACCAACCCGAACCCCAGGCGCGTTCCTGCTTGCGCGTCTGCGCGTCGACCAGGTCCGGCGTATCGGCGGCCAGCGTCGGATCGGCGACCAGCTCGGCGAGCGATCGCACCCACTGCCCGGCGATGTCTTCGACGGTGTCGCGCTCGTAGACCGGCGTGTACTCGAACGAGGCGTTCTCGGCGACGACGAGGACCAGTTCAGCGCCGTCGCACTCGGCGTCGTTCGCCTGTGTCGTGACCGCGACCCGGAAGTAGGGGTCATCGTCGGCTCCAAGCTCGGAGCGAAGTGCAGTGAACGGCCGGTCGAGAGTGTCGTCCAAAGCTCGGCGTGCGTCGGCGACCGTGCGGACGACGTCGCGGAAGGGTGCGCTGTTGTCGAGCATGAGTGGGACCGGGGCGATGAAGCTGCGGGTACGGGGTTCCGTCTCGGTCTCGGTGCCGGTCGTACTCGCGTCGAGGGGCAGGCCGGCGGTCAACTCCGACTGGCCGGAGAGCCGGACGACGAGCGTCAGCCAACTCGCGGCCAGCACGTCGAGCTCGGCGCAACCGAGCGTGTCGGCGCAGGCCCGCACGCTCTCGGCGACCGTAGGCGGCAACGCAAGCATGACCGCGTCACGATGCAACGGCGTCTGCGGGCTGCGCACCCGGTCGACCGGCAGCGACACGTCGCGGACGAGCGTCGCAAGCAGCCGGCGCCACTCCTCGACGTCCCGATCGGGGCGCGTGGGCAGCACGGTGTCACTCATGTGTCCCCCCTTCGCCGGCACTCTCACCGGCGGGACCTTTGTCTGTCTAGCCTGACAGACAGCTTGTGCGACGGCGGCTCGTTTGCAAAGTCGGGCCGGCGCTCAGGCGCCGGCGAGGTCGCGGTCGAGAAGATCGGCTGCCGCGGCTGGGTCGTCGTAGCGCAGCTGCCAGGGTCGAGCCGCGCGGACGACGTCGGCCAGCCGGATCAGCGCCTGCTCCGGGTGGCGGTAGTGGGTGAAGCTCTCGCGCATCAGAACCTGCAGGGCGTCGACGCGGTGGACGGATCGCAGCGACGGGACGTCGGGCGGGCTGTCCTCGCCGCTGCGGTCGAGCAATACGACGTGCCGGACGACGACGGGTTCGGTGATCACCGAGGCGCCCAGATCCGCCGCGCGCAGGAACCTCTCGCCGGGGCCGGTGACGCCGCCCGCGACGCCGAGCGCCTTCGCGGTCCAATCCGAGACGCCGAGCGGTCGGGGATAGGGGTACGCGGTGTCGGCGTCCCAGTCGGTCGCGAAGGCTTCGTCGGTGGCGTACGCCCAACCGCGTTGCAGCAACGCAACAGTCAGGGTGGTCTTGCCCGCGCCGGAGTGGCCGGGCACCAGCAGCGTCGTCCCGTTCTTCGACAACACCGCGGCGTGGACGGCGAGCAGCGGCGTCTGAGTGGCGAAAGTGACGTTGATCGCGGCGCAGGTGGCGGCGACGGCAGACGGTCGGTCATCGGCGCGTTGCCGGCTCGTCTCACCGGGCAATCCCTCGCCGTCGTCGCGCGGGGTGACGGCGATCAGCCACGGCTCGGCGTCACGAACCTCGATCACGAAATCGGGATCGCCGGGCGGCGCCGGGCAGTCGGCCCACAGCGACCTGATGTCGCGACGCAGCTCCGCGTCGTCGATCACCACCCGCGCGGATCGGCGGAGCCCGTGCACGTCGATGGCCTGTGCCGGGGCCGGCGCGGGCGTCACGTCACCGCTGCGATCAGGCCGGCGTCGGCGAAGCTCTGAACGGCGACCCGGACGTCGTCGGAGATCGCCGAACGCTCGACGTCGTACATCGAGGCGAGCCGGGCAGCGAGGTCGTCGACCGACAAGGTGCCGTCGGCGAGCCGCCAGATGTCGCTCGCGGTCTCGTTGAGGAAGATGGCGTTGCGTTGCACCGGTGAGTAGACGACGACTCGCCCGTCGACCTCGACCGCGGTGACGCCTGGCAACGGCGGGCCGACCAACGCGTGCTGCACCCGGCTCATGCTAGTGAGCCGCGAAGGGCGAAACAGGATGCATCGATGCCAATGCATCGCGAGCCGGTTAGCCCGGCGGGGTGAATTCGACGCGCAACCCGCTGCGCAGCCTAGGACGTGATTCAGTTGCGCTCTCGACGATCGCGCACCACGTCGCACTCGGTTGCGGGCCACCACGCCCGCAGCGTTGAGTTCGACGCGGTGCATGGCGTTGGGGTGCTGGCCCGTGGGGGGCCAGGCGACTGCGCCTCGTGGGCGAAAGGTGGGCACGATGTCCGAAGAGACCGGCGACAAGCCGGCGGTAAGACGCCGGACCGTCATCAAGGGCGGTATCGCCGTCGGCGGTGCGCTGTGGGCCGTACCGGCCGTGCAGGCGCTGTCGATGACCAAGGCGGCGGCCTCCCCGGCCAGTGGCGGTAACCCGCCACCCCCGCCGCCGCCACCCCCGCCGCCTCCGCCGCCGCCACCCCCGCCGCCACCCCCGCCGCCGACGACGGTGCACGGCGTGCCGTCGCACGGCCTGTTCCTGTTGAAGTCCGGCAGCACGTATTACGGCTTCCAGATCGACGCCAACGGCCACATCGCGTCTCCGGGCAACGGCAACGACATCCCGTACTGGGCCGGCCTCGGCTACACCAACATCGTCAGGACGGGTTCGACCTGGAACTCGATCGTCAACAACGCGATCCACGCGGGGACGACGACGCTGTCGGGCAAGACGGTCCTCTACCTCAGCGGTTGGGGCAGCTACACGCTGGTCGACGCGTTCGCGTACGACGGCTCGTTCCAGTTCGACACCGACGGTGACAAGTTCCGCGACGCCGTCCTGATCGGTGGCGTGTACTACTTCTACAAGTGAGGCGTCGTAGGCGACGATGGTCAGGGAGGGCTCGTCACCGCGACGCGGCCCTCCCGAACCATTTGCGGGAGCGATAGCTCATCGGGTGACCGATCGAGCGAGGAGCTGTGTGTGCCTACCGAAGATGCCGATCCTGGCGGCTCGACAGAGGAAGCCGGCGCTGTTGCAAGTGCCGCTGAGGAGCCGCTTGCGGGCGCGCCGGCGGGCGAAGACCGCTGCGAGCTGGTGGCCTATCGCGTAGGTCCGGCGTCCGAGGATGAAGACCTCTGGGCGGCGCCCGCGACTCGGGTCTGGATGGAGCGCTCACCCAACAAGTTCGCCAATCGCTGCTTGCCGCTGCTGATCGCGAACCAGTCCGGCTGGCTGTTGATCAACACCGACACGGTGCGCCTCACCTGGAACGGCGGCGCGGCGATGGAGGACATCGACATCCGCTATGACGACGGGCCGCCGCCGCTGCCCGCGATCAGCCACTTCGGGGCTGGGATCGTCACCTGGAACCTGCCGTATTTCTTCCGGACGTCGCCGGGGTGGAATTTGCTCGTCCGCGGGCCGGCGAATTGCCCGAAGGACGGCATCTACGCCCTGGACGGCGTCGTTGAGACCGACTGGGCGACGGCGACGTTCACGATGAACTGGCAGTTGACCAGACCCGGGCTCGAAGTCGTCTTCGAACGCGGTGAACCACTGTGCATGTTGGTGCCGCAAAGGCGCCATGAGTTGGAGCGCGTGCGGCCCGTGATGCGTGCCTTGGACGACGACCCCGACCTCGCGCGGCGGGTGCGGGCTTGGATGGCGTCGCGCGGGGAGTTCCTCGCCGACTTGGAGCAAGACGGGACCGATGCCCGGGCGCGGCGTTGGCAGCGCGACTATTTCCAGGGTCGTGACGTCGAGGGGCGCAGGGCCGACGTCCATCAGACCAAACTCGGGCTGCGAAATTTCGCGCGTAAAGACCCGCATAACGGCCCAGCGAGTCACCGCGAATCATGACCTTTTAGGACAAGTCTTTGCTTGTTGGACGCAACCGTTCGGCCCAGTCAACAACCTCCGTTTAGCGTATTGAGTCTGGGGGAAGTCACGGCTTCACTAGGGCTACGTTCCGCTACGATGGCGCGACGATCGCAGGGGTGGGGCCAAACGAGGGGCGGGCCGATGGAGCAGGAAGTTGGTGGAGCCGGCGCGGCGCGCGCGCCGAGCCGACGCCAGGTTTTGCGTGCAGGCGCCGCCGTCGGTGCCGGTTTGGTTTGGGTAGCGCCCGTCGTCACGGGCCTCGGACTGACGTCGGCCCATGCGGCGACCGCGAGCGGCGGCTCGCCGCCGCCACCGCCGAACTCGCCGCCGCCACCGCCGAACTCGCCGCCGCCACCGCCGAACTCGCCGCCGCCACCGCCGAACTCGCCGCCGCCACCGCCGAACTCGCCGCCGCCACCGCCGAACTCGCCGCCGCCACCGCCGAACTCGCCGCCGCCACCGCCGAACTCGCCGCCGCCACCACCGCCGACCGACGTTCTCGGCGAGTCGTTCTCCCAGACACCGACGGTTACGCCGACGGTCAAGCCGACGGTGAAGGGCGAGAGCTTCGGCACGTTGCCGTTCACCGGTGCGGCGTTCCCGGTGACCAGCGCGGTCGTCGTGGGGACCGGCCTGATTGCCGCAGGAGCCGCCGCGCTCGGTGCTACTCGCGGGCATAAGCCCGTCGTGGCGGAAGGCCGCGACCCCGACGAGCAGCCGCAGGCAACCGACAACTAAGCGTCAAGAGGTTCAGAAATGCCCGGGCGATTCGCCCGGGCATTTCGCTTGTCCCGGCCGCGTTTCGGTTGACCGGCGTCCGACTGATGTCCTGAGCGCCCCCGGCCCAGCCTCCGCGGCCACGCGGCGGGGCGGGACAATGGAGGCGATGGACCTGCACCCGATCCTGCCGCTCCTGCTCGACGACCCTCGGCTCAGGCGTGCGATCGAGGTGGCTGCCGCCGGCGAGACGCACCTGGACCTCGGCGCGCCTCGGGAGTTCCGGCCGGTGGTCGCGGCTGCGCTCGCCGCCGCCAAGCCGGACGGCGCGGACCGCCCGGTGCTCGCCGTCACCGCGACCGACCGAGAAGCCGCCGACCTCGCCGAGGCGCTGACGTCCTTCCTCCCTGCCGGCAGTGTCGCGGAATACCCGGCGTGGGAGACGCTGCCGCACGAGCGACTCTCCCCGCGAGCCGACACCGTCGGTCGGCGGCTCGCCGTCCGCCGTCGACTCCGCCACCCGGACGAAACCGCCAACGCCGGGCGGTTGCGCGTCGTCGTCGCGCCGATTCGCGCGCTCCTCCAACCGCAGGTCGCGGGCCTGGGCGATCTCGAACCGGTCTCGTTGCGCCAGGGTGAGAGCGCGGACTTGGACGACGTCGTGGAGCGGCTCGTCGCCGCGGGCTACAGCCGCGTCGAGCTGGTCGAGCGGCGCGGCGAGATCGCGGTGCGCGGCGGCATCCTCGACATCTTCCCGCCGACCGAAGACCACCCGCTGCGGGTGGAGTTCTTCGGTGACGAGGTCGATGAGGTTCGCTACTTCAAGGCTGCAGACCAGCGCAGCCTCGGCGACGACTATCCCGCCGATCACGGAGTTTGGGCGCCGCCGTGCCGCGAACTCCTGTTGACGCCGGAGGTGCTGGCGCGTGCGCAACGCCTCAGCGAGGAACATCCGCAGCTCGCCGACATTCTCGGCCGGCTCGCGCACGGGGTAGCGGTGGAGGGTATGGAATCGCTCGCACCGTTGCTAGTCGACGAGATGGACCTCCTGATCGACGAGCTGCCGGGCGACGCCATCATCGTGAGTTGCGATCCCGAACGCGTCCGCGCGCGAGCCGCGGAGGTCGTGCGCACCGGCGAGGAATTCCTGCTAGCGGCGTGGGCGGGCGCGGCCTCCGGCGGCAAGGCCCCGGTCGACCTGTCAGCTGCGGCGCTGCGCCCGCTCGCCGACGTCCGCAAGCGGGCGCACGACCTCGGGCTGGCCTGGTGGTCGGTCTCGCCGCTCGCCGCGACGCCCGTCGCCATTGCGGCTGACGAAGCCTCCGCCAACGAAGCCGGGCCGGACGATACCGCGCCGAGCGACGACGCGCCGGACGACGACGTGCTGGTGCTCGACGCGCACGCGGTGGCCGCGTATCGCGGCGACACGCAGGCCGTCGTGGCCGATGTCAAAGGCTGGCTCGCCGAAGGCCGGCGGGTGTTGTTCGTCACCGCCGGTCATGGGCCTGCGCAACGTATCGCCGAGGTCTTGCGTGGCGAAGAGGTCGCCGCGCGGTTGGAGTTCGCACTGAGCCGGGCGCCCGGCCCGGGTGAGGTCGTCGTCGCGTGCGGTTCGCTCGACGGCGGTTTCGTCGCGCCGGCCGCACACCTCGTCGTCCTCACCGAGAACGACGTCTTCGGGCAACGAGCTTCGACGCGTGACATGGCGAAGCTGCCCACCCGTCGGCGTCGCTCGATCGATCCGATGCAGCTGCAGCCGGGCGACCTCGTGGTGCACGAGCAACACGGCATCGGCCGGTTCGTCGAGATGGTCGAGCGAACCGTGCAAGGCGCGACGCGGGAGTACCTCGTCATCGAGTACGCCTCCAGCAAGCGCGGGCAGCCCGGCGACCGGTTGTACGTGCCGAGCGATGCACTCGACCAGGTCACCCGTTATGTCGGCGGTGAGAACCCGGGGCTCGACAAGCTCGGCGGCGCCGACTGGGCCAAGCGCAAAGGCCGTGCCCGTAAGGCGGTCAAGGAGATCGCCGCCGAACTGATCCGGCTCTACAGCGCACGGATGGCGGCACCGGGGCATGCGTTCGGGCCCGACACCCCGTGGCAGCGCGAACTCGAAGAGGCCTTTCCCTATGTCGAGACGCCCGACCAGTTGCGCACGATCGACGAGGTCAAGGCCGACATGGAACAGCCGTCACCGATGGATCGCCTCATCTGCGGCGACGTCGGGTACGGCAAGACCGAGATCGCGGTGCGCGCGGCGTTCAAGGCCGTGCAGGACGGCAAGCAGGTCGCGGTGCTGTGCCCGACGACGCTGTTGGTGCAGCAGCACTTCGCGACCTTCTCCGAGCGGTTCGCCAACTTCCCGGTCGTGGTGAAGCCGGTGTCGCGCTTCAACACCGACAAGGAGGAAGCAGAGATCATGGCGGGCGTCGCCGACGGCAGCGTCGACGTCGTCATCGGCACCCATCGCCTGATCGGCGACGGCGCGTCGTTCAAGGACCTCGGCCTCGTGGTCATCGACGAAGAGCAGCGCTTCGGCGTCGAGCACAAGGAAAGGCTGAAGCAGCTGCGAACGAACGTCGACGTGTTGGCGATGTCGGCGACCCCGATCCCGCGCACGCTGGAGATGGCCATCACCGGCATTCGCGAGATGTCGGTGATCCAGACTCCGCCCGAAGAACGCCACCCGGTGCTCACTTTCGTCGGCGCGTACGACGACAAGCAGGTCGCTGCTGCGGTCCGGCGTGAGCTGTTGCGTGAGGGCCAGGTCTTCTACGTGCACAACCGCGTCGAGTCGATCGAACGCGCGGCGGCGCGGCTGCGCGAACTCGTGCCCGAGGCTCGCGTCGCCGTCGCTCACGGTCAAATGAACGAGGACGCCCTCGAGCAGGTGATGATCGGATTCTGGGAACGCGCCTTCGACGTGCTGGTGTGCACCACGATCGTCGAATCCGGCCTCGACATTCCCAACGCCAACACGCTCGTGCTCGAACGTGCCGACGTGTTGGGGCTGTCGCAGCTTCACCAGCTTCGCGGGCGCGTCGGGCGGGGCCGTGAACGGGCTTACGCGTATTTCCTGTATCCCGAAGAGCGGCCGCTGACCGAGACCGCGCACGATCGGCTCGCCACGATCGCGCAGAACTCCGACCTCGGCGCCGGGATGGCCGTGGCGATGAAGGACCTCGAGATCAGAGGCGCCGGCAACCTGCTCGGCGGCGAGCAGTCCGGGCACATCGCTGCCGTCGGGTTCGACCTCTACGTGCGGCTCGTCGGTGAGGCCGTCGCCAACTTCAAGGGCGGCCGCGAGGAAGAACTCGCCGAAGTCAAGATCGACCTGCCGGTCGACGCGCACATACCGCACGACTACATCGACGGCGAGCGGCTGCGGTTGGCCGCTTACCGGGCGATGGCCGAAGCGGTGAGCGAGCCGGACGTCGAGGCGGTGCGCGACGAGCTCACCGACCGGTACGGCCCGCTGCCCCAGCCGGTGTCGAACCTGCTGGAGGTCGCGCTGCTGCGGGTCGCGCTGCGGCCGTACGGGATCACCGAGGTCGTCCTGCAAGGGAGCAACGTGCGGTTCGCGCCGGTGCAGTTGCGCGAGTCGCAGGTGTTGCGGCTGCAACGCCTCTACCCGAAGTCGACCGTCAAAGCGCCGGTACGCACGATCTTGGTGCCTCGGCCGACCGACTCCCCGGCCGGCCGGTTCGGCGGCCACCCGCTGCGCGACGTCCCGTTGCTCCACTGGGCACGAGACCTCGCTGCCGCCGTGCTCGACCCGGTGCCCCCAGCGCCGGCGCCGCCACCCGCTGCGGGTTGACCACGTTTACCTGATCAAACCGCGCCGGCTGGGGTTGGGCCGAATGGCGTAATGCGGGCGTATCGGTCGACCGGTAGCAGGCGGTCGCCCTACGATGAGTCCACGCCTTGGGGGCCGTGCACATGGGGAGGGTCAGTGCCTGGGGGGCAACAGCAACAACGCCTGCAACAACGCGTGCGAGAACGGCGGCGAGAACGAGCGCAGCCACGGGTACGGCCCAACCGGCGAGACGGCCGGCCCGCGGTCTTGATCATCGTGCAGAACCTGCCGGTGCCCCTCGACCGCCGGGTCTGGCTGGAGTGCCAGGCACTCACGGCCGCCGGCTACCAGGTTTCGGTCATCTGCATCGCGGGCCCGGACGATCCGCCGTACGAGCAACTCGAAGGCGTCCATCTCTACAAGTACAGGCCGGCACCGCAGGCCAACGGCACGTTCGGTTTCGTCTGGGAGTTCGCCTACAGCTGGCTTCGCGCCGCCGCGCTCTCGGTGCGGGTGTGGCGCCGGCACGGCTTCGACGTCCTCCAGGCGTGCAACCCGCCCGACACCTATTGGCTGCTCGGCGCCATCTACCGCCTCGCCGGCAAGAAGTTCGTCTACGACCAGCATGACCTCAATCCCGAGGTGTTCCTGTCCCGGTTCGGTGAACCGCGCGGCGCAGTCCGCAAGGCGCAGTACCGCATGTTGCTCGCGCTCGAAGCGCTCACCTACCGCTTCGCGCATCGGGTGATCTCGACCAACGAGTCCTACCGCGAGATCGCCATGACCCGTGGACGACGAGCACCGGCCGACGTCACCGTCGTCCGCAGCGGTCCCGACACCGCGGTGATGCGCCCGGTTGCCGAGACTGCTGCCCTTCGGGGCGGACGCCGCTACCTTGCCTGCTACCTCGGCATCATGGGACCCCAGGACGGCGTCGACGTGCTGCTCGACGCGATCGACCGCTACGTGCACACGTTCGGGCGGCACGACTGCCATTTCGCGCTCATGGGGTTCGGCGACTGCCTGGAAGACCTGAAGAAGCAGTGCACGAATCTGCGCCTCGACGATTACGTCACGTTCACCGGCCGAGTCGACTCCGCGAAGATCTCGGAGTACCTGTCGGCGGCCGACGTCGGCCTGTCGCCCGATCCGTTGAGCCCGCTCAACGACGTCTCGACGATGAACAAGACCATGGAGTACATGGCCTTCGCCGTACCCGTCCTCGCGTTCGACCTGAAGGAGACCCGTGTCTCCGCCGGCCCGGCCGCCGTCTACGTCGAGCCGGGCGACGTCGATGGGTTCGCCAAGGCCCTGGGCGTCTTGCTGGACGACGGGGAGCAGCGCGCCGAGATGGGTGTGCAGTCGCGAAAGCGCGCGGCGGCCGTCCTGGACTGGCGGCCGCAGGCTCGCGCGTACGTCGGGGTGTACGACGGGCTGCTTGGTATCACCCGCGACTGGTCGCAGGACGGTGAGGACTGGCCCGCCGTCGAGCGCCGAACCCGGCATGGCGTGGTGCCGCGTGACAAGCACGGCAAGCGGCTCGTCGACCTGCGCGACACCGCGACGCTGCGCGGATTCGTCAAGGACCGGGGTCTCGGTTCGGCCGAACGCGACGGTGCGGGAAGCGATTCGACTCCCGATAACTGAGAAACGGCGAAGAGCTGCCGGGCCGAGCGCCGGCGCCGGCCCTCGCTGCGCGATCATGCCCGACGGCCGGTAGCCTGGTCGGCGTTTGACTGCAGCCCGAGGAAGGGGCTTTCGTGCTTGGCGTTTCTCGCCGTGTTTCTCGACGGATCGCGCTCGCGGGGCTGGTCACCGCCACCGTGCTCGGCCTTGCCGCCTGCGGTCCGGTGCACTCCGGTGCGGCGGCAACGGTCGGCGACACCCGTATCACGACCAACCAGGTGCAAGCCGCGGCGTCGACCAAGCTCAACGACCCGGGCACCCAGAAGGCGGCCCAGGCCGACCCGGCCGCGATGCGGCGCGGCGTCCTCTCCCAACTGATCAAGGACGACCTGATCGCACGAGGGGCGAAGCTGAAGGGCGTCGCCGTCTCGGAGGCAGACGTCCAGCACGAGATCGCGACAGCCGTGCAGCAGTCCGGGTCGCGGCAAGCACTCGAGTCGGCCGCGGCGTCGCAGGGTGGCATCGCGGCCGCCGACCTGCACGACTTCTTCTACTACGCGCTGCTGCAACAGCGGCTGGAGCAGAAGCTCACTGCCGGCCAGACGGTACCGGCCGCGCGCATCAGCCTCATCCAGGTGACGCAGAAGCCACTGGCGGACGCCGCGTTGACCCAGGCGCAAGCCGATCCGTCGAAGTTCGCCAGCTTGGCCAAGCAGTTCTCGCAAGGCAGCTCGGCGTCGAGCGGTGGTGACGTCGGCTACTACCCGCTCGATGCGTTCCCCGAGCCGCTGAAGACCGATCTCGGTACCAAGGCGTTGAACACGCCGTTCGAGGAGAACGACGGCAGCAACTACTACGTGTTCATGGTGACGGCGCGGGGCGCCACGCCGCTGTCGAAGCTGACGGTCACGCAGTCCGTGCAGCAGATCGAGCAGCAGGCGTTGCAGACTTACCTGCTTTCGCTCGACAAGCAGTTCGCGGTCAAGGTCAGCCCCCGGTACGGCGTGTGGGATTCGCAGTCGCTGTCGGTGGTGCTGCCGACGAGCGGTGGCGCGTCGCCGCTCTCGACGCCGCAGGCCAAGCCCTCTGCTTCCGGCTCCCAGTTCCCGCTGCCCTCCGCCTCCGCCTCCGCCTCGGGCTGAGGTCGCCGGTGACCGCGCCTGGTGACGGCGCCGCTCCGGCCGGACGGCGTCCCGGTGAGCGTTTCCTCGATCTCGTCGAGGTCATGGATCGGCTGCGATCACCCGGCGGTTGCCCGTGGGACGCCGAACAAACGCATGCCACGCTGGTGAAGTACCTGCTCGAAGAGGCCTACGAGACCGCAGAAGCGATCGAGGACGGCGACGACGCGGCGCTGCGGGAGGAGCTCGGCGACGTCCTGCTCCAGGTGGTGTTCCACTCGCGCATCGCTGCCGAGCGGCCGGCAAGCGAAGGCGGCGGCTGGACCGTCGACGACGTCGCGGGCGACATCGTCGACAAGCTCGTGCGCCGCCATCCGCACGTCTTCGGTTCGACGACCGTCACCGGCGCACGCGACGTCGAGGCCAACTGGGAAACCTTGAAGGCGGCCGAGAAGGGCCGCACGTCAGCAGTGGAGGGCGTGCCCCTCGCCCAGCCGGCGCTCGCCTTGGCGTCTGCCCTCATGGGCCGTGCGACGAAGTCGGGGCTGCAGGTCGCGACCCCGAAAACGATCGAGGCGCCGGGAACGGTGTCGGCCGAGTCGGTGGGTGAGCTGTTGCTCGCCGTGGTCGCGCTCGCGCGTTCGGCCGGCGTCGACCCCGAAGCCGCCTTGCGTGCGGCCGCGAGGCAGTACCGGCAACGGGTGCTCGACGCCGAGGCCCGCGGGTGATCGTCCGTTTCGGCCGTCGGGCTATCCGACCGGTCGAAGGTCACACTGCCGGCCCGACCGCGCGGCGTTTGTTCCACGGCGTCCTCGATAGGCTCTAGGCGATCCGGGCGGCTGGACGCACCCGGCCGGGACAACGAACCGGGACAACAAACCGGGACAACAAACGGACACTCAAAAGGAGCAGTACTGATGGCCGCCATCGAAGCGCTCGGAGCTCGCGAAATCCTCGACTCGCGAGGCAACCCGACCGTCGAGGTCGAAGTGTTGCTCGACGACGGGACGGTAGCCCGAGCGGGCGTTCCGAGCGGCGCCTCCACGGGCGCCTTCGAAGCCGTGGAGCTGCGCGATGGTGGCGAGCGTTACGGCGGCAAGGGTGTCGCGAACGCCGTGCAGGCCGTCATCGACGACATCGCGCCGGAGGTCGTCGGGTTCGAGGCGAGCGAGCAACGACTGCTCGACGCCCGTCTGATCGAACTCGACGGGACGCCGAACAAGGCGAAGCTCGGCGCGAACGCCATCCTCGGCGTCAGCCTCGCGGTGGCCCGGGCCGCCGCCGAGTCGGCCGAGTTGCCGCTCTTCCGCTACCTGGGCGGCCCCAACGCCCACCTGCTGCCTGTGCCGATGATGAACATCCTCAACGGTGGCGCGCACGCCGACTCCAACGTCGACATCCAGGAATTCATGATCGCTCCTATCGGCGCAGGCACGTTCGCCGAGGCGTTGCGCTGGGGTGCCGAGACCTACCACGCGTTGAAGTCGGTGCTGAAGGGCCGTGGTCTCGCGACCGGCCTCGGCGACGAGGGCGGGTTCGCGCCGAACCTCGGTACGAACCGTGAGGCGCTCGACCTGATCCTCGAGGCGATCGGCAAGGCCGGCTACACCCCTGGCCGCGACATCGCGGTCGCCATCGACGCGGCCGCCAACGAGTTCTACAAGGACGGCGCCTACGTCCTCGAGGGCGTCAGCCGTTCGGTCTCGGAGCTGGTGGCCTACTACGGCGACCTCGTTGCCAACTACCCGCTGGTCTCACTCGAAGACCCGCTGTTCGAAGACGACTGGGACGGCTGGAAGGCGCTCACCGATGCACTCGGCTCGAAGGTGCAGGTGGTCGGCGACGACCTGTTCGTCACCAACCCCGAGCGCATCGCCCGCGGCATCGCAGCCGGCAGCGCCAACGCTTTGCTGGTCAAGCTGAACCAGATCGGCACGCTGACCGAGACGCTGGACGCCGTCGACCTGGCGCACCGCGCAGGCTTCCGCACGATGGTCAGCCACCGATCGGGTGAGACTGAAGACACCACGATCGCCGACGTCGTCGTCGCGACCAACTCCGGACAGATCAAGACCGGCGCGCCGGCCCGCTCGGAGCGCGTCGCGAAGTACAACCAGCTGATGCGGATCGAGGAGGAGTTGGACGACGCCGCGCGCTACGCCGGTGCGTCGTCGTTCCCACGATTCAGCGCCGCGCAGTGAGACCCTGCACCTTGTGAAAGTTCCGCGGCTTCGGTTCGGCGCGATCGCGCCGTCGGGCCCTGGCGCGCGCTCCGACGCCCGGGCCACGCGGGCCGCAGCCAGCGCCGCAGCCCGTGACGAACGGGCCGGACGAGCACCGGGCCGGGCACCTCGCTCGCGTGGACGCCGTGTCGCTTCGGCCGCGTCTGCCGCGGGCACGCCGGCCACGGGCACGTCCGAGGCGACGGGGCGCGGCAAGCGGCTGCGGCGTCCGGCCTTCACCGGTCGGGCCGCCGTGCTCGCCGTCGTCCTCGCCGCCCTTGCCATCGCGCTTGCGGCGCCGCTGCGTTCGTGGCTCGGCCAGCGCGCACAGATCGGCGCCACCCGCGCGGCGGTCACCGCCCAGCAGCAACACCTGGCGGAGCTGAAGCAGCAGGAGAAGCTGTGGTCGGACCCCGCCTACGTGGCCGACCAGGCGAAGAAGCGCCTGCATCTGGTCGAGCCGGGCCAGGTGCCGTACGTGTCGTTGGCACCGGGGGCCTCCTCGACGCCGAGTGCGCCTGCGAGCGCAGGTGCCGCCCCCGGACCGTGGTACGGCGCGTTGTGGGCGTCGATCGAAAGGGCCGGTGCGGCGACGCTGGCTCCCTCACCTGCGGCACCTACGTCTGCGGCACCTACGTCTGCGGCACCGTCGTCGGGCCCGTGACCGAGGCGCTCGGCTCCGCCGATCGCGCCGCGGTCGCTGCCCAGCTGGGTCGGCCCCCGCGCGGCGCTCGCGCAGTCGCTCATCGCTGCGCGTGTGGTCTGCCCGACGTCGTCGAGACCGCTCCGCGGCTGGACGACGGTGCACCGTTTCCGACCTTGTACTACCTGAGCTGCCCGCGCGCTGCCTCGGCGGTAGGTCGCCTCGAGGCCAGTGGCCTGATGCGCGAGATGACGCAGCGGCTGGCCGACGATCCGCGACTCGCAGCTGCGTACGAGGCTGCGCACCGCGACTACATCGCGCGGCGCGACGCCCTCGAGGTGCTGCCGGGCGAGCCGGGGGTCGGGGGCATGCCGGGCCGGGTGAAATGCCTGCACGCACTCGTTGCGCACTCGCTCGCGGTGGGGCGGGGCGTGAACCCGCTCGGCGACGAAGCCCTGGACTTGTTGCCGCACTGGGGTGCCAAGGGCCGGTGCGTCGAGGTTGTTGCCGAGTCGGGCGGTGCCGACGATGCCTAGGGTTGCCGCGATCGACTGCGGGACGAATTCGCTACGACTGCTCATCGCGGACGTCGATGCGATCACCGGGACACTCGTCGACCACGTGCGTGACACGAACATCGTGCGGCTGGGGCAAGGCGTCGACCGCACCCGCCGGTTCTCCGCGGAAGCACTCGACCGCACGTTCACCGTCGCCCGGCAGTACGCGGCGCGGATCGAGGAGTTCGGCGTCACCGCGGTGCGCTTCGTCGCAACGAGCGCGTCGAGAGACGCAACGAACCGGGAGGAGTTCTTCGACGGTGTGCGGTCGATTTTCGGCGTCGAACCGGAGGTGATTTCCGGGGTCGAGGAGGCTGCGCTCTCCTTCGCAGGTGCCACCCACGAGCTGACCCGCAAGGCCGACACCGCGCCGCCCTATCTCGTCGTCGACATCGGCGGTGGTTCGACCGAGTTCGTGATCGGCAGTGGCACGGTCGACGCCGCGCGGTCGGTCGACGTCGGCTGTGTGCGCCTCACCGAACGCCACCTGCACGACGACCCGCCACGGCCCGAGCAGGTGGCTGCCGCGCGTGCCGACGTCGTCCAGGCATTGGACGACGTCGAGCAGGCGCTACCGCTCGACCGGGCGCGCACTCTGGTCGGCCTGGCCGGGTCGGTCACGACGGTGGCCGGGATCGCGCTGGAGCTCGATCACTACGACCCGGCCCGCATCCACCATTCGCGGATCGCCGCCGGCGACGTGCGTCGGATTGCTCGGCGGTTGTTGGCGATGACGCGTTCGCAGCGTGCCGCGTTGCCGGTCATGCACGAGGGGCGCGCCGATGTGATCGGTGCAGGCGCGTTGATCCTCGACGCGATCATGGAGCGGCTTCACTTCGGTGACGTGGTCGTCAGCGAGCACGACATCCTCGACGGCATCGCGGCCGGGCTCGCCTCGAGTTCGTGACCTCGCCGGCGCCTCGGCGTCCCGCTGGTCTTTCGGCGTCCGCTAGGCGGGGAACGCGATGACCTTCGCGAGGCCGGCTTCCCGCTGGTTGCCGCGTTCGAGGAGCAGTTCGATGCCGGCCGCGGGCACTGGGCGCGCGAAGTAGTACCCCTGACCGAGTTCGCAGCCGAGCCGTTGGAGCTCGCGGGCTTGCTGCGCCGTCTCGATGCCTTCGGCGAGCGTGACGAGACCGAGCGCTTCACCCAGTTCGATCATCGCCCGCACGAAGGGTGACCGCTCCTCGTTGCCGCTGATGTCGTCGGTGAAGGTCTTGGCGATCTTGATCATGTCCATGGGCAGCTCGCGCAGCGACGACAGTGAGGCGTAGCCGGTACCGAAGTCGTCCATCGCGAGCCGTACGCCGAGGCGGTGCAAGGCCTCCAGGGTGCGCAGCACGCTCTGCGACCCTTCGAGCATCAAGCCTTCGGTGATCTCGAGGATGAGGTTGTTCGGTTCGATCCCGGCCTCGGCCACCGCCGCCTCGACCTGCCACACGAGGTCGGGCTGCGTGAACTGCGCGGGCGAGAGGTTCACGGCGACGGCGAACGGCGGTTGGCCCCTGCCGGTGTCGGCGCAGCCGCGCCAGCGGCCGACGTGAGCGCACGCGCTGCGAAGCACGAATCGGCCGATGTCGTTGATGAGGCCTGAGCGCTCGGCCGCCTCGATGAAGGATGCGGGGAAGATGAGGCCTCGTTCTGGGTGCAGCCAGCGCACGAGTGCCTCGGCGGCGATCACGCGCCCGGTGGGCAGATCGATGATCGGCTGGTAGTGCACCTGGAACTCGCCGCGGTCGGCGGCCCGCTCGAGGTCGGACTTCAGCTGATGGCGCCGCACGACGTCGGCTCGCATGCTGGGCCGAAACCAGTGGTAGCGACCCTTGCCGTCGGCCTTCGCGATGTACATCGCGAGGTCGGCGTTTCGCAGCATCTCGTCGGCCGAATGCACGTTTTCGCTCGTCGCGATACCGATGCTGGCCCGAGTGTGCAGATCGCAACCGTTGACGCTCACCGGCTCGCGCAGTGCGCCGATGATGCGTGCGGCAATTCGTTCGGCGGCCTGCGAGGAGAACGTGTCGTTGACGATGACGGCGAACTCGTCGCCGCCGAGCCGCGCGGGTTGGTCCATCGGCCGTAGGCAGCCGGTGATGCGCTCGGAGACGATTCGCAACAACTGGTCGCCGGCCTCGTGTCCGAGCGTGTCGTTGACGGTCTTGAAGTCGTCGAGGTCGATGAACAGGACGGCGCACGTACCACTTGCCGCCTCGGCTGCCGTCATGGCGTCGGCCACCCGTTCGGCGAAGAGCGTGCGGTTCGGTAGGCCGGTGAGGGGGTCATGGAAGGCCAGTTGGGTGAGCCTTTCCTCGAGTTCCCTCAGCTGGCTCAGCGATTGCTCGAGGCGCCCGTTCTCCAGAGCGACGCTCACGTGGTTGGCCAACGCTTCGAGCAGACGTACGTCTTCTGCCTCGAACGTGGCCGGTTCACCGTGCCTGTCGCCAAGCGCCAGCATGCCGATGGCGCGGATCTCACCGCGCAGCGGCGCCAGCATCGCGTTGTGAAGTCCTTGCGCGACGAGGTAATCGGCTTCGCTCGCGGGCGCCTCGGGAATCTCCCGGTGGCGTCGCAGCTCCAGAACCAGGCCGCGCGGTCGGCGTCGCTCGCCGATGACGACCGGCTTGTGAAGCGGCGCCACCTGCTCCCACATCGCGAGTACCGCCGGCTCCGTCACGGCCTCCATCGCTACCGGCCGTTCGCTGCCGTCGATGCGGATGCGCAGTACCGCACCGCCGTCCGGTGGAGCGATGAGCGCCTCGGCCATCTCGGTCCGGAACATCTTGCGTGCTTGCTCGAGCAGCGCCGCGATCGCCTGTTCCAGCTCGGGGTTTTGCGTCAGGATTCGCGTCGACTCGTACAAGAACTCGACGACCTCGTGCTTTTCGCGCTCACGAATGTAGGCGCGGTACGCCAGGAAGACCGTCACCGCGGGAATCAGCAGGAACCAGGCGGCGCCGGCGCGATAGTCGACCACCGTCGCCGCGACCAGGCCGATGCTGAGGTTCGTCAGCGACGAGCCGAGCAGCATCAAGAAGGCGTAAGCGAATCTGCGTGGTTCGAGGCGGCGCTCGGAGAGAGAGATGGCCAGTCCGACGCTCAAGCTGCCGAGCGAGGCGTACACCATGGTCGCGATGACGGCACCCGTCCAGGCGCGGGCGCCGAAGTGGCTGCCGACAGGCACGATGGCACGCAGCAGCAAGATGGCGACCGAGCTCGTCACGGCGAAGCTCGCCAGGTTGAACGCCGCCTTCAACAACGGGAGCCGGCGCTGGACGACGAGTGCGAGCGTGCAGCCGACGAACTGGGCGAGCAACAACTCTCGTGGCGTCGAGAAGAACAAGCCGAGAATGAGCGGTACCTCGCTCATCGAGAACGAGTGCGCACCGCGCCTGAAGTACAGGTGCACGAGGCAGGTCTCGGCCAGGTAGAACAACGCGGCGAGCAGCCACCACGGCATGTGGAACGTCGCGACCGTACCCGTGGTGTGCCACAGCAGCGCGAGTGCGCCGAAGGCAAGCACCACCAGCGTGCCGATGAAGATGCGCAGCCCGCGGGCGCCGCTCGCCCCTCGGCTCGCTGGTGTGGTCGCCACTGTCACGTCAGGTCGCTTCCGTCGTTGCTAGTGCCAGGAGTAGGTCGTCCAGGTTGCTGCGGTCCAGGTGGCCCCGGTCCAGGTCGCGCCGGTCCAGGTCGCGCCGGTCCAGGTCGCGCCGGTCCAGGTCGCCCCGGTCCAGGTCGCCCCGGTCCAGGTCGCGCCGGTCCACGTCGCGCCGGTCCAGGTGGCGCCGGTCCAGGTCGCCCCGGTCCAGGTCGCCCCGGTCCAGGTCGCCCCGGTCCAGGTCGCCCCGGTCCACGTCGCCCCGGTCCACGTCGCCCCGGACGGCGTCCTGCTGGCCGGCGCGTTCAGGACGGACCACGACGCCGAGGTGTTCGTAGCCGTCGACATCGGCCACGTCTGGGTGCGGTACTCGGTCGCGGCGTTGAACACCCACGCCATATTGAGTTCGCCTGCGCCAGCGGTCGCGAACGCGAGGTTCTGCATCCACGAGGCGTGCACGACGAGCGTTGCCTTCGCCTGGTCGGGCGTCAGGTTCGGGCGCTGCGAGAGGAGCAACGCCACCGCCCCGGATGCCAGTGCCGCGGCCTCCGAGGTGCCGCTGCCGCGCATCAGCGCCGCCGAGATCGCCGAGGAGTTGCCGTAGCGCTGGTCGATTGCTGAGCCCGGTACCCGAGGGCCGGCGATGTGCATGCCGATCACGCCGAAGTCGGGATTGCGAGTGCCGTCGCCCTTGTCGGAGAAGCTGGCTGCGACGTCGTCCCATGATGCTTGCTGCGTTCCCGGGTCGACTGCCGCAACGGCGATGACGTACGGGTCGTTCGCGGGCGCCGTCATTCCGATCTTCCCGTCGTTGCCGGCGGCTGCGACGACGGTGATTCCCGACTTCCACGCGGCTTCGACCGCGGCGTCGAGCGGGTCCTGGGTGTAGGGCAGCCCGTCACGGGCGCCGAGCGAGAGGTTGAGCACCCTGATGTTCAGGCCCGGATCGTTGCGGTGTTGCACGACCCACTGGATGCCGGCGATCACGGCTGATTGCATGGTGGCGCCCGACGCGTCGGCGACCTTGACGCTGACGATGTGGGCGTCCGGGGCGACACCGAGATAGTAGGAGCTGTACGCCGAGTAAGGGGCGGTGGCGCCCGGGTCCTTGCCGGCGATGAGCCCGGCCATGAACGTGCCGTGCCCGTAGGTGTCGAGACCACGCACCTGGGAGAAGTAACCGGTCGGCGTGAAGTCAGGACCGTAGAAGACCTTGCCCGGCTCGGCCAGCGCCGGCACCGGTGCCACGCCGGAGTCGATGAGGGCGACGCCGACGCCGTTGCCGCTGTAGCCCATCTGCCAGTAGGTGGGGGAGCCGATGTCGGTGGCTACGCCGGCCGGTGAGCCGACGTCGGAAGCCGGGTTGTAGCTGGCGCTCTCGACCTTGGTTGCCGCGTCGACCGTGACCTGCGCGACGTCGTGCGACCGCGTCAACGACGCCACGGCGCCGGCCGGCAGCCAGGCGCTGAAGCCATTCACGATGGGCAGCTCGACGCTGATGCGTCCGCCGAGGGAAACCGCGTCCTGCTCGGCCTGGGCGATGTGTCCCGCTGTCGCTTCGACGATGTAGGAGCCGGGCGCGGAGGTCACCGGCTGCGGCGACGTCGTGGCCGCGCTTGCGATCCCGCCGGCGACCAGCACGCTGGCTGGTAGCGAACAGGCGCAAAGCGCCGCGGCGCCGATCCGCCATGCTCGCTGATGCCGAACCCAGGTCGCGCCGGGCGCGACAGTGCCGACGCCGCCTCGTGTGATGCGTTCGCCGGTTTCGATGTGCGACACGGGTCCCCACCCTCCCCATTTACTGCCTGTAGCGGAGCCGCTACGCGCAGTGACCCTCAGTGTCACAGTCGGCGAGGCGCCCGGCTATCAGCCGAGCAGCCAGCCACGGTGACCCGAGAGGAGCAGTCGCGCAGGCCGTGTGCGCTCGGCACGCCCGCCGCGGCGTCCGCCGCGCCCGCCCAGCCGTCGCCACCGCTCGCGCCGCGCCTGCCAGACTTCCCGCATGAGGTCGGTGGCCATGGCCGGTGGCGGGTGGCCCGGCGACCTGGCGACGGCCGCGACCCCGGTCGCCCAGGACCCCGGGGACGTCGCGCGGCTGGCGTCGTCCTCGCCGGATCTCGCCGAACTGAGTGCGCGCTCCAGCGTGTGCCGGGCCTGCCCCCGATTGGTGCGCTGGCGCGAGGAGGTGGCGGCGCACAAGCGACGCGCGTTCGCGGACGAGCCGTACTGGGGGCGCCCGATCACCGGGTTCGGCGATCCGTCGGCGCGCATCGTCGTCGTGGGGTTGGCGCCGGCTGCCCACGGCGGCAACCGAACCGGTCGGGTGTTCACCGGCGATCGCAGTGGCGACTGGCTGTTCGCGGCGTTGCACCGGGCCGGGCTCGCCAAGCTGCCCACGAGCAGCGACGCCGGTGACGGGCAGCGGCTGGCCGGTGTCCGGATCGTGGCCGCGGTGCGCTGCGCGCCACCCGCCAACAAGCCGATCCCGCAGGAGCGTGACACGTGCCGCCCGTGGCTGGCGCGCGAGCTGCGGTTGCTGTCGGGGTCCGTGCGGGTGGCCGTCGTCCTGGGCGGGTTCGCCTGGCAGGCGCTGCTGCCCGTGCTCGCTGACGCCGGCTACCGCATCCCACGGCCGATGCCGCGTTTCGCCCACGGCGCAGCGGTGAACCTCACTCATTCGGAGAGTGAACCGCTGCGGCTCCTCGGGTGCTACCACCCGAGCCAGCAGAACACCTTCACTGGCAGGCTTACCGAGGCGATGCTGGACGACGTCTTGGAGTGTGCGACCGGCTACGCGTTACCCGGGCACGATTCGACGGGGCGACATCCGGCGAGGCAAGATCCGACCGGGCACGATCCGACCGGGCAAGATCAGACGGGGACCGATCAGACGAGATAGGTGCAGGCTCATGGGTGATCGGCAACGACCGCACATCCTCATTATCGGTGGCGGGTACGTCGGCATGTACACCGCGCTACGGCTGCAACGAAGGCTGCGTCGCTCGGAGGCGACGGTGACGGTCATCGATCCGCAGTCGTACATGACGTACCAGCCGTTCCTGCCGGAAGCCGCGGCCGGAAACCTCGAGCCGCGCCACGTCGTCGTCCCGCTTCGTCACGTTCTGCCGCGCGCGCAGGTACTGAACGGGCGGGTGTTGCGCATCGAGCACGGACGGCGAGTGGTGCGGTTCCTGCCCAACGCGGGCGAGGCGGTCGAGCTGTCGTACGACATCCTCGTGGTCGCCGCCGGCTCGATCGTGCGGACGCTGCCCATTCCGGGCCTGGCCGACTGCGGTATCGGCTTCAAGACGGTCGGTGAGGCCATCTTCTTGCGCAACCACGTGCTCGCCAAACTCGACATCGCGGCCTCGACCCCGGAGCCCGCCGTTCGACGCCGGGCGCTGACGTTCGTCTTCGTCGGGGGAGGCTACGCCGGCGTCGAGGCGCTCGCCGAACTCGAAGACATGGCGCGCGACGCCTGCCGGGCTTACGACAACGTGCGCCCCGAAGACATGCGGTGGGTGCTGATCGAGGCGACCGATCACATCCTGCCCGAAGTGGGCCGTGACATGGGCCGCTACACCGTGCGCGAGCTGCGCAACCGCGGCATCGACGTCCGGCTCGAAACGAAGCTCGAGTCGACCGTCGGCCGCCACGTCGTGCTCTCGGACGGTGAGGAATTCGACGCCGACACGCTGGTCTGGACCGCCGGCGTCAAACCGAACCCGGTCGTCGCCGCGAGTGACCTGCCGATCGACGAGAAGGGCCGGGTGAAGGGAACGGCGGAGCTGCGGGTCGAGGGCGCTCCCGACGCATGGACGGCGGGTGACTGCGCCGCGGTCCCCGACCTCACCAAGCCGGGCTCCTTTTGCGGGCCGAGCGCGCAACACGCCGTCCGGCAAGCTCGGTTGCTCGGCGACAACATCGCGGCGACGTTGCACGGCCAGGCACCGCGGGCGTATCGGCACGCCTACGCCGGTTCGGTCGCCAGCCTCGGCCTGCACAAGGGCGTGGCGCAGGTCTACGGCGTCAAGATGCGCGGCATGCTCGCCTGGTTCATCCATCGCACGTACCACGTCTCGCGCATCCCGACGTTCAACCGGAAGGTGCGCGTCATCGCCGACTGGACACTCGCGCTGTTCTTCCGGCGCGAGATCGTCTCACTCGGCGCGCTGCAGAACCCGCGCGAGGAGTTCGAGCTGGCCACCCGTCCGGCGATGTCCCCGCTCGATCTGGACCACGAAGACACTCGGGGATGAGCTGCTTCGCTAGCCTCTGAAGGCGACCGCCCCCGTAGCCCAACAGGCAGAGGCAAGCCCCTTAAAAGGGTTCCAGTGTCGGTTCGACTCCGACCGGGGGCACTCCGCGGACGCGCTGCTGGCGCCAGCATGAAGGAATTTCGTCACCTATAGCGGAAATTCCTCCGCGCTGGCCGCGCTGGCCGCGCTGCTCAGCCCAACTGGGTGCGATGCCGCTCGTGCTCGCGGCAGATGGCACTGGCGTAGCCGTGCGGAAGTTCGTGCTCGTCGCGCAGCCAGCTGACCCGTTCGTCGAAGCGAACGAAACTTGGACCCTGTTCTATCTCGTGGAACCACTCCGTCAGGTCTCGGCCAGTTACCTGCGGGACCCTCTCGACGAGGTTGCGGTGCGTCTCCTCGGAGTGGTGCACGGTCATGAGCGCCTCCCGGGCCGGGTGCAATTTAGAGGTCCATAGCGGCAGCGTGCCTCAGCCGCCCGGGCCGAGGCAAGTCTTTGCCGCATGTTCGGGACCCGCATTTGCGACGACCGATGCGTGGGGGCCCCGGACAAGATCGCCGGACGCCGGTAGCGTGCCGTCGGTGGCCAGTTTCGACCTAGATCAGTTCTCCGCGGAGCTGCGCCGGGTCGTGTCGGCGCTGCGCCGGATGCCCGCTCACCGGCTCGGCATCCGCTTGCCGGAGCCCTGGGGCAGCCGAGCCGAAGCCGCCCGGCGCCTCGCCCGGGAGTTGGCCACGGTCGCCCAAGGCTTCGAGGAGGCGGCGCGCCCCCAGCCCCCGACCTGGCGCGAGCTGCCCGTCCTGCCCGATACCGGTCTGGGCGATCAACTCGAGGTGCTCACCCATGATCTGTTGAGCGCGATCCCGGACGCGCCCGCCCAGGTGTGGACGCCGCAGGGTCGGGCGCCACGCGAGGAGGTCCTGGGCGAGTTGCAGCTCACCCTTGCCGAGGTCGCTCGGCTGCTGTGACGCGGGCCCGCCGGAAGCCGTTTCGCCGCGCAGGCCGTTGCGCCGCGCAGCCGGTCGCCTACAGCCGCTCGACCACCATCGCCATGCCTTGGCCGCCGCCGACACACATCGTTTCGAGTCCCACGGTCGTGTCATGGAAGGCGAGCGAGTTCAGCAGCGTGGTCGTGATGCGGGCGCCGGTCATGCCGTACGGATGACCGAGCGCGATCGCGCCACCGTTGACGTTCAGCTTGCCGAGGTCGATCCGCAGATCGAGATAGGAGGGGATCACCTGCGCGGCGAATGCCTCGTTGATCTCGACCAGATCGACATCGTCGATGCTCATCCCGGCGCGGCGCAACGCCTGCCGACTCGCCTCGACAGGCCCGAGCCCCATGACTTCCGGCGAGAGCGCCGACACTCCCGTCGACACGATGCGCGCGAGCGGCTCGATGCCCAGCTCGCGCGCCTTGACATCGGACATGACGACGATCGCAGCGGCGCCGTCGTTGAGCGGGCAGCAGTTGCCCGCCGTCACCGTTCCGTCGGGCCGGAACACCGGCGGGAGCGTCGCGAGCTTTTCCATCGTGGTGCCGGCGCGAAGCCCGTCGTCGGAGTCGACGACCCGGCCGTCGGGAAGGGTCACGGGCGTGATCTCGCGCTGCCAGAAGCCTGCGCCGAGTGCCTTCTCGGCAAGGTTCTGCGAGCGGCAGCCGAACTCGTCCTGCATCTGCCGGGTGACGCCGCGCATCTGCGCGACGTTCTCCGCGGTCTGTCCCATCGCGATATAGACGTCGGGCAGCTCGCCGTCGTCCCTCGGGTCCTGCCACATCGGCGAGCTACCTGCGGCGCGCGACGCGGTCAAGGCGGTCGCGGCACCGAAACGCGGGTTGCGGGTGTCGGGATGGTTGTCGGAGTTGCCGCGGCTGAAGCGGCTCACGCACTCGACGCCGGCGCTGACGAACACGTCGCCTTCGCCCGCCTTGATTGCGTGGAAGGCCATCCGCGTCGTCTGCAGCGATGATGCGCAGTAACGCGTGACGGTCGTCCCTGGCACCGCATCGAGCCCGAGCAGGACGCCGACGACGCGCGCCATGTTGAAGCCCTGCTCACCGCCCGGCATGCCACAGCCGAGCAGGATGTCGTCGATCTCACGCGGGTCCAGTTGGGGAACCTTCGCCAGCGCCGCCCGCACGATGGTGACCGTGAGGTCGTCGGGCCGGACGTCGACGAGCGAACCCTTGCGCGCGCGTCCGATCGGTGACCGCGCGGTCGCGACGATCACGGCCTCGGGCAATGCAGGCTCCTCTCCGGCGGCGAGCCGGCCGCCAGGGTTCATGCCGCAAGATACCCGGACGACGCGGCGCGGCTTCGCCAGCTAACGTGGCCGCGTGAGTCGAAGTGGCGTCATCGGGCCTGCAGGGCCGGTCGCGCCACAGGTGACCGAACCGCTTGGCCAGCGCCGGGCCGGGCTCGCCTACGCGTTCGCGGCGTACGGCATCTGGGGCCTTTTCCCGCTGTACTTCCCCTTGCTCGAACCGACCGGCGCGCTCGAGATCCTCGTGCACCGGATGATCTGGTCACTGGTCTTCGTGGCACTCATCCTGACGGTGCGCGGTCAGTGGGCATGGGTCGTTCCGCTGTGGCGCGACCGGCGGCGGTTCCTGCTCCTGGTCTGCGCCGCTGCGCTGATAAGCGTCAACTGGGGTGTCTACATCTGGGCGGTGAACGCCGGCCACGTCGTCGAGGCGGCCCTCGGCTATTTCGTGACACCGCTCGTCAGCATCGCTCTCGGCGTCGTCGTGCTGCGCGAGCGGCTGCGGCGCACCCAGTGGGCCGCCGTCCTGGTAGGTGCGATCGCCGTCGTCGTCATCAGTGTGGGCTACGGGCATTTCCCGTGGATCGCGCTCTCGCTGGCGGCGAGCTTCGGCTGCTACGGGCTGGCCAAGAAGCTTGCCGCCACCGGCGCGGTCGAGAGCCTCGCCGTCGAGACGGCGGTGATGGCGCTTCCTGCGTTCGCCTATCTCGGTTTCCTGGAAGCCCGCGGCACGGCGACGTTCGGGCACACCGCGCTGCACACAGACGCGTTGCTCGTGAGCGCCGGCGCGGTCACCGCCGTCCCGCTGCTGCTTTTCGCATCGGCGACCCGGCGAGCTCCGCTCACGCTGGTCGGCCTCGTGCAGTACCTCACGCCGATCTTGCAGTTCCTCGTCGGCCGGTTCGTGCGGCACGAGGCGGTGTCGGGTGGCCAGCTGGCCGGTTTCGCGCTCGTGTGGGTAGCGCTCCTGATCCTCGGGGCCGGCGAGGTCGCGCTCTGGCGGACGACGCGCCGACAGCCGGTCGGGCGCGCCGCCGCACTCGTCGTCGAGTAACCGACCCTCTTTGCGTCGCCGAACCCCTCAATGGGCGGAGCCACGCCGGCCGTTAGTCTCGATCCGTGGACGCCTACGACAGTCTGGTCGACCTCATCGGCGACACGCCGCTGGTGCGCTTGTCGCGCATCGCGCCTCCCGGCGGCGCGCAGTTGCTGGCCAAGGTCGAGTACCTGAACCCCGGCGGGTCGGTGAAGGACCGGATCGCGGTTCGGATGGTCGAGGCGGCCGAAGCCAGCGGTGCGCTGCTACCCGGCGGCACGATCGTCGAGCCGACGTCGGGCAACACCGGCGTGGGACTCGCGATCGTCGCCGCCCGCAAGGGCTATAAGTGCGTGTTCGTGATGCCCGACAAGATGAGCACGGAGAAGATCAACGTGCTCAAGGCGTACGGCGCCGAGGTCGTCGTCTGCCCGACCGCGGTTGCGCCCGAACACCCGGACTCCTACTACTCGGTCTCCGACCGCTTGTCCCGTGAGATCGACGGCGCGTGGAAGCCCGACCAGTACAGCAATCCGGAAAACCCGCGCTCGCACTACGAGACCACCGGACCCGAGATTTGGCGGCAGACCGACGGTCGGATCAGCGCGTTCGTGGCCGGGGTCGGCACCGGTGGCACCATCACCGGCACCGGGCGCTACCTCAAGGAGGTGTCGTCGGGTCACGTGCGCGTCGTCGGAGCCGATCCGCAGGGCTCGGTCTACTCCGGTGGCAACGGTCGCCCCTACCTCGTCGAGGGCGTCGGCGAGGACTTCTGGCCGGCCACCTACGACCGCACGGTGTGTGACCTGGTTGTCCCGGTCTCCGACAAGGATTCCTTCTTGATGACGCGCCGCCTCGCCCGCGAGGAAGGCATGCTCGTCGGTGGGTCGAGCGGGATGGCGACGGTGGCCGCCGTCGCGATCGCGCGCCAGATGACCCCGGACGACGTCGTGGTGGTGCTGCTTCCCGACTCCGGCCGCGGCTACCTCTCGAAGATTTTCAACGACGACTGGATGGCCGACTACGGCTTCATCCGGGCGCCAGGCGACGCCGACGTCACGGTCGCCGACGTCTTGAAACGCAAGGGAAAGCGGTTGCCCGAGCTCGTGCACTTGCATCCGACCGAAACGGTGCGTGAGGCGATCGACGTCCTGCGTGAGTACGGCGTATCGCAGGTGCCTGTCGTGCGTGCCGAGCCGCCCGTGATGACCGCCGAGGTCGTCGGGTCCGTGGTCGAGCGTGACCTGCTCGATGCGTTGTTCTCCGGCAAGGCGGCATTGTCCGACGCGTTGGACAAGCACATGTCTGCGCCGCTGCCCATGATCGGTGGCGGTGAGCCGGTGACGGCGGCGATGACTGCGCTGCAGGACGCCGACGCCGCGGTCGTGCTCGTCGACGGCAAGCCCGCCGGCGTGCTCACCAGGCAGGACCTGTTGGGCTTTCTGGCACACTGACCGGCTCGTCGGCGGGCGACTCGTCCGGGGTGGCCGACCGGTCGACGCCGGCCCCGAGGTCGGTGTCTTCCGGGTGGGCGTCCTCGGGGTCGACGTCCTCGGGGTCGACGTCCTCCACCGCAAGGGGAAGTCTGACCCGGAAGGTCGCTCCTTCGCCCGGCGCGGTCTCGACCTCGACCGAGCCACCGTGCGCGGCCACCAGTGCGGCGACGATCGAGAGGCCGAGCCCGGTCCCGCCCGCGCTGCGGGTGCGCGACTGCTCGACCCGGTAGAAGCGTTCGAACACTCGTTGCGCGTTCTCGGGGTCGAGCCCGGGGCCGGTGTCGGCGACCTCCACGATCGCCCAACCGGCATCGATCGCGACGCGCACCGTGATCGAAGCGCTGGACGGCGTGTGCTTGAGGGCATTCGACGTCAGGTTGCCTACGACCTGGCGAAGCCGAGCCTCATCGCCGACGACGACGAGTTGCGGCGTCCCGTCAGCGGCGCTGTCGCTGGCGTTGTTGCTGACGGTGCCGACATTGTCGGCGATGTCGGCGATGTCGGCGATGTCGAGCCGCACCTCGCGGGCCGGATCGACGGCCTGTGCGTCGTGCACGGCATCGGCGGCGATCGCTGCCAGGTCGACGAGTTCTTGTTCCAACGGCCGTTGCTGGTCGAGGCGAGCGAGAAGCAGCAGGTCGTCGACCAGCATGCCCATCCGGGCGGCTTCGTCTTCGATGCGGCGCATGAGCCGGTCGAGATCGGCGCCTTGTTCGGTTGCACCGAGCCGGTAGAGCTCTGCGAAACCGCGGATGGAGGTGAGCGGGGTGCGCAGTTCGTGGCTCGCGTCGGTGATGAACCTGCGCATCCGCGCTTCGGAGCCGCGCGCCTCGCGTTCTGATGCTTCGCGCGCCCGGAAGGCAGCCTCGATCTGTGCCAACATGCCGTTGAGGGCAAGGGAAAGCTGGCCGACCTCGGTTCGCGGGTCAGCTTCTGGAACGCGCCGGCTGAGGTCGCCCGCGGCGATAGCGGCGGCGGTGTGCTCGACGTTGACGAGCGGTCGAAGGCTGCGGCGCACCGCCAGGTACCCGACGCCGATGAGCAGCAGGAGCACGCCGGCGCCGATGGTCACCTCGAACATCGCCAGCCTGTTCAGCGTGTTCGACAGGTCGGTGAGCGGCGCGGCGACCGCGACGAGCTGCGAGCTGTTCGGTAGCGGCGAAAGCACCACCCGCCAGTGGCCGCCGCCGGTCGTCGACGGCACGGTGAACGGAGCGCTCCCGTGCGCGCTTACTTCCTCCGCGGTGAGTTGCGGGATCGCCGGCTGACCCTGGCAGCCCGATACGGGGTTGCTCGCTTCGCCAGTGGGGGAGCCCGATGCGTCGACGAGGATGGCGACGTATTGACTCGGTAGCAGGTCACCCGACGCGCTGTCGGGGTCGGCCTGGCCGGCCTGGCCGGCCGTGGCGCTGTTCGACGAGCCGCACGGGTCGGCGTCACCGTCGTTGTCCGGGTCGGTGGGCGGGGGCCGAAAGTAGCTGCTGTTCGGGCTGTCATGGGAGGCACGCTCCGCGATCTGCGGCGCCGCGGCCTTGAGCTGACCGTCGACCCGCGTGATCAGGTAGTGCCGCATGCCGGTGTTGGCAGCGAATCCGGTGAGCACCAGTGCCACGGTCATCAACAACGCCATCGCCGCGATGAGCTTGACCCGCAGGGGAGTCCGCCGCAGGTAGCCGAGCGGATGTCGGAAACCCCGGCCGCCGAAGAGCGCGTGGGTGCGCGGCATCGTCATGTTCGTGGAACGCGTAGCGCGTACCCCATCCCGCGCAGCGTGTGGAGAAGCCGCGGCTGCGTCGTGTCGACCTTGCGGCGCAGATGCGAGATGTAGGTCTCGACGATGTTGGGGTCGCCGTCGAAGTCGTAGGACCACACGTGCTCGAGAATCTGCGTTTTCGACAGGACCCGGCTCGGGTTGCGCATGAAGTAGCGAAGCAACTTGAACTCGGTGGCCGACAGCTCAACCGGTTCACCGGCCTTGTGCACTTCGTAGGTGTCTTCGTCGAGGGTGATGTCGGCCAGTTGCAGAATCGAGTTGCTCGCGGCCTCCGACTGCGCTCTGGTGCGGCGCAGGATGCTGCGGATACGAGCGACGACCTCTTCGAGGCTGAACGGCTTCGTGACGTAGTCGTCGCCGCCGATGGTGAGACCGGTGACCTTGTCGTCGTCTGAGTCGCGCGCGGTGAGGAACAGCACCGGGGTGTGGTTGCCGCTTGCGCGCAATCGCCTTGCCACGTCGAAGCCGTCGATACCTGGCATCATCACGTCGAGCACGAGCAGGTCGGGCTTGAAGGTCTGCGCGGTCGCGAGGGCGTCGTGCCCGTTAGAGGCGCTGGCGACCTCGAATCCGGTGAAACGCAAGGTCGCCGAGAGCAGCTCGAGGATGTTCGGCTCGTCGTCCACGATCAACAGTCTCGGCAGCGGCTGGTTCGACCGGTGGGACGGCGCGTGGCTGGCGTCCTGGCTCGCGGTGCTCGACATGAATAACGTCCTCTTCGCCGGATCGGTCCTTCGATGATCGGGCCCGTTCCTGGGTATTTCCTGAACGCTACCCGAGCGCTGGCTGCGACGAGCCGCCGTCGCTCCGTGACCCGCGCGATCTCCCCTCAGGCTCCCTCGGATGCACAATGGGCGCGGAGGTGACGCGATGCTGCGGTGGTGGTGGAAGGGCATGGGGAAGTCGAGCGCGGGCATGAGCGCGGGGCTGGGAGCGCTCGACGAAGTCTTCAATCCCGGGGCCGCCCGCTCGCGTGCCCTGATCAAACAGCAGAACGAGCGCGTGCAGCCGGCCCCCAGTCCCGGTGACAAGGTCTACGACGAGAAGCGGATCGTGATCGACCTGCCGGCCCGCGCCGAAGGCGACTGAGCCGACGCGAAAAGCCGACGCTCGAGCGGAAACCGGAGCGGGTTCCGGTGCGTCGAAGCAGGCGTGTGGAGGCACCAGGGCATGAGCAGCGCATCGGGGCTGAAGAATGCGCCGGGCGGGACCGCGCTGTTCAAGATTGCGTTGGGCGGTGCCGCCGTCCTGCTCGTCGCCGCCTGCGCCTCGCGCAGCACCGTCTCCGGGTCGGCGAGCGGATCGGCGTCCAGCTCGCCCGCCGCGAGCAGCGCACCCGCCTCGAGCGGCTCGCCGGCGCAGGGTTCGGCGTCCGCCGGAGCCGACGCCCGGCTCACGGCTCGCCACGTCTACGGCAACCCGTCGGTCGGCGAACTGATCCTCGAACCACCGTTGGCGACTGACGAGCCGACCGTGTCGCAGGCCGCGGCGCGCGAGCAGGTCGACCATCCGGTCGTTTCACCGAAGACGACCGGAAAGGTGTTGCTCTTCGGGCTCGCGAGGGTGACGAATGCCGGGGGGTCGCTTTCGACGAGCGGAAGCGGGCCGATCCCGGCGTTCGATTCGCGGCTGGCGTGGGTCGGCGTATATGAACTCGCGCGCAACGCCTCCGTCATGTGCCCCGGTTCGCGGCAGAGCCCGTCATCGCTGCCGGCGCTCCTGCCGCATTACTACTTCGTTGTGCTGATCGACGCCAAGACGGGCCAGTTCGTCACCTGGGACGAAGACGAGAGCGGCCTCACGATCCGCAAGTGCGCCGGCCTCCCGGTGACGTAGCCGCTACTGGCGGGTCACGGGTTCGACCCCGACGCCGACCGGGCACGACACGCCGGTGCCACCCAGGCCGCAATAGCCGTTCGGCACCTTGTACAGGTATTGCTGGTGGTAGTCCTCGGCGTAGTAGAAGGGCCCGGCGTCGGTGATCTCCGTCGTGATGTCGCCGTAGCGGGCTGCGCGCAACTGCTCGCCGTACATCTTCTTGCTTGCCTCGGCTTCGGCTCGCTGCTCGGGTGACGTCACGTAGATGGCCGAGCGGTACTGGGTGCCGTGGTCGTTGCCCTGCCGCATGCCCTGCGTCGGGTCGTGGGACTCCCAGAACACCTTGAGCAGTTCTCCGTAGCTCACCTTGGCCGGGTCGAAGACCACGAGAACGACCTCGGCGTGCCCGGTCATGCCGGTGCAGACCTCTTCGTAGGTCGGGTTGGGGGTCGACCCGCCGGCATAACCTGCGGCGGTCGTGTAGACCCCCGGCGTCTGCCAGAACTTTCGCTCAGCGCCCCAGAAGCAGCCGAGCCCGAAGATCGCGGTCTCGAGCCCGCCGGGAAACGGCGGCTCGATCGGGTGGTGCAGGACGACGTGTTGCTCGCTCAACCCGAATGGTCGCTGGTCGCGGCCGGGCAGCGCGCGGTCGGGGGAGGGCAGGGTGGTCGGTCGGCCGAAGAGTCCCATGTGACGACGTTACCTCGGCCGCCCGGCCGGCGCCGCTGGCTGATTCTTACGATCCGGTGGCGCGGACGGCGGGTTCACAACCGCGGTTGGCGCGGGCGGGAGCGGGGCCCAGGTGTCTCTTCGGGACACTCTGCTCTGTTTCGCATACGCAACAAAGCAGAGTGCCCGGCAAGGGGTCGGCAGGGTGTGCTCGCCTAGGGCGCCCGCCACGCGGTGTCTCGCCAAGGGGGCTCGCCGCGGGCGCCTATCCTTCCGGCTATGCGGACCAGCCGGGTGGAGGCATTCAGCGACGGCGTCGTCGCGATCCTGATCACCATCATGGTGCTCGGACTCAACGCCCCGCACGGTACCGACCTGGCGTCGCTTCGCCCGCTTGCGCCGGTCTTCCTCACCTACGTGCTGAGTTTCGTCAACCTCGGCATCTACTGGAACAACCACCATCACTTGCTGCAGATGACCGAGCGAGTCACGGGCGCCGTGCTGTGGGCGAACCTGCACCTGCTGTTTTGGCTCTCGCTCGTTCCGTTCACCACGAGTTGGATGGGCGAGAACCATTTCGCAACGCTGCCGACTGCTGTTTACGGCGGCGTATTGCTCGCTGCGGCTCTCGCCTACTACGTGCTGCAGCGGTCGATCGTCGCCTCGCAAGGCCCGTCGTCAAGGCTCGCCGGTGCGATCGGGCGCGACGTCAAAGGCAAGATTTCACCCGCGATCTATGCGGTCGCGATCCCGCTTGCGTTCGCGAACCGCTGGACAGCGCTCGCGCTTTACGTCGTCGTCGCCCTGATGTGGCTGGTACCTGACCGCCGGTTGGAGAGCCGCCTTCTCGAAGCCGGCTGACGATGCGCGCTCAGGGCAGCAGCCGTTGCCGTTCCTGGACGGCGGGTGGCTCACGTCGTCCGGTCGCGGCGGCGAGCACTGCGGCGTTGGGCAGCGAGATCGGCCCCTCTTCGGTGTTCAGCACGGTGAACATCAGGGTGATCGCCGCGACGTGACCGTCGTACCTGCCGCCGAGCGCGCCCGCTCGCAGCGTGATGTAGTCGCCGACGACGAAGGGGCGGGAGACGAGCAGCACGACGCCGGCGAAAGCGTTGCCGAGCGCCTGCTGGGCCGCGAGCCCGATGACGACGCTGCCGATGGCGCCGGAGAGGAGCACGCTTTCGACCCGCACGGCGAGCAGGCCGAGGACGACGACGAGGACGCCGAGGTAGCCGATGATCTGGATCGCGAGCCGCAGCGACCCTGCTGCGGCGGGGCTGCCGCGGTGGCGGACCAGCCGCGCCACCTCGTCGGCCGCGAGCCGCACGCCGGCCAGGCCAGATACGACGCATACGCCGATGGCTACCCAGCTGCCGACGCGGTGAGACTGCCAAACGGCGGGCTGCCCGCCCACCAGGTGAGTCGCGTGGATGCCGTGCAATCCCACCGTGACGCTGGCGGAAACGAAGAAGACCACCGCAGCGGCCACGGCCCGCCGAAACCTCGGGCGCACGATCAGCTCGCGGGCGTCCGTCAGGGCGGCAGCGCCACGCCGACGCCCGACATGCATGCCGCCCTCCTCGCCACCGGTGCCTCGCCGACGTGCTCATGGGTGTTGTGCAGCAAAATAGCGGCTCGCTGGTCGTAGCCGCGCAGGTGCTGTCGCGAGCGGGATAACCTCTGGCCATGGCTGAACGTCGAGGAGACTCCCGGTTCGAAACGGTCGCGATCCACGCAGGTCAGGATGCTGATCCGCGCACCGGGGCCGTCGTCCCCCCGATATACCAGGTTTCGACCTTCCGCCAGGACGCCGTCGGCGAGCCACGCGATGGCTGGGAGTACAGCCGATCGGGAAACCCGACCCGGGCTGCGTTGGAGGAATGCCTGGCCGCACTGGAGGCCGGCAGTCGCGGGTTCGCGTTCGCGAGCGGGCTGGCTGCCGAGGACTGTGTGTTGCGCACCGTGTGTGCGCCGGGCTCACACGTCGTCCTGTCGAACGACGCCTACGGTGGCACCTACCGCCTGATCGCGCAGGTGCTCAACTCGTGGGGCGTCGAATACACGGCGGTGTCGTTGTCAGACCTCGACGCGGTGCATTCCGCCGTCCGGCGCAACACCAGGCTGATCTGGTGCGAGACGCCGAGCAATCCGCTGCTCGGCATTTCCGACATCAAGGCCCTGGCGGGTATCGCGCGAGATGTCACGGCCCTGCTCGTCGTCGACAACACGTTCGCCTCGCCCTACCTGCAACGCCCGCTCACTCTCGGTGCCGACATCGTCGTGCACTCCACCACGAAGTACCTCGGCGGCCATTCCGACGTCGTCGGTGGCGCCGTCGTCGTGTCCGATCCCGAACTCGGTGAGCGGGTGGCGTTCCATCAAAACGCGATGGGGGCGGTCGCCGGGCCGTTCGATTCCTGGCTCACGCTGCGCGGCGTGAAGACGCTGGCGGTGCGGATGGAGCGGCACTGCGCCAACGCGGCCCGAATAGCCGACTACCTCGTCGAGCATCCGGCGGTTTCCGAGGTGCGATACCCGGGGTTGGCGACGCACCCGGGCCACGACGTGGCGACCGAGCAGATGGCCGCCTTCGGCGGCATGGTGTCGTTTCACGTCGCCGCAGGCGAAGCCAAAGCTGTCGAGGCGTGCAACCGGGCCCGGCTGTTCACCCTCGCCGAATCCCTCGGCGGTGTCGAGTCGTTGATCGAGCACCCGGCTCGCATGACCCACGTCTCGGCTGCGGGAAGCGCTCTCGAGGTGCCGGCCGACCTGGTGCGGCTCTCGGTCGGCATCGAAAACATCGATGACCTGCTCGCCGATCTCGACAATGCGCTGGCGGGTTGAACTGCTGAGGAGTAGAGGCATCACTACCGACGTGAGGCCGCAGCGGTTCGCAGCATCTCCTGCATCGCGACCGCGTTGCGCACCGCCGCAGCGCCGGGGTCGTTGTTGAAGTACACGAAGGTCTCGTCGCCGCCGTAGGTTTCGTCGATGCGGCGCAACCACTTGCGTAGCACGGCTTTGCCGTAGTCGGGCGGGAACGCGGCTCGCCCCTCGTGCAACCGCACGTAACCCCAGTCGGCCGTTCGCCACATCGGTGCCACTGGCGAGCCGAGCCGGTCCGACCACGTCAGCGCTGCGTTCCGCTCTTCCAGCACCCGGCGCACCTCTGGCGTCCACCAGGTCTCGTGTCGCGGTTCGACCGCCACTCGCACGGAGGTCGGGAAACACTGCAGCGTCTGCGCCAGCCGGTCGACGTCCACCCGCATCGTCGGTGGCAGCTGCACCAGGATCGGGCCGAGCCGATCCCCTAGACCGCGGACGGCGGCGAGCAGCCGTTGGACCGGCTCCTGCGGATCCTTCAGCCGCTTGATATGGGTCAGGAACCGGCTGGCCTTGACCGCCATCGAAAAGCCGTCGGGCAGCGCGCCGGCCCACTTCTCGAACGTCTCGACTGCCGGCAACCGGTAGAAGGCGTTGTCGCATTCGACGGTGTCGAACCGCTGCCCGTAGTGGCGAAGCCACGCCGTCTTCGCCAGATCGTGCGGGTAGACCGCGTCGCGCCAGTCGTCGTACTGCCAACCGCAGGTGCCGACCCGAACGCTCACTCCTCAGGTCTACCCACGAAACCGCCGCTTGGCCACCGGCGAAAGGCCCGGGCCGCCTGCGCGAGGTGTCAGGTACCCGGCCGCCACACCATGAGGACGAGCACGACGAGCCAGATCAGCGCGACGGTGGACGCGACCGCGACGATCCGGCCGCGGTGAACGTCGGCGGATTCGCCGGCCTCGAGCGCCGAGATCGCCTTGCGCTGGTCGCGTTCGACGATCGCCATGATCAAGATGAAGCCGACGACGAAGAGCGTGAAAGAGGCGGTCAGCCACGGCTTGGCCAGCTCCGCGTGCCCGACGGCCGCCCCGAACGCCAGCACCAGCAGCGAACCCCACCCGTACGTGCGCGTGGCGCGATTGAGGTGCCGGACGACGGCGATGTCGCCGGTGCGGAGGTAGCGGGGGGTCGTCGTCGTGACGATCGTCAGCGGGCCGAGCAGGAAGATGACCGCAGCGAGGTGCAGCCACAGGAGGATCTTCTCGCCACCGGACATGCTCCGACCTTAGCCGATCTCGGCGAACTCCAGTTTCGTCGCCTGCCGCGATTCAGGCGCGCGGCTCGCCACCACCGCCGCTGCGCCGAGCACTGCAGCGGTCACCCAGAACGCCGTTGCGTAGGAGGTCGAATCGACGACCCAGCCCGCAACAACCGGCCCACTCATCGAGCCACCGTCGCCGGCCATCTGGAACGCGGCAACCGCCGTGCCGCTGCGCTTGCCGGCGACATCGCCGACCACGGCGGCCGGTGCGACGTCGAGGAGACCGGAGCCCACGCCGAACACGACCATGGCCGCGACGTAGCCGACGAGACTCGGTGCGAGCGCCAGCAATACCATCGCAGATGCCGACAACGCGCAGCCGGCCACCATCACCGGTCGGCGTCCCCACTCATCTGCCCGGCGACCGGCGGGCATCAGGACGAGCGCGTTCGTAGCTGCCATCACGGTGAAGCCGATGCCCACCCACCGGATGTTCTGGTGCAACGACAAGACGACGAAGAGCGGCACCAAAGCGCTGCGCACGCCCATCGCGGCCCAGGAGTCGGCGAAGTTCGAAAACAGCGCGGCCTGGTAGGAGCGTTGCTTCAACGTTCGGAGCAGGCCGCTCCCTTCTTCGGCACCTGCGCCCTTCACCGGCCTCTCCGCGAGCGGTGTGTGCCGCAGGCCCACCAGCGCGACAGTGCCGGCTACCGCAAGCGTGCCGGCGTAGACGTAGAACGGCGCCCGGATCGACCACGCGATCAACGGGCTGCCGAGAGCCGGGCCGGAGATCCCGCCGAGCAGGAACCCGCCGCTGAACAAGCCGGCCGAGCGGCCGCGTTGATGGGGCTCGACGATCCGCAGCAGCAGGCCCATCGCGCCGACGGAGAACATCGCCGATCCCACGCCGCCTGCACCGCGCAGCAACAGCAGCTGCAGGTAACTGTTCGCCAGCCCGGCGAGCGCGGAGCTGACCGCGACGATCGTGATACCCGTGGCGAGCACGATGCGCTCGCCGATCGCGTTCACCAGCCGCCCGACGGCGAGCGCCGAGGCCAGCCGCATCAGCGCGAACGCGGAGATGACCGCACCGACCGCCGTGTTGCTCACGCCGAACTCGTGGGCGAACAGCGGGATCGCCGGCGACAGGATGCCGAAGCCGACCGCGACGGAGAACGCCACCGCCGACAACACCGCGACTTCTCGCGGCAACCCCCGGAAGACCTTCAGCTGCACGGCGTCACGCTACTCGTCGGCGTCCGACCTGCCCTTAGACCTGCCCGGGCGCCCCCGGAGAGCGTGGTCAACCTCGGGCGGCAGCTGCTCGCCCGCGGCGGGCTCGCAAGTAATCGCTGACCACGTAGTCGCCCAGCTTGTCGCCGGACGGCGAGAAGACCCGGCCGCCGTTTCGTTTGGCGAGAAGCTCGACGAAGTCGACCAGGCCGGCGTCGTCGGCCAGCATGAAGACGTTCAACGTCGCGCCGCGTCGAGTCATCTTGTCGGCCTCGGCCAGCGTGAGGCTGAGCGTGTGCCGCGACGGCGGCCAGTCGAAGGAGTAGTCGCCGTTCGGCATCAGGTGTGCGGTCGGCTCGCCGTCGGTCACCACCAGCACAACGGGCTCGTGCTCGGGGTGGCGGTCGAGGAAGCGGCCGGCGATGAGCAGCGCGTGTTGGAGATTCGTGCCCTGCACCATCTCGGCGTCCAGCCCGGCCAGCTCGGTCGGTTGCAGCACCCGCGCGTAGTTGGAGAAGCCGATCACTTGCAACGCGTCCTGCGGGAACCGGGTCGTCACCAGCGAGTGCAGAGCGAGAGCGGTCGACTTCGCCGCTCCCCACGTGCCGCGCAGGGTCATCGACCACGAGAGGTCGACGAGCAGGCACACCGCGGCGGAGGTGCGCCGTTCCGTCTCGGTCACCTCGAAGTCGTCGACGTGCAAGCGCACACCGCCGGCACCGCCACGTGACACGCCGTTGCGCCGGATCGCGTTCTGCACGGTGCGCACCACATCGATGGGCTGCTCGTCACCGAACTGCCACGGGCGCGACGAGCCGGTCAGCTCACCTGCTGCACCCGCGTCGGGCACATCGTGATCGCCCCGGCTGGACGACGACAGCGACGCGAACACCCGCCGCAACGCGGTCGCGCCGAGCCGGCGGACGGCCTTCGGCGTCAGCTCGAGCTGGCCGCTCTCGCGCCGCAGGTAGCCCTGCCGTTCGAGCTCGCGTTCGATCTCGCGCAGTTGCCGGAGGTCGTCGACGGCTCTGCGGCCGAGCGCGCGACGAACCTCTTCCTCGTCGATGTCGGCCAAGCTCGCGCCGGGGTAGTCCTGCCCGAGCGTCGACTCGAGGTCTTCGAGGTCGGCGAGTTCCTCGAGGGCACTCGTGGCGTCGGACATACCGAGCGGTTGCTCGCCGCGCATCCGCTGCCGGCCGTTCCAGTCGAGGTCGGGACGCCGCTGCCGCAGCGCGTCGCCCAGCCGCGACATCTCCGCGGCCAGGCCCATGTCTTCCATCGCCTGCGACATCAACGCGGCCAGCTCGTCGCGCTGCTGCGGCGTCATCGACGCGAGCATGCGCTCCATGGCCGCTGCGCGCCGGGCCAGGGAGTCGACGAGTTCTTCGAGGTTCGCCGGATTGTCGGGGAAGAACTGGCCGTGCTTGGCCATGAACTGCTCGAACTGCTCCGCCGTGTGCTCGCCGCGCGAGTCGGCGGCGAGCATCTCGTTGAGATCGGCCAGCATGTCCTTGACCGCTTGCATCGACTCCGACGCCTGCGGCGAGCCCGAACGCATCTGCTGCAGCGCGGTCTTCATGCCGCGGAACTGGGAGTCGAGCAGTTCCTCGCGCAGCAGGTTCTTCAACTGCTCGTAGGTTTCGCGCGCCTCGGGGGAGCGCCATTCGTAGTCGCTCAGTGCCCTGATCGCCCGCGCCGGATCGTTCGGCAGCGTGTCGAGCTCGTCTTCGCGCAGCCGGGCGTCGTCACTCGGGTCGGGGAACAGCGCCGCACGTTCCTGCCCGACTGCTTTGTCGAGCAGCGCGCGCGCTTCCTCCAGGGTGCCGCCGAGCTTGCCGCTCTCCCGCAGGGCACGGCGGCGTTGCCTCACCTGGCGCAGCAGGTCCTCGGTGCCGCGCAGGCCGCTCGCACCGCGGCGCAACAGATCACGCAACGCGTCGCGGGTGTTCGCGCCGTCCAACACGGCGTCGCCGAGCTCGTCCAACGCCTCGGCGACGTCGTACGGCGGGGCGAGCGGGTCGGGCCCGTCGTCCCACGGGCCGTACCGGTACGCCGGGCCACTCATGTCAGCCGCCGTAGACCGTGCGGCCGGGCAAGTCGTCCTTGCTCAACCGCCGGGTCAAGTACAGCCCTTCGAGCGCGAACTCCAGTGCGGCAGCGGCCTGCCCCGGGTCTTCGCCGCCACCGACTTCGAGCCGTTCCATGATCTTGGCGAGGCCTTGCACCGGCCCGACCCGCTTCAGCAGCTCCGACGCCGGGACAAGGTCGCCGCTTTCGACGGTCGTGCCCTCTTCGAAGCGCGACAGCAAGCCGGCCAGGTCGGTGGTGCCGAGCCGACCGCGAAACGTCTCGGCGATCGCCCGGCGAAGCAGGTGCACGAGCACGTCGCGTTCGCGGCCCTCTTCGCTCACCTCGAACTCGACCTTGCCTTGCAGGGAGTCGACCATCGAGGCGACGTCGCACACCCGGGCCACGGCGTCCGTCTCGCCGGTGACCGCGGCGCGCCGCAGCGCCGACGCCGCGACGGTCTCGGCGCCGGCCACCGCGAACCTCGCCGACACGCCGGACCGCTGGTCGACCGCGGTCGACTCGCGCACCAGCCGGGTGAAGCGCGCGACGACTTCCAGCAAGTGCGTCGGGACGACGGCAGCGAGCGCCGCTTCCTGACCGATGAGCCTCATCTCGTCTTGCAACCGAAGCGGGTAGTGGGTGCGGACCTCGGCGCCGAACCGGTCCTTCAGCGGGGTGATGATGCGGCCCCGGTTGGTGTAGTCCTCCGGGTTGGCGCTGGCCACGAGCAGGACGTCGAGCGGTAGCCGAAGCGCGTACCCGCGGATCTGCACGTCGCGCTCTTCGAGCACGTTCAGCAGCGACACCTGGATGCGCTCGGCCAGGTCGGGCAGCTCGTTGACCGAGAAGATGCCGCGGTTGAAGCGCGGTACCAGCCCGTAGTGCACGGTCTGCGGGTCGCCGAGCGTGCGCCCCTCCGCCACCTTGATCGGGTCGACGTCACCGATGAGGTCGCCGACGCTGGTGTCGGGAGTCGCCAGCTTCTCGCCGTACCGCTCGTCGCGATGCTTCCAGCTGACCGGCAGGTCGTCGCCGGCCTCGATCGCCAGCGCGCGGCACCGCGCGCACACCGGTGCGTACGGGTGGTCGTTGATCTCGCAGCCGGCGACGACCGGGGTCCACTCGTCGAGCAGCGCGGCGATACTGCGGATCAACCGCGTCTTGCCTTGCCCCCGCTCGCCGAGCAGCACGAAGTCGTGGCCGGCGAGCAAGGCACGCTCCACATGGGGCAGCACCGTCTCGTCGAAGCCCACGATCCCGGGGAAACGCGGTTCGCCGGTGCGCAGCTTGGCCAGCAGGTTGTCGCGGATCTCGTCCTTGACCGGCTTGTGCACGTGACCTTCTGCGCGTAACGCGTGCAAGGTGGCGATGGCCGGATGTGAAAGCACGTGAGTGGTTGGCACCCTTCCGACCTTACGTCTCGACTTGCGGTCACGTGCAGGGGTATCGGCTGGGAGCGCACTCGATCGGCAGCCCGGACGGCGGCATGACAGGAGCCGACCCATGCTGGGAAGATTGCCGACGTGCCACGGTTCGCAGAGGGTCTCGCCATCGATGCCGATCTTGTGCGCGCGGCTGAGACCGCTGCCATGGCGGCGCGCGACCCGCTGGGCGGCCTCAACCCCGACCTCGCCTGCGTGTTCGTGTGCGGTGACGACCCGGAGCAGGTCGGTGCGGCGTTGCAGCGGGCGGCGAGCGTCGTCCGGGCCCGCACGGTGATCGGTTGCAGCGCGTCCGGGGTGATCGGTTCCGCTCGTGGGGTCGAGGCGACGAGCGCCGTGAGCGTCTGGGCCGCGGTACTGCCCGGCGTCCGCATTCGGGCTTTCCACCTCGAGGTGATCCGCACCCCGAAGGGCATGGCCGTGCTGGGGCTGCCCACGATCGACGACGTCGACGAGGTCGCGGTCGTCCTCGCCGATCCGTACTCGTTTCCCGCAGACGGGTTCGTCGAGCAGGCGAACGACGCCATGGGCTTGCCGCTGGTCGGCGGCATGGCGGCGGGGAGCCGGGGCCCGGGTTCGAGCCGGTTGCTGCTCGACAACCGATCGGTCGACCGCGGAGCGGTCGGCGTCGTGCTCGGCGGCCCGGTCGGCGCCCGGGCCATGGTGAGCCAGGGCTGCCGCCCGGTGGGCCCGCCGATGACCGTCACGGCGGCGGAGGGCAACCTGCTCCTCGAACTGGCGGGTATGCCGGCGATCCGCAAACTCGAATACGTGATGAGCACGTTGTCGTCGGAAGACCAGGCGCTGGCCAGCGCGGGCCTGCAGCTCGGCATCGCGATGGACGAGTACGCCGAAGAACACGAGCGCGGGGATTTTCTGGTGCGCGGCATCCTCGGCCTTGATCAGCCGCGTGGCGCGATCGCTATCGGCGACGTCGTCGAAGTCGGGCGGACCGTGCGCTTCCAAGTGCGAGACGCCGCGTCGGCCGATGACGACCTGCGCGACATGGTGAAGCGACTGCGAGAGGAGTTCACGTCGGTCGACGGCGCGTTGCTCTTCTCCTGCAACGGTCGTGGTTCGAACCTCTTCACGTCCGCTGACCACGACGTCTTGGCGATGCGGCAGGGGATGGCAACCTCTGCGGTCGCCGGCTTCTTCGCGTCGGGCGAGATCGGGCCCGTCGGCGGGCGCAACCACCTGCACGGCTTCTCGGCGTCCGTGCTCGTCTTCGGCAGCCTTCGCGAACCCGAGCCGGCCCACCAGCCGTCGCCTGGCGCGTCCGGTTAGAACACCGGCGTGGCCAACGACCCACCCGACGCTGCCGCGACCCTGCGGCGCATCGCGTTCCTGCTCGAACGCGCGCACGAGCCGACGTACCGGGTGCGGGCGTTCCGCAACGCCGCCGCGACCGTTGCCGGGTTGCCCGAGGCGGAACTCCGACGCCGGGCCGACGCCGGCACGCTGACCGACCTTCCCGGAATCGGCAAGGCGACCGCGGCCGTGGTGACAGACGCGCTCGCGGGCCGGACCCCCGAATACCTGGCCAGGCTGGAAGCCGCGCCCGCGGCCGTGACGGTGTCCGGCACCTCGCCGCTCGGCGGTGAAGAGCTCCGCGCGGCGCTGCGCGGCGACCTGCACACGCACTCCGACTGGAGCGACGGTGGCAGCCCGATCGAGGAGATGGCCGAAGCCGCAAGCTCACTCGACGGCGGCGGGCACGACTACATCGCACTCACTGACCATTCGCCCCGGCTGACCGTTGCTCGCGGACTGAGCGTGGAACGGTTGCGTGAACAGTTGCGGATGGTCGCAGAACTGAACGACCGGCTCGCGCCGTTTCGCATCCTGACCGGCATCGAGTGCGACATCTTGGACGACGGGTCGCTCGACCAAGACCCCGACCTGCTCGACGAGCTCGACATCGTCGTGGCCAGCGTGCACTCGAAGCTGCGGATGCCGGCCGACGCGATGACCACCCGCATGGTGAACGCGGTCGGCAACCCGCGGGTCGACGTGCTCGGTCATTGCACCGGGCGCCTGGTGACCGACCGCGACGGCGGCGAACGCGGCAGGGCGCGGCCGGAATCGCAGTTCGATGCAGCTGCCGTCTTCGCGGCGTGCAGACGAAGCGGCGTGGCCGTCGAGATCAACAGCCGACCGGAACGGCTCGACCCGCCGCGCCGGCTGCTGCGGCTGGCGGTCGAGATGGGCTGCCTGTTCGCGATCGACACCGACGCGCACGCGCCCGGTCAGCTGGAGTGGCAGATCACCGGGTGTGCACGCGCGCAGGAGTGCGGCGTGCGCCCGGAGTCGGTCATCAACACGCTGGACGCCGACAGCTTGCTGGCCTGGACCCGCCGGGTTCGCTAGCCCCAGCCGCCGCTGGGGATGTACGGCGATGACCGCCAGACGTCGCCCTTGACGCAGCGGCTGCCGTGGGCGCCGAGGGAAAGGCCCGCCTCGAGGGCGACGTCGAGTGCCCATTGCTGGGCGTGGGTGATCCAGAACAGGTTCGGTTCGTCGCCGGACTCCGCAAGCGCCGTCCAGAGCAGGGCGCGGGCAGCCGTGGGTGTGGTGGCACCGATGACCGCAGGGCCACGCGGGTCGACGAAGGTGTAGCCGCGACCGGCTGCGGTGTCGGTGACGAAGAGCGCGGCTTCACCTGCGTCGAAGTAGTCGAGGTCGACGCCGTGCGGTGCGCCGCGATGGAACGCGGCGATGTCTTCGATGAAGTCGCGGACTTCGGCCAAAGCGGCGGGTCGGACGGCGCCGTTCGCCGGTAACCGCGCCCGGTCGAGTTTGCCCTTCGCTTCATAGCAGGGCACCAGGTCGAAGCCGGCTGTTCGGTAACGGCGCAGGGCCTTCGGGTCGTCGCTGGCGCACAGCGCGCCGAGGTCGTCGAGGGTCCTCAACGTGGCATCGAGGAGTCGACGGCCGATCCCGCGCGATTGCGCGTCGGTGGAAACGGCGAGGAGTGAGAGGAACCACAGCTTCTCGCGACGCGTGGCGATCCCGACGCCGACGATGTCGCCGCCGGCGTCTGCAACGAAGCAGCCGTCAGGGTCATGACGCAAGGCATGCCGTAGCCGGCGCTGGCCCTTCGCCCGCCCGTCGTCGTCCAACTCCTCCATCTGCCAGCCGTACTGCTTGCCGGCGTTGCGCAACGCGTTGTACGACATCTCTTGCGTGGTGGGAACATCGGCGTCAACCATCGGGCGGACGACGACGTCTGCTGCGATCTCGGGCATGGGCTCGACTCTAGTTAGACGACAGGTGTCGGGCTGCTGATTATTCGACTCAGTCGATTCCGGGCGCGACCGCCTGCGGGCCGGCGCCGGTGCTGGCGGCGGCCGCCCGCCCAAGACCCGACTGCCTGGACAGGTGCCTTTCCGGCAACACGAACGCGAGTGCCAGGCCGACGGCGGCGAGCGGGAGCGTCCACAAGAAGGTGTGCTGAATGCCTTGCACGTAGGCGTTGTCCATCAGGGTCCGCAGCGGCTGCGGTAGTTGCACGCTACTGCCGCCTTGCCCGCTGTTGATCGCCGCCGACACCTGTGCCTGGGCGCTTGCCGGGACGTGCGAGACCAGGTAGCCGGTGAGGCTATTGGTGAAGATCGCGCCGAAGACGGCTACGCCGAGCGAGCTGCCCATGCTCCGGAAGAAGGTGTTGGACGACGTGCCCACGCCCATGTCGGTGTAGGCGACAGAGTTCTGGATCGCCAGTACCAGCACCTGCATGATGCAACCCATGCCGGCGCCCATCAGCAGGAACTCCCCGGCGAGCCGGATATACGACGTGTCGGCCTTGATCATGCTCATCAGGGCGAAGGCCACGATGGTCAAGGCCATGCCGATGATCGGGAAGATCTTGTACCGGCCGACCTTGCTGATGATGCGGCCGCTGCCGATGGAGGTGGTGAGGATGCCTGCCATCAACGGCAGCAGTTGCAGGCCGGAGAGCGTGGGGGAGACGTTCTTGACCTCCTGCAAATACAGCGGCAAGTAGATGATGGCGCCGAACATCGCGAACCCGAGAATGAAACCCATGATGTTGGCGACCGTGAACACGCGGTTGCGGAACAGTCGCAGCGGCAGGATCGGCTCGGGGGCCTTGCCTTCCCACCACACGAACGCGCCGAGTAGAAGCGCCCCGATGATGAAGGAGCCGACGATCTGCGGCGAACCCCAGGCGAAACCGCCGTGGTGCGCCTTGCCGCCCAGGGACAGTGCGAGCAGCAACCCTGACGTTCCGAGCACGAGAATCGATGCGCCGGCGTAGTCGACCTTGTGGTCGCGGCGGTGGAACGGGATGTCGAGCACAGCGCTGGTGACGAAGAGAGCGACGGCGCCGAGCGGCAGGTTGATGTAGAAGACCCACCGCCAGCTGAGTTCGGTGGTGAAGAAGCCACCGAGCAGCGGGCCGACCACGCTCGCGATTCCGAACACCCCGCCGAAGTAGCCCTGGTAGCGGCCTCGCTCACGGGGTGGGATGACGTCGCCGATGATGGCGAGTGCCAGCGTGATGAGGCCGCCCGCGCCGAGACCCTGGAAGGCCCGTGTCGCGATGAGCTCGGCCATGTTCTGGCTCGCGCCGGCGAAGGCCGAACCGATGAGGAACACGACAATCGCGAATTGAAAGACCTTCTTGCGCCCGTACAGGTCGGAGATCTTTCCGTACAGCGGTGTCGATGCGGTCGAGGTCAGCAGGTAAGCCGTGACGACCCAGCCGAGGTGTTCACGCCCGCCGAGGTCGCCGGTGATCCGGGGCAATGCGGTCGAGACGATCGTCTGGTCGAGGGCCGCCAGCAGCATGCCCAGCATCAGGCCGGACAGCACCACCATGATCTGGCGATGCGTCATGTTCACGGGCTCGGGAGGTGCCGAGCTCGCGGCGGCGGTGTCGGACGGTTGACTCATCGGGTCCTCTCCTTGACGAAACCAACGGCGCCGCGTGCGCTGGCGGCGGGCGAGGCAAGCGGCGTGTTCGGTTCGGCAGTAGCGCTGTTGCTCAATGTGAGGTCGTCGGCGAGCCGGGCCAGCAGCGTGGTCAGCTGGTCGACGTCGCGTGCGGCCCAGCGGCTCGTCGCGCGGCTGAGTACCTCGCCGAGTTCGCGGGTGACCGATTCGAGCTCGGCGCGGCCGGCGGCGCTGATCCGCAACAGCCGGGCCCTTCGGTCGGCCGGGTCGTCGAGGGCTTCGGCGAACCCGCCGTCGCAGAGCCCTCGCACCTGCCGGCTGACCGTGGAGGTGTCGAGTTGCACGGCCGTGGCGAGGTCGGAGAGCCGCATCGGGCCGTGCTCGACCAGCTGCGCCAGCAACACGAGGCCGGCCTTGTCGCAGGAGCTGTGCACCCGAAGCCGGCGCAGCCGGTGCGCGCGACGGACGGTGGCGTAGAGCGCGTCGACCAGCGCCAGTGCCTGCACGTCGGGCGACCGGTCCACGGCTTCGTTTGCTTGCATCATGCAAGTATCGGCGCGGCTTGCCCGGAACTCAAATCGGTTTCGGACTGCGCCGCGGGCCGATCTTGAAGTTCCCGAAGACCCCGAAGACTTTGTGCAAATAGTTGCGAAGTCCTCGGGAACCGACGCGGCAACCGTTCGGAGAGCGGGGGAGAGCGGCTCAGTCGCCGACGATCTCGGCGTGGAAGGCGACAAGCTCCTCGGCGACCCGCTCCGGCTTCTCCTCCGGCAACAGGTGCCCGGCGCCGGCCACCGGAACCCATGCCGCCGAGGGGATCTCGCCGGCCACCCGGCGTCCGTACGAGAGCGCGTGCAGCCGGTCTTCGGCGCCCCACATCACCAGCGTCGGTGGTGGTACGGCGCGGACCACGTGCCACGCGGCCTCGACGGCGACCGGGTCGACGCCCGCGACGAACTGCGCCAGGCCGCGGACGGCGCCGGGCCGCCGCAACGCCTCGACATACCGGTCGAAAGGCCGGGCCCCACCGGCGTCACTGCCGGCGCCGACGGTCCGGCGCAGTGCCCATTCGGCCAGCTTGGGTGCCAGCGGCAGCGCACGGGCGCACACCTCGCGGACGCCGGGCAACAGCATCGGCAACACCCCCGGTACCGGCCACGCATCCGCGTGCAGGGGCGCGTCGAGGAGCGCGAGGCCGGCGACCCGGGGCCCGGCGAGAGCGGTCAGGTGGACGGCGACGGCGCCGCCGATCCCGTGGCCGGCGACCACGACCTGGTCGACGTCCATCGCGTCGAGCAGCCCGAGCATCAGTCTGGCCTGGGTGGCGAGGTCGACGACCCGGCCCACCCGCTCGGACTCGCCGAGCTGCGCAAGGTCAGGGGCGATGATGTGCAGGTTCTCCGCGGTGCCGGCGCACATCTCGGGCGCCACCTCACGCCACAGCTGCGACGACGTGGGAAAGCCATGGAGCAACAGCACGGCCGGGGCATGATCGAGGCCGTCGCCGGGGCTGCCGTACCTCGTGCTCCGCAACCGAATGCCATCGACGACGTGGTCGGCCAGGTGCGGAGCGACGTGGGTACGCATCCGTCCATCCTGGCACCCGGCCGAGGTCGGCAGTGAGTGCGGCGGGAACTGGCGAGTGCCAGACTCGGGACATGCACGCCTCAGCGGACGCCGGAGAGAACGGCCTGGCCGCATGGCTCGCCGACGCCCGTGCGGCCGCGCAGATGCTCGAGGGCGTCGCTCGCCACACGCCGATGGAGGGCTGCCGGGCCCTCGCCGGGCTCGTCGGCGGTCCGGTGCAACTCAAGTGCGAGAACCTCCAGCGCGGCGGCTCGTTCAAGATTCGCGGCGCGTACGTGCGCATCGCGCGGCTGTCCGACGCCGAGCGGGCGCGCGGTGTCGTCGCAGCCAGCGCGGGCAACCACGCGCAGGGCGTGGCACTCGCTGCCGCCCTCCTCGACGCGAAGGCTGTCGTCTTCATGCCGCAGGGTGCGCCGCTCCCGAAGGTCGAGGCCACCCGCAACTATGGAGCGCAGGTGCATCTCGTCGGGCATTCCGTCGACGACGCCTTGCGCGAAGCGGTGTCGTTCGCCGAACAGACCGGCGCGGTCTTCATCCACCCGTTCGACCATCACGACATCGTCGCCGGGCAGGCGACCGTCGGTCTGGAGATCCTCGAGCAGCTTCCCGACGTCCGCACGATCGTCGTCGCGGCTGGGGGCGGTGGGCTCGCCTCCGGTATCGCGGTCTCGGTGAAGGCTCAGCGGCCGGACGTCGTAGTGGTCGGCGTGCAGGCCGAGGGCGCGGCGGCGTTGCCGGCGTCCATCCAGCTCGGCAAGCCGGTGCCGCTCGACGCGATGTCGACGATGGCCGACGGGATCGCGGTCGGGTGTCCCGGCGACCTGACCGTGAAGCTCGTGCGCGCGCACGTCGACCGCATCCTCACCGTCTCGGAGGAGTCGCTGTCGCGCGCCCTGCTGTTCTGCCTGGAACGGGCGAAGCTCGTCGTAGAACCCGCGGGAGCGGCCGGGGTCGCCGCCGTGATGGACGAGCCCGCAGCCTTCGAGCCGCCGGTTGCCATCGTGCTTTCCGGCGGAAACGTCGACCCGGTGTTGCTCGTGCGGGTGCTGCGGCACGGCCTAGCGGCGGCGGGTCGGTACCTCTCGTTCCACGTGCGGTTGCCCGACCATCCGGGGGCCCTTGCCGCGTTGCTGCAAAAGCTCGCCGATGCGGGTGGCAACGTGCTCGACGTCGTCCACGAACGCACCCGGCCGACGCTCAACGTCGACGAGGTCGAGGTGGCGCTGCAACTGGAGACGCGGGGGCCCGACCACTCCCGCGACGTGCTGGAACTGCTGCGATCCCACGGGTATCGCGTCACGTTCAACTAACTCCGGCTCCGCCGACCAACTCCTCCCGGTCGACGCAGGACTCGACCGGACTCGACTGCATCCGCCCGCCCCGGGCAGTTGTTTCTCGGTTGACCTTGACGCCGCGTGAGGGGCTACTGTGCGAGGTCGGCGCCAACGAGGAGGAACCATGGCTGACGGGTCGATGACAGGCCCGGCGTCCGGCTTCACCGCTGTGGTCACGTCGCCGCAGCCTTCGCGCGCCGGCTTCGCGATCGAGGCAGAGGGGCTCGCCAAGCACTACGGCGAAGTGCGAGCGCTCGACGACTTCGACCTCCAAGTGCCCGAAGGCACGGTGCTCGGCCTGCTCGGCCCGAACGGTGCCGGCAAGACGACCGCCGTCCGCATCTTCACCACGCTCCTCGAGCCGGACGCCGGTCGGGCGACCGTAGCCGGGCTCGACGTCGTCCGCGATGCCGACGCGGTACGGCGCACCATCGGGCTCTCCGGGCAGTACGCCGCGGTCGACGAGAACCTCACCGGCCGAGAGAACCTCGACATGATAGGTCGGCTCTACCACCTGGGCCGGGCGGAGTCACGGGCTCGCGCCGATGAGCTGCTCGAGCGCTTCGACCTCGCCGATGCGGCGACGCGCGTGGTCAAGACCTACTCCGGCGGCATGCGGCGCCGGCTCGACCTCGCCGGCGCGCTCGTCATCAGGCCGCGGGTGCTCTTCCTCGACGAGCCCACGACCGGGCTCGACCCGCGCAGCCGCCTCGGCATGTGGGATGTCCTCGCCGAACTCGTCGGCTCGGGCACGACGCTACTTCTGACCACGCAATACCTGGAGGAGGCCGACCGGTTGGCCGACTCGATCGTGGTCATCGACCGCGGCCGGATCATCGCTCGGGGCACCGCCGACGTGCTGAAGTCGCAGGTGGGTGGCGAGCACCTCGAGGTCACGGTCAGCGCGGCCGACGAACTCGCGGCGGCCGCCGAGGTGCTGGCGCGGGTGGGTACCGGCGAGCCGAAGGTCGACCAGCACACCCGCTCGGTGGGGGTTGCGGCCCAGGGCGGCTCCCCGGTGCTGATCGATGCTCTTCGCCAGCTCGACGCTGCGGGAGTCGTCGTCTCCGACGTCGGCCTTCGCCGTCCGACTCTGGACGACGTCTTCTTGGCGCTCACCGGCCATGCGGCCGAGGACGAACCGGCCGCGCCGACCGGCAAACGTGGGCGGGCTCGCGGCAAGGGCGGCCGGGGCCGCGAGAAGGGAGCCCAGTCGTGAGCGTGATGGGTCAGACGCTGGGCGACGGTTTCATCGTCGCGAAACGGAACCTCATCAAGATCAAGCGGATTCCCGATCTGCTGATCTTCACCACGATCCAACCGATCATGTTCGTGCTGCTGTTCGCCTACGTGTTCGGCGGTTCGATCCATACCGAGGGCGTCAACTACCGCACCTACTTGATGGCGGGCATCTTCACGCAGACGGTGGCGTTCGGGTCGGCCATCACCGCGATGGGTCTTGCCCACGACCTCGAGTCGGGCATCATCGACCGCTTCCGATCGCTGCCGATGGCGCGATCGGCCGTACTCGTCGGCCGCACGTCGTCCGACCTCGTCAACAACGTCATCGTGATGTTCGTGATGTCGGTGTGCGGCTTGCTCGTGGGTTGGCGCATCGAGCGGGGCGTCCTTTACGCGGCCGCCGCATACGCCATCATGTTCCTCTTCGCCTTTGCGCTCTCCTGGGTTTCCGCCACGATCGGGTTGTCGGTCAGCAGCGTCGAGGTGGCACAGAGCGCCGGCTTCATCTGGCTGTTCCCGGTGACCTTCATCTCGAACGCGTTCGTGACGTCGCAGTCTTTGCCCGGGTGGCTTCAGGCGGTGGCGAACTGGAATCCGGTCAGTGCCGTGGTCGCCTCTGCGCGTTCGCTGTTCGGCAACAACGGCTCGATACCGGTCCCGTCCGCGTGGCCGATGCAGCACCCCGAGGTGACGGCGATCGGCTGGAGCCTGGTGCTCCTGCTCATCTTCGTGCCCCTGTCGGTGCGCAAGTACCGCGCTGCCGCCGCCCGCTGACCGGCTTCGCGGTTGCTGTTAGGCATCCGCGGGCCAAGAGACCCGCGGATGCCTAACAGCCGGGAGGCTCCGGCGCCTCAGAGGTTGCCGCGCCGAGCCTGCTCGCGCTCGATCGCTTCGAACAGCGCCTTGAAGTTGCCCTTGCCGAAGCCCATCGAGCCGTGCCGCTCGATCAGCTCGAAGAACACGGTCGGCCTGTCCTGTACCGGCTTGGTGAAGATCTGCAGCAGGTAGCCGTCTTCGTCGCGGTCGGCGAGGATGCGTAGCGAGCGCAACTCCTCGAGCGGTACTCGCGTCTCGCCGACCCATTCGCCAAGAGTTTCGTAGTAGGAGTCCGGCGTCTCCAAGAACTCGACGCCTGCCGCTCGCATCGCGCGCACCGAGCTGACGATGTCGTTCGTCGCCAACGCGATGTGCTGCACTCCGGGGCCGCCGTAGAACTCCAGGTACTCGTCGATCTGCGACTTCTTCTTGCCGACCGCAGGTTCGTTCAGCGGGAACTTCACCTTCCGAGAACCGTCCGCGACCACCTTCGACATGAGGGCGGAGTATTCGGTGGCGATGTCGTCGCCGACGAACTCCTTCATGTTCGTGAAGCCCATGACCCGGTGGTAGTAGTCGACCCATTCGTCCATGTGGCCGAGCTCGACGTTGCCGACGCAGTGGTCGATCGCCTGGAAGAACCGTTTCGCAGGCGGCTCGACGATCGGCGGGATCGCGACGTATCCCGGCAGGTAGGGGCCCTCGTACTGTGAGCGGTCGATCAGCGAGTGCACGGTCTGCCCGTACGTCGCGATCGCAGCGCGGACGACGACCCCGTGCTCGTCGACGATCGAGTGCGGCTCCTCGACGCCGCGGGCGCCGGCCGACACCGCGTGCCGATACGCGGCCGGGACGTCCGGCACGGCGAGCGCCAGGTCGACGACGCCGTCGCCGTGTGCCGTAACCTGCGCGGCCAGCGGGTCGTCGGGCCGGATCGCCGTCGTGAACACGAAGCGGGCGCTCCCGGCACTCAGGACGTACGACGCACGGCCGTGGTCGCCGGTCTCCGGCCCGCAGTAGGCGACGGCCCGCATACCGAACGCCGTCGAGTAGTAGTGCGCCGCCTGGCGCGCGTTGCCCACGGCGAACACGACGGCGTCCATGCCGTTGACGGGGAACGCGTCGCGTGCGTCGAGGGCGTCATCGGTCTGGGCTGTGAGCGGCGCAGTCATGCATTCGAGAGTGGAACCACGAGCCGGATTAGGCAATAGTAAGAGCTCTCGCTGCACAGAGTGCTCAGGTGGTCTAGGCGACTGGGAATACGATTGGTCAATATGTCCAGCCAATGCCGCCGGTCGGGATCATACAGGAGGTCGGGATGCCCGGTCAGATCGACGAGCTCGATGCCAAGTTGCTCGCGCTGCTCGGCGAGCGGCCCCGGATCGGCGTCCTCGAGCTGGCTCGGCAACTCGCCGTGGCGCGAGGTACTGCGCAGGCGAGACTCGAACGGTTGCAGTCGCGCGGGGTGGTCCGCGGTTTCGGGCCCGACGTCGACCCGGCCGCACTCGGTTACGGCGTGACCGCCTTCGCCACGCTGGAGATCCGGCAGGGCAGCGGTCACGACGTGCAACGCCATCTGGCCGGCGTGCCGGAGGTCCTCGAGGTGCACACGATCACCGGCCCTGGCGACCTGCTGTGCCGGGTCGTCGCCCGCTCGAACGCCGACCTTCAGGCGATCATCGATCGCGTCGTCGACTTCGACGGGATCGTGCGGACCTCGACCGTGATCGCCCTTTCGGCACCGGTGCCCTACCGCACGCTGCCGCTCGTCGAAGCCGCTACCCGAAACCCGTGAAGGGCTTCGCCTCCACTCCTCAACCCGTGAAGGGCTCCGCCTCCACTCCTCAACCCGTGAAGGGCTTCGCCTCCACTCCTCAACCCGTGAAGGGCTTCGCCTCCACTGCTCAACCCGTGAAGGGCTTCGCCTCCACTCCTCAACCCGTGAAGGGCTTCGCCTCCACGACGGAGACGGTCATCGCGCGCCCGTTCGGCAGCGTGTAACTCGCCGATTCGCCCACCTTCTTGCCCACGAGGGCGGAGCCAAGCGGTGAACTCGGGGAGTAGACGTCGACGCTCTTGCCGGTGTCCTCACGCGAGCCGAGCAGGAACGTCAGCTCCTCGTCGTCGCCCTCGTAACGAACGGTGACGACCATGCCTGGCTGCACGATGCCGTGGTCGGCCGGCGGCTCGCCGACCTTCGCCGACTCCAACAGTTGCCGCAGCTGGCGAATGCGGGCCTCCATCTTGCCCTGCTCCTCTTTCGCCGCGTGGTACCCGCCGTTCTCGCGGAGGTCGCCTTCTTCGCGGGCGGCTTCGATCTTGGTCGCGATCTCGAGACGCGCCGGCCCGCACAAGTGGTTGAACTCGGCGGTCAACCGGTCGTAGGCCTCCTGGCTCAACCAGGTCACGGTGGTCGTGGTCGCGTTGGGCTCGGTCACGGTGCTCCTTGCCGGGTGGTGAAGTCTGGCGGCCTGCCGTTGTTGCCGCTGGTGCGGTTACTGCCGGTACTGCCGTCTTTTCGGGAATGACGCGCCCGCAAACAAGCGTTTTCGGGGATTGGATCAGGCTACATCGTGGTCCGGCAGGTCGAGTTCCGGTCCGGCTGAGTCGTCCGTGCGCGGCCGTCGTCCGGCTCGGCGCCGGGAACCGCAATGCGAGCCCATGACCGGGAACGCCACAATGGAAGGGCCGGCGGCGGACCGCGCCCGGGCGCTGCTCGCCCGGAGCCGCCGCTATGGATCGAACGACAGGTTGGGACGACGTTGAGCGAGCGACTGCGGCTGATGGCCGTGCATGCCCATCCCGACGACGAGTCGAGCAAGGGTGCGGCCACCATGGCGCGCTACGCCGCTGAGGGCGTCGACGTCCTCGTGGTGACCTTGACCGGCGGCGAGCGCGGCACGGTCCTGAACCCGGCGATGAACCGTCCGGAGGTGCTCGCCGACATCGGCAACATCCGCCGCGCCGAGATGGCCGAGGCCGAGCGGATCCTCGGCGTCCGCCACGAATGGCTCGGGTTCGTCGACTCCGGCTTGCCCGAGGGTGACCCGCTGCCGCCGCTGCCCGATGGCTGTTTCGCGCTGGAGCCCTTGGAGGTCGCGGCAGCGCCGCTCGTCGAGATCGTCCGACGCGAGCGGCCGCACGTCATGCTCACCTACGACGAGAACGGCGGCTACCCCCACCCTGACCACGTCATGTGTCATCGCGTTTCCGTCGAGGCGTTCGAGGCGGCCGCCGAGCCCGACCGCTACCCCGGCGAGGCGCCGCCGTGGCAGCCGCTCAAGCTCTACTACCACTGCACCTTCCACCTCGCGCGCATCCAGGCCCTGCACGACGCGATGCTGAGCCGTGGCCTCGATTCGCCGTACGCAGAACGCCTGGCGAAGTGGGTCGAAGGCGGCGACGAGGGTCGCACGATCACCACCCGCGTTCCGTGCGCCGACTACTTCCCGGTGCGCGACCAAGCGTTGCTCGCGCACGCAACCCAGGTCGATCCCAACGGGCCCTGGTTCGCGGTGCCGCTCGAGTTGCAGCGCGCCGCATGGCCGACCGAAGATTTCGAGCTCGCCCGCTCGCTGGTCGAGTCGGCCATACCCGAGGACGACCTGTTCGCCGGCATCCGCGAAGAGGTTCGCGCATGATGGCCAATCTCGCTATCGTCCCGACGTTCGCCGGATATGCGACCGGCACGGTCTCTGCGGCCGCCAAGAACGGCAACGGTGGGCTCGGCCTCGTCGTCGTCGCCGTCCTGGCGGTTGTGATGTATTTCTTGTTCCGGTCGATGGTCAAGCACCTGCGCAAAGCGCAGCAGATGAAGGCTGATCCGGTGGCCGACGAACGCTCGCCGGGTGCGCCGCGCGACGCGGGTCATCCGGTCGACGCGGCCGACCCGACTACCGAGGTGCCGCGTCCGCGTCGCTAGGCGACGAGATCTGTGGGCCGTTGGCAACGTGGAGCGCGTCCGCGGCGTCTAGGAGATCGTGGACGACGCGCAGAGATCGGTGCGTCGGCGGATGCTTGCCCCGCTCGTGGTGCTTGCGGTGGTGATGGTCGTCGCGGCGCCGACCGTGCTGGTCGCGAGACTCGTCGACCATTCCGGCCTACGGACGGCAACCGGGCTCGCCTCGTCACCGGCATCGGCGGCTCCGGCCGCTGCGCCGGCCTCGCCGGCCTCGCCGGCTGCGCCGGCCTCGACGGCTTCGCCGTCACGATCGTTGGCAGAAGCGGTGTCTGCTTCGCCCGCCGACTCGCCGTCGCCTAGCTCGCCCGCCTGGAAGCAGGTCGACATCGCCGCACCGGTCGTGCCGTGGCCGGCCGGCGCTCAGGTGCATGACTCGCCTGCGGTGCTCTCAGACGGGCGCGGCTTCGCAGTCGCCGCCGTTCTCGATGGCGGTCATGTGGTCGGACAAGCGACCGCTGGGTCGTTGCAGCAAGGCGATCAGCCCGGCGACGTCGTCACGTGGGCGCTTGTCGTCGTCGATCCGCTGACGGCGCGCGTCATCCGCACGCTCGACACCGGCCAGTACACCCGTGCCGAATCCTGGCGCGGCGCAGAGTTCGTCGATGTCGTGAGTTCCGACGGCGCGGCCGGCTCCTGGGTCACGTGGGTGAACGGCAGGGAGGGGGACGACGGGGTGCTGAGCAATGTCACGGTGCACGCCGAGAACCTGGCAACCGGTCGACGCCTGGTCCTCGGGACGGCGGCCTTCGGCGATTCTGCCGCGCCGGTGATCTCAGGCGGGGTCGCAGCGTGGGCCGCCGACGGCACGATGCACGCGTACGCGTTGGCAGACCGGCGGCGGCTCTACGATGCGCGGATCCATGGGGGCGCTCTCGTCGGTTTGAACTGGCCCTGGCTGAACTACGTCGTCCGGTCCGGCGCTGGCCCGGCGAGCTTCACCGCGACATTCCACTCCGTCGACCTGCGCACCGGCGCCGATCGCGTGACACCCGGCCCGTGTGACGGCACCTGGTGCCAAACGAGTGAACCGGCCGACCGGCCGGTGGAGATCGGCTTGGTGCGTCAGCAACCACCGGGCTCTTCGGCCCGCCGCATTGCCGCCAACCTCGGTGGCTTCGGTGGCTTCGGCGGCTTCTCGTCGTCCGCCGCCGGCTTCTTCCTCTGGAGCGACATCGATCCGTACCGCCCCGACTGGGGTACTGCCGAGGATCCGGCACCTGCCGACATGCCCTATCACCAGTTCCTGTACGACCCGCAGGCCGACCGCAACATCGAGCTGCCGCCTTTGCAAAACGACGTGGCCTTCCTCAGCGGTGACTACCTGGTGTGGGAGGAACTACCCGCTGCCGCGACATCCGCCGGCAAGATTCACTTCGTGGACCTCGCAGAACTCCACTGACGCCTACCACTCTCGCGGTGGTCGCCGTTCGACCTTGCGTCGAGCGTTCGCCTTCTTGTCGCTCAGCCGCCGCTCGACCGCTGACCTCGACGGCATGGTCGGACGCCGCCTTCGCGGCGGAGGTGCGATGGCCGTTCGCAGGATCGATGCCAGCCTTACTGCCGCAGCCTCACGGTTGCGAAGCTGCGAGCGATGTTCTGCTGCCGTCACCGTGAGCACGCCATCGACCAGCCGGCCGGCGAGGCGCTCCATGGCCCGCTGCCGTAACGGGTCGGGCAACGCCGCAGTGTCGCTCAGGTCGAAAGACAGCTCGACGCGGCTGTCGCTGGTATTCACTCCCTGGCCGCCTGGTCCGCTCGACCGCGAGAACCGCCAGCGCAGCTCGCCCGCCGGGACCGTGACGCGCGGCGAGATCACGAGGTCCTTCACGGCGTCAGGCATGGGTCCGATTATCCGATGGCGGCGCAAACCCGCGCGCGGCCCGCTCCGGCCCAGCGACTAGCGGGAATCGGACATCATCCCCGCGCCGCCATCCGGCGTCCGAAATCCGCCAGCCGGGCGTCGTCCCGATGCGTCATGCTCGATCCCATGATGGACGACGACGGCTGCTACGGGGCACTCAAGAGCCGCGACCCGCGGTTCGACGGTTGGTTCTTCGTCGGGGTCACGACCACCGGCATCTACTGTCGCCCGAGCTGCCCGTCGGTGACTCCCAAGCGCACCAACGTGCAGTTCTTCGCCACGGCGGCCGCCGCGCAGGAGGGCGGCTTCCGCGCGTGCAAGCGCTGCCGGCCCGATGCTGCGCCGGGCTCGCCCGAGTGGAACATGCGGGCGGACGTCGTCGGGCGGGCGATGCGGCTCGTCGCCGACGGTGTGGTCGATCGCGAGGGTGTGGCCGGGTTGGCCGCGCGTCTCGGTTACAGCGAACGGCACCTTCATCGGCAGCTCGTTGCAGAAGTCGGCGCCGGCCCGCTCGCCCTGGCGCGCGCGCAACGCTCGCAGACCGCCCGCCTGTTGTTGGAGACGACCGACCTGACGATCACCGATGTCGCCTTCGCTGCGGGTTTCAGCAGTGTGCGGCAGTTCAACGACACGGTGAGAGCCACGTTCGCGTTGACGCCATCACAACTGCGAGCGCGGCGGCGTCCATCCGGAGGTGCGCCTCACGCGGGCAGCATCGCGTTGCGCCTCCCGTTTCGCCGCCCGCTCGCGGCGCGCCCGTTGTTCGCGTTCCTCGCGGCGCGCGCGGTCGCCGGCATCGAAGAAGCTACCGAGTTCGGTTACCGTCGCTCGCTCACGCTCCACCATGGTGGCGCCGTCGTCGAGGTCGGCGAGCCGGGCGCCGACGACGACCCGACGGCGACGTGGAATGAGCGCGGCTGGCTGCCGTGCGTGCTGAAGTTGCACGACTTGAAAGACCTCGGTCCGGCCGTTTCCCGCTGCCGGCGGTTGCTCGACCTCGACGCCGATGTCGATGCGATCGACGCTGCGCTCGGCGCCGACGACGTGCTCGGCCCGGTCGTCCGAAAGACACCGGGCCGCCGCGCCCCCGGCCATGTCGACGGGTTCGAAGTGGCGGCGCGGGCCGTGTTGGGGCAGCAGGTGAGCGTGCGTGGCGCGCGAACGCTGGCGGCGCGGCTGACGACGACGCACGGCCGCCCGCTCTCCCAAACCGACGGCACGCTCACCCATGCTTTCCCGACTGCCGCCGAGATCGCGGCCCTCGACGCCACGACGCTGCCGATGCCGCGGCGCCGCGCCGAGGCGCTCGTCGCCCTCGCCGAGGCGGTCGTCCGCGGCGAGGTCGACCTCGATCCCGGTGCCGATCGCGACCAGAGCGAGGCGCGCTTGGTGGCACTGCCCGGGATCGGCCCGTGGACCGCGGCCTACGTGCGGATGCGGGCACTGAGCGACCCCGACGTGTTCATGGCCGATGACCTCGGAGCCAGACGTGGCCTGGCGTTGCTCGGCATCGGTGGAGACCGGAAGAACGCGCTGAAGGTCGCGCAATGCTGGCGGCCCTGGCGCTCCTACGCCTTGCAGCACGTGTGGTCGCTCGACAGTTCGGGCCCAACGTGAAGCCGCCGCAGACCCTCGCGACGCGACGTAGACGAACCTAGGAGATTGCGGATGACGTACTACACCACGATCGAGAGCCCGCTCGGCCAGGTGCTGCTCGCAGCGCAACCGGCCGCAGGTGCCGACTCGCCGCCTGCCCTGACGCTCGCCCACTTCGTCGGCCAGCGGCACGCAGTGCCGATCGGCACCGAGTGGCGCCGCGACGACGTGCTCTTGCAGGATGCCGCGAGCCAGTTCATGAGCTACTTCGAAGGCGCGCGGACCACCTTCGACGTCCCGATTTCGCTGCGCGGCAGCGAGTTCCAGTGCACCGTGTGGCGCGGCCTCCTCGACATCCCTTATGGGACGACGTGGAGCTACGGTGAGTTGGCCGCCAAGGTGGCCGACCGGAGCAAAACCCGAGCGGTCGCCGCGGCCGTCGGGCGGAATCCGATCGGTGTCTTGGTGCCGTGTCACCGGGTGATCGGCGCCGACGGTTCGTTGACCGGCTTCGCGGGTGGTCTGGAACGCAAGCGTTGGTTGCTCGACCACGAGGCGGAGGTTGCCGGTAGTAGAGCCGGCTTGTTCGCCGGCTAGCTGATTCGAACCCGACGCAGTGGGTGAGGATGTCAGCATGCCGAATCGACTGGGCGACGCGACGAGCCCGTACCTGCTGCAGCACAAGGACAACCCGGTCGACTGGTGGCCGTGGTCGGAGGAGGCGTTCGCGGAGGCGCGCCGCCGCGCCGCGCCGGTGCTGCTTTCCGTCGGCTACTCGGCGTGCCACTGGTGCCATGTGATGGCTCACGAGTCGTTCGAGGACGCCGAGACGGCCGGGCTGATGAACGAGCGGTTCGTGTGCGTCAAGGTCGACCGCGAGGAACGGCCCGACGTCGACGCGGTCTACATGGATGCCACGCAGGCGATGACCGGCCACGGCGGTTGGCCGATGACCTGCTTCTTGACGCCGGACGCCAAGCCGTTCTACTGCGGCACCTATTTTCCCAACGTGCCGCGCGCGGGCATGCCGTCGTTTCGGCAGGTCCTCGACTCGGTCGCGAAGGCCTGGGAGGCGCGCAGCGACGAGCTCGGCGAGGCCGGCACTGAAGTCGTGCGATTGCTCGACGAGCGTTCGGCCGTGCCGGCCGAGCGGACGCCGCCGGACGCCGACGTCCTCGACGAGGCGGTCGCCCTGCTACGCGGCGAGTTCGATTCTGCGCACGGGGGCTTCGGTGGCGCACCGAAGTTCCCGCCGTCGTCGGTTCTCGAGTTCTTGTTGAGGTACGGGTCGGTCGGCGCGCTCGAGATGGTCGCCGGCACCTGCGAGGCGATGGCACGAGGGGGCATCTACGACCAGCTCGCCGGTGGGTTCGCGCGATACAGCGTCGACGCCGAGTGGGTGGTGCCGCACTTCGAGAAGATGCTCTACGACAACGCTCAGCTGTTGCGGGTGTATGCGCACTGGTGGCGCTCGGCGGGTTCGCCGCTGGCGAGGCGCGTTGCAGCGGAAACCGCCACGTTCCTGCTGCGCGACCTTGGTACGCCCGAAGGGGGATTCGCCTCTGCGCTCGATGCCGATACCGAGGGTGAAGAGGGTGCCACCTACGTGTGGACGCCGGCAGAACTGGCGGAGGTGCTGGGCGCCGAGGACGGCGAGTGGGCTGCGGCGTTGCTGGCCGTCTCGGGGCGGGGAACGTTCGAGCATGGCGCCTCGGTGCTGCAGCTTCCGGCCGATCCTGACGACGCGGATCGGTGGGATCGCATTCGCGCCAAGCTGTTCGACGCGCGCTCGGCGCGTCGCCAACCCGGTCGCGACGACAAGGTGGTCGCGTCGTGGAACGGTCTTGCGATCGCTGCGCTCGCCGAGGCCGGCACGCTGCTCGACGAACCGGCCTGGGTACAAAGCGCGGAAGCCGCCATGCAACTCCTGCTCGATGTGCACCTCATCGACGGTCGATTGCGGAGGGTTTCTCGCGACGGCGTCGCAGGCAAGCCGATGGGCGTGCTCGAGGACTACGCCTACGTCGCCGACGGGCTGCTCGCCCTTGCGCAGGCCACGAGTTCGGGCCGCTACCTCGCCGCCGCAGGCGAGCTGCTCGACGTCGTCCTCACCAAGTTCGCCGACGGGCAGGGCGGATTCCACGACACGGCCGATGACGCCGAGCCGCTCGTGCGGCGGCCGCGCAGTGTCACCGACGACGCCACGCCGTCCGGGCAGTCAGCCGCGGCGGGTGCCTTGCTGACGTACGCCGCGCTGACCGGGTCGGCGCGGCACCGGGAAGCCGCTGAGGCGGCGCTGGGCCCGGTCCGGTTGCTCGGCGCCAAGTTCCCACGGGCGATCGGTTACGGGTTGGCGGTTGCCGCCGCTTTCCTCGACGGCCCGCTCGAGATCGCTGTCGTCGGTGACGGGGAGTTGCTGCGGGCTGCCCGCATGAGCACGGCGCCGGGCGCGGTCGTCGCCGCTGTGCCGGACGACGGCGCCCCACCGTGGGCGCCGCTGCTCGAATACCGCCGCAGCATGGGGGGCGCTCCCACCGCGTACGTGTGCAAAGACTTCGTCTGTCAACGGCCTGTCACCGATATCGAGGGTCTGCACAAGCTGCTCGCTCGGTGAGCCGAGCGGTGCCGGGGCAAGCAGGACGCCGAGAGGCCCGCCGCGTGGTGAGGAGCAAGCATTTGTTGTGTACTTGCACTCTGCTTGTAATCATGTAATCTCCACAGCATGAGAACACATAACGACGAGGTCGTCCGCGGCTGGCTCACCGGCCGGCTGCCCACGACCTGGTTCGACGGGGCCCCGCGGGTCAGCGTCGACCGAGAAGAGATCGTCATCACCGGTTCCTTGCCGCAGCCCGAGCTGCCCGCCGATTCCTCCGATGCCGAGCGGGCCGCTGCGGCGGCCGGCCGGATCAAGGCGTTCCGGGAGGAGACCCGCCAGACCCGAATGGAGATCGCCACCGAGGCCGAACACCGCTTCGGGCGCAAGGTCTCCTGGGGGGCGCGCTGTGCTGATCGCGAGGAGGTGTTCACGAACCTCTCCGTACCGATCATGACCCGGCTACGGCAACCCGACCGCGTCGTCCTCGACACGCTCGTCGATGCGGGCGTCGCGCGCAGCCGCAGCGACGCGTTGGCCTGGTGTGTGCGTTTGGTCGGGCGCAACGCCGAGGCGTGGCTGAGTGACCTGCGCGAGGCGTTGCGCACGGTCGAGCAGGTGCGCGAGGCGGGCCCGCCGACGACCTGACCGCGCGCCGCCGCGTTCCTCCCGCCCGCGGCGCGGGTACGCGAACGCTGCGCCTACAGCTGTGGCACAGGTGGGCGGAGTATTGTTCGGCCGTTACGCGCGTCCGCGCCACGATCTCCCCGTCGCGGTAGCGCCGGTGAGTCGGAGGTGGCGGTGCGGCATGGGATTGCGTGGGCTCCTCTACGGGCTCTATGAGAGGCGCCTTGTCGCGGCGCTCCCGCCCGAACAGGTGCCCCGGCACGTCGGCGTCATCCTCGATGGCAACCGGCGATGGGCCAAGGCGATGGGCATCGGCGTGGCGTCGTGGTACCAGCGCGGCGCAGACAAGATCGAGGACTTCCTCGACTGGTGCGCGGAGCTGCACATCGAGGTCGTCACGCTCTGGCTGCTCTCGACCGACAACCTGGCCCGCTCCGAAACCGAACTCGCACCCTTGCTTCAGATCATCGAGGACACCGTCCGCGACCTGGCGGCGGCGAAGCGTTGGCGCATCCGGCCGGTAGGTGCTCTTGACCTGCTTCCCGACGTCACCGCTCGCGCGTTGAAGGAGGCGCAGGACTCCACGGCCGACATCCCCGGACTCGTGGTCAACGTCGCGGTCGGGTACGGCGGCCGGCGCGAGATCGCTGACGCGGTACGCGCCCTCCTGCACGACCATGCCAGTCGTGGCACCAGCATCGAGGATCTCGCGAACCTGCTCGATATCGAGCACATCGCCGAGCATCTGTACACGAAGGGCCAGCCCGATCCCGACCTCGTGATTCGGACGTCGGGTGAGCAGCGCCTTTCCGGGTTCTTGCTGTGGCAGAGCGCGCATTCTGAGTTGTTCTTTTGCGAAGCGTATTGGCCGGACTTCCGCAAGGTCGACTTCCTCCGTGGTGTGCGCGCATACGCCGAACGCGAGCGCCGCTACGGCTCGTGAGAACAATCTCGATATCGAGATAAGTTCGAAGGGGTGCCGGCTCTGCGAGACGTTCGACAGGTACGACCGATGCGAGTGAGCCGGCCGTGTTGGCGTTGTTCACGCCCAACGTGTGCATGAGAGATAGCTTTACGTCGAGACAGCCGATGCTCGCGTGTCCTGGTACGGATGCGTGTCCGAGTGGTTACAGAGCGTGTGTCATGTCGGCGTCGAGGTGGCAAGCTTAATCTTCTGGTGAAGTGAGTTTAGGGACTCACAAGTCACAGCATTCACATCTGTCAGTGCTGTGACATCTCTCACGCCAACCCGATTTTGATTTGTTCGCAGTAGTCATGCATGCTGACCTCACCCCGTACGGGAATGCTGCGGTTCGCGGCGCCGTACGGAGTACCGCCTTAAGGGCGCAGTTGCGCTGCGGTACTCAGATCGGCACCTCAGCTTGCTGGTCGTTCCGGAAACCGATGTAAGCGGTTTCCGCTGCCGCCCGAAACATCCCCGAAAGGACTGCGCCATGAACCGGATTCCCGCACGTGAGGCGTTACTCGCCTCCGGGGCGGTCTCCGTCGTCGCATCTCTTTGCGTCCTCAGTGGTGGCGGTGCTGCCGCCCAAGCCGGAACCATCCACGACTCCAAAGCTCCCAACGCGCAAGCTTCCGCGCCCTACTATGTCGACGGCCACGGCGCTTCCGTGTCAACTCCCACCGACGCGAACGCTGCACTCGACCCCGTCACGGTGCGCATCGCGCGGGCGGCAGCGCTCGCACGGAAGGTGGCGATCGCCCGCGCGGTGTACCAAGCCCCGACGCCGGCATCGACCCCGCATCAGTCGCCCGTGTCGCATGCGCCGGCTCCTGTCGCAGCGCCGGCGCGGCCAGCTCCGCCGGCTCCGCAAGTCGTCAAGCTGGCGGCCGGAAGCCCGCGGGCGTTGGCGCAGCAGCTTGCCGCCGCTGACGGGTGGGCCGGCAGCCAGTGGACATGTCTCGACGAGTTGTGGCAGCACGAAAGTCGCTACATCACCACGGCGAGCAACCCCAGCTCAGGTGCGTACGGGATTCCGCAAGCCCTGCCCGGATCGAAGATGTCCACGGCTGGTGCTGACTGGCGTACCAACCCCGCAACCCAAATCTCCTGGGGCCTCAGCTACATCCGGGGTCGCTACGGTTCGCCGTGCGGTGCCTGGCAGTACTGGCTCCGGCACAGTTCGTACTGAGCCGCGACCGCCTCAACGAGCGGGGCGCGTCATCGCCAGGACGTCGAGTGCCTCGTCGAGCTGTGCCTCGGTGAGTTTGCCGTCAGTGACGTAACCGCTCTCGATCACGACTTGGCGAATCGTCTTGTTCTGCGCGAGTGCCGTCTTGGCAACCTTCGCCGCCGCCTCGTAACCGATGTACTTGTTCAACGGGGTCACGATGGACGGCGACGACTCCGCGAAGAACCGGCAGCGCTCGACGTCGGCTTCGACGCCGTCGATGCACTTGTCGGCGAGCAATCGCGAGATGTTCGCCAGCAGCCTGATCGACTCCAGCACGTTGCGCGCGATGACGGGCAGCATGACGTTGAGTTCGAGATTGCCCGCTGCCGCACCGAATGCGACGGCGGCGTCGTTGCCAATGACTTGCGCGACGACCTGACACACGGCTTCGGGGATGACCGGGTTGACCTTCCCCGGCATGATCGATGACCCGGGTTGGAGATCCGGCAAGTGGATCTCTGCAAGCCCGGTGCGCGGCCCGGAGGACATCCAGCGCAAGTCGTTCGCGAGCTTGTAGAGGCTCACCGCCACCACGCGGAGCACGCCGCTCGCCTCGACGAGTGCGTCGCGCGATCCCTGTGCTTCGAAGTGGTTGCGAGCCTCGGAGAGCGGGAGGCCGAGGGACTCCGACAAATGCTGGATCACTGCCGCCGCGAACCCCGGCGGCGTGTTGATCCCGGTGCCGACTGCGGTGCCGCCGAGCGGTAGCTCACCGATCCGCGGGAGAGCGGCTTCGAGCCGTTCGACGCCGAGTCGGACGGCGGCGGCGTACCCGCCGAACTCCTGGCCCAACGTGACGGGCGTGGCGTCCATCAGGTGGGTGCGTCCGCTCTTCACGACGTCTGCGAACTCGTCGGCCTTGCGCGAGAGTGCGGCGTCGAGGTGCCGCAACGCTGGGATGAGGTTCGCGAGGATGGATCGTGTCGCGGCGATGTGGATGGCAGACGGGAACGTGTCGTTCGACGACTGTGAGGCGTTGACCTGGTCGTTGGGGTGTACCGGGACGCCGAGCCGCTCGGATGCGAGGGTCGCGAGGACTTCGTTCGTGTTCATGTTGCTCGACGTGCCCGAGCCGGTCTGGAAGACGTCGATCGGGAAGTGCGCGTCCCAGTCACCTCGCGCAACTTCCTCCGCAGCCGCTCGGATCGCCTCGGCGACGGCGCCATCGACAACCCCGAGCTCGGCGTTCACCACCGCGGCCGACCCCTTGATGGCCGCCAGGGCCCCGATCAGCTCACGATCGATCACCAACCCGGAGACCGGGAAGTTCTCGACCGCGCGCTGGGTCTGCGCTCGCCACTTCGCCTCGCGGGGGACCCGCACCTCACCCATCGAATCGTGTTCGATCCGGTGATCGGCGTCAGGCGTTGACTCGCTCATGGTCCCTCTCCGCGGCATCGGCGGCGGGTCGTCGTCGCCGTCGATCCGCCGGAATCTCTCGGGACCAGCGTAGGGCGCGGCGACCGCGCGGTCGCGGGAGGCGGCGACGCGTGATCAGATTCACTCCGGGCAGCACGCAGCGGGCGACGCCGGTTGGCCCGGCGCCACCGGCGCATGCGTGGCGGCTAGCTAGCTCTGCGGCGCGATGGTGAACTGCACCGCTCCGCCTGAGTCGACCTGGGCGTCGAGAATCTGGTCGTCGAGCGCACCGACGGTGTCTTCGGCGAGGAACACCCGCGCCCCGTCGCGCTCGACCACCTCGTCGCCCGCCTGCGGCGAATCTGCGGTGTTGATGGTGAGTGCGTTTTCGCTCTCCGTGTGCCGGCTGAAGCGAATGCCACCACTGTCGGCGATTTGCGTCTGCCCGGCGATGGTCTTGACGACGGCTGCGGCGTTCTCGGTGAGTGTCAACATCCGGTTTCCTCTTCCGTCAGATCGAGGCATCGTGAGACACCCTCAAAATAACGCCTTCCCAGGGCGTCGGCGTATACACGCGATCGCGGCGTCGATCGGGCCGGTTGTTGAACAGCGAGTTGTTGAACAGCGAGTTGTTGAACAGCGAAGCGTCACTACGGCAAGCGCGTGCGGTCGGGCGACGCGACGTGCTCATGGCGGTGGTCGTAGTCGACGATGGCGTATGACCGCAGCTTCGAGAGTCGATGCTCGCTGTCGATCGTGCGGATCGTGCCGCTCTTCGAACGCATCACCAAGGAGCTGGTTATCGCACCGCCGCCGCGGTAGCGGACTCCGCGCAGCAACTCGCCGTCGGTGATGCCGGTGGCGACGAAGAACACGTTCTGAGAGCGCACCAGGTCGTCGTTGGTGAGGACGCGGTCGAGGTCGTGCCCGGCGGCTATCGCCTTCTCGCGTTCGGCATCGTCACGCGGGGTCAACTTGCCTTGAATCACGCCGCCCAGGCACTTCACCGCGCACGCGGCGATGATCCCCTCCGGCGTGCCGCCGGTACCCAGGAGCAGATCGACGCCGGTTCCGTCGCGCGCGGCCATGATGGCGCCCGCCACGTCGCCGTCCAGGATGAACTTGATCCTCGCCCCGGCCTCGCGGATGTCGCGCACGAGCTGTTCGTGGCGTGGTCGATCGAGGACGACGACGGTGACGTCCTCGTTCGAACAGCCCTTGGCTGCCGCGACAGCGCGGATGTTGGCCGACGCGGGCGCATTGATGTCGACGTACGGCGCCGCGACGGAGCCGGTGACGAGCTTGGACATGTAGAAGACAGCGGACGGGTCGTACATCGATCCCCGCTCCGCCACGGCAAGCACCGAGATCGCGTTGTTCATGCCCATCGCGGCCAGCCGCGTGCCGTCGATCGGGTCGACCGCGACGTCGCACTCGGGGCCGGTGCCGTCGCCGACGCGTTCTCCGTTGAACAGCATCGGCGCGTCGTCCTTCTCGCCTTCGCCGATCACGACGACGCCGCCCATCGCAACGGTGCCGATGAGGCGGCGCATCGCATCTACCGCGGCCGCGTCCGCACCGGTCTTGTCGCCGAGACCGACCCATCGCCCGGCGGCCATCGCGGCCGCCTCGGTGACGCGCACGAGTTCGAGCGCGAGGTTGCGGTCGGGCTCCTCGAGCCGGGGCGGCTGCTGCGCCGCCTCACCGCTGTCTGCCATGTTCGTCAACCCTGACCCTCCTGACCCCCGGGCTGGGAGTCTCCTCGCCGCTACACCCGCCGGTGCGCTTCGCCGGCCCGCGCAAGCGACCGGCAGTTGGGACATCTCACCGCATCAGGAACCATGGACACATGGTGGACGACGAGGCGGGCGATGCGCCGAACCAGGGTGCCGCGCGTCGCTCATCCCAGAGTTCTACCCCCCGGACGCCGCTGCCGCCTGCTCCGCCGGGCCTGGATCGCCCCGTCGGCGGCTCCATGCGCACGGTGCTGCGGCCGGATTGGCGCAGTATCGTGCTGGCCGTCGCGGCAACCTTGACCGTCGCGCTGGTCCTGGCGTTCACGCTTCCGGCGCCCAACCCGGAGACCGTCGTCGCAGCCAACGCCGTCCCGGCGCTGGAAAAGGCCCGACAAGCCGCCGAGTTTCCCGTCTACGTGCCCGACCCGTTGCCACCCGGGTGGCACGTCGACAGCGCGCGGGTCGATCGGGTCGTCGGCAAATTCCATCTGCACGTCGGGTACGTCTCGCCGAGCGCCGGTGAGATCGGCTTGGAGCAGGCGCCGCCGGACGTTTCCCCCAGCTTCGTGACTCGCATGACCGGCGGCGGTCAGGTGCAGGGCTTCATCGACGTGGACGGCGTGTGGTGGGTGTACTACCGCGGCAGCGGCCGCATCACCGACGCGCTGGTGCAGTTCGGTGAGCGTTCGACCATCGTCATCAGCGGCACCAGCAACCTCGCGAACCTGGAGAACTTCGCCAGATCCCTGAAGGTCTCGCTCGGCGAGACCAACCCCGCGGGCTAGCCGCGCCCTTCGTCGTCCGCGGCGTCGTCGTCCGTGCTCTCGACGGGAGCCTGCGGCTGGCGAGCTGCCAACCGGGCGCGGGCTCCGTCGAGCCAGGCCTGACAGATGCCGGCGAGCTCCTCCCCGCGTTCCCACAACGCGAGGGACCGTTCCAGCGCCAGCCCACCGGCCTCGAGCTGCCGGACGACGTCGAGCAGCTCCTCGCGGGCGGCCTCGTAGCTCATGGTGGCCGCAGCGTCGCCCGGGCCGGTCACGGGCGCGCCGTTCGGGCGGGAGCGATCCATGGCAGCCCAGCGTAGGGGTGCACCAGCCTCATCCGGCAGCCTGCGTGCCGGCGCCGCTCTCGCCGGTGTCGACGGCACTGACCACCGCCGTGAACCGGCCGGTCGCGAGCCGGACGCCGACTTCTTCGCCGGTCGCCACCTCACTCGCCGTCCGTACGACCTGCCCGGCTGCCGTTTGCACGACTGCATAGCCGCGCTCGAGGGTGGCCGCCGGCGACAGTGCCCGCACCCGGGCCAGCAGGTGCGCGATGTCGTCGTGGCCGCGGTCGAGCGCCGCGGCGATGCAGCGCGACGACCGCTGCGCCAGATCCCTGATCTCCCGGATGCGGCGCTGGACCTCCTGATCGGGGTTGGCGAGGACCGGTCGCATCCGTAGCGCGTCCAGCGCGTGTTGCTCGCGCTCGATTCGGGCGACGATCGAGCGGCGGCCGCGGTCGCGAAGCGCGCCTATGCGCGCCAGCTCCTCCGCGACGTCCGGCACCACGCGCTTCGCGGCGTCCGTGGGCGTCGAGGCGCGGACGTCGGCGACGAGGTCGAGGAGCGGCGCGTCGGTCTCGTGACCGATGGCACTGACGACCGGGGTCATGCATGCTGCGACCGCCCGCACGAGGCCCTCGTCGGAGAACGGCAGCAGATCCTCGACGCTTCCCCCACCTCGGGCGATGACGATGACGTCGACCTCTGGATCGGAGTCGAGCGCACGCAGCGCGGCGACGACCTCCGGCACCGCGTGAACGCCCTGCACCGCTACCGGCTCGATCCGGAATCGGACGGCGGGCCACCGCCGCCGCGCGTTCTCGACGACGTCGCGTTCGGCCGCCGAGCCACGCCCGCAGACCAGGCCGACCAGATGCGGCAGCATAGGGCAGGTTCGCTTGCGCTCCGCGGCGAAGAGCCCCTCGGCGGCCAGCACCCGCTTCAGCCGTTCGATGCGGGCGAGCAGCTCGCCGACGCCGAGCGGCCGGATGTCGAGCGCCGTCAGCTGCAGGCTGCTGCCCCGGCCGACGTAGAACTCCGGCCGTGCCCAGATGGCCACCCGGCTGCCCTCGCTGAACTGATCGCCGAGGCTGTCGACGAGCTGGCGAGACGCCTTGGCCGGCAGGGAGATATCAGCACTGGGGTCCCGGATGACGAAGAAGACGACGTTCGTCCCGGGCCGCCGGCTGATCTGGGTGAGCTGACCGTCGACCCAGATCCGGCCCAGCCGGCCGACCCACTCACTGATCGCCTGGGCGACGCGGCGTACCGGGACTGGCGACTCTGCCGAGGACTCGAGCGCCATGGCCGTTGAGCCTACGGTCTGTCGGGCTGATCCAGTGGCTACGAGCGAAAGGTCACAGGTGGTGGGGGTTGGCGAGCGCCTGGGTAGACCGCTGGCGACGGAGCCGATCAAGGTGGCCGGCGCCGAAGCGATCAAGGTTGGACGGATCGCGAACACGATACGCGAAGGAAGGGGCGGGTCGCACGGATGCCAGCGTTGCCTAGGATTGGGGGCATGGCCCCGATCGCTGATGCAGCTACGCCCGTGAAGCGTGTCCTCCTGGCCCAGCCCCGGGGCTACTGCGCGGGCGTCGAGCGGGCGGTCGACACGGTCGAGAAGGCGCTGGCGCTGCACGGCGCACCGGTATACGTGCGCAAGCAGATCGTGCACAACAAGCATGTCGTCGCCGACCTGGAGGCCAAGGGCGCGATCTTCGTCGAAGAGGCCGACGAGGTGCCGGAGGGTTCCATCGTCGTCCTGTCGGCGCACGGCGTCGCACCCTCGGTCTACGCCGACGCCGATCGCCGCAGCCTCCGCACGATCGATGCGACGTGCCCGCTGGTCACCAAGGTTCACCACGAGGCGCGCCGGTTCGCCGAGCAGGGCCTCGAGATCTTGTTGATCGGGCACGCCAACCACGAGGAGGTCGTCGGCACCACGGGCGAGGCCCCTCAGCACATCACGCTCGTCGACGGCCCCGAAGAAGCCGCACAGGTCGAGGTACGCGACCCCACTCGCATCGCATGGCTCTCGCAGACGACCCTGTCGGTCGACGAGACCCTCGACACGGTGCGTGCCTTGCGCGAACGCTTCCCTCAGTTGATCGACCCGCCCAGCGACGACATCTGCTACGCGACGCAGAACCGTCAAGCGGCGGTGAAGCAGATCGCTGCGGTCTCCGACTTGGTGATCGTCGTCGGGTCTCGCAACTCGTCGAACTCAGTGCGCCTGGTCGAGGTCGCGCTCGACTGTGGGGCGAAGACGAGCCACCTCGTCGATGACGCCGCGGAAATTGACCCGGCTTGGCTGGACGGTGTCTCCACGGTGGGTGTGACGAGCGGCGCGTCGGTTCCCGACAGCTTGGTCGACGGTGTGCTCGAATGGCTCGCCGAGCACGGCTTCGCCGAGGTGCACGAGATAGACGCAGAGCGCGAGACGTTGACGTTCTCGTTGCCGCCAGAGTTGCGGCGCGACCTCAAGTCCAAGCTGGATGCCGCCGCTCCCGCCTAACTCGCGCGGGCGCTGAGGCGATACCAGCCCACGCCTGCGGCCAGCAGAGAGCCGCTCCAGATCGCCGGCGCACCGGTCACGAACGCGGTTCCCAGATAGACCGCGGTTCGAGTGAGGAATCCGCCGGTGGTTCCGCTGTGGTCGATCAGGCTCATCACCGCGATCAGGACGCAGTAGAGCAGCGGCGGGGCGACCATCGCGACCGGCAGGTCGCGCCGCCGGACGATGACCGCGCCGGCGACGCTCGTCGCCGCAAAGGTGACGCCGAACAGGCCAGTGCGGTGCCCGGCGAGCACCCGCCCCGCGACGCCGGCGAGCAGGGTGGCGCCGAAGATCAAGACGACGACACCGCGGGCCGTCGCTCCGCGGCTGGAGACTCGTCGTTGCTCTGGCGATGGGCGCCGCGCAGGGTCGCCACCGGGTTTCGGTGAAGCCACAGCGCGCGGTGGGACGGCGCTTGCGGGCGGCGCGGTCGGTTCGCCGGCGTCGGCGAAGTCGGCGGCAGGAAACATGGACTCAACCGTATGCAGCAGAGCGGGTCGGTGCGAGCGACGCGCTCACGCCGGGCTCATTTGCCAGGCTTCGATGACCGGAACAACGGCTGGAGCACGGCGCTATGTCCGCGTGCCGATACCGCGCACGGTCGCGATAAGGCGCGCCGAACGCCGATTCAGAACGTGGATCTTGGAGGCGGCCGGATGCCCGCGGGGCGCCGATATGTGGGTGCGCAGGTATCAGGATGCTGATCACCGTCTCGTGTGGGCCGCGCTCGGCGCGCCGATCGTTTCTCAAGACCTCTCGGTGGCCGGTACGAGGCGATGAACTGATACGGCAGTCCCCCCTTGTTATCAGTTAGGATGTGATCTGATAACAATGTCGGTGGCGTGTATCAGGGAGGAGGTTCGGTGGCTTCGTCCGTTGCGTGGCCGTCGGTCGGCTATGAGCAACGCCAGTGGCAGAGCCGCTACGAGCGCGGCGTGGCGTCACGTTCCTCGATCCGCCGACACCAGGGTCCGTACCAGTCTGCCGTGCCACCGCAGATTGCGGCCCTGCCGCTCGACGTACCGCAGGAGATCGTGGCCGCCAGCAGCGACGCGGCGCAGGAGGTGGCACGCTTCGACGCCGAGATGGGCGGCGAGATCGCGCCGTTCGCAGCGGTGCTGTTGCGGTCGGAGTCGGCGGCCAGCTCCCAGATCGAGAACCTCACGGCATCTGCCCGTGCGATCGCGGAGGCCACGCTGGGCGAGCCGACCGGGGCGAACGCCCGGCAAGTTGTCGGGAACGTAGCGGCGATGAGGGCCGCTCTTGCACTCGCCGACGAGGTGACAGCCGAGGCGATCCTGGCGATGCACAAAGCCCTACTGGAGCACACCGACCCCGACATCGCTGGGCAGTGGCGGACCGAACAGGTGTGGATCGGCGGGTCCGATCTCGGTCCACACCAGGCCACGTTCGTACCGCCGCACCACGACCGCGTCCCGGCCGCGATCGACGATCTCGTCACGTTCATCCAGCGCGACGACCTGCCGGTCTTGGTCCACACTGCGGTTGCGCACGCGCAGTTCGAGACCATTCACCCCTTCCCCGACGGCAACGGCCGCACCGGACGCGCGCTGATGCACGCGATGCTCAGGCACGCCGGGCTGGTGCGCAACGTCACCGTGCCCATCTCCGCAGGATTGCTCGCAGGCGTGGACCGCTACTTCGACGCGCTCACCGCCTACCGCATAGGGGACCCGGCCCCCATCATCGAGCGGGTGGCCGACGCGTCCCACGCTGCGGTCGCGAACGGTCGTCAACTCGTCTCCGAGCTGCGCACGATCCGTGCTTCCTGGAACGAGAGGGTGCGCGCCCGCCGGGGTGCGACCACGTGGCGTGTCGCCGACATGCTGCTGCGCCACCCCGTCATCAACGTCCGGCTCGTAAGCGACGAACTCGCCATCGTGCCGCAGAACGTCTACCGCAACCTCACGCCGCTGGTCGACGCTGGGGTCCTGGTATCGACCGGCCGGCAACGCGACCGGGTGTGGCGCTCACCCGAAGTGCTCACCGCCGTAGACGCCTTCGCTCGGCGCGCGGGGCGAAGACAACGTGGTGTGGCCTGAACAGCGACCGATCCCGAATGCCTCATCGGTGCGCGCTCGTCGGCCACGGCTGAGCCGCTCGAGCGCGCCAGGTCGACGGAGATGCGCATGGCGGATGGGGGCGGGCGAGTAGGCGTCTCGAATACTCGTCGCGGGACGGTGATTGTCCGTCTACGGTTGCCGCGATGGCACCTGATGATGAACCTGCTCGACCGAGGACCGGCGGCAACGAGGTTGCCCGACCGGCGGTCTATGGCGATGTCGCCTCCTTGTCGCCGGGAACCTCGCAGCGGGGCTGGGGCCCCGTCCCGGCTGCGGACACTCGCCTGGCCGGGTCCGAAGTCCTCACGCGGGACAGGGACGGCCGGTCGTGGCAGATCGGCACCGCCGCGGAGGTGGAGTGGATTTCGCGGCGCACCGTCGTCGGCTTGACGGTCATCTCAGCCATCCCGCCGGTGTTCGCGGCCTACGCCACTGTGGTGGTGCCCGAGTTCGGTGCGGGACTGGATGAGCACGAACGCCACGTCATCCGGCTGCTGACTGACCACAGCAGCGACCTCGACTGGTGGCTCGGCTATCTCGACACCGGCGCCTCCGACATCGTGTTCCCCGACGCACCCCGGGTGCGGATGTATTCCGACTGGCCCTACGTGCTGGTCAAGGCCGGTCCCCAGCAGGTGCTGACATGGCGGGCGCAACCCTCACCCCTGCACTGCCGGCTGCCCGACCTGATGTTCCCGACCGATCACTCCTGGCTCATCTCGGCCCTGTGGGACGACGACTGGTGGTGCCTCGGCGGACCGACAGAACTGATCGGTGCCTTCCTGCGCGAGCCGGGATTGGAATCCCGCCAGGTGGCCCCGGACGGCGACGCCACCCCACCCGGCCATGTCGCACGGTAGGACTGCATAACGATCCATCGGTGTGGTGACACAGCCGCCGCCGGTGGCCCCGGGTGTGCGTCCACATCAAGTCTCAATCAGACGGTTCGGCTCCTAACTCGCGCGTCTGGCTGGCCTCGCGTGGGTGAGAGCCACGGGGTGGCGTTAGCGCGCCAGCCCGACGACGTCCCAGTCCCGGGCGTGGTGCCGGTAGACGACGGTCAGGCCGCCGGACGCCGCGGCTCGGATCATGCCCTCTGGCGAGTGAACAAATACACGGAAGGCGTTGCCGGTCAGCCGGCGACAGACATTCTCCGCACCGAGTTGGAGCCGGTTGACGACATTGGCGCTGGGATAGCTGTAGACCAGCGCCCTGCGCGCGTGATCGGCCGCCACCGACAGTAACCTGACGTAGTCGGGATAGCAGCAGACGACGCGGTGTAGCACGACGACGTCAGCCGGTTCAACCTCGTCCGGCGCCTGCGCGGCATCGAGAAAGCGACGGGTGACCTGGTCGGTCATTCCAGTCTCCTCGAGCAAACGCCTCGCCTCGGCCTCGTAGTTCTCTGAGATCTCTAGGTTGGTTGCGTGTGCGGCGCCGCGACGCAGCAACTCGATCTGGATCTGCCCAACGCCGCCGCCGATCTCCAAGACCGTGGCGCCCTCGATCCCTTGCGAGCTGGCGAAGTCGACGATGCCGCTTGCCGCCGCCGTCAAGCCCCGCCGGCGGTAACGCTTCGACTGCCGACGAGCGAATCGGCCAGAGAACACCGACTGGTAGTCCTCATGGTCACAGCAGGCGGGCACGGCAGCAGTATCCACCGTCCTGGGCTGCGCATGCACCGAAATCACGTGCCTATCGACGGCTTCGGGGCGGGTGTCCTGGTTCGCCTCCGGTTCGACCGAACGGAGCCGCCTATCGCGCGAAGTCGGCCAGCTTCGTCACGAACAGATTGACGCTCGCGAGCATCGCCCCGGTCCGCAGCGCCCTGAGCCACCCATCGGCTTGGTCTGCGGTCATGTATCCGTCGCGAGACGCCCGCAGCGCGTTGCGGCTCAGGCCGAGGACCGTGTCGGCGGTCTCGAAGTCATGGAAGACGACCGGTGCGATGACGACGTCGCGCGAGGCGAACCCGGCCTGGTGACCGAGCCGGGCGATCTGCCTGCCGATCAGCGCGTTTCGAACGACGTGACGGCAGATGTAGTCAACGAAGATGCGGCTCGTCGATTCGATCGAGCAGTCGATGGCCAAGGTGCCCCAGTCGGGCTCGGCGAGAACGGCGATACCGCCAGGCCGCAGGACCCGTCGGAACTCTGCCATCACTCGGAGAGGTTCTGCCATGTGCTGCAACGCTCGATCGGTCCGGACGCGGTCGACGACGCCATCGCCGAGCGGCAGCGAGTGGGCGTCGCCTGCGGTCACGACGATCCCTGGCGCGGCAGCAGTGCGCTCTTTCGCTGTGCGCAGCATCCGCTCATCCGTGTCGACGCCCACGACCAAGCTCTCGCCGGCAGCGGCGGCGTGCATGGTGGCCAAATCGGTACCCGGGCCGCAGCCGGCGTCAAGCACGACCTGTCGAGGCTGGAGGTCGAGCTGGCGAAGAACAAGAGTCTTGTAGGCCACGCCGGGCGCGGACGCGGCAACCAGAGCCATGTACTCGATCGGATCTGGTTGGACGGTTCGTTCCCGCATAGCCATAGTGAACCGCAACCGCAGCGTGGGAGGTGCGGGTGCTCGAGGCAGTGCGCGCAGACCGCGTCCCGAACGTTCCATCGGCGTGCCGCAGAACGCGGCAGCAGGGTCGGTGAGGCGATACGGATCGACGGCTATTCGGCGCGGGGAGCGGGATGGCGAGGGCGCTGCTTCGGGGTGGGTTCGGCTCCGGGTAGGACAACGGTGGCCAGGACCCAGCGTTTGCGTCCGCGTTTGGGTGCGTTGGCCAGGCGGGGCTGCAGCACCGCGAGCAGGTGCTGGGCGAGTTCGACCGCCTCGCGGTTGGTGAGCCACATGCCGGCGAGTCGGTAGCCGGAGCCGTCGCGGCCAGGGGAGATGTCGTCGCGGGCGAGGTAGCCGTCGAAGTCGGCGATCAACCCGGCGAGAAAGGCGAGGAACGCACTGCGGTGATCCTCGCGGCTCATCGTGTCTAGTTCAGCAAGGTTGATGCTGGCGGCGGAGGGCCGCAGCACATAGGTGCGCTCAACCGCGCCGCGCACTCGCCGTTCTGCCACGACGGCAAGCACGCCGGCCTCGACCAGTCGGGCGACGTGGCGATACAGACTGGTGGGCGGTACGTCGGGCAGTTCTGCGCGCAGCCCGCTGGTGGTCAGCGCGCGGTCGCCGAGGAACGCCTGTACGACGCGTAGCCGTACCGGATGAAGGAGCAGGTCCGCACTTGCCATGGCGGAAGCGTACCCACCGCCACCAGTCGTGGTAACGTTACCGAATATGGGAACGATGGAGGGAGGACCCGTGACACCAGCGCGTCGTCTGCACACCATCAGCGGGTCGCCGGCTCGTCTACGGTGGCTGGCTGCGTATGCCGGCGTGGCGCTTGTCGGCACCGTATGGGCACGCCGCCGTGGCTACGGCGTCGGCGGCGACACCGTGGTGCGGTGCCGCCAGGGGCACCTGTTCACGACGTGGTGGATCCCTGGCGCATCGATCAAAGCGTTGCGGCTCGGCTGGTGGCGCTACCAGTACTGCCCGATCGGACGCCACTGGAGCGTGATTACGCCGGTGCGTGTCGCCGACCTGACCGACACCGAAGCACACAAGGCTCGCGAGCACCACGATGTGCGCATCCCCTGACCCGGCAGCCGGCGCACACCGTCTCCCCGACCTCAGTTTCCCCCGCTTCGCATGACCGCCAGCAGCATGCAGTTAGCCGTCGCCGCCGTATTCGGCGTTGTCGTGATTGCCGTCGTCGCACGCTTCGAACAGCGTTGCCTTCAGCAGTTGGCCGACACCCCCGACAACGAACTCGCCTTGTTCTCCCGGCAAGGCTGGATCATGCTCATCGTGTTCTTCATCCCGATCGGAGGAATGCTCTTCCTCTTACGTGGCCGCGGGCCCTGACCTGCGAACCGCGCCACCCTGGATCACTCCATCGGAGCGAGTACACCGCTGCCGCCGGCGGAGCTGAACCCGCGCCGATCGACGGCTTCGCGCGCCGATGTCTAGGCGATCGAAAAGTTCCGGCGTTCTACGACGCACCATCAGACACGGCTACTTCGGGCGCATCAGCGCCGCCGGTGGAACTCTCGTGAACCCGAGCGCCGCCACCGGGGTGGCTGTCGTCGCCGACGCCGGCGCCACCGTCCCTGACTTGGCCTGGATCGCCGCCGGACTATTCGCCGTCGGAGGAATCCTGTTGGCGGCGGCGGTCGTGCTGATCGCCGTACCGATAGCGCGTGCCGGCCGGTGACGAGAACTCGAAGCGCGACTTCGGCCGGCCGCACAGCCGGTCAGCCTGCGCGGACTTGTGAACGGCGATTAGCTGGTCGGAGGGATCGAGTTTGGCGCCAACCAAACGGCTTTGCTCCCATGCGGTCTTGAGCGGCCGCCCCAACTATCGCCCGCGATCACAGTGCCGCATGACCGCGGCGCAGGAGTGGCAGTACCGCTAGTCGCGGCGAGGTACACCCCAAGAACGAGCGTCCGCCGGCGATCCGGCCCTATCGGCACAGGGGTGGCCGACCGACGCCGGGTCGGGCTCAGCCGGCTGCGTGGGTATCGGCGGATTGTTCGGGCAGCGAGATCAACAGGTCGGACGCCGAGGCGACGAGTTCGGAAGCCTGGACCTGCTTGGCGACCAGTTCGACCTGCTTCGGCGCATCGAGGTCGTCGGTGGTGACCTTGAGCTCGACGAGCTTGCGTGCGGTGACGAGCACCCGCCCTTCCAGCGAGGAGACGGTCTTGTTGTAGCTGTCGACCGCCGAGTTCAACTGGCGGCCGAGCTTGTCGACGTGGTCGCCCATGGTGGCGAGCCTGCTGTACAGCTCGCGCCCGAGCTTCAGGACGTCCTGTGCGTTGGCGGCGAGGGCTTCCTGGCGCCACGAGTAGGCGACCGTACGCAGGAGCGCGATCAGCGTGGCAGGCGTCGCTATGACGACGTTCTTGGCGAACGCGTAGTGCAGCAATGCAGGGTCTTCTTCGAGAGCGGCGTTGAGGAACGTCTCGGCCGGCACGAACATCACGACGAACTCGGGCGTGTTGGGCAGCAAATCCCAGTACGCCTTCGCGCCGAGGCGGTCGATGTGGTCGCGCATGTGCCGAGCGTGCCGGCGCAGATGCTCGGCACGACCGGCGTCGTCAGGCGCGCCCATCGCGTCGAGGAAGCCGATCAGGGAGACCTTCGCGTCGACGACGACGTGCTTGCCACCCGCCAGTCGGACGACGAGGTCGGGGCGCAGCACGCCGTCGTCTGTGCTCGTGCTGGTCTGCTCGGTGAAGTCGCAGTGTTCGACCATGCCGGCGAACTCGATGACTTGCCGCAGCTGATGCTCGCCCCACGCGCCACGGGTCTGCGGTGCTCGCAGGGCCGCGACCAGCTGGGTGGTCTCCTGCTGGAGCTTCTCCGAGCTCTTGCCCATCGCCTCGACCTGCTGACGCAGCTCGCCGTAGGCCGTCGCGCGCTCCTTCTCGACGTCCTTCATCTGGACTTCGACCTTGGCGAGGGACTCCTTCAGCGGGTTCACGAGCAGCTCGATGGCCTGTTGGCGCTTGGCGAGGTCGCCATCGGCGACGGTGGTGAGCTGCTTCAATGTCTGCTGGGCAAGGTCGATGAAGGTGCGGCTGTTCTTGTGCAACGCATCGGAGGACAGCGCGGCGAACGTCTCACGGAGCTGTTCTTGCGTGATGCGCGACGCCTCGACCTCGCGAGCCGCGCCGGCGCGGGTGGCATCGAGTTCGGCCGTGAGGGCCGCCACGCGGGCGCCCGCCCGGGACTGGGAGAAGAGGTAGCCGACGGCGGCTCCGACGGCAAGTGCGAGAACCAGGGCCACAACCGAAAGTGCGTTCATGGCACGCATGCTGCCAGGGGACCGCGACAAAACCGGTGCATGCCGCGCCGGGTCACGACGTATTGTCGGCAGATGTCGCCCCTCGAGCTAACCGTCGGCCCGCTTCTCATCCGCTCATGGCGGGAATCCGACGCCGAGCCGCTCGCCGCTGCGATCGCCGCCAACCTCGACCACCTGCGGCCGTTCATGCCGTGGATTGCCGACGAGCCCCTGCCGATCGATGTACGGCGGGCCAAGATCGCGGAGTGGAACGCCGCCCAGGGCGGCGACCTCGTCGTCGGCGCGTTTCTCGACGGCGCGGTCGTCGGCGGGTCGGGCCTGCACAAGCGCATCGGGCCGCGCGGGCTCGAGATCGGCTACTGGGTGCACCGCGATTTCACCCGCCGCGGCATTGCCACGTCCACATCACGAGCACTGACCGACCACGCCTTCACGCTGGACGGCGTCGACGTCGTCGAGATTCACCATGATGTCGCGAACGTGGCGAGCGAAGGCGTCCCCCGAGCGCTCGGCTATCGCCGGGTCGGGGAGATGGCCACGGAGGTACGCGCCCCGGCCGAGACCGGCGTCCACGCGATCTGGCGGATCACCCGCGAGGAATGGACGACGAGCGGGCGGCCGTAGACTCGCGGGTTGTGAGTCTTTCCATCGGCATCGTCGGGTTGCCCAACGTCGGCAAGTCGACGCTCTTCAACGCCCTGACCAAGAACACCGTGCTCGCCGCGAATTACCCCTTCGCGACCATCGAGCCGAACGTGGGCGTGGTCGGCGTCCCCGACGAGCGGCTCGGCGTCCTCGCGAAGATGTTCGACTCGGCCAAGATCGTGCCGGCGACGGTGACGTTCGTCGACATCGCAGGGCTGGTGAAGGGTGCCTCGGAGGGGCAGGGGCTCGGCAACAAGTTTCTCGGCACCATCCGCGAATCAGACGCGATCTGCCAGGTGATCCGGGTGTTCACCGACCCCGACGTCGCGCACGTCGAGGGCCGCGTCAGCCCGAAGGACGACATCGAGACGATCAACACCGAGCTGATACTCGCCGACCTGCAGACGATCGAGCGGGCGTTGCCGCGGTTGGAGAAGGAAACTCGGCTCGGCGGGGCTGCGGCCAAGGGGAAGGCGGCTGTGCTCGACGCCGTCCGGCGAGCCGACGAGGTGCTCAACTCAGGGCAGACGGTGTTCGGTGCCGGCCTCGATCCCGAGCCGTTGCGCGACCTGCACCTGCTCACTGCCAAGCCGTTCCTCTATGCCTTCAACGTCGACGACGAGGAGATGGGCAACGAGGCTCTCAAGGCAGAATTGCGCGGCCTCGTCGAACCGGCGGAGGCGGTGTTCCTCGACGCCAAGATCGAGTCGGAGCTCATCGAACTGCCGGACGACGAGGCGCTGGAGTTGCTGCAATCGATCGGCCAGCAGGAATCGGGCCTGGCGATTCTCGCGCGGGTGGGGTTCGCGACTCTGGGCCTGCAGACCTATCTCACCGCGGGGCCGAAAGAGTCCCGCGCGTGGACGATCCGTCAAGGCGCCACGGCACCTGAGGCTGCCGGCGTGATTCACACGGATTTCCAGCGCGGCTTCATCAAGGCCGAAGTCGTGCACTACGACGATCTCGTCGCCGCGGGGTCGATGGCAGAGGCGCGAGCGCGTGGCAAGGTGCGCATCGAAGGCAAGGACTACGTGATGGCCGACGGCGACGTCGTGGAGTTCCGCTTCAACGTCTGATCCCGTCCGTTTGCACAGGTCAGGGGCTTGTTCAGGCAACTTGGGCCGTCTGTGGGCCGTGAGGGTTCGCGATCAGAGCCTCTTTCACTGACATCCTGTTGACATGGCCGAGAACGCGAGAGTGCGCCTGGCGCACACGGGGCGCCGCTCGCGCAGGTCGAGCATCGAGATGGATGGCGGGCTGATCACGCTGCGACTTCCGGGGGTGCTCGGCTCACGTCCGTGGTCGATTCCGGCGGCGCAGATCGGCGTGGTCAACCTGCGGAACCTCGACGACGCTGCCGAGCTATTGGATCAAGAGCCGGAGGCGGTCACAGAGGCGGTCACCGTTCCCTACCTCGCGACCAGCGCCCACCCCGGCGGACCGAACATCGCGCTGCTGTTTCGTGGACCGCAGCGAGTGCCTCACCTTCCGAGACTTGGAGGGACGGGTGTCCTATCGGCTCGGGAATCTCGATCACGTCGAGGGCTGTTCCTCGACGGGGTCGGCCTTCGGGCCGAGGATCCAGTTGAGGCAGTCATCGCGGCCATCGCCGAAGGCGCGGAACGAGTGCAGGATCCCCACCTGTGGTTCAGCGACCACCGTGCCACGATCCGGGATCCGAAGGCCCTGGCTGCTGTTGCGGTACATGAACGGCGTTCCCGTGTCGCGGCAGTGACCATGATCGCGTCGGTCGTCCTACTGCTGGGGATGCGTTGGGCAAGCTCGCAGACCGATAGCTGGTGGCCGTTGCCATTTGCACTGGTCTCCGTGCTTTTGATCTTCGGAGTGCCCATCTGGATGAAGCGCAGGGAACGTCGCCTGAAGGCCATGCTGCGTTCCACTGGGACCGTCACTGATCCGGATTGAGCGATCGGCCCCTTGGTCGAGGGACCAGGGCTTGGGTCTCCGAGAGCAGGGTGGTGGCCGCCTGGCGGGTGCGGTCCTCGGCGGTGGGCCACAGGTGGGCGTACGTGTTCAGTGTCGTGGTGGCCTTCGCGTGTCCTAGTGCCCGCTGGACGGTGACGACGTCGCAGCCTGAGGCGATGAGGCCTGAGGCGTAGAAGTGGCGGAGGTCGTGGAGGGTTACGCCCTCAACGTCGGCTCGGCGGCAGGCACGGCGCCACTGGTGGCCGACCGTGTTCTGGTGCGGCGGGTTGTCCGCGCCGGCGGCGAACAGCCAGCAGTCGGTCTGGCCCGCGGGGCAGTGGTCGCGGACGTGCTCGTCGAGCAGTTCTACGAGACAGGCAGCCAGGTAGACCGTTCGCTCGCTGCCGTACTTCGGGGCGCGGATCTCAACCGCGCCTTTCCCGGCGCGCTGGACTTGACGTCGTACGTCGACCGTGAGTGCGTCGTAGTTGATGTCGCCGGTCTTGAGCGCTGCGGCCTCGCCGAGGCGGAGACCCGCGAAGGCGGCCAGTGCGATGAAGGCCTGGAACCATGGTTCGGCGCGGTTGATGATGCTGGCGACCTGTTCCGCGGTCGGGAGTGTCATCGAGGCGGCTCGGCGTCGTACTCGCGGCAGGGCGATGTCGTCCGTGGGGTTCTGGACGATGAGGTGCTCGCGCACGGCGGCGCGGAACACGGAGCGGACGTTGGTGAACCGGGTCTTGACCGTTCCCGGCGCGAGGCCTTTTGTGTGCATCCGCTTGATCCAGCCCTCGACGTGCGCGCGGCGTATCTCGCGGATGGGTAGGTGGCCGAGGTCAGAGCAACTCAGGGCGAGGCGCATCGCGCGATCGGTGTTGCTCTCCCACAGCTGTCGACTGGCCCAGTCCTCAAAGAACTGGCTCAGGGTGATGCGGCCCGCGTCCGGGTCGACGTACGTGCCGCGCAGTTTGGTGGTCTCGACGCTGGCGAGGAAGCGCTCGGCGTCGACCCGGCGGGCGAAGCACTGGGAGCGCTCCTGGCCGCGCGGGTCGAGGTATCGGGCGCGCCAGCGGCTCCCGTTCCCGAAGCGGGGCGTGCGCACGCGCTGGCCGTTGACGACCTTCTCCCAGCGGTCTTCGATGTGTGCCAGCGTGCTCACCTCCGCTCCAACTACCGACGCTGAGGGCGTGGGCTGCGACGTGGCCAGACAAGGCCACGAAGTTGTGGATGACGGACGTCAGAACCGGAGCGGCGGACGTGACGGTTCGACAGTTCCGGCCGCCACGAAGGCCTCGAGGTCGGACCGTTCGATGCGGATGTGGCTGCCGACACGGTGGAAGCGGATGCGGCGTTCGGCGACGAGGCGGCGGATGAACCGCTCGCCGGTGCCGAGGACTTTCGCGGCCTGCGGGACGTTCAGAAGGGTGTCCATGCCCGCGAGCGTCGATCCGGGACGTCCCGGATCCCGTCCCGGACTACGTCCCGGATTACGTCCCGGATTGGTGGTGCGAGGGGGTTCGTGGGGATGGCAGGCCGATGAGCGCCGCGAGCTCCCGGTCCGGGCTGATGTGGCGCTTGTACAGCGGACTCATAGGCGTCCTGGCCAGGTCGACCGATAGGCTCTGAAGGTCGAGCTCGGGCTCGCCTGCCCGGTGATGCCCGGCCAGGAAGATGAACTCGTTGAGCACCCCGACAAGGCTTCGGCTCGCGGTCTTGGCGGTCACGAGGTCGTCCATCTGGGCCAGCTCTTCGTTGATCCAGGCGGCAGGTACCCCATGCCCTTCGAGTACCTCAGCCAGGGCGGCCGGGAAGCGAACGACCAGGCTTCTCGCCGGTGCGGCCGGCACGAGCACAGGTAGCAACGTCGCTTCGCTGACGAACAGCGCGACGTTCGGCCGCCACCGGGCAAGGGTTGCGTACCAGGAGCCCAGCCTCGTCGTCACCGGGTCCGCTTCGCCGGCAGGCTTCGGCGTCCCGACGTGATCGAGGAAGCGCTGGGTTCCGTGGACGACGTACACGCCCGCAGCGTGCCATGTCGCTTGGCCGACGCCGGTCAGCGGCGGCCAACCACGGTCACCCCGGACCAGAGGTCCAACTGTGTGACTGGGGCAAGGAGGGTGGCCATGGAGGGCGGGGCAGGAGGGCGGGGCAGGAGGGCAGGGCAGGGGGGCAGGGCAGGAGGGCGGGGCAGGGCAGGAGGGCAGGGCAGGAGGGCAGGGCAGGAGGGCAGGGCAGGAGGCTCGTTGGGCACGCAAGGATTGGAAGGGCACCTTGATTCGAGTTCGAGACCTTATCCACAGTGCCGACGTGCCTAGCGGCGCAGGCGGTTCCCCCACGACACAATGGGTCGATGACCGTCGCATCGCCCGAGCTTGAGCTGAGCGCCAAGCTCCACGACCTACACCAGTTGCTGTACATGAGGGGCGGCATCCGGCCGGTCAACGCGGCGGTCGATGAGCTGGCCAAGCTCCTCCTGATGCGACTCGCTTGCCACCGGCTGCCGGAACTGATCATCGCCGGGCACAAACTGAAGGACTTGACAGACCCAGACTTTGCCGCGTCCGAGAGTGGCACCGAGCCCTGGAAGGAAGCGTTTAGCGCGGTCATTGCGCTCGACGAACTACGCGGTCGGCTGCCAGACGGAAGTACGCAGCCGGTCTGGCCGTTAGACGAGCCGTTTCGCCTCTCGCGGGTGGATGTGCTGACTGAGGCGCTTCGCGTTCTCTCGCACGTCGAGTTTGGTGCGACAACTTCGTCGTCCCTTGATCCGATCGGCGTCGCGTTCGACACCTTCTTGCACGGCAAGTACGACCACGCAGGCGGCCTGGGTACCTACCTGACCCCGGCAACCGTCGCCAAGACGATGGCTGAGGTTGGCTTCGAGTTGGTTGACCCGCTGTCCGATGGGTTGGTCGGTGACCCGTGCGCTGGGACTGGCCGCTTCCTGGCTGCAATCGTGGCGAAGGCGGCCGAGCGCATCAGCGGCGAGAAGCTGACCACGTGGATCTCGGAGAACGTTGTGGGGTGTGACCAGTCCGCGAACAGTGTGGCCATGGCGCGCGTCAACATGTTGTCCTACGGCGCGCAGCATCCCCACGTGTTCACGGTCGAGGACTCCATCACCGACCAGCACTTGGACGAATGGCGCGGCCAGTTCCGGCTGATCTTGACCAACCCACCCTTCGGCGATGGCAAGTACGACGACGCCGAGGGAATCCGCCGGACCGACACCCTCCTGCGAGCGTCACGCGGTCGTCCAAAGATTGACCCAGCGATCGCATTCGTGGCGCGATGCATCGACCTCCTGGCCGAAGGGGGGGTCGCGGGCATCGTCCTGCCTGACGGCGTGCTCAACGGCTCGGCGCTCCAGGAAGCCCTGGTGCCGAAGGCTGCGCTCATCCAGGCGGCTCATGTCGAGGGGGTCATCTCACTGCCGACGGCAACGTTCGCTCCAGCGGGGACCGTCGCGAAGACCAGCGTTCTGTTTCTTCGCAAGGCGGGCGTGCCGTCCCGGTCGGTGTTCCTGGCGCGGGCCAACCACGTCGGATACGTGATGAAGTCCGGGGCCGCTGTTGCCGACCCAGACGGCGACGATCTGCCCGAGATCTCAAGCGCCGTGCGCTCGCTCCTGTCCAGCGGGGTGGAGTCCTCTCCGCTCGTCGCCGAGTGTCAGCGCGACGAACTCCGCAGTCTCGACGCTTCTTCCGTTGACGCGGCCGCGGTGCTCGCGCGCGATCACCTCGTGCACCTAGGCGGCAAGCCGTTCAGCGATCTATTGAAGCCCGTGAAGGCAAAGCGCTCGCAGTTGAGGGACGACATCCCGTTCGTCTCGGTGCTTCACGTAGACGACCTCGGCAGCGTCGTCTGGCACGAGGCGGAGAGCTACCAGCCGACCACACCCGGCAAGCTTGCTTCGGCAGGTGACATCCTCATCTCACTCCTGAACCCTTCGAAGTTTCGAGCCACTGTGGTTCCTGAGCGGTATGCCGTGGTGCAGGTGTCGGCTGAGTTCGGTGTCTTCAAGGCGACCGAGGACGCCTATGCATCGCTGGCTCTGTTGCAGCACCCGAGCGTCCGGGCGCAGCTCGCCCCCTTGGGCACCGGCACGTCGAGTTCCCGCCGACGTATCTCGCCGGAAGATGTCCTCGGCGTCGTCTGTCCGCCATACGACTCTGCTTGGTTGGCGCGCACTGGAGCGGCCATCAAGGCCGCTCTGGATCAGCGGGACGCGGCGGCGCTGGTGCTATTCCAGTCCTTCTTCGCGGTCTGACTCGTCGACGGCTACAAGGCTGGATTCTCTTTGGAACGTGGCGGCGAGCTGTGCGATCCGATCAGGTCCAAGTTCGGGTAGCAGTTCTGCAAGGACAGCCAGATCCGGCACCACGTCGGCGGCGACCGCGAGTCGGCTTGCTCGCCGGCTATCCCGCTCGTAGGGCAGGGCGAAACTGCGCCCCCGGACGGGCCTGACTGGGAAGGCAGGCTTCTGCTTCCACTCGATTCTGAAGTCACCTGGGTCGGCCAGCCCGGAAATCCTGACTTCAAGCAACTTGACAGCGGAGAAGTCAAGGTTGCCAAGGGTGTTGACCACCAGGTCGTCGTCGTAGCCGACTGGCGGGTGCAGCTGCAAGTTGTACTGGCTGGCAGTGCGTTGTGCCACGTAGCGGGTCAGGAGGTCACGCCAGGCCTCATCGGCCTGACCATCGAGGCACCATGCGCGGACGCGCAGTACGAGTGCCCCAGCGTCTTCGTCCACGACGCGGTCGAACAGCAGGTAGAAGACCGTCGGCGATGCCAGGTACTCGTCAGAGGTCGTAGGCACTCCCTTGGCCTTGCGCTTCTGGTCCTGAGCAATGGTGCCCATGTTGTGGTTCCAGCGAGGCCGGTCTACGCCAGACAGAATCGCTGCGCTCTTGACCTCAGTCCCATCGAGCAGGTCGAGTCCCTTTCCCTTGAAGCCTTGTCCCGGCTCCCCGAGCACGATGCTCGCAACGTGTTGCGCGATGTATCCGGTGTCCACCTGAGCCGACTGGCCCGTTAAGGCAGCCCACTTCAGCAGCACGCGCCACTGTTCGACGAAGAAGTCGACAAAGAGCGCCTCCAGCAGCCTGACTCGATGCTCCGGCGTGATCCCCTGCAGGATGCCTCGACGGAACTCGGCTGCCAGCTCCAGGGCTTCTTCAACCTCGCGTCTCAAGACACTCCCTCGTGTGTTTCCGACACGACCACGCTATCCATCGGGGACTTCCCGCGCTGGATGCTCCCAGAGCAGCGGGTATCGCGTCCGCATAGCGAACTTCGGGGAAGGTCAGGGCAGCGCGTGGACGGCGAGCTTCGGCGGCACCGTCGCGTACCTGGTATAACGAGGCGGCTGGGCCGTCTGTGGGCCGTCACAGCTCGGCCAACGAGGGTCTGCAGCGGGGAACGGTGGTCAGGCTGCGGACGGCGATTCCCCGGCGCATCATGGGAATTCGCCCATGCGCGCAGGTCAGAGACCACCTCCGAAACTTCGCAGCAGAGTTCCGCTTCAACGTGTGACGCAGCCTGCACGAAACCGGCGGCGCTTGAAGTAGTCCCGTGGGTGGCCGAGGTTTTGGACTCGACGCTAGGTGCTCGGGCGCCCTGGCCAGCCGATACGAGCGGCTACGTTGGATGACTTCGACGAGCGTTTGCGACAGCGGGTGCATTCCACCAGGTTTGCGTCCGGCGCGTCGGCCGTTTGGTCGTGGTAGACGTGCCAGTTGTGCAGGCCAACCCAACATTTCAGCGGCTTCCGCATGGCCGCACTGTACGCGCATCTCGCCGATACGTTGGACGGCGTTTTATGGGCGTCGTCCGAACCAGTCGAGCAGCCGGTGCTGCGGCGAAGCGTCCGGAGCCAGCGAGCCGCTCGGGCCTGCGCCGTAGGCACCGTAGGCGAGCATCTCGTCCAGGTGTGGCTCGACCACGTTCACGAGTTCGGCGACGACGTGTGGATCGAGGGTCTCGTCGAGTTGCGCGGCATGCAGGAGGTCCCACGCGTGAACCACGAGGTCGACAAGGCGGATCCGCAGGAAGGCGGCGGCGGGGATGTCACCCTGAGGGCCCGCAAGAACTTGGCTGGGCGGTGTCGCGGCGAACGCCTGCGCTTGGCGTCGCGCCGACTCAGCGACGGCAGCGGCTGGATCCGCTCCGAGCTGGTCACCGGTGAGCATGTTCCGAGCTTCTCCGCGATCGACACCTGCCAGCAGCAAGGCGGTGAAGCGATTCCCGACCACAACGTGCTCGACCAACTCGCGTACCGAGACCTCCGACGGCGTCGGCCGATCCCACGAATCCGCGGGCAGCTGACGCACGACCCGTTCGAACTCAGCCGAGGCAGCATCCATCAACTCCACGGCTCGTAGGCTAACGCGGGGCGCGTCATGGGCTGCGCCGAATCTGCGTTGTCCCCGGTGTCGTTTCGCGGGGCGGCCGTTCGTCCTCACACTGAGAGGGTTGGGATCGCCCGCCCGCAGGCAACAGAACGCGAAGGAGACTGACGATGCCGCAGTACGCAGCACTCATCTACGAGCCCGGTGACCCCGACTGGAGCCGCCTCGATACGTCGGAGAAGCAGGCGACGATGGCCGGCTATGGGGCTTTCGGGGAGGCAGCCGCTGCCATCATGCGCGGCGGCGCCGCGCTCTACCCGACCACGACCGCGACGACGGTCCGGGTCGGTGGCGACACCAAGGAGGTCGTCACCAGCGACGGGCCGTTCATGGAGACCAAGGAAGTGCTGACCGGCTTCTATCTGTTGGATTGCGCCGACTTGGACGAGGCGATCAGCTGGGCGAGCCGCATCCCGGCGGCCCGGACCGGCACCGTCGAGGTACGGCCGGTGATCGACTTCGGTGCCTCCGACTGACCCGGGCAACCACGAGCTCGCGGCCCTCTCTGCGCTGGTGCGCGCAGAGTGGCCGCGAGTTCTGGCGTCGGTCGCCCGCACCGCCGGATCGCTGACGCTGGCCGAGGAAGCGGTCCAAGACGCCGTCGTGCGAGCGCTCGAGGTCTGGCCACGGCTCGGCCTTCCGCGAGAGCCGCGGGCGTGGTTGCTCGTGACCGCCCGGCGACGGGCGATCGACCTGTTGCGTCGGGAGTCGGCCCGGCTGCCGAAGGAGACCGAGGCGGCCCGCACGTTCGGCTGGGGTGTGCCGGAGGAACCTGGGCCGCCGGATGAGGAGCTGCGTGACGATCTCCTGCGGCTGCTCTTCACCTGCTGCCATCCGGCCCTGGAGATTCATGCGCGCGTCGCGCTTGCGCTGCGGTTGCTGTGCGGCTTGACCACCGCGGAAGTCGCGCGGGCCCTGCTGGTGCCCGAGCCGACCCTCGCCAAGCGGCTGACGCGCGCCAAACAAAAGATCGCCGCGACGGGGATCCCGTACGAGGTGCCCGATCGCGACGCGCTGCCGGGCCGGCTCTCGGCGGTGCTGGCGACCGTCTATCTGCTGTTCAACGAGGGCTACGCGCCCACGGCCGGCGACCAACCCGTGCGGCGGGAGTTGTGCGACGAGGCACTGCGGCTGGCACGGCTGCTGCGCGAACTCCTGCCGAATGACCCGTCGGTGATGGGGTTGCTCGCCTTGATGTTGCTCGAAGATGGTCGCCGACCGGCCCGCATCAACCCGGAGGGCGCGACGGTGTTGCTGCGCGACCAGGACCGTTCATTGTGGGACCACGGTCGGGTGATTGAAGGAGTCGAACTCGTCACGCAGGGGCTGCGCCTGACCCCCGACCGGGCCGACCGCTACGTCGTCCAGGCCGCGATTGCTGCTTGCCACGCACTGGCACCGAGCTGGGCCGACACCGACTGGGAGGCGATCGTCGGGTGGTACGACGTGCTTCTTACGGTGTACGACACCCCGGTCGTGCGGCTTAACCGGGCGGTCGCCGTTGCGCAGGGCCGAGGCCCGCAAGCAGGTCTCGACGCGCTGGACGACGTCGGCCCGATCAGCGGCTACGCACTGCTGCCGGCGACCCGGGGCGAGCTGTTGGCCCGCGTCGGCCGGCGTTCGGAAGCGGCCGCCGCCTTCCACGAAGCGCTCGACCTGCCGCTGAACGCGGCGCAACGACGCCACCTCCAGGAGCGGCTGAACGACATCCCCTAGGTCGGCGCACCTCGGTGCCATGTCCGAGCGCCCAGCAAACTTCGTGGGCGTCCGCGAAGCGACGGTGGGTCGCGAAGCTCGCGTTGGCAGGGCAGCGCGTAGCACGGGATGGCCCTGGTTCTTCACTGGGGCTTCGCAGCGTCGACCTCAGGGGCAGAGCGCCCGATGGGGACGACGGCGACACCGTCCTTGCGGACGTATCCGTAGGTGGCGGTCGTTATGACGCCGAGCACGGCCGGCTCGCCGCTCTTGTTGGTGTCGATCGTGTTCTTGAAGCGTTGGAGGGATGCCGCGGCCTCATCGAGGCGCTCCGGCCCCAGCTTGACCTCGAAAGCTCCCCACGCCCCGTTCGGCAACTGCAAGACGACGTCGGCTTCGACGCCGTTGCTGTCGCGGTAGTGCGAGACCGTTCCGCCGAGCGGTGCCGTGAGAACGCGCAGGTCGCGGACGACCAACGACTCGAACAGGAAGCCTGCGTAGTTCAGGTCGGCAAGCAAGCGCTCGGGGGTGGCGGCGAGGGCTGCCACCGCCAGCGATGGGTCCACGAAGTGCTGCTTGGCTTCCCGCCGCAGTGCCGCTTTGGAGCGCAGGTGTGGTGACCATGCAGGTACGTCTTCGACGAGCATCAGCCGCTCGAGCGCGGCGAGGTAGTCGTAGATGGTGCTGCGCGCCAAGGCGATCTCGTCCTCGTTTTGCGTCTCTCGCGCGAGCGTGCTGATTTTGACCTCGGTGGCGACGTTGCGCGCCAGCGAGGTGAGCAACCGGTCAAGCCGTGCTGGGTCTCGGCGACTGCCCAGTGTTGTCGGGACGTCAACCTCGCGGGCGTTCGTCAGATAGTCGCGGTTTTGTTGCAGGGCAGCGTCGAGGTCGCGGGTCAGGTTGGCCGGCCACCCCCCGACGGCGATCCGCTTGAGGAGTTCCACAACGCCGAGCCCCGGGTCGGGACACGCGATGCCATCGCCGGCAAGGAGGCCGGCTATTGACACCTCACCGGAGGAATGGCCCATCTCATACAGGCACATCGGCCGCATGCCGATACGGGCGAAGCGCCCGGCGCCGCTGTGCCGGGCGATGTCGTCTGTCGGGGTCGATGGCCCGGTGAGGATGAACTGTCCAGGCGCCTGCCGATCGTCAACCGCGCGACGTACGTGGTTCCACAGCGCTGTGCCGCCGAGCTGCCACTCGTCGATGAGTCGTGGCACGGCACCGTCGAGGATCAGTGCAGGCGCCACCTCTAGCGCTGCGAGTGCGTTGGTGTCGACGTCCAGGAGGACTTCGCTGGTCGCCAGCTGTCGGGCGGTCCAGGTTTTCCCGCACGCCTTGGGGCCTTCCAGCAGAACGGCGCCGGCAGACGCCAGCCGCTCGCGGAGCTGGCTGTCTGCTATCCGTTGCCGGTAGTCCATCTCATCAAGCTACAGTTTGAGGAGGAGTTGGGCTACAGATTGACGAGATCAGGCACTACAGTCCAGAGGTGACGAGGCTGCACGACGAGGGCCCGGCCGTAGCCTGCGACGGCCGGGCCGGTTCGTGATGTCGGCGCAGCAGCCGCGCGTGCCCCGGCGCGCATGGATGCTGCTTGCCGTCGTGTAGTGAGGCTACGTTCGTTGAGGCACGAGATGAGCCACCAGCGTTGCCCGATACCAGCCAGCAGCGCCGGGCAACGCGCGTGTTAGTCAGAACAGGTGGCTAGTGGCGAGCGTCCATCCGACCGCGATTAGGGCGGCTGCGACGGCGAGCGTTTGTGCGGTGGCAGCCTTCTTGCCAAGAGCGGTCCCTCGTGCGGCGACGGCGAGCGTGGTAGCGGCGAGGACCGGTGTCACGCCGGACCAGAACACGACCAGGCTGATGACTGTGAGGATGCCGAGGATGAGTGTCGCTCGCTCGACGCGGCGGACGCGGGGAACGAGCAGCCCGAACATCGCGGCTGTCACGACCGTGCAGAGGACGGCGGTGGAGACGGCGGGGCCTGTCCCGCCGTGCTCTCCTTTGGCGACCTGGTAATTCCCGGCGACGACGACGATGACCGCCAGAGCGAGCCCGGCGCCGGCGAGGGTAGGTGCCTTTGGCGTTGGCCTTTTCGGCGTGGTCGTGGTTGCTGTCATGGTCTTTCTCCTTGTGGTGGTGCGGGCTGGGTTGGTGTTTCCGGTGTGCGCGGTCAGGGCTTGGCGATGACGGTGGCGATGAAGGACAAGGTGACGGTGTCGGTGGCTGCGATACCGGACGGCAGCGGTCCGTCCGGAGGTGCGAGCTCACCCAGCAACCCGGTTAGCGAGGCCACGCAGGCGCCGTCGACTGCTGGCGGTGGGCGGCCGGGTGGGAGACGGTCTCGTCGCCCAGGACGACGCCGGCGGTGTCGTCGTAGACGAGGTAGGTGAAAGAGACTGGCACGAAGTGGTCGCCGCCGACGATCTGTGCCGCGCTCCAGTTGTCGTGAGCCGAAGCCGGCGGCGTCACGATGGTGACGGTCCCGAGTCCCGCGCAGTCGAGCTGCATCGTCTGCCGGCCCGCCGGCGTATCGGCGCTGGCGAACGCGGCGCCCGGCAAAGCGAGGGTGATGGTGGCGACCGCCGCTGCTGCGGCGGCGGCACGGGTGCGAGTGAGCATTCGGTGTCTCCCGGTGGGTGTGGGACCGCTTGCCGGCCCGACCACCGGGAAGGCTAGGCGGGGCTGCATGCGCCGGTCTTCAGCCCGGGCGCGCCAGTCACCCCCCCTCGAGACTGAACCGCGCGGAGGCGGACTCCACCGTGCGGCTGATGCCGCACCGCTGGCGGGCGTTCTAGCCTGGCGTCTGTGCGACTGTCCACCGGCGAGCCCCGGGCACGAGGCGTTCGACGCCGTGCTGGCGGCTGGGCTGCTGGTCGCGAGCATGGTCGACCTGTTCACCCATGCTCTGGGTGGGGTCTATCCGCACTCGACCTGGGCGCATCTGCCGTTTGTCGTGGTCACCTCGTTGCCGGTGGCGTTCCGTCGCCGCTGGCCGCTGGGTGCGCTGATCACGCTCGCGGTGACTCAGTCGGTGTGGATCTACGCGCTGTACCCAATGGACCAGCAGCCACCGCTGACGCCGTTCCTGCAGTTGCTGGTCGTCGTCTACACCGCCGCGGCGTACTCCGACGGTCGCGCCGCTCGGGCCGCGTGGGTCGTCATCGGGCTCGGGATAGCCACCGACATCCCGACGCTTGCCGTCGGTAAACCGCTCGGGAACGTCGCCAGCCCGGACATCGGTTTGCTGATCGCGTTCGGCGTCGGTCTTGCCTTCGCCCGTATTCGCCGCCGCGCCGAGGCGCAAGAGCAACGCGCTGTCCGAGCCGAGCAGCAACGGCTCGAAGCCGTCGCGCGTGCGGGCGCGGAGGAACGCGCGCGGATCGCCCGGGAGCTGCACGACGTCATCTCCCACGACGTCTCGCTGATGGTCCTCCAGGCGTCGGTGGAGCGCCGCGTGCACACCGGCGACGACTCCGCCAGCCAGACGCTCGCCAACATCGAGTCCACCGGTCGGGAAGCGCTGGCGGAGCTACGGCGCATGCTCGGGGTGTTGCGCAAGACCGACGAGGACGCCCCGCTCGGTCCGCAACCTGGCCTGGCCCAACTGCCGGACCTCGTCGAGCAGGCGCGCGCGGCCGGGCTGCCCGTGCACCTCGTCATAGACGGTGAGCCGGTCGCCGTCCCCGCCGGCCTCGACATCGCCGCGTACCGGATCGTGCAGGAGTCGCTGACCAACGCCGCCAAACACGCCGCCGGCGCGACCGTGACCGCCACCATCCGCTACATCGACCGCGCACTGGAGATCGACGTCACCGACGGCGGGAGCTCCGACGCCGCACCCGCGCCGCTTCCTCGCGGCGGGCACGGCCTCGTCGGCATGCAGGAAAGAGTCGCCTTGTTCGGCGGCAGCCTGGAAGCCGCAGCCGCAGCCAACGGCGGTTTCCGGGTCCGCGCCCGGTTGCCGTTGCCGGCATGACGGTGACCGTCGCGGTGGTGGACGACCAGGCGATGGTGCGCGCCGGTTTCCGCAGGCTGCTGGAGGCCGAGGCCGACATCGACGTCGTCGGTGAAGCCGGCGACGGCGCGCAAGCCGTCGCCCTGATAAGCCGGCTGCGACCCCAGGTCGCGCTCGTGGACATCCGGATGCCGAGAATGGACGGCGTCGAAGCGACCCGGCGGATCACGGCCGCCGGCGCCACGCGCGTTGTCATCCTCACGACGTTCGACCTCGACGAATACGTCTATGACGCGCTGCGCGCCGGCGCATCCGGCTTCCTGCTCAAAGACGCGCCGCCGGAGCAGATGATCGCCGGCGTGCACGCAGCGGCCAACGGCGACGCGCTCATCGCCCCGTCAGTCACCCGGCGGCTGCTAACCGAGTTCGCCCAACGCCCGCGTCCAGCCGACGCCCACCGCGCCCTCGCCTCACTGACCGAACGAGAACGCGACATCCTGCTCCGGCTCGGCCGCGGCATGTCCAACACCGAGATCGCCGCCGACCTGTTCCTCGGCGAGGCCACCATCAAGACCCACGTAGGGAACGTTCTCGCCAAACTCAAGCTCCGCGACCGCATCCAAGCCGTCGTCTACGCCTACGAAACCGGGCTCGTCACGCCCGGCGACCCAAGACAACGCTGAATACAAGTCAACGGGCACGACGGCATCGCCCACGGCAGCAGCCTTCGGTCCATGAGTGATCGGAGGTGCTGTTCGGACAACCCTTTGGGCACCGCGGGATGCAATTGCACAAGTGGCATCTCGACGACGAAGCGATGCACGCCGCCGACCCTGCCTTGCGGGACGAGCTGATGACTCGAAGGGCGCCTACGTCATGGGCGGAACATGTTCGGCCCGATCCTGGGCGAATCAACGTTTGACGGCCTGCAAGGTGTAGCTCTGCGGTAGCCGCCACGGGCGGTCTTTGAGAGCCCACTCGTCGGCGCCAACTCGCTCCATCTTCCCGGGCAAGGACTCCCACGGGACGCTGTCGTGCTCCTCGAGCATCGTGATCGTCATGCCGACATCGAGCAGCGCCGTGACGATCTCTCCCAGCCCGTGGTTCCACACGTGTGTGGTGTTCTGGGTGAAGACCGCGTCGGTGGTGACGTATGTGCCGCCCTCGGTCCACACCAGTGGCTCGGGTCGCTCGAAGTAGGCATAGTCGACGACGAGCAGCCCGTCGGGGCGCATGTCGTCGATCGCCCACAACATCGGATGGCCTTCGCGAATGAACAGCCGCCCGCCGGGGCGTAGGAGTGCCGCGACGACGTCCGCCCACCGGCGGATGTCGGGTAACCAGCACAGTGCGCCGATGCCGGTGAAGACGAGATCGAAGGCACCATTCGGCAGGATCCGCGCCGCGTCGTAGACGTCGGCTTCGACGAACTCGACGTCGGCGTTCGTCTCCGCTGCCAGCTTGCGCGCCTCCGCCAGCGAGGCGGGGGAGAAGTCGAGGCCCGTCATGTGCGCGCCGAGGCGGGCGAGCGAGATGGTGTCGGTGCCGATGTGGCACTGCAAGTGGACGCCGCGCAAGCCCCGGATGTCGCCCAGGCGTGGAAGATCGAATCGCACGACGTCGCTGATGTGCTCCGGATCGGACCGGAACCGGTCGAAGGCGTAGTCCGGCGAAGCGGCGTGTGCGGGGGCGCGTTCGTCCCAGTTCGCGCGGTTCAGCGTGCGGTAGTCGTCCACGGGGCTCACGATCTCACAGGGCTACCGTGCGGCGCGCGGCGAGCCGGTTCCGGGCGAATCGCTGTCGGCGTCCGGTCGGATCCCCGGTGGGTACCGGTCAGGTCTTTACACCGAATGCCGCGATTGCCTAGGTTCAGCTCCACCTGAATCTGATCGGGGACTCGCCACGAGGGGCACTCACATGGCCGGATCGGCACGTGTTTTCGCCAGGTTCTCTGCCGCCACCGTTCTCGCCGCCGGCCTCGGCGCCGGGGCGACCGTCAGCGCCGCCGGCACCGCGCTCGCGAGCCCGGCGGCGACGCAAGCCCCGGGTGGCCCCGGAGCCCTCAGCCACTTCGACGTCGCGCGCAAGGATTGCGTCGGCACGGCCCGCAACACGACGTCCAAGATCTGGTACACGGTCGCGAACGGTGTGCTCTCCGACGTCTACGCGCCGACGATCGACACCACGAACGTGGAGACGATGCAGTACGTCGTCAGCGACGGCTCGACGTTCACCGATCTGCAAAGCCGCGACACGACCTACCAGGTTTCCGCCGACTCGACCGGCATGGTGTGCACGGTCGTCTCCACCGGGAAGAGTGGCGCGTACCGGCTCGTCAGCACCTACTTCACCGACCCCGCCCGCGACAGCGTCATGGTGCACACTGCGTACCAGCCGCTGACGCCTGAAGCTGCGCACTACAACGTGTACGTGCGGCTCGACGCCACCGTCGGTGGCAACGGCGGCGGCGGCTCGGGCAACGGCGGTGCCGACTCGGCGACCATCGACACCTCGACCGGCCGGCAGGTCCCGGTCTCCTTCGACACAGTCACGACCACCAACGCGGTGAACCGCGACTACGCCGTCCCCTCATTCCTTGCATTGCGCGCCACCACACCCTTCAATGCCGTGAGCAGTGGCTTCGTCGGGACGCCGAGCGACGGCCTCGTGCAGCTCGACAGCACGCACGCGCTCTCGCCGACGTACACCGACGCCACGGGCGGCAACGTCGAGCAGACAGCGCAGCTGCGCTTCGGCCACGACTTCACTCTCGCGCTCGGGTTCGGCACTACCCAGCACGAGGCAGTAGCCACCGCGGCAGCGAGCCTGCACGGCTCCTACCTCCGGACGCTGGCCGAGTACGAGCGCGGATGGCAGGCGTACGACGCGGGCTTGCGTCGTCCGGCCGAGTCACTGCCCGGGTTGACGCCGGCGCAAGTAGCGCAGGCCGACCACGAGTACTACGTGTCGGCGAACGTCGTGAAGGCGAGCGAGGACAAGACCTTCCCGGGTGCGATCGCCGCCTCTTTGTCGAGTCCGTGGGGTCAGGCCGTGTCGGCCGGTGACCCGAACAACACGTACTTCGGCTCGTACCGCGAGGTATTCGCACGCGACCTGTACGAGGCGTGGACCGCCCTCTTCACCGACGGCGACCTCGCGACAGCGCGGGCAGCCACCAGGTTCCTCCTCCTGAACCAGCAGCAGCCAGACGGGTCGATGCCGAGGAACTCCTTGCTGAACGGCAAGACCGCCCCCGACTCGTTCAACACCCAGCTCGACGAGGTGGCCTACCCGATCCTGATGGCACAGCAATCGGGCCTCGGCGGTGACGCCACGCTCTGGCCGCACATCGAGGCGGCGGCCGACTTCCTCGTCAGCCACGGCCCGACGTTCGGGCCGGAGCGTTGGGAGGAGCAGGGCGGCTACTCGCCGTCCACCATCGCGGCCGAGATCGCCGGTCTCGTGGCCGCCGGGCGCATTGCGATGCAGAACGGCCACCCGGCCGACGCGCGGGTCTTCCTCGCGACCGCCGACCAGTACCAGCGCAGCATCAAGGGCTGGACCGTGACCACGAACGGCGTCGTCCCCGGCTTCTCGCGGTACTTCATCAGGCTGTCCAAGACCGGCGACCCCAATGCGGCGATCACCTACGGTCTCGGCAACGGTGGGCCGACGCTCGACCAGCGCGCCGTCATCGACGCCGGCTTCCTCGAGCTGGTGCGGCTCGGTGAGTTGCCGGCCAGCGATCCCGACGTCGCGACGTCGTTGCAGGTCGTCGACCAGACCATCGCCCGGACGACGCCGAACGGCACCGGCTACCTGCGCTACAACGGCGACGGGTACGGGGACTGCTACGAGCCCGACCCGCTGACCGACTGCACGATCACCGGTGCGCCATGGGCGCCGAGCGGCCACGGGACGGGCCACATCTGGCCGGTCCTGTCGGCAGAACGGGGCGAACAGGCACTCGCCACAGGTGACCCCGCTGCTGCCGCCCAGCAGTTGCTCACGATCGACCAGCTCTCCGGCGGCGTCGGGCTCGTCCCCGAGCAGGCCTGGGACTTCCCCGACGTGCCGCCGTCGCCGTACGGGAGCGACCCGACCACGGCGTCGATCGGCTTCGTCGACGGCCAGCCCGACGGGTCGGCCGACCCGCTCACCTGGGGTGCGGCGTCGCAGGTGCGGCTGATGGCCGACCTCAGCGCCGGACGAGTGCTGGAGAAGCCGGAACTGACGACGTCGCGCTACGTCACGCATACCCAAGGCGAAGCGGCTCTCGACGTGACGTCGCCGCCCGACAACTCCGCGGCGGTCGGTACGACGACGGTGGCCGGGACGGCGACACCGCTCGCCCGGATCGACATCGCCGATGTCGGGACCGACAACAACAGCGCTACCACCGTGTACGAGACGAAGGCGGCCGCAGACGGCAGCTTCTCCCTCGACATCCCGCTCGTCGCAGGCACGAACGTCCTCGTCGTTGCTGCCACCGCGCCTGACGGCAGCACGGCGCAGACGGTCCGCACCGTCGTGTGGGACGTCGTGAACGGCACGCTGCTGCTCGACGTCCCCGATCCCACGGGTGATGACAACGGGCCGGGCAACTATGCCTACCCGACCGATCCTGCGTTCCATCCCGGCGCGTATGACCTGACCGACTTCCAGGTGTACGACACCGGGTCGACCGTTACGTTCCGGGTGCAGACGAGCGACCTGAGCCCGACGTTCGGCAGCCCACTCGGCGCCCAACTCGTCGACGTGTACGTGCACCAACCCGGTGCGACCCCGACCTCGACGGCGGCGTCGTTCCCGCAGCGCAACTACACGATTGCGAGTGCCGATGCCTGGAGCCGGCTGATCGAAGTGCAGGGGTTCGGGCAGCGTTTCATCGACGCGAACGGCACGACCGTCGGCACGGTCGACATCAAGGCCAACCCGATCTCGAGGTACATCACCTTCAGCGTCGACAAGACAGCGCTCGGCGGTACCCCGACGTCTGGCTGGGCGTTCACCGTGACCCTGGCGGGTCAGGATGGTTACAGCCCCGACCAGGCGCGCAGCTTTGCGCCCACACCGCAGCCGTATCAATTCGGTGTGTGCGCCACCGCGTCGAGCGACCCGCACTGCACGTTCGACCCCAACGCGGTGCCGAAGGTGATGGACACGATCACGCCGTCCGGCGTGAGCCAGGCGACAGAGCTCGACTACACCCTCACGGCTCCCGCACCGGTCACGCTGGCCGGGGTCGCTATTCCGTAGCGTCGATGTCGTCTCGGCGATGCCGGCCGGCGAATCCGGTGGAGACCCGCTGGCCCTCGACGTAGGTGCGTTCGCGGGCGTATGCCTCGAGCGCGCGATGGTCCGCGTCGGTCGACGGCGCTCCGACCACGCTGCGCGGCCAGAGTTGCTCTTTGAGAACGACGTTCACCTGTGCGCCGAGAAGGGTCAGGATCGACTGCAGGTAGAACCACCACAGGATCGTGATGACGGTCGCGAAGTGCGCGTACGTGCTCTGCGCGTTTTGCAGGTAGCGGGAGATGATCAGTGACGACGCCGATTGAAGGACCCAGAAGACGATGCCCGAGAAGAGCGCGCCGGGCAGTACATCGCGCGTGGTGACGTCACGGTCGGTGAGCATGCGGAACGCCGCGATGAAGATGCCGATGTCGAGCGCGATGCTGAGCACGTAACCCGCGATGCGCCCGGCGATGCCGAGATTGATCCCGTTGCTACTTCCGCTCACGAAGCCGGTGATGACCGTGCTCACGACGATGCCGCCGCCGAGAACGAGCAGGACGAGGAGGCTGCGCTTCATCTTCTCGAAAACCTTCGGCCGCTCGCGGTAGGGCACCTCCCAGACCGAGTTGAACGCGAACTGGACGACGCGGACGGCGGCCGTGCCGCTCCACAACGCCGAACCCAGGCCCAGCGCGAGCGCCCACCAGTTACCGCTCAAGCTCCCGACGGTCGAGGGATCGAGCAGCGGGAACATCGACGACACGTGATGCAAGACGTTGGCCTTCGTGTCTGACGGCAGGAAGTAACCGAGTAACGTCACGAATGCGAGGAACAGCGGGAAGATCGAGAAGAAGGCCCAGAAGGCGATCATGGCCGCGAGGTTGGTCGACTTGTCTTCGGTGAACTTCTTGGCCGTCGCGATGGGAACACCGAAGAGACTGTTGCGCTGTTGGAATCCGTCGAAGCGTGCAACCGCTGCCACTGGCCTGCCTCCTGTGAAGTCGATCACGCGCGGGCGAGAGTGCCTTTAGCGTGGTCTACCCACTACTGGGCCGCTGATCGCCCGCCAGCCAGGCTCGGGTCGTCGTCAGCTCGTCGCCGACCCGGCGCAGCTCGGCGGCGTCGTCCACCCCGCGCTCGGCTGTAGCGGACACGAGCTCCGCTTGGCGGAGCAAGGCGTCGCGGCGTTCGTTCGTGACGCCCCCGGACGCAATATCGCGAAGCATGCGGAGAAGCGCCACCAAGACGTCGGGCTCGCCGGCGCTGTATCGGCGGATCTGCGCACACGCGAGTTCGAGGTAATCGTCGAAGGACGGTCGGACGACGTGAAGCCGCGGCGTGCCGTCGTCGTCCCGAAGAACCTGCGGGGAGATGTGGCGATCTGCCAGCTCGCGTAACACGACCGACAGATGCCCCAGGGCGTGCGTCGCCGTCGTCGGATCGTTGACGCCCGGCGACATCGCTCGCACGGCGATGTCGACGAGCTGACGCAAACCGTAAGCGACGTCCTGCTGGGTCGTTCGCTCGTAGCCGAGTTCGAGTGCTTCGTCGAAACGCACGTCGAGCTGGTCTGCTTCGGGAGGGTCGGCCGCAAACTCGGCGCCCGACGGCCAGTACCACGCGATCGGCCGGCCACGCACCAGGTGATCGCCCGGAGCGACCTCCAGCCGGACGACCATGTCGTGCTTTGCCGCGAGTTCGATGAGCGGAGCCGGTGCGAGAGCCTGAATGTAGCCGGGTCGTCGAGCTCGAACCGGCTCGGCGCGCTCGGGTACGCGTGGAGCCTCGATGTTGCCCTCGGTATCGGCGAGTCGGCGCGGATACACCTGCCGCAGTGTCGTGAGGGTGTCGCGCTCGACGGACTGCATCATGTGATCGACGCGGATGACTTGCGTCAGATGGCTGATGAACCACACCAGGAACCCGGTACTTGCGAGCGCCCAGGCAAACCCGACGGTGACGGCGACGTCGGGAACCGAGCGGGAGAGGTTTCCAGCCTGGCCGTGAATGCGACGCAGGACGGTCAGGCTGTAGGCGAACGTGCCCAGGAAGACCGCCAGCACGACCTGCGTGACCGGGTCGCGGGCGAACGTCCGCAGCAGGCGCGGGGAGAACTGGCTGGAGGCGAGCTGCAAGGTGACGACCGTGAGCGAGAACGTCAGCGACGTAACGGTGATCACCGAACCGGCGATGGCCTGGAGCATCGCGCGCGCGCCCGCAGCGCTGCCGCCGTAGACGATGGCGCTCGCCGTGCCGTGTGGACCGACCTTCACGTGGACCAGCCACGCGCCGAGCGCGACCGCTCCGACCACCGCGGCCGTCGGCGTCACCCACAGCGAGCTGCGCACGTAGTCATACCAGGTCTGCAATCGCAGCAGCGGATTCATGTCGCCCTCTGCCGGGCCCGGGTGTCCATGATCTGGATATGTCCGGGCCGAGGCCCGGCCAACCGGCGGCCCCGCCGCGAACGAAGGCGCCGCGCCGCGGCGGAGCCGGATCAGGCGTGCCAGGGATGGGCGGCGGCGGCGTCGCCGGCGATCGTCGCGGCGAGGCCGCCGACGATGCCGGGATCGGCGGTGACCAAGCCCAGCTCTCGGTTGTGGTCGAGGGACGCAGCCGAGAAGTTCTGCGACCCGACGAACGCCTGCCGGCCGGGCAGGCTCGCATCGGCGACGATCGCCTTCGCATGGATGTAGAGCGCCGCGTTGCTCGACAGAACCTCGACGTCGACACCGGCGCGTTGCAGCTCGGCGAAGTCGGCGTCCCAGTCGCTTCGTTCCGTCATGACGACGGTGACGTGCACCCCTGCGCGGGCGGCCTGCTCGAGGGCGGTCTTCGCGGCGCGAAGCGCCATTTCCTCGTTCTCGACGAGCAGTGTCGAGCTCGCTGACCTGATGACGTGCAGGAGGGCCGGCTCGGCACCCGGACTCCACACCAGATCACCCGCCCGGGCCGGCCGCACGTGATGGTGGGAGAAGTCGGCGTCAAAAACCCGACCGATGGCGTCGACGTCGGCCGGTTGCCTGTCGAGCACCGCGAAATCTCGGGTGTCGCCGTAGTAACGGCTGGTGAGGTTCAAGGTCATGACTGCCGCGACGGCGCGATCGATGACAACGGTCTTTTGATGAGTGGCTGCGTAGCCCGCGTCGGCCCACACCGCGTGGACGCCGTGCTCGCGCAGCTGCCGGTAGGTGGCCGCGTTGGCCGTCTTCTCGCGATTGGCGTCCAAGATGACGCGGACGTCGACCCCCCGGGCCGCCGCTGCTTCGAGCAGTTGGAGCGAGGTGGGGTCGACGAACTCATACATCGTGAGGTCGATGCTCCGCTGTGCCGCCCGCAGCAGTGCATACAACGGCGCGAAGCCCTGCTCGGGCTCGACGAGCAGGCTCAACGAACCAGGCGCCGGGACGGTTGCTGCTACCACACCGGATGGCTGGCTATCGTTCGCGGTGCACGCGCCGAGCAACAAGACGGCGGCGACGGCCACGCGAAGCGGCCAACCGTGGGCACGTTTCTCGACCGGCACGTCACCACGGTAGGGCTCGACTTCGACACCGCACGCCGAGCGCGTTGCGCCTTTGGAAAGGCGCTGCGAGTGGTGTGGACAGCTGTTCGGTTCAGGGGCGGGGCTGGGGCGTCACGCCTGAGCAGCAGCGGCAAGTTCGTCGATACGGCGCGCAAGGTCGACGTCCAACTCGGTGACGCCACCTTTAGAGTGGGTCGAGCACGCGAACGTGACCGACGTCCATCTGATGTCGATGTCGGGGTGGTGATCCATCCCGTCGGCGATTTCGGCTACCGCATCGACGAGCCGGATGCCGGCGCTGAAACTTCTCGCCGTGACTGTTCGGCGAATGCCGCCGGTGTCGCCGGCCCACCCCTCGAGATCTCGAAGCGCCGCCTGTACCTCTTCGTCACCGAGTAGTCGCGCCATGGTCTCAGGCTACGAGGCCGGCGCGTCGACGCGCGCGCGAGCCTCCCCTTCGTCGAAGAATGCGCGGACGGCGTCGGCGGTCGTCAGCTCACCGAGCGGCCGAGCGGCACCGAAGGGTTGGTTCCAGAAGGCGCCCGCTCGAGCTTTGTGCGGTCCGATGTAGGCGTAAGGCACGGCAATGTGCGCGTCGCCGGGGGAGACGCCGTAGTTGACTGCCCCGATGACGATGCCGATGTCGAAATGCTCCGGCCACAGCACGGGGGTCTGCGGAACTGCCTCTTTGGCGGTCGCGAAGTCACGCAGTGCACGATCACCGATCACCAAGGCGCCCGTCACGACGTCAGCGGCCTCCGGGTCGACGTCGATACGGTCGGCGCATCCCACGCCACTGGCCGGTGGATAGGCGTCCGCCGGTGCGCCGCAGTCGATACCTGCTTCCGCGGCCAGCTGCTCGTACCGCCCGGTGAGGGCGAACGCCCGCTCGCCGTCGTCCGTGCTGACGACGAGCCGAGGGCCGGCGCTCGTGGGGCGAACGGCGATGCGGCGGACCGGCCCGGGCAGTTCGGCGGTCGTCGCAAACCCGCCGTCGAGCACGCCGAGTTTGATCGAGCGGGTGAGGCGGCGCTGCGGACCGGCGATCAGTAGTTCGGCGACGCCGTGCAGACCGACGCGCGTGCGGGCGTAGCTGTCGGCGTGACTGGTGGCGTACGCGAATTGCTCGCTCATCACGAAATCCTCATGGCGCATTATTGCGTGTGGCTAGGGCGTTCGGCGCCGGGTGGCGGCAGGGGTCGTCGAGGCGATCGCCCCGTGCCCGCTGGTGCCATGACAGACTTCCCCTTCGTGGAGCCCCGCCAGATCGTCGTCGGTGCGGCGGTCATCGACGCCGGGCGGCTGCTCGCCGCACAGCGCGCGGAGCCGCCTTCGCTCGCCGGTTGGTGGGAGCTGCCGGGCGGCAAGGTCGATCCCGGCGAGACGGACGAGGCGGCGCTCGTGCGCGAGTGCGCCGAAGAGCTCGGCGTTCGGGTGCGACTCGGTGCGCGGGTAGGGCGTGACTGGCCGATCGGGGAGAGAGGCGTGCTGCGGGTGTGGCTCGCGACGGTGGACGGCGAGCAGCAGCCGCGCGCGCTCGAACACGCCGCGCTGCGCTGGCTGGCCGCCGACGAGCTGACCGACGTCGCCTGGCTGCCCGCCGACCGGCCCATCGTCGAACGACTGGCAGGGATCATGCGCGCCGCCGACCCGACCTCGGGGGAGCGGTGATGACTGCGGTCGTTGAGGTGGTCGACCTCGTCAAGCGCTACCCGAAGCGAGAGACGAACGCGGTCGACGGCGTGTCGTTCGGCGTGCAGCAGGGCGAGTGCTTCGGTCTGCTCGGTCCGAACGGTGCGGGTAAGACGACAACGATCGGCGTCCTCACGACGCGGGTGAAGGCGACGTCGGGCCAGGCGTTCGTCGACGGCATCGACGTTCGGCGCGAACCGGTCCGGGCGCGCACCCGCCTCGGTGTCGTGCCGCAACGGATGAACCTTGACCGCTCACTCGACGTCCGGCAGAACTTGCTTTTCCACGCGAGTTACCACGGGGTGCCGGCGAAGGTGCGCAAGTTGCGGGCCGAGGAGCTGTTGGCGCAGTTCGAACTCGCCGATCGTGCACACGACAAGGCTGACCGGCTGTCAGGCGGGCAGGCGCAGCGGGTGATGATCGCTCGGGCGTTGATGCACTCGCCGCCGGTGCTGTTCCTCGACGAGCCCGCGACCGGGCTCGATCCGGCCGCTCGGCTGTACGTGTGGGAGCGGATCCGCGAGCTGAAGGAATCGGGAGTCACGATCCTGCTGACGACGCACGACATGGACGAGGCGTCGGCGCTCGCCGAGCGCGTCGGGATCGTCGATCACGGGCATCTGCTCGCTCTCGACACGCCGCAGGCGTTGACGCGGTCGTTGATCGGCAGTGCGTCGCTGGAGGTCGTTATCGACGGGCTCTCCGACGACGCCGCCGTGATCGAGGCGTTCGAGCGGTTGGACGCGGTCGAGCGGGTCGAACGGATAGCGGACGCCGGGCACGCGTTGCGGGCGCGGGTCTACCTGACAGGTGATCCGGCGTGGCTCGTTGCGCCGGTTGCCGAGCTGGTGAGCTCCTACGGTGGCCGGCTGCTCGAAGTGCGACTCGGCGAACCGAGCCTGGAGGACGTTTTCATCCATCTGACCGGGCGGGCCTTGCGATGAGTGACGAAGCGCTGGAGCAGACGCCGGGCGGCATCGATGCATCGACCGCTGCGGTGCACCATGTTCCGAGTGCTGTGCGCGCGTTCGTCGCCGTGCTGGGGCGTGACGTCGTCGTCACGGGGCGCGAGTTCCTCATCTTCTTGGCGCAGGTCGGCCTGCAGCCACTGTTCCTCCTGTTCATCTTCGGGAAGGTGCTGACATCGCTGGGGTATGCGACCGGCGACTATGCGCACTTGCTCTTTCCCGGGATCGTCGCGTTGACCGCGGCGTTGACGGCCCTGCAGAGCACGGCGTTGCCGCTCGTGATCGAGTTCTCCTTCAGCCGTGAGATCGAGGACCGTTTGCTTGCGCCGCTGCCGACGTGGTCGGTCGCGGTCGAAAAGATGCTGTTCGCGGCGATGCGGGCGCTCGTTGCGGCGATCGTGATGTTCCCGGTCGGCATCTTGGTGCTCGGCTCCATCCCGTGGCGGGCAAGTGGTCTGCCGCTGCTCGTCGCGGTGATGGTTCTCGGGGCGCTGGTCGGCGGTGCGATCGGTTTGACGCTCGGCACGCTGGTGCCGCCGAATCGCATCCAGATCATGTTCGCGCTGATCCTGACGCCGCTGCTCTTCACCGGGTGCAACCAGTACCCGTGGCCGTCGCTCTCGCACATCCGGTGGTTTCAGGTCGTAACTGCGTTCAACCCGATCACCTACGTCAGCGAAGGGATGCGGGCGGCTTTGACGCCGTCCGTGCCACATATGCGGCCGTGGATTTGCCTGCTGGCGTTGGTGGGCTCGCTGGCGCTGTTCACGTTCACCGGGGTGCGCGGTTTCCTGCGCCGGGCGATCGACTGACGTTCTGTCGGCGGTTGGCGCGGCCAGCTTCCGGGGTTGCGGCCAGCTTCCGGGGTCGCGCCAGCTTCTCGTCGTCCAAAGGCGCTTTCCACAGGCCCTTATGAGGCTAACCCCCCCTTTACGAGGCTTGCAGGCCTGTCCTCGGGGGTGTTGACCACGTTTACGTGATCAACCCGCGGCGGGGGAGGGAGGTTCGGCGGGACGGCGGGGTTGTTCGGGGCTCTTGAAGCGGCGGGTGAGCTTGGTCCACGGGTCGAAGGCGACGTCGACCACGCGTTCCTTCATCGGGATGATGCCGTTGTCGGTGATCTTGATGTGCTCGGGGCACACCTCGGTGCAGCACTTGGTGATGTTGCAGTAGCCGAGGCCCTGCTCTTCGCGCAGCATCTGCTTGCGGTCAACCGTGTCGAGCGGATGCATGTCGAGTTCGGCGTAGCGGATGAAGAACCGGGGGCCGGCGAACGCCGGCTTGTTCTCCTCGTGGTCGCGCACCACATGGCAGGTGTTCTGGCACAGGAAGCACTCGATGCACTTGCGGAACTCCTGCGAGCGCTCGACGTCGACCTGAGCCATCCGGTAGTCGCCCGGCTTCAAGTCGGACGGCGGAGTGAACGCCGGCACCTGCCGCGCCTTCTCGTAGTTGAACGACACGTCGGTGACGAGGTCGCGGACGACGGGGAACGTGCGCATCGGCGTCACGACGATCGTCTCGGCCGGATCGAAGATAGACAGCCTCGTCATGCACATCAACCGGGGGCGACCGTTGATCTCGGCGCTGCACGAGCCGCACTTTCCCGCCTTGCAGTTCCACCGGACGGCGAGGTCGTTCGCCTGCGTTGCCTGCAGCCGGTGGATCGCGTCGAGCACGACCTCGCCCTCTTCGACCGGCACGGTGAAGTCGACGAGTTCACCACCGTTCTCGTCGCCGCGCCAGACGCGCATCGAAAGGTCGTACCCCATCAGTGACCCTCCTCGAAGAGCTGCTTCAGCTCGTCCGGCATGACCGGCAGATCCTGGTGGAACACCTCGACCCCGTCGCCGGTGTCGTTCAGCCGGCACGCGACGTTGAGCTTGCCCCAGGCGGGGTCGGCCGCCGGGTAGTCCTCCCGGGTGTGGCCGCCGCGGCTCTCCTTGCGGTCGAGCGCGGCGCGGGCGATCGCCTCGGAGACCAGCAGCATGTTCTTCAGGTCGATCGCAAGATGCCAGCCCGGGTTGTACTGGCGGTGACCTTCGACCGAGAGATTCGCCAGTCGGCCCTTCAGGGTCTCGATGTGCTCCAGCGCCTGCTGCATCTCCTCCGCCTTGCGGATGATGCCGACCAGGTTGTGCATGTGCTCTTGCAGGTCGCGCTGCAGCGTGTAGGGGTTCTCGCCGCCCTCTCGGGTGAATGGCGCCAGTGCCGCCTCCTGCGCCGCCGCGACGTCCGCATCGGAAAGCGCGGGTCGCGACGCCGATCCGGTCGCAAACGATGCCGCGTGCTCGCCGGCGCGGCGTCCGAAGACCAGCAGGTCCGACAGCGAGTTGCCGCCGAGCCGGTTCGCGCCGTGCATGCCACCGGCGACCTCACCGGCCGCGAACAGCCCCGGGACTTTCGACATCGCGGTGTCTGCGTCGACCTCGACGCCGCCCATCACGTAGTGGCAGGTGGGGCCGATCTCCATCGGTTCCTTGGTGATGTCGACATCGGCTAGCTCCTTGAACTGGTGGTACATCGAGGGCAGCCGCTTTTGGATGAACTCGGGTGTGCGCCGCGACGCGATGTCGAGGTAGACGCCGCCGTGTGGCGTCCCGCGGCCCGCCTTCACTTCGGTGTTGATCGCGCGCGCCACCTCGTCGCGAGGCAGTAGCTCGGGCGGACGACGGTTGTTCGTGTGGTCGTCGTACCAGCGGTCGGCTTCTTCTTCGGTATCGGCCGTCTCCGCTTTGAAGAACTCCGGGATGTAGTTGAACATGAAGCGCTTGCCCTCGGAGTTGCGCAGCACGCCGCCGTCCCCTCGCACCGACTCGGTGACGAGGATGCCGCGAACGGACGGCGGCCACACCATGCCGGTGGGGTGGAACTGCACGCACTCCATGTTGATCAGCGGTGCCCCGGCCTCCATCGCGAGGGCGTGCCCGTCGCCGGTGTACTCCCAGGAGTTCGAGGTGACCTTGAACGACTTGCCGATACCGCCCGTGGCAAGCACGACGGCGGGGGCTTCGAATGCGATGAACCGGCCGGACTCGCGCCAGTACCCGAACGCGCCGGCGATGCGGCCAGGCTCGGATGCGTCCTTGAGCAGGCGGGTGATCGTGCACTCCATGAAGACGTCGACGCCGAGTGCGACGGCGCGTTGCTGCAGGGTGCGGATCATCTCCAGGCCGGTGCGGTCGCCGACGTGCGCGAGGCGGGCGTAGCGGTGGCCGCCGAAGTCACGTTGCGAAATCTTGCCTTCGGAGGTGCGGTCGAAGAGCGCACCCCACGACTCGAGTTCCCACACGCGGTCGGGTGCTTCCTGGGCGTGCAGCTGAGCCATTCGCCAGTTGTTGAGCATCTTCCCGCCGCGCATGGTGTCGCGGAAGTGCACCTGCCAGTTGTCCTCCGACCACACGTTGCCCATGGCCGCGGCGATGCCACCTTCGGCCATCACGGTGTGTGCCTTGCCCAGCAGCGACTTGCAGACGACAGCTGTCTTCGCGCCCGCTTCGTGGGCGCCGATCGCCGCGCGCAGCCCGGCGCCGCCGGCGCCGATGATGACGACGTCGTAGGAATGCCGCTCGATCTCGCTCATCTAGAAGAACCTCACGTCGTTGATCCAGCCTGCGGCGAGCATGCGCACGTAGATGTCGGCGAACGCCACCCAGATCAGCGACACCCAGGCGATCTGCATGTGGTAGCGATTGAGCGTGCTCACCTTGGTCCACAGCCAATAGCGCACCGGGTGCTTGGAGAAGTGGTTCAGCCGACCGCCGACGATGCCTCGGCAGGAGTGGCACGACACGCTGTAGGTCCACAAGAAGAGGGCGTTGAGCAACAGCACGAGTGTGCCAAGACCCATGTGTCCCCACTTGCCCGCATGGTTGCGGAACGCGATCACCGCGTCGTAGGTCAAGATGATGTTCAGCAGCACGCCGAGGTAGAAGAAGTACCGGTGCACGTTTTGCAGGATGAGCGGAAAGCGAGTCTCTCCCGTGTACTTCCGGTGCGCGTCGGGGACGGCGCAGGCCGGCGGCGAGAGCCAGAACGACCGGTAGTACGCCTTGCGGTAGTAGTAGCAGGTCATCCGGAAGCCGAGCGGCACGATCAAGATGATGATCGCGGGCGAGGTGAACCACCAGTGGCCGAAGACGCCCAGGTGGGGGACGCCGGTGGAGCCCGGCACGGTGCCGCACTTGGTGGCCAGGCACGGCGAGTAGAACGGCGAGATGTAGGGCTCGTAGAAGTACTCCCGGTCGACGAACGCGGCCCATGAGGAGTACACGATGAACGCCGACAACACCGAGAACGTGATGGCGGGCTGGATCCACCACCGGTCGCGCCGAAGTGTCTTCGCGTCGACTGCTGCCCGGCGCCCCGCCCGGCCACCAGGGCCTGGGTTCTTCGCCGCCGGGGCCTGACTCTGCAGCGTCATGCGCCCGCCTTCCACACGTGTCCTGCCGGACCGGTTGCCGTCGCCACTGCCGGAGGCGGCAAGCGCATGCGGCGGCGCGCCGACCTCGGGGCGAGCCACAACTTACGCCTCTCCGCCTCCGGGGCCGAGGCGAAGGGGGTGTGTGATCCGTCACTGGCAGTTCGGCAGGCGGGCTTGACCTGGCGTGGCTAATGGGATTAGCCTTTCACCTAATACAGATAGCCACGAGATCGGAGCCCGCAATGAACCGCCACGACACCGGGACGGCGACCGGCTCGCCGACCCGCTACCTGACCCGCCCCGAAGGCCGGCTGGCCTACGACGTCCAGGGTCGCGACGACGCCAACCTGATCGTCTGCTTGCCGGGCATGGGTGACCTGCGCCAGGTGTACCGCTTCGCCGTCTCCGCGCTGGTGGCGGCGGGGTATCGGGTGGCCACCCTCGACCTGCGTGGGCACGGCGAGAGCGATGCCACGTTCGACCGCTACGACGACCCTGCGGCTGCCCAGGATGCGCTTGCGCTGATCGAGGAGCTCGGCGGTGGCCCGGCGCTCCTCTTCGGAAACTCGATGGGTGCGGCTGCTTCGGTGATCGCCGCTGCCGAGCGGCCCGACCTCGTCGCGGGGCTGGTGCTCGCCGGTCCGTTCGTCCGCGACCCGCAGATCAATCCGGTGGTGGGGCTCGTCATGCGCCTCGCGCTGAAGCGGCCGTGGGGGTTGGCCGGTTGGCTGAGCTACCACGCGTCGCTCTACCCGGGCCGCCGGCCGGCCGACTTCGACGAGTACCGCGCCAAGCTGCGCCGGGCTCTGCGTCGTCCGGCGCACTGGAAGGCGTTCGTTGCGACGACGCGGCAGACGACGCACGCTCCGGCGCAGGCCTGCCTGCCCGCGGTCAAAGCGCCGACGTTCGTCGTGATGGGCGGCCGCGACCGCGACTTCAAGAACCCGCAGGCGGAGGCGACGTTCGTCGCTGACGCGCTGCACGGCGAGTCGCTGATGGTCGACGGGGCCGGTCACTACCCGATGGCGCAGTACCCCGAGGTCACGAACCCGCGGGTGGTCGACTTCGCAGGCACGGTGTTCGGTGCCTAGAGCCGGCTTGACCCCGGCCGCGGTCGTGGCCGAGGCGGGCCGGGTCGCCGACGAGAGCGGCCTGGAGCAACTCACCCTCGCCTCGGTCGCCCAGCGGCTCGGCGTCGCGTTGCCCAGCCTCTACAAGCACGTGAACGGTATCGGCGACCTGCGCCGCCTGATGGCCGTCTCTGCTTTGCACGAACTCGATGACGGCCTTCGCCGGGCGGTCGCGGGCAAGTCGCGCGGCGACGCGCTGCGCGCGTTGGCGCAGGCGTACTGGGAGTTCGCGCACCGCCATCCCGGGCGGTACGCCGCGAGCCTGCGGGCACCGGCACGAGACGACGCCGAGCTGGCGGCCGTGGCGGCCGACCTGCTGGCCGTCGTGCAAGCCGTGCTCGCGGGCTATGGCATCGAAGGCGACGACGCGACCGACGCGATCCGCACGCTGCGTGCCGTGCTGCACGGGTTCGTCGCGTTGCAGGCGGCGGGTGGGTTCGGCATGCCGCGTGAGGTGAAACGCAGCTTCGAGCGGGCGATCGACGCCCTCGATACGGCGTTTACGAGCTGGGCCTGACGGTCTGCTCGGGCAGGCTCAGCCGCCGCCGCAGCCCTCGTTGGCCTCGAGATACCAACCGGGCCTGGCCGCCGGCGCGACGAGCAGCGTGACCTCGTTCATCGCCTGCAACGAGGCGGGGTCGAGCGACGGGTCGACGGCGGGGTCGGGCACCCCGGGCTGGCGCGCGGTGATGTCGAGCACGCAGGTGTAGTCCCAGTTGGGCGCTCCGTTGGCTGCGCAGTCGCGGAACGAGAATGTCTTCACCCATTGGCGTTCGGTCTCGAACTGGTCACGAGAATCCGGTGTTGTCACGTGCCGGATCGCCACCTCGTCGTTGGTGTTGTAGGCGGCGGTCAGGTAGCGCATCGCGTCTTCGGGCGTCGCAAAGTGCGGGGCAGCGGTCGTCGGGGAGGCGGCCGGCGGCGACGGCATGTCTTGTGCCGTGGCTGGTGCCGTTACTGGCGACGGGGTCGACGCGGAAGCGGTCGGCGACGGGGCGATTGACGGTGCTGCTGACGACGGCGGTGCTGATGGGCTGACCGGCGGAGCGGCGGTCGACGGGGTGACCGGCGGGGCGGAGATGGCCGGCGCCACTCGCGCGCTGGTGGCCGCGGGCACTGCACAAGAGGTGATAAGAACGCCCGTGGCCGCAATGAAAATGGTGCGCGCTGCGATGTGTCGCTTCACGCGTAACCCCCTGGTCGGTAGCCGAATGTCAACAAGACGCGGTCGAGCGGTCTGTGGTTGACACGGCTCCGCAACGTGGCGTGGCTACGTCGATGGCAGGCCGGAGCGCCGGGCGAGGTAGAGGTCGGTGCGGCGCGGGACTTCCATCGCGTTGCCGTGGCTCTCGACGAGGTCGTGCACGTCGGCGAGGACCGCCTCGCTCAGCCTCGAGTCTGCTACGAGGTGGTCGGACGTCGACGCGAGGTAGTCACACCACTCGTCGGCCGTATATGTCTGCGCCGAGTCGTAGCTGCGCACCTCGACGTCGCAGAAAGCCGGGTGCTCCTCGAGTTCGTCCCCCGGCCAAGCCGGCGCCGCTTTCGCGACGGCTTCAGCGTTCAGCTGTTGACGGCGCAGCCCTCGGCGGTCGTAGACGGCGTCGATGTCCTTCGACAGCGGGTTGAGGTACCAGCGGGTGTGGTTCCAGAACAAGGCGACCAGGCCGCCCTCCCGGAGTACCTCGGCAGCCTTTGTCCAGCGGCGCTGCGGGTCGGTCCAGTGCCACGACTGGGCCGCGATCAGGCCGTCGTACGCCGCGCCCGGCTGCCATTCCTCGAACGCAGACACGACGATCTCGACGTTCGCCAGGGCGCCACAGTTCTCGTGCAGGATTTCGGCCATTCCCGGGTCGGGCTCGACGCAGGTCATGCGCAGGCCGCGCGCGGCGAAGAGGCGGGTCGCCTTGCCGGTGCCGGCGCCGATCTCGGCGATGTCGAGCCCGGGCAGCATGCCGACGACGTCGTCGACGAGTGCAACGGGGTAGGTGGGGCGGGCCCGATCGTATTGCCGGGCCGCCGCACCGAAGCTGCGCGCCCGCACCGCCCACTGCTCGGCGTCTTCGGGCCCGCGGATTCCTCGGGGGATTCTTCTGGTTCGCTCACCATTCGAGTCTGCCGGATGCCGAGAAATGGGTGCCGGGTCGGGTCGCGGGTACCATGGGGTGATCCCTCATTCCTTGGAGCGCTTCCCCATGCCCGCAGGTTCGACAATCTCGTCGCTGGCCACCCGCGATGATCTTCGCAACGTCGCCATCATCGCGCACGTCGACCACGGCAAGACCACGCTGGTCGACGCCATGCTCTGGCAATCGGGCGCGTTCTCTCAACACCAAGCCGATACCGACTCGGTGCGCGAACGGGTCATGGACTCCATGGACCTCGAACGCGAGAAGGGCATCACGATCCTCGCGAAGAACACCGCGGTGCGGCACGGTGGTGTGACGATCAACATCATCGACACGCCGGGGCACGCCGACTTCGGCGGTGAGGTCGAGCGTGGCCTGGAGATGGTCGACGGCGTGCTGCTGCTCGTCGATGCATCGGAAGGTCCGTTGCCGCAGACCCGCTTCGTGTTGCGCAAGGCGTTACGCAAGAGGCTTCCCGTCGTCCTCGTCGTGAACAAGGTCGACCGCAGCGACGCCCGCATCGGCGAGGTTGTCGACGAGACCTACGAGTTGTTCATGGACCTCATCGAAGACGACAACCACGGCGCGTTGGAGTTCCCGATCGTCTACGCGAGCGCCAGGGCCGGCCGCGCCTCGCTCACCAGGCCGGACGACGGCGGGTTGCCGGATTCCCCCGACCTCGAGCCGTTGTTCCAGACCCTGCTCAACACCGTTCCGGCGCCGTCGTTCGACCCGGATGCGCCGCTGCAGGCGCACGTGACCAACCTCGACGCATCGCAATACCTGGGTCGGCTCGCCTTGTGCCGGGTGCACAACGGCACCTTGAAGAAGGGCCAGCAAGTGGCCTGGTGCAAGGCCGACGGCAGCGTCGAGCGGGTGAAGCTCACCGAACTCCTCGGCACCGAAGCGCTGGAACGGGTGTCGATCGACTCTGCCGGGCCGGGCGACATCGTCGCCATCGCGGGCATCCCCGAGATCACGATCGGGGAGACGATCGCCGACCCGGAGGACCCACGCCCGCTGCCCGTCATCACCGTCGACGAACCGAGCCTGTCGATGACGGTCGGCATCAACACCGCACCGCTCGCCGGTGAGAGCGGCAAGAAACTGACGGCTCGGCTGGTGAAGAACCGGCTCGACGCCGAACTCGTGGGCAACGTCTCGATTCGGGTGCTGCCCACCGAGCGGCCCGACACCTGGGAAGTGCAGGGCCGGGGCGAGCTGCAGCTGGCCATCCTCGTCGAGATCATGCGCCGCGAAGGATTCGAACTCACGGTAGGCAAGCCGCAGGTGGTCACGCGCCTGGTCAACGGCAAGGTGCATGAGCCCATGGAGCGGCTCACCATCGACGCGCCGTCGGACTACCAGGGCGTCTTGATCCAGCTGCTGGCGCTGCGCAAGGGGCGCCTCGAGCAGATGGTCGATCACGGCAGCGGATGGATCCGGATGGAATACATCGTGCCCGCCCGTGGCCTCATCGGGTTCCGCACCGAGTTCCTGACCGAGACGCGAGGAACCGGCTTGTTGCACCACGTGCACGAGAGGTACGAACCCTGGCACGGCGAGCTCCGTACGCGTCCGACCGGTTCGCTGGTCGCCGACCGGCGCGGGCCGACCACTGGGTTCGCACTGGCGAACCTGCAAGACCGCGGCACGATGTTCGTCGGCCCCGGGGTCGAGGTCTACGAGGGCATGATCGTGGGGGAGAACTCGCGCGCCGACGACATGGACGTCAACCCCACGAAGGAAAAGAAGCTCACGAACATGCGCCAGTCGTCAGGTGACGTCCTGGTGCCGTTGATCCCACACAAGCAACTGTCGCTGGAGCAGGCGCTGGAGTTCTGCCGTGAGGACGAGTGTGTCGAGGTGACGCCGGCCATCGTGCGCATCCGCAAGGTCGAATTGTCGATGTCCGAGCGCGAGAAGTTCCGGGGACGCCGGGCCAAAGCCTCCCGCTTGGAGCAGCAGGGATGAACCACGCCGTCGTCAACTAGTGTCGTGACGTTCACCCAATGCCACGGTGGGTGAACGTCACGAAGCGAGCTGGCGATCGGTCACTTGTACGGCCTGGGGCTTCGCAGGGAAGTCGGTGGCCGTCGGGCGCGCCAAGTTTCCGCGTGTGAAGTGGAGTCGTTCCACTGGATGGACCGCTCGCGCGTCTTTCAGGCCGCCAAGCATTGCCTGCGTCCCCGCGCCCGAACCGGAGGTCGCGGTGCCGCCTCACCTGAGGTGCTGGCGCCCCGGCGGGTATACACGGTCTTCCCACGCGTACCGGTCGGCGCGGTTCGACCAGAACGGGTCGCCGACGTAATACGACACCGCGACGTTGACGAGCAGGTCGAAGATTCCGACCAGCAGCAAGATGACGCCCGTGGTCGGGATGTCGATCGCGTCGTAGCGCGCAGTGACCGCGTAGGCGAGGACCGCACCGGTGACGATGAACAGGAGACTGCGGGTCAACCACCAAACACCCATGGTCGCCCCTTACCCCGTTAAAGCCCGCTCGACCCGGGCTCCCACTCGCGCGTGATCGGTTGGCACGGTTGGATGGAGGGGCATAGCCGCATCGGGGAAGCGGAACGACGGTGAGGAGCGGTGATGACCGGCAAACGAGCGAGCAAGCGGCGTCGTGACAAGCGTGGCAAGCTGCGCGGAGCGTTGCGCCTGGCCAGCGCCGGCCTGGCGGTCGCCGCCGTGACCCGGGAGTTGCGGCAACCCAAGGGTGAGCGCTCGTGGCACGGCCGCATCGGTGCAGTGCCGTACGACTTTCGGACGCCGTCGCCGCGCCGCATCAAGCGCAGCTTCTGGGCGCCCGACGACTCGCGCGTCTTCGTGCCGCGGGCGTTCGGTGTCGGCTGGTCACTGAACCTCGCAGCCGTCAAGCACCGAGTCGGCCAACTCCGAGAGAACGCCGCAGGAAATCCACCTCGAAGCTGAGCAGGTTCGCGACGACGTCCTCACGTGACGTGACGTGCGTGATGCCGGGCAGCGGCAGGACCTCGTGCGGACGGCCTGCGGCGAGCAGTGCCGCCGAGAAGCGCAGCGTGTGCGCTGCCACCACGTTGTCGTCCGCGAGCCCGTGGACCAGGAGCAGCGGCCGGCTCAGGTTGGGCGCGTCGTCGATGATCGAGCTGACCCGGTAGGCCTCTGCGGCCGTGTCGACGCCGAGGTAGCGCTCGGTGTAGCACGTGTCGTACAGCCGCTGGTCGGTTACCGGCGCGCCCGCCACCGCTGCGTGGAAGACATCCGGACGCCGCAGCACCGCGAGTGCGGCGAGGAAACCGCCGAACGACCAGCCGCGGATGGCCACCCGGCTCAGGTCGAGATCGGGGTTGGTGGCCGCGAGCGAGCGCAGTGCGTCGACCTGATCGTCGAGCACCGGTGTCGCAAGGTCGCCGGCGACCGTGCGCTCCCACGCCGGCCCGCGACCGGGCGTGCCGCGACCGTCGACCACGACCACCGCGAATCCCTGGTCGGCAAGCCATTGTGCTTCCAGAAACGCGCCGCGCGACGACACCACCCGCAACGCGTGCGGGCCGCCGTACGGGCTCATCAACACGGGCAACTTTTTCGACCCCGGCTGGTGGTCGCGCGGCAGCACGAGCGCCGTGCGCAGCTCGCGTGGCCCTTGTCTCGATATCGAGACAACGGGGGCGAAAGGCGCGTGCTCGGTGACCGAGCCGATCCGGCCGATCTGCTCACCGTTCTTGCGGATGGTGGTCTCGACGCCCTCGCTCTCCAAGGACGAACTCTGGACGACGAGGACGTCACTGGCCCCCGTGCCGCCGTAGACGCCCGGCTCGCAAGTGAGCGCCGCACACTCGCCGTCCGGAAAGTAAGCCCAGAGATGGAGTTCGGTCGGCTCGGTCGAGGCGGCGAAGAGCACGTCGCCGTCGCTCCGGGCGAGCACCGCTCGCACCTGCAGGCCGACGGGTGAGACAGGTTCGCCGTCGACGGCCAGCCGGCGTGTGTCGTCGATGTCGACGGTGTGCAGGAGGCGCCCGTCGGGGAGCCGGTCCGGCACGCCTTCGATCATCTCGACCCAGTGCGGGTCGCGGTCCTCTCGCACCACGAATGTCGCGCCGGTGGCGCTGTCGACGTCGAGAGCGTGCATCCGGCGCTGGTCGCGCGAGCAGACCTGCAGGAGCGGCGACAGGCCGCGACGCCAGGCAACCCGCACGAGATAGGGGAACGAGTCGGTGTTCCACGCAACCGGAATCCGGCCGCCGTCCAGCGTGACCAGGGCGAGTGAGACCCTCGCGTTCGGAGTACCTGCCGCGGGGTACGCGACCGCGGTCGGTGCCAGGTCGGGATTGGCGGGGTCGCCGATGTACCAGCGGTGCACCGGCGACTCATCGACCCGGGCGGCGAGCACGGCCGACCCGTCGGGTGCCCACCAGTACCCGCGGTGGCGGCCCATCTCCTCGGCCGCGATGAACTCGGCAAGCCCCCAGCTCACGTCGTCCTCGCTGATCAGCTCGCGGTCGACGCCGGTCGCCAGCTCAACCACCCGAAGCCGGCCCGCACGGACGTAGGCGACCAAGCGTCCGCTGGGATCGGGCCGCGGGTCGAACACCGGGCCGCGGACGTCGACCTCTCGTACTCGGTCGGTTGCGCCGACGAGGTCGGCTCGGTCGTTTGCGCCGACGAGGTCGGCTCGGTCGTTTGCGCCGACGAGGTCGGCTCGGTCGTTTGCGCCGACGAGGTCGGCGACGAAAAGGCGGCCGGCAAGCGCAAACGCTGCCACCGCCACCGCGTCGTCCGTCGCGTAGCCGACCACGCCGCCGGCCCGCTCGCGTGCGCGCTCGCGCCGGGCCCGCTCGCTCGCAGGCAGTTCGGCCTGGGCGGCCGGCGAAATCAGCTCGTGCGGGTCGGCGACCAGCCGTTCCTCGCCCGTGGCCACGTCGTACACCCACAGGCAGCCGACCCGGTCGGTGCCGTGGCGCGATCGCACGAAGACCACCCGGGCGCCGTCCGGCGACACGGTGATGTTGCGCGGGCGGCCCAGCGTGAAGCCGACCGTGCGAGCACGAAGCAGCGGGAATGAGTCGTCGACTCGAGACGGTTCCATGTCGTGATCCTGCCAGTGCTGCCGCTGTCTGGCGGCCTCGATCCCGCCCGTAAGGTGACCTGCTATGAGTGATCACAGCCTGCTTCTCGTCCACGCACACCCGGACGACGAGACGATCGGTACCGGCGCGACCATGGCGAAGTACGCGGCAGAAGGCGCGAACGTCACGCTCGTCACGTGCACGCTCGGCGAAGAGGGCGAGGTCCTCGTCCCGGAGCTCGAAGGGCTCGCCGCCGACCGGGCTGACCAGCTCGGCGGCTATCGGATCCATGAGCTGGCTGCAGCCTGCGAGGCGCTCGGGGTCCGCGACCACCGGTTCTTGGGGGGCCCCGGCCGTTATCGAGACTCCGGCATGATGGACACCCCGGCGAACGAGCACCCGCGCTGCTTCTGGCGAGCCGATCTCGACGAGGCCGCCGCACATCTCGTCGAGGTGATCCGCGAGGTGCGACCGCAGGTCGTGGTCACGTACGACGACTTCGGGGGCTACGGGCATCCCGACCACATTCAGGCGCACCGGGTGGCGACGCGCGCTGCCGAGCAGACGCGCGACATCGTGTCGAAGGTCTACTGGTCGGCGATCCCGCGCTCGTTCATGCAGTCGGCACTCGATGCGTTGAAGGAAGACGGGCACACCATGTTCGAGGGGGTCGAGCGTGCCGAAGACGTTCCGTTCGCCAAGCCGGACGACGAGATCACTACGCAGGTCGACGCGCGCGACTACCTCGACCGTAAGGTCGCCGCGCTCCGCGCACACGCGACGCAGATTTCCGTCGATGGACCGTTCTTCGCGCTGTCGAACAACATCGGGCAGAAGGCGTTCGGTCTCGAGCACTTCGTGCTCGTCGCCGGCGAACGTGGTCCTGCGGGCGGCGAGAACGGTTGGGAAGGCGATCTTTTCGCGGGCCTCTGAGCCCGGATAGCGCCGACTTGCCGCTCTGCGGCGATGCGACGGATTTACGCCGTCCGAGTGAACCCCGCTACGCACAGTAGCGATGGGCGGCGCGCTGCTGGGAGACTTCAGGCGTCCGAGCGGTTGCCGGCTCCACCGGCGTCACAGCCGTCATCGGCAACTGTCAGGCCCGACTTGAGCGACCCAGGGGAGATTTTCGTGAGTGATTCCAAGCGGGCCTCGGCGAAGCCCTTCGATCAACTCGCGAGCGTCTCGAGTGGATCGGTGCTCGATTCCGATCTCGCCGATGTCGGACAGTACCGGGAGCGCACCCGCCGCCGGAGGCTGTGGCGGTTGACCGCTGTCGTCGGCGTCCCGACATTCTTCTTGTGGTACCGGATTCTCGACCACCGCCCGTTCCAGGTGTTCGCGATGCCACACATCAACGTCGACGTGCCGATCCTCGCGATGTTCCTCGTCCCGGTGCTGATCATCGTCGCGCTTGTCGTCATGTACGCCAGCTACGGCAGATCCCCTCATCACGTGGTGCGGCCCGAGCAGATCGACGTCCGCCTGTCCGACGTCGTGGGCATCGACGTGGTCAAGGCAGAGGTCGTCCGGTCGCTGAACCTCTTCCTCGCGCACAAGACGTTCTCGCGAGAGATGGGTGGGCGGCCGCGCCGCGGCCTGCTCTTCGAGGGCCCCCCCGGTACAGGCAAGACGTACACCGCCAAGGCGCTGGCCGCCGAAGCCAACGTCCCGTTCCTCTTTGCGACCGCCACCTCCTTTCAGTCGAGCATGCAAGGCGCTACCCAGCGCAAGGTGCGTGCGTACTTCCGGGCAATGCGTCAGCTCGCCCGCAAGGAGGGTGGCGCGATCGGGTTCATCGACGAGTTCGACGCTCTCGCCGGCGCTCGCTCCGGCCTCGCCGCTTTCACCTCCGCCGGCGACGCATCGCCGGCGGTCGCGAACTGCGGTGGCCTCGAGGGCCTGGCGATGACCGTCTCGCCCGCAGCGCAGCACGCAACGTTCGGCGGCCCGAGCGACCTCGGCATGGCCGTGCAGGAACTGCTCGTGCAGCTCCAGTCCTTCGATCAGCCCACGGCCCGCCAGCAGGTCGTCGGCAAGATCACCGACACGGTGAACCTGCTGCTGCCCGCCCATCACCAGCTGAAGAAGCGCCCCCTCAAGCCGGCGAACATCATGCTGATCGCCTCGACGAACCGACCCGACTCCCTCGACCCAGCTCTCATGCGGCCCGGCCGATTCGACCAGCGGCTCACGTTCGACCGCCCTGACAAGTCGGGACGCCGCGAACTTGTCGACCACTTCCTTTCCAGCAAGGCGCACACCGCTGAACTCGACGAACCCGAGCGCCGTGACGCGCTGGCAGCCGTCACCCAGGACTACAGTCCCGCGATGCTGGAAGGCATGTTCGACGAAGGCCTCATCAACGCCGTGCAGGACGACCGCCGGGCAATGACGTGGGCCGACGTCGAGCAGGCTCGCCTCGACAGCGAGATCGGCCTCGGGCAACCCGTGCGCTACACCGATCACGAGGCGGCGCTGATCGCGACCCACGAGGCAGGCCACGCAACCGTCGCGTGGCTGGTAGCCCCGCAACGACGCCTCGAGGTACTGAGCATCATCAAGCGCCGCCGCGCGCTCGGTCTGCTCGCGCACGGTGACCGCGAGGACGTCTACACCCGCTCGCGGGCCGAGATGTTGTCGATGATTCAGATCGCGATGGGCGGCCAGTCGGCCGAGGAACTGTTCTTCGGCGACGTGTCGACGGGGCCGGCCGGCGACCTTCTCGCGGCCACGAACATCGCTGCGCAGATGGTGGGCGCGGCCGGCATGACGAGCACGCTCACCTCCCTTGCCGCGGTCGAGAACTCAGGCTTCTCCGACACCAACATCGTGGGCCGCGTGCTGGCCGATCGCGAGGGTCGTGCCGCTGTCGAGGAACTGCTGCAGGCCGAAAAGCTCAAGGCCAAGTCGTTGCTCGACGCGAACCGCCACCTCGTCGAGGCGCTGCGCAACGCGCTCCTGGAAAGGCATGAGCTGATCGGCAGCGAGATCACCGACGTACTCGAACACGCGGCTGCAACAGCTGCTGCCGGCGACCCCGATGTCGTCATCGATCTCCGGGACGACATGGCCGGCCGCGCCATCGCGGAGCGGTAGCGGTGTAGCGCCCGCGGAGGGTTACCTCGTGGCCCGTTGGGCAGTCAAGGCTGCGTGAAAGCAGTCCGATGGCTTGGGCCGCGCAAGATCAGCGTCGACGATGTTCCCGACCCGAAGATCGAGGAACCGACCGACGCGATCATCCGGGTGACGGCGAGCGCGATCTGTGGCTCCGACCTGCACCTGTACGACCACGGCGCATCACTGGGCATGCTGCCCGGTGACATCGTCGGGCACGAACCGCTCGGCGTCGTCGAGGAGGTCGGGTCGGACGTCGCCCGCATCTCTCCGGGCGATCGGGTCGTCGTCCCGTTCAACATCTCCTGCGGTCATTGCTTCATGTGCAACCGCGGCATGTACAGCCAGTGCGAGACGACGCAGAGTCTCGGCGGGCGCAAGGGCGCCGCGCTTTTCGGCTACACCCATCTGTACGGCGGGGTGCCGGGCGGCCAAGCCGAGTACTTGCGCGTGCCGATGGCACACTTCGGTCCGATCGTCGTCGAGGAGTCGATCCCGGACCGTGCCGCGTTATTGCTTTCCGACGTCCTGCCGACGGCGTGGCAGGCGGTTACCTACGCCGACATCGCGCCGGGCGACACCGTCGCAGTCTTCGGTCTCGGGCCGATCGGTCAGATGGCCAGCCGGATCGCGCTGCATCAGGGCGCGGCTCGGGTCATCGGCGTCGATATCGTGGCGCACCGGCTGCAAGTGGCGGCCGCACACGGCGTCGAACCGCTCGACGCCACGCAGTTCGACGACGCCGGCGAGACGATCGACGCGGTCCACCAACTGACGAAGGGACGCGGCGCCGACTCCGTCATCGACGCCGTAGGCATGGACGCCAGCGGCTCGGCGCCTGACCGCGTGTTGCAGACCCTGAAGATGCAACCCGACCGGCTCATCGCCTTGCGAGAGTCGCTCGGTTCGGTTCGTCGCGGCGGCACGGTTTCCGTCGTCGGCGTGTACTCGATGTGGTTCCCGAGCTTCCCGATCGGCGACCTGTTCGACAAGCAGGTCACGATCCGCTGGGGCCAGGCCAATGTGCGTCGCTGGACCAGCCCGTTGCTCGACCTCTTGCGGTCCGGCGACCCGCTCGACGCCGCCGGACTGGTCAGCCACGAGGCGCCACTCGCCGACGCGCCGGCGATGTACGAGGCGTTCAAGCGCAAGGCGGACGACGTCTTGAAGGTGGTGCTGCGTCCATGAGAGTCGTCGTCGTCGGTGCCACGGGAAACCTCGGGATGGCGTTGCTCAGGCGGCTGAAGGACGAGCCGAGTGTCGAGCAGGTTGTCGGTGTCGCGCGGCGGCCGCCAGGTAACGATGACCCGGCGGAGATTGGGTTCGGCGGCAAGGTGAGCTGGGTGGCCGCCGACGTCCGGACCGACGAGGTCGACACGGCGTTCGAAGGTGCGGACGCCGTGGTCAACCTGGCCTGGCAAATCCAGCCTGCTCGGCGCCAGCGCGGGCAGATGCATCTGACCAACGTGCACGGCAGCCGGCGGGTGATCGACCTCGCGCTGTCGGCGGGCGCGTCGGTGTTCGTGCATGCGTCGTCGGTGGGTGTCTACGCGCCGGGCCCGAAGGACCGCCGGGTCGACGAGAGTTGGCCGCACACCGGCGTTGCGACGTCGTCCTACTCGCGTGACAAGGCGACTGTCGAAGCGATGCTCGACCGGTTGGAGGGCGCGCATCCGACGATGCGGGTGGTTCGCATGCGCCCGGGGCTGATCTTTCGTCGAGACGCCGGCCGCGAAATCGCACGCTACTTTCTCGGGCCGCTCGTGCCGCGCTCGATGGTGCGCCCGCGCTACATCCCGGCGGTGCCGCTGCCGGCGCAGCTTCGCTTCCAAGCGGTCCACGCCGACGACGTCGCCGCCGCATTCGTGGCCGCGCTCACCCGCGACGTCCGCGGAGCCTTCAACCTCGCGGCCGAGCCGGTGCTGGACGCCGCGCGGCTGGCGCAGCTGTTTCATGCCCGGCCGGTACCCGCGCCGCTTCCGCTCGTGCGAACCCTTGCCAGCCTCAGCTACCGACTCGGACTGCAACCGACCGACGCCGGGTGGGTCGACCTCGGGGCGGCCGTGCCACTCATGGACACGACCCGGGCGCGCGAGCAGCTCGACTGGCAACCGCGGATGTCGGCCGACGCGGCGCTGCTCGACCTCACCGAGGGCATCCGCGATCGCGCCGCGGGCGCAACGCCGGTGCTTCGCTAGCGAGAGCTGGGCGGGCACCTCCGGGCGACCGGCTGGTTAGTCTGCGGGCATGCCCAAGCCCGAACGGCGACCCGCCGGCGCGTTGCGCGGCAAGATCGTGACCTGGGCTGTAGTGGCGTTGCTCGTGCTCGGGTTCATCGCCGGCCTGGTGACGGGTCTGCAGGCGACGCAGGTCGTCTACGTCGGGTCGGTCCACCTCTGGCTCGGGTCGATTCTCGCGTTCGCAGCGACTTTCGGGTTCGGCACGTTCGCCGGCTGGGGTCTGCGCACCCGTGAGGCTGCTGTGTTCCCCGGTTTCGGTTGGCTCCTCGGCGTGCTGGCGCTCATCCTGCTGCCGTCTCGGGGCGGCGACATCCTGGTGCCCGGGTCAGGCGGGGAGGTCTACGGCTTCCTCGCGGCCGGGCTCGTCGGCGTAATTCTTGCCGTGCTCGCGGCGTGGTGGCTGTTGCGCCCGCGGCGCATCGCGCCGCCGACCGGCACGGACGACCGGGAGAGCCCCGCCACCGCCACCGCCGCCACCGACACCACCGACACCGCCGACACTGCCGCCCGCCCCGCCGATGCTTCACCCCCGCGCCAAGACGGCCGATGAGGTGGGGAAGGTCGTTGGGTGGCGATCCTGACAATCCTGACCCCGGCAGAGCGAGGGCGTCGAGCCTGGAGGTGGCGTGCAGACCAGTGCCCAAAGCGTTGGCGGGACGGCGGAGGCGGGCGTCGCGACGCCGGGTGACCGCGCGGACGAGCGACCCGGAACCGAGGACGCCGGCTATGTCTTGATGCGGCTCGGTGGGGGACGGTACGCAGTCGGCATGTCGGCTGTCGCCGAGGTCGGTCGGTTGCCTCACCTCACGCGCGTCCCGGGGACCCCGCCGTGGCTTTCCGGCGTGGCCAACTGGCGTGGTCGCATTCTCGCCGTCGTCGACATCCGGCCGCTGCTCGGCGCTCCGGCGACGCCCACCGGATCACTGGGACGCCTCGTGGTGCTCGCCGACAACAACGTCACGGTCGGCTTCATGACCGAAGGTGTGCAAGGCGTCATCAACTGCGAGGGCGATCGGCTGGATCCGCCTCCGATGACCCTCGAGGGTGAGGCTGCGGTTCTCCTGCTCGGCCAGTTCGCGCAGCCAACCGGGCCGGTCGCCGTCCTCAACCCGCGAGCCGTCCTGAACCTGCGGATGCGGCTCCCGTCGCCCCGACGCGTGTTGACCTGACCGGTTAGGCCGGCCGGGCGAATTGCCGGTGAGGCGGACCTTCAGAAGCCGGCGTCGTCGCCCGATGGGTTCACCAGGCGCTCGCGGCGGACGTCGGGGCCTCGATGTACCCGCATGTGTGGAGGACTGGTGGACGTCTTCAAACGACTGCAGCAGGTTGGTGCGGCGTGCATCTGGCTCATCTTGGCGCTCGCTTTCGGTGGCGCGCTCGGTTTGGGCAGCCAGCTCAACGAGACCGTCTCGGTCAGCTCGGGCAAGCTGCTCGCCTCGCTCGGGGTGGTTGCGCTGGGTGCCCTCGCGGTCAGCGTCACCGCGTTGGCCGACAGCGCCAATCCGGTCGTCGGGCCCAACGGTCCGGTTGCCGAGATCGGTCGCCTTGTCTATCTCGGTGGAGTGACCGGCGCGATGATCGTCGGGCACGGCCTGGAGAGCCCCCTGTGGGTGTTGCTCGTGCCCCTCTTGCTCACCATTTCGTTCTCCGACGCGCAGTGGAAGGCGTTGACGTACGGCATCGTGGCCAGCGGCGTCACCTTGGTGGCGGGCATCGTGACCCACGACGCGGGTCGTGACACGGCCATGGGGATGCTCCTCGTCTTGCCGGCCCTGCCGTTGACGGCGTGGTTCACCGGCTCGCTGGCCGGCTCGGTGTCGCGACTGCGCATCGAAGCCGAGGCCGAACGCGAGCACCAGCGAGACGAGCTCGACCGGCTGCGCGAGGAGCTCGTTCAGGCGTCGCAAGTGGAACGTGAAGGGCTCCAGGACGAGTTGCGCCGCGAACGCGCCGAGCTCAAGGTCAAGGTAGACCGCTTGTCGGAGGCGCTTGCCAACGCCGCGCGTGGTGACCTCGCGGGGTACCAGGAAGTCACCATCGGAACGGCATCGGGCGGGCAGGACGACGAGGCGTTGGTGGCACTGCAAGGCGCGTTCAACAACACGCTCGGCAGTCTGCGGTTGCTCGTCGAACAGATCCGGGCGAGCGGCGAAAGCATCTCGGCGTCCGCAGGAGAACTGCTCGCGACGGCCGAGGAGCACGCGGCCTCGGCGACCCAGCAATCCTCGGCAGTGGCCGAGACGACGAGCACGATCGAGGAACTGGCGGCGACCGCGGCACAGATCGCAGAAACCGCCGAAGCAGTCGCGCGCTACGCGGCGGAGACGCTGCGGTTCGCCGAAGAGGGTCGCGAGGCGGTGGCGGCGTCCGTGTGCGCGATGGACACCATCGCGGCGCGCGTCGACTCGATCGCCAGCCGCGCCCTGTCTCTGGGCGAGAAGTCGCAGGAGATCGGGCGCATCCTCGAAGTGATCGACGACCTCGCCGACCAGACGAACCTGCTCGCGCTCAACGCGGCCATCGAGGCCGCCCGGGCCGGGGAGCACGGTCGCGGCTTCGCCGTCGTGGCGTCCGAAGTGCGCAAGCTCGCGGAACGCTCGCAGGAATCCGCGGCCAAGATCCAGGGGATCGTCAGCGAGATTCAGGCGGAGACGAACGCCACCATCATCGCCACCGAAGAAGGCGCGAAGGAGGTGCACTCCGGTACCGAACTTGCCCGCGGTGTCGTGGACGCACTCGAGCGCATCTCCGGCATGGTCGACGAAACAACCACTGCTGCAAAAGAAATCTCGATCGCGACCCAGCAGCAACGATCGGCGTCGGATCAGGTCGTGACCGCGATGATGCAGGTCTCCGACGTTTCTCGCCAGTACGTCGTCGGGTCGAAGCAGGCAGCAGCGTCAGCTGCGCAGCTCAACGTCCTCGCCGCCGAACTGCGCGCGTCCATCGCGCAGTTCCGGGTCTCGTGACGTACGAAGGCCGATCTGGTGGGGAACTGGTCTGAAGACCCGGAACTCCTCGCGACCTTCCGCGCCGAGGTCGAGGAGCGGCTCGCGTCGTTGAGTTCTGGGTTGCTTCAGCTGGAGGGCGGCGCTTCACGTCAGCTCATCGCGAAGCTCTTCCGCGACGCTCACACGGTCAAGGGCTCGGCCCGCATGATGGGCCTGCAGACCGTGCTCGAGACTGCACACGCCGCCGAGGACCTCCTCGGTGCGCTGCGTGACGGCCGCTTCCAGGTGCGCACCGAACTCGTCGATCTGCTGCTGGCGACGGTCGACGGCATCAGCCGGTCGATCCCGGGCACCCCGGCCCCGGTCGGCGAGGACCACCTGCACAAGCTCATCGCCGCGTTGCGCTCCGCCTTGAACGGCGACGAGAACATCGTGATCCCGCGGGTGTCCGAGCCCACGCCGGCTCCGGCAGGTGCGGCGGCTCCGGCAGGTGTGGCGGCTTCAGAGGGTGCGGCAGCTCCGGTGATTCCGCCGCCGCCGGGCAAGGGCACGCCGGTGACCGTGCCGGCGCCGCCGCCGGGCAAGGGCACGCCCGTCACCGCGCAGGCGCCGGCCGGTTCGGACGCGTCGAGCGTGATCGGCGCGATCGTGCCGCCGGCCTCGATGAACATCCCGGTCCCGGTGGGTGTCGACCGGGCGGTCGACCGCGGCGTCGACAGCGTCCGGGTGACCTCGCAGCGCGTATACGACCTACTCGACGTCGTCGGTGAGGCCGAACTCGACGCGCGCCGGGTCGAGCAGCACGCCACCGAGGTCGTGGGACTGGTCGCGGAGCAGTACCGGTGGCTGCGCAGCTTGCGGGACGCCGCCTCGGCGAGCCGCTTGATCTTGCCCGAAGACGTGGAGTTGGCGCTGCACCGCATGGTGTCGGGTGGCGACCAGCTGCAGGCGGCCGGTCACCAGTTGCGCGAACTCGTCGAGGACGCACGCGGTCGGCTTGCCGAAGTGCGGGACGGCGCGATGGGGCTCGCCATGGTGCCGGTGCGCCGCGTGGTCGCCGCGTTCCCGCGGCTCGTGCGCGATGTCGCGAGTTCGACTGGCAAGGACGTCGGCCTGACCCTCCTCGGCGAGGACGTCGAGTTGGACAAGAAGGTTCTGGACGGCGTCGCCGACGCGCTCAAGCACCTCGTCATCAACGCGGTCGACCACGGTTGCGAGACGCCCGAGGAGCGGATCGCTGTCGGCAAGGCGCCACGTGCCACGGTGACGTTGTCGGCCAAGTCAGCGGGTGGCACGGTCGTTCTCGAGGTCTCCGACGACGGCAAGGGCATCGACGAGGACCGCGTGCGAGCAGCGGCGATCGAACGTGGCCTGCTGCCCGCCGGGAGCATCGTGTCGGGGTCGCCGCTGCTGCAGTTGCTGTTCGTTCCCGCTTTCTCCACGGTTCCCTCGGTGACGTCGACGTCTGGGCGAGGGGTTGGGCTGGACGTCGTCCGGACCGCCGTCGATGACCTCGGCGGAGCGATCGACATCGACAGCGACCTCGGGCGAGGTACCCGGTTCACGCTGACCCTGCCGGTCACGCTGGGCGTGTTGCGCTGCTTGATCGCCCGGGTCGGTGACGAGCGCTACGCGGTGCCGGTGCCGGGAGTGATCGAGTCACTGAGCCTGCGTGACGTGCCCGTCGACAACCTGGCCGGCGTGCCCGTGGTGTTGCGGCACGGCGTCTCGGTGCCGTTGCTGGACCTCGGCTCGGCGCTGGGGGTCGACGGGCCGCGAGACCCCCGGGCGGCCCTCGTCGTCCGGCGGGGTGGCGCGAGTGATTTGGTCGCGTGGTCGGTCGACCGGCTCGAAGGCGAGCTGGAGCTCGTGGTCAAGGACCTCGGTTCGTTCGTCGGGCGGCTGCCGCTCGTGACGGGCGCCACGATCGACGGCGACGGCAGCGTCATCTGCCTCATCGACCTGCGCGAGATTTCGGCCCGCACCGGATCGAGCGCGGTCGCCGATCCCAGCATGATCGCTGTACCCGGCTCGGGTGTCGTCGAGTCGGAGCCGGTGCGGATGGGCCGGCGGCCGCGAGTCATGGTCGTCGAGGACTCGGTCGGGGTTCGCGAGCTGGAGCGGGTGATCTTGGAAAGCGCCGGCTATGAGGTGGTGACCGCCGTGGACGGTGTCGACGGGATCGCGCGGTTGCGCACCGACCCGGCCGACCTCGTCGTCTCCGACGTCGAGATGCCGGGAATGGACGGCTTCACGCTGACCCGAACGATCCGCCGAACGCGCGGCTGGGAGCACGTGCCAGTCGTGATCATGACCTCGCGAGGGGACGAGGGCGACCGGCAGGCGGGCATGGAAGCAGGGGCGAGCGCGTACCTGCTGAAGAGCGACTTCGACCAGACGGAACTCGTGGACACCGTCCGGCGGCTGATCGGCCGCTAGGCCGAGTGCCGGGCGAACTTTGGCCGGGCCAAAGGTACGGTTTCACCCCCGATCGGCCGATGAAATCCACGACGCTCTACCGGGCGCGCCGAACCGTTCCACCGTTCCTAGGGGAGGAACTGCTCCATGCCGACCGTTGTCATCGCCGACGACAGCCCCACCCTGCGCCGGATCGTCTCCAACGTGCTCACCCGTGAGGGCTTCGAGGTGATTACTGCGGAGGATGGGGTGGAGGCCGTGCAGGCGGTGTTCCGAAGCCGGCCGGACGCCGTGGTGCTCGACGTCCAGATGCCGCGCGTGTCCGGATACGTCGCCGCGCGGTTGCTCAAGGACGACTGGCAGACCTCGGACATCCCGGTCGTGTTGCTGACCTCGTTGGACGCCGCGAGTGACCGCTACTGGGGTGCGCAGGCGGGTGCCGACAACTACCTGACGAAAGACTTCGAGGCGCCAGAACTGGTGACGGCGGTCACCGAGGCGATGGCCGCCGCCGATGCGGCACGCGGTGGTCGTCCGGCGCTTCGACCCGACCCGCTCGAACTCGACTCGGACGACGTGCTGTCGCGAGTATGCGACCTGCTCGACCGCAAGCTGTTCGAGACGTCGGTTGCCGCCGAGGTGACCTCGATCTCGTCGACCGCGCACGGCTTCGAGGAGACCGTCGCGCAGGTGCTCGGCATCTTGCAGCGCTTCGTCGACAACGATCTCGCCGCCGTGTTGCTGACCGAAGAGCGGTCGGCCTACATCGCGGTGGCACGTGAGGCATCCCAGGCCCACTACTCCGAGTTCGTCACCGCGGCGGCCGACGCGCTCAATGGCGCGACCGGATCGTCGCTGACGCTCGCCGATCTCGACCTGCGGGTCGCCGACGCCGACGGCAACCTCGGCTCGGACGACGAGGGGCGGATGGCGACGTTCTTGTCGATGCCGCTTCGCGGACACGGTGGTCGAGTGATCGGCGTGCTGGCTTTGTCGAGCGCGGCCAAGAACGCGTTCTCGGAGACCGCACTCGGCACGCTCAAGCTGGTCGAGGACCCTGCCGCGATCGTGATCGACAATGCGCGGCTTGCCGGTGCCCGGACGGGCTGACGCCGTCGCCGGTTTCACGCCGCGTTCGGCGGCTCGCAGTGGCGTGGTCGGCGCGGTTTAGGCTCGCGACCATGGCCGCACAACCCGTGGACTCGTCGGAGACCCCCGACGAAGGCGGCGTGCCCGGCTCCGGGCTGGCTCCGGGTGCGGTCTCGATCCGCGACTTCCGCCGGGTCGCGGGCCGTTTCACGAGCGGCATCTGCATCGCGGCCACGGAGCATGACGGCGTCGACTACGCGATGACCGTGAGCGCTTTCACCTCGGTATCGCTCGACCCGCTGTTGGTGCTCATCTGCGTGGAGAAGATCACCCGGTTCCACGAAGCGGTGTTGAGCAGCGGCGCCTGGACGCTTTCGGTGCTCCCCGAGGGCGCGGAAGACATCTCCCGCTGGTTCGCCGAGAAGGGCCGGCCTACCGCGCGCCAGTTCGCAGACTTCGCCCACCATCCCGGGCGGGTGACCGGCATGCCAGTGCTCGATGTCGCGATGGCTGTGATCGAGTGCCGTACCCGGGCGATCCATGACGGCGGCGATCACGACATCGTGCTCGGGGATGTCGCCAGCGTCGACGCCGATCCCCGGGTGCGCCGGCCGCTGTTGTACTTCGAGGGCGGCTACCACCACATCGGGCCGCCGGCGACAGGGACGCCCTAGGACACCGGGGCGGGGCGGGAGCAGGCCGTGAGAGCCGGCTCTACCGCCGTCCGGCCAAGAAGGCCCGGAGCACGTCGACGACGAGGCGGTGGTCTTCCACCTGCGGTAGCCCGGAGACCGTGACCGTGCCGACGATCCCCACCCCGGTGACGTGGATCGGGAATCCTCCACCGGCCGCCGCGTAGTCGTGCAGGGCGACCTCGCGCAGCTCTGCGATGGTGCGCCCCTCCTGCCGGCATCGCACGCTCATCGCCAACGAGCTGCAGCCGAAGCGCAAGACGGTGTTGACCTTGCGCCTGACCCACTCGTCGTTGTCGGGCGTCGTCCCTTCGAGGGCTGCGTGGAACAGCTGTTGCCCGCCACGTGTGACGTCGACCACGACGCCGGCCGATCGCCGGCGAGCCTCCTCGAGCACCGCGTTCCCGAGATCGAGCGCGTCGTCGTTGGTGAACCGGGTGAACCGCAGTTCGGCTTCCTCGGCAGCGATCGAGTCGAGGGACGGAAACCCGTCTGGCGTCGTCATGGCGCTAGTTCACCATGGGCGGCTGGCGATAGACGTAGCGGTGGTGAAGGCGGAACCCGAGCGAGGCGTAGAGCGCCCGACCCGCATCGTTGTCCGCCAGCACCTCCAGACAGCACCGCTTCGCGCCGTGCCCTGCGCCCCACGCCGCGAGGGCCGCCATGATGGCCCGCCCGATGCCCCGCCGCCGCGCATGATCGGCGACTTCGACAGCCGATACGGTCATCCACTCGCCCTCGACGCTGGCGCGGCCGATGCCCAACGCGGGCGCCGCGGCCCCCGCGGCCCCCGCGGCCAAAGACTCCGACGCCGCCTCTCCGGCCGTCGCGAAGACCACCTGCTCCGGCCCGGTCAAGATCTGCGCGGCAATCGGCGGCGCACCCCCGCCCCGGAAGAGCGCGAGCCACGCCGCCGCCGGGGCGGCGCTCAGGTCGATCACGACGCCGCCTGCCGACGCCTGGCGCTCGAGAGTCGCCACGGTGGCGGTGCACACGCACGTGAGGTAGCTCGCAACCCACCCCCGGTACGCCAGCTCGCGGTCCAACGAGCTGCCGGTCACGACCCGGATGCGCGGCAAGAGTTGCTGCTCGCCGTACCACGCCGTGACGTGTTCGAGCGCGTCGTCGAGCGCGCAGCCGGGGCGGTCGAGCGGGCGGACCGAGTTGGCGCGGGCGGTGAAGCCGTCCGCAGCCCGCAGCCACCAGCCGCCGAGCCACGCGTCCTTGGCCGCCGGCCAGTCCCGAGCGGTGACGCCCTCGAGGGCGCGAGCCGACCTCGGGCTCGGTCCCACGACACGGGCGGCCACCACGTCGGCCCGTGCCACCGCCACGATCACGCCGTCGCGGCGGCGCACCCGCAAGTAGCCGTCGTCGGTTGACTCCAAATCGCCCACAACGTCGCTGCATGTGCCATCGTCAAGGCGCCGGCGCACGCTGACCCGAGAACCGATGTCCTCGGTTGTCGGGCCCGCGGTCACGCCGTGCATACTAGGTGCCGTCGCGACCGGCTTGACCAGGAGGACTTCCCGTGACCTACGTGATCGCCCAGCCCTGCGTGGATCTGAAGGACAGGGCGTGCGTCGATGAGTGCCCGGTCGACTGCATCTACGAGGGCCAGCGGATGCTCTACATCCATCCCGACGAGTGCGTCGACTGCGGTGCCTGCGAACCGGTCTGTCCGGTCGAGGCGATCTTCTACGAAGACGACGTGCCCGATCAGTGGAAGGACTACTACAAGGCGAACGTCGAGTTCTTCGAAGAGCTCGGTTCGCCGGGTGGTGCTTCGAAGACCGGCGTGATCGACCGCGACCACCCGCTGGTGGCTGCGCTGCCTCCGCAGGCCCAAGGCGACTGACCCTGGTCTCCTCGCTGCCTGCCGGTCGGGCAGCCACGCTGCCCGACTTCCCGTGGGACGCTCTCGCGCCGTACGTCGAGACTGCGCGCACCCACCCCGGCGGCATCGTCGACCTGTCCGTCGGGACCCCGGTCGACGCTGTCCCGGACGTCGTCCAGCGGGCCCTCGCGGCGACGACCGACACGCCGGGCTACCCCGCGACCTACGGAACGAGCCGGCTGCGGGAGGCCGCCGCCGGCTGGATGAGTCGCCGGCTCGGCGTCGCGGACGCCGACCCGGCGAACGTGCTGCCGCTGATCGGGGCCAAGGAACTCGTCGCGTGGCTCCCCACGCTGCTCGGCCTCGGCCCCGGTGACCGCGTCGGCATCCCGGCACTGGCGTATCCGACCTACGACGTAGGTGCCCGGCTCGCCGGCGCGATTCCGGTCGTCATGGACGCCACGCTCACCGTCGGCCCGGCTCCGGTGGCGATGGTGTGGGTGAACTCGCCGGCCAACCCCACCGGTCGGGTGCTGCCGCTCGAGCACCTGCGCAAGGTGGTGGCGTGGTGCCGCGAGCGCGGCGCCCTGCTCGTCTCCGACGAGTGCTACATCGAGTTCGACTGGGACGCCGACCCGCCGCCCCTGTCGATCCTTCATCCGGCAGTCAGCGGCGGAACGCACGAGGGCTTGCTCGCCGTCCACTCCTTGTCGAAGCGGTCGAACCTGGCGGGCTACCGCGCGGGTCTCGTGGCAGGCGATGCGGCGGTCGTCCGGCAACTGCTCGAGGTGCGCAAGCACGCCGGCATGATCGTGCCCGCACCGATCCAAGCGGCCATGGTGGCGGCACTGGACGACGATCAGCACGTCGACGAGCAACGAGGTCGCTACGCCGCGCGGCGCAAGCTCGTGCGGCCGGCGCTGGAAGGCGCCGGGTTCGCCGTCGAGCACTCCCAGGCGGGCCTCTACCTGTGGGCGACCCGTCGAACGGACGCCGACTGCTGGGCGTCGGTGGGCTGGCTCGCCGAGCGGGGGATCGTCGTCGCCCCCGGCTCGTTCTACGGCGAAGCAGGCCGCCGGCACGTCCGCGTGTCACTGACCGCCACCGACGAGCGGATCGCCGCCGCGGTCGAGCGGCTCGCGGGCTAGCTGTCAGCGCGCGACCGTCAGGCGCACGGTGTCTGGCGCCGCTGCCGCGCTCGTGTGCTGCCAGCCGGTCCGGCCCGCGCGCCACAACTGGTCGCCGGCGACGACTTCGGTGATGCCGAAGTACGCCGCATGGGCGATGGACCACGCCGCGACCGTCGCGGTACGTCGCCTTGGGTTGTCGGCACCGAGGCCGGTCACGGCGAGCGTCGCCTTGTTCGCGACCGATCCGGAGGGGGCGGCGGTCACGCCGAGATCGGCGGCGAGCGCGGTGGCGGTCGCCGCGCCGGCGGCCTCGACGGTGGCGGGCCCGGTAAAGCCTGGTGTGCCCGCCGGCTCGATCGTGCGCTTCGCGGCAGCGGTGACCCCCGGGTGCACGAGCCGGCAGCTGAGCAGTCCGGAGGTTTCGCCGGTCAACGCCGCCCCGAACGCGGTGGCCATCGGTTCCCACTGGGCGTAGGCGTCGGGAAAGGCGCTGCGCTGCACTGCCTGCGCGGCCTGGGAGACGCTCATCGACTCCCAGCCCTTGACCTTCAGCAGTGCGTCGTAGAACTTGCCCGCCGACGTCGTCGGGGTCATGAGTTCGCTCGTGGAGCCCCAACCCTGGCTGGTCCGTTGCTGGAAGAGGCCTACCGAGTCGGCGTCGCCGTAGTCGAGGTTGCGCAGTTTCGACTCCTGCCGGGCCGTGGCCAGCGCGACGACGACGGCGCGTTCGGGCAGGCCGCGCCGCATCGCGACGTCGGCGATGATCGAGGCGTTGAGGAGCTGCTCGGGATCGATGGCATACACGTTGCCGGTCGACTGGCCGACGACCTGGCACGAGTCACTGGCGGCGGTTCCGGGAAACAAGCTGTGCCAGGCGTAGTAGCCGCCGCCCGCGAACAGACCCAGGATGAGCAGCGTCGCGAGTATCGCGGCGAGCGGCCCGCGCCGTCGCCGTCGATGCGGCGACGCGGGACGCGGTTTCGAAGCAGACGAACTCGACACCATCGGCTGTGGCTTCCAAGCGCCGGGCGGGGTCAGCGCGCCGCGCGCAGGTCGGTAAGGTCAGCGCCCATGGGAGAGCCTTTCGTCAGCGCGTTGCCGGCGGACATCGACGCGCTGTGGGAGCGCCGAGCCGACCTCAACCCTAACGATCCGGACGCCGATTCGTTGCGCGCGCTCGTCGTGGCGGCGGTCGATCAGCTCGACGCGGGTACGGCGCGTGTCGCCTGGGTCGACCCCCACAGCGACTCCGTCGTCGTCGACGAGCGGGCCAAGCGGGCGATCTTGCTCTCGTTCAAGCTCCTGCAGATGGGCGAGTCGGCCGCCGGAGACTTTCGCTATCACGACCGCATGCCGCTGAAGACTCGCTTCGGCGGCGCTCGCGTCGTCCCGGGCGCGATCGTGCGTTGGGGCTCGTTCGTCGCGCCGAGCGCCGTGCTGATGCCGAGCTTCGTGAACATCGGCGGCTACGTCGACGAGGGCTCCATGATCGATACCTGGGCCACCGTTGGTTCGTGCGCCCAGATCGGCAAGCGCGTGCACCTTTCCGGCGGGGTGGGCATCGGAGGCGTGCTCGAGCCGCCGAGCGCCGTGCCGGTCGTCGTCGAGGACGACGCGTTCATCGGTTCTCGCTCGATGGTTGTCGAGGGCGCGCGCGTTCGTCGCGGCGCCAAGCTCGGCGCGGGCGCGATCCTCACCGCATCGACCCGGGTCTTCGACGCCGAAACGGGGGCCGAGCTGGCACGAGGAGAGGCCCCGCCGTGGTCGGTCTGTGTCGGGTCGACGCGGGTGAAGTCCTTTCCTGGTGGGGATTTCGGCTTACCGTGCCTTCTCGTCTTGCGCCGGCTCGCCGAAGGGGAGACGCATGACAAGCTCGCGCTCAACGACGTCTTGCGTGAGCACGGCGTGGCGCAATGACGCATCGGCCCTGACGTGACCACCCTCGACCTCGCTGCCGACGCCGCCTCGTTGACGGCCGCACTCGTCGACGTCCCGTCGGTGAGCGGTTCCGAGGCAGAACTCGCGGACGCCGTCGAGTCGGCCCTGCGCGCGTTGAGATATCTCGATGTCGAGAGAGACGGAAACGTGGTGCTGGCGCGTACCGATGCCGGTCACGCGCGGCGCGTCGTGTTGGCCGGCCACCTCGACACCGTGCCGATCGCCGACAACCTGCCGTCGAGGCGCGAGGGCGATGTGTTGTGGGGCTGCGGTTCGGTCGACATGAAGGCCGGCGTCGCGGTGATGTTGCGCGTCGCGGCGGCGATGGGTCGGCCGGCAGGCGACGACATCGCGCATGACATGACGTACGTCTTCTACGACTGCGAGGAGATCGAAGCCGCGCGCAACGGGCTGGGGCGGCTGGCGCGAGAGCGGCCTGAGGTGTTGCGGGCCGACCTCGCGGTGCTGCTGGAACCCACGAACGCGTCGATAGAGGCAGGCTGCCAGGGCACTATGCGAGCCGAACTCCTGGTGCGGGGCGTGCGGGCGCACAGCGCGCGCTCGTGGCTCGGCGTCAACGCGATTCACGGTTCGGCAGCGCTGCTCGAACGATTGGGCGCGTATGAGGCCCGCACCGTCGAGATCGACGGTTGCGTGTATCGGGAGGGGCTGTCGGCGGTACGGATCGCCGGCGGCGTGGCCGGCAACGTCGTGCCCGACCTGTGCACGGTGACGGTGAACTTCAGGTTCGCGCCCGACCGCGATATCGCCGCGGCGGAAGCGCATCTTCGCGAGGTGTTCGACGGCTTCGAACTCGCAGTCGTCGACGCCGCCCCGGCTGCACCTCCCGGCCTGCAAGCACCGGCCGTGGCCGAATTCGTCGCGGCGACCGGCCGAGACGCCGTGGCCAAATACGGCTGGACCGACGTCGCCCGCTTCGCGCAGCTCGGCATTCCGGCGGTGAACTACGGCCCGGGTGACCCCAACCTGGCCCATCGCAGCGACGAACACGTCGACGTGCGCCAGATCTCAGAATGTGAGCACGTGCTGCTCGCGTATCTGAGCAGATCGTCGAACGCCTCCGCGCCGCCGAAGGCATCGGCATGACCTACGCCATCGCCTACTTCGTCGACGCCGCCTACGACCCCGCCGGCATCGATCTCTTCACCAACGCGGTGATTCCGGAACTCGGCCGCTGACCGACCGGCCGTGTGAGTCGGCAGGGGCCGAACCCTTACGAACTGCGGACGACTGCCACGAAGGCGCTACCGGCGGGGCGAGCGCGCCATACGCTGGAGCCGTGACCACGCAAGCGGCGCCACGCGTGCTCGTCGTCGACGACGATCTCACCGTGAGCGATGTCGTTTCTCGCTACCTTCGTCGCGAGGGATACGACGTCGTCTCCTGTGCCGACGGGCACGAGGCGCTGCGCCTCGCCGCCGACGAATCGCCCGACCTCGTCGTCCTCGACATCATGCTGCCGGGCATGGACGGCCTGGCCGTCTGCCGTGCGTTGCGCGAGACCAGCCCGGTACCGGTCATCCTGCTGACCGCGCTGGGCGCAGAGACCGATCGCATCGTCGGCCTCGAGGTGGGTGCCGACGACTACGTCACCAAGCCCTTCAGCCCTCGCGAGCTGGTCCTGCGGGTGGGGTCGGTGTTGCGCCGCGCACAACACCAGCCCGCCGGTGCGCCGGCGATGCTCGGCCGCGACCTGCCGACGCGCCCGCTCCCGCTCCCGAACTCGCCGGCGCCGGCGCCTGCGCAGGCCGGTGTCTTCGTCGACGGACCGTTGCGGGTCGACCTCGCCGCCCACGAGGTCGAGCTGGACGGCGAGTTGCTGATGTTGACCGTGCGCGAGTTCGACCTCCTCGCATTCCTGATCGCACATCCGCGGCAGGTCTACAGCCGCGAAGAACTCATGCGAGAGGTCTGGGGCTGGACGTTCGGCGACCACTCGACGGTGACGGTCCACGTGCGGCGGCTGCGGCAGAAGCTCGAGCTGCCCGCCGGCGACCAGAGTTGGGGCCCCATCGCGACGGTGTGGGGTGTCGGCTACCGATACGACCCGTGGACGCCGGGCGGGTCGGGAGGCGCGGCGTGAACGAGCGTCCGGCGAGGCGAGAGCCGTGACCCTGCCCGCCCACGATGTCGTGCTGCTGCTGGCTATTTCGGCCGGCGCCTCGGTCGTCGTCACTGCACTCGGGTTGGGGTTGTTGCGCGCTGCCCGCAGGCGGCCGCTGCGTGATGCTGCGATCGTCGTCGCACTCACGCCGGTGCTTACCGTCGTGGCCGCGGCAGCCGGCGCGACCTCCGCGATGTTCTTGTCGACGGAGCAGTTCGGAGTGCTCATCGCCATGGTCGCGTTCGCCGGGATCGGCGGCCTGCTCACGGCGATGGTCCTGGCGCGCACGATCATGCGGGGCAGCGAGTCGCTGCGGATCGCCGCGAGTGCCCTGACCCGCGGCGAGCCCTACGTGGCCCCGGGCGGCACGCCGAGCGCGGAGCTCGAAGCGCTGGCCGCCGAGCTGGAGATCGCACACGCCAAGCTCGAGGAGGCGCGGCGTCACGAACGCGCGGTCGAGGGCAGTCGCCGTGACTTGATCGCCTGGGTGAGTCACGACCTGCGGACACCGCTCGCCGGCATTCGCGCCATGGCGGAAGCACTCGAGGACGACGTCGTGTCGACGGACGACGACCGCGCGCTGTACCACCAGCGGATCCGCGTCGAGGTGGCGCGGCTCTCGCGGATGGTCGACGACCTGTTCGAGTTGAGCCGCATCCACGCGGGCACGCTGAGCCTTTCGCCGCGGCCGGTGCCGCTCGCCGACGTCGTCCAAGAGGCGGTCAGCACCGCAGAGCCGGTCGCGAGCGCCAACGACGTCCGGCTCGACCTGCACCTCGATCTCGGGGCGGCACGTTCGCCGGCCGTCGTCGAGGTCGATCCGTACGCCATGACCCGAGTCGTCGGCAACCTGCTCGGCAACGCGATCCGGCACACGCCGCCGGCCGGCCGGGTGCGCGTCGAGACGGCACGAATCGACGGGTCCGCCGTGCTCAGCGTGTCCGACGAGTGCGGTGGTATCGCCGCCGCCGACCTCGAACGCGTCTTCGACGTCGCCTACCGCGGCAGCGCGGCCCGAACCCCGGTCCCGGACGGCGGCGCCGGCCTCGGTCTGGCGATCGCGCGCGGCATCGTGCAGGCGCACGGCGGTCGGATCGGGGTGGAGAACGTGGGTCCGGGCTGCCGGTTCACCGTGCTGCTGCCGCTCACGGCCCGGCCGCTCACGGGGCGGTCGCTCGCCGACGACCCGCCTGCCGGCCAGGCGGGTGCCGGCGAGGCGCCCGCTGGCGAGTCGGCCGCCCGCACGCTGGCCCGCGAGGCCACCTCGGCCGTGCGGCACGCCGAGCCGGGGCTCTGAGCAGGGCGGTCGCTTCGCCAGCTAGCCTGTGCGGTCATGAGCGTCTGCGCCGTCGCACGCCCGTCGTGCGGCCAACCATGGGCCGCGCGATGACGCGAGCCCGCAGGCAGCAAAGCCCGGGGCAAGGCGTGAGGCGGCCATGAGCGACGCCGATGCGCCGCGTCAGCACCCCGACATCCCACCCGCCGAGAAGCGGCGGGGTCCGGTCATCCTTCGGCGCGGTCAGGTCCAGGCGACGACCACCGACCAGCGGCTGCTCGACAGCCGCGGGCCGTCCGACTGGGTACACGCCGACCCCTGGCGGGTGTTACGGATCACGTCGGAGTTCGTCGAAGGCTTCGGCCTGCTCGCCGAACTCGGCGCCGCCGTCTCGGTTTTCGGTTCGGCGCGCACGCCCGCCGACCATCCCGATTACGCGCTCGCCGAGAAGCTGGGCGGCGAACTCGCGCGGGCCGGATACGCGGTGATCACCGGCGGCGGGCCGGGGATCATGGAAGCGACGAACAAGGGCGCCAGCGAGGCCGGTGGTGTTTCCGTCGGTCTGGGCATCGAGTTGCCGTTCGAGCAGAAAATGAACGACTGGGTCGACATCGGCCTCCAGTTCCGCTACTTCTTCGCTCGCAAGACGATGTTCGTGAAGTACGCCCAGGCGTTCGTGGTGTTTCCCGGCGGCTTCGGCACGCTCGACGAGCTGTTCGAATCACTCACCCTGGTGCAGACGCGCAAGGTCACATCGTTCCCGGTCATCTTGTATCGCCGTGAGTATTGGGCGGGTTTGCTCGACTGGGTGCGGGAGAACCTCGTAAGCGAGGGCATGGTTTCTCCCGACGACCTCGACCTCATGCACATCACCGATGACGTCGATGAAATCGTCGAGTTGATCGAGCAAGCCGAGGCGAGCCGCTACGGCACTGCCGCCGAATAGGGCTCGCGCGGACCTTCTTCGCGGCCGATCGGAGCAGGCGTGGCCACTATCTGCGTGTATTGCGCGTCGAGTGAACGCATCGACCCGCGGTTTGTGGCGCTGGCGCGCGAGGTGGGCACCGAACTCGGCCGACGCGGCCACACCCTCGTCTCGGGCGGGGGCGGCGTCTCATGCATGGGGGAGGTGGCGCGCGCTGCTCGCGCTGCCGGTGCCCGCACGATCGGGGTCATCCCGCGCGCGCTCGTCGACCTCGAGTTGGCCGACACGGACGCCGACGAACTTGTCGTGACCCGAGATATGCGCGAACGGAAAGGCGAGATGGAGCAGCGTTCCGACGCGTTCCTCGCCCTGCCCGGGGGTCTTGGCACGTTGGAGGAACTCTTCGAGATTTGGGTCTCGCGGTCACTTGGCATGCACGACAAGCCACTCGTCGTCCTCGACCCGGACGGTGTGTTCGCGCTGATGCGGACCCAGGTCGACGAACTCGTGCGCAGGGGCTTCGTGCGCCCTGCGGTACACGACGCCATCGCCTGGACGGCGCACGTCGGTACCGCATTCGACCTGCTCGCCGCACACCCGCCCCGGCTGCTGCCCACGGCCGGCGAGGTGCTCGAGGCCGAGCCGTGAGCAGCGTCACAAGCGGTTGATCACGCGGGCGCGCTGGTCCCCGGTGCTGTGGTCGCGGGCGCAGGGCTCGCCGGTGCTGGGCGGACGACGACGAGGCGGGCGGTCAACGCGTCGCCGGTCTTGGTGCCGATGACAACGACCTGTTCCCCGCTCACGAGGTCGGCCGAGGTCGAACTCGGCTGCGCGGCGCGGTCCCGGATCTTGGTGTCAGGGCCGATCGCCCACGTCTCGGTCGTGCCGCTTGCGTCGGTGACCGTGAACTCGCCGGTGCCGGCCGTTTCGACGGTCCCGCGCTGGAAGTCGACGGTCTGCATGCCCTGCTTCGTGTTCACCACGACTTCGCCGTGGACGGCGTGGGTCGCGAGCTGACGGGCGAGGTGCCGGTGGCCGGCCACGCCGGCCGCGGCGCCGCCGGCAGTGGGTCCGCCGGTCCCGGCGGCGTGGGTGCCGGTTGCGGCCGACGCGACGCCGGTCAGCACTCCTGCGCCGGCCAGGCCGGCCGCCGTCAAGGCCAAAACCTTGGTGCGGGTACGCATGCGGTTCATCGGTGACTCCTCGGATATGTGGTGTGGTCTGCCAGCTCCGAGAATCCGGCCGCTACGTATCGAGATCGTGGGGGCAATGTTCGGGGCAGGTAATCAGTAGAGGGCCCGCTTCGACACCGCGGGCTGTCGCCAGCCACGGATCGCGGCGATCATGTCGAGGACCTGGCGGGTCTCGCGGACCTGATGGGCGCGGAAGACGCGCGCGCCCTGCCAGGCTGCGACCGCGGTCGCAGCGAGCGTGCCGACCAGCCGGTCTCCGGTGGGCAGATCGAGCGTCTCGCCGACGAACTTCTTGTTCGACACCGCGACGAGCACGGGCCAGCCGGTCGCCACCAGCTCATCGAGGCGCCGGCTCACCTCGAGCGAGTGGCGGGTGTTCTTCCCGAAGTCGTGCGCGGGATCGATCAGCACGCCATCTGGTCGGACGCCGAGCGCGACCGCCCGCCGCGCAAGCTCGGTGACCGTTCGCAGCACGTCGTCCACCACATCGCGGTAGTGGGCCCGGTGCGGATCGGTGCGCGGCGGCAGGCCGCCGGTGTGCGAGCACACCAGACCGAGGCCGGTGCGCGCGGCGACGGCCGCGAGGCCGGGGTCAAACCCGCCCCACGCGTCGTTGAGCAGGTCGGCTCCGGCCTGCGCCACCGCCTCGCCCACCGCGGCCCGCCAGGTGTCGACGCTGATGACCAGGTGCGGGTGCCGTGACCGGATGGCCGCGACGAGCCCCGCCACCCGGTCGATCTCCTCCGCCTCGCTCACGTCGGGACCAGGCCCGGCCCGCACACCGCCGATGTCGACGATGTCGGCGCCGTCTTCGACCGCGCGGTCGACGGCGGCAAGGGCGGCATCCGCGGCGAAGGTGGCGCCCTGGTCGAAGAACGAATCGGGAGTGCGGTTCACGATGGCCATGACCGCGAGGTCGTGTTCGGCGAATTCTCGCCCGCCCAGTCGCAGCTGCACGGCGCCTCCCTGCAGGTCGTTCGTCTCGTCAGCGCGCGTCGTCCCGGCCACCCGTCGGCGCGAGCGCCGTCGGCATGGCACGATCGGAGGGTGCTCGTCCTGGAGATTGTCCTCGCCGTCGCCGTCGTCTTCGTCGTCGGCGCTGTCGCCGCCGGCTACGGCGGGTCGATGACCACGTTCCAGCCCGACTGGCCAGGTCGCGGGCTTCCCGAAGGTCGCACCCTGCGCAGCGATGACGTCACCGCGGTCGGGTTCTCGGTGGCGTTTCGGGGCTACCGCATGAGCGAGGTCGACGACACGCTCGACCGGTTGGCGTGGGAGATCGCAACCCGCGACCTGCGCATCCTCGAACTGACGGGCCAGCCGTACGAGGCGCCACCGCGCCCCCTTCCGGCGCTCCCCGAGAGCGTCGCCGACACCGAAGCGGCAACGCCGCAGGCCGAACCCGAGCCGGGCGTCGACCCGGCAGCCGAGCCGCCGGCCCGCGATGCCGTCATCAGCGAGGCGGCCGCGCACGACCCAGCCTCGACCGAGCAGTAGGCCGTCGTGGCCGAGCTGGTGGTCTCGTTGGTGGTCCGAGCTCCGCAGGAGCGCGTGTGGCAGCACCTCGTCGATTGGCCGACTCACGGATCCTGGATGTTGTTGACGCATGTCGTGTCGCTGTCGCCGGACGACGAGCCGGCCGGTCCAGGCGCCCGTATCGAGGGCGTCACCGGGGTCGGCCCGTTGGCGATGCGTGACCCCATGACGGTCACCCAGTGGCAACCACCACCGGCCCAGCCGGCGCGCTGCGCGGTCGCGCACACCGGTCCGGTCGTGCGTGGCGCCGGCGCATTCGAGGTCGAGACGTGCGAGGGCGGTTCACGGATCACCTGGTCGGAATGGGTCACCCTGCCGCTCGGACTCCTCGGTGAGATCGGGTGGCTCGCCGTCCGACCCGTCGTCCGCCTGGGCCTGCTCGTCTCGCTTCGGCGGCTCGCCAGGCTGGTCGAAGCTGGGTGAGCGTCCCCGGGGAGCCGGTTGCCGGCCCGGACGGTAAGCGGCGCTGTGGTTGGGCCTACGCGCCCGGCTATCCCGAGTACCTGGCCTATCACGACGAGGAGTGGGGTCGCGCCGTGCGCGGCGACGACGCGGTGTTCGAACGACTCGTTCTGGAGGGCTTCCAGTCCGGCCTGTCGTGGATCACGATCCTGCGCAAACGCGAAGCCTTCCGGGCCGCCTTCGCCGACTTCTCGATCGCGGCAGTTGCCGAGTACGGCCCGGCGGACGTCGAGCGGTTGCTGGCCGACGCAGGCATCGTGCGCAATCGGGCCAAGATCGAGGCCACCATCGCCAACGCACGCGCGGCAGCGGCGCTGCCGGAAGGCTTGTCCGCTCTGGTGTGGTCGTTCGCACCCAGCGGGCCGGGCCGCCGGCGTGCAGCCCCACGGACACTCGCCGACGTACCGGCGAGCACGCCGGAATCGGTCGCGATGGCCAAGGCGATGAAGCAGCGCGGCTTTCGGTTCATCGGGCCGACCACCGCCTACGCCCACATGCAGGCCACCGGCATGGTCAACGATCACCTGCAGGGCTGCGTGGCGCGCCGACACTGCCCGTGACACCAAGGCCGCCTGGCGTCCGGAGCACCGGGTTCAGCGTCCGGAGAACCGTGGTGAGCGCTTCTCCAGGAACGCCTGCACGGCATCGGCGTGGTCGCGCGTTACGCCGGCGACGGTCTGCATCGCCGCCTCCACGTCCAGCGAATCCGCGAGCCCGTGTGCGGCCGAGTAGGCGAGGGCCTGCTTGATCGCTCCGTAAGCGATCGTCGGGCCGGCCGACAACTGCCTGGCGAGGGCATCCGCGCGGTCGGCGAGGTCGGCGGCGGGGACGACTTCGGCCACCAGGCCCAACTCGAGGGCTTCGGCGGCATGGATGGGCCGGGGCACCAGCGCCAACTCGAGCGCCTTGCCGTAGCCGACCAGCCGCGGCAGGGTCCACGACAGCCCGGAATCGAGGGACAGGCCAACCCCGGGAAACGCGACGTGCAGCACCGCGGTGTCGGCGATCAGCCGCAGGTCGCATGCCAGCGCGATCGACAACCCGGCGCCCGCCGCCGTCCCGTTGATCGCCGCGATCACCGGTTTGGCCATCGTCGCCAGCGCCTGCACGGTCGGGTTGTAGTGCTCGCGCAGGGTCTCCCACGAGCCGGTGGCGTCGCTTGCCAGCGCCGCAGCGTGTTCGCGCAGGTCCTGGCCCACACAGAAGGCGGCAGAACCGCCCGTGAGGACGACGGCGCGCACGTCCGGGTCGTCGGCCAGGTGGCGGGCACTGTCACGCAGCGTCGCCTTCGTCGCGGCGTCCAGCGCGCCCTTGCCGTTCGCGCCGTCGAGCCGCACCGTCGCGACTCCGTCGGAGCGGTCGATCCGAACCCCGACGCTCAACGCTTCACCGTCCATTGCCACCCATGCCGCACCCTCGGTTTCCGTTCGGCAGCCACTACCCGCGATAATCATGCAAACAAGTGCGGGGCGGAACTGGAAGGGGAGCACGCATGGCGGCCATGAAGCCGCGGACGGGCGACGGTCCGCTCGAAGTCACCAAGGAGGGGCGCGGCATCGTGATGCGGGTGCCTCTCGAGGGAGGTGGCCGGCTCGTTGTCGAGCTGTCCGCTGACGAAGCGAGCGCCCTCGGTGAGGCGCTGAAGAACGTCGTCAGCTGATCGCCTAGTGCCCCCGATAGTCGACCTCACGGGTTCGGTGCCGCCAGACACGGCGGCACTCGTCGTCCTCGTCGCACCCGACGGCGGAGGCGGAGCGGTTCTCGACCCGGCGGGCCGGGCCGCCCTCGCGGCGTTCGGAGCCGATCCGGCGTCGCTCGAGGCGGTACTGGTTCGCGACAGCGTCAAAGGTGAGCCAGGGCAGGCGGCCACGGTGCCGGTCGGTGACCGGATGGTCGTGGCCGTCGGCGTCGGGGCCGGCAGCCCACGCGACTACCGTCGAGCCGCGGCGGCGGCGGTTCGGCGGCTGAAGACCGTCCCCGGGGCCGCGGTGGTGATTCCACGACGGACCTCGGCCACCCGGGCGCAGGCCCTGACCGAGGGCTTGCTGTTGGGCGGCTACTCGTTTCGGATCACGAAGCGGCCGAAGCCAGAGCCGCTCGCCGCCGTCCATCTGGTAACCGATCGTGTCGATGCGCTCTCGCCGGCCGTCGATGCAGGCGTCAGCATCGCCGCCGCGACGCGGTTCGCCCGTGATCTCGCCAGCACGCCGTCGTCGACGAAGTCGCCGGCGTGGCTTGCCCGGCAAGCGCAGGACGTGGCGAAGCGGGCCGGGCTCGAGGTGCGGATCCGAGCCGAGCGCGAGCTGCGGGCCGAGGGGTTCGGCGGCATCGTCGCCGTCGGCATGGGCTCGGCCAACCCGCCGCGACTGATCGAACTCAGCTACGCCCCGGCCGATCCAGTACCCGGGCATGTCGTCTTGATCGGCAAAGGCATCACCTTCGACTCCGGCGGCCTGTCGCTGAAACAAAACGCGAACATGGTCGCGATGAAGACCGACATGGCCGCGGGTGGCGCCGTCGTCGCTGTGATGTCGGCGCTCGGCGAGCTCGGTGTCAGGGTGCGGGTGACCGGCCTGGTGCCTGCGGCCGAGAACATGCCCTCCGGCTCGGCCCAGCGCCCGAGCGACGTCATCGCCCACTACGGCGGCACCACGACAGAGGTGCTCAACACCGACGCCGAGGGTCGGTTGGTGCTGGCCGATGCGCTCGCCTATGCCGATGCCGAGCTCGATCCCGACGTCGTGATCGACCTCGCCACGCTGACCGGCGCGATGACCACGGCGCTCGGCCGCCGGCACGCCGGCCTCTTCTCCGCCGACGACCGGCTCGCTCGCGCGCTTCTCACCGCGGCGGCGGCCGCAGGCGAAGGCTTGTGGCGCATGCCGCTCGTCGAGGACTACCGGGTGGCCCTCGACTCCCCGGTTGCCGATCTGACGAACGTCGCCGCGACCGGAGCGCATTTCAGCGCCGGCGCGATCATGGCAGCGTTGTTCCTCCGTGAGTTCGCCGGGCAGCGTCGCTGGGCGCACCTCGACATCGCCGGCGCCGCGCGTGCCGACGCCGACGAGCACGAGATCGTCAAGGGGCCGACGGGCTACGGGGTCCGGTTGCTCCTGCACTGGCTGACCGCGGCCGACCCGCTGCGCGGGCTGCGCTCGGCGACCTAGCGCGATCCCTCATCGGCAAGGGCCAGTCGTGCGGCAGACGAGCGACAGGGGCGCTTGACACCGATGACACCGAAGGTCTCCGGCTGCGGGCCTAGCCGCTCCGCAACCGGAGACCTCCGAGGGGACAGCGCGCTGTGGTGCCGTGCCGTCAGGTACGCGACGGCGCCAAGCGGACCACCTGCGGGATCCTGCGCCGCCCACTACCAGCTGCCGGGATGCGGGTCGGCCACGGCTGCACGCCGTCCAAGCTGTCGGGGTCGTAGCGGAAGGCACGCAACAGGCCGCTGGCGGCCAGCGCCGAGACGACGCCACGTGTCGGCTCGCGCAGCAGCATCTCCCTGCCCTGTTCGCGGCACCGGTTCGATGCCCACAGCAGCACTGCGAGACAGGTCGAGTCGATGAACGGCACGCCGGCGAGGTCGACGACGACCCGCGGCTCGGGCCCGTCGCCGAGGGCGCCGAAAGCCTCCCGCAGCCGCCGGGCGTTGGCGATGTCCAGCTCGCCCCACAAGGCGACGATCACGCGGTCCCCATCGCGCTCCAGGTCAAAGCGAAACACTTCTCGACCACCGGGCTGGTACATCGGACGTCCCTTCCTCTTGGCCGGCTCGCGCCACGCCGCGGGCGAGCCGGGCAGCGGTGGAGTCGACGTACAAGAGGAGCTTGGTGGGCGAAGATGTGGAGCGGCTGTCGAATGGTTTGCGGTTTCGTGACAAACCCAGCGCAATGGTTGCGCATTGCGACGCGCGGCCCGGCGGGCAGCGGGCCAATGGCATAGTGAGCGTGGCATCCGGTGGGACTGGCGGGCGAGGAGTCTGGTGTCGCGAGTACTGCTCATCGAGGACGACGACCGCATCCGCACCTCGATGCGGCTGGCGTTGGCTGACGAAGGCCACGACATCGTCGAGGCGCCGACCGCCGGCGCCGGCCTGGAGGCGTTCGCCGGCGGCAGTGCCGACATCGTCCTCGTCGACTTGATGCTTCCCGACCTCGACGGGTTCGAATGCTGTCGGCGCTTACGCCGGGGCAGCGACGTCCCGATCATCATGGTCACCGCGCGTACCGACACGCATGACGTCGTCGCGGGCCTGGAGGCGGGCGCCGACGACTACGTCACCAAACCGTTCGAGATGAAGGAGCTGACGGCGCGCATCCGTGCGCTGCTACGCCGCAGCCGGCCGTCCAGCCCCGCGTCGCCTGACGTCATCGAGATTCGCGACCTGGAGATCCGGCCCGACGCCGGTGTCGTGCGTCGGCACGGCGACGACGTCCACCTCACTCGTACCGAGTTTCGGCTGCTCTGCGAGCTGGCCTCCGCCCCGGAGCGAGTGTTCAGCCGGGAGCTGTTGCTCGAGCGGGTGTGGAGTTACGACTACTTCGGTGACGGACGCATCGTCGACGTCCATATGCGCCGGTTGCGAACGAAGATCGAGGACGACCCTGCACATCCCGACCTTCTGGTGACCGTGCGCGGGCTCGGTTACAAACTGCAGCCGTGATGGTCGCTCGGCGTGGCACGGTGAGGACGGCGGGCGCGCCGCGATGGTGCTGAGGCGCTTCCCGAGAAGGTTGGGGTTGCGCTCGCGCGTGACCATGATCTTCTTCGTCGGGGCGTTCGCCATCGCGGCCGTGATGGCGAGCGTCGCGTACCTGCTGGCCCACAACTACCTGCTCGGTGAACGGCAGAGTTCTGCGCGGCGCCAAGCCTTCGCGAACGCGCGTCTGGTGCGCTCGGAGCTGCGCGCGCCCAGCGCCGACATCACGGTCTTCCTCGGCACGGTGCCGACCGGAAGCGAGTCGTCGACGCTGGTGTACCGGCGAGGGCACTGGTTCGCCTCGTCGGTGGCCGTGTCGCCCACGGAGTTGCCGAACGACGTCGTTGCCGATGCGATCGCGGGCACTGCCGCTACGCAACGTTTCGCGCACGCCGGCACCACCTACCTTGTCGTGGCAGTGCCGATACCTGCGGTCGACGCCGTGTACGTCCAGGTGTTCTCCCTGCGCGAGCTGAACTCCACGCTGCACATCTTGTCGGCGTCGCTCTCCGTCGCCGCGCTGGTCACTGCCATCGCCGGTGCCATGATCGGCGTGTGGGCGAGCAAGCTCGCGCTGCAACCGGTGCGCGACGTCGCGGCCGCTGCCGGCAACATCGCCGAAGGCAACCTCGAAACCCGGCTTCGGGTGACGGAGGACCCGGGGCTCGCCCGCCTCGCGAAGGCGTTCAACTCGATGGTCGACGCGCTGCAGGCGCGGCTCGCGCGCGACGCGCAGTTCGCCTCTGACGTGAGCCATGAGCTGCGGTCGCCGTTGACGACGCTCGCCACGTCGCTGACCGTTCTCGAACGGCACACCGAGGGTTGGCGTGAGTCGCAGCTGCAGGCACTCGAACTCGTCAAGTCGGAGACCGCGGCCTTCCAGCGACTCGTCGAGGATCTCCTGGAGATGTCGCGCGTCGATGCGGGCGCCACAACCCTGGTGCCCGACGAGGTGTTCGCAGGAGAGTTCCTCTGTCAGGTCGCGGCGTCCCTGCGTCCGGGGGTCGCGATCGACATCGCCCCCGATGCGGGCCAGGTGTTCGTGCAGATCGACAAGCGCCGGATGGAGCGCGTGTTCGCCAACCTCGTCGAGAATGCCGACCGTTACGCCGGGGGAGTCGTCCGGTTCGGCCTTCGCCGAACCACGGCGGACGAGCTCGCCCACCCCGTCGAGGGCAACGGCGCCGCACGGGATGGTAGGTCGGCCCGAGCGGGAAGGGCTCCGGCCGCGCGCAAGGCTCGGCACCGATGGCGCCGCCGAGCCGGTCGCCTGAGCCGTGCGGATCTCGCCGGCTCCATGGACGCCGTCGCCCCTGCGTTGGCCATCCGCTACGAGGTCGACGACGCGGGGCCGGGCATTCCGGACACCGACCGGGAGCACATCTTCGAGCGGTTCGCCCGCGGTGGCTACGGTTACCGGGCGTCGGGCTCCGGAGTTGGCTTGGGTCTCGCGCTGGTCGCCGAGCACGTCGCCATGCACAACGGCCGGGTGTGGGCCGAGGAACGCCCCGGCGGCGGCGCTCGGTTCGTCATCGCCCTACCAGCGGACGACGCATGAACCGCGCCCGGCGATTCTTCTTCGGCCTGGGTCCCGCCGCGCTCGTGCTGGCCTGCATCGGCGGCTGCGGGGTCGGACCGCAGCGGCATGCGAGCCTGGTCCCCAGCGGCGACGTACCTTCCGTGCTGGCGCAGACAACCGAGTCGGCGCCGTCGTCGCCATCCGTGTCGCCGAGTACGCAATCACCCACGTCGACGATCTTCTTGGTGAAGATGGAGGCGAACCAGAACCGCCTGGTGCGAGTACATCGTCCGGAGGATCAAACATCGACGCTGCTCGGGCTGATTCGCACGCTGCTCGTGGGCCCGACCGATGCCGAGGTCAAGGACGGAATGACGAGTGCGCTGAACACCGCACCCGAGTTGCGCGGCGTGCGCTCCGGCGAGCTCGCGACCATCGACCTCGGTTCGACGTTCACCGACATCAGGGGGCAGAGCCAGGTCCTCGCCACCGCACAGATCGTGCTCACTGCGGTGTCGTTTCCAGGGGTGAAGTCCGTCGTGATAACCATCGACGGCGCTCCTGCGGCCGTGCCGTTGGCCGACGGCACGTTGACCAGCCGCCCCCTCGAGGCGGCCGACTACTCCTGTCTTGTCGTGGGCAGCAGCAGTCCGTGCGCGGCGGGTGCGGTCAGCGAGTCGCCGTCCGCGTCGCTGACCCCGACGCCGGCTGTGTCCGCGCAGCCACTGGCGGGGTCGGCGCCCGGCACCGCCTCCGCGAGCGTGTCCCCGACGCCGTGACAGCGGGCCGGTTGCGGTAGCGAGAGTTCAGCGCTTGACGGCGACCAGGAGGCCGTCGCCGACCGGCAGCAGGGTCGGCACGAACCGAGGATCGTCTCGCATCGCCTTGCCCAAGTCGCGGATCGCGATGGTCGCGGGATCGCGCTGAGCGGGGTCGGCTACCCGGTCGTGCCACAAGGCGTTGTCGAAGGCCACGACGCCGCCCGGCCGGAGCAGCCGTACCGCTTCGTTGAGGTACTCGGCGTACTCGGTCTTCTGCCCGTCGCAGAAGACCAGGTCGTAGGCAGCGTCTGTGAGGCGTGGCAACACCTCGAGCGCGGGACCACAGATGAGCCGGGCCCGGCCCGGGGGGAAGCCGGCGTCGGTGTACGCCTGCTTCGCCAGTCGCTGGTGCTCGGCCTCGACGTCGATCGAGGTGAGAATCCCCTCCGCGTTCATGCCACGCAGCAGCCAGACGCCCGAGACGCCGCAGCCACTACCGATCTCGACGACGGCGCGAGCATCGAGCACGGCGGCGAGAAAGCGCAGCATCGCGCCGCCGCCGGGCAGGATCGGGACGGCCCCGAGTTCGGTACCGCGCGCCGCGGCGGCCGCGAGAACCTCATCCTCGCCGAGGTAGGCCTCGGAGTACTCCCATGTCTGTTGCAGGCCGGCCACGGCGGGCCTCCCAGAGGTGTCGGCGGTAGCGCGGAGCGCGAATACGTGTCACGCGCAGCGTAGCCCGCAGCGTTGCGGGCACGCTGCGGAGCCGGTCCGCGAGCCGCCGCGACATCAGGAAACCTTCAGGATCGTGGCGCACCATGCGCACAGGGCCGTTCGTGAGCTCGGCCTACAGCGGGCCCGCCGGGAGGGCGGCTCGCAGGTGTCGAACTGGAGGTGTCGCCAGATGCAGCACTCCGCCGTGGCGGCCGGTGGTCAGCCGGCCCCCGAAGCGTGGCTGGCGCCGTCGTGGGACGACGTGGTGCGCCTGCACGGCCCGCGCGTGTACCGACTGGCCTACCGACTCACCGGCAATCCCTACGACGCCGAAGACCTCACCCAAGACGTATTCGTTCGGGTCTTCCGTTCGCTGTCGAGCTACGTTCCGGGCTCATTCGAGGGATGGCTGCATCGCATCACGACTAACCTTTTCCTCGATATGGCACGGCGGCGGGCTCGCATTCGCTTCGAAGGCTTCGCCGACGACGCACCCGATCGGCTTGCCGGCAACGCACCGACTCCCGCGCAGGTCTACGACGAAACCCACTGGGACGACGACGTGCAGCGCGCGCTCGACTCGCTGGCGCCGGAGTTTCGCGCGGCCGTCGTCCTGTGCGACATCGAGGGGCTCTCGTACGAGGAGATCGCCGCGACGCTCGACGTCAAACTAGGCACGGTGCGCAGCCGTATTCATCGTGGTCGCGCGCACTTGCGCGAGGCCTTGATGCATCGAGCGCCCGCGCCCGCCAGGCGGCGTCCGGTCGCGTCGGCTCTGCTCGGCACGCATGCAGGCGGGCGCTCGCGCCGTCCGAACGTCCGATCGGGCATCGCCGGTCTCGCTGCGTCGTAGCGGGAACGCCGCCGGGCGATGCGGAAGGCGCGACAGGGTGCTAGCGGGCGCCCCGGCGGTCGGGGTGTGAGGAGTTTCCCTGCGGCTTGGTCCGTTGGGGGTACGGTGTCTCGCCCCGCCCGAGCATCTCGACGTACTGCTTGATCCGGCGGGCACGGGTCTCTGCGCGCTTGGCTTGGTGCACGCGGTACAGCACCGCGAACCTGTTCGTCCGGGTCAGCGCGTTCCACATCGCCTGCGCGGCCGGCGACGCGGCGAGCGCATCGCGCAGGTCGTCCGGCACCTCGATCGACGCCGAACCGGCGTACGCCCTCTCCCACCGCCCATCCGCTTTCGCCCGCTCGACCTCGGCGAGACCGGCGGGTTGCATCCGCCCCTCTGCGATTAGCCGTTCGACCGTCTCGGCGTTGTGCTTGGACCAGCCGCTACGCGCGCGGCGCGGCGTGAACCGCACGCAATAGGTCGCGGCGTCCCGACGGGTGAGGTGACCGTCGATCCAGCCGTGGCAAAGCGCCTCGGGCAGCGCGTCGTCGTAGGTCAGCCGCGTCGGCTCGGTCACACCCTTCTTCGCCAGTACCAGCCGTACGCCGGACGCCGTCGCGTGGTGGGCCGCAAGCCAGGCGCGCCATGCGGCGGCGTCCACGACCAGCAACTCCGGCGTCTCGTTCACCTGACCATTCTCGGTGCCACCGATTTACTCCCGAAGGTGGGCCATGGCGCACTGATCGCACACTCGGCGCGGCTCAACGGCAGACCTGTCGACGACGAACTTTCGCCTGGCCGCGCCGACGGCAGGCTTGACGCTCGCCGGGCGGCTAACAACCCGTCGAGAACGGGCACGAACTCGACGGGTGACTCAGGTCGCGTGCGATGGTCGACAGCTTGCCCCGATACGGCTAGCACACGACGGCCACACCATCGCCTTCGGCAGGCAATGGCTAGTTGAACGGCACCGTGATTGGTCCGGGCGCGCGGCGATAGACCGCGAAGAAGTCCCGGTCGTCGGGCACGAGGTAGCGGTTCGGGTTCTGCATCGGCTGTGGCTCGACCATCGTCGGGGTCAGCACCGGTTGATGGGTGTAGGTGATGAGGCTGTGCCACTCGGGGTTGATGTCGAATTCCATCGCCGTGACTGCGCCGGCGTGCTGGAGGATGTTCGCCAAAGTGACCACGGTCTGGTCGTTCGCGACGACGAACAGGAGATTGCCTTGCGCGTCGACGCCGACGCCGGTCCGCCACACACGCACCGCGTTTCCGAGGGTGTACCCCCACTGCGCGCTGTGCGGGTTGTCGTTGAGGGCGGGGTTGAGCGCTCCGTTCCACACGATTGGGGCAAGGCTCTGGCGCGCCCAGGCCACGTCCGGGCCCGCGTTCGGGCCGCCGCTCCACTTCACTATCGCGATCGTGCCATCGCGGTACCCGACGAGCGTTGCATTGCCGGGCTTGAGTGGCTCGTTCATCAAGCCGTTGTCGGTCGAACCGTTGCCTCCGTCCGCGTAGACGAACGCACCATTGAACGTGGCCAGGAGCCGTGAGCGTTGACTCAACGGGACCATCATCGGTCCTCGCACGGCGGCCTTCGGCGGTTCGTAACGGCCGGGGTAGTACGCGAGCGCTGTCCGACTGTGGTCCAGCCACATGACATAGGCCACGGTCCTTGGATAGGCCGGCTCCGGTCGGAAAGTCGTAACCAGTACGGGTGGGCCGCCGTCCACCGCAGGGCCGGTGGGCTGCCACACACCTTCTCCCGGTAGTGGGTCGGGGAGCACCGGTGTGATCGGGGGCGGCCACCCGGACGGCGTCGGACTTACGAGGCTCGGACTCGGCGATGGTCGGCTACTGACGACCGGGCGCGGTGCGACGACCCCGACCGAGGGCAGCGCAGCCAATTGAGGTCCACCGGGCTTGGGACTCTTCCAGCCGTAGTAGTAGTGCTCCGTTTCGTCAACGACCCAGTTACCGCCGGGAACTGTGCGGATCCATTCGACGCTGCGTGCTGCGAAAGACATGCTCGTCGGGCGGAGCATCCATCGGGCGTACGAAACCCCCGGTACCAGGAGGATCACCACCGCCACGACCGCGGCACGCCCGGCCCGCCGGTGCCGGTGGCCGGTGGTCCTAGCCGCTGCGGGAGTGGTCGCACCGTCGGGCGAGGCAACGCCGCGCGTGCGGCCCCGAAGTCGGAAGTTGACGTCGATCGTACCGGCTCCTGTTCAGCACGAACACGTGTGCCGTGCAGAGCAGGACGCTACGGGGCCATCCTGATGGAAACATGAACTCGCGCCGAGCTGTCAAGCCTGGTCACCGCGGATGAGGCGCCCCGAGACGATGACGGAATCGGTTTCTGGGTGACGAGTGAGCCTCGTGCACGCCCGAATCACGCGGCTGGGTTGTCGGATCGGAGGAAGCGCCGACAACGAGCAGCACATCTACCGCGGAGAACCGGCGCTGCGCTGAAGCTCCCACGCCGCCTCGGCTCTGCTCGGCTCGAAAGAACCGGTCGCCGTCGCCGGTGTGAATGGCCGGGACGCGAAAGCTGCTACCCCAGGATCCGTCGGTCGACCGTTTCGCTGCTAGGAGCGCGGAAGATCACGAACGTGTCCTTAGGTATCCAAGGCTTGTTCGGCACGGGACGCGACTCCACGCGCCACTCGGACGGCGCGAGAAGATCGGCGATCTTTCGCCAGAAGCGCGCGGCGGCGATGTTGTTCTCCTGGAAGCCGATCTCCCAGGTTCCGGGCCAGCGCGTCAGCACGGTCACGGCGGCGTGTTGACCGAGGCGAACGCGGCGGGCACGCCGCAGGACGAAGAAGTCATCGAGAGTGCGGCGTTCGTGCGTGAGGCCGGCGACCGTCACGAAGCCCGCCAAGTGCTCGCCGTCGTAGAGCAGGCAGGCGGCACGGGCGGCGTCGCCCGCGACGTAGGTGTGCAGATCGTGAAGCGGGAACAGCCCGTCCTGGTTCGTCCATGAGTCCCGGAACTCGGATAAGTCGTGCCGGTACAACTGCCAAAGGCGCTCCAGTACTGCCGTATCCGACGCGTCGGCGTCTTTCAGCGTGAGCGGCGCCCGCGGTGGTGACGGCACGCGCCGAGTCTAAGCGCCGTCACGGCCCCGCAGCCGTAGCCGCATTCACCACTCGTGGGAGCCCGACCCAGGAGCCGGGACAGGGCCGGGCGAGTTCGGCTCCTAAGACTGGTAGATGGACCCAACTCCGCACGGCTGGGTGAGCGGAGGTGCCCTACTGCGAGGCAGTGACGACATCGAACAGATCCGGTACCGGTCACCCCTGCCGCGAATGCTCATTCACCTGAGCATGGACAGGCGGCAGGCGAACTCACGCAACTGCCGATGAGCGGAAGTGCCAATCTGGCTTGTGGCGGTTGGCTCTTCGCTAGGTGTGACCTGCCCTGTTGATGCGTACGCTGCCGGACATGAGTGGCGATATGACGTACGCGCACCTGGGACGCTCCGGCCTGCAGGTGAGCCGGATCGCTCTGGGGACGATGGACTTCGGGTACCTGCTGGAGGAGTCCACCAGCTTCGACATCATGGACGCGGCGGTCGCCGCCGGGATCAACCACTTCGACACCGCCGACGTCTACGGCGGTCCGCAAGCGGCTGACATGGCCATGGGCTACGGCGTGTCGGAGGAAGTGATCGGACGATGGCTGCGGCGCAGCGGGCGTCGTGATGACATCGTGCTTGCGACGAAGGCGTACCAGCCGATGGGGCTCGGGCCCAACGACCGGCGGCTGTCCGCGTACCACCTTCGGCGGGCGTGCGACGCGAGCCTGCGCCGGTTGCAGACCGACCACATCGACTTGTACCAGATGCACCACGTCGACCGGACCACGCCGTGGGAGGAGATCTGGCAGGCGATGGAGCAGCTGGTCCGCGCGGGCAAGGTGACCTATGTCGGCAGCAGCAACTTCGCTGCCTGGGACGTCGCCCTGGCGCAGTCCACCGCCACCGCGAGGCACTTCCTGGGCCTGACCTCTGAGCAGTGCCTGTACAACCTGGCCAAGCGCAGCGTGGAGATCGAGTTGGCGCCCGCGCTGCGAAGCCTTGGCATCGGCCTGATCGCCTACAGCCCCCTGCACGCCGGACTGCTGGCCGGAGCGCTGGAGGCTGTCACGGCGGGTCGCGCGTCGAGCCAGATGCAACAGCGGGTCGCCGCCCAGCACGAGCAGCTTGAGACGTACGAACGGCTCTGCCGCGAGCTGGACGCCAGGCCGGCGGAGGTGGCGCTCGCCTGGTTGCTAGGCACACCCGGCGTGTCGACGGCGATCGTCGGGGTCGGCTCTGTCGAGCAGCTCCACTCGAACCTCGGCGCAGTCTCGCTGAGTCTGGACGCCGAGGTCCTGCAGCAGCTTGAGCACATCTGGCCAGGTCCAGGTGAGGCGCCACAGGCCTACGCCTGGTGACACGCCGACCTGCGGCGTGCGAGAGGTGGCCTGCGGTTCATGCATGCTGCGCGGGGCGTCCGCTCATCAGCGATGACGGATGCGCGGCTCGGTCAGCCTGAACCAGAGCGCCGTTGCCTCTTTGGCATCATCCGCTCCGCCCGTCTCTCTTCCGCGGCTCGGTAGCTGCATCTCACGGGAACCGCCGGCGTCACTTCGGCATCCAACCCGCATGCGCGCTCGCCTTTCCCTCGCCGTTTCCATTGCGCTGCTCGCCAGCGGATGCGCCGTGATTGGCGGCCCAGTGACGGGCAGCCCAGTGACAAGCAGCGCGGGCGGCTCGGGAACCACCGCACGCTACGGCTGCTTCCAGTACGCGGTCGAGTCGGCGCCACCGGCCACGGGCGCCGTCCTCGCCGTCGACGTCGTCGCGACGAACGTGACGGGCGCCCCCTGTGGCGGCCCGTCGTGCGGCGGTGTCACCGGCGGCTTCGTGGTGACCGACGGCGACGGCCGGGCGGTGCTCCACGTCGGGCCGGTCGGTGCCATGTGCATGAGCAACGCGCCGCCGCCGACGCAGGTGACACCAGGGGAGACGATCACGTGGGAGTCGTTGCAGTGGGACGGGTTCGGCGACCTCGCGGGTGACCGGTGCGTCCCGGGCGACTGCCACCTCGCCCGGCCGCGCGCAGGCGCAGGCCGCTACCGGGTCACATGGAGCTGGCTCGACGCCGTCACCGTGCGGTCTGGCTGGCTGCGGGTACCGTCGTAGATTCCTGCCATCACAGCCCGAGACAGCCGGCGAACGCACGCCTTTGCCGCAAAGACGATCGTTCTCCACGGGCCGATCCGACCATGGCTCTAAGCCCTTGGTGAACTGCGGTAGCGAGGCGGTCACGCGCTGGCTCATCCTCGTTGTGTGGCGTTCTCGAGGCGTGTGGGCGTGGGCGGCGTGACGCTGTCCGTGAAGGTCTGGCCAGCCGCGGTGGAGCGCACCGCGCCTGCGCTTCTCCTGCCTGCGACGGGCGCGACCGCGGAGGACTGGGACGAAGTGGCAAGCGAGCTCGCCCGGTCTCGGACCGTGTACGCCGTCGACCTACGTGGACACGGCGACAGTGACTGGCCCGGCGAGTACTCGCTGGCGCTGCTCGCATCCGACGTCGTGGGCTTGCTGAACCGGCTCTCCGAACCGATGGTGGACATCGTCGGACATTCCCTGGGCGGCCTGGTCGCCTGCCTCGCGGTGGCTGAGCGACCGCAACGGGTACGCCGCTTGGTCCTTGAGGATGTGTGTATGCCACATCCTCGCTCGGCGTCGATGCCGACCCGGCCGGATGGGAGGCTGGACTTCGATTGGAACGTCGTCGAGCAGGTCCGGCCCGAAGTCGATGACCCCGACCCGGGTTGGGCGCACGTCATCCGCGCGATCGCCGTGCCCACGCTGGTCATCGCTGGTGGCGAAACCAGCCCTGTGCCTCAGAATGACGTCCGCGAACTGGTGGATGCCCTGCAGGCGGGGCATTTGCAGGTCGTTGAAGCCGGCCACCTTGTGCACACCACAGAACCCGCTCAGTTCCTTCTCTACCTGACCGCGTTCCTCGACGCCTAGCAGCCGTCCGGATCTGGCTCCCTTCTATGTCAACGAAGGGTCGTTCCCGCCCGTTGATGATGCGCCGGTCCTCGTCGTCGTCAAGCAGACTGCGCTTGACGACGGCTGCGGGCCGGCGCTGTTTCGGGGCGTCGGGAACGGGCCGAAGAACGATCTGGCCGGGAGTTTGTTGCGCGGGTAACGTGATGGCTGGTGGGTCCGGGAAGTGACTTCTCCGAAGCGTCGATGTCGGGGTTTGAGTCGACCGCGCTGGAGTCAAGAGTCGCCCCCGAGTGTCCTCCCGGACCTGCCTTACTCGGCCGTATCGCATCCGCGAGCAACTGTCGGTAGACAACGTCGGATAGTCGCCGTTTCAAGCAACGCATCGCTTCCATCGACGTCTTTCCCGATGCTTTCTTCCGGTCGTAGTACGCGCGACCTTCGGTGGGGCTGCGTAGTTGCGCGACGGCCATGACGTGCAGCACCCGGTTGATCTGCCGTTCCCACCACGAGACAGCCGGTGCCGGACGTGATCACCGGAAGACGCATCAATCGTGGCGGTGCCGGTCCAGGACGCGAAGTGCGCACGGCTGGGGAACCTGGTGATGTCACCGACCTCGACGAGCAGCCGTGCAGCACCGGAGGGTCCGATGCCGTGCAGCTGCGTCACCGTGGTGCCGGTCTGTGCGAGCAGCTCTTTGAGTTCTTTGTCGGCAGCCTTCGTCCGCTCATAGATCCGCTCGAGGTCAGCGATCAGCTCGGCGGCGACCCACCGCCGAGCCTTCCCGGCGGTGTCGCGAGGCCGAACTTTCCCCAGCAATGCTTTGGCTTGCGCCGCGGACAGGTATCGCTTCGCCCCACCAGGAATCAGCTCCAGCAGCAGCTGGGAGATCATCCTGGTGTGGTCATCACCCAACGACCGGCGACGATCCACCAGCAGCCGCAACACCGCCAGCTGCTCATCGGCCACCACCGGACGCAGCCCACTCATCCGGGTGCCGACCAGTGCGACCGAATGTGCATCGGTGGCATCGGTTTTGCGGCCCTGACCGGTGGCGAACACCCGGACGCGGGCGGACAGTTTCGGTGGCACATCCACCACCTGCTCACCGTCCGCGAGCAGCCGGTCGGCGATGTGTTTACCGATCCCGGTACAGCCCTCGATCGCCCACGTCCGCTGCTCGAACTGCTTACCGAACGCGAGCATCGCCCGGTAGCCGGCGACATCGGTGCCATACCTGCCGCCACCAACAATCGCCTCGTCGCCGTCCATCACTTCGATCGCCGCGGACCTCTTATGCGGGTCCATCCCGATCACCACCGCACTGCTCATCCCGACCTCCTCACCTCGCAACCGGTTACCGATGTTGAGCTGGGAGGGCACCGCTTCTTCGAGCAGAGCAAACCCTTCTTGAGCCTCTCCCGCTCGATGGAGCGACGTCCGGCTCGCGCAGGCCAAATGTGAGCCACACGCCATGCGTGGGCAGCCGCGTTGAGAACGACGAGCCGAACGCCTAGACCAAACCTTGCCAGGCTCGGCCCTACCCGAAAGCTATAAGAAGCCGCGTTGAGCGCGCCGCGCGGTGCATGACTATGCAGCGCGAAGCGCCGGAGCGGTGACGAGGAGGTGCCGTTCGCCGGCGGTCCGGCAGACTTCGCGTATACGAATCGAGTCCAGTCCCGACCACCCTTCACCCACGGCCTATCTGTGGCTCACCCGCGCCGAGGAAGCTGAGCTGCGGGACGTCCTTGATGGGATGCTGGCTGGTCCCGCAAATCCCTCTTGGCATGCGCACGTGTCCTCGTCTGACTACAGCTCGGAGCTGACGATCTCTTGGGAGCGCGACACCGCGTAAGTGCCGTTCTACGCGCTGCACTCAGTTTCGGAGCGCTCGCCGGGAGGCTTGACTTTCTGCGGCTCTGACGAGTCCCCGGAGGCGGATTCGCCGAGGCGTTGATCTCGACGGGGCGCTCATTTTCTGTGTTCCAATCCGGCGGGATTCCGACCGGGGTCAATGCGGCCCCTGATTTGGGCCCATCAGACCAGCCTTAGGAGCCGTACTCAGGGCCGGGTCAGGCTGGCCGGAGGTCCAGCGGGCGCCCGACGAGGCTCTGCTCGCGTTGTGCCAGCCGACCGGCGATCGCGAGCAGCTCCCGCGCAGCAGGTTCGTCCGGATGGCTCGTCACGAACGGCGCGCCGGTGTCACCCGCGGCTACAAGGCGCGGGTCGAGAGGTATCTGACCGAGCAGCGGGACCTGCGTGCCGAAGATGCGCGACAGTGCGGACGAGACCGCCTCGCCGCCGCCGCTGCCGAACACGTCGACCCGCTCGCCGCAGTGCGGGCACGGCAACCACGCCATGTTCTCGATCACGCCGAAGACCCGCTGGTGGGTCTGCACCGCGACACTGCCCGCGCGCTCGGCTACCTCGGCAGCCGCGAGCTGCGGTGTCGTGACGACGATCAACTCCGAACCCGGCACGAACTGGGCCAACGAGATCGCGATGTCGCCGGTGCCCGGAGGTAGATCGACGAGCAGGACGTCGAGGTCGCCCCAGTAGACGTCGGTGAGGAACTGATTGAGCGCCCGGTGCAGCATCGTGCCGCGCCAGGCGACGGGTGTGTTGCCCTGCACGAACATGCCGATCGAGATGACCCGGATGCCGTGTGCGGTCGGCGGCATGATCATGCGCTCGACCTGGGTCGGCCGGCCGGCATCGCCGGTCAAACCGAGCATGCGAGGAACGGAGTGGCCGTACACGTCGGCGTCCAGAAGCCCTACGGAAAGCCCGCGAGCGGCCAGCGCCGCCGCGAGGTTGACGGTGACCGACGACTTCCCGACGCCACCCTTGCCGGATGCGATCGCGTAGACGCGGGTGAGCGAGGTCGGCTCGTTGAACGGGATCGGCTTCTCGGCGCCGTTGCTGCCTGGTCCGCGGAGCTGTTCTTGCAGCGCCTTGCGCTGCTCGTCGGTCATGTAGCCGAGTTCGACGCCCACGCCGGTGACCCCCGGCACGGCGGCGACCGCGTTCGTGACGTCGCGATGGATCCGCTCCTTGAGCGGGCAGCCGGGGACGGTCAGGAGCACCCGGACGTCGACCTGGCCGGCCGGGCTCACGTCGATGCGGTCGACCATGCCGAGCTCGGTGATCGGACGCCGGATGTCGGGGTCCTGCACGGTCGCGAGGGCGGCGGTGACCGCTTCGACGGTGACTGGGGACGCCGCCGGCGCGGCGGCTCGAGTCTGATGATCCGCGTGGTCCACAACGTCGATGCTACGTGGTCCTACGATGACCAATCGTGAGCGTCTCTTCCTTTGGTGACGTGACGGAACGGCTCTCGCCCGAGGAGCTCGCCGTCTGGCGATCGTTCCTGCGCGCTCACGCCCGGCTGATGCGCACGCTCGAGACCGAGCTGGCAGGCGCCGGGCAGCTGCCCTTGGCGTCCTACGACGTCCTCGTCCAGCTTGCCGAGGCCCCGCAGCGCCGGCTCCGGATGACGGAGCTCGCCGAGAGTGTGCTGTTGTCGCGGAGTGGCATCACCCGGCTCGTCGACAGGCTCGAGCGCGATGGCCTGGTTCGGCGCGAGCCGTGCACCGATGATGCGCGGGGCACCTACGCCGTCATCACGGACGACGGCGTCGATCGCCTGCGCGAGGCGGCCAGGGTTCACCTCTCCGGCGTCAATACCCACTTCGCCGGCCGCTTCGACCGGCGCGAGCTCGCTCGGCTGGGTCAGCTCCTCAGGCGGTTGGCAGACTGACCCCGCCGCGGGTGCGCCCTCGGTTTCGCGCCCGCCGGCGGGCGTCGGCACCGGAGGTCGGGGTGCCGGCCGGCTCCTGGCACCAGGGGCAGATCTTCCAATCCGGCTCGAGCGGCTTCGCGCACGCCCGGCAATGGCCACGGTTGACGACGGTGGCGCACCACGGACAAGCGATCATGTCGTGCGCGACCTGCCGATCGCAGGCGACACAGCGACGGCCGTCGACGGCGTCGACGCGGGTCGCCCGCACGACCTCGTCGAATGTCGTCTCCCCGCGACGCGCGGCCGCGAGCCCCGCAGCGCGCAGCGTCGTCATACTCGAGGCACGGGCTGCAGCGCGCACCGCAGCCTCGGTGGGGCTGTGCATCAGGACCGACCGCAGTGCGGCCGTGACGGGGAGAATCTCGAAGATGCCGACGCGGCCCCGGTACCCACTGCCGTCACAGGCGTAGCAACCGGTGCCACGCACCGAGCGCGCGTCCGTGAGGTCCGTGTCATCGATGCCGAGCAGAGCCATCACTTGCGCATCAGGAGTGTCGGGCTTCGCGCAGCGCGCGCACGGGCGTCGGAGGAGCCGCTGCGCCACGACCATGGTGAGGGACGACGCGACGAGGAACGGTTCGACTCCCATGTCGACGAGCCGGGTCAGCGCAGAAACCGCGTCGTTGGTGTGCAGCGTGGTCAGGACCAGGTGGCCGGTCAGCGAAGCCTGGAGCGCGAGTTCGGCTGTCTCGCTGTCGCGCACCTCACCGACGAGGACGACGTCGGGGTCTTGCCGCAGCACCGAGCGCAGGCCGCGGGCGAAGGTCAACCCGGTTCGCTCGTTCGTTTGTACCTGGGTGATCCCCGGCAGCTGGATTTCGACCGGGTCCTCGAGCGTCACGACGTTCTTGTCCGGTGTCGCGATCTCGGCGAGGAGCGAGTACAGCGTGTTCGTCTTGCCCGAACCCGTCGGGCCGGTGATGAGCACGAGTCCTTGCGGTGCCTGAGCACCGGCCACCAACGTTTCGAGCTGGTGTGCGTCGAGGCCGAGCCCCTCCAGATCCTTCACTCCGGTCGCGCTGCCGAGCAGCCGGACGACGACCTTCTCGCCGTACATCGACGGCAACGTGCTGACTCGCGCGTCGATACTGGTGCCGGCGACGCTGAACCTGGTGCGGCCGTCTTGTGGCACACGGCGTTCTGCGATGTCGAGCCCGCTGACGATCTTCAGTCGGCTGATGAGCGCCGCCGATGCGCTGCGCGGCACGCGGAGCGCGTCTCGCAACAAGCCGTCTACGCGGTAGCGCACGCGAACGCCGTCTGCCTGCGGCTCGACGTGGATGTCGCTGGCGCCGCTGCGTACGGCCTCGTCGAGGATGCCGGTGGCGAGCCGCACCGTCGGCGCTTGGTCTGCAGCAACAATCTGGTCGGCGGCAAGAGCGAGGTCGCTGTCGCCGTCCGCCCCGTCGTGGTCGCGTTCGGCCGCTCCGCCGAGCAATCCGGCTTGGTCGTCCGCCGCCCAGATGCGGGCCAGGTATTCCCGGATCTGACCCTCGGCGGCGACAACGACGGCGAGCGAGGCGGCGCCGGTGTAGATGCGGACGTCGTCCAGCGCGACCACGTTCGTGGGATCAGCGGCCGCGACGAGGACTGCGCGAGCCACGCCACCCTCGCGCACCGGGTCGCCGTGGTCGTCGACATGCCCCAGCGCCAGGAGCTTGCCTCGTTCGGCGACGTGACGCGGCACCAGCCGTGAGACCGACGCGTCGATCTCGCACTGCGCCAGGTCGACAAGGTCGAGCCCGAGCAACAGGGCGAGCCCTTCCGCGAGCTGCTCTTCGGTGAGGTAGCCCTTCTCGACGACGATCTGTCCCAGCCGAGCGCGATTGGGGCTGTCGGCCTGAGTCACGAGGGCGTCGTCCAGCTCGGCTTCGGAGATCCACCCCTCGCGCAGCAGCAGCTCGCCGATGCGTCGCCGCTGAGCGGGCACGACGGTGCGGGGTTCCTTGCCGGCAAGCTGGGGCACGTGTCTTATTGTCGAGCCCGGCGTGCCGTCCTACAGCCCCCGAGCGCCGGTGGCGGGTGGTCCGAACGGCGGGCGCAGGGTCGGTCGAACGGTGGGACGCGATCGAATGGCGCGGGAGCCCGGTAAGGCTAGGACGAAACGGCTTCCAGGCTGCGGACCGCGAGATCGGGCCGCCACTCGTCTCGGTAACCGGGACGATTCGCGTACGCCAGGGCCATCTCACGGATCACGGACTTCGCCTCGTCGGCCGAGCGGGTCGTCGTCCACCAGGCCCTGGACAAGTTCTGCAGCCGGGCCAGCATGCGCCGCTTCGACTCGCAGTCGGCCAGCACCCGCTCGGGGTTGAAGCGCTCGATGAACACCTTTGCTTCCGCTCCGCGAAAACCGGTCTCCTGTTTGTCGGCACCCCAGGAATCGGCGCACACGGTGCCATCGGCCCGAACGAGTGCATCACGCTGGGCGGGAGTCTCGACGACCTTCCAACGCCAGGCTTCCGAACCCGCTGTCCGGGCCTTCATCTCGTCCTCGGCGATCTGCAGGAGGAGCCAGTCGACGAGCGAGTCGAGGGTGGTGCGCGCGTTCATGGCCATGGCGCTGCTGGTCCTTCCGGGCTGACGGGCGTAAGCCTTTCGTCCTACCCGACATCATCGAGATGGCGCAGTGCCCACTTGACCCGGCGGGCAACGAGATACCCGAATGGCGCAATGCGGACATCGCCCAGCGCGGACATCGCCCGGCGCGGTCCGAGGCGTGCCCGCGGTGCCGAGTGACCGTTCGCGCTACCGCAGCGAGGCGTAAAGGTCGCGGGTGCGCTCGGCAATGGCCTGCCAGCTGAAGTTCTCGACCGCGCGCTTGCGGCCGGCCATGCCCATCGCACTCGCTCGGCCGGGGTCGCGCACGAGCGCGTTGACGGCGTCGGCGAACGCGCCGGCGAACGCGTCGACATCGCGCGGCGCGCCGTACGCGTCCTGCGGGTCGGGGTCGATCGGCACCAGAATCCCGGTTTCGCCGTCGGCGACGACCTCGGGTATACCGCCCGTCTTCGTCGCCACGACGGCTGTCTCGCAGGCCATCGCCTCCAGGTTCACGATGCCCATCGGTTCGTAGATCGACGGGCACACGAAGACGCTGGCCGCGGAGAACAGCGCGATGAGTTCGGGCTTGGAAACCATCCGGCGGATCCAGGTGACTCCGTGCCGTTCGGTCTGCAGGGCGCCGATCTCGGATTCGACCTCCGCGGCGATCTCCGGAGTGTCGGCCGAGCTGGCCAAGACGACGAGTTGCGCGTCGGCATCGAAGCCGTGGGCCGCGCGCAGCAGGTAAGGCAAGCCCTTTTGCCGGGTGATCCGCCCGACGAAGATGACGATCGGGCGGTCGACATCGATGCTGTTCTCCGTCAGCACCGTCGTGTCGGACGTCGGCTTGTACTCGTCGGTGTCGATGCCGTTGTGGACGACGTGGAGCCGCGTCGCGTCGACGCGCGGGTAACAGCGCATTACGTCGTCCGCCATCCCCGCCGACACGGCGATGACCGCGTCGGCGGCCTCGATCGCGGTTCGTTCGGCGAAGGAGGAGAGCGCGTAGCCGCCGCCCAACTGCTCGGCCTTCCACGGCCGCAGCGGCTCCAACGAATGAGTGGTCATGACATGGGGGACGCCGTACAGCAGCTTGGCCACGTGGCCGGCGAAGTTGGCGTACCACGTGTGGGAGTGGACCAGATCGGCCGAACCGACAGCGGCCGCGATCGAGAGATCGGTCGAAAGCGTCAGCAGCGCGGCGTTGGCGCCCGTCTCGAGCAATTGCGGGTCGGCGAGGTGTGCCATCACGCCGGGTTCGCGTCGGGTCGCCCCGAAGCAGTGCACCTCGACGTCGATCAGCCGGCGCAACTCGCGGGCGAGATATTCGACGTGAACCCCGGCACCACCGTAGACCTCGGGCGGGTACTCGCGGCTCAACAACGCGACCTGCATGGGGGAACCCTAACCAACCCTGGCCGGCGGGTCGCGTCGGGAGGCCGCTGGGCCGACGGCGTCCAACCGTTGGGCCCGACCCCTGAGCCCACCCTCCCGGGCCCAACCTCCTGCTCCAACGTTCGGGCCGCGGGACCGTGCCCCGCGACCGGGTTTTCGGTAGGTTCCGGTCATGAGAGTTCCCGGAAGCTCGCCCGTGCGTCGCAAGGTCTTGGCGATCGTCCTCGCCGGCGGGCAGGGCACCCGCTTACTCCCGCTGACAGCCGACCGCGCGAAGCCCGCCGTCCCGTTCGGCGGCATCTACCGGCTCATCGACTTCGTACTGTCGAACCTCGCCAACGGCGGGTTCCTGAAAATGGTCGTGCTCACGCAGTACAAGAACCACAGCCTCGACCGGCACATCACCACGACATGGCGCATGTCGACGCTTCTCGGGAACTACGTGACGCCGGTACCCGCCCAGCAGCGAGTCGGCCCCCGTTGGTTCTCGGGCTCTGCAGACGCGATCTACCAGAGCCTGAACCTCATTTACGACGAGCAACCCGAGTACATCCTTGTCTTCGGCGCCGACCACATCTATCGCATGGATCCGCGCCAGATGCTCGATGCGCACGTCGCGTCGGGTGCTGCCGCGACGGTGGCCGGCATCAGGGTCCCTCGGGCGGAGGCCTCCGCGTTCGGCGTGATCCAAACGGCACAGACCGGTCCGGACGCCGGCCGGCGCATCGAGGCGTTCCTCGAAAAGCCGAAGGACATCGAAGGTCTCGGCCTACCCGACTCGCCAGAGGAGGTGTTCGCGTCGATGGGCAACTACTGCTTCACGACGTCGGCCCTGCTCGATGCGGTCAACCGCGACGCCGCCGACGAACGGTCGGCACACGACATGGGCGGCAGCATCATTCCGATGTTCGTCGAGGCCAAGGATGCCCTCGTCTACGACTTCAGCGAGAACGACGTGCCCGGCTCGACCCAACGTGACCACGGCTACTGGCGCGACGTGGGAACTCTCGACTCCTACTACGACGCGCACATGGATCTCATCTCCGTGCACCCGGTATTCAACCTGTACAACTCCGACTGGCCGATGTACACACACCACCGGCCGCTGCCGCCGGCGAAGATCGTCCACGAGAACACGAGCGTCGTCGATGCGTTGCTGTCGAACGGGGTCATCGTCGCCGATGCGAAGGTGAGCCGCTCCGTGTTGTCGCCGCGCGTCTACATCGACGCCGGCGCAACAATCGACGGTAGCGTGCTCTTGGAGAACGTCCGCATCGGCCGAGGCGCCGTCGTCCGCAACGCCATCATCGACAAGAACGTCGTGGTGCCCGACGGCGCTCGCATCGGCGTTGACCCGGTTCGCGACGCCGAGAGGTTCACCGTGTCAACACACGGTGTCGTCGTCATCGGCAAGAACGCCATCATCGAGCCTTGAGGTTGCCTCGAGGCTCTCGAGGTCGTCACCGAAGCTTGAGTCCGCGCCGCCGTGCGCCGCGGCCTCCTTCGTCCAGCCCGGCGACCGCGCCGACGATGTCGCCGACGTAACGGTTGATGTGGAACCGGCCCGAGAGCCCGGCCTCGCGTATTGCCTGCAGTGCCACGACGCCGTCGACCACGAGCCGCAGGTCGCCGCCCGTGGCCCGCACCGCGCTGTCGACCCTTGCCAGTGCCGCCATACAGGATGGGGACACCTCGGTGATCCTGGCCAGGTCGACGACGATGCGATCACGCCCGGACTCGATGCCCGTGTCGACGCAAGCGATCAAGGTCGAAGCGCCGTCGCTCGTCAAGTCACCCTGGGCGATCACGAGATACCAACCCCGGATTGTTTGCGCGGCGATATCGAATGTGTCCGACGATTCATGGAAGGGGAACGGCGTAACCGATTCCCCGGCCTCAGCGGGCTTCGAGGTCGTCACAGCGCCGCACCCCTGTCGAGTGCGTTCGGCAGCTGGCGCAGCAACTCGCGGTCGCGAGCCATCTGCCGCATGACTGCCGCGGGCGCAGGCGCGCCGCCGGCGAGTACACACATTCGCAGGCGCAGCCGGCGCGAGATTACCTCGTCGCAGAGCCGCAACACTTCTTCTTGGGTGGCGCCGTTGGACTCGACGTCGGCCAGTGCCTCTACAGCAAAGTCGAGGGCCAGTTGCGCCGACGCCGTCCGCTCGTCTTGATTCATCGCCTGTTGCATACGCACGCACTTCCCCGACATGGACCGATAGGGAAACGCGGAGCTGCTACGAGCAACGACGTTCGAAGGGGCACTCAGCGTTCGGCGAGCCCCGCGTAAGGCGGGCTACCTGCTGAACCCGAGGTCAGGATAACCCTGTTGGCACGCGAAGGCGCAAGTCGAGTGGCATCGGATTTGTGAGCGAGGCATCCGACCGCGGAGGAGACCCGTCGCCTCGAATTCCATAGGTGTCATGTCGCTTCCATAGGTCTCATGTCGCGGCGCGTTGATCTTGTCGTCCAGTCCGAGTGTCACCTCAGAGTCGGCCGCTCAGCGATTCCGGCGCGCGTCGCGACGGTTTCGTGATGTCGGCTGTGCGGTACATCTGCACACATCCAGCGACACAGGAGGGCCAGCGATGACCGCAGGGCACATCGCCGAAACCGTGAACGAAGACGCGGGCGCGATCGAGGTCTTGAAGGCACAACACAACCAGATCAAGGCATTGTTCGCCGCTGTCGAGAGTTCCAGCGGTGAAGCGAGGCAGCAGGAGTTCGACCACCTTCGCGCGTTGCTCGCGGTGCACGAGACCGCCGAGGAAGAAGTGCTGCGGCCGGTGACGAGGTCGGCAGTTACCAACGGTGAAGCTGTTGCCGACTCGCGGATCGAGGAGGAGAACGAAGCCAAGGAGGTCCTCGCCAAGCTCGAGAAGATGGGCGTCGACGACTCGAAGTTCCTTTCAGAGTTCCTCGAGTTCAAGAAGTCGGTGCTCGAACACGCGACGCACGAGGAGACCGAGGAGTTCCCCGGCGTCCAGGACGCCAAGACTCACGACGAACTCGTCCAGATGGCGAAGCGCATCAAGATGGCCGAACGGATGGCACCGACCCACCCCCACCCGAGCGCGAAGAGCACCGAGGCCAACTACCTCATGGGCCCGTTCGCTGCGATGCTCGACCGCGTTCGCGACGAGATGAAGAGCCGGAAGGAGTAGGGCGGCTGGTCGCCTCTACCGTCGTGATGCCGGCCCTTCGGGGCCGGCATCCGGCGCTTCTGGGATCGCTTCAGTGGGATCGGTGGCGATACGTCGTGGCAACGCCCGCGACCGAGCAGAACAGCAGGGCGGACAGGACCGGCAGATCGGTATCAGCCACGGCGATGCCGGTGACCGCGCCGACCGTTACCGCCAATGCTTGCGCGATGCGGCGCGCCCGCCCGCCAGCTCGGACGCCGAGGCGCGCCCGGAAGGCGCGGTGCAAGCGGCCCGGGTCGCCGTAACGCGGTGCGCCGGCGCGGGTGCGGTGATCGAGCACGGCCATGGCTGCCTCTTACCCGAAAAATGGGAACGCTCCCGTTCTACCCCATCGGACACCGGGCGGCCCACCCGAGGGGAATCGGCCTACTCGCGCGGCTCCGGGCCGGGCGCTCCGGCGTCATGGCGGGCGTCGAACTCGTCGAAGATGCGCCGCAGCTCATCGCGCAGGAAGTCGCGGGTGGCGACGTCACCGAGGGAGATGCGGATCGCGGCCACCTCGCGGGTGAGGTATTCGGTGTCGGCGATATTGCGTTCGTTGCGAGCGCGGTCTTCCTCGATCTGAACGCGGTCGCGGTCGGCCTGCCGATTTTGCGCAAGCAGGATCAGGGGTGCTGCGTAAGACGCCTGCGTCGAGAAGAACAGGTTCAACAAGATGAACGGGTAGGGGTCGAACGGCTTGATTCCGGCCTGGCACCTCGGGATGTTCTTCGTCGTCGTCTCGAGCTCGTTCGTGATGGCGTTCAAACGCGTGACGTCGCAGCCGTGGTGCGTGTGGTAGTAGTGGACGCCGACGAAGAGGTTGTAGCTGACCCACACGATGACCAGGATCGTCATGTAGACGAGAAAGCGCGCCGTGCCGAGAAAGCGCGCGAAGCGCTCGGCGAACCGGCCGAACGCGTCAGGGTCGTACTCGGGCCGGAGTACCACCCGGCGCGGCGAGACCGGCTGGTCGAGACGCGGCCGCCGAGTGTCGTTACGTACCCTCGCCATCGCGGCCACCTCCCTCGCGCCATGTGTCGTGCTCGGCTTCGCGCCAACCACTCGGCAAGAGGTGGTCGAGGACGTCGTCGACGGTGACCGCACCGAGCAGCCGGTCGTCATCGTCGACTACCGGCACCGCAACCAGGTTGTACGTCGCCAGGTGACGGGTGATCTGGGTCAAGGGCACGCCAGGGTGCAGCGGCGAGATGTCGGTGTCGACGACGGCGCTGACGAGCGTGCCCGGAGGTTCACGCAGCAGTCGCTGGAGGTGGGCGATGCCGAGGTAACGCCCGGTCGGCGTGTCGGTGGGTGGCCGACACACGTAGACCTGGCTAGCGGTGGCCGGTGAGAGGTCAGGGTTGCGCACGTGCGCCAGCGCTTCGGCCACGGTGGCGCTCGGCGGGAGGATCACCGGCTCGGTCGTCATCAGACCACCCGCGGTGTCCTCGGAATAGGTGAGCAACCGGCGAACTGGGTCGGCTTCCTCGGGGTCCATCAGTGCCAGCAGTCGCTCGGCCTCCTCGGCGGGCAGGTCGGCGAGCAGGTCGGCGGCGTCGTCGGGACCCATCGCCTCCAAGACGTCGGCGGCGCGCTCGTCCTCCAGCGTGGCGAGGATCTCCACCTGCTCCTCTTCGGGCAGTTCCTCGAGGACGTCGGCCAGCCGCTCGTCGTCCAAGGCTGCCGCGACCTCGGCGCGGCGCTTCTCGTTGAGGTCATGGATCATCCCGGCGAGGTCGGCCGGACGCAGTTGGTCGAACGCGGCGAGCAGGCTCGCTGCGCCTTGCTTGCCCTCCGGGAGCGACAACCCGTGGACGGCGTCCCAGTCGAGTACCCGCGTGACGCCCCGCCGGCGCATCCGGCCGCCGCCGTGGAAGCGCACGGCGACCTTGGTGAGGTACCAATCGCGGGTACGGGTCTGCTCCATCGCGACGTCGGTGACGGTGGCAGTCGTGGCACCGGCGTCGTCACCCTCGCCCGACGCCGTCACCTCGCGGTCGAGCAGTTGGGCGAGGACGCGAGTCTCCGCCGCCCGCTGTTCGAACCGACGCAGGCTGACTGTGCCGGTGGTCACCACTGCGCCGGCCTCGATGCTGGTGACTCGAGTCATCGGGATGAAGATCCGGCGTCTCGGCGGTACCTCGACGACCAGCCCCAGCACCCGCGGTTGTTGCGTCCCGAAACGCAACAGCACGACGACATCGCGAACCCGGCCGACCTGATCGCCGTTCGGATCGAAGACCCAGACGCCGGCGAGGCGTGCGATGAAGACACGGCCGACGGACGTGCTCACCGGCGAGCCTCCATGGCTGCGACCGCTGGGGCAGGTGTGGCCTCGGCGAAGGCACGGGAGCGCATGACGGGAGGTTATCGCCGCGGCCGCGGGTTCTTCCTCGCCTGGCGAGGGACTCGCCGGTCGCCCGCACCTCAGGCGGTCAGGGGTGGCAATTCGGCTGGTTCGGCGAGAGAGTGAAGCCACGGCCCGCTCCGGGTAAACCGCGGCGGGAGCAGTGCACCTGCGGTTCGCCTTAGACCAGGAGGTGGCAAGCGACATGTCGCCGACGTTGTCCTCGGTGCGCGCCCGCCGATCCAAGCCGCGGGTCGAGGCGCGGCTCGTCGCCCAGTACGAAAGCGCGATGTTCGCCGTTCGTGAGCTCGCCGAGCAGTGCGACGTCGCTCGATCGCACGGGCTGCAGGTACCACTCCGCCGTGGGCTGCACGCGCGTTTGGACTACGAGCTGATGCGCGCGATCGCCGCGGCCCGCGCCATCCACGATCAGTTGTTCGAAGCTGCCGGCGGCCAGCATCACGCCGAAGCGGCGGACGACGTCGCCTTGTGGAAGCGGCATCTGAACGAAGCGCTCACGCTGCGCTCCAAGCACCAGCTCGCGGCCATGGACGACACGCCGGTCGTCGCCGCCACGCAGCCGCGGACTCGGGCGGCGTCCGGCCCACACCAGGCGGGTCTGGAGTTCGACACCGCGGTCGATCCCGTTCGCGGTGCCCGCCAGCCGGTCACCGTGCCCTAGCCGGCCCCTCGCCGTCCCTAGTCGGCGGAGCCCGCGCGGCGCTTGCGCACCGTGCCGAGCGTCGCGGCGGCCTCCGCCCGCAGTGCCGGCCAGCGCAGGACGAGCGCCAGCCAGCAGGCGACGGCGAGAACTCCGCTCACCGCGACCGCCGCAGCAGGTCCTATGCCCGGGACGGCGAGTCGTGCCCCCGTGCTCACGGCCGCCACAGCAGCCGCGAGCACGCAGGGGCGCCACACAGCCGCGGCGACGTCGCGGAGCCCCACCGGTGTGTCGCGAACCGCCCACCAGATGCCGGGGACGATCAGTACCGACTGGATGATCGCGTACGACGCGGCGACACCGGTGATGCCCCAATGCAGGCCGACGACGAAGGCCGCAACCGTTACCGGCGCGCTCACTGCTGCCCACGAGGCCATCGCCTTGGCCCGACCGGACGTCGTGAACAGCCACGCGAAGGTGCGCGAGATCATCTGCAGCAGGCCGGCGATGGCAAGCCAGCGGAACGGTTCGGCCGCGCCTAGCCAGCGGGTGCCGAGCAGCACCGCGATGATCTCGCGTGACATGACCGCGAGAAACGCGACGCCCGGCATGCCGACCAGGCAGATCGAGCCCAGCGTGCGGCGGTAGAACTGCCGGTACCTTGCGGGCTCGCCGAGAATCGCGGCCATAACCGGTTGCACCACGTTGCCTATCGGCGCGTGGATCTGGCGAATCGGTACCAAGAACAAGTTGTAGGCACGCGCGTACAGACCGAGTGGTGCCGCGCCGAGGAAACGGCCGACGAGGATGTTGTCGGCGTTGCTGGAGAAGTAGTAGAGGATGTTCGCCACGCTGACGCCGGCCCCGAATCGGAGCAAGGGTCGCACGCCGGTGCCGCGGCTGGGCTTCGCCGGCCGCCAGGAGACCGCCGTCCAGAGGAAGGCCACGCCGAACAGTGCCGCCGCGATCTGCTGGGCCACCAGCGCCCAGTAGCCCGCGCCCATCGCGGCGGCGGTGATGGCGACGGCACCGGAGAGGATCCGCGGCAGCAGCGAGCGCAGAGCAATCGCGCGGAACCTCATCCGCCTCGCGAGCAATGCCGCGTGCTGCACGGCGAACCCGTTGATCAGATAGCCGACTGCGACGACGGCGGTGACGCCGACGAGCGCGTGGTGCCCGTAGAACGCGGCGACGAAGGGCGCACTGGCGGCCACCAGAACCGACAAGACCGCACCGGCCGCGACGTTCGCCCAGAACAGGTTGCTGAGCTGACCGTGGGTCAGGCGGGCCCGCTGCACGGTCGCCTGGCTGAGCCCGAGGGACTGCAACTGGGTGGCGAACGCCGCGATCGTGGCCGCTTCGCCGACGATGCCGAACTGTTGGGGCGCAATGAGCCTGGCCAGGATCGCGGTCGTGACGATCTGTACGAGGTAGCCGACCCACTGGCCGCCGAGGGTCCACGCCATGCCGGTGCGAACCTTCGAGCCGGTGGCGCTCGACGCGTCGCGGTATCCGACCGAGTCGTCGGCGAGCGCGTCAGACGCGGCACTCCCGGCGCCGCCGACGTCCGGCGCTGCCGCGATCTCTGCCATCAGATTGTCTCGGGGTTGCGCTTTCTGGTCGACTGCCTCGGTAGGGCATCTTCGCCGCCATTCGAGGACGGTGGCAACCCCAGCATGAAGGTCGGTAGGTCGATCAGGTGTCCGAAGTCGGCAGCTTTGCTGCGCAGGTATGGCGCCAGCGACTCGTCGCAGTCGATGACGACCCGCTCCCAGCCGACCACCTCGATGTTCGCGTCGGAAAGCGCCTGGATCTTCTCCGGGTTGTTGCTGATGAAGTGCGCTCGCCGGACGCCGAGGTTTTCCAGGATCGCCGTGGCCGCGCCGTAGGTGCGGGTGTCGGGGGGCTCGCCCAGCGCCTGGAATGCCTCGCGCGTAGTCACCCCGAGGTCGTCCATCAGCTCGTAGGACCGGATCTTTTGGAACAGCCCGATACCGCGCCCCTCGTGTGAGGGGTGATAGGTCATCACGCCGCTACCGCGCTCTTCGAAGCGGCGCAGGGCCTCCCACATCTGCCACGCGCAGTCGCAGCGCCGGTCACCGAACACTTCACCGGTGAGGCAGGCGGAGTTGATCCGCACCGGCACCGGATCGCTGATCGGTGTCTTGAAGATCGCCAGGTGGGTGTCGACGCGGGGGCCCTCCGCGATCTGGTAGGCCCGCAGCGTGAACGCCCCGATGCGGTTACGGACCGGGATGTCGTTGCTCACCTCGAGGATGCGAACGCTCATCGCCGCACCAGCCCACCGTCGACGTCGATGACGGTGCCGTTGACCGCCTCGGGTGCTTGCGTGAGAAGCCAGCTCACGACCGCGGCGACCTCACCGGCGGTGGAGTATCGCCCCAGCGGTATCGCGGCCTCGTAGAACTTGCGTCGTTCGTCGCCCATCACCGTCGCCATCGGGGTCTCGACCGGGCCCGGGCTCACGACGTTGGCCGTGACCGAGTGGCGTGCGTACTCGCGGGCGATGCTCTTGACCGCGGCCACCAGGCCGGCTTTCGACGCGGCATACGGTACGTCGAGACCCCCGGTCACGCCCGCCTGGCTGCCGACGACCACGATCCGCAACGGCTGAGCGGTCTCTACCGCCGCTCTGAGCAGCGGGGGAAGCAGGGCGAGCGCGGCGATCAGATTCGTCTCGACCACGTCGCGCAGCGCGAGCGTCGAGTAGTCACGGATGTCGCGACGGGGGTAGACGCCGACGCACCACGCCGTCGCGTCGGGTACGCCGTTGTCGGCGAGGTAGCGCTGCATCCAGCTGTCCCTGGCTGCGTCGTCGGCGAGATCGACTCGGTGATACGACCGGCACGACTTGGATGGCTTGCCCGCCGATGGCACGACGGACTCTGCCGGCTCGCGCACGTCGACGACGTCGATCGTGTCGAAGGACGGCGCCAGCGCGTCGCACACGGCTGAGCCGATTCCGCCTGTACCACCGAATACGAGGACGCGGCTCATCGCGGATCGAACTCCTTGACCAGGCGGAGTACTTCCGCGCTCACCGCGTCGACCGACGCCGCACCGTCGACGACCACGAACCGGTCGGATCGCCCCCACGGTTGTTCGAGGAAGGAGCGGCGGACCTGCGTCATCCGAGCGATGTCGAGTTCTTCGCGCTTCCGCGACGAGCCGTCGCGGGCGACGATGCGCTCGGCGGCGAGTTCGGGCGCGACATCGATGTAGACCGTGAGGTCTGGTTCCGGGGCCAGTCTGTTGATGGCCTTCAGCCACGGAAGGTCGTCGAGGCCGCGGGCGAGGAAGTAGCTGTAGGTCGAGTAGACGTACCGGTCGCTGATGACGCAGCCGCCATCGGCCAACGCCGGAAGTATCTGCGTTCGTACGTGCCGCGCCCGGTCGAAGGCGGCCAGCAAGGCGAGTTCAGCGGTGAGGGCGGCGCCGCTGCGTCGCAGATCGAGCAGCGCACGTACGTCGGGATCGTTGCGGTAGAGGTCGGTCGGCTGCTTGGTGACCAGTACCGGGGTGCCGCCCGCCGCGAGATGGGCCTGCGCGTTCTTGACTTGAGTCGTCTTGCCGCTGCCGTCGATCCCGCAGAAGGCGACGAAGTAGCCCGACCAGGCAGCAGCATCAGCCATGGCGGCGCGCCGATCGAGAGGAACCCCCGAGCTCCGCGGTACACAGCGGTGATCGCGCGCGCACGGCAGCAGCGAGCCGCCCACCCAACGGCCTGACCATCGACCAACCCCCACCATGAGTCCACCCGGCCCGCCCCTGCGAGACGGCTGGGTCGACATCTGCGCGAGCGAGCGGGTCGTGCAAGACCCCTCGCCGACCCAGGTGCCGACGCCCGGCACCGGCGCCCCCCGGCGGAAGCCACATTACCGTGCGTAATCGTGACGCCGCGGCAAAACGGCAAGGTCCGCGTAGGCCGGCTCGCGTTTGTGCCGATTTTTGGCTTTTGATTACGGAGTGCGACGGAGCGTAAGGCGCGCGTGGTTAGACACCGACAGCGCTTTCCACCGCCCGAAGGTAGGCGGCGCGAGCCGCTGCGCCGCCGCTCTCGGCATAGAGCGGGTTGTCGGCCGATGGGGCCGGTGGTGCGCCGCGGGTCTTCAGCGATCTCGCGGCCGCCAGCATGCTTGCCGCGCTGGACGATCGGGCGTTCTTGTAGGCGATCTGGCCGGAGAGGCGGTCACCGGGCAGCGTCGGAGCCGGCGACAACAACTCCGTCGCCGCAGCGATCGCGCCCCACGTGCTTCGCCGGGCCTGTCGCGTCGCGGCGCTGGGTGGCGGTTGGTCGAAACCCAGCACCCGGCCGACCCGGGTCAACACGACGGCAAGGGGAAGCCCCACCCCGCAAACGTGTGCGCGATGAAGGACTTCTTTCCAGTCGAGGTCGCGGTCGGCGGTGGCCCGCTCGACGTCCTTCAACCACATGAGTCTGTGCCCGCCGGAGTGCGCGGTGTGGTAGGCGAGATGCAGCAACGTGTCGGTGGGATCGAGCGTCGGCACTGACACGCCGGCGATCGTGACCTGCCGCGTGCGGGCCAGCATGTCGCCGGTCGAGAACCGGAACTCCCGCCGCAGTGGCGCGGAGTTCACGACGTGCCAATGCAGGTCGAGTGCGGTGCCGTGCGGCAGCGTCAGCGAAATCTCGCCACGGACCTGCTCGTTGATGAGCTCCCAGTTGCGGTCGACGATCTGCGCGCCGGCGGCCGTGAGTGCTTCCATCGCCGCCCCGAAGTGGCGGGGGTCGACGAGGACGTCGAGGTCGATGTAGACCCGCAGGTCGGGCCGTGACCACAGATGCTCGGCAAGGATCGGGCCCTTGAAGGCGGCCCAGGCCAGTCCTGCGTCCTCGAACGTGCGAGCCAGCCCCGCCAGATCGGCGCCGACCTGGAGTTGGCGCGCGATCTGTTGCTCGTAGCGAGCGCGCATCGGTGCGAGCAATTCGGCTGGGACGTCGTCCGCATGCTTGAGGTGGATGTAGACGGCCGGCGCGACCTTGTGGATGAACACCGCGGCGTCCAGCACCTCCGGCGAGATTCCCGGGTAGGCGGAGGCCGGCACCGTTCCGCGTGCCCGGTCGTCGATGGCGTCGAGGAGCAAGCGGGCAAGGGGCTCGGTTGCGCGTCTGCGCTGGCGTGCTGCCAGGAAGTGGGTCACCAGGACCACGTCGGCGGCGCCGACGCAAACCTGAAGATCCGACGACTACGGCGGCGCCGGCGGTTCGACCGGGCCGGGCGGTCGCCTGCTTCAGTCACCCGAAGACCTGCCAGGCCCGCAGGGCTTCGACGAGGCCCTCGGTGAGGTCGTAATCGGAGAGCTCGGACAGTGCCACCCATTGCGCGGCGGCGGCGTCGTCGCCGGCCACCGCTGTACCGCTTGCGACCTCGACGGCGTAGTCGCGGATGCGAAAGACCGTGCCGCCGGGGCCGTCGCGGGTGACCTCGCCGAGTAGCCGCCCGACGGTGACCGTCAGGCCGGTCTCCTCGGCGACCTCGCGGGCAACCGCATCGGTCTCGCTCTCTCCCGGCTCGACCTTCCCGCCCGGCAGTGACCAGCGTCCGACGGCGGGTGGGCGGCCCCGCTTCACGAGCAGGAGCGCGCCGTCGCGGATCGCGACCGCGCCGACGGCAAGAACCTCGGGCACCCGGGCAGCGTATTGGTGTCTTGACGGTCAGGCCTTCGAGGGCCACCGTCGATTGCATGAAAGCCGAGCCGAGCTGCCCGCGGTGCGGGGGAGCCGTGCGGGCGCCGAACGTGTGGTCGAGCGCTTGGCAGTGCGAGGAGCACGGGCCGGTGATTCCGCTGCAACCGATGCGGCGCCCGGGGGAGGAGGCGCTCGACCTCGTCCGTTCGATCGCGAAGAGTTCCGCTCTGGTTGCCGTGGCCGTTGCCCGCGGCGTGGGTGGTGACCGGCTACGGATACGCCGGCGACGATCGCAGTGGCGGGCTTGCCACGGTCGTCGGCTGTTCCGGCCCTGCGCCGCTCGGCGGGAGCGGCGACCTCGTGGTGGTCGCCGAGGAGCCGGGGATCGGTCTGGCTGCGCGGCTTGCCGGCCTCGCGGGCCCCGACCCGGGCGAAGGCTTCGATGACGGGCCTGCACACGCGAAGTTGGAAGCCGCGGGCCACCCGACGCCCATGTGGAGCGTCGACGCGGGCTCCGACGTCGCGGTGTACGTCGGGGAGGCGAAAGCCGCCTGGGTCTGGGTGATCCTGTGGCCGGCGAGCGCCGGGCTGCTGCTCTTGGAGACCCTGGAACTGGTCGATCTCGCGGCTCGCCGGACATCGCTCGACGTCGGGCACGGGGCGTTGATGCCGCGGCTCGAAGCGTTGACCCGCCGCTGACCTCGGGCTCGCGCCCGCCGAGGCCCCGCGCGCCGATAGCCTGAGGGCGCGCCGGCCCACCCGCCGTTCCCTGCCGGCCACCGGCGCACCTGACCGACGCACGCATGACCAACGCACGCAAAGGGACGACGTGAGCCTGCGGATCGACCTCCACGTGCACAGCGACGCGTCCGACGGAAGCGACTCACCCGCCGACGTCGTCCGCAAAGCCAGCGATGCGGGGCTGGACGTCATCGCGTTGACCGACCACGACACCACGGCCGGGCATGCGCCGGCGGCCGCCGCCCTGCGCGCGCTCGCGGGGGACGGTCGGCCACCCCTGCAGGTGGTGCCCGGCGCCGAGCTGTCCTGTCGGGTCGACGGCGTCAGCTTGCACATGCTCGGCTACCTCTTCGACCCGACCGCTCCCGAACTCGCCGAGGAGATGCGCAAGCTGAAGACCGACCGGGTCCGCCGCGCGGAGGACATGGTTGCCAAGCTCGTCGAACTCGGCGCCCCGGTCACGTGGACGCAGGTGGCGCGGCTCGCGGGCGACGGCTCGGTCGGGCGACCACACGTGGCGCGGGCGCTCGTCGAGGCGGGAGTCGTGCCCGATGTCGCGTCGGCGTTCGTTCCGGCGTGGATCGGGACCGGCGGCCGCGCCTACGTCGAGGAGTACACGCTCGACCCCGAGCGGGCGATCGCGCTCGTGCACGACGCGGGTGGTGTCGCGGTGTTCGCGCATCCCGCAGCATCGTCGCGCGGCGACATCGTGGCGGAGACGTACATCGGGCGGCTGGCGGCGGCCGGTCTCGACGGCATCGAGGTCGACCACCCCGACCACGACGCGTCGACGCGCGAACGTTTGCGCGAGCTCGGCGCCGAACTCGGGTTGATCGTCACCGGTTCGAGCGACTATCACGGCAGCGTGAAGACCGTTGAGCTCGGCGCGAACCTGACCGATCCCGAGGCGTTCGACGCCCTGATGTCGCGGGCCACCGGCGCGCAGGTGATGCGGGTGTGAGCAGGTGGTTCGACCTTCAACTCTTCGGCAGCGTGTTCGTCACGCTGCTCGTCATCATGGACCCGCCAGGTTCGGTGCCGATCTTCCTCGCACTGACTCGAACCCTTTCTCGAAGGTCGCGCAACCGTAACGCCGATCTCGCCGTTCTCACCGCGCTGGCGGTCATCGTCTCGTTCGCGCTGTTCGGTCAACAGGTCCTGCAATACCTGCACGTGTCGTTGCCGGCGGTTCAAGTCTCAGGCGGCTTGCTGCTGCTCCTCGTCGCGCTCCAACTGTTGATGGGCTGGGGCACCGAACCGGTGGGCGAGGAGCAGGTCAATGTCTCGATGGTGCCGCTCGGCACTCCGTTGCTCGCCGGTCCCGGCGCCATCGCGGCCACGATCGTGTTCGCCAAGGGCGTGCACACAACGGGCGCCGGAGTCGCGCTCGGGGCGGGCATCGTCGCCGTCCACGTGGTGCTGTGGCTGACGCTGCGCTTTTCGAGCGTGATCCTGCGCGTCCTGCGCCGCAGCGGTGTCACGCTGGTCACCCGGGTCTCGGGGTTGCTTCTGTCCGCGATCGCCGTGCAGCTCGCGGCCGACGGCATCCGGGCCTTCATTGAAGCCGGTTGAACCAGCCAGTGACCCCGACCGGCCGTTGCGCATCGCCGGACGACGACGGGCGGGCGAGTCGTTCACCGTCGACAGCGGTACGGCCGAGCTGGTGCGCGACACCGCCCGCCGTAACGCCTGGACGCTGTTCCTGGACGGCGTCGAGACCTCGCACGTCGACCTCGACGACCCGACTGCTCTCGAGTTCGAATACATACGCTGGATGGCCGACATCATCGACGGATTGGCACCTGCTGGTGATCCGCTCACGGTCGTGCACCTCGGCGGCGGGGCCGCGACCCTGGCCCGCTACGTCGCGGCGACGAGGTCGGCCTCCCGGCAGGTGGTCTTCGAAATCGACGGTGCGCTGGTCGAACTCGTTCGCGAACGCCTTCCGCTGCCGAAGGCGCCGGGGCTGCGCATCAGGGTGGGCGACGCCCGGCGGGGGCTTCTCACCATGGCCGCCGCGGGTTGCGACATCGTCGTCCGCGACGTGTTCGCGGCCGGTGTTGCGCCCGGCACCGTGCGCACGGTGGAATTCGCTTCGCTGGTGAAGGAGACGTTGAGGTCGTCGGGCGTCTATCTCGTGAATGTGGCCGACCACGCACCCTTTCGTGAGCTGGGCCGCGATCTGGCCACCCTGCGCGAGGTGTTTCCCGAAATCGCGGTTGTCTCCGAACCCGCCGTACTGCGCGGCCGGCGGCGCGGCAACCTCGTCATCGCTGCCTCGGCGACTTCGCTGCCGGACGACGACGTCGCGCGGCGGGTGGCCGGAGGCGCCGTCCAGGGCCGGCTTCGCACCGGCGGTGAGGTGCGGGCGATGGCTCGCGGGCACCGCGCCCTGCACGACGACGACGTGCCCGCGCCGTGAGGCGGCCCCTCAACCGGCGCCAACGGGCGGCGTCACTGCCGCCCGCGAGGATGCCCGCATGAGCGATGCCGAGCTGCCGCTCGAGAACGTGCCCGTCCGGCTCTTCGCCTGCACGCCGAGCAGGCTGCTGAGCTGGGTCGATTGCCCGCGGCGCTACCGGATGACGTACCTCGACGTGCCCCGACCGGTCGCCGGCCCGCCGTGGGCGCACAACAGCGTCGGCGCCAGCATCCACGCCGCACTGGCGCGTTGGTGGGGCCTTCCGCTGCCTCGCCGCACGCCCGCCGCCGGCGGCGACCTCCTCGAGAGCGGGTGGTCGGCGGAGGGTTTCCGTGACGACGAACAGTCCCGGTCGTGGCGCCGGCACGCTCGAGGGCTGGTCGAGCGCTACCTCGGCGGCGTCGACCCCGAGGTCGAACCACTCGGGGTCGAACGGACCATGGCGGCTCGGACGCCCGCTCTCGCGCTGTCCGGCCGGGTCGACCGGCTCGACGACCGCGACGGCGCTCTCGTGGTCGTCGACTACAAGACCGGACGCCGACCGCTGAGCGTCGCCGACGTGCGAGGCTCGCTCGCGCTGGCGCTCTACGCGGTCGTGGCCACGCGGACTTTCCGCCGCCCCTGCGATCGCGTGGAGCTGCACCACATCCCCACTGGCGAGGTGCACGCCTGGCAGTACACGCCGGAATCGATCGAACGCGCGGTCGCGCGGAGCGAGCAGATCGCCGCGGAGATCAGGTCGGCCACCGAGCTGGCGGCCGGCGATCCCGAGACCGATGCCTTTGCGCCACGGCCCGGCCCGGGTTGTGGCTGGTGCTCGCTGCGCGCGCACTGCCCCGCCGGCCAGGCCGCCGGGCCGGCCCACCAGTCGTGGGACGGCCTCGGCGAGCTGTGATTCCCGCGGCGCGCCCGAACCGGGACTCAGGGTTGCGCGAGAAACGCCGATGGTGAACACGTCGCCTGCGGCCGATCACGCCGCGGGGTCAGATTTGCAGGTGCCGCAAATTGTCGGGCCGTGCGGGACGCCGCCGGGCCGCGCGAAGGAGTCCGATGGACGAGTTCGACGAGATCGTGCGCGAGTTTCTCGTGGAGAGCTACGAAAACCTCGACCAGCTCGATCGCGACTTGGTTGCCCTCGAGCAGGAACCCGACTCCCGCGATCTCCTCCAGAGCATCTTCCGCACGATCCACACCATCAAGGGCACCAGCGGTTTCCTCGCGTTCGGCAAGCTCGAAGCGCTCACCCATGCCGGCGAAGGGCTGCTGGCGAAGCTGCGCGACGGCGGCTTGCCGCTGACCCAGGAGCGGGCGACCGGCTTGCTCGAACTGGTCGACGCGGTGCGTGGCATCCTCGCCTCGATCGAGGCCGACGGCAGCGAGGGAACCCGCGAACACACCCGCCTGGTGACTCGGTTGACCACTCTGCAGATCGGCCCGCCACCCGGTTCAGCGCCAGGCTCCGCGTCCGGCGCCAAGCCGAGCGGCGCGGGGTCAGGCACGGGATCGCGGCGGGCCGCCGGGCTGCCTGCCGTCAAGCGATCGGGCGGTCGAGCGCAAGGCGACGGTTCGACGGCCGCCGCTTCGCAGGACGAGAAGCCCCCGGCACCCACAAACGGGAAGGCCGACCGCACCACCAAGGCGGGCGAGAAGTCGGCCGGCCGCGCGGTCGGGCAAGCAGGCGGGAAGGCCGGTCAGGAGACCGGCAACGGTGCAGCGGCGGACCGCGGGAGCGAGCGGGCGCAAGCCGCCCCCGCCGAAACGAACAGCGACGGCTCGAACGACGGTTCGTCGACCGGCAAGCCCGCGCCCCTGTTCGGTGAGCTCCTCAAGGAGCACTCCGACATCGACGACGACGACCTCGCTGTCGCACGCCTGGAGCAGGAACTCGGCGACCGGCGCCCGCTCGGGGAGATCCTCGTCGAGCACGGGCAGGTCACCCCGCAGCAGGTCCAGGAGGCGCTCGCGGCGCAGACCGAGGCGAAGGTAGCCGGCCCGGGCGCAGTCGCCGAGACCTCGCTTCGCGTCGACGTTACGTTGCTCGACACCTTGATGCGGCTCGTCGGCGAGCTGGTCCTGACGCGCAACCAGGTCGTGGCGACGGCTGCCTCGCAGGGTGACCCCGCCATGATGCGCTCGGCGCAGCGCCTGAACCTGCTGGTCACCGAACTGCAAGAAGGCGTCATGAAGACGCGCATGCAGCCGATCGACACCGTCTTTTCCAAGCTGCCGAGGATCGTGCGAGACCTCGGCGTGGCGTGCGGCAAGGAAGTTCGGCTAGAACTCGACGGCCGTGAGACCGAACTCGACAAGACGATCCTCGAGGCCATCAAGGATCCGCTGATGCACGCCGTCCGCAATGCCGTCGACCACGGCATCGAGACCGCGGAGGAACGGGCGGCGGCCGGCAAGCCCGCCGAGGGTCTGCTCCGGCTGCGCGCGTTTCACGAGGGTGGTCAGGTCAACATCGAGATCAGCGACGACGGAGCCGGTATCGATCCGCAGAAGCTCGCGCTGAAGGCGTTGCAGAACGGCCTCCTGACTGCCGAGCAGCTGAATGCGATGGGGCCGCGCGACCTGGTGAACCTCATCTTCATGCCGGGTTTTTCGACCGCCGACGAAGTCACGAACGTGTCGGGTCGCGGCGTCGGCATGGACGTCGTCCGCACGAACATCGAACGCATCGGCGGCACTGTCGACGTCACGAGCGACAAGGGCAAAGGCACTAAGCTGCGGATCAAGATTCCGCTGACGCTGGCCATCATTCCCGCCCTCACCATCCAGTGCGCAGGCGACCGCTACGCGGTGCCGCAGGTGAGCCTCGAAGAGTTGCTGTGCTTGGAAGGCGAGCAGGCGCGTACCGGCGTCGAGTACCTCTCCGACGCACCCGTCTTCCGGTTGCGCGGCAACCTGCTGCCCCTGGTCTGGCTCGACCACGTGCTGGAGCTCACGCAAGCCCCGCACGTCGGCGACACGGTTTACATCCTCGTGCTACAGGCCGATGGTCGCCGGTTCGGGCTGGTCGTCGATCGGGTGCTCAACACCGAGGAGATCGTCGTCAAGCCGCTGTCCCGACAGCTGAAGGGGATCGGCACCTATGCCGGCGCCACGATCCTCGGCGACGGACGAGTGGCGCTCATCCTCGACGTCCGATCGTTGGCACGGCGCGCCCGCGTCGTGAGCGAGACCGACAGCAGAGCCGACGCCGGCCGCGCGACGGTCACCGAGGCGGTCGCGGACGGTCCCGACCCGCTGCTCGTCGTTTCGGTCGGCGAGCGCCGGGTGGGCGTGCCGCTGGAGATGGTGACGCGCTTGGAAGAGGTCGACCAGCGCAAGGTCGAGCGGGTCGGCCATTCCGAGGTCGTGCAGTATCGCGGCCACTTGTTGCCGCTCGGCCGGCTCTGCGACCTGCTCGACGAGCCGAGCTCGATCGGGCCCGACGATCCGCTGAAGGTCATCGTCTACACGCAGGGCGAACGCAGTGTCGGGCTGGTCGTCGATGCCGTGATCGACATCGGCGCCGAAGCTCCAGGGTCGCGCGGCGACCTGGTCGCGCCGGGTGTGCTCGGGGTCGCGGTGATCCAGGACAAGATCACTGAACTGCTTGACATGGAACAGGCCATCGTCGCCGCCGATCCGCGGTTCTTCGACGCTGTCGCGGCGAGTGGCGCCGCAGACGTCCCCGCGTACGGCGACACCTACGCCCGGATGGGATCGTGAGCACCGTGACGACGGAGTCTCGCCAATACACCACGTTCTACGTCGGCAGCATGCTGTTCGGCGTCGAGGTCTACACGGTGCAAGAGGTGATCCGCTACCAGGACATGACCCCGGTGCCGCTCGCTGCCCGGGGCGCCGCCGGCCTCATCAACCTGCGAGGCGAGGTCGTCACAGCGGTCGACTTGCGCACCCGGCTCGGGCTGCCGCCGCTGCCGGACGGCCAGACGCCCATGAACGTGGTCGTGCGCGTCGACGACGAGGCGGTGAGCCTGCTCGTCGATTCGATCGGCGACGTCGCCGAGGTGTCGGCGGACCAGTTCGAAGAGCCGCCAGAGACGGTCACCGGCGTCGGGCGCCACCTCGTGCTCGGCGCGTACAAGCTCGAAGATCGGCTGCTGCTCATGCTCGACGTCGAACGCGCCGTCGATCTCGGCGCAGCCGCCTGACAGGACCCCCGACAAAACCGCCCAAGTCACGGCGGTCGGCGCGAACGTCACGGCTCGCGTCGCCCGGTCGGCGCTGCCGCGTGCGGCGGCCGCGGTGGCACGATGAAGGTCCGGGCGGCCGGCGTCCGGTGCCCGCGTACTCGTCGTGACTCCCTGGGGGACGGATGTACTCGCTGGTCAACGCCCCGACCGTCGGGTACGACCTGGCCCGAACCCCCACCGGTGCAGCCGTCGCCACGGTGCTGCTCGAGGCCCTCGCCGTCCAGCCGGGAACCGGCGTCACCCGCGACCTGTCGGCGTTCGACGCGAGTGGGATCGCCGATCCGCGGCGGGCGACAGCGTGGTTGGCGGTGTCCGCGCTGGCACCGGCTCCGCGCCTGGACGAGACCCTGTCGGCCGTGCGGCAGGTGTTCGAGGACGCCGTTCGCGGCCTGCGCGACCCGGAGTCCGGCCTCGAACCGGGTGCCGCATTCCAGCCGGCGATGACCGGCTTGGTGGGTTCCTATTTCGGTGGCCTCGAAGACCTCTTGCATCTCGTGCAGATCGACATCCTCGATGAGAGCCCAAGTCACGTCGTCACCCTCGCCAGCGATGCGCTCGCGGCCGCCTACGCCGGACGCCGGCTGCCTGACGACGAGCGGCACTGCCTCGGTGCTCCGTGGATCACGGCGACGCGTTCGTTGCCGCCGATCCCGGCCGACCTGGGTCCGTTCACCGAAGCGGTGCGGCGGGTCCTCGACCGGCTGCCGTTGCTGACCCTCGCCCAGGCCGAAGCGCTCATTGCCGCTGCGAAGACGGCCGAGACCGACTGGAGCCGGCGGATGCACGAAGCGGCGTGGGCTGCCTACCTCTCGGGTCGGCTACGACCCACGGCGGCTGCGCAGTTCCAGGCGGTTCGGGGCCTGCGGGCCAGCGGCCTGACCGCCGACATCGCCGCCCGCGGGGTGTGGAACGTGGTGAGTGGGTGCTTGCAAGCCGTCGGGCTGCACGACCTGCTCGATGAAGTGACCTTCGGTCTGCTGGTCGCGCCGTGGGAGACCGTCATGGGCCTGCTCACCTAGCGAGCTTTCGCGGGTTGGCGGCGTCGTGGCGCTCAGCCTTCGCCCAAATGTGCCGATGTGAAGATGCGCCCAGCGACCTGGGCAGGGCACGGCGAGCTGACGGCGCGGGCATGCGGGAGGTCTGGTGGCAGGCATCGGAGTGCTCGTCGTCGACGACTCCGTCGTCATCCGGCGCATGGTGGCCTCCGTGCTCGACGACGACCCCGAGATCGAAGTTCTCGGCACGGCCGCCAACGGCCAGATCGCGCTCGACAAGCTTCCGCAGCTGCGTCCCGACATCGTGATTCTCGACGTCGAGATGCCGGTGATGGACGGGCTCGCGACGCTCCGCGCGCTCCGGCCGGGGCACCCGCAACTTCCGGTCATCATGTTCAGCACCTTGACCGAGCGTGGCGCGATGGCCACCCTCGACGCGCTCGCTGCCGGTGCCAGCGACTACGTCACCAAGCCGTCGCACGTCGGCAGCGTCAAGGCCTCCATGGATCGCGTGCGTGACGAGCTGATCCCCAAGATCAAGGCTCTGGTCGGGGCGAGCCGGCAGCGCGGCGTCCCGGGTGCCCCGCCGCGCCGCCCGGCCGCGCCCGCCCTGCGCAAGCTGAATCCGGTCGAGGCCATCGTCATCGGCTGTTCCACCGGCGGCCCGGACGCGCTCGCGGTGATCGCCGCGGACCTGCCGGCCGACCTCGGCGTCCCGCTGATCATCGTGCAACACATGCCGCCGCTGTTCACCCGGCTGTTCGCCGAACGGCTCGACCGCAACTGCGCGTTGACGGTCGAGGAGGCCCACGACGGTCAGACGGTCGAGGCCGGCCGGATCGTGGTGGCAGCCGGGGACCGGCACATGGTGTTGCGGCGCAGCGGTACCAAGGTGGTCGTCCAGCTGACCCAAGAACCTCCCGAGAACTACTGCCGACCCGCGGTGGACGTCACGTTCCGCTCGATGGCCTCGGTCTACGGCGGCGGTGTCCTCGCGTACGTGATGACCGGCATGGGCCGCGACGGCGCGAAGGGCTCTGAGCGAATCCACGCCGCCGGCGGCCGCATCATGGTGCAGGACGAGGAGAGCTCCGTCGTCTGGGGCATGCCCGGCGCCGTCGTAGCAACCGGCATCCCCGTCACGGTCGTGCCGCTGAACAAGATCGCCGAATCGATGCGGCGCGCCGTCGGCATCACCCGGCGCGAGCCGCACCGGGTGTTGCCCGCCGCGCCACACGTCGCGCGGCCGGCGTCCGGCTACGCATCGGCGGGCTCCTACTATCCGGTGCCCCCGAGTTTCCTTCGTGCGTCGACTCCTGCCGACTACCGCTTCGGTGGCGGTGGCGCGTGACGATCCCCGCCACCGTCTTCAGCTACATCAGCGATTTGGTCAAGCAGGACACCGCCATCGTCCTTGGCCCCGGCAAGGAATATCTCGTCGAGAACCGGCTGCTGCCTCTCGCCCGCGAGGTCGGTTGCTCCGACGTCGTCGCTCTCATCGCCCGGCTGAACGGCGGTTCCGACGATCGGTTGCGGCGTCAGATCGTCGAAGCGATGACGACGAACGAGACGTCGTTCTTTCGCGACCGCGACCCGTTCAACGCGCTGTCGCAGATCGTGCTCCCCGACTTGTGCCGCAAGCGGACGGTGACTCACCGGCTGTCGATCTGGTCGGCGGCATGCTCCTCGGGGCAGGAGCCGTACAGCATCGCGATGAGCGTGCTGGACCATCCCCTCATCACCTCGGACTGGACCGTCGACGTGCTGGCGACCGACATCAACGAGGAGATGATCGAACGGGCGCAGCGCGGACGCTTCTCCCAGCTCGAGGTGAACCGCGGACTGCCGGTGTCGATGCTGGTTCGCCACTTGGAGCGCTTCGAGACCGACTGGAAGGTCCTGCCGGCCGTTCGCAACATGGTGCGGTTCAAGAAGCTCAATCTCGACGAGGCGTTCGACCTGCCGCTGATGGACGTCGTGTTCTTGCGCAACGTGTTGATCTACTTCGACGCCACCACCAAGGCGGAAGTCCTCAAGCGGGTGCGCAAGGTGCTGCGCCCCGACGGGTACCTCTTCCTCGGCGGCTCGGAGAGCCCGCTCGGTCTCGACGACAGCTTCGAGCGGGTCGCGCTCGGCAACGCGACCGCGTACCGGCCGCGCGGCGCCGGCGTGCCGGACATCCCGACCGCCACCGCTCCGCCCGTGGCTGGCGGCGGAGTCTCCGGCCCACCCCGCGCACCGCTCGGCTCCGCGGGGTGGTCGCTACCGGCCGCCCCCCTCGCGGGAGCTTCGCGCCTTCCCCCTGCCCGTGCCGGCTCAGCGCAGTCGGTGGGGTACCCCGTCCAGAACGGGACCTCGGCGGCAGCCCCTGGACCGCCGGCGCGACCGCCCACCCCATCGCTTCCGTGGCCCTCTGGCGTCTTCCCGCCAGGCGGCACCGGCTCAATAAATCTGGAGTGACGCCGATGAATACGCGTACGACTCTGGCCGGTGTGGGCCGCCCCACGAGGGACGACCCCGGCGGGCGGGGCGGGAGACGACCGAAGCTTCGGCCAACAGGCCGGACTCAGACGAGGGACGCAGCGACCGAGGGAGGTGCAATCCGATGCTCGCGATGGTGATCGACGACTCGAGCGCGATGCGCCTCATCCTGGGCCGCATCATGCGCGGGCTCGGCTTCGACGTGATCGAAGCACCGAACGGCGCGGAGGCCATCGCCCGGCTCGACAGCGGCGCGATGCCGGAGATCGCTCTCGTCGACTGGAACATGCCGGTCATGGATGGCCTGGCGTTCGTCAACGCTGTTCGGAAGAAGGAACAGTGGCGCAACATCACGCTGATGATGGTCACGACGGAAAGCGAGCAGTCGCAGATCGTTCGCGCCCTGGCCGCAGGGGCACACGAGTACGTCATCAAACCGTTCACACCTGACGCCATCGCCGACAAACTCGCCCTGCTCGGCGTCTTGTCGTACTAGCGACTTCCGACCGCGGTAATCGCACCCACCCAAGGAGCACGGAGCAGCCATGACCTACATCCCCAGCGCAGATGACCTCGAGGTCATCACCCGCGAGGTCTGGATGTCTTTCCTGGACGGCGACCCCGCCGGCCTCGTGTCGGGTGGCGACATCGACGGCGAGCGGGTGACCGCCTGCGTGCATCTTTCGGGCGCGTACACCGGCTCCATCACGTTGCAGTGCTCGCCTGCGGCGGCGCGGGCTGCGGCGGCGGCGTTGTTCAACATGCCGCCGGACGACGTGACGCAGGTCGAGGTCGTCGACGCAGTCGGTGAAATCGCCAACATGGTCGGTGGCAATGTGAAGAGCATGCTCCCCGCGCCGTCCGCACTGTCACTGCCGGCCGTCGTCTACGGTCAGCTCGCCGTGCCTGGAGCCCAGGTCGTACGCGAGGTGCACTTGACGTGGCGCAGCCAGCCGCTCGGCGTCAGCCTGTGGCAGCAGGCCGCGCAGGCGGCCTGAGCCGGGAGCTGCCATCGTGCGCATCCTCGTTGTCGACGACAGTAAGGCGATGCGGATGATCATCGAACGCACGCTTCGCCTCGCCGGCTACGAAGAGCACGAGATCGTGCACGCCTGCAGCGGACTCGATGCGATCGAGGTGATCGGGCAGGCTCCGCCGGACGTCGTCCTGTGCGACTGGAACATGCCGCAGATGAACGGTCTGGAGCTGCTGACCGCCTTGCGCGGCGCGGGATGGACCGTACCGTTCGGGTTCGTGACGTCGGAGACTTCGCCGGTGATGAAGGAACGTGCGGCGCAAGCGGGTGCGCTGTTCCTCATCGCGAAGCCGTTCACACCCGAGGACTTCCAGGACGCGCTCGACCCCGTGCTTGCTTAGCGGCTCGCGCGCAGGCTCGGTTGCGCGTTCGCCTACAGGCGGCTGACGAGGTCGTCGATTTCCTCGGCGTCGACGTTGAAATCGGTCAGCCCGCCGAACGCGCCGCAGTTGACGCAGCGCGCCGCAAGAGCCACCCAGGTCACCAGCCCGTCGTCGTCCAGGTGCAGTCCTGCTGCCACCTCGGCGATGGACTGCCCGCAGCCGCAGGACCACATGCGCGGCGCGTTCCAGTGCTCGCCGGAGTCAAGGACGTCGCACGAGTCCCCGCAACTCAGGCAGCGACGACGAGCGACCGCCGCCACGGCGTCGGCCTCGACGTAGAACCAGGTGGCCGGCGTATCTCCGTGCACCGGGCTTTCGCACCTGCACAGGAGCGTGCGCGAGATGGTGGGGGAGCCGTCGAGCTGCCGCAACCAGGCTTCCAGATCTTCGCTGTCTTCACCGGTGCGAATTCCGGCGATGGTCCGCATTACCACGGCTGCTCCTCGGCGCGTCTGTGCACGCTGACCGGTTGGTCCCGGTCCTCGGGGAAATCGTCGGTACGAAGCAGAGCTGCCTTGAATAACTCGGGTCAGCCTGCGGAACCGGCGCCGGGCGTTGCCCCGCCGGTGGTACCACCGGGTGAACCTGCGTCGGGACGGCTGCCGGACCGGCGCTGCCGCGAACGGCGTCGCTGTGGCGGCTGCGCACCGGAGCCGTTCTCCGCGTCGCTCGCGCGCGCCTGCGTGCTCGCGCCGCCGGGCTGGGCGGTCGCAGCTGCGTCGCCCCCCGCGTCGCCGCGGCTTCGGGTGCGGCGCCGTTGCCGCGGCGGCCGCTCTGCCGTGCCGGCCGGGCCGGCCGCGCCGGCTGTTCCCGCTTGGCCGGCTGTATCGGTCGTCGACTCGACAGCGCTCGGCGCGGTCGCCGCCCGAGAGTTCCGGGACCTGCCGCCGCCGGTGCGGGCGCCGGTTCCGCTGCGCGGCTGGGCGGCCCCGCCACGGCCGCGGTTGCCCTCCCCGGACTTCGCCCCACCGCGTTGCCGGCCGGACCGCGCACCTCGACCCGTCTCGCCGAGATCCTCGAGCGTTTCGGCCCGCAGGCCGGCGCGCAGCCGCTCCGCTTTCGGCAGGGTGCCGGTCACGACGTGCGGGATGCCGAGTTCGTCGTAGAACTCCTCGGACGTCGAGTAGGTCTCCGGCGGGTCGTCGAACGGCAACCCGAGGATCGTGTTGATCGACTTCCAGCGCGTCACGTCGTCCCAGTCGACGAGCGTGACGGCAACGCCCGAAGCGCCGGCGCGGCCGGTGCGGCCGATCCGGTGGAGGTAGGTCTTCTCGTCGTCCGGGCACGAGTAGTTGACGACGTGCGTGACGCCTTCGACGTCGATACCGCGAGCTGCTACATCGGTGGCGACGAGGACGTCGATCTTGCCCGAGCGGAAGGCGCGCAGCGCCCGCTCGCGCTCGCCCTGGCCGAGGTCACCGTGGACGGCGGCTGCGGCGAACCCGCGGGTGGCGAGTTCTTCGGCGAGCCGGTCGGCCTGGCGCTTGGTTTGGGTGAACACCATGGTGAGGCCGCGGCCCTCGGCTTGCAGCAGGCGCGAGAGCATCTCGGGCTTGTCGAGGGAGTGCGCCCGAAAGACATGCTGTGCGGTGGCCGGAACGATGCGGCTCTCGTCGGGGTCTTCGGCGCTGATCCGGGTCGGCTGGTTCAGGTACTTGCGCGACAGCGTGACGATCTCGCCCGGCATCGTCGCGGAGAACAACATCGTCTGGCGGCTGGACGGCGTCAGGGCGAGGATGCGTTCGACGTCGGGCAAGAAGCCGAGGTCGAGCATCTCGTCTGCCTCGTCGAGGACCAGCACCTCCACCGCAGACAGGTCGAGGTGGCCCTGGCGGGCGAGGTCGAGGAGGCGGCCGGGGGTGCCGACGACGACGTCGATGCCGGCGCGCAGCGCCTGCACCTGCGGTTCGTACGAACGACCGCCGTAGACCGACATCACCCGGGCCCCGAGGCCCTTGCCCGCAACCTCGATGTCGGCGGCTACCTGGAGCGCGAGTTCGCGGGTGGGAGCGACGACGAGAGCCCGCGGCCGCGGGTCGTCGGTGATCTGGATCTTCTGTAGGAGCGGTGCACCGAAGGCGAGAGTCTTGCCCGTTCCGGTACGGGCCTGAGCGATGAGATCGCTGCCACCCAGCGCCAGCGGGATGGCCAGCGTCTGGATCGGAAATGGGGTTGTGATGCCGACGGACGCCAGGACGTCGGCTGTCTCGGGCGCGATGCCGAGTTCGGCGAAGGTGCTCAGAACAAACCTTTCGGTGTGAATGCTGTCGTCGCGTGGCGATTCCGGCGACCGGGGCCTGCCGGACGGCTGCCCTGCGCGCGGCTACCTGCGCGGATACGCCGCCAAGTCTAGCTGCCGCCCCGGCGGTCGGCGGGCTCCGCCGCGCCTGGCGCTCGCGGGCTACGCTGCGTGGCTATGACCGAACCTTCCGGGGAGCCGGCGGCGCCCGACGTCCCGGCCACTGACGACTCGCGGGACGACGCCGGCTCGGCGTTGCTCTCGGATCCCGCCTACCTTGACGCGGTCGGGGAGTTGCTCGGCGTCCTCGCTTATGCGGAGCTGATCGCGTTCGAGCGATTGGCCTACGACGCCCGGATGGCACCGACTCTTGAAGACAAGGCCGCCCTGGCCAGGTTGGCGACCGCCGAGTTCGACCACTTCGAACTGCTGAAGAGTCGCCTGGAGGAGCTCGGTACACCGGCGGAGAAGGCGATGGCGTCGTTCGTCGGACCGCTCGAGGCGTTTCACGCCCAGACCGCGCCGTCCGACTGGGCCGAGAGCCTGGTCAAGGCCTACGTGGGTGACGGCATCGCGGCCGACTTCTACCGTGACGTCGCGACCGTGCTCGACCCGGCGACGAAACGCATCGTGCTCGAAGTGCTGGCCGACGGCGGCCGCGCCGGGTTCACGGTCGAGCGGGTGCGACAGGTGATCGAGGAGAATCCGGCGAGTGCCGGGCGGCTGGCGCTGTGGGCGCGGCGGATCGTCGGTGAGGCGCTCGCGCAGGCCCGTGCCGTGATAGCCGAGCACGACGGGCTCGTCCAGTTGCTGGTCGGAGGTTTCCCCGGCATGTCCGGTACCGATGTGGCATTGACCTTTACGAAGATCACCGACCAGCACACCGCCCGGATGGCTGCGCTCGGGCTCTCCGCCTGATTTCGTCACGGCGGTTCCCGAGGGCGTCCCAGTGGTTCCCGAAGACTTGGTGCAACTACTTGCACAAAGTCTTCGGGTAAGGCGCGCTGTCGATCCCTACATGGCGCCGAAGCCGACGCGCCTTTCGACGGGTTCGCCGATCTCGAGGTAGGCGAGCTTGTCGACCGGCACCAACACGATGCGGCCCTTCTCGTCGGTCAGCGAGAGCATGCCGCCCGAGTCGAGCGCCGACCTCACGATGCCTTGAATCTCTTCAGGTGACTGCGCGCTCTCCAGGCTGATCTCGCGCGGCGCATACTGCACACCGATCTTGACCTCCACGGTCAACCTCCGCCTGTCGTCGTCCCTGCTACGCAGCCCTGCCGGTCAACCCGAGGCTAGCGGTACTCGTCCTCGTCCAGAGCCACGACCCGTTCGTCGTCGGGGTCGACAGCTTCGGCGTCCCACTTGTCCGGGTCGATCACGGCCTGCCCGGTGTCGCTCCCGCCAGTTTCGGCGCCATCGGTCTGTGCCTCGTCGGGAAGGTCGGCGATCGAGGCTTGCTGCTCGGCGGCGTCCGCCTCCGGCACCTCGTCGATGTCGGATGGAGCCGGGGGAACCCTTCGCGTTTCCATCTCGTGCCTCCCTCGTTCCCTCCGATTATCACGCGCCCGGCGCCGCTGGATCGGTCGGGAGCGATGCTCGTGCCGCCTTTCCGTCGCAGAGATCGGCGAGCAGGTCGCCGTCCCGCTCAAGTCGTTCGAGCACCTGCGGCGCCGTGAACACCAGCCCTGCTTCCTCGGACGACGTCGCCGCGGCGCAGCCCTCTACCTCTTCCCAGGTGACCGGGGTCGACACCGTCGGCTGCGGCCGAGCCCGCAGCGAGTACGGAGCGACCGTCGTCTTCGCCGCGGCGTTTTGGCTCCAATCGATGAAAACCTTGCCCGCACGCAGTCTCTTGGTCATGTCGGAAAGCACCAGGTCGCCGTGGCTGCGTTCGAGCCGCCGGGCGAGCGCATGGGCATAGGCGCTCGCCTGCTCGGACGGCGTTGGGCGCAGCGGTGCGTACAGCTGGAGGCCCTTGCTGCCGCTGGTCTTGGGGTAGGCCGTGATGCCGTCGGCGGCCAGTGCGTCGCGCAGCAGCAGCGCCACCCGGCAGCACTCGACGATCGTCGCCGGGGCCCCCGGGTCGAGGTCGAGCACCAGCAGGTCGGCGTCCAAGACCTTGCCCTGGGCGTCGACCCGCCACTGCGGCACGTGCAGTTCGAGCGAGGCGAGGTTGGCCACCCAGACCAGCGTCGCGAGGTCGTCGGTGATCACGAAGTCGATCGTGTCGCGGTTCTTCGTGCTGCCCGGCACCGGCAGGGTCACCGTGCGCACCCAGGACGGCGTGCCGCGCGGCGCGTTCTTCTCGAAGAAGGAGGGTCCCTCGACGCCGTCGGGGTAGCGCTTACGTGTCAGCGGGCGGCCGGCGAGGTGCGGCAGCAGGGCGGGAGCGACGCGCGCGTAGTAATCGAGCACTTGCCCCTTGGTGAACCCGGCCTGTGGGTACAGGATCTTCTCGAGGTTCGACACCGCCACCCGCCGCTCGCCGATCTGCACGCCGCCCGACGCAGAAGAAGACTGGGGCACGACTCAGTGCTCCCCCGACGAAGGAAAGCTCATGCGCAGCATCTGGAAGGGCTCCATCTCGTTCGGCCTGGTCAGTATCGCGGTCAACCTGTACTCCGCGACAGAAGAGCGCGACGTCGCGTTCCATCAGGTGCACCGTGAGGACGCCGGCCGGATCCGGTACCGGCGGGTGTGCTCGGTCTGCGGTGAAGAGGTCGCCTACAACGACATTGCGAAGGGCTACGAGCTTCCGGACGGCGACGTGGTGGTGCTCACCGACGACGACCTCGCCGAATTGCCGCTGACGACGAGCCGGGAGATCGACGTCCTGCAGTTCGTGCCGCTGGAGGAGGTCGACCCGATCTTCTTCGCCAAGAGCTACTACCTCGAGCCCGACCCGCGCGCGACGAAGGCCTACGTGCTGCTGCGCGACACGCTCGAACAATCCGGCAAGGTGGCGATCGTGAAGGTGGCGCTGCGGCGGCGGGAGGCGCTGGCCACCCTGCGCGTGCGCGAGGGCGTTCTGACGATGGAGACCATGCTCTGGCCGGACGAGATCCGTAAGCCAGACTTCGCCTTCCTCGACGAGGACGTCGAGGTGCGCGCGCAGGAGCTGGCGATGGCGAGTTCGTTGGTCGACTCGCTGACCGGTGACTTCGAACCCTCGCAGTACACCGACCAGTACCGCGAGGCGGTCGAGTCGGTGATCGAGGCGAAGATCGAGGGCCGCGACCTCATGCCTGCGCCCGAAGCCGAAGCCGGCGAACCCGGCAAGGTTGTCGACCTGGTGGCCGCGCTGCAGGCCAGCATCGAGGCCGCCAAGCGCGGGCGCGCCGGTTCGGACGGCGCAGCGGACGCAGGGGGTTCAGCGCGCGCGGCCGGCTCGGCCGGCGGTGGGCGAGGGGCCGCAGCGGGTCGGTCGGCCGCGAAGAAGGCGTCCGCCGGTGCGGCCAGTGGGCGCAAGGCCGCCCCGGCAAAGCGGGCCGCCGCCAAGACCGCCAAAAAGGCATCCAGCGGGTCCGCCGGTGGGGGCACCCGCAAGACCGCGAGCAGGGCGGTCGACAGCCCCGCTAAGAAAGCCGCCGCCAAGACCGCGAAGAAGGCACCGAGCAGCACCCGCCGCTCGGCCTGATGCCGGCCTGAGTACGGCACATATGGCTGGTAGGCGGAGCTAAGTCGGCCCGGGCTGGTGCGACGCAATTACGCGCTCGAAAGCCTACGCGCCAGATGGCTGCTCCGACGCAGCCTGACCTTTGCCGCAGCCTGGCGACATTGAATAGATTCTGGCGTTCCCGACGGTTCGTGTCGACCGCACGAGCATCGCCTCAGGCGCATGGATACGCGCCTGAGGCACGGTGCAGATACGTCCTGAAATGCCGATGACAGAGCGTCGGCACCGCCACGTGTGGCATCTCCTGTGGCAGGCTGTCGAGGTGGGCTCCCCTTCCGCTCGCGTGGCCGCCGAGCGGCCGTTCTACGACCGCCACGCCGGCGCTTACGACGCGTTGATTACCGATTCCGTGGAGCCATGGGTGACGGCCGTGGACGATGCACTCCAGGCGGCCGGGTTCAACAAGGCTCACGTGCTCGATGCCGGCTGTGGCACGGGACGGCATGCAGCCGCCCTGCTGGGCCGCGGGCACGATGTCATCTTGCTTGACGCCTCGGAGGCGCTGCTACGGATCGCGCGGGAGCGTTGTCCTCGCGCACCCGCTGTCGTGTCAGACGTGTGTGCACCGGCCGTAACGGGACCGTTCGATGCCGTGACTTCTCGGGGGGTGCTCAACGATCTGTTGACTGACCGCGAGCGAGCGGATGCCGTCCGGTCCTTCGCAGGACTCACCCGGGCCGGAGGTCTCTTGGTCCTCGACGTTCGGGAAGCCGCCATGTCTCAACAGCGCGCGGACGGGTCGCCGCGTACGACCGACGCGGAGCTGCCAGACGGCTCGCGTCTACGCTTCGTCAGCCGACCGACTTGGAAGAGCGGGCACATCGTCGTCGAAGAACGCTATGAACTCGATATTGGCGACGGGGCGCCGATGGTGAACGAGTATCTGTTTGAGATGCGCCCATGGACGAGCGCCGAACTGCGCGAGCTGCTCACAAACGTGGGCTACCGAAGCATCGAGATGGACGCCGGAGTGGGGCGGCGCACTCCCGACCGACTTCTCGTCACGGCGCGTCGCTGAACACGTCCTGTCGTGCCGCGAGCCGGTCGTGTCGTCCGACCATGACGCGACCCGGTTGCTGGCCTTGTCGGACGCCCCGTCGTCGGGTTGGATTGCGTCATGACTGCGCCGGTCAGCTGGGACGGCTCCAGGCGCGTGATCTTGCGGACATCTCGCACGGTTCTGACGACCTGGCTTGATGAGGATGCCGACGATCTGGCGGAACTGCACGCCGACCCATGCACCATGCGGTTCGTCCGCAACGGCCGTCCCGAGTCGCGCTCTGATGTCGAGCAACTCGTTCGTTCCTATGTCTCGACCCAGGCTGCACGCACCTTCGCCAAGTGGCGGCTGACGGACATGGACGGCCGACTGATCGGGCGGGCAGGCTTCGGCGGCACGGAGGAACTGCGGGGAATCAGCTACCTCGTCGCCCGGCCGCTGTGGGGGCAGGGGCTCGCGACGGAGGTCGCCAAAGCTCTTGTCGGCTGGCACCTTGCCCACGCGCCCGCGGTCGGTTTGAGAGCGCTCGTTGTCGTGGGCAACCACGCAAGCGTTCGTGTCCTGGACAAGGTCGGTTTCCGGGAGGCCGGGACCGTCGACTACGAGGGCGTCCTCTGCTGGAACTTCACGTACCCGACTGACACAGCCTGAGACTGCCATTCACGCGCGTCCTCTCATGCCGCGTTGACGCGCGTTCGATCGTGCCGATAGTCGGATGATTTGGCTATGCACGATCCGCTCAAGCCCGGTCAGTGACGCAACGTGTTCGCTGAACTGGTCGCCCTGTGAGCTGGCACGAGAGTCGACGGCTGGCTGCCATCCGCGCGAACCGTTGACGGCTACGGTCCGCCGGACTCGGCGCCCGCCACTCGTCATCGAAAACTGTTGGCGTACCGGGCCGGGGTCGCGGACGTGTAGCGCCGAAAGTGGCGCGTGAAATGGGCTTGGTCGTAGAACCCAGCCTGCGTCGCGACGTCTGCGGCGTTGATGCCGCTCAAGAGCAGCTTACGCGCCAACTCGACACGGCGGCCGATTGTATATGCGTGTGGACTGACACCGAAGGTGGTCGTGAAGCTGCGCACCAGGTGCGGGACCGACCGGCCCAGGGCCGCCGCTGCAGGTGCCAAGCTCAAGCTTCCAGGAAGTCGCTCGTCGAGAAGGGCGCGAAGCTGGAATGCGACGGCAGGTTCGGTGCGCCGTTCGCTGGTATTGGTGATGCCGATGTGGTCCAGGATCCGGGCGCCGATCAGAGCCAGACGGGCCTCGCCGTCGAGCGGTTCTTCGCGCGCGACAAGCGAGTCGTGCAGGCCGCAGAGCGCTGCGCGAAGCTGGGTGTCGGTCAGGTTTGTGTGGTCGACGGCCGCACCGACGAGCCGCTGCGGGAGGAACGCCTCATCGAGGTAGAGGTTGCGCTTTCGAAAGCCGCGTGCGCCGGGCGCCGGCTGACCTGTGTGGATCACGCCCGGCGGCAGAATTGCGATCGTGGGGCCGGCGGCGCCGCAATGCCGGGTGTCCAGGTCGTAGCTGATTGCGCCGGCATCGACGATCAATACCGTCCACGTGTCGTGACAATGAGCCGGGTAGGCATAGTCGCGGATCCGGGCGTGGAAGACTTCGCGGATCCCCGGTACTGCCGGTCGCCATGCGGTTACCGAACAGCTCGGCGGCATCGCCTCGTCCACATCAATATCGTACAAGACCGAGTGTTCTGGCCCTAGCCAAAATGACGCCCATGACAACGCCCTCACCACCGGTGAACCTCGAGCTGGCCTTGGCGTCGTTCGACGAGATCTACAGCCCTAGGATCGTTGCGCGAGTAAACGACTACGACGTGCGCATCGCCAAGACACTCGGTGAGCATGTGTGGCACGTCCATGAGAACACCGATGAATTCTTTCTGGTTCTCGACGGCCAGTTCGACGTGTCCGTCCGCGACGCCGACAACGCCGAGCGGACCGTGACACTCAGCAAGGGTGACATCTTCGTTGTCCCGCGGGGCGCCGAACATAAGCCATCTTCCCCTGGTGGCGCCATCATGATGTTCGAGCCGAGCGGGACGTCTACGACTGGAGATCGACACGAGGGCGATCTACCTGACAACGTCGACAGCACCACAGGCCACGAACTCCCACGGCTGCCCGAACGCCCGCAGTCGTAGCCCGTCCTCACCGTTCGACCGCCGCAAACGGGCCTGTCTCGGTAACGGTGTTCCGGGCGTTTTCATGGCTACGCGGCAGGCCGAGGGCGCCGCTTCTGTCCAGGCGTGCGCGGGCGATCGCGAGCCTCGAGAAAAGCATCATGATCAAACGCGTTGAACCCCAGCGGCCGAGACTCCGCCGCTTCGACGAAATGCTCGCCGCGACGCGGTGCGACCGCTGGATGCATCGATACCCAAAGACTAGGCATAGGGCGCGGTCGGCAAGCGCGGCGACCACCGCGCTGGGCGAGGTACGCCCATTGCCGGCGGTGGTCGAGCGCCTAACAATGTGGGATTGCCGGTCCAGGTCCACCGACCATCGTCGACTTCGCCATCAACCCCAACCAGCTCAGCGACGACGGGCGGGGCTGCCCTTGCCCCCAATCGTTTCTCGCATCACCGGCGTCGGCCACCGGGGGTGGTGTGCCGCCGCTCCTGCTGACGCGACGTGGGCAGTCCATGCTTAGCGCTGAAGGTCGATGAGCAGCCCCTGTGCCGCAACCTCGACCGGGCCGGTGAAGGTTTGCCGTGCGCGTTCGGCCGACGCGGCCGGGTCGACTCCCGGCCACAGATGGGTGAGGAGCACGCGGCGGGCGCCCGCACGTTGTGCCCAGGCGCCGGCCTCGGTGGCAGTGAGCAGGTTGCGGTCAGCGGCTTTGGTCTCACCCGGCCGATCGGTGGCGTCGATGACGTATAGATCGGCGTCACGGCCGAGCTCGGCGAGCGTGTCGTGCGGCCCGGTGTCGGTGGCGTAGGCGACCACTACCCCGTCTGCCTCGAGGCGAACGCCGACGGTCGGCACGTAATGCGGTAGCGGCTTTGCGATGAGTCGAAATGCCCCCAGCTCGTACTGACCAGGCAGCGGCCGGTGCTCGAAAACGTCGCCGAGATCGACGTCTGGCTCGAGGCCGGCAAGGCGGTCGAGCACCCCTGGGGGGCAGTACAGCGGCAGCTTCGGCGCTCGCGGGTAGCTGTATCGCCGCACCCGGAACAGGCCGTGCAGATCCACACAGTGATCGGGATGCTCGTGCGTGATAACCACTGCGTCCGGGGCGCCGTCCGGGATGTAAGCCAAGAGCTGCTGCAGCGTGCCGTATCCGAGGTCGAGCACAAGCCGCACGCCGTCCCACTCGAGCAGAAAACCGCTGCATCCCTGCCGGGGCGTGGGTCGCGCTCCCGACGCACCCAACACCACCAAACGCCGCATCAGCCCAGCCTGTCAGACGACACATCGCTAGCTAGGAGCCAGCCGAGGACGTAGTCCTTCTCGATGACGCTTTGGTCGAGTGCCCACTCGGCCCGAAGGGCCGCGAGCTCGCGCTGAAGGATCACGAATGTCCTTCCGCGCCGAGCGTAGCGTTTACTCGAAGTCGCCAACGCCGATCGATGTGCCCCTTGCTAGGCGCCCCCGGGTCCAGCGAGGAGACGCCGGACGAAAGCCGCTTGAGGCTCTCGTCGACAACGCCTGGTGCGTCGAGTCCAAGACTCTCGACGAGGAATCCCAGCCGCTTGAATACGGCCCGGTTCGCGAACTGATTTGCCGCGGCGATCAGATCTTGGGCGTCGTGCTCACTGAGGTATTCCTCCAGAATCTCGGCGCTATGCCGCGGCCCGCCGCCGAGAGTTGGATCGTCCAGCACCTCTACGACAGTCCTTGCCGGGCTCGCGAATCGCAGGCGCACTTCGCCCAGCCATTCGCTCGTTAGCCCCCAGGCCATTTCGTCGCTGGTGACGTGGCCTACTGCGTAGTCGTGGTCGAGTAACCGCACATATCCACTGCGTACGCGCTCGGACGTCCGGACCAGCGTGGTGTTAAAGACCTGCTCCGTTAGGCCCCAGTGGCGGGCGGCCGTCCATCCGGTGAAGTAACAGGGCGACCAAACGCGATCGGCAACAAGAAGCGGATCCTCCGACCACGCCGCGGGATTGACGGCCTCGACCGGAACCGCGATGTAGAGGCCTCGTCGCACTCGCCTAACCCAGCCTTGTCGCGCCCAACGGGAAAGCCTTTGTGCCGCAGTCTTGGAATCGAGGCCGAGTGCCCGGGCGGCATCTGCCGGTTCGATGAAGCGGTCGGATGCAGCCACGACATCTGCCAGTTGACGGCGGCCCTCGGCGCTGATCCCTGAACTCACCCAAACTCCAGTAGTTAGCGCACGATGCGAACTGTTGGCCTTCGAATCTCAAGCACCGGAAGTTTACACCCGAGCACAACTACTGGCAATCTGATGTCCGGCTCCGGTGTTCCAGTGCCGGCGAGCTTCGCTGTCACCCGATGAACCGCGGACCACCTTGACCTGCGCACGGGCGAGGTAGATGTTGCGACTCCGCCTCCGGTCTTACCGCATAAGAAGCCGCGTTGAGCGCGCCTCGCGGTGCATGACTGTGCAGCGCGAAGCGCCGGAGCGGTGACGAGGAAGTGCCGTTACCGGACCGCCGGCCAGTACCACCGCCCACTACCGAACACCTCATCGGCGCGGCTGACGCCGGCACCACCAACGGCGCCGAAGCCGCGCGGATCGACGGTTCCGGTGCGGCTCTGGCCCGCAGGGACTCGCCGCCCCGGGGCGCTTGGTCGTGGGGCCGTGGCGGGGGATGCTCCTCGGCAGAAATAGCACTTCGCCGTACTATTTCTGCCAGGAGGTTCGAGTGGTGCTCACCACCGCCGAAGCGGCGGAACAGCTCGGGGTGTCGACGCACGAAGTACGCCGACTCATCGTGGCCGGGGATCTCGACGCGCAAGCCGCCGGGCGGGTGTGGTTGGTCGACGAGGACAGCGTCCGCTGGCGTGCCCGGTCCCGGGTTCGTCGCGGGCGCGCGCTCGCGCCCGCGACCGCGTGGGCGGCACTGCTCGAGGCGTCTGGCACGCGCGCGCCCTGGCTCGACGACGCGACCCGGTCCCGGTTGCGTTCCTGGTTGCGCCGGCACGATCCGGAGACGATCGCCTCCGGGTGCCGGTTGCGCGCGGACCGGCGCGAGCTGCGGGTGCTGCCGGCCTACCGTGATGGACTGCTCGCGACCGCCGGCGTCGTCGCAGGCGGTGCCATAGCGGCCGTCGACGCGGGAGCGGACCTGGTCGTGATGAGCAACGAGCTCACCGAGGTGTACTGCGACCGCCGCACGCTCGACCGGCTCACCCGCCGTTACGGTCTGGCCGCCGTCGGGACCGCGAACCTCCTCGTGCGCATCCCGCGCCATGACATCCGAGCGGTGCTGCGCGACACCGGGTTGCCGGTCGCCGCGGTCGCGGTCGACCTCATCGACGCCGCCGACGTGCGCACGAGACGCGCCGGCATCGGCCTTCTCGCCGACCTCGTCGGCCGAAACGCTGCGGCCCGGTGACGAGCGGGCCGCGGAATCTCGGCACCGCCTCCCTGCCCGCGGTCGCCGGGCAACTCCACGTGCTGTGGCGGCTTGTGTTCGACCTCGCCCGGCGCCTCGATCCGGGGAGCTGGCAGCTCCCCGGCGGGTTGATGGTGCTCACGCACGGTCTCGCCGCCGGCCGCACCCTGCCGCGCACCTGCCCCCGTCGTCCATGCCGAAGCCAGCCCGACAGCCGGTCTGACAGCGCGCCGGCAACTGGGCGTGGACACCGGCTCGCAACGCTCAAGCACGCGCTCACTTGCGCCGACTCACGGAGTAGGAGCCATCCGCCCGGACCTCCGTCGCTAACCCCTCCCAGGAGTTCGTGGTGAAACTCAGCGACCACGCCGAGATCGTGGCCGCGCTGCGGGAGGTGCCGGGCGTCGCCGAGGCCGACGTCGAGCCGGACGGCGACGGGGAGGGCTTGGGCCTGCTTCGGCTCGGACTTGCGCCCGGCGTCGACGAGGTCGAGGTCGCCAGCGCCGTGGGCCGGCTGCTGCGCGAGCGGTTCGGGCTGGGGGTCGACGCCGAGCGGGTGCAACTCGTCGAGGACATGCTGGCGACGAGCGAGAGCGGCGAGATCGAGGAAGACGACGACGTGCTGGACCGGTTCCGCCCGGCGATCAAGCGCATGCACATCGTGTCGTCCGGGCTGCAGGTCGCGGCGGAGGTGAGCCTGTCCATCGGCGAGCGGACGACGACCGGGCACGCCGAGGGGACGGCGACCCAAAGCGGCGTCCAACGGGCTGTGGCTACCGCAACGTTGCGAGCCGTCGAGGAGTTGCTCGACGGTCAAGCTCGCTTCGAATTGGACCTGGTCGAGGTGACGCCCACCGGCCGAGACCGCGCCGTCCTCGTCGCAGTCACCATGTTGAGCAACCACGGCAGCGAGCGGCTCACCGGTGCTGCCGCGATCCGCGAAGACGTGCGGCAGGCCGCGATCCGGGCCACCCTCGACGCATTGAACCGCCGCGTCGAGCACATGGTGAGCTGAGTCGCCACTCACCCGAAATCACCTGCCCGTGCGTAAGGTTCAACCCCGAGAGGGGTGATGCGGATGAGCACGGTCAGCGTCCGTTATCTCGTCGAGGATGTCGCGGTCGCGATCGACTTCTACGTGAGTCGCCTGGGGTTCGTCGTGCAGATGCAGCCCAATGACTCGTTCGCCATGCTGGCGCGCGGTGACCTGCGGCTGGTTCTCGTCAAACCCGCCGGGCCTGGCGCGGCCGGTGGTGGCGCTGCGATGCCCGACGGGACGATGCAGCAGCCCGGAGGGTGGAACCGGTTCAGCATCGAAGTGTCCGACCTGGACGCGACGGTCTCTCACCTGCGGGCGCATGGGGTGCGGTTTCGCAACGACGTCGTGACCGGAGTGGGCGGGAAGCAGGTCATCGTCGACGACCCGTCGGGCAACCCGGTCGAGCTGTTCCAGCCGCTGGTCGACGAGGCATGGCTCGCGCGGCCCGGCGGCGAGAGCGAGGCACGCTACGAGGTTCGGCCCATCGGTCGCGTCGCCTCGGTGCTGACCGACGTCGAGCACGCACCAAACCAGGGGGATGCGGGCGCCCCCGATGCGTGGCTCGTCATCGATCCGCCAGTGCACGAAGGTGTCCGGGATATCCGGGCCGGCGCCGAGATCCTCGTGCTGACCTGGCTGCACAAGGCGCGCCGTGACGAACTGGCCACGCACCCCGAAGACGAGATGTCCCGCCCGGAGCTCGGCGTGTTCAGCACGCGGTCTCCGGCGCGTCCGAACCCGATCGGGTTGCACCGCGTGTCGGTGCTCCAGGTCGACGGCGCGCGGCTGCGGGTGAGTCCCTTGGAGGCTGTCGACGGAACGCCGATCATCGACATCAAGCCGGTGATCGCGCCGCACGAGCGATGAGCAGCGCTTGGGCACCGGCGAAGGAACGAGTTCCCCTAGTCCAGGATGAGGTCCAACCCCTGTTGCCGCAGCTGTGCTAGACGGTCGAGCATCCCTTGCAGAGTCTGCGGGTCATGGCCGGTCCAGTCGTCGACTTCACCGATGATCCGCAGCGGGTGGCGTGTTCGGTAGGACTGCGTGATGTTGCCGGGGAATTTCTTGTTCGTCAGGTTCGGGTCGTCCTCGAAGGGACCCAACGGCTCGACGACGTAGACGTGTCCGCGCTCGTCGCTGCTCGATAACGCCGTGGCGAGTTCCGCTCCCCAGACGGCGGCGTCCATGGTCGCAGCGAAGTAGACGTTGTTGGACACCCGGCCGAGTTGGAAGTTGGAGCCGTACCCGGGGACCAGCTCGTCGCCGATCTGCAGCGCGGCCTTCGTCCCGTGATAGAAGGGCCCGGTGATGTGTTGGCAGTGGTCGTACGTCACGGCGACGTAGGTGTCGTCGTTGGTCTCGTGCACGGCCGACCTCCTCCTCGAGTGCCAGCCTCGACGATAGGTGATGCACCCTCGGCTTCGGCGCGGCGTTGCCGTGGGTTACATCGCGGCGGGCGACGCAATACGATCGCCGGCATGGCTGCCTCGATCGCTCGTGACGTTCACGAAGTCCAAGGAGTCATCGCTCGCGAGAAGGGCGCACCGGTCGAACTGGCCACTGTCCTGGTGCCTGATCCGGGGCCGGGCGAGGCGCTGGTGAAAGTGCACACCTGCGGTGTTTGCCACACCGACCTGCACTATCGCGAAGGTGGCATCAACGACGACTTCCCCTTCCTGCTCGGCCACGAGGCAGCGGGAGTTGTCGAGAAGGTCGGCGAGGGCGTCAGCGGCCTCGCGCCCGGCGACTTCGTGATCCTCAACTGGCGTGCGGTGTGCGGCCAATGCCGAGCCTGCCTGCGCGGCCGGCCGTGGTACTGCTTCTCCACGTACAACGCAGCGCAGCCGATGACGCTCGCCGACGGAACGAAGCTCTCCGCCGCGCTGGGCATCGGTGCCTTTCTCGAGAAGACTCTGGTGCACGCGGGCCAGTGCACGAAGGTCGACCCGAGCGCGTCACCGGCCGCGGTCGGGTTGCTCGGCTGCGGGGTGATGGCCGGCATCGGTGCCGCGATCAACACCGGCAACGTCACCCGCGGTGACACGGTGGCCGTCTTCGGCTGCGGGGGAGTGGGCGACGGCGCGATCGCCGGGGCGCGGCTCGCCGGCGCACGCACGATCATCGGTGTCGACGTCGACGCGAAGAAGCTCGAGTGGGCCACGAAACTCGGCGCAACCCACACCGTCAACGCGACGCAGACCGACGCCGTCGAAGCGATCCGCGATCTCACCGGTGGCTTCGGGGTCGATGTCGCCATCGAAGCCGTCGGTCGCCCCGAGATCTACACGCAAGCCTTCTACGCCCGTGACCTCGCCGGCACGGTGGTGCTGGTCGGCGTCCCCACCCCGGACATGAAGCTCGAGCTCCCGCTGCTCGACGTCTTCGGCCGCGGGGGCGCGCTGAAATCCTCGTGGTACGGCGACTGCCTCCCTTCGCGCGACTTTCCGATGCTGGTCGATCTCTATCTGCAGGGGCGGCTCGATCTCGACGCGTTCGTCAGCGAACGGATCGGCCTCGGCGATGTCGAGGCGGCCTTCGACCGGATGCACCGCGGAGAGGTACTGCGTTCCGTCGTCGTCCTGTGACGTCTGGCCGGCGCCTGCGTCACCCCGCAGGGCGCTCAACGAAAGCCCCATCGCCTGCCAGTACCCGAGGTCCGGCAGATTGTCATGACCGGTGTACGGGTCGCATGGCCCTGGCGCTGCGCGCCGGCGCTGGGTAGACCCGAAGCGTGGACCTGCTTGCCCAACCCGGTTCGTATTACCCGACGTCGCGCGGGGAGGTCTTCGTCCGGCGCTGGGCGGCCCCGCCCGGTGCCCCGCGGGTGCTGTTCGTCCACGGCTTGGGCGGTGAGTCGCGGGACTGGATGGACGTCGCGGCAGCGCTCGGCGATCACGTCGACTGCTACGCCCTCGACCTTCCCGGCTTCGGCGAGTCGGCGCCGCCGGCCGATGGCGATCTGACAATCGACGGCTATGCGCGCACCGTGCTCAGCCTGCTCGATGTCATCGCCGAGCACGACGGTGTCGGCACCGGCGGTGGGCCGCATCGCGTCCACCTGGTCGGCAACTCCCTCGGCGGAATCCGTCGCGCTGCGGGCCACCGCGCAACGCGCCGAAAACGTCGCCACCCTGTCGTTGATCTCTCCCGCGCTACCCGATCTGCGGCCCCGCCCCGGCAGCTGGGAGCTCCTGGTCGCGCTGACTCCGGTGCTCGGCTCGTGGATCGTGCGCCAGGCACTGGCCGGCAATCCGCGCCGTACGGCTCGCCGCGTCGTCCGGCTCTGTTACGGCGAGCCGGCCGGGGTGACGCCGCAGCGTTTCGCGATGATCCTGGACGCCGTGCAGCGGCGAGCCCGGTTGCCCTACTCGGTTGCCGTGTACCGCCACTCGCTGCGCGGCCTCGTCTCGGCGTACCTCCAGCGCGGACGCCGAGGGCTGTGGCGCGAGGCCGCAAGGGTCGGCGTCCCGACATTGCTGATCTATGGCGGGCGCGACAAGCTGGTCGACCCGCGGATGGCGGCCCGGGCGCTGCGCGCGTTCCCGCAGGCTCGGTTGGTGCGGTTGCCGACGACAGGTCACGTGGCGCAGCTGGAGCGTCCCGACGTCGTCGCGACAGAGCTAGCGCAGCTGTTCGAACGTGCGCGGGACGCGAACCCGGCGCGGGGAATGGTTTCGCCCCGTGGGACCGTTGTGCGCAGTGAATCCTGACTGCTGACCTTCGCGCTGGGAGAACCTGACGTGTCGTTTCCACCCCTGGTCGAACCTGCCGAGAGCCTGACCGTCGAAGAGGTCAGGCGTTACTCGCGGCATCTGATCATCCCCGACGTCGCGATGGCCGGGCAGAAGCGGCTGAAGAACGCGAAGGTGCTCGCCATCGGCGCCGGCGGGCTCGGCTCGCCCACCTTGATGTATCTCGCTGCGGCCGGCGTCGGCACCCTCGGCGTGATCGACTACGACACCGTCGACGAGTCGAACCTGCAGCGCCAGATCATCCACGGGCAAAGCGACATCGGGAAGTCGAAGGCCGTCTCGGCGCGCGACACGATCCGCGAGATCAACCCGCTGGTCAACGTCGTCTTGCACGAGGAGCGGCTGGAGAACGAGAACGTGTTCGAGATCTTCAGCCAGTACGACCTGATCGTCGACGGTACCGACAACTTCGCCACCCGCTACCTGGTGAACGATGCCTGCGTGCTGCTCGGCAAGCCGTACGTGTGGGGCTCGATCTACCGCTTCGACGGGCAGGCGTCGGTGTTTTGGGCCAACGCTCCCGGCGGCACCGCGCCGTGCTACCGCTGCCTCTACCCCGAGCCGCCACCGCCCGGCATGGTTCCGTCGTGCGCCGAGGGCGGCGTGCTCGGCGTGCTGTGCGCGTCGATCGGCTCGATCCAGGCGACCGAGGCGATCAAGCTGCTCACCGGTATCGGCGAACCGCTCGTCGGACGCCTGATGATTTACGACGCGCTGGAGATGACCTACCGCACGGTGACCGTGCGCAAGGACCCGGAGTGCCCGATCTGCGGCAAGAACCCGACCATCACCGAGCTCATCGACTACGAGAGCTTCTGCGGTGCCGTCTCCGACGAGGCGATGGAGGCCGCTGCCGGGTCGACGATCGTGCCGCGTGAGCTGAAGGAATGGATCGACCGCGGCGAGAACATCTTCCTCGTCGACGTCCGCGAACCTGCCGAGTACGAGATCGTCTCGATCCCCGGCGCGACCCTGATCCCCAAGGGCGACTTCCTCAACGGCTCCGCGCTGGAGAAACTGCCCCAGGACAAGCGCGTCGTCCTGTACTGCAAGACCGGCATCCGCTCGGCCGAGGCGCTCGCGATCGCGAAGGGTGCCGGGTTCGCCGACGCCGTCCACGTGGGCGGCGGAGTCGTCGGCTGGGTCAACCAGGTCGACCCGAGCTTGCCTTCGTACTGAGAGCCACGCCTGCTCTGCCAGCGTGAAGGAATTTCTGCTATAGGTGACGAAATTCCTTCAGGCAGAGGCGGCGTGCCGCAACGGCAGGTGGACGACGGCGGGCCCGGGCCCGTCGTCGTCCGAGACGGTGAGCCGCAGGCCGGTGCCCTCGGCGCTGACGACGCCCGCCTCGAGCCGCCGACCGCCGGAACCGGTTGCCGCCGCCAGGTCGAACGCGTCGCTACGCGCCGCCAGCACGACGCTGCCGCGCGCATCGATCGCTGCATGCAACACGTCGTCGGTCATGGTCCAGCGCACCCACGGGTCGTCGCTGGGCGCGGCCAGTTCGGCCGGCACCACGCGGGTGTCGTGCACGGCGGCCGAGTTCAGCCGCATCCAGCCGGCCAGGCCTTCCAGCGACGCCCGCTGCAACGGCGCCAGCCGGCCGTCGGCCATCGGGCCGACGTTCAACAACAGGTTGCCGCCGCGTGAGACGACGTCCAGCAGGTACTTCGTCACGGCGTGCGCGTCCATCGTGACCGACGCGTCCTCGATCTGGTTGTAGCCGAACGACAGGCCCAGCCCCCGGGTGTTCTCCCACGCGGCTGCCGACTCGGCGCCGCGATGCGCCTGGTACTCGCTGCAGCGAAAGTCGAAGTGCGTATCGCCCCAGCGGTCGTTGACGACGCCGTCCGGCACCCGGTCGTAGAAATAGCGGAACAGCTGTGCGAGGCCGTAGCTGCCGTCGTGCTTGGCGCGATCGGGCCACTCGATGTCGTTCCACAAGATGTCGGGGCGGTAGCGGTCGACGAGGTCCTTGACGTGCAGGTAGGCGTACGTTCCGTATGCCTCGTCGCGCGGCCGCACCTCGTACACCGAACCAGGCGCTTCGAGGGCCGGTAGGCCGCTGACGTGCCAATCGAGCCCGCCGGAGTAGTAGACGCCGAAGTGCATGCCGGCCGCCCGGGTCGCCTCGGCGAAGGCGGCGACGAGGTCTCGCTTGGGCCCGCGCCGCACGGTGTTGCGCGTGTTCGTGCCGGGCGCGTCCCACAGCGTGATGCCGTCGTGGTGCTTGGTCGTCGGCACGACGTAACGCGCGCCGGCGCGGGCGAACAGGCCGGCGAGGTCGGCGGGGTCGAAGCTCTCTGCCCTCCACTCGTCGAGGAAGTCGTCGTAGGGACGGCCGCCGTACGTCTGGAGGTGGTGCTGCTGCGCCGGGCTGCCGTCGATGCGGATCGTGTTGAAGTACCACTCGGCGTAGGGGTTGTGGCGCAGCCACTCCCGCTCGTCTTCGACCGCGCCGAGTTCGCCGGTCGGCTCGGCCCACGCCGGCACCGAGTAGGCGCCCCAGTGCACGAAGATGCCGATCTTCGCCGCGGTGAACCACGCCGGTACCGGCTGCTCGAACTCACCCCAGACCGCGCCGTCGCCCACTCGCCGTCCCTCCCTGAGCTTGCCGACTTTCCACATTACGGTGCGGCGGAGCGTCGCCGGTGCCGAAGATGGTGGGGTGAAGCGTGCTCCCTCGATCGGTGTCGCCGTGGCCGGCGAGAGTCTGGTCGTGCGGTTTCGCGGGGTCGGGGCGCTGCTGGCGTTCCGGCGGAGCATGCGGATACCGATCGAACACGTGCGCGGAGTCGTCGTCCAGGCACGTGACCGGCTGCCCGCGATCGGGGCCTACTTTCCCGGCATCGCGGTGCCCGGCGTGATCTACGCGGGCGCGTTCGGGTCGGGCGACGACCGAAGCTTCTGGCATGTGCGCCGCGCTGATCTGCTGTTGCGCATCGAGTGCCAGCCTGGCGCCGAGTTCCGTCGGCTGGTGCTCGAAGTTCCCGACCCGACGGCGCTCGCCCGCATCTTGCGGCCGGTGCTGGGCGCTTATGTCCCGCCCGAGTCGATCTGATCCGCGGTCGCGCGAGGTTCCGCCGTTCGCGCAACGTGTCCTCGACGTCGTCGAGGCGATTCCGGTCGGCAAAGTCATGTCGTACGGCGACATTGCGGAGTACCTCGGCGAGGGCGGCCCGCGTCAGGTCGGGCGCGTGATGTCGACGTGGGGCGGCGGCGCGCCGTGGCACCGGGTGGTGCGCGCCGACGGCCAGCCCGCGCTGGGCCACGAAGCCGAGGCACTGCGCCGGTTGCGGCTCGACCGCACCCCGATCCGCGCCGACCGCGTCGACATGCGCCGCGCTCGATGGGACGCCGAGTAGCCGGCGTCCGGCAGCCGCTTATCTGAAGACCTCGTGAAACTATTTGCACAAAGTCTTCGGGTTGGTGGGTGACGCCGGGTCAGCGGGCGGCGCGGCTCGCGACGTCGTCGAGTAGCCCGTAGGCGACCGCCTGCTCGCTGGTGAGAAACAGGCCCCGTGCCATGTCGTCGGCGATCAACACGTCGGGTCGTGAGGTCCGTTGCGCAATGCGCTCGATGAGGACGCCGACCTGCCGGCGTTGCTCGTCGACCAGCCGCGCCATCGAGTCGGCCGATCCGTGCGCCGGCTCGAAGTGCGGTTCGGCGAGCCGGATCGTCGCGTGCGGCCGGCCGAGTCGCCGGTGATGACCGGCGAGGAGCGCCAACCCGGCACCGGTGAGGCGGCCCGAGACGACGACGGTCAGCGGCGCGGTGAGGCTCTCGCAGACGTCGAGCAGCGCAAACGCCGGGTCGAGGTCGGCGTCGGGACAGTCGATCACCAGCTCGATCGGCTCGCCGCCTTCGGCGTCCAGCGTGAGGAGCTGGGCGGTGACGTTGTTCGCCAGCTCGTTGTCCAGCCGGCCGTGCGCCAGCACCACGCGGCGTTCGAACAGCCGGCTGAGGATTCCGTCCGCCTCGCCGCCGCCTGGTGCGCTGCCGCCGTCCGTGCTCATACGTTTGTGGCTACCGTGGCACGGCGGTGAAAGCAAGCGTGTCTGCGAAGGGCGTAAACGTGTCGGCACGACGTGGTGGGATGCAGGACATGCCCGCGTCAACGTCGCCGTCACGGCACGAGCCGATGTTGCGGCTCGTGGCGCCGCCGCGACGAGCCGTCTCGATCCCGGTGCTGGACGACGCGCAGCGGGCCGCGGTCGAGCACCGCGGCGGCCCCCTCCTGGTGCTCGCCGGCCCGGGCACCGGCAAGACAACCGTGATCGTCGAGGCGGTCGTGCAGCGCGTCGAGCGCGAGGAGATCGCGCCGGAGCAGGCGCTCGTGCTCACGTTCAGCCGCCGCGCGGCGGCCGAACTCCGCGAGCGCATCACCATGCGGCTCGGCCGTACCATCCGCGAGCCGATCGCCCGAACCTTCCACTCCTACGCGTTCGGCCTGCTCCGGGCCCACGCGGCGCTGCGCGGGGAGCCGGTGCCACGGCTGCTGTCGGGGCCGGAGCAAGACCTCGTCGTCCGCGAGTTGCTGCGCGGCGACGTCGAGGTCGGGGCGCACTCGGTGGCCGAACCGGCTGCGTCCGGCACTCTTGACCCGGGGATTCGCCCAGGAGCTGCGCGACTTCTTGCAACGCAGCGTCGAGCGCGGCCTGTCGCCGTCCGATCTGGTACGGCTCGGCCGAGCGCACGATCGCGACGACTGGGTGGCCGCCGGTGTGTTCGCCCGGCAGTACGAACAGGTCTCGGCGTTGCGGGAAGCCGAGTCCTACGATCCGGCCGAGCTGATCCGCGCGGCGTCGGCGTTGCTGAGGACTGATCCGCAGGCGTCGGCAGACGTGCGGGCCCGACACGCGTTCGTCGTCGTCGACGAATACCAGGACACCGACCCCGCGCAAGAAGAGCTGCTCGCGCTGATCGCCGGCTCGCGCGACTTGTTGGCAGTCGGCGACCCCGACCAGTCGATCTACGCCTTTCGCGGCGCCGACGCCGACGGCATCCGCCGCTTCCCCGATCGGTTCCGCTCGGCCGACGGCAAACCCGCGCCGGTGATCGCCCTGTCGGTGAGCCGCCGCAGCGGTGGCGACCTGCTCGACGCGACCCGACGCGTCGCCGACCGCCTGCCCGGGCCGGCCCGGCATCGCGCGCTGGTCGCCGAGCCGAGCTTGCCGGCCGGTCGGGTCGAAGTGCACGTGCTCGCCGGGCCGAGCGCGCACGCCGCGTACGTCACGAACCGGCTGCGCCAGGCGCATCTGCTCGACGGCGTCGCCTGGCGGCAGATGGCAGTGCTCGTTCGCGGCTCCGCGCAGCTTCCGGTGCTGCGGCGCGCGCTGCAAGCCGGTGGCGTGCCGGTCGCGGTACGCGCCGAGGAGCAGGCGCTCGTCGCCGTCCCGGTCGTGCGTGCGCTCCTGCTGGTGCTCGAGGTGGCGACCGGCCGGCTGAGTCTTTCCGCCGAGGCCGACGCCGAGAGCGCCGCGAACGTGGCGCACGAGCTGGTCACCGGCCCGCTCGGCGGTGCCGATCCGCTCGGCTTGCGCCGGCTGCGACAAGAACTGCGCAGGCTCGAGCTGTCCGCAGGCGGCGGGCGCTCGTCGAGCGTCGTGCTCGCCGAGGTGCTCGGCGATCCGGCCGATCTCGCTGCGATCGAGCGTCGTACCGCGGCGCCGGCGCTCCGGGTGGCGCGGGTGCTCGCTGCTGCTCGCGAGGCGGTAGCCACCGGGGCGAGCGCCGAAACCGCTTTGTGGGCCGTGTGGAAGGCCTGCGCGCTCGAGCGCCGTTGGAGCGAGCTCGCGTTGTCCGGCGGCCTGGGCTCGGCCGCAGCCGATCGCGACCTCGACGCCGTCGTCGCGCTGTTCGACGCCGCGGCGCGGTTCGCCGACCGGTTGCCCAAGGCGGGCCCCGAGGTGTTCCTCGACCACCTGCTGGGCCAGCAGATCCCGGGTGACACGTTGGCGCCGCGGGCGCCCGAAGGCAGCGGCGTGCACCTGATGACCGCTCACGCCGCCAAAGGCCTGGAGTTCGATGTCGTCGTCGTGGCCGGCGTGCAGGAGGGAAGCTGGCCCGACCTGCGCATGCGAGGTTCGCTGTTCGGCACGCAGCAGTTGCTCGATGTCGTCTCCGGTGTCACCGACGCCGAGGCGCCCGTGGCTGCCGCGCAGACGGTTGCGTTGCGGCTTGCCGAAGAACGCCGGCTGTTCTACGTAGCTGCCACCCGCGCTCGGCGGCTGCTTGTCGTCACCGCCGTCCGCGACGACGAGGAGCAACCTTCGCGCTTCCTCGACGAGCTGGTGCCGCCCGAGGCGGACGAGCGACCGGCAACCCGGGTGCCGCGCGGGCTCGACCTCGCCTCCGTGGTCGCCGAACTCCGATCGGTCGCGTGTTCGCCCGCGACCCCTGCGGGCGACCCCCGCCGCGACGCGGCCGTCGCACACCTGGCCCGGCTGGCTGCGGCCGGTGTTCGCGGCGCCGACCCCGGTGAGTGGTACGGCCTCGTGCCGATCTCCGACGACGCGCCGCTTGCGTACGACGAAGAAACGGTGCGGCTGTCGCCGTCCAAGCTGGAAAGCTTCGATCGCTGCCCGCTGCGCTGGCTGCTGGAGTCGGCGGGCGGCACGACCGGTGACTCCTCCGCGCAGGGCATCGGCACGCTGGTGCACGCTCTTGCGCAGCAGGCGGCCGAGGAGGGGCTCGACGACGACCAGCTGCGCGAGCGGTTCGCGGCGGCGATCGAGCGGATCGACCTCGGGTCGGGCTGGTTCGCCAAGCGGCAGCGCGACCGCGCCGCGCAGATGATCGAGAAGCTCGCAGCGTGGCTGCACGACAACCCCCGCCAGCTCGTCGCGGCCGAGGAGCCGTTCGAGATCGTGCTGGGCCGCGCGCTGCTGAAGGGCCGAGTCGACCGGCTCGAGCGCGACGGCGACAACCGGCTGGTGGTCGTCGACCTGAAGACCGGCAAGCATGCGCCGCCCAAGTCCGACCTCGCCGAACTTCCGCAGCTCGGCGCCTACCAGCTCGCTGTGGCCGAAGGCGCGTTCGACGCCGTTGCGGGTGCACCTGGTGAGCCGGGGGGCGCCGAGCTCGTGCAGCTCGGCGGCACACAGGTCAAGGCCGCGCTCAGAAACCAGCCCGCGCTCGAAGTCGGCCCCGATGGCGCGAGTTGGGCTCATGAGCTGGTGCAGCGGTGCGCCGAGGGGATGGCCGCGGCCGTGTTCGACGCAGTCGAAAACGACATGTGCCGCTCATGCGCGTTGCGCAGCTGCTGCCCGGTGTGGCCCGACGGCCGGCAGGTGACGTCGTGAGCATCGCATCGGACGCCGCGGCGCGGGCGGCCATGGGGCAGTCCGGCCGAGAGCGGGTCTCTGCTGCGCAGATCGCCGAGGTGCTCGACCGGGAGCCTCCGACGCCGGAACAGGTCGCGGTGATCGAGGCGAGCGCGTCGTCCTGCCTCGTGGTGGCCGGCGCGGGGTCGGGCAAGACGGAGACGATGGCCGGCCGGGTCGTGTGGTTGGTCGCCAACGGCATCGTGCGCCCCGAGCAGGTGCTCGGCCTGACGTTCACCCGCAAGGCCGCGGCCGAACTCGCGGGTCGCATCCGGCGCCGGCTCGCGCAGCTGGCCCGCCACGGTCTGCTCGACGCCGAGGTCGCGATGGCCGGCGAGCCGACAGTCTCGACGTACGACGCCTACGCGGCGCGGATCGTCGCCGAGCATGCACTGCGGCTGGGTCGCGAACCTGGCCAGCGCCTCATCACGCCGACCGCGGCCTGGCAGTACGCGCGGCGGGCGGTCGACACCTACGACGGTGACATGGACGCCGTCGCCGTGCAGCCGAGCACGGTCACCACCGACGTCCTCGAGCTTGCCGAAGGCCTGACCCAGCACCGCGTCACCGACGACGAACTCCGCGCCTTCTGCGACCGCCTCGCGGTGCTGGTCGCGGCTTTGCCGAAGGCGGTGACGAAGAGCAGGCCCCGCAAGAACGCGAAGGCGTTGCACACCGACTTGGAGAAGATCGTCGCCGCGTTGAACGCGCGCTGCCAGCTGCTGCCGGTGGTCGCCGCGTATCGCGAGAACAAGCGCCGCGGCGAGGCGCTCGACTTCGCCGATCAGATGGCGCTGGCCGCCGAACTCGCCGAGCGATTCGCCGAGGTCGCCGTCACTGAACGCCAGACTTACCGCGCGGTGTTGCTCGACGAATACCAAGACACCAGCCACGCGCAGCTCGCCTTCCTGCGTGCGCTGTTCGGTTCGCCCGACCGCGACGGGGTTGCGGCGGCGGCGCCGCTCATCACGGCGGTCGGCGACCCGTCGCAGGCGATCTACGGCTGGCGCGGCGCGAGCCAGGGCACGCTCGCGGCGTTTCCGCACCATTTCCCCGCTGCCGATCAGCCGGCGCCGGTGCTGACTCTCGGCACCAGCTTTCGCAATGCGGAAGGCGTACTCGCCGTCGCCAATGAAATCGCCGCGCCGCTGCGCGGTGTAGCGAAAGGCGGTGACGCGAAGGGCGGTGACGCGGCTGTCGCCACCCCGTTGCTCGCCGCCCGCAAGGATGCGCCAGCCGGCGTCGTGGTCTGCGGTTGCTACGAGACCGTCGACGACGAAGCCGACGCGGTGGCCGAACAGGTCCGTCAGGCGTGGCGGGCAGGGCTGGCGAGTGCTGCACTCGGCGGCCCGACCCGCAGTATCGCCGTCCTGGTTCGAACGTGGTCGCAGTTGCCGCGCATCGAAGCTGCGTTGCGCGGCCGGGGTGTCCCGTTGCAGATACTCGGCGTCGGCGGGCTGCTGCTCGAGCCGGAGGTCGTCGACGTCGTAGCCGTGCTGCGAGTGCTGGTCGACGCGAGCCGCGGCGACGCGCTGATGCGGCTGCTCACCGGCGCGCGCTGGCGCATCGGCCCGCGCGACCTCGCCGCACTGGGCAGGTGGGCGCGCCACCTCGCCGTCCCTCGGGACGAGCTGCCCGACGTCGCCGCAGTCGAGCTCGACCCCGACGAGGTCGACGACCGCAGCATCGTCGACGCACTCGACGACCTGCCGCCGCGCGGTTGGTTGTCGGAAGCCGGTTACGAGCGCTTGAGCGCGCTGTCCCGCGAGCTGCGCACGCTGCGTGGTCGGCTCGTGCAACCGCTGCCCGACATCGTCGGCGACGTCATCCGCACCACCGGTATCGACGTCGAGGTGCTGGCGCGTGATGGCAACACGCGGGCGGCGGCGACGCGCGCCAACCTCGATGCGCTCGTCGACGTCGCGGCCGAGTTCGCCTCCGGCGGCGAAGCTGCCAACCTGCCGGCGTTCCTCGATTACCTCGACGCCGCAGCATCCCAGGAACGCGGGCTCGACCGGCCCGACGATGATGTATCGCAAGACGACGTTCCTGAAACCGGCGTTCACGCGCAGGTACGAGACGACCGCGTGCAGCTGCTCACCGTGCACCGGGCCAAGGGTCTTGAGTGGGACGTCGTGTGCGTGCCCGGCCTGGTCGAAAACGTGTTCCCGAACATGCGGGTCACCGACGCCAAGGGCTGGCTGACCCAACGCGGCGCCTTGCCGTGGCCGTTGCGCGGTGATCGGCACGCGTTGCCTGTCGCCGGGTTCGATGCGGTGAGCGATCAGACGGAGGCGCTGGCGGCGGTTGACGCGTTCAAGTCCGAAGTCGCCGCGCACCTGCTCGACGAAGAGCGACGGCTCGCGTATGTGGCGGTGACCCGCGCGAGGGACCTCCTGGTGTGCACCGGTTACCGGTGGGACGACACCAAGAAGCCGCGCATCCCGAGCGTCTTCCTCGAGTCGGTGCGCGCGATCTGCGAAGCGGGCGCCGGGGTCGTCGACGAATGGGCGCCGGAGCCGGTCGACGCGGCGCCGAATCCGCGGCACGCCGCCGGCCCGGTCCGCGCGCCGTGGCCTTATGACCCGCTCGGCGAGCGTCGCGCTGCCGTTGAGGAAGCCGCGGCCGCGGTCCGCGAACGCCTCGCCGCGCCGCCTGCCGAAGCGCCGCACGCGCCCGAGGTCGCCGCGGCGATGGCGGAGTGGGACCGCGACGTCGAGGTGCTGCTGGCCGAGCGGGCGGCTCGCGAGTCGCGCGCCGGCATCGACGTCGCGTTGCCCCCGCATCTGTCCGTGAGCCAACTCGTCACCTTGCAGCGCGACCCGGGTGAGCTGGCCCGCCAGCTTCGCCGGCCGCTTCCGGCGGCGCCGGCGCCACTCGCCCGGCGCGGTACGACCCTGCACGCGTGGCTCGAGCAGCGGTTCGGCTCGCCGCGGCTGCTCGACATCGACGAGCTGCCGGGTTCGGCCGACGCCGACGCGGCGCCCGATGCCGACCTCGCCGCGTTGCAGCAGGCGTTCCTGGCGAGTCCCTGGGCCGCCCGCGATCCGGTCGACGTCGAGGTCGGGTTCGAGCTCGTCGTCGGCGACCCGGGCGTGGTCATCCGCGGCCGGATGGACGCCGTCTACCGCGACGCCGACGGCGGCTTCACCGTCGTCGACTGGAAGACCGGACGCCGGCCCTCCGGCGCGGACGCCGAAGCCGCCGCCGTCCAGCTCGCGGCCTACCGGCTGGCCTGGGCCGAACTCACCGGCGTCGAGCTGGCGCGGGTGCGGGCCGCGTTCTGCTACCTGCGCCCGCGGCCGGGCACCGATCAGCCCGCCGAAACCGTGTCGCCGTCCGACCTCCTCGACCGCGACGGCGTCGAGGAACTGCTGCGTTCCGCGCCGTCCGTACGGCAGCGCTGACGATATCGGCCGTTTCGAACGTCTCTCCGTCGGTCCGCGCGACTGCGATGCGTTCGACGCGTGAGCCGACCGCCGCCGAGATGCGAAACCCAGGTCGCTAGAAGACCGAGTAGCCGCCGTCGATCACCAGAATCGATCCGGTCATGAAACTCGACGCGGGGCTCGCCAGGAACACCACCGAAGGAGCGATCTCCTCCGGCTCGGCCGCCCGCTGCTGCGGGGCGTCCATGATCCAGTGGCGCCGGAACTCCGGCCGGTCTATCGGGGCCATGTCGGTGCGAACATACCCGGGCGCGACGGCGTTGACGCGGACGCCGAAGGGCGCCCACTCGGCGGCCAGCGACTTGGTCAGGTGGTGCACCGCGGCCTTGGAAGCGTTGTAGGCGGGCTGCCACTGCGGCCGGTTCACGATCTGACCCGACATAGAGCCGATGTTCACGATGACGCCACCGCGAGCATCGACCATCTGCTTGCCGAACACCTGGCAGCCGTGCCACACGCCGTCGAGGTTGACCCGCAGGACCTCGCGCCACTCGTCCTCGGTCACTTCGAGGGCGGGGCGGTGGATGCAGGTGCCGGCGTTGTTCACCAGGACGTCGACACGGCCGAACGCCTTCGCTATGTCCTGGGCGGCGGCGACGACGGAGTCGCGCTGAGCCACGTCGGCCTCAAATGCCTGCGCCTCGATGCCCTGGGCGGCAAGCTCCTCGACGGCGGCCTTGTTCGCGGCGGCGTCTCGTGCCACCACGGCGATCCGCGCGCCGACCTCACCCAGTGCCTGCGCGAAGACACGGCCCAGGCCACGGTTGGACCCAGTGACGACGGCAACCTTGCCGTCGAGGCGGAGGCGGTCGATGACTGTCATGTTCCCTCCCGGGAGGTTCGTGTCGGTCTGCATCTAAGGAGCCCGACCGGACGACGGCGGCCATGAAGCCGTTGAGCTGCGTCGCGACATTGATCTCGCAGAGCCCGGTGCGGACCTCGTTGACCCGTGCCGAACGCGGCAAGCCATCGCCGTAGGGTGCCACCTATGAGCGCAGCTGCGGTAATCGACGCCGGACGGCGAGACGCCGTCCGGGCCTACATCGAGAAGCACGCCGACGAGTACGTCGCGCAGCTCTCGGAGTGGTTGCGCATCCCATCGGTATGGACCGACCCCAGCCACGCCGACGACGTCGCCGCCTCGGCGCAGTGGCTTGCCGACGTCCTGACGCAGACGGGCTTCCCGCTTGTCGAGATCTGGCCGGCACCCGACGGCGCGCCCGCCGTTTTCGCCGAGTGGCGCAGCGACGATCCCGCCGCACCGACCGTTCTCGTGTACGGGCACCACGACGTCCAACCCGTCGATCCCGTCGAGCTCTGGAGTTTCGCGCCGTTCGAACCGAAAGTGGTCCCCGGCCCGGACGGCGACCGGTTGCTCGGCCGCGGTGCCTCCGATGACAAGGGGCAGGTGCTCTACCACGTGCTCGGGTTGCGCGCGAACCTCGAGACGAGCAAGCGCACCGCGCCGCCGGTGAACCTGAAGTTCCTCATCGAGGGTGAGGAAGAATCCGGCTCACCGACGTTCACCCAGCTGTTGCGCGAAAGGCGGGATCGCCTCGACTGCGACGTCATCGTGGTGAGCGACACCGGCATGTACGGCCACGGCGCCACAACCGTCTGCGTCGGCATGCGCGGGCTGACCGACTGCCAGATCGACCTGCACGGCGCGGAGGTCGACCTGCACTCCGGCTCGTTCGGCGGCGCGGTGCCGAACCCGCTCACCGTGATGGCTCAACTGCTCTCCGGCCTGCACGACGAGCGCGGCCACGTCACTCTCGCGGGCTTCTACGACAGCGTCGTGCCGCTCTCGCCGCGCGAGCGCGAGCTGATCGCCGCGTTGCCGTTCGACGAGCAGGCCTGGCTCGACGACGCCGCGAGCCGCGCGACCGCGGGCGAGGAAGGGTTCAGCACGCTGGAGCGCATCTGGGCCCGGCCCACCTGCGAGGTCCACGGCATCTGGGGCGGTTACATGGGCCCGGGCAGCAAGACGATCGTGCCGACCGACGCGCACGCCAAGGTGTCGTTCCGGCTGGTCGCCGACCAGCAACCGGCGCAGGTGCAAGAGGCGCTGCGCGCCTACGTCGACGCCCATGTGCCGCCGGGGCTCACCGCGAAGGTGACCTTCCCCGGCGCCGGCGTGCGGCCCTATCTCGTGCCGCTCGACCACCCCGCCGTGCAGGCGATCACCCGCTCACTCGGCGTCGCGTTCGACGCCGAGGTGTTGTTCACTCGCGAAGGGGGCTCCGGCCCGGAGGCAGACATCGCCGAGATCCTCGACGCGCCGCTCGTCTTTCTCGGTGTCGGGTTGCCGACCGACCGCATCCACGCGCCCGACGAGCACGCCGTCGTCCCCTTGCTGCTGCGGGGGGCCGAGGCCGTCGCCTACCTGTGGGACGACCTCGCCGTTTCGCTCCGCCGGGCCTGAGCGACCCGTGCCTGGTCAGCCACCGCTCGCCCGCTCGGCGATCGACCGGGCCGCGCACCGGCGGGCGGACGACGAGTGGCTCGCCGCCGCCTGGCGGCATCCGGCCTCGCGTGCATTCCTCGTCGAGCGCGGGCGTGCACTCGTCCGCGACGACGCCCTGATCTGGACGCCGACCAGCGAGCTACCGGCGGCTTCCTCCGGGGAGCGGTTCTTTCTCGGCCTACGCGCCGGCATGCCCGAGGGCAGCGGCCTGTTCGCGATCGCCGCGCCGCTACCCGAACCCCCGCCCGCCGAGGTGCGCACGGCCTCACTGCGCGACGTCGGAGCCCTGCTTCCCGACGCCGATGCCGGGGCGCTCGCGCATGCGTCGGCGTTGGAGCAGTGGCACTATCGCCATCAACATTGCCCGCGCTGTGGTGCGGTGACCGTCAGCGCACTCGCCGGGCATGTGCGTCGCTGCCCGGACGACGGCAGCGAGCATCACCCGCGCACCGATCCGGCGATCATCGTGCTGGTGACGGACGACGACGACCGCGCGTTGCTCGGACGGCAGCCGAGCTGGGCGGCCGGCCGGATGTCGACGCTGGCCGGATACGTCGAAGCGGGGGAGACGCTCGAAGGTGCCGTCGTCCGCGAGGTCTTCGAAGAGGTCGGGGTGCGGGTCGGCGAGCTGCGCTACGTCGGCAGCCAGCCGTGGCCGTTCCCGTCGAGCCTGATGCTCGCCTACACGGCGAGGGCGTTGACCACCGAAATCACCGTCGATGCAGAGGAGATCGTCGAAGCGCGCTGGTTCACCCGAGAGCAGTTGCGCGCCGCGTTGGCAGACGGAAGTCTGCGGCTGCCGATGCGGGCGTCGGTCGCGTTCTACCTGATCGACACCTGGTTCGGTGGCGAGCTCGCCGGGCTCGCCGATCTAGCCAGGCCGGTGTCTTAGGAGGCGACGCCGTCGAGGCGGGCGATCACGGCCGAAAGGCGCGGGTTCGTCAGGGTCGAGCCGTCCGGGAAGCGAACCGTGGGGACCGTCTGGTTCCCCCCGTTGATGCTCATGACGTACTCGGCGCTGTCGGGGTCGTCCTCGATGTTGATCTCGGTGAACGCGATCCCTTGCTCCAGGAGCCCCCGCTTGAGCGAACGGCAATAGCCGCACCAGGTGGTCGAGTACATGATCAACTCGTCGGTGTCGTTCGCGGAGGGCACGCGGGCTCCTGATCTTGTCGGGGACGGCGAGTGGTTGCGGAAGCAACCTCTTCACCGGTGTGTAACCCGTCCCCAGCCGCGGTTCTTCCGCAACCTCCGTCGGCACCACCTGCCAAGATGCACGGGTGGTCAACGAGGTAGCGGAGTCGCCCGGCTTGCTTGCCGGGCTCGATCCGGAGCAGCGCGCCGCGGCGGAGGCGGTTCGCGGCCCGGTCTGCATCCTGGCCGGGGCCGGCACGGGGAAGACCCGCGCGATCACGCACCGCATCGCCTACGCGGTGGAATCCGGCGCCGTCGACCCGCGGCACGTGCTCGCGGTCACGTTCACCAGCCGCGCGGCCGGTGAGATGCGCGGCCGCCTGCGGCGGCTCGGAGCGGCCCAGGTTGCTGCTCGAACCTTCCATTCGGCGGCGCTGCGCCAACTCCAGTACTTCTGGCCGCGAACAATCGGCGGTCCGCTGCCGGGGATCGTCTCGTCGAAGGTGCCGCTGCTGGCCGAGGTCGCCGGTCGGCTGCGGCTCGGCCTGTCGTCGTCCGAACTGCGCGACGTCGCCGGCGAGATCGAATGGATGAAGGCGCTCCAGCGCCCCGCCGACGACTACGCGGCTTCGGTGCGGCTCGCGCACCGGATCGCCCCTCGCGCCGAGGCCGAGGTGGCCGCGATCTACGCGGGCTACGAAGACCTCAAGGCCCGCAAGAACGTGCTCGACTTCGAAGACCTGCTCCTGCACGCGACAGCGCTGCTCGAGAGCGAGCCGGCGGTCGCCCAGGAAGTCCGCGACCAATACCGCTACTTCGTCGTAGACGAGTACCAGGACGTCAACCCCGCCCAGCAGCGACTGCTCGACGCCTGGCTCGGCGGGCGCGACGACCTGTGCGTGGTCGGCGATCCCGAGCAGACGATCTACACCTTCGCCGGCGCGACGCCGACCTACCTCACCGGCTTCTCCGCGCGCTACCCGCAGGCGGCCGTCGTCCGGCTGGTGCGCGACTACCGCTCGACCCCGCAGATCGTGGCGGCGGCGAACCGGCTTTCCGGTGGCACGCTCGTCGCGCAGCGGCCTGCCGGGCCCGAACCCACCATCTCGAGCTACGACGACGAGGACGCCGAAGCGCGGGCCGTCGCGGGTCGCGCGGCGCAGTTGATCGCCGCAGGGATGCCCGCGCACCAGATCGCCGTCCTCTTCCGGATCAACGCGCAGTCGCAGACCTACGAGCAGGCGCTGGCCGAGGCGGGCGTGTCCTACGTACTGCGCGGCGCCGAGCGATTCTTCGAGCGGCCGGAGGTCCGCGAAGCGCTGTTCCTGCTGCGCGCGGCCACCCGAAGCGAGCAGCCCGACGCCGTCGCGCCGCTGTCCGACGTCGTCCGCGACGTGCTCGCCGGCGTGGGCCTCACCCCCACTGCACCCGCGGGCGCAGGTGTCGCCCGCGATCGGTGGGACTCTCTCGCCGCGCTGGCGCGCCTTGCCGAGGAACGTGCCGAGGGGTCGCTCGCCGAGTTCGTCGCCGATCTGGAGGAGCGCGCATCGCTTCAGCACGCGCCGACGGTCGACGGCGTGACCCTCGCCTCGTTGCATGCGGCGAAAGGCTTGGAGTGGGACGCCGTCTTCGTCGTCGGGTTGGTCGAAGGCACGTTGCCGATCGTGTACGCCGAGACGCCGGAGCAGATCGAAGAGGAGCAGCGGCTGGTCTATGTCGGCATCACCCGGGCGCGCGAGCACCTGTTCTTCTCCTGGGCTGCAGCACGCTCGCCCGGCGGGCGCGCCTCTCGCCGTCCGAGCCGGTTCCTGGTCGCGATCGACCCCACCCAGCGCGGACCGGCGACCGAACGGCAGGGCCGGGCAGGGGGCGGCCGGCGCGACCGGCGGTACGAGACGCTGCGCTGCCGGGTGTGCCAACGGGTGCTCACGGCCGGTGCCGAACGCAAGCTCGGCCGGTGCGCCGACTGCCCGGGCGACGTCGACGAGCAGCTGTTCGAACGGTTGCGGGCGTGGCGGTTGGAGCGTGCGAAGGGGCTCAAGCAGCCGGCTTACTGCGTCTTCACCGACGCGACGCTCACCCGCATCGCCGAGGTGCGGCCAGCGACCCGGGAGGAACTCGCCTCCATCGGGGGCGTCGGCGCGATGAAGCTGAACGCCTATGCCGATGAGGTGCTGTCGCTGTGCCAGCGCGAGACCGACACGACGATCGACCTGTCGACGCAGGGCTCGCGAGCGCCGCAGATTTGAGCCGGCCGAATAGCTGAAACCTGAGATAGCCGAAAATGCATTGTGTGCTTCGCCGCCGAGCCCGTACCCTGCTCCAAGGTTCGCCGGGAAGCGCCTACATCTGGCTGCCCGGCGTCCGAGTTCTCTTTGTATCCGAAATCGCAGTACCCGCAAGATGACCGGCACTGTGCCTCACGCGGCGCAGGCGAACCTACGACTCGAGAGGTGGTGAGCACTGGTGAAGATCGGAATCGTTGATCGGCCCGGCGTCGCTTTCGCGGCCCGCGAACGCGCTGTGCTCTCCACCGCTGCTGCTCGTACCACGCTCGTGCCCCTCGCGGGTGCCGGCTGGCGCGCAGCCGCTAGCGCCACGGAGCTCGGCTCGGTCGCCACGGGTGTCGCGCCGGCAGTTGCCGTAGTCGAGGCAGCAGTCGCGAAGGCACTGGCCGCTAAGGCACTCGCTCCTAAGGCACTCGCTCCTAAGGCACTCGCTCCTAAGGCAGTCGCTCCTAAGGCAGTCGCTCCTAAGGCAGTCGCTCCTAAGGCAATGCCGGCTTCCAAGGCAGCGATGGCAGTCGCACTGAAGCCGGCCACGGCCCCGATTTGCGCGCAGCTCCCGAGCCTGACGACCGCACCGCGCACCAACCAGCACCTGTTCAACCGTACGAACGGAACCACCGGGTCCCCGTCCTGGAGACCACCAGCTTGAGACGTCCTCGAACTGGCGCACTCCAGGCCGCGAACCCGAATCCGGGTCCGCGGCCTTTTTGTTTGTTCCGATCCCGCTAGCCAACGCCCCGACGACCCACCCGCCCCGACGACGAACTGCCCGACCGACCGACGAGCCCGCTCCACCAGCAGCAAGAGCGACGACTTACGCAAGGGCCGATCGTCTCTTCTGCAAGACACGAACACGGAGGCGCAAAGTGTCAGACCCCATCGCGAGGATGACGGCCTGGCGCTCGGCCGGCATCGCGGGTCACCACCCGCAGTGCACCACCACGGGTCACGCGCCCGTGGCGCAAGAACCACGGGCTACCGCCCGAGGCGAATCCACCGCCGGTTACCGCCTGCGGTGCACCTACGACGTCACGAGGGGGTGACGCAGTTGCTGACCGACCAGTTCGACGAGGTGCTCGCAAAGGCACTGCACCGGTCGTTGGAGATTCCCTGTCTGACGGTCGATCCGGAGTTGTTCTTCGCCGAGTCGCCCGACGATGTCGAGACCGCCAAGGCGATGTGCGCTGAGTGCCCGGTGCGCATCAACTGCCTCACCGCCGCGCTCGAGCGGCGTGAGCCCTGGGGCGTCTGGGGTGGCGAACTGTTCGTGGGTGGGGTCGTCGTGCCCCGCAAGCGTCCGCGCGGTCGCCCCCGCAAGGAGGTCGCGGCTTGAGCCGCACAGTCGCTCGTGGCGTCCGCGCAACGAGTCGTTATCGAGGGGATGTAGGAGTACACGATGTTCACTTTGCAGGAGGCGCACGTTCGCGCCGTTATGGCCGAACGAGAACGCCAGGTGCACCTAGGTGCACAGCGAACGAAGCGGAGTTGGGCTCGCCCGGGCACACCTCACGCACAGGAGTCCGGTCACTGGTTCCGCCGGGTTCTGCTGGCCGGTCGCTGACCAGCCGGGGCCAATACCAGCGCACCAAGAGCAAAGGCGCCGCATCCGAAGATGCGGCGCCTTTGCTTTGCCCGATGCGTGCGTCGTCTCCCGCGGCGTCAGTCGACGCCGTGGGTGAGGCCCGGTAACCACCGCTCCATCTCGTCGCGGAACGGCCCTTGCGCGTCGAGCTGGCACAGCACCCCGATGCCGCCCATCCAGACTCGGTGGATGAGCAAGTACGAGGGCGGCAGGTTGAGTTGGCGCGCGAGCGCGCCGGACGGCGTGCGCGGATCGCCGACCCGCGACGCTTGCTCGCGAAGCCAGGCCCGGGTGAAGTGGAACGTCGGGTGCCGGACCGGGTCGAGGAACGGGTTGAGGTAGGCGACCAGTTCGCCGGCATCGATGTCGCGCCGAGATGTGATGAAACCCTCGTCGCGCAGACCGTCGAGCACAGCGTCCCGGTCATCACTCATCGCGAGGCTCAGCAGCCGCCCGATGACCGGAGGGAACCCACCCGGCAGCCGGTTCACGGCCCCGAAGTCGAGGACGGCGAGGCGGCCGTCGTCCATGATCCGGTAGTTGCCCGGATGCGGGTCGGCGTGCAGGAGGCCGGCGCGCGCCGGGCCGGAGAACAGGAACCGCACGTACAGCATGCCTGCGGCGTCACGGGCCGCGCGACGGCCCGAGCGCATCACCACCGACAGCGGCGTGCCGTCGACCCACTCGCTGACCAACACCCGATCGGCGCCGGCGAGGATGTCGGGCACGAAGATGTCCGGGTCACCCAGGTAGGCGCCGGCGAACCCGTGTTGAGCCTGCGCCTCGAGCCGGTAGTCCAGCTCCTCGGCGACGCGTTCCTTCAGCTCCTGAACCAACGGCTTGATGTCGAGGCCGGGCGACAGGACGCCGAACATGCGGGCCAGGCGGCTGAGCTGGTTGAGGTCTGAGAGCAGCGCCTTTCCCGCGCCCGGGTACTGGATCTTCACGGCGACCGGTCGGCCGTCCGACCACACGGCACGGTGCACCTGGCCGATCGAGGCGGCCGCCGCCGGAGTGTCGTCGAAGCGCTGGAACAGGTCGCGCCAGTCGGGGCCGAGCTGGCTCGCCAGCACCTTGTGCACGATCGGTACGGGCATCGGCGGAGCGTCGTCCTGCAATCGGGTGAGGGCGTCGCGATACGGCGCGGCGAGCTCCTCAGGCATCGCGGCTTCGAACACCGACAACGCCTGACCGACCTTCATCGCGCCACCCTTGAGCTGACCGAGCACACTGAACAACTGCTCGGCGGTGCGCTGCTGGAACTCGCTGACGACCTCGTGCGTGGGGCGGCCGCTGAGTCGCTTGCCCAACCCGACTGCGGTGCGCCCGGCCGCACCGAGCGGCAGGGAGGCGAGGCGCGCAGTCCGGGTCACCGTGTTGCGCGGCATCTCGCTCATGGAGCCATTGTCGCTGATCGCGGGCGTTCAAAGTTGTTTTCGAGATCGCTTTCGCTCTCGCCGAACCAATGACAGCCGCAGGCCGGGTGCAATGACCACTGCCGGCGCCGCATTCGCCAGTCGGGGAGCGTGGCTTCGAAGGTCGCGTTGGCCGCGCTGCTGCCGGGCACTGGTGTGCCGCCGAGCCCGTCGACGAAGCTCAACGCTTGGAGCGCGCAAACACTGGCCACGAGCGTGGCGAGCGCGACGTCGCAGGCACCCGCCGGAGAACGCTGCGCGTCGGTGGCGAGCTGTGCGGCGAGCAGCGGCCACGCGGGGTCGCGATCAACCCGGTGCAGGTCGAGGCAGCGCAGGCACGCGGTCTTGCCGGGGACGACGAGCGGCCCGACGACGCCGGTCACCTCCCGTACGGCCGCGAACAGATGCGGCGTGTTGGTTCGAAGGAGTTCGTCGCCGACGTCGTGCGGCGCTGCCCCGGTCGGTGCGAGGACGACGAGGTCGAACCGCTCGCCGGGACGCCGCGGGTCGGTGCGGACGCTGCGGCTCACTCGGCGTAGCGCCGCCGCGGCGGCGTGGTCGCGCCGGCTGCCCACCTCGGTGACCGAGGATCCGGCCGGCGCGCAATCGGCCGCGGCACAGCGACCTTGATCGTCGACGACCACCCGACCCACCCCGGCTGCGGCGAGCAACGTCGCGACGCTTGCTCCGACCCGGCCGGCGCCCACGATGCCTACGGCGGTGCGACGTCGGCGGGCCAGGAGCGCGCTTCCGCCGTCGAGGGCTCCGGAGACGATGGACAGCGAACTGACGTCGGGTGCGAGGCGGTCCTGTTCGTCGCGCGGCAGATCGGCGAGCACGGGGCCGAGTTGCCCGGCGTCGTCGATGACGCAGCCCTCGAGCAGGAAGCCGAGGAGGCGGTCGACAACGGAGGCGTCGACACCGAGTCGTTGCGCGACTCGACGGAGATCGCTTTGCGTGTGGCAGCCGTCGAGTGCCGGGAGCAGTTTGGTGATCTCGGGCCGCAGGCCGCCGACGACGAGTGCTCGGTTCGGATCGAGGCCGATCTGCAGTGTCGTCTCGTCGCGCCACAGTTGGCGCAGACCCTTCTTGAGTACAGGTCGCACTGCACCCTCCGTACCTCTCGCCCGCCCGGCCTGGCCGATGGCCGCCGGATGCAGCGTGTCATCGCCGCGCGCGGCCCGTCGCCGTCGTCCACAACGAGAGGGCAGGGCTGTCCCGTCGCGCGGTTGTGGACGGGCATCTGCCGTGGCGGGAGTGGCCAGCCGGCAGACTCGGATCTCGCCCGCTCGCGGTGTCGCCCGCTCGCGGTGACGCCACTCGTGGGGAACCGCCGCTCGCGGTGACGCCACTCGTGGGGAACCGCCACTCGCGGTGACCGCGTCGTCGTGGTGCCGTCGCCGCGACTGCCCTGGTTGTCATGATGGCTGTACCGGGACGTACGGAGGAGGGCGCGTGGTGGAATCCGGCGGGCCGGCGCTACTGGTCGAGGGCCTGACCAAGCGGTTCGGTGACCGCGTCGCTTTCGCGGACGTGTCGTTCGAGGTTGCTCAGGCGGAGGTCTTCGGATTCCTCGGTCCGAACGGCGCCGGTAAGACGACGACCGTCCGGACCCTGGCCACGTTGCTCGCCCCGACATCGGGTTCCGCGCATGTGGCGGGTCTGGCGCTGACGCCGGCTAACGGAGTGCAGATACGACAACGGATCGCCGTGATGCCGGAGGCTCCCGGTCTGTACCTCCGGCTGAGCGTGCGCGACAACCTGGCCTGCTTCGCGGACCTGTACGAGGTGGCCCGGCCTTCCGCCCGGATCGTCGAGGTCTTGCGGGCGGTCAAGTTGGACGACCGCGCCGACGACCTGTGCGGCGCGCTGTCGAAAGGGCTGCGCCAGCGGGTCGCGCTGGCGCGGGCGCTACTCGGTGACCCGCAGGTCTTGTTCCTCGACGAGCCGACGTCTGGCCTCGACCCGGCCGCGGTGCGCGACGTGCATGAGCTCATTGACGGACTGCGACGTCGAGGCGTCACCATCTTCCTTACGACCCACCGGCTCGAGGAGGCCGAGCGGCTCTGCGACCGCGTGGGGATTCTCACCACGACGCTGCGGTCGGTCGGCCGGCCTGACGAGCTGCGCGACCGGCTGTTCGCCCGGTCGCTCGCCGTCCAGCTGGCGGCGCCCCTGCCCGATCCTGCAGCCGTCCTCGACGGTCTGCCGGCAGTCACCGGGTGGCAGCCGGACGGCGGGGCCGGCTACCGCCTGACCGTCTCCGACAGCGCGGTCGCCGCGCCGGCCGTCATCAGGGCGCTGGTTGCCGCCGGTGCGGACGTGCTCTCCCTTTCCCAGACGCGGCACACGCTCGAGGACGTCTACCTCGAGCTGGTCGACCACGACCACGGTAATCAGCCGTGACCCTCAGCCGTCGACGCGTCCGCGCCGTCCTGCGCAAGGAGCTGCGCGAGTATCGGCGCAACGGCAACGTCGTGTACGCGATGGTGATCTTCCCGCTGGTGTTCCTCATCCAACCGGTGATCCAAGCGTTCACGCTGCCTTCCTCTGCCTCCGCGGGGCTACACCGCGAGCACGGGCTGCTGTACATGCTGGCGATCCCGGTCCTGGTCCCGGGAATGTTGGCGGCCTACGCGGTCGTCGGTGAACGACTGCAGGGCACGCTCGAACCTTTGCTCTCCACGCCGATACGTAGTCGCGAGCTGCTGCTCGGAAAAGCTCTAGCCGCGTTTCTCCCGACCATCGTGGTGGCCTACGGCGTCTTCGCCTTCTACGTGGCGCTGGTCGAACTGTTCGCGCATCCTGGAGTAGCCGCCGCGTTCGTCCGGTGGCCGGACCTGGTCGCTCAGCTCGTCTTCACGCCACTACTGGCGATCTGGTCGATCTGGGTCGGCATCGCCGTCTCCTCGCGATGCAGCGATCCGCGCACTGCCGGGCAGCTGTCCGTCCTTGCCAGTCTTCCCACCGTCGCGGTCACGACGCTCGTCGCGTTCAACGTCATACCCGCCACGGCGAAGACAGCTCTCATCGCAGCGGTCGCGCTGATCGTCCTGATCCGAATGGGCGGCCGCTTCGCGTCCGCGATGTTCGACCGCGAGCGGCTCGTCACCAGTACCAAGTAGCACCGTGCGGCACAAACGCAGTGCCCTCATCTGTCGCCGACGATTTCGGGCCAACAACGCAGCCGCCGGCACGACGGGAGCGTTGGGCGCTCCGGTCGTGCCGGCGGGTCTGCGAGTCAGAGTGCTCGGCTGGCGCGCGAGCGCGGCAGCCGCGGGCGGTCAGGCCTTGCCGAGGATCCGGTTGAGGGTGGTACCGCACACAGGGCACTTGCCCTTCGCCATCTTGGTGCCCTTGTCGTTGACGACGACATTGCCCTCGAACTGGCGCTTCTCCTTGCATTTCACGCAGTACGCTTCGCCGCTGTACGTCTCGGCCACGCGGTCCTCCTTGGTCGGTGCTGTCAGTTGCTGCCGTGTCGCTGGAGCGCTGCCGGCTCCCACGATGCCGTGCTGCTGCCGTGCTGCTGTCGTGCGCTTGCCGTGCTCCCGTGCTCTGGCAGCCTGGGTGGTGCTGTCTGCAGTTCGCGATCCCGCGCCGATCCGGCGGTGCCGGCGGCCGCTCCCGCTGGGCAGGCCCACCCTCGCGGATAGGCGAAACCGTTGGACACCCTACGTCAGTCACGCTCACGCGTAGCGCACGCGCGCCGACGCAGGTGAGCGGGGACGACGTTCGGGCCCAGTTGTCCACAGCTAGTGGCGGGTTTTCCACAGGTCGTGGGGACGCCGGCGGGCGCCCGTACCGGGCAACACCACCGGCGACCGGCGCCGGCACGGGCAGAGCCCTCGGCCGAACCCTCTACCGGAGATATGCGAAGCCCTCGGCCGGCTTCCCGTCCACCTTCCCCTTGCGAACGGGTGCCGCCCGAGGGCTTCAACGGGCCCGAACGTATGAGTCCGCGCCGACTGCCGTCAACGACATCGCGCGGTTGGTCGCCGCAGGCTGTGGACGCACCTGTGACCGGGGTGGGGACGGGCTGGGGCGTTCTTGTGGAAACCCGGCGGACAAGCTGGGGACAACGCTGCGCCGGTCTCAGCGGCAGGGTCGTGACCTGCACAAACAGGCAAAGTGCGTGTGGACACAAGAAACCTGAGGCGCCCGGGCGACCTCGCCCGAGACACCTCTCGTGTCGGGGTGGAGCAGCGTTGACGGTTGCCCGTCGTCGACGGGCGGTAGCGTGCCCGCGTGCCTACTTCCAAGTCCTCCGGGTCGGCTCGCAGCACCGGCTCGGCTCGCCGCGCGCCGGCTGACGACAGCGCGCTCGCTGCGCTCGGCTCCGCCGAGATCGAGGTACGCCGCAGTGCCCGCCGAAGGCGCACCGTCTCCGCCTACCGCGAGGGCGACCGCGTCATCGTCTTGATGCCGGCCCGGATGTCGCGGGCCGAGGAACAGCGCTGGGTTCGGATCATGCTCGAACGCCTGGCGGCCCAGGAGCGCCGGCGTGGCGGGCGCGCGACTCGCAGCGACGACGAACTCAGTCGCCGGGCCGCCGAACTGTCCCGCACCTACCTCAGCGGCTCGGCGCGGCCGTCGAGCGTGCGCTGGGTCTCCAACCAGGCCTCGCGCTGGGGTTCGTGCACTCCGGTCGACGGCACCATCCGGTTGTCCGACCGGCTGCGCACCATGCCGTCGTGGGTGATCGACTACGTCCTGGTCCACGAACTTGCTCACCTGCTCGACGCGAGCCATGGGCCGCGCTTTCAGGAGCTGGTCGGTCGCTATCCGAAGGCTGAGCGCGCCCGCGGCTACTTGCTCGGCGTCGTTGAGGCGCCTGAGGGCGCGACCGGCGAACCGGATGAGCCGTTTGACTGCGGCGACGGCGATCTCGGCGAGCCCGGGCAATCGGCGCCGGTCCGGCCCGCGCCTGCCTTCCAAGCGGCGGCCCGAAGCCGGGGCCGATCCTGGCCTTCCGGCCACCAGTCCGACGCCTTGTGGTGACGTGCCTGCCGCGTTATTCCGCCGCGTCGCCGGGTTGATCGGGCCGGCCGCCGTTCGGGTCATCCGACCCCGGTGGCGCCTCCGGCGCGTCATCGAGCGCGCCGAGGTCGAGGTCGATGTCGCGCCGGTCGACGAAGCCTTGCGGATCATCGAGATCGTCGGCGTTCGGGAGGAGATCGGGGTGCTCCCACAGCGCATCGCGGCCTTCGACGCCGCGGGCGTCGCGCAGTGCTCGCCACAGTTGGGCGGCTTCGCGCATCCGCCGTGGCCGAAGCTCCAAGCCGACCAGGGTGCCGAACGTCTGCTCCGCCGGCCCGCCGCTCGCCCGACGTCGGCGCACGGTCTCCCCGAGCGCCGCCGCGCCGGCGAGCCGCTCGCGCGCGGCCTCGCCGACGACGTCGTCGATCCAGCCTTCGATCAACGCCAGCAGCGTTTCCAGTCGCGTCAAAGCAACGACCTGAGCCGGCGTGTTCTGCGGAGTGAACAGGCCGCCCGCCAACGCCTCCTGAACGGCCTGCGGGTTGGACGGGTCGATGGAGCCGATGGCCTGTTGGAGGTTGTCGGTGTCGATGGTGATGCCGCGCGCGTAGTCCTCGATCGCGGCGATCACCCGCGGCCGCAGCCACGGCACGGCGCCGAACAACCGGTGAGCGGCGGCTTCGCGAAGGGCGAGGAACAGTCGCACCTCGTCTTGCGGCAGGCCGAGGCCTTCGCCGAACGTCGCGATGGAGGCAGGTAACAGCGCCGCTTGCCCGGTGCCGGCGAGCGGCAGGCCGATGTCGGTCGACGAGACGACCTCGCGGGCGAGCGTGCCCAACGCCTGGCCGACCTGACCGCCGAACATGACGCCGCCCATCTGGCGCATCATCGACATCAGCGGGCCCGCCATTTGCTGAACTTCGGCGGGCAAATCGCCGGAGAGCTCCGGGTCGTCGGGCGAGCCGCCCGAGAGCCCCGCCATCAACCCGCTACCGAGTTCGCCGCCGAACGCGTCGACGACCTTGGTCGCTACCGGTTCGACGAGGGTCTTCCACGTCGGCAGCGTCGTCTCTATCCACTCGGCACGACTCCAGGCGTGGGCGGTCGTCGTTGCGGAAGGGAAGCTGGTTGCGGGGTCCAGCCAGAGCTCGGCGAGCCGAACAGCCGCTTCGACCTTCTCGCGGTCGGCGTCGCTCACCGTGGGGTCGTCGCCGGACGCCGCCTGCCGGGCGACGTCCTTCGCGAGATCCCAGTTCACCGGGCCGCCCTCCCAGGAGAGCATGTCGGCGAAGCGGTGCAGGGCTTCGCCGATGTCGGCACCGGCCGGGAAGCCGAAGTTGAACGCTCCCGCACCCATGGGCGGCTGCCCCGACGAGCCGGACGGCCCGCCCTGCGCGCCGTCGCCCTCGTCGTCCGGCTTACCGAAACCGAATGGAAAGTCAGTCACATCGCGCTCCTCAAGGCTCCTCGGGCAGGATGGTGCCCATGACGGGGAGCAGATGCGGGTGGCCGCAGGTGAGCGGCCGGCGGAATAGGCGGTCGGCCGCCGGATGGTGTCGCGCGGGGATCGCCACTATCGCGCGCTCGGCGTCGTCCATGCAGCCCACGGTAGTCGGCCCGGTGGTCCGATGAGTACGGGCGACCGGCCCGTTCGCCCACGGCGCAGGGCACGTCCGCCCGCGAGCGCTGACACGCCGACCGAGTCGGCCGAATCGAGCGAACCGGCCGAGCCGAGCGAACCGGCCGAGCCGGCCGGCGCTACCAAGCGGGCCGCGTCCCGGCGCGGTCGCCGGGCCGGCCTCGTCGTCGCGGTCACCGGGGCGGCGCGGGGGCTCGGCGAGGTGCTCGTGCAGCGGCTCACCAACGCTGATGACCCGGCGGCGAGCACGGCGGTCGCAGCGAGTACTGCAACGCCGGTGAAGAAAGTCATCGCGATCGACACCATCCGTGGCGATGCACCGAAGGCGACCTGGCGCCTCGCCGACGTCCGAGACCCGGCTCTGGCCGATCGGCTGACGGGCGTCGACGTCGTCGTGCATCTCGCGGTGGAGTCCGCGGTCGACGCCGATACCGACGAGCGCCGGTCGATGAACGTCCGCGGGGCCGCGACCGTGCTCACCGCTGCGGCCGCTGCGGGTGTGAAGCACGTCGTGCTCGTGACCAGCGCGATGGTGTACGGCGCGCAGCCGGGCAACGCTGTCCCGCTCCCCGAAGATGCCGAGTTGAACGCGACTCCCGATGCTGGCGTGCTCGGTGACCTGCTCGAGGTCGAACAGCTCGCGCAGCAGGCACCTCGGACCCATCCCGGGCTGGCCGTCACGGTCCTGCGGCCGGCCGCGCTCGTCGGGCCGGACACCGATACCATCGTGACGCGACATTTCGAGGCGCCCTGGCTGCTGTCCGTCAAGGGCTCGCAAACCGCGTGGCAGTTCTGTCACGTCGACGATCTGATGTCGGCCCTCGCCGTGGTGATCACTCGCGAACCTCCAGACGACGCCGAGGTGGCCTCGCCACGGTTCCAAGCCATCGCTGTCGCCAGCGAGGGTTGGCTGTCGCAGGCCGATGTCGAGCGCATCAGCGGCAAGCGGCACATCGAGCTCCCGGCGTCGGTCGCGTTCGGCACCGCGGAACGCCTGCACCGATTCGGCGTGACGCCGGCATCGGCGAACGACCTCCAGTTCCTGGTGCACCCGTGGGTGGTCGAGGCAGCCAAGCTGGCCGGTCACGGCTGGCGCCCGACCTACACCAACGAGGCGGCACTCGCCGCGCTGCTGGCGCAAGCGGCGGGTCGGCTCGCGATCGGCGGGCATCGGCTCGGCCGCCGCGACGCCGCGGCAGGCGCCGCCGTCGGCGCGACCGTCGCCCTCGTCGGGACCGCCGCGCTCGTGCGCAGAGCCCGGAGGCGGCGTCGTGGGTGAGCCGGCGGACGCGGTGCGCCTGGTCGACGTCCGGGCTGCTGAGTTGTCGATCGACGAGGTCTTCGCGGCGGTCAGCGGTCCATCTGTCGGCGGCGTCGCCGTCTTCGTCGGGACCGTGCGCGACGAGGACGCCGGGCGGCCGGTGCGCTCGCTCGAATACGAAGCGCATCCCGACGCGACCGCGCGCATGCGCCAAGTCGCCGAATCGGTCGCTGCCAGCCGCGACGTGATCTCAATCGCTGCCGTTCACCGCATCGGCATGCTGCAGGTCGGCGACCTCGCGGTCGTCGTGGCGGCCGCGTGCGGCCATCGACACGAAGCCTTCGCGGCGGGCCAGGAGTTGATCGACCGGATCAAGGCCGAAGTGCCGATCTGGAAGCGACAGACGTTCCTCGACGGCGACGTCGAGTGGGTGGGCATCTCGGAGGGCTCCCACTGACGGCTCGGCGTCTACTCTGGTCGGTGACCAACACCCAAGCTGCCGAGATCACCGGTGGCCGCGAGCGCGGTTCGGCAGCAGATGTTGTGGAAGGCCGGCGCCGGAAGGAACCTGCGGATACGCGATGACAGTGCTGTTGTGGTTGCTGATCCCGGTGACCGCATTGGTGATCGGCATCGTGCGCGTCTATTTGATGACGCGCCCCCCGAAGCCGGCCGCGATGCAGGAGACGATGGAGTCGTTCTCGCGTTTCCGGCACGCGTTGGCGACGACGAAGCCACACAACGCGGCCGCGCGGCGGAAGGCTCGGGGCATTCGCAACGCCCGGCGAAACCGGTCAGAGTAACGGCAAGCGGCGCATACCGCCGTCCGCTCGAGGCCGGCGGCCGACCAATTGTCGTTCGGCTCCAGGCCTTTGACCCGGATGGCTCAAGGTGGGCTGGTCCAGCTGCCGATCTATCACACGTCATTTGCATGTGCCGGGCCCGTCGCCGCCGCCATGGGCCCCCATCGGCTAAGTGAGGGACCGTGGAACACGTCGTCTTCTTCCCCGCCCCGGACGGCACCCCGGCCTTCCGGCGGCTGTCGAACCTCGACGAGGCCCTGCGCTTCGTCGAGCATCTGCGAAACGTCGAGAACGTCGGTGAGGCTTCCGTACACGCGCTCACCGAGGTGCCGCTGTCCTTCAAGGCGTGGTACCGCGTCGAGGCGCCGCAGGAGGGCCAGCAGAACCCGTCCGAGCCGACGCAAGCCGGCCCGGTTCCCGCGCCGCAGGAAGTGCAGCTGCCGGCCGACCCGGTGACCGTGGGCGAAGGGCAGCCCGCCGTCAATGCATTCGCCGCACAGTCAACCGCCGTCGTCCGCGACGAGCAGTCACCCGCCGTCGTCCGCGACGAGCAGGCCGCCGAGCCGTTCGGGCCGGCACCCGCCGGTGCGCCCACGACCATCGCTGAGGCGATCGAAAGCTACGGCCAGGACCCGCGTGACGGGTCGGCGACCGGCATCGTCGTCCCGGACCAGCCGCTGGTCAACAGCGAGCAGTTCGTGATGCCGCCGGCTCCGGTCGGGTTCGCCCCGAGCCCGCAGATCCTCCCCTCAGCAGACCAGCAGCCGGCCGCGGAGCCGGAACTCGAGCACGCCGCACGGCGTGAACGCGGGATCGGGTTCTTCGCCCGCTGAGACCGGCACCGACGCCCCGAGCCGGATAGCGCGAGCAGGCGCCGTCCGGCTCGGGTCATGTCCGGCATCGGCATCCTGACGCTGCGTTACGCTGACCGGCATGCGACGCCAAGCGATGACGCTCATCGTCTCGGCGATCCTGGCGATGGGGCTCGTGCTCGTCGGTTTCTTCCTGCCGGTGCCCTACGTCCGCCTCACGCCCGGCCCGGTGGACAACACGCTCGGCGCGCACGGTGGCACGCCCCTCATCGCGATTCCGGGGCACGCGACGACCCCGACCACGGGTGCGCTCTATCTGGTGACGGTCGACGAATATGGCGGCGCGCGCAAGAACCTCTCCATCGGCTACCTGCTGCTCGGTTGGTGGCGGTCGTCGGAGGCCGTGGTGCCGCGGCGGTTGCTCTACGCGCCCTCGACGACGGCGAAACAGGCGCAGCGCGAGAGCGAGATCCAGATGGACACCTCGCAGGAGAACGCGAAGGTGGCGGCGCTGCGCTACCTCGGTTACCCGCTGAAGCCCGGTGTCGAGATCGTCGCGGTCGAGGCGTCGTCGTCCGCGAAGGACAGCATCGAACTCGGTGACGTGATCACCGGCGTCGACTCGACATCGGTGACCAACTCCGATCAGCTGGTCGCCGTCCTGAAGAAGCACCACGCGGGCGACCGCGTGGTCTTGCACGTCGACCGGGCGGGGAAGGCCGTCGACATCCCCGTCGTTCTGGGCCCACCGGCGCCTGGCGGTACGGCGCCGACGATCGGCGTGCAGGTGATGGACAGCTACACCAAGCCGTTCCAGATCGACATCCACCTCGGTAACGTCGGCGGCCCGAGCGCCGGGCTGGCGTTCGCGCTCGGCATCGTCGACAAGCTCAGCGACGGCCAGCTCACCGGCGGCAAGACGATCGCCGGCACCGGTGAGATCTCCCCCGACGGTTCGATCTCCGCTATCGGCGGCGTGCGGCAGAAGATGGTGGCCGCGAAAGGCGCCGGGTCGACGATCTTTTTGCTGCCGAAGAGCAACTGCGCCGAGGCGATGAAGGGCGTGCCGCGAGGTCTGCGCCTGGTTCCCGTGACGACGCTGTCGGGTGCGGTCGGCGATCTGAAGAAGCTCGCGGCCGGCGACCCGAACGTGCCGAGCTGCCCGTCGTCCTGACGGTTCGCTTCCGTCGGTGAGTCAGTCGGCGAAGGTTGCCGCGAGCGCGTCGGCGAGGCGCGGCACCAGGTGCTCGCCGCTGATGACGTCGTCGGGGGTGTCGCCGGTGCCACGCACCCGAAGGATCGAGGTGCGTGGGCCGCCGCGCAGCACTCCGACGACCATCCGAACCTCGCGGCGCTGCGGGTGCGAGGCGACCCACTCGATCGGGTCGACGTCGCCCGGCAACTCAGATTCGGCGGACGGCGGCAGCGCGAAGACCTCCTGAGCGAGGGCGCAGCCGGCCACGTCGGGCGACCAGCCGATGCGCGCCAGCCAGTCGTCGAGCGGCTGCCCCGGGGCCGGTGGTTCCTGCTCGACCGGCGTCAGCGACTCGTCGTCCGCCCGAACGTCGAGGCCCAGGGCCTGCGCGAGCCCGGGCTCGGCGTGGACCAGTTCCTGGGTCTTGACCAGCGCGTACAGCCGGGTGGGCTGGTCCCATCCACCGGTGGCGAGATGGACGTCGATGTCGGCCAGCGCGGCGACCAGGCCGAACGCCTGCGGTGAGTCCGGCTCCGACGACCAGACCTGCGCGGGCGCCGTCACGGCGTCATCGAAGTCGGACGGCGCCGGGTCGGCCTCGTCATGGGCGGAACTCATACCTTCATGGTGCCCGACCGAGGCGCTGCGGAAGACGAGATCACCGGAACGGAGGGGCTGTGGAGCGCTGCCGTGGGATTTGTGACGCTGCACGGCCTGCCGTAAGGTGGAGACACCGACGCGGGGTGGAGCAGCTCGGTAGCTCGCTGGGCTCATAACCCAGAGGTCGCAGGTTCAAATCCTGCCCCCGCTACCAACGAAATCGCAGGAAGGCCATGATCAACGATCATGGCCTTCCTGCTTTCACGGGCGGCTGTTAGACGTTTGCGGGCTAAGAGACCTGCGGCTGTCTAACGGTCGCCGGCCGCGGACCCCTTGTTCTGGGCCGGCGCCCGGCCATAGTCTCGGGCCCCGCTCTGCGGTCACTTATGGGGGTTTCGCGATGCCTGGTCACTTCACCCATATCTATACCGCTCGGCGCGTGAAGGACCTCCTCTTGAGCGGCGAGTTCCAAGACTGGCCCGCCGGCGTCGGGCTGCCGTATGACGCGAAGTTCTGCGGCGAGGTCATGGACGAGTGGGAGAAGTTCACTGCGATCGGTGCGATCGGGCCAGACCTGTTCTATTTCTCCCAGGACTACAACACGAATCCAGTGGGCCAGCGCAGCGACATGCTCATGTTGTTGCTGGCGACCTACTTCTACTTCGACGCCGCGAAAGAGGACGACTGGGAGCCGTTGCTCATCATCCTCGACGAAGTCAACGCGACGATGGCGGCGTTGCTGCGCTTCCTCATCAAGCTCGAGAAGATCTGGAAGAGCTTCGTCGAGACCTGGGACGCCACCATCGGACCGCTCGTCAACGCCGCGACGAACGTGCTCGACGACCTCACCGGAGGTCTGATCAGCCAGTTCAAGGTCGCGATCGATGAACTCCAGCTCGCGCTGAAGACCATCGCCGAGGAAGAACTGCTCACCTTCAAGGACATCTTCTACGGCTTCGATACCTGCGTGAGCAAGGGCTGGTCAGAGAACGCGTTCCTGTGGAGCGACATGTCGCACTACCGGCGGACGACGACGATGTGCCGCAACCTGGTCAAGCAGGCCGAGGCGCTGCGCACCAGCACTGATGACAAGCAGGAGGGCGAGCGCCGGTTCCGGCAGTTCCTCGCCTTCGCGCTGGGCTACATGACCCACGTCGGCACCGACACCATCGCGCACTCGTTCGTGAACGAGCAGTGCGGCGGCCCCTTCCGCGATCACCCGCAACGGCATCACCTCATCGAGAACCACATCGACGCGTGGAATTACAAGCAGAGCGGCCCCGGCGGAACCATTCCGAGCGATCCGTGGGGCGCCAACCCGATGTATCCGGAGATGAGCATGTCGGCGCTGCACTACGCCGTCCAGCTCACGCCCGAGAACCCCTACGGCGAGCAACGGCCGGCGTCGGTTCCCGACGATCACGCAGGCCGCAAGAAAGCGCTGGACGTCGACGGCGAGCTGCCCGACTGGATGTGCAACGCCGTCGTCCTGGCAATGATGGAGACGTTCGGAGACACCGATCATCCGCTGATCTTCGGTGGCAGCGACTTCCAGCAGCAGATCGACCAGGGCCTGCTGACGAACGTCGTGCAGACGATAACGGGGCACGGGCTGGACAAGCCGTTCCAGGATCTGCTCGACGGGATCGCGCCCAAGCAGACCTTCGCCGACCCCGTCCCGCATGGTTTTCCGATGCCCTGGCAGATCCAGACCATGTACCGGACGATGATCTTCTTCTACAAGTTCTCCTTCGAGGGCAGCTGGGAACTACAGAAGCCCCGCAAGCCGGACTTCATCATCGTGCCGCCATGGTCGGACGTCGAGAACCTGTTCCAGCCACCCGATTTCAGCGGCGTCGACAGCTCGAATCCGATCGTCGATGTGTGCGAGGCGATCGTCGCGCTCTTTGAATGGGCGGTGAAGGAACTCGGCGCCGCGGCCCAACTGGCCGGCGACCTCATCAAGATGGCCGCGAGCCCGGGCAGTTACCTGCTGCGGCTCGGGCTTTATGAGCTGGCAATGATGATCTGGGACGTCATCACGAAGACACACGAAGTGCTCGCCCACACCGGGTTCATGTCACCGCATGGCGAAGACAACTACGGCGACGGCGAGCTACGGCTGCCCAACGAGATCGACCTGCCCCTGATCACCCTCGGCGGCACTGCTGACGCAGCATTCCAGCAAGCACTCGCCGATGCGATCGACCCGATGGGCAATCTCGACCGTGACGCCAGTGTGTTCGGGAACGGTCACTCGGTCACCGACTACCGGTACCCGTACTATCCCGTCTTCCGCTACACCCCGCAGGATCACGAGCTGAAACATGAGGACTGGGAGTACCACCGGCCGTGGGCGTACCCCGATACCAGCCTCATCAACGCACAAGGCGTCAACGTGCAGTTCCCCACTCCTACCGAAACCTACGACCCGAGCCAGCCACCGCCCATTCCAAAGCCGGACGGCGGATTCCCGGGTTTGCGTCCCGGACCCTACCCGGCCGGCACGAGGCCGGACCAGGTCTTCTTCCGCACCGGAGTGCACGTCGATGCAGCGGTGCGCGCCGCCTACGAGAAGGCGCAAAACCCTGCGGCTACGGACGAACTGAACGACGCGCATCTCCTCACGGGGCGTCTGCCGCGAAGCCCCCTCGGAGACCCGGTGCCGTTCTCGGCCTACCTGATCGGCCGGCTCGCGAACCCGACGGGGTACGACACACAGTTCAACCTCGACAGCGACCGCGCGTTCGCGTACCTGACCTGGGACTGGATCCGCGGCTCGGAGCGTGGGTCGTCCGAAACCGGCTTTCCGTATAGCAAGCCGCTCGTTCCGCCGGCCAACGCGGACGGGTGGATCTTGGGTGAAACGCCGCTTCAGCTGCACTACGTCGACACGCCCGCGGCACCGCCGTCGCCTCGGATCAGGAAGCCACGCAAGCCGACCAACCAGCCGCCCGGCGGGAGCCCGCGATGAGCGACCACCGCCACGGCGAACACCCGCACAGCCACCATGGGCACGACGGTTCCTGCGAACATCGCCACGAGCAGCATCGCGGATGCGGGCACGGTTGCGGGCACGGCTGCGGCTGCGGGCACGGCTGCGGCTGCGAATGCCGCGAGGAGCACTCGTGCGGATGCCACCACGATCACGACGAGAGCTGTGACCATGCGCGAGGGTGCCGTGAACACGGTCGCGAAGGCGGCGGGTCCGGTGGCAACGGGCACGGTGGTGGCGGGCACGGAGGTCCTGGCAAGCCCGGTGGCGGCGGAAATCCGAACCGACCTGGCAAGACCGTCGGGACGAGCCGGGGCCGGCTGCCCAGCGACATCGGCTTGGGTGGCGACGACATCAACGGCCACCACCCGACCAACTCCTGGGCCGGTCAGCGCAAGGATCTCTATCTGCCCTACCTGTTCATGAGGGCGAACGCCGGCGACACCGGTACCCGCCCGGTTGTGGGTCCGTTCTGGGAGAGCCCGGACGTCCTCATCATGGCGGGCGTGGCGCCGGCAGACGCGCCGCCCGTACCACCCGCCTTGGGTCAGACCGCACTGGCCGGAGCGCCGAACACCATCTATGCCCACGTGTGGAACTTCGGTCAGTCGTCAGCTCCGCAGACCGTGGTCGAGTTCTACTGGTGCGACCCGTCGCTTGGCATCGGTGCGCAAAGTGCTCACCTCATCGGGCAGACAGTTGTCGCACTGGGGTACCGGGGCAGCGGCTGGTCGCACGCGCTGGTGAAATGCCCTGAGGCATGGACGCCGACGTTCCTGAACGGCGGCCACGAGTGCCTTCTTGTACGCGCGTGGGATTACACCTCAGACGCGCTCGGTACGCCGGCGTGGGACGCCTCGCTCAATCGCCACATCGGCCAGCGCAATATCCACGTGATCGACCCGGCGCACGGCATGATGCTCGCCGCGCCAACCGTGCGAGGCGCGGCCGCACGAGCCGGAGCGGCACGGGCGGAGCTAGCACATGCTGGCGTGCCAGCATCGGGCCCCGCCTTCAGCTCACCGCTGCTGCTCAAGGTCGGACCGTTGTTCGGCGCGCCGGCGCAGATCAGTGTCGAACGAGTCGTGCCGTCTGCTGTTCCGTGGCTACAACTGCGGACCGGACGCGGTCAATTCCCCGTGCAGGCCACCCCGACAGGGACTGTTGCCTTGTCACGACCCGGCGCCGTGGGTGGTGGTCTTCCCCCCGGGGGAGCCGGCATCGTGCAGGACGTCACCGGCGATGACCAGCACCTTGCGTTCACCACCAGCGACGCGCATCCGCCGCCCGGCCAAGCGCACGTTTACCGGGTGAGCGCCAGCCAGCAGGGTCAGGTCTTCGGCGGCTACACCATCGTCATACTCGGTTGACGGCTTCCGAGGGCGCGGGTCGTAAGCCGCCCCGTACGGCATGGCGGATCGAGCCGCCACCGTGCCGCGCTTCAGCCGCGCCGGTGCACCAGCGATGCGTACAGAGCCGGGGACGCCGAGTGGACGCCGTTACCCGTTGATACCGGCTCATCGACGGCGATGTCTCGGGCGGGCATGACCATCGGGAGGTGGCCTCATGCGGATCGAGTTCGTCGCAAGCGTCGCGGCCATCACGCCGACACCCGAAGCGAGCCGACGGCTTTATATGGGCGCCTTGGGGTTGCCGCTCAAGCAACTCGACGGAGAGTACTTCGCCAGCGGTGACGGCCAGCGCCGAGGAGCTTCGATCATTGGGATACCAACTGCTTCACGACGCGCGGCAAGAGCCGTGGGGTCAGACGGTCGCTCGGCTGATCTCGCCGGAAGGCGCCGTCGTCGGCCTGTCGTACGCGCCGTCATTCCACGAGTAGCGCCCGTCTTACTCGGTTCAGTGCTGGCCGACCGTCAGCAAGACGACGGCGTCCTCGATGGCGTGGAGATCGTGTCGGGCCGGCGGGATGGCGATGAAGTCGCCGGCCTGACCCTGCCATGCCAGTTCACCGGCATTGAGGCGCACGCTTCCCGCCAGAACCTGCAGGGTGGCCTCACCAGGGCTCTCGTGTTCGCCTAGCGTCGTCTCGGCTCTCATCGCGACCAGCGTCTGGCGCAACGTGTGTTCGTGGCCGCCGAAGATGGTCTCCGAGCTGCGGCCGGCACTGGCGCTGCGCGCCACTTCGAGGTGATGGTCGGCGAGGGCGTGCAGTGACACGTTTTGCATGGGTCTGCCTTCCGCTCCTTGGGTAACGTCAATGCTCGGTCGTACCTCACGCTAGGCGGCGTGACACCCGGTCAGCTCCAGGACACGATCGCCTTGGACCGCCACAGGTCGAGGACCTTGCGATCCCCCTCGACGTCCACGGCCGCGTCCGCCGGTGAGAGCCGGTTCCACAGCAGCAGATACAAGTCACTAGCCGCGCCCGTGATCGTGCAGTCGGCATCGCCGGCTCCGGATGACACGACGCGGCGGTCGGCTTCGATGCGGATGGTCCACGCGTCACGAGTGTCGACCGCCGTGACGGCCAACGAGACCGGCGGGTCGGCGACCAGCCGCCCGAACGGACGGTTGAAGAAGCCGTTGACCAACTCGTCGATGCCATCAGCGGCGAACTCGGCCTCGCACGGCGAGACGGCTCCAGCGGCGGCTTCGGCATCGACCCGATGGATCGCCGTCTCATGGGCCTGCCTGCGTGCCCAGAACGCCAGCGGGGTCGGGGCAGCGAGGAATGTCCAGCACGGTGTCGCCGGGTCGGCGGCAACAAGCGCGCTGACAAGCGCGGCATGGCCGGCGTGGAACCACGCCAGCAGGTCGTCGTCCGGTGCCGGGCCGAAGTACCGGGCGTCCTCCTCTTTCGTCGTCGCGCGAAGCAGGCCGGTCGTGACATACGCGGTAGCCCAGCGATGGACGCCGCTGACGTGGCGCACCAGGTCGCGGACCTGCCAGCCAGGACACGTCGGTACCGGCGCGTCGAGTCCCGCACTCGCCGCGGCCTTGGCGAGGCCCTCGCCGTCCGCCTGAAGGCTGGCGATGTGTCGGCTGATCTCCATGGGTCCTTCGCTCTCTCGGCAGTCGACGAGCAGCCTAGCGACGTGGCGTCCCCGTGGGTCGCTCAGATCGCGGCGCGGACTCCACGACGTGAGCCGTTGCGCGCCGGTGTGCCGCCACGTCGCTGGGCAGCCGGGTTTGGCTACTGGTGGCGGTGGTACGGGTCGGTCATCTACCCCGGACTTCTGGGTGCCGGGGATCGCACACCGAGGAGGTTTGACGATGGCGCCCGACACGACGCGCTACAAGGGGGGATTCCGTTGACTCTGTCACGTCGCTTCGGGGTCGCCGAAGTCAAGGGAAAGAGGAGTTCGCGCTGCGCGCGGACCGCCGACGGTCGAATGACACGCGTTCCGCAATTGCTGGTGGCCCTCTGTGCCCTGCTCGTCGCCGCGGCGTGTAGTAGCAAAACGTCGACGGCCAGCGGTACCGGGCCGGCCGGGGCGGGCGCGGGCTCGGCGCAGCCAACAACCAGTAGCCAAGTGCTCAACCTGGGCGCGATCCCCGACCAGGACCAAGACAAGCTGCAACAGATCTACGGCACCCTCGCGAGCTACCTGAGTGACAAGCTCGGCGTGCACGTGCGCTACCGGCCGGTGACCAACTACACGGCCGCCGTCAGCCAGTTCCGCACCGGCGACCTCGACCTCGTGTGGTTCGGCGGGCTCACCGGCGTGCAGGCGGCGCTGCAGACTCCCGGCTCACAACATCTCGTGCAGCGAAACATCGACGGCAGCTTCCACAGCCTGTTCATCGTGAACACGTCGACGGGCATCGCGTCGATCAAGAGTGCCTCCGGCCTCAAGGCGTTGAAGGGCAAGCGATTCACCTTCGGCAGCAACTCCTCGACGTCCGGCTATCTGATGCCGGCCTACTACCTGCTCCAGGGCGGGGTCGACCCGCAGAAGGACTTCGCCGGGCAGCCTGGGTTCTCCGGGTCTCACGACAAGACGATCGACCTGGTGCAATCGGGCAGCTATCAAGCAGGTGCCGTCAACGAGCAGGTGTGGCAGAGCAGGGTCAAGGCGGGAACGGTCGACCAGTCGAAGGTCAAGGTCATCTGGCGCACGCCGGCTTACGACGACTACAACTGGATGGCCGGGCCGACGGTCGACAAGAAGTTCGGGACGGGTTTCGCCCAGAAGATCAAGCAGGCCTTCCTCGACATCTCGCCGAACGATCCGCAGGGCAAGAAGGTGCTCGCCCTCTTCGGTTGCACGTCGTTCGTCGCGACCGACGCGGCGAACTACGCGCAGATCGAGCAGGTCGGCAAGAAGCTCGGCCTGATCCAACAATGACCACGCCGGAAAGCCCGAGTGCCGCGGTCGACGTACGCGACCTTTCGGTGAGATACGGCACCGGGCACCTCGCGCTGCGTAACGTCACGCTGACCGTGTGGCCGGGGGAGCGGGTCGCGCTCGTCGGGCCCTCGGGCGCGGGCAAGTCGACGCTGCTCAACGCGCTCAACGGAACCGTTCCGGCGACGGCCGGCGAGGTCAGAATCTTCGGCCGCGACCTCGCCGGCGTGAGCACCCGAGAGTTGCGTCGGCTGCGGGCTGGCATCGGAACCGTTCATCAGCAACTGCATCTCGTCGGCCCGTTGCGCGTGGTGCACAACGTCAACGCCGGACAGCTGGCCCGGTGGTCGCTCGCCCGCTCGTTGTGGTCGCTGCTGCGGCCGCAAGGCGTGCCGGCCGCGCGAGACGCGCTGGCGAGTGTCGGCATGGCGGATCGGCTGTTCGATCGCACCGACGCGTTGTCCGGCGGTCAGCAACAGCGAGTGGCGCTGGCCCGCATCGTCGTCCAAGAGCCGCAGTTGGTTCTCGGCGACGAGCCGGTGTCGGCACTCGACCCGGCGCTCGCGGTCGACGTGCTGACGCTGCTCGCACGCATCGTCGACAGACAGGGCTGCACGGCGGTGATGAGCCTGCACGACTTCACCCTCGCGCGGCGGTTCTGCGATCGGCTGGTCGGGTTGCGTGATGGTGAAGTGCTGTTCGACCGCCCTGCCGGTGAGGTGAGCAACGACGATGCGGTGGAGCTGTACGGGGCCGCCGCGTCAGGCCTGCCGGCATGAGTTCGCTCGAAGGCGCGGAGGGCCTCGCCCGGCCGGCGATGTCACGCGTCGGCCCCCGCGTTCGCGTAGCGACGCGTACGCGCCGGTCGGCGCGGCTGGGTTGGTGGCTGGCACTGGCGGTCGGGCTCGGGTGGTCGTTGTGGGGCGCCGGCGTCGGCCGGCATGCGCTCGCGAACCCGGCCGGTTTCACCCTCGTGCGGCGCTTTCTCGCGGGCGCGCTGCATCCCGATCTCGCGCTCGGCTACCTCCGCACGACCGCCTCCGCCACGCTCGTCACGCTGGCGTACGCGGTGCTCGGTGCTGCGCTGTCGGTCGCCCTCGGGCTCGCCGGTGGGTTCGTGGTCTCGCAGACGTGGTGGCGGCGGCAACGCGCTCGAGGTCACCGCCGAGCAGGTGCCGCGTGGCTTGGCGCGCGCGGGTTACTCGCCCTGCCCCGCGGCCTGCACGAAGCCGTCTGGGGCTTGCTGCTCGTCAACATCCTCGGGCCCGACCCGCTCGTCGGTGTCCTCGCGATCGGGCTGCCCTACGGGGCCGTCACGGCGAAGGTCTATGCCGACCTCATCGACGAGGCGCGGCCCGAACCGTACGCCGCGCTGCTCGCCGCAGGGGCCGGACGCCGCAAAGCCTTCGCGTACGCGATGTTCCCGCAGACATTCGCCGACATGTTCTCCTACGGCTTCTACCGTTTCGACTGCTCGATCCGCTCCGCGGTCATCCTCGGCATCATCGGCGCAGGCGGTCTCGGGTTCCAGCTCGACGCTGCGTTCCAGGCCTTGAACTACGGCCAGCTGTGGACCGCGATCTACGCACTCATCGTCGTGTGCGGGCTCGCCGACCTGGCGAGCCACCGGTTGCGTCGCCGGTTGGGTGCGCCCAGGGCGTTGAGCTGCTGGCGCGACGTCGCGGGCATGGGTCGGCGTGCTGCGGCGTCCCGCGACCGGGTTCTCGGTGCAGCTGCCGTGGTCGGCATCGCTGCCATGGGGTGGGCCTGGTGGTATCTCGCGCTGCACCCCTCCCACTTGTGGAGTGCGCGAGCGCGGGAGCAAGCCGCGTACGTGTTCGGTCACGCATGGCCGCCCGCGCACAGCGGTGCGTTTCTTTCCACGCTGTGGCGCGCGTCGTTGCAGACCTTGCAGATGTCGATCCTGGCGATGGTGCTCGCGACCGGTGCCGCGATGCTGCTCGCGCCGTTGGCGGCGCGACCGGGCCGGGACGCCGGGGGGCTCGAGCGCCTTCGTTCGGCGACGTGCCGGGCCGGGTTGCTGTTGGCCCGCGCGATCCCGGCGCCGGTGTGGGCGTTCGTCCTGCTGTTCGTGTTGTTGCCGGGACCGCTGCCGGGCGCCGTGGCGCTGGCGGCCTACAACCTCGGCGTCTTGGGCCGGCTGATGGGCGAGGTCGTCGAGAACCTGGAGCCGCATCCGCAGCGCGGGCTGCTCGCGCAAGGTTCGAGCCGGATTCAGGCGTTCGCCTACGGCGTCGCGCCACGTGCGGTGCCCAAGTTCCTGGCGTACGGGTTGTACCGGTGGGAGGTCGCCGTCCGCGAAACGGTCGTCGTCGGCCTGGTCGGTGCCGGCGGCCTAGGCGTCCTCCTCGCCCGGCAGGTGGCGGGGTTCGACTGGCGCGGGGGGCTGGGCACCGTGATCGCGCTCGTCGCACTGACGATCTTCGTCGACCTGGTCAGCGCCTTCGCACGGAAGGCGGTCCGGTGAGCGCGGGTGCATTCGCCGGCCGGTTGCGTTATTCGGCGCGCGGGTGGGCATGCCCCTAACGGGATCTGCGCAGGAATGCACGATCACGAACGAAGGACGCCGCCGATGCCGACTCACCGATCCGTTCCCTCGTCACTACCGGTTCTTTCCCGGGGCAGGCACCTGATGCGGCGGTCGGGCGCGTGCCTCATGGAATACGTCGCCGTGCTCGCCGGCGAACGACACACCGACCACCCGAAGTCGGTATGCCCGACTCTGGCGACCATGGCCCGCGTCGTCAACGACCGCGTCAGTGACCGCGCGCGGCAGCGGCTCGCGATCGCGGCACCGGACTTCATCGGGACGGCGGGTGCGAGCGTCGAACTGCAGATGTGCGCCGGACGTCGGGTGCTGATGACCGCACTCGAGCGGGCGCGCGGCGACCAGGCGAGATTCCAGGTCACAGTCGCGCTGCTCTCGCTCGACCGGGCGGCCCGCCGGCTCGGGATCGACGCAGCGACCCTCGGCGAGGCCGAACGTGCACGGTTGGCGGATGCGGCACCCGCCGTTGCCGGTACGGCCTGGGAGTTCGTCGTGTCGTGCGCCGTCGGCTCGGACGAATATCTGCGGCACGGGCTGCCGATGGGAATCGTGACCGGCGTCCAGGTCATCGGCGACGCCGCGGTTTCCTGCCGCGATGACGTCCTGGTCGACCTGCTCCTCGATACGCTCGACTACTACCGAGGCGAACTCGCCCCCTCCCACCGGGAGCCGGCGACCGCCGCCTGACCGGGCTGCGTGCAGCCCCTTCTCGCTGGGGTGGCCGTGCGCGCGTTCGTCATCACCGCTCCGCGGGAAGCCTGCGTGTCTGACGTCGAGCCACCGCGGGCCGGGCGTGGCCAGGTCGTCGTCGACGTCGAACGTGCGGGCGTGTGCGGCACGGATGCCGAGTTCTTCTCGGGCGAGATGGCCTACCTGCACTCCGGTGACGCGCATTACCCCATCCGCATCGGGCACGAGTGGTGCGGAGTGGTGTCGTCCGTCGGCGAGGGCGTCGAGTCGAGCTGGCTCGGCCGCCGGGTCACCGGCGACACGATGCTCGGGTGCGGCCGGTGCGAGCGCTGCACCGCGGGGCGGCAGCATCTGTGCGCCGAGCGCTTCGAGATCGGCATCCGTCGCGGCTGGCCCGGCGCTCTCGCAGAGCAGGTGTGCGCGCCGGCCACGGCGTTGCACGCGATGCCCGACTCGGTCGAGCCGAAGCTCGGTGCACTGGTCGAACCCGGGGGCAACGCGCTACGCGCCGTCCAAGCTGCCGACCTGGCGGCCGGGGAGAGGCTGCTCGTTCTGGGGCCGGGGACGATCGGTCTCCTGTGCGCGCAGATTGCCGTCGGCCGGCGCCTCGACGTCCACGTGCTGGCGAGCAGCGAGGAGTCGTCGGCGTTCGCGCGGTCGCTCGGCTTCGAGCAGGTTTGGACGGCGACCAGCTTGCCGCGCTTGCGGTTCGACGCCGTCATCGATGCGTCGAACGCGGTCGAGTTGCCGGCCCTCGCGCTCGATCTCGTCGAACCGGGTCGCCGGGTGGTCTACATCGGGCTGGCCGGTCAGCCGAGCTACATCGACACCCGGACGGTGGCGTTGAAAGACGTCACGGTCGTCGGGATTCTCAGTGCGTCACCTGCCCTCGCGGGGGTCATCGACCTGTTCGCGTCGGGCGCTATCGACCCGCGGCCGCTGGTTGCCGCGACGATCGGGCTGGACGCCGTGGCCGACGTGCTCGCGGGAGGTCGCCGCGCCGAATGGGGGAGCGCGCCGAAAATCCACGTCGACCCCCGGTTGTGACGTTGGCGAAAGGACGACGTCAGCTGGCGCGTTCGCGAACCGCCTGGCCGAGGTCGAGGCGGCCGACCGCGCGAAGGCCCGGCCACTGTGACAGGGCCGAGACAGCGACGATGCACGCAGTGGCGATGATCAGCGTTGTCGGTCTGATGACAAGGCTCAGCTGGAACTGATCGTTGGAGTAACTCGCCAGGAACGCGCGACCGCCGAGGAGCCCGATCGCCAGCCCGGGCACGACACCGAGCAGCGTGACGAGCAGGTTCTCCGCCGCGATCAGTTCCGCGGTCGTCCGGCGCCCCACACCTCCCGCGCGCAACGTGGCGACTTCGCGGGTGCGTTCGACAATGTTCACTGACATCGTCGTGAAGATGATGGCAAATGCCATCATGCCGCCGAGCACGAGCATTGCACCGATGAACACGTAGAAGAGCCCGCTGTACTGCCGGTAGGTCGTGTTCAGTGCTTGGGCATCTTCGTAGGCAGCGACGTTCGGTAGCCCATTCACCGCGCGGCGCACCGCAGCGTGGTCGGCCGTTGGTGAGAACTTCAGCAGCGCCGATGTGGGCGCCGCACCGCCGGTGAGCGACTGCGCCGTGGGTAGCGGTGCGTACACGAAAGTGCCCATCGGTTCGTCGAGGAAGCCGGCGATCCTTGCGACGTGACTCTTGCCTGCGACGACGAGGTTGACCGTCGAACCACGACGTACACCGAGCTTGCTGCGAACGGCTTGCCCGACCAGTACGTCGCCGTCCGCCAGCGTGGAGAATGTCGTGCTGCCGCCGCCGGCCACCTCGAACCCGTGCATCGTGGTGTCGGCGGGCAATCCGATCAGTGCGGTCGCGTACGAAGCGGTAGGGTCGGCGGGATTCACGAGCGACACCGGCGCTTGCAGCTCCGGCTCGGCCGCGACCACGCCCGGGACCGCCTTCAACGACGCCAGCACCGACGCGTCGACCGGTGTCGTCAGTTCCACCCGGGCGTCTTGCTTCGTCACGACATCGAACTGCTTGTGCAGCAGCGCGTTGATCGTGTCGAGCATGGTCCACGACGTCAAGATGACGAGCAGCGAGAGCACGACGCCGACCATGGTGAACGTGGTCCGACGGCGGTTGCGCCCGACGTTGCGCAGCACGAGACGGACGCGCGCGGGCGCGCGCCGCAGCGGCGGAACGAGTCGCTCGAATGCGCTCGCGTGCCCGACCCGCGTTGCGGCGATGCCGCGCATCGCCCTCGCCGGATCGACGCGTGAGGCCGCGCGTGCGGGAGCGAGCGCCGCGATGCCGCCGGCGATGACGCCGAACGCGAGCCCGACGACGATCGTCGTCCAGCGGAAGCCGGCGATGACGGTCGACGTCTTAGGCAGATTGATCGCGCGGAGGTAGTAGTGGCTCAAGATGCCACCGGCGAACTCACCGACGACGACGCCGGCGACCGCGCCGATCGCAGCCGCCGCCAGGCCGTAACTCAGGTAGTGGCCGAGGATCGTGCGACGGCGTACTCCCGAGGCGAGCAGCATGCCGATGACTTCACGCTCGGAGTCGACGCGGCGCGTGAGCAGCACGTACGTCGCCATGCCCGCGGCGGTGAGAAAGAGGAGCGGGAAGAGGTACGACAACTCGCTGTAGCCGCTGATGTCCTCCTGCAACAGGGAGTTCGAAGGCTGCTGCGCGCGCGTCACGATGTCTGTTGCACCGAGGGAGCGCGCCATTTGTTCGACGCGGGTGAGCGTCGCACCTCCGGCGCCGGGGTCGAGCCGGATGAGCGCCTGCTGGGGGGCGGTCGGCGCAACCTGGTCGACGAACGGTTGCGGGGCGAACACAACGCCGAAGTCGTCGGGCGTCGTCATGGGCTCCTGGCGGCTGCGCGCCGGCCACAGGTATTCCGCCGATGAGACGATGGCCGCGACCCGTAGTTCGCGCCAACCGTTCGCACCGAACACGCTGACATGGTCACCGGGCTTCAGGTGGAAGTGCTCCGCGACGTGGTGTTCGACTGCCACGTCGGACGCCGCCGTCGGGTAGGTGCCTTGCAGGATCGTCAACTTGTCGACGCTCGGCTGGCCCGAGGCGGGAACGCCAACCAGCCGGCCGCGCAGCTTGTCGGATCCGATGCGCAGCGGGAGGTCGGTCTGGGTTCGGGTGGAGACGGCGGCTATGCCGGACGACGAGGCGGCTCGCTGCGCGATCTGGGGCGCGGTCGGGCCGGTCACCCACACGTCGGCGAACTGTTCGTCGGCGAAGACCCGTGCATACGACGCTTTGAGGTTCTGGTAGGCGTCGTACGCCGCGGCGTACAGCATGACGCCGAGCAGCACCGCCACGATGACGGCGGTGAACTGCGGCCATTGCCGGCGGATGTCGCGGATCAGCTTGCGGCGCAGTGTCGGGTGCCGACGTGCTGATCGGGCCGGTGCCGGCGCCTGTGCGGGCGTCGAGGCAGCTGTGGTGGTGGAGGTCACCAGGTCACCTGCGCGGCGGGTTGCGGGGTCTCGTTGTGCTCGTCGGCCACGACGCTGCCCGAGCGCATGCGGACGACGCGGTCGGCCATCGCGGCGATCGCCTGGTTGTGGGTCACGATCAGGACCGTCCGGCCTTGCTCGTCGACGATTTTGCGAAGGAGTTGCAGGACGGCTCGACCCGTGTCGAGGTCGAGGAGATCCGGTCGGTTCGTCGGCGAGGAGCAACGGCGGTTGCTTGACGAGCGCCCGCGCGATCGCTACTCGTTGCTGCTGGCCGCCCGAGAGCTGCCCGGGGAAGTGGTCGGCGCGGTCGCTGAGGCCGACTTCGCGCAGCACCTCGTCGACGACGCCGGGTGCCGCCTTGCCGGTGAGTTCGGCGAGCACGGCGACGTTTTCTTTGGCGGTCAACGTGGCGATCAGGTTGAAGAACTGGAAGACGAACCCGACGACGTCGCGCCGGACCTCGGTCAGCTCGTTCGAATCGAGGGCGGAGAGGTCGCGGCCGTCGACGACGATGCGACCCGAGGTTGGCCGCTCGATCCCGCCCAGGACGTTGAGCAGCGTCGTCTTGCCCGAACCGGAGGGGCCGAGGACGACGATGAACTCGCCCCGCCCGATCTGCAGATTGACGTCGCGCAGTGCATGGACGGCGGTGTCGCCGGTGCCGTACGTGCGGCAGACGCTGTCGAGCTCGGCGAGGGTCGTTCGCGGCTTCGCGGTGGCGGCGGCGGTCATCGGGTGCTGTCTCCTTCGGATTTGCGTGGGCGGGGCTTGGACGTAGCACCGAGCAACCGCGCCACCGGTTCGGCGAGCACTCGGGGGTCGACGTCCGGATCGATCATGCGATGGATGTAGATGCCGTCGAACGCGGCACCCAAGAGTGCGGCAGTGGCGTCGGGCTCGGGTGGGTTGGCAAGGTGGGAGGTGACCGTTCGCACCCAGCGCGCTGTGTCTGAACGCCATTGGCTCAACATTTGCGCCAACTCGGCTCGCAAGACGTCGTCACGCCGGGCGGCGAGGAAAGCTTCGTACAGGAATATCGTGAGCCGCTCTTCCTGACCGGTGCCCGAGACCGCCTCGACCATCGCGCGGATGGCGTCACGGACGTCCGTCGCGTTCAGCAATTCCGCCATGGACGCTTCGGTGAGGACGGCGACGGCGTGTCGCACTGCGGCCCGCCGCAGCTCGTCGACGCTGCCGAAGTGGTAGTGCACCAGGCCCTGCGGCGAGCCCGCGGCATCGGCGACCGAGCGCGTCGTTATGCCGCCCCAGCCGGCGCGGGCGCCGACCAGCACGGTCGCCTCGATGAGTTTCGCCCGCGTGGCGCTCGCGCCGCGCGGGGTCACCGCTGAGACCGTTCTTGAGCGACTGCCTTGGGCATGTGCCCAACTATGACCCGCCCGTTCGCCCGTTGTCAACGGGTTTGGACGTGGCTTGTCGTCTCGGCCCGCCGTCGGGGGGCCGGGGACGGCTGTCGTCTCGCCGTCGGCCGGGCTCGGCGGATGGCTCTGCCGAACACTCTGCTCTGTTCCACCCAGGAAACGGAGCAGCAACTCTGTTTCGCCCGTGCGGCAGAGCAGCAACTCTGTTTCGCCCGTGCGGCAGAGCAGCAACTCTGTTTCGCCCGTGCGGCAGAGCAGCAACTCTGTTTCGCCTGCGCAACAGAGCAGATTGTGTCGGGAAGGGCTCGGGAGTCGCAGGCACCGCGCAGATCCCTCGCCCGATGTGCGGCCGCGGCTCCCGCGTCGTCGCAGCCGCGCGCGCGTTCGGTCAAAGCGAGCGGTACAGGCCTTCCGCGTACGCCGTGCCGTAGTAGCGCTCGATCTCGTCCAGCGGCTGGTCGCTGCGCTCGTGCAGCTTCGCGATCTCGGCGCGTGATGGCACGGCGTCCGGCTCCCAGGTCTCCGGCCGCCAGAGTCCTGACCGCAAGAATGCCTTCGCGCAGTGGTAGAAGACCTGCTCCACATGAACGACGAGAGCGATGACCGGCCGGTGGCCCTTCACCACGAGCCGGTCGAAGAACGGTGCATCGCGGACGAGTTCGGCGCTGCCGTTGATCCGCAGCGTGTCGCCGCGACCAGGCAGCAGGTAGATGAGGCCCACGTGCGGGTTGGACAGCACGTTCCGGTAGCCGTCAGCACGCTTGTTCCCGGGCCGTTCGGGGATCGCGATGGTCGTGTCGTCGAGCACGAGCGTAAACCCGGGCGGATCGCCCTTCGGCGACACGTCGCAGGTGCCGTCGGCGCCCGACGTCGCCACCAGGCAGAACGGCGACCGGGCCAGCCACTGCTTGGCGTCGTCGTCGAGAGTCGGGCGGTCTTTGGCGGCCACCCGGCTGTTCGGATCACCGAGCAGCTCGCGCAGCTGAGCCTCGCTCTCGATCCTGGTGCCCATGTCGTGCGCACCCGTTGCCGGCATGAACCGCACCTCCGCTCCGTCGTCGTCCGGCGCAAGCCTAGGCGCAGACCCGGCGACAGGGGCAGGCGTTCTCAAAGGGCGGGACGGCGCGGCCGGAGGTGCGGACGGCGAGGCGCACAACGCCGCGGCCGTGCGGCTCACCCGAACGGCTCAACGACGCGGGGCCGTCGAGGCGTCCAGCCGAGGCGGTCGGCTGCCGAGGTTGGGAACAAGGCCGTCTCGTCGGCGGCACAAAGTCGCCGGCGGCCCGTGAAGAGGTGTGCGTGCGAAACACGTGGCGTCGACTGCTCGAGCGTGCCGCCATGGCGGGCGCGCTCGCGACTCTGCTCGCCGCCCCCCTCGTCGCCGCACCGGCCGCGCACGCGCAGTCCGGAGCACAGCCGGCGCTCGCGCCCGCTGCCCGGGAGGACGCCGGCTCGGTCGTCGACTGCTCCGACCCGGCGCAGGCCGAATCTGCCCACGGCGCGTGCACATCCGTGAGACCCACGTTCTCGTGCGTGTGGGACAACGGTGGCGGGTCGTACACCGCCGTGCTCGGGTACTCCAACCCCTCGAAGTACACGCTGAAGTTGCCACCCGGAACCTGGGTGAACTCGTTCTACGGTCTGTTCGGGGATCCGCTCGATCGTGGCCAGCCCAGTACTTTTCCGCCCGGCAGCTACCCGACCGCCTTCACGGTCACCTGGACTCAGGCGTGGCCCTACACGACTCTTTGGGCGCTCGGCAGCCACCACATGATCGCGTTCTCATCCGGGAGCAAGCCCGCGTGCGCGACCCAGCCGGTGCCGATCGTGGCGAGCGTCGGGACGCTGGGCGCTGCCGCGCTCACGATGATGGTGATCTTCGGCATTGCGAACCGTCGAGCCGTGGCGCGCCAGCGGGCGGCGACGGCTGGGTCAGGCAAGCGTGGTCGGGGGGACCCCGGGCGCCGTCGTCGCGGTGGCTGCGTGGTCTCCGCGTACCCGGGCTTCGATGAGGGCCCCCCATTCGGCGACGAACCGCTCTAGGCCGAACCGGGTGCGGGCTGTCTCCTTTGCGCCGACCGAAAGGTGCGCTGCCTCGTCCTTGTCACACAGGAGCCGACGTAGCGGCGGAACGAGCTTTCCAGGATCGGTCACGACGTAGCCGTTGACACCGTTCGTGACGACCGTCGACAACTCCGTCGTGGCGAGTCCCACGACGGGCAGCCCCAACGCCAGCGCTTCGCATACCGCGAGCCCGAGAGACGTGTACCGGATGGGGTTGAAGAACACCCGGTAGGAAGGCAACCGCTGGTGGAGTTGGCGCGGCGGTACGTCGCCCACCCATCGCGGGTGCGGCTCGCCGTTCAGCCCGGCAAGGTCGACGGGCAACCGCGCGGCGACCCGGTCGAAGATGTCTGACCCGAGGCGGCGGCCCCGCTGGTAGAGGTTGTTCACGACTGTCACGGCGAGCGGCCGGTCACCGGTCCACGGCAAGTCGGGGACGGCTACGCCGTGCTCTACCACGGCGGACGGCGTGATGCCGGCGTCCCACATCAGGGCGTTGAACGGCGTCACGTGCACCAGCAGGGCGTCGGGATCCTGTACGAAGTGCAGTGCGTCGTTCGGCCAGGCCCGCGGTGGATCATGCTCGAGGTGGATGCGCGGCAACTCCTCGACGCGCCGACCGAGGAGTTCGTGGCGGTCGACCTCCCAGTTGCGGCGACTTTGGGTGAGAACGAGATCGAGTTCGAGCTGGGCGACGTCGGGCGCCGCGACCTCGATCACGTTGTCCGGCCACTCGAACCTCGCACCACGACCGACGTATCCGGCATCTCGTTCGGGCCGCACCGGCAACACCCACGTCACGGGTACGTGGCTGAGGTAGTTGAGGTAGGAGCCGTGCACGTGCCAGGTCAGCACCCGCAACGGACGACGCACCTGCCCTCGCGGCACCACAACGATCGGCACGACCGCAGCGTTACCCCCGCCGAGGGATCAGAAACGACCCCGCGCCGCCCAGCGTTGTGGGGCCGGGCCCAAGGGGGCGCGGCCCCACAACGATCGTGTGCCGGACGCTCAGCCGCGTGCGCCTGCCGAACCGTCGTCCGACTTCGGCATTGCCCGGAGAACTCCGACCAGGCCGTGCGACTCGTGATCCGGCCCGGCGGAGAAGAGGATCGACCCCGGGTCGGCCGCTACTCCGTTGCCGGGCAAGAGGGCCCAGAGGCCGTCGATCACGACCGGTTCGTGGTTCGCGTCGCGCAGCGTGCCCATGGGGCGTCCGTTCTCGGCGTTGTAGGCGTGGATCCGGCCGTCGCCGAAGTTGCCGACGAGGAGAGAGCCGGCCAGCTTGCCCCACGACGCGGGTGCGATTGCGAGGCCCCACGGCGAGTTGAGGTCGCGACGTTCGACGAGTCGCTTGTGCAGGTGGCCCTTCGTGTCGTACACGTCGACGAAGCCGTGACCGTGTCCGGCAACATCGTCGGTCTTGTCGGCGTCCTGCTCGGCGTAGGTGACATAAAGCATCCCGCCCAGAGCGGCGACGTTGAAGGGCGCGTAACCGCGCGGGATGTGCTTGTCGACGAATGCGCCATCCCAGTGCTGCATCGCAAAGCTGCTGTCGAAGACGTCGATCGTGCCGTGACTGAAGTCGGCCGCGTACAGGTAGTCGGCACCGTCGGCGCTGGCAAGCGCCAGGCCCTTGAAGACCGCACCGTCGACCTGTGCGGCGGACACCGCTCGGGTTGAGGGCGGTGTTGCCGTCGCAGGCACGGCGGGGTTCCACCCGGTGATCCGGCCCGACTCCGAGGCGAAGATGAACCGTGCCGGGCCGGCGGCATCCCCGTCGTGCACCATGAACTCCGTGCTCGACGGGTTGAAGACCTGCCCGGTCGGCGCGCCCCAGGGGATCGAGACCGTCAACGCAACCTTGGTCAGTGACGGCGTCGTCGTCCCGTTGCGGTACAAGGTCGACACGTCCGTGCCGTTGTCCGAAACCCACACCGGGGTCGGTGCTGCGCCGGTGCCAAAGGACATACCCCAGGGGTTCACGAGGCTCGGGTCGACCAGCGGCGCCCACCCCGGCCGGTCGGCAACGAGGTTGGTCTGTTGGACCGCGATCTGCCCTGACGAGCCGGCGGCGCTCGCGACCCCGGCGGACGACAGCACGAGACCTGCGGCGATTGTCGCCGACGCGCTCGCGGTGAATATCGGCTTTTTGCGTCGTGCTGGCTTCACCGGCACGGCATCGCAGGAGTCACGCATGACTGCTCCTCTCACAAGGGAGGGCCGGGGTTCCCGGCTCGGACCGGCCCACGCTGCAATACGGAACCGTGGCCGCTCCGGTTCAGCTGAACGCGCGTGTCGCTGCACCCGAACGGCTGCGACGCGCTGCGCCGGATGCCAGCCGCCCACTGCGCCGGATGCCAGCCGCCCACTGCGCGGAACGGGCGAGCGTTTACTGCGCCGAGCGGCTGTCGGTGTGAGCCGCCTCGTGTGGCCGAGGCTCGTGCTTCGTATCGCGCAGCCCGTAACCCCCGCCGGGCAGAGGCCGGATGACGTAGTTGGAATCCGGCTCCGGTTGCCGGGCCTTGGCTACGCGTTGGATTCGCCGGCACAAACGGAGGACCACGAAGAACACGATCGGCGGCAAGAAGATGGCGAGCGCACGGTAAGCCCAATCCTCCTGGATCAAGTTCCACTTGAACGTCTTCGCGATGACGTCGTTGGAACCGGCGGCGAGCAGCACGATCAGGAAGGCGATCGTCGCCGAGCCGATCGCCGTCCGGTAGGGCGTGTCGCTCGGTCTTTGCAACAACTCGTGCGACCCGTGGTCGTGGGTAAGTCTTCGTTCGACGAATGGATACAGGTACGCGCCGATGAAGAGCATCACGGGTAGGAAGACGGCGGGCAGGAAGACGTTCCAGACGACGGTGTTGTGCGGCAGGTCGCTTTCCACGCCGGTCATCAACCGCAGCGCGCCTTCGAGCCAGGTCACGTACCAGTCGGGCTGCGCGCCGGCCGAGACGGTCGCCGGGTCGTACGGCCCGTACAGCCAGATCGGGTTGATCTGCGCATAGGCGCCGAGCAGTGCCATGAAACCGAACGTCATGAAGAACAGACCCTGGGCCTTCAGCGAGTACGTCGGCCACAGCCGGCTCCCGATCACGTTCTTCTCCGTGCGCCCCGGCTGCTTGAAGTCGGTGTGCTTCTGGTGCCAGATGATCACCAAGTGGATGGTGATGAGGACGGCGAGCAGCGCGGGCAGGACGAAGATGTGTGCCATGAAGAGCCGCGGAAAGAACAGGCCGCTGCCGGGATACTGGCCATCCCACAGCCAGACCGCGAAGTAGCCGCCGACGAGCGGGACCGACTCGACGATCGAGTAAGCGATGCGAACGCCGGTGCCCGACAGCAGGTCGTCCGGCAGCGAGTAACCGCAAAAGCCCTCGACGAGGGTGACGAGCAGGAGGGTCACGCCGATCGTCCAGTTGACGTCGCGCGGCTTGCGGAACGCGCCGGTGAAGAAGATACGGCACATGTGGACGACGATCGCGGCCACGAAGATCAGGGCTGCCCAATGATGAATCTGGCGGATGAGCAACCCGGCACGGACGGCGAACGAGATATTGACCACCGACGCGTACGCCTCTGACATCTCCACGCCGTCCAACGGCTTGTACGGGCCCTTGTAGACGATGTCGTGCGTCGAGTCGTTGTAGAAAAGTGCCAGGAACGTGCCGGTGATGACCAGGATGACGAACGAGTAGAGCGCCAACTCGCCCAGCATGAACGACCAGTGGTCGGGAAAGATCTTGTTCAGCTGGTTGCGGAGCACCTTGCCGGTCGTCATGCGGACGTCGGCCGCCCGCATGGCCTTGCGCGTCATCCAGCGGGTGATCATGCTTTCGTCGTCCTGGTGCGCCCCCAGAAGCTGGGGCCCAGGGGCACGTCGAACGGGTGCAGGCAGCGGAAGTAACCCTGGTCGTCAAGGTAGATGGGCAGTTGCGGCAACGGCCGAGCGGCCGGGCCGAACACGACAGTGCAGCCGTACGGCACGTTGAACGTCGACTGGTGGCACGGGCAGACCAGGAACATGTCCTCCTTCTGGAAGAGGCTGACCGGGCAGCCGGCGTGCGTGCATATCCGGGAGTAGGCGACGTGGTCCTGCGCTGCCCAGCCCGCGCGGCCCGGTAACGGGTGGTTGTAGCCCGCGGGCAGCCGCATGAGGTTGACCGGGCTCTCCGCGTTGATCGGATCGTGCGGGTCGGGGTGGCTCTCCGGCATCACCGTGACGATGCCGCCGGCGTCGAGGTCGCCGAACTTCACCGGCTCGCCGGTGTCGATGTCGATGAGCCGGTCATGCGCCTGCCACGCGTTCGCCCGCAACTGGTACCCGGGCTTGGGCCCCATGTCGCGCAGCCCGACGATGAACGGCAGCGGGAGCACGCCGAGCGCTGCGAGCATCGTGCGCCGCATCAACCTGCGCTGGGTGATGCCCGCCTCGGTCATGCCACCGATGAGCTCTTCCTCGGCCGCCTTCTCGTCCTCTTCCGGCGACTCGTGCGGGCTGCGCTCCTGCACCGACTCCACGGCCGGCGCGAGCTTCTTCCCCATCACGATCATGCCGGCGCCCAGACCGAGCATCGACAGGCCTAGGCCGGTGCCGAGCGCCAGGTTCTGCTCCAGCCCGAGCTGGGGCCGGTGGCCGCCCATCAGGATGTAGGCGACCGCGAACGTCGCCGTCCCGAGGATGGAGACCGCGAACAAGCTGGTGATGAGGGCTGACGTTCGCTTCTCGGTGCCCGGTAGCCGCTGGGAGAGCGGGGGAGCCTCCTGCACCAGCGCCGGCGCGGGGCGGGTGTGCCCCTCCGGATCGGTCGGCCGCCGGGCGACGCTGCGGTACGCCTCTTCCATCGCCTTCGACGACAGCCGGTACGGCTCGAGCGGCAGCTCAGACGGGATCCGAGGCAGCTTGTCGGCATCGTCGCTCATCGCGGGGCGCCTCCCATGCCTGCCAGCTCTCGATGCCTGCCAGCTCTCGCCAACCGGCCGCTACCCGGCCCCCCAACTGGTCAAACGATCATTTGCCGCCGCTTCTTGATGAAGCGCCGAATAGCCCCGGCTTCGCGTGGGTAGCGCGCCAGCAGACGCCGCTCCAGCCGACCGATGCGGTAGGAGCACACGCCGTCCGTGGCGGGCGTCGCTCGAGCGGTCGAGGAGGTGCGGTGCCGTTCCGCCACGTGTTCGGGACCGTGTTCTCGTTCGACTACGTGATCGCGGCCATCGTGTTCGTCGCCGTGGCCGGGTTCTTGGTGTACGCGATCGTGCGCTACCGGGCCGGCGCCGGCCGAAAGGAGGCGTCGCAGGAAACCGAGCACCCCAAGCTCGAGGGGGTGTACGTGTTCGGCGTCCTCCTGCTCGCCGTCGGCATCGTCAGTTTCACCGCGCGGGAGAACTCGGCCGACTACCCGGCGCATCCGAAGCCGACGATGCAGGTGGTGGTGACCGGCTTCCAGTGGTGCTGGCAGTTCCACTACGTCGAGGCTGACGTCACCCAGACCGCCGACTGCGCGAAAGGTCAGTATCCGACGCTGGTTCTGCCGGTCGGCAAGACCGTCGCGTTGTCGGTGACCTCGTCAGATGTCATCCATGCGTTCTGGATACCTGAGTTCAAGTACAAGATCGACGCCTTTCCGCACCACGTGAACCAGTTCGACATCACGATCCCCGAGGCCGGGGTCTGGCCAGGGCACTGCGCCGAGTTCTGCGGACTCGGTCACGACACGATGCTGTTCTACCTGCGCGCTTTGCCGCCGGCACAGTTCCAGACCTGGCTCAGCGCACAGCCGAAGACGAAGGCGTCCTCATGACGGCCGTCGATGCGCCACGCGAAGAAGCCACCTTCCGCGAGCTCCCGCAGACCGGGGGCTGGGTGTTCACCACCGACCACAAGCGCATCGCGATACTGACCGGCGCCGTCGCGCTCTTCCTCTTCTTCGGCAACGGCGCGCTGGCGCTCATCATGCGCGCGCAGCTTGCCCAGCCCAAGCTCGACATCGTCTCGGCGAACACATACAACCAGCTGTTCACGACCCACGGCTCCGGCATGATCTACCTGGTCGTGACACCGCTCGCCATCGCACTCGGCGTCTACCTGGTGCCCCTCCAGATCGGCGCGCCCGCGATCGCGGCACCGCGGGTGGCGATGACCGGGTTCTGGCTCTACGTCGTCGGCGCGATCGCCATCTACTCGGGCTGGGGGACGACGGGTGGTGCGGCGTCCGACGGATGGTGGTCCTATCCGCCACTGGCGAGCAGCGAGTTCACTCCGAGCCACGGCTTCGACCTGTGGCTCGCCGGCAATTTCCTCGCCGTCACAGCCATGATCATGATGTCGGCCTGCCTGGTGTGGACCGTGTTGTTCAAACGAGCCCCCGGCATGACGATGCTCCGCCTGCCCGTGTTCACATGGTCTGAGATCGTCAGCGTCTTCATGGTGCTCGCGTCTTTCCCGGCGCTGCTCGCAGCCGACGGACTCGTAGCGGTAGGGCGCGTGTTTCCGAGCATCTTCGATCACAACACCGCGAATATCGGCTACCAGCACCTGTTCTGGTTCTACGGGCACCCGGTCGTGTACGTGATGTTCTTCCCGTTCGTCGGATGCGTCGCAGAGGTGCTCTCGACGTTTTCTGGCCGGCCCTTCGCCGGCTACCGGTGGGCGGTGTTCTCGCTGATGCTCTTCTCGGCGCTGTCGATGGCGGTCTGGGGCCATCACATGCTGACGACGGGTCAGGTCACTGACAACTACTACCAGTTGACGTCGACCCTGCTCGCCGTCCCGGCCGGCATCGAGTACTTCGACATGATCGGCACTCTCATCGGCGGGAGGCTGCGATTCACCGCTGCCATGCACTACGCGGTGGCGTTCATCCCGCAATTCCTGATCGGTGGGCTGACCGGCATCATGCTCGGCACACCGGTCATCGACTACCACGTCGAGGACAGCTTCTTCGTCGTCGCGCATTTTCACTACACGCTCCTTGCCGGCAGCATGTTCGGCGCGTTCGCGGGCATCTACTTCTGGTTCCCGAAGATCACCGGGGTGATGTTGCGCGAAGGGCTCGGCAAGGTGCAGTTCTGGCTCATGGTGGTCGGCACCAACGTGACGTTCCTGCCGATGTTCGCGCTCGGCATGCTCGGCATGCCGCGGCGCGTTGCGACGTATCCCGACCTGCCGTACTGGGGGCCGCTGAACCTCGTGTCGTCGATCGGTGCAGGCATTCTCGGCTGGGGCGCGTTCATGTTCGTGGTGAACCTGTTCGTCTCGCTGCGCAATCGCCGCCCGGCGCCACCCAATCCGTGGCAGGCGCACACGCTGGAATGGGCGACGTCGTCGCCTCCGCCGATGATGAACTTCAACGGCCGCTATCCGATTCCGAAGATCACCAGCTTCACGCCGCTGCTCGACCTGCGGCTGAAGGCGAAGGAGCGGGCCGCTACCGCGGTCGGGAACAGCGATGCAGCGGCACGGTCCTGACGTCATCGCAGCGTGGGGTGGCCTGAACTCGCTGGCCCTCTTCACCCACCTCATCTACGGCGGAAACGCCTTTCCCCTCGCGCTGCAGGGGTCGGTGGTGTTTCTGATCGAGCTGATTGCCGCGGTGGCGTGGATGGCTGCGACGTGGTGGGGGGCGGAGATCCGCGAATCGCCTGGGCCTCGTCGAAGCCGGGCGCCTCTCATGCTCGGCGGTATCGCCGGCTTCATCGTCGCGGGGATGGCCTATCGGCCGTACATGATGTCGCCCGCGCTGCTGCTACTCGTCCCGCTCTACCTCGAGTTGTCGTCACCCTTGCGCGCCGCGCACAACGCGCGACGTTCGGCCAAGGCGCCACCGATCTACGACGGCCGGCGGGATCGCCACGTGCCCATCGCGAAGGCGGCCGTCGTGGGTGGTGCGGCCCTTGGGTTCGCTGCCTGGCGGCGTCGACGGCGCCGTGAGGAACAACGGGCTTACGAGGCTGCGGACAGTGGGCCGGGCCCCGAGAACGCCGAGCAGCCGAAGATCGCCGAGCAAACGCAGACCGCCGAGCGGACGAGGACTGCGTGATGCCACCCCTGACCACGCGGGTGGCGCTGACGACCTGGCAGCTGCTGCCGGCGGTTACGGCATCCATCGTCGTCGTGGCCGGGCTGTACGGGTACGGCGCCTGGCGGGTCGGCCGGCGACACCCGCGACGGCCGTGGCCGCTCGCCCGGTGCGCGGCCTTCTACGCGGGCCTGCTCGTTGTCGCGATCGCCCTGGAAAGCAGCGTCGGCGTATACGACGACGTGCTCTTTACCGACCACATGGTGCAGCACCTGCTGCTCGTCATGGTGGCGCCGCCGCTACTCATCTTCGGTCGGCCCATCACGCTGTTGCTCCATGCGTCGCGCAACCCCCTGCACAGCCGGGTCAAACGCGTGCTGCGTTCTCGTGCGGTCACCGTGATCACCTGCCCGCCTGCAGCGCTCGGGCTCTACGTCGTCGTCATCACGACGACGCACCTGACGCCGTTCATGAACCTCGTCCTCGAGAACCAGGTCGTTCATGACGCCGAGCACGTGCTCTACCTCGTGACGGGTTACCTGTACTTCTTGCCGATCATTGGGTCGGAACCCTTCCGCTGGCGTATCTCGATGATGGGGCGCTACCTGCTCTTGATGCTCGCGATGCCCGCCGACGCGGCGGTGGGGGTGACGCTGATGATCACCGATCATGAGCTGTTCCCGGCGTACGCCGACGTCGGCCGCACGTGGGGGCCGAGCCTGGTCGGTGACCTGAACAAGGGCGGCGTGGTGATGTGGATCGGCAGCGACATCGTGATGACCGTGCTTGCGGTGGCGGTGTCGGTGCCGTTCGTCCTGAGCCGCAGCTATGCCGGAAGTGTCGGCAGTTGGATCGAACGTGGGCGGCGGCGGGCCCTCGCCCGGCAATTGCTCGCCGCGGGAGTCGACGTCCCCTCTTCCTCGGCCGGTGCGCGCGCAGCCGGTGAGCGCGCAGCCGGTGTGTCGGTGGACGACGACGCCGAGGTCGACGTTCAGCTCGCCGCGTACAACGCTTACCTCGGCAGGTTGGACACCGACCCCTCGTTGGTGAACGTGCCCCGGCCAAGACGCGCCAGCCGCCTCCGTTGACCAAACGCGGCGCTACCTCGGCGCGGGGTCAACCCGCGGCTTCGAGGCGCTGGCGCTGCGGCACGATCGTGTGCTCCGGGTTGTTCGCCGACGCGATGCCGGCTTCGAAGATGGCGAACCGGGTCAGCGCGGACGCCGCGAGCAGGCTCGCCCCGCACAGGCCGGAAAGCACCCGGTTGCGCCCGGCGAGGAATACGCCACCGACGGTTCCCGCGGCGGTCAGGCCTTCCGCGATCCGCATCCACCGGCCGCTCTTCCCCTCGTGGTACGGCTTCGACAGCAGCTTGCCCATGCGGCGTTCCATCAGCTTCGATGCCACCAGCTCGGTGACGCCGCCGACCACGGCAGCGCGTCGTGCGGGCATCGACTCGCTGCACGGCGCAGCCAGCATGCCGAGACCGCCGGCCGCGCTGGCGGCCGAGCCGACGAACACGAACGGCATCTCCCGCCATCCTTCGTGCCACGAGGGCACCGCCGTGTCGGTGATCAGCGCGCCGGTGTAGGCAGCGACGAACGGTCCGATCGCAGCGGCGCCGGCGGTGCCGAGGTTCCCGAGCAGCCGGAAGCGCCCGGTAAGCGCTGCGAATGCAGCCGCGCCGCTCGCCGGCCCGTACGCCGCGAGCGCCCACGAGCCGACGTTCATCGGCGAGGTCGGCTTGAACACGCGCAACATGTTGATGAACCTGGCCGGCCGGCCGAGGTCGTGCACGAGTCCGACCAGGCCGAGCGAAATGGACGCCGCTGCGCCGACCTTGCACACCTTCGAGAGCGCCGGCCGCTCGGTCAGGTCGGCACCAAGCGCCAGTACGGACGACGCACCGGCGAGGCCGCCGAGGTAGAAGTAGCCGGGGATGTCCGGTGCTTCCCACACCGGCTTGTTGATGACCGGCTTGCCGTAGTACGACGTGAACGTGGCGTCGGGCACCATGGCTTCCTCGCCGCGGCGTCTGCGCTTGCCGCCGAGTACCGGCGCGGCGCCGGCCGAGCCGACGGTCGCTTCGCGCCCGGGCGCGGTGCCGTCCAGACCGTGCGGTGTGACATCCGAGGTGCTCATGAGCGCCGTCCGATAAATGTCGCAGCGAGACCCGCTGTCAGGGTCGCGGCGGCGAGAGCTACATTGCGCCACATCCCCGGGAGGTCGCGGGTGGTGACGATCGGGTCGGGCGGCAGGCCGTAGACCTCCGGTTCGTCGAGCAGGAGGAAGAACGCGCCGTCGCCCCCGACGCCGTCGTCCGGGTCATGACCGTACAGCCGAGCGTCGGTGATACCGGCCTCGTGCAACTGCTGCACGCGGTTGCCCGCCCGCTCGCGCAGCTCGTCGAGCGGGCCGAACTGAATCGAGTCGGTTGGGCAGGCCTTCGCGCACGCCGGCTCCATGCCGACCTGCAGCCGGTCGTAGCACAGGGTGCACTTCCACGCCCGGCCGTCGTCCTTGCGCTGGTCGATGACGCCGTAGGGGCACGCCGGTATGCAGTAGCCGCAGCCGTTGCAGACATCTTCCTGGACGACGACGGTGCCGAACTCGGTGCGGAACAGCGCGCCCGTCGGGCACACATCCAGGCAGGCCGCGTGCGTGCAGTGCTTGCACACGTCACTGGCCATCAGCCAGCGCAGCTCGGTCGGCGCACCGTCCGTCGTCGGGGTCATGTGTGCCGATGGCAAATCGGGCCGCATACCCGGACCTTGTCCGGCGAGCGCCAGCACGTCGACGTCCCCGTGGTCGACGCCGGCGATCTGCTGCCCGACCGGCTTGCGTTGCTCGATGAACGCGACGTGTCTCCAGGTGTCGGCGCCGAGCCCCTCGCTGTTGTCGTAGGACATGCCGGTGAAGTTCAGGCCGTCCTCGGGCACGTGGTTCCACTCCTTGCACGCCACCTCGCATGCCTTGCAGCCGATGCAGACCGAGGTGTCGGTGAAGAAGCCCATCCGGGGCGGGTGGTCGTGGTGTCCGCCGAGCTGCGCCGGGTCGGTGTCGGTGTCGGCGTCGGCGGCGGTGTCGGCGTCCGAGTAGATCGCCTCGCGCGCCGGGATCCTCGTTGCGTCGGTCACGTCAGATCTCCGTTCCGGTCTCTTCGGTGATGCCGGCCCTGCGTTGGTAGTCCTCGACGAGCTGCACCAGATCCGGGCCGCGCGGGCGACGTCCCGGGCGGATGTCGCAGCTCATCGCTTTGACTTCCTGGATGTGCACGTTCGGGTCGAGCGACATGTGCGCGAGCTCGTTCGCGGAGTCGCCGGTGGAGTAACCGTTGCGGCCCCAGTGGTAGGGCAGGCCCACCTGGTGCAGCGTGCGTCCCTGGATGCGCAGCGGGGTCATCCGGTCGGTCACCAGCACCCGTGCCTCGATCGCGGCGCGGGCCGTGACGATCGTCGCCCAGCCGTGATGTTCGAGCCCACGCTCACGAGCCAGCTCGGGAGAGACCTCGCAGAACATCTCCGGTTGCAGTTCCGACAAGTACGGCACGAAGCGCGACATGCCACCGGCGGTGTGGTGTTCGGTGAGTCGGTACGTGGTCGCGACGTAGGGAAACACGTCGGCGCCGGGCGAACCGTTGCTCGGGTGGTAGCGATTGTGCTTGCGCGGCGGCAATATCTGGCGCACCGGGTTGCGTTGCTGGCCGTAGAGCAGATTCGTGAACGGCGATTCCTGCGGTTCGTAATGGGTGGGCAGCGGCCCGTCGGTGAGCCCGGCGGGCACGAACAGCCATGCCTTGCCGTCGGCCTGCATGATGAACGGGTCGCTGCCGCGCAGCGCCTCCGGGCCGGTCGCTCCCTCCGGCGGCTCGTAGGACGGAGGCTTGTCGGACTTGAAGTCGGCGATGTCGTGGCCGGTCCACTGACCCTTCTCGTCGTCCCACCAGACGTACGCCTTGCGCTCGCTCCACGGCTTTCCCTCGACGTCGGCCGACGCGCGGTTGTAGAGGATGCGCCGGTTCGCCGGCCAGGCCCAGCCCCATTCCGGCGCGACCCAGTTCTGCTCGCTGCCGGGCTTTCGCCGCGCGGTCTGGTTGACACCGTCGGTGTAGCAGCCGCAGTAGATCCAGCACCCGCACGCCGTCGTCCCGTCGTTCTTGAGCTCGGTGTACGACGAGAGCGGCTCGCCCTTGGCGTTCCAGCCGTTGACCTCGGCGAGCACGGCCTCGGCGCTCGGCTCGTCGATGGATCCTTCGACCGGGTAGTCCCACGTGAGGTCGAGGACCGGGCGGTCCATCTCGTCTGTGGAGCCCGCCAGCTTCTCCCGGATGATGCGGCCCAGGTGGTACATGAACCACAGCTCGCTGCGCGAGTCGCCGTCCGGCTCCTTGCCCGCGTGGTGCCACTGGAGCATGCGCTGGGTGTTGGTGAAGCTGCCGTTCTTCTCCGTGTGCGCGGCCGCTGGGAAGAAGAAGACCTCGGTGGCGATGTCCTTCGTCTTCAGCTCGCCGGTCTCGATCTCGGTGCCATTCTTCCACCACGTGGCCGACTCGATGAGGGAGAAATCGCGGACGACGAGCCACTCCAGGTTCGCCATCCCGAGCCGCTGCTCGGTGGCATTGGCCGAGCCGACGGCCGGATTCTCACCGAGCAGGAAGTAGCCCTTGCACGTGCCGTCCTGCTGTGTGCGCACGGTTTCGTATGTGCTGTGGCTGCCGGTGAGACGCGGCAGGTAGTCGAAGCAGAAGTCGTTCTCCGGTGTCGCGTTTCCGCCCCACCACGCCTTGAAGAGGCTGACGGCGTAGGAGCGCATCTCGCCCCAGTAGCCCTTCACCGCGGAGTCGGCCTGCACGAACTCGTCGAGCGTCTCGTGCTCGTGTGCGTGCGGCATCGGGATGTAGCCGGGCAGGATGTTGAACAGCGTCGGGATGTCGGTCGAGCCCTGGATCGAGGCGTGCCCGCGCAATGCGAGGATGCCGCCGCCGGGCCGACCGATGTTTCCCAGCAGCGTCTGCAGGATCGCAGCGGTACGGATGTACTGCACGCCAACCGTGTGCTGGGTCCACCCGACGGCGTAGGCGAACGCCGTCGTGCGGTCGGGGCCGGAGTTGTCGGTGATCGCCGCGCAGACCTTGGCGAACAGCTCCTGCGGCACGCCGCAGACTTGCTCGACGACTTCCGGCGTATAGCGGGCATAGTGCCGCTTGAGCACCTGGAAGACGCACCGCGGGTGTTGCAGGGTTTCGTCGCGTTGCGGCTCACCGCCGATCGTCGCGCCGCCCGAGCCATGCGAGCCGCCGCGCCCCGACTGGCGCACACTCTGGCCGCCTTTCGTGCGGTCCTTGTACTCCTGGTCGCGCTGGCCCGCCGACGGCTCGACTTCCGCGCCTTCGTATTGCCAGCTGTGGAAGTCGTAGGTGCGGTTGTCGCGGTCGAGGCCGGAGAACACGCCGTCCAGATCTTCGGTGTCCTGGAAGTCCTCGCGCAGGATCGCCGGGCCGTTGGTGTAGTTGACGACGTAGTCGCGGAAGAACTTGTCGTTGTTGAGCACGTAGTTGACGATGCCGCCGAGAAACGCGATGTCACTCCCGGCGCGCAGCGGCACGTGGATGTCGGCCAGCGCGCTCGTGCGGGTGTAGCGCGGGTCGACGTGGATCAGTGTCGCGCCGCGCGCTTTGGCCTCCATGACCCACTGGAATCCGACCGGATGGCACTCGGCCATGTTCGAGCCCTCGATGACGATGCAGTCGGAGTTCTGCAGGTCCTGCTGGAACGTCGTGGCGCCGCCGCGACCGAACGAGGTGCCCAAACTGGGCACGGTGGAGCTGTGTCAAACACGCGCCTGGTTCTCGATCTGAACCGCGCCGAGAGCCGTGAACAGTTTCTTGATGAGGTAGTTCTCTTCGTTGTCGAGGGTCGCGCCGCCAAGGCTGGCGAAACCGAGCGTGCGGCGGGTGCGCTTGCCGTCGACCTCCCACTGCCAGCCCTTGCGGCGGGCATCGAGAACCCGGTCGGCCACCATGTCCATGGCGGTGCCGAGGTCGAGCTCCTCCCACTCGGTGCCGTGCGGGCGGCGGTACAGGACCTTGTGCAGGCGCGATGAGCCGGTGGTCAGCTGCAGGCTGGCCGAGCCCTTCGGGCACAACCGGCCGCGGCTGACGGGGGAGTCAGGGTCGCCTTCGATGTGGACGACCTGCTCGTCCTTCACGTACACGTTCTGGCCGCAGCCCACCGCGCAGTACGGGCACACCGACTTCACGACCTTGTCGGCGGTTGCCGTGCGCGGCGTCAGCGTTTTCGAGCGTGGGCTCATGGCCGCCTCGCCGCGGCCGAGCTTGTCAGACGACGTCAGCTGGCGCACGACCGGCCAGCGGCCGACCAGATCACCGACACCCACGACTACCCCTCCTCCTTTGCCCGGTCTTCGGCTAGCTCGGCCTGCTCGGTTGCGTGGCGTTTCTGCCGCCCGTTACCGCCTACCTCGCCGGTGCCGCCTACCTTGCCCTTGCCCTTGCCGTTGCCCTTGCCCGGGCGTTCGGGCGGCCGCGAGCCGCCCTTCTTGGGTCCCGGAGTCGCAGCGCGCTGCATTTGGGCGTCGGCAAGCGCGCGTTGCTTCACCCAGTCGAGCACGTGCTGCTTGCGCGTGGGGTTCTCCGGCTTGGTCGGGTTGGCCAGGTGCTGTGTGCTGCTGCCCGCCAACGCGACGTGCTCGGGCAGGCCGCGCGGGCGCAGGTTGTCGCTGCCATCGGCCGGCAGCCCGGTAGCGATCATGAATGCGAGGCCGGGGTGGACACCCAGGCGCAGGCCTACTTCCTCGTAGTCCATGCCCGAATCGAGCAACGCCCGGACCTGATCGCGCGTCGGCACGGCGGGCCTCCTCTCGCGGCGACACCGACCACCTGTCCGGTCGCCGGGCGCACTAAACCCGCCGCCTGAACTCGCGCGGGCCGAGGTGCGCCTCGCGCGACGCGCACGTGTGACGCACGCTTATCCCGAGAGGAGCGCGTCCTTGGCTGCGTCGCGTGCGGCCTGCCCGTCTCGCTCGCCGGCACGGTCGGGTGGGGCATAGTCGGCCAGCCGGGCGACGAACGTGTAACGGTCGCCGCGATAGCAGCTCTTGACCCACTCGACCGGCACGCCGTCGGCGTCGAAGCTGTGCCGGCTCAGCATCAGCATGGGCGTTCCCGTGTCGGTGTTGAGGAGCTCGGCCTCGCGGGGCGACGCCGCCGCCGTCTCGATCGTCTCCTCGGCGGTCACCGGCACCACGCCGTAGCGGTCCTTGAGCGCGCGGTACAGGGACGACGTCCGCTGCAGCTCTTTCACCAGACCTGGGAAGCGGGCGGCCGGTAGATAGGAGGTTTCGACCGCCATCGGGATGTCGTCGGCCAGGCGCAGCCGCTCCAACCGGAACACCGTGGCTCCGACCCGCAGCCGCAGACGCTCGGCGACGCGCCCGTCGGCGGGCACCCGTTCCGCCGACAGCAACGTGGCCGACGCGACGAAGCCGTTCGCTGCGGCCTGCTCGGTGAAGCTGCTCATGAGCAGCGGCCAGCTGATCTTCGGTTCGGCGACGTAGGTACCCGAGCCCTGCCGCCGTACCAGCTTGCCGTCACCCACGAGCTCGGCAAGTGCTTGACGAACGGTGGTCCGCGACGTCGCGAGTTCAACCGTGAGCACGCGCTCGGTGGGCAACGCGGCGCCCGCCGGCAACGCCTCGATCATTTCGAGCAGGTGCTTCTTGACGGTGTAGTACTTCGGCTCGCGGGCCATTGCTCGCCTTCTGAAATCGAGAGGACTGACGGTGTAACGCACCGACGCTGCTTCGCTGGCTTTCACCGCGCTTGCCGGGCGAGGATTGTCTACACCATTGACAAGCCGAGCGGAAGTCGCGACGATGCGATTGGTCTAGTCCAATCTAGCGTAAGGGAGCCGCGGGTGCCGACCGATCCGGAGATACGTCGGTTGGCGCTGGCCTGCCTCCTGGTCGGGTTCGCCGGTCGCGAAGTTCCCGAGTGGCTTGCAAAGGGCCTGGCCCGCGGCGTGGGCGGGGTCGTGCTCTTCGGCTCCAACATCGGTGACGGTTCGGCAATAGCCGAACTGACGGGCGAGCTACGCGCGGCGGCGGGACGCGCACTCGTCATCGCGATCGACGAAGAGGGCGGCGACGTCACCCGGCTCGACGCGACCCGAGGCTCGACGTCGCCCGGCGCAGCTGCACTCGGCGCCCTCGACGACGTCGCGACGACGGAGGAGGTGCACTGCGCGATCGGTGTCCGGCTCGTCGAGCTCGGCGTGACGCTGAACCTGTCGCCGGTCGCTGACGTGAACCTGGATCCGGAGAATCCCGTCATCGGCGTCCGCTCCTTCGGCGCGGACCCGCACCTGGTCGCGCGCCACGTGGCTGCGGCCGTGCGCGGGCTCCAGCGCGGCGGCGTAGCCGCCTGCGCCAAGCACTTTCCGGGGCACGGCGCCACGAAGGCAGATTCTCACCACGGTCCGGCGCTGCTCGACCGCAGCAGCGACGAGCTCGCCGCCGTCGAGCTGGTGCCGTTTCGGGCGGCGATCGCTGCCGGCAGCCGCGCTGTCATGACGTCGCACCTGCTGGTCCCCGCGTTGGATCCGGCAGCGATCGCGACGGTCAGCCGCCCGGTCACCACCGGAGTGCTTCGCCAGGAATTGCGCTTCACCGGCACGGTCGTCACCGATGCGCTGGAGATGCGCGCGCTCGCCGACGACGTCGGCATGGTGGAGGGATTCGTCAGGGCACTGATCGCCGGAGCCGACGCGATCGAGACCGGGGCCGGCAGCTATCCCGGCCACATCCACGAGATACCGGACGCCGTCGTCGCTGCCGTCCGCGGCGGCCGGCTCCGGTTCGAGCGGCTCCAGGACGCCGCCCGCCGGACGAGCGAACTCGCCGTCTCGACGCCGCCGCGCGGGTTGCCCGACGCGGCGGTGGTCAACGCCGCGGCCCGGCGGGCAGTGGACGTCGTCGGCACGCTGCCGGGGCTCGCCGGTGCTCTCGTCGTCGAGTGCCGAACACCCAACGGCATGGCGACGGGCGAACTCCCGTGGTCCCTCGCCCAACCCCTTGTTCAGCGACTTCCCGACGCGGCCGTTATCGAGGTCACCGGCCCGCTCGACGTCGATCAGTTGCTGCCTGCCGCCACTGATGGCTCGCCGCGACCGGTTGTTCTGATCGTCCGCGACCCGATGCGCCATCCGTGGCAGTGCGAACTACTGCGGGCGGTGTCGGGCCGTCGCGGCGCGGTCGTGGTCGACGTCGGCTGGCCCGCCGACCTGGGTCTCGACCGGTCGACGCCGGTGGTGCGAACCCGCGGCGTGGCCCCCGGACTGCTCGAGGCCGCGTGCCGGCTGCTGGCGCCGCAGCGATGACGCACGTCACGCCGGTACCGGGCGGGGCTCCGGGCAGCTCCGCCGGCGTGCGGATGGCGGCGGAGATCGCCGAGCAGCCCGAGGTGTTGGCGCGGCTGCTGGCGTCGGCGCCGGAGCAGATCATGCCGGTGGCGCAGCAGCTCGAACGGCGCGCACCACGGTTCGTGCTCATCGCGGCCCGCGGTACCAGCGACCACGCAGCGCTTTACGCCAAGTACCTCGTCGAGGTGCGGCTCGGCCTGCCGGCGGGACTCGTCTCGCCGTCGACGCTCACGTTGTACGGCGCGCGGCCGGACCTCTCCGACGTCGCCTTCCTGGCGGTGAGCCAGTCGGGGAGCTCACCCGATCTCGTCGACTCCGTTACGGCGGCCCGCGGATGCGGCGCGTTGACGGTGGCGGTGACGAACGACGCGGCGTCGCCTCTCTTCGAAGCAGCTGAACTGAACGTGAGTGTCTGCGCCGGGGCGGAGCTTGCTGTCGCTGCGACGAAGTCCTACACCGCGGAGCTGCTCGCACTGGCGCTGCTGCTCGGCGGCACGCCCGCGATCGCCGATGCCCACCAGGTGCCCGATGCCGCCCGACGCACTCTCGGTTATCGCGATGGTTACGCAGCCGCGACGCGATACCGTTTCGCGAGCCGCCTGGTCACGACTGCTCGCGGCTACTCCTATCCGACTGCACGTGAGGCCGCACTCAAGCTGATGGAAACGAGTTACTTGAGCGCGCAGGCGTTCTCCGGTGCCGACATCCTGCACGGCCCGATGGCCGTCATCGACGCTCAGGTGCCGGTGATCGCGGTGGTCACGCCGGGGCGGGGTGGTAGCGCGATGCAGCAAGTGGTCGAGCGCCTCCGCGGTGCCGGGGCGGACGTGTTGCTCGTCGGCGGTCCCGACGCGCAGGCGCGAGGGGGCGAGGCGGATAGCGATGCCGGAATGCTGCGGGTGGCGACAGCCGACCTGCCGGAGTACCTGTCGCCGATCGTGGAGATCTTGCCTTTGCAGCAGCTCGCCTGGCAGCTGGCCCTGGATCGGGGGCAAGACCCCGATCAGCCTCGCGGATTGTCGAAAGTGACCCGCACGTGGTGAGCGGCTCGCATGCCGAGCCCGCGTCACCGGCCACGACCGCGCGGCCGGAGCTCGACCTCCTGCCGGCCGAGGAGGTGGTCGAGCTGTTGCTGCGCGCGGAGGAACGCGTGGTGCCGGCTGTGCGCGCGGCCACGCCGGAGATCGTCTCCGCTGCGCAGCTGCTGGCCGAATGCGTGCGGGCCGGTGGGCGGATCGTGTTCGTCGGGGCGGGCACTTCCGGCCGCCTTGCCCTTGTCGAAGCGGCCGAGCTGCCCGGCACGTTCGGCCTTCCGCGCGACCGCGTGGCCGCGCTGCTCGCCGGCGCGGGCGTGCACGGTCTCACCGGAACCGATGGCGACGAGGACGACGAGGATGCCGGCCGACGCGAGATGCGTGAGACGCGGGTCGGAGCCGGCGATGTCGTCATCGCCGTCGCCGCGAGCGGCCGGACCCCATACACGGTGGCGGCGGCGCGTGAAGCCGTCGCGCGCGGAGCTCACGTGGTTGCGGTGGTCGCCGCGACCGGTTCGCCGCTCGCGGAGTTGGCACGCATCACGATCGTTCTCGGCGTCGGCCCGGAGGTGCTTCGCGACTCGACGCGGCTGACGGCCGGCACCGCTCAGAAGGTGGCACTCGATGCGCTCACCACGACGTCGATGGTGCTCGCCGGGAGGGTTCACGGCGACGTGATGGTCGATGTGGTTGCCGCCAACGAGAAGTTGCGCACGCGCGCGGTCGGCATCGTGGCCGAGATCGCGGGATGTTCGACGGAGGAGGCGCGGGCCGCGCTCGTCGTCTGTGACTGGAACGCGCGCGCCGCGACGGTGCACCTGGTCCGCGGCACCTCGCCGACCCGCTCGCTCGCGTTGGCGGCGGCGCATCGAAGCCTGCGGGAGGCACTCGACAACGCCGGCAGGTGACCTTCGGTTGGCACCGGCGCGGCACGACTCGTGCGCCGGCGCTTGTTGGTGTCGCCGAAGTGCCTAGGCAGCAGCGGGTTCGGTGTCGTTCTGGTAACAGCCGGGCCAATCCCAGCGGAATCCTTGACAGTACCAAGTGGTCCATGCCAATCTGCGGATTGGTCTAAACCAATATCCGCGACGGAGGCAGGGCGTGAACCGAAAGACAGCCAGTGGAGTCCTCATGACCGCGTCGCTGGCCATGGCGATCAGCGCGTGTAGCTCGAGCAAGTCGACCGGAACACCTGCGGCATCGAACAGCACCTCCGGCTCCTCGGCGTCATCCGCCGCGGCTCCGAGTTCCGCCGGCTCTGCCGGCAACAGCAAGGTCCTGAGCATGGACGGCGCCGGCAAGACCATCACGGTGTGGCTGCAAAGCGACGCCCAGAAGGGCTGGCCCGACGTCGTCAACGCCGCCAACGCCGAGTTCGAGCAGGCGACGGGCGCGAAGGTGAAGATCGACTGGCAGCAGTGGTCGAACTACACCACGAAGCTGGACTCGACGTTCGCCGGTTCGACGGGCATTCCCGACGTCGTCGAGCTCGGCAACACGCAGACGGCTTCCTACATCGCAGGCGGTGCGTTCGCCGACCTCAGCTCGGTCAAGGGCCAGTTCGACAATTCCGACACCTGGCTGGCCGGTCTCGAAGCATCGGGCACGTCGCCGGACGGGAAGCTCGAGGCGGTGCCCTACTACGCGGGCAGCCGGGTCGTCATCTACCGCACCGACCTGTGGCAGAAGGCGGGCATCACGTCGACCCCGACCACGCTCGATGAGCTGAACGCCGACCTCGACAAGCTCAAGAGTGCGAACTCTGGCGACCCGAGCTTCTCCGCGTTCTACATGCCCGGCAAGTACTGGTACGCCGCGATGTCGTTCGTGTACGGCGCCGGCGGCAAGATCGCCGACCAGCAGGGCGGCACGTGGACGGGTGAACTCGAAAGTTCTGCTGCCCAGCAGGGGCTGGCCGAATGGCAGAAGCTCGCGACCACCTACTCCACCGGTGGGGCGACGAAGGACGAGGCCGACCAGGACGCCATCATGGCCCAGGGTCACAGCGCCGCCATTCTCGGCAACGGCTGGGAAGTCGGTTCGGTGACGGATGCCAAGACCGGCGATCCGGCGCTGGCTCCCAAGCTCGGCACCTTCCCGTTGCCGGGCGCGGCGGCCGGCCACTACACGCCGTCGTTCCTCGGCGGTTCCGACCTCGCAGTGCCGGCGAAGGCCTCCAACGCAGCGCTCGGCGCGGCCTGGATCAAGTTCTTCACCGACACCAAGAACCAGACTGCGCTCGCCAAGTTCGCTATCCCGAACACCACCTCGCTGCTGAGTGTCTACGAGGCGGCCGGCGACGCGAACAAGTCCACGGGGGAAGCGGCCAAGGACACCTGGTTCGTGCCGAACACGCCGAACTGGGCGAACGTCGAGAGCAACAACATCTTGCAGAACATGCTCGAGTCGATCGCCACGAACAAGAGCTCCATAGCCGACGCGACGAAGGCGGCGGACACGCAGATCGCCGCCACGCTCAACGGCAGCTGAACACAGGTGACGACCGGCGGGCGAGCGACCTGCCCGCCGGTCGTCGCTTGGCGGCGTAGGCAGCCGCGTCGGCTACGTCGTGGGAATGTCGCCGGAATGTCGCGACCACCGCGCAAGAATGTCGGCGACAGCGCCGGCGAGGAAACCGGACACGGGCGAGCGCGTCGGGAGGCACCATGACCGCGGGCGACATGCCGGCGAGCCTGCTCGGCGAGCCGAGCCGTGGCCGGCGTCGCAGTGGCCGGCGCGGACGCCGGGTCTCGGGTCTGCCCTATGCGCTGATCGCGCCGGCCGTCGTGGTGCTCGCGCTGGTGGCGGGCTGGCCGCTGGTGAAAATCGTCCAGCTGTCGTTGCAAAAGCAGCAGGCCGGCAAGTACGCGCTGTTCCACAGCGGTTCGGCCACCCCGTACGTCGGGTTGCAGAACTTCGGCAAGGTGCTCACCGACTCGACGTTTTGGAACGTCGTCGCCCGTACGGCGACGTTCACCGTCGTCAATGTGAGCCTCACGCTCGTTCTCGGGCTGCTGATCGCGCTATTGATGCGCCGTGTCTCGACCTGGGCCCGCCTGCTGCTGACCGGCGTGCTGTTGTTCGTCTGGGGCGTGCCGACGACAGTGTCGACGCAAGTCTTCTACTGGCTTTTCAGCAGCCAGTTCGGTGCCGTCAACTATGTGCTCAACAGCATCCCCGGCGTGCACATGCGCGGGCACGATTGGTTCGCCGACCCGCATCAGGGCCTCAGCGTCGTGACGTTGGTGGTGGTCTGGGGTGCGATCCCGCTGATCGCGATCTCGCTGTATGCCGCTATCAGCCAGCTGCCCCAAGATGTGGTCGAAGCAGCACGCGTTGACGGCGCACGCAGCTGGCAGGTGTTCTCACACATCACGCTGCCGTTCCTGCGGCCGTTGCTCATCATCTTGGTCACGCTGTCGGTGATCTGGGACTTCGGGGTCTTCAACCAGATCTGGTTCATGCGCAACGGGCACCCCGAACCCGGCTACCAGACGATCGGCACCTACATGTACTCCCAGGGCATCGGCAGCAGTCACTACAACACCGGCGCTGCGATCGGCGTTCTCATGATGGTGTTCCTGCTCGGCGTCATGGTGTTCTACATCCGGCAGCTGTTCCGCATCGGAGACGCGGACTGATGGCCGCCACCACCTCGACCGAGGGCGCCGCCGCAACGCTTGCCCGCCGCACCGACGCCGGACGGCCGCCGAACCGGCGACGCCGGACGTCGTCGGGCCGTTGGGCGTGGAACGGTCTCGCGGTCGCGATCGCCGTCGTCCTCGGCTTTCCGCTCTACTGGATGCTCATCACGGCGTTCAAGCCGAGCGCGGACATCAACCGGCTGCGCCCCGAGTTCTGGCCCGAGCACTGGAGCCTGCGGGCTTTCCGTGAGGTCGTCGGCGACGCCACGTTCCGCACTGACCTGCGCAATACCTTCGTCATCACGCTCTCGGCCGTAGTGATCAGTGTCATCGTCGGTTTCTTCGGCGCACTGGCCATCGCGCGCTTCCGGTTCGCCGGCCGCAAGGTGTTCGTCTTCGTCGTCCTCATCGTGCAGATGATCCCGCTGCTGGCACTGACCATCCCGATATCGCTGCTGCTCGACAGGTTCCAGCTGAAGAACACGCTCGTCGGTGTCGTGATCGCTTACTTGATGTTCTCGATGCCGTACACGGTGTGGACGTTGCGTACGTTCATCGCCAACGTGCCGAAAGAACTCGACGAGGCTGCCCTGGTCGACGGCTGCAGCAAGTGGCAGACGTTCTACAAGATCATCCTGCCGCTCGTGAGTCCGGGTCTGATCGCGACGGGCGTCTACGGCTGGATTCTCGCGTGGAACGAGTTCGTGCTCGCCAACACGCTGCTGATCGACAACAACAAGCAAACGTCGATGATCTACCTCCTGTTCTTCCAGTCGAGCCCGACCCACGGCGCCGACTACGGGGGGTTGATGGCCGCAGCCACGCTCACCTCGCTCCCGGTCGTCGTCCTGTTCGTCGTCTTCCAGAGCCGCATCTCGCTGGGTTTGACGGCAGGGGCGGTCAAGGGCTGACTATGACGATCAACGAGGCCGTCGTTGCCCTCGACGTCGGCGGAACGAGCATCAAGGGGATCGCCTACGACCTGGCGGGCAGGGTGGTCGCGCGGCAGGAGCAGCGCACGCCGGTCGCCGACGGACCCAACGCCGTCGTCGCCGATATCGCCGAAACGGCGGCTGAACTGGCGCGGCGTGCAGCGGCGGACGGTTGCGCGGTGCGTGGCGTGGGCGTGGTGGTGCCGGGTGTCGTCGACCGGGTCCGTGGCGTGGTGCGTTATGCCGCGAACATCGGTTGGCGTGATGCCCCCCTCGCAGCCGATGTGGGGGCGGCGGTCGGCGCTGCCGTGTCGGCTCCGGGATCGGCCTCCGACGTTATCCCTGTCGCGGTGCATCACGACGTGCGGGCCGCCGGGCTGGCCGAAGCGACCTTCGGCGCGGGCGACGGTCGGCACGACGTCTTCTTCGTCTCGATCGGTACCGGCATCGCGGCCGCCCACGTCGTCGGCGGCGATGCACGTGACGGCAGCTCCGGCTTGGCGGGTGAGTTCGGCCACATACCGGTGCACCCCGACGGCGACACGTGCACCTGCGGCCAGCGCGGTTGCCTCGAAATCTATGCCTCGGCAGCGGGTATCGCGCGGCGATACAGGGACGCCGGCGGCGCCGCAGCCAGCAGCGAGGGCGGCGGCGGAAACGGCGCTGAGGAGTTCTCCGCCCGCACGATTTTGGCTCGTCTCGCCGGTGATCCCGTCGCGGCCGAGGTGTGGCGCGACGGCGTCGACGCGCTCGGTGCGGCGCTCGCCACCGCCGTGCTGCTGCTCGACCCGGCCGCGATCGTGATCGGCGGTGGCCTCGCAGACGCAGGCGAGGCGTTGCTGACGCCGGTGCGCGAGGCATTGGCGGCACGGCTCGCGTGGCGCCCCGCCCCTTCGGTGTCGCGCAGCACGCTCGGTCCGGACGCCGGTCGTCTCGGCGCCGGGATTCTCGCCTGGCGCGCCGCTCGTCGTCCCGACGTCGTGGACCGATGGCACGACCTCTACCGCTCCGGCGCCGCCGCTGCCCCCTCGCCGGTTCTTGCAGGATCACCGACAGACGACCTGCCGGCGTCGATATGAAAGGAAGAACGAGAGTGACGGTCTTGGCCGGAGCACGAATCGTCACTCCGTCCGGAGTGCTCGATCCGGGATGGGTCGAAGTTTCCGGCGAACGGATCAGCCGGGTAGGGGCCGGCCGGCCCGATGCCGGCGCGGGCGATGTCGACGTGGTCGAGTTGGACGGCGGCTGGCTGGTGCCGGGCTTCATCGACATCCACGTGCACGGCGGTGGCGGTCACGACTTCACCAAGTCGGCGACGGCGATGGCTGCTGGAGTTGAGTTCCACCTGTCTCACGGCACGACTCGCGGCCTTGTCTCGCTCATGACGGCGCCGGTCGACGCGCTGTGCGAGCAGTTGTCGTGGGTCGGACCGCTGAGCGGTCGCCCCGACCCCCGCAAGGGTCGCATCATCGGCGCGCACCTGGAAGGGCCGTTCCTCTCGCACTTGCGCTGTGGCGCTCAAAACGCCGAGCACCTGGCGGGGGCGGACAGGCAAGTGCTCGCCAAGTTGCTCGAGGCGGGTCAGGGTTGGGTGCGGCAGGTGACGATCGCTCCGGAGCTGCCGGGTGCGCTCGACCTGATCCGCGACCTCGTCGACGCCGACGTGATTGCCGCGATCGGGCACACCGACGCCGAGTACGCGCAGGCAGCCGCGGCGTTCGAGGCGGGCGCCTCGCACATGACGCACGCGTTCAACGCGATGCGCGCGATGAACCATCGGGCACCAGGACCGGTGCCTGCGGCCTTCGACGCCGGCGCCACGCTCGAACTCATCAACGACGGGGTGCACGTTCACGACGCCGTCAGCCGGGTGTTGGCGCGGGGTGCGGCGAACGACCTCGTGTTCATCACTGACGCCATCAGCGCGACCGGTGTCGGCGACGGTACCTACGAGCTGGGCGACCAGCCGGTGTTGGTGCGAAACGGTGCCGCTCGGCTGGCCAGTTCCGGCAAGCTCGCCGGCTCGACACTCACGATGGACGAAGCGTTTCGCCGGGCCGTCGTCGATCTCGGGTTGTCACCCCAGCAGGCCGTCGAGGCGAGTTCCGGCACTCCCGCCCGGGTGCTCGGGATCACCGACGTCTGCGGTGCGATCGCGCAAGGGTTGGACGCCGACTTCGTGCTGCTCGACGAGGACTACCGGCTCCGCAAGGTGATGGTCGCCGGCGACTGGGTGGCGTGACGCGCTGCGGCGCATCGAGGCGGCCACGCTAACTGCTAGCGCACTGTGATGACGGGTTCGGTTCGAGCGGTGAACTCACCGATCACGACGCCGCCTTCGATCTCGCCCGCCACGAGCAGGCCGCCGCTCGTCTGCGCGTCGGCGAGGAGCAGGGCGTCGGCGTCCGACGTGGATTCGAAGTCGGTGTGGGGGCGCACCCAGTCCAGGTTGCGGCGGGTGCCGCCGCTGACGTATCCGTCGCGCACCGCTTCGCGCGCGCCGTCGATATAGGGGACGGCGGCGGCCTCGACAACTGCGCTGACGCCGCTCGCCCGCGCCATCTCGAGCAGGTGACCCAGCAGCCCGAAGCCGGTGACGTCGGTGGCGGCCGTGACACCGGTGTCGACGGCGGCCCGCGCGGCGTCGCGGTTCAGCGTTGTCATGACGGCGATCGCCTGGTCGAAGACCTCGCCCGTCGCCTTGTGCCGGGTGTTGAGGACGCCGACGCCGAGTGGCTTCGTGAGTGAGATCGGCACCCCGGGCCGTGCGGCGTCATTGCGCAGCATGCGGCCCGGGTCGACGAGTCCGGTCACCGCCATCCCGTACTTCGGTTCCGGGTCGTCGATGCTGTGCCCACCGCCGACGTGGCAGCCGGCCTCGTGCGCGACGTCGAGCCCGCCCCTGAGGACCTCGCCGGCCAGTTCCATCGGCAGCGTGTCGCGCGGCCAGCCGAGCAGGTTGACGGCGACGAGCGGGCGGCCACCCATGGCGTAGATGTCGGAGAGCGCGTTCGTCGCGGCGATGCGTCCCCAGTCGTAGGCGTCGTCGACGACGGGGGTGAAGAAGTCGGTAGTGAGGACGACGGCCAGCCCGCCGTCGACGGCGACCACCGTCGCGTCGTCCGCGTTCTCGGCACCGACGAGCAGTTCCCCTAGCGGGTCAGCCGGGGCCGAACTGCCCGGGCCCGGTGCGCCGTGAAGCGCGCGGACCAGCGCCTCCAGCTCGCCGGGCGGGATCTTGCACGCGCAGCCGCCGCCGTGGGCGAAGGAGGTCAGCCTCAGGCGTGGCGCTTGCTCGGCGTCGCGGGCGTCGATCACGTCGCTGGTCACGGCTGCCACCTTCCCCGCTCTACCCGGCGTGAACCTGGTGATCGCGGTCGCTAGCCTGGCAGGCGGAGGCGTACCTCATCTGGTGATGGGCGCGGTCTTCAAAACCGTTGAGCGGCAGTCACTGTCGCTGGTGGGTTCGATTCCCATCCGCCTCCGCCACGTGGCCGGCGGCCAGCCGGTGTTCCCGAAGACTTTGTGCCGCAACTGTCTGCACAAAGTCTTCGGGTAAGCGTCTTCGGCCACACGGACAACCGTCGTCGCGGCAACCACGAACTCGGCCTGCGTTCCCCCGTCGGAACGCAGGCCGAGTCGTGGCGGGCAGGTCAGGCGTGGCAGGACGCGGTGCCGCTGTCGTGGTAGCCCTTCCAGTTCTCCGGGGCGCCCGGGCCGGCGGCCGCGGGCTTGAAGCTCCAGGAGTACTTGCCGTCACCGAGCCGGAACTTCATCACGCCGAACGCGTCGTCCTCGCCGGTCACCACGTTCGGGTTGCTGAACGAGCCGTCGGCGTTATAGGAGAGGGAGTCCAAGTCCTCGCCGCCGGTGCCGATCGTGAACTGCCGGATGCCGTTCACCGGATCGACGTTGCCGGCTGGGTCCATCGGCTCGAACCGCGCATACACGTGTTCGTGGCCGTTGAGGACGAGGTCGGCGTGCGCGTCATAGAGCAACTGCCACCAGGCGTCGGCTGCCGCGCCTTCGCCAGAGGCCACCAGCGGGGACGACGGGGAGTTCGGCGCGGCGTCCGATACCGACGTGGTCGCGCTGAACGTCGGCTGGTGCCAGTACGCCACCGTGCAGGTGCTGGTGTTCGACTTCAGGTCTTTCGCCAACCACCGCGTCTCCTTCGCCAGCAGCCCGCCGTCCGTGGTGCTGCAGTCGTTGTTGAACGCCGCGGAGTTGCACTCGATGTTCAGTGAGATCACGTGCCACGAGCCGAGGTTGTAGGAATACCAGCCCTGGTTCTCGGCGGTGTCGCGCCCGGCCGGGCCGCTCTTCTCCGGGCCACCCGAACCGGTGACTCCGTTGAAGTACTTGAAGTAACCGTCGCCGTTTTGCGCGGGCTCGTTGTCACCGTGCTTGGTGTACGCGTAGTACTCGTGGTTGCCCGGTGCCGGTGCCGAGAGCGCCTTGAGCGGGCCCCACGTCTTGTCGAAGGAGTTCTGGAAGTCGACGTACTTGCCGACCTCGTACTGCTCGTCGCCGAGCAGCGCGACGAGGGCGGGGTGCATCTCCTTCGCCTGCCGCGCGGTCGCGGTCTCGGCGGTGAAGTTGCCGAGGGAACTGCTGCCGCACTTCAGCGGCGCCGGGTTCGCTGCGTTCGCCGGTATGTCCGGTTCGCACGCGATGTCGCCGACGGCGGCAAGGACGCGGTAGGGCTCGGAGGACGCAGCGGCGGGGCCGACGCCAGCCGCTGCGCTCAGGGCCGCGACGACGGCGGAGACCGCAAGCCCTGCGCCGGCAAGACTCATGGCGGCCCTTCGGGTGAACGTTGGCATGCGCATCCTCTCGGGTGAAGACGACTCGGGTGGAAGACGACCGGGTGACGGCTGCGAAGCTATGGGGCGCAACCGAAATCCAACCGAACCGGCGGATGGCCGGGAGGTGAAGAACGGATGACCGGTCGCTACCGGCACCGCTCCCGCGGGCCGTCGGCGCCGCCTTCGCCGTATTGCCGGTGCAGCGATGAGTTCGATACGGCAGGATCGTCGGTACTGGGCAACCCCCGACGCCGACCACGCAGAGGCGCGGGGCCCGCTGTCGGATCACACGCTTGAGATCCGCTCGCGCTGAACGGGAGAGCTTTCATGAAGGCGGTCGCGAGTTTCGCGGTCAAGCATCGCTGGTGGGTCATCGGCGGCTGGGTCGCGTTCATCGTCCTGGCGCAAGGCGTCGCCAATGCGCTGGGCGGGGCGTCCTACAAGGACACGTTCAGCCTGCCGCACACCGAGACCGCGGCGGTGGCGCAGGTCCTGAAGAACGCGGGCCTCGCAGACCAGAACGGCGCTAGCGGAACCGTCGTCCTGAAGGCGCGCACCGGTTCGCTGGCAACGGAACCAGCTGCCTTGCGGCCTGCGCTCGTCAGGCTGTGCAGCTCGGGCAATGAGGTCGCAACGGTTCGTACGCCGTGGGAAGCGGTCGACTGCACCAAGAATGGCGAGGTCACGGCCGGAGATCCGAAACTCCTCGACACCTCCACCGGATCGACGACCGGTCTCGTCGACATCACCTGGGTGTCGAACCACTACGACCAGAAGCTGTTCACCGGCGTGTTCAACGATCTCAAGACGCTGCGTTCAACCGACCTGCAGGTCGAGTTCACCGGCAACGCATTCCAGGCCGAGGGCCAGAGGTCCCAGGGCGTGCCGCCGTTCCTCTTCGGTTTCATCGCCGCGCTGATCATCTTGGTCTTCGTGTTCCGGACGGCGGGAGCCACCGCCCTGCCGCTCGCCAGCGCCGTCGCCGCGCTTGGCGCCGGGCTCGGGCTCGTCGGCATCCTCACGCATGCGATGAACGTTTCCAACATCACGCCGCAGCTGACCGAACTCATGGTGCTCGGTGTAGGCGTCGACTACGCGTTGTTCATCGTGACCAGGCACCGCCGCAATTTGCGCCGCGGCGTCGGCCTCACTGAATCGATCATCGACTCGATGAACACGTCGGGCCGTGCGGTGCTGTTCGCCGCCACGACCGTGTGCATCGCGATTTTGGGTTTGCTCGCTCTCGGCGTCAGTTTCTTCAACGGTATGGCGATCGGCGCTGCCGTTGCCGTCAGCCTGACGATGGCTGCGTCGCTCACGTTGTTGCCGGCGCTGCTCTCGCTGATCGGTTTGAAGGTGTTGCCGCGCAAGCAGCGCCGGGCGGTGCGAGCCGGGGAGTACATCGACGTCCACCCGACCGGGTTCTGGGCCCGCTGGTCCAACCTCGTTGCGCACCACAAGCTGCCACTCAGCCTCGCCGCCGCTGCTCTCATCGCGGTGCTGGCCGTGCCGTTCTTCTCGATGCGGCTGGGCTCGGGAGACCAGGGCAATGACCCCGCGGGAACGACGACGCGTACGGGTTACGACCTGATCGCACAGGGCTTCGGTGTCGGCTACAACTCAACGCTGGAGGCCGTGGTCGACGGCTCGGGTGCGACCGACAAGGCGTACCTGCAAAAGGTGGGGGATGCCCTGCGTGGCACCCCGAACGTCGACCCGAGCAGCGTGCACTCCATCCCCCTCAGCAGCTCTGTCGCGTTCGTGGTCTTCAAGTCGACGACCTCGCCGCAGGATGCGAAGACGTACGCGCTGGTCAGGCAGCTGCGTTCGCACACGCTGCCGCCGCTCTACAACGGCACGCCCGACCACATCTACGTCTACGGTGACACGGCGATCCAGGTCGACTTCGCGAAAGTGCTCGCGGCGAAGATGCCGCTGTTCATCGCTGCCGTCGTCGGGTTGTCATTCGTCCTGCTGCTGATCGCGTTCCGCAGCCTTGTCATCCCGATCACCGCCGCCGTGATGAACCTGCTGGCTGCCGGCGCCTCGTTCGGCGTCGTGGTCGCCATCTTCCAGTTCGGCTGGGGCTCGGAGGCGCTCGGAGTCGGGAGGGGTGGCCCGATCGACGCCTGGGCGCCGGTAATGTTCTTCGCGATCCTTTTCGGGCTCTCGATGGACTACCAGGTGTTCCTCGTCAGCCGAATGCACGAGGAATGGGTGCACACCGGCGACAACCGCCGTTCGGTCATCATCGGCCAGGCCGAGACCGGCAGCATCATCACGGCCGCCGCCTTCATCATGATGGCGGTGTTCGGTGGCTTCGTGCTGGGCGACCTGAGGGCGATCAAGTTGTTCGGCTCCGGCCTCGCCGTCGCCGTCTTCCTCGATGCCTTCCTGCTTCGCACCGTGTTGGTGCCTGCCCTGATGCACCTGCTCGGCAAGAGGAACTGGTACCTGCCGGCGTGGCTCGAGCGAATCACCCCCAAGGTCTCCGTCGAACCGCCCGACGAGCCCGAGCCCGAGCCCGACCAGGTTCTCGTCCGGCAGAGCTAGCGGATGGAGTAGGGGATTACCGCCTTGCGAAGGCGGGGGAGAACGCCGCTGACAAGAGGATGAGCGAGCAGTCACATTGCACCGATTAGTGCCACTTCGCTCCTGATTGTTGACCCGTGCCGCGAAGGCTGGACGCCGTGCGCCGCTGGCGCGCCGGACCGAGTGGGTGACCCGGCGTTTCCCGTCCCGGGAACGGGGGAGAGACGCGCTCGACGGACACAGATCCCTAACCCGACCCGCACCCCGAGCGCGGAGGTGGACCATGCGAGCGGAGCGCCGCCGATGAGCGACGCCGCGTTTCGACTGCTGGCCGGGAGCCCAGCCAGCCACCCGTCCGAGCCGGATGCGCGGCGCCGGATCCCGCGCACCGACGTCGTCCTCGCCGACCCCCGCCTTGCCGAGGCCCAGGGGCGACTCGGGCGCGACCTCGTCCGCGAGTTCGTCACCCGGTCGCAGCAACGCGCCCGCGCCGGCGACATCGCCCCGGACGACGTGGTGGCCGATGCGCTCGCCAACCTCCCGGCGTCCGCCACATCGCTTCGACCGGTGGTCAATGCGACCGGCGTGCTCGTGCATACGAACCTCGGCAGGTCGCCGCTGTCGCAGGCTGCGCGCGACGCACTCCAGGTGGCGGCCGGAAATACCGACGTCGAACTCGACCTCGAAAGCGGCGTGCGCGCAAAGCGGGGTGCCGGCCTGCTCGAGGTATTGCAGGGTCTGGCGCCCGACGCGCAGGCCGTGCACGTCGTGAACAACAACGCGGCCGCGCTGCTGCTCTGCGCGCTTGCACTCGCGCAGGACAAGGAGATCGTCGTGAGCCGCGGCGAACTCGTCGAGATCGGCGACGGCTTCCGCATCCCCGACCTGCTCACCTCCACGGGTGCGACGCTGCGCGAAGTCGGGACGACGAACCGGACGACGGTCGCCGACTACGCGGACGCGATCGGGCCGCGCACCGGCTTCGTGCTCAAGGTGCATCCGTCGAACTTCGCGGTCACCGGGTTCACGGCCGGCGCATCCGTCGCCGAACTCGCTGCGCTCGGCGCCCCGGTCGTCGCAGACATCGGCTCGGGGTTGTTGCGTCCGCACCCGTTGCTGCCCGACGAGCCCGACGTCGCAACGACGCTGCGTGCCGGAGCAGACCTCGTGACGGCGAGTGGAGACAAGCTGCTCGGTGGTCCGCAGGCCGGCCTCGTATTCGGCACGACTGAACTCGTGCAGCGCCTGCGCCGGCATCCGGCGGCCCGCGCGCTGCGGGTCGACAAGCTGACGATCGCCGCGCTCGAGGCGACGCTGCGCGGGCCGACACCACCGGTTCGCGCGGCGCTCGAAACAGATACCGCTCAATTGCTCGAGCGCGCGCAGCAGCTGGCGGCGTCGGTCCGCGATAACGGGGTGGACGCAATCGCCATCTTCTGCTCTGCGACCGTCGGCGGAGGGGGCGCGCCGGGGGTCGAGCTGGCCAGCGCCGGGGTGAGTCTGCCGGCCGAGTTCGGTGCCTTGCTCCGGTGCGGCGAGCCGGCCGTCGTCGGTCGCGTCGAACGCGGCAGGTGTTTGCTCGACCTTCGGTCGGTCGCGCCGTTCGAAGACGACCTGGTCGGTCGCGCGGTGATCGACGTGGCGCGGCGCCTTGCTGGCCCTGCGAACCCCGACCGCTCTGGAGATGAGTGGTCGGAGGGGGTGCAACGCTGATGCACGTCGTCGCCACTGCTGGTCATGTCGACCATGGGAAGTCGGCGCTGGTTCGTGCGCTGACCGGCATGGAGCCTGATCGATGGGCGGAGGAACGCCGCCGAGGGATGACGATCGACCTGGGCTTCGCGTGGACCGACATCGCGGGTGAGCCGGTGGCGTTCGTCGACGTCCCCGGTCACGAGCGGTTCGTGCCGAACATGCTCGCCGGCGTCGGCCCGGTGCCTGCCGTCTTGTTCGTCGTCGCCGCCGACGAGGGCTGGATGCCGCAGTCAGCAGAACATCTTGCCGCGATAGATGCGTTGGGCGTTCGTCATGGGCTTTTGGCAATCACTCGCAGCGACCTCGCCGACCCCGCCCGCGCACGCGCGGAAGCGCTGGCCGCGATCTCAGCGACGTCGCTTGGCGAGGTCCCTGCGGTAGCGGTGTCTTCGTATACGGGCGAGGGCATCCAGACTCTGCGCGAATCCTTGGCCCGGCTGGTCGGCGCCTTGCCGCCTCCCGACCCCGGCGCCCCGGTACGCCTGTGGGTCGACCGCTCGTTCTCGATCAGCGGCGCAGGCACCGTCGTCACAGGCACGCTCGGCGCAGGCACGCTGCGGGTGGGACAAGCCCTGCTGCTCGAGCCCGGCTCCCAACCAGTTCGGGTTCGCGGGCTCCAGACGGCGGGTGAGCCGCAGCAAGAAGTCCGTGGCGTGAGCCGGGTCGCGGTCAACCTGCGCGGTGTCGACCACGAAGGCTTGCGCCGTGGCGCTGCACTGGTCGAGCCGCATGCGTGGGCCAGCACCGAACTCGTCGACGTCCGGCTGCGCTACAGCGAAGGTGTCACGGACGACGAGTTGCCGGCGCACGCGGTCTTGCATCTTGGCAGCGCTGCCCTGACGGTGCGCATCCGTGCGCTCGGCGCGCGGGTTGCGCGACTCCAGTTCGACCGCCCGCTGCCGTTGCATGTGCTCGATGCCGGGCTGCTGCGCGATCCGGCGCGGCGCCGGGTGCTGGCCGGCGTTCGCGTGCTCGATGTTCGGCCACCGGCGTTGCAGCGCCGGGGCGCGGCGTCCGCCCGCGCCCGCGAACTCGCGCGGGCCGGCGAGCGGGCCGACGTCCGGGCCGAGATCGCTCGGCGCGGTGTCATCCATCGAAGTGATCTCGTCGCGATGGGGTACCGGCCACCGGCCGGTGAGATCGCCGGCGGCTGGTATGTCGATCCCGACGCACTCCGACGGCTCGCTACGCAGCTGTCCGCTGTCTTCGCCGCCTGGGTCAGTGAGCATCCGCTCGATCCGCGGTTGCCCGTCGAGGCCGCCCGGCAGCGGCTCGGGTTGCCGTCCGCGGCGTTGGTCGACGTCGTGCGGCTCGAGGCGGGTCTTCGCAGCAGCGACGGCCGCATCACCTCCGAGCAGCCCGCGGCCTTGCCGGCTCCGGTTCGTCGGGCCGTCGACGAACTGCTGGACGACTTCGCCAAGGCGCCCTTCGCTGCACCCGAGGCAGCGCGGCTCGCTGCACTCGGTCTGACGTCGGGAGCGCTCGCCGCCGCCGTCCGGGCTGAGGCGTTGCTACGGCTCGCCGACGGCGTGGTGCTTGGTCCCCGCGCCGACGAAGCGGCCCTCGACGTGCTGGCGCGGTTGCCGCAGCCGTTCACGTTGAGCGAAGCACGCCAGGCCTTGCAGACGACCCGGCGCGTCGCCGTTCCCCTCATGGAGATGCTCGACCGGCGCGGGCTGACCAGACGGCTGCCGGACGACCGGCGAGTTCTGTCGGGCACAGGTGTTGCTGGCTCACTCGGATCGGTGCGGCAGGAGGCGGTGTGAGCGAGGTTGCTCACCGGCCGCGAAAGAGGGAGACCCGCTGGGCGGATCTCCCTCTTTCCCTTGTCGGACGGCGAGTGCTTGGCCTTACCGTGCCGCCCGTTGCCTAAAGGCAGCTAGGTACTCACTGGCCGACCTTCGAACCAGGCATACCTGCCGAGTAGGCCATCGGAACCGTGGCGTGACCGCCGGGCACGTTCGCCGCCTTCGAGTACTTGCCCAGCGGCAGAACCGTGCGACCCATGGCGTTCTCGAGCATCATCGCGCTGGCGGTGTACCACGCCGTCACGGCCGAGGCCACGAACAGCCAGCCACCGATGTGGGTCCAGCCGAGGCTGCCCGCCCAAAAGCCAACAGCGGTCAGGCCAGCACCGGCGAACAGAGTCCACAACACGACCGCGATCGCGATGCCGTCGAACATCGCGCCGACGGCGCACATCAGCGTGATCGCTGCCAAGACGATGAACCAGAAGCCGAAGGCCGTGTTGGTCGAACCCAGCGGGATCGGCTTCATGATCCCTGTCGAGGCGAGGGCGGTCAGAACTCCCCAGCCCAGCCAGAACGAGCCCCAGGTCGAGTGCGCGGCCACTGCTACCCCGTCACGCGCTCGGAGCGCGAAGAACGCTGCGGTCAGCTGAGCCAAGCCACCGAAGAACAGGGCGAACGGCCAGAGGATCGAGGGTGTGGTGCTGCTGCCGTACCACCCCGCTTGCCACGAACCCACCATTGCTGTGGCGGCGAAGAAGCCGAAGAGGCCCATGATTGACGGGGCCGACATCGGAGTCAGGACTATCCGGGTACGCGAGCGCCAGCCTTCCTCTGTGTCTGCTGCCGCAAGGTCGGACCAGTTCCTCGACTCGCGGGCGTCTTCCCGCGGATACGGCTCTGCCGCGGTCCGCGGATCGCGCGCTGCCATGGTCATCACCTCACTGATGTGCTTGACATGGACGGCGTGCACCGAGGAACCGGCGCTTACGTCGTCGCTTTCCCTTACCCAATTCGGGTTACCCGAGCCAGTTATCGATAATCGTGACGACGGCGCGTGGCAACGCCATATTGCACTTCTACAGCATGCGCAAGAATCGGTAATCCGCGCGGATAGGGAAAGCTCACTGATCCAAAACGCGAACGCTTGTACGCGTCAGGCAACGCCGAAAGCCGTCGAGTCGTCGGCGGCGGTGCAGGTGCAGCCCAACTCCGCGCAGGGGACCACCAGGTGGTGCAGCTCGGCAGGCGTCGAACAGCTGGGTGACATGCAGTGCACCTCGCCGAGCCCGTGCACGACCAAGGCGTCGTGGCAGTGCTCGAGATCGTCGTTGCACCAGCGACAACGGGCGATCGCGAGTTCGGCAGCGATCACGGTCGCATTGCCGCTAGGCGCATGGCCCGCGGTCGAGTCGACCGCGCGAGCCTTCGTGAATGTGGCGCGAGCCATGAAACGACGGTAGGCCCGTATTGGGCCCAATGACCGGCGACGCGCCGGATCGGCCCTCGCTGCGTTCGATTATCAGTCGCCGGACGCCCGCTGCTGCGCCGCGTCGTACACGAACTGGCCGAGATCGGAGATCGCTTTGGCCGACAGTGTGGCGGCGACGAGCCTGGTTGCACGAGGGGCGAAGATCATGCCTGCGACGAATCCGGTGGCTACCCATTGGGCCAGACAGAACGGGCAGCTGATGAGTTCGCCGACGGCATGCCTTGTTCCTTCTCCGCGTACCTCCTCGGCCAACTCGGCCTCGCCCGAGGTGCCACGGAAGCGGGTGAACGGCGCACGCAGCGGGCTGAGGATCGGATCCTTGGCGATCATCCGGCTGAGCTTGTGCGTGGCGATCCCGATCACGGCCAGATCTTGGGGCGGTATCCGCTCGGGGAGGGCAACGCGACGACGCCGGGCGAACACTCCCGCGGCGGTCGCCAAGCCGGCGTATGCCGCCACGGCCGCGGCATACCCGGCGAGCGGCCGATCCCGTTCCCCGGCGTAGGCCCGCTTCACTTCGTGCGCGCGTTCTTGGACCTTCTCCGCGAGGTGCGGGGTTTCGTTGGTGGCCCGGCTGGTCGCCGTGTCCATCGTGATCTCCGTTCCAGGGTGCTGACGTCGTCCGGTCATCCGGTGTCTACCCATTACTCGGCTCGGTCCCGGGCTCGCAGGCATGCTGCGTGCCGGCCGCCGATCAGCCGGCGGGCACGTTTCGGGCCGTTCGCCCGTCGCGCCGGGGAACGGCCGCAGGTAGCCTGGCGCCGCACGACGGCACGAGAAACGCGCAGACCGGGGTCGCGAGGAGGCATGAGATGACGTTCTTGGACAAGGCGAAGCTCGCTGCGGAGAAGGCGGCCGCGAAAGCTCAACAGGGCGTGCACCAGGGCCAGGTCAAGCTCGACGCGATGCAGGCCAAGCGCAAGGCCGACGCGTTGCTGCGAGAACTCGGAGCGGCCTACTACGCCGAGCAGCGCCACGATGGTTTACACGAGCCGGTCGAGCGCGCTCTCGCGGCTTTGGACGAGCACGAGGCCGAGCACGGCAAGGTCGAGACGGACGCCGAAGCCGAGGCGACCGCCTCCGCCGCCCCGACCGCGTCGACGCCGGACGCCTAGCCCGGTCACGTACTTGGCGCAATCGCCGGCGTCCGGCGCGTTAGGAGGGCCCGCACGCTGGGCACGCCGACGCTCGCGGCGCATGCGGATGCTTGCCGCTCGCGGCGGTCGGTGGCGCGCCCGCGCCCGGCGCGCGGGACGTCGGAGGAGGGGCTACATGGAGCATTCGCATCACGACGTCGGGGCGATGATCCCGCTGACGTCCGAGCAGTACCGCCGGGCCGCCCTGGCGGTATGCAGCCGGGCCGACGGCGCTGAGGACGCCGCCCTGCTATTGGAGGCGCTCGGCCTCGACCAGGCGTTGCGTGCCGCCTCGGTTCCCGCGTGACCGGCACGTGCCGGTTCCCGCTGGGCCGTCGGGAGGGGCCGGTCTAGGCCGTCCGGCCCAACGGACGATGCGCCGTCCGGCGACGGGGTGAATTACTGGCGCGTTGTCCATGAACCGTCCGGCCGAACTGCCGATATAAAACGGGTCGTATGCAAGGCGGGAAGCGGGTGGGGGAACTCGCACCGAAACCGCGCTGAACTCGCAATTGGCCCGGGAGGTGGTGCATGGTGGCGCAGCCGCGCTCGGCCGCTACCGCAACCGCTCCCGTAAGCGCTCCCCAGACGAGTGCACCCACGACTGAACCCGCCGCGAGCCCCGCCCGTGCGCTGACGCCGCCTGCCGACGTGACAACCGCCGCCGGCCGGGCTCGCGTCGCGCGGGACCAGCGCGCTTCGGAGCGGGCGGCCTGTGCCGCAGCACTGCCCGAGGTTTTGACCGACCCGACACAACCGACACTCGTCTTCCAGCCGATCGTCGACCTCAGCGGGGGAGCCGTTGCCGGCTACGAGGCGCTCGCGCGTTTCAGCGGGCCGGTCGATGCAACACCCGATGTGTGGTTCGCTGCCGCGGCGGCGAGCGGTCTCGGTCCCGCGCTGGAGAGCCGGGTGGTCCGAGCCGCGTTGCGCGCCCGCCAAGACCTTCCGGTCAACTGCTTCCTTACCGTCAACGTCACGCCTCGCGCATTGATCAGTGCCCCGGTCATGGACGAGTTCCTGCGCGGCGGCGAGCTCACGGGTCTGTTGATCGAGCTGACCGAAGAGCAGGAGATCAGCGACGTCGCAGACATGCGGGAGCATCTTGCGCGCCTGCGTGACCGCGGCGCGATGATCGCACTGGACGACGCCGGCTCCGGCTACTCCGGGCTCCAACGGCTGGTGGCGTTGCGGCCCGACCTCGTCAAGCTAGACCGCTCGCTCGTGGGCGGTATCGACAAGGACGAAGCCAAACGTGCCTGTGTCGAGATGTTCACCGTCTTGGCCGCGCGGCTGGATTCGTGGCTGCTGGCCGAAGGCGTCGAAACGGCAGCCGAGCTGCGCGAGCTGATCGCGCTGGAAGTGCCCCTCGGGCAGGGCTACCTGCTGGGCAAGCCCGCGCCGCAATGGGCCACCCTCGATGCGCAGACGACCGCGCAGATTCGCGTGTGTGCAAGGGACAGCCTCGACCGCGTCCACCTTTCCAGCTTGTCCGAACGCGTCGTTCTCGTGCCGGCGGGCGCGCCGCTTCCGGCGACGCCTGTCGAGTGCCCGGAGGGCACCGCCATCGCCGTCCTGCTCGACGCAGACGGAAGGGCCGGCGCCCTCGCCGTCTACGACGAGGACACCGGCCGGTTCCGAGAGTTACCAGTGACGCTGCGGTTGAATGCCAATACGCCGATCAGCGAAGCCGCCGCGCTGTGCATGCAGCGCACCGGGCCATCTCGCTTCGACCCTGTGTTGTGCACCCACGACGACGGCACGGTTGCCGGCGTCGTCCGCCTCGAGCGGGTCTTCAGCTGGTTGGCGCGCTGAGGCCGCGAGCGGCCGCGTTCAGCGCTGCAGAATCGCCTCGATGTTGAGGGTGATCGAGACCTTGTCGCTGACGACGACGCCCCCGGTCTCGAGTGCGGCGTTCCAGTTGACGCCAAAGTCCTGACGGTTGATCTCGGCGTTGGCGGTAAAGCCGCCGCGGATGCCGCCGTAGGCGTCCGGTCCGAAGCCGTCGAGCTCGAGACGAAGCGGAACTTCCTTCGTGACACCGCGCAGCGTCAGTTCGCCGTCGACGACGAAGTCGCCGCCGTCCTGGCGGACGCCGGTGGAGCGGTAGGTCATGGTCGGGTGCTTCTCGATGTCGAAGAAGTCGGCGGAGCGGATGTGTGCGTCGCGCTGCTCGTTGCTGGTCGAGATCGACCCGAGGTCGATGGAGGCGGTCACCGCGGAATCGAGCGGGCTGTCGCCGGTGACGAGCTGACCCTCGAACGACGTGAAGCGGCCGCGCACCTTGCTCACCATCATGTGCCGCACGCTGAATCCGACCTCCGAGTGGGCGGGGTCGATCTGCCAGGTGCCGGCGACGTAACCGGGGATCTTCTCGACGGTGGTTGCAGTCATGACGTGCGTCCTCTCAACGATTGAACTCTCAAGCTCCTTGTCGGGTGGAACGCTTGAGCGTTCAACCTTATTCCGGGCCGGGCTCGCTACCATGGCGAGATGTCCGGACGACGGCCCAGCCCGCCTGCGAGCAAGGCGCCCCCACGCTGGCTGGACGCCGGCGAGCAGCAGGTGTGGCGGCATTTCCTGGCGGTCAGCCGCCTGCTCTTCGACCGTCTCGACCACGAGCTCCAGCGCGACGCCGGCATCCCGCACACCTATTACGAGGTCCTGGTGGCGTTGTCGGAGGCGGAGGGCCACCAGATGCGGATGAGCGACCTGGCGCACCGGTCGCTTTCCTCGCGCAGTCGCCTCTCGCACGCCATCGCTCGGCTCGAGGAGGCCGGCTGGGTCAGTCGGCAGAGCTGCCCGACGGATCGTCGCGGCCAGTTCGCGGTGCTGACCGCACCGGGTCTCGCGGCGATCCAGGACGCCGCGCCCGGCCACGTCGAAGCCGTGCGCAAACACCTGTTCGATCCGCTCACCTGCGAGCAGGTTGCCCAGCTGGGTGAGATCTGCGGGGCGATCCGAGCCGGTCTCCTGGCCGACGAGGACGACCCCATCGCGGAGTCGCCCGCGCCGGCGCCCTGAGTGGCCGCGCCCCGCCGCACGCTCGACGTCGCGCCGGAGCGGTTGGAGCGCTGGGTCGCCGGCTTTGCCGCGCGGCACGGCCCCGCCCGGTTCGAGATCGAGACGACGCCGGACGGCGACGTGCTGGTGCTCACCGCTGCCGACCTTGCGGTCGCGCGGTTCGAGCCGCCCTACCCGCCCTGGTCGGCCGCTGGGTCGAGCGCCGCGGGGTCGAGCGCCGCTGCGTCGGCAATCGCTCGGTCGCCGCAGCAGCACGACCACGTGCAGAGCCTCGCGGCACACGCGCTGGCGCCGCGGGTGGTCGGTGTCCTGCTCGTGCGTCTCGGCGGCTTTGCCGCCGGCGTCTTCGACGGCGCCGACCTTGTCGCGTCGAAAGTCGGTTCACGGCCCGTGCACGGACGTTCCGCGGCGGGTGGCTGGTCGCAGCAGCGCTTCGCCCGCAGGCGTGAGGGCCAAGTACGCATCGCCCTTTCGGCGGCGGCGCAGGCGGCCTGCGACGTGGTCTTGCCGCAGCTGTCGCGGCTCGACGCCGTGGTCACCGGCGGCGACCGGAAAGCCATCGACACCGTGCTGGCGCAGCCCGCGCTGCGACCGCTCACCCCGTTGGTGGTCGACCGCGTTCTCGACGTCGGCGACCCGAAAGCTGCCGTGCTCCGGCAGAGCCTGGCCGCTTGCCGCGCCATCCGCGTTGAACTTCGCGAACCGGATTCGGTAGCTGCTACGGATTCGTAGCCGGCACGCTGACCCAGCACCGCACTATGTCGCGCATCGCCAGGATGCCGACCACGTCGTTGCCTTCGAGGACGACGAGGTGGCGGAACCCGCCACGGACCATGGCAGCGGCGGCGTCTTCCATCTCCCAGTCCGGGGCGGCGAAGACGAGGTCACGGGTGAGATGGGATTCCACGAGTTCGGTGTCGGCGTCCTGCCCCGCGGCGATGGATTCCAGTACGTCGCGTTCGGTGATGATGCCGACGCCGTCGCGCTCCGGATCGACGACGACGGCGGCGCCGACGTGCTTGGCCGCCATGCGTTGGCAGGTCTCTCTGATCGTGTGGTTGGGGCCGACCGTCAACACCACCGAGTTCATACCGTCTCGCACCCGCACGGTTACCTCCGGTTCGTCGCGATCTTCTTTCCCACCCATCGTGGACCTGTCGCGCGCAAGGGGACAAGGGATCCACGTGTCGAATGAAGCCAGGCGGCGGGTGGCTAGGCGCGGCGGGCCAGGCGCGCGACAACCTCGTCGTGCAGTCTCCCGTTGCTCGAGAGCAGGCTCGGGCTGGCGGGGCTGGGACCGCCGTCGACGCCGGTGACCCGGCCACCGGCCTCCTCGACGATCACCACCAGGGCCGCGACATCCCACAGTGCGAGTTCGGGCTCGGCAGCGATGTCGACCGCGCCTTCGGCGACCAGCACGTGCGACCAGAAATCGCCGTACGCGCGCGATCGCCAGCAGCTGTCGAGGAGGTCGACGAAGGCCGGACGCGCACCGGCCCACCCGCCGAGGGACGAATACGAAAGCGAGGCGTCCGCGAGCCGGTGCACCTGCGAGACCCGGTTGCGGCGCGGCTGGTCACCTTGCCGCAACGTCCAGCTGCCGAGCCCACGCTCTGCCCACCAGCGATGACCGAGCGCCGGCGCGCTCACGACGCCCACCCGCACTTCGTCGTCGACCACGAGCGCGATCAGCGTCGCCCAGACCGGCACGCCGCGCACGAAGTTCTTGGTGCCGTCGATCGGGTCGAGGACCCAGGTCCGCAAGCTGCTGTCGTGCTGGCTGGCGAACTCCTCGCCGACGACTCCGTCGTCCGGCCTGGCTTGCTCGATCTCCGCGCGGAGGGCGCGTTCGACCGCGCGGTCGGCGTCGGTCACCGGTGTCGAATCCGGCTTGGTATCGACCTGCAGATCGAGCGCCCGGAACCTTTCCAGGCTGATCGTGTCTGCGACGTCGGCCAGGTGTAGTGCGAACGCGAGGTCGGCTGAGCCGGAAGCTTCGAGCACGGCTGCACGGTACCGGTCGGCAGGTGTCGGTGGCACAAGTGGCTGCGCAGTTGGTCATGCGTCGGGCCGAGCGCTGGGTCACGGGGCGGTACGCGTCACGGCGAGTACGGTCGGCATCGATGAGCGAGACGGGATCGGCGAGCGAAACCGGCGAAACCGGCGAGGCCGGCGGGTCGGGGCTGCCCGACGCCGCCAACGTGCTGGCGTTGCTCGTGGCGGGCGACCGGCTGCCCGTCGTCGCAGCGCTCGTGCTGGGCGCGCGCACCCTCGATGACATCGCGACGCGAGCCGGCCTCCCCAAGCGTGACGTGCTTCGCGTGCTGACGAGACTGGAGTCGGCGGGCCTCGCGTCGACCGACGGCGCCGCATGGACGTTGCACGTCGAGGTGCTGCGCGAGGTGGTGACCACCCAGCGCTGGCCGCATCGAACGCCGGAAAGCGACGATGCCGGCCCGATGCCGGCCACGCCGCAGCACGCGGCGGTGCTGCGGGCGTACTTCCGCGACCGCCGGCTCGTGCGCATCCCGGCCCAGCGCGCCAAGCGGCTCGTCGTCCTCGACCGCCTCGCGGCGGAGTTCGAGCCCGGCCTGCGTTACACCGAGGAACAGGTGAACGAGGTCCTCACGCGGTTTCACCCCGACTACGCGGCGCTGCGTCGCTACCTCGTGGAGGAGGACTTCATGAGCCGGGCCGCGGGGATGTACTGGCGATCCGGCGGCTCGGTCGGCACCTGACCCGCAGCGGCCGAGGCGACCCGAGCCGATCACCGCCCCATCACCGATCGGGATCGGATCGTGCCGCGAGCAGTCGTCGCAAGGAGTCGAGCCTGGCCGGGTCGGCATGCCCCGCTGCCACCCAGTCGTCGAGCCCGCACCGCGCGATGTCGTCGTCCGTCGTCGAGCCCGCAGCGTGCGCGTCGCCGGCCTCGTGCTGGCAACCGCGCGGGCACTGCGCCGTGCCGGCTGCGAGGTCGGGAAACGCCGCAACCACCCGCGCGACGTCGAGGTGGGCCAGGCCGAAAGAGCGGATTCCCGGTGTGTCGATGACCCGGCCGCCGTCCGGGAGGTCGAGGACGACGGTCGAGGTCGACACGTGGCGCCCGCGGCCGGTGACCTCGTTGACCTCACCGGTCGCTCTGCCGGCGCCGGGCACGAGCGCGTTGATCAGAGTGGACTTGCCGACACCGGACTGCCCGGCGAGGACGGTCAGCCGGTCGTGGAGCAGCGCGCGCAACTCGCGGCCGGGCTCGCGGTCGGCGGTGACGACGATGCGCAGATCGAGTGCGGCGTAGAGGTCGATGAGTGGTTGCGGATCGGCGAGGTCGGCCTTGGTGAGGAGCAGCAACGGCTGGAGCCCGCCGTCGAGCGCCGCCACCAGGTAGCGGTCGATGAGGCGGGCGCGCGGCGCCGGGTTCGCGAGGGCGCACACGATGCCCAGCTGGTCGGCGTTGGCGACGATGACCCGCTCGAGCGGATCGTCGTCCTCCGCGCTGCGACGCAGGATCGACGAGCGTGGCTCGACGCGCACGATTCGGGCGAGGGTGTCGGCCTGGCCGGAGACGTCGCCGACGATCGCGACGCGGTCGCCGACCACGATCGCCTTGCGGCCGAGTTCGCGGGCGCGTACGGCGACGACGTCCTGACCGTCGACGAGGCAGCCGAACCTGCCCCGGTCGATGGCGAGCACCTGCCCGATCCGCGCCTCGTCGTGTGCGGGGCGGAGCCGGCTGCGCGGGCGCGAGCCCCGAGACGGCCGCACGCGCACGTCGTCCTCGTCGAGGTCGCGCGGGTCGCGACTCAATGGCGAGCCTGGCGGCGGGTGATGCTCACTGCACCAGCGTGCTCCACATCTCGACGAATCGCGGCATCGTCTTGGCCGTGGTCGCGACGTTCTCCACGAGGACGTCGGCGACGGCCAGTCCGAGCACGGCGGCCGAGGTGGCGAGCCGGTGGTCGTCGTAGGTGTGGAAGACGCCGCCACGCAGCGGGGTCGGGTAGATCGTCAGCGAGTCGTCGTCCTCGACGACATTGCCGCCGAGGCCGTTGATCTCCCGGGCCAGCGCGGCCAACCGGTCGGTCTCGTGCCCGCGCATGTGGCCGATGCCCCGGAGTCGCGACGGCGCGTCGGCCAGCGCGGCGAGCACGGCGAGCGTCGGCACGAGTTCCGTCGTGTCGCGCAGGTCGGCGTCTATGCCGTAGATGACCGGGCCGCCGCGCGCGGTCAACCCGTCATCGTCGAGGCTCAACGTGGCGCCCATCTGGGTGAGCAGCGCTCGCAGGACGTCGCCGGGTTGCAGGGTCCGCACCGGCCACCGCGGTATGCGCACGACGCCGCTCGTGACGAGCGCGGCCGCGAGAAAGGGCGCCGCGTTCGACAGGTCGGGCTCCACCTGCACGGTGCCGCCCGCTATCAGCGCCGGCCCGACCTGCCAGGTCGCGGGCGAAGAGTCGTCGACGTGCACCCCGCGGTCGCGCAGCATCGCGACGGTCATCTCGATGTGCGGGACCGAAGGTAGCGGGCCGCCGACGTGCCGGACGACGACGGGTGCGTCGGCCCGGGGTGCTGCGAGCAGTAAGGCGGACACGAACTGGCTGGACGCCGACGCGTCGAGCGTGCAGTCGCCGCCGGGTAGGTGGCCGGTCCCCGCGACGGTGACCGGCAGCATGCCCCGGTCGCCGTCGTCGATCGATGCGCCGAGCTGCCGGAGTGCGCTGAGGAGCGGCTTCAGCGGCCGTTCCCGGGCGCGGGGGTCGCCGTCGAAGGTGACGTCTCCGGTTGCGAGCGTGCCGGCGGCGAGCAGGAAGCGGATGACGGTGCCGGCGAGCCCGCAGTCGATCTGCGCCGGCCCGCGCAACGGCGCGGGTGTGACGTGCCAGTCCTCGCCGGAGTCGTCGACGCCGACGCCGACGGCACGCAGTCCCGCAGCCATCAGGTCGGTGTCGCGCGAGCGCAGGGCGCGACAGAGCGTCGACGGCGTGCTCGCCAGCGCCGCCAAGAGCAGCGCCCGGTTGGTGATCGACTTCGAGCCCGGCAGCTCGACCGACCCGTCGACCGGGCGGGTCGGGGTCGGTGCCCGCCACAGCGCCTCGGTCTCGCCCACCGCAACTCGCCCACCCGCAAAAGGTATCGAAGTGCGATGCTGGCGCTATGTGTGGTCGTTACGCGGCGGCGCGCAGCCCGGACGATCTCGTCGAGGAGTTCGACGTCGAACGAGTCGTGGTCGACGAGGAGCTCGCGCCGAACTACAACGTCGCTCCCACCGACCCGGTGTATGCGGTTATCGACCGCCGCAGCCGCGAAGAGCCCGACTTGCAGCCGCAACGCCAGCTCCGCGTCGTCCGGTGGGGTCTGGTGCCGTCCTGGGCGGACGACCCCAAGATCGGCAGCCGGCTGATCAATGCCCGCGCCGAGACGCTCGCTGAGAAGCCGGCCTTCCGAAAGGCGTTCGCCAGCAGGCGTTGCCTGCTTCCGGCCGACGGGTACTACGAGTGGTATTCCGCCGACGGCGCCTCCGATGCTCCGGCGGGTCGAGGAAAGCGGGGCAGCGCCAAGCAGGCGATGTTCATCCGGCGGCGAGAAGGTGGCATCCTGCCGATGGCGGGGTTGTACGAATTCTGGCGCGACCCCACCACGCCGGGCGCCGATTGGTTATGGTCATGCGTCGTCATCACCACGCAGGCGACCGACGACCTCGGCCGGATTCACGACCGCATGCCGACCTTGGTCGAGCCGGAGAACTGGAGTCGCTGGCTCGATCCGAGCCTCGACGATCCAGCGGTGCTGCAGGGATTGCTTCGGCCGGCCAGCCCGGGTCGGCTCGAGGCCTATCCGGTGTCGTCGATGGTGAACGATGTCCGCAACAACGGGCCCGAACTGCTCCAGCCGGTGGCTGCGGGGGGACCCCACCTCGGTTAGTCGCAGAACCGGCCGATGGCTCGGTAGATGCGCAGAAAGAAGGGACGCCGGTGCCCACGGTAGACACGCAGGTAGCCCGTCGCCAGCTCGAACGGATGTTGGCCGAACTCGATCAGTCGGTGTCCGCGCTGACGCCGACGCATTCCGACGAGGACGCCCACGCGACTCCAGGGGACGCCGACGCCGGGCTCGACGTCGCCGACAACGACCGCGCCTCTGCCCTGCTCGAGATCGCCGAGACCCAGCGCGGCTACGTGCTCGAAGCGCTGGCCCGTATCGACGACGGCACGTACGGGATGTGCGTCACGTGCGGCTCCGCGTTGCCCGAAGGCCGGCTCGAGGCGCGACCGGAGGCCGCGCGCTGCCTCGCCTGCCAGGCGAAGGCCGAGTCTCATCGCTGAGCGTTCGGCTCAGCGCACATCTGTCCGCCGGATCGAGACCTCGGCCGGCGTGGCCGAGGTCGCACTCAGCGCGCCGGCGCCCGCCCCAGGTGACGTGCTTCTCGTGCTGGGGCACGGCGCTGGTGGCGACATCGACGCCCCCGACCTCCTGCTCGTGCGAGATGCCTGCCTGGCCCGTGGCGTCACCGTAGCGTTGGTGCGCCAGCCCTACCGCGTCGCCGGACGCCGGGCACCGGCACCCGCGACCCAACTCGACGCCGCCTGGGTGGCCGTCGTCGTGGCGCTGCGCCACGCCGCCGCGCCCTTCGGGCGCGACCGAGAGCACCTTTGTGGTCGCAAGCTCGTCGTGGGTGGTCGCAGCAGCGGGGCCCGAGTCGCTTGCCGCACCGCGGCGATGGTCGGTGCCGACGCGGTGCTCGCGCTCGCGTTTCCGTTGCATCCGCCTGGCAAGCCGGATCGCAGCAGGGCGGCTGAGTTGGAGGTCGATCGCCCGCTGCTCGTCGTCCAGGGCGAACGTGACGCGTTCGGCCGTCCCGCCCAGCTTCCGGCCGGTCCGCAGATCGTCGTCGTGGCGGGCGCAGACCACGGCTTGCGCGCGGCGTCGATGGCCGCGATCGCCACCACGGTCGCATCATGGGTCGCCGCCGCGGGGCGCTGCGACGTGGTGCAACCGGGCCTCCGATCAGACGGTTCGGGGTAGCCGGGAATCGGGTTTCGGCTCGACGTGTTGGGAGCTTCGTGAGGTTCGAAAGCGCACCAACCGCCCCCCAGCGACAGTCACCCCTCGACTGGCCCGCATGGACGCCGACGGTCGACCCGCCACACGACGTGCCGCCGGCCCGCCAGTCGCTAGCCCCCGCGCCCCCGCAAGTGGGCGGCCAGCGAACGGCCCCGATAGTCTCGCTGGGAGCCCGTACCGGAAAGCGGAGCGGGCCGGGCGACGTGTCAGGAGGAGGGCGGTCGTTGGCCGCTGTCGAGGAGTCGACGGAGGAACGCAGCGCGCGCTTCGAGCGCAACGCGTTGCCATTCCTCGACCAGTTGTATTCGGCGGCCCTGCGGATGACCCGCAACCCGGCCGATGCCGAAGACCTGGTGCAGGAGACCTTCGTCAAGGCGTTCGCCGCTTACCACCAGTTCGAAGAAGGCACCAACCTCAAGGCGTGGCTCTACCGCATCCTCACCAACACGTTCATCAACAGCTACCGCAAGAAGCAACGTGAACCCCGCCAGACGCAGGGGGGTGACGAACTCGAGGACTGGCAGTTGGCCCGGGCTGCTGAGCACACCTCCGCCGGGTTGCGCTCGGCCGAGACCGAGGCGCTCGACCATCTGCCCGACTCCGACGTCAAGACGGCGCTGCAGGCCCTGCCGGAGGAGTTTCGGCTCGCGGTGTACCTGGCCGACGTCGAAGGCTTCGCGTACAAGGAAATCGCCGAAATCATGGGGACGCCGATCGGCACGGTCATGTCACGGTTGCATCGAGGTCGCCGGGCGCTGCGTACAGCGCTGGAGGATTACGCGCTCGAACGTGGCGTCGTGCGCGCGACTCCCGATTCCGCCGCAGGCTCGGCCGCGACCACCACGGGCGCCCCTGCCGTTGACGTCGAGGACGGTGCGGACCAATGAGTTGCGGCAAACCTCACGACCTTCCGTGTACGGAGGTTCTGGAGCGGGTCTACGTCTACCTCGACGGTGAGATCGGTCCCGAAGAGCAGCACCTCATCCGCGAGCATCTCGACGAGTGCACGCCGTGCCTTCGGCAGTACGGTCTCGACCAGGCCGTGAAGTCGTTGGTCGCGCGCACCTGCGGCTGTGACCTTGCGCCGGAAGAACTGCGTCTGAAGGTCATGGCGCGCATCCGCGAGGTGCGCATCGAACTTGCGCAACTGGAGTACCGCCCGGAATGACAATTGGAGCCGCCCGGCCTTCGCCGGCGGTCCTGTAGGGCTGGCGCGGCGCCTAGAGTGTGACCGTGCGCGTGTTGGTGACGGGAGCGGCCGGGTTCATCGGTTCGAATCTCGTCGACCGCCTTCTCGCAGAGGACAATCACGTCACCGGGATCGACGATCTCTCTCAGGGACGCCTCGAAAACCTCGTTGAAGCCCGCAGTACCGGTGAGCACCGATTCTCGTTCGTCCGGGCCGACATTCTCGATCCGAACCTCGCCGACCTCGTCACTGCCAGCCGCCCCGAGGTCGTCGTCCATCTCGCAGCGCAGATAGACGTCCGTAGCAGTGTGAGGGATCCGTTGGGCGACGCCCGCCGCAATGTTCTCGGAACCATCAACGTTCTCGAGGCGGCGCGGGCCGGCGGAGTCCGCAAGGTGCTCTTCGCGTCCTCGGGTGGCGCCATCTACGGTGAACCGAACCACCTGCCGGTGAGTGAGCGCTTCGCCACCGACCCGCACTCGCCCTATGCCGCGTCGAAGGTGGCCGGTGAGGCCTACCTCACGACCTACCGCAACCTGTACGGCCTGCAGACCACGGCACTCGCGCTGGGTAACGTCTACGGGCCCCGGCAGAATCCGCGTGGCGAAGCCGGTGTCATCACCATCTTCTGCGCGGCCGGCGTCCGCGGCGAGACCGCCACGATCTTCGGCGACGGCACGGCGGTTCGCGACTACGTGTGCGTCGACGACGTGGTCGACGCATTCGTCCGCGCCACCGGGACCGCAGGTGACGGGCGGCGGTTCAACATCGGCAGCGGGGTCGGCACCTCGGTGCGCGAACTCCACACGATCGTGGCCAAGGCGGCGGGTGTCGCCGACGAACCGCGGTTCGCCGACGCCCGGCTGGGCGAGGTTCAAGCCATCGTGCTCGACGTGTCGTCGGCGCGCCACGGTCTTGGCTGGGAGCCCTTCACCGAACTGGCCGATGGCGTCCAGCGGACCCTGGACTGGGTACGGGCAAATCTCAGCCGCGAGCGCGGCACGCCCGCCCCTTAGCCGGCGAGCCTGCGGTTCAGTGCGTCGAGGACGGCGCGTGCGACGGCGTCCGCTTCGTCGTTGCGCACCAGGGCCGAGCCGGTCAGCACCAGCTCGCCGATCCTTGGTACGGCGACCTGGATCACGCATGCCGCCATCCGCCGGGCGCCCATCGGCGTGACCGTCGCGAACTCGACCTCGGCCGGCATACCCAGCAGTTCGGTGACGGCGTCCAGGGTCGCGCGGGCGACGAGCATGTGCCGGTGGCTCATGGCCGACGCGCCGATCGAGCGGCCTTCGTGTGAGGAGGAGCCGGCTGCGACGATCACGGAGACGTCTGCCTCCGAGCCGGCCGTCCGGATACTGATCGAGGCGATGACCGGGCGCGGGGGGAGATCGGGAATCGGCTCGCGCGCGTCCGGCAACGTGATGACGGCGGGCAGGGTGTCGTCGTCGAACTGCACCACGCTGACGATGCGGTGGTCGATGTCGATGCCGTAGCTGGCGAGTGCGAGCGACTGCACGTCGCGAACCACCTGCTTGGCGCCGCGCGAACGTGTCGAGACGACGTGGATCTCGGTCGGCGTCGCGTCGGGTCCGGTCACGACGCTCACCGCGTTGACGCCGGGGATCCTCCGCAGGGATTCCTCGAGTTCAGGAAGAAGGCGCAGCGTTGGCACGTGCTCGGCGCTCCTTTCCGGGTCTGATCTGTCGCGGGTAGTGAGCCAGGGGCAACTCGGTGGTGTCGCGTTGTGGAGCGTCCGCGTGCTCGTCGACGCTGACGCATTCGGCGGCGTCGGCGATCCCGGATCGCGGCCCGGTTCGTGCTGCGACCGGTTGTGGCACCAAGCGCAGGGTCGTCCTCGCGCCGAGATTGCGCGGCTCGCCGGCGGGCACCGAAGGCGGCGCGGCGTCACCTCTCGGTAACGGGCGGTCGAGCTGGCCGCTCAGATGTTGAGCGCGCTCCCACGCCGCGTCGTCGGCGTCGAAGTCGGCGCGTGCGGCGGCGGCTGCTTCGTCGTCTGCGGTGAGCGCAGCGGGCAACGCGGTCGCCACGTAACGACCGGCCGCGCGCACCGATGCCTGCTGCCACCATCGCAACGTCGCAGCCAGGGTCGGGTCGAGTTGCCCGCCGGCCACCGCGGCGCGAACCTCGTGGTCGAAGCGGGTGGTCGCGTGGTCGGGCACGTTGTCGAGCAGTGCTTGGACGACGGCATCGCGCAGGGCCCGTCGGCCGGCCGGGGCCGCGTCGGCAGGGGTGGCGGCCACCCGCTCGCGGTCCGGTGAGGGTGCCCCGGAGCTGCCCATGTCGTCACCGCCTGATGTCGTTCGGTCACGTGCTGTGGCGAGAGCGTATTGCAGCGGATAGGCCCGGAGCGAGATCTCGGCCCAGAATGTCCAGCCCAGAATTTGGCCGCCGCCCGTGCAGAGCGCGGTTAGGTTTTCACGGCATGACGGGCACCGACGGCCTAGCGATCACGAACGCGTCGGAAGTGGACGGCCGTTCGCTCATCCGGGTCAGCCGGTAGTCACATTTGACTGGATCATCCGGACGGTGAGGACAACGAGTCGGTCCGAACTGGGGAAGAGGTCTTGACTTGCCCCGATCTTGACCGATTCACTCGCATCCGAGTGCCCCCGCGTCAGTCGTGACCAGTGTTGCTTCCGAGGCGGCGGACGCTTGCACCCCGAGGAACCCCCAAATCCCCGGGTGGCTGAAACACAACTGCAGAGGGTGAGACGGAGTTCGGCGCTAGACGCACGCAACACATGACTCCAGCGGAGCGTATCCCGCGCGAACGATAGCGGTGTTCGTGACGTGGTTCGTAGGAGTTGATACTCATGTCCAAGATCACGTCCATCGTCGAGAAGATGCTCACGGGTGCCAACGCACTCTGGAGCTAAAGCTAGACAACCCGCCGTTCTTCGTCTCGCCCGCTGTCTTCCCCGAGATCAGGAGCGGCCGTGCGCTCGTTACCGCGCGCCGCGAGGGTGTACATCACCGTCGCGATACTCGTCGGCGGCGCCATCGTCGCCGGCGCTCTTTTGCGCGGGGATACGCCTTGGGGCGAGGTCTTGGCCCTTGCCGCTTTGTATTGGATCGGCGAATTCGCAGCAGTCCAGACCCGCCTGCGCTCGTTCATGATTTCTATGAGCTTTCCGGTGTCATTGGCGGCGGTGTTGCTGGTCGGGCCATGGCTGGCCGCGCTCGTCTGCGTGATCGGTGGCGCGACGCGGTTGGCGCACACGCCGTGGTACAAGCGGGCGTTCAATGCCGCACAGCTCGCCGTTTGCGCATTCACCGCGGGCATCGTCTACGGGCACGTGTCGGGCACGGCTCCGCACTTCGCTGCTCCGCATTTCCCGGGCGTCATGTTCGCCGTCGCGGTGGCCGGCACGGCGCACGTGCTGATGAACCACCTCCTCGTTGCCACGGTCATCAGCACGACGACGACGACGTCGTTCGCGCGGCTGTGGTGGGGCGGCATGTCCGAGACGATCGTGCCCAGCCTCGGCTACGGCCTGATCGGCGTCGCGATCGCCGTCTTGTGGTCCGGCGGCGTCGGGGCGGTTGCCGGCTTGCTCGTCCTCGCGCCGATGCTCGTCGCGCGCTGGGCGTTCCAGCAATACGGCGAGCAGCACAAGGCTTACGAGGCGACCGTTGCGTCGCTCATCCAAGCCGTTGAGACCAAGGACTATTACACGCGCGGTCACAGCGAGCGAGTCGCGAGGGCCTCCGTGATGATTGCCGAGCGGGTCGGCATGCGCGAGGACCGGCTCGAGATGCTGCGCTACGCCGGCATGTTGCACGACGTCGGGAAGCTCGGCGTGCCGACGAAGGTCCTGCAGAAGACGGGCCCGCTCGACGAGGCGGAGTTCGCGGCCATCACCCTCCATCCGACGCGCGGCGTCGAGATGGTGAACGGCATTTCCTTTCTCGACGAGGCTCGTCTCGGCATCCGCTACCACCACGAGCGCATGGACGGCCTGGGCTACCCGGAGGGCTTGCGCGGAGACCGGATTCCCGAGTTCGCCCGCATCATCGCCGTTGCGGACGCTTTCGACTCGATGACGTCGACCCGCTCCTACCGCGGCGCGCGCTCCGTGCAGTCCGCGATCGATGAGCTGCGCAGTTGGTCGGGAAACCAATTCGACGCCGTGATGGTCGAAGCGCTCATCGCCGCAGTCCAAGCCGAGGGCTGGGATGCGAGCGTCGAAGCCACCGACGTCGTCGTCGACCCGATCGCGTTGGTCTTCGGCGACCACGACGACCCGTCGAGCCGCGTGGCAGCATCACTCGGCGGCGGCGTCGCGTACGACCCCTACGACGACATGACCGCCGAGCAGGTGTCCTGAAAGTGGCGCTGCCGGCCCGGATGCCCGGTGGGCGCGCCCCGATGGCGGTGAGCCGCGTCTTCATCGCAGCTGTCGCCCTGTTCGTTGTCGCCGCCGCGGTCCAGACCGCGCGCCATGGCGTCGTCCGGTTCGACGTCGCGCTGGCCTTCGCGGGCGTGATTGCGGTCGGGCAGTTCGCACCCGTCCGGCTGCCCGGGGACCGTCCTGTCGCGCCACTGGGCACCGCCGTCGCCATCGGTTACGCATTCCTGTTCGACGTCGGCGGCCGTCCGATCACCCAGTCGACCGCGCAGGTCGTCACCGTGGCGGCCGCCGGGTACGCCTTGGGCGCCGGGCTGATGCGTTTGCTCGGCAGACCCGTGCGCCTGATGTTCCTGTCCCGGCGCATCGCCTTCGTGGCGGTGACGACGTTCCTGTTCCACACCGTTGCTCCGCGCACCCTGAGCACCGTTCCCTACCGGGTCTTCAAGCAGGACCTCCGCTGGGTCGCGCTGCTGATGGTCACGGTGGTGGCGCTGGCGGCGTTGATCGACATGGTCGTTGCGACGTCCGTTCGCGGAGCGACCGGTTGGGCCACCTACGTATGGATGCTGCGCGACGAGATCAGCGCGACGAGCCAGCTGATGGCGGCCGTCGGCGCGTCCGGCATCCTCATCGCGCTGGCGACGCCGTCCATGAAGCTGTACGCCTTGCCGGTCTTCTGCGTGCCGCTGCTGTTGACGCATTTCGCGTTCCGCCGCTACGCCGCGGTCCGGACGACGTACCGCCAGACGATCCGCTCGCTTTCGCGGGTGACCGAAGTCGGCGGGTACGTCACCGACGGCCACGCACACCGCGTCAGCCTGCTCGCCGTCGCCGTGGGCCGCGAACTGGGTCTGACCGAGGGTCAGATCGCCGACCTCGAGTACGCCTCACTCCTGCACGACATCGGTCAGCTCTCGCTCTCCGATCCGATCCCGGGCGGTTCGACGCTCGTGGTCGCTCCGGTCGAGAGGCGTCGAGTCGCCGAACTCGGGGCCGACATCATCAAGACCACCGGCGTGCTCGACCGGGTAGCTGACATCGTTGCCCGCCAGGCCGATCCCTACCGCCGGCACCGCGAGGCACCTGACCACTCGCTGCTCTTGGAGAGTCGGATCATCAAGGCGGTCAGCGCCTACGACGACGTCGTCGGGCCGGACGGCGGCCCCGAGGCGAGCGCCGACGCGCTCGAGCGGCTGCGGCTGGGCATGGCATACGAGTACGACCCCCAGGTGGTCGAGACGCTGACGCGGGTCGTGACCCGGTTCGTGGGGTGGTCCATGGAAGGATCTCGCCAAGTTCCGGCGTGAGACTTCGTCCCGGGCCGACGAGGAAGTCGCGCGACACCGGCCGGTAGGTTCGACATCTGCCGGACGTGCTCATCGGGAGCTGGTTCGCACAGGCACACGCCCACGGACGTCGAAAGGTTGCGCTCGTGTTCGAGTCGGTCTTGATTGCCAATCGCGCAGAGATCGCCCGACGGGTCGGCCGTACGGTCGAGCGGATGGGTCTGAAGGCGATCGCCGTCTACTCCGAGGCCGACGCCGAGCTGCCCTTCGTCGAAGAGGCCGACGAGGCCGTTCTTCTCGGTGCCGCCGCACCCGCACAGAGCTATCTCGACATCGCGAAGGTCATCGAGGCGGCGCGGCAGTCCGGTGCGCAGGCGGTGCACCCCGGTTACGGATTCCTCTCCGAGAACGCGAAGTTCGCCCAGGCCGTGATGGATGCCGGGCTGGTGTGGATCGGGCCTACGCCTGAGGCGATCTTGGCGATGGGCGACAAGGTGGAGGCGCGCAACCTCGTCGGCGACGCGGGCGTCCCCATCGCCCCGGGCACCCGCGAACCCGTGACGGACGTCGAGGCGGCGCTTGCCGCCGTGACGGCCATCGGCTACCCGGTCATGGTGAAGGCGGCGGGTGGCGGTGGCGGCATCGGCATGAAGGTCGCCTATGACGACGACCAGCTGCGGACCGCGTTCGCCACTGCGCAGGCGAGCGCGGAGCGGTTCTTCGCGAGTGCTGCGATCCTGCTCGAGCGCTACGTGCCGGCCGCCCGGCACGTGGAGGTGCAGATTCTGGGTCTTGCCGACGGTCGCGTGGTTGCGCTCGGCGAGCGTGACTGCTCGGTGCAGCGCCGGCACCAGAAGGTCGCCGAGGAGACCCCGTGCCCGATTCTGCCGCCCAGCGTTCGCGAGCGCATGTTCGCGGCCGCCGTCCGGGCGGGGGAGTCGGTCGGCTACCGCGGCGCGGGAACGGTCGAGTTCCTCCTCGATCCGACCAGCCTCGGCGGGGGCGGCGCGGACGGCGCTGATGACGGGCAGTTCTTCTTCCTCGAGATGAACGCCCGGCTGCAGGTCGAACACCCGATCACCGAGCTGGTCACCGGCATCGATCTCGTCGAGCAGCAGATCCTCGCTGCGGCCGGCCGGCCACCCTCGTTCGATCCGGCGACGACCCAGCCGTCCGGGCACGCCATCGAGCTGCGCGTCTACGCCGAGGATCCCAAGCGGTTCTTCCCGAGCCCGGGAACGATCACGGCGTGGACGGAGCCGACCGGTGACGGTGTCCGGGTCGACGCCGGCTACCGGGCGGGCAACGTCGTGAGCCAGTTCTACGACCCGCTGCTCGCCAAGCTCTGCGTGTGCGGCGCTGATCGGCCCCAAGCGCTGGAGCGGGCCAGGCAGGCCGTGGCGGAGTTCGTGGTCGAGGGCCCGAAGACGAATCTGCCGTTCTTCGCCGAGCTGCTCGACAATGCCGAGTTCGTCTCCGGGCACTACGACACCGGCCTGGTCGAGCGCATGCGGGCTCCGAAGCCGGCGCCCTGAGGTCCAGCGCCGACCGCGGCTCCAGCGCTGCCTCGCCGTGGCAGGCGCCGGCGGCTGCAGGGCTCGTGGTTTGATTCGCTTCACGATCAGCGGAAGGAGTCCCGGGTGGCCGAGGAAGTACGGGCCGAGATGGTCGCCAACGTCTGGAAGATCGTGGCGACCGAGGGTCAGCACGTCGAGGACGGCGACACGTTGGTGATCTTGGAGTCCATGAAGATGGAGATCCCGGTGATCGCGGAGTCGGCCGGTACGCTTCGCGAGCTCCGAGTCGCCGAAGGGGACGTCGTCCAAGAGGGCGACCTGATCGCGGTCATCGAGTAGCCGGGTCGGCCATCCGGTCGAGGGACGACTCGACCGGTTTGTGGGTCAAGCCGGGGCCGCCGCGCGCCGAAGCACACACCGTGACGGCAACACCAACGATCGAGCCCTTCCTGCGCGCCCTCGTCGAGTCGGCCGGCTCCGACCTGCACTGCAAGGTCGGTTCCCCGCCGCGAGTGCGCATCGACGGACGCCTGCGCAAGCTGCAGACCCGCGACCTGACCGCGGCCGACACCGAGAAGATGATCGGCGAGGTCATGCGCAAGGACCTCGTCGAGCAGTTCGACCGGACGAACGAGGCCGACTTCGCCTACTCCCTGCCGGGCGTCGGGCGGTTCCGGGTCAATGCGTTCCGGTCTCGCGGCTCGGCCGGTCTGGTGTTTCGGCGGGTCAGCGTAGGGGCGATCCCGCTCGACGAACTCGGGTTGCCGGCCATCCTGGCCAGCCTCTCGCTCGAGCCGCGCGGTCTGGTGTTGGTGACCGGACCGACGGGTGTAGGCAAGTCGACCACCCTGGCCGGCATGATCGACCACATCAACAACAACCGCGAAGTGCACATCGTGACCATCGAGGACCCGATCGAGGTCCTGCACTTCGACAAGCTCTCGATGATCAACCAGCGCGAAGTGCGGGTCGACACCGAGGACTTCTCGGTCGCCCTGCGCGCTGCCATGCGCCAGGACCCCGACGTCATCCTGGTCGGCGAGATGCGCGACCAGGAGACGGTGAAGGCTGCCCTTGCCGCTTCGGAGACCGGCCACTTCGTCATGTCGACACTGCACACGACGGACGCCCAAGAGACCGTCAACCGCATCATCGACTTCTTCCCGCCGCACGAGCAGAAGCAGATCCGCCTCTCACTCGCCGGTTCGCTGCGCGGGATCATCTGCCAGCGCCTGGTGCCGCGGGCGGACGGCGAGGGGCGCTGCGTGGCGATGGAGGTCTGCATCAACACCGGGCGTATCGCAGAGGCGATCTCCGACTCCGACAAGACCTCCCAGATGAGCGATCTGATCTCTGAGGGCGCCTACTACGGGATGCAGACGTTCGACCAGCATCTCGTGGCCCTCATTCGGGACGGCGTAGTCACTCTCGAGGCGGCGATGGCGGCTTCGACCAGCCCGCACGACCTGTCCGTCGAGTTGCGGCGGCTCGGGCTCGTCGCCTAAGCCGAAACCACGCTGCTGCCGATCCGCAGCGTGCTGGCGGCCGAATGGCCTCGTCGCAGCTGCTTCGTCACGGCTGGCTGTATTCCGGCACAAGAAGTTGTATTCGCATACAACGCTTCGCTGAGCTCGGGCGCAGTCCGACACGCGCAGTCCAACAGGCGCAGTCCAACAGGCGCAGTCCGGTATACCGCACGAGGCGGTCGCCATCATCTTGGGCATTCAGCACGGGTGAACCACGTCACGACGACGGATTGACGCCACAACCTCTTGCGTACCCGTTAACGCGGCCCGTAGCATCGCCCGGAATCCGCCTCTTCCGGCCGGCGTCCGGAGGCTCGCGGGTTCGGTCCCATCTCAGTCGTCGTCAGGAGTCCCTCATGGCCCAGGTCGAGTACCGGCACGCGACCCGTATCTACCCCGGCACCACTACCGCAGCGGTCGCTGCGCTCGACCTGGAGATCATGGACGGCGAGTTCATGGTGCTCGTCGGCCCGTCCGGCTCCGGCAAGTCGACGGCGCTGCGCATGCTCGCCGGCCTGGAGGCGGTCGACGAAGGCCAGATCATGATCGGTGACCGCGATGTCACCGACGTCCAGCCCAAGGACCGCGACATCGCGATGGTGTTCCAGAACTACGCGCTGTACCCGCACATGACCGTGGCGGAGAACATCGGCTTCCACCTCAAGATCAAGAAGCGCCCGAAGGCGGAGATCAAGGAGCGGGTACTCGAAGCCGCGAAGCTGCTCGACCTCGAGCCCTACCTCGACCGCAAGCCGGCCCGCCTCTCCGGTGGTCAGCGTCAGCGAGTCGCCATGGGCCGGGCGATCGTGCGGCAGCCGCAGGTGTTCTTGATGGACGAGCCGCTGTCGAACCTCGACGCGAAGCTGCGTGTCGCCACCCGTACCCAGATCGCCTCGCTCCAGCGTCGCCTCGGTGTCACCACCGTCTACGTCACCCACGACCAGGTCGAGGCCATGACCATGGGCGACCGGGTCGCGGTGCTCAAGGACGGCCTGCTCCAGCAGTGCGACACCCCGCGCGCCCTTTTCGATCACCCGGTGAACGTCTTCGTCGCAGGCTTCATGGGCAGCCCTGCCATGAACTTGCTCGAACTCACCGTCAACGAGGGTGGCGCCCAGCTCGCCCACACCGCGATGCCGCTCGCGCCCGCGCAACGGGCCGCCCTGACCGGCGACAGGCTGACGCTGGGAGTCCGGCCCGAAGGGTGGGAGATCGTCCCGCCATCGGAGGGTGTCGCCGCCTCCGTCGAGGTTGTCGAGGAACTCGGCTCGGACTCCTACGCCTACGTGACCCCCGAGTTCGACCCCGAGTTGAACATCGTGGTTCGGCCGCGACCCGGAGTGACCGCCCCGACCAAGGGCGAGCGCATCGGCCTGCTGCCGCGCGCCGGTGCGTTGCACCTGTTCGACACCGCGAGTGGTCTACGGCTGCCTGACTGACCACGCAACGACCTGCGCGGCGCGGTGGATCACCGGCTGACCTGTGGCAGACCTTGCCGAGCTCGTCCGGCGTGATACCGCGCTGAGCGAGGGCGACCTCGACTGGCTCCACCGGCTCGTCGGCGAATGGCAGCTGCTCGCCGACCTGTCGTTCGCCGACCTCCTGCTGTGGGCGCCGACGTCCCCGCAGCCGGGGTTCGTCGCGGTGGCGCAGATCCGACCGGTCACGTCGCAGACGGCGTACGCGGAGGACAAGGTCGGCCAGACGATCCCGGAAGGTCGGCGCCCGCTGGTCGACCGCGCGTGGCACCAGGGCCGGATCATCCGTGAGGGCGACCCCGAGTGGGGGAGCGGCGTGCCGGTCCGGGAGGAGACGATCCCGGTCCGCCATGACGGACGTGTCATCGCGGTGATTGCCCGCCACACCAATCTGGTTGCGGCACGTACGCCCAGCCGGCTGGAGTTGACCTATCTGGCCAGCGCCGCCGATCTCGCCACGATGGTGTCGCAGGGGCGGTTCCCGCTTCCGGGGAGCCCCGTCGACTCCGACAGTTCGCCGCGGGCCGGCGACGGTGTCGTGCGCTTGGACGTCGCGGGGCGGGTGACGTACGCGAGCCCCAACGCGGTCTCCGCCTACCGTCGTCTGGGCCTGGTGGGAGACCTCATCGGATGCCACCTCGGTGAGACGACGGCCCGGCTCGCCCCGCCGGAGGGGCCGGTCGAGGAGCCGCTGTCGTGGCTGGTGAGTGGCCTGGCCGGGCGCGAGGTCGAGGTCGAGATCGAAGCGGGCGACGTAGGCGTCCGATTGCGCTCGATCCCGCTGCTGCCCGACGGAGAGCGGGTGGGAGCGCTGGTGTTGCTACGCGACGTCACCGAGCTGCGGCGCCGCGAACGTGCTCTGCTGAGCAAAGACGCGACCATCCGAGAAATCCACCATCGCGTGAAGAACAACCTGCAGACCGTGGCCGCCCTCTTGCGGTTGCAGGCGCGCCGGCTGGAGAGCCCTGAGGGTCGTGCGGCGCTGGAGGAGGCGGTCCGCCGCGTGCGGGCGATCGCCGTCGTGCACGACACGCTGTCGAAGACGGTCGACGCTCCGGTCGACTTCGACGCGGTGGCCGATCAGCTGATCGCGATGGTGGGGGAGCTCAGCGGTGAATCCGGCAACCTGCCGACTCGGGTCGGTTCATTCGGACACCTGCCGGCCGCTCTTGCGACCCCGCTGTCGATGGTGTTGACCGAACTCGTGCAGAACGCACTCGAGCACGGGGTGCGCGGCCGGTCTGGCCGGGTCGAGGTCTGTGCGACCCGAGGCGAGCGTGAGATCGAGATCACCGTGGAGGACGACGGCGAAGGATTGCCTGCCGGGTTCTCGTTGGCGGATTCGCCCCGGCTCGGGCTTCAGATCGTGCAGACCCTCGTCGAGGGCGACCTTCGCGGCCGCCTGGATGTTCGGCCGCGGGTCGGGGGCGGGACCTCGGCGCGGGTGCGCGTGGCCCTTCACCCCGACGACGCGGTGCAACCGTAACGCGCGTGCGGCTCGACGATGCGGATCGCAGGTGCGGGCGGCTGGACGCTCGTCGACTAGACGGTCTGCGGGCGCAGCCGGGCACCGCGCCGCTTCAGCGCGCGCCGCTCGTCTTCGGACAAGCCGCCCCAGACGCCGGCGTCCTGGCCGGTTTCCAGGGCCCACGCGAGGCAGGGATCGGCGACCGGGCACCGGCGACACACAACCTTCGCCTGCTCGATCTGAAGAAGCGCAGGACCGGTGTTGCCGATCGGGAAGAACAACTCAGGGTCGTCGTCCCGGCAAGCAGCGCGGTGGCGCCAGTCCATCAGTCCATCTCCTCGGGCGTCTGCAGGGCGGTAGCCCCGCGTTATCTCTACTCGTCGTCAAGCGCGGGCGCTACTGGATTGCCATCTCCATGGCTGCCCACATTCGGCCACCCTACGCATGCACGGCGCTTGTGAACGCATTCACGAGCTGCGCCGCTGAGTCGGCCCACACCGAGGTGGGCACGGGATGGCAGCTACCGCCGCACGCAAACGACCGCGGAACCGGCTTTTGGCCAGGCTCCGCGGTACCGCGGAGTCGACTTAACCAGTCGGCCGGGCCAGAAGCAAGCTTCTACCGGGTCGAATTCCGCTGGCCGGCCGTGGCGTCCGCCACACAGGATCGACTGGGACTAGGCCGAGTGGGCGGACCGTCGTCCCGCCGCGCGCGTGGAGGACGGCCGGGGTCAGGCGATCACCGTGATGGCCGCGGCGATGGAGCGCAAGGTGAGGGCCTGGTGCTCACCGAGGTAGTCCCCGTCGACCTGGACGGCGACCGGTGCGCCGGCCTCGAGCACGAGGCGGTCCTGGTCGTGCGCCTGGACGATGTTGCGCCCGTGGGCGGGCGCGCCGGCCATCAGCCGGCGCAGCGTCAGGGCAGTGCTGGTCAAGCCGAGCCGGCGGAACGCGAACAGGTCGAGGCCGGCATCGAACGACGCCTCCGGGGTCGGCTGAAGCGGCCGGGATCCGAAATAGGTCCAGGGGGTGGTGTTCGTGACGATGGCGAACTCGACCCGATTGTGCGGCAGGTCGCCGGGTTGCACGACGGTGATCGATGGCCGGTGACGTCTGGCGCGCAGGCTCTCGCGCAGGTGCTCGCGGATGGCTACCCGCATGTACAGGCCCGGCGTGGCTCGCGCACCCGCCCGGCGGCGTCGCGTCACCGTCCGGACGACCTGGGCGTCGAGACCGACGCCGGCACAGAACGTGAACCAGCGAGCGATCGTCTCGGTTTGGAGATGGCCCAGACCGATGCGGCGCTCGCGGCCGGCGCGCAACCGCTCGAGCAACTCGCTGGTCGCCTCGATCGGCTCACTCGGAAACCCCAGGGCGCGGGCGAACACGTTCGCGCTCCCGCCCGGGACGACGGCGAGCCGGGGAACCTCGGTTGTGCCGGCGGACAGCAATCCGTCGACCACCTCGTTCACGGTGCCGTCGCCACCGACGGCCACCACGAGGTCGACGGTGTCCGAGAGAGCTTGCGCAGCGAGTTCTGCGGCGTGGCCGGGCTCGCGGGTTTCGACGACGTCCAGCTTGAGTTCGCTGCCGAGCGCACGGGTGATGACGTCGCGGGTTCGCGGGCTCATGGCCGTCGCGCTCGGATTGGTGACCACCAACGCGCGCATCCTGGCAGGGTACGCCAGCGCCGATCGTCGCCGGGAGGACCCGGCGTGGCAATACCGGGGGCGGCTATCGTCGGCACCGTGGCGAAGCGCGGCGGTAGCACAGCGGCGAAGCGCGGTGGTAGCACAGCGGCGAAGCGCGGCGGTGGGCCAGCGGCGAAGCGCGGCGGTAGCACAGCGGCGAGGGCCGCCGGTAAGGCGGCGGCGGAGCCCGCGGGTAGCGCCGGCTGGTCGTGGCCGCTGCGTACGGCCATCGTCGTCGTCGGCGTCGAAGGTGTTGCCCTTGGCACGTCGTCCCTCGCGCTGATCGTCTACCAACTGACCGGTCACGGGTCGCTCGACGCGCTCAATGCAGGCCTCGTCATCGGCTTCGCGGCGTTGGGGGCGCTCGCGCTGTTCTTCGTGTGGCGCGGGTTGGTGCGCGGCAGTCGGCGGGCGAGGTCGCCGGCGGTGCTGACCCAACTGCTGGCGATACCGATCGGCGCCAGCGCAATCAGTCAGGGCGCGTGGTGGTACGGCGTACCTCTGCTCGCCGGCGGCATCGCCGGGCTGATCGGCTTGTTCGCGCCGTCCAGCACCGAGGTGTTCTACGGGTGAGCTGCGACGGCCCCGGCACTGCTGGTTCGCCCGGCGGCTACTCCTCGACGAGGAGTCCCTCGCGCAGTTGCGCCAGCGTGCGGGCGAGCAACCGCGAGACGTGCATCTGTGAGATGCCGAGTTCGGCGGCGATCTGCGATTGCGTCATGTTGCCGAAGAAGCGAAGCAACAGGATGCGCTTCTCGCGCGACGGCAATTGGTCGAGAAGCGGCTTGAGCGACTCGCGGTATTCGACGCCTTCGAGTGACTCGTCAACCGTGCCGAGCGTGTCGGCGACCGCCAAGGCGTCGGAGTCGCCGCTGTCTGGCGTGTCGAGGGAGATCGTCGAATAGGCGTTCGCGGACTCGAGCCCCTCGAGGACGTCGTCCTCGCTCATGCCGAGGAACGTCGCGAGCTCGGCGACCGTCGGTGAGCGGCCGTTGCGCTGCGCCAGTTCGCTGGTCGCCTTGGCCAACGACAGCTTGAGCTCCTGGAGGCGGCGCGGCACCCGGATCGCCCAGCCCTTGTCGCGGAAGTGCCGCTTGATCTCCCCGACGATCGTCGGTGTGGCGTAGGTCGAGAACTCGACGCCGCGCTCGAGGTCGAAGCGATCTACGGACTTGATCAGCCCGATGGTCGCCACCTGTACGAGGTCGTCGTGGAGTTCGCCCCTGTTGCGGAACCGGCGGGCGAGGTATTCGACGAGCGGCAGGTGGGTCTCGACGAGTTCGTCCCGGATGGCCTGGCGCCGCGCGGAGTCCGCGGGCAGCGAAGCCATCTCGGCGAACAGCGCGCGGGCCCGAGCGCGGTCGTTGAGCGTCTCCTCGCTGACGGATGACCGCTGGCTCCGGTCGGCGGACCCGGCGTCGTTGTCGGCGTCCGTAGCAGGTTCGCCCGTCTCGGGCTTGCCCGTGTCGGGTTTCGCGTCGGTACAGACGACCGGTTGCACGGCGCGCTCGGGCCCGGTGCCATCAGCCTCGGGCGCCGCCGTCTCGGGTGTCGCGTTTGCTCCGTGACTCACAGCTGTACCTCACGACCGCGGTGCTTGATCAGCGCGATGTTTTGGCGACCGTCGGGGTCGCGCCAGGTGTCGACCTCCCCGGCGAGTGCCGAGAGCACGGCCCACGCGAAGGAGTCGCGGGCGGGGGCTTTGACCTCGGCGGTCGTCGACACGGTCACCTGGAGCGCATCGTCGAACAGCTCGAACACACTTGCCAGCTCGCCCGCAGGATCGGCGTTGGCGACCAGGAGGGCGCTTGCTTCGTCGACGGCGATCCGTAGGTCTTCGATCTCGTCGAGAGTGAAGTCGAGGCGCGCCGCCAGGCTCGCGGTGGTGGTTCGCAGGACGGCGAGGTAAGCGGGCGCTGCGGGCAAGCGAACGGTGACGACGTCGCGGGTCGTGCCGTCGGCGCGCGACAGCGAACTCGTCGGCGCCATCCGGGTAATGGTCGGTGTCCCTTGGGCCGGTATGCCGTCGGTCATCAGATACTCGCCCTACCCTTCGAACCGCGGTGCCGGGTTGTCCCTCGGGCTATCTGTCCAGAGAGTGCGACGTTACCCACGGCCGGCTCACGTACACCTCGGCCGGCGCGGCGACGGGGGTATTGGCTCCGCGCCGTCACCGATGCCCCGATTCTGCGCGAGCGGCGAAGTCTTCGCCGTCGGCCACCCGTGGTCCAGCCCGCCACCTTTGGCCAGCCGGCCCGCCGGTTGCCCGGCCGCGAAGACTCGCCGCACGCCGTGACGCGGGTTACGCCTTCTTGGTCTCCCAGAAGATCTTGTCGATCTCGCCGATCTTGTCGAGCAACTGCTGGGCGACGGCTGGGTCGGTGCTGCCCTTGACGCCCGCTGTGCCGGCAAGCTTCGTGGCTTCCCAGAACAACTGGTGCAGCTGCGGGTACTTCTCCAGGTGGTTCGGCTTGAAGTAATCGGTCCACAGCACCCACAGGTGGTGCTTGCACAACTCGGCGCGCTCCTCCTTGATGATCAGAGCACGGGTACGGAACGCCGGGTCTTCGTTGGACTGGTACTTGTCGATGATGCCTTTGATCGACTCGGCCTCGATCCGTGCCTGTGCCGGGTCGTAGACGCCGCACGGGAGGTCGCAGTGCGCGTGCGCCACGGTTGTGGGCGTGAGTCGCGTGGCGATGCGGTCGAGCAGGTTCATGAGACTCCTTCCGCCGCGAGCGCAGCCGTGCGGGCGGCTCGCAGGTCTGTCGAGGACTCGTTCCAGGACGTCGAGGGTGGCAGCCGACCGGTGGCCCCGCCGTCACCGTCTGCGGCGCGGGCTGATTGGCTGATGGCCCTCTTGGGACACTACCCCGGTCCATGATCGGCATCACCGGGCGGGAGGTGGCCGATGCGTCGACGCCTCGATCGGTGGCGGCCGGGGACGCGCCGGCTCGGCGTCGTCATCGTCGCCGGCGACTCGATGTCGCCCAGCTTGCGACCGCGTGACTGCCTTCTCCTCGCCCTCGGTGCGCGGGTGCGGCCGGGCCACATCGTCGCCGCCTGGCATCCGTCGCAGCCCGAGCTGATGATCGTCAAGCGTCTCGCCTGGCGAGAGGACGGCGGGTGGTGGCTCGTCTCCGACAATCCGGCCGCGCCGGGGGCCAGCGACAGCTTTGCGTTCGGGCCGATCACCGAGGGTGCCGTCGTCGGTCGGGTGGTCGCGCGATATCGCCCGTTGCGGCGGTTGCGGTGGTTCGGCGCGATTCGGCCACAGCGCTAGATGGTCGGCCGCGCTCGCCGGACCGGCAGCGGTGGCACCCCGCCTTGACGTTGCGCGCCAATTGGGGTCTCATCATTCCGTGCTGACATCACTCGACGCTGATTCGACGGTCCGGGTACTTGCCGATCCGCTTCGATCGAGGATCGTGCAACTGCTGGCCACCGAGCAGCTATGCACCTGCCACCTGGTCGAACTCACCGGTGCCAGCCAGACAAACGTCTCCAACCACCTGCGCGCGCTCCGCCGGGCCGGCGTCGTGGAGGCAGATCCGGCGGGCCGCTACACCTATTACCGGCTGCTGCCCGAGGCGCTCGCCGCCGTCGCCGCGCACTACGACGACCTGGCGCGGCGCGCGCAGCGGGCCGGCCAGGTACGCAGGCCGTGCGGATGACGGCGCCGACAGCGCCCGCGCAACCCCCGGCGCCGCCGCACGCGACGGCGCAGGGACGGCCCGGCGCTACGCGGCTTCCTCTGACCGACCGCTTGCTGCCGGTGTGGATCGGTGCGGCCATGGTCGCCGGGCTGGTGCTGGGTCGATCGGTGCCGGGCCTGGACGACGTGCTCGATGCCGTCAAGATCGGCCAGACGTCGTTGCCGATCGCGCTCGGGTTGCTGCTGATGATGTATCCGGTGCTCGCGAAGGTGCGTTACGGCGAGGTGGGCCGCATCGCCGGCGACCGCAGGATGATGGCCGCTTCGCTGGTGCTCAACTGGATCGTCGGCCCAGCAGTGATGTTCGGGCTGGCATGGACGCTGTTGCCGGATCAACCTGCCTATCGCACGGGAGTGATCCTCGTCGGCCTGGCGCGCTGCATCGCGATGGTCTTGATCTGGACCGACCTGGCCTGCGGCGACCGCGAGATGGCCGCCGTCCTGGTGGCACTCAACGCGGTATTTCAAGTGCTCGCGTACGCCGCGCTCGGTGTGTTCTACCTGACTGTGCTGCCGCGCTGGCTCGGTCTCGACACCCAGGATCTCTCCGTGTCGATCGGGCAGACCGCGGCGACGGTCGCGGTCTTCCTCGGCGTCCCTTTGGTGGCGGGCTTCCTCACCCGCACCTTGGGCGAGCGTGCCCGGGGGCGCGCCTGGTACGAGCAGCGCCTGCTGCCCAGGATCGGCCCGATCGCGTTGTACGGGCTGCTGTTCACCGTCGTCGTCCTCTTCGCCTTGCAGGGCCACACCATCACCTCACGGCCGTTCGACGTCGCCCGTATCGCGTTGCCGCTGCTTTCGTACTTCGCGGTGATGTGGCTGGCCGGGTTCGCGGTGTCTCGCCGGCTGCACCTCAGCTACGAGCGATCGGTTTCGCTCAGCTTCTCTGCGGCGTCCAACGACTTCGAACTCGCCATCGCGGTCGCCATCGGCGTCTTCGGTGTCACCAGCGGTGAAGCGCTCGCCGGTGTCGTGGGACCACTCATCGAGGTGCCGGTGCTGCTCGGGCTGGTGTACGTGGCGTTATGGCTGCGCGATCGGCTCAGCTGGCCGGTGGCCGCCGATGTCAAGGTCGAAAGATGAGCAGCATGCCGCGCATTCTCTTTGCTTGCAGGGCAAACGCGGGCCGTAGCGTTGCGGCGAAATTGCTGGCTGAGCACTACGCCGCGGGAGCTGTTGCGGTGTTTTCTGCCGGGTCGCAGCCCGGCGACGCGGTTCATCCAGAGGTTGGCGAGCTGCTTGTCGAACTCGGTTTGCCGGTCGACCGCGAGGTGCCGAAAGGGTTCGATCCAGACGGACACTACGACGTCGTCGTCACGATGGGTTGCGGCGAAACCTGTCCTGTGTACCTCGGCGCCAGCTACGAGGACTGGCCGGTCGACGACCCCAAAGGTCAGGATCGAGAAACGGTGCGGCGCATCGTCGGCGACATCGACGCACGGGTCCGCAGCCTGCTCGCCGGCCTCGGCCCACCTGGGTCGCTCCCGCCGTCGCTGCTCGGCTGATCGGAAGCAGTCGCTGGCCGTCGCAACCGGAAAGTCTCGCGGTCTCGACCCTGGACGCCGCCGCTCGGGCCAGCTTCGGGAACCGGGCTATGGACGGCGGGCTACGGACGCTACGGCGGGCTACGGACGCTGGGGCTGCGGACGGCGAGGAGGGCCTTAGCCGCCGCCGAGCTGGCCCAGCGTGACCGCCACCCTTGTCGTCGTCCCGTCGGGCTGCATCACGGTGACCTTCGCGTTGGCGCCCGGCTGCAACTGGGCGAGCGCCTGACTGAGTGCCTCCGTGGTCGGCGTCGGCGTGCCATTGATGGCGGTGATGATCGCGCCGGCCTTGATGCCGGCCTGGTCGGCCGGGCCGCCCGACTTCACGTTGACGATGCCTACGCCGGCAGGGTTCCCGCTCTGGTCGGCGACGGTGGTAACGCCGACGCCGAGTGCCGCCCGGTGGGAGTTGGTGACCTTGCCGTTCTTCACCAGCTGGCCGGCGATGTCCTTCACGATGTTGCTCGGAATCGCAAACCCGATGCCGGGCGCCGCGCCTCCGCCGAGTTGCTGGTCGGTCGCGGCGAGCGTCGGAATACCGATCACGTGACCGTTGAGGTCGACCAGTGCGCCGCCGCTGTTGCCGGGGTTGATCGCTGCGCTGGTCTGGATGACGTCGGGCAGCGTCGCGCCGGGGGAGTCGGAGCCTTGCGGCTCGGTGACCGTGCGCCCGGTCGCTGACACGATGCCGTTCGTGACGCTACTTGCCAGGCCGAGCGGATTACCCATCGCAAGAACGATGTCGCCGACGCGCAACTTGCCGGAGTCGCCGAAGGTCGCCGGCTGCAGACCTTTGGCCGTGCTCAGCTTGATGACGGCGAGGTCGTCGGGCGGGTAGGTGCCGACCAGGGTGGCCGATTCGGTTCCGGCACCGGTCGCGAGGCGGACCTTGAAGGAGGTCGCGCTGCCAACGACGTGGTCGTTCGTCACGATGTCGCCCTTCGCGTCGAACACGACTCCGGAGCCGAGCCCCTTGTTCGTGGAAATCTCCACCACGGACGGCAGCACGTGATCCACCACGTGGGTGTATTCGTTCTGCAACGCGCCGGCCGGACCCGAGGCGGACAGGGACGACGACGCCGACACGTTGGACGGCGACGGGTCGGTGCTGCCCGTCGCGGCCGTGGTACCCGAGCCGGACGACGTGCAGGCCGACGCGAGCAGGGCAACCCCGGTGACCCCGGCGAGCGTGCTCGCAATGCGTACCTTGACGGATCCTCGTCTGGTGCGTTTCCCATGGTCAGCCATTGCCGGCATATCTTCCTGCGAGACGTCAGCCCGCACAGGGGCCCTGTCGACAAGGGCGTGCCCGCTACGAGCGTCGCGATACCTTCGCGGACTGTTACAGAAAGCTGAATCTCGCTATCCCGCCGGTGCGGGTCGCCAGATCGTCGTCCGCATCGTCGGAGTGCCTTCCACGGCAAGTGACGTCGGGACGTCGTACGCCGCGATCGCCTCGAGCCGTGCACTCGGTAGGTAGGTCCGGCCGGGGTCGGCGAGGTACACGCGTGCGCCGCGCGCTGCCGCGCGCTGCAGGTAACCCATGACCCGTTCGGTCAACGCGCTTTCGTAGCAAACGTCGCCGGCAAGCACCACGTCTGCGCCGACGTCGCCGCCGTCGCCGTCGAGCAGGTCGGCCGTGACGATCTCGAGTGCGACGCCGTTGGCGCGGGCGTTGAGATCCTGTGCCGCGGCTGCGAACGGGTCGATGTCGTTCGCGACAACGGATGCCGCACCGGCCTTCATGGCCGCCAGCGCGACGAGCCCCGAGCCGGCCGCGACGTCGAGCACCCGGCGGCCGCGAACGATGTCGGGATGGTCGAGCACGTGGCGCGCGAGGGCCTGGCCGCCCGCCCAGGGGAACGACCAGTACGGCACCGCTGCCTCGTCGGCGCCGAGACGGGTCATTTCCCAGACGGCGTAGGCGTCGTCTGCAGCGTGCAGCAGGATCTCGGGGACGAGCGGTGTGGGTAGCAGTTCGGTCACGGCGCAGACGGCGACGTAGTGCTCGACGTCTGCCACCACGCCGCGTGCGTCAGCCGCGCGAGCGCAGCGACGCGTAGAACGCCAGGCACTCCGCGTAGGTCGGTAACAACCCCTCCGCCGCGGCGTCGTTCAGCCCCGGCGCTGCGGCGTCCTTCTCGGACAGGATGGGCTCGATGTCGTCGGGCCAGGGGATCGCCAGCTCCTTGTCGAGCGGGTTGACCCCGTGTTCGCGGTCGGGCGCGTAGCCGGTCGAGCACAAATAGGTGACGACGGCGTTGTCGGTCAACGCCATGAACGCATGCCCGAGGCCCTCCGACAGGTAGACCGCGCGGCGGTCGGTGTCGTCGAGGCGCACGGTGTCGATGACACCGAACGTCGGCGAGCCGGCGCGGATGTCGACGACGACGTCGAGCACCGCGCCATTGACGCAATAGACGTACTTCGCCTGGCTCGGCGGAACGTCGGCGTAATGGACGCCGCGGATCGTGCCCCGGCGCGATACCGACTGGTTCGACTGCGCGATTTCCAGCGTGTGGCCGATCGTGGTGATGATGGTTTCGGCCTTGAACCACTCGAGGAACAGGCCGCGGTCGTCTCGGAACTGGCGAGGGGTGAACTCCCAGGCGCCAGGAACGGCGAGCTCGCGAACCTCCATGCGGCGAGCCTAGCGGGACGCCGTGCACAACCCGTCACAGGTTGAGCCGAGCGCGCCCGTGTTGCCCGGCACCCGTTCCTTCGTCGGGTGGTCGTGGCGGTCCGAGGCCGAGGCGAGCGCAAGAGCCAGCTAGCGTTGTCACGTGCTTGCCGTCACCGCGATCGCTGCCGACGCCGTCGATCCGCTCGCCGCGCTGGACGTCGGCGACCGCCCCGATCCGGTCGCGCCGCCCGGTTGGGTCGGCGTCGCGATCAAGGCCGCCGGCCTGAACCGGCATGACCTGTGGAGCCTGCAGGGTGTCGGGCTACGTGCCGACCAGTTGCCCCGAATACTCGGCTGCGACGCCGCGGGTATCGACGACGACGGCAACGAGGTCGTGGTCCACGGTGTCATCGGCGACCCCGACGCCGGTCACGGTGACGAGGTCGACGACCCTCGGCGCAGCCTGCTTTCGGAGCGTTACGACGGGAGCTTCGCCCAGCGGCTCGTCGTCCCGCGGCGCAACCTGGTGCCGAAGCCACCCGAACTCAGCTTCGAGGAGGCGGCCTGCCTGCCCACGGCCTGGCTGACGGCGTACCGGATGCTGTTCGCGAAGTCGGGGACCAAGCCCGGCGACACCGTCTTGGTGCAGGGTGCGGGCGGCGGGCTCGCCACCGCGGCGATCGTGCTCGCGCGGGCGGCCGGCCTGCGGGTGTGGGTGACGAGCCGTTCGCCCGAGCGGGGGGCGCGCGCGGTGTCTGTCGGTGCCCATGCAGCCTTCGAATCGGGCGCACGGCTGCCCGAGCGAGTCGACGCCGTCCTCGAGAGCGTCGGCGCGGCAACCTGGGCGCATTCGCTGCGGTCGGTTCGCCCCGGCGGCACGGTGGTGGTGTGCGGGGCGACCACGGGTGATGCGCCCGCGGAACTGAACAGGGTGTTCTTCCAGCAACTGCGTATCGTGGGTTCGACCATGGGCTCGCGCTCGGAGTTGCAGCAACTGCTCGGTTTGTGTGTCTCGGCCGGGATCCGGCCGGTGATCGACCGGGTGCTTCCGTTGCGCGACGCGCGTGCCGGCTTCGCCGCCATGTGGGCGGGCGAGGTGTTCGGCAAGATCGTCTTCACGCCCTAGCTGGTGCGCGCGCCACCAGGGCGGCGCGCGTCAGTTGCCGGGCACTGCGGCGGCGTACTGCGTCGTCCAGCTGTGACCGCCGTCCGCGGTGTGCACGACGTGGGTCGAGTAGGTCGCCGGGTCGGCCTGGTGGTTGACCGCGACACCGACCACCCACCCCTCATTGGTACTGACAAAACTTGCGCCCATCGGCCAGGTGATCGTCGCGACATCGCCTTTGTGGGTGAGCTGGGCGCCGCCGCCGGTGGCGAGTGACATCGGCGACGTGCCCTGCCCGCAAGCGGGGCAGGAGTCGATGAACACTGCGTCCGTCTGGCTGATCGCGCTGAACGGGCCGGCGTAGGAGCCGGGGGAGTTCGTCGAGGTCGCGATCTGCGGCGGATGCAGGTAGTACTGCTCGGCGAAGATCGGGGTCCACGTCGATCCGCTGGTGTGGTAGCCGGCGTGCTCCTGCTGGCTCATCCCTGCACCCGGGCCGACGATCTCGGCCCAAGCGGAACCGTGACCGGCGCACTGCACTGTGACGACCGGGATTCCCTCGCCGCCGCCTTGCGGATACCCCTGCTCGCGAAGCGTCCAGTTTCCGCTCGCGTAGGCGTAGATGTGGCCGTGGGCGCCCAGCCAACCGTTGCCTTGCGGGTCGAAGCAGACGCTTTGCACGTCTGCCGGTGCGCTGAGCTGTTGCCAGCTTTGGCCGGCGTCCTTGGTCTGGAGCAAGACCCCGCCGACGCCGAACTGGTCGCCGCCGGCGACGGCATCGCCGTGCTGGGCGTCGACGAAGTGCACGGAGCGCAGGGCCGGGCACGGCTCGGCGAGCGGCTGCCAGTGCACGCCATCGGTCGTGGCCACGATCGTGTGCGGGCCGAGCGCCCACCCGTGGTGGGCGTCGACGAAGTCGACCGCGGTGAAGTCGGCCGCGGTGGAGCCGTACTGCGACGTCCAATGCGCGCCGCCGTCGGTCGTTGCGAGGATGCCGCTGCTACCGACCGCCCAACCGGTCGTGGCGGAGACGAACTGCACCGCACGCAAACCGCTGTGCGCCGGCGGGGACGCGGAGCCTTGGCTGCAATTCGGGGAGGCCGCGCTGCTGGTCGTCGCGGGCGTGCTGGGCGAGCTCGCCGCCGGGCTCGATCCGCTGGTACTCGCGCTTGGCGCGCCGGCGCTACCGGCGCTGCTACTCGCGGTGCTGCTCGGCGGCGTCGCGCCGGCCTGGCTGGGCGCAGCCGGCTTGCTGCCACAGGCTGTCGCGAGCGCCAGCACGACGGGGCTTGCCAGCGCCACAACCAGGAGTCGGCGCCGGGGGCCGGGAAGTCGGGTCATCACACACCGGGGACGCCCTCCGCGGCGGTGGGGTTGCATGCGACTCGTCACCGGTTCACCTCCGGCGGCGCCTTCGCCCGCTACTCGTCGTCCTACTCGTCGTCCTGGTCATACCTGGCCAGCCAGGTGGCGAGCCGGTCGACCGCGACCTCGAACTGGGGATTGTCGTCGACGAAGAGCCGCAACTGCTCGGCAAGCCAGGCGAGGGTGACGCTTTCGTCGCCCCGCCGTTGCTCGAGTTCTTCGATGCCGCGGTCGGTGAAGTACACGGTCACTCGCCGAGGACGGCGGAGAGCAGCAGGTCCTGCTCATGCTCGCTGCGCACGTGCGATCCGGTTGCCGGGGAGGAACTGCCCGGCCGCGAGATCCGGTAGATCTGGCGGCCCAGCGCTTGCGGCAGATGCATGGCGATGTGGGTCCAAGCCCCCATGTTGGCGGGTTCCTCTTGCACCCAGAACACTTCTTCGGTGTTGGGGTAGGTAGCGAGCGTCGCGGCGATGTCGTCGACCGGGAGCGGGTAGAGCTGCTCCAGCCGAACGATCGCGGTGTCGGTGCGGTTCGCCTTCTGCCGTCGGTCGAGCAGCTCCCAGGTGATCTTGCCGCTGCAAAGGACAACACGGCGGACGTCGTCGCGTTGCTGCGGCTGCGGATCGTCGAGAACCGGCGCCCAGCGGCCCGTGGTGAACGCGGCCGCTGGTGACGCCGCCGCCTTGAGGCGAAGCATCGACTTCGGCGTGAACACGATGAGCGGTCGATGGTGCGGGCTGCGGGTGTGCCAGCGCAACAAGTGGAAGTAGCTCGAAGAGCACGACGGCAAGGCGACGGTCATGTTGTCTTGCTCGCACAGCTGCAGGTACCGCTCGAGGCGTGCCGAGGAGTGGTCGGGGCCCTGACCCTCGTAGCCGTGCGGCAACAACAAGACGACGCCCGACCGTTGGCCCCACTTCTGCTCACCCGAGGAGATGAACTCGTCGACGATCGTCTGCGCGCCGTTCGCGAAGTCGCCGAACTGTGCCTCCCACAGCACCAAGGCTTCCGGGCGCACCACGGAGTACCCGTACTCGAAGCCGACGGCCGCGTATTCGGAGAGCAGCGAGTCGTACACGTAGAAGTGGCGCTTGCTCGGGCGCCAGATGCGAAAGCGGCGCGTACTCTTCGGCGGTCTGCCGGTCGACGAGGACGGCGTGGCGTTGCACGAAAGTGCCGCGTCTGGAGTCCTGACCGGCGAGGCGCACCGGGTGACCGTCGAGCAGGAGCGAGCCGAACGCGATCAGCTCGCCCATCGCCCAGTCGATCGCATCGTCGTCGACCATGGCTGCTCGCCGTTGCAACTGCGGGAGCAAGCGCGGGTGCGGCGTGAAGCCGGATGGCAGGTTCACCTGCGACTCGGCGATCGCCTTCAAGACGTCGAGGCTGATGGCCGTCTCGACCTCGGGTGCGGGCGCCGGCTCGTTCGGGCTCACCTCAGGGTCGTGCGGCGTGCTGGTGGAGTCGCGGGTCTCGGCGAACGCCTGCTCGAGGTGCGCCCGGTAGTCGCGCAGCGCCTCCTCGGCTTCCTCGAGCGTGATGTCGCCGCGACCGATCAGCGCCTCGGTGTAGAGCTTGCGCACCGACCGCTTGGAGTCGATCAGGTTGTACATCAGCGGCTGGGTCATCGACGGATCGTCGGCTTCGTTGTGACCGCGCCGGCGGTAGCACAAGAGGTCGATGACGACGTCCTTCTTGAACGCCTGCCGGAACTCCAGCGCGAGCCGCGCGACCCGCACGGCCGCCTCGGGGTCGTCGCCGTTCACGTGGAATATGGGTGCCTGGATCATGCGAGCGACGTCGGTGGCGTACACGCTCGACCGCGCCGACATCGGTGACGTGGTGAAGCCCACCTGGTTGTTCACGACGACGTGCACGGTGCCGCCGGTGCGATAACCGCGCAGCTGCGAGAGGTTCAGCGTCTCGGCCACGACGCCTTGCCCGGCGAATGCGGCATCGCCGTGGATCGCGATCGGCAGGACCGGGTAGGCCGCGCCCTTGTTGAGGACGTCCTGCTTGGCCCGGACGACGCCTTCGAGAACCGGGTCGACGGCTTCCAGGTGGCTCGGATTCGACGCGAGGGAGACGGTGATCGAGGCCGTGCCGTCGCGCGTGGTGTAGCTTCCGGCGGCGCCGAGGTGATACTTCACGTCGCCCGAACCGTGCGCCGATTTGGGGTCGATGTTCCCGTCGAATTCGCGGAAGATTTGCGCGTAGCTCTTTCCGACGATGTTGGCGAGCACGTTGAGCCTGCCGCGGTGCGCCATGCCGATCGTCACTTCGTCGAGCTGGAGGCGAGCCGCCTCGCTGATGACGCAGTCGAGCAGCGGGATCAGGGTCTCGCCACCTTCGAGCGAGAAGCGCTTCTGACCGACGTACTTGGTCTGGAGGAACGTCTCGAACGCCTCGGCGACGTTGAGCCGGTTGAGGACGTAGAGCTGTTCCTCACGGGTCGGCTTTTGTTGCGCGCCTTCGACGCGCTCCTGGATCCACTTGCGCTGATCGGGATCCTGGATGTGCATGTATTCGATGCCGACCGTGCGGCAGTAGGAGTCGCGCAACACGCCCAAGACGTCGCGCAGCTTCATGACGGGCACACCACCGAAACCGCCCGTCGCGAACTCACGGTCGAGGTCCCACAACGTGAGCCCGTGGTTGACGATGTCGAGGTCGGGGTGTTTGCGCATCTCGAACTCGAGCGGGTTGGTGTCGGCCATCAGGTGTCCGCGCACGCGGTAGGCGTGGATCAGCTCGATGACCCGCGCCGGCTTGCCCACCTCGTCGTCGTGCGTGGCGACGATGTCCTGCACCCAGCGGACCGGCTCGTACGGCACCCGCAGCGCCCGGAAGAGGTCGTCGTAGAAACCGTCCTCGCCGAGCAGCAGCCGATGGACGTAGCGCAGGAATTCACCTGACTGGGCGCCTTGGATGACCCGGTGGTCGTAGGTCGAGGTGATCGTGAGCACCTTGCTGACGGCGAGGGCCGCCAGCGTGTCGGCGGACGCGCCGTGGAACTGGGCCGGGTACTCCATCGCGCCGACACCCACGATGCAGCCTTGACCGGGCATCAGGCGGGGCACCGAGTGGACGGTGCCCAACGTGCCCGGGTTCGTCAGCGTGATCGTCGTCCCGGCGAAGTCGTCTGCGTTCAGCTTGCCCGCGCGGGCGCGGCGGACGAGGTCTTCGTAGGCGCTCCAGAACTGGGCGAAGTCCATGTGCTGCGCGCCCTTGATGCTCGGCACGAGCAACTGCCGGCTGCCGTCGTCTCGGGCGAGGTCGATCGCCAGCCCGAGGTTCACGTCGTCGTGGCGGACGACGGCGGGTTTGCCGTCGACCGACGTGAACGCGGCGTTCATCTCGGGTAGCGCGGCGGCCGCTTTGACGACCGCGTAGCCGATGACGTGGGTGAACGAGACCTTGCCGCCCCGACCGCGCTTGAGGTGGTTGTTCATCACCACGCGGTTGTCGGCAATCAACTTTGCCGGCACGTCGCGGACGCTGGTGGCAGTGGGGATCGCCAGGCTCGCTTCCATGTTCGCGACGGTTCGCGATGCCGCACCTTTCAAGACGGTGGGCGGCGCCGGGCCGTCGCGTTCCGCCCGAGCGCTCGCCTCGGCGGCGGGCGCCGCAGCGGGGGCAGGAGCGGGGCCGGCGGCTTCGGAGGGGGCGGGCGCAGGGCGCGAGCGTGCCGGGGCGGCCGAGGCAGCCGGTTCGGGCGAGCCGGCTGGTTCGGCGTCCGGCGTGGCCTCGCGGGTGGGGCCCGCAGCGGTAGACGCGGGCCGCGCGCCACTCCCGCCGTTGCTATCGGTGGTGTCGGCCGGTTGTTTGGGGGCGTAGTCGGAGAAGAAGTCCCACCAGGCCTTGTCGACCGACGAAGGGTCCTTCAAGTAGCGCTGGTACATCTCGTCGACGAGCCACTCGTTCGCGCCGAAATCGGCGAACGGGTGGGCCGAGGGCACTGTAGGGGAGGACACCGCGCAATCGCCTCTTCGACTGTGCCGGGGATCGGCCAACCGCCGGCAGTTGGCCGCCTGATGCCCCAGGCTACCCGGCGGGGCACTGCCCGCGGCGCACGGCCCGTTCGGCGATGTTCGCTCGCGGGCCAGGACGCCGCCCGGCCGGTGCCTCGCCCACAGATCGGCGCGGTTCGTTCGGCGCTTCTTCCCCGATCATCGTGACGGCGCCGGTAGCATCCCCTGCCAGCCAGCCGTAGAGCCGACAGGACAGAGGTAGATCTGCTAGTGACTTCTTCCTCCGTGCCGACCCCTCGCCGCTCGCCCCGCTCGTCCCGCTCACCCTCCTTGCCTCGCCGGCTGGCTGCCGCGCTCGTCGTCCCCGTCTTCGTGCCGGCCCTTCTCGCCGGTTCCCTTTTCTCCGCCGGCTCGGCCGCTGCCGCTGGCCCGGGTGCGGCCGACGCCCCCTCCGCGCAGCAGCTCGCGGCCATGCGGACCTTGGCCGACGCCACGCAGGCGCACCTGGCCGCGGGGGCGAAGCGGCTGGATGAGGCAAAGGTGCGCCAGGCCCAGCTGGCCGCGAAAGCGGCCGCGGCCACCAAGGCGGCGGCCGTCGCCGACGGCAAGGTCGCCGAACTGCGCGCCCAGATCGCACGCTTTGCCGGCTCGATGTATGAACACCCGGGCTCCGATGTCACCGAGGTCGTGGTCACGAGTGCCGACCTCGGGCGCGCGCTTCAGGCCTCGACGTTGCTGCGGATCGTCAACTCCAACCACACGCACATCCTGCGCGAGGCCAGCACGGCGGGCGCTCAGGCGCAGGTCGCTCGACTGACGGCCGAGCAGTCGGCGAAAGCCGCCGCCCAGATGCAGGCCAGCATCGACCGGCAGGTCGCGGCCCTCCAGAAGGAGGCGAGCAAGGCCGGCGCACAGCTCGAGGCGGCCCAAAAGGCGTACGACGCGGAGCAGGCGCGGCTGGCCGCGGCCCGCGCGGCAGCCGAGAAACGCGCGGCGGCGGAGAAGGCGGCAAGGGAGAAGGCGGCCCGGTTGGCGGCGGCGTCGCGGCTTGCAGCGTCTCGCGGCCAGTCACGCGCTGTCGTTCCCGCGCCGCCGTGCACGACCTCGGGCAGCTATCCGGTCGGCGGGCCGTGGGGCGGATACAGCAACGGGCTGATCCCGTCGTCTGCGCTGTGCTCGATCACCGGTGGCGGCATGTTGCGCCCCGACGCTGCCGTGGCGTTCAACAAGATGACCGCCGCGTACCACCAGGCGTTCGGCTCATACCTGTGCCTCAACGCCTCGTACCGGCCCTACTCCGACCAGGTTCGGCTCTTCCGGAGCGAGCCGTCGTTCGCCGCTGTGCCCGGGACCAGCAACCACGGCTGGGGGTTGGCCGTTGACCTCGGCTGTGGGGTGCAGCGTTACGGCTCGGCGCAGTTCCGCTGGATGGCTGCTCATGCCGGCGCCTACGGGTGGGTGCATCCGGCCTGGGCCAACCACCGCCCGTTCGAGCCGTGGCACTGGGAGTTCGGCCACATCAGCGGTGGCGCGGGGAGTACGTAGGACTCTCGACGACTCGGGCCGCGCGGCTACCCGCCGTCGGAAGCGGCGGAACCGTCGGAAGCGTCCAGGGTCAAGTACATGAACGTGCTGTTGACGCTCGGCCGGTAGTCGGCGAACGGCCCGCATTCGACGAAGCCCGCCGCTTGATAGAGCTGATGTGCCGCGGCGAACGGCTCACCGGTGCCGGTCTCGAGGCTTACCCGCGTACAGCCGCGCCGGCGGGCGACCTCGACAAGGTGGTCAACCATCGCGCGGCCGATCCCGCGACCACGCGACTCCTCAGCCGTGTGCATCGACTTCAGCTCGGCGTGGTGCGCGTCGAGGTGCTTGAGCGCACCGATGCCGAGCACCACGCCCTCGACTCGGCAGCTGAAGAAGGTGACGGCGGGGTCGAGCAGCCCCTCGAGGTCGAGCGCGTGGACGTCTTCCGGCGGGCTCGTTGCCCTCGTGAATGCGAGGTGCCGCTCGAGCAAGGTCTTGACGTCGGGTGCGCGCGGGTCGTCCACGTCGATCGTGCGCGCGCCTGCGGGCGGGGCGGGTGGGCTCGGTGCCATCGCGGAGGCTAGGCCAGCGCAGTCAGCGGGTTCTCGAGAAGCGCGGCAAGGTCGGCGAGGAATTTTGCGGCCGTCGCGCCGTCCAGCGCTCGGTGGTCGATCGACAGCGTGACCCGCATCGTGTTGCCGACGACGATCGAGCCGTTGCGGACGACGGCTTCTTGCTGCGTGGCTCCCACCGCGAGGATCGCGGCTTCCGGCGGGTTGATGACGGCGGTGAAATGGTCGACACCGAACATGCCCAGGTTGCTGACGGTGAAGGTAGAGCCGGTGAACTCCTCAGGCGCCAGCTTGTTGGCCCGGGCGCGTTGTGCGAGATCGCGGGTGCGCGCGGAAATCTCCCGAAGGGTGAGGGTGTCGGCATCGCGAATCACCGGGACGATGAGCCCGTCGGGCAGCGCGACGGCGACACCGACGTGAATGCGGCGGTGTCGCAGCAGTTTCTCGCCGGTGTAGGAGACATTGACTTCGGGATGCGCGCGCAACGCGACTGCCACCGCCTTGACGACGAGGTCGTTGACGCTGACCTTCGCCGGCCCGGACGACGAGGCCTGCGAGGCTGCCGCTGCGGCGATCGCTTCGAGCCCTGCGTTGATCTGCGCCCGAGCGGTGAGAAGTTGGTCGGCGGCGATCGCACGAGTCAGGTAGAAGTGCGGCGCCTGTTGCATGCTCTCGACGAGTCGACGTGCAGTGATGCGCCGCACGTTGTTGAGCGGCACTTCCTCGGTGTCCTGAGCCGCTGCCCCGGCCGGTGAGGCGTCCCGGGCGACCGGCGGCGCCGTCACCGCACGGGCGGCGGCTTCGACGTCGGCACGCACGATCCGGCCGCCTGGCCCGGAGCCGCGCACGGTCGAGAGGTCGAGTCCGGCATCGCGGGCGATCGCACGAGCCAGCGGTGATGCCTTCACCGCCGTGTGGCCGTCGTGAATCTGCGCAGGCGCTTGCTGCTTGGGGTGTCCGACCCCGCCGGTCGGTGTGCCCGGCACGGCCGAAACAGGTGGCTCGGGTGCGGCGTCCGGGGCGGGTGCCGCAGGCGTCGCTTCCCCCGCGGGCGCACCGCCGCCGGTGCTCTTGTCGATACCGGTGCCGTCGCCGATGACCGCGATCGGCTCGCCGATCGGAACGGTCTTGCCGGGCTCGACGAGGATGCGTTCCAACACGCCCGCGTCATAGGCCTCGAGCTCCATCGTGGCCTTGTCGGTCTCGATCTCCGCGAGCACTTCGCCCTTCTCGACCCGGTCGCCGACCTTCTTGGTCCAGACGCCGACCGTGCCTTCCTGCATCGTGTCGGAGAGCCGTGGCATGAAGACCTCAGGCATCGAATGCTCCCAATCTGCTCATCCGCGAAACCGGGTCGCGTCGAGGGTCTCGTGAATGACCTTGACCAGCGCTGTGGCGTCCGGCAGCGCGGCGAGTTCGAGCGGCTTGCTGTAGGGGAGCGGCACTTCGGCTGCTGCGACGCGCCGGACCGGCGCGTCGAGGTAGTCGAACGCTCCCTCTTGGATCGTCGCGGCGATCTCTGCTCCGACGCCGTAGGAAAGCCAGTCCTCTTCCAAGACCACGGCTTTGCCGGTCTTCTTCACCGATTCGACGACGGTCGTGCGGTCGAGGGGGCGCAGCGACCGCAGGTCGACGACCTCCGCCGAGATGCCTTCGTCTTCCTGTAGTCGACGAGCGACGTCGAGCGCGACCGCCGCCATCCGGGAGTACGACACGATGGTGATGTCGTCGCCGCGTTTCGTGACCGCAGCCTTACCGATCTCGGTCACGTAATCGCCGTCCGGCACCTCGCCCTTGGTGTTGTAGAGCGCCAGGTTCTCGATGAACATCACCGGGTCGTCGTCCCTGATGGATGCCGCGAGCAGACCCTTGGCATCTGCCGGTGTCGCCGGCGTCACGACCTTGAGCCCCGGCACGTGCGCGTACCAGACCTCGATGTTTTGGGAGTGGGTGGCGGCGAGTTGTTGGCCGCCGCCACCTGGTGTGCGGATCACCATCGGCACCCGCGACTGGCCGCCGAACATCGCATGGATCTTGGCGGCGTGGTTGACGATCTGGTCCATCGCCAGGATCGAGAAGTTGATGGTCATGATCTCGACGACGGGTCGTAGACCCAGCATCGCCGCACCGATAGCGGCGCCGACGAACCCCTCCTCGGCGATGGGGGTGTCGCGGATGCGGTCGGGTCCGAACTCGGCGAGCAACCCGGCGGTGATCTTGTACGAGCCCTCGAAGACGCCGATCTCCTCGCCCATCAAGAAGACGTTCGGGTCGCGCAGGAGTTCGGCACGCAACGTGTCGTGCAGCGCTTGGCGATAACTGATTACGGGCACCGGGTCGCCTTTCGCTACGACGCGACGGAACGGTCGCTGGAGGAGTCGATGTGGAGCGGATCGCCGGGCAACTCGCGGGGCATGTTCGCGACCGGGCTGGCGTAGGCGTGAGCGAAGAGCTGGTCGGGGGTCGGGTGCGGGGAGTCGTCGGCGAACTCGACGGACGCGTTCACCATGACCTCGGCCTCTGCGTCGATCTGCTCCGCATCGTCGGCAGTCATCACCGCGAGATCGATCAGTTGCTTGCGAAACGCCGCGACGGGGTCGAGGTCGAGCAACCGCTGCGCCTCCTCCTTGCTGCGGTACTTCGCGGGGTCGACCACGGAGTGGCCACGCAACCGCCAGCTCACGGCCTCGATGATCGAGGGTCGGCGGTCTTCCCGTGCCATGCGTAGCGCGTCTCTCATGGCCTCGCGACAGGCGATGACGTCGTTGCCGTTGACGCGCACGCCAGGGATGCGGAACGCGGAGCCCCGCTTGTAGAGGTCGGGTTCGCCCGCTGCCTTCTCGACCGGGGTACCCATGCCGAGGTGGTTGTTGATGACGACGTAAACGATCGGCAGCTTCCAGATCGCGGCCAGGTTGAGCGACTCGTGCCATGCGCCGATGTTCGTCGTCGCGTCTCCGAGCTGGCACACCACTGCTTCGGTGTGCGGGCCGCCGGCGCCGCGGTAGGCGATCGCCAGGGCGGCACCGGTCGCAGGCGGAATCTGGCCGCCGACGATGCCGTAGCCGCCGAGCAGCCGGGCTTCGGTGTCGAACAGGTGCATCGAGCCGCCCCAGCCCTTCGACACGCCGGTCGTTCGGCCGAACAGCTCTGCCATCACCCGGCCCGGTTCGATGCCGCGGGCGATGGCGTAGCCGTGTTCGCGGTAGGTCGTGAAGAGATAGTCGCGAGGTGCCATGGCGTCCATCAACCCGACGACGGTCGCCTCCTCGCCTAGGTTGAGGTGGCAGTAGCCGCCGATCTTGGCGCGCTGGTACATCTCGGCCGCTCGTTCCTCGAAGCGCCGGATCACCCGCATCCTGCGGTAGTACTCGCGAAGCACCTCCGCGGGTTCGTCACTGAGGTGCCCCGCCGGCGCGGAGGTCGCCGCGGTGGTCCGCGCGTTCGGCTTGCGCGGCGCCTTTGCGGCTGCCTTGCCCGCGGGGGCCTTGCCCGCGCGTGGGTTTCCCGACGCACTCTTCTTCTGGGCGGGGGGCAACGTGTCTCTCCCTAACTAGCGGCGGTGACGATGCATGAGTTCAGCTGGTCAACCGGTCAGGCACCGGGCGCCTGTTGCTGGTGGATGAAGCGGACCGAATCCGCGGCGCAGGTGGGGCAAGACGCGGGTGGTCGCTCACCGCGAGCCTGCGTGCCGCAGACCTCGCACACCCACTCCATCGCGATGAGCGCCACGATGTCGGCTCGGCTCACGATGCCGACCAGCTGGCGTCCCGACATGACCGGAACGCGCCGAATGTGTCGTTCGACGAGCAGATGGCGGACGGCGTCGACGTCGGTGTCTTCGGTGACGCTGATGATTCCGGGCGACATGATGTCGGCGGCGGTGGCGCCGGTGCGCGACATGAGATCGTGCTCGCTGACCAGACCGACGACGGCCCCGGTGGCGTCGACGACCGGTACGGCGCTGATCCGGCGCTCGACGAGCAGTTGGGCGACGTCGGCGGCGGGCATGCCGACCTCGGCCGTGTAGACCGGCGCTTTCATGATCTCTTTGACCTTCATGGGATCCCGAGCTCTCGTTGGCGTCGGGCGCGCACGCATCCGCCGAGCCCGGGGACGGAACTCGCGGCGGCCGACGACTTGTGGTCCTGGCGTGAGTTCAGCCTATCTGCGGCGTTGCTCCGTCTCGTACGCGGTGGCGATGAGTGATCCTCGACCAGATGGCGACAAGCGTGTGCCCGGCGCGCTCACTGTCGGCATGATGTGCCCATGAAGGCGGCAGCGGGCGACCTCTTCTGGGATCTCAACGGCGATCTCGGCGAGTCTTTCGGCGCCTACCGGATGGGCGAGGACGACGCGATGCTCGACGTCGTCACGAGCGCCTCCGTCGCGTGCGGCTTCCACGCCGGCGACCCGATGGTCATGACGAACACGGTCGCCGCGGCGGCCCGGCGCGGCGTCTCGATCGGCGCGCACGTCGGCTATCGCGATTTGCAAGGCTTCGGACGCCGGAAGCTCGACCTCGTACCGGCCGAGCTCGCGGCGGACGTGGTCTACCAGATCGGGGCACTGCAGGGCATCGCTCGCTCGTGCGGGACCGAGGTGCGCTACGTGAAGCCCCATGGGGCCTTGTACAACGCCGCTGCGGCCGATGCCGATGTGGCTCGTACCGTGCTCGCGGGCGTTCGGGCGGTGGATCCCTCGCTGCCCGTGCTGACGTTGCCGGGGTCGGTGCTCGCTCGCGTCGCCGTCGAGCTCGGCGCACCGGTCGTGCTCGAATGCTTCGCCGACCGCGCTTACAACGCCGACGGCACCCTCGTACCGAGGTCACGCCCTGGCGCCGTTATCGATGACGTGCGGGCCGTCGTGGGTCGCGCCGTGACGATGGCGACCACAGGCTCAGTGCTTGCCGAGGGCGGCACTACCGTCACGGTGACCGCCGAAACGATGTGCGTGCACGGCGACACACCCGGTGCCGCGCGGTTGGCGCGGGCGGTTCGCCAGGCCCTCCTCGACGCTGGTGTGACGCTGCGACCGTTCCGGTGAGACCGCGAGTACGCACGTTCGGCGACGCCGCCGTCATCGTCGAGGTCGAACCGGCGGCGCGCCACGATGTTGCCGCGGCCCTGGCCCGCATGGCGATTCCCGGGGTGGGCGACATCGTCCCGGCCGAGCGAAGCGTCCTGGTGCGCGTCGATCCACGAGGCGACGTCGATGACCTCGCCCGCCGGCTCGCTGTCACGGTCGACGACCTGACCGAACCGGCGCTCGAGCGGGAAGGCGACGAGCTCGTCCTCCCGATCGTCTACGACGGCGCCGACCTCGCAGCCGTCGCCGAACTGGTCGGCCTGTCGGTGCCCGAGGTGATTGCGCGACACGAAGGTGCCCGTTACGTCGTCGCGTTTCTCGGATTCACTCCGGGATTCGCCTATCTCGATGGCTTGCCCGATTCTCTTCGGGTGCCGCGCCTCGCGACCCCGCGCAAGCAGGTGCCGGTTGGCGCAGTCGGTATCGCGGACGGTCGCTCGTGCGTCTATCCCACGGCGACGCCGGGTGGCTGGCGGTTGATCGGTCACACCATGGCAGCCTTGTTCGACCCCGCCGCGGTGCCACCGACCCCACCGACTCCCCTGGCCGCCGGCCGGCGGGTGAGGTTCGTGGCGTCGTGACGAGCGCTGCCGCCGCTCTCGTCGTCGAGCATCCGGGGTTGCGCACGACCGTGCAGGATCGTGGACGGCGCGGATTGGCGCACCTCGGGGTACCGCGATCCGGTGCTGCGGACTGGTTCAGCGCGCAGCTGGCCAATGCCTTGCTCGGCAACGACCCGGACAGTGCCGTGCTGGAGTCGACCATGCGCGGCCCGACACTGCGCTGCACCGCCGACGCCGTACTCGCCACCGCCGGGGCGCCGGCTCCGGTGTTCGTCGACGAGATGGCGGTGCCGTTCGGCGCGGTGCTGGCCGTTCGGTCAGGTCAGCGGCTACGGATCGGTCGCAGCTCCGACGGCGTCTACAGCTACGTCGCCGTCGCGGGCGGCATCGACGCGGCTCCGGTGCTGGGCAGCCGTTCGACGGACACGTTGAGTGGGCTCGGCCCGCAGGTGCTGGTCACCGGTGCCGTGTTGCGGGTCGGCCCGAGGTCGGGCGGAAGCGGCGAGGGTGCTCCGGGTGTCGCCGTCAAGAAAGGCACCGCAAAGCCGCTCGCGTGGGCGCGGCTGGAGCCGTGGCGGCGAGGGGAGCCACGTCGCGTACGCGTCGTCCGGGCTGAATCCGCCGGCTGGTTCGACGACGCTGCCCTCGCCGGGTTGCTCGACAGCGAGTTCGTCGTCGACCCGGCGAGTAACCGGGTCGGTGCCAGGCTCGCCGGACCAGCAATTCCCCGACGGGCCGGCGAGTACCCCACGCAGGGCATGGTCTGCGGCGCGATCCAGGTGCCCCCCGACGGCCGGCCGATCGTGCTGCTCGCCGACCATGCTGTGACGGGCGGCTACCCCGTCCTTGGCGTGGTCGCGACGGTGGACCTGCCCGTCGTGGCGCAGGCCCGCCCCGGTACGCCGCTGCGCTTCGATGTCGTCTCGCTGCGCGAGGCGCAAGCCGCTCATGCGGATGCGAGGACATTGCTGGACGACGTCGCTGCCGCCGGATAGGTGAGCGGCGCCGCCGCCTTAGTCCCGGTCGTTGTCAGGTGGCGTCGGTGTCGAACGGCACGGCGTCCATCGGGCCCGACGCGAGCACGGGGGCAGGCGTCGGTGACGTCGACGCGACCGGCTCGCCCAACCCGGCTTCGTCGTCGAGCAGGTGCTTGCGCAGCAGGGCTCGCGGACGCAGGTCGCTGATATCGAGCTCGCCGATGGTGTCACCGAGCTCCGACTTGAGTTCGGTGCGGGCTTGCTGAGCCATGCTTCGAAGCTGGCGAAGCATGCGCGCCGCGTCGCGGGCCACCTGCGGCAACTTGTCCGGCCCGAAGACGACGAGCGCGATCACCCCCAACAGCAACAGCTTCGTCATGCTGAGGTCGGTGAACGGCACGGCATACCTTCCTAGGCGCCACGCGCGCGCGTCGGCGCACGCGTGAGCCTCCTAGGCTAACCACTCACGGCGACCTGCGCAGCGAAGCGTCAGTGTCCGGCGGCGTGGTAGCGCTCGATGAGCGCGGCAGGGAGCCGGCCGCGCTCGGGCACCTTGATCCGGTTCGACCGCGCCCACGCGCGAACGGCGCGGGGGTCTGCCGCGACGTCGACGCGGCGTTGCGCGACCATCCCGCCCCGCCGGCTGGTGCGGACCATCCGGCGTCCGGCGTGGGAGTAGGGCGCCAGGGCAGCCCGCAGCCGGTCGGCGTTCCGCTTGCTCAGGTCGATCTCGTACTCACGTCCGTCGAGCCCGAACCGGATCGTCTCGACCGCCTTGCCCCCATCGAGATCGTCGAGCAGGCTCAACACTCGTCGCTCTGCCACGGAACCATCCTTTTCGTGGGGCGCCCGGTCCCGGGTGCAGGCCCGCAGCGCGGAAGATCGTCGCGGTTCATCATTCCAGCCGCGACCGCTGTGGCCTGTTGCCGGGCCGCGACGCGCCGCAACCGGAGGGGGCCAGTGGGGCCGGATGGTTCGGGATCGGCGGCGTCGAGCCGTTCGCGAGCATCGGTGGCCAGGGCGCCGCGTTTGGGTAGTTATGCGAGCTCAGCGCCAAGCCATCCCATCGGCCGTTACTCCTAGACGTTTGGCCGATGCACAGCGCCGGGTGCCTGGATACACACTGACGACTGGTGCGAGAGCGCCGGGGGGTCTACGACGAAAGCGGTCTCGGCGCCCCGGGCCAAGAAGCGGACCCGAGCGGATCTGAAGCGGACCCGATCGGAACTGAAGCGGACTGAGCGGAACTGAAGCGGGACGAGGGAGGTGGCAGCGTGTCGGCTGAACCACATCTGCCGGATGCTGCCGATGCGCACGATGCCGCCGGGGCCGCGGGGGAACGTTGGCGCGATGCCGTGGCACAACTCGAATACGCCGAGCGTCACGGCGCTGCCGCACTCGAGCTGGAGCGGTTGGCGGACCGAGTCATCGAAGCGCGCGTTGCCATGTTCCAGGCCGGCGTCCGCGACGGCTGGCGGTTGCCCGAATTCCTCCAGGCGTCGCTCGAGCGTGACCGCCACCTGATCGAGGGGTGGCCCGTCGGCCAGGAGGATTTCTACCTGGCGCTTCCCGATGCGAACCTGCTGCCCGATGCCGGCGCGTTACCCGATGCCGACGCGGTGACTTGATCCCCGCCGTTCACCCTTCTTCTGCGCCGCTGCGGTCATTTTCCGGCCGTGGCGGCGCCGTCACGTCCGGCGGTGGGAACATCCGTCCTGTGGCGGCGAAGGACACAAGGCGAGCAATCAAGCCGATGCTGGCCGTCGCCGGTGAGCTGCCGACACGCGGGGGCGTCGTCCGCGGGCAGCCGGTGGAGTGGATCACCGAAATGAAATGGGACGGCGTGCGTGCGCTGGCCTACGTCGAGGGCGGTCGGCTCCAGCTCTTCAGCCGCAATGGCCGGGATGTCACGGCGTCCTATCCCGAGCTCGAGGGATTGCCCGCGGGTGTCGGCTGCGACATCGTCCTCGACGGTGAGATCGTCGCGCTCGACGCAGCTCAGCGGCCCGACTTCGGATTGCTCCAGTCGCGGATGCACGTCGCCGACGCGACCCGGGCGGCCCGGCTCGCTCAGACGGTTCCGGTCTGTTACCTCGTCTTCGACCTCCTCTCACTCGACGGCCACGACCTCACGTCGTTGCCCTACCGGCGGCGCCGCGAACTGCTGGAGCAGCTCGACCTCCGGGTGGAAGGCGTGGCAGTGCCTCCCACGTTTGACGGCGATCCGCGGGTCGCGTTGGCCGTCAGTGGCGAGCGCGGGCTCGAAGGCGTGGTCTGCAAGCGCGCCGACTCGCGATACGAGCCGGGGCGCCGCTCGGCCGCGTGGGTGAAGGTCAAGCATCAGCGCATGCAGGAAGTCGTCATCGTCGGTTGGCAGCCGGGCGAAGGACGGCGCAGCGGCGAGATCGGCGCGTTGCTCCTCGCCGTCCATGATGTCGGTGACGGCTCCGGCCACGCTGCTCTGCGGTATGCCGGGCAGGTCGGCACCGGCTTCAGCGACGACGAGCTTCGTCGGTTGCGTCGGGTGTTGGAGCCGCTGCGAGTCGCTCGGCCACCGCTCGCCGACGTCCCGCGGGAGCACGCGCGCGACGCCGTCTGGGTGAGTCCGGAACTGGTCGGCGAGGTCACGTTCGGCGAGTGGACGCGCGATCAGCGCCTGCGCCACCCGTCCTGGCGCGGGTTGCGTCCGGACAAGACGGCTGACGACGTTGTCGTGGAGGAGTCACGATGAACGTTTGCATTGCCGGTTTGACAGGTAAGGCGACCCTAAGCTGCAATGGTGTTTGTAAGGGTCACCTAACTAGCCGTCCCGGTGCCGTCATGCGCGCCGGCCTGGACCGGAGTGGAGCAGCGTGAGTCCCGAGAAGGTCGCCCTCCTGGGCGCGATTGCCGGCGTAACGATCTTTCTGGGATTGCCGCTCGGGCGGACCCGCCGCGCGATGCCCGGAACCAAGGTGATGCTCACCGGCGTTGCCACCGGCATTCTCATCTTCTTGCTCTGGGACGTCCTCGCACACGCGTGGGAGCCGATCGACACCGCGTTGTCGAGCAAGCGCTGGGCCTCCGCGTTCGGCAACGGCGCCGTCATGATGACGTGCTTTTGCGTAGGCATGCTCAGCCTGATCGGCTACGAGCAATGGATGAGTCGCCGTGCCCGACGGCCGGGACCAAGCATCGGGCCCGGCGCGGCCGCGGTTGCCGAGCTGCGTCCGCATCCGATGCTGGCGACGAAGGGCCGGCGCCTCGCACTGTTCATCGCCGTCGGTATCGGGTTGCACAACTTCTCGGAGGGTCTGGCGATCGGTCAGTCGGCCGGGAGTGGTGAGCTCACCCTGGCGACGTTGCTGGTGATCGGGTTCGCGCTGCACAACGCCACGGAGGGTTTCGGCATCGTGGCGCCACTGGCCAGTGACGACGTCCGCCCGTCGTGGGGTTTGCTCGGTGCGCTGGGGCTCATCGGCGGCGGCCCGACGTTCGTCGGCACCATGGTCGGCCGCTCGTTCGTGAACAACACGCTGTCGATCGCGTTTCTTGCGCTGGCCGCCGGTTCGATTCTCTACGTCGTCGTGGAACTCCTCGCTGTCGGTCGCAAGGCGGGGCGCAAGTTGCTGCTCAGCTGGGGACTGGTGATCGGCGTGGTCCTCGGCTTCCTCACCGACGCGATCGTCACGGCGGCCGGCGCCTGACTCGAGCGGAGCCACAACCGTGAACACAGCCCAACTCCTGACTGACGCCTTCGGCCGATTGCACGATCTCGTGCACGCTGCCGTCGAAGGCTTGACCGCCGAGCAGTTGGCGGTGCAGTTGGACCCGCAGGCCAACACCGTCGGGTGGCTCGTCTGGCACCTGACGCGCGTGCAGGACGACCACGTCGCCGATGCGTTCGGCGCGGAGCAGGTGTGGCTCGGTAACGGGTGGGTCGATCGGTTCGGCCTGCCGTTCGACCGGAATGCGCACGGCTACGGGCACTCGCCGCAGGACGTGCGCGCGGTCCGGGTCGATTCGCCGGATCTCCTGACCGACTATTACGACGAGGTGCATGCGGCGACCCTTGCGCACCTCGGCAAGCTCGCGGACGACGACCTCGACCGGGTCGTCGACGAGCGATGGGACCCTCCCGTGACGCTCGGCGTCCGGCTGGTCTCCGTGCTCGAGGACGACCTGCAGCACGTCGGGCAAGCCGCGTTCCTGCGCGGTGTCGTGGAGCGTCGCTGAGCGACCGACCCAGCCGGCGTCCGGCTGCCTAGCCCCCTAACGGCGCCGCATCGGGCGTCGCACGCTCAGGTCTTGGTGCCGACGGCGACTACCGTGCTCGGTTGCTTCGGCAGGGGACCCGCCGGCTCGATGCTCACGGCGAAGTACGACGTGTCGGAGTAGGGAAGCGTTAGCGCCACCCGCGCCGTCGGCCGGTTCGTCGACCGGAACGACACCAGGGCGACCGGCGCCTTGCCGTTGCCGCGCTGCCACAAGACGTACATCTTCGTGCTCGCGGGCGCCGCGATGTGGAGCGGGATGACCTGCGCCGCACCGTCGCGGACGACGACGTCGATGTCGGCGTCGACGCCGGTCGACGTCTTCAACGGCACGACGTGGCAGCCGACCTGCCGCTCGCAGCCGGCGACCTGGTTGTTCGACGACGTGCCGCGGCTCAGTTGCCAGGTCGACACCCCCGCGGCGACGACGACAGCTGCGGCCGCCGCGGCGAGCAGGCGGCGCCGAGCGGACCGGCCTCGGCGCGCGGCGAGCTCGTCAACCGGCGTATCACCGGGTGGTGTGCTCGCCTGCACGCCGACGACGCCCGCGCGGAGGTCCTGCCACGGTGGCACGTCGCCTTCGTCGTCGCGCTCGTCGGCTAGCCAGCCCAGCTGGCTCGCCACGAGGTCGAAGTCGCGCAACGCGTCCCGGCACCTCGAGCAGCCGGCGACGTGGGTCATGAACCGCTCGTCGTCGGCGGCGTCGAGCGCGTGCAGCGCGTGCGCGGCAGCGAGTTCTTCCCACTCCTCGTGCGAGGTGTCGGGCGGCATGGTCACCGCTCACTCCCTTCGCTGGTGCTGAGGTCGCCGGCGAGCCGAGTCCGCAGGTGGCGCATCGCATGCAAGGTACGACTCTTCACGGTGCCGAGCGGCAGCCCAGTCATACCGGAGATCTCGCTCTGGCTGTAGCCGCCGTAGTACGCGAGCAGCAGGACCTCGCGATGCTCGGGGGACAGTTCGCGCAGCGCCGCGCGGGTTCGTTCGGCGCGCAAGGCCACCCACGCCTGGTCTGCGGGCCCGGGGCCGGCCGCCTCGATCTCGGTCAGCTCCTGGTAGGAAGCCAGGCGCTTGCGCCGGCCCATCTCGCGGCGGAGGAGGTCGACGGCTTTGTGGTGCGCGACCGACAGCAGCCAGGTCCCGACCGCGCCCCTGCTCGGGTCGTAACCCGGGCGGGACTGCCCGTCGGCGGTCGGGCCGGTCTGCCACAGTGCGAGGAACACCTGCTGCACGGCGTCCTGCGCCAGGTCGGCGTCGCCGAGGATGCGGCGCACCAGCCGGAAACATGCAGCGCCGTAGCGCTGGTACAACGCTTCGAGTGCGGCTTCGTCGCCGGCGCGAACCCGTGCGACCAGCGCGGCGTCCTCGAGGCGCAGCGCAGCGGCCGCCGGTTCTTCGGCGCTGCCTGTCATGCCGCCGCCGACAAAGTCGCGCCGTGCACTTGATCGCTGCTCGGCCGGATGACCTCGTCGGCCGGGTGGTGCGCCGCTGTCGCAGCGCCGACCACGTATGCGAGCACGACGAGCAGCGGGCCGCTGTTCGGGTCGGTCGCCTGACCGGTGTAGAGCTGTCCGAACGACTGCCCGAACACCCACATCAGCAGCGACGTCACCACGCCGAGGCTAAGCCCTGCGTAGCGGAGCGCGGACGCCAGGTTTCCCGGGCTGACGAACGAGCGGACGTGCGGCGCCACCGCGATGACGACGAATGCGGCAGCGAGGGCGATCGCCGCGGCTTGCCCGCCGTGCGCGAGGTAACCGGCCACCGCGTCGCCGGCATGGGCGAGCCACCCGGGGGCGCCGTCGGCCGCGCCGCGCAGCGCGTCCGCCAGGGAGGAGCCGCTGCGCTGTGAGGGCACCAGCCGCATGGCCGCGCCCCCGACCCACACCGCGCTCCACGCCCAGGCGGCCACTCGGCCGACATCGAATCGGGGCAGGGCGAAGCGGCCGAGGGCGAACGGCGGGAGCACCAGGACGGCGACCAGTGCGTACAGGAGGACGGCGCCCGGTGCGCCGGTCAGGAGCGTGGCTTGGCCGCCGAACAGCTGCCCGGCGGCTTCGCCGAACCACCAGACGCCAAGGGCCCACGGCAGCGAAGCGAGGAGGCCGAGCGTCGAGGTGCGGCGCCACAGGATCGCAGCACCGGTCAGGAGTTGCACAACGGCGAATGCGATATCGAAAAGCGCGGGATGAGTGAGGATCAGGTTCGCCGACCACGTCACCGACGCGGCGACCACGTGCGGCTGGCCGTCTCCGGCAGGTGCGATGATCTGCGACCCGAAGCCGCGCCCGAACATGTACGGCTGCAGTTGAAGCGCGCCGTCGAGCAGCCAGAGCAGGCCGAGCACGATCTGAACACGCCGGCGAGCCGGGTTGAGAATGGTCATCTCTGGACTCCAAACGCGACGATGTTCGACAGGTAATGGCCGGTGCGGGAGTCGAAGGTCCCTCCGCACGTGATGAGCCGGATCGACGGGACGTCGGTGTTCGCGTAGACCGCCGTCGTCGGGAACTGGTTCTTCGGGTATTCGCGGACGCCGGTGATGCGGTAGGTGACGGTGCGTCCGTCTGCCCGCGTGAGCGAGACCGCGTCGCCCGGCTTGAGAGCGCCGAGCCGGAAGAAGATGCCGGGGCCCTGGTAGGAATCGACGTGCCCGAGGATCACAGTGGGCCCGACCTCGCCCGGGGTGAGGCTTCCCGTGAACCAGCCGGCGACGTGGAAACTCTGCGGTACGCCGACCGTGCCGTCGGCCGTCTCGCCGAGCTTCACCAGCGAGGAATCCACGCCGACCGCCGGTATCGACAGACGAACCGGTGCCGACGGCGGCAACCCGCTCGCCGTCGGGGACGGCGCGGGAGTCGACGCCGGCGCAGAAGCCGAAGCAGACGCCGGCTCAGAAGTTGTTGCGCCCGACGCCGACGGGTGCGCGGGGGCGGATGCCGAGGCGAAAAGCGACGGCGTCGTACCGCCGATCGTGCCGGCTGCCGCCGCCGACGGCTGCGGCGCGTGCTCCTGCGTGGCGAGCGCGATGCCGATCGCCGTGACACCCATGGCGATGCAGCTGAGTGCCAGCCACAGGGAGAGACGTCGCGACGGACGCCGTGAACTCTCGCGACGGAACCGCATCGTCATGGGTGTCAACTCCTCTCGGGCCTCGAAGGAACGTCTGCCGGCGTTAGGCCTAGGCTTTGGTGCTAGCGCGGTTCGCCGAGCGGCGCATCGTCAACGCGGCGCCGCCGAGCAGCAGGACCGAGCCGCCGACGAGCAGGTCGACGTTCTGCAATCCGGCAGTGCCGCCGGCGCCGGTCTGCGCGCCGCCGGTCGGAACCGAGCTCATCTGCGCCATCACGAGCGGCCCGCACAGTGCGGGGGCCGTGGCGGCCAGCGGGAGCGACGGCACGAGCGGGCTCTTCGCCGACGTGGCGGCGGGAGCTGCGTTTGCCGGGTCGAGGCCGTGCACGACGATGACCGCCGTGTGGTTCTGGATCGCCTGCATCGTCTGGCTGTCGAGCGTGATGGTGCGGCTGTAGTGGTAGGACGACCCGTTCGGCGCGATGTTCACGTTGGTCGCGGCCGAGGCACTGCTGTCACCGGACACCGAGAGCGTCGTCAGAACCGATCCGTATGCCGGGGCCGCCTCGGGGGTGCTGATGACGCCGTCGCCGTTGGCGTCCAGCGACGCGGTCGGGCACACGCCCTTGGCGCCGCCGTGGATGTGTTGCACGTGCGGGAAGGGGTTGCCCATGAACGTGCTGGCGAGACCGTGCACGTCCTCGGTGATCGTGGCCTGGTTGCCGTTGAGCGTCAGCATCAGCGTGCCGCCGGCGTTGCTCTTCGCCGCGCCGTTGAGCGGGACGGGCTGCAGGGTCGCCTGGTAGGACGTCGAGCCGGAGGACTGCGCGGCGTAAGCCGGGGCCGTCGCGGCAAGCGGCAGGCCGAGAGCGCCGGCCACCGTCGCCGCTGCGAGCAGCGTGCGCTTCTTCATCGGGTACTCCTTCGTCGGAGGGTTTGACGCATGGTGTTCGCGCGCACCCTGCCGATCGGATCACCCGTATCGGAAGAAAGTTCTGACGCCGGCTGCTGCACTGCCGAGACCGCTCGCTTGACGCCGGCCCTAGATGTTGTGGCCCGAGACGTTGTTGTCAGGCGGTGAGCCGGCTGATGGGTGGTCGGCCGCCGAGGGCGGAGTGGCCGCGTCGCGTGTTGTAGTAGATGAGGAACCGGTCAAGGCCGCGGCACATCCACTGCGCCGGGAGGTCCTCCCCACTTCAAGCAGGCGTGCCGTCGACAACCTCCCGGGTCACGACACCTAGACGCTGCCGACGCTGTCGAGGGAGATCTCGGCGGGCGCCACACCTTCGGCGTCCGCCTCGACCGAGCGCCGCAGGGCCTCGTGCAACGTGCGCGGGGTCAGCACGCCGACGAAGCGCGCGCCGTCGAGCACTGCGACCCAGCCGGCATTGTGCTGGAGCATTTCGCTGAAGGCCTGTTTCAACGACGCGTCGAGCGGCACCCACGCATCCATCCGCCGCGCCGCGTCGCGGACCAGCCCGCTACTGGCCACCGAGTCTGCACCTATCCAGCCATGCAAGCTGTCGGCGGCGTCGAGGACCACCGCCCAGCGTGACCCGCTCGCCTCGAGCACCCGCGCGGCAGCCGCCAGGCTGTCCTCCAGGTGGACGACGGGTGGCTGGTCCAGATCGGTCGCCGTGATCGGGGTGACAGACATCCGCTTCAGACCGCGATCCGCGCCCACGAAGTCGGCCACGAAGCTGTTGGCCGGCGTGCCCAGGATCGTCGCAGGCGTGTCGTACTGCTCGAGATGCCCGCCCTGCCGGAACACCGCGATGCGATCGCCCAGGCGCACCGCTTCCTCGATGTCGTGCGTGACGAACAGAACCGTCTTGTGCAACTCCCTTTGCAGCCTGAGGAACTCCGACTGCAAGCGGTCGCGCACGAGTGGGTCGACTGCCGCGAAAGGCTCGTCCATCAGCAGAACCGGTGGGTCGGCGGCGAGCGCCCGGGCGACACCGACGCGCTGCTGCTGCCCACCCGAGAGCTGGTGCGGATAGCGCTTGGCATGCCGAGCCGGGTCGAGCCCGACGAGTTCGAGCAGCTCGTTCGCGCGCGCCTTGCGGCGCGTCGCGTTCCACCCCAGCAGCTCGGGAACCGTCATCACGTTGTCGAGCACCGTCTTGTGCGGGAACAACCCGACATGCTGGATGACGTACCCCATGCGGCGCCGGAGCCGGACCGGGTTGGTCCGCGTGATGTCCTCGCCGTCGAAAAACAGGCGGCCGCTCGTGGGTTCGATGAGGCGGTTGACCATCTTCAGCGTCGTCGTCTTCCCGCAGCCCGACGGCCCGACCAGGACGGTCATGGTGGCGCGCGGCACCTCGAGGCTCAGCTCGGCCACCGCCACGGTGCCGTCGTGGTAGTGCTTGCTCACCCGGTCCAGCCGGATCATCGGCTCGACCGGCGCGGCCGGGCCGGCGGTAGCGTTCATCCATGCACTTTCGCACCGGCAATTGCCTTCAGGCAAACAGCTGGACGTGCCCGAAGTTCCTCACCACCCGCTCGCACCAGCTCATCCACGCGCTGGAGCAGCATGTCCAGATCACCGTCGAGGCGGTCGTCGTCGCCTTGCTGGTATCGCTCCCGCTCGCCATCGCGGTGCGCCGCTCGGCACGGGCGAGCGGGGGGCTGCTCGGGCTTTCGACGGCCATCTACACGGTGCCGTCGCTTGCCCTGTTCGGATTGCTCGTGCCGGTCACCGGGCTCGAGCCGCGAACCGTGATCATCGGGCTGGTGCTGTACTCCTTGACGATTCTCATCCGCGGGGTCCTGGTCGGGTTGGACGGCGTGCCGGCAGAGGTCGTCGAAGCGGCGCGTGGCATGGGCATGGGGCCGATCCGCATCCTGCTCCGGGTGGAGCTGCCGCTCGCGATGCCGGCCACGTTCGCGGCGCTGCGAGTCGCCACGGTCTCGACGGTCGCGCTCGCCACGATCGGGTACCTCATCGGCGAAGGCGGCCTCGGCAACCTCATCGCCGAGGGCTTCAGCAACTACTTCAAGGCCGAGGTCTTCTATGCCTCGCTGCTGTGCGTCGTCCTCGCGGTCGTGCTCGACGGCGCGCTGGTGTTGTTGCAGCGGCTCATGCTGCCGTGGGCCAGGCGGACGACGAGGCGAGCGGTGAGCAAGGCATGACGGCGCGAACGGGTGGCGTCGTCGACTGGCTGACCACCGCCGCGCATTGGCACGGGGCCGACGGGATCGTCGTCCGGACCATCCAGCACGTGGAGCTTTCGGCTGTGGCGTTGGGGATCGCGACCGTGCTCGCGCTACCCGTGGCGTTGTGGCTCGGGCACATCAAGCGCTGGGGATTTCTCGCGGTGAACGTCACCAACATCGGCCGGGCGGTGCCGACCTTCGCAGTCTTGACCGTGCTCGGTCTTACCAGTCTGGGTGTCACGAGCAAGAGCGTCGTCCTTGCACTGGTGCTGTTCGGCATGCCACCGATCCTGACCAACGCCTACGTCGGCATCCGTGACGTCGACCCGGGCACCGTGGAGGCGGCCCGCGGTATGGGCATGACCGGCTTCCAGCAGCTGCGCCGGGTCGAGCTGCCGCTCGCCGTCCCGCTCGTGCTGAACGGGATACGGCTTGCCGCCGTCCAGATCGTGGCCACCATGACGATCGCGGCGCTGGTGTCGGGACCGGGGTTGGGCCGGATCATCAACGAGGGGTTCGCCACCCAGAATCGGCCGGAGATGGAAGGCGGCGCGCTGCTCGTCGTCGTCCTCGCGCTCGCGATCGAGCTGCTGTTCGCGCTGCTGCAACGCTGGCTCGATCCGGTCCGCCAGGCCCGCCGGGGCGGGGTTGCGCCGGCCGCCGCCGTGGGTAGCGCCGAGCGGTAACACTTGGGTTTCGGTTGCCGGCCGTCCGCGAAACGGCGCCCCTGCGGCGTGGCGGTTGTCCGAACCCTGCTTTAGCGTGGCGAGCAGGGCCCCGTCGCGGCAGTGGCGATGCATGGTCCTCGTCCAAAAGCGGGTGCCCACCGTGCCCGTCCGACACGCGTGACCTGGGGGTCACGGGACACAGAAGGCGGTTACACATGACTCGGCGGATTCTCGCCACGGCCGCGGCCAGACGCATTCCCGCCGCTCTTGCGGCGCTGGCGGCCACCACCATCGCACTGGCCGGGTGCAGCAGCTCCGGCACCAAGTCGCCCAGCACGAACTCGGGCGCCGGGTCGAGCCCGACGTCCAGCGCTTCCAGCCCGGCCGGCTCGACCGGCTCGGCCGCGTCGGCTCCGGGTAGCTCGGCGGCGGCCGGCGGCCACCTGGTGATCGGGGCGGCGAACTTCAGCGAGAGTGAGGTGCTCGCCAACCTTTACGCCCTGCTGGCCCAAAACGCCGGCTACACCACCGAGATAAAGACCGTGAGCACGCGCGAAATCTACGAACCGGCACTGGAGAACGGGCAGATCGACATCGTGCCCGACTACGCCGCAACGTTCACCGAGTATCTGAACAAGAAGGTCAACGGGCCGAACGCCCCTACCGTTGCGACGAATAACAAGGACACCACGCTCGTGCAGCTCAACAAGCTGGCGAAGCCGCGCGGGCTCACCGCACTCGAACCGTCCGACGCGGCCGACGAGAACGCGTTCGCGGTGTCGAAGGACTTCGCCTCCACCCATCACCTGACGACGCTCAGTGACGTCGCGGCGGCGAAGCTGCCGATCAAGCTGGCCGCGCCGGCCGAGTGCAAGAGCCGTGAGTTCTGCGGTGGGGCGCTGACCAACGTCTATGGCATCAACGTGACGAAGTACGACACGTTCGACTTCGACTCCGTGCCGGGCAAGCAAGCCGTCAAGAGCGGCAAGGACGACATGGTCGAAGTGGCGACCGACGACGGCACGCTCGACCAGTTCAACCTGGTCATGCTGAAGGACGACAAGAACGTGCAGCTTGCCGACAACCTGGTGCCGATCGTTGGAAAGAAGTACGCCAACGACACGAAGCTGGCCGACGCGATCAACAAACTCGCGCCGGTGCTCACCAGCGCCGATCTCGGCGCGCTCGACGCCCAGGTTGACACCGACAAGAAGCTACCGGCCGACGTCGCCAAGGCGTACTTGCAGAGCAAGGGACTGATCAGCAGCTAGCTGTGATGTCCGGGGACGTTGTACCGGGGTGAGTTGATCTCGGCCTGTCGTTGAGGCAGGCGAAGGCCTCTGGTTGTGAAGTGGAGCTGTCTAAGGAACCGCTTCACGAACCGGAGGCCTTCGTGTCCCACGCTAATGCCCTGCTGACCCCACGTGCTCGTCTGCGTCTGGCTCGGCTTGTCGTCGATTCAGGCTGGACGTATTCGGCGGCGGCGAAGATGTTCATGGTCTCGCCTCGCACGGCTGCCAAGTGGGCCGCGCGTTACCGAAGCGAGGGGCCGGCCGGGATGACCGACCGATCCTCACGCCCGCGTCGCAGTCCCACGAAGACACCCGAGCACGTCAAGCGCCAGATTGTGCAGCTGCGGTGGCGCAAGCGGCTCGGGCCGGTGCAGATCGCCGGCCAGCTCGGCGTCCCGGCCTCGACCGTGCACGCCGTGCTGGTGCGTTGCCGGATCAATCGGCTGTCTCACATCGACCGCATCACCGGTGAGCCGCTGCGCCGTTACGAGCACGCCCACCCCGGCTCGTTGATCCACGTCGACGTCACCAAGTTCGGCAACATCCCCGACGGCGGTGGCTGGCGCTACGTCGGCAAGTTCCAAGGCGACCGCAACCGGGCCGCCACCATCGCGCGCACCGGCACGCCACGAAGCGCCACCCATGCGCCCTTGGTGGGCACGGCGTTCGTGCACACCGTCATCGACGATCACTCGCGCGTGGCCTATGCCGAGATCTGCGCCGACGAGAAGGCCGACACCGCCATCGGCGTGTTGCAGCGCGCCGTCGCCTGGTTCGCCGCCCGCGGTGTGAGTGTCGAACGCGTCCTGTCAGACAACGGCGCCTGCTACCGATCCTTCGCCTGGCGCGACACCTGCGCCGCACTGCACATCACACACAAGCGGACCCGGCCCTACCGACCGCAGACGAACGGGAAGATCGAGCGATTCCACCGCACGCTGTCCGACGGCTGGGCCTACGCCCGGCACTACCAATCAGAAGACGACCGCCGAGCGGCCCTTCCCAGCTGGCTGCACTTCTACAATCACCACCGAGCCCACAGCGCCATCGGAGGCCACCCGCCGATCAGCCGCCTGACCAACCTGCCTGGACATCACAGCTAGCCCGCTCCGGCGAGCCGGTTCGGCGTGCGTGGTCTCGCGGGTCAAGCATCCGCGAGGCCGCGCACGCCGAGTGCTGCCTGCTAGGTCAGGCTCGCTACGTCAGGCTCGGCTGCTCGTCTTGCTGCTGCGACACGATGACGTGCGACGACCCGGCCTGCGAGCCGCTGGACACTTCGATCTTGCGCGGCTTTGCTCGCTCCGCGACCGGGATCGTGAGGGTCAGGACGCCGTTCTCGTAGGTCGCCTGGATGTGTTCGGTGTCGACACCCTCACCCAACGTGAGCTGGCGCATGAAGGTGCCGGAGAACCGCTCGCTCGCCAGCCATTGGACGTTCTCGTCGTTGCGCGCGGTGCGCTGCGCCTGCACGGTGAGCGTGCCGTGCTCCACGCTGACGTCGATCGAACCGGGATCGACGCCCGGCAGGTCGGCGTGCAGCACGTAGTGGTCGGCGCTGCGGTAGACGTCCATCGGCATGAAGCGGGGCGCGCGGTTGGCCGCGACGGTCGCGCCGAGGAGCTGTTCGGTGAGTCGGTCGAGGTCACGGAATGGATCGAAACGAAGCACAGCAACCACCTCCTGGGGTTCGAAGGCACTCACTGCCGCGCGGCTCAGGACACTGCCGCGCGTGTTCTTGCCACCTCCTGTCTTAGCACTCAGCGTGCCCGAGTGCCAAGTGTCGAACGGGCGGTGGCGGCCGGAATCCGGGCCGCCACCGCCCTGGCCGCCGAGCAGGTCCGGTCAGTCCGCTGCCAGGCCCTGGTTGCCCGCGCCGTTGTCCGGCATGAGGCCGGTGATCGAGCCGATAGGCGTCAGCGAGCCGCCGCTGCCGACCTTGAATTCGTCGATCTCACCCGACCCGGTGGCCAGCTGGTAGACGTAGCGACCGTCGAGGCTGGCCGCCATGTCGACCGGGGCTGCACCGGTGGTGGCCGCGACCGCTGAATCGCCGAGAAGCGCCAGCTCTCCGGCTGCGTTGACCGAGTATGCGGTGATGGTGCCCGAGCCGGTGTTGGCCACGTACAGGTGCCCGCGGACGAAGATCGACCAGCATGTGGCGGCCTGGCCGTCGGTGACGTGGCCGGAGATCGTCACGAGGTGCCCGCTGCGTTCGATCCGGTAGGACGACGCCGCGCCGCTCGCCTCGCTGACGAGCAGGTGACCGTGCCTGTCGAACGTCATGGAGAACGGCACCGGGCCGGCGGAGGGGTTCGTCACCGACCCGCCGTCAGGCACGCCCCACCGGTTCAGCCGGAACACGTCCAACGTGCCGTTGGCCTTGGTGGTGACGACGACGTCGCGCAGGTTCGGTGTAATGGCGACCTGCGCCGGCGACTGCAAGAAGTTCGGGTCGTCGCCGTTGCTCAAGCCCAAAGAGCGTGTGGAGTCAGGGATTGCCTCCACCCAGCCGCCTGCGCCGATCCGGAAACCGGTGATCGCACCTTCGTTGGCGGCGTCCAACACGTAGACGAGATTGCGCTGAACGCTCACCGAGGTCGGCAGGTGCCCTTCGGTTCCCAGGACCTGCTGACGCCACAGGTGCGTGCCGTCGACCTGGAATACGGTGACCGTGTCGCTGCCGGCATTGACGGCGAAGAGCAGCCGATGTGTCGCGTCGTAGGTGAGGGCTCCCTGCGAGGCGAGCGGGTCGACGACGGCGCCGTCCTGCGCGGCGCCTTTACCGCCCGTCTCGTACGAAGCGACCTGGGTCAGCCTGCCGTCGTTGTCGCGGGCATACGCGACTACCTCGTTCTTCTCCAGGTTGTTCGTCATCAAGAACACGCCGTGTGCGGCGTGACTCGGCTCACCGGTGTCACTAGCTGAGGCCACTGGCGCGAACGCGATGCCGACGAGAGTCGTCGCTGCCGTTGCGCCGATGGCTCGAAGCGCTGCCACCTGGTATCTCGACCGTTTCCTGCTCTGGTTCTCTTTCATCGTGCAGTCTCCCGTCATGCCGTAGCTGGTTGGGGTTCGCACCTACCAGCGGCTGTCTATCAATGGTGTGTCGTCCTTGTCGCCGGCCGGGGAGCAGATTTCATCGCTGCGTCAGAAGCTCGTAAGAACTAGGCCGTTCAGCGGATCGAGCCGTAAGAATTCCGTCATCAGCGGGGTCTCACGCGAGTCTGTAGGCGCGCCCGTTGCGCATGGGACGTACCATCGTGTCGAGGTTCAGTCTGGAGAGACATGCTCAGCGACACACCGTGGTGGGCGCAGCGGTTACTGCGGTTCTTGAAGCCGGCGCTCGATCTGGCGTCGTCCGCTCGGTTGCGTTGGCGAATCTCGGGCTTCGCGGCCATCGTCGCGATCAGCGTCGCCGACCGGGCGGCCGGGAGCTACGTCGCGCTGACCGCGCTTTACCTCGTGCCCGTCGTCGTGATCGCCTGGGTCAGCACGTTTCGGACGGCGATCTCGGCTGCCCTGCTTGCCGCTGTCGCCCAGACCTTGGCCGAGAACTTGAAGGGTGCCGGTTCCGGCGCGGTCATGGCGTGGAACGGCGTGGCGCGGCTGGCGGTCTATCTGTTCGCTGCACTGGCGCTGTTGTTGCTGCGGATGGAACTCGAGGAGGAAAGGGAGACGGCCCGGGTCGACGCGTTGACCGGCGTCGCCAATCGCCGAGGGTTCCGTGAAGCGGCGATCCGCGAACTAGCCGAAGCCGAACGCGACGGGCGCGCACTGGGGGTCGCCTTCGTCGATCTTGACGGTCTGAAGGCCATCAACGACACGTACGGACACCAGGTCGGTGACCGAGCGATCACCGCCGTCGCGCGTCACCTCGTGAGTGCGGTCCGCGTCAGCGATGTCGTCGGTCGGCTCGGAGGCGACGAGTTCGCGATTCTGCTTGCTGCCGGATCTTCCGTCGACACCGAACAAGTCGTTGCGCGACTGGGTGGTCGGGTCGAATGCGCTGTCACCGACCTCGAGACTGTGTCGGCGGGGAAGACATCGCCGGCCTCGGTCGTCGTCCCGTTCAGCATCGGCGTTACGACCTGCCGCCCCGACGACGGCGCGCCACGTCGCACACCGACCGAGACGGTCGACGCGTTGCTCTCCGCTGCCGACCAGGTGATGTACGCGGCGAAGCGTGCTCACCACGCGCCGGCCTCAATCGTGCAGGGTTGACCGCTCCAGCCGGACGACCACGGACTTCGACGCGGGTGTGCCGCTCTCATGCGCGGTCGAGTCGAGCGGTACCAGCGGGTTCGCCTCCGGGAAGTAGGCCGCCGCACAACCGCGCGGCGTTGCGTACGCCACCGTCGTGAAGCCGCGCACGCGGCGTTCTCCGTCGTCCCACACGCTGACGATGTCGACGGGGGAGTCGGCGGGAATGCCGGCGTCGTCGAGGTCGTCGGGGTTGACGAATACCACCCGCCGGCCGCCGAACACGCCACGGTAGTGGTCGTCGTCGGAGTACACCGTGGTGTTGAACTGACCATGCGAGCGCATCGTCTGTAGCAGGAGGTGGCCGGCCGGGACGACGAGCGGGTCGAGCGGGTTCACGGTGAACCGGGCACGAGACGACGCCGTCGTGAACGTACGAGAGTCGCGGGGGCCGTTCGGCAGGGCGAAACCACCAGCGGCGATGCGCTTCTCGAAGTCGTCGAAGCCAGGAACGACGCGGGAGATGCGTTCGCGAATGAGCCGGTTGTCACCGCCGAGGCGCTGCCATTCGACGACATCGTGCGGGCCGAACATGCGCGCGCCCAGCGCGGAAAGGATGGCGACCTCGCTGCGCAACTCCGGGGACGCGGGCTGGAGCCGGCCATGAGAGGCGTGCACCATGCCCATCGAATCCTCGACCGTGACCGCTTGCTTGCCGGCCGCCGTGACGTCGAGGTCGGTTCGTCCGAGCGTCGGGAGCAGCAGCGACTCACGGCCCGGATGCAAGTGCGTGCGGTTCAGCTTCGTCGTGACATGGACCGTCAGCTCGCATCGTGCGACGGCAGCAGCGGTGACGTCGGTATCGGGCGCAGCCGGGATGAAGTTGCCGCCAAGCGTCATGAAGAATCGCACTCGCCCGTCACGCATCGCGCGTATCGCCTGGACGACGTCGTAGCCCGGCTCTCGCGGCGGGGAGAACGCGAACTCGGCCGCCAGGCGGTCGAGGAAGGCAGCCGGCGGCCGCTCGTTGATGCCCATGGTGCGGTCGCCCTGCACGTTGCTGTGTCCGCGTACCGGGCAGACACCGGCGCCCGGGCGGCCGATATTGCCTCGCAGCAGCAGGAAGTTGACGAACTCGCGGATCGTCGCGACAGCGTCTCGGTGCTGCGTGATGCCCATGGCCCAGCACAAGACGATCGAGCGCGACGCTGCGACGAGCTCCACGAAATGATCGATGAGTTCGTGCGACAACCCGCTCAGTTCGATCGTTGCGGGTAGGTCGAGTCTTCGCCACGCGGCGGCGGCGTCCTCGAATCCTTCGCAGTGGGCGTCGATGAATCCGGAGTCGAGCACCGTGCCAGGCGCCGCTGCCTCGAGGTCGACCAGCTTGCGGTTCACCGCCTGGAACAAGGCGAGGTCGCCGCCGACGCGCACCGGCAGGTGGAGGTCGGCGAGCGCGGTACCCGCGCCGACCAGCCCGGAAGCCCGCTGCGGATTGCGGAATCGGACCAGGCCTACTTCCGCGAGCGGATTGATCGCGACGATCTTGGCGCCGCGCTTCTTCGCTGTCTCCAAGGCGGTCAGCATGCGGGGGTGGTTGGTGCCGGGGTTCTGGCCGACGATCACGATGAGGTCGGCATGATCGGTGATGTCGGCGTGGGTGACCGTGCCCTTGCCGATGCCGATCACCTGGCTGAGAGCTACCCCGCTGGATTCGTGGCACATGTTCGAGCAGTCGGGCAAGTTGTTCGTGCCGAAGCGGCGGGCGAACAACTGGTAGAGGAACGCGGCCTCGTTGCTCGTGCGTCCGCTGGTGTAGAACACGGCCTCGTTCGGTGAGCCGACGAGCCGGAGGGTGTCGGCTATCAGGTCGAACGCGGCGGCCCATTCGATCGGGCGGTAATGGTCGTCGTCCGGGCCCGCATACATCGGGTGCACCAGGCGGCCCTGGCTTTCCAGCCAACGGTCGGTTCGTCCGCGAAGATCGTCGAGGCTGTGAGCGGCGAAGAACTCAGGACCGACCTGCTTGCGGGTGGCCTCCCAGGCGACCGCTTTCGCGCCGTTCTCGCAGAACTCGATGTGATGACGATGGTCGCCCTCGGGCCAGGCGCAGCTCGGACAGTCGAACCCATCGCGCTTGTTCACGCGCGCGAGGGTGCGCAGGCTGCGCGAGAGGCCCATCTGCTCGAGGGCTATCCGGGTGGCCCGCCGGACGGCCGCCCAGCCGGCAGCCGCCGGCGGCGGCGCGTGCACAGCGACGCTGGTATCGCTGGAATGGGCGACGCGGGAATCGGGGTTCGGCTCGTGGTGCGAGTCGCCCGGTGCTTTCGCCGTGGGGGCCATGATCAGGTCACGCTACTCGCGCGTCGTGCGCGTCGTCCACAGTGGCTCATTCGGTCTCCACAGCCGATCTCGCGGGCCCGCAACGGGCGGCGTGCACCCGGTTGGCTACCGGCATGACATCTCAACCGCCGATCCGAGTACGCCTGCGTTCGATCGCCGACGTTGTGCAGGCAGTGCCGTATTTGCTCGGTTTCCACCCGGCCAACTCGCTCGTGGTCGTGTCGACGCGGGGGAAGCGACGAAGGGTCGGTCTGACCGCACGGGTCGACCTGCCTGCCGCCGCGCTGGCGGATGCCTGCGCGCGCAGCCTGGTGGAGAGCATCCGCCGCAACGGTGCGGATGAAGCGCTCGTGGTGCTGTACCCGCCATCGGGCGACCGCGCGCATCCCGCGCTGCGGCCGCTCGAGCGCGCGTTCCAACGCGAGCTGAACGAGGCCGGCATATTGCTCGGCGACGTCGTTTGTGTCAGTGACCAGCGTTGGTGGTCACTGCACTGCGCAGACCCGCGTTGTTGCCCACCGGAGGGCACCGCGCTCGAACCGCCGGTCGACTCCGGGATGGCTCTCGCGACAGTGCTTTCCGGCCGGGTCGTGCTGGGCTCGCGTGAAGAGCTGGAGCGTTCGATCGAACCTGCCGGTGGCCTGGTGGGCACTGCGATGGCGCATGCCCTGGAGCGGGAGTCAGGGTGTCGCCCCGACTCCGCAACGGCCGCGCTCGACCGCTTCCGGGAGGTGGTCAACGGCCGCGTGCACGGCGGTGCCCGGCCCGCCGACGCTCTCGGCGTCGATGAGGCAGCCCAGCTCATCGTTGCGCTGAACGATGTCGGCGTGCGCGACGAGATCCTCGGTTGGTGGCGCGGTGAATGGGGCGATGCGACCCGCAGCCTCCTGGTCGAGCTCTCCCGCCGGGCGGTCGAACCGTACGAAGCGCCGGTCTTGACCGCTCTCGCGTGGATCGCGTACCTCCAGGGTGACGGCGGGCTTGCCGGGATCGCCCTCGATCGGGTCTTTCGCAACCGACCCGACTACCGGCTCGCCTGCATTCTCGACACCGTGTTGCGCTCCGGCGTCGACCCGGCGGTGTACCGGTCGGCGCTGGAGTCGCGCATCCGTGCAGTCTCGTGACTTTCTACGAGGCAGGCCCTACAGTCGGCGGTCAGGTCGGGGGCGTCCGTTGGCATGAGGTGATGAGCGATGAGCACAGGGCCGGGTTCGATGCGTGCATCCGACCGACTCCCGAAGGGTCTCTTCGAAGGGGGCTTGCGCCGGCAGTTCGGGCACGGACTGCCCAGAGCGGCGGTGGCGTACGCGCTCGCCATCGCGGTCTATGTGATCTGCGTCGTGATCATCGAAATTCCTTCCCTGCCGAACGGCATCGGGCTGGGCACCACGTTGTACTACCTGTTCGGGCCGCACTTCCTCATTGCGACGCCGGCCGTGCTCGGCTGCACCAACATCGCGACGCGTTGGCGCGACCACGATCGCGATGCTGCTGCGCTGCGGATGACCGATTTGGCGCTGACGCTCCTCGTCGTGATTGGTGCGGTGCTGGTGGTCGGCGACATCCTCGGCTTCTTCGGTGTCTTCGGGCTCCCCGGCACTTCCGGCTCGCAGACCTTGTACGCCGTCCTGCTCCAGCTGGCCGCCGCCGTGGCGTCCGCGGCGGCCGTCGTGTGGGGGTTGGCCGAGCTGACCACGTTGCGCGCTCTCGACCCGCCGGTCGGTTAGCCGACCCGGTGAGCCACGATTTCCGCGACCGCCGCGACGACGAACTCCACCTCGGCCTCGGTGTTGTAGTAGTGCGGTGAGAGCCGCAGGCATCCATCGACGTCCTTGGCAAGGAAATCACGCAGTGCGTAGTCACGCAGGCTCACGGAGGAGCTGACCGAACGCCGTTCCAGTTCGGCTTTCAGCGCTTCGGGCCGCCACCCGGCGACAGTGATGGTGACGATGGCGCACAGCTCGGCACCGCGATCGAGCACCCGGACGCCGTCGAGTGCCCGCAGCCGTTCGCGAAGCAGCCGCCCGAGTTCGACGCTTCGCTGCGAGGTCCACGCGAGGCCGAGGTCGACGGCGTAGCGCGCGGCGACGGCGCTGCCGACGACACTGCATGTCGAGGATTCCCACTCCTCGAAGCGTCGGGCGTCGGCGACCGGCTCGTAGCGCTCCGGCGCTACCCAGCGCGCCCCCCGGACGTCGATGAACAGCGGCTCGTAGCCTTCCTCCAGCACGCGCTCCGAGACGTACAGCAAGCCCGCTCCCCGAGGCCCGCGGAGGAACTTGCGGCAGGTGCCAGCTAGGAAGTCGCAACCGATCGCCTCGACGTCCAGCGGGAGTTGTCCGACCGACTGAGCGGCGTCGACGACGTAGAGGAGGTCGAGCTCACGGCACTGCCGGCCTATCTGGGCGACCGGCTGGACCGCCCCGGAATTCGTCGGCACGTGCGAGACGACGACGCCGCGCGGACGCCGGGTGCGCATCTGGGCAGCCATCGCATCGACGTCGACACCACCCTCGGGCAGCGTCGGCGCATGCACCACTTCGATGCCGAAGCGCTTGCGCAAAGCGAGGAAGGCCAGCTGATGCGAAACGTAGTCGTCTTCGGTGGTGAGAACGACATCGTCTGGCGCGAACGGGATCGCGGACAACGCACGGGCGACTGCGTCGGTTGCGCTGGACGTGAACGCGATGTTTTCTGGCTGGCAGTGCAGCAATTCCGCCGTGGCAGTGTAGAAACCCGCCGTCACAGATTGTTGCCGTGCTGCCGCTGCGTATCCGCCGATCTCGGCTTCGAGGTCGAGGTGACGATGCATGGCCGCCAGCACCGGCGCCGGCATCAGCGCGGCGCCCGCGTTGTCGAAGTGCACCCCGTTGCCACAGCCAGGTGTCTCGGCCCGCAGCCGTTCGACCCTGCGCAGCGTGTCGACCCGATTCGCCGCCATGGTTGCCCACGCTAGCGGCAGGCCTGGGCCCGGTGCGGCGGGCTAGCCTTGAGCCATGTGCCGAAGTATCAAGACGCTGCGCCAGCCCTACGTCGACCAGGTCACGTCGGACGACGTCGAGGCCGCCGCGCTGCAGTACGTGCGAAAGATCGCCGGGATGCGGCGGCCGTCCCGGGTCAACGAGGAAGCGTTCGCCTCAGCAGTGGCGGAAGTCGCCGCATCGACGGCTCGGCTCCTCGACAAGCTCGAGATGCCGCAGCGCCGGCCTGCACAGTTGAAGTAGGTCAGTGCGGCGGTGGGGTGCGGTCGTTTGGTGTGCCGCGCTGATCGCCGAATCGGGACTGCATGTGGGCTGTTGGTTCGCTAAGGCGCGGCCGCTGATATGTGCGGAATCTCCGCGCGGTCGTACCGACATGCGGTTCGCTGCTTCGCCGGGGCGCTGGGTGGTGTTGGAGCACGCGCTGGCCGGCGTACAACCCCGGTCGCGGGTTGTGCGTCTAGCGATCGGGCATGGTCTATGACGGGAGGTGCGAGATGCGGCGGTGTCCGCCCGCCGGCCGGTGGCAGCTGATGGCGGTGATCGTGGGTCTCGGTGTGACAGCCGGAGCGGCCGGATGTGCGGCAGGTTCGACACACGCAAAGCCGGCAGCCGGTACGCACACTTCGTCGGCGGCGCGGCCGTCTGTGCCGCTGTCATCGAGCATGGTGCTTTCGCCAATGCCGTCGACGGGGGGTGGGGCCGGGCCATCGGCTGTGGCGCCGACGCTGGTCTACGCCGACCATGGGGTCGCGGTGGTGGGCGTCGGCGGTGACTCGGTTGCGCCCGCGGTGTGGTTGAGCACTGACCTTTCGGATTGGCGGGAAGTGACGCCGCCGGCCGCCGATCGCTCGCCCGGGCCGGGCGGCTACCCGATGTTCGTCGATGCGACATTCCTTGATGAGACCACCGGCTGGGTGGAGGCCTGGGATTCGTTTCACCTGTCGACCACCGTGTACGGCACCAGCGACGGCGGCGCGAGCTGGCGGGTCGTCACGCACGGCAGCGCCGGCGACCACGCAGGCGACGCCGACTGGTTCGACCTGGTCAGCCCGCGGGTCGCCTTCCAGGAGACGATCGCCGCGACGGCACCCAGGATGGACCTTCAAGTCAGCACCGACGCGGGGCAGAGCTGGCGCAGCGTCTACACCGGCCCGCCGCCGTGGGCGGCGTCCTCGCCGAGCGGGCCGTTTGAGATGCCGGTGGTGTTCACCTCGGCCACCCGCGGGTTCGCCGCAAGCGGTATCCCCCCAGCCGAGACCGCCGCCGCCGGATTGTTCTTGACCACCGACACCGGCCGGCACTGGCAGCAACTGACTCCGCCGCTCCCCATCGACGCCACCCGCTGCGCGCCTCAAGGCGCCGTGGAGTGCCTGACCAGTCTGCCGACCATCGCCGCTGACGGCAGCGGGGTACTGGCCACCGAAGCCGTCACCGCTGACAGCGCCCACGTGGCTTTCGACACCACCGCTGACGCCGGCACAACCTGGACGCAGGCCGCCACCGCCACTTTCCCGGTGACCGGTACCACCGGCGCGAAACCGTCGTGGGCGCTGGTGTCCACGCCGACCGCCCGGACCTGGTGGGTCGTCGCCGACGTCGGTGGGCGCCTCACCAGCCGCATCACCCCCGACGCCGGGGGGCACTGGTCCACCAGCACGGCGCCGACCGGCGCGGGGACACCAAGCCGCCTGCACGCGCTGGATTCCCGCCGCGCACTGCTCACCACCGTCGTGCAGCAACCCGGCCAACCCTTCACCCCGCGGGTGTACGTCAGCACCGACAGCGGCCACACCTGGAGGCCGCTCGCCCTGCAAACGCCCGCCGCGCCGACCGACCCCGCGACGTCGCCGGCCACCGGAAGCAACCCCACACCATCCGCGACACCGGCCAAGACCCCCTGAAGAGGCCCCGGAACGATCCATCGGCGCGGTCAGCAACTGCTGCCGGCGAGCCCCGGCCAGCGCCATATCAGACGGCTACGCGTGCGCCGATGTCTACGCGATCGAACAGATCCGGCTACACGACGAATCCTGGTCCGCTTATTGCAGCTCGGCTGCGATGTCCTGATAACTGGGGTGCAGTTCTCGCCAGCGAGCCCGCGGTTCGGAGCGCTCCTGCCCTGTGAGGTAGGCGGCAAGGCCCTCGACGAGGACCTGGTCGCCCGCGCCGTAAGCGGCGATCTGTTCGAGGGGCAGGCCTCGGTCCTCGAACACGACGCTCGTCTTGGGGCCTTCGGCGGTCAGTGTCACCTCGATGACGCAGTCCGGTTCGTCCGCGGACTTGGTCAGGATCATCAGTCGCCCCGGGGGTTCGCAGGCTTCCACGCGGCCGGTGCCTTCCCATCCGGTGGCGTAGAAGGCCGCGCGGAACTCGCCGCCGGGACTCAAATCGCCTTCCACTTCGCCGAGCCACTGCACGAGGCGGCTTGGATCGGTTAGCGCCGACCACAGGTCGTCGAGTTGGGTGTCGAAGACGACTTCGAGGCGCACGACGCCTGCGTCGTCTACTGATCGCAGGCTTCCGCGGATCTGGTTCGCAGCGGGGGTGTTGCTGGCCATGCGGTGCTCCTTGTTCGAAGCTTCATCGGCTTACCGCGATGAGTTCTCACAACGACGCTGTGTCGGCCCAAAAGTAATCGGTGACGAAGAGGTGCCGTTTCACGGCACGGCGGTCGTAGAGCTAGCTGACACCCACTGCTTCATAGGCTGAAAGGAGCTCATTCCAGCGGGCTTCGGCGTCTCGAAGCTTGCGACCGTTGATGTAGTCGGCCAGATGCTCGACGTGAATCTGAATGCCCGCGCCGTAGGCGGGGAGCAGACTGACGGGCATGCCCCGCTCTTCCCAGACCAGCCTGGTCTGGGCGCCCTCGGCAATCAGTTGGGCTTCTATCACCGTCTGCTCCGGCTGGCCAGGCTGCCGGTCGGGATCGCGCATCGTCAAAAGCAGACGCTGCGGAGACTCGCACGCGTCCACCCGCCCCCTGCGGTCTCCCGCGAGGGCGATGCGCACACGGAACTCGCCTCCCTGAGTTAGGTCACCCTCTACCTCACCGAACCAGTGGGCCAGCCGCTCGGGATCGGTGAGTGCTCCCCAAAGGTCATCGATCGCGGTATCGAGGCGACTTTCCATACGCACGACACCCTCGCCATCGACTGAATGCAAACTCCCCAGAACGGCTGTCTCGCCCGCCATCTCGGTCCTCCTCTTGCTTACGCCTTACTTGAGTCTCGCTGAGGCGAACATCCGCTAGTGCCGTTCGCCAGTGCGTTGGCCGTCAATGCTCAGACGCCAGAACGGCCAGGAATTCATCGGACCCTGCGTCATGGCCTCCTGTCGACGTCGCGAGGCTCGGCCGACGCGAACCGCGCCATGTAGGTGCCGTTCTCATCAGCGGCCCCTTCGCCTGGCAGAGTAGGCGGCGTGAATGAGCGTCGGCGGCAGCGAGGGGCGCGGTGGAACGCGTTGAGCCTCGACGAGCGAGTCGCGAAGTGGCGTCGTCTCGCGATTGGCAACACAGTCGCCGGAGCGGTCGTGGTTGCCGTCGCGTGGGCCCTCTGGTCACCTCTCGTGGTCTGGGTCGTTACGGTCGTCATGGCTGCCGCCGTCGCTGACCCTTGGTATCTGGTCGGACGGACACGAAAGACCGGGAACCCGTTTCTGCGGGGAACGACACGCCCGCCCAGCAGCGAATAAGTGCCGCTACCGGCGGCCCCTCGGGCGCGCCGGCCACGTACCGAACACTCCGTCTGCGCGCCGCAGGCCGGGGGGAATCGAGCTCGCAAACCGAGCAGACGGTTCCAGAAGACGTTGACACCTGCAACGAACTGCTCAGGTGGCGCGCTGCGACGCTGGTGCACGCCGGTGAATCACGTGGCTGCGCCCTGCGGATACGCTGCGGAGGTGCCTGGATCCGGAGCCGCGCCCGTGCGCTCGGTCGGATTGTGGGGCGCTGTCGCCATCGGTGTGGGCGGCATGGTGGGTGGTGGGATCTTCGCGGTTCTGGGGTTGTCGGTGCAGATTACGCGGGGGGCGGCACCGCTGGCCTTCCTGTTCGCCGGGTTGGTGGCGTTGCTGACGGCGCGGTCGTACGCGTTGTTGTCGACGTCGTATCCCAGTCGCGGCGGCACGGTGACGTTCGTGAACCGCGCGTTCGGCCCGGGGATGTTTTCGGGCGGGATCAATGTGTTGTTGTGGTTGAGCTACATCGTCATGCTCGCGTTGTACTCGCAGGCATTCGCCGGCTACGCGGCCAGTTTCCTGCCAACGGCGGACCGCAATCTGGGCAAGCACCTGTTGCTCACCCTGGTGATCGTGCTCATCACTGGGCTGAACCTCGCCGGCGCCTCCACCGTGGCCAGGGCAGAACGAGTCGTGGTGGCGATCAAGCTCACGATCTTGCTGCTGTTCGTTGCGGTCGGCCTTGCGGGCGTGTCCGGAGCCCGGCTGGCGCCGGATCAGTGGAGCTCACCGGTGTCGGTCATCGCCGGAGGAATGATCATCTTTCTGGCGTATGAGGGTTTCGAGCTCATCGCGAACGCCGCCGAAGACGTCACCGACCCGGGCCGCACGCTCACCCGCGCCTACTACATCTGCGTGCTGTTCGTCATCGCGCTCTACGTCGCAGTCGCTGTCGTCGCGGTGGGGTCGCTGCCGGTGGCCAGCCTGATCCATGCCCGCGACTACGCCCTGGCGCAGGCCGCGCGGCCGGCGCTGGGGGCAGTCGGATTCACGATGATCGCCGTGGCGGCGATGCTGTCAACGGCGTCGGCGATCAACGCGACTCTCTACGGGTCCGCCCGCATGAGTTACACCATCGCTAAGTCCCGGGAGTTGCCGGAACAGCTTGAACGACCGATCTGGAACCAGCCGCTGGAAGGACTGCTCATTACCGCTGGGGCGACGGTCGTCCTGGCGAACGTGCTGAACCTGGACAGCATCTCCACCATGGGCAGCGCCGGCTTCCTGATCATCTTCGCCGTGGTCAACGCGGCGGAGGCCCGTACCGCCAAGCAGCGTCATTCAAGGCCGTGGATCTCCATCGTCGCCTGCGCAGCGTGTGCGCTCGCGCTGATCGCGCTGATCGCCAAGAGCAGCCTCAGCGCCATCTCCGTGCTGGTGGTCATGGTCGCGGTGTCGTTCAGTGTCGAGGCCACGTTCCGGCACATGACCCGCGAACCCGCGCGGGCCTAAATCCACGAGAGGTTGCCGGGCCTGCGCCTGTGATCAGGTGGCGACGCTTCTCGGCGTTGCTGTAGGCGATTCGCCCGTCGACGGCGGCTGCGAAGGTCGTGAAGCTCAGTCCCTCTCTCGGCTCACGCGCCCCGCAGCCGTCGGTCCATGACGCCATGACCTCACGCCGACATCGGCGGCCTCGCCGTGACACCACTTGGCGAGGTGCGGACGGCGAAACTCCGGCGTCCCACCGGGCTCCCGGTGGCGGGCAACCCGGATGACATCGTCTCAGAACTCCTTGGGAAATGGTCTCGGCATGGTCAACATCCTTCCAGCGAAGCCCCACGGCTCCACAGATCAGATGTCACCCATCCGTGCAGCAGACCCTCGCGGGAAGCGCGCGGGAATTGTGTCGGCAGGGCACGCGTTCCGGCCGCCACCTGCCGACGGCGACGTCGATGCGGTCGTCCCCCTTGCGAGGTTGGCGGCGGCCGGCGGTAGCCACAACTGCCCCAGCCGTACCCACCGCGGGACAGCACCGGCGGGTCGCCCCCGGGCGCAACCGAAGACCTCATCTGCGCGCTGCGCGCGCGACATCGGACAACGAACAATCCGAGCAGATCGACGGTTAGCTGTGATGTCCGGGGACGTTGTACCGGGGTGAGTTGATCTCGGCCTGTCGTTGAGGCAGGCGAAGGCCTCTGGTTGTGAAGTGGAGCTGTCTAAGGAACCGCTTCACGAACCGGAGGCCTTCGTGTCCCACGCTAATGCCCCGCTGACCCCACGTGCTCGTCTGCGTCTGGCTCGGCTTGTCGTCGATTCAGGCTGGACGTATTCGGCGGCGGCGAAGATGTTCATGGTCTCGCCTCGCACGGCTGCCAAGTGGGCCGCGCGTTACCGAAGCGAGGGGCCGGCCGGGATGACCGACCGATCCTCACGCCCGCGTCGCAGTCCCACGAAGACACCCGAGCACGTCAAGCGCCAGATTGTGCAGCTGCGGTGGCGCAAGCGGCTCGGGCCGGTGCAGATCGCCGGCCAGCTCGGCGTCCCGGCCTCGACCGTGCACGCCGTGCTGGTGCGTTGCCGGATCAATCGGCTGTCTCACATCGACCGCATCACCGGTGAGCCGCTGCGCCGTTACGAGCACGCCCACCCCGGCTCGTTGATCCACGTCGACGTCACCAAGTTCGGCAACATCCCCGACGGCGGTGGCTGGCGCTACGTCGGCAAGTTCCAAGGCGACCGCAACCGGGCCGCCACCATCGCGCGCACCGGCACGCCACGAAGCGCCACCCATGCGCCCTTGGTGGGCACGGCGTTCGTGCACACCGTCATCGACGATCACTCGCGCGTGGCCTATGCCGAGATCTGCGCCGACGAGAAGGCCGACACCGCCATCGGCGTGTTGCAGCGCGCCGTCGCCTGGTTCGCCGCCCGCGGTGTGAGTGTCGAACGCGTCCTGTCAGACAACGGCGCCTGCTACCGATCCTTCGCCTGGCGCGACACCTGCGCCGCACTGCACATCACACACAAGCGGACCCGGCCCTACCGACCGCAGACGAACGGGAAGATCGAGCGATTCCACCGCACGCTGTCCGACGGCTGGGCCTACGCCCGGCACTACCAATCAGAAGACGACCGCCGAGCGGCCCTTCCCAGCTGGCTGCACTTCTACAATCACCACCGAGCCCACAGCGCCATCGGAGGCCACCCGCCGATCAGCCGCCTGACCAACCTGCCTGGACATCACAGTTAGCGGGCGTCGAGGTTTGTGGGTGCGCCGAGCGTTGACGGTCAGGCGCTAACGGTCCTTCAGTTTCGGCAGTTCGGCCGCCGTGCGTGCCGGCGTGATGGGTGGAGGAGGGCGACGTGGTTCGCGTACCCCGGCCGATCCGCCGGGATGGGGTCGCGGCGTCGCTCGCGCGCCACCTGGTGGGCGGTAACTGAACAAGATTTCAACCACGCCGGCCAGACACAGACCGACGACGGCGCCCGCCCGGCCGAGCAGGATGCCGCCCGGCGCAGCGAGCACCGCCCATAGCGCAAGCCGGACCCGCCAGAACAGATACGCGTACCGTTCGAAACGATGACCCCCCGGCAGCGTCACGACCACTGGTAGCGACAGCGACCACCTGAGCCGTCGCGCATGCCATGTCGCGCTGCGATAGTGCACCGTCGCCGGCTCGGCCTCACGCACGCTCCAGCCGGCCGGCACTGGGTGACGCGGTTGACCAGGATCAGGGACCAGCCAGGCGTAACCACGGCGGATCATCACCGGGTACGCGAACCGGTCGATGAACGGTGTCACGAACCACGCGCGCAGCCACCACGGGGCGGCCGCACGCTCCCAGCGCAGCTCATAGCCACCCGGAATCCAGTTCCAGCCAGCAAGGCGCACCCACCCATCGTGACACCACCACCGGCACACCGCGCCGAACATTCCATCGGCGCCGCCATCGCCGGCTGTGCCAAGCGTGTCGGAGCCGCGCGGATCGACGGGTCGAGGGTGGGGTCGTCCGCGCCGTGGGGTGGCGCGGACGACTCGTGGGCCGGGGTTATCGTGCGGCGCCGGCGAGGTAGGCGGCGACGATGTAGGTGGCGTGCCGGTCTAGGGAGACGCGGGCGCGGTCGTAGCGCATGGTTGAGTGTGATCACCTTCTCTGGCCCCACTTTGGTCTTCGTTCTGCATGAATGTTGGCCCCACTTGGGGTGGTGATCATTGCCGCCGGGTGGGTGCGGTGTGTCGTCACGAATGTTGGCCCCACCCTCGTTCAGATCGTCCCTGTCGTCGTTGATGGGGAGGTCGGTCAGGTGCGGTCACGGGTGGACTTGTTCGAGCAGATCAGAAGAGATCGGCGGTTGGAGCTGCTGTCGATTCGGGAGTTGTCTGAGCGGCATGGGGTGCATCGCCGCACGGTGCGCCAGGCGTTGGCGGCGGCGGTGCCGCCAACACGCAAGACGTATCCGCCGCGGCGCAAGCCGGCGATCGAGCCGTATGCGTCGGTGATCGACGGCTGGTTGATCGATGACCAGGACGCGCCGAGGAAGCAACGCCATACCGCTCGCCGGGTGTGGCAGCGGCTGGTTGTTGAGCATCAGGCGTCGTTGGCGGAGGTGACGGTGTCGCGTTACGTCGCGCACCGCCGGGTCGAGCTCGGCATGGAGCAGCGGGAGGTGTCGATCCCGCAGACGCATCTGGCTGGCGCGGAGGCGGAGGTCGACTTCGGTGAGTTCTACTCGACCCTTGCCGGTGAGAAAAACGTCAAGGTGTGGGTGTTCGCGATGCGGTTGTCGCACTCGGGCAAGGCGTTCCATGTCGCGTTCGGCAACCAAGCCCAGGAAGCGTTCCTGGAAGGCCATGTGCTGGCGTTTGAGTACTTCGGTGGGGTCCCTGGCCGGCTGCGTTACGACAACCTCAAACCCGCTGTCGTTCGGGTGCTGAAAGGACGCGATCGGATCGAGTCGGAACGGTTCACCGCTATGCGATCGCACTACGGGTTCGACTCGTTCTTCTGCCGCCCCGGCATCGAAGGCGCGCATGAGAAAGGCGGCGTCGAAGGGGAGATCGGCAGGTTCCGGCGCAACCATCTGGTGCCGGTCCCCAAAGCCGCGTCACTGGCGGCATTGAACGAGTTGATCGCCGCTGGGGATGTGGCCGATGACTGCCGGGTTATCACTGGCCGGCCGGTCACGATCGGCGCCGCGTTCGCCCTCGAGGCGCCGACGTTGATGCCGCTGCCGGGCGAGGCGTTTGATGCCGCGAGGTTGCTGGACGCACGGGTGGATAACCGGGCTCGGGTGTCGGTGCGGCAAAACTTCTACTCCGTGCCGGCCCGTTACGTCGGCCGACGGCTCCCGGTCCGCCTCGGGGCTTCCACGGTGGAGATCTACGACGGCTCGAAAGTGGTCGCTGCTCATGAACGCTCGGTCGGGCGTTTCGTGGAGGTGCTGGTCCTGGATCACTACCTGGAGGTGTTGAAGGTCAAACCCGGCGGGCTACCCGGTGCGACCGCGCTCGCCCAAGCGAAAACCCGCGGCGCATTCACGTCTTCGCATCAGGGGTATTGGGACGCTGCCCGGCGGGCCCGTGGTGATGCGGCCGGGACGCGGGCGTTGATCGAGATCCTGCTCGCGCACCGCACCATGAACGCGACCGCGTTGACCGCGGCGATGGACCGCGCTGTCGCCTCGGGTTGCCTGGACCCGCAGGTGGTGTTGATCGACGCCCGACGTGACACCAGCAAGGTCGCGGCTGTTGTTCCGATCGGCGCGCTTACCCGTTACGACCGGCCGGCACCAACACTTTCCGACTACGACCAACTGTTGACTGGGACCCGAACATGACGACGACGACTGTTGATGCTGCGGCGCAAGCCTCGATCGGCGCAGCGGCACGCGAGCTGCACCTGCCCACGGTGCGCATCGAAGCCGTCCCGTTGGCGGAGATCGCCGCCCGGGAAAGACAAACACATCTCGGCTACCTGGCTGAGGTGCTGGCTGCTGAGGTCGATGAGCGCACCGAACGACGCCGCACCCGACGGATCAACGACGCGAAATTCCCGCGCATCAAACGACTCGCGGACTTCAACATCGACGCCGTCCCCACCATCCCGCCCGCGACCCTGGGCCAGCTCGCCGCCGGGCACTACATGGACGCCGGCGAACCGATCGTGTTGCTCGGTGATTCCGGCACCGGCAAATCTCATCTGCTCATCGGTCTCGGTGTCGCGGCCTGCGAACAAGGACGCCGCGTCCGCTACGCCACCACCGCGCAACTGGTCAACGAACTCGTCGAAGCAGCCGACGAACGACAACTGTCTCGCGTCGTCGGCCGCTACGGCCGCCTCGACCTGCTCTGCCTTGATGAACTGGGCTACGTGCAAATCGACCCACGCGGCGCCGAGCTGCTGTTCCAGATCATCACCGAACGCGAAGAACGCGCATCGGTTGCGATCGCGACGAACCTGCCGTTCTCCGAATGGGGAACGGTGTTCCCCGACCCGCGCCTTGTTGCCGCGATCGTCGACCGGGTCACGTTCAACGCCCACATCCTGGAAACCGGCACCCAGTCCTACCGGCTACGCACCAGCAAAACCCGACCCCGACGCACCAAAAGCTGACAGGAGACCGCCATGTCCACCATCAACATCGACCCCACCGACGCACTCGAACTCGGTCAGCTCCTGGACTTCCTCGACGACTGGCTCAAAGCAGACCCCGAGGACCTCGCGCCCTCACTCGCACGGTTCGTCGGCCACCCCGCCTACAGCATCGAGCAGCTACGCACCGAACTGCACCACTTCACGTTCCTGCTCGGACACGACGACGGCGAGCAGCTCTTCGAGCACGCCACCTAACAGGTGGGGCCAAAATTCATGACGACAAGTGGGGCCAGATCACTTGACGACACCCACATGGTGGTATGTCGTGGGCAAAAGGCGCCAGGAAAGCAGCAGGCGGCGGCAATCCGCGGCTCCAACAGGTACCCGAGTCCGTCCGCTCGGTCGGCCGGGAGCCGCGTTGGGTACGGGCTTCCACTTGCTGCGAGACCACCAGGAATTCGCCCCCAAAGGGCGGGGCCGTGTGTCGGCGGGTCGCGATCGCCCGCCGGACGCCATACCGATCGATGGAGCCGCGAACAGGATGAAGAACATCACTGGCCAGAAGATCCATGCTCTACATCTTCATCGGTGATACCGCGACTGGCCGCCCCACGCGCGCATCAACGTGTCCGGGAAACCGGGTCAGGCTCCTACGAAGAACGCGAACCGATCGCTCCGTTGGCCCAATACGGCTTCTATCCCGGTCACGTGCCGTGACCATCAGTGCCCAACTTGACCATCGACAGCACCGAGTTGGTCCAGGGTCCAGGGGCGGGCGACGCAATCAGCAGCCGTTACCGCCGCCGGTGAGGTCGGCCTCGCCGATGCTCTTGCGCAGCCGCCGACCGACCGCGCTGAGCGTACGCAGCTGTGCGTCGGTGAGCGGGTCGATCACCAGTTGACGGACGGTGTCGACATGGCCGGGAGCGGCGTCGCGCACCAGCTGCCAGCCGCTGTCGGTCAGGTGCGCGACGGTGTAGCGGCCGTCGCAAGGGTCGGGTTCGCGACGGAGCCAGCCGCGCTGCTCGAGACGTTTCGCCACGTTCGACAGCCGCGACAGCGAGCCGTTGGCGACCTCGGCCAGCTCACTCATGCGCAGGGTGCGGTGCGGCGCCATCGACAGGTAGCTGAGCACCAGGTACTCGAACAGCGTGATGCCGGAGTCGCGCTGCAGTTGTGCGTCGAGTGGTCCGGGCAGCTGCAGGAACATCATCGCGACGGCGCGCCAGGCCTCCTGCTCGTCGCTTGACAGCCACTGCGTTTCGGGCCGCGATCGCCCTTGCCTGGTCGCCGTCACAGATCACATGATACGCGCCGCTCGGCGAAAGCGTGACTCACGCGACTCCACCTTGACTTCAAGCCTGAAGTGATGCTAACTTCAAGCCTGAAGTGATGGAAGATAAGCCATCCGCGAAATCACTACCAAGTCGAGAGGCACGTCATGACGCTTTTCCGTCTGGACGCCAGCATTCGGGTCGAGGGATCGGCCAGCCGCGAGATCGCCGACATCGTCGAGCGCGAGTGGCTGGAAGCGCACCCCGGTGACACGGTCGAGCGGCGCCACATCGGTATCGAGCCGTTGCCGAGCGACACCTGGGCTGCCGCCGCCACCGCCGGTTGGACGCCCGAGGACCAGCGCAGCCCGCAGCAGCAGGCCGCGATCGGCCTCGCCGCTGAGCTCGTGGACGAGCTCGTTGCCGCTGACGCGATCCTGCTTGCCGTGCCGCTCTACAACTTCGGGGTGTCGCAGCACATCAAGACCTGGATCGACTTGATCATCGCTGACCCGCGGGCGGCCGACCAGAGCAAGCCTGTGTTGGCTGGCAAGCCGGTGGTGCTCGCGACCGTGCGCGGCGGAGCCTATGGGCCCGAGACGCCCCGGGCCGGGTGGGACCACTCGACCGGGTACCTGGTGCGCATCCTGCGCGACCTGTGGGGTGCCGATCTCACCGTAGTCGAGCGCGAGTTCACCCTGGTTGGCGTCAACCCAGCACTAGACGCGTTCACCGACGAGGCGGCCGAGTTGCACGCCGTCGCACTCGACGAGGCCCGCGAGGCCGGCAAGGCCCTCGGCGCACTGATCGGCACCGCCGCCTGAGCGGCGCTGCGGGGTGCCGTGCTGCGGTGGGGCACCCCGGGTGGTGACACGGCGTCGCCGCGCTTGCGCGGGGCAAGCGCTTGACGGGCCTCCCGTAAGGGCGAGTTCCCGCACCTGGAGAAGATCGAAGAATCCGGGCGAACTCGAGCGGCTACGTCACCCCCGACGACGAACACCACGGCCGCGGCAGGGCAATCCGCGCCGGACTACTACGCGGTGTTCGTCCGCGACCAGCAGGAAACCACCTCGACTCAAATGCCAGCCTCAACGGAAAGGCCCACGCTCGCGACGCAATCCAGCACGCCGGCAAGACCCCGCAGCCAACTCACCCAGACACCACGAAGGAGCACACGTCATGACCACCATCAGCATCATCGGCGCTGGCAACATGGCCACCGCCATCGGCACCCGGGCGGCGAAGCACGGTCACACCATCGAGCTAATGAGCCGCAACACCGCCAAGGCTCAGGCGCTCGCCGACCAGATCGGCAACGGAGCCACCGTCGGCACGTACGGCGCGGCGCCGGCGGGTGACATCGTCATCGTGGCCATCCTGTACGCCGGCGCGGTTGACGTGGTCGCGCGCTACGGCGATGCGCTGGACGGCAAGATCCTCGTCGACATCACCAACCCGTTCAACACCGAGGCAAGCGGAATCGTGACTACCGCGGGCAACTCGGTGTCCCAGCAGATCGCCGCTACCGCCCCCGAAGGCGCACACGTCGTGAAGGCATTCAACTCGATCTTCAGCGGCGTCATTGCTGAAGACAAGCCTCTGGACGTGTTCTTCGCCGGCGACAGCGCCGAGGCGAAAACACGCGTCGCGGCATTTCTTGAGAGCTTGGACATGCGGCCCCTCGACGCAGGAGGGCTTGGGATGGCCTACGTGCTCGAATGGGCCGGCGTCCTGCTGATGGGCGTGGCACGCAACGGCGCCGGCTTCGACATCGCCTTGGGCGCCAAGGTCCTCTGAAGATCGTTCTCCGCAGCGCCGGGTCCACACCCCTTCCAGCTGGCGCGCGCACCCGATCGGTATCGCAAGCACCGAGCAGCAGGCTTATCGAAGTGCCGCCATCCGTGGCTGCCGAGTGGGCAGACGGCCGGCTCGAACCCAAGGGAAACGAAATGACGATTGAATCTTCGCCCGTGCGCAGCGACGCGGGTGACCGGGCGTTTCACGCCCCATCCCGGCGCCTGCCGGGCCTCCGGTTCTGGGCATGCGTGGCGGTCGTCGCCCAGGTGGCGTTCGTGGCCGCCTGGCTGGCTGCGGGCCGGTGGCAAGGGCCCGGTTACAGCGCGGTCGCCGACTCCATCAGCGACATGTCCGCGGTCGGCGTCCCGCACGCCCATTTCCTTGTGGTCGTGTTCACGGACACCGGTGCCGCGACGATCCTGTTCGCGCTGTTCTCCGTGTGGCCCGCGCTACGCGGCGGCGGCCGGCTGGCCCTGCTGGGCTCGGTCCTTCTCGCACTGTCCGTCGCCGGCCTCGGCGATCTGCTGAGCCAGGGCGAGCGAATGGCATGTCGGATCAGCGACCCCGGATGCACCACCACGATCCAGCTGTCGAACGCCGGCGGCAAGATGGACTCCATCGTCAGCACGGCAGGCGCGGCGCTACTGGTGATCGCGGGCTTCCTGCTCGCCGCCGCTATGCGCCGAATCCCCAGCTGGCAGACCTGGGTCCGGCCGGTCCGCTGGACGTCGGTCCTGCTCCTCGCGCTGCTGCTCGCCACCGCTCTCACCGGCGGCACCTCCGGACAGAGCGGTCTGTTCGAGCGCCTGTTCGCCGGCGCCGGCGCCGCAGCGATCGCGACACTCGCCGTCGGCATCCTACGCAGGGCCCGGCACTGACTGGGCCGCCGACACCGGCGTCCCGTCATCTCTTCACCCTTCAGCGGCCGCAGCGCCTTCGAGATCGAGCGCGACGGGTCGGTATTCGCGATCAAGCAGTGGGCGAAGTTCGCGCGGAATTCAGTGGCCTAGATGGGCTTAGCGGGCCGTTGCCGATGACGCTTTAGGCGCCGAGTTCGTTGTCGGGGCCGGCGGCGCGGTGTGCCGCGAGCCGCAACGCGCTGAGCGTTTTGCCTAACTGGGTGAGCGCACTCGCGGACAGCGGCTCGCGCAGGCGACGTTGGAGTTCAGCGTCGAACACCGCGCCGCCCGCGGCCAACAGCTCTTGCCCTTGCGGGGTCAACACGATGATCGACGAACGCCGATCAGTCGGATTGCGCTGGCGTTCGCACCGGCCGGCGGCCTCCAGCCGGTCGACTGCCTGGCTGGCGCCGCCCACCGTGATCGCCAGTGCTGAGGCGATGTCGTACACGCGGCAATCCGTCGACCCGTCGATGACCATCATCAAGTTCAGGCTGCCCAGACTGAGCTGGCAGTCGCGCTGCATGCGCCGGTCGAGCGCGTTCCACAGCACCGTCTCGAACCGAACCAGGTCGTCGAACACCTGGCGCAGGTCTGTCTGCTTCGACTCGTGTGCCATCGCCTAAGACTACCTTAGTGCCCACTAGCTTGCGCCTAAGCAGATTAGCGCTAAGCTAGTGTCCAGACGCGACGGCATTCTCGCCGCGGCGCGAATCTGAGGAGAAAGACGATGAGCCAACAACAGCGCGACATGGTGCACGGCATCTTGCTCAACGCACCCTTCGACCTCGGCGGCGATCCGGCGCTTCAGCGGCCCATGCTCGAGGCGATGCTGACTGCTCAACCGCTTCCGGACGACGTGCGCATCAGCAACGGCGAGCTCGGCGGCGTGCCGGTGGTTTTCATCGACATCGCGGGCGCGGTGCGCACCACCGAGCCGGGCGCCGAGCCCGGCACCGAGCCAAACGGAGTGATTTTGCACGCTCACGGCGGCGGTTTCGCCGTGGGCTCCGCGAGAGGATCGGTCGGGTTGGTGTCGAACCTTGCCCGCAAGAGCGGCATGCGGGCGGTCGCGGTCGACTACCGACTCGCGCCTGAGCACCCGTATCCGGCTGCACTACAAGACGTGACGGCGGTTTACCGAGCGCTGCGCGAGCAACTCGGCGATGACGCGCCGATCGTCGTGGCCGGCGAATCCGCGGGTGGCAACCTGGCAATCGAACTGCTGATCAGCGGGCTGCCCGCCGGGCTCACTATGCCGGCCGCCGCAGTGCTGCTCTCCCCGATGACCGACCTCACGGTCAGCGGCGACAGCTACCGCACGAATGCCGACCGCGATCCGAACATCACCGCCGCCGCGATCGCCACCCGGGCAGCCGACTACCTGCGCGGTACCGGCATAGCCGCCGACGACCCGCTGGTCAGCCCCATCTTCGCCGATCTCGCAGGGTTGCCGCCGTTGCTCATCCAGGTCGGTTCGCATGAGGTTCTTCTGGACGACGCAACCACGCTCGCGGCACGGGCCGCTGCACACGACGTCGACGTCACTCTCGACGTCACTCCCGCTGTGCCGCACGTGTTCCAGGCGTTTGCCGCCGTGCTCGACGAGGCAGACGCGGCGCTCAACCGGGCCGCCGATTTCCTTCGGACACACGTGGCAGCGCAGCAGTCACGTGTCGCGGCGTGACCCCGGCATCTTGTGGTCAAGCAGCCATCACCGTGTTCCTCGTCTTTACCGGCCCGACGGTCAGGGGAGTCACGCCCCCTCGCCTCACCTGCACGGCAAGCACTGACCAGCACCTGCGACAGGCACGTACCCACCGGCGGCGGGCGGCGAAGTCCGGATCACCTCATCGTCGCAGTCGCAGTCGCAGGCGAGGGCGAAAAGGCCGCACGGATCGACGGGTCGACGGTGGAGTCGTCCGCGCCGTGGGGTGGCGCGGACGACTCGTGGGCCGGGTTATCGTGCGGCGCCGGCGAGGTAGGCGGCGACGATGTAGGTGGCGTGCCGGTCTAGGGAGACGCGGGCGCGGTCGTAGCGCATGGTGGTACGCGGATCGCGTGCGAGGCTGCCTCCTGCACGTCGCGCAGTGGGACACCGGCGTCGAGTGCGGCAGTGATGAACGCGTGGCGCAGCGTGTGTGGGCTGATCTTCTTGTCCAGTGCCGCTCGGCGGGCGACGCGGCGGACGATCCGGGCGGCGCCGTGTCGGTCCATGCGTTGCCCGTCGGCGCGAAGGAAGATCGGCCCGTCTGGGCGTTCACCGATGGCTAGGTCGATCGCGCGTGCGGTGCGCGGCGCTAGTGGGATGGTGACAATCTTGCCGCCCTTGCGGAGCACGGTCAGGGTGCGGTGCCCTCGTTCGAGGCCGAGTTTGTCGATGTCGGCACCGAGGGCTTCTGATATCCGCAGCCCGTTGATCGCCAGCAGCGATACCAGCGCATGCTCGACGGCTGCCCCTAATCCAGCCGCGACCAGCAGCGCGCCGACCTCGTTGCGGTCCAACCCGACCACATGGGACTCATAATCGAGGCGGGGTCGGCGGACGTGCGCGGCCGGTGAGTGCTCGAGCAGTTCTTCTTCGACGGCGTAGCGGTAGAACCCGGCGACGGTGCACAACCGCCGGGCGATCGTCGCTCGCGCTCGTCCCGCGGCTTCCATATCGCGGCCGAAGCACTCGATGTCAGCGCGTCGCGCACCGAACAGGCGCAATCCGTGCCGCTGGCACCACGTCGTGTACTGCCGCAAGTCCAGCATGTACGCATCGCGGGTCAGGCCGGAGTAGCCGGCCAGGAACCCGGCCAGCGCGGACCGCTCGTCCTCGCCGAACAGTGACTCGGTAACCGGCGCGAACTCCGCGCCGGCAGTGACAGTGGTGGTCATGACGACCTCCCGAGATCCGGCCGGAGCCCGCCTCCAGGGAACCAAGCCCCGGCAGCCAATGAATCCCGACACTACGACCGCCACCAAACACCCTCGAGCGCCGAATCGGGCCCGTTGAGTTTCGACGGGAGGACGCAGGCCGAGCGTGCTGATCTGTGCGAGTAGGTCTCGGTTGCCGTGGGGCGGCGATTCGTGGCGGTTGCGTCGTCGCAGCGCGGACCGGGCGCGGTGAGAACTTCTGAGCGTGGGAGTGGCCGCGGCGGCGCAGTGTCACTACGACGGGGTTGAGGTGCGATCTCCAGGTTGGCTGACCTTACTGTGCGGTGACCGCAACTCGGGGCTGCGGGCATGAGCCGGCGATACCGCCGGGGTCGAGGGTGACGAGGGCACCGCCTGAGTGGAGATACAACGCACCTGGTCCGGACTCCGAGCCCACATCGAGCTGCCGGTGCGCCTTCTGCAGCGCCGCCCGCCACGCGGAGGTGAGCTGCTCGCAGCTAAGACTCGTGTTCGAATACACGAGGTCGACCTCATTCTTGTCCGATCCGGGGAACATGGCGGCATTGTTGTGGTCGATCTCGTTGACGTAGGTCAGGCCCGATGGGACGGGAACCGCATGGGCGATCTTGGCCAGCGCCGGGTACGAACGGGAGGCGGACGAGCAGCCGGTGACGATCAGGGGGCCGACGAGGGCGGCCGCCAGCGTTGGCATGGCGCGGACGGTGTGCATGAAGGGTGCCTCCGTGACGGACCGGTTCAGGCTACTCGTCCCAAGATCGGCTCTCGTGTCGCTGAGCTGGACCATACGACGCCCTCAACAGCGTGCGCGCGGCCTGTGCGCCAGGCAGTCCACCGTCCGAAGAGGTCCGGTCCGGCGCTATCGTGCGGTCATGAGCACGCCGTTCGCGCCGGTGGTTGGCACCGTGGAGAGGTGGCACGACGAGGACGGCTGGGGCGTGCTCCGTACGCCTGATGGCCTCTCTGTCTTCTGCCACCACTCGCACATAGAGGTTTTGGGTTATGCCCACATGCCGGTCGGATCACCGGTTTGGCTCGACTACGAGACGCCCGGTCAAGACGGCTGCGACGCACGTGTTCTTACCGCCGCACGACCCGGCGTCGCCGATCCGGAAGTGCCGCTGGGCACGCTGGTGCCGAAGACGCCGGGACCACTGTCGGTGTTTCGAAGCAGGTTCACTATCACCTACGACGACGGTCTGGTCGAGACGTTCGAAGACGGCCGATAGAGGCGGTGCCGTAGCGATGCGAAGTGCCGTTTCTCGCTCCCGGCCGGCGAGCACCGAACATCTCATCTGAGTTCGATTCCACGCCACAAACACAGCCGAGCAGCCGGCCCGATCGACGGTTCTTGAGCGACGTCTACGACTTCGCCAGCGCATATTCATGCACGGAACGCTGGCCAGCCCAACGCACTGTCATGCCACGATGACGCGCGAGCGGTCGTGCGGATGACGGCACGTCGGTCGAGCGTCTCCCGTTCCCGCTGCGTCGGATCATTCGTTGGCCTTCGGATGTCCGTTGGAGACGACCGGCGTGATGATCATCTGCGGCAGGACGTAGCGACCCGGTTGAAGGTGGTGTTCCTCAAGTGTGCTCTTGAGCTGCCTGAGATGGTCGGTGGTGAGCTCAAGGGCCGTCTCGTCAGGCTGGTAGCTCCACCCGACCGGGTAGTCCACGCCTGGGGTCGTCGTCATCTCGATATGGCAACCGAGCACGTGACTCACCGGCCGCTGAACGCACAAGTCGACGAGGCGTTCGATCGAGGAAACGAAGCCGGGCCAATCGAAGACGTACAGGCGTCCCGGATAAACGGTGTCGCCTGTGAACAGAATCTGCGTGTAACGGTCGTAATAGGTGACTGCCGCCTCGTGGTGCCCGGGCGTGGCAAGACACTCGAGAACGCGGCCGCCAAGGTCGATCTCGACCACCGATTCGGCCTTGTTGGAGAAGCCGAAGAATGGCCACGCTGTATCGCGTTTCGCCCCGATCACGACCGTGTTGGGTCGACTCGCGAACTGGTCATCGCCCGACGTGTGATCAGTGTGCGGATGCGTGTGGAGTACAAGCAGGCCGTAGTCCTCCGGATGTGGATGATCGGCCAGCCAGCCTTCCATGATCGAATCGACGGTACGGCGCAACGGGAAGAACTGTGGGTTCGGCGTGGCGCCGGTGTCTAGCAGAACAGCCTTGCGCCCTCCGAACAGGAGATACATGAACGGCGCCTCATAGCTGACGGCCATGTTCTGCCGCAGGATGTAGGTGTGCTCGTCGACGGCATGGATCTGGATGTCAGGGTCGGCGTTGTACTTCGCCGCTTCCGATCCATGGATCCATGTCACATCGAGGTTCGCAACGGCAGCCCCGTCAGCGAATTGGATCTCGGCTGTGAATGTCACAATAACCCCAACGTGCGTCGCCTTGGCGGGTCGGGTACAGCGCACATCTCGTCCGAGGCGAGCAAGAACTTGCTGCCTCGTCGAGGCTATCAGGGGCGGCCGGATCAAGCCTTCGCAAGGCGGAACCGCTACGGGACGACCGACCCGCGACTGCCTGGTATCTGAAACGCACTCTTCTGCCGCGAGCCGGTCGTGTCGACGGGCAGGATCCGGGCAGTCCATCTGCGGCGCCGTCCGAGGTGCAACCATCTGCTCCACCCGTCCATCCGTGGCCGAGATGAGCCAGCGCACGACATTCGGGGTTAGGCCCATACAACAGCCTTAGGAGCCGTACTCAGCGAGCGGCGAACGACGCCGTTGCGGCAGCCATCTCCGGGCGGATCGACGGGCGCACTCGTTGTCGCGCCGCTTCGAGGTGTTGTCGGGTCACGACGGAGGAGTCGAGCGACTCGCGCATGGCCGCGATCGCAGCCTCGCGCAACAAAGCCACGCAGTCGGCCGCCGAGTAACCCTCGCACTCGGTGGCGAGCGCCGCGAGGTCGACGTCCGGGGCCAGCGGTGTCCGGCGGGAGGCGGCCTGCATGATGCGGGCGCGCGCATTGGCGTCGGGTGCGGGTACGTGGACCAGCCGGTCGAGGCGTCCGGGCCGCAGCAGTGCGGAGTCGACCAGGTCGGGGCGGTTCGTCGCACCGATGACGACGACGTTGCGCAGCACTTCGATGCCGTCGAGTTCTGTGAGCAGTGAGGCCACGACCCGGTCGCTGACGCCATCGTCGGACGAACTGCCGCGCGGCGGCGCCAGGGCGTCGATCTCGTCGAGGAAGATGACGGCAGGCGCGGCCGACTTGGCGCGCTCGAAAAGCTCGCGTACGCCGCGCTCCGACTCACCCACCCATTTCGACATCAGCTCGGCGCCTTTGACGGCGAGGAAGTTCGCCCGGCCGCTGCCCGCGAGTGCCCGCACGAGATAGGTCTTGCCGCATCCTGGTGGCCCGTACAGCAGGACGCCGTGTGGTGGCGTGACCCCGAGCCGGCCGAACGTCTCCGGATAGGTGAGCGGCCAGATCACGGCTTCAGTCAGCACCTGCTTCACGTCGTCCATGTCGCCGACGTCGTCGAGGGTGAGGTCGGGGAGCTCGAGGGCCTGACCGCCGAGCGCGGTGGGGCGGATGCCGGAAAGTGCTGCCGCGAAGTCGGCGGCGGTGACGCTCGGCATCGTCGACTGCGGCAGGTCTCGTTGCCGCTGTGCCGCTTGCAAAACCGCTTCGCGACACAGCGCCAACAGGTCTGCAGCGACGAAGCCGGGTGTGTGCGCGGCGATGTCGCCGAGGTCGACGTCATCGGTGAGCGGCATGCTGCGCGTCATCGTGAGGAGGATGCGACGCCGGGTGTCGCGGTCGGGGAGCGGGATGTCGATCCGCCGGTCGATCAGGCCCGGGCGAAGCAGCTCGGCCGAGACCGCGTCGGGCTTGGCGGTGGTCGCGACGACGGCGATTCCGCCCGCACCGAGCGCTTGGCGGAACGTGGTGAAGGCGACACTGGCGAGCGCACCGCCGCCGTCGGTGGGAAGCATGGCCTCGACGTCCTCGACGAGGACGACGGCGGGCCGGCGGCCGGCGACATCGGCGAAGGTGTTGCGCAGTTGAGCCGCCGCCGCGTTCGCCTCGAGTCCGGCGAGTGTCGGCCCCCACAGGGTGACCAGGCTGGCGCCAGTGCGAGCGGCCGCAAGCTGCGCGAGCGCGCCTTTGCCCGAACCTGCCGGGCCCGTGACGAGGATGCCGAGCTGGGGCGATCCGCCGAGGGTGGCGAGAAGGTCGACGTGGTGGAAGCCGAGGTCGAGCGATTCGAGCATGGCGGCCAGCGGTCGTTCGAGCCCAGGCAGATCCTCCGGCGCGGCGGCGCCACCGACGGCCGCGGCTTGTCCGGCTGCGCCCTGCACGGGCAGTGGGCCGGCTGGTCGCGGCAGCGGTGGTGGCAACGGGAAAGGCGTCGCGTTGGCCGGCGGCGCCATCGTCGACAGCGGCGTCGAGCTGCTCGTCGTCGTCCGGCCACCGGCGAAGCCGATGACGGTCGACATCGTGACGATGGCGGGCACATCCGGAAGCATCTGTGTGACGAGCAGGAGGACAGACGACCAGGTGCTGCCGATGCCGTCGGTGAGAGCGCGCACCGCCGCGAGCCGTTCGGACTCCTGGACTCCGGGCATCGTGGTGAAGTCCTGCGGCAGCAGCGATACCTGATCGCCACGGCACACGACCTTGCCGAGTAGCGCCATGCGCACCGACTCAGGGCTCACCGTCCGGACGACGTCGTCCGGGCCGGTGAGCACGACGCGGGCTGCGGCGACTTCGTCGGCGCGGCGCACCGACACGGTGGCGCCGTCGGCGACCTGCAGGTTGGCGAGGATGAGTGCATCGCACTCGATCCCGCGCGGGTCGCCGGTAGGGGCAGAGAGGGCGGCGAGCGCCGCCGTCGTCCGCTGCCCGCCCAGCAACAACGGGTCCCATGCTCTGGCACCAAGGGCGTCGAGGGCTTGAGCATGTAACCGGACGACGCCGCGGCGGGCGTCGAGCTGCGACGACCGGGCGACCGCGACCATGCTCAGCGACGGGTACTGCGCCGACGGCGCCGTCGTGCTCGGATCGCTCACGGCGGCAGTCTAGGGTGCGACCTCCGCCATCGCCGGGCGATCGACTGCGGATCTTCCCTGTGGACGGAGCGGTGCACAAACGGTGGAGATCCGAGTGCGATCGGGGGACAACTAGGCCGGTTCTGTGGACCATGCCGGTGGGTCAAAGATTTCTGCCAAGTTCTGCAAACTTCTTCGGGCAAAGGTCTTGTCACGGCCCCCCAGTATCGCTAGAAATCTCCCACGCCACTGATAGCGGCGGCAGTACCGGAAGGCCTCGAGAGGCAGGGCGCGGCTTCCTTAGGGAAGTCGAAGCCAGCAGCTCGGGAGCGAACCGCGAGGCCCGGCAAAGGGAAACCTGAGCAGGGTCCGAACGGCGAGCACCTCCCGGGCTTGACAGCACCGAGCGGCGAGACGTTCGAGCACCTCCGGGTGGTCGCGCGGAAGGCCGAAACGGGTGTCAGGTAGCGGCTCAGAAACTGACGGCCGAGCGCGGCGAAGGGAAACCTTTGCGGCGCACGCCGGAGGCGGTCGAGTCGCACTGGCGGCGACGATCAGCGGTCGGTCGGTGGCGACACTGACCGAGTGAGGCCCCTCTATCTCATACATAGAGGGGCCTCACGTCTGTCCGGTACCTGCCCGCATGATGGCGCACCGGCCACCGATCGGCCGGACGACGCGCCGAACAGGTCTTCGGCCCGCCGATAGGACCTTCGCCACTGGATGCGCTCGCTATGCCTGATCACGCTGGATTCGTGGCAGCCCGCGGCGCCCGGCAGGGTGGCGCCCGGCGGGGCCGGGTGACCAGGAGGTGCGGTCCATGCGTGCCGTCGTCGTCTACGAGTCGATGTTCGGAAACACCCGCGAGGTCGCGAAGGCGATCGGTGACGGCCTGAGCGGGCAGGCGGAGGTCGCGGTGGTGCCCGTCGTGGAACTGAACCCGGGCCTGGTCGCCGAAGCCGACCTGCTGGTCGTCGGCGGTCCGACGCACATGCACGGGTTGAGCCGCCCGCAAAGCCGCAAGATGGCGGCGAGCTTGGCGGCGAAACCCGACAAGCACGTCTCGCTCGAGCCGGGTGCTACCGGCCCCGGCCTTCGAGAGTGGTTGGCCGGCGCGTCCGGGCTCGCGACCCAGGCAGCCGCGTTCGACACCCGCGGCGCGGGTTCGGCGTTCATGACGGGACGCGCGTCGAAGCAGATCCGTCGCCGGTTACGTCACCGCGGTGCGCAGATGATCGCGCCGTCCCGGAGCTTCGTCGTCGGCGCAGACAATGAGTTGCGCCCGTCGGAGTTGGACCGCGCGCGCGAATGGGGTCGACAGTTGGCACGAGCCGCGGCGCGGTAGGCCGTGCATGAGCTGACGTCGTCCTCGGAGGTCGCGGCACACAGAGTGCGGCGCTGATCGGCGTCCTAGAACTCGTTTGGCTGTGCACTGCGGAAGGTTCACACTGAGCGGATGGCCTGCCGGATCTCACATACGTCGTTCGACGCTCGCAATGCTTACGAGCAGTCGGTGTTCTGGGCGCGAGTCCTGGACTGGATCGAGGACCCAGATGATCCGAACCTGCCTGAACACGAGGAGTGCCTGATCATGGCCCGTGATCGCGCTCAGGTTCTCCTGTTCATCAACGTTCCCGACGACAAGGTCGTGAAGAACCGGGTCCATCTCGATCTACGCCCGCTCGACGGCACGCGTGAGGACGAGGTAGCGCGGCTCATCGCACTCGGTGCGAGACACCTTGGCGACTTCCGCCGACCGGATGGAAGCGGTTGGATCACGCTCGCCGATCCGGAGGGAAACGAGTTCTGCGTGCTTTCTCGCGAGCCCGCCGGCACTGGCCCTACGACATAGCCTCGGGCCGCGCGACGTTCTCGTCGGCTTCGCTAGAGTCCGCATGTGCCGGAGTTGCAGCTCGTGCGAGCCGATCACGGGCCGCGAATCTTGGCCTTCGAGCTCGTGAACCGCGACTACTTCAGGCAGTCGATCTCGGACCGGGGCGATGAGTATTTCGACCAGTTCGAGGCGCGGCACCGCGAGCTGTTGGCCGAGCAGCAGGCAGGCACTGGTGCAAGCTATGTGCTCGTCGATGACGACGGCGCTGTCTTGGGCCGCTTCAACCTCTACCGCGTGAAAGATGGCACGGCCGAGGTCGGCTACCGGGTTGCCCAACGGGTAGCCGGCCGTGGGTTCGCGACCGCGGCACTGCGAGAACTCTGCCGGCTCGCAGCATCCCGGCACGGCCTGCACACGCTCAAGGCAGCAACCAGCGACCAAAACGTTGCGTCGCAGCGGGTGCTGATCAAGGCCGGATTCGTCCTGGCGGAGCCCGCCGACCCCGCGGAGATCGGCGGCAAGCAGGGCAGTTGGTACCGCCGCGGCCTCACCGTCGCCGACGCTGATGGTGCCCTCCCGGCCACCACATAACACCGCACGCCTTGGCGCGACCATCTCCTTGTGACGTGATGCCGTGACCGACACTGCGGCCGTCAGGGCTGAAGCCAGCGGTCGAACCAGGCGCGGGTGCGGCGCAGGAGGTCGAGTTGGTGATTGCGTTCCTCGAACAAGTGCCCTTCTCGGGGATAGATCACCAACTGATGCTCGACGCCGAAATGGCGGAGTGCCCGATGGAAGTACACGGCTTGACCGAGAGGCACGTTGGTGTCCTCCGCGCCGTGCACGATGAGCACCGGTGTGCGAATACGGCTGCTGAAGGAGATCGGGCTGACGGCGTCGTGCACATGCGGGCCGATGCCGGACCACCCGGTGCTGCCACCGAGCGCGACCTCGAATTGTCCATTCTCACCGGTCGCGGCGAGCATGCCCCAGTCGGTGACGCCCGCGCCGACGAGCGCTGCGCGGAATCGCGGGGTCTGGCCGACGGCCCAGGCGGACATGAACCCGCCGTGGCTCCAGCCGGCGATGCCCAACCGATCCGGATCAGCAACGCCTCGGGCGATGAGCAGGTCGATGCCGGTCAGGACGTCGGTCCACTCTTCGCGGCCAACCCGGCCGGCGACGCTGACGGCGAAGTCGTGGCCATAGCCCTGGCTACCTCGTGGGTTCGGGAGGAACACCGCGTAGCCTGCGGCGGCAAACCATTGCGCGCCGGGGAACCAAGAGAGCTCGCAGCAGTCGGCGTAGCGCTCGTACGGGCCGCCGTGCACGATCGTGACCAGCGGAAACGGCCCTTCCGATGCGGCCTTTTCCACCGGCAGCACCAGGAGGCCCTCAAGTTCGAGGCCGTCGCCGGCGCGGTAGGTCAGCGGTTCCTGAATGCCCAGAGCGACGCCGTCCAGCTCCGGGCGAGTGTCAGTGACCTTTCGAAGCGGCCCGGTCGGCGGACCGAGGTGAACATCCGCGGTCTGATATCGGGTGCCGGTCAGGACGGCGATCTTCTCGCCGTTCGGTGTGATGGTGAGGTCGTCGAGGCGTCCAGGGCGTTTCAACAGAGGCGTTGGACCGGTGGGGTCCAGTCGGGCCAGCGTTGAGTTGAGGCCGTGGGCGAACACGACGAGTGGGGCGGCGTCGGTCTGGTGCAGTTCGGTGGGGCACATGGGCAGACCGGAGGTTCGGTTGCGCAAGACGCGGCCGTCCAGGGCAAGGTCGAAGACGGCGGTGCCTGCCTGCAACACCGGTGGTGTGAGAGCGAGGTAACCGAGGTGCCAGCCGTCGTCGCCCTGCCACCAGGCGAGGGATCGCGCATCGGCGCCGACATCCCCGAGCTCCACCGTGGTGCCGGTTGCAACGTCGAACAGATGCAGCTGGCCGGTACGTGGGCCGTAGTCGAAGTCGCTGCTGGCTTGGGTGAGTAGGGCAAGCACGCCGCCGTCCGGCCGCTGCCGAAGTTCTACGACGTGCCGGTCGCCGAACACGTCCGGAGTCGTGACCCGGCCACTACGCAGGTCGAGCAGCCGCAGCCGGGCACGCGGTTCGCCCTCGCCGACGACGACAGCGTCGTCACGGTCGCGGCTGCGGCGCGCATCCTCCTCCGTGGGTTCGTCGATGGCAAGCAACGCGACGACGGTGGAGTCGGCGAGCGGCAAGTAGTCGACGATGCCGGCACGCCAGTTCGTCAACGCGGACGTCGCGCTGTCGGCGAGCGTTAGCAGGTGCACCTGGGGGAGACCGCGATCAGCCCGGTCGGAGAGGAAGAACAGGCTGGCCGAATCCGCAGACCACCGCGGTCGGGACTCTGTTGCGGTGTCGGTGGTCGCTCGACGTGCAACGGCGGGAGCGTCGGCGTCGACCAGCCAAAGCTCGGTGTCAAGGTGGTCACCGGCCCGGCCGACGGGAGCGAGAACATAACTGAGCCAGCGCCCGTTCGGGGCAAGGGCCGGAGTTTGGGGTCGGCGACCATTCACCATGATTTCGGCCGTCAAAGCTTTCGACATCCGATCACCGTAGTGACCGAACCGGCGGCGTTGAAAGCAGGTCGACGCTCGCGAGCCGCGCTCACGGTCACACGAGCGGCGGGAGCGGCGTGCCCGGCTCGAGCACCGTCTGGAACGGGTCGCCGATCTCGGCAAGACGGTCAGGGATGCCGCGGATCGTGAACCCGTCCGGTCGCAGATCGGGGTCGTCCAGCTCCTCCCAGCGAATCGGCGCCGACACCGGCGCCCCGTTCGCCGCCCGCGGGCTGTAGGGCGCGACGAGCGTCTTGTTGATCGCGTTCTGCGTGTAGTCGAGACGGGCCTGGCCGCCCCGATCCTGGACCTCCCACTTGGGGCTGACCAGATCGGAGACGACCGCACCGACCGCCTTCGACAGTTGCTGCACCCAGCTGCGCGTTTCGGCGAAGCTAGGTCCGCGCGCGATGGGGATCCAGAATCTGGACGCCGCGTCGTCCGGTCACCTTCGGCTGACCGCCGACGCCGAGATGTTCGAGCGCGGTGCGATGAAGGCGGGCGAGGACCAACACGTCGTCCCACGAGGTGGTGGTGCCGGGGTCGATGTCGATCAGCGCATAGCTCGGTTGCTCAGGCGCGTCGACACGCGACGTCCAGGCGTGCCATTCGAGCGCACCGAAGTTCGCTGCCCACACGAGCGCCGCCGGCTCGTCGACGACGAGGTACGTGGTGGTCTCACCGGGGGCGGCGTCGGGGTTCTCCCACCGCGGTAACCACTCCGGCGCATGGTCGGGCAATTGCTTGTGCCAGAAGCCTTTCTGGCCGGCGCCGTTCGGAAAGCGATGCATGTTGAGAGCCCGCCCGGCGAGATACGGCAGGACCACCGGCGCGATGGTTGCGGCGTAGCGGAGGAACTCGCGTTTCGTCACCGGCGCTTCGCGGTCGCGGCCGGAAAACAGCACCTTGTCGAGGTTGGTCAGGCGGAGCCGGCGGCCGAAGACTTCCCACGTGCCCGCCGTCCCCATTTCGTCGAGCGCGGCGAGTTCATCGGAGCTGGGCGGGGAGACCGCGGGCGGCCGTAGCGCGACCGACGCGCGCGCGGCCGGCAGGTCCGATCGCCACATTCGCGCCGGATCGGCGAGCACCTCGTCGCTGGTGCACCCGCTCGTCACCGAGCGTGGATGGTCTTCGGGGTCCCACCCCTCGAGCGCGTATTCGTCGTGCTTGTGCACCAGCAGCCATTGCTCTTTTCCGCCGTCCGCACGGTTGCGCCGGATCAGAACGATGCGGCCGCGCAGCTTCTCGCCGTACACGTCTGCATGCAGTTCGCCGGCCGCGACCGCGGCGGCTGGGTCGTCGGTGCCGTGCGGTTGCCAGGTGCCGGTGTCCCACACGATGACGTCGCCACCGCCGTACTGCCCGGCCGGAATCACTCCCTCGAAATCGAGGTATTCGATCGGGTGGTCTTCGACGTGGACGGCGGCGCGTCGCACCGCCGGGTCGAGCGTCGGGCCTTTCGGCACCGCCCAGCTCACGAGCACCCCGTCGATCTCGAAGCGCAGGTCGTAGTGGAGCCGCCGGGCGCGATGGCGCTGGACGACGAAGCGCCGCTCGGCACCGGACGGCGACGGGCCGGCGGCCAGATGCGGTGACCCCGACGGCTCCGGCGTCCGGTCGAAATCGCGCTTGGTGCGGTAGCGCTCCAGCGGCGGCGCGCCCTCTGACCTGGCGGCCCCGTCTGCGCCGGCCGCGCCGTCTGCGCCGGCCGCGCCCGCAGCGCTACGCCGTCCGCCACGCGACGGAGTAGGGGGCGGCGGCGGTGGTGGGCTTGGCGACGATCTCGACGGTGGCATTGAATCTGTCGCATCCAGGCTGAAGCCTCGTGACGTTGCCACAGAGCCTAACCATTCGACGAGGCCGCCAATCCGGCCCGGCAAGCAGGAGTTCCGGCGGGTTTGCGACGATGGCACCCATGGAGTATCGGCAACTGGGCAACTCGGGCCTGCGCGTCTCGGCGCTGACCCTCGGCACCATGACGTTCGGCGGCGTCGGTTGGGCGGCCGCCGTGGGATCGACCGACGTCGAGGGCGCGCGCCGCCAGATCGCGATGGCGATCGAGGCCGGCGTCAACCTGATCGACACGGCGGATGTGTACTCGGCCGGGCTGTCGGAGGAGATCGTCTCCAAGGCACTGCCGGTGGCCCGCGACGACGTGCTCCTCGCCACCAAGGTCCGCATGCCGATGGGGGAGGGGCCCAACGACGCCGGGCTGTCGCGGCACCACATCATTCGGAGTTGTGAGGCGAGCCTGCGCCGTCTCGGCACCGATTACATCGACCTCTACCAGGTGCACGAGTGGGACGGCCATACGCCGCTCGAAGAAACCCTCGGCGCGCTCGACCAGCTCGTCAGCTCGGGCAAGGTCCGCTACGTCGGAGCCTCGAACTATGCCGCCTGGCAGCTGATGAAGGCGCTCGGCGTCGCCGTCCAGGAGCGATTGCCGCGCTTCGTCAGCCAGCAGATCCACTACTCGCTGCAGGCCCGTGACGCCGAGTACGAGTTGGTGCCGACCGCCGTCGACCAGGGACTTGGCATCCTCGTCTGGAGTCCGCTTGCCGGCGGCCTGCTTTCCGGCAAGTACCGGCGCGGCGTTCAGCCACCGGAAGGAAGCCGGCACCTCGGCGACTGGGACGAGCCGCCCGTTTACGACGAGGGCAAGCTCTACGACACGATCGAGGAACTCGTCGCTGTCGCCGATGCACACGGGGTCTCGGCGGCGCAGGCGGCGCTGGCCTGGCTGCTCGGGCGGCCCGGTGTCACCTCCGTGATCGTCGGCGCCCGCACCGACGAGCAGCTCGCCGACAACCTGAAGGCCGCGAACCTCGAGCTCTCGGCGGCGGAACGCAAGCGGCTGGACGACGTGAGCGCGATGCCGCTGCTGTACCCGTACTGGCATCAGGCGCGGACCGCCAAGGACCGGCTCAGTGCCGCCGACCGCACGCTGCTCGGCCCGCACATCGGCTAACGCTCGCCCACGTATCTGTCGACGAACGCGTTACGGAACTTGCCTGCCGGGTCGTATCGGTCGAGCAGCTGCTGGAAATCGGTCAAACGCTCGTAGCGGCTGCGCAGCACCTCGGGCTGCATCGCGAAGAGCTTGCCCCAATGCGGCCTGGGGGAGAACGGTTCGAGCACGCGCTCGACGTCCGCGATGACCGGCGCCACCTCCGCGGTGTCGGCGATCCAGGTGAAGTGGAACGCGATCGAGTCGCGTTGGTACGCAGGGCTCAGCCAGAGGTCGTCGGCCGCGATCGTGCGGATCTCGCTGATCTGCAAGACGGGTGCGATCCGTGCACGTATCCCGTCGAGCGCATCGAAAGCCGGGACGGCGAACTGCCGCGGCACCAGGTATTCGGTCTGCAGTTCGGCTCCGCTGCTCGGCGTGAACTCGAGCCGGAAGTGCGGCAGCCGCCGATGCCACGGCCCAGGAACGCCTTCTTGTTGCGTGCAGTTCGCGGCGGGCATGTGCGCGATCGGATGGCGTTCCCCATCGGCCAGAGTCGCTCCCCAACGGGTGCGTGGTGCGGGCGTGGGCGAGGCGCCGGCGTCGTGCCGTTCCTTGACCCAGAGCTGGTTCAACGCGGGACCACGCCAGTCGGTGAAGATGCTCACGCTGTAGGCGCTGCCGAATATCTCGTCGAGCCCCGTGCGGAACGCTTCCGCGGGCAGCTGCTCGTACACGTGCTGGCGTACCTCGAAGCGTGGCACGACTCGCAGGGTCATCGTCGTGATGACGCCGAGAGCGCCGAGTGCGACGACGCTGCCCGCGAAGTCGGGTTGCGGCCGCGACAGTCTCGTGAGCTCGCCGCCGGCCGTGACGAACTCCAGCCCCTCGACGGACGTCGACAGGCAACCGTTGCGGTCGCCCGAGCCGTGGGTGGCTGTCGCGCAGGCGCCGGCGACACCGATGTGCGGGAGGCTCCCGAGATTCGCCAACGCGAACCCGGCGGCGTCGAGCTGCGTGGCGAGCTCGCCGTACCGAAGGCCGGCGCTGACCGTCGCCGTCATCGCGGCTTCGTCGACGAGTACCTGCGCCGGCAGCGCGGCGACCGATACGAGGTCGGCGTCGGTGTCGACGATGTCGTTGAACGAGTGAGCGGTACCGATGGCTCGCACCCGAGATGCCGTCGCGACGATGTCGCGCAGCTCGTCGACGGATTCCGGCCGGTGCACGCGCTGTGCGGCGAACGCGATGTTGCCTGCCCAGTTCGTCAGCGGCCGGCTCTGCAATGGCGGCGGTTCCACGTCGTCACCCTAGCTACGGCGTCGTCCGCCGTGGTTGGCGCCGTCACCGGCGAAATACCCCCGGGGGTAGCACGGCGGGGGCCCTTATGAGGCTAACCCCCCCGAGGACAGGCTTGCAGGCCTGTCCTCGGGGGTGTTGACCACGTTTACGTGATCAACCCGCAGCGGGAAGCAGACCTACGGGCGGGCCAAAATTTCGCCGTGCAGGATGCTGATCCATGCGTCATCGGTCGATGCCCATTCCAGCCAGGCCCGCGAGATTCGCTCGAGGTCGGCCGGCGTCGCAAGACCCCGCTCGACGGCGCTTGCCGCAACGCGGGACTCGCGGATGCGGTCGGCCCACATGCCACCCCACCACGAACGGCTGTCGGGCGTTGAGAAGCACCACGTCGACGACGTCGCGACCACATCACGAAAGCCGGCCTGCTGGGCCCAGGACAGCAGTCGGCGGCCTGCATCGGGTTCGCCGCCGTCCGATCTCGCGACCGCGCAGTAGAGCCGCAGCCACTCGTCGAGCTCTGGGAGCAGGGGATACCAGACGAAGCCGCTGTAGTCGCCGTCGCGCGCCGCGACGACGCCCCCCGGCGTACACACTCGGCGCATCTCCCGCAGCACCGCTGCGGGTTCGGCCACATGTTGCAGGACTTGATGCGCGTGCACGACGTCGAAGGATGCGTCGGGAAACGGCAACCCGTGAGCATCACCGACCGTGAAGTCGACCGTGTCGATGCCTTGCCGTTCGATCTCGGCCTGCGTCAACGCGAGCGCTTGCGGGGTTTGCTCGACCGCGGTCACCCGGCCGGGGGCGACCAGTCGCGCCAGGTCGGCCGTGATGGTGCCCGGGCCTGAGCCGACGTCGAGCACCGACAGCCCCGGTCTGAGCTGCGGTAGGAGGTAGGCCGCCGAGTTCGACGCCGTGCGCCAGCGGTGTGAGCGCAGGACGGAATCGTGGTGGCCGTGCGTGTACTCGGGTAGGTCTGCCATGGCGTCCTCCTGTCAGGAGGTCAACCTAGGCGTCAGCCACCGCTATATGGAACGGCGATCCCAAATACCGAGATCGAACCGGAGATCAGTCCGAGATCTCGACGCGGTCGACGTTGATCCACACGTACCGCGACTGCGGGTTGCTCTCGCCAAGGATCCGCAACCGGAATGTGTGCTCGCCGCGCGGAAGCACCGGGCTCTCCCAGTTGAGGATGCCGTGGATGCGCTCCTCTGCGTACTGGTCGATCACAGCCTCCGGGCCGCCGTCGACGCTGACAGCGGCGAGGCCGTGGTTCGGGGCGGCGACACCGAAGAACTTGATGCGACTGCCGACGAAGCGCATGGTGGCCGTGTCGCCCGGCATGCTGGAGTGAGAGTTGGTGCCGTCTGCCTCGACGTTCGCCGTGGCGTGGCCCCATCGCCCCTGGTAGTCGAACTGGTTCAGGCCGGCGCCCATCACGTAGTCCTGCACAGTCGTGACGCCGTTCTGCGTCGTCGTCCCCGCCGCGACGTCGATCTTCGCGTCTTCCAGCACGAGGTCGACCGGCGTGAACCGGAAACCCTCGATGACCTTGTTGAGTGCCTCCTCCGCACTCGAGACGTTGGCCGCAACGGTGCGCGCTTGCGCCCCGGCGTAGGCCGTCAGTCGTACGGCGTCGGTCAACGACTTCACGTTCACGGCCAGCGCGATCGCACGCTCGGCGGCCGCCGAGGAGCTGCCACCGATCGATTCGGTGATCGCAGTCTGCTGGACGACGGCTGCCGCGATCGCCGACTGGCTCGCGTTGACCTGGTCGATCGTGCTGGTGATGTCGGTCATCGCCGCAGCCGCGCGGCGGGAGCCTTCTTCGACGTCTCGCATGGTGGCGATGACGTCGTCCGTCGCATGCGCGGTCGCTTCGGCGAGCTGCTTGACTTCGCTCGCGACCACCGCGAAGCCCTTGCCGTGCTCGCCGGCGCGGGCGGCTTCGATGGACGCGTTCAGCGCGAGCAGGTGGGTCTGCGACGCGATGCTCACGATGAGCTTGACGATCGACTCGACGCGCTTGGATGCCGTCTGGAGTTCCTCGAACGTGCTGGTCGCGGCATTCGCCTGCTCGGCGCCGTACGCGGCGACCGACGAAGCCTGCGACGCGTGGTCAGCGACGTCCTTGATGGTCGCGGCGGTCTCCTCGGCACCCTGGGCGATGACACCGATGCGCTCGGAGACCTCGCCGGCCGAGTTCGCCGCGGCCGCGACGTCCTTCACGGTGCCTTCCGATGTCGACATCATCGACCATGCGACGTCGTTCATCTGACGCCACTGGTCCGCGAGTTGCTGGGCGACCCGGTGGTTGTAGGTCAAGACGGTCCGGAGCCGCTCGATCAGCTGTGCTGTGGAATTGGCCATCCCTTGGACCGGTGCTGAGTGGTAGCTGCCCACCTGCACGGTGAGGTCGCCCTCGCCCAGTGCGGTCAGCTTGCGCGCCAACGCTTGCAACTCCACGGCGTTGCGGCGTTGGCTCGTCACCAAGGCGATCGCGACGAGGACGGCCGCCGCGGCGACGATGGCTGCCGCCACGGCGTGCGACAGCGTCATGCCGGCCACGCCGGCGAGTGCGACCGCAGCGACGGCAGCAGCTAGCTCGCCGACCCGAACGGGTGACGAAGCCGAGCGCCGCGGGCGGCTCTGGCCACTCGACTGCGTTTCTGCACTGGCCTGCACGATCGGCTCCCAAGGCAACGCATCGGACGACAAGTAGGGACGGCACCAGCAGCGGTGCGATCGCCGTCTGGGCGCGTCGCACAGCCTCTTCGAAAGTGGTATCGGCCCTCCCCGCTGCTACCTAAGGCTGGGCGGCCCCCGTTTTTGGGCCGCCGACCGTGGCGTGGCGCTGGCGGCGCAAGCCGGGCAAGGCAGGCGGCGAGAGGGGGCGCGGCGCCGCGGCGGCGCGGCAATGCGGTGTTGACAGCCCCCCCGACGGCCCCGCCCCTGGCACGTCGAGCCGACGCTGCCCGTGATCAGTCTCACCCCCGGCTAGGGTGTGGATCACCCGATGAGTTTGATCCAGACCGCGAGCCCGACCGGGCCTTCGTTGGGAAGGACGGTCCAGGTGCCCGATCCGATCAGCGGCCGTTCGACCGCGGAGCGGCCACGGCGCGGTCGCGCGGAAGCGCCGGCGGCCTCGGGCCCCCGGCGCGGGAGGGCCGAGCGAACCACCCTGGCGATGATCGCGCAGGAGGCCGGCGTCTCCCTGCCCACCGTGTCCAAGGTGTTGAACGGGCGTACTGACGTCTCACGCGACACCAGGGTGCGGGTCGAGAAGCTGCTCTCCGAGCGCAAGTACCTGCGTCCAGGTCGTCGCCCGGAGGCGACGTCCGGGCTGATCGATCTGATCTTCACTCGGCTCGACAGCCCATGGGCGGTCGAGTTGTTGCGGGGCGTCGAGGATTACCTCGCCGGGCACAAACGCGGTGTCGTCGTCGCAGCCGTCCGCCACGGAGGCGCTCGAACCACATTGCCGCGCTCGGTCGCGAACCCGCGAAGCGACGGCGTCATCTTGGTGAGTTCCGAACTCACCAGCGCCCAATGGCAAGCACTGCACAAGCAAGGCGTTCCGGTCGTCGTCGTCGACCCGGCCAACGTGCCGAGCCCGGCCGTGCCGAGCGTGGGTACGACGAACTGGGCGGGCGGGATCGCGGCGACCGAACACCTGCTCTCCCTGGGACATCGCAGGGTCGGGGTCATCTCCGGCCCACGAGAGGTGTCGTGCAGCCGGGCCCGCCTCGACGGGTATCGGTTCGCGCTGGAACGGGCCGCCATGCCCGGCGATCCCGAGCTCATCCGCTTCGCCGACCTCGACCACGAAGGCGGCTTTCGCAGCACCAACGAACTGCTCGACCTTGCCGACCCGCCCACCGCTATCTTCGCCGGCAGCGACCAGCAGGCTCTCGGCGTCTATGAGGCAGCCCGGCAGCGAGGCATGCGCATACCGGAAGACCTCAGCGTGGTGGGTTTCGACGATCTGCCGGTCGCGCGCTGGGTGTCGCCGCCCCTCACGACCGTGCGCCAGCCCTTGCACGGCATCGGCCGGCTGGCGGCCGAGATGCTGGTGCGCCTGATCGACGACCCGACCTTCCGAACGCAGCGGATGGAGCTGGCGACGGAACTCGTCGTCCGAGACTCGACCCACGCCCCGGCGCCGCGACTACGCCGCAACTCCGCCTAGCTTCTCGCGCCGGCGGTCCTCAGCCGGCCAGAGTCTCTGCGAGCCAGCGGAGCTGCTCCGCGTGCTGGAACGCCTCGCCACCCTCGTGGTCGTTGTAGGGGTAGACGACGATGTCCTTGCGTCCGCCGTACGCGTGAAAAGCGCCGAACACCGTCGACGGCGGGCAGATCTGATCCATCAGCGCGACGGAGAACAGCGCGGGCACGCGTGCTCGACGCGCCATGATCGCGCCGTCGAAGTACGACAGGGTCGCGAACGTCGCCTCGACCTGGTCGCGATGCGCCTTCAAGTACCGCACGACCTCGCCATACGGCTCGGCCGGAGAGACGGCACACGCGCGCCGGAAATCGCACAGGAACGGGACGTCGGGCATCGCCGCCGCAAGGTCGGGCACCAGCGCCGCGACGGCGAGCGTGATGCCGCCCCCTTGGCTGATGCCGGTGACGCAGGCCCGTTCGGCATCGACGAGTGGATGAGCGCGAAACACCTCGACAGCGCGCACGGCGTCGGTGAAGACCCGGCGGTAGAAATGGTTCGTCGGGTCGTCGATGCCGCGGGTCAGGAATCCCGGCTGCGAGGGGCCGGAGCCGGCGGGGTCGGGTGTGTCACCTGTCGTCCAGCCGCTTCCCTGCCCGCGCGTGTCGACCACGAGATGCGCGTAGCCCGCGAGCGCCCAGAACACGTGTTCGTGGGCGAGGCCGCGACCGCCGTTGTAGCCCTGGAACTGGACGACGCCAGGCAGCGGTCCTTCGGGGCGAACCGCAGCCGCGGGCATGTGCAACCAGGCCCGGATCGGGTCGCCGCCGAAACCGGTGAACGAGACGTCGTAGGTCTCGACCGCGACAAGCCCGGTGTCGACGGGGGTGAACACCGGCGGCTCGTCGCGGGGGACGTCTTGCAGGGTCTTGGCCCAGAAGCTGTCGAAATCGCTCGGCTCGTTGACGGTCGCGCGGTAGCGGCGCAGTTCCTCGAGCGGCATATCGATGGTCGGCATCGTGCTCCCTGCGTAGGCGCGCTACTGGCAGCTGGCGCGCTTTAGGTGCGCCGCGGTCGCGGTCGACGTCATTGCGGCGTGTCGCCGCGACCGGCTGCTGCGAGCCTAGCTTCCTCCTCGAGCTGGCGCTGTTGCTGACGCCGGACCCGGTCGGGCACGACGTTCTCTCGCTCACCTCGCAGCTCGAACCGGTACCGGTCGACGCCCAGACCGCGCAAGACTGCACGCTCGACCGGCGAGAACTCGGCCGGATCGTCGCGATCGAATCGCATCGGCTCGCGCAGGGCAATCGGTGGATTCGTGATGAGTCGCGCCGTGCCGCGCACGTTCTGCGAGACGGCGTGCAGCACGAACGGATGCAACAGGACGACGTCGCCCAGCCGGCCGGTTGTTTCGATGAAGTCGCTGCAGTGGCTCGCCAGGTCGGCGAAGTCGAACTCCTCCAGCAGGAGGCCTTCGGGATGGTCGGCGAGCAGCCGCGTGACGACCGGCACCGAATCGCAGGTGACGAACGTGCCCCCACCCTGGGGCTCGATGTCTGACCAGAGCACGAAGACGAGCAGGCCCTGCTCGGGGGAGTCCAGGAAGTGGCGGAAGAAGTCGCCGTCCTTGTGCCAGCCTTCGACGGCCGCCGACGGTGGTTGCCAGGGCCGGTCTGCTCCCACGCCGAGGTTGGCGATGAAGCTGTCGCCCCATCGCCAGGGCAGTGCCACCCGATCCGGGCCGCCGAGCAGTTCGCACGCCGCGTGCCATGCCTTGGGCGCGAACTCGGCAACGTCGACGTGGTGACGAGCCGAGAGATGGATGCGCTTTTCGACCCACGTCGCGGGGTCGTCGCGGTCGTAGCCGAAGCGCACCCACGCCTCGTCGATCCAGTCCTTCGCATCGTCGGCGGTGAAGCAGCCCTCGATCGTCACGTGTCCGCGGGCGAGGAAGTGCTCGACTTGGTCGTCGGTCAGTTGCTGGTACGTCACTGGTTCGAACTCCTTGCCGTGCGGGTTACGTCCTGCTCGTTACGTGGGCGCCTATCCCGGCACCTGGAGGACGCCGTCGACGCGGGTCGGGACGGACGGGAAGCCCGGCTCGTCGTCACGGAGCTCGGCCGGCAACAGGTGCAGCGGCGCGTTCTGCCAGGCGACCGGGCGAAGGAACCGGCGGATCGCGGTCGCACCGACCGACGTGTGGATGCTCGTGGTCGCCGGCCACGGGCCGCCGTGCTGCATCGCCCAGGAGACGGCGACGCCAGTGGGAAAGCCGTTCCAGACCAGCCGCCCCGCGCGCTCGCGCAGCAATGCTTCCAGGCGCCGTGCGAGCGGCAGGTCGGCGTCGACGCTATGGACGGACGCCGTCAACGACGAGGGCAGCCGCCGCAGCGTCGTGAGCAACTCCTCAGAACTCGAATAGCGGACGGCGATCGCGAGCGGCCCGAAGCACTCGGCACTCAGCTCGTCGTCGAGGTCGGCGGCGTCGACTTCGAGGACGAGCGCGGCGACGCCGTCGTCCCCGGAATCACGGCCGGCAACGCTCGGGCGGCGAACCATCGCATGCGCGCTGAACCGCGAGCTGGTCGTCGTGAACGCCTGGCGGATCGACTCGCCGAGCAAGACCATGGGCGCCCGACCGGCGAGGTCGGCAGCGAGAGCATCGCGGACGGTGTCGCCGTCCGGGCCCGCCGGTACGAAGACGAGTCCGGGCTTGGTGCAGAACTGGCCGGCGCCGAGGCTGATCGAGTCGGCGAGACCCTTGGCCAGGGCCGCCGGGTCCGCCGCGGTCGCGCCGGGGCAGAGGACCACCGGATTCAGGCTGCCCAGCTCGCCGTAGAACGGGATCGGATCGGGCCGGCCGGCCGCCAGATCGTGCAGCGCGCGACCGCCGCGCAACGAACCGGTGAACGCGGCCGCCCGGATGTCGCGGTGCTGAACGAGCGCGGTGCCGGCATCGAAGCCGTGCACCAACGAGACGACCTCGATGGGCGCGCCGGCGGCCTGCAGCGCTGCTCGCAACGCCTGGAAACACAGCTCGGACGTCTTCGGATGCAGGGGATGGGCCTTGACCACGACCGGGCAGCCGGCCGCCAACGCCGACGCGGTATCACCGCCCGGCACCGAGAACGCGAGTGGAAAGTTACTCGCGCCGTAGACGGCGACCGGACCGAGCGGTACGAGCATCCGGCGCAGGTCCGGGCGCGGGCCCATCGGGGTGTCGCCGGCGTGGTCGACGGTCGCTTCGAGATAGCCGCCGTCGGCGAGCACGTCGGCGAACAGCCGGAACTGAAAGGCGGTACGGCGCAGCTCGCCCTGCAGGCGGGTCGAACCGAGAGCGGTCTCCCGGTCGGCGGCGGCCACGATGGCTTCTGCGTCGTCCTCGAGTGCCGTCGCCATCGCGCGCAACGCGTGGCCGCGTGCGTCTCGTGACGTCGAACCCCAGGCGGTGGCCACCTCAGCAGCCTCGGTGCACGCGCGGTCGACGTCGTCCGGGGTGCTTTCGGCAGTAACCTGCTCGACGGCGACGCCGGTGCGGGGATCGATGCTTTGGACGGCGGTCATTCCAGCGCCCCTTCCGGTGAGTCGAGGACGGCGGCCCGGGTGTGCGACCCGACGGCATCCTTGCCCCGGACCACCGTGTTCTCCAGCACTCCGAGCTGCTCGATCTCGATGCGTACGACGTCTGCAGGCTGGAGGGTGAACGGTAGCTCCGGTACGAGGCAGGTGCCCGTCGACAGGACGACGCCGTGCGGGAACTCGTCGGCGCGGAACAGGAACTCCACGAGTTCGTCGAGCCTGCGCTTGAGCTGCTTCGTCGAGGCCGTGCCGTCCCACACGGTCTCGCCGTCGCGGGTGATCTGCATCGCGATGGCCAGGTCGTAGGGGTCGGCAATCTCCCAGGCCGGCCGGATCGCCGGGCCGATCGCGCAGCCGCCGAGGTAGACCTTGGCTTGCGGCAGGTACAGCGGGTTCTCGCCCTCGATCGTTCGCGAGCTCACGTCGTCGCAGATCGTGTAACCGAAGATCTCACCGAACCGGTTGACCACGACGGCGAGCTCGGGTTCGGGGACGTCGACGGCGGAGTCCGCGCGGATCGCGATCGCCTCTCCTGCCCCGGCGACGCGCCACGCGGTGGACTTGAAGAACAATTCCGGGCGCTCGGCGTCGTATACCCGGGTGTAGACGTCGCCGAATCCGCCGCTCTCCTCGACCCGCGCGTCTCGCGACCACAGGTAGGTGACGCCTGCGGCCCAGACCTCCATCGCTGCGTCGACGGGGGCGAGCAGCGCTACACCGTCAGCCGGGACGACGGCGTTCGCCGACTCCGCGCTTTCGAACAGGTCGCGAATCTCCTGCAGGGGCAGGCGCGCGACGTCGGCAATTCGGCGGACGCCGCTCACCGGCGTGATACCCGAGCCGGCCGTCACTCCGGCGGCGGCCGCGCCGGTGACCGGATCGCGGTAGCGAACTAGCTGCATGACATCGAGGCGCCCTGGAAAGACCGCGTCAACCCTTGACCGCGCCGGTGAGGCCACCGACGATGCGTTTCTCGGCGACGGTGAAGAAGATGAGCGTCGGCAACATCGACAATGCCGTGAAGGCGAAGACCTTCGCGGTATCGGAGGAATACTGCGACTGGAACGTGGCGACACCCAACGGCAACGTGTAGTCGCGGTCATTGTTGAAAACCAGCAACGGCAAGATGTAGAGGTTCCAGCTCGTCACGAACGAGAGGATGCCGACCGTCGTCAGCGCCGGTCGCGAGAGCGGCAGCAGGATGCGCCAGAAGAAGCCGAGTTTGCTCGTGCCGTCGACGACGGCGGCGTCTTCCAGCTCGGCGGGGATGGCGCGCATGAACGGGCGCAGGATCAAGATGGCGATAGACAGCCCGAACGCAGCCTCGGGCAGCGCCACGCCCCACCACTTCTCGAGCATGTGCAGCTTGCGCAGCCATAGGTAGAGGGGCAGCGAGGCGACGCTCACCGGGAAGAGAAGGCCGATCAAGAAGAACGTGTACACGGCCTCACGGCCCCGGAACACATAGCGCGACAACGCGAAGGCCGCCATCGAGCCGACGGCGAGCACCACCGCGGTCGCCGTGACCGCGATGATGGCGCTGTTCTCCATGTACTGCCAAAAGTGGTGCGACGTGACAATCGACTTGTAGTTCTCCCACACCCAGGGGTGGGGCAGCCCGGTCGGCGAGCTGTTGATCTGCGCTGTCGTGCGGAAACCGCCGAGGAACACGAAGAACAGCGGCACGATCGTGAGGAGGATGACGACGACGCCCGCAGCGTAGGCGAGTGCAGTCCCGACCGGCGATTGCGGCGCCAGGCGGCTGCGCCGGTGGGGCGCGGCGGGTGGCTCAGAGGTCAGCGTTGCTGCGGACATGGCTGTTACGTCACACCTCTCGTCAATGCACCTTGAGTGTCACGGCGTAACGCGAAGCGCTGATAGAGCAGCGCGAAGGCGAAGCAGATGACGAACATGATCACGGCGACAGCACTGCCGTAGCCGAACTCGTAACTCTGGAAACCCTTGTTGATCAGGTAGGTGGCCATCGTCGTCGATGCGCCGGCCGGGCCACCGAGGGTCATGATCCACACCAGGTCGAACAGCTGGAGCGAACCGATCATGGAAAGGAAGATCAGGATGCGAATCGTGGGACCGAGCAGGGGCAGCGTGACCCGGCGGGTGGCCTGCCAGGGCGTCGCGCCGTCGAGCGCTGCCGCCTCGCGCAGCTCGCCGGGAATGCCCTGCAGGCCGGCGAGCAAGAGCACGATGCCGAAGCCGATGTACTTCCAGGTGATCACGACGAACAGCGTGTAGAGCACCAGATGCGTGTTGCCGAGCCAGCTGTGGATCAGCCCACCGGCACCGAAGAACTTGAAGATTTGGTCGACGAAGCCGTCGGGCTGGAGCAGCATGATCCAGATGACGGCCGTCACAGCCTCGGAGAGGATGTAGGGCGCGAACACGACGAGGCGCAGGAAGCCACGCCCACGCAGCTTGCGGTTGAGCAACAGCGCCAATGCGATCTGTATCGGCAGCTGGATGAACAGCGACAGCAACGCGATCTCGACGTTGTGCCAGATCGCGTGGTCGAAGACCGTGTCATGAATCGCCCGGTCGAAGTTGCCCCAGCCGGCCCACTTCATGACGGGGTTGAACCCGTTCCACTTGTAGACGCTGTAGTAGGACGCCACCACGATCGGCACGAGCACGAAGCCGATGAAGAGAACCAGCGCGGGCGTCAGCAGGAAGGTCAGCTGGAGGCGTTTCCGAAGCTGCGAACCCTGCTTGCGGCGTTTGCCCGGGGTCTGGGCTTGCACCGCGAGCCGGTCGGGTTGCCCCGACCGGCTCGCGGTGCTGCTGCTACTCGTCATTACTGACTGGCTGCCTTACCCACTGAATCGGCGATGGCCTGCGCGCTGCCCGAGCCGGCGAAGAAGTTCGCGATGGCGTCGTTCAGAGCGTTGCCCGCATTGGTCGGAAGTGCCTGGTCGAAGTACAGCTGGTTGTAGTTAACACCCTGCATGTACGTCTGGACCTTCTGCAAGGTCGGGTCGGTGATTGCCGACACGGCGTCCTTGTTCGAGGGGATGGTGATCGCGTTGGCCTTGACCAGGTCACTCTCGACCGGGCCGCTGGTGAAGTAGCCCAGGAACGCCGGGCAGGCGTCCGTGGCGTCCTTCGCGCAGGAGAAACCGTCGCCGCCACCGAGGGCTGCACCCGGCTCACCCTGGCCGCCCGAGATCGACGGGAACGGGAACCAGCCCATCTTGGAGGCGAAGTTCTTGTCCGAGGTCAGGCTCGGGAGCACGGCCATCTCCCAGTCACCCTGCAGTTCCATCGCGGCCTTGCCGTTGGCCAGCAGGCCGGCCGAACTGCCCGCACCCTGCTGCGCAGGCGTGGCGAGGAAGCCGGTGTTGAACGGCTTGGCGTCGAGCAGCTTCTTGAGGTCGTCGCCGGCCTTGACGAAGCACGGGTCGGTGAACTTGACCGCTGCGATGCTCGAGGTCACGGTGGCCTTCGGGCACTCCTGCAGAACGAAGTTCTCGTAGTAGAAGGCGTCCGGCCACTTGTCCTTGCTACCCACTGCGATCGGTGCGATGCCCTTGGCCTTCAACTTCGTCACGTCGGCGAGAAGGTCATCGAGCGTCTTCGGCGGGTCGGTGATGCCGGCCTGCTGGAACAGGTCCGTGCGGTACCAGAAGCCGACCACGTGGTAGTCGTAGGGAATGCCGTACTGCTTGCCGTCAGAGGTCTGCCAGCCCTTGACCCCGGCGCCGAGGCTGCCGATCCAGCTCGAGGCGGCCTGGGTCATGTCCATGAGCTTGCCGGACTCGACCTGAGTGGCCATCGAGCCGCCACCCCACTGCTGGAAGATGCTCGGCGGAGTGCCCTGAAGCGCAGCGGCGATCTTGGTCTTGATGTCCTCGTTCTGGATCGGCTGCACGGTGAAGCTGACGTTCGGGTGCATCGAGTGGAAGTCGTCGGCAACCTTCTTGAACGCGCTCAGGCCGGGGTCCTGGTTGGCGTTGTGCCACCAGGTGAGGGTCACCGGCTTGCCGCCGTTGAGCTGGCTGCTGCTTGCGCTGGGGCTGCCGCCTGTGCTGGCCGAGGTGCTCGGCGACGTGCCGCCACCCGAGGAGGGCGGAGGCGTGGAGGTGGAGCCGGTGCTCTTGCTGCTGCTACAGGCCGCGAGGCCCAGGGCGGCGACCGCCGCCAGGCTGACGACGGCGAGCCCGCGGTGCCGACCCGCGATCCGCCCTGCCCGATTCGACGAATGCATTAGTTGGCTTCCTTCAGCTGGGGTACTTGTGGTGCGGCTGGTCATGAGCATCCCTTCGAGGAGGGTCCCGTGCGTCCGCACGGGTGCCCGAGGCTTGTGTGCCGCTGGCCGGTTGGTTTCCGGAAGTTACCGGCACAGACAACAACAACGAGCTGATGTCTAGCAGGTGGGCGTTACCGTAATACCGCTACCATTCACGGTCAACAGACCTTCCCCCGCTCATGCAGAACCGTTACATTCAGCGGGGTCCCGACTTCCGGAAGTCTTCGGAAACCTGCGCTGAGCAGGTATACCGGTACAACCGCCCCCGTGGCCCGGGACCGGCGGTAGCACCCCGGGTGTTCGACGGGCGCTCGGAAGTAGTACGACCGGCTTGCCGGAAGTAGAGTCAGCAACTTTGAATGGACGTGACGTGGCGACAGACGACGCGACCACCGTGTCGACCGACCGGGCGGCAGCTATGGGCGACCTCCCCTGGCGCGATCCGCACCTCTCGACGCCACAGCGTGTGTCGGACCTCATGGCGCGCATGACGCTGGAGGAGAAGGTTGCCCAGCTCTACGGCGTGTGGGTCGGTGCTGACGCCTCGGGCGAGGGAGTGGCGCCCCACCAACACGACCTCGCCGAGGGTCCGCTCGATTGGAACACGTTCATCTCCAGCGGGCTTGGTCAGCTGACCAGACCGTTCGGCACGGCCCCCGTCGACCCTGCGCTCGGCGCGCGCGCGCTCGCCCGCACCCAGGCGGGGATCGCCGCCGCCAATCGGCACGGCATCCCCGCGGTGGCCCACGAGGAATGCCTGACCGGCTTCATGACCTGGGGCGCCACGATCTTTCCCACCCCCTTGGCGTGGGGTGCGACGTTCGACCCCGAGCTCGTCGAGTCGATGGCCGTCTGCATCGGTTCGGCCCTTCGCTCCGTCGGCGTGCATCAGGGGCTCGCTCCCGTCCTCGACGTGACTCGCGACTACCGCTGGGGCCGGGTCGAGGAGACCGTCGGCGAGGATCCGTACCTCGTCGCGACGATCACCACCGCCTACGTTCGTGGGCTCGAGTCCACCGGGATCGTGGCCACCCTCAAACACTTCGCCGGTTACTCGGCCTCGCGCGCCGGTCGTAACTTCGGGCCGGTTTCCGCCGGCCCGCGAGAGTTCGCCGACATCTACCTGTTCCCGTTCGAGATGGCCGTGCGAGACGGCGGCGCCCGGTCGGTCATGCATTCCTACGCGGAGGTCGACGGCATCCCGGCCGCCTCCAACGTCGAGTTGCTGACCGGTGTGCTGCGTGACCAGTGGGCCTTCGACGGCACTGTCGTCGCCGACTACTTCGGGATCTCGTTCCTCTGGCTGGAGCACCGGATCGCCGATTCGGAAGCCCATGCGGCGGCCTACGCACTCGAGGCCGGCGTCGACGTCGAGTTGCCCACGGCGCGCTGCTACAGCATGCCGCTCGTCGAGGCGGTTCGTGCCGGCGCGGTTGCCGAGTCGCTCGTCGATCGTGCGGTGCAGCGCGTGCTCACGCAGAAGTGCCAACTCGGCCTCCTCGACCCCGACTGGCGACCGGAACCGCCTGCGCTCGTCCAACTGCAGCAACGCATGGACGGCGACATCGACGCCGCGCGCGGATCGCTCGACCTCGACACTCCGGCCAACCGGGCGCTCGCGCGGGAGGTGGCCGAGAAGGCCGTCGTCCTGACCGCCAACTCCGGCGCTCTCCCGCTGCCGGCGAATTCCCGCATCGCGCTCGTGGGTCCGCGAGCAGACGACCCGCTTGCCATGCTCGGCTGCTACACCTTTCCCAGCCACATCGGCTCACAGCATCCCGAGGTGCCGTTCGGACCGCCCGTTCCGACCTTGCTGGAGTCGCTGCGCGCCGAGCTGCCCGATTCGCAGATCGAATACGCCGTGGGTTGCGATGTCGACGGCGATGACACCTCCGGCTTCGCGGCGGCAGTAGAGGCGGCCGCGGGTGCCGACGTGTGCGTCGTCGCGCTGGGCGACCGTTCCGGGTTGTTCGGGCGCGGCACGTCGGGTGAGGGGTGCGACGCCGCCGACCTCGCGTTGCCCGGCGTCCAGGGCCAGTTCCTGGAAGCGCTTCTGGCGAGCGGCACGCCCGTCGTCCTGGTGATGTTGGCTGGGCGGCCGTACGCGCTCGGCGACTTCGCCGACCGCCTCGGGGGAGCCGTGCAAGCGTTCTTCCCAGGAGAAGAAGGCGGCCCGGCGCTTGCCGGCGTGCTTTCCGGGCGGGTGAACCCCTCCGGTCACCTGCCGGTCGGGATTCCGCGCACTTCGGCCGGCCAGCCGTCGACCTACTACACCCCGAAGCTGGGGTTGGCGAGCGAGGTCAGCAACATCGACCCCACGCCGCTATGGCCTTTCGGTCATGGTTTGTCGTACACCACCTTCGACTGGGGCGCCTTCCAGGCAGCCGGTTCACCGCTGGGCCAGCCCGTCGACGTCCCGATCGACGGCGAGGTCGAGATCTCGCTGACGGTCACGAACTCGGGCGAGCGCCGGGGTAGCGACGTCGTGCAGGTCTACCTGCACGACCCGGTCGCGTCCGTCACCCGACCCGATATCCGGTTGATCGGATATGCGCGCGTTGAGCTCGAACCTGCCCAGCGGGCGCAGGTGTCCTTCACGATCTCGGCCGATTTGTCGTCGTTCACCGGGCGCAACGGGGTCCGGATCGTCGAGCCGGGCGACCTCGAGCTGCGCATCGCGGCGTCCAGCGTCGACGTTCGTGGCGTCGTACGCCTGCGACTCGTCGGCGAGCAACGGGTCGTCGACTCGTCGCGCCGCATGGCGGCTGATGCCAGTGTCGTCGTGCGATGAACGACCGCGCCGCGCCCGCGGACCTTTCCTGGGCGGGGACACCAGGCCTCGGTAGACTCGACGACAGAATTCCGCTCGTCCGGGCGGGTGTTCGTCTAGAGTGCTTCGGTTTCGCCGCGTATCCTGTGACGACCGCGCTGGAAGAGGAGTCGCCGTGAGTGCCGGCGGGCGCCGTCGAGTCACGATTGCGGACATCGCCGAAGAGGCAGGTGTTTCGGTACCAACGGTTTCCCGCGTGCTCAACGGTCGGATGGATGTCGCGCCCGAGACGCGCACTCGGGTCGAGCAGCTGCTCCAGCGCCACGAGTATCGCCGCCGTACCGCACCGCGCGGCGGCCAGGCGAGCCTCATCGACCTGGTGTTCAACGACCTCGACAGCCCGTGGGCGGTCGAGATCATCCGCGGCGTCGAGGACGTCGCTCACGACGTCGGGGTGGGCGTCGTCGTTTCGGCGGTGCACAGCCGCGCGACGTCCGAGCGCCGGTGGTGGCAGAACGTTCAGGCCCGGGCCTCCGACGGCGTCATCTTGGTGAACTCCCACCTCAACCCGCAGCTGCAGGCCGAACTCACCCGGCACCTGCCGACGGTCGTCGTCGATCCGGCCGGCGTGCCCTCCGTCGACCTGCCGACCATCGGGGCGACCAACTGGGCGGGCGGTCTGAGCGCGACGGAACATCTTGTCGGGCTCGGCCACCGGCGGATCGCGATCATCACCGGTCCGCCACGCTTGCAGTGCAGTCGCGCCCGCCTCGACGGCTACCGCACCGCACTCGACGCCGCGGGCATTCGCAGCGACGACGATCTGGTGTACCAGGGGGACTTCTACCACGAGTCCGGCTTCGCAGGTGCCGACAAGTTCCTCGCACTCGACGAGCCGCCTACTGCCATCTTCGCGTCGAGCGACCAGATGGCGTACGGCGTCTACGAGGCGATCCGGCAGCACGGGCTGCGCATCCCGAGCGACATCAGCGTCGTGGGGTTCGACGACCTGCCTGAGGCCCGATGGTCGTCGCCGCCGCTCACCACCGTGCGCCAGCCGCTGGTAGAGATGGGCATGCTCGCCGCTCGCACGGTGCTGCGCATCGTGCGCGGGGAAGAGATCGAAACTCTCCGCTTCGAGCTGGCGACCCAGCTACTCATCCGCGAGAGCACGGCCGCCCCGCAGCCTCGCTGATGCACGACGCCTTGACCGACTCGAGCGGCACGAGCGAAGGTGCGTCGTCGCGGCCACTTCGAACGCGCGGCGCTGAGATCGTCGACTCGGCGGGAACGCCGCTCCGGCTGACCGGCGTCGGCCTCGGCGGCTGGCTCAACATGGAGAACTTCATCACCGGTTACCCGGGCACCGAGGCCTGGATGCGATCGGCTGTTCGCCGGGTGCTGGGCACCGAGAACTACGAACTGTTCTTCGACCGCCTGCTCACCGCGTTCTTCGACGAGGACGACGTCCGGTTGCTCGCCGAACTCGGGTTGAATTGCGTGCGCATCCCGGTGAACTACCGCCACTTCGAGGACGACGAACGCCCGTTCGAGCTGGTTCCAGGCGGGTTCGCCCAGCTCGACCGCGTCGTCGACCTCTGCGGTCGACACGGCATCTACACCGTCATCGACCTGCACGCGTTGCCGGGTGCGCAAAACCACCACTGGCACTCCGACAACCCGACCCACGTGCCGGGGTTTTGGCATCATCCGCACTTTCGCGACCGCGTCCTGCGCTTGTGGGAAGCGATCGCGGACCACTACAAGGACAACCCATGGGTCGCCGGGTACAACCCGGTCAACGAGCCGGCGGATGAGTCGGGGGAGATCATCGGCCCGTTCTACCGGCAACTCACCGACGCGGTCCGCGCCGTCGATCCGCGGCACATCCTCTTCCTTGACGGCAACACCTACTCGACCGAGTTCGGCGTGCTCGGCGACCCGGCCGAGAACACCGTCTACACCTGCCACGACTACGCCCTCGCCGGGTTCGTCCGCGGCGGCGGCTATCCGGGCTACACCGATGGCGTATGGGTCGACAAGGCGCAGCTGGAGGAGACGTTTCTCAAGCGCACCGAACTTCAGCGCCGGACGACGACACCGGTGTGGGTCGGTGAGTTCGGGCCCGTCTACGTCGGCGATCCTGCGCGCGATACCGAGCGCATGCAGATTCTGGCCGACCAGCTCGAGATCTATCGGCGGCACGGCGCGAGCTGGTCCCTGTGGACCTACAAGGACGTCGGACTCCAGGGCTTGGTACACATCGCCCCCGGCAGCGCGTACGGCTCGCGGTTCGGCGACCTCATGGCGAAGAAGGACCGCCTCGGCGTCGACGCATGGGGCTCGACCGGCCACGGCGTGAGTGAGCTGCTGGAGCAGGTGCACGCACTGGTCGCGCGGGAGTTTCCCGGCTTCGATCCGTATCCGTTCGGTGCCCGCATCTGGGTCGAGACGGTGCTGCCGCACATCATGTTCGCCCAGCCCATGATCGGCGAGTACGCCGAGCTCTTCCGTGGGCTGGGGCCCGACGACCTGCTCGCCCTGGCTGACTCGTTCGCGCTGCGCAACTGCGTGCGCCGAGAGCCCCTCCTGGCCCATCTTCGCGCCCACCACTGAGCGCCGCATGGACGGCGGTGGGTGCGGGCACCGTTCAAGACGTGTACGCCATCAGTTCGCTGCTCGTCGTCGTCGCGGTGTCCCTGCTGATCACCCGGGTGGCGACCGTGATCCTGGTGGCGAGCGGCATGTCGACGCAGGCGGCGCGATTCCAGGCACGGTCGGCATTCACGGGTTCGGGTTTCACGACGTCGGAGTCGGAGCACGTCGTCGATCATCCGTTGCGGCGCCGGGTGATCATGGTGCTGATGCTGCTGGGCAACGCAGGCATCGTCGCCGCCGTGAGTTCGTTGATGCTGGGCTTTCAGTCCCGCGGTGTGGGCGCGGCCGGGTACCGCATCCTGGAGCTCGTCGCGGGCCTGATCGCCCTGGTGCTGCTGTCGCGCAGCGCCTGGGTCGACCGGCGGTTGACCCGCTTCATCGCCCGGATGCTGCGTCGCTTCACAGACCTACCCGATCGCGACGTCGCCGGTCTGCTGCGGCTCTCCGGTGACTACGCGGTCAGCGAGCTCGCGGTGGCGGCGGGGGACTGGCTCGCCGACCGGACGCTTGCCGAGCTCGCCCTTCGAGATGAAGGGGTCGCGGTGCTGGGCATCAGCCGGCCGCACGAGGAGTACGTCGGCACTCCGGTCGGCCCGACGGTGGTTCGGGAAGGCGATGTGCTCGTCGTGTACGGGCGTGCCGCTTCAGTGCACGAGATCGACCACCGCCCGGCGGGGCCGCTCGGCGACCAGAGCCACCAGCGGGCGGTGGCGCTGCACCACCGGGTGGTCGCCGACCAGGGCAGCCGCCCCGGCTGATCACGGCCGAGTAAAGCGTCGTCGGTTCACGAGTGCGGTTGGTCTCCGGCGAACCGCACCATCGTCCACGAGACGGGTGGCAACGCCAGCTGGGTGCGGCCGCCGTCGAGGATGGGGTGCTCGATGTCTTTCGGCCGTACCCGGTCCGGTGTCGCCTCGTTGTTGGTTGCGTACACGTCGTCGTCCCACAGCGAGGTGGCGGTGAGTACGGACGTCGCGCCGACGCCGCGCGCGTCGATGTTCACGACCACGGGGTTGGCCACATCACGGTTCACCAGGAAGACGGTCGACTCGCCGCTCGCTTCGTCGTACGTCGCGACGGCGTCGATGACTCCTGCGTCGCCGTAGGACACCGTCTCGTACTGCGGCGCCGCGGTTTCGACCCGCAGCACGTCGCCGGCGGCGTAGCGCGCGGTCAGCGCGAAGGGGTGGAAGGTGGTCTGCCGCCAGGCCGGGCCGCCGGGCTCCGAGCGGATCGGCGCGATGACATTGACGAGTTGCGCCAGACACGCCGCCTGCACGCGGTCGCTGTTGCGCAGCAGCGACATGAGGAGGTTGCCCACGACGACGGCGTCAGCGACCGTGTACTCGTCCTCGATGACGCGACCCGCCACCTGCCATTCGGTCGGCTCGAACTCGCGTTGGTGCTTTTCGAGATACCACACGTTCCACTCGTCGAACGAGATGTCGATGCGGCGCTTGCTCTTCAGCTTCGCGCCGATGTGGTCGGCGGTGGCTACGACAGCCCGGATGTAGGAGTCCATCTCCACGGCCGAAGCGAGGAAGGACGGGAGGTCACCCGCCCGCTCCTCCTCGTAGTAGCCGTGGCAGGAGATCAGATCGACGACGTCGTACGCGGCCTCGAGTACCTCGGCCTCCCATGTCCGCGAACGACGGCATGCTGAACGCCGAGCTGCCACAGGCGACCAGCTGTGCGTCAGGGCTGATGCGGCGCATCGCGCGGGCTGTCTCGGCGGCCAGCCGGCCATACTCGTGTGCGGTCTTGCGCCCGATCTGCCATGGACCGTCAAGCTCGTTGCCCAGGCACCACAGCTTCACACCGAACGGCGCCTCGGCGCCGTTCGCCCGCCGCTGCTCCGAGAACGCGGTGCCGCCGGGCAGGTTCACGTACTCGGTGAAGTCGATGGCCTCCTGGACGCCGCGGGTGCCGAGGTTCATCGCAAGCATCGGCTCGACCTCGGCCAGGGCGCACCAGCGCATGAACTCGTGCAGCCCGAACTCGTTCGTCTCGATGCCGTGCCAGGCGAGGTCGGGCCGGCGTGGCCGGTGCTCCCGCGGCCCGACGCCGTCCTCCCAGCGGTAGCTGCTGACGAAGTTGCCGCCCGGATAGCGGATGAGCGTGACCCCGAGCTCGCGCACGAGGTCGAGGACGTCGCGACGAAAGCCTTCGCTGTCGGCATGCGGGTGGCCGGGTTCGTAGATGCCGCTGTAGACGCAGCGCCCCATGTGCTCGACGAAAGAACCGAACGTGCGCCGGTTCACCGGGGCGATCCGGAAGGCCTTGTCGAGCACGATGGCCGCGCTCTTCGGCTCGCTCGTCATCAGGCGTCTCCTAGAGCGCAGGCCGGCAGAACGATACGGGCGATGTTTTCACACCTGGCGCGGCCACTAACACCCGGGCGTTAGGCATCCGCGGGCCTAGAGGCCCGCAGATGTCTAACGCCTGTGACTGGACACCAGCCTGCTACTCGTCGGGCGGTACGTAATACGCGCCTCGGTCGATCGCGATGTACATCTGCGCAGCGATCGGCCTGCGCTGTTCTTCGGCAAGCTGTCCGAGCAAGCCGGCAGCCCGGGCCAGCAGGGCGAAACCACGCAGCATGTGAAGCGGCAGGCCGAGGTCGGCCAGCGCGGCGCCGCACACGCCGGCCCCGTTGAGCGGGAGGCGGCGTCCGAGAATCTCCGGATGCACGCGCCCGATCGCCTCGTACAAGCGGAGGTGCTCGCGACGGGTGCCTGCTTCCTCCGCAATGCGAAGCAGCACGGGCGTGCGGGGATCAACGTCTTTGTGCACGGGGTGGCCGAGCCCGGGCACGTACTGCTTCGCCGCTCGCGCCGCCCGCACGACATCCAGTGCGAGGGCGTCCCAGCCGGCATCGTCGGTCGGGAAGGCGCCTGCGCACTCATCGAGCGCCGTGTGGAGGAATTGGGCGGCGTCCTCGGTGACGCCGAGAAAGCGCGATCCGCCGCCGAGCAGGCCACTGGCCAACGCGCCCTGGAGTGAATCCGGTGCGCTGAGGTAGGTGATCCGCGCCGCGATCGCGGTCGGAGTGAAGCCGTGGTCGGCGAGCGCGACGAGCACCGCTTCGAAGACGCGGACCTCACCCGGCGTCGGCCGGCGCTGGGCGACGAGCCAGAACGCGAGCTCGCCGAAGCCGACCTTGCCCATCAGGTCGTTCGCTAGGTCCTGGCCGAGTAAGTGGATCGTCGTCGGGTCGGACGTGCCGAGCGACGTCGGGTACCGCCTCTCGCTTGCCTTGTCGTCGGTCATGTCGTGGCAGTCCTCGTCGCCTCGCGTATCTCGGGCACAAGCTCGACTCACAGTCTGGTCGTTGCCGTCGCCCGTAGGCGAGAGCGGGCGCCGGATCTCCTCGGCGTGTTCGGCGCCGGGTTGAGCGAGTCGTCGCACAGGTTTACCTTCATGCCGGGCGTCTCCTCTGTGCGGGCGCCTCGACCTCATCATGATCGTCGAGGCGAAGCCTCGCGACTACGACGCCGAGCTTCGGCACGAGGTCATGCAGCTCACCGCTGCGGATTTCGAACGCTCGTTCGCGTGTTTGGCGTAGCCGGCGGCAACTCGGCCGGCGAGCCTGATAATGAACCATGGACATCGGCGGCGGCGCATGTAGCGGTTGTGTCGGCCTGACTTTCGACGACGGCCCGAGCCCGACCACGGCACAGCTGTTGCGGGTTCTCGTCGAGAACGACCTGCGTGCGACGATGTTCAACATCGGGGGCAACGCCGTCGCCCGGCCGGATCTCGTCCGGGCTCAACTCGACGCAGGCATGTGGCTCGGCAACCACACCTACACACACCCGTACCTTACGGAACTCGATCACCAACAGGCCTGCGACGAGCTGGCGAACACTCAGCGCGCGTTGACCGACATCGTCGGCGAGAGGGTCGCGTTGTTCCGTCCCCCTTACGGTGCGACGAACGAGCGGGTTCGCGCCACTGCAACCGCGCTCGACCTGCTCGAGGTGTTGTGGACCGTCGACTCGCGAGATTGGGACGGCGCGTCGGCCGACGAGATCGTTGCGGCGGCGGAGTCGTTGGAGTCGGGCGACATCATGCTGATGCACGACTTCCCGGCAGCGACCATCGAGGCTGTCCCGCGCATTGCGCAGGTGCTGCGCGCGAAAGGGTTGCGCGTTGGCAGCATCAGCTACACGCGCGAGCCGGTCACGATGCCCGGCGCCGGGACGACCTACCACGCGACCGCCGTCGAGCCCTGAGCCTCGTGCCGCTGCGATGGGGCAGCCACTATGTTAGCGTTCACTCGGCTGGGCACGGCCGGCACGGGAGGCCGGCGACCGCAGCGAGTGGAACGACAGGTGAGGGCCCGCTGTGCCATCGGATGACTTACGTCCGCCGGCGATGACCGATGTCGCTCGGCTGGCCGGCGTGTCACACATGACGGTGTCGCGGGTCCTCAACGATGCTGCGTCGGTGCGGCCCCCGACGCGAGCGCGGGTGCTCGCCGCCATCGATCAGCTCGGCTATCGACGCAACCTCACCGCACGGGCTCTCGTCACCGGTCGCACCCAGACGCTCGGTGTTGTCACGCTGAACTCGACGTTGTACGGTCCGGCCTCGACGCTGCACGCCATCGAGCAAGCGGCCGCCGACGCCGACTATTTCGTCACCGTCGTCAGCCTGCGATCGATCGACCGCGGGTCGGTCCACGATGCCGTCGAGCGGCTCGTCAGCCAGGGCGTCGACGGGATCATCGCGATCACGCCGCTGGTCTCCGCCGGGCAGGCTCTGCAGGGTCTGACTCGCGCGCGACCGATCGTGGCCGTCGAGGGCGACCCCCACGTAGACGTCGCGGTGGTGTCGGTCGACCAGGAGATGGGCGCCCGCCTCGCGACCCGGCATCTGCTCGACGCCGGCCACCAGACCGTGTGGCACGTGGCCGGCCCAGACGACTGGCTCGAGGCCCGAGGGCGGATCGCGGGCTGGCGCGAGACATTGACACGCGCCGGGGCGCAGATCATGCCGCCGATCACCGGAGACTGGAGCGCGCATTCAGGATACGAAGCCGGTCAGATGCTGGCCCGGATTCCCGAGGCGACAGCGGTGTTCGTCGCCAACGACCAGATGGCGCTCGGGCTCCTGCGCGCCCTGCGCGAAGCAGGCCGGGCGGTACCCGACGACGTGAGCGTGGTTGGGTTCGACGACGTACCGGAAGCCACTTACTTCGCCCCGCCGCTGACCACGATTCGGCAGGATTTCGGGGCCGTCGGCCGGGAGAGCTTGTCTTTGCTGCTCGGCCAGCTCGCCGCGGCGGCAACGTCGGTGGAGCGAATCACCGTGCCGGTCGAACTGGTCGAGCGGGCGAGTACCACCGCGTGGGCGGGCGGCCGTAAGCCGGCGCGCCCTCGCACGCCGGCGAAGGCGTACTAGGAATGGGAACGGCTGTGCCGTGCCCAGCGATGCGGAGGCGATGTGAGCGCTAATCCAGCTGTCGTGATCGGCGTCGACTACGGAACGTTGTCGGGGCGCGCGCTCGTCGTCGACGCCCACGATGGCACCGAACTCGGCACCGCGGTCCACGACTACGAGCACGGTGTCATGGACCGCGTGTTCTTGCCGACCGGTGAGCAACTTCCTCCCGACTGGGCGCTGCAGGACCCCCGCGACTACGTCGACGTGCTGCGGTTCGCCGTCCCGAAGGCGTTGGCATCGGGCGGCATCAGCCCCGAAGACGTCGTCGGCATCGCCACCGACTTCACGGCATCGACGCCGCTGCCCGTTCGCGCCGACGGGACACCGCTGTCGAGCGACCCGCGTTTCGAGCGCGAACCACACGCGTACGTGAAGCTGTGGAAGCACCACGCGGCGTCCCCGGAGGCGGAGCTGATCAATGCCGTTGCGCAGGAGCGCGGCGAGCCGTGGCTGGTGCGGTACGGCGGCAAAATCTCTTCGGAGTGGCAATTCGCGAAAGCGCTGCAACTGCTACGGGAAGCACCCGATATCTACGCGGCGGCCGACCGTTGGATCGAGGCCGCGGACTGGATCGTCTGGCAGCTCACCGGCCAGGAGAGTCGCAACGCGTGCACCGCTGGGTACAAGGGCATCCGCCAGGACGGCGCGTACCCGAGCGAGGAGTACCTGCTGGCGCTCGACCCGCGCTTCGGCACGTTCGTCCGCGACAAGCTCGAACACCCGCTGAGCAGTCTTGGCACGCGGGTCGGTGGCCTGACCGAGACGGCGGCCCGATGGATGGGCCTGCCTGCCGGCATCGCCGTCGCGGCGGGCAACGTCGACGCGCACGTCACCGCTCCTGCGGCGCGTGCCGTCGAGCCCGGACACCTGCTTGCCGTGATGGGGACCTCGACGTGCCACGTCGTCAACGCGACCAGCATGGTCGCCGTCCCGGGTATGTGCGGCGTCGTCGACGGCGGGATCGTCGACGGCTACTGGGGATACGAAGCCGGTCAGAGTGCGGTGGGCGACATCTTCGGCTGGTTCGTCGACACCTGCGTGCCGGGTGGCTACCGCGAGGCGGCTCGTGCGGCGGGGCTGAGCCTGCACGACCATCTCGCGACGCTCGCCGCGGCGCAACCAGCGGGAGCGCATGGCCTGCTCGCACTCGATTGGCACAACGGAAACCGGTCGGTGCTGGTCGACCACGAGCTTTCCGGGGTCGTGCTTGGCCAGACGCTTGCCACCCGGCCCGAGGACGTCTACCGCGCGCTGGTCGAGGCGACTGCCTTCGGCACGAGGCTGATCATCGAGACGTTCGAATCCAGCGGCGTTCCGGTTCACCAGGTGACGGCGGCCGGCGGGCTGGCTTCACGGCCACTCATCATGCAGATCTACGCCGACGTCCTCGGTCGGCCCATCTCGTTGATCGGCACCGACCAGGGCCCGGCGCTGGGTTCGGCGATCCACGCGGCGGTGGCTGCGGGCGTCCACGCCGACGTGCGCCTGGCGTCGGCGGCGATGGGCAAGGTCCGCGACGAGGTGGTGCGCCCGAACACGGCCACGACGGCGACCTACGACGAGTTATACGGCGAATACCGGCAGCTGCACGACTACTTCGGGCGGCACGGCAACGACGTGCTGCACCGGCTGCGTGCACTGCGCGAAAGGAGCGGAGCGTGACCAGCTCGACGTCACGAACGGTCGCCGATCTCAGAGAAGAGGTCGCGGCCCTGCATGCGGAACTCGTCGCTTGGGGGCTTGTCGTGTGGACCGCCGGCAACGTCTCCGCGCGGGTGCCTGGTGGCGACCGGTTCGTCATCAAGCCGAGCGGCGTGCCCTACGACCGGTTGACCTCGGCCGACATGGTCGTGTGCGACCTGTCCGGCCAGGTGGTGGAAGGTGGGCTCTCGCCCTCGAGTGACGTCGCGGCCCACGCCTACGTGTACCGGCACTTGCCCGACGTCGGCGGTGTGGTGCACACCCACTCGACCTATGCGACGGCGTGGGCGGCATGCGGAGAACCGATCCCGTGCTGCATCACCGCGATGGCTGACGAGTTCGGTGGCGAGATCCCGGTCGGACCGTTCGCTCCGATCGGCGACGACTCGATCGGCCGTGGAATCGTCGAGACGCTGCGCGGGCATCGCTCCCGCGCGGTTCTCATGAAGAACCACGGGGTGTTCACGATCGGCAAGGACGGTCGCGATGCGGTGAAGGCTGCCGTCATGTGTGAGGATGCCGCACGCACGATGCACGCCGCGATGCAGCTCGGCAAGCCGCAACCACTCGACGCGGCAGACGTCGACGCGTTGTTCGCGCGCTACCAGAACGTCTACGGCCAGCGCTAGACCGGGCTCGCATCGTCCGTGCCCGCCGGTGTGGCAGTTGCGGTAGCGCCGGAGAGCTGGGTGACTGCTTCGTCGACCGAGGCGAACAGGCGATCGGAACCGATCCGGTCGAGGATCCCGCTGCGGGCAAGGCTTCGCCGCGCATGTTCGCCGGCGCGCGCGACGGCGAACCCAACCTGGTCGCGATCGAGATCGTCGAGGGTTCGGCTCAACGCGCCGGCGCCGGTGAAGTCGACGTCGCTCATGCCGATCGCGTCGAGCACGATCAGGCGGGTGGCGCCCTCGGCTCGCGTTCGCGCTGTCACCATCTCCGCACGGAAGTGCGCCGTATTCGCGTACCACAATGGCGTTGCGAACAAGACGACGAGCACGCCCGGGACTTGCGCGGCCGCCTCGCCGCCGCTGAGCGGGACCCAGCTGGTGGTCCCCGGTATCCGACCCAAGACGTGCAGCTGTGGGCGTGCGGAAAGCCGGGTGCGGTCGAGGATCGCCAATCCGACCGCGACGCCGATCCCTTGCTCGACGCCGACGAGCGAGACCGTCAGCAGCGTGGCGATCGCCAACCCGAACTCGAAAGCGTCGAAGCGGGCGATCGCCACCAGGTCACGGAGGCGGAAGATTCGTGCGGCGAGCAGGATGAGCACGGCGGCGAGCGCCACCTCGGGTACGTCGCGCAACGCTCCCGCCGCCGGGACGAGCGCGGCGACGACACCGGCCGCGAGCAACCCGGCCAGTTGCGTCTTGCCCGAAGCGGCGGCGACTGCTGCTGTGCGCGGTGGGCTCGCGTTCACCGGGAAGGCGCCGACGAGGCCGGCCGCCACGCTGCCCGCGCCCACCCCGACGAAGTCTCGGTTGAGGTCGGCCGAGTAGCCGCCGCGGTCGGAGAATGCGCGCGTCGTCGCGGCGGACTGGCTGATGACGACCAGCGCTACCACTCCTGCGACGGGGGCGACGCTGCCCAGCGCCGTCCAGGACAAGCCGTGGAGTCCGACGCGCGGGAAGTCGTGGGCGATCGAGCCCAGGATCGCCACCCCGTGCCGGTGCAGGTGGAACCCCTGCACCAGAGCGGTGGTGGCGACGAGCGCGATCAGCGCCCCGGGCACCCGGCGATCGACGATTTCGCCGGCGATGACGATCGCGAGGACGCCGGCACCGAGCGCGAGCGTCACGCCGTTCGTATCGCCGACGTGGCGAACGACAGACGCGACGCGGCGCGCGGTCGACCCGCTGGTCGAGGCGATGCCGAGCAAGTCGGGGAGTTGGTGGACGACGATGATCACCGCGACGCCGGCCATGAACCCGCTGATGATGGGCGCCGACAGGAACTCTGCGATCCATCCCAGGCGCAGCAGCCCGACCAGGGTCACGAAGACGCCGACGGTGACCGCGAGGATGCCGACCAGCGCGACGTAGTGCGGCGATCCGATCGTCGCCGTCGCGCCGATGGCAACTGCGAACAGCGGGGCGATCGTCGAGTCGGCGCCGACCGACATCTGCCGGTTCGTGCCGAAGATCGCGAACGCCGCGGTGCCGGCGACGAACGCGTACAAGCCGGTGATGGGCGGCATCCCGGCGAGCCGTGACGTCGCGAGTTGTTCGGGCACGGCGATCACGAGGAGGGCGGCTGCGGCCAGCAGGTCGGGGTAGGCCCAGGCCCGCCGGTAGCCGCGCAGCGAGGAGAACACCACGGGAGCGGTCTCCGCTCGGTCAGTGCTGTGCACGGGGTCTCACGAGTCCCGATTCGTATGCGGTCACGACCGCTTGGGTTCTGTCCCGCAACCCGAGTTTTCGCAACATGCGACTCACGTGCGTCTTCACCGTCTCCTCGGTGACGGCGAGCCGGGTCGCGATCTCGGTGTTGGAAAGCCCTTCGGCGACCAGCCGCAGCACTTCGGTTTCGCGCGGCGTCAAAGCGGTAAGGCGAGCCTGGGCCGGCGCGAGCGGAGAGTCGTCGCCCGACGCCTGGTGCAGCGCCGCGAACTCGCTGATGAGGCGGCGCGTGATGCCGGGGGCGAGCAGCGCCTCGCCGTTGGCTACCACCCGGACCGCGTCGAAGAGCCGCTCAGCGGTGACGTCTTTGAGCAGGAAGCCACTCGCGCCGGCGCGCAACGCGTCGTAGACGTAGTCGTCGAGGTCGAACGTCGTCAAGATGATGACCCGCGGCGCGGTGTCACCAGACGTCACGAGCCGCCGGGTTGCTTCTATGCCGTCCATCTCAGGCATCCGCACGTCCATCAACACGACGTCCGGCTTCAGTTCCTTGCACAGCCGCACGGCCTGTGCGCCGTCCGATGCGGTACCGACGACCGTGAACTCGGGTCGGCTGTCGAGCAACTCCGCGAACCCGGCGCGCACGACCTCGTGGTCGTCGACAACAACGATGCGCACGGGCTCGCGCGGCGTGCTCATGCGACGACCTCTGCCCCGGCAGGCAGGATCGCCTCGACGACGAATCCTCCACCGGCTGCCGCGCCGAAACGCAGCCGGCCGCCGGCGGCGGCCGCGCGTTCACGCATGCCGAGCAACCCGTGCGCGCCGGCCGGTATGGACGTAGGCGGTCCCGGTCCGTTGTCGCGAATGCGCAGGCACAGGGCGGCGTCGGCGAATCTCAGCTCGACGTCGACCGCTGCGCCCGGTGCGTGCCGGCGGGCGTTCGTCAAGGCCTCTTGAGCGATCCGGTAGGCCGCAAGCTCGACGCCCGGGTCGAGGGCGACGGGCACGCCGTGCACGATGAAGCGAGTGCCCGAGCCCGATGCTTCGCGTGCGGCGTCGAGCAATTCGTTGAGTTGCATGAGTCCCGGCTGCGGACGTCGAGTGGCCGCGGCCGGTGCTTCGGCGTCTTCGCGCAGGACGCCGAGCAGCCTTCGCATCTCCAGCAGTGCCGCGCGCGCGGTGTCACCGATGGCGGAAAGTCGTTGTGCTCCCGCCGCCGGCATCCCGGGCGTCGTCAGCCGGGCGGTCTCGGCCTGCACGGCGACCATCGAGATGTGATGCGCGACGACGTCGTGCAGGTCGCGGGCGATGCGCGCACGTTCGCCGCGCACTGCATGCTCGAACGACGTGCCGGCGATGGCTTCTCGAGCGGCAGTGTGCGCCCTCGCGACGCTTCGTGACTTCGTCGCCGCACCAGCCCACGCCGCCGCCGGCGTCAGCGAGGCGAGCAGGAGGGTGAGGATGCGATCTTCGCCGTGACCCGGCTCGGCGAACGCCAGCACCAGGAAAGGCAGGAAGACCAGCGCAGCGAGAAGTCTCGGATCGTCGGGGGCGAGCCGGTAGGCGGCGACCACCTGTGCCAACGCACCTGCGACGGTGAGGCTGTGGAACGGCACGAGGGAGAGCACGCTTGCCGCCGCGATCGCGATCGCGGCCGCCGCTGGACGCAGCAGGACCAAAGGCACGGTCGTCGCCAGGGCGAGCAGCACCAAGACCATGCCGAGTTGGGCCGAGGCGTCGTCGGCGACGGCTCGCGCGATCGTCTCGGCGGCGGCGAGCGATGCCAGCACCGCGCCGCTAGCTCTCATGGCCACGATTGTCGCGCTTGGGAGCGGCTGGTGCGTCCCCGTCGTAGGCGACTTGGGGCTCCCTCCCGCGAGGGACGCCGCCGCGGGCGACGGCCCGAAAGATGGCTCGCCGGCGTGACGACGGGAGCCGTCCTCGCTGCCTAGCCTTCCTGTCATGGAAGCAACTATCGCGGTCGACGGTCTGCGCAAGCGATTCGGACCGGTCGTTGCCCTCGACGGATTGTCGTTCACCGTTGCGCCCGGCCAGGTCACCGCGTTCGTCGGACCGAACGGCGCCGGCAAGACGACGACGATGCGGGCGATCCTCGGGCTCGACGGCCTCGATGAGGGGACGGCGACAGTGGGCGGCCAGCCGTACCGCAGCTTGCGGCGCCCGCTGACCCACGTCGGTTCCCTGCTGGACGCCGCGGCACTGCAACCGAGCCGGACCGGGCGCAACCACTTGCTGTGGTTGGCACACTCCCAGGGCCTGTCGAGCCGGCGGGTCGACGAGGTGATAGCGCAGGCCGGGTTCGACAAGGCGGCCCGGCGCAAGGCCGGGGGCTACTCGCTCGGCATGCGGCAGCGGCTCGGCATTGCGGCCGCCATGCTCGGCGACCCGCCCGTGCTGATGCTCGACGAACCGTTCAACGGGCTCGACCCCGAAGGCATCGTCTGGGTACGCGGCTTCCTGCGTTCGCTGGCGGCGGAGGGTCGAGCGGTGCTCGTCTCGAGTCACCTGATGAGCGAGCTGGAAGGCGCTGCGACGCATCTCGTGGTGATCGGTCGCGGCCGGCTCGTCGCCGACACCAGCGTTGCCGAGTTGATCGCCCAAGTATCGGCGGGCCTGGTCACGTTGCGCACGGCGTCTCGGGCAGAAGCGACAACCGTTCTCGCCAGCGCCGGCGCCACGGTCGCGACGATCGGCGCCGAGACCCTGACGGTGGCGGGGCTGACAAGCGCGCAGATCATCGGCCTGCTCAACGACAACGGCGTGGCGTTCTCCGAGATATCGGCGCACCGGGCCAGCCTCGAGGAGGCCTACATGGAGCTCACCAGAGAGTCGGTCGAGTACCGGGCCGTCGACGCGCCGGAGACCGTTCTATGAACGCCACGGCGACGCCGTACCGGTCGAGCCTGCCGGTCGTCCGTGACAGCTTCGCGCGGCTGCTGCTCGCCGAATTCACCAAGCTCCGCACGGTGCGCGGGTGGGTCGCCGGGTTGATCGTCGGCGTGCTTCTCATCCTCGGTATCGGTGTGCTCAGCGCCGCAGGCAGTCATGGGTCGGTGACCTGCGGTACGTCGAACGGCCCGGCGAGCGGCAAGGCATGCGGCGAGCGCGGCGGTCCTACGCTCGGGCCGGGCGGGCAGCCCGTGAGCGACAGCTTCTACTTCGTGCACCAGCAGATGGACGGCGACGGCAGCATCACCGCGCGCGTCACGTCGCTCGCCGAAGAGGTACCGCCGGGCGGCGCCGACGGTGCGTCCGGTAGTTCGTGGCAACCCGTCCTCGTGCCGTGGGCGAAAGCGGGGCTCATCGTCAAGGCGAGTACCACCCAAGGCTCGCCCTATGCAGCGGTCATGGCGACCGCGACGCACGGCGTACGGATGCAGTACGACTACACGCACGACGTGGCCGGCAGTGCCACGACGGTGTCGACGGCGAGCCCGGTGTGGCTGCGGCTGACGCGCTCGGGCGAGACGCTGACCGGGTACCAGTCGCTCGACGGAAGCAGCTGGACGAAGCTCGGTGTCGCCACACTCACCGGGTTGCCGTCGTCGGTGCAGGTTGGATTGTTCGTCGCGTCGCCCGACCACGACGTCACCACCCAAGTGATCATCGGCAGCTCCACGAACGGGACTGGATCGAGAGCGATCGCGACCTTCGACAACGCCAACGTGCAGGGCCGTACCTCCTCCGGGAGTTGGCAGGGCACGCAGGTCGGGGACGGTGGCCCGGCGGGCCCGGGAAACGAGGGATTCAGCCGATCAGGCAGCACGTTGACGGTCACGGGCTCGGGCGACATCGCACCGATGGCGGCAGGCGGTGGAGACAACAACACGGTCAGTGGCAGCCTCATCGGATCCTTCGTCGGGCTGATGGCAATGGTCGTGCTCGGCGCTCTCTTCGTGACCGCCGAGTACCGTCGCGGACTGATCCGCACGACCCTCGTTGCAAGCCCTCGCCGTGGCCGGGTACTTGCTGCGAAAGCAGTCGTTCTCGGCGGTGTCGTATTCGTGTTCGGCGTGGCGGCTTCGGCGTTCACGATGTGGTTCGTCGACAGGCTGCGCCGCAACAACGGCACCTACATCGCACCCGCCAGTTCGCTGACCGAGATGCGGATAATCGTCGGCACTGCCGCGCTGCTGGCGGTGGCTTCGGTCTTCGCCTTGGCGGTCGGCGCAATCGTGCGGCGCAGCGCAACGGCGGTCGCGGCGGTGATTGCGCTCGTCGTCCTGCCCTACATCCTCGCCGTGTCGTCGATCGGGGCGCTGCAGTGGCTGTTGCGCGTAACGCCCGCGGCGGCCTTCGCCGTCCAGCAGACCCTGCACCGCTATCCGCAGGTCGACGGCGTCTATATCGCCTCGGCCGGGTACTACCCGTTGTCGCCGTGGCAGGGCTTCGCCGTGTTGGTCGGTTGGACGGCGCTCGCGTACGGGCTGGCGCTTTTCTTGCTGCGTAAGCGCGACGCATGACCCGCACGCCATCACCGCGCGAGGCCACCGGGATGGCGGATGCGTTGCACGCGGAGTGGACGAAGCTTCGCACCTCGGCAGGCATCTTCTGGGTCATGGCGGCAACCGTCGCGGTGACGATCGCGCTCGGTGGCGCGGTCGACGCGAGCGCTCGCTGCGCCGCAGCCGGCTGCCATCAAGACCCGGCGAAGATCGGGCTTACCGGCGTCTACCTGGGGCAGGTGCTCGTCGCCATCGCGGCGGTGACGATCATGACCGCCGAGTACGGCACCGGAATGATCCGGATCACGCTCGCGGCCGTACCGAAGCGCCTCGTCGTCCTCGCGTCGAAAGCTGTCGTGACAGCGGGCTGCGCCCTCGGCGCCGGAGTCGTCGGTGTGACCGGCTCGGTGCTGGTCGGCCAGGCCATGCTGCCCGGCCGGGGCTTCACGCCGGCCCACGGGTATGCGTCGCTCGCCTTGTCGGACGCCGGAATGCTTCGGGCCGCGGTCGGTTCAGTGCTGTACATCGTGCTCGTCGCACTGCTCAGCCTGGGCATCGCGACCGCCGTCCGCGATTCCGCGGTGGGAATCGGCGTCGTGCTCGGGGTCTTGTTCGCGTTCCCCATCCTGCTCGTGACGGTCAGCAACGATACGTGGCATCGCCATCTCGAACAGATCGCACCGATGAACGCCGGCCTGGGGATTCAGACGACGATCGACGTTCACAGCCTCCCGCTCGGCCCGTGGACGGGCCTCGGCGTGCTGGGACTGTGGGCCGCAGCGGCCCTGGCGCTGGGTGGGCTCGTGCTCGCGCGGCGCGACGCATAGGGGTTCGGGCTGCGAAGGCTACGGCGCTCGGCCGGCTGAGACGGTGGCGCTCATCGCCCGCTCCGCTGCGACCTTCGCGCCACGCTCGGCCGAACCACCGATGAACGGGACGACGTCGGGCATGGGTAGCGGCCGGGCGAAGAAATAGCCCTGGCCGAGGTCGCAGGGGAGTTGACGCAGTGAGTCGTACTGCTCGGAGGATTCGATTCCTTCGGCGACGGTTTCCATGCGCAGGGTGCGCGCCAACTCGACGACCGTTCTGACGATGGCCAGGCCCTCGGGCGAGGCGTGCATCGTCCCGATGAAGGCCTTGTCGATCTTGAGTTGGTCAGCGGGGAAGTGTTGCAGCGCCGCGAGTGAGGAGTAGCCGGTGCCGAAGTCGTCGATCGCGAGCCGAACGCCCAATGCCTTCAACGGGCCGAGGTAGTTGATCGCGTGAAGCGGGTCGCGCATGAGGACGCTCTCGGTGACTTCGAGGGTCAGCGCGTCAGGCGGCAGGCCCGTTTCTGCCAGGACCCGGGCGACGAGGTCGACGAACCCCGTGTCATCGAGTTGGCGAGCCGACACGTTGACGCTGATCCGCAGGCGCGGCAGCGAAGATGCCCGCCAAGCCGCCGTATCGGCGCAGGCTCGGCGCAGCACCCATTCGCCGATCTCGGCAATGCGCCCGTTGCGCTCGGCGATAGGGATGAAGACGTTCGGGGCGATCACGCCTCGCGTCGGATGGTCCCACCGCACGAGCGCCTCAACGGCGACGACCGCGCCGGACGACAGATCGATCAGCGGCTGGTACTGCAGCCGTAGCTCATCGCGCGCCACCACGCGGTGAAGGTCGCTGCCCAGCTCCAGCGCGTCGATGGTCTCCGAGTGCATCCGGGCCTCGTAGCGCACCGCCATCCGGCCGCCGTTCCGCTTGGCTCGGTACATGGCGAGGTCGGCGTTGCGGAGAACCTCATCTGCCGTGAGCAGCGCGGCATCGCTCGATGCGATGCCGATGCTTGCGAATGCGAAGACCTCCCGGCCGGCGAGGCGTACCGGCTCCTGCAGTGCAGCTGTCAAGCGGGCAGCCACGACCTCGCCCGCGGCCGCCCCGCCGGTGCCCTCGAGCAATATCGCGAACTCGTCGCCGCCGAGACGCGCGGCGGTATCGTCGGCGCGCAGAGCCTCGCGGACGCGTTGCGCAAACCAGGCCAGCAACTCATCGCCGGCGGCGTGACCCAGGCTGTCGTTGACGTCCTTGAAGCGATCGAGGTCGATGAACAGTACGGTGACGCCGGTGCCGTGCCGTGCAGCGGTGGCGAGCGCGTGGTTGAGCCGGTCGAGGAACAACGCCCGGTTCGGCAGCCCGGTGACCGAATCCTGGTAAGCGTCGCGCATGGCGTCGACGGTGTGCGCGTCGGTCAGGGCCACGCTCGCCTGCTCGGCGAAGGCTGCCAGCGTCGCTCGGCGGTCGCGGAGATCCGCGTCGCCGAGCGTCAACACGGTAACGAGACTCCCTGCCGTGTTGCCCTCGATGTGCACGGGTGCCGCGAGTGCTACCAAGCGCGACGTGCTCGCGTCGGTACCCCGCCGTGTCGTCACTTCGTCGGCAGCGATGGCGTCGATCGCAGCGGGTACCACCAACAGTTCGTAGTCGCGATTGTCGTCGCGTGGGGCCACGGAGGAGACGATGCGGTGACGGCGATCGATCGGATCGATCAGGACCAGGGCAACGAACGCGTTCTTCGACAATTGAGCCGCGCCGTCGGTGACCGAGTCCAGGACGGTCTGAAGCGGCGCGCGGTGCGAGATCGCCCGTTGGATGCTGAGAACTGATTCCAGCAACCGCTGTCGCTGGCTGAGCGAATCGAGCAGGCTCAGCCGTTCGGCCGCCACCTGCTCGCGTTCGGCGCGCAGTGCGCGCTCGTCGTGCAGCGCTCTGAGGTTTCGCAGGGACAGGCCCAGTACGCTCGCCATGCCCTGAACGAGTTGTCGTTCCTCACCTGTGAACGCATCGTCGATGCGTCCGACGACCAGATGTCCGCCGAGGTCGTCGTCCAAGTTGGCAGCGGCGGCGTGCACGCGACCCAGGCCGCCGATGTCGATCACCGGGCGGCCTTTTGTCGCCGACATCAACGCATCGACCGGCGGGGTCGCCCGGCCGATACCGACGCAGGCGAGAACCCCGCCTTCGCGAACCAGTGCGCCGAGCTCACCGCCAAGTGCTTCGACGGCACGTTCCAGCGCAACCCGGATGGCGTCAGGCTCCTCCTGCTGGGAGGTGACCGAGTCGAGGTACTCGGTTAGCTGGTGGATGGACCAGTGATAGGCCACCGGATCCCCCTCATGCGAACGCCACCACCACCACGGTCAGGTGGTGCATACCCTGGGCGCCGCGGGTGCGGGCGATCTCTCCCATCGTGTAGAACCCACCGAACGGCGCGCCGGCTGCCTTCGCGACGTAGCGGTCGACCTCTTCGCGGACCCCGTCCGCACCGAGAAAGAGATAGCGCACGCCGCAGTCGAAGGCGAGGAAGCCCAGCGGAGATGCATCCTGCAGCGGCGCCAGGGCCTCGGCGAATGCGTCGTCGACGCTCGAGAGCAAACCCGACTGATCGGTCTCCATCAGCCACAACAAGCCGCCTTGCGGGACGTCGGCCAGGCAGGTGATCGAACCGTCCTCGACGTTACCGCCGTGGATCACGCGGATGTCTTCGCCGCTCCGACGCGACAGGCCCAACGGGCGCTTCAACGCGAACGTGCGGAACGCCTGCACGTCTTCGGCCATGGAGCGTGTTGCGCCGACACGCTGGGCGAACACGTCGAGAGCCGGTTCCCCGTCGAGTGTGAAGACCCGGCCGCCTTCGCTCTTGGTGACAACCGTGGCGTCACCGACCTTGTGCCATCCGTGCGCGACCCCGACGCCGATCGGAGCGTCGGAACCGATGGCCGCTGCAACTACGGCGTCGCTCAAGATCTGCACGCCGTCGGCGTCGGCGAAGAACTGATAGGTCTGCTCGTAGCGGTAGTCGTCAGCCGCGCAGCCGCCCGCCAGCGGAACGGTCGCACCGACAACGCTGAACGCACCTCGGACGAGTTCGTGCTGCTCGCCGGCCAGGCCATCGGCCAGCAGCAGCAGCAGCTTGTGCTCGCCGGTCAGGTGCTCGACCGCACCTGCGACCTTTTCGCCCGCCGCACGCTGCCCGGTCGAGACGTTGGTTGCGACGCTCGTTCGAACATCGAAGCCCTCGCCACCGAGAGCACTGACCACGACGGCAGGTTCAGCCTGGCCCGTTGCGGCGAGGTGGGCGATCCCGGTGCATCCGATGAGGGGGACAGTGCCCGCCTCCGCACGCACGCCGTCCAGCATGGCCGTGAAGTCGATGTCGGCCGGGCAAAACACTACGACGAGCGATGCCCGGCGCCCGCCGAGCGCGTCGCGCGTGGCGCTCGCCCCGGCAACCTGCGGGTCGGCGTCGCTGCTGCGCCCGGTGCCGAACCAGCGCCGCGCTGCGGCGGTCGACGTCCGAGACGACGTGGCGACATCATCCAGCACAGCCATCGAAGTGTCCTCCCGGGTCGGCCGTGAAAGTCCTCGGGCCTCCATCGGCTCGGGGGCGCGCCACCTGAGAACATCGCCGAGCGATCAGGGGCCATTTGCCGGCGCGGCGCGCTCGGGCCCTTTGCCGGGGCGCCTGGCCGGCGCGCGTCGTGGGCGGGGACGGCGGCGGCGCCACGCGTCGTTGATGTGGTCGGCCATCAGGGCGGCGGCGGCCTCGGCGTCACCGGCCGCGATCGCCTCCAGCACGCCTCGGTGCTGGCGGTTGGTGTCCTTGCGGTCGGCGACGCTCACCCGGCCGCTGTACCGGATGCTACGGCGCGCCTCCGCATGCACCGTCTTGACGATCGCCCGTCCGAGCTGGTTCCCCGACGCCAGCATGATCCGTTCGTGAAACGCCACGTCGACGACGTCCATCCGCTCGCGGTCGCGCACGCAGGTGTCGAGCTCGTCCATCAAGGCGGTGAGCTCACGAAGATCGTCGGCCGTCGCCCGGCGCGCTGCCTCGCGCGCCATGGCGGATTCGAGCACCGTTCTCACCATGATCAGCTGGTCGAAGACCTCGTACTCTTCGTCGTGGCGCACGATCGCGGCGAGAACTTCCGGATCCAGCAGGTTCCATGCCTCCTGGGGGGAGACGAGGGTGCCGATGCCTTGGCGGGCCGTGAGCAGGCCTTTCTCCTCGAGCGTTTTGACGGCTTCCCGGGCCACCGTTCGGCTCACGCCGTATGCATGGCACAGCGAGGGCTCGGTCGGCACGAGGTCTGCCGGGCGAAGGTCGCCTGAGACTATGCGCTCGAGGAGGTCACCCACGACGGCGTCGGCGCGGCGCGCAGGGCGCTGCGCTGTCGTGCGAAGGGACGCCTTCACCGGTGCGATGACGGCCATCTGGGCCACTCCGTTTGCGACGTGGCACAAGTATCACCGTGTGCCGAGGATTGTGAAGGATTCAACCCGCTCATCATATGTCATACGTTGTCGAAACCGTGGAGAGTCGTCGTGAAGGTCACCGGGTACCGCAGCTTGCTCACCCACCATGACTGGGGCCGGGTGATCGGTGACGTCAACAACGCGAGCGAGACGGCGCTGACGCCGGTTCATGTGCTCGTGGTGACGACCGACGAAGGCATCGAGGGAATCGGTATCGGTGCGCATCCCGACATCGAGCGGGTCTTCGCCGCCGTTGCGGGTGAGGATCCCAGAGGTGTCGTCGGGCTGTACGACCGGATGTGCGCGCACGTCTTCAAGCTCGGTCACCAGGGCGCGGTGGCCGGCACGATCGGCGCGATCGACATGGCGCTTTGGGACATCAAGGCCAAAGCGGCCGGTGAGCCGTTGTGGCGGCTTCTCGGCAGCCGCGACAGGTTCGTCCCGGGGTATGCCTCGGCTCTCGACATCGCCTTGGACGACGACGAGCTCGTCGCGTTGCACACGAGGTTCGCCGAGCGCGGCTACCGGTCGGCGAAGCTCAAGGGTGGCCGCCACCTGAAGCGAGACCTCGAGCGGCTGATACTGCTGCGCGACATCTACGCGAGCCAGAGCACGGCGCCGGCACTGATGCTCGACGCCAACGAGGCGTGGCATCGCTCACAAGCGGTCCGCTACGTCACCAGGCTGGAAGAGCACGTCGACCTCGCCTGGATCGAGGAGCCTGTTCGCCGGTGGGACGCCGCCGGGCACGCCGCCGTCCGTGCCGGAGTGCGCGCTGGTGTCGCCAGCGGTGAGAACCTCACCGGGCTCGAGCAGTTCCGGCCGTTGCTCGACGCCGACGCCCTCGACGTGGTGCAGGTCGGCTGGGGGTGGGGGACGACGCTCGCCCTGCGGGTGGCGGCCGCCGCCGCTGCGCGTGATCTGCCGGTCAGCCCGGTCGGATTCTGGCCCGCAATCACACCGGCCGCCGCCGCCATGCCCAACATGATCAGCATCGAAGTCCAAGACCTCGGCTATCCGTACGCCATGCAGGTCGACCAGGAAATCATCGATGGCGGCATCGTGCTGGGCGACCAACCGGGGCACGGCCTCACCATCGACGAAAAGGTCATCGCCTCCCTCTCCGACGACCTGCCGTGGCGCAAGCTCGCCAACTGGCAGGTACGGCCGGCGCGAGCCGGGCTACGTCTCACGCCTGAGGACGACAGCTCCCTCGACGACTGAACGCAGCCCGCCGACTTGATACCCGCGCGGGGTCGTCCGAGCCGGCGCTACTGCGGGCCACCGGCCGAGCGATACTCGGCGAGGAAGCGCTCCCCGAGTTCTTTGCGCTCGTCCGGCGGGCAGGTTTCGAGCGCCGGGAACTCGTCGTCCTCCTCGGCTTCCGCGTGGTCGGTCACGGCCTTCTTCAGCTCGCGGAACTGCTGGTCGAACTCGTCGCTGTCTGTGTCGAGCTTGGAAAGCGCGCGCAGCGTCTCTTCGGCTTCGTCCTCCTCCTCGGTGCGCGCCTCGGCGACGTCCGGCCCGGCGGCCTTGGCCGTGAACGGCCGCACGACCGCTTCCTCCGCGGTTTCGTGCGCCTTCAGCATGGCCTTGAGCTCCTCGAACGCGGTCGCGCGCTCCTGGCCGGACGACGACGCGACTCGCTCGAACGTCTCGTGAACCCTTGCGTGATGGGTGTAAAGGATGTTGAGCACGTCGCCCGCAGGGTACTTCGACGCCTTCTCGCGATCCTTCGTTGCTTCGCTCACCGAACGCTCCTCCTGCCGTCGGCCCGCGCGGGCCGGGAGCGGAGTGATACCCCTCGCCGTGCCCGGCTTAACCGAACGCCGTCTCACCCGGAGCCGTCGCGGCGGGCGGGCCGGCCAGCAGTTTGCTCACCGTCGCAAAGCGGTATCCGGAGTCGAGAAGCGAACCGATCAACCTGTCGAGTTGCGTCATCAGCGTCGAGTTCGGCTCCGGTCCGCCGTCGTGTGCGAGGACGATGCTGCCGGGGCTTGCGCGCCGCAGCACGGTGTCGACGTCGCCGCGCGCGTTGCTTCCGGTGATGTGGTCCGACCACAACGTGACGCCGTACTCCAGTGCTGCACACACCCCGAGCCCCACACTGTCGATACGGCCGTACGGCGGGCGGCACACGGTGGGCGGCCGGCCGGTGACCCGGGTGACCAGTTCGTGCGTGCGCTCGAGGCTGTCGGTGACGAAGGCGTAATCGGAGTGCGTGAGGTCGGTGTGCGCCCACGTGTGGTTGCCCAGTTCATGCCCGGCGTCCGCCGCCCGCTTCAACTCATCCGGCTGTGCTTGTGCCCGCTGGCCGACGACGAAGAAGGTCGCCGATACGTCACGGCGTCGCAGGATCTGGAGTATCTGGGGCGTCCACCTCGCCGTCGGACCGTCGTCGATGGTAAGCGCCAGCAGCCGAGCGGTGGGGTGGGTTCGGAAGGTGACGGCCACCGTTCTGGCGACAGTCACGCCGGAGGGCACGGCGGTCCGGGCGTTAGGGCCTTCGCTCGCCAACGCGGGTTCGACGACGACGCCGAGAGCTGTGCCCGCCCCGGTGGCCGCCACCGCGCCGGCGGCAAGGACGCCCGCACGGGTCAGGAAGGCGCGCCTGCCGACGTGGCGTGTGACAGGAGCCTCACCCGCAGGTGGGTTGTCAGCCATCGCGTGGCATCGGACGTCAGGACGTGATGTCGGACGTCGTCAGCCGAGCCCACGCGAGGCTACCGAAAATCGCGGTATACGAAAGCGGGACGACGAGGTCGTGGGCGAGTGACGTCAGCGAATACGTACTGCGCAGCAGGTCGCCGAAGTCGAGCCAATGATGCGTGAGGAGGATGCCGCGAAACCCGCCGAGTTGGGGCACCGAGTCGAGCACCGCGAGTGCTATGACCACCGCCACCGTCCCGGCCATGGCACCGATAGGAACCTCGGTCAGTGTCGAGAGGAACATGGCCACGGCGGCGAGCCCGAGCAGGTCGACGAAAACGAACACGACGACGCCGGCGGCTCGGCCGAGGCCGTTGCCGAACGACACCGTGTCGCCCGAGAGCAAGGTGACCCCGTGTGAGCCGAAAAGCGCGAGACCGGCGACCATCCCGACGAGGGCGACGATCCCGACGGCCGCCGCGAGATAGGCGAGTGAGCCCAACGACTTCACGAACAACACTCGCGTGCGCGACACCGGAATGGTGAGGAGGTACCGCAATGTGCCCGTGCTGGCTTCGCCGGCGATCGAATCGCCGAACACGACGGCGACCGCAAGCGGCAGGAACACCGGGAGGCAGATCGTGAGCGCGGCGAAGGAGAGGAACAGTCCGTTGTTGGTGAGCTGGCCGATGAGTGGCGGCCCTTGACCCGGGCGCGGTGCGGAGACCTTGACTGCGGTACCGATGAGAATCGGTACGGCCGAAAGAACGACAAGCATGGCGATGTTGCGCCGGCGGCGAAAGACGAGTCGCAACTCGTTGCGCAACTGCCGCGCGAGGACGCCGCGGCGCCGAACCTCCGCGGCTGTGTCGATGGTCGGCGCGATCACCATGTCAACGGACGACATCGAAGCCCTCCCCGGTGAGTTGGACGAAGAACTCCTCCAGTGCCGGGCGTTCGACACGCAGACCCTGCACCGGTACGTCCGCGTTGACGAGTTCGGCATTGATCCGCTCGGGAGGCAGGTCGCCCATGTGTGCGATCAGGTACCCCGGTGCGTGCTCTGCGACGTCGAGTCCAAGCCGCGCCAGCACCCGCACCGCGGAGTCCGGCTCGGTGGTCTCGATCCGAAGCCGTGCGTTCATCACGTCGAGAACGTCGGACAGCGACCCCTGGCGCAGCAGCCGCCCGGCACTCATGATTCCGACGTGGGTTGCTACTTGCTCGATCTCGGCGAGCAGGTGGCTGGAGACCAGGACCGTCGAGCCGTCGGCTGCGAGTTCGCGAACGAGCACGCGTACCTCGCGGGTACCTTGCGGGTCGAGGCCGTTCGTGGGTTCGTCGAGAATGAGCAGATCGCGTGGGCGCAGCAACGCCGCGGCAATGCCGAGACGCTGCTTCATGCCCAGCGAGTAACGCCGAAAGTTCTTCTTCGCCGCGGCTGCGAGCCCGACGCGTTCGAGTGCCTCGCCGACTCGCTGCTTTGCTGTGCGCGGGTCGGTGCTGGCATCGAACTCGTCCAGTCGACGCAGATTTTCGAAGCCGCTCAGGTAGGGATGGAACGCCGGCCCTTCCACGAGCGTGCCCACCCGCGAGAGGACGGCGTTGGATCGCGCCGGCATGGTGCCACCGAGCACCTCGACGGATCCGGCGTGAGCGGCCATCAAGCCGAGCACCAGCCGGATCGTCGTCGTCTTGCCCGACCCGTTCGGTCCGAGGAACCCGTACACCGCGCCACGCGGCACCTCGAGCCCGACGTCGTTGACCGCCACGTGACTGCCGAACCGCCGTGTCAAGCCGACGGTCTTGATTGCCAGTGACATCGCGTCGGCGTCCTGAAGGCCCGCGCCGTCGTCGGGCGCGGTGACGACGGCCGTCACAGCCCGTGCCCCGTCGCGGCGACCTGCTCGATGGCAGCGGCACTGACCGGACCGGCGTACACCGTTCCGTCGTCGGCGATGAACACCGATACCAGCGCGCTGGTTATCAGCTTGCCGCCCGATACGGGCGTTGCGATGTGGTTCAAGATGTCCATGCTCGACGGGCCGTTGGTGCTGCCGAGGCCGCCCGGCGGGTTCTTCACCTCGACCACTGCGGTCCAGCCCGTTCCGAGGACGCTTATCGCCGGGTGCGCGCTGCTGCCGGTCTTGGACGGCGCCTGGCCGCCCGGGCCCTTGATCCCGGGTGCCACCTTCATCGCGCCGCGATCCACCTTTGGCCCACCCGGACCGGATGCGTTTCCTGGCGAGACCGTTGAACCGGCCGGCGGGACGAACGCGAACACAGAGGCGTCAGGCACGGTGAAGCTCACGTCAGTGAACCCGACCTGGATTGCTGGTGAGGAGGCGCCTCGTGCGAACACCTGCACCCGGAGCGGCACGGAGGTCTGCGCGTCGACGGCAAGCCGCACGCTACCGATGAGCGATCGGGCGTCGCGTGGTGTCAGGAGGAGCTGGTAGGCGGCCCGCCCCGCTACGCGAGCGGTGCGGTCGACTTGCACGGCGGTTGTGGGATCGATCGCCTTCAGCGCCGCGTCGGCGACTGCCTGCGGGGTCATCCCGCCGATGTCTCGGTGGGTCAGGGCGGCGCTGTCGGAGGACTTCACCGTGCTGTGCGTGACCTGGCGGCTCGTCGAGGAGTAGGTCCACAGGTCGGAGCCGTTGTGGATGACGTCGCTTTCCGACAGCTGGCCGAGCAGCGCGACGCGTTGCTTTTGCTGACCGGCGTACCACACTCGCAGCGTGTGCGCCCCCGTCACGAGGTTGGTTAGCGACAGGGATGCGTCGCCTCCGCCTTGGATGTCGGGCAGCTGCGGGAGCCCGAGCTTCGCGTTCTCGACGATCGTGCCCGAGAAACCGGCGGGGTTCGCCTGCTCGAGACTGGCGAGGATCTGCGCGGCCGTGCGAGTCGGGAGGTTGGGCTCGGCATCGGCACCGGAGGCTCCGGCGGTGGTCAAGGACGCGACGGCGATGGCAGCGGCGACTCCGGCGGGCAAGGCCCAGCGCAGCCGGCGAGTGGTGAATGCTCGTGTCATGAGCCCACTATGGAGGCGTCGCCGGCGCGTGTCGCATTTCGCGGCCGTCGCCTCAGGTTGCACACAGGTTAGGTTCGGCACAGGTGCTTGACGGTGTCCGAGGTTCACTCGGGTACGGGCGGAGGTGAGAGTCGTGCGGCTGCTGGTCGCCGAAGACGAGCACCGGCTCGCCGCAGCACTCGAGCGTGGGCTCACCCACGCCGGTTTCACCGTCGACGTAGCGGCTGACGGCGCAACGGCGCTCGAACTCGCCTCGAGGGTGACGTATGACGCGATCGTGCTCGACATCATGTTGCCGAAGCTCTCCGGCTACGAGATCACCCGGCGCCTGCGCGAGCGCGGTATCTGGACGCCGATCTTGCTCGCCTCCGCGAAGGATGGCGAGTACGACCAGGCCGACGGTCTCGACCTCGGCGCCGACGACTATCTCACCAAGCCCTACTCGTTCGTCGTCCTGCTCGCCCGGTTGCGTGCGCTGCTACGGCGCGGTGGGCGGCCGCGGCCGGCTCTGGTCGAGGTCGGGTCGCTGGCATTCGATCCGGCCAGCAGGATCTTCACGATGGACGGCGAGCCGGTCGACCTGACGGCCAGGGAGTCGGCGATGTTGGAGTACCTGATGCGCCAGCATCCACGAACCGTGCCGAAAGCGGAACTGCTCGAGCATGTCTGGCCGGGTAGCGGCACCGACAAGAACGCGGTGGAGGTCTACGCCGGATATCTGCGCCGCAAGCTCGGGCGCGCGATGCTTCAAACCGTTCGCGGCTCCGGTTACCGACTCAGGCCACCATGAACCTGTCGGTCCCCGGCTGGTGGAGCCGGCGTTCACTTCGCCTGCGGGTGACGGCTGCAGCGACGCTCGTGCTCGCGGTCGGGCTCGTCGTCGGTACCGTCCTGCTCGCGACGCTTTTCGAGCATCGTCGGGTTGCCATCGTCGACGCGGCTGTCAGGGCGGAAGGATCGACGGTCGCGCAGATCGTCGCATCAGGCGATCTGCCGTCACCGCTGCCCACGCCGGCGGGTGGAAGCACGCTCGCGCAGGTCGTCGATCCGGCGGGTACGGTGCTGGCCGCGTCGGCGTCCGCCAGTCGGGTGCTGGAGATCGTGCCGATCGAAAAGCTCACCCGGCATCGCGGCCACCCCTTCACCACGACGTCGAGCACCTTGGGGTCGGCCAGCCTTCGGGTATTCAGCCAGCAGGCGAGCCTGCGCGGTGTTCCGGTCACCGTCGTCGCGGCCGCGCCGCTGACCGACGTCACATCGACTCTCGGTGCGCTTCGTAAGGTGTTGCTTGTCGCGGTGCCGATCGTCGTCCTGGCAGCTGCCGTCGCCACGTGGCTCGCCACGGGTGCGGCCTTACAGCCGGTCGATCGATTGCGCGCGGCGGCCGACGCGGTCGAGGTCGGCAACACAGAACACCCTCCGCAACTGGCAGTCCCGCCCGGGGGAGACGAGCTACGACGTCTCGGGGAGACGCTGAACCAGCTGCTCGCCCGGGTGCACGACGCCGGCGAGCGGCAACGTCGTTTCGTCGCGGACGCCGCTCACGAGCTGCGCTCTCCGCTGGCGTCGTTGCGCGCGCAACTCGAGGTCGCGCTGGTCGTCCCCAACAGCCCTGAGGACTGGCCGCGCATCGTCAACGACGCGCTCGAGGATGTCGATCGGCTCAGCGGGCTTGCCGAAGACCTGCTTGTCCTGGCGCGTCTCGACAGCGGCGGTCCGCGTCCCACTCAACTCGTCGACGTCGCTTCCCTGACCGGCACCGCTGAACGGGGTTTGTTCGTCGAGGGCGAGGAGATCGCACTCAAACGGATGCTCGACAACCTGATCGCCAACGCACATCGGTACGCGCGCGACCATGTGGAAGTGGCTGCGCACCGAGAGGGCGGCCACGTCGTCGTCACCGTCGAGGACGACGGTCCGGGGATCCCCGAAGCCGATCGCGAGCGCGTCTTCGAACCCTGGGTCCGTCTCGATGCGGGTCGTGGTCGCGACGACGGCGGCGCGGGGCTCGGCCTGTCGATCGTGCGGTCGATCGCCCGGGTGCACGGGGGAGACGTGATGCTGGCCAGCAGCCGGCTCGGCGGCTTGGCGGCGATCGTGCGGTTGCCGGCCGGCCGCGATCGGCCGGTGACAGACGGCGGTGACAGACGGCGGTGACAGACGGCGGTGACAGACGGCGGTGCCGATCAAACCGGGCGGTGGCGCGCCTGCACCGGTGGAGTCAGTCGGTGGAGTCAGCGTCGGTGGAGGGTTCGGCGAGGAACGTGGGGGCGTCGTCCGTGCCCGGGCGCAAGCCGGTGCCGTCGCGCAGGCCCGCGGCCAACACCTCGACGTCCTCCTGCGCCGGCGACGCGGCCGAGCGGTTCGCCTCCTGCACCTCGACGAAGACTTCTTCGCGGTGCACACCGACGTCGCGGGGCGCGTCGATGCCGATGCGAACCAGATCGGGCCGGACCTCGAGCACGGTCACGACGATGTCGTTGCCGATCATGATGCTTTCACCGACTCGGCGGCTGAGAACCAACAACTGGCGCTCCTTCCCTGGGGGGCCAGAGCGCTGATCCTACCCGGGGCGGGCTCAGCCGGCGCGTTGAACGGCGGCGTGCCGCACGAGCGGCTCTTTCAGCGAGTAGCCAGCGCTGACGAGGGTCACTTGGGTCGCCCGCCTCGTGTGCATGTGCACGACGATGGGCGCGAAGAGGTTGGCCGTAGTCTGCGCAAGGGTCGGCCCGACGGTCAGGAGCACGAGCAGGAGCGCGTCGGTGGCGTCGCGCAGCTCGAGACACTCCGCGGTCACGTCGTCGATCTCCGGCACGTAGTGCGGGAAGAACGGGTACGGGGCCGCCGCGACGAACTCCAAGCCGTCGACGTCCAGGGCGGTCAGCCGGAACAGCACCTCACTGTCGGGTTGAAGCCGCACCAGTGCGAAGCGATGCGCCTCCGGGAAGCCGATCAGCCTTCCGGCGAAGTCGAGCGTCGGCAGGTCGACGAGCGTCGAGGTCATCGGGCGTTCCTATCTCAGGAAATCGGTGAGGGAGAGCTGGAGAACCTTCGACATCGCGGCTAGCGACGCCTGATAGCTGACCTGTTGCATCGTGAGTTCCGTCGCCGCCTTGGCCGTGTCGACGTTTTCGACCTCCGACAGGTTTGCGGTGAGCGTGTCCGAGTGGGTGCCCGCAAGGTTGATCATGTTTTGGATGCGGTTGTACGCTGCGCCCTCGATCGACTGCGCGTTGGACATCCGGTCGAGCGACGTCTGGATCCCGTTGAGGTCGTTCGTGAGATTGTTCGGGTTGCTCTGCAGGTCGGTGACGATCTGGTCGAACACCGAGAAGACGTCGTTTCCCGGCGGGCCGAACGCATCGGTGGCGTTGACGTTCACCTGGACCTGAGCACTGCTGCCGACGGTACGGGTAACGGTCCCGGCGTCCCCTTGGTAGGTGACGACTCCGCCGGCACCCTGAACGTACGCGGCCGTGTTCGGTGTGGTGCCGCCGAAGATCGGACGCCCGAGGTAGGTGGTGTTCGCGATACCGAGCATGTCGGATTTGAGGCTGCTGATTTCCGCCGCAATGGCCGACCTGGCGTTGTTGTCACCGGCTCCGGTGTTCGCAGCCTGCGTGGTCAACACGCGCAGGCGCTGGAGGATCGCGACGCCACTTTGCAACGCGCCGTCCGCCGTGCCTAGCCAGGCGAGGCCGTCGGTGCCGTTGCGCTGATACTGGCCGGCACGCGCGATCTCGCTCCGGTACTGCATGGCCTGGTCGGTGCCGACAGGGTCGTCCGACGGCTTGGTGAGCTGACGGCCGGAACTTAGCTGAAGCTGGAGGTCGCTCAAGCGACTCTTGTTCGCCTGGAGACCGGCCAGCATCATCGACGTCACAGCGCTTTGGGTTACTCGCAAACTCACGGCGACTCCTGCCTCAGACCAGCGTCTTGTTGATCAGCGTGTCCAGCACACTGTCGAGAACGCTGAGGAACTTTGCTGCGGCGTTGTACGCCTGCTGGTAGGTGATGAGGTTCGTTTGCTCTTCGTCGAGGTCGACGCCGGCAGCCGAATCGCGCGAGGTCTGAATCTGCTGGACGACGCTTTGCTGCGTCGTGGTCTTCTGCTGAGCGCTCTGCGACTCCGAACCCAACTGCACGATCATCTGGCGGTAGGCGGCGTCGGCGCCGGTGCCAGCGAGGCTCGCTGCCCCCTGCGCGTTGCTCCCGTCGAGGCTCGGTTGCACCGGGGGCCCGACCGCCGGCGCGACGGCCGAGGCCGCGACCCCGTTCGGATCGGACAGTACGACCCTGATGGTCGACGCCGTGGTCTTGGCGGGGTCGAAGAACGCCGCACCCGGCGACCCGTTGAGGTCATAACCTGCCGCCTGACGCCCGTTGACGCTCACGACGAGCTGGTTGGCGACGTCGTCGAGCTTGCCGGCATACGTCGGGATCGTCGCGTTCAGTACGGTCAGGTAAGCCCCGCTCTGGCCGGAAAAACCGCTCACCGGCTGGCCGGTGTCGGTCCAGGAGATCCCGACGGGCGTGCTGCCCACCTGATCGAGTGCGGTGGCGCCACCGACCTGGAGCTGGCGAGACATGCCGCCACCGACGAGGGTCGACCCACCGATGAACACGTCCGTCGAACCGTCGCTCTTCGGCCGCGCCGTCGCGCCGATCGAGGTTGCCAGCTGGCGGATGAGCAAGTCGCGCTGGTCCATCAGGTCGTTGGGGTGATTTCCGGCCGAGGTCGCCGCCACGATCGCCTTGTTCAGAGACGCGATGTTCGCGGCGGTGCCGTTGACCTGCTGGATGATCGAGTCGAGGGATTCCTTCGACGACGCCCACTGCGCCGACAGCGACGAAGCCGCGACGTTGAGACCGGTAGCCAGTGACTGTGCGGTGCCGATCAACGCGGTGCGCGCGGCGGTGTCGGCGGGATTGTTCGCGACGTCGTCCCAGCCGTTCCAGTACGACGAGAGGAGCGCCTGCAAGCCGCCGTCCCCTGGCTCCTGGAAGGCGTTCTCGATGTCGGACAGCGCGTTCTGCACGCCCTGCAGGTTCGACAGCGTTCCGGTCTCGGTGTTCGCGCGCTGTTCCAGGAAGGCATCCTGGAGGCGCTGGATGTCGGAGAGTGTCACGCCCGAGCCGACGCCGTCCGACGTCGAGTACATCGCGGGGTTGACCGATCCTCCGACCGCTTGGAATCCCGCGCGCTGCCGCGTGTAACCGGCCGTGCTCGCGTTGGCGATGTTTTGACCCGTGACCTCGAGCGCCTTGCGCTCGGCCTGCAGCGCCGAGAGCGCAGAACCGATCGTGCCGAACTCCGTGCCCATCAGATCGCCTCGTCGAGCAGGCGCCGACGCGGCGCGGTGCCGTCGTGCTTGCCGGTCGCCGTGTACCCGTCGACCGTGACGTCACTGATGGCGAGCAGGGTCTCCTGCGCTGACCGGTACGCGCTGCTCACGAAATCGCGGTTGGCCTCCGCCAGCGCCGAGATCTCCTGGGTCAACGTCAGGAACGCCTTGCGATGGGCATGAAAGATGTCCGACCACGGCGGGGGCGCCGCCTCGGCGAAGGTCGACAAGCTCGGGTTCGGCTCGAGGCCGAGGGAGGCCGCAGCAGCGTCGACCTCTATGGAACGGGTCAGCTCGGTCAGCCGGATCTGTTCGAGGACGAACTCGACCTCTCGGGTGGCGCGGGCCAGCCAGCGGACGTTGCCGGCAGCGAGCAGAAGCTGCTCCTCCTCCAACTTGAAGAGCAAGAGGTCAAGCAGCTCACGCTCTCGCCAAAGGATGTCGGACACCTCGGCGAGGCCCATCGCGCAACCTCCTCGTCCGCCTCGACTGTCGACTCGTGCAGGCACGTGCAATCTCGGGCTTCCACATCGGCGGTGCTCGCCGGTAGCTGAGTGGTCTGGAACGCCGGAATTCGCTGCCTTAGCGCCACTGAAGACCCGCAGGTGCAACAGGATGGCGGCGCAAGCTACGCCGTTTGGCGGCAAGAAATGCGTGTCGCATGGGCGATGTATTGAGCATGGTCGAGAACGTCAATGCCGACGCGGCGGAGCAGTCGCGGATCGATCGGTTGATCGAGGAACACCTGCCGTTGGTGGGCTACGCGGTTGCAGAGGTGTCGGCGCGACTGCCGTACCACGTCAGCCGTGACGACCTGACCTCGGCGGCGATGTTGGCGCTCGTGCGCGCCGCACGAAGCTTCGAGCCGGCGCGCGGGGTACCCTTCGGCCACTACGCGAAGTCGCGCCTGCGCGGCGCGATCGTCGACGAGCTTCGCGACAACGACCGGACCAGCAGGGGCGTGCGGTACAAGGCGCGGCAGCTCGCCCAGGCCGAAGAGGTTCTGTCGGCGCAGCTTGGCAGGTACCCCACCACCGACGAGCTGGCGATGCACCTGGGAACTTCCGTGGCGGAGGTGCGCGCGGTCGAGGGTGACGTCCATCGCTCGGTCGTGCTGAGCATCCAAGGCTTCGCCGACGCCGGCACACTCGATGCCATGCTGCCGAGCGCCGGCACCGACCCTGAACGCGAGCTGCTCGACAGGGAACGCACGGGTTATCTCTTGGCGGCCGTCGAGGCTCTGCCGGAGCGGCTGGCTGCCGTGGTACGCGGGTATTTCTTCGAAGAGCAGCCGATGGCTCAGCTCGCCGAGGAGCTCGGCGTCAGCGAGTCACGCATCTCACAGATGCGAGCCGAAGCGCTCTCGCTCCTCAAGGACGCCATGCTCGCGAACCTCATGGCGGAGCAGCCTCCGCTGCCCGGGCAGCCCGCAGGCTGTGCGGCTCGACGTCGGGCCTCCTACATCGCGGCCGTCGCGGCTCTTGCCGCCGGCAGCGGCACCTCGTTCGGCTCGGCAACGCAGCGCTTGGTGCGGGCGGGCGGCGCCGCCTGAACCGGTCGGCCTGAAATCTCTCAGGTCGTGGTCCTCGACGCCGATGGAACACTCGGCCGGCAGAAGTCGACCTAGCAAGGCAAGGGCTGGTCCACGGATGGACCGCCCAGGGCCCAACTCAAGGAGGAAAATCAAATGGGTCTCCGTATCAACACCAACTCCGATGCACTCGACGCGTACCGCAACCTGTCGATGACGCAGAGCAAGTTGTCCGACAGCCTGCAGAAGCTGTCGAGCGGCTATCGCATCAACAAGGCGGCGGACGACGCAGCCGGCCTTTCGATCAGCCAGGGCTTGCAGGCCCAGATCGGTGGCCTCACCCAAGCCGTCAAGAACGCGCAAGACGGCATCAACGTCGTGCAGACCGCTGACGGCGCGCTGACCGAGGTGGACTCCATCCTCCAGCGCATGAACAGCCTCGCCGTGCAAGCGGCGAACACCGGGTCGCAGGACACGACAGCCCGGCAGGCCGCTCAGACCGAGCTCACCCAGCTCAATACCGACCTGGACAACATCGGCAGCACCACCCAGTTCGGCAACAGCAAGCTGCTCGACGGCTCGTTCGGCTCGCAGAACACGCAGAGTGGAACGCAAGCCGCCTTCTCGCCGGTCACCGTTGCCGCCAGCACCACGTTCCAGGTGGCGGCGAACATCGGCGGCAGCACCACGACTGTCACCGTCGCCCTCAACGCAGGCACCTACAACACGGCGTCCTCGATGGTCAACGAGGTCAACCGCGGTCTGCGTGCGGCACTGGTCACTGCCGGTGGCACGGGCGCTGAGGTCTCGGCCAGCTACGCCGTCGACCCGGGTGGCGCAGGTGGGTCATTCAAGCTGACCGGTGCGAACGCGTTCACGACCACGGCCGGCGCGACCGACGGTCTGGCCGACCTCGGCATCACCGCCGGCGCGTCGAGCGTGACGAGCAACGGTGGCGTCTTCCAGATCGGCGCGAACGCCGGTCAGACTCAGGCGGTCAGCATCGGTGCGGTCAACTCGACCTCGCTCGGTACGACCGGTCTCGACCTCGTGAACAACGCGAGTGCCGCGATCACCACGATCCAGGCCGCCATCACCACGGTCTCGACCGAGCGGGCGAACCTGGGTGCGTACCAGAACGGGTTCCAGCACACCATCAACAACCTGAACGTGACGGTCGAGAACCTGCAGTCCTCGAACTCCTCGATCCAGGACACCGACATGGCGTCGGAGATGGTCAACTTCACCAAGGAGCAGGTGCTCCAGCAGGCCGGCGTCTCGATGCTGGCGCAGGCGAACACCGCGTCGCAGTCGGTGCTCAAGCTGCTGGGCTGACCGTCCGGGTAGTGGGTGGGGGCGCCGCCTCGGCGGCGTCCCCACCGGTAACCACCGGTAGGTACAGCACGCGACCTTCGAAGACCTGAGACCTGAGACCTGGGGAGGTGCGATGAGCACGAGCAGCGTGGGCGCAACCACGACAGCCACGACGGCGGCGACGAGCACGGTGGGCGGCTCCTCGAAGATCGATGGTCTTGTCAGTGGGCTCAACACGACCGCGATCATCCAGGCCATCATGGCCCAGGCGGCCCTGCCGCAGACCAACCTCAAGAACCAGCTCTCCGTCGAGCAGGCCAAACTCGCCGCCTACCAGTCCATCAACACCAAGACCGTCGCACTTCGAGCAGCGTCGGACGCGCTCACGTCCACTTCGACGTGGCAGGCGATGGCCACGACGTCCTCGTCGTCCACCGTCTCGGCCACCGCGGCTGCGGGTGCGCTCGCCGGCGCCTTCACCTTCGACGTGACCAGGCTCGCGAGTGCGCAGTCGTCGGTGTTCGCGAACACCGTCTCGAGTACCTCGGCATCCGTGGTGAGCGGAGGCGGCCAGGTCACGATCACGAGTGGCACCGGGAGCCCCGTGACGATCGACACCGGCGACGGCTCACTCGCCGCAGTGGTGGCCGGCATCAACAAGAGCAACACGGGAGTGCAAGCTGCTGCGGTACAGGTCGCCGCCGGCCAGTATCGCCTCCAACTGACGTCGTCCACGACGGGTGCGGCCGCCACGTTCACGACGTCCGGCCTGGAATCCGGCCCGCTCGGGACGATGAGCGATACGACGTCGGCCCAGGACGCCGAGCTCACGGTCGGCGCGGGCAGCCCGTCGGCCTACACGATCTCGTCGAGTTCGAACACCTTCGACCAGGCCCTGCCCGGGCTCACCTTCACCGTCAGCCAGCTGACCACCGGTGTCACGTTGACGACGCGACCCGACGCCACCGGTATGGCAGACAAGGTGCAAGCGATGGTCGACGCCGCGAATGCGGTGCTGACCGAGATCAGCAGCGACACCGCATTCGATACCCAGACCGTCACCGCGTCGGTGTTGACGGGCGACTCCACGGTTCGTCGGCTGCAAGACGACATTCTCAGCTCGGTCAGCTCCGCGCTCGGAAACGGTACGAGCGCGTCGAGTATCGGGCTCAGCGTCACCAAGGACGGGCAGATCACCTTCGATGCGAACGCCTTCCAGACGTCGCTCGCCGCGGATCCCGCTGCCGTGCAAGCTGCCTTCGTCGCTTCGGGCACGTTCACACCCGCGCAGTCGGGCTTGACCGGCACCGTTCTCCTGCAAAAGGGTAGCGACGCGACGAGCGCCGGGTCGTACGCCGTGCACGTGACGCAGGCGGCGACCAAGGCGAACGCCACGATCGACACTTCCGCCGGCCTCAACGCCGGCGACACGATCACCCTCGGATCGAACGGCGGAACGGGCACCTACACGGTTCAGGCCGGCGACACAGCGCAGAGCGTGGTCGACGCGCTCAACGCGATGGCGTCCACCGACCAGCTCGGGCTCAATGCGACGCTCGGCAGCAACGGCATCATCAACCTGCTTTCCAGCGGCTACGGCTCTGAGTACACCTTCACGGCTGCGACGACGGGCAGCCTCACCGCCTCCCCCGTCACTGCCGGGCTCGACGTGGCGGGAACCATCAACGGCTCGTCGGCGCAAGGTATCGGCCAGTTCCTCTTCACTGCGGCGGGAACACCGGCGGTCGATGCCCTCAGCCTCCAGGTCACCTTGACGCCGGCCGACGTGAGCGCGCTCGGAGGCGGCGACGCCGGGACGTTCGCGTACGCGGCGGGGGCGAGCCAGAAGCTGGCGAGCGTCGCCTACGACGCGGTATCGACCAAGACCGGGCTGCTCACCGGCGAGATCACCAGCGCCGGGTCGATGATCACCTCGCTCAACACTCAGATCGCCGACTGGCAGGTCGTCCTCGATACCAAGCAAGCAGCACTTCAACTCCGGTGGGCGAACTTGGAGACGCAGCTCAGCAACCTCCAGGCGCAGAGTTCCCAACTCACCTCCGCTCTCTCCGCTTTCCCGACATCAACAACCTCCAGTTCTACGAAGCCGTAGGGGTGTTCTCGTGGCAATCAATCCCAAGGCCCGCTATCTGGCCGACATCGTCGCCACGGCCAGCCCAGCGCGCCTCGTCGTCATGTTGTACGACCGGCTGCTGATCGACGTCGTCCAAGGGCGCGACGCCCTCCGGCAGAGTCGGTGCGGCGAAGCCGACAAGCATCTACGCCACGCCCAGGACATCGTGATCGAACTCTGCGCCAGCCTGCGAGTCGACGGGTGGGACGGCGGCGCGCAGCTCGCCAGCATCTATGGCTGGCTGCTGAAGGAGCTGGTGCTCGCAAACGTCAACAAGGACGCCGACAAGGCCGACGCGTGCCGGCGTCTGATCGAGCCCTTGCGCGAAGCCTGGCACGGGGCGGCCGCCGAGTTGATGGGCAAGGTGGGCTGAGCCATGGCGATCACCTGGGCGGAAGTACTCGACCTCTACGGCCGAGCGCTCGTCGAGTTCGACGACGCACTCGACGAGAGCACGTCGGCGCATGATGACTTCGAGTTCGAACTCCCTGACGGGCTCGGACCGATCCCGCCCGAGCTGGAGCCCGCGGCGACAGCCGTCGCCGAGAAGTCGGCGCGCATCGAGCAGCGAGTACGCGATGCGATGGCGGTGACCGCGCAGCAGCAGGCGGCCGTCACCCGCGCCCGGGCCAGTACGACACGCCGACGGCGGCAGGCGAATCTCACCGACAAACAGGCTTGATGCCTCGCGTGCGACCGACCATGCAGCGGTGCTGTCCGGGCGTCTCACACCTCCTGCGATCAGGGTGACGAAAACTGCTAAGCAGCGCAGCGATTTCGCCGATGTGAGCGCTGAGCACGGATCGCTCACACAATCGCCACGGATCGGCGGGCCGAGAACGAAAGTTCTGGTGTGGGGAAGGCTGGTCCGGTGTTCGACGATCTCACGACGACTGCACTGGAAGTAGCGGTCAGGGGATTGTCCGCTCGCCAACGCGCGATAGCTGACAACATTTCGAACATCAACACTCCCGGCTATCACGCCAAGCGAGTCTCTTTCGAGCAGAGCCTGCAGTCGGCGATCGCCAGCGGAGACGCGGCTACCGCAGTTGTCACGACTCAGACGTCGCTGGAACCGACGCAGGTCAACGGCAACAACGTCAATCTCGATGAAGAGACGGTTTCGATCACCGACACCGGGCTGAAGTACCAGACTTCCGTCGAGGCGCTGACGGCCAAGTATCAGCTGCTCAAGACCGCGATCGGCAACGGCTGATGAGCGGGCTCTTCGACACGATCGGCATCGCCGGAAGCGGGCTGACGGTCCATCGAAAGTGGATGGATGCGATCGCCGACAACCTGGCCAATGTCGACGACACGGTGCCCGGCAACCAACCGGCCTTTGCCGAACGCTACGTGGAGGCCGCCGCCGCGCCGGAAGGCGGCAGCGAAGTCGTCGGCGTCCGCTATGGATCGAGCGCCGGCATCGAGTCCTACGATCCGCAGAACCCGCTAGCCGACAGCGCGGGATTCGTCCGGCACGCCGACATCGACATGGCCGGGCAGATGACCCAGCTGATCATGGCCCAACGCGGCTACGAGGCGAACCTCTCGGTCATCAGCAAGGCGACCGAGGCCTACCAGCAGGCCCTACAACTCGGCGGCCGGTGAGTGCAGCGATGACAGCGATTCCCCCTATCTCGCCGATGCCGGCGATTGCACCCGTGGGCTCAGCGCCCGCCGTGTCGTCGTCCGGTGCCGCCTCGAGTGCGAGCTTCGGGAACGCGCTCACGCAGGGTATCGACGCGCTGCAGCGCACGCAGTCGGCCGCAGATGACCTGGCGACGAAAGCGGCGACGGGGTCTCTCGCCGACGTGACGTCGTACATGATCGCGAGTCAGGAAGCCGCACTCGCGACGCAGCTGACGACGGCGGTACGCGACAAGGCCGTCGCCGCCTTCACCTCCATCATGAACATGCAGATGTGACGGGTCGCTGAATGAACTTCAATTTTTCGCGCGCGCTCGAACGCGCCCGCGCTGTCTTCGCAGACTTCACTGCGGGCCAGAAAACGGTCACGGCGCTGCTGGTGGTCGGGCTCGTCGTTGGCGCCTACTTGTTCAACGGGTGGGCGTCGACGCCGACCTACTCGCCGCTCTTCTCGAACCTTGCGGCCTCTGACGCCAGTGCGATCACGGACAAACTCACCGCAGCGAAAGAGCCGTACCGGCTGGCGGACGGCGGCAGCACCATTCTGGTGCCGCAAAAGGACGTCTATCAGCTCCGGCTCGACATGGCGAAGGCCAACTTGCCGACCGGGGGCGTGAGTGGGTTCTCGTTGCTCGACAAGGGCGGCATCACCACCTCGCAGTTCCAGCAGAACGTCGAGTACCAGCAGGCGATCGAGGGTGAGCTGGTCAAGACCATCGAGGCGATCGACGGCGTCAGCGCCGCGGTCGTACATGTGGTGCTTCCTGCCAACGACGTCTTCACCGCCGACGCCAGTAAGGCTACGGCGTCGGTGCTGGTCACGACCGATCCGAGCAAGCCGCTCAGTGCGGGTGCGGTCCAGGCGATCGTGCATCTCGTCGCCTCCAGCGTCGAAGGGCTCGACCCGAACGACGTGGCGGTCGCCGACTCGCACGGGAACATGCTGTCGGTACCCGGTTCGGGCGGTCAGGCCACAGGCACGGGCAGCCTCCAGGACCAGGAGACCTCTGCATACGAGCAACGGGTGTCGAACGCGGTGCAGAACTTGCTGCAACCACTCGTCGGCCCGGGGCACGTGATCGTGCAAGTGAGCGCCAGTCTGAACTTCGACTCGCAGGAGACGACGTCGGAGAACTACGTGCAGCCCAGTGCGGGTGCGACTCCCGTGCCGCTCTCTGAGACGAAGACGAGCGAGGTGTACTCCGGTACCGGCGCAGGGACTGCGGGCATTCTCGGGCCAGACAACCTGGCCGTGCCGACGCCGACCGGCTCGCCGAGCCCTGGAACCTACGCAAGCAGCAGCAGCACCACCGACAACGCGCTCGGACGCGTCGTCCAGCAAGTGAAGACCGCGCCCGGTGCCGTCCAGCACCTCTCGGTCGCAGTCCTGCTGGACAGTGCAACGGCCGGAAAGGTCAGCGCGGCCGATGTGCAGAAACTCGTCGAGAACGCGGCCGGCGTGCAGACCTCGCGCGGTGACAGCGTTCAGGTGAGCACCATGCCGTTCGACCAGCAAGCCGCGAAGGCAGCGCAAAAAGACCTTGCCGCCGCCGCCAAGAGCAAGGACATGACCAAGCTGGTGGGCTACGGCAAGAACGGCCTCATCGGGTTCCTCGTCCTCGGTGCGGTCGTCTTCTTCATGCGCAAGGCCAAGACCTCCTCCAGCCACCCGGCGATGCTTTCGACGTCGGAGCGCCTCGAACTCGAAGACGCGCGCCAGTTGCGGGCGATCCTTGCGGCCGAGCAGCAGGAGTCCGCACGAGAGTTGGTTCCCGGTCCGCGGGGCCAGGACCGTCTCGAGTTCGGCCGGCCGTCGCTCGAAGGCGAGATCGGCGAGCTCGTCGAGCGCCAGCCTGAAGAGGTCGCGCAACTGCTTCGCGGCTGGCTCGCTGACAGGCGCTCCACATGAGCGAAGTCACTGGCCTTCGCAAAGCAGCCGTGCTGATGGTGCAGATCGGAAGGGACCGCTCGGCCGGCATCCTCGCACTCATGCGGGAAGCCGAGGTCGAGGAGATCACCGCCGAGATCGCCCGCCTCGACTCGATCGATACGGCGACGGCGCAGCGGGTGATGGATGAGTTCCAGGAGCTCGTCACGGCGCATCGTTACTACAGTCGTGGCGGTCTGGCTTTCGCGCGCGAGGTTCTCGAGGCGAGCGTCGGCAGCGAGAAGGCCCGCGCGATCATGCAGCGACTCAACGCGTCCCTCACCGAGATGCCCTTCCAGTTCCTGCGCCGGGCCGATCCGCGCCAGATCATCTCCTTCCTCCAGGACGAGCACCCCCAAACGATCGCGCTCGTCCTGTCGCACATGGGCTCCGAACAGGCGGCGATCGTCCTGAGCGGGCTCAGTCCCGAGCTGCAGGCCGACGTCGCTCACCGGATCGCGGTCATGGACCGCACCTCGCCTGAGTACGTGAAGCTCGTCGAGGGAGTCTTCGAAAAGAAGCTGGCTACCGTGCTTTCGCAGTCATCGGAGTCCTCGACCGTCGGTGGCCTTGCGCCTCTTGTCGACATCATCAACCGTTCGGACCGGACGACGGAAAAGCTGATCCTGGAGGCACTCGAGCAGCGCGATCCCGAGCTTGCCGAACTCGTTCGTGCGCAGATGTTCATGTTCGAGGACATCTTGAGTCTCGACGACAAGGCCGTGCAACTCGTCTTGCGGCAGGTCGAAGCTGCCGACCTGGCGACGGCGCTCAAGGGAGTGCGCGACGAGGTGCGCGCCAAGGTCATGAACAACATGTCGGAACGAGCCGCCGAGAACCTCGAGGAGGAGATCTCCCTGCTCGGGCCGGTGCGTCTCAAGACCGTCGAGGAGTCACAGGCCAAGGTCGTGCAGCTCATCAGGGCGCTGGAAGAGTCGGGACAGATCGTGATCCAACGGGGAGCCGACGATGAGTTCATCGACTAGCGCGCAGGCGCGGCCGGTGATCCTACGCGGCGTGGTCGCCACCGCGGCGACTCTCGCGCGGATGGACTCCGACCTGCGCGACAACCCCTATGCGCGCGACGCGGTGGCCGACGCCCGGCTGGTCGACCCGGTGCTCGCGAAGGCGTTCGCCGAAGCCGTCGAGTCGGCTCGCGCGCAGGCACGTGAACAAGGCTTCGCACAGGGTTACCGCGAGGGCCGTGAAGCGGCCGAGCGCGAGGCCGGTGCGGCACTCGATCGGGAACTGGCGCTCGCGCGGGATGCCGAAGCCGCTCGCGCGGAGGCAGCGCGCCGTGCGTTGTCGACACTCGACGACGCGGCAGCGGCCTTCGCGGCCCGGCAAGCGGCCGCGCTGCACGACGTGGAGGAACTCGTATTCGAAGCCGCCTTCGAACTCGCGACGGCACTTCTCGGCCGGGAGTTGACCCTCGCCGAGGCGCCGGTTCGCGATTCGGTTCGGCGGGCGCTCGCCGTCCTGCCCGGCGACGTGCCGGTCACCGTCGGCGTCCACCCGCTCGACGCGGCGGTGCTCGGCGACCTCGAGTCGCTTTCGGGTGGCCGTCTGGTCCGCATCGTCTGTGCCCCGGACGTCGAGCCGGGGGCCTGCGTTGCGGATGGCGGAGCGACCCACGTCGACGCCAGCCTGGCTGCCGCCATCGAACGCGTGCGGCAGGTGATTGCGCGATGAGCTCGACGGCTCGCTGGGGCGATGTCCTCGACGCCGCTCGGCCATCCGTTCACGGTCGGCTTCGCGGTGTCGTGGGGTTGAGCCTGCATGCGGACGGCGTCAGCGCGGCGATCGGCGACCTCGTCCACGTTCAAACGAGCGGGCGGCCGGTCCTCGCGGAGGTGGTCGCGGTGCATGAGTCGGGACTCGCCTGCATGCCGCTGGGCGATGTGGCCGGCGTTCGTGCCGGTGCTCTCGTGACACCGACAGGTGGGCCGATGGCTATTCCGGTCGGTGACGCCTTGCTGGGTCGCGTTCTTGACGGGCTCGGTCGACCCATCGACGACGGGCCCTCGCTCGTCGAGGTGGAATGGGTCGGCGTCGACGGCAACTCGCCGCACCCGTTGCGACGTGCCCGCATCGAGGAGCCGCTGTCGCTGGGTGTGCGGGCTCTCGACACGCTGGTCCCGTGCGGGCGTGGGCAGCGGCTGGGTGTCTTCGCCGGCTCCGGCGTCGGCAAGTCGTCGTTGCTGTCGATGATCGCGCGGGGGACCGAAGCAGAGGTCTCGGTCATCGCGTTGATCGGAGAACGCGGCCGTGAGGTGCGCGAGTTCATCGAGAACGACCTCGGGCCCGAGGGTTTGGCCCGCTCGGTGGTGGTCGTCGCGACGTCGGACGAACCGCCACTGGTGCGCTTGCGGGCGGCATTCGTCGCGACCCGCATCGCGGAATGGTTTCGCGACCGCGACCGCCACGTGGTGTTGATGATGGACAGCATCACCCGCTTTGCGATGGCGCAGCGTGAGGTCGGGTTGTCGGTCGGCGAGCCACCAGCCACGCGCGGATACCCGCCCTCGGTCTTCGCGCTTCTGCCGAAGTTGCTCGAACGCGCGGGGGCTGCCGAGCGTGGCAGCATCACCGGCCTCTACACCGTCCTCGTCGAGGGCGATGACATGAACGAACCCGTCGCGGACACCGCCCGGTCGATCCTTGACGGTCACGTCGTGCTCAGCCGCCGTCTCGCCACGAGCGGCCACTTTCCCAGCATCGACGTGCTCGAGTCGATCTCGCGAGTGACCGGCGCCATCACCACCCGGGAACAGCGTGACGACGCGACGGCGCTCCGCCGCATGATGGCAGCGCATCGCGATGCTCGTGAACTCATCGAGATAGGCGCGTACGCGCCGGGATCGAACCCGGCGGTCGACGACGCGGTGCGCCTTCAGCCGCGAATCGATGCCTTCCTGCGCCAGGACATCATGGCCACGACGCCCGCGGACCAGGCCTGGGCCTGGTTGCACGACCTGGTGACCACATGAAGCGATACGTCTTCTCGTTGCACCGCGTGCTGCGCGTTCGGTCTGCCCAGGAGAGTGCCGCGCGCCAAGCGCTGCGGACGGCGGCCGACCAAGCCGCTCGCGCGGCCGACGACTACGACCTCAAGATGTGCAACTACGAAGCGAACGTCGCGAGCGCTGCGTCGCTGCGCGGAACCGTGCTCAGCATGCTCGCCATGCGAGCAGTCTCTTCGCTGCGGGCCGAGGCGGTGCTCGAGGCGGACCGGCAACGGGTGCAAGCCGACGGAGAGCTCGGCACCGCGTCGCAGACGTGGGCCGATGCCAAGAAGCGGCTGAGCAGCTTGGAAGAACTCGATGAACGCCACCGCGCCGAGCATCGAAGCGAACTGGGGGCCGAGGAGCAGCGGGCGGCAGACGACATCAGCAACGGCAAGCCACGACCGGCCACCGCACCCGGGGAGGCATCACGATGAGCGGCGTCGAGCAGGTCCAGAACAGGATCACTGCTATCACACAACTGTTCTCCGCGGTGGCGCCGGCCGCGCAGCCGTTGGTGTCGAGCACTCCGCCGACCACGACGTACGCCAGCGAGTTCGCCTCGGCGCTGGCGACTGCTTCCGCCTCCGACGTCCCCACCGCACCGGCGGCCGGCACCGGCGCGACGGGTGACGCCGTGGTCGCGGATGCCGAGCGGTACCTCGGCGTTCCCTACCTCTACGGGGGAACGGATCCGAGTGTCGGGCTCGACTGCTCTGCGCTGGTGCAGCGTGCGTACGCAGACCTCGGCGTCTCCCTGCCACGCACCAGCCAGGAGCAGGCTCGGCTCGGCACGCCCGTCAGCTCGCTCGCGCAGGCAAGACCGGGCGACCTCGTGTGCTTCGGCACACCCGCGACCCACATCGGGATCTACGTCGGCGACGGCAAGATGGTCGTGGCCCCGCACACCGGCGAGAACGTACAGGTTCAAGAGATTTCCGAGACGCCGAGCACGATCCGCCGCATCGTGGGCGAGCCGGAGGCGGTTATCGGAGGTGTTGCGGCAGCACGGCCGGCCGCCCTCGCCACCAAGCCTGCTTCGATTGCCGCGACCGCTGCCGCGTACGCGCCGGCGTTCGCCGTGGCCGAGCGAAAGTACGGTCTGCCGCAGGGTTTGCTGTCAGCCGTGGCGCGTGCGGAATCGGACTACCGACCGAACGCCGTGAGCTCGGCAGGTGCCATCGGGCTCATGCAGCTGATGCCGGCGACCGCTGGTGCCCTCGGTGTCGACCCGACGGACCCGAAGCAGGAGATCGACGGCGCTGCGCGACTCCTGCGCGGTCAGCTGGCCAAGTACGGCTCAGTCCCGCTCGCGCTCGCTGCATACAACGCGGGCGGCCCGGCCGTCGACAGGTATGGCGGCATCCCGCCCTATCCCGAGACGCGCAGCTACGTGCAGAAGGTGATGACCTACATGAATGAGGCCGCATGAAAGCGATCAGCCCTTCGATGCCGACGCCGGTAGCGAGTCGTCATGACCGCAGCGCCGAGATCTCGGCGGTCGACGAGGTCTTCGGCGCGCTCATGACAGCTGCTCTTGGTGCGACGCCTCTCATCGATCCGTCACCGCCGGCAACGCGTCGCCCGGAACCCGAGACCAGGGCGGTATCAGGCGCCTCGCGCCGCGCCAACGCGGGCGGCGCGACCGGCATCGAGAAGCGAGCCACCGACAAGGCGGACGCCAGTAAGCCGGACGACGCAGCGCCGTCGGGCGACGGTGGCGGCGTCCGGGCCTCCGACCGAACCAACGCGGCGCCCGAGACGTCGCTCGCCGCCGACACGTCGTCCGACCCGGCCTCCGGTTCGACGAACGCGTCACCGAAACCCGTTACGGAGCCGACTGTTCCGGGCACCGTGACGGCCCGGGCCGCTGCCAACGGTCTCGAGGCGGCTGCTGCTGTGCTCGCCAAGGCTCTCGCCGAAGCCGCTCCGACGCACCGTGTCGCCGGGAACTCGGTGTCGGCGAAAGCGAAGACCGCTGCGTCCCCGCGCCTTCCCGGTGGCGCGCAGCAACTGCCGACGCGGGCGCCCGGGCAGTTGGCGGCAACCCCCGAAGCCCTACCCCCGCTGCCGGCACCGGCGCACCACGCGGCATCGATTCATAAGGTTCCCTCCGTGCCGGCATCGGTCGCCGCTGCCGCGCTCGCCGGCAACGGCCAGACGCAGGTGCCACCGACGGGACTTGCGCCCGCCGGGGCGGGCCCCGGGCCGGGCGGTGAACCCGCGCACCTGCTCGCGCAGTTCTCGACACAGGCAGGTGCTGGCGGTGTTGCGGCGCCGGCAACGCACGTCGATCCGCATCGCGCGGGTGCGGGGGGCCAGCCGGGCCCAGGCACCTCGGCGGCGCCCGATATCGCGCTGGCGGCGGCGGCCAACGCGCCGGCTCTGACCGTGACGGTGCCTACAGCGCCGCCGACCGTGCTGCCGAACGCGGCGCCGGCCGCGGTGCCTGCGCCAGTTGCGGAGCAGATCGTCCGGGTGCTCACGCCACTGCACGAGTCGAACGACGGGAGCTACACCCTCTCCTTGCAGCTGCATCCGGCCGAGCTCGGACCTGTGACGATACGCGTCGATGTCTCGCAGGGCGTGTTGTCGGTTCATCTGCTCGCCGACCACCTGCAGGGGCACGAGGCGTTGAACCAGAGCTTGCACGCGCTGCGCGCCCAACTCGAAGCGAGCGGTGTGCAGACCGGCGACATCCAGCTCGGCACCGCGCCGTCGCTCATGCACCAACACGATCGCCAGCAGCAGCAGGCCGCATCGCACCAGCCCGCGCCCCGCCAGCTACCCGAGACATCAGGGCACCAGGACGCCGGAACGACACGTCGTCCGCCCGACAGCCGGAACACCGAGGGCACTGACGCCGTCGGCGACGCCGTTCTCGACGTCCGAATCTGAGGAGGCTCCGTCATGACGAACCCGATCAGCGGCATCGTGCCGCGCATGTTCATGGCCCCGGCGGCCACTGCCGATGGGGCATCCTTCCCGAGCGTGGCGGGTGCGAGCGCTGCGACCGCGGCGAGCCCGGCGACCAGCTCAGGCTCCGTCGACCTCGGAGGCATCAACAACAACACCTTCTTGAAGCTGCTCGTCGCACAGCTCAGCCATCAGGACCCGATGAATCCAACCGACAGCAGCACCTACATCACCCAGGAAGCCCAGTTCTCGATGGTGCAGAGCATGAACGACCTGGCCAAGCAGAACGCGGCCTTGCTGCAGAGCCAGCAGATGCAGGAAGCGACAGGCTTCATCGGCAAGAACGTCACGTACGTCGATGCGAACGGCGTGCAGAACGTCGGCGTGGTCTCGAGCGCATCGCCCGGTTCGGACGGCGCGGTCGTGCGCGTCGGCGCCGCGCAGGTGCCGATCAGCTCCATCACGTCGGTGTTCGCCGGCACGAGTACCCCGGCAGCCTGAACCGACTCGCTTCACAGGTAAACGGAAAGCCAACGTAAACAGCCGAACAGGCAAACAATGAAACGAGGAACTCGCATGCTTCGCTCGCTCTTCGCCGGGGTCTCCGGTCTGCGCGCGCACCAGACCATGCTCGACGTCGTCGGCAACAACATCGCCAACGTGAACACGGCGGGCTTCAAGTCGTCACAGGTTGAGTTCGAAGACACGCTCAGCCAGGCGCTGAAAGCCGCCGGAGCGCCGCAGGGCGGCCAGGGCGGCACCAACCCCGCGCAGGTCGGCCTCGGCGTGCAGGTCGGTGCCATCAACACGACGTTTACCCAAGGGCCCGCCGAAACGACCGGCGTCGACACCGACCTCATGATCCAAGGCGACGGGTTCTTCGTCGTCGACGACGGCGGTCAGCAGGTCTACACGCGTGACGGCGCTTTCAAGTTCGACGCCAACGGCAACCTGACGACGGCCAACGGGGCTTTGGTCCAGGGCTGGATCGCGCAGAACGGCGTGGTGAACACAAGCAGCTCGATCAGCGGCATCAAGCTGCCCATCGGCACCTCGATGCCTCCGTTGGCGAGCACGGCTGCGAAGCTGGCGGGCAACCTTCCGGCTGACGGCACCGGGTCACCGATCTCCAACGACCTCAAGGTCTACGACGCCAAGGGACAGTTGGTCGACGTAGCACTCACCTATACCTACGACACGACGTCGAGTACCTGGACTCTCAGCTTCAACGACCCGTCGGCGACGACGCAGCCGGCCGCCGTCCCTCTCGCGTTCGACAGCAGCGGGAACCTGACGACGACGTCGCCGGTGACCGTGACGCTGAACGGGCAGAGTGTCGCTCTCGACATCGGGGCCGTCACGGCGTTCGGCGGCGAGAACACGGCCTCTGTCATCACCTCTGACGGCAACGCAATGGGCTCCCTCGCGTCGTATTCCATCTCACCCGACGGCACGATCCAGGGCGTGTTCACCAACGGCATGAAGCAGCCGCTTGGGCAGATCGCCCTGGCGACGTTCAACAACCCGGGTGGCCTGAACAAGGTGGGGAATTCCGAGTACTCGGAGTCAGTCAACTCGGGCAACGCGCGTATCGGTACGGCGGGCACGGGCAGCCGCGGTCAGCTCGCGGCGGGCGAGATCGAGGGCTCGAACGTCGACCTGTCGCAGGAGTTCAGCAATCTCATCATCGCCCAGCGTGGGTTCGAGGCGAACTCGAAGGTGATCACTACTTCTGACGAGGTGTTGCAGGACCTGGTGAACCTGAAGCACTAACGGGTTTAGCCCGAACGCAGCAGTGACGGTTCACCCGGCACCTACCCGGCCGGGTGAACCGCCGCCGTTGCCTGCGCGATGGGCGGGATCCGGGCCCGATCCACGGTCGAGGCTCCTCAGGTCGGCGGCATCGGCGCCGAATAGGAACGTGGCCGCCACGGATAGGCGGTCACGACGTCACCCCGGACGCTCACCACCGGCCGGGTGCGGCTGCTTCTCCACGGATGGAGGCCTCACGATGATTGTGTTGACGCGACTCAATGGGCCCCCATTCGCGTTGAATCCCGATCTCATCGAGAGAGTCGACGCCAACCCCGACACTGTCGTCACCCTGGTCGGCGGCATCAAGTACGTGGTCGCCGAGTCGCTCGAAGAACTGCTGGCCCGAGTGTGTGAGTTCCGCGGCCTGGTCATCGCCGCGGCGTACGCGTGCCAGTCGACACCGGGTCAAGAGCGCAACCTGCGGGTCGTGAGCGACCCCGAGGAAGCCGCCCTCGCACACCTGAAAGACGTGTGAGATGGACCCGGCCACCCTGATCGGGATCGTCCTTGCCCTCGGCGGCATCTTCGTCTCGATGATCATTGAGGGCAGTAGCCCGCTCGCCATCGTGCTGCCCGCGCCCATGATGCTCGTGCTCTTCGGCACGGTCGGAGCGGCGATGGCCGGCGGGCTCCTCAAAGACACCACTGCTTCGCTGAAATGGTTGAAGCTGGCGTTGATGGCCAAGCCGACGACCGCCGACGGGCTGGTCGACGATCTCGTGCGGTTGGCCGACCATGCCCGCAAGTCCGGACTGCTCGCGCTCGAGGACGCCGCCAAGGAAGTCGACGACGCATTCTTGCGGCGCGGCCTGGAACTCGCGGTCGACGGCACCGACCCGGAGGAGTTGCGCGAAATCCTCGAAGCCGAGATCGTCGCGAAGCGCAAGGAGTTCAAGCAAGGCGCCAAGCTGTTCGCAGACATGGGCGGTTACGGCCCGACGCTGGGCGTCATCGGCACGGTGGTGAGCCTGGTGCACGTCCTGGCGAATCTCAGCTCGCCGGAGTCGCTCGGCAAGCTCATCGCCGCCGCGTTCGTCGCCACCTTGTGGGGCGTCATGTCTGCGAACGTCATCTGGCTCCCACTCGCCAACAAGATCAAGCGGCTCGGCGAACTACAGACTCAGCAGATGGAGCTCGTCATCGAGGGCGTGCTCTCCATCCAGGCCGGCGCCAACCCGCGAATGATCCAGCAGAAGTTGCGCTCCTACTTGCCCGGCGGTACGGCCAAGGCGTCCAAGGACGCCAAGGACGAGAAGTCTTCACGGGTTGCAGCATGAGTACCTCACGGCCGCGCCGCCGGCGGCACGCCGCCGATCACGAAGAGCATGAGGAAGCCAACCACGAGCGGTGGCTGCTGACCTATGCCGACATGATCACGCTTCTGATGGTGCTCTTCATCGTGTTGTTCGCCATCAGCGTCGTCGACAAGAAGAAGTTCGCGGCACTCGCCGACGGGCTCTCGCACAGCTTCGGTGCCACGAACAAGGTGCTGCCCGCAGGCACCGGCGTCATGGACGGCGGCAAGACGGCCAACAACGACCAGGGACAGTTGCAGAACAATCCGCCGCTACCCGTGACGCCGATCGACCAGGTCGAACTGTCGACGCCGACTCAGCAGCAGGTTGCTGCCGAGCTGTCGAAACAGAACCTGCTCAAGGCCGAGCAGGCCACGTTGGCGAACGCGAAAGCACAGATCGAGGCGGCACTGAAAGCCAAGGGATTGCAGGACTCGGCCAGTTTCGAGCTCACCTCGCGGGGCCTGGTCGTGAGCATCGTCACAGATCAGGTGCTGTTCGACACGGGCCGGGCCGAGCTCAAGCCGGTCGGCCGAGAGGTGCTCGATGCCGTCGCGCCCGCGTTGCGTGCATTGCCCAACACCATCTCCATCGACGGACACACCGACGACGTGCCGATCAACGGTGGTCCGTTCGCGTCCAACTGGGAACTGTCGGCGGTGCGAGCGACCACCGTGCTGCGCTATCTCGTTGCCACCGACGGGCTCCAACCCACACGGATGTCGGCGACCGGCTACGCCGATACCAAGCCGGTCGTGCCGAACGACACGCCGGCCCATCGAGCGCAGAACCGCAGGGTCGAGCTGGTCGTCGTCTCCTCGTTGCTCGACGACACGGCTTCAGCAACGACGCCACCGGGAGGCCCGTGATGACGACCATGGCCGCAAGGCGGTCCGACTCGGCGAACGCGGAAGTTGAGGCCGCCAACGACGGCGTCCCGCCCAAGAAGAAGCGCAAGAAGTTGATCATCGGCGTGGTATTGCTGCTGGTTCTCGGGGCTGGCGCCTTCTACGAACTCGGCGGGAGTTCGAAAGGCGCCGCCGGGGGAGTCGCGAAGACCGTTGCGGCGGCGAAGCCCGGGCCGCTCGTCGCCCTCGACTCCGTCACGGTGAACCTCGCAGGGGGACACTACCTGCGGGTGGGCGTGACGCTGGAGTTCACGAGCAAGGTCAGCGCCTCGGCACCGCCCGACGGCGCAGCCGCCCTCGACCGCACGATCGGCTACTTCACCGGTCAGGACGCCGCTCCCTTGCAAACGGGCGCCGGGCTCGAGAACGCGAAGAAGGGGCTCAAGCAAGAGATCGCCGCCAGCTACCCCGACGATCCTCTCTACGACGTGCTCTTCACCTCCTTCGTCGTGCAGTAGCGAGCTCGCCGCCTAGCTTTGCTCTGGTCGGGTGACGTTGCAGGGCAAGTCCGAGAACGTCTCAGGGCGCCGCCCGGCCTGCCGATCTTCGGATCGTGACCACCCCGTCGACTGTCGAGCCGACCTCTGTCGCTCGTGCCGTCGCTCGGCCGGCACGGGTCAGTCACGAGCCGAAGCTGTACGACTTCCGCCGGCCGCGCAAACTCAATCGCGGCCACGTGCGGAAGCTGCACATGACCTACGAGACGTTCTGCCGGCAGTTCACGACGATTCTCACCAGTACCCTGCGGGTCTTCTCACTGGTCGAGCTCATCGCCGTCGAGCAGATGTCCTACGTCGACTACATCGAGTCGGTGCCGTCGCCGTCGTTTCTCGTGCTGACGTCCATCGACCCGCTGCCCGGCACAGCGTTGCTTCAGATACCGCAGAAGACGGCGATGCTGTGCGTCGACCGGTTGCTCGGCGGCCCCGGCACGCCGGACCAGCCCGAGCGGCTCTTCACCGACATCGAGACCGAGGTCATGTGCTCGCTGTCGCGGCGGGTGTTGCACGAGCTGCGGTATGCATTCGACGGCATGGTCTCGTTGTCGCCGGAAGTCGTCGGTGTCGAGGCGAATCCACAGTTTGCCCAGGCAGCCGCGCCGTCCGATGTGTTCGTCGTCTGCTCCTTCGGGATGAACGTCGGCAACGAGGAGAGAGCCGGTACCTTCGCCATGCCGTTCGCCGGGTTGTATCCGGTGCTCGAGGCGACGTCCGGCCCGAAGCGAAGCGATCGGCACGAGTTGGCGGCACGTAGTGCGGCCGCATTGGCGGCGCGCTTGAGCGACGTGCCGATCGATGTCGCCGTCGAGTTCTCCCGCGTCGTGCTGACCCCGCACGAGATCCTCGGTCTTTCCGTCGGCGATGTGCTGCCACTTCACCACCCGACGAGCGCGGCGTTGCATGTCACGTCGGGTGGTGTGACGTTCGCGTACGGGGTGCCAGGAAGCACCGGAAAGCACGTTGCATGCCGCATCGTCGAAGACCCCGAAAATCAGGAAGGTACGAGCCCGCGATGAGCGAGTCCAGTGTTGCCACAGCGATCGACCCCGAGAAGCCGGCGGCGCCCGTTGTCGACGATGTGCTGACCGAAGCTCCGACGCCTCCTGCCGACGGGCGATCGCCCGCGCGCAGGCGTTCGTCCCGAAACGACAACGCAGACCCGGCCGGTGTGTTGCGCTCGGCCGCAGGTTCGGATCGACTCGATCTGCTCAACAACGTCGAGATGGACGTGACGGCCGAACTCGGCCGGACCAGGATGACCGTGCGGGAGCTGCTTTCCTTGTCTCCGGGCGTCGTCGTCGAACTCGACCGGACGGCGGGGAGTCCGGTCGACCTCTACGTCAACGGCACCCTTCTCGCTCGTGGTGAGGTCGTGGTCATCGACGAGGAGTTCGGTATCCGCATCTCCGAGATCGTGAGCGCGGGTTCGGCAGAGAACGATCGATGAGCAGCATGCTTGGTCCGGCATTGCGCATGCTGGTGTCGCTGGCGGTCGTCCTCGCGCTGATGTATGTGGCGGCGCGCTTGCTGGCCCGCACCCGCGGTGCGATGCCGATGCGCCCGACGGCGCGTCGCGCGCCCGGCAAGGCGGCGGCGATGGTGGCTCCGCTCAAGAGCCGTGGCTCGGGACGCCGATCGGAGCGCACCCGGCCCGGTCTCGAGCTGCTCGCCCGCCAACCGCTCGGCAAGGCTGCATCGGTCGCGATCGTTCGCGTCGCGGGTCGAAGCCTGCTGCTCGGCGTGACCGATTCAGCGGTGCAGTTGCTCACGGAGATCGGTGCAGACTCACTCGAGCCGGAGCCCGTGGCCGAACCGGCAGAGGCGGCCATCCGGGTCGCACCGAGCGCTGTGCCGGCCGCCGTGTCGGTGCTGGACCTGCTCCGCGAACGTACCGTTCGGCGGGCCTGACCTCGATGAAGAGCGCGGCCGCCTCGAGGCGGCGGGTCGCGGCCGGGCGGCCGAGGCGAGCTGTCGCCAAGCTGTTGGCGACGGGTCTGGGCTCGCTGGCGCTGATGGTGTCAGCCGGCGTTGCGTCCGCGGCGGCTGCGGCAGCGTCTCCGGTAGCGGCGCCCGCAGTGTCTCCCGCGATCAGCCTCCCCGCCGATCCTTCGCCGACCCCGATCGCTGCGATACCTTCCATCGCCCCGATCACCGTTCCTTCGGCGAGCCCCAGTGCAGACACCGCCTCGCCCGCGACCGGCCTTCCTGGAGCAACGGCGCCGACCGTTCCGACGGGCCCGACCGGTCCGGCAAAGCCTGCCGGCCCACAAGGAACCGTCAGCGTCAGCATCAACGGCGTGAACGGCAAACCGAGCCAGTCGATCGTCATCATCTTGATGATGACAGTGCTTGCGGTCGCGCCGGCCGCGCTGATGCTCTGCACGAGCTTCACCAAGATCATCGTCGTCCTGTCGCTGACACGAAACGCGCTCGGTCTGCAGACCGTGCCGCCGAACCAGGTACTTGTCGGGCTCGCGCTGTTCTTGAGCATGTTCGTCATGGGGCCGACGCTGTCTGCGGTGAACAAGGACGGCGTGCAGCCCTACCTGCACAATCAGATGACGGCCTCCCAGGCGTACGACGCCGGAGTACAGCCGCTGAAGCAGTTCATGCTGAAGCAGACCCGTAAGGACGATCTCGCGTCGATGGTCGCGGCGAGCAAGGAGAAGAAGCCCGACTCGCAGAAGGACGTTTCGATGACGACGCTGATCCCGGCGTTCATCCTGTCCGAACTTCGGGCGGCCTTCATCATCGGCTTCGTCATCTTCATACCGTTCCTCGTCATCGACCTCGTCGTGAGCTCGTCGCTGATGTCGATGGGCATGATGATGTTGCCGCCGTCGATGATCTCGCTGCCGTTCAAATTGCTGCTCTTCATCATGGTCGACGGCTGGGCGCTCATCGCTCATTCGCTGATCACCAGCTATCACTGACACCGGACACGGCCGAGGGATGCGATGACCAGTACCGCGGTGTTGCACATCGCGCTGCAAGCGATGCTTGTCACGGCCAAGCTGTGCGCTCCGATGCTGCTCACGAGCCTCTGCGTGGGCTTCGGTATCTCGATGTTCCAGTCCGCCACCCAGATTCAGGAGTTCACGCTCTCTTTCGTGCCGAAGATCGTCGCCGTGGGCGTGGCGATTCTCATCAGCGGTAACTGGATGCTGATGACCCTGATCGACTTCACCCGCCAGCTGTTCGACTCGATTCCTTCGCTGATCGGGGGCAGTTGACGGCGTGGACATCAACGTCTCGACGTCCCTCCTCGTCGCGTTCCTCCTTGCGACGGTGCGAACCTCGGCCTGGCTCGTCGTCGTGCCCGCGTTCGGCGGGCGGTCCGTGCCGACCATGACCAAGGTCGCGCTGTCGATGGCGCTCGCTTTCCCCGTCGCTCATCGGCTTGCACCCCAGGCGCCCGACCCGCAGCTCGGGCCTATGGTTTCGGCGATCCTGATGAACGTCGCCGCCGGCCTCGCACTGGGTGTGGTGACCTTGCTGCTGTTCGCCGCCATCAGAGGCGCGGGCGAACTCGTCGACTACTTCGGCGGCTTCTCGTTGACGCAGGCCTACGACCCGATGTCGTTGCAGAACGACTCGGTGTTCGGCCGGGTCAACGACCTGCTGGCCGTCACTTTGCTCTTCGCCAGCGACGGCTACCTCGTCATCGTCAAGGGGCTGCTCTCTTCCTACGACGCCTTCCCGCTGCGCGGCGGTTCACCTTTGAAGGTCTTGGAGGAGATGGTCACGGGCGACGTCGGCACATTCATGTTGTCAGCCCTCGAGATCGCCGGCCCGCTACTGGCGGTGCTCTTCATGGCCGACGCCGGCCTGGGTCTGCTCACCAAGGCCGCGCCGACCTTGAACGTCTTCTCGCTCGGCTTCCCCCTGAAGATTCTCATCACGCTCAGCCTGATCGGCGTGACCTTCGTGGCGCTGCCCGAAGCGCTCAGTGCCCTGCTCGGCAAGATTTCCGAGAACACCGACGTCGTCTCCGCCGTCTTCTCCACGAAGCACTAGGCCCAGATGCCGGACCGCTCACAAAAGACCGAGAAGCCGACTCCCAAGCGGCTGAAACAGGCGAAGAAAGACGGTCAGATCGCCCGGTCGCCCGACATCGCCGCGTGGCTGGGCCTTCTCGTCGCGGTATACCTGCTGCGCTTCACGGTCACCTCCACGGTGCACCTCGTGCGATCGCTGTTCGACGAGGTCGGAGCGGTCGTGCAGAAGCCGGACGCCGCGAAGGTGGTGCCGCTCCTCGTGTCGGCGTCGCTGAAGGGCGCAGTAGCCGTCGCGCCCCTCGCGCTCGGCCTGATGGTGGCCGGGGTCGCCGTGTCTGCGGCGCAGGGGGGCGTGCACGTGTCGTCGAAGGCCTTCAAACCGAAGTGGGACCACCTCAACCCGTTCAAGGGCATCAAGCGGGTCTTCGGCGTGCGAGGAGCGTGGGAGGTCAGCAAAGCGCTGGCGAAGACGGCGGTGCTCTCGCTGCTCCTCTACCGCGCGATCCGCTCGCTCCTTCCGTTGGTGCAGACCGGCACGGTGGTGCCACTGGGCACCGTGGTGCACGTCAGCGGCGACGTCTTGTTCGGGTTCGCGCGCAGTGCAGCCGTCGCGGGCCTGCTGATGGCAGCCGCCGACTACGCCTACCAGCTCCGGCGCACCCGGAGCGCGCTCAAGATGTCGAAGCACGAAATCAAGGAGGAGTACCGCAACTCCGAAGGTGACCCGCAGATCAAGGCGGTCGTTCGGTCGCGGCAGATGGCGATGCGGCGCAGCCGGATGATGGCGGCGATCGCCGGGGCGGACGTCGTGCTGGTGAACCCGACCCACGTGGCGGTCGCGTTGAAGTACCAGGCGGGCAAGGGCGCGCCGAAAGTCGTTGCGAAAGGAGCCGGTGCGATCGCCGCGCGGATCCGCGCCGAAGCCGAGAAGCATCGCGTCCCCATGGTCGAGGACATTCCGCTGACCCGGGCGATCTACCGGGTCTGCGAGCTGGGCCAGGAGATTCCACACGAACTCTTCGTCGCCGTCGCCCGCATCCTTGCCTTTGTTTTCTCGTTGCGTCGGCGCGGCAGCGCGGCCGGCCTGCACCGGACCAGGGCCACGCCGCCCGGTGAGGTGGCCGGAGTGCAGAAGCGCCGCAAGTGGCGCAAGCCCGAAGCGGCCCGCGTCGACCGGTAGTCCGATGCCGATGTTTCTCAGATCCGGCGGGGTCGAGCCGATGTTTCGAATAAGCGGGGTCCGCTTGTCGCGTCGACCACGCCGCCGAAGAAACCGTCGTCCTCCGTGAGGTAGCGTGCGCGCGATCAGGCTCGGCCAGTTCGGCATTCCAGCTGGTGTGATCGCGATCATCGTGATGATGGTCGTGCCGCTGCCGACGATGCTTCTCGACATGCTGCTCGCCGCGAACATCACCGGTGCGTTGTTGGTGCTGCTGGTCTCGATGTTCGTGAAGAAGCCGCTCGACTTCGCCGCGTTCCCGTCTCTGCTGCTGATTGCGACGCTGTTCAGGCTGGCGCTCAACATCAGCGTGACCCGGCTCGTGCTGCTGCACGGCTACGCGGGCAAAGTGGTGCAGAGCTTCGGCCACTTCGTAGTGGGCGGCTCGCTCATCGTCGGACTCGTCATCTTCTTGATCCTCATCATCATCCAGTTCGTCGTCATCACCAACGGCGCCGGCCGTGTCGCCGAGGTCGGGGCGCGGTTCACCCTCGACGCGATGCCGGGCAAGCAGATGGCGATCGACGCCGACCTGAACGCGGGGCTCATCGACGAGCAAGAAGCACGACGCCGACGTACCGAGATCACGGCAGAGGCCGACTTCTACGGCGCGATGGACGGTGCTTCGAAGTTCGTCAAGGGCGACGCGATCGCGGCCATCGTCATCACCCTCGTGAACCTCATCGGCGGCCTCGGCGTCGGCATCATGCAGCGTCACCTGTCGATGGGCGACGCGGTTTCGACCTACAGCTTGCTCTCGATCGGTGACGGGCTGGTCTCTCAGATACCCGCGCTGCTGCTGTCGGTCTCCACCGGTCTGATCGTCACCCGCGCAGCTACCGACCAGGACATGGGCACCGACGTGCTGCGGCAGATCATGGCCCAGCGGCAAGCCGTGCGGATCGGCGGCGCGGCGGTCATCGCGCTCGCCCTCATTCCGGGCCTGCCGAAGCTCCCGTTCCTGGTGCTCGGCGGTACCGCGCTCGCGATCGGGATGCGACTCAAGGACCCGGACGCCGCAGCCGCCGCGGTGAGCCAGTCGGAGGTGCCCGCCGGGCCGGCACCCGACTCCGCTGAAGCGCTCGTCAACGAGATGCGGGTCGAACCACTCGAACTCGAACTCGCCTTCGACCTCGTCGACCTCGTCGAGAACAGGACCGGTGGAGAGCTTCTGGAGCGCGTGCGTGCGCTGCGCCGCAAGCTGGCGCTCGAACTCGGCATGGTGATCCCGATGGTGCGGACGCGAGACAACCTCGACCTGCCCTCCGGTTCGTACACGATTCGCCTGAACGGGGTGGAGACGGCGCGTGGCGAGGCGCCACCCGGCGTCGTGCTCGCGATCGGCGACAACCTCGCCAACTTGCCGGGACGCATGACGACGGAACCCGTCTTCGGCCTACCGGGGAAGTGGTTGCCGCACGAGTTGCGCCAGCAAGCCGAACTCGCCGGCGCCACCGTCGTCGACCGCGCGTCGGTCATCACCACGCACCTTGCCGAGATCGTGCGCAACCACGCTGCGAAGCTGCTGTCCCGAGAAGACGTGAAAACGCTCACCGAACTGATGAGGCGGTCCGATCCCGTCGTCGTCGAGGAGCTCACGCCCGCGCTCTTGCAGCTCGGCGACGTGCAGCGCGTTCTGCAGGGGTTGCTCGACGAGCAGGTCCCGATCCGCGATCTGGTTCGTATCTTCGAAGCGCTGTCGCAGCGCGCGCGGCAGAGCACCGACGCCGAGGGTCTTGTCGAGGCGGCTCGCGCTACGCTCGGCGCTGCGATCTCCAGCCAGTACGCGCAGGACGGGCGGCTCAGCGTCATCACGCTCGATCCCTTGCTCGAGCAGCGCGTCATGGAGCGGTTGCGACCGGGGGAGCACGGCAGCTTCCTCGCGCTGGACGCGGAGGACGCCGAGCACATCGTGGTCGAGACGAACCGGCTGGCAGAGCGTGCCGAGCAGCTCGGCAACGTTCCCGTGTTGGCGTGTATGGGACAACTGCGACCGGCGCTTCGCCGACTCGTGAAGAGCGCGAGCCCGCGCCTGCCGGTGCTGGCGTACGCCGAGCTCGGCCCTCAGCTTCAACTCGAGACCGTGGGGACGGTGAGTGCGGCCCGTGCGAATGCAGCTTGACGGCACCGACCTCGAGGAGCTCCTGGTGCGCGCCCGCCACGAGTACGGCTCGAACGTGCGCATCGTGAAGGCCGACAAGGTCCGCACCGGCGGCTTCGGCGGCTTCTTCGCGCGCGAGCACTATGAACTCAGCGTGGAGTTTGACGACGAGACGGTTGATGAGACGGACGGCGGCCAGCTGCCCATTCCGACGGACGAGGGGGCCGAAACCGGCTACGGCAACGCCGTGGCGCAGTCGACGAAAACCGGCGACCGCGAGGTCTCGCTGCTCGACCTCGCCGATGCCATCAGCGATCGAGAGGTCGAGTCGCGCGAACGGCAACGGCCGACGCCGAACACGCCTTTCACCCCGGGCGTATCGAGCGGGCCGACGCTTTCGACCGACGGCGCCTCGTTCGCCAGCATCCTGGCCGGTCTCACCGAGACGGTCGCCACCACCTCGTCGTCCGCATCGAGGTCGGCCGACGTCGTCCTGAATTCGCGAGAGCAGCTCGATGCCGCGATGACGGCGCGCCCGCCGATGAGCAACGCGGTGGATCGCCCTCGCGAGCCGGCACGGGTCGGCGGTGCTGTCGTCGCAACGGGGCGCAGCGTCGGGCTGCGCGATCTGCGCGCGCTCGGAATGCCGCGCGCGATGCTTCCGGCCGCAGAGGACGCCGATGCGTTTGCCGCGCTGCTGGCGGCGTTGCACTCGCTGCCGCCCGCACCCCTGCCGCCGACTGCGCCCGGCAGCATCCTCGCGGTCGTCGGTGAGAGCGAAGGCGCATGGGACGCCGCCGTGCAGCTGGCGCGCTGGATGGCGCTCGACGATCGCGCGCTCGTCTACCTGACCGAGGGCCGAGCGCCGGTCAAGGTTGCCCCCGCTCGCCGCGTGTCCGACCTCGAGCTGTTGCCCGCCCGGGTCGAGCGTTGGCGCAAGCGCCCGACGCCGACCCTTGCGGTTCTCGACGCCGCGATGAGCCCGAAGTCGGCAGCGTGGAACCGACGAGCACTCTGCGCGCTGGGCGCGGAGGCCACCTGGTTGGTGGTGCCGGCCACCCGCAAGACCGACGACGTGGCGCAGTGGGCTCGTCGGCTCGGCCATGCCGACGCCCTGATGGTGACGGATGTCGACGCGAGCCGTGACCCGGCGTCGGTGCTCGGGCTGGGTATGCCCGTTGCGTGGCTCGACGGCAGGCCGGCGACGCCGGGCACCTGGGCCGGGTTGCTCGTCGATTGCTTGCTGGGCACCCGATGACGCCGACCGGTGCCGAGTCGCTCGCCGTCAACTCGCTGGTGAGCTTGCGAATCGGTGAAGACGGCCTCGAACATCCGTCGCGGGTCGAAGACTTGGTCGCCGACACAGTCGTCGTAGCGGCACCGCTCGGCGTGAACAGTGAACTCTTCGCGCGCTCCGAGCGTGTGGTCGGGTTGTCGTGGGTCTCGCCGCGTGGGCGGTACGCACAGCAGTGCCATGTCGTGGAGCACATCTGGAGCCGGCCGAGACTTTGGCGCCTGCGACCCTTCGGCGAGGCCGAGCTCATGCAGCGGCGCCGATACGTCCGGGCACGCGCGGCGGTCGACGTCTTCTTGGTGCTTCCCGAAGTAGTCGTGCCCGGTGTCGGGATCGACATCTCCGAAGGCGGCGTCCGGCTGTGCACGACCTGGTGCTCGTTCGACGACGTGATCGAGACGACCGTCCAGATGGCGATCGGGGGCGAGGTGATCGCGGTGCCCGGCCGGATCGTCCGCACGTCGGTGCGCGACCACGGTCAGGCGGAGGTCGTCGTCGCGTTTGACGCCGGCCGCCGTGAAGCGGACGTGATCCGGCGGTTCGTCTTCGAGCTGCAACTGCGGGCGCGGGCGGCGATGCTCGGATGAACCGGCTGAAGCTCACCGGGCCGGTGATGCTGGTCGCGCTGCTGGCATCGTGGCGTGCTCTCGAGCACGGGCTGATCGATCAGAGCCTGCCGCTCAGCACGATGTTCTTGCGGCTCGCGGTTGCCATCGCGCTCGCGATGGCCGGCCGGGCCGTGCTCGTCGCTGTCGTCGACACCTACCGGTTGCAGAACCTCGTCCGCAAGAACCGCCAGGACGCCGCGGCGCGTCAGTCGTCGGAGAAGGAGACCGCGCGCGGTCAGTAGCCGTCGCCGTACCCGCTCGTCGGCGCTACCTCTTGGAAGCAGCCGTCGACGAGGATCGGCACCGCGGCGCAAGCATCCAGCTCGGCCGCGATCGCGACGTCATCGGCGAAGCCTGACGCGGAGTCGGTCACGGATCGACGGTAGCGGCACGGGACTCGTGACCCGGCGTCGTGACGGCCAGCACGGCGTCCGCTGCAGGCTCGATCGCGTTCTCGACGTCGGGTGAGACGGGCGTTCCCGGTGCGAACGCCGTCGCCTCGATGCCGACGACGAAGAGCCGGCGCGGCAGCCTGCCGAGTGCCCGAGCGAGTTCGATCGCGTCTGCGACGCCGAACGCGTGGCTCCCACCGAAGCCCGAACGTGCCGGCAGCCGTTCTTCGCCCACCGAATGCACGACAACCGTGCCGGTCGGCCGGCCGCTGCGAACAGCGTCGACGACCACCACCGCCGGGTAACCCGCCCAGGTGTCGATCAGCGACGTCGGCGACGCGACGATCGCGACGTCGATGCCGGCCGGTGCGCGCGCCTGCAGCACCTGCGCCACGAGCAGGGCCGCGGCGTCGTCCCCGCGATCAGGGTTGCCGACCGCGACGACGAGCGCGACCGGCGACCGAGGTTCTTCGCTCGTCAATCCCGCTCGATCCGCAAATCCAGGAAGTGGGTGGCGCACGAGATACACGGATCGTAGTTGCGGATCGCCTGCTCGCAGCGCGCGCGCAGGGCATCGTCGGGCAGGTCGAGTGAACCCTGGACGACGGCGCGCAGGTCGGACTCGATGCTCGCCTGGTTCTGCGACGTAGGCGGCACGATTCGCGCCGAGAGGATCGTGCCGTCGCCCGCGATCTCGTAGCGGTGGTACAGCACGCCGCGCGGTGCCTCACTGACCCCGCAGCCGACCCCGGCGGAGGGGGTCACCGGGACGGCGGGGTAGGGCGCGCCGGCCCAGGTGTCGATGATGGCGAGCGCATCCTCGCAGGCCTGCACGGTCTCGACAGCGCGGACGACGATCGAGCGGAACGGGTTGCGGCAGGTAGCGCCGAGGCCCGCCCGGTCGGCAGCGCCCCGGGCGATCGGCGACAGCCGGTCGGAGTTGAGCGAGTAGCGAGCCAGGGGTCCGACGAGGTAGCCCGCGAAGTCGTCGAGATGGGCGTGCAGAGCTGTCGACCATGGGACGTGTTCTTCGCGGACGTGGCTTTCGAACTCGGTCGCGGGGAAGTCGAGACCGCTGCTCGTGACCAGGCGTCCGTTCTCGATCGGGTATTCGCCATTGTCCGGTCGTAGTGCGAGATATTCCTGGTCGTGTTCGATCTCGGGGAAGTCGAACCCGGAAACGAGGTCGACGGTTGCGACGGCGTCATCGAGCGCCTCGGCGACGGCCGGGCGGATCGCGAGCAGCTCCGCGCGTTCGGGCAGCCGGTAGAAGCCGCCGACCCGCACGTTGACCGGATGCACCGAGCGCCCGCCCAGGAGAGTCATGAGGGCGTTGCCGGCCTTCTTCAGCCGAAGACCGCGTTCGACCACGGCACGGTTGTCGCGCGCGAACTCGACCGCCCCGGGGTAGCCCAAGAAATCGGGCGCGTGCAGCAGGTAGATGTGCAGCGCGTGGCTTTCGATCCATTCGCCGCAGTACAGCAGCCGGCGCAGGCGGCGCAGTTCCTCCGGCAGCTCGACGCCGCAGATCTGTTCGAGTGCCTGCGAGGCGCTGGTCTGGTAGGCGACCGGGCAGATTCCGCAGATCCGGGCGGTGAGGTCGGGAGCCTCCGTGAAGTCGCGATCTCGCAAGAGGGCCTCGAAGAATCGCGGCGGCTCGAAGATCCGTAGCTCGACCTCGGTCACCTCGCCGTCCTTGACCCGCACTCGCAGGCCACCCTCGCCCTCGACGCGAGCCAGGTTCGACACCCGGAAGGCGCGGTCAGCCGCGGGCTTTGCCGCTGCGCGCTCGGTCTGTCGCATGCGGGTCACCTCCTGAGCGGAACGGTTCGGCGGTGGCGTTCATCGTGTGGAAGGTGCGGCGCACGTCACGGTCGTTCATGCCGGTGGCGCGCAGGTGGGCGGCGAGCGCCGGCACGTTGGTGATCCGTGCCGGGCCGAAGCAACCGAAACAGCCTCGGTCATAGGTGGGGCACAGGGCGCCACAACCCGCCTGCGTGACGGGCCCGAGGCAGGCAGCGCCTCGTGCCACGGTGACGCACACGTTTCCCGCTCGCTTGCACTCGGCGCACACGCCTTCGGTCGGGTTCTTCGGGGTGCGTCCGGAAAGAAACGTCGTGATCAGCCGCAACAGCTGTTCACGGCCGACCGGGCAGCCGTGCAACTCGAAGTCGACGGGCACGTGCGCGCAGACAGGCGTCGACTCCGCAAGGGTGGCGATGTAGTCGGGCCGCGCGTAGACGAGCGAGGTCCACTCGGCGACGTCCGCGAAATTGCGCAGGGCCTGAATGCCTCCGCTCATCGCGCACGCGCCGATCGTGACGAGCTTCTTCGACATTGCGCGCACTCGGCGGATGCGTTCGGCGTCGTCCGGTGTCGTGATCGAGCCCTCGACCAGGGAAAGGTCGTACGGGCCCGGCTTGGTGGCGCTGGTGGCCTCCGTGAAGTAGGCGATGTCGACCGCGCCGGCGAGGGTGAGCAGCTCGTCTTCGAGGTTCAGCAGGCTGAGCTGGCAGCCGTCGCATGACGCGAACTTCCACACGGCGAGCTTCGGCGCACGGCGCTGGGCGTCGGTCGTGTGGGCGGAGGTCGAGGTGCGCGCAGGCATCGGCGTCACAACTCCCTGGCGGTCATCAGTGCGGCGACCCGGTCGTAGCGGAACACGGGGCCGTCCATGCAGACGAACAGTTCCCGCAGCTGGCAGTGGCCGCAGAGCCCGACGCCGCACTTCATGCTGCGTTCGAGCGACACCTTGATCCGGTCGGGTCGGAGTCCCTGCGCCACCAGGGCATCTGCGGTGATCCGCATCATGATCTCCGGGCCGCACACCAGCGCAAGTGTCTCGTCGGGGTCGAGCGTGGCTCGCGGCAGAACGCTCGTCACCAGGCCGACGTGGCCGCGCCACTCCGGCGTCGCCGCGTCGACCGTGACGTCGACCTCGACGTCGAACCGGCCACGCCAGCGCTCGAGCTGGCGGGCGAACAGCATCTCGTGCGGTGCGCGGCTGCCGTAGACGAGGAAGACCCGGCGGTATCGCGACCGGTGCGCGAGCACCTCGAGAAGTGCCGGCCGCAAAGGTGCGAGCCCGATGCCACCGGCGACGATCACGACGTTGCCGCCGATGCCGTCAGCGACGTCCCATCCGACGCCGTAGGGGCCACGTAGCAGCAGGGTGTCGCCGGGGTGGGCGCGCACCAGCGCCCGGCTGGCGTCGCCGACCGCTCGCACCGTGTGGTCGAGCTGGCCGTGGCGGGCCGGGTCGCCGCTGATCGAGATCGGCACCTCGCCCCAGCCCGGTTTGCCGATGACGGTGAACTGTCCCGGCGCGAACGCCGTCGGCGTCCCGTCGAGCGCACCGAGCGTGAGCGTGGCGGTGTCGGCGGTCTCCCGCCCGACCCGCCGGACGACGAACGGCCTGGGCAGCATCGGTTCGACCTGCCGCAGCTCGGCTGCCGTCTCAGTCATCGACCGGTACCCCGTAGACGTCGAGCATGCGTACCCGGGCGGCATGCATCCGCTGATACATCGCCGCTGCGACTCGCTGCAAAAGGACGTAACCGATGCGCGGCTCCTCCTCACACTTCCGGCGCAGGCACGTCGCGTCGATCGAGATGGCGCTGACCTCCTCTGTGGCGCGGGCGTCGAGGTTCCACTGGAACGGCGGTACGAGCCACGACAGGCCGACGATGCCGCCGGGTCGCACGGTGTCCAGCACGAGCCGGCGCCCGCCGGCGCCGGACAGTTCGAGCGCCACCATGCCGCGGCGTACGAGGAAGAACTGATCGGCCGGCTCGCCGGTCTTGAACAAGTACGCGTCGGTCGTGAAGTGCTCGTTGCGGGCGCAGCCTGCGACGAGCGCGAAGATGTCGTTTCCGAGGTCGCCGAAGATCGGCTGCTCGGCGAGGAGGCGTGGTAGGTCTTTCACCTGTCCTCTCTTTCCGCCGGCGCGGGGTTCGGCGAACTCAGCGCGGCAAGTTCCTCGGTGACGTCGATGCCGGTCGGGCACCAGGTGATGCAACGGCCGCAGCCCACACATCCGCTCGTGCCGAACTGGTCGATCCAGCTGGCGAACTTGTGCGTGAGCCACTGCCGGTAGCGCGCGGCCGTCGACCGTCGGATCGGCCCGCCGTGGATGTAGGAGTATTCGACGACGAAGCAGGAATCCCAGACCCGTTCGCGACCGACCGGGCCGGCCAGCTCCTCGACGTCGTTCGTCGTGATGCAAAAGCACGTCGGGCAGACCAGCGTGCAGTTGCCGCAGGAGAGGCAGCGGTTCGCGACGTCGTCCCAGCGTGGGCTCTCACGCGCGGCGTAGAGCCGGTCACGGATGCCGTCGGTGTCGACCGTTCGCGTGATCGCCTCCGTCGCGGTCGACACGACGGCATCTGCTGCTGCGGCATCAGCGTCGGTTGCTGATGCGGCGTTCAATGCGGCCAGCACGTCGGTGCCGTTGTCGGTGCCGGCTTGCGCGAGGAAGCGATGCCCGTCGTTGTCGAGGATTTCGGTGAGCAGGATGTCGAAGCCGGCGTCCGGGCGTGGGCCGGTGCCCATCGACGTGCAGAAGCAGGTGCTCGCCGGGTGCCCGCAGGTGACTGCCACGATGAACGCGGCCGCGCGTCGGGCGATGTAGTCGGGGTCGATGAAAGCGCGTTCGGAGAACACCCTGTCCTGGACGGCGAGCGCGTGCAGGTCGCAGGACCGCACGCCGACGAATGCTCGCGGAGTGTCGTCGAGTGGTTCGGGAACGGGGGCGGCCGCGGTCGTGTATCGCCAGAGCATGCGTCGCGGCGGGAACAGGAACGGCTTCCAGGACGTCGCAGTGCTGGCGAACCCGAACACCTCGCCGTCCTCGCTCGGTGCGCCGAGCCGGTAGTGCCCCGGCGACTGCTCGTCGTGCACGCCGCGCGGAAGGTCGTCGAGCGAGGCGATCTCCGCGACGACGACCGCGCCGTCACGGACGGTCGGGCCGACCACGGCGTAACCGCGCGCTGAGAGTTCCTTGATCAGGCGGCGCACACCATCGAGGTCGAGGATCCCTTGGATGCTCGACCGGCCGGCTGCGGGAGCGCCCACAGGGGCGACAGGCACACATCAATCGTTCGTGCGCGTGTCGGCGGCAGACAGAGCCTTTGGTCCCGGCCGGTCCCCGGACGTGAACAGCCTGCCAACTCGAGGGCGAGCAGATCGTGGCGAGCGACCGCAGGTCAGCTGAGAGTCGTGTCGCGTCCCTGGCGAGCGACCCTGCTGGTGACCTCGTTGGCCTTGCCGGCCACGGCTTCGGCGGTGCGATGCAGATTGACTACCGCTTCGGCGACCGATTGGGCGGCTGTCGCCGCACCGGTGATGCTGACGCTCATGGAGTCGCTGACCGTGCGCTGTTCCTCGACGGCCGCGGCCACCGCACTCTGTTGCTCCTCGACCATCTGCACGAGTCCGACGATCTCGCGAATGGCCTCCCCGACCGCTGCACTGGAGCGCTGGATGTCGGCGATCACCGGCGCGATGTCGTTGGTCGCTTTCGCGGTTTCGTTGGCGAGTTCCTTGACCTCGTTCGCCACAACGGCAAAGCCCTTGCCCGCCTCGCCGGCCCGGGCCGCCTCGATCGTCGCGTTCAGCGCGAGCAGGTTCGTCTGGCTCGCGATGGTGGTGATGAACCGGTTGACCGCGTCGATCTTCGCAGCGAAGCCGACGAGTTCCGTGACGCGTTCCGTCACGCTCTCTCCGGCTCGAACGGCCGCCGATGTGTGACCGCTCACCTCGGTCGCGTACCGACTGATCTCGGCGATGCTCGTGCTCATCTGGTGCGAGCCGGATGCCGCCGTCTCTGTGCGAGCCGACAGGTCGCCCGTTGCGCCGGTGAGTTCGGCCCCGAGGCTGGTCAACCCGGAGACGGCTCGGTCGAGGTCGACGGCCATCTGCGCGAGGAATCGTCGTCCTTCTTCGCGTTCGGTCACGTCGACCCAGGTCATGACGAAGTGAGACCCGTCACCGAGGCGGTCGACGACGATTTCGGTCTCGACGCGACTTCCGTTGTTGTCGGCCGAGACGAGCCGCCGCAACGGGTAGACGGTGGTCGGGTCGGCCAGGATCTCGGCGAGCGCGGTCCGGAGCGCGGCCATGATGCCGCGCCCTCGCTGCGCCGTGATCTGGCTGCTCAGCGTGGCGGCAGCCGGGTTGTGGTAGAGCGAGTTGCCGGCCGCATCGAAGACGAGCAACGGCACGGGAGCAGCCGCGCCGACGCGGGCCGCCAAATCCGGCTCGGTCGTACGACGCCGCATGCTGAACTCCCTCTGAACCCCTACGAGAAAACCGCCGCTATCTCGATGTCTCGACATCTCGCGCGCGCGGTTGAGCCTAAGAGTCGTCGTGATCCGACCAATGCGGTTGAAAACGGCTATATAGGGCGCGATGCGGTCAGCAGGTGTCGCCTAAGGTTGGGCGCCGACGAGGCTTCGAGCGAGCCGCCCGCGAACCCGGACGGCGGCTGGGACAGGCCCGGTGGACTCATGGAGCGAGCGACGGGCGGCGTCTGCATCGGTGCAGCCGCGAGCGCGACCGTACGCACCCGCAGTTGCCGGTTGGCGTGGCCACAGAGCGGTAAGCCGCCCGTCGATAGTGACCGCTACGTGCGCGTCGGTTTGCGAGCTCGCGTTGAACGCGTGTGCTTGGGATCGGGTGCTCGCCTACGGGCTGGGGGACGGCGCGGGTGCCGGGTGGGCAGGCGTGGTCTTCCCATTCGATGTGCTCGGCGAGGGTCGCGCCGTCGAGGTCGCGCACGGTCCCGCCGCCTGCCACGCAGTCCCCGCCGCCCGGGCTCCGGCCGAGGTCGAAAGTGATCTCGCGGCCGGTGGTGTCGACCGCGAGTTCGTCGACCAGCCAGTTCGGCTGGCCCGAAATCAGCGAGGTGAGGATGCCGACCTGCGGGGTCGGTCCGGGGCTGAGCTGGTAGATGCGTACTCCGTCGGGGTGGCAGTAGCCGGTGAAGATCAGCTCACCGGTCGGGCTGACGGTGGCTTGGCTGGGGCCGAGCGCGCAGGACTGGTCGGCGGCTTGTGGGTGGAACACCAGCCGCCCGTCGACCGGCTGCCCGGCGGTTCACGTAGCCGCGGATGATCGAGTCAACTGTTGCGCTTCGTTCTGGGCTCAGGCCGTCGGGGGCTCTGGTGCACCTTCTCGGTTGCGTGCAATCGAGCGACACGTCCATGCCGCTGCCAGCGACCCAAGGACGAGCCCGACAAGTGCCGGCAGCCAACGTCGGGAGCTACCAGGATTGTGACAGATCCTGCCGCGAGTAACGCAAGTGTCAACACAGCGTCTTGAGTCTGCGAGGCGTTGATGCGTCTGAGTTGCGCGATAGACGGGATCCAGTTGTGCCGGAACGTCGTCCTCCAACCTCCCGCGTCGAGATGTCGCGCACCGACCTCGTGCTTGTCGATATCGCGATGCTCCGATCGTCCTATCAGTACTCGCCTCATCCGCTTGCTCGCGGCCGTCAGTGGCACGCGTAATCGGACGCGGTCGCCACAACCTGCATCGGCCAGCCTGCGACACGAAGAAACCCTCTCGCGCCTACGTCCAACGGACCCCAAAGTCCGCTGACTGCTGCATGCTTTCCCGTGATGCGAAGCCACTGGGCGGTCCAACTGGACCCCTTGTTGGGCGCCTCACCAAGCAGATCGGACGCCGCAGTCCAGTAGTTGCCGGCGGCTGTCTGTCGGGCAGCATCAATATAGCCGCGGTCGCTAAAGAAGCTTGTAGCACTCGACACCCCGCATGCCAAGTTCCCGCCCGCGGTGCCCATTCTCGGTTGGCGTCGGTCCCGTAGTCAGGGCTGTTCGGACTCGGCGATCTCTTTGATCGCGGCGAGCGTCGCTGGAATGCTCGCCCGGGCCTGTTGTGTGCGTAGTTCGATCCTCGCCGGGGCGTTGACCCCGTGTTTGGCTGCGAACATGGCACGTCCCGCGGGTAGGAAATGCCAGGACTCGGTCAGCTTCGTGCCTTCGTCGAGGGCAGCGAACCGGAAGCCCCAGCGGGCATACTGTCCGCCGACGAGCCAGGCAAACTCGTGCCCTGGCGTGGCGACAGCCACCATCGACTCGGTTTCCCAGACGCGGCCGTCCGCCTCGTTGCGGCCGTAGAACCAGGCTCCGACCCAAGGCCCATCGCCAGAGCGCCACCAGCAGGCGCGACAGATCGGGCTCCATTCGCCGGTGCGGCCGATGTCGGTGATGAGGGCGTAGAGGTCTTCGGGGGAAGCGGCTACATCTAGCGACTCGGCGTATTGGTAGGGATCGTTCACCACCCCAGCATCACATGCGCGCTGAACTCGTCGAGGCCTGGGCACCCGTTCGCCGCCCAACGGCGGAAGGTCTTCCAGGCCCGGCTTCTCGTGGACGACATGCAGCGGTACGTGGAGCAGTTTGGAGCCTCGAACCGGCGGTCGCCGCCGCCTGATAATGCGTCGGTAGCAACCGGCCATGGTCTGAGGGCCGTGCGCGCTCGAGCGCACCGTCGCCGACCCTGGTCATGATCGCGCCAGCCGCCACGTTGCGGAACGCGGGTCGACATGCCCGAACCGGCAGGGCGGTGGAGAGACCAACAGCGGTGCCGTCGCCCCGAACGCGACTGCTGGTTAGCCACAGGGGTGCACGGGTTCCTGCCGGCTACGCGCTGTCGTGTCGTAGCCAGCGATCGCCATCCTGCGGGACAGGGCCTGGCGTCGGGGCCCCTGACGTCGGGCTGAGTACAGCCGAGTATAGGCTATGGGCTAGGCACGGAAGGCGACTCGGCGTGGGAGGCAGTCGTGCAATACACCCGACTTGGCAACAGCGGCTTGAAGGTCTCCCGCATCTGCCTGGGATGCATGAGCTACGGCGATCCGAGTCGCGGGAAAACCGGATGGTCACTGTCGGAGGAAGACGCACGGCCGTTCTATAAGCAGGCTCTCGACGCCGGCATCAACTTCTTCGACACCGCGAATCGGTATTCGGCCGGTACCAGCGAGGAGATCACCGGCCGGGCGCTTCTCGATTACGCCTCCCGCGACGACGTCGTCATCGCCACGAAGGTGCATGGTGTCATGCGGCCCGGCCCGAACGGCGGAGGCCTCTCACGCAAGGCGATTATGACTGAGATCGACAACAGTCTGCGTCGACTGGGCACCGACTATGTCGACCTGTACCAGATTCATCGCTGGGACTACGAGGCCCCGATCGAGGAGACTCTCGAGGCGCTCCACGACGTCGTCAAGGCCGGGAAGGCGCGATACCTGGGTGCCTCGTCGATGTACGCGTGGCAGTTCAGCAAGGCACTGCACCTTGCCAATAGCCATAGCCTCACTCCCTTCGTCAGCATGCAAGACCAGTACAACCTTCTGTATCGGGAGGAGGAGCGGGAGACGATCCCGCTTTGCCGTGACGAAGGCATCGGCGTCATCCCGTGGAGCCCGCTTGCTCGTGGTCGCCTCGCTCGGCCGTGGGGTGTGGAGACTCCTCGCTCGGAGGTCGACGAGTTCGGCCGGACGCTCTACGGGGAGGACGATCGGCCCGTCGTGGACGAGGTCAACCGGATCGCTGCGAACCGAGGAATCCCTCCGGCGCAAGTGGCACTCGCATGGATGCTCGCAAAACCCGGCATCGTCGCCCCGATCGTGGGCGCCACCAAGCGAAGGCATCTCGAGGACGCCGTTGCGGCGCTCGGCGTCCGTCTCTCCGACGACGAGGTCGCAGCGCTGGAAGCTCCGTACCGTCCCCACGCCGTAGCCGGTTTCGACTGAATCGACGCGCGTCGTTGGACGCGCTGCTTTTCGTTGTCGCTTGACCTTGCCGAAGGTGTCCGTTGGCTCAGCCGGCGAGCTCATGACCTCGAAGCCACTCCTCGATAAGGGCAGCGACGTCGTCGCTGTTCTTCTCGAGCATCATCATGTGGCCGTTTCCGTGCAGCCCACGATCCTCGAGGCGGATGTGTTCGGCGCTGACCCCGCATTGCCGGAGGAAAGCCACGGCACAGTGGTTGAGGCCTGCATGGTACGACGCTTCGCCGGTGATGACTGCGACGGGCACCTTCGCCAGATTGACGAGGCGCCGGGGCTCCTGGAGTAGATGGCACGGCGCAAATCCGTCCGCATCAGGTGCAGCCTGCCGACGAAACACAAGGTCGGTCTCGGGGTCGATCACCGGAGGGTCGAACGTCAGCGCGTTGACCGTCAATCCGTAGGGACGGATGGGTGGTCCGTCCCGGTAGTACCCCGGGGCTCCCACCGTCTCGAAGCCGACGAACGGGGGGCCTCCTGGTTCCACCGCGACGATGGCCTTGACGAGCTCGGGTCGCGCGTCGGCGATGTGCCAGCCGAAGTGAGCCGACTGCGAATGCGTCAGCAGCACTGCGGGGCCGATCCGATCCAGCAGGGCGGCACCCGCCTGCCGCATGAGGTCTTCTCGAACCGACGCATCGGTGATGGACGGCGCCTGCGACGCGTAGAACTGGTCGAAGACGGGATCGCCGACCGTGCCCGATCCTGGCCATTGCGAGTGCAGGCGCGCTCGCGGCCAGAGGTCCTTCTCGCGTCCAGCGGTGAAGCGGTCCTCGACGCGTTTCGTCGGGTACGGCAGGCTGATCTTGCCGTACGCCTGATCGATGTAGGCCGAACGGCCGCGGCCCGGCTGATCCAGGAGGTACGTGTCGTAGCCGGCCGCGACGAAGAAATCCGACCAGCCCGGGCGACCGTCGGGCGTCGTCTCGAAGTTGACCGAAGTCTGATGGCCGCCGTGGATGAGCACCATCGGATACGGATGTGTCGTTTCCGCGGCTCGCCGCTGAACGTAGGCCTGGCCGTACATGCGCTGGCCGTCGTCGGTTTGCATGTACTTCCCCCCGACAAAGAAGGCTTCGGGGATCAAGGGTTCCTCGGTTCCGCGAGCCCGTGCCTACTGAGTCTGCGCACGATCGCCGCCGCGACGGCGTCGGCGTTGCTTTCGAGCATCATCATGTGACCGTTGCCGCGAATTCCGAGTTCGGCAAGGTGAACGTGGTCGACGTCGACCCCGAGTTCCCGCAGGTTCCGCACCGTCTGGTCGTCCTCTTCGCAGTGCTCCGACGCCTCGGCGGTGACGACGATAACGGGGATGCCGGAAGCGTTCGCGGCGTGGTCGGTACGCGCCACGTCCGGCGAAGGCTCGACGGCGACGATTCCTCTCACCAGGCTGGGTCGCGCGGCGCCGAGCCCCAGCGCATACGCGCCGGAATGCGAATGGGTCAACAAGATTGCCGGACCGATACGGTCCAGCAACGCAACACCGGCAGCCAGGTAGAGCTCTTCACGCAGCTGTGCGTTGCTGATCGTCGGCACGAGTGATGCATAGAAGTCGTCGAAGGCGGGATCACCCGGCCGCCCGGTACCAGGCCACTGGGTGTGAAGGCGCGCCTGCGGCCACAGACGAGACTTCGCCGGCGACGTAAGCCTGTTCTCCACCACCCGCGTATTCGGTGGTGGCGCGTACGAGCCGTATGTTGCGTCGATGAACGGTGATCGACCCACACCCGGCGGCTCAAACAAGTAGATCGCGAACCCGGAAGCGATGAACTGGTTGGCCCAGCCGGGCCGCCTTTCGGCGGTCGTCTCGAACGTCGCCAGCGTCTGGTGCTCTCCGGGGACCATGACGATCGGCAGCGCGAAGCGAACGAGGTCCAGCGCGCGCCGCTGCACATAGGCCTGCCCGCTCATCCGCAGGCTGCCACCGCTCTCGAAGTAGCGGCCGCCCACGAAGAACGCACTGCGCGACTCGGAGATGGCCGCTCCTCTGAAGAAGGGATCCGTCTCGGGCAGCTAGCGGCCCGGGTTACGAGCAGTTGCCTGCTAGCCGAGCTTCTGCCCACCGTCGACGCGTATGACTGACCCGGTGAGCCATGCCGAGGCCGGTGATGCCAAGTACCGGACGGCGTGTGCGACGTCCTCGGGGGTGCCCATCCGTGCCAGCGAGATCTCGGTCAGCAGCCGCTGCACCCGCTCGGGGCTCCGGTTGGCGCTGACGCGGGGCGTGTCGATGTGGCCAGGCGCCACGGCATTGGCTCTGATCGTCGGCGCCCACTCGTGGGCCATTGCGGTGGTCAGGTTGACCAATGCTGCTTTGCTCGCGGCGTACGGAGCCATCGGCCCTTCGACTTGGAACGCCGCCATCGAGGAGACGTTCACGATGGACCCCGCGCCGACCTCTTGCATGATCGGCACCGCCGCCTTGCTGCACAGGAACGCGCCTACGACATTGAGGCGGTAGGCCTCGATGAAGTCATCCCCTTCGAGCGAAAGCATTCGACCGCGCTTGAAGCGGTCACCGAAGCTACCGCCTGCGTTGTTGACGAGCACGTCGACCCTGCCGAACCGCTCTCTCGTCCGGGCGAACAGGTTCTGTACGGCAGCAGTCTCACGGACGTCGGCCGCCACCCCGATAGCCTCGACCCCCACAGCCTCGAGCTCGGCGGCCATCTTCGCCACCGCTTCCTCGCGGCGCGACGTCACGACAACTCGGGCCCCGGCGGTGCCGAGTTCCCGTGCGATGGCGGCACCAATCCCTTCGGTGCCCCCCGTCACGACAGCAACCCGGCCGTCGAGGGCGAAATCACCAGCGCCTGTCATCCGTGCCTCCTTCTTGGCGCGCGCCAAGTCTCAACCATGTGAACCGGGCTACTTCGATGTTTTCAGGCGCGGGAAAAGGCTCCGCGCGTTCTCGTCAAAGATGAGTGCGCGATCCTTGTCGGACACGGAGTCCAGGGCTTCGATGACCGCCTTCAAGTCGTCGAACGGCCGACCCGTCGCCGGGTTCGGTGCGGACCCGCTGCCCGGGTTCTCCGTACCGAACAGGACTCGATCGGCGCCGACTGTCTTGATCAATAGCTCGAGTGAGAGCGGGTTGTGGAGCACGGTGTCGAAGTAGAAGCGGCGTAGGGCGACTTCGAAGCGCTCGTTGTCCGGAGATCCGCCGAGGCCCTTATGCAACCGCTCGGCTTGCCAGCGCCCGATCTGGTAGGGAACTGATCCGCCGCCGTGCGACACAATCAGCTTCAGGTCCGGAAAGTCGTCGAACACAGTCGACCGCAGCACGCTCAGGATGGCGATGGACTCCTCGGTGACGAAGTGCTCGCTGTAGGTCTCGCGTCCGCTGTCGCACCCGGCGGAGTGGATCAATGCCGGGACGTCGTACTCGCAGAGCTTCTCGTACAGCGGGTACCAGTACGCGTCGCCGAGGGCCGGCGTGGTGTTTCTTCCCTCCGCTGGATCGGGATTCAGAAGCACGCCCACGAAGCCCAGCTCGTTGATCGTGCGGTCGAGCTCAGGGAAGCACGCCTCGATCGGTTCACCCTCGCATGTCGGCAACCCTGCCATGCCTGCGAACCGGTCAGGGAACATCGAGACGGTGCGAGCGATGACGTCGTTGTTCGCTTCGATCCACCAGTGCACCATTCGCGCGGGCTTGGCTGCGTGCATCTGCTGGAACGGTCGCGGCGAGATGACCTGCAAGTCCGTGCCGACGGCGTCCATGATCTGGACGTTGCTGTTGGCCGAAGTCCGAAGTGCATCGTCGGTCACCTTCGGATCGCCCCGGTGATAGCCCCCGGATGCCATCAGGCTCGAGCGGTACGCGTAGAGCGTGGGCGGTGCCACGACGTGGGCGTGAACGTCGATGATCATTCTCATCCCTCTTCTTGCTGACGGTGAGCGAGCTGCGGTTGCCTCGTGCTCCAGGCGGATTCGGGCTCAGGTGATAAGGACAGACCAGCCGCGCACGGCCGATTCGCGGCGGAGAGCTCTCAAGCCGCCCGGCGATACCCGGTGGTGGGGTCCTCATGCGAGCACCGCCACGTTTCGTAGAACGTAGCCTATAGACGTGACGCGGGCAAGGACGTAACCTTCCAGCGCGAGGCGGGCCACGGCCCAGCTCACGGAGTCATCCTGACAGGCGGGCGACGTTCCTATAGCCTGTACAGGAGCTAGGACGGCGGCAGGGAGTGTGAAACCGTGCGGATTACACCGGAAATGAACAAGCGGCTGACACAAGTCGGCGCAGGAACCCCGATAGGGGACATGTTCCGTCGCTACTGGGTCCCGGCATGCCTCAGCGAGGAAGTGGCGGAGCCCGATGGGCCCCCGATCCGGGTTCGGCTATTACATGAGGACCTCATTGCGTTTCGGGATACAGCCGGCGAAGTCGGCCTTATCGACGCGTTCTGCGCCCACCGACGTGCGCCGCTCTTCTACGGCCGGAATGAGGAGGCCGGGCTGCGATGTGTGTACCACGGCTGGAAGTACGACACGACCGGCGCGTGCATCGACATGCCTTCTGAGCCTCCCTACAGCAAGTTCCGCTTACGCGTTTCGGTTAAGGCGTATCCGACGTACGAATCGGGCGGAATCGTGTGGACCTACATGGGTCCGCAGCAGCTGATGCCGCCGCCGCCGGAGTTCGAGTGGCTTCGGGCGCCGGCGACCCACGTGCGCGTGTCGAAGACGGGCGAGGCGTGCAACTACCTTCAGGCCATCGAGGGCGGCATCGACACGGCTCACTCGTCGTTCGCCCATAACAACGACCTCCACAACCGCGGATTGCTTCGCAGCCTCGATACCCATCCGCGGCTCGAGGTGGAGGAGACCGAGTACGGCTTTCGCTACGCGAGCCTGCGTGACATCAATGATGACACGACGTACCTGCGCGTGTATCAGTTTGTTCTGCCGTTCCAGCAAGTCCGTGGCGACCTCGTCGACCAGGAGGGGAAGCCCAACACCCCGCCCGTCATCCGCGGCCACATTTGGATGCCGATCGATGACGAGAACACCTACGTATACAACTGGGTCTACACCGCCGACGACAGCGCGCCACTGACCGACGAGTGGTGGACTTCGCACGAAAAGAAGCTTGGTCGCGGTGAGGACGACTTCGTCCCGGGCACCCACTGGCTTAAGCGCAATCCCTCCAACGACTTCTTGATCGACCGCGAAGTGCAGCGGACGAGGACGTTCACCGGGATCGAGGGAGTCAACACCCAAGACTTCGCCCTTCAGACCGGCATGGGCCGGATCGTCGACCGGAGCCAAGAGGCCCTTGGCAGCACGGACATGGCGATCCAGGCGGCGCGCCGGCTGCTGCTTCAAGCGGCGGACGACGTCGCAGCCGGTGTCGCTCCGAAGGGCAGCGAGCCAGCCGCCTACCGGTCCACGCGTGCAGGCGACATGCTCGTACCCCGCGGTTCGGACTGGCGAGAAGCGTCGAAGGAAGCCGTCCTGGCTTTCTGGAACTGACGGGAGACGACGAATGACCGAGCACGCGGTGGTCGAGGTCCGTGCTACGGGCCGAACGCCCGAAGCAGTCACGGACGATATCCAAACGCTGCTCAACGAGCGTCAGAGCGACGGTTGGACGCTGGCGAACGTCCAACCGATTATCTACAACTCGTCGACGACCGGTTACCTGCTGCTGTTCTTCGCCCGGGGTTGATATGTCGGCAGGGCGGAAGCAAACGACAGCAGACGCATCGTGGTACGAACAGATTGTCCGGCGTCTTGAGCGCCTTGACGCGAGCACCATGTCGGACGCACTTGACGCTGCGGGATGGGGTGGGGCCACGACGGGCCTGGGTCCCGCATGGGAGGGCGCGCGATGCGTTGGGCGAGCGGTAACCGTAAAGCTCGCACTCGGCACGCCACCACCAGGCAAACCTCGCATCCATCTCGGCGTCCGGGCGATCGAGCGCGCTGGCGCTTGCGACGTCATCGTGGTCGACAATGCCGGGCGCACGGAGGTAGGTGGCTGGGGCGGGTTATTGTCGCTCGCGGCGGCCACGAAGCATGTTGCCGGTGTCGTTCTCGACGGCGCGTGCCGCGACATCGATGAGGCGCGGGAGTTGCGCTTCCCCGTCTTCGCCCGCGGAGGGACGCCGCGGACTGCGCGGGGACGGATTCATGAAGAGTCGTGCGGGGAGCCGGTCGAGTTGTGCGGGGTGCCTGTCCGCACCGGTGATCTGGTCATCGCGGATGGAAGCGGCGTCGTCGTTATCGCCTTCGAGCATGCCGAGGAGGTGATCGGCGCGGCCGAAGCCATAGCGGAACGTGAGGCAGGCATGGCGTCACGCCTGCGGTCTGGCGAAGCACCGTCGGCCGTCATGGGTGGCGCGTATGAAGCGATGATCGACGAGGTGAAGGTGGGATCCCGTGGCAATTGAGGAGCGCTCGGGACGGCCCGCAGCCGCGGGTTCGTCGGAGACCACCGAGACCAGACGCGAACAGTTGCTGAGGCTGGGTGTCGCTACCTTGCACGAGGCGGCCGGGAAGATCGGCTGCCTTCCGCCGGCGATTCAGTGCATGACGCCCCGCCTCCATCTCGCCGGGCCGAGCGTGACCGTAAGTGGTCCGCCGGGCGACAATCTGTGGCTCCATCGCGCGGTGTACGAGGCCGCGCCCGGCGACATCCTGCTCGCGGTGGTGGGTGGGGTGTATGAGGCTGGCTACTGGGGCGAGGTGCTCTCCTGGGCAGCCAAAATGCGAGGCCTAGGTGGGGTTGTCGTCGATGGATGCGTTCGTGACTACGACCGATTGGCGGACATCGGCGTTCCCGTCTTCGGCCGGGGCTTGTGCATGCGGGGGACGAGCAAGCGGGCTGATGGTGTCGGCAGCATCAACGACGGGATCACGGTCGGCGACGTCGACGTCCAACCGGGTGACTACATCGTTGGCGACGCGGACGGCGTGGTTGCCTTGCCGGCAGCTCGCCTCGATGAGGTCATTGCGCTGGCGCTCGAGCGTGAGGCGTACGAAACGAAAGCGATCGCGGCGCTGCAGCGTGGTGCGACAACGCTCGATATCTACGGGCTCCCAGCCCGGGCGGCCAGTGATGGTCGCGCCGCTGGTTCGGCGTGACGCGGCGGGAGGTGGAGGCCTTGACAGGGCATTGGCGCGGATATAGCTTATCGAGCCCTGGGTCGTGGGTTGATGGAACCGCTGCGGCCTATCGGGCTGGTCGGGTTCTGGCGTCTTGGTTTGATCACGGAGGGCGAGCATGAGGCCGGTCGTTGACGTGGGGCTGTGTCAGGGTCACGGGCAGTGCCAAGAGGCTGCGCCCGAGGTCTTTGAGGTTCGGGACGACGGCCTTGCCCATGTTCTGGTCGACGAGGTGACGGATGCCGCGCTCGTGGTCAGGGTCGAGGAGGCTGTCCGTCGTTGTCCGACGGATGCGATCGCTGTGGAACCGTGATGAGTGCGTTTGATCAGTGGGGGTTGTCGCCGCAGGCGGCGATGGAGTTCAGTCAGTCGGCGACGAAGACGGACCAGGCGTATTGGCGGATTCGGCGGCGGATTCTCAATGGGGAGTTGGCGCCGGAGACGTCGTTGGATCAGGAGGCGATCGCGGCGGCGTTCGGGTTGTCGACCACGCCGGTGCGGGAGGCGTTGCGTCGGTTGGAGTCGGAGCGGTTGGTGATCAACCGGGCGCATCGTGACACGGTGGTGGCGCCGTTGTCGTTGGCGGCGTTGGAAGAGGTGTATGCGGTGCGTCTGTCGCTGGATCCGTTGGCGGCGGGGATGGCGGCGCGGTCGGGGTCGGCTGAGGCGATCGAGCAGTTGGTGGCGTTGGCGGCTCAGACGGTGACGGAGGCCGACGCGGGCGTGTTGTTGAGTTTGAATCGTGGGTTGCATCGGGCGATCTATGTGGCGTCGGGGAATCAGGTGCTGATCGAGGTGCTCGATCGGTTGTGGGATATGAGTGACCGTTACCGGTTGATCACGTTGCGGGATCGTAATGTGGTGAAGTCGGCGCATGCCGAGCATCACGACATCGTGCGGGCGGTGGTTGATCGTGATGCGGAGAAGGCGGCCGAGTTGATGCGTGAGCACGTGCTGCAGTCGCTGCAGACGATGCGTGAGGCAACCACCAACCCCGAACCCGAACCCAACACCCACATTCACTAACTCCTCGTTCTCGCAGCGCCTGACCCTCGGAATGGCTGTATTGGAGCCGCGCATGCCTGCTTTGCAGTTGGGTGCCGCATTCTCGCGTAATGCGATGACCCAGCCCATCCTTGACGGCAGGATCGTGCCGGAAGGCATCGAGTGGGCATGTAGCGCGATCCATCCCTCCGAGATGTTCTGGCGGCAACTACGTTTCGGCGAGTTCGACGTCTCTGAGATGTCGCTTTCGTCACTATTCATTTCGGTCATACGCGGAAATCTCGAATGGGTCGCTCTTCCGATCTTTACGACGCGTCGGTTCTTTCATACAGCGATCGTCGTTCGGGCGGGTGCAGCCATCGACAGACCAGAGGACCTTGTCGACAAGCGGGTCGGTGTGCCCGAGTACCAGCAAACGGCGGCCGTGTGGTCGCGCGGTGCGCTTCAGCACGAGTTCGGCGTGACCGCCGACCAGTTCTCTTGGTTCATGGAGCGGTCGCCTAGCCGAAGCCACGGCGGCGCTACGTCTTTTACTCCGCCTACCGGCGTCGACCTGCAATACATTTCCGAGACGAAGAGCATCGGGTCGATGCTTGCTGTTGGCGAGCTCGATGCGGCGATCGTGTACATCGCTGATAGCAACCTCGTCGATCGGAGTCGCACCGCCGTCGGAGCGTTACCTGCCGTACGCCCGCTCTTTCAAGACCCTGTCGCCGAGGGGATCCGTTACTACCGCTCAAGCGGTCTGCTGCCGGTCAATCACTGCGTAGTGGTGCGAGCCGCGGCGCTGGAGCGCAACCCATGGGTGGCATTGAACGTGTATTCAGCGTTCCTGCGAGCCAAAGAGGTCGCGCTTGCCAATCTGCCCGCGATGTTGGAACCGTACCGCCAGATCGGAGCTATCCCGGCCGATGCTGTCGACATGGTCGGTACGACCGATCCGCTGCCGTACGGGATCGCCGGGCAGCGAAACGTTCTCGAGGCTCTCGCGACCTACCTCACTGAGCAGGGCTTGGCTTCGCGGCGGGTAGAGATCGAGGAAGTGTTCGCGCGAAGTGTCCTGGACCTGTAGATGTCAACGATCATTTTGGGCGTCGTACGGACTCCGATTAACGAGGTGTAGCAGATGGGCAGGCGAAAGACGTTCGAAGTGCCAGGGGTCACCCACGGTGGTGCGCCGATCCCGATGGGTGCGATGGTCGGGAACATATTTCACTCGTCAGCGGTCATGGGAGCTGACCCGCAGACCGGCGCCCTGCCTGATGACGGCGCGCGCCAGGTCGAGCTTGTTTTCGCCAACGTGAAGACGTTGCTCGAGGCTGCGGGCCTCACGTCCGACGACGTGGTCTACTTCAATGTGTTCCTCGAGGACGTCGAGCTCCGCGGCGCTGTGAACGAGCACTGGCTCGCCTGGTTTCCAGAGGAGCACGACCGGCCCGCGCGCCACGTCACGGTACGACCGCTACCTGGCAAGATGCTCGTGCAGTTGCAGTTCCTCGCGGTGGCGTCATGACCGATGCTCAAGCGGAGCACGCTGCGACGACGGAAGATGTGAGGCGCTGGAAGCAGTTCGGTACGCCCACGGTTTCCGACGCACTTGACAAGCTAGGGATCGCCGGCCAAGCGTTCGGCATCCATCCGTTGGATCGCTCGTTTCGCCTCGTCGGGCGTGCGTTCACCGGCATGTATCAACCGGTCGACACCGCTGGCGGCACAGTCGGAGACTACATCGACGACGTCGCATCGGGTGACGTGATCGTTCTCGACAACGGCGGGTGTACCGATGCCACCGTCTGGGGCGACATTCTCACCATGGTGGCCCATCGGCGAGGCATCGCGGGAACGGTCATCAACGGCGTCTGCCGAGACAGCGACCGCTCGCTCGCGCTCAACTACCCGCTGTTCAGCAAGGGCACCTGGATGCGTACGGGCAAGGACCGGGTCCAACTCGTGGCCACCAACGTTCCCGTTGTCCTTGGCGGAGTTCGGGTGCGGCCGCGGGACCTCATGTTCGGGGACGGCGACGGCGTAGTGGTGATCCCGGCCGAACTCGAGGACAAGGTCTTCGAGGTCGCGACCGACATCGACAAGGCAGAGGACGCGATTCGCGAACGAGTCCGCGCCGGCAGTCGGCTTGACGAGGCGCGCGCGCAGCTGCGCTACTTCGACCTTCAGAGTGGACGCTGATGACGGCGGCTCCTGTAAGGCCATTGACTCTACGCCGTAAGTGGTGCAGCCTATAACCTGTATGTCAGGTGTGGCAGCCCCGCTCGTGTGCCGCCGCTGAACCGAGAGGTGTTGATCGGACGATGGCCAGGATTGTCCTTGGAATCGGTTCCTCACACACACCGCAGCTCAGCACTACGCCCGACTGGTGGTCAGACCACGCCACCAGGGATCGCGGCAATCCGGAGCTTCTCGGGCGCGACGGCAACATGCACAGCTTCGACGAGATCGTGGCTGTTCCAGAGTGGACCATCGACGAGTCCCGACTGACCGAGCAGGCGTGGTCCGAAAGTTATGAACGGGCTCAGCATGCGGTCGCCACACTGGCTGACGAGCTAGCTGCCGGGTCGCCCGATGCGCTCGTCGTCATCGGCGACGATCAGGCGGAGCTGTTCCTCGACGACGGGCGTCCGGTGTTCGCGGTGTACTGGGGCGAGAGTATCGACGACTTTGCGCCTGACGAGAGGAAGCAGGCGGCGATGCCGGCGGGTCTCCGCGCCGCCATGTGGGCCACGCACAGCGAAACCGGTGAGGCGTACCCGGTTCCGCACCAACTGGGCCGGCACATCATCGAGCGTCTCGCCGAAGAGGAATTCGACGTCGCATCGATGACTGCGCAGCCGCAAGGACGCAGTCTCGGGCACGCGTTCACCTTCCCGCGGCGCCGTCTGATGGGCGAGATGGTCATCCCGTTGCTTCCGGTGCTCTTGAACTCCTACTACGCGCCGAATCAGCCGTCGCCGCGGCGCTCCTACCTGTTCGGTCGCGCGCTGCGCCGAGCCATTGAGTCGTTCGAGGAGGACATCACCGTCGGGATCGTCGCCTCCGGGGGTCTGTCACATTTCGTCGTCGACGAAGAACTCGACAACAGGGTTTTGCAGGGTCTGCAGAACCGTGACTTCGAGTCGCTGGCGACGATCCCGCGCCGGTACATGCGGTCTGGCACCTCCGAGTCGCTCAACTGGATCGCCGCAGGCGGCGCGTTGGAGAACCTGTCCATGAAGGTCGTCGACTACGTGCCGGCGTACCGGTCCGTAGCCGGAACGGGTGTCGGGATGGCTTTTGCCGTGTGGCGGTAGCGCCATCGCTCTGTCCCTTTTCCTTTGACCCGGACTGGCGCGGTTGTTACGTGTCTTTGCGGCGTGTGTGCCGTCAGTGACCGGTATGCTCAATCGGCCGTAGGCGCAAGTCTGGCAAAGTCGTGGCCCCGGTTGCGAGGCTCGATCAAGTCGTTGCGGCCTGTCGGGCTGGTCGGGTTCTGGCGTCTTGGTTTGATCACGGAGGGCGAGCATGAGGCCGGTCGTTGACGTGGGGTTGTGTCAGGGTCGCGGGCAGTGCCAGGAGGCGGCGCCCGATGTTCCTAAGGTTCGGGAACCGTGATGAGTGCGTTTGATCAGTGGGGGTTGTCGCCGCAGGCGGCGATGGAGTTCAGTCAGTCGGCGACGAAGACGGACCAGGCGTATTGGCGGATTCGGCGGCGGATTCTCAATGGGGAGTTGGCGCCGGAGACGTCGTTGGATCAGGAGGCGATCGCGGCGGCGTTCGGGTTGTCGACCACGCCGGTGCGGGAGGCGTTGCGTCGGTTGGAGTCGGAGCGGTTGGTGATCAACCGGGCGCATCGTGACACGGTGGTGGCGCCGTTGTCGTTGGCGGCGTTGGAAGAGGTGTATGCGGTGCGTCTGTCGCTGGATCCGTTGGCGGCGGGGATGGCGGCGCGGTCGGGGTCGGCTGAGGCGATCGAGCAGTTGGTGGCGTTGGCGGCTCAGACGGTGACGGAGGCCGACGCGGGCGTGTTGTTGAGTTTGAATCGTGGGTTGCATCGGGCGATCTATGTGGCGTCGGGGAATCAGGTGCTGATCGAGGTGCTCGATCGGTTGTGGGATATGAGTGACCGTTACCGGTTGATCACGTTGCGGGATCGTAATGTGGTGAAGTCGGCGCATGCCGAGCATCACGACATCGTGCGGGCGGTGGTTGATCGTGATGCGGAGAAGGCGGCCGAGTTGATGCGTGAGCACGTGCTGCAGTCGCTGCAGACGATGCGTGAGGCAACCACCAACCCCGAACCCAACACCCACTGAACTGCTGAATGTGGCACGCCCGCATGGTCTGGCTTGCCACGCACAGTTCAATAGCTGCGCGCGCGAACCAGGCGGACGCCGCCCTCGACCGGGATGTCAGCACCGGTTATGTAGTCGGCGAGCGACGAACAGAGGAACAGGATCGCGCCGACGTAATCCGCGAGTTCGCCCCGCCGACGCAGCGGTACGCTATCGGCCTCGTAAGGGCCACCTGACGCCTCTTTCGGAGCCCCGGTCCGTCCCGGTTCCGCGTCCCAATAACGAATCCGAGTGGGCGTCTGCCCAGGGCTGATTACGTTCACGTTGATCCGGTCCGGCCCGAGCTCGACTGCGATGTGCTGACTCGCGCTAACAAGTGCCGCCTTGGACAGACCGTATAGTGCCCCGCCATCGACCACACGCAACCCTGAGATGGAAGAGACGTTCACAATCTTGCCGGCGCCATGTTGCCGCATTTGTGGCGCGAACACCTTCATGGCTTCGATGGCACCGAGCACGTTCGTGTCGACCATCCGGTGAGCCTGTTCCCAAGTCACGGTCTCGAAGCCCTGGTGCCGCATACCCACTGCGGCGCAGTTGACGAGGGCGGCTGCGGGACCGCATTGCGTCGCGACCTGGTCGGCGAGCTTCGCCAGCGTCACGGGCTTTTCGAGGTCCGCTTCGAAGCCGAATGCCTTGCCGCTATCGGAGAGCGAGTTGGCGAGCGTGCGGCTTCGTTCGGCAGAGCGCGTTACGACAGCAACGGTGGCGCCCATGGCGAGCAGCGCGCGTGCCGTTTCCAGACCCATCGCCCCGCCCGCACCGAGAACCACGGCGACCGCGTTCTCATCGAGCCCTGGCAATCTCATTTGCGACCATTCCATGGGTGCCTCCTCGGCGGTATTCGTCGCGCTCTGTGCCCGGTGTGCTCATTGCGCTTGGGCTAAGACCCGGCTGCGTTGCTTGGGTACCTGTGCCGGCCAGTTGACGCACAAGGCACCAACCAGCTGGCCGGCGGAGTGGTAAGACGCTACGAAACGTTCTTCGTCAACCGAGCCATCGGTGACAACGACTTCGGCTCCCGGTGTGCCGACGAACTGTAGCTTCCAGTCGTATTGGTCGGACCAGAAGTACGGGAGCGCATCGAACGCATGCTCCTCACCGCTGCCGCGTAATCGCACCAAAAGGTTGCGAGCGGCGGTCTGGGCTTGGGCAACCGCGTTCGACCAGTGTTCGACACGGACAGTTCTGCCGAGCACCGGGTGGTACCAGCTCGCCACGTCGCCCGCCGCGACAGCATCGTCGATGCCTTCGACGAAGCAGTTGCTGTCGCACAGGACACCATCACCGAGCTGGGCGGCCGAGCCCACGAGCCACGAAGTGTTCGGTACGACGCCAATAGCGATGAGGGCGACGTCGGCCGGAATCTTCTCCCCGGAGCCGAGCAGTACGCCCTCGACTCGCTCTTCGCCGACGAACCCGCTCACGGCGCGGCCGAACTCCATCTGCACGCCGTGCCTCGCATGCAAGCTTGCGAGTACGCGCCCCATCGTCGGGCCCAGGACACGCAGCATCGGTTCGGTGAAGACATCGATAAGGGTGACCTCCGCTCCGAGACCGCGGCACGTTGCTGCGACTTCTGCTCCGATGAAACCGGCCCCGATGATGGCGATTCGGCGAGACGGCCCGAGGTCTGCACCGAGCGCAAGACAATCGTCGATCGTGCGCAAGGTGTGAACGCCGGCCAGACTATTGGCGCCAGGGAACGGCTGCCTCGGCGTGGCGCCGGTGGCGAGCACTAGCCCGTCATACGGCAGGCTCCCGCCGTCATCGAGCTCAACGCGCTTGTTCGACGCGTCGAGAGCCGTCGCCTCTCTTCCGAGCAACAGATCGACCTTGAGCGTGGGGTCGACCTTTAGCCGTGCCGATTCGGGTATCCAGGAACCCGCAAGCAGCTGCTTCGAGAGCGGCGGCCGGTCGTAGGGGGGGAAGTGGGTCTCCTTTCCGACAAGTGTCAGCGACCCGTCGAAACCATCGCGGCGAAGAGTCTCGGCGGCGCGTACCCCCGCGAGTGAGCTGCCTACAACGACGATGCGGGCCGTGGAAAGCGCGCTAGACGGTGTGCCCGTGGAGCCAGTCGACATAGTCTCGAACACCCCCTTTGAGAGTGAACTCCGGTGCGAAGTCGAACTCCTCGGCCAGCCGTGAGATGTCCATGTAGCGGTCGGTGCCGTCCGGCCGGATATGCGGCAACCGGGTGGGCAGGGTCACGGCCGACTGTGCGCACTCGTTCACGGCATCCAGAACGTCGCAGACGTGGGCGACTGCCCCGCTGCCGATGTTGTAAATAGTGTGCTGCGTCGACTTCGCCCGATGCACGAGCGCAGACGCGCGGGCGCAATCGGGGGCGTAACAGAGATCGAATCCGGCCGCTAGCTGCTCCGGGCTCCAGGCCCGCTCGATATCCCCGAGGGGTCGGTTCTTCACTGCATGGTGAGCAAGCTTGCTCGGAAGGTTTCTGAAGCTGTGGTAGAGCGGACCGTAGACGGTAGCGATTCGCAGGATCACTACGTCGAGCCCTGTAGTGGAGGCATAGTGCGAGGCGAAGGCCTCGAGGGCCTTCTTCATCGTGCCGGTCGCGCCGTCGGACTGTACCGGCACTCCGACGTCCTCATGGTAAGGGCCTCTATCGAGTCCCCCGTAGACCCTCGTCGAGCTGGCGATCGTCACGCGGCGTACGCCGCTCAACCGGGACGCCTCGAGGATGTTGACCAGACCCGCGACGTTGACCGTGATTTCTTCCGCTGGCGAAAGCGCGCCAAGCGCCGGCACGGCAAGGTGGACAACGCTCTCGATGTCGTACGTAGCGAAGAGCCTCGCCGTCGAGTGCCGATCGCCCACGTCCAGCTGTTCTGTCACGACCGGCCTGCCGACGAAGCGATGGACGTCGGAGGGATCACGGCGGGAGTGGTGGTAGGACAGGAGAAGCTCGTCCTCACTCGCTAGCTGCCGTGCGACATGCATCCCTAGAAAGCCCATGCCGCCGGTAACGAGGATCAACGGGTCTTCCTTTCCACGAGCTGTCGACTGTCGCCTATTCGGCACCTGGCAGGACGGCTGCGTGGATCACCGGGAGGTCGAGCTCGCCGCCGGTGCCCAGAATCGCTTCGTGGACTCCCGAAAGGGGACGCTCCAAAGAGCACATGGAAGCAAGCGGATACCGTCGCGACGCGATCAATGACAGCGCCCACTCGACCGCGCCGTAGCTGTGGCCGCGGACACCCTTGACGGTCAGCGACTTCCGGTTGATGTCACCGAACGGAACGTTGTCGAGCGGCCTCGTGGTCGACGCGGCGAAGCAGAAGCGCCCGCGCTTCGTCAACGACTCGATTGCTCCCGGCACCGTGCGTTCGTCGCCGGCCGCGGTATCGATGACAAGGTCCGCCATCGCGCCGTCGGTCAGCGCATGGACCTGTTCGCGTAGGGGACCATCGTCGGCGTAGATGGTGTGGTGTGCACCTAGCAGCGCCGCGACTCCTAGCCTCGCCTTGTCCCGCCTGAGCCCCGTCACGATAATGTTTGTAGCACCGGCTTCCCGCGCGGCGAGTACGCAGCCCAGACCTTGCTGTCCAGGTCCCAGAATTACGACAGTTTCCCCGGGCCCGACCCCGCCCTCTACATACGCCCACTCGTACCCGTTGCCCAGCGGCAAGGCGAGGGATGCCTCAACGGCGGGCACCTTGGAGTCGACCCGATGCAGGACGCTTCTCGGGTGCAAGTACATGTATTGGCTGTAACCACCCCACAAGGCGGGTGGCGTAGAGATCGGCGTGGTGCCGTAACGCAGGGCATTGGGATTGGACCGTGCATCGGAGGCGAGGCACATGCGGAAGTCGGACGAGCGGCAGAAATTGCAGTGTCCGCAAGGTAGATACTCTTCCAGGGCGACGCGATCGCCCTCCTGCAATCCCCAGCGGTCCGCCGCGAGCTCACCGATGGCCGCGATGAAGCCCACGTTCTCGTGGCCCATGATGCGGGCAGGCTTGTCGGCGTTGTAGGAGTTCACGTCGGCACCGCAGACCCCGGCTGCCTCGACCTGCAGCAGAGCCCCACCAGGGCCCACCTCAGGAATGTCGAACTCGCGAAGCTCGGTTTTCCGCTGACCGACCGTCACGGCAGCGACGGTCTTCTTCGGCAGGCTCACAGTGCTCCCCCTACGCCTTCGTCCCAGCCAGACTGTCGTGTCGCAATGCGCGCGTGGCCTGCTCATCGACGTTGCCCTCGTGGTCGATGACGACTCCGTAGTCGGCGCGCGCCGATGCGACGGTCACATGGCCCCGCCTCACGTCGGCGCACACCGCTTCGACGTCCCGCTCCATCGGGTTGCCCAACCCGCCCGCGCCCGAGCCCTCGATGCAGAGCAGGTCTCCCGGGAACAGCTCGTAGCGCCCGGCGACTGGCAGTCGTTCCGTTGTGCCGTTCGACCGCGTGATCGAGACAGCGCCGAGGCTCCCGTTGCCACCTGATTCGACGCCGGACGACGGCACTCGTCCGCGTTCGGCTCGGCGGATGACCGAGGCCGGAGCAAGTGCGCGGTATTCGCGCCGGTAGCTGAGTCCGCCCCGATGCTTGCCCGGGCCACCGGAGTCCGCAATGAGCTCGAAGCGCTCGAAGCGTACTGGGAACTGCGCCTCGATGACCTCGATCGGCGTGATCGTCAGGCCGGTGCAGTAGACGGTTACGCCGGAAGCACCATCCGCGGCGCGCAGACCACCCATCGCGGTCCCGAGGACCTCGTACTGCAGTGCACGCGCGCCCGAGCGGGTATCTCGCCACGCCAGCGCTAGGGTTCCGCCGCTGCCACCGCTGTGTGCAATGGCGCGCTCGCGCGCGAAGTGCCCGAACACCTGACAGCACAGGTCGGTGAACCGGTGGTGCATCGACGTCGCCGCTCCCACGGGTGCGGGTGCAATCGGGTCCAGGACACTACCGGATCGCCGCACGATCTCGACCGCCCGCCGCATGCCGTCGTTGTAACCGAACTCCGGATCGGTCATGGCAACGAGCACGTAGAAGATGTCGGTATCGCTGTAGGGTCGCGTGAGGTTGGCCGGACCGACCGTCTGATCGTCGCTGGCGGTGCAGTCGATTGTCATGCTGTCGCCCTGGACAGTGGCGGTCATCCGAAGGCCTACGGGCACCCCTTTGCGCACACCGTCGTCGTCCATGAAGACCTCTGCGGAGTAGGTGCCGTCGGGCCAGGCGGCGATGCGCTCTCGTACATGCCTTTCGCCCTGGTCAAGCAATGCGCTATAGACGGCGAGCATCGTTTTCGCACCTGTGCGTGCGGCGATGCCCTTGAGTCGTTCGGCTCCCAGCTGTGTAACGCCAATCTGTGCGCGCATGTCGCCGAAAAACAGGTCCGGATTGCGGACGTTCGCCGAAATCACCTGCGTGACGACCTCGTTAGCGATCCCGTCGCGTATTGCCAGCATCGGTGGCAGCAGGAGGCCCTCTTGGTACAGCTCCGTCGACTCCATCGATGCGCTGCCGATGATCGAGCCGCCGAAGTCCGGCTTGTGCGCGAGTGAGCAGCTGAACCCGACGTGCACGCCGTCGACGAAGACTGGGACGGCAACCGCCAGGTCGGGTGTGTGTGGGATGCCACCTTCGTAGGGGTGGTTGGAGAGGTAGACGTCGCCGTCGCGCATGTCAGGGAATCGTTCGAGCAGGGCGTGCGTGAAGTAGTAGTAATTTGCCAAGTGGAAGATGCCTGGTCCGCTCACGACGACATCGCCACTGGGCGCCAGAAGCAAGAAGCTGCAGTCGCGCGATTCTCGCATCAGAGTGGAGTATGCCGACCGGTAGAGCAGGTGCGTCATCTCGTTGATCGTTGCCGTGAGCCGGCTACGCGTGAGTTCGACGTCGAGAACGCTGGTCATCACACCGCTCCCTTGGTCAGCACCAGATTGCCGGTCACGTCGCACTCCAGTGACCAGCCTGGGGGCACGAAGGTGGTCGTGTCGGGTTGTTCGACGATCACTGGGCCGACGAGATGGATACCGCGTGACAACGCGTCGCGCGTAACGACCACAGCCTCGAGCCACTGCCCTCCCACGTACGCCGACCGCGTTGTGTTCGCGGGAGTTGTGGCTGCACTGCTCGTCGGCGTGGGCGAGTACTTGGGGAGTTTGACGATTGCGCGAACCCTGAAGCTGACAACTTCGACCAGCTCGTCGACGGCGATGTGCCCGTACGTGCGCTTGTGCTCGTCGTGGAACAGCTGGGTCAAGCTGAGGTGAATCTCGTCGTCGGCATTGCTGTCGACCGCTAGTCGCAGCTCGAAGCCTTGCCCCGAGTAGCGGGCGTCGACTTCACGTTCGCAGTGGATGTCCGATGGCTCAAAGCCCTGCGACGTAAGGTCATCGATGGCCTTGGCTTCGAGGTCGGCGAAGGACTTCGCGATGATGGGCGCACTCCCGTCACGCAGGACGGTGATCTCCGACTGCACGAAGTCCTGTACGACGTCGGTGCACAGGAGCCCGACCGCCGAGAACGCGCCGGGGTGAACAGGCACGAGAACCCGACGGATCCCGATCTCCTCCGCGACGCCGGCGGCGTGGAGAGGGCCGGCGCCGCCGCACGGCACGAGAGTCGCGGTGCCGATGTCGACGCCCTTTTGGGCCGCGAAGACGCGCATGGCGTCGGCCATGTGGACGTCGTTGATGCGTACCATCGCCGCAGCGGCCTCGGGCACTGAGAGTCCGAGCGGTTGTGCAACGCGCTGCTCGATCGCCGCTCGGGCTGCTTCGACGTCGATACGCATACGGCCGCCGAGATAGTACTCGGGGTCGAGTACGCCAAGAACGAGATCCGCGTCGGTGATGGTCGGCTCGAGACCGCCTCGCCCATAGCAGACCGGTCCGGGATTGGCGCCGGCACTGTCGGGTCCCACCATCAAACGGCCATCGGATGTGACGCGGGCGATCGTGCCGCCGCCTGCTCCGATGGTCGTGATGTCGAGCATCGGCACATAGATGTCGTGTCCGACCAGGCGACCTTCGGTGACCTCGAGCGCACCGTTGTCGTCGACGAACGCGATGTCGGCGCTCGTTCCGCCGATGTCGAGCGTCAGCAGCGCGCGCTCGCCCGCCGTCCGTGCGACGGTCAACGCGCCCTGGACCGCCGCCGCGGGACCGGACAGCAGCGTGTGTACCGCTCGGCCTCCCGCAATAACGGCGGAGAACGGCATCAGGCCACCGTTGGACTCCATCAAGAACAACCGCTTGAAATCGAGACCCTGCGCTTCCAAGGCATCGGCCAGGGTCTTGACATAGTCAACGAGGAGCGGCTCGAGGCTGGCGTTGAGCAGCATGGTCGAGATGCGCGGCCACTCGCGAATCCGTGGGAGCACGTCGCTGGAGAGGGAGACCCGGGTGCCCGGACAGGTCCGTGCCAAGACCTCGCCGACCTGCCGCTCGTGCGCCGGGTTGGCGAACGAGAACAACAGACAAACGGCGAGCGAGGTGATCCCATCCCGTGCGATGGCCCGTCCGATTTCCGCCACAGCATCGACGTCGACGGGCTGGATGACGTTGCCGTCGCGGTCGACTCGCTCGGGCACCTCGTAGACGTTGGCTTCGTCGACGATGCTGTCCGGATGACCGGCGGCGAGATCGTAGAGGTTGCCCTCGCGACGCTGGTTTTGCACCTGTACCGAACCGCGCAGCCCCTTCGTGATGAGCAAGGCACACGGGCGGTAGGTCTTCTCGATCAGCGCATTGGTGGTGATCGTAGTGCCGTGGAGAAAGTGCTGGACGCGACGAAGGTTGAACGAGTCGCCGAGCTGGCTTTCGACGAACTCCAGGCCGTTCCTGACGCCGACTGACGGATCGTGCGGCGTGGTCGGCACTTTGAAGATCCGCAACGAACCCGTCTCAGTCGACAAGATCGCGAGGTCGGTGAACGTCCCGCCGACGTCGACACCGACCCGCCAGTGCCCTGGACCGTTGCCGTCGGCTTCTTGTGGTGCGTCTACCACGAAGGTCTCCTGGCTATCCGTGGACGGTGGACAGCGTGGCCTGCTGCCGCCTTGTGCAGGCTATAGGAAATACCCAACGGTGTCACGCCGATGTGTCCGGGTGCCGGATGCTCGGTCGGCCGGCAAGCGTGAGCGCCACCGCGATCGCGCACAAGCCGGCGAGCACGAGAAACGCCGCGTGGACGGCGTGTGTGAAGGTCGCGACGTCCCCGCCGGTGAGTTGAGACAGGGTGCCGGCATAGGCAGCGGCCTTCTCGCTGCTCGGTAGGGGAGCGGTGATGATTGCGAGGCAGAGCGCAGTGCCGACCACGATCCCGGTGTATTGCATCATCGATCGCACGCCGTTGCCGGCACCACGTTTCCGCACGGGCACGTTCGACATGATCACGCTCGTATTCGGGCTCATGAACAGAGCCTGTCCGACGCCGACCAGGCCGAGGGTGGTGGCGAGGATGAACGGTGACAGGCTGGGATTCAGCTGCAGCCCTAGGAAGAGCAGGCATCCGCCCGTTGCCGTTAGGCCGGCCGCGCACAGAACCCATTCCTTGACCGCGCTGAAGTGCCCGACGATGGGTGACACGACGATGACTGCCACCGCGATCGGGAAAATCTGGAGGCCGGCCTGCAGCGACGAGTTCGCCCGAGCGGCTTGAACGTAGAGAGCGACGCAGACGACCGTACCGAACCGTGCGATGCACATGATGAAGGCGGTGACGAAGGGCAGTGCCGTTCGTGCCCGGGCGAACAGCGCCGGATCGATGAGCGGGAAAGGCCGCCTGCGCTGCACGACGACGAGGACGGGGCTGAAGAGCAGGAAGATCACGAGCGCTGCGAGTACTTCGGGGGAGAGCCATCCGTTCGCGCCGCCGAAGGAGAGGAAGAAGACGAGACTCGCCACGCATGCAAAGGACAGCAGGGCGCCGATCATGTCGAACGGCTCGCGATGCCCCGACCGAGGCAGCGAGCGAAGGGTCAACGCGCCCCAGATCAACCCGGCCACGCCGAACGGCACGTTGAACCAGAAGACCCACCGCCAGCCGGCTGTCGTGGCGATGTAGCCGCCGACGAGCGGGCCGAGGACCTGGGCGCATGAGATCAGCGTGATGTTGAGCCCGAGTCCTAAGCGCAGCAGCCGGCGCGGGAACGCGTCGGTGATCAGCGCGGTCGTGTTCGTGATGATGGCGGCGGCGCCGACGGCCTGGACCACCCTGAGTGCGATCAGCGTGCCGGCATTGGGGGCGAAGCCGCAGCCGAAGCTCGCCGAGGCGAAGACCGATAGACCGAGGAGGTACACCTGCTTGCGGCCCACGATGTCGGCAAGGCGACCGAAGGAGAGGATCAGGACCGTGGTGACGAGTAAGTAGACCAGCAGAATCCAGCTGGCCTCCGTGGCGCTGGCTTTGAAGTGGCGAGCGACCACAGGTAGTGCCACATCGAGCGTGCTCGCATTGAGGTTGGTGAGCATGGCTCCAAGGGCTGTGACGGACAGCACTCTCCAGCCATACCGAACCTGTTCTGGCGTGTCTGCCGCGAGCCCCTGCTCGGTCAGGGCCGGGGCCGGATCGCCCACACGCGCGCCCCCGTTCCCCACCCGCGGTTCTCGGGTGGTCAGGGCAGTGTCCACATGTCGAACAGCGGAACGGTCGAGACCACCCGGGCTTGGAACAACCCTTCGATTTCGGCCGCGGTGTAGCCGTGTTCCCCAAGGATCTCGAGGACGTCCTCGCCCGGATCGGGAGCGGGATGGCTCGGAGCGGATTCGAAGGTGCTCGCCCAACCGCGCGGGCGCGCTTGGGTCAAGGTGCCCCACCGCGGGTGGTCCCATTGCTGCACCAGGCCGTTGTTGCGAATCCACGGAACGGCGGCGATTTCGTCCGTGTGGTGGACGGCCGCGCACGTCAGACCGATGGCACGCAATGCCTCGATTGCTTCATCTCGACAGGTGTCGCCCGCGATGCGCTCGGCCCGTGTGACGAGCTCGGCCGGTGTCGGCGAGGCGGCGGGGTGCAGCACGGCGACGAATCCGTCGCTGCAGTTCAGCCACGTCACACCGCTCGCTCCTTTCCCGGCAAAGGTCTCCTCGAACAGTGGGCTCGCCATGAATGTGGCCGTGCGAGAGAGGCTGCCGATGACCCGTTGAGCAGCCCCCGTGGCGTTCCGCTGACGCAATGCGAGCATTACGCCGTAGGCGCCGAGCAGGCCCGTGCCGAAGTCGTTGAGGGGGAAGGGCACCTGGGCCGGAGCCTTTCCGTCGCCACCACGGGCGATCTGCATGCCCGTCGCCGCCTGGGCGTTTTGCTCCCACCCGGCTCGAGCATCCCAGCTGCCGCCGACGTCGAATGCGTTCAACGAGACGTACACGATGTCCGGCCGCAACTTCACGACGTCGGGGAAGCCGAAACCGATCTCGTCGAGCTTGCCGTGCCGGTAGTTCTCTATCAGCACGTCGGCGCGGCTGATCAACCGTCGCAGTACCTGGCGTCCGGGCTCGGCCCGCAGGTTGAGCAGCATGCTGCGTTTGCCGCGGTTGACTTCGAGCCATCCGTACGGCGAGATAGGCCGTGCAGGGTCATCGATCTTGATGACCTCGGCGCCGAAATCGCTGAGGGTGCGCCCGCATGTGGGCCCCGCGAGCACGATGCTGAGGTCGAGGACGACGGTTCCGCTCAGCGGGGGATCAGGCGGCACCTGAGCGGAGGAGCCGTGCTGCTCGGCAGTGGTAGCCGCCCGATCGACGGCGAGTACGCGGACGGCAGGTCCGCAACGCGGGGGACCATCGTCGGAAACCACGATGCCGGTCGCTCGCGAGTGCGGCTCGGCGAGCCACTCCTCACGCGAACGCACGAGCGTACACGCACCGCCTGCGGCGTTGATGGCGTCCTCCCACGCCTTCGCCGTGCGCTGGGAGAACACGTCCGCGAAGCGGGCGCGCCACTGCTCCTCGGCATCGACGTCCGGCAAGCCGCCGAGTGCTCTTCGGGCGTCGTCCAGCCACTCGGCCTTGTCGATGACGCTGATGAGTGCGTCGACGAACCGGGAGTAGCCTCCCTGGCTTTGGATGTAACGTCCGTCGGCACAGCGGTAGCGTGCGGCGATCGGCAACCGCGGGCCGGCCACGGGGTCGACCAGGCCGTCGTCCGCCGCCTTGATGACGCGGCGGGCAACTGTATACAGCGCCGCACTGGTGAGAGGGACGACGATGTGCTGCGGCTCGGAGTCGTGTCGCAGCAATGCGGCCGTGACGTAGGCCGCGGCCAGGATGGCACCGAAGGTACTGCCGACGGGAAGCTCCTCCGGTCGAGGGCGCGGGCCGTCCATGAGGTTGAAGCCCATCTCAGCCGCGACGACGAGGTCGTCGTAGCCGCTGAACCCGGGCGGTTCCGGAACGCCGCTATTGGGCGGGAACACCGGAAGCGAGCAATAGATGAGGCTCGGGCACAGCTCGCGCAGCGAGTCGAAGCGCAGGTCGGATTCTCTGAAGCGCGCATTCTGGCCCCGCGTCGATGAAGACCCTCGCTTCGGCGATAGCCGCTCGTACCTCGTCGGAATCGTCCAAGTGCGCCAGGCTCGCCCCTTGGTCGGTGAGCAACCGAGCGAGCAATCGGCCGGCCAGGCGGTCTCCGGTGAGGACGACCTGCACATCTGCCAGAGGTTGACCGTTCACTTGTCCCTCACCACCACGACGTCGACGGCGACAGGTGACGGTTCGGCCAAGATGACGGGGTTCAGGTCCACCTGACTGACCTCCGAGGGCAAGGTTGCCAAGCGCGTCGAGAACGTGCTCAGGACCTGCCTGAGCAAGTCGGTGAGCCGCACTTCGTCGGTCGCAGGCATACCGGCGAGCAGGCCACGCGAGATGAGTTCATCCGCGGCGTCCCGAACCTCGTGTTCGCTCAATGGCGGGATCAAGACCAAGGGCGGCGTCCCGTACTCGACGTCGACGCCTCCTCGGCCGGCCAGCATGACTCGGCCGCAATATTGGTCGCGGCTCACGCCAAGTATCAGCTGGGGTCCTTCCGGGACCATGCGTTGCAGTTCGAACCCTTGAAGCGGCAGGCCGGCCTGCGTCAGCGCCGTCACGATGTCTTCGCACCCCCGCCGCACCGCGGCGGCGTCGGCTACGTCGAGCCGCACTCCTCCCACGCGGCTCTTGTGTGCTGTGTCGGGCGAGACCCCTTTTACCGCCACGGGGAAGCCGAGTTCCTCGGCGGCCTCGACCGCCGCGCTCACCGTACGGCAGTATCTTGACGCGACGTAGGCTATGCCGAGTTTCGAGACGATACGCACCGCCTGACTGAGATCGAGCATCACGCCGTCGGCGACCGGAAGCACCTTGTCTGGTAGTCCACCGAGGTCGACCTTCTCGCCAGCTCGACGGTGGCGGCTGGTGTGCCAGGTCACGAAGTTGCGAATCGCGTGCAATGCCGGGCGATACGACATCAGCAGCGGCACGCCGAGGTCACGTGCGAACTCGAACCACTTCTCGTCGAGTGGCTCGATCGTGCGGCTCAGGAGCACCGGCAGTTTCCCGTGCTGGCGGGCGACGCCGACGAGTCGGGTGTAGAGCTCGGTGCTGATCGCGTCAGGTGTCTGTGGCTGCCGGCAGCGGAAGGCGACCAGTCCAAGTTGGTCGTCGGTGCACAGCAGTCCGGCGGCACGGACGGTCGTGCTCGTGTCCAATGCGCCACTGTCGAGAGGGTTGCCGACGACATCCGGTGCGCCGACCTCGGCGGCGAGCTTGGTCCGCAGCTCCTCGCCGGGAAGCGGCAGCTCCAGACCGATATCCGCGGCGAGGTCGCTCAGGAGCGCGACGTCGCCGCCAGAAACCGTTACCAAGCCCGTGCGTCCGCCCGAGTAGCTGGGGCCGTACTGCGCGAGGTAGATCGTCTCCATGAACTCGTCGAGATCGCTGACCAGGATGACCCCGAGCTTGCGGCACAGGGCTTCCCAGGTGCGGCCTCCCGTCGCCAGCCTCCCGGCATGGGCCAACGCATTTCGCCGCGCGCGGTCCGACCTGCCTGCGCTCATCATCACGACGGTCTTGCCGACTCGATTTAGGGCAGCGAGGATCTGCGCCGCTTGACGAGGATTTCGGATGCCTTCGCAGTACACGCCGACCACGCGGGTGTCCTCGTCCACCAGCGCGAACTCGAGGGCGTCGGTGAGGTCGATGTCGCCCTCGTTTCCGACTGATAATGCGACCTGCACACCCATCCTCCAGTGGGCGGCCACCGACAGCACGACGTTGAGCATCCCGCTGGACTGGAAGAGCAGCGAGATCGGCCCACGCTCCAGCGGCCGACGCACGCCATCACCGCTCCACGCCGAGATACCGCGGCCGGGCGCAACGAACCCGAGAGTGTTCGGGCCGAGAAGCGTGACGTCGAGTCGGTGCGCGGTTTCCCGAAGCGACGTCTGTAGCTCCTGTCCCGCTTCGCCGCGGCCAGCGAACCCCTCGGCGATGACGATGGCGCAGCGGCATCCGGCTGCTGCTGCATCCTCGATCGCGGGAAGGGCATGTCGTGCGGCCGACACGACCACGGCTAGGCCATCGTGGAGATCCAGACTGCGTGCATTGGGGTGGCATTTGCGGCCCGCAACCGTGTCGAACCGCTCGTTCAGGAGATAGATGTCACGGTCGGGGAACCCCACGCCGCTCAAGCCCTCAAGCACCATCCGGGTGTGGCGGTGCCGGTCGTTGGCTCCGAAGATTGCGACGCAGCGCGCTTCGAGCAGCCGGCGGACGCGTGCCGCGCCTTCCCAAAGCTCGGTTCTAGATGCGACGTCGGCAGTTGCCGTGTCGTCGTGTACGTCTTCCGTCACGCCAGTACCTCAGCCAACCGGTCGGGCCAAAGGAAGCGCGACACCGTCGACGTCGCGGACAATGATTTGGACGGGCATACCGATCTTGACGTCGTACGGTGAGCACTCGACGACGTTGGTGCCGAACATCGGGCCCTCCTCGAGTTCGATCAACGCGTTCACGTAAGGGACCCGATCCTTCAACCATCCCTCGAGGGCGATCTCGTGGACATTGAAGGCGAAGACCTTCCCACGGCCCGACGCTTCGACCCATGACATGTCGCCCATGAACGGCGCGACGACATGATCGGCGCGGCAATAGGAGATCGGCCAATAGTGGGCGCCGCAAACGCCGCAGCGTGTGACGAGAAACTTCCCTTCACGCACGCCGTCCCAGAACGGTCGGCTGTCGAGATCGACGTTCGGCAGTGGCACGCTCATGTACACCTTCTTGTTGGGTCGTTGGGGCCGCATGCGTCCGCGGTCGCCGGATCGGCTCAGTCGGACGTCAGCACCACCGAACTGTGGGCGGAACACATACCCGGATTGAGCACCTCGCCGCCGTGGCCTGACACGAGGGCCACCCGGCAGTTGTCGAGCTGGCGCGCTCCGGCTCGGCCACGCAGTTGCAGGATCGCTTCGGAGAAGCACGTGAGATCGCCGAAGTGATATGCCGACAGCAATCCGCCACTGGTGTTGATCGGGAGCTCGCCCCCCGGCCCGATGCGGGTCGTCTCGAGGAACTTGCCGCCCTCGCCCTTGGCGGCCCAGCCGTAGTCCTCGATCTGCAGCAGTACTTCGGCGGTGAAGCAGTCGTACAGTTGCGCGCAGTCGATGTCCTCGATCGTGACGCCGGCTTGGCCAAAGGCTTGCGCCTTGGCGTTGGCCACGGCGAGCGACGTGTAGTTCTCCTTCTCCCACCACAGTTCCGCCATCGCCTCGCCGAAGCCGATGCCGCGGATGAACACCGGGTTGTCGTGGTCTTTCGCGCGTTCGGCGTCGGTGATCACCATGGCGAAGGCGCCGTCGGTCATCACGCAGATGTCGTCACGGCGGTAGGGATAGACGACGTAGTCGGACTGCTCGTACTCATCGAGCGTGAGCGGGCGACCGTAGTAGCGTGCTTCGGGGTTGAGTTGTGCCCACTCACGGATCTGAGCCGCGATGAGGCCGAGGTGGCGCGACGTCGTGCCGAACTCGTGCATGTGCCGCGATGCGAAGAAGCTGTGGTGACTGACTGCGCGCACGTCGCCGAAGGGGTGTCCCCAGTATCCCTCCGGCTGGATGCGTACCGTTCCTTTGGAGCCCGACTCACGCGCCGCCTTCGCTTCGGAGTAGTCCCTTGACGCTCCGGCGATGACGACGTGTGTGGCGATTCCTCGGTCGATCAGTGTCGACGCGATCGTGCACGCAAAGGCGCCGCCCGTTCCGCCGCGGCCGATCGGCTGGAAGAAGTCGACCGGTAGCGCCAGCACTCGTGGAAACGCATCCGTCGACGTCGGTTTGCCGCCCCGTCCCGCTGCACTGCGGACTTCGATCGCCGCGCGCACGTCCGAGCGTGAGATGCCGGCGTCCTCAATGGCGCGGCGGGCCACCTCGGCGAGCAACGAGCGCATGCTGTGTTCCGCCTGCATGCCGGTGATCAATCCCATTCCGACGATCGCGACGTCCTTCATGGGCCTCCTCTGTCCGTTGCGTGCGTGTTTGAAGCGTTAGAGGGTCTCGGTCCCCTTGGGACCGGGGAAGTCGTCGCGAACCCGCATGCTGATGGCTTCCAGCGCGGCCGACGCGTCGAGCGCCAGTTCAAGGTCGGCTCGCATGCGCTTGTTGATGACGAGCTTGGTCCAGCCCAACGCCCAGGCGGGTCGGGCGAGCAGCTCTTCCACGTACTCGTCCACCGTCTCCTGCAGTTGCGCCTTCGGCACGGCACGGGTGATGACGTTCATGTCGGCCAACTCGCGCGCGCGTACCGGCCGGCCGGTCATCAGGAACTCTTTCGCCTTGACCAGGCTCATCTGCAGTGGCCACAGCACCACGCCACCGTCCCCGGGAACGATGCCGGTCGACCGTTTGGCAGTGGGGACGAAGTGGTGGTTGGCGATGTGGATGTCGGTGATGTGCGCTTCTTCGTCCGCGATGACGAAGTCGCAAACCAGCGCGAGGGAGGCGCCGAACCCGAGAGCGTCGCCGTTGACCCGCGCGATGACCGGCTTCTCCATCCGCGCGATACCGTCGATGATCTCCTGGGTCTCCCGGATGGCCGCGAAGATGTGCTCGGGGTCGCTCATGACCCCTTTTCTCTTGGCGCCGGATTCTGTGGGGTGCTGGCGGCCGGCGAACGGGGCGTAGAACCGGGCATCCGTCGCTCCGGTGATCACGAGGACGCGGATGTTGTCGTCGTTCCTGATCTGCGCCAGCGCCTCCGCAAGCTCACGGTGTCCAACCTGTGGGTTATCCGAAACACCGTCCGGCCACAGCAGGTACAACACCGCGACCTGACCATCGACCGTCACGTGGATCTGCTCGAAGTCGTACGCCTCGCCCATGCTCAGCCGCCCTTCATTACGGCCGCGCCGGGGTGCCGCTGCTCGCTGCGCGCGGCTCCGACCTGCGGCCTGCGTCGAGGGGAACGCGTGCTGGCCGAGAGGCATCGCTACCGAGTCCAGAACGGTCTGAAACGGGGTCGCTCAGCCACGCGCGTTTGGGGCTCTCAACCTTTCATATAGCCAACAGGCTGTCAACGTGGCGGCTGCCGCCGCCGCTATGGGGACAGCCGTGTCACCTCCCGCAACGACTCGGCAACGTTGACCGTCTCCTATTGCGTACAGAATGTAGGCGCTGTAGCGTTCCCGGCTTATCAGGCCTCTCTATTGGCTCGCAGCTGGCCCGAGCTGGTACGTGTTCTTAGCTCTTATGTCGTGTTTGCGAGGAATGGGGATCACAGGTCGGTACGGGTGTGGCCGGCCGCATCTCGTTATCTGCGGAGGAGAGACATGAACTTTGATCGCGGTTGGCGGCTGGGAGCCCGGCCGGTAGGCGTGGTTACCGCGCTCGTCATCGGCCTCACGCTGGCAGGGTGCAGCAGCTCCGGCAAAGCGATTTCCCCACCGGCGGCCCAGTCGTCGGCTGCGAATCAGTCGTCGTCGTCGCCTAGCGCACCTGCGGCGTCCAGCGCGAGCAGCGCGGCGTCCAGCGCGGCCGGGGTCGACTTCAGCGGCAAGACCATCACCTTGGTCGCGCCCTTCTCGGCGGGCGGCTCGGCGGACACCCTTGCCCGGCTCGTCGGCCAGGAACTGGGCGCATTCCTGCCAGGCCACCCGACGGTCGTGGTCAAGAACATGACAGGTGGTGGTGGATCGGTCGGCCTTGACTACGTTGCGAACAAGGCGGCCGGCGACGGTACGACGATCGGGTTCTTCGGCGGCGGCATGGCCATCCGGTACGTCACCAAAGTCACTGGGTTCTCGTCCCTGGCCGACCAGCCGCTCATTGGCGGCTTCCCCCAAGGCGTCGTCATGCCCACGCTGGCGAAGTACGGCACTGACCTGTCGAAGCTGCAGAACCTGTCGTCGCCGCTCAAGGTCGCGGAGAGCTCCGCCGGTGGCACTGGCGCGATGATGGCATCGATTGGCAGTGAGCTCCTGAAGATTCCCATGAAGCAGATCTTCGGTTTCTCGGGGGGCGGTTCAGATGCTCTGACATCCATGTTGCGGGGTGAGACCGACGCAGGTGCGACTGCGGACACCTCCTACGACAAGACCTACCTGCCGTACGTCAAGAAGGGACAGTTCGAAGGGTTCTTCCAGACCGGCGTCATGGACGACAACGGCCAGATCATTCGGAGTGCGCTCGTGCCGGACGTTCCGACGATCTTGGACCTGTACAAGCAGGCGAACAACGGCGCAGACCCGACCGGCGACGCTTGGACGGCCTATCAAATCCTGGACAACCTCAATACGGCCGACTACGTCATGGCAGTGCGCAAGGGAACTCCCGACAACGTCTTGAGCACGCTGCGTCAGGGCTTCGACAAGATGTCGGCTAGCCAGGAGTGGAAGACGTTCACCACGAGCAAGTTGACGGCACCGCTTGCGACGGTCAAGGCGAGCACCGCGACCAAGAGCTGGTCGGCGTTCTTGGACATCACGGACGCTCAGATCGCGCTGTTCAAGAAGTACGCGGGAATCAAGGGCTAGCGCCAGACCATATTGAGGAGTGACGGCTGATGCGCGACTCCTACGGCTTCGACTGCGTCAACGTTCGAACCGAGGGGATGGTCGCGTGGGTGCGCCTGCAGTCGCCCGACGGCAAGATCGTGGCGCAGAAGTTCCACCGTGAGCTCGCAGCCTGCTTACAGGCTCTGCGGAGTGACGACGACGTTCGCGTCGTCGTCCTCCGCGGGGCGACTGAAGCCAAGTTCATGTCGCCGTTCGCCGGTATCGAGGACGGCGGCCACTTGGAGCGGTTCAAGCGAGGGGTCATGAGCGACCCAGAGAACGTGTTCGCCGGGATGCGCGAGACGGAGCAGATACTCGACGCCGTCATGTGCATGGAGAAGCCCGTCATCGCGATGGTCAACGGTGACGCATTGGGTAACGGCGCTTCGCTCGCGATGTCGTGCGATCTGATCCTTGCGGACGAAGATGCGTATATTACCGACATCCACATCGCCAACCATCACTTCATCAACAAGGCGACCAAGTCGACTGGCATCGTACCCGGCGACGGGAGCCTCGCGTCGTGGCCTATGCAGATGGGCCTCATGAAAGCCAAGGAGTTCTTGATGACCGGCAGGCCGGTACGCGCGCGTGAGTTGGCCGACATGAACGCCATCAACCGCGCTGTGCCGCACGCCGACTTGCAGCGAGTCGTGGACGAGTTCGTCGCTGAGCTCCTCGAGCGCCCCGCGTGGGCGCTCGGCTGGACCAAGACGCTCCTCAACAAGCGTGCCCGGGCGAACATGGCGCTCACTCTTGACGTGGGCGCGGCATTGCTTGGAATCAGCATGCGGGTGCGGGACGAGTTTCACGGGCCGAAGGGCACACAGGTCCTATGAGACGCGAGGCCGGCGGAGGATGAGAGCGTCGGTGCCTACCGAAAGGAACACAGCTGCCAGGCTTAGCGTATCCGCGAGTGGTCGGCCGTGCCGGAGGAGAAGCCTACGATGATCCATGCACTGGCGACTGCCTTCTCGGAGATGGCCAACCCTACGGTCGTGCTGTTGTTCCTGGTCGGCACCCTGGCGGGCTTCGCTATAGGCCTGCTCCCAGGCATCGGCTCAATCGTCGCGATCTCTTTGCTGCTGCCGTTCACGTTCCACATGACCAGCTTCGAGGCGTTCGCGCTCTTGCTGAGCCTCTACGCCGTCGTTACAACCGCGGGCGACCTGACCTCCATCCTGGTCGGTATCCCTGCGCACCCCGAGTGCGCGGCAATGATTCTCGATGGCTACCCGATGGCACGCAAAGGCCAAGCGGGCCGGGCCATGGCTGCCGCGGTCTACTCGTCGACGATCGGGGCGGTGATTGGCGCACTGGTCCTCGCCGCGTCGATACCGATCATGCAGAAGATCGTGTTGTACATCGGCTCCGGCGAGCTGTTCATGCTCGCGATACTCGGCGTCATCATGGTCGGTGCCGTCAGCGGCGACTACCCGCTGCAGGGTGCCGTGATGGGGGGCATCGGCCTTCTCCTCGCCGCAGTCGGCCCGGATGTCCAGACGGGGATCATCCGGTTCGGTTTTCACAGTGCGTACCTCGTGGGCGGCATCCCGCTGGTGCCGCTTGCGGTCGGTCTCTTTGGAGTCCCTCAGCTGTTTGAGATGCACGCTCGCCGCAAGCAAACACTCGGCAAGAAGATGGAAATCAGCGATAGCGGGCTGCGAAGCGGGCTCGTCGACACGTTCACCCACTGGGGTGTGGTCGTCCGAGGCAGCATCGTCGGCGTCGTGGTGGGGGCTGCGCCCGGTCTCGGGAGCGCGCTCGGACAATGGGTCGCCTACGGCCAGGCAGTCCAGACATCGAAGACACCCGAGCGCTTCGGCAAGGGCGCGGTGGAGGGTGTGCTTGCTCCGGGCGCGAGTACACATGCCAAAGAAGGGGGCGCGCTTATTCCCACGCTCGCCTTCGGGGTCCCCGGCTCGGGCGCTATGGCGGTCCTGCTTGGTGCCTTCCTGATCCTCGGCCTCGACCCCGGTCCGAGCATGCTCAGCCAGCATCTCGACGTGACGTACTTCATGGTGATCGTGCTCGTGGCAGCGAGCATCCTCGGTTCGGCGCTGTGTCTCGCACTGTTGCGGCCGCTTGCCGCGGTTACCCGACTGCGGGCAAGCTTTCTTGTTCCTGTCGTCATGTTCCTCATCTTCATCGGTGCGGCGGCGACGTCCGGTCAGATCGGTGACCTGTACGTCATGCTGGCCGCCGGCATGCTCGCGTGGTTCCTTACCCACCAGCGATGGCCGATCGTGCCGGTTGTGCTTGGCTATGTGCTGGGCAAGAGCGCGGAACCGAACCTGTTCATAGCTCAACGTTCCTACGGGTGGGCATTTCTCGAGCGGCCGCTTGTGATCGCCCTGATCGTCATCTCGGCGTTGACCATCGTTTGGTCGGTGCGTCTCCAGCGACGCCAACGTGCGATGAGGCCGAAGCTCGGCGGCGGTGCCGATTCGGCAGCCGATCGTGGCACCTCGTGGCCGTCGCTCGTGATAGCGGTTCTCATGACGGCGCTGAGCGTGTTCGCTGTGGTGCACTCCCGGCCATGGCCGAGGGACGCGCGGCTATACCCGACGATCATCGGAACAGCCACGGCGGCGCTAGGTGCCCTGTGCATCTTGCAGTGGGTGCACGCTCGGAGGCGCAGGCGAGCGATCCTCGGTGCTGCACCCTCAATCGCGACAGTCACCACGCCTGCCACGGTTGGTGCTCCACCAGCACAGGTGGCAACGCCGGACCAGGGCGCTGCGGCTGCATACCGGTCGGCGGACCGCGACGTGTTCATGCCGAATGCATCGGGCGGCGAGGACTCGGCTGCTGCATCCCCCGGCACCGCGGACGCGGGTGATGCTGGTGACTCGGGTGCCGGGGATGCAGCTTCGCAGGAGATGCCGGCGAGTGCCTCGGTTCGACGAGAGCTCCCCATGCTGATCTGGCTGGCCGGCATGGCTCTTGCGTCTTGGCTGTTCGGGCTGGGCGTCGCAGGAGTCATCTTCGCCCTGGTGTACCTGATCGCTGCGTGTCGAGAGAAGCTCCGCGTCGTGATCCCGATTGCCGTCGGGGTTTGGCTGCTCTACGAAATCGTCTTCGTCAAGCTGCTGGCCATCACTCTGCCGATCCCGACGATCCACCTTCTTTGACCTCACCAACACACAACCCGGCATGATCGACCTGGGAGCGACGTGAGTATCTACGAGACACAGGAACGCTTCGCCGAGCCGGCGGGTGGAGCCTACGCGGGTAGCGAAACCATCACTCGCCTGAAGAGTCCGTATCGCCGGTATATCGAGGCACAGCGCATTCCGATCTATGAAGGCGCTGGCTTCCGTGACGTCCGTGAGTTGGAACTCGGCGCCTGGGATCGACTCGGTGCTCGGGGTGCCTTCCTGGTGCCGGACAACACCATCGATCTGCTCGGGATGCATGTCGTCGAGATACCGCCCCGCGCATCACTTGAGGCTCAGCGTCACGTTTACGAGGAGAAGTACTTCGTCCTCGACGGCCGCGGCTCGACAGCGGTCTGGATCAGCGATGAGCGGGAGGCTTCCAGGTTCGAATGGAGACGCGGGGCTCTGTTTGCGATCCCGCTGAACACGTCGTTCCGCATCACGAATGTCGGTTCGACGCCCGCACTCCTGCTTGTCGGGAACACGGCTCCGCCGATCATGGCTCTTGTCAACGAAGATGACTTCATCTTCGCGAACGACTATGTCTTTCGGTCGCGCTTCGACCTGGCGGATGACTACTACAACCCGAGTGAGGAGACGTACGCCTCGCCCGATCGCGCACGCGCCATGTGGCGAACGAACTTGATTCCGGACATCGTGAACTGCGAGTTGCCGCTCGACAACCAGCGGTCGCCGGGCTACCGCCGGATCGAGATGCACATGGCCCGTGGCACCTTCTACACCTTCGTCGGTGAACATCCGACCGGGCGCTACTCGAAGGCCCATTACCACCAGTCGGGTGCCGTTCTCATCGCGCTCAAGGGGAAGGGATATACCTTCAACTGGCCGCGCGAGGCGGGCGTAAGGCCGTGGGAGTCCGGCAACGGGCACCTTGTCGAGCGCGTTGACTACGTAGGGGGCGGCATGGTGGCTGCGGCGCCGGGCGGCGGCGATTGGTTTCACCAGCACTTCGCGGTGAGCAAAGAGCCGCTCCGCCTTCTCGTGTTCAGCGGTGGTCTGCCGGACCGGAGATACAGCACGTACACCCCGAGGTCAGGTTCGCCATCGGTGCACGGCAACCACGACCTCGAGAAGGGCGGTCGTAGCATCGGCTACGCCAAGGAAGACCCGCGAATCCGGGAGGAATACAAGAAGGCACTGGCGGCAGAGAACGTCCCGTTCGCCATGCCGGAGTCGCTCTACGAGTCATGAGCGAGCCGAACCCGGAGGGCAGGCCGGCCGCGTCGTGCCCAGCGTCTAGCATCGCCGCAGACGACACTATCGATCTCCTCTCGGTCGGGATCGACATCGGTTCCGCCACCTCGCAAGTGGTGTTCTCGCGGCTCCACCTCGAGAAGGTGGGCAACCGCTATGTCACGGTCGGACGACGGATCGCCTACCAATCTGAGGTCGCCTTGACCCCGTACCTGCGCGACACCACGATCGACGGTGAGCGGCTGGCGGGTGTTGTCGGAGACGCTTACAGGGCCGCGGGATTTGCGCGCTCCGCCATCGATACGGGTGCTGTGATCGTCACCGGTGTCGCTCTGGATCGAGACAACGCTCGAGTGATCGGCGAACTCTTTGCCGCCGAAGCGGGCAAGTTTGTCACGGTCAGTGCCGGAGATCACCTCGAGGCCGTGATGGCGGCGTTCGGCTCGGGTGCGGTCGACATCTCGCGCGAGCGCGACTGTTCGGTGCTGAACATCGATGTCGGGGGAGGCACGACGAAGCTCGCGCTGTGTCGCGGCGGAGTTGTCGAGGGTGTAGCAGCCGTGGATGCCGGAGCACGTGTCGTGGTGTTGAACGACGAGGACGTCGTCGTCGGCATCGAGCCGGCCGGCCATGCTGCGATTTCCCGTACGGGCGTCGAGGTGCGCGTCGGCGAGCAGATGAACGCCGCTACGGTTGACATACTGGCGACCGATCTTGCGAGTTGCATATTCGCCGCTGCACCGTTGGTTGGCGGTAATGGTGGTCCGGCACTACGGACCTTGCCGCTCAGGGCGTCGGGCCCTCTGGACGCTGTGACCTTCTCCGGCGGCGTCGCAGAGTATGTCTACGGTCGAGAGACCCGCCGCTTCGGTGATCTGGGTGCTGCAATGGGTCGTGCATTGCGCGACCGGGCGCGAGAACTCAAGATCCTGCTCTTGCCCCTGAGGGCCGGCATCCGTGCCACCGTCCTAGGAGTTTCGCAATACGCGGTCCAGGTGTCGGGCAGCACGATCTGCGTGTCGGCGGATGAGCTCTTGCCGCTCCGGAACGTGCCCGTCGCGGGTTCACCATTGGCGTTCGACGGCGATGCTGACGAGCATGCGGTTGCGCACGGCATCAGTGCCCGGCTGACAACCCTGGATGCGGGCAACGCCGCGGGCGCCGTCGCGTTGCCGGTGGCATGGTGTGGGCCAGTCACCTACGAGCGGCTCGACTGCCTCGCCCGTGGTGTCGTCGGCGGGTTCGAGCCGCTGCTCCGTGCCGGCCGCCCGGTCGTTCTCGTCTTCGACGAGGACGTCGGCCAACTGTTCGGCGAGCACCTTGCGCTCGAGATGCGAGTCAGCCACCCGTTCGTCTGTATCGACTGCGTCGAGCTGCGCGAGTTCGACTTCATTGACGTGGGAGAGCCTGTCGCAGGAGCTACAGCAGTCCCCGTCGTCATCAAGTCGCTCGTCTTCACGAGTCCATAGTGCGCGGCGGGCGCCACCACACCGGTGCCCGCCCGAGCCCGCCTATCGTGCTCCTGTCGCGCGCCGCTTCATCGCATGCCAGCGCTGCTCTCGTTACGCCGCGGTCGGGAACAGCAGGGTCTTGATGACGACGGGGACGACGCCAGAGTGCGGGATGACGCCGCCGATGTCGACAAAACCGAAGTCTCCTACTTCAACGCAGTCGACGGAAACAACCGGCCGTACGGTGTCGAGTTCTCTGCTGATGTGACTTCCGATGAGCCGGCCGACATCCTCGTAGCTCACGAGAACAATCGGGGCGGCCTCATCGTTCTTCAGCGATGCGAGGCCCTCGAGAACCCCGCGCGCAAAGGTGTCGATCCGCGCGAAAGTCGCCAGACCATCCCATCGAAACGCAATGCCGAGCGGACCGGTGGCCTCAGTCAGATCGAACTGCACGAGCGACTTGGTCAGCGCGGTGGCGATGCTCGCGACGTCCAACTCCTCGAAGTCGAACATCGGTGCGACGACCTGCACATTGCGCAGCGGGAGTATTTCGGAGTCCGAGAGGTGAATAGTGCTGCCGCTCACCTGTACGGTGTGCTGGGAGGCGCCGACGACAGTCGCACGGATTCCCGAATTGCCGGTGTCGAGGATCTCGACCTCGGCGGTTGCCAACCGCTTACGGAGATGCTTCGCGAGAAAGGGTCCTAGGTCGCCGAAAGTATCGTTGCACCGGCCGTGAATGAACTCGGCCACGCCGCCGGAGAAGGAGACTGCCTTGACCGGCCTCGGCGGCAGCGGATCTCCCCGCAGCAGTTCCGCACCGCTGTAGCCCGAAATGCCCGCCGCAGCGAGCACCGCAGAGGCGAGGTACGACGCGATCTCTTCCAGCTCATCGTCGGAGACCGTACCGCCGAGCGTCAGGTCGAGGCCGACCCGCCGGCCGATCTGTTGTCCTGACTCTTCCAATCGAACGATGCGACCATCGTCATCGACGACGATCAGTCGAGCGCCGACATCGAGCGCGAGAGTCTCCGCCACTTTGCCTCCGCTACAGATGGCGAGCTTGGTGGTTCCCCCACCGATGTCGATGTGCAGGAGGGCGCCGTCGACCTCCTCGCTGCGGGCGGCCGCTCCCGAACCGTGTGCAGCCATGACCGACTCCATGTTGTCGCCGGCGCTGACGGCGACCATCTTGCCCGCCTCTTGCGCAAAGACCTCGGCGATGAGGCGCGAGTTGCCTCTGAGCAGTGCTACGCCGGTAAGGATGAGTGCGCCAGTCTCGACGTCCTCCCGTACCATCCCCGCCGCCTCGTACTGCTTCTCGACGAACCGCTCGAGGCGGTCGCGGTCGATCGAAGTCGGCCCATCGTACGGCGTGAGCAGAATCGGTGACTCGTACAGAATCTCACGCTCGACCGTCACATAGCGCGTGCCGATCTTCTCGACCGTGACCTTGGAGAAGACAAGGTGAGACGTCGCAGAGCCGATGTCCACTCCCACGCTCGAGAGCTCGATCCGGTCTTCCGCTCTAATGTCACGTTCGATCATTTGTAGAGGTCCTCCGGCATCTGGGATTCGATGCCATGCTCCGCAAGTACGCGCTCGTACTCCTGCCGGATGAAGGGATCCTCGCTGCGGTAGCTGATGCTCCGGCCGCCCTCTTCGATGTCGGCATTGAGCCAAGTGGCGCCGCTGCCGTGGCGTCCCCCGTACTCGGCATAATGCGACCCGGGCGCGCCTCCGTAGAAGACGAGCAGTCGCAGCGGATCGCTGCCGGCACTGAAGTGCTGGTGGAACCAATTGCCGCCGCCCGGTGCCGCGGCAACCATTCCGCCCTGCTTGTACTCGACGCGCTCGACATGGTCTGCCTTGCCGTCCTTCCAGGGCGTGACTCCGACCTCGCTGGGCCAGTTGAACGTGTATCCCTCGCCCTTGAGCGCTATAAGTACCGCTCCCGACTGATGCGAGTGAGCCTTCGAGTACCGCCCGGGCACATGCTGGCCGACGAAGCACCAGAAGTAGCCGCCGGCCATGTTGGGCTCGATACGTCGGTAGCCGGGTGACCGTTGGTTGTCGAGCGGCAGTTCACAGTCGACGATGTCCGGGATGATGTTCGTGCGCCACATCGCACGGCCGAGCTCAGGAGTTGCGAGCGTGTCTGTGTTCGGCTTGTAGAAGTCGGCTGATCCGTCGTATCGGTTGACGAACTTGTGCTGGTTGTGAAAGACAAAATCCAGGTCGTCGAACGTGTTGATGACAGGTGGAGCCGTATTCCCACCCAGAAGCAGCGCTCGTTTGGACGTCGCGTTCACGAGCTGAAACGACGCGTTCATCGGTATGGCGAAGAGAGAGCCTGCATGCCATTCGAAACGCTGCTTGTGCGAGCCGTCCGGAAGCGAAAGCTCGGTCGTCCCCTCACCTTCGACGACCCAGTACTTCTCCTCGTAGCACTGGCGTTGAGGTGGGAGCGCGACACCCGGGGGGATCTCGATGACATGCATCCCGAGAAGGTCAGTCGTATTGTCGAGGTCGATGAACGCAGCGTTGGCCTCGACCCGATCCCAGGGCTTGAGTTCAAGGTCGCGGATGTCGTATATACCGGGACCGCGATAGATGGGTATCCCTTGCGCGTCCATGTACCGCTCGTAGGCAGATCTCCCGCGCCGCACGACCATCGTTCCGGCACGCGATTGACCTACTGGCTCCTCGAACTTCGGACTCTGGGACGAAGACACGTTACGCTTCCTCTCATCGCAGCTTGCGCTGTCTATTCACCGGGCCACTGAGCCGTGGTTTACTCCACCACACGTGTCGCACCGCGGTGCTGCTACCTAACCGTTACGTATGAGTGACCAGATGTGGTCGACGATGTGCATGAACTCGGGGCTGCGCTTCAAGGAGTCCACACGAGGGCGGGAGAACGGCACCGTGACCGTTTCCTGCACGGTCGTCCGAGGACCTCTCGTGAGTACGACGACGCGGTCACCGAGAAATATTGCCTCGTCGATCTGATGCGTAATGAAGAGCACTGACTTCCGCATCTGTTCCCAAACGCGCAGCAGTTCGCCCTGCATGAGCTCGCGTGTCTGCGCGTCCAGCGCGGCGAAGGGCTCATCCATCAGCAGCAGTCGCGGATTCGCTGCGAGAGCTCGGGCGAGGTTTACTCGTTGCTGCATTCCGCCCGAGAGCTCGTGCGGATACCGGGACTCGAAGCCTTCGAGGCCCACGAGGTGCATCATGGCCGTCGCGCGCTTGCGCGCCTCCCGCTTGGCAATGCCTCCCATCTCGAGCCCGTACGAGACGTTAGCCAAGGCGGTTCGCCACGGAAACAGCGATGCGGACTGAAAGACGACCGCGCGATCGTCCGCTGGCCCGTCGACGATCGCGCCGTCGACCGTGATGTCGCCACTCGAGACTGGTACCAGCCCTGCCACGGCCAAGAGAATGCTCGACTTGCCACAACCGCTAGGTCCGACGACGCAAATGAACTCGTTCTGCTCGACGGAGAACGAAACGTCCTCGACGGCATGGTAGGCCGACTTCCGCCTGCCGGCAGGCTGGAACACAAGGCCGACGTGACTGAGTTGAAGGCGCTCCGCCGCGCCGTTAGGCCCGTCCCTGCTGACGACGCCCGGCCCGGCTCCGGCGCGTGCACCCTCTCGCAGCGACGGTGCACGTTGAACATGTTGCCTCACGCGAGCCTCCAGCGCGCTTCAGGGTGCCAAGAAGAGAGAACCTGCCGTTTTCGCACGGGTCACCCGTGGCTCTCGGGCCGCCAGCGATCGAGCCGGCGCTCTAGGCTGCGCAGGGAGGTCGTGAGCAACACACCGGCTCCCGATACGACGAATAGTGCGACGAACATCAGCGCCGGCTGGAAGGTGTTTCCGGCGTACAGGATCGTGTATCCCAGGCCACCGGTCGATGCGATGAGCTCGCCGACGACCATGCCGATGAGACCCGTCGCGATGGCGAGCCTGATACCGGTGACGATGAAGGGGAGGGCGCCTGGCAGGACGACCGTCCGGAACATCTGTACGTTGTTCGCATTGAACGACCTCGCGACCATCACGAGGTTACGGTCGGCGGTCTTCACCCCTGTGCGCGTGTTGAGGATCATCGGGAAGACGCCGGATAGAAAGACCACGGCAATCTTTGAGCCAATTCCGATGCCGAACCAGATGATGAGGAGTGGCACCAGCGCGATGCGCGGCGACGAGTAGGCGAAGCTGATGACCGGTTCGGTGAGTTGGTCAAGCCATCGCCACCAGCCAACGGCGAGCCCTACTACCAGCCCCACGACGAGGGAGAGGGCGAACCCGATGGCGAACTCCTTGCCGCTCAGCTCGATGTCGCGGATGCCCGTGCCGTGGACGAAGTAGCCCTGCGCCGCCTTCACGATGTCGCTGGGCTTGCTCGTGAATTCGACATTGACCAGTTTCAGATCGGCGGCGACCTCCCATGCCGCGAGCAGCACGACGACGCCTGCCGTCCCAAGGACCGGCCCCTGGAACCGTGACCACGTTTCGCGACGTTGCCGCTGCTTGGCCTTCTTTCGCTCAGCCGGATCCGCCCGGCGCACGCTGGGCGCTTCGGCTGCCATCCGTGCTCCCTTCCGGGCCAGGAGGTGACTTCCTGGCTGCGTCGACTGCGGCTGCTGCGCTCCGCTGGCCGCTCGAAGGATGTGCGGACCTGCGCTGGCCAGCCAGCGGAACTCACGCGAGCCGATGGACTCCGTATCGCCCGTAGGCTATAGGCAGTGTAGGAGCGGTCGCAGCCCCGCACAAGAGCCACGGCTCGAAACGAAGCGCGTAGCCCGCAAGCCCTCGTCGGGCGGCGGGGGCCAGCGGTGGGCACAGTGGGCCGGTGCTTGTTGCGATCCGATAACTGCCATCCGACAGTTGACAGGCTGTCGCCTATATGTAATGTTTCGTTGCTAGGCATGCAGGGCGTGGATGGCGGCTTTTCGGTCTCGGGTGGGCATGCTCGGCCCGCCGGCAACCCAGGCCTCAAGCGGCCCGTCTCAATGAAAGGAAGTCGCAGACATGACGGATGCTCGTCGCTGGCGCGGACGCCTAGGAGCCGGTCTTCTCGCGGCACCCGTTGCGTTGATACTTGCTGCTTGTTCGAGCGGCTCGTCGGGAACGCCGGGCGGCACGTCGCCGAGCAAGTCGGCGACATCGAGCACGGCGGCTGCGCCGGCCAGCTCGTCTGCTGCGGCGACGTCACCCTCCGCGGCTCTGCAGGCGCTGAAGTTCGGCGTGGGTTCGTCGCCAGCGACCCTCGCGAACGAGGTGTACCTCTACGCGATGGATCACGGAATCTTCAAGAAGCACGGCATCGACTTTCAGATCAAGTACCTGACGCCGGCCGCGGTCCAGGCCGCCTTGCTGTCCGGTGACGTCGACGCCGCGTACGACGGCGACGGCCTTCTCATCGCGGCCGCCAAGTCCCAGGGCAAAGTGATCATGACTCCGGGGCCGAACCCATTCGCCATCTACGCGAAGACGAAGATGAGCTTGAAGGATCTCAAGGGAAAGACGCTCGCCTCGAGCACTCCTGGCGGTGCGTTCACGAGCGCCGTGCAGCGCGCGCTTCAAGGCGTCGGGCTCGACCCGGCCAAGGACGTCCACATCGTGTACCTGCAAGGTGCCGCAGCGCAGTTCGCCGCGCTCAAGGCGGGCAAGGTGGACGCCGCGGTACTTTCTCCGCCGACCACGGTTCAGGCGGAGTCGGAGGGATACGTGAAGATTGCGGACGTCGCCTCCGATGTCGCTCCCGGTGTGATTGCGACCAACGCCAAGTTCTACGCGAGCCACAAGGACGTGCTGCAACAGTTCGTCGAAGCGATGAAGGAAGCGACGCAGGCGGTCATCAATGATCCCTCGGGTGCGCAGCAGTCGTATCTCAAGGTCAACAAGACTGTTGACCCCAAGCTGGCCAGTGGCGGCATCGCCGCGTACGTCCCCTACTGGCAAGTCATGCCGTACCCGACCTCGTGGGCGACAGACGTGCTGCAGAAGAACCCCGACACCAAATCGGTCGATGTCAACACCCTGATTGACACCAGCTTGGTCCAGGCGGCAGGGGAACTACCGCCCAAGGGAGGCGGCGGGTCGGCATCTCCCTCTAGCTAGTTAGTTGCGGACGCCTCTACCGGCGGGCCACGGCAGATACTTCGGCCGGTTGGTCCCCGGCGGGGCGTCCGGACGTCGCAGTTGAGTGGTCGAGGGCCCGACGTTCGCCAATCGAAGAAGGGATACAGCTATGACGACACCCGCCGAGCTCGAAGCGTTACTCGACGGTGGATACGGTTGGAGAGCGCGGATCGGTTTCCTCAGCCCCGGTATCGTCGACGAGTCTCTGTCGCGCCAGTTCTATCGAATGGCGCCTCCAGGGGTAACCATGGTCCGGACGAGCCTGGGTGTCACGAAACTCACGGAAGACGAGATCCACAGCGCGATCGACCGCGCGGAGGCGGCGGCGCGTGAGCTTGCGCACCAGAACCCGGACTGCATCGTGCTGGGAGGTTCACCGACCGTCGTCGTCGGAGGCTTCGGATCCGATGAAGTCCTGGCCAAGCGCATCGCGGAGGTGTCCGGCATCCAAACGACGGCCGCTCAGACCGCTGCCGTCGAAGCGCTGCGCAAGCTCGGTGTCCACCGTCTGGCGCTGGCTACACCCTTTCCGGACGTCTTCAACGAAAAGCTTCGAACCTTCCTCCAGAAGTCCGGGTTCGAGATCACCGCTCTACGCACGCTGGGCCGTGATTACCGCGACCTGACCCGAAGCCCGCTGCGCATGGCCTACGAGCTGGGCAAAGCTGCGTTCGAAGAGGGAGATCATCCCGATGGCGTCTACTTCCCTGGGGCGCCGTTCCCTTGCGCGGACGTCCTCGAGGTCCTGGAGCGTGAACTTGGTGCCACGGTGGTCTCGAGCATGCAATGCACGCTGTGGAAAGGGATGCAGATGTGCGGTGTCAAGGGCGTGACGATCGAGGGATTCGGGCGGCTGCTGCGTGAGCCGTGACGGACGCCGATGACGGCGTCGCACATCGAGGGACCGCTTCACGCGGAGGTGATGGGGCCAGAAGATGGCCCTCCCATGGTGTTCGTTCATCCGATACCGATGGACCACACGGCATGGATCTACCAGATGGCGCATTTCTCGACGTGGTACCGGTGCATCGCAATCGACGTGCCTGGCTTCGGACGATCACCGCGGGCGACGCCAGGCCTGACGATGGCCGACATCGCGGAGGCGTGCTGGGATGCCGTCGCTCGCGTGACCGCGCGATCGGGAGCAGTCCTGGTCGGTTGCTCCGTCGGGAGCCACGCGGTGCAATGGATGTATCACGCGCGTCCAGGTGGAACTGACGCGGTGGTGGTCTCGGGCGCTGGTTGGCGGCCGGTCAATACCTTCGCACGCGAGCGCATCCAAGACTACAGAGAGCGGGGCATCGGTTTCCGGTACGCACATGCGCTTGCCGGGCTGTCGGCGCAGTTTCGGCAGACGGCCCTAGCAGATTGGCTGGCCACGCTCGTCGTCGAACGTAACGACAGCGCCGATCTCGACACGATCATCCGCGTCTTCGAAGCGGTTTCGGCGCCGGCGCCAGACTGGTTGCATGCCCGCCTCGTGGCCCCTGTGCTCATCATCACTGGCAGCGAGTGCAGTGCGCATGAGGCTTCGTTCGCGCTGCGTGATCGCCTTCCGGACGCTGAGCTGGTCACCCTCGATGGCGCGGGACACGCTTGCCAATTCGAACGACCGAGGGAGTTCGATCGTGAGATGATGCGGTTTCTGTACGCGCACGGGCATGACTGGCTCGAGGGAGCGCTTACAGATCAGCGCTCCTAGTCGGACCCCCTTCCTTCGGGGCCCCGGCTGTACGTAGATGTTCGTCGCCTGGTCGTCACCACTCGCGAATCGGCGTTTTCGATGGCTCATCACAGATGACCATCGGATGGTCGCCGGAGCGTTCGACGTCCACAAGGTTCGCGCACGTCATGCAGTGATCGATGTCGATGTCGCCGTGGTACGGGCAGTTGACCCGCCCGTTCTCACTGAGCAGTTTTACCTTCATATGGCGAGGATTCGCCTATCGATGAAGCGGGGCGTAGGGACCAACGTCTCGCGGTTCGTGCCCAACGTCCCGCGTGGGTCTAGTCCTCGCCTGCAAGCTGCTCGGATATGACGTCGATGGGCTGTAGGACGGGAGGAGACGGCTCGTCAGCCCCTGTATCGGCGGATCGTACGACCGTCGCGCCGAACATGGCCGCGACTCCGCAGGCGGCGGCACCCATACCGAGCGCGACGCGGGGTCCGAACTCGTTCGCGACAAAGCCCGCCATCGGGCCGCCGATCGGGGTAGAGCCCTGAAGAGCCACCATCCAAAGGCTCATGACTCGCCCCCGCATGAGCGGATCGGAGTTCAGCTGGAGACTGCTGTTGCCAGTGGCTGACAGAGCTGTCGATGTGAACCCGACGAGGGTCATCGAAAGGACGGCGAACACCAGCGTTGGTGACACCGCCACAAGTGCCATCGCGGCGCACAGCCCGAGGGCTTCGGGTATCAGGAACTGCGGGCGCCTCGGCTGGAAGACCGCCACGCTGAGAGCGCCGAGGATGGCGCCGGCACCTTGTGCGGCGGTCATTGCTCCGTACGACGAGGCGCCGCCGTGCAGTACTCGCGAAGCCATCGGCGGGAGCACGGTCTGGAACTCGAGCGCGAACGTGCCGATAAGCGCCATCATGACGAGAGGCACCCACAGCGGCGGGCTCGACAGGACGTACGCAAGGCCTGCACGGAGTTGCCCTCGCGCGCGAGGCGCAAGCGCAGCACGGCTCAGCGCCGACTCGTCGATGATGAGCAGGGACCATACGACGGCGCCGAAGCTCAGCCCGTTGATGAGGAAGCAGATGCCCAACCCCGTCGTTGCCACCACGACTGCGCCGATGGCCGGGCCAAGGGCGCGCGCCGCGTTGTTCAGTACGCTGTTGAGAGCGACTGCGTTGGGCAGTGCACGCGCTCCGACCATTTCGAAGACGAAGGCCTGGCGTGGTGGGTTCTCGAACGCTTCGTTGACGCCGACGAGTAGCGCCAGGACCATGATCTCCCACAGGGTGACAACGTGCGCAAGGGTCAGGGCGGCAAGTGTGAAAGCCAAGACGCCCATGATCGACTGAAGCGCAACCATGATGCGGCGCTTGTCGAACCGGTCTGCGATGACGCCCGCGTACATTCCGATCACGAGCGTCGGCGTAGCCTGCAGCGCCACCACCACGCCGACCAGGGTTGCGCTCCCCGTCAGCTCGAACACGAGCCACGCTTGGGCGAACCTCTGCATCCACGTTCCGACGCGGGAAAGCACCTGCCCGATGAAATAGCGGCGGTAGTTCCGGATCCCGAGGGACGAGAACGCCGCGCCGATGCCCGCCAACTGCGTCGCGCGCGCCAATGTCGTGATGCGCGCCACTTTCGAGCTGCGAGGGGTCACAGGCGCCGGTAACGCCGCGCCGTGATGGCGCCCTCATCCCCGCCACGGGGGCCTCGGTGTCGCGTCAAGCGCGCCACACCGACGTACTTCGCCGCCTCGACCTCCACGCTGGCCTCCCGCGACATGCGTCGCTACCCCCTGGCGAGCACTCCTCCGACCACGACACTCGGCCGTGTCTCGACTGTCGACCATAGGCTACACTCTATCCACACGGCGCTCGTCAGGGTCACGAGCGCGGTCGTATCCGCTTCCCCCAGTCGATCAAGGAGCGTCGATGTCGACAGGACTCTTCAATGAGCCGACCGCTGGAGAATTCGCGGGGACCATGAAGGTCAACCGACTCCCAATTCCCTACGAGCGCTATATGGCAGGCGAGGGCATACCAGTCTTCGCGGGCCCGGGCGTGCACGACATCCGAGAGCTTCCGCTGAAGCCGTGGTCGCGCATGGGAGTCAACGCGTCCTTCATCGACCTCGACAACGCGACCGATCTCATGGGCATGCAGGTCGTAGAAATCCCGCCGGGTGGCGCCTCGGAGCCGATGCGGCACCTGTACGAGGAGAAGTACTGGGTCGTCGAAGGAGAAGGAACAGTCGAACTGTCGCTTCCGGATGGTTCTGGCCGGCAGATGTTCGAGTGGCACAAGAATTCACTCTTCGCCATCCCGATGAATGCCTCCTTCCGGATTGTCAACGCTCGATCCACCCGCGCACTGCTGCTTGGCGGCAATACGGCGCCGCCGGTCATGAGCGTTTTCGACAACCTCGACTTCGTGTTCAACAACGACTACAAGTTCATGGAGCGCTACGACGGCTCGGCCGACTTCTACCAGCCGAACCTGGAGACCCTGGCCACGCCGGAACTCGGGCGTGCCATGTGGAAGACCAACATCATTCCCGACATCGTCGATACCGAGTTCCCACTCGACAATCAGCGTTCTCCCGGTTACCGCCGCATCGAGCCAAACATGGCGGGCGGCTACTTCCGTTGCTTCATTGGTGAGCATGTGCCGGGTAGGTACTCAAAGGCGCACCACCACAAGTCGGGGGCCGTCCTGATCTGTATCAAAGGATCTGGCTACACCTACAACTGGCCGCAACAGGTCGGGACGAAGCCGTGGGAGAGTGGCAGGGCAGATCTGGTGGAGCGTGTCGACTACGTGCAGGGCGGCATGGTCGCGGCGGCTCCAGGAGGCGGCACATGGTTCCACCAGCACTTCGGCTCCAGCGCGGAGCCACTCCGCCTCCTCGTCTTCTCGGGTGGCGTGCCGGGGCATTGGTCGCAGGAATACGGCCGAACCAACAAGGAGAAGGTGTGGACCAACGCAGACATCGAGAAAGGTGGTAACACGATCAGCTACCGCAACGAGGACCCACACATTCGCCAGGAATTCGAAGAGCAGCTCGCTCGTAATGGCGGCAAGTCTGTCATGACCGACGACTTGTACGCCTGAGTCTGGACTCCCCGATGCGATGAGTCGGACTGAGCGGTGGCATCGGCATGCAGCACGGAAACAACGTCGCGGGTTCCATCATCGGAAGGTACGAATGGTTCAGACAGGACGGTGGAAGCCCCCGGTGGGGGTCGAGGTGTTCGCGCCGGTGGACACCCGTACAGCTGAGTTGCTCACTCCGGATGCGCTGGAGTTCGTAGCTACCCTCGAGCGTCGTCACGGGGATCGCAGGGCGAAGCTGCTCCAGCAGCGCGCGGAGCGTCAGCGCCACGTAGCAGCTGGCGATAGCTTGGACTTCCTTGCCGAGACTGCCGACATCAGGGCGGCCGAGTGGACGGTCGCTACGCCCGCTCCAGGATTGCGCGATCGAAGAGTCGAGATTACCGGACCGACCGAAGCGAAGATGGCGATAAACGCGCTGAACTCAGGCGCGAAGGTATGGCTCGCCGATTTCGAAGACGCCAATACCCCGCTCTGGGAAAACATGGTCAACGGCCAACTGAACCTGCGTGACGCCATTGACGGCACCCTGGAGTTCGCCGGCCCTGAGGGCAAGCGGTACGAACTGAAGCCGTGGGACCAGCTCGCCACCATCGTCGTCCGGCCGCGCGGCTGGCACTTGCCGGAGAAGCATGTCGCGGTCGACGGGCGGACGATGTCGGGCAGCATCTTCGACTTCGGGATGTACTTCTTTCACTGCGCTCGGCGGCAGCTCGCCGCCGGTAAGGGCCCGTACTTCTACTTACCCAAGCTTGAAGGCCATCTCGAAGCTCGCCTGTGGAACGACATCTTCGTCTCTGCGCAGGAACTACTTGGCATCGATCGGGGCACGGTGCGGGCGACGGTGCTCATTGAGACGGTTCCGGCCGCGTTCGAGATGGACGAGATCCTCTACGAGCTGCGAGAACACTCGTCGGGGTTGAACGCGGGTCGGTGGGACTACCTGTTCAGCATGATCAAGACATTTCGCGAACGTGGGAGCGAGTTCGTTCTCCCCGATCGGAGCGCCGTCGCGATGACGGCACCGATGATGCGCGCGTATGCCGAGCTGCTCGTCCGCACCTGCCACCGCCGAGGTGCACACGCGATCGGGGGGATGGCCGCATTCATACCGAGTCGCCGCGACCCCAAGGTCAACGAGAGCGCGATCGCAAAGGTCCGCGCCGACAAGGAACGGGAGGCGAACGACGGTTTCGACGGATCTTGGGTCGCGCACCCGGACCTCGTTCCGCTGTGCACGGAGGTGTTTACCGCGGCGCTTGGCGACCGCCCCGATCAGCGAGACCGCCGTAGGGACGCCGCAGTGGTGACCACCGCGCAACTCCTCGATATCGCAAGTACACCCGGTGAGATCACCGAGGAGGGGCTTCGCACGAACGTGAGTGTCGCCCTGCAGTACCTCGCGTCGTGGCTGCAGGGCAACGGAGCCGTTGCCATTTTCAATCTCATGGAGGACGCAGCAACGGCCGAGATCTCCCGCTCGCAAGTCTGGCAATGGCTCCACAACGACGTTCAGCTGAGTAACGGCGACTATGTCACGCGTGACCTGATCGAGAGGCTTGTGGCTGAAGAGCTTGCCAAGCTTGGCAACGCCTCGATGTACGACGAAGCCCGCAAGACCTTCGAGGAGGTCGCGCTCGCCGACGACTTCGTCGAGTTCCTGACTCTCGCCGCGTACGAACGGATGCCGTGATCAGTCAATCCGTGGTCGAGGATCTTGAGCGGGAGCTCGGCAGCGATGCCGTCATCACCGACCACAACGAGTTGCGAACATACGAGTGCGATGGTCTGGCGCACTACCGCGTGACACCAGGCGTCGTCGTCCTAGCCGGCAGCGAGCACGACGTGCAGCGTGCTGTACGGGTCTGTCACCGGCATGGTGTGCCGTTCGTTGCGCGCGGGTCAGGTACTGGCTTGTCGGGCGGCGCGTTGCCAAGCGCGGACGGGGCATTAATCGTCACATCACGGCTGCGCTCGATTCGTGAGATCGATGTCGAAAATCAGCGGGCGGTCGTCGAGCCCGGCGTCATCAATCTTGACGTCACCCGGGCGGCTGCGCCGTACGGGCACTACTACGCGCCGGACCCGTCGAGCCAGCTCATCTGTTCGATCGGCGGAAACGTAGCTGAGAACTCCGGCGGAGCGCATTGCCTGAAATACGGGTTCACCACGAACCACGTCACGGGCTTGCGCGCGGTCACGCCGGAGGGCGAGATCGTCGAACTCGGCGGCGGTAAGACCCTCGAGCCCCCGGGTTATGACCTGCTCGGCGTGTTCGTGGGCTCCGAAGGAACACTGGGAATCGCCACCGAGGTCACCGTTCGGCTCTTGCCGGCGCCAGAGGCGGTGATGACCCTGTTGGCGGCGTTCGCGTCCACGGACGCGGCTGGCGCAGCCGTGTCAGCGATCATTGCTGCGGGGGTCGTCCCCGCGGCAATCGAAATGATGGACTCGTTGGCGATCGAAGCGGCCGAGGCTGCTGTGCACTGCGCCTATCCCGGCGGGGCGGGCGCGGTGCTCATCGTGGAACTCGACGGGCCTGCGGCTGATGTAGAGCATGACGCCTCGCTCGCGCAGCTGCTCTGTCGCACGAACGGCGCGTTCGAGATTCGTGCTGCCGCTGACAGCGAGGAGCGGACCCTCATCTGGAAGGGGCGGAAGTCGGCATTCGCCGCGGTAGGGAGGATCAGCCCGGACTACATCGTTCAGGACGGCGTCATCCCCAGAGGCGCCTTGCCTTCCGTGCTCCGCGAGATCGCGGAACTATCGCACGCCCGCGGCATTCGCGTGGCCAACGTCTTTCACGCAGGCGACGGCAACCTGCATCCGCTCGTCTTGTTCGATGACTCGGTCCCCGGTGCCGCACAGTACGCGGAAGAAGTCGCGGGCGAAATACTGTTGCTGTGTGTTCGTCTCGGCGGCTCGATCACGGGGGAGCACGGCGTGGGCGCCGACAAGGTGGCTTATATCGGCGCCATGTTCAACGAGAGTGATCTCGACACCATGCAGATTGTTCGTTGTGCATTTGATCCCGATGGGATTTCCAATCCAGGAAAGGTGTTCCCGACGCCGCGACTGTGTGGCGAGCGCCCCGGTCGCAGACAGGGGAGTCACCCGCTACAAGACGCTGGATTGGCCGAGATGTTCTGATGTCTGTGGTGGAAGCGCTCACGCGGGCATGCGGAAGGAACGCTGTTGCCGAGGGCAACGACGCCGACTTTGTCGGCGGGGTGCCCGCCCGCCACGTAGTTCGGCCGACAGAGCCGGCCCAAGTGGCTGCCATGATGGCCGCTGCGGCCACGGCAGGAGCCACGGTGGTCACGCGGGGCAGGGGAACGAAGCTGAACTGGGGCAACGCCCCGAGCAGCCTTGACGTGCTGCTTGACCTTTCGCAGCTGGACGCCGTGGTGGAACACGCCGCGGACGACCTTGTCGTTACCGTACAAGCCGGCATCCCACTCGCCGTGCTGCAGGAGCACCTGGGACGGGTGGGCCAAAGACTCGCGCTCGACGAGGTGGTCGCGGGCTCGACCGTAGGCGGGTTGATCGCCACGGGTCTCGCAGGCCCGTCGCGCGTGCTCTACGGCGGTGTCCGCGATTTGCTCATCGGGGTTACGGTGGTCCGGCCGGACGGCGTGGTGGCCCGCAGCGGCGGTCGCGTCGTGAAGAACGTCGCAGGCTTCGATCTCTGCAAGCTGTATACCGGTTCGTATGGCACCCTAGGGGCCGTCACTGAGGCAACTTTCCGGCTTCATCCACTTCCACAGGCGCGAGCTTTCGTCGGCTCGACTTTCGACGACGAACGTGAGGGGGCTCGGAAGATCTCCGCACTACGCCACTCGTCCGTCGTCCCCAGCGCCATCGAAATTCGTTCGTCGCAGGCGCATGCGTCAATCGTCACTGCCGTCCTACTCGAGGGCTCGGCACCCGGCGTCGAAGCGCGCGCGCAGCAGGTGGCCGGCATGCTCGGCCCAGAGTCGACCGTGGGCACAGAACCGCCGTCGTGGTGGGGTCAGCTTCCCGGGCCGTCGACCGTTCGCTGCACGGTTCCGCCTGCGGGAGTGTGGCGTCTGCAGGGCTTGGTGAAAGAGGTCAGTCAGCGGCTTGATCGCGATACGCAAGTTCAGGGGTCGGCGGCTACCGGCATCGTCTATGCGGGCTTCGAAGAACGCGATGACGTTGATGTGACCGTCGAGCTGATGACGCAGATTCGGCGGGCGGCCACCGCTGAGGGCGGATTCTCCGTCGTGCTCCGCGCATCTCCGACGGCAAAGGCTCGCACCGACGTGTGGGGTCCGGTCCCGGGCCTTTCGCTGATGCGTCGAGTGAAGGAGGGCTTTGATCCACACCATCGGATGGCGCCGGGGCGGTTTGTGGGAGGTATGTAGCGGTGGATGAGACACGCGTTTCCCGCGACGCTAACCGAGCACATGACATTGGCGGGTTGCTCGACGATTGTGTGCACTGCGGGTTCTGCCTGGCGAGTTGCCCGACGTACTCGCTCTGGGGGGAAGAGATGGACTCCCCACGGGGCAGGATTGATCTGATGCGCCAGGTGGCCGGCGGCGAGCAGCTTACCGACTCTGTCGTGACCCATCTCGATCGGTGCCTCGGGTGCATGGCTTGCGTGCCGGCGTGCCCGTCCGGCGTGCAGTACGGAAAACTGATTGAGGGGACTCGCACCCAGATCGAGCAGACCTATGATCGAAGGCCCCGGCAGCGAGCGTTGCGGTCGGCAATCTTCGCCGTGTTCCCGTACCCGCGCCGGCTGAGGCTCGTTGCAGGACCCTTGCGGCTCTACCAGCGCTCGGGACTGCAAGCTGCACTCCGCCGGTCAGCTTTGTATCGCCAACTACCTGCGACGCTGCGAACGCTCGACTCACTCACGCCTTCCCTCGCGCCGCTCACGAAGCTTCCCGGTCGAATACCTGCAGTCGGTCGGCGACGGGCGGTGGTAGGCATGCTGACCGGTTGCGTTCAATCCGTGTTCTTTCCCCGGGTGAACGCCGCAACCGCACGTGTGCTGTCAGCCGAAGGCTGCGACGTCATCACCCCGCGGAACCAGGGGTGCTGCGGCGCTCTCTCAGCGCATAACGGGCGTGAACGGGAGGCGATGGCCTTCGCCCGGTCGCTCATCGACAAGTTCATCGACGCCCGCGTCGATGCAATCGTCGTCAACTCCGCGGGTTGCGGTTCGGCTATGAAGGAGTACGGGCACCTGTTGCGGGACGACCCTCAGTACGCCGCGAAGGCGACGGAGTTCGCTTCCCGGACACGTGACATCGCAGAGTTCCTCGATGAGTTGGGACCTGTCGCCCCTAGGCATCCGCTGCCAGGCGCCGTTGCGTATCACGATGCCTGCCACTTGGCGAATGCACAGGGCGTGAGAAATCAGCCGAGACGTCTCCTCGCGGGCATCCCGGGCCTCGTCGTGCGTGAGGTTGCCGACGGCAATACGTGCTGCGGGTCGGGCGGCGTCTACAACTTGTTGGAAACCGAGACGGCCGCGCGCCTCGGTGCCCGCAAGGCAGCCAACGTGGCCGCGACGGAGGCGCCAGCCATGGTAGCGGGCAATCCGGGTTGCCTCATGCACATCGCCGCCTCGTTGGCAAGAGAGGGCAAGAACGTGACCGTCGCGCACACGATTGAGGTACTGGACGCGTCGATTACGGGTGAGACCTCCATGCCGCCGGGCTGAGGTTTGTACGAGGGGGTTACCGCAATACGCACCTATGACTACGTCCTCGCAAGCGGACAGCACCGGAGGTGGCACATTGAGTGACGGGAACGCGCTCGATCAGAACGACTTCTGTTGCCTGCTGTTGAAAGAACACGACCAGGTGCTCACGGTTCAAATGCGTTCGCAGGAGCAGATGTCGCCCGAGGAGCGCCGCGTGTCGCCTATCCACTGGGAGCTCGGCGAGTTATTCGCGAGGTTGCGCGGCGTGAACAGCGTCCGGGTGGTTGTTCTCACTGGCGCAATCGACGGCATCTTCCTTCGACCATTGAGTCGAGAGGGCTACGCGGAGCCTGAGATGCGCCGGGCACAGATTGATCCCGGGCGGATGTGGCGAGTGTTCACCGGGACCACTCGATTCCACGAGTGCATCGCGGAACTCGAGAAGCCGGTCGTCGCCTGCGTCAATGGCGACGCAGTCGGCCTTGGTCAGAGCGTCATGTTCGCTTGCGACCTCATCGTCGCCCGCGACGACGCCGTGGTCCGTGACCACCACCTTGACGAAAACGTCGTTCCGGGCGACGGAGGAGCGGCGCTCGTACCTGCGTTCTTCAGCCCGGCGAGAGCCAAGGAGTACCTGATGCTTTCGAGGGAGTACAGAGCGCGCGAGCTGGCCGACCTAGGCGTCATCAACCGTGCCGTGCCGGCAGAGAGGCTTACCGCGGAGGTGGACGCCGTGGTGTCGCAGCTCCTTGCGCGTTCCTCCTACGCCCTCGCTTGGACGAAACGAGCGGCAAACCGGTTGCTGGTTTCTCAGATGCAGGCCGGCCTAGATGCCGCAGCTGGATACGAGATGGTCAACTTCTACCAGAACGCGCATCTCGATTGGCAGCGTCCCGACTCGCTCGGCTGAGAACCCGCGAAGCGTGCTGCAACTATACGCGGTGCGCCTGGACTCTAGGGCGCAGTCAGTCTGACTCTGGCGACCGGAGCCTAAAGGCTAAAGAAGGCTGTCCATCTCGTGCAGCCACACGGAGATCTCGCGATGACTGAAGCCTGCGCGGAGCAGGGCGATTAGCAGGATGCGCGCCTTGAACGGATCGAGCGTTCCCACTGTCGCAAGTCCCCGCCCCCTTAGATCCACCTCCGACCCGACGAAGCCGTAGGTCGACCGCAAGACTGGCCCCCGGCGGGTGCGCGAGGTCAAGATAGTCGGGATTCGTACCGAGATCTCGGCAACCTCCTCGACGAGCCACTCCGGCAGGTGGCCCGCGCCCAGTGCCGCGATCACCACCCCGTCGGCTCCGTCTGCGGCGCGCAGCCCTCGGCCGTCGTCGCCGGCTCCGATGGTCACGATCGGCACTGATGCGGGGGCCGACCCACGCGGTACGGTCGGCGTGCGGGCTGCTGGTACGGACCTCAGAATGACCCGACCCTCACTGACAAGGCCGAGCGGACCACCGTCCGACGTGAATGCAGACGCCAGGGTGGAATGAGACTTCTGGACTCTGGTAGCTGCATGGAGTTCGTCGTTCATGACCAGAACTACCGTGCCGAAGTCGATGCCACTTGCCGCTGCCGCGACGGCCGTCGCCAGGTTCGCTGGCCCGTCCGCTCCAGCCGCGGTTGGGTGGCGCATTGCCCCGGTTAGCACAACGGGAGCACGCCGGTCGAGCAGCAGGTCGAGCAGAAAGGCCGTCTCTTCAAGAGTATCTGTTCCCTGCGTTACTACGACGCCGTCCGACCCGGAGCCAAGTGCCGCTTCTATGGCGTCAGCGAGCTCGTAGATGTCGTCTATTCGCAGCGCCGCGCCGGGCACCCTGTGCAAGCTCGCGGCACGCAGGTCGACCTCGTCCGCAACTGGCCCGACCATCGCCGCAAGCGCGTCGGCGTCGAGGGTGGGTACCGCACCGTGCTCGGCGGTAGAGGTCATTGAAATAGTTCCGCCAAGCGAAAGAAGGGAAACCACCGGAGTTACCACGTGGTCGTCGATGGCAGAGCCTCCTTCGCTGTACAGGCTAGGCAGGGCCGACTCGGTCGCTCGGCGTCCTTCGCAGCGTGCCACCGCTGAACTGTGGCTGCCCCGATCGCAGTGGTCAGGGTGCCGTCGACTGGATACGCGGAGATTGAACGGCACGCTCGTTCATTCTGAACTACCGCTGAGAAGCGAGTTGCCTCTCGAGTCCGCCGAGCGTTGCATAACATGGCAGTACCGAAGCGACCGATGCATCCGGCTCACGACCTTCCCGGATCGCCGAAATAAACTCCCGATTCTGGGCCTCGATCCCGTTGCTCGATACACCGACCCCAGAGACATCCACTGGTTCGCCGTTACCCGTGACGAGGGCATCATATCGCGCGATATAGGTGCCATTGTCACATATGTAGCGGAACGACGTGCCCAGCGGACCGTCGTTGTTGAACGAGAGGGACAGCGCGCAAATCTTGCCGCTCTCGGTGCGTAGCTGGATCGACATGTCCATCGCGATCCCGAGGTCGGGATGGAGAGGCCCCTGAACCGCGGTGGCGGTCGTCACGCTCTCGGCTGTCTGGTACTGGAACAGATCGACGGTATGCGCAGCGTGGTGCCAGAGCAGATGATCGGTCCAGCTCCGCGGTTGACCAAGTGCGTTGATGTTCGTACGGCGGAAAAAGTATGTCCGCACGTTCATCTGCTGGATTGCGAGTTCAGCCGAGAGGATGCGCTGACGGATCCACCGATGCGAAGCGTTGAACCGCCGGGTGTGCCCCACCATGCAGACTAGACCGGTCTCTCTGTGCACGCGGTCGACTTCCAGCGCATCCGCCCACGAGTCGGCAAGCGGAATCTCCACTTGGACGTGCTTACCCGCCCGCATGGCCGCGATCGCCTGCGAGGCGTGAATGTGCGTGGGTGTACAGAGGATCACCGCGTCGACGTCGTCGCGCGCGAGTGCTGCCTCCAGCTTGGTCGTGGCATGCCCCACGGAGTACTTGGCGGCCACCTGCTGCGCGTGTTCGAGCCGGGGACTGACTACCGACGTGACCGTCACGCCATCGATCACAGCCAGGGCATCAAGATGCTTGATGCCGAACGCACCGGCTCCGGCCAGTGCGATACGCATGTTGCCTCGCTCTTCTCTTCGCGTCGTGGCGCGATGCGCCAGCCCAGTCGAGCGCCAGCTTACCGAGGGTGTCGCGCCCGCGGAAACGCGGGACGGGCGCAGAGCGGGCGGGCAGCACGTACACCTGCGCCGCGCACGTACACCTGCGCCGCGCACGTACACCCGCGCCGCACTGTCGGCAGCCGAGGCGTGGCGCCGTCGTCATCCCAATTGAAATCGCGCGGCGAGCTCGTCGGTGATCGATTCAGGCGTCCGGCTGCCGTCGATGACGATGAGCGGGAGGCCGAGAGCGACGGCTTGCGCGGTGACTTCGGCATCCCAGAGTGCGTCGCGCTCGAGGCGCTTCTCGAGGACTTGGGCGGGGTCGAGATCACCCCAGTTGGCACGCGCTTGATCGTGGTCTGCGTAGCGGTGGCCGAGTACGGTGCGACGAAACTCCGGTGTGGGCACTAAGAAGGCGGCGTGCGTCGGACTCCGAAGCAGCGGCGCCAGGTCTCGCGGCAGCACGCCGAAGTAGTCGACGAGCACGGGACGGCCAGCTGGCCGAACGCGAAGGTCCTCGACGAGGAAGCCCACCGTCTCGCCGTGACGGCCCGCCATCGCATCGAAGGCCTGCCGCGCCGACCTGCCACGCCAATTGGCGCCTGGCGCTTGGCCGCGAGTCGCTGCCAAGTGTGGATGACGCCGCGGCGTGCAACGGCGAAGCCAGTCGTGCTCGGCGCGATCGCCGGAGTAGATCTCGATGCCGAACTTTCGTGCAAGCCCTTGAGCCACCGTTGACTTTCCCGCCCCCGTACCGCCGACGATCCAGCGCACGTGGGCGAGATTGCGGGCCAGCGTTTGCGAGTCAGCGATCTCTGAAGGCGTCATGGCCCTGATGATGCCGCCAACATCGATGAAATTGCAGTCTTGTTCATTCCGGCCCAGACACCGCATGCTGGAAAGAGAGCCCCACCGCGCACCCGCTCAGGCCGCTGAGAGAGCGAGCGCTCGGTCGCTCTCTCGCTCCGTATTGCCCGTTGCAGAGCAGTCGGCTCGGCGTCCTTGCTTCGTGCCGGCACTTCTCTTCAAGCTCCGACGCGTGAACACTGGCATCGTGATGAACATTCAGCCGGAGTTGTGGATCGACCGGGCTGGCGCGGCGATTGCTTTCTATGAGCAGGCGTTCGGCGCCGCCGTCCTGCACATGGTCGGCGACGGAGACGACGTGGTGGCTCAACTCGCGATCGGGGAAGCGCTGTTCTGGGTGGCGACGGCCTCCCCGGAGGTCGGCAGATTCGACCCGGCTTCCATCGGTGGTGCCACGAGTCGGGTCCTTCTCCTCGTCGAGGATCCCGACGCCGTCGCTCGTCAGGCCATCGCCGCCGGCGCCTCAGAGAAGTCTCCCCCTTGCGACGAGCACGGCTGGCGGGTGAGCCGGATCGTCGATCCCTTCGGGCATGAATGGGAGGTGGCAAGGCCGCTTGGCGAGTGGCCGCCAACCCACGTAGCAACGGCTGCGTTGGGTGATCTCGACATTGGTAAATCAAGCGGTACTGCCCGCTAGCTGGGGACGGCTGGACGACGCAGCACGCATCTCCTTGTTACGAACTGTCCGCGATGAGGCAGGTCGTGGTTGGAGATGGCTCCATCGCTCAGAAAGAGGCCAGTGGCCGCCAGCTCGGCCCCATCTTGACGGGGCGGGGACGGCTCGGACTGTAGCCGTTGGCACGACGCTGTGCTCGACGATCGCCCCACGGACGTGCCGTTACGCGCGGGTCCAAATGTAGGGCGTCGTCATCGACACTCGGACGAGACCAGATCGTTCGAGGATCGGGCGGGTTGCGCCACCCCAGATCCCGGCAAAGTTGGTCCCCGGCACCGGCTCGAGGCGCCCGGCGCCGATCATTCGCCCTGCCGCCTCGGCAACCCACAACTCCACCTCATCGCCGGCGGCAAGGCGCCGGAGGAGATCGTCCGCCTTGTCTTGGGATACCGGTTCGCCGAAGACCTCGTCGGTCATCGCGGTCATCGCCCGCACGTCTGCGTGGTCGGCGACGCGGCGCAAGGCCACCTGCTCCGGTAGCGGAACGTCGACAGCGAGCGCGCGAGCTTCGCCGAGCATGATCGACTCCGGCTCCCCTGGGATGAAGCCCTGCTCTACCAACGCCTCGTGGAGGCCGGGCGCCCAGTCGTGCGCACGCGTCTTCCACTCGACCGCGCTGACCTCGCCATCCGCGAGGTGGTGCGCAAGGGCATCTCGGACGAGTTGCCGGACGTGGTTGATGCCGGCGCCCCCGAGGTTGCGGTAGGTGACGAAGCCGCGGCCGCCGGAGAAGGTGGCGAGGCTCAGCGGGCCGTGTTCGATGACCGACACCGCGTCCAACGTCTCCGCAGCCGTGCGAAGCTGCTGGTCGTAGGTAGCGAGGAGCTCGGATCCGTCCACGGGTGCCACGGTGCAACCCCGGAGGACATGACGACAACCGGTTATCGCGCTTGCGTTCTCGGGGTCGCCTCCTCATAGGGGGAGCGGCGCTATTGTCGCGGCGTGACCTCGGATATTGAGAACCGCGTTCGCGCGATATGCGTGGCGCTTCCGGCGGTGACTGAGCGGGTGAGTCACGGCGTGCCCGCCTTCTTCGCAGGCAAACAGTTCGTCCAGCTGTGGACCGGTGGCCACCACGATCATGACTTCCCACACCTGTGGTGCGCTGCTGCGCCCGGCGCACAGCACGAACTCATCTCAGCTGCGGCCGACCGGTACTTTCGCCCGCCCTACGTCGGCCACCGCGGGTGGGTCGGGGTGCGCCTGGACGGCGATGTCGACTGGGACGAGGTCGCCGAGGTCTGCGCGGATGCGTATCGCGTGGTTGCGCCGCCACGCATGCTGGCCCAACTCGATGGCATGCGCTGAGGGCCGCCGCGGTTTCGGCCGCAGTTCAGCTGTTGCCGCGGTGCTTGTCCAGGCGGGCTGTCCTAACTCCAAGTTGGGCGGGGTGCTGGGCCACCGGCGGCCATTCAACACCCAGCCAGCTCCACCGGTCGGACGGCGGTGCCGCAACGCCGTCAGTCGCTCGCCGCGCGTCGTCCGTCGCGCCAATAGGTGTACGTGGCGTAGGACGCGGCGGCGACGCCGGCGGCTCCGACCGCGGTCGCGATCGGCCGTATGACGCGGCGCTGCTTGGGCGTGAGGCTGGTCGCTATGAATAACACGCCGTAGGCCATGTTGGTGGCGAACTCGGCGCGCTTGCCGGTCCGGGTAACCGCCATCTCGACGCCGCGCGACTCGTTGCGGATCGTCACCGCGCTGGCCACGACCTTCTGCGCGAGTGAGGCGGCGCCGAGGGGTACCGGGATCACGCCGTTGTGCATGCCGGCACCGACAACGGCTGCCGTGAAGATCTTGTCGGTGAGCGGATCGGCCTTGCGCCCGAACTCCGACGTGCGGAAGCCCAGGCGGGCGAGGCGCGGGCGGGTCTCACCGGCGCGGGCGAGGATGCCGTCGAAGTAGTCGGAGAACGCGAACACGGCCGCAGTCGGCCATGTCTGCGGGTCTCGGTGTAGCCGCTTGACAACCCACGGCGTCATGATCAGGCGAGCGAGGGTAAGCCCGTTCGGGACGGTGCACAGTTCCTTACGCGACAGCTCCACCCGATGATGGTCTCAAGCGCCTCCGCGCCCGCACCCGGCGGCCCGAAGCACAAGCTAGTAGGCGGCTCCGGTGCGCCAGGCCATCTCCTGCAGCGTCCAACCATTGCCGTCCGGGTCGGTGAAGGCGGCGTAGCGGACACCGCCACCAACGTCGATCACGTCGCCAATCTGAACGCCGCGACCGGCGAGCTCGGCGCGGGCGGCTGCGACGTCCTCGACGACCAAGTGAAGCCCGCGGATCGCTCCCGGCGTGCCGGCGTAGGCGTCCAAACCAGTGCCGAGGCCGATGGAGCACCCAGATCCCGGCGGCGTCAGCTGGACGACGCGGACACCATCGGCCGGTTGAACGTCGACATCGACTGTGAACCCCAGCTCCTCGGAGTAGAACGCTTTCGCGCGGTCGACGTCGACGACCGGAACCGGCACGAGCTCTAGCTTCATGTGCATTCAGTCATCCTGTCAGACAGACGAGACCGGCTGCGTCGTCGTACGGGACGGAGGGCGGCGCCGTCGACGACGTCGTAGACAACAGGAGGATCGTTGCCTCTACCCAGATGGCGAAACTGCCGTCTGAAGCACCACGCCCAGCCTGTCGAAACTGTCCGACCAGCCTTCGCGATGCAAAGCGAGCCGGTCGCTGGTCGAGAACTCGCCTTGTGACAACCGCACCCTCGTCCCGCCGGCAGCGGGTTCCAACGACAACACGGCGACCGTGTCGACGTCGTCGGGATCCGAACACCCGCCACGGCGGGGCGTCCAGCAGTCGCTCCTGTTCGAGGTGATAGGTCGCCGCCTGTTCACCCATGGCCGCACCGTCTTCCCCGAGCTCGGAGTCGTCGCTCCGCTAGAACCGAAAACCCGCCGCGCCCGCGGCTGTTCCCACGACTGCGCGCGACACCTTCCGTTTCGTGGAGCGCCTATTCCGAGGACGTCGCGTCACTTGCCCCGCGGCCGGCCGGAGATAGGCCTTGCGCACGGCCGACGTCGAGTGATGCCCAGCTCTGGACCGAGGGCCGTTGCTCGTGGTTCGGTCGTGCAGAGTCCGATATGGCTGGCTATCCCGAGGAGGGCACGCGTGGGCCGCGTCGTTGTCATGAACCACCTCACACTTGATGGAGTGATGCAGGGGCCGGGACGCCCCGACGAGGACACCCGCGGCGGCTTCGCGCTGGGTGGTTGGGGCAGCCGGTCGACCACGGCCGGCGACGCCGCAGGTGCCGCTATGGGCGAGCGGATGGCTGCCGGCGGGGGTCTGGCAGGGTGGCTGTCCGGGCGGTGGACCTACGAGCGGTTGCTGTCGGACTGGAACGACCAGGGCGGGCCATTCAAGGACGCGCTGAACAAGGCGCCAAAGTATGTCGCGTCAACCATCCTCGAAGAACCGTTGCCCTGGCCCAACTCGACGCTTTTGCGCGGAGACGTGCCCGCCGCGGTGCGCGCACTCAAGGCGCACGTTGAGGGAGTGCTCGCCGTCATGGGCAGCGGCGACCTGATCCGTTCCCTGATGGCTGCCAACCTGATCGATGAGTACCTGGTTGACCGACATCACCGAGCATCCGACAGTCGAGGGCAAGGTTTACTGCTGCGGGATCAAAGACGTGTTCTCCAACCGGATCGTCGGCTACGCCTGCAGCGATCGGGTGGCCCGCGATCGCCGCGCGCAAGAGACCATTGCCGGTTTCCTGAGCCACCCTCAGGCACTTGAGGGCGCTGCTGTCGCGCCGACGTAAGCTCGATCGGAGGGTCCCGTGCCGTTGCCACCGTATGCCGAAACTGATGACCGGCCGCCCATTGGCGAAGCGACGATCAACGTCGACTGTGCCGCAGTGGTGGGCGAGTTGCCGGCGATCTGGGCCGGGATCGGGTTCGACGAGATAAACTGGACGTACACGGCCACGGGCAGTCACCTGCTTCATACCATCCGCGGGTTCGCGCAGCGGCCCTACTACGTGAGGTCGCACTATCTGTTCACCAGCGGGAACGGCCGCTCGCTGCCGCATTGGGGGAGCGGCAACGTCTACCACGAGGACGCAGGCGGCGTCCCGTTCTGGGATTTCACGATCGCCGACCAGGTCTACGACGCGATCGTCGGCGCCGGCCACCGACCGCTAGTGGAGCTCGGTTTCACCCCGCGCGCACTTGTATCGGACGACGATATGCGGGCGTTCCCCTTCGAGCCGAGCCCGACCCAGTACGGCGTGTACGAGGCCGGCGCTTGGGCGTATCCACCGAGTGATTACGGCAAGTGGGCGGCGCTGGTCGCCGAACTGGCACGGCACTGCCGCGACCGCTACGGCGCGGCTGAGGTCGATGGCTGGTTGTGGGAACTGTGGAACGAGCCGGACATCTTCTACTGGCGCGGCAGCCCGGAGCAGTTCCACGAGCTCTATGCAGTGACCTCGCGGGCGTTGCGCGAGGTGCTGCCCGCAGCCCGCATCGGCGGCCCGGCGACCACGGGGGAAGCGTCCGGGCCGCAGTTCCTGCGCGGATTCCTCGCCTACTGCGAGGCCGAATCGCTGCCCCTCGACTTCGTGTCGTTTCACACCAAAGGCGCGCTGTTCTCGCCGGCCCGAACGTACGGGCCGCTGGGCAGTGAACCCCCGGCCCGCCAATCGCCGTCCGCACTGAAGATGCTGCGCGAGGTGCGCGACTCGCTGCAGGTGATGGCAGAGTTCCCGGCCTTCGCGCGGCTGCGGGCCGTGATCGACGAGTGCGACGCGTCGGTGCCTGCGCACCTCGGCTGCTACGACAGCGCCAACTTTGGTTACCGCAACACCGAATACTTCCCGGTTTTCCAACTGAAGCTGATGAAGAAGCTGCTCGATCTCGGCGCTGCCTGTCGGGCCGATGTCGCGATGGCCATGACGTGGAGCTTCTACTTCGAGGGCGAGCGGCATTTCGAAGGCACCCGCAGCCTGCTCACCACCGACCGCATCGAGAAACCGGTGCTGAATGGCTACCGCTTGCTCGAAAAGATGCACCCGCGCCGACTTGCCGCGACGTCGACGGCGGCGTGGGCCCTCGCCGAGCTGGACGCCGACGCGCGCTCGGGCATGGCGGAGGAGGTCGACGCGCTCGCTACGACCGACGGGTCTGGCCACTACACGGTGGCGATCTGGCGACACCGCGACGACCAGTTCGTCAACGCGCCAGCTTGCCGTGTCGCGGTGCGACTCACCGGCCTGCCGCGCGAGGCGAGCCGAGCCACCGTCGTCGAGTGGCGCATCGATGCCGACCACAGCAACAGCTACACGCGGTGGCGCGAAGCCGGCTCGCCGTCCGCCCCCACGCCGGAGGACCTGGCTGCGATCAAGAGCCGTCAGGGCCTGGAAATGCTCGAGCCCGAGCGTGACGTCGACGTCGCGGCCGGTTCGCTCGATCTCGAGCTGTGGTTGCCGCTGCCGAGCGTGTCGCTGCTCGAGATCTGCCTCGCCGAGACGTCCGGCTCCCCCTGATAGGTCCGCGACATTCGCTGCGGCAGCCAGCCGCAATACATTGACGCTCATCGATGTGTCGTGGCACTATGCAGGCACCCAGCGGTGCCTACAGGAGGCGCGGAATGCGGCAACCAACCGACTCTGGAAGCGGGTGCGAACATGGCGGGCGCGAGTGAGCAGACAAGTCGCGTGAAGCACCTAAACGCCAACTGGCGCCCGGATGCCGACGGCGGCGACGGGCGCTTCGAACTGCAGATCGTGAGCGAGGACGACAGGCAATTCAGCACCCCAGCGACGCCGACGGCTGTCTCGGCCATCGTGGCGCTGGCGCGGGCGGACACGGTCCTGGCCTGGGACCCGACGGATTCAACTCTCATCGTGGCCAATATCGTTGGCCAGATGCCGTGGACCGTCACTGCCTGACGCGCGCTCGCCAGCGCACTTGCTCTAGTGCTGCCACGACTGCGCAGCTGTCGTCGCACTCGCACGGCGACTGCTACGTCCGCGTGGCAGCGTCGCGGTCGCCGGGCCAGGTCCACCTCGGCAGTTCTCGGAGGGGGTGCAGGTCGGCTTCGGTTGCGGCCTATTCAACCATCGGGTTGACAATGACGGCCGACTCGTCGTAGCTTGTTCAACCAGACGGTTGATGAGGATGGTGGCGATGTCGGCGGATGCATTGTCGAGGGTCTTCGCTGCGTTGTCCGACCCCATCCGGCGGGACATGGTGGCCCGGCTCGCCGAGGCTGACGCCACGGTGAACGAGCTAGCTGAGCCGTACGACGTGACTCTGCAGGCGGTGTCGAAGCATCTGAAGGTGCTAGAAGACGCCGGCCTCGTCAGCCGCAGCCGAGACGCTCAGCGCCGGCCCGTGCATTTGGAAGCGGAGGTATTCGACCTCATGACGAAGTGGATCGAGCACTACCGCAGTCGAGCGGAGGACCGGTACCGCCGCCTCGACGCCCTGCTTCGTTCGATGCCGGACGACGAACCGCACCCAACGATCAGGCCGGCTAAGGCCAAGCGACGGAAGGAGACACGACCATGACGGTCACAACGCGCGAGACTCAGGTCACAGTCGACGACAAGGTCCCGGTCATCCGCATTACCCGGGAGTTCGACGCACCGCCGGCAAAGGTCTTTCAGGCTCACGCTGACCCGCAGCTCCTTACCCAGTGGCTTGGGCCGCGCGACTTGGAGATGACCGTCGACCACTTCGACTGCCGCACCGGTGGCGCCTACCGCTACGTGCACCGCCGCGGTGATGACGAGTTCGGCTTTTACGGCAGCTTCCACGAAGTCCGTCCCAACGAGCTGATCGTCCAGACATTCACGTTCGAAGGCGTCCCGGACAGTGTCGCCCTGGGCTGGGCCCACTTCGAAGCCCTCGGTGATGAACGGACGCGGCTGACAGTGACCTCACTCGCCGGTTCATTCGAGGAGCGAGCCGCCGTCCTCGCCAGCGGCATGGAGCACGGCGTCCGCGATGGCTACGAGAAACTGGATGAACTGCTCCGGCGGCAGCGGTAGCACTTATGGCGTAAGCCGGGTCACCAGCGCCGGGTAGGGAAAGCGTTCGCTGCCGGCCGCTGGTGCCCGCCTCGGACCGCTACGCCCCGCAGCGGTCCTGCAGTTCGGAGGCGAGCCCCTCTTGGCGCCAGTTCGGGTTGCCGACGTTCAGATCGGCTGGTGAGGCACGGTGACGGCATGACGCCATTTTGCTAGGGCCTAAGGATTCCCTGTAGATCGTGACACCAGGCTTGCGATGGCTAGGGGTACGGACGTCGAACGGCGGCTTCCCTTTCTTCTGAAGATCGATCACCGCCGGCTCCAACACCCGCGCCTTAGCATCAGCCGTCATCTGCAACGGCGACCTAAGCGGTCGGTGCGACCGATCCGCCAACCCCTCCGGGCCGCCGTCCTCATAGCGGGCCAGCCACACATACACGGTGTCGCGCCCCCCAAGCTTGGCGGCCACCTCGCTCACCGATAGCCGCCCGTCGCGAAGGACCGCCACCGCGGCGTCGTAACGCTTGCTTTGCTCCACCCTTGCCCAACTCCAACAGCACTCGGCCATTTCCGCTGCGTGGTTAGCCGCAGCGCGATGGAGCAAGTTGTCGGACATCACCCGAACACATGTCGGGAATCACCCGAACACGTGTCGGAGATCAACCGACGACGAAACGTCGGAGATCCACCGCAACGACACACTGTCAGGTGTGCCTGTCGGGTGCGCCGCCAGGGACTCGAACCCCGAACCCGCGGATTAAGAGCCGCTGCCCGGTGATCCGTCCGGGTCCCCCGCGGTGCAGCTGTGCAGGTCAAGAAGATGGCGGTGTCCGCGACCGACCGCGGCCTTCCGCATGATTCAGGTGCGGTGGCTGCCGGCGTGGCTGCGACTCGTTCGGCGCCCGACCGCTCGGTGACCTATCTGTCGCACGTTGCGTCGCGCGCATGTTCGCATCCCTGGCAGGAACGGAGCCGACCGCAAGCTCGTGACGGTGGCTTACCGTGCTCGGCTTGCTCGGGCCCAGGCATGGGCGACGGCGTGGAGCGCCTCGGCTGCGGTGACGGTCAGGCGTGTCTGGGTGGCGAGTTGCGTGCGCCAGTCATCCTCGGCTGGCGCGGTGGCGAACATCCATGGTTGCGGTGGGGTGTGTGTCGGCCCATGAGCGACGAACAAATCGGCGGCCTCGGCGTTGATGTGGCCGCGCTCGACAAGTCCCCACAGGTCGTAGAGGTCCCGTGGCGCGGTGCGGTCACGCCAGGCGACGGTCTTCCAGGCCGCGAAGGACGCCGCAGTCGGCACGCGTAGCACGGCGGGTGGCGCGTCGTGGTAGCGCTGGATGAGGTCGCGCAACTCGGTGGGCCACGGTTCGTAGCCGAGCTGATTGAGTAGCTGGATCCGGACCGCGAGCCGGCCGGCGTCGGCGAGCAGGATGGCGGCGTCGGTGTCTCGGATGACACTGAGCGCAGGTGCCCAGCGGATGCGCCCGAAGCTGCGAAGCAGGGCCCGCTCGAGTGTGTTTTCGACTGCGGCGGCGGTGGCCGAGCGAGCGGCGAGTGCGATCAGGTCGACATCCTCGCTAAGCCGACCGTCTGGCAGGTGAGTGCGGGCGAGCGCGGTGCCGCCGAAGAAGAGCACCTCGTTGCGATGGTCGCGGCTGAGGGCGGCGAGGATGTGAGAAATAAGGTGGTCACGGTGTACTTGTTCGAGCGCAACGCCGAACGACTGCGCAACCGCTGCTGCTTCGGCGGGATCGAGCCCGAGGGAGGTCACGACACGGCACCGTTGGCCCATTTGTGGGCACGTAGCAGCGATGCGCGGGCTCGTTGAGTTGCCGCGAGGTGCTCCAGCAGCTCGAGATTGGCGCGGGAAAGCAGCACCCGGACGGCGTCGCGGGCCTCGCTCTCGTTCCCGCCGAGGTTTGGCCGGCGTGCCAGGTCCAAAACGGTCTGTTCCGCAGTGGTGACCAGGACCGGGCCGAGCTCGGTGGTCAAGCGTTCCGCGTCGAGGCGGTCCGTGTTGCGTTTGACGAAGCGAATGGTGGCGTCCCGGTCGAGCAGCGTGATCGGATTGCGTTGGGTGGGGACGGCGACCACGGCGACGCCGAGGGCTCGGGGGATTGCCCCATGCAGTCGTGCGGCTGATAGGCCCATGAGGACCGCTTGCCCGGCTCCGAAGTCGGAGGTCGCGATACCAGCCGCGGCTGCTTCCAGCCCCGGCATCCAGGCCGTGCCGACGTGCTCCTGCGGGACGACGACGTAGTAGCCGTGCGCCAGACGATGCAGCACGCCGCGCCGCTCCAACCGGCGGACCTCGGCCCGCGGTTGTGCGTAGACGCCCGCAGCCTGCTGCGGGCGCAGCGTCCGCAACGGCAATGCCGCGAGTTGGCGCGGCACCGCGGCTGCGTCTGGGACGCCGGATGTGCTCCTCATATCGCAGATAGTACGAGATCAGTAGGCGGACCGCCAACTAATCTCGTACTAAAGCTCCCAGGCCGGTCCTCGGTGAGCCTTCGCCGAGTTCGACGAATAGCCCGGCCATGTCGGTGGCGAGGTCGCCGGAGTCGGCCGGCCCGCCCACGGCGTCGACGTCGATCGCCAACTCAGGGCCGTAGGGGAGCCGGATGCAAAACGCCTTCAGCACCCCGAGAGCCCGCTGGACCCGTTCGCCCATCCGCTTGAAGGCGTCCATCGCCAGCAGGATCCGCCGAAACCCCGCCGCCCGGCGCGGCGTCAGGTGGTGTGCTTCTCCGGTTCATGCTTGACACTCTCGTTCCGCCTCCTGGGCGCGGTCCCATGTTGGACCCATGTCGGACGCCGAGACGACGAAGGCACCCCTTTACGATCAAGGGGCGCCTTCAGGTCAGACGGGGGTGCGCCGCCAGGGACTCGAACCCCGAACCCGCGGATTAAGAGTCCGCTGCTCTGCCAGTTGAGCTAGCGGCGCGTGAGCCACGAGCCTACCAGCCGGTTCGGTGTCGCCCGCAGTTGCGTCGCACCTGCGCAGGGCCTTTGCGGCGTCCGATCACGCCGTCCGTGCACTGCGCAAGAAGCCGGGTGGCGGGGCCCCGTTGGCGACGTCGTCCAGGCTGACGTCTTCGTGTGCGTACACCTCTGCCGACCGCGGACCGTTCGGGTCGACCAGGTCGATCAGCAGGGTGATCGGCAGGCCGAGTCCGATCGCCGTCATCAGAGGATGTACGTCTCTCATGGCTTGCCCTCTCCGACGCGGTAAGAGTTACATCCGTGTAGTTCGGCTGCCCGGAGCAAGAACTTTAGGCCGTTCGGCGCAATCTTGCGGCTCACCGGCAGCCGCGAACCTCAATCCTGCTCGCTGCGCTCGAGCGGCTGGTGGTCGGCGGCCTCGGTGAAGCCGACAGTGACCGTGTACTCGGGGCGACGTACGACCATCCGGGCCATCCTCGCGAAGGTCGCCCGGTCGGCGTCCGTCAAGGGCGGCTGGGTCAGCGACCGTGGCCACAGGTGGTAGCGGCGCACCACGTTGATCTCGGCCGCTAACAGGGTGAGCTGGGCCGCGAGGAACAGCCACGAGAGCAAGCCGATCACGATCGCGAAGAAGCCGTAGACGTCGTTGGCGTGCGAGAGCGAGTGCCGCACGTAGAGCCCGCCGACCGCCTGCAGGATCTGCCAGAAGACGGTCGCGAGAATCACGCCGAGCCGGACGTCGCGCCAGGTCAGCGGCTCGGCGGTGAGCACGGTGAACACCAGATAGAACACGCCGAGGTTGATGCCGAACGGCACGGCCTGGCTCCACACCCAGCCGAGTGGGCCGCCGAGCAACGTGTTACCCCAGCCGGCGATGTAGGTCGAACCGAGCACCGCGATGCCGAGGATCGCGAGCCACAAGTAGCCGCGCGCCCGCCGCACGAAGAAGTTCGGCCAGTCACGGAACGGGATGTTCCACACCGTGTTCATCGCGTTCTGTGCGGCCTGGCCGATGCCCTGCGCGCCGTACAGGGTTCCGAGCACACCGACAGCGAGCGCGAAACCGTTGCCCTGCAGGGAGTGTGCATCTTGTTGCAACTGCGTGCCGATGATGGGGAAGTCACCGAGCGCGGAGTGCAGGATGCTCTTTTGCAGGTCAGGATGCCCGCGCAGCACCCAGCCGAGCACGGTCGCGGCAAGCAGCAGCAGCGGAAACAACGCGAACAGTCCGTAGTACGCCATCAACGCGGCTTTGCCGCCGGCCTGGTCGTTGCCGTACTTCTGGACGACGGCGATGGGCAAGGCGAGAACGGGATGTCGCTGCTGGTACTTGTCGAAGCGGCGAAGCCTTCGCTCGATGGCGTTCATGCGCGCCCGCAGGTGCCGGCGCGCTGCTCGGGAGAGTCGGGCAACGTCATGACCGCCAGTATTCCCCGTCGCTGGGCGCGCCAGCCGCGTCGACCAAGCGACGAGCTCGCAGGCGGATCGCCTACGGGCTCGTTTCGGGGTGAGTGACGGGACTTGAACCCGCGACACCCGGGACCACAACCCGGTGCTCTACCAGCTGAGCTACACCCACCATGTGCTCGGCAAGTGTAGCCGGATCAGGCCTCGGGCTCGTTATCGGCGGCGGCCGCACCGCTCACCTTGGCGGCAATGGCGCGCGCTGTCGCGGTGTCGGGCCCGGGCGGCGGCACGAACAGCGCCTCGCGGTAGTAGCGCAACTCGTCGATGCTCTCGCGGATGTCGGCCAGCGCCCGGTGCCCACCCTTCTTCTCCGGGCTGGCGAAATAGATCCGCGGATACCAGCGCCGCGCGAGTTCCTTGATGCTCGACACGTCGACCATCCGGTAATGCAGGTGTGAGTCGAGCGCCGGCATGTCGCGCGCCAGGAACCCGCGGTCGGTCGCGATCGAGTTGCCGCACAGGGGAGCCTTGCCGGCGTCCGGTATGACCTCGCTGAGGCAACCGAGCAGGCGCTCCTCCGCCTCGGCCAGGCTCACACCGTTCGCGAGTTCGTCGAGCAGTCCGGACGACGTGTGCATCTGCCGCACGACGTCCGGCATCTGGTCGAGCGCTTCCTGCGGCGGCTTGATCACGAGATCGACGCCGTCGCCCACGACGTTGAGCTCACCGTCGGTGATCAGCAGCGCCACCTCGATCAGCGCGTCGGCCTTGAGGTCGAGGCCGGTCATCTCGCAGTCGACCCAGACGAGGTAGTCGTTCACGCAGGACACTCTAGGTCGTGGAGCATCACGATCCGCCACCTTGCCCACCGTGCGAAGCCATCAGCCTCCGATATACGACATCTCGACCCGCTGCACCGGGTGATCGTCGCCGGAATGTCGCGCCCGCAGCTCCGAGTAACGGTCGGCGCGCGCGGTCCACAAGGCCTCGATCGCGGCGTCGAGATCGGCGTCGAGCTGGGCCTCGCCGGCGCCGCTGCGTACAACCGCGCGCAGGTCGTGCCCGCGCGCACCGAACAAGCAGGTGTAGACCTCGCCGATCGCGCTCAGCCGGGCCCGCGTGCAGTCGCCGCAGAAGGGTGCGGTGATGGAGGAGATCACGCCGAACTCACCGGCGCCGTCGAGGTAGCGGAACCGGTTCGCCACCTCGCCCGGGTAATTCGGTTCGACCGGTTCCACCGGCCAGCGCGCGCCGATGCGCGCCACGATCTCGGCAGCGGGCACCACTTCATCGAGCCGCCAGCCGTTGGTGTCGCCGACGTCCATGTACTCGATGAACCGCGCGATGTGGCCGTGCTCGCGCGCGAACTCGGCGATCGACTCGAAACTGCCCGCGCCGGTGTCGTTCCAGCCGCGGCGCACCACAGTGTTGATCTTGAGCGGGGCGAACCCGCAGCCGGACGCCGCGTGGATGCCGTCGAGCACCGAAGCGAGCGAGATGTCGGTGTCGGCGAACTTCGCGAACACCTCGGCATCAAGGGTGTCGAGGCTGACGGTCAGGCGTTTCAACCCGGCGTCCCGCAACCGCTGCGCGTGGCGGGCGAGCAGCGAGCCGTTCGTGGTCAGGGCGATATCGGTGATGCCGGGCACCTGCGTGACCGCCGCGACGAGATCGGGGAGCCCGGCGCGCAGCAGCGGTTCGCCACCGGTCAGCCGCACCTTGCTCACGCCGGCGCGCGCAAACGCTCCCACGACGCGGGTGATCTCCTCGAAGGTCAGCAGCTCCGAGCGGGGCACGAAGGCGAACCCGGGCCCGAACACCTCACGCGGCATGCAGTAGCGGCAGCGCATGTTGCATCGGTCGGTGACCGAGACCCGCAGGTCGTGCAACCGCCGACCCCGCAGGTCGGTCGGCCCGGCCCGGCCTGCCGGTGCGTTGTCAGTCATGCCTCATGATGCCTCACAGCCCGTGGTCGGCGAGCGGGCCGACGGTCAGCCCGGCGTCGGAACACCGCTCCAATATCAGCGGCAGGGCCCCCAGCGTCGCATGCCACGACGACGGTGCTGACGACGTCACGGCGTCGTGCAGCAGGAGCGTCGACCCGCCGCGAATACCTGCGCCGAGGGTGTCGAGCACCGAGCGTGGTGTCGCGTCGCCTCTCCAGTCCTTACCCCACGCCGTCCACAGGATCGGCTCCAGGCCGGCCCGCCGGCATTCGACCAGCGAGGTCACCGACAGCACCCCGTACGGCGGCCGGAACCACCGCGGGCGCACCCCGGCGATGTGGTCGATCAGAGCGAGCGAACCTTCGAGAGCCGGCGAGTTCCAGAAGGTGTAGCGGTGCCGCCAGCCGTGCAGCGCGACCTCGTGCCCTTCGGCGACGATCCGGCGGACCAGGTCTGGCCACTGCACCGCCCGCTCGCCGAGCAAGAAGAACGTCGCGTGCACCTCGCGTTCGCCCAGCAGGTCGAGGAACGCGGGAGTCGACTCCGGATGCGGCCCGTCGTCGAAGGTGAGGGCGACGTGGTCGGGGTATCTGCCTCGACCGTCGAGCGCCGGGAACCACCTGCGCACCCAGGGCAGCCACGTCGTCCCGGGGAAGGCCTGCACCGCTGCGACACCGAGGCAGCCGGCCGCTGCGGCGGCCGCCGGGCGTGAGATCACGCGCGCCGCCGGTAGGCTGCGGGGGATCGGGGTAAGGAAACGGGCGTGCGCCGGTACCTGTTGTTGACCGCGAGCATGGGCTCGGGGCATCTCGCCGTCGCGCGGGAACTGCAACGCCGGCTGGTCGAGCGCGGTGACGACGCGCGCGTGGTCGACATCTTGCAGGCCATGCCTTTCGGTCTCGGTGCGGCGTTGCGATCCAGCTACTCCGCCATGCTGCGCGGCGCGCCGTGGCTCTACGAAGCGATCTACCGCAGCTTCTTCCTACCCCGCGACGGCTTGCAACTACGCGCCGACCCGCTGGTGCTTTCGGCCGCACCGGCCGTGCAGCGCCTCATCGACCAAACTCAGCCGGACGTCGTCGTGTCGGTGTTTCACCTGTGCGCCCAGATCGCCGGGCGGCTGCGTGAACAAGGGCAGATCGCGGCCCGAAGCACGGTCTACGTCACCGATCTCGTCGCGCACCGCATGTGGCTGCACGCCGGCAACGACGCGTTCCTGTGCATGCATCCCGCGGTTGCCGACGAGGCAGCGGCGTTCACCGGCGTGCCGGCGTCCGCGCCCGGGCCTGTCGTCCCGCTCGCGTTCTTGAAGAACGAAGACCCGGACGACGACCTGCGGGCGCAGGTTCGCCAAGGTGTTGGCTTGGTCGCGCAGCGGCCGACCGTGCTGATGTCGGCCGGTGCGTGGGGGAGTGGCCGGGTCGACGACGCCGTGCGGGCGGTCGTCTCGGGCGGTAACCAGGCAATCGTGCTGTGCGGGCGAAACGAGCGATTGCGCCGGCGACTGGTCAGCCGGCACGGCGACCGGGTCGCTGCCCTGGGGTGGCGCGACGACGTCGCCGAGCTGATGCGCGCGTGCGATGTGCTGGTCGAAAACGCCGCCGGGCAGACCGCCATGCAGGCGTTCGCGGTGGGCCTGCCGGTGGTGACGTTCGCGCCGATCCCGGGTCACGGTCGCGACGGGGCGCGACGGATGGAGCAGTTCGGCCTTTCGCAGTACGCGAGAGACGAAACGCAGCTCGCCGTCGTCCTGGAAGAGTTGCGGCACGCCGGTTCGGAGTGGCGCCACGAGCTGATTGCTGCCGGGCAGGCGTTGTTCAGCTCTGACCCGGCGTCTGCGCTCGCGACGGATTCGCCGGCTGCGCGGTCGGCGACCGCGAGGGCCGCTCCGGCTCAGTCCCCGCGGGCCGGCCGGTGATGAGTGGTGACCTGGCGAGTTCGATGCTGCCGAGCACGACGATCGCGGCGCCGGCGAACTCGGCGATGAGCCACGGGCCGAGCCGGATGTGCTCACCGAAGACGAGCACGCCGATGGCGGTGGCGACGACCGGATCGGTGAACGTGATCGCCGGCTGAGCTGCGGCGAGCGTGCCCGCCTGGAGGGCGTTCTGCCAGATGAACAGGCTCAGCATGCCGGCGGCGATCATTCCGTAGAGCTGCCAGGAAGTGACCAGGTCGCCCACGCTGTGCGCCGTCAGCTGGTTCGCTGCGGTCTTCATCAACGCAGCGGTCAGGGCGAAGCCGACGCCGGCCGCAGCCGCGAAGGAGGCCGCGCGGTATGTCGCTGCCTTGAACCGCAAGGCGATGACGACGCCGAGCGCGGTCAGCCCGGTGCCCGCCAACAGCATCAGGACGAGCGGCCAGGTGTCTGCTCTCGATCGGCCACCGCTCGGCGCCGCGGCGAGCAGGCCGAGGGCGAGCCCGGCGCAGATGCCGGCAACTCCGAACCAGGCGCGGCGCTCGACCGGCGCCTTGAACCACATCCCGGCGAGCAGCAACGTGATGGGCAACTCGGTGAGCAGCAGTGGCTGCACGAGGGCGAGGTCTCCGTGGTCGAGCGCGCCGGCCTGGAAGACGAAGCCGCCGGTCATGGCGAGGAGCCCGAACAGCCAGACCGGCTGGCGGACCAGCGCGAGGAGCAGTGCGGGTCGCATCGTGTACTTCGGGGGGACGTCGCGAGCCCCGGTCCGTTGCAAGACCGAGGCGCACGCGTTGCAGAAGGCCGCGGCCAGCGCGAACCCGACGCTCAGCAAGGTTGGACCCGCAGTTTCCGCGCAGGCTCAGCCGAACTTCGCCGCCAGCCCGCGGTAGATGCCGGGGAGCCCGCCGTGCAGCAGGGCGGGGATGCGCAGCCAGTGAGGGACGAACACCTCGTTGAGGTCGCGCTCGACCGCGTGCACGACGGCGTTCGCAACGAGGTGAGCCGGTACCGCCGCCGGCCACCTGCGCTGGTACTCGGCGCCGCGGTGCCGGAAGAATTCGGTCGCCACCGCACCTGGCGACACTACCGAGACCGAGATGCCTCGGCCGCGCGTTTCCGCGCGCAGTGCCTCGGCGTAGGTGGCGAGGCCGGCCTTGGTAGCCGAGTAGACGGCCTCGTTCTCGACGCCGAGGTGGCCGGCCACCGAGCTGATGAACACGATGTGGCCGCGGCCGCGCTCGAGCATGCTCGGCAACAGCAACCGGGTCAGCAGCAGTGGCGCGAGCAGGTTGACGTCGACCAGCCGGCGGACGTCGGAGCACGGCATCTTCTCCGTGGCGCCGTACCACCCCGCGCCGGCGTTGTTCACGAGCACGTCGACCGGACCGCACTCGGTCGCGAGCCGGCGAATGTCGTCTTCGACGGTGAGGTCGGCGGTCGCCGTCTCCACCCCCCGGTGGCCGTCGTGCGCATGCAGCGAGCGCTGGTCGCGACCGGAGACGACGAGACGGGCGCCCCGGCGCAGGCAGGCGGAGGTGATGGCGCGGCCGATGCCACCGGTGGCCCCGGTCAGTAGGACCTGGGCATCCTTGAGCAGCATCGCAACCTCCTCGGCAGTGTTCCTTGTCGAGGCTTTATCCCGATCATCGGCTTTTGATACGCGCGCCCGGGTGCGAGTTTCCGGTCGGGCGTCCGGTGGCCTCCGGCGGCGACGTTCGGGATCCTGCCTCGACTGCGCCCGGACGGAGGTTCGGCGTTCGGGGTTGCGCTGCCCGGGGCAGCTGTGCCAACCTGGCGACGTCCGCAGATATCCTCAACTGTTGAGGAACAGGAGTCGGCCGTGTGGGCGATCGTCGTGAAGGAGTTCCGGGAGCTGCGCCGCGACCGCCGGATGGTGGCGCTGATGGTGCTCATCCCGCTGCTGTTGCTCGTCGTCTTCGGTTACGCCGCGCGGTTCGACGTCAGCTCGGTGAAGGCCGAGGTCGTCGGGCCGAGGGCCAGCGCCGCAGCGAGCCAGCTGCCGCCGATCTTCCACGTGAAGGCGGTCAAGCCGGACGCCGACCGCGCGAGCGCTGTCCGCGACCTGCGGCGTGGCGACTACGCGGTGGTGCTCGTAACCAGCGCCGAGGCGAAGCCCGAGCTGCTCGTCGACGGAGCGAGCCTCTTCGACGCGCAGGCCGTCACCAAGGGCGTCGCCGGTGCGCAACTGCCCGTCAAGGTGACCGTCTTGTTCAACCCGACCCTGCGCACGTCGTCGGTCATGGTGCCCGGGATCATCGGCATTCTGCTGGTCTTCGCCGGCACGCTGGCGACATCGCTCGGCGTCGTCCGTGAACGGCAGACCGGCACGCTCGAGCAACTCGCGGTCATGCCCTTTCGGCCACGCGACGTCCTGCTCGGCAAGATCGTTCCGTACTTCCTCGTCGCTTCGATCGACACGGCCGTCGTCGTCAGCGTCGCTCTCGGCATTTTCAAGGTGCCGTTCCACGGGTCGGTGCCGGTGTTCATCCTCGGCGCGTTGCTGTTCTTGTTCGTGACGCTTGCTTTCGGCCTCTTCATCTCGTCGGTATCGGAGAACCAGGGTCAGGCGATCCAGCTCACGATGATGACGTTGTTGCCACAGATCCTGCTCTCCGGGTTCATCTTCCCGATCGACTCGATGGCCGGCGGCGTGAGATGGATTTCCTACCTGCTGCCGCTCACGTACTTCATCTCGGTGTCGCGAGGCGTGATGCTGCGTGCTGCACCGATCGGTGCACTCTGGTTCCCGCTGCTCATGCTCGCCGTGCTGGGCGCCGCCGTCTTCGCGTTGGCAGCAATTCGCTTCCGACGTGATCTCGCACCGAACATCAAGGAGCGCCCCGACGAAGCAGTCGCGCCGGTTGCGGCAGGGCTGGCGCCATGAACTACGGAGGCTCGGGCCTGACGGTGCGCTACGGCAGCCGGCTCGCGCTCGACGCCGTGAACCTCGACGTTCCTGCCGCCGATGTCACGGCCGTGGTCGGCGGTGACGGTGCCGGCAAGACCACGCTGCTACGAGTCCTCGTCGGCCTGGTCCGGCCCGACGACGGCGTGGTGCGTCGTCCGGACAAGCTCGAGATCGGCTACTTCGGCGCCGCATCGGGGGTGTACCCCGACCTCAGCGTCGACGAGAACATCGACTTCGCCGTCACGGCCTACCGCATCGACCGCGAAACCGCGCAGGCGCGCCGTGCCGAGTTGCTCGCTGCTGCCGGCCTGACCCAGGTCGGACGACGGCTGGCCGGCCATCTTTCCGGTGGCATGCGGCAAAAGCTCGGCATGGTCATGGCGATGGTGCACCACCCGAAGCTTCTCGTTCTCGACGAACCGAGTACCGGCGTAGACCCGGTGAGCCGCGCCGAGCTCAGTGCGTTGATGGTGCGTGCGGCGGCGCGCGGTACCGCCGTCCTGCTCAGTACGACCTACCTCGACGAAGCAGAACGCGCGACGCAGGTTCTCGTCCTCGATCGTGGCCGAGCGCTCGCCGCCGGCCCGCCCGCCGGCATCGTCGCCGACGTGCCGGGTTCGGTCGTGCAAGTGACGAGGAAGCCGCAACCGACGACGCTGTCGTGGCGGCGCGGCATCGGCTGGCACATGTGGGTGGCGCCGGGGGAGGAGACTCCTGCCGGCGCGACACCGGTGCGCCCCGACCTCGAAGACGCCGTCGTGGTCGCGGCGCTGAGACGAACCGGTTTGGCGACCGTGAGCCCGCGATGACCGTCGGCGAGACCGTCACCACGACGGGGCCGCTCGTCGACGCCGTCGGTGTCACCCGCCGGTTCGGGCAGTTCGTCGCGAACGACCACATCAACCTGCGTATCGAATCCGGCGAGGTCGTCGGCCTGCTCGGCGCGAACGGGGCCGGCAAGAGCACGTTCATGCGTCAGTTGCTGGGTTTGTTGCAACCCACGAGTGGCGTCGTTCGGCTGTTCGGCAAGCCGCCTTCGCGTGCGATCCGGCGCCGGGTCGGCTACGTTCCGCAAGGCCTCGGTCTCTACGGCGACCTCACGGTGGCAGAAAACCTCGAGTTCGCCGCCCGCGCGTACGGGACGCCGATACCCGACCTCGCCGCCGAGCCTGCTCTGCAGGCCGAGGCTTCCACGTTGGTCGCCGAGCTGCCGCTCGGGTTGCGCCGCCGGCTCGCTTTCGCGGCCGCCTTGGCGCACAACCCGTCGCTGCTCATCCTCGACGAACCGACTTCGGGGGTCGACCCGCTCGGCCGCGGCGCCCTGTGGGACACCATCCGCGACTGCGCCGATCGTGGCGCCGGCGTCGTCGTCAGCACGCATTACATGGAAGAAGCCGAACACTGCGACCGGGTCGTCGTCCTCGTTGACGGCCGGGTCGTCGTCGAAGGCACCCTCGCCAACATCATCGGCGGACGCCGCGCCATCGAGATCGACGCATCCCATTGGGACACCGCGTTTCAGGCACTGGACGACGCCGGCATCGTTCCGGCGCTGTCCGGCCGGAGGCTGAGGGTCATCGGCGCCGATGAGACGGCGGACGAGGCGAGGGTGCGTGCGGTGCTGCGGCGGGCCGGCGTCGAAGCCACGACGCGCTTGGTGCCGGCGAGTTTCGAGGAGGCGTTCGTCGCGCTCGTCGTCCAAGGTGAGAAGCGATGAGCCGCACCGGGCGGCGTCCCGGTGGCTCGGCCGCACGGGAGGAGATCCTCGCCGCCGCCCGAGCGCTCTTCGCCGAGGTCGGCTACGAGCGAGCGAGCATTCGTGCGATCGCTCGCCGCGCAGGCGTCGACCCCGCGCTGGTGCACCACTACTTCGGCACGAAGGACGACCTGCTGGGTGCCGCGATCGAGCTTCCCATCGACCCCCAGCGGGTCCTCGGCCCTGCCTTCGCCGATCCGAGCACGGTCGGCGAGGCATTCGCCCGGGCCTTCCTGTCGATCTGGGAAGACCCGCAGACCCGCGACCGTGCGCTCGCACTCGTGCGGGCGGCCGTCACCAACGCCGCCGCCGCCGCCATCTTGCGCGACGTCATCACACGTAGCGCGTTGCGCCCGATCAGCGTGCGGATCAGCGCGCCGGACGCCGAGTTGCGAGCCGAAGTCGCAGCGAGCCACATGATCGGGCTGGCGATCGCCCGGTACGTCGTCCACCTCGAGCCGCTGGCGAGTGCGAGTGTCGACGACCTGGTCGCGATCGTTGGGCCGTCGCTCCAGCGTTACCTCGTTGAGGGATAGATCGTGATGTGGCGGCCCGTGGCCACCACGACGATTCCGCTGGGCGTCGCGTGGATGGACTGGATCTGCTGACCGAAAGGCAGCGGGGAGGTCGGGATCCGAAACGCGAGGCGCACTCGCAGCAACAGGCTGCTGACCCGGTCGAGAACCGCCGACCCCGTGTCGAGGTGGGTGGGTGACACGTCGATGTAGGTGTTACCGGGCTCCAGTTTGGCCTCGCCGCTCACCGTCAGGTTCTGCCCGAGCGTCGAAAGATGGGCGTCGATTCTGAGCTGGTTGCCCGAACCGTTCGCGACCGTCACCGGCGCGCCATTGGCCTGAAGGTAGTTGTTCAGCGCCTGGTAGGTGATCGTTGCAACCTCGCGGCTGTGGTCGACCGGTATCGCGGCGACGCTTTGCCGCGCGACGCGCGCCAGGGGAACCTTCACGCCGTAGAGATCGGCATGGATGGTCTGCACCGTCAAGCCCGAGTCGGTGATCTGGTTCAGGTCTACCTGCACGTGCGGGTATCGCCCGCCGACGAGCTGGGGGAGGAAGAAGGCGCCCTTGATGTCGACGTCCACCGACTTGGGCGCGGGATTGCCGTGCTCGATCGACCGCGCGACAACCGTTTGCGCTGCTTCTCGTGAAGCCCAGTCGAACGCGTAGGCAGTCGCGGCCGCCGCGAGCAGGACGACGAGAACGCCAACTGCCCAGCGGCCCAGCCGCGAACGCGGCTTCCGTGCGTGCCGCCAGTGCCGTCTTTCGACGACCTCTCGATCGGTGACTGCTACGTCTCGCATGGCTACTCCCGCTCGACGACGGGAGACGGTGACGTCTCCTGACTCTTGTCGTACCCACCTTCGCGCGGATACGGCGGTGTTTCGTTCAGCCGGCTACCGGGCCACCCCGCCGCTGGGCCGACGAGCGTCAGCAGCGCGGGCGTGACGATCGACCTGACTAGGAACGTATCGATGAGCAGGCCGGCGAACATGGTGAATGCCATCTCGTGGAAGGCGGTCAGCGGAATGATCGCGATGAGTGCGAAGCTACCGGCCAGCGTGAGCCCCGCGGTTGTGATGGCGCGAGCCGACTCTGGCAAGGCTCTGCGGATAGCGCGTTTCAACGGGTTGTTGGCCGCCTCTTCCCAGATGCGACCGGTGCCGAACACGTTGTAGTCGGAACCCAACGCGAGCAACAGCACCGTCGTCGCGAAGGGTGCGTAGAACGTGAGGCCGGTGGCGTTGAGGTGGTCCTGGAACACCCACGTCGTGAGTCCGAGAGACGCCGCGATCACCAGGCTGCTCGCGAGGAGCAGTAACAGGGGAGCGAGAAGTGCGCGCAAGAAGAGCGCCAAGATGATCAGCTCCGCGACGAATGCGGCGATGTAGACGATCACCAGGTTGCGCACCGTCTCCGATGCCGCGGCGCTGGCGATGGCGGTGTCACCGGTAGTAGCCACCGTCGCGTTGCCGAGATCGGCGCGCTGCAACAGCGTCGGAAGGTTGTCACGAAGGTGGCGGTATTCGGAGATGCCGTCACCGCCGAGCGGCGACCCGTCGAGGAAGACGAGGTACCTTGCCTCCGTCTTGTCCTGCCTGACGAATATGCCTTGCGGGCCCACGAACGGAATCGTCGCCGGGCCGAGGACTCCTGCGACTCCCGGTTGATGGCCGATCAGGGTCTGCAAGCGGTTCAGGCCGGCGCCATTCGTCTTCACCTGCGGGCCGCTGACCAGGACGGTGGTCGGTGCCAGTACCCCATACGCGAAGCCGCGCTTCGCAAGTTGGGCGCCCTGGTAGGCGGGCTGACCGTGCGGCAAGCCGTCGATGAAGGACGTGTCGAGATGCAGGTGAGTGAGTGGGTAGCACGCTGCGCCGAGTGCCATCGTCGCAAGCGCGGCCGCGACAGTGGCGCCGCGCTTGCGGGAGATGGACTTGACGAGCCACGAGGGCCGCAGCCGCACCCTGATCTCTTCGGGATGCAGATCGGAGCCGGGTTTGCTCGGCCAGTAGACGGATGTACCGAGGATGCCCATCGCTGCCGGCACGAACGTCGTCGCGGCCGCCGTCCCGACGAGTACTGCAATCGCGAGTCCGGGCCCGAACGACCGGAAGAGTTGAAGGCGCGACGCGTAGAGCGCACCCGTTCCGGCGGCAACCGTCAGGCCCGCGACCGCGACGATCGGAATGTTGTCGCGCAGGGAGAAGAGGAACGCCTCGCGCACGTCCTTGCCGAGCTGTAACCGCCGACGCATCCCCGTCAAGAAGAACACGGAATAGTCGGTGAGGATGCCGAGGATGAGTGCCACGACCAAGGGCTCGAGAGCTTGCGGCACGTTGACGCTGACCTGGCTTCCGACGTAGCCGAGCACGCGCAGCGCGACGAGATAGGTCAGGACCGCTGCTGCGAGGAGCACGATGGGGGCTATGACAGAGCGGAACGTCACCGCGACGATGAGCGTCACCAGGACGAGCGTCGCGATCTCGAGCCACATCAGGTGGCTCATCACCAGATTCGACTGCTGGACCTGTGCCGGAAACATCCCGGTCACCGCAGTTTGCGGGTGGTCTCCCGGGGAGCCGTCGGTAGTGAAGTGCTGGGCGTATTCGTTTGCGAGCCGGGTCTGCTCGGCCAGGGTCGTGCTCGGAGCGAAGAAGAGATAGGTCACCGCGGTCGTGCCCGGACGGTGCGACGTCGGGAACAGATGCGCGGTGTTCAACACGGGTAGCGCGCCGAGCACCAGACCGTTCGGGTAGGGCGGCTGCAGTTTCAGGAGTTGTTGGTCGACCCGCAACGCCCATAGGACGACGTCGAGCTGGGTGAGCGGATCGAGGCCGCTCTCGTTGTGGACGACGACCGCGACGTTGCTGTCGAGCGGGTACTTGAAGTCGTGCAGCACCCGTCTCTCGGTCTGGGTCGCGGCACTGTGCGCGGGGACGAGGCTGCCCAAGTCACCCGAACCGCTGGTCTGCAACGCCGGCAAGAACACGGTCGCGGCGGCCGCACCGGCGACCCACGCGGCGACGATGACCCACCGTAGGCGGTAGGTGATTCGCGCGTAACGGACGGCGACCCGGTTGCGCTCCGGCCTGTCGTGCGCCATCGCCCTCGCTTCCTGTTGAGCCTTTCCCGTGTCTGCCCCGTTTCGGCGGGTAAGAGTCACCGGAAGGCGAGACTTCCTTGAGGAGGCTCATGAAGCACCGCCGAACCACCGTCGATGAAACCTCCGCCCCCCGCGAGCGGGACACCCGTCGCATTGCCCGCGTGCCCAGGTGGCAACTGGCGGTTGGCGCTGTCGTCCTGCTGGCATGTGGGCTCGTGCTTGGCGGTTACGTCGTCACCGTCACCGGCATTTCGGCGAAGCAGAGCGTGCAAGTCGTCGTCTCGCCGTCGCCCGTACCGGTGACGCCGTCCCCGCAACCGGGAGTACAGGGACAAGTGGCGATCGGCTCGGGCTGCGTGAAGGCGATCGACCAGGTACAGGCGATCTACCAGCAGCTCCAGGTCGCCGGTAACGCAGCTTCACGTCTCGATCTCAGCAAGCTGGACCAAGTGGTTCAGCGGCTCCAGCAGATGCGCGTGGCGCTGGGCAACAACCTGGGCGACTGCCGGGCGACCATCAACCTGCCCAACGGGTCGGCCGGCGCGGGAACCGGCACCGGCGCGAACGCAGCGGCCACGCCGAACGTCACGCCGGTGCCGAGTAGCTGATCGTGGTGCCGAGTAGCTGATCGTCGGTCCAGGCCTTTGGTCAGCCCGTGCTGGCGCTGGCGGAAACGGACGGCAGCACCCCACCGGAACTCGGCGGCGACACCGTCACGGCACTGCTGCCGGAGCAGGCGTTGTCGATGCTCGTCGTGCTGAGCTGACTGAGGTTCGGTGCCTTACCGTTCTCGATGCTGGTGACGACCTGCTGCAACTTGTCGATGTAGTTCTGTACCGCGTTCTGCAGCTGACTGCTCGTGTTCTGCACCTCGTTCTTCAGGTTCGTCGAGATGTTGCTCATCGTTTGCTGAACCTGCTGGCCCGGACTGCTACCCGTCGCGGCCTGTTCCAACTTCGACGGGATGTTGCTAATGGTGTCCTTCAGGTTCTTGCAAGCCGCGCTGTTGACGCCCGCGGAACCGGTGCCCATGGACATCGAAGGGCTGCCGCTCACGCCTGCGCTCACAGACACAGCCGGGCTTCCATTACTGAGTCCGGCGCTGACGGACGCCGATGCCCCTGCATGGTTACCACTGGAACAGCCAGCGAGTCCCGCCGCAGCGAGCACGGTGCCCGTCGCGAGTACCGCTGTCTTCATGGAAACAGCCTCCCGTCGTGTCGACAACTTGATCGCCGGCAGCCTTACCCGCAACGTGGCAAGCTCGGCGCGACCTACGCGCTCGCCGCCACCGGCGCTGCTTGTGGTGTACCCGGGACATGCCGTAAGTGAAGGTCGTGAACACGGGTGAAGCGTCGCAGCGGTGATTTGTATCGCCGGAGATAGCTCGTCGTCCGCGGGCCGCCGGCCGTTACGGTGGTGCCGTGCTCGTACGTGAGGAGCGGCCGACCGACCGCGACGCCGTCGCGCAGGTCCACCGCCTGGCGTTCGGCGATCACGCGGCGGTCGTGATTCCGCTTCTCGACGATCTGCGGGCATCTCTTGTTCTCGAAGAAGGCCTCTCTCTCGTGGCCGAAGACGACGAGGGGCGGGTGGTTGGGCACGTGCTGTTCACCCGAAGCCTGCTGGACGCTCCTTGGCGACTGGTCGACGTCCAGGTCTTGAGTCCCGTCGGGGTGTTGCCCGATCGGCAGCGCGAAGGTGTCGGGAGTGCTCTCATCCGCCACGGGTTGAGCGCGCTCGACGGTCGCGGGGTCCCTCTCGTCTTCCTCGAGGGCTCTCCCACCTACTACCCCAGGTTCGGTTTCGTTGCCGGCTCGGTGCATGGCTTTCGACGTCCCTCTTTGCGGATTCCGGAGCCGGCGTTCCAGGCGCGATTACTCACCGCATACGAGAAGTCGATGACAGGAACACTGGTGTACCGACAGGCCTTCTGGGACCACGACGCGGTCGGCCTTCGCGACGTCCCCGCAGCTTCCGGCGATGAGCGGGCGCGAGGTTGAGCGGCCCACCGGCGAGGTGGGCCGCCCAGGTCCTTTGGCCCAATAGGTCGTTCGCGTGCTTCGGTGCGTCGAGGCTCTTCAGCGCTGCCGGCATGAATCCCTCGAAGGCGCTTCCGCCAAGTGTTGATCGCCGACCAGCGCCACGCCGCCGACGACGCGTTGGTCTGCGACCTCGGCGTCCCCCTTCGGCAGCGGTAAGGCGAGCAGCTTCCCGACTGGGTGCGCCGTGTGATCGGGTAGGACAAGGGGCCAGGCCGAAGCGACGGAAGCCGACGGAGGAGGAATGGTGATGAGCGATCGAGTTGACGTGCTCGCCGACGTCATGGACAAGACCCGCGGTGTTATCGCGACCCTGTCCGAGAAGGACTTCGCGAAGCCGACGCCGTGCTCGAAGTGGACGGTCGAACAGCTCCTCGGCCATGTCGCCGGCTGGGCCGGCGTCTTCGCGGAGGCTGCTGAGGGCGGCAAGCCGAAGTCGCCGGAGCCGGTCGCCGCAACGCAGGCGTCGGAGGCGTTCGGAGGCTCGGCCGATCGGATGGTCGCGGCCTTCCGCGACGGCGCCGGGGAACGTCCCCTGACGTTGACGAGCGGCGAGCTGCCGGGCGAGGCGGTCCTCGGCATGATCGTGATGGAGTACGTTGCGCACGGCTGGGACCTCGCCATCGCGACCGGGCAGCAGCCGCCGTACACGGATGCCGAGGCGCAGGTGGCACTCGACGCGGGTCGGGCCATGCTGCGTCCCGAATACCGCGGCCCGGATGCCATGGACACGCCGGTCGAGGTCGCCGACGACGCTCCCACGCTGAGCAAGTTCATCGGGTTCGTCGGCCGCGACCCTGCTTGGGCGCCTTCGGGCTGAACTCTGCTCCGATGGATGTGCCGGCCAAGCAGTGGGGTTTGCGTCAGAGACGATGTGCGCGCCCGGCAGGACTCGAACCTGCGACAGCCTGCTTAGAAGGCAGGTGCTCTATCCAGCTGAGCTACGGGCGCGGGTGATCCAAGGCTACGGCACCCCACGCACGGGATCGCTCGCTGACAGTTCGCGGCTGCCGACCTATCGTGTGCGCATGGACGGCGAAGTGCGAACCGGGGCAGGGGACGGCCCGGAACTGCCTGGCGGTGACCCGGCGTGTTGGGCCGCCCTGTTGTGTCCCGCGTGCGGGGCGGTCGTCGAGCAGCGTGACCTCGAGCGTTGTGCGCGCTGCGGTGAAGCCCTGCCCGACGAGGCGTAGCGCCGTCGTATCGCAAAATCCACAGCTGCCCGACGTGGCTCCGGTCGTCCACAACCCAGCTTCGAGTGGTCTCGTGCGCGCGCCCGCGTCAGCAGACTTCCGACAGGGACGCGGCAGGGTGCGGCGTCCGGAGGGAGACCTGCGATGTTCGACCCACAAACCATCGTGATCGGCAACCTGGTCGCTGACCCGCAACTGGCCTTCACCAAGGACGGTTATGCGCGAGCGTCGTTCCGAGTCGCCTCGACGAGGCGACGCTTCGACCGGACGACGGGTGAGTGGCGAGACGGCGAAACGCTCTTCACGAACGTCACCTGCTGGCGGGCGCTGGCCGAGAACGTCAACTCGTCACTGCATCGCGGCCAAGCCGTGATCGTGATCGGGCGTCCGTCGGTGCGCGCGTATGAGACCCGCGACGGAGTGAAGCGCGAGTCGCTCGAGCTCGAAGCCGCGGTGGTGGGCCCCGACCTTGCGCGTGCGATCGCGCTGGTCAAGCGGGCCGAGCGCGGCGCCCCGCTCAACTGGGTGGCCGGCCCGTCGGCCGATGCGAACTCCGGGGAGCCGGCCGCGGCACCGGCGGCGTTGGGCGCCGAGTCGGCAGACGACGACGTGTTCGAAGAGGACGAAGCCGATCGGGTGACGGAAGGCGAGCTTGACGGCGACCTCCAGAGCGACGGCCATTCCGACGTCCATAGCGACGTCGAGGGCATTGAGGATGTCGAGTACGCCGCGGTCGGCTCGGATCCCGTCACGAGCAGCGCAGGTCCCGAGACGCAGGCGCCGCCGGATGGCCCGGAGATGGCCGGAGCAGGCGGGCGGCGAAAGGCACGGTTCGGCCTGGGGTGAGTGTCGGCCGGCATGAGGCGGCTCCGGGCATGAGGCGGCTCCGGGCAGGGGTTCCCTAGTGATTCGACAGGAATGAGAGGGGTGTGGCACCCTCGACGGGTGACTGTGCGTCCTGTTCCACCCGCATTGCGGCTCGTCGCGCGCTTGCACGTCGACCTGCTGCGGGTGTCGAGCGCGGTCTGTACGCCGGTTCGTTGATCCGACGCCCTGCTTCTTGTGGGCGCGGCACGCGGCCGTGATCAGCCCGGCTCGTGTGGCCGTGCCCAACCGACGCCACCGTTGCCCGCTGATGCCCACCGACCACGAAGGATGCCTCCGCGATGTCGGCACCGACCACTGATCCCCTCGGCTCGACCGGCCCGACCGGCTCGACCGGCTCGACCGGGTCTTCCCGACCGCCCGCGCCGGGTGGGGCTACCCGTCCCGGCGCCGCGCCCCGCCCGGGAAACGCCGGCGCCACGGCACCCCGGTCTCGCGTCAACCACGCCGAGCGCGGGAAGTCCCGCGGCCAGGGCCAGTGGGCGCTGGGCATGCGCGAGCCGCTGAACCCCAGCGAACGCCTCAAGAAGGACGACGACGGGCTGAACGTGCGGCAGCGCATCCTCGACGTCTACTCCAAGGCCGGCTTCGACTCGATCGACGGCGCGGACCTGCGCGGGCGCTTCCGCTGGATGGGGCTCTACACCCAACGCAAGCCCGGTATCGACGGCGGGAAGACCGGCGTGCTCGAGCCGGAGGAACTCGACGACTCCTATTTCATGATGCGCATCCGAATTCCGGGTGGGCAGCTCAGCCTCGACCAGCTGCGCACGATCGCCGACATCTCCACGACCTACGGCCGCGACCTGGCCGACGTCACCGACCGTCAGAACGTGCAACTCCATTGGATTCGCATCGAAGACGTGCCCGCGATCTGGGAACGGCTCGCCGCGGCTGGCTTGAGCACCATGGAGGCCTGCGGCGACACGCCGCGCAACATCCTCGGCTGCCCGGTCGCCGGGATCGACGCCGACGAGATCATCGACCCTTCCGAGCAGATCCACGCGATCGAGGAGCGCTTCGTCGGCGATCCCGCCTTCTCGAACCTGCCGCGCAAGTACAAGACATCGATGACCGGCTGCAGCGCCTTGTGCACGGTGCACGAGATCAACGACATCTCGTTCGTCGGCGTGCGCAACGAGCACGGCGAAGCCGGATACGACCTGTGGGTCGGCGGTGGTTTGTCGACGAACCCGATGATCGCTCAGCGGCTCGGCGTGTTCGTCGTCCCCGACCAGGTGGGTGAGGTGTGGGCCGGCGTCACCACGATCTTCCGCGACTACGGCTACCGCCGGCTGCGCAACCGTGCCCGGCTGAAGTTCCTCGTCAGTGACTGGGGCGCGGCGAAGTTCCGGGAGGTGCTGGAAAAGGAGTACCTCGGTTACCCGCTGCCCGACGGTCCCGCGCCGAGCGAACCCGCCGACGGGCGCCGCGACCACGTCGGCGTCCACCGGCAGCACGACGGCAGGTTCTACGTCGGGTTCGCGCCGCGTGTCGGCCGACTCTCCGGTACAAAGCTTCGCAAGATCGCCGACCTCGCGCAGGCGCACGGGAGCGACCGCGTGCGGGCGACGGTCGAGCAGAAGATGGTCATCCTCGACGTCGCGGGAGAAAGCGTCGAGACGCTCGTCGACGAGCTGGCCGCACTCGACCTCATCGCGCGCCCCAGCTCGTTTCGCCGGCAGACCATGGCATGCACCGGCATCGAGTTCTGCAAGCTCGCGATCGTCGAGACCAAGCAGCGGGCGAGCGACCTCATCGACGAGCTCGAGCGGCGATTGCCCGACTTCGACTCGCCGCTCGCCATCAACGTCAACGGCTGCCCCAACTCGTGCGCTCGCTTCCAGCTCGCCGACATCGGGCTCAAGGGATCGCTGGTCACCAACGCCGCCGGCGAGCAGGTCGGTGGCTACCAGGTCCACCTCGGTGGCAGCCTTGGCATCAGCCCGAGCTTTGGCCGCAAGCTGCGCGGATTGAAGATCACCGAGGACGAACTGGCCGACTATGTCGAGCGGCTCGCCCGCCGTTACCTCGCGCAGCGGCAGCCGAGCGAGCAATTCGCCCAATGGGTTTCGCGGGCCGACGAATCGGACCTCCAGTGAGTTCCGCTGACACCGGCGCAGGCGAGCGTGCTACACCGTACTTCTGCCCGTATTGCGGCGATGAAGATCTTCGACCGCACGAGAGCGCCGGCGGTAAGTGGCGGTGCGGGGCCTGTACGCGGGTATTCAGTCTCAGCTTCGTCGGACTCAGCCCCGCCGGTTTGGAGGCGCAGTGAGCGTCACCGCCGACTTCGAGCGGCTCGCAGCCACGGCTGCCCGCGAGCTGGAGGATGCGCCGGCAGAGGAGATCCTCCGCTGGGTCGCCGAAACCTTCGGCTCCAGGTTTTGCGTGCTGTCGTCGATGGCCGACGCGGTGGTGGTTTCGCTGGCCGCACAGGCACGGCCGGGCGTCGATGTCGTGTTCCTCGACACCGGCTACCACTTTGCCGAAACGGTCGGCACGCGTGGCGCGGTCGCTGCCACCTACGCCGTCAACGTGATCACGATGCACCCCGAACAAACGGTCGCCGAGCAGGACGCCGCCCACGGCAAGGACCTCTTCGCCCGCGACCCCGACCAGTGCTGCGCGCTGCGCAAGGTCGCCCCGCTCGACGAGGTCCTGGTCGGGTACGACGCGTGGGTGAGCGGCATCCGCCGCAGCGAGTCGCCGAGCCGGGCGAACACCCGGGTCGTCGAGTGGGACGCCCGCCGAGGCAAGGTCAAGGTCAACCCGATCGCCCGGTGGAGCCAGGACGACGTCGACGCTTACGTCACCGAACATGACATCCTGGTCAATCCGTTGTTATCGGACGGGTACCTGTCCATCGGCTGCTGGCCCTGCACCGCAAAAGTCGCACCGGGCGCCGATCCGCGCTCAGGTCGGTGGGCAGGTCTGGCGAAAACAGAGTGTGGTGTTAACGAATGACTGAGCTCACGACCGACGCCGATCCCGCGGCGTCCGGTGCGGCGCTCGCCCAAGCGCTCATTCCGGGCGTGACGGTGTGGCTCACCGGGCTGCCCAGTGCGGGCAAGACGACGATCGCGCGGGCACTCGCCGTCCAACTCCGCGCGAGCGGGCGGCGCGTGGAGGTCCTTGACGGCGACGACCTGCGGACCCACCTGACTGCCGACCTCGGCTTCAGCAGGGAAGATCGCGACACCAACGTGCGACGCGTCGGTTTCGTGGCCCGGTTGCTCGCGCACAACGGCGTGGTGGCGCTGGTGCCGGTGATCGCGCCGTACGCCGCCGCCCGTGCGCAGGTCCGCGCCGAGCACGAGGCCGAAGGAACGGCGTACGTCGAGGTGCACGTCGCGACACCGCTCGAGGTCTGCGCCGACCGCGACGTGAAGGGCCTCTACGCCAAGCAACGTGCGGGCCAACTGAGTGGTCTCACCGGCGTCGACGATCCCTACGAAGTGCCCCAGTCGCCGCACCTCCGGCTCGACACGCGCGAGCTCGGTATCGAAGAAGCCGCGGCGCGCGTCTACGCGACCCTGGTCGCCGAGGGAGTGGCGTGAGCGTGCTGACATCACCCCTCGCCGGCTCGGGCGGCTCAGAACCGGTCATCAGTTCGGCCGTGCCGCACCTCGACGTCTTGGAATCCGAGGGCATCCACATCATCCGCGAGGTCGCGGCGGAGTTCGACCGCCCAGTCTTGCTGTTTTCCGGCGGCAAGGACAGCGCCGTCATGTTGCACCTGGCGCGCAAGGCCTTCTGGCCTGCGCCTGTGCCGTTCCCGCTCATGCACGTCGACACCGGGCACAACTTCCCCGAGGTTCTCGCCTACCGCGACGCCCTGATCGAGCGGTTCGGTCTTCGGCTCGTCGTCGCCAGCGTGCAGGAGTACATCGACAACGGCCGGCTGCGCGAACGCCCCGATGGCACGCGTAACCCGCTGCAAACCGTGCCGCTGCTGGGAGCGATCGTCAGCAACCGCTTCGACGCCGTGTTCGGCGGCGGCCGGCGCGACGAGGAAAAGGCCCGCGCCAAGGAGCGCATCTTCAGCCTGCGTGACGAGTTCGGCCAGTGGGATCCGCGCCGTCAGCGCCCCGAGCTGTGGAATCTCTACAACGGCCGACACAAGCCCGGCGAGCACGTGCGCGTTTTTCCACTGTCGAACTGGACGGAACTCGACGTGTGGGAATACGTCGAGCGCGAAGAAGTCGAGCTGCCCTCGATCTACTTCTCGCACGAGCGCGAGGTCTTCTCGCGCAGCGGCATGTGGCTGACACCAGGGGAGTGGGGCGGGCCGCGGGAGGGTGAACCGGTCGAGCGAAAGGTCGTGCGCTATCGCACCGTCGGTGACATGAGTTGCACCGGTGCGGTCGAATCGCCTGCGGCGACGGTTGCCGACGTCATCGCCGAAGTGGCGATCAGCACCATTACCGAGCGCGGTGCCACCCGAGCTGACGACAAGCTGTCGGAAGCCGCGATGGAAGACCGGAAACGGGAAGGTTACTTCTAAGAAATGTCCGTGCTCGACAATCCAGATGTGACTTCTCCATCCACCCTCGACCGCAACGTCGCCATGTTGCGGTTCGCCACCGCGGGCTCCGTCGACGACGGCAAGTCGACGCTGGTGGGTCGTTTGTTGCACGACTCGAAGTCGGTCCTCGCCGACACGCTCGAAGCCGTCGAGCGGGCCAGCCGAGACAGGGGTTCGGACGGCGTCGAGCTGGCGTTGCTGACCGACGGCTTGCGCGCCGAGCGCGAGCAGGGCATCACGATCGACGTTGCGTATCGCTACTTCACGACCCCCCGCCGCAAGTTCGTGCTGGCCGACACGCCGGGGCACGTGCAGTACACGCGGAACATGGTCACCGGGGCATCGACCGCAGAACTCGTCGTCATCTTGATCGACGCCCGCAAGGGTGTCGTCGAGCAGACGAGGCGCCACCTCGCCGTCGCCGCACTCCTCGGCGTCCGGCATCTGGTTTTGGCGGTCAACAAGATGGACCTCGTCGGCTACGACGAGGCCACGTTCACTCGTATCGCCGTCGATTTCGCCGCCGCCGCTGAGGCGCTCGGCGTGCGCGACCATGCGGTCATCCCGGTTTCTGCGCTCGCCGGCGACAACGTCGTCGAGCCGTCGGCGTCGATGCCGTGGTACACCGGCCCGACGCTGCTCGACTATCTCGAAACAGTGCCGGTCGGAGTCGACCCCGCCGGTCAAGCGATGCGCTTCCCGGTGCAGTACGTCGTGCGGTCCGCCGACTATCGCGGTTACGCCGGCCAGCTGGCTTCGGGCGTGCTGCGTGTCGGCGACGACGTCGTCGTCCTGCCGAGCGGCCTGCGCACGACCGTCGTCGGCATCGACACCTTCGAGCGGGCGCTCGATTTCGCGCAGGCACCGCAGTCCGTCACGGTGCGGCTCGCGCACGAGCTCGACGTCGGGCGCGGTGACCTCCTCGTGCGCCCGGGTGAGGAACCGCGGGTCGTGCAGGAGTTCGACGCCACCGTCTGCCAGCTGTCCGACCGGCCGTTGCGCGCCGGCGAGCGCATCCTCATCAAGCACACGACGCGGGTCGTCAAGGCGGTCGTCGCCGCGGTGAACCATCGCCTCGACATCGAGACACTTGCCCACGAGACGTCGGTCGACGCACTGGCCTTGAACGAGATCGGTGGTGTGACGCTGCGGGTAGCCGATCCGCTGGCCGTCGACGACTACGCCAAGGACCGGCTCACCGGCAGCTTCCTGCTCATCGACGACCAGGACGGCCAGACGCTGGCCGCGGGCCTCGTAGGTGACCCGATCGCCGACCACGTCACGTCGTGAACGCCGGCTACCCGCTACTTCTCGACGTTGCCGGGCGGCGGGTGCTCGTGGTCGGTGGCGGTACCGTCGGTGCGCGGCGGGCCAGAGCGCTCGCCGATGCAGGCGCGCGGGTGGTCGTGGTCGCGCCCGATGTCGTTCCAGAGATTGCCGATGACACCAGGCTCACCGTCTGTGGCCGCGAGTACGTGCCCGCCGACCTCGACGGCGCGTGGCTGGTGCATGCCTGCACCGGGGTGCCCGAGGTCGACGCCGCCGTTTCCGCCGACGCCGATGCGGCTCGGGTGTGGTGCGTGCGGGCTTCGGCGGCCGAGGAGTCCGCGGCCTGGACCCCAGCCGTCGCGCGGTCCGGCGACGTCGTGGTGTCGGTCAACGCAGGTGCTGATCCCGGCCGTGCCCGCGCACTACGCGACGCCATTGCCGCACTGCTCGATCAGGGGTCGCTGCCGCTGCGCCGCAGGCGGCCCGCCGCCGGTCGGGTCGCCCTCGTCGGCGGCGGCCCGGGTAACCCCGATCTGATCACGGTGCGGGGGCGCCGCCTGCTGGCCGAAGCCGATGTCGTCGTCGTCGACCGTCTCGGGCCGCGGGCGCTTCTCGACTCGCTCGCACCCGACGTCGAAGTGATCGAAGCCGGCAAAGCGCGCGACAATCACACGCTGCCCCAGGAGCAGATCAACGAGCTGTTGATTTCCCTTGCGAACCAAGGGAAATCGGTGGTTCGGCTCAAGGGGGGCGATCCGTTCGTCTTCGGCCGCGGCGGCGAGGAGATGCTTGCCTGCGCCGCGGCGGGGGTGCCGTGCGAAGTGGTGCCGGGCGTCACCAGTGCGATCGCGGTTCCCGCAGCGGCCGGTATCCCGGTGACACATCGCGGCTTGTCGCGGCAGTTCACCGTCGTCACGGCACACGAGGACCTCGATTGGCCGAGCCTCGCCTCGATCGAGGGAACGCTCATCCTGCTGATGGGCGCGACCCGGCTGGAGCGCATCGCGAAGGAACTGCTGAGTGCGGGGTGCGCAGCGTCGACGCCGGTCGCGGTGGTCGAAAGTGGCACGCTTGCGCAGCAACGTACGACCCTCGCCACCCTCGAGACGATTGGTGATCGCGCGGCGCAGGTCGGCGTCCAGGCGCCCGCCGTCCTCGTGGTCGGCGCGGTCGCGTCGTTGCACGAGTTGCTCGGTCGGGTCGAGTCGCCCCGATGAGCGCCGCCTTGCTCGCGGTTGCCCACGGAAGTTCCGACCCGCGCGCCGAGCCTGTCGTCGAAGCGCTGATCGCGCGGGTGCGAGCCGAGCGGCCGGAGCTCGTCGTCGTCCTCGCCTATCTCGGCTTCAGTCAGCCCGACGTCGCGACCGCACTCGACGATCTCGTCGCCCGCGGCGTCGACGAAGTCGTCGTCGTCCCGTTGATGCTGACGGCCGCCTACCACGTGAACGCCGACATCCCAGCGCTGCTGACCGAGGCCTCGCTTCGCCACCCGCAGCTGCGAACCGCGCAGGCCGGTGCCCTGGGCCCGCACCCGCTGCTCTTTGCGCTGCTGCGGCGCCGGTTGGTCGAGATCGGCGCGGACGACGACGCCCGGGTGGTGCTCGGTGCGATCGGAACCTCCGACCCCAGTGCCAACGCGGAACTCGCCGACGTCGCCGCCACCATCGGCGCCAGCGTCGGGTTCGCGTCGGGTGAACCCGACATCGCCGGCGTCGTCGAGTCGATGCACGGGCGAAAGGCGCGGCAGGTCGTCGTCGCGTCGTACGTGCTCGCGCCGGGTAGGTTGCCGGACCGGTTCGCGATGACCTCCGCCGATCTCGTCACCCGCCCGTTGGGTGCCGAGCCGGAGGTCGTTGCCGTCGTCCTCGACCGCTACGACACCGCGGCGGGCGTACCGACCTCGCGCTCTGCCTGAAGGAATTTCGTCACCTATGGCGAAAATTCCTTCACGCTGAGGGCGCTGGCGTCCGCAAACCGGTCAGGGTCGCCAGTCGTCCGACTCCAGCGCCGCCGAGGCGATCGGGCCCATGATCGTCATCCCACCGTCGACCACCCACGACGCACCCGTCACGTAGGTCGACTCCCCGCCGGCGAGGAACGCGATGACCGAGGCGACCTCGCGCGCGTCGCCGGGCCGCCCGATCGGGATGCCGGGGCGCGCCACGGTATGAGGGTCGACGTCTTCCGCGTCGTTCATGGGGGTCGCGATCTCACCGGGCGCCACCGAGTTCACGGTGATGCCGTACTGCGCGAGCTCGACCGCCATCACCTTCGTGAGCAGCCCGAGCCCGCCCTTCGCCGCACAGTACGGCGCGGAGCCGACCAGCGGGTCGTGCTCGTGCACGCTCGTGACGTTGATGATGCGCCCGCCGTGCCCGGCTGCGATCATCCGGCGCGCGGCCCGCTGGGCGCACAGGAAGGCGCCGGTGAGGTCGACCGAGATCACGTGGTTCCACATCGCGAGGTCGACGTCGAGGAAGGGCGTACGCGTCCCGGTGCCTGCGTTGTTCACCAGGACGTCGAGGCGTTCGCCCAGGTCGGCTGACAGGCCGTCGATCACTCGCGCTGCCTCAGGCAGTTCGGAGAGATCGAGGTGGCGTACCGCGGCGCGGGCGCCGTGTGCGGCAACCTTGTCGGCGGTTTCCTTCGCGCCGTCCTCGTCGCTTCGCCAGGTGATGCCGACGTCGAAGCCGTTCGAGGCGAGCGCGACTGCCGTCGCCTCACCGATGCCGGAGTCGGAGCCGGTGACGATCGCGACCGGTCGCTGCTCGTTCGAATCGTTCGAAGCACTCATGTGCGGCGCGTACCCGCTGCTCGTCTCGCCACACGCGCTGCCCGTTGCCGCCCGGCCACCCGATCACCGGGTGCACAGGTCAGTACGCTGGCGCTGGAAGTGGAGGCGCGATGGACGCCGAGGGCTGGGACGAGCGTTACGCCGGCACCGAGCTGGTGTGGGGGCATGAACCGAACCGGTGGGTGGCGGCCGAGATGGCCGACGCAGCACCGGCGACCGCGCTCGACGTCGCGTGCGGTGAGGGGCGCAACGCCATCTGGCTCGCGAAGCAGGGCTGGCAGGTCACCGGCATCGACTTCTCGGCGGCCGGCCTGGAGCGTGCGCGGCTGCTGGCGGAAGAGGCCGGCGTTGCGGCCCGGACGACGTGGCAGCGGCTCGACGTCGTCCGCGATCAGTACCCGGCCGGCCCGTTCGCGGCGGTGATCGTCTGCTATCTGCAACTGGTCGAAGCGGAGCGCCGGCAGGCGCTGCAGCGTGCTGCACGCGCCGTCGCGCCTGGCGGACTCCTGCTCGTGGTCGCGCACGACCGGGCGAACCTCGAGGACGGTGTCGGCGGCCCGCAGGACCCGACCGTGCTCTACACCGCTGACGACGTCGTCGCCGACCTGCGCGGTTTCGACGAGCTGGTGGTCGAGCGCGCGCAGCGGGTGCGTCGTCCGGTAGAGACACCGGACGGCGAGCGGTCGGCGATCGACCTCGTCGTGCGGATGCACAGCCGGGCCGCTGGCTAGTCGAGCTGGGCGAAGCTGCCCGTCGGCGACCTGCCCGTGTCACGTAGACTCGACGATCGTGCCTGAGTTCATTTACGTCCTGCGCAGGGCTCGGAAGGCGTACGGCGAGAAGGTCATCCTCGACGACGTCACGCTGTCGTTCCTGCCCGGCGCCAAGATCGGCGTGGTCGGCCCGAACGGCATGGGCAAGTCGACCCTGCTGAAGATCATGGCCGGCTGGGAGCACCCGAGCAACGGTGAGGCCTACCTCACGCCGGGCTTCAGCGTGGGCATCCTGGCCCAGGAGCCCAAGCTCGACGACGAGAAGACAGTGCTCGGCAACGTCGAGGACGGCGTCGCCGACACCAAGGCGTTGCTCGACCGGTTCAACCAGGTCAGCCAAGAGCTTGCCGACCCCGACGCCGACTACGACAAGCTGCTCGCCGAGATGGGTGACCTGCAGACCAAGCTCGACCACCGGAATGCGTGGGATCTCGACGCGCAACTCGAGCAGGCGATGGACGCCCTGCGTTGCCCGCCGCCCGACGCCGACGTCAGCATCCTCTCGGGCGGCGAGCGTCGCCGGGTGGCGTTGTGCAAGTTGCTGCTCCAGCAGCCCGACCTGCTGCTCCTCGACGAGCCGACCAACCACCTCGACGCCGAGAGCGTGCAGTGGTTGGAGCAGCACCTGGAGAAGTACCCGGGCACCGTGGTCGCCGTCACCCACGACAGGTACTTCCTGGAGAACGTCGCGCAGTGGATCCTCGAGATCGACCGCGGCCGCACGTACCCCTACGAGGGCAACTACACGACCTACCTCGAAGCCAAGTCCGCACGCATCAAGGTCGAGGGCGCGAAGGACGCCAAGCTGCGCAAGCGCTTGGACGACGAGTTGGAGTGGGTGCGGTCGAGTCCGAAGGCCCGCCAGGCCAAGAGCAAGGCGCGGTTGCAGCGTTACGAGGAGATGGCCACCGAAGCGGCGACCGTCAAGAAACTCGACTTCGACGACATTCAGAATCCCGCCCGGCCCCCGGCTCGGCAGCATCGTCGTCGAGGCGACCGGCTTGCGCAAAGGCTTCGACGACCGCGTGCTCATCGAAGACCTCTCCTTCTCGTTGCCGCCGAACGGCATCGTCGGCGTCATCGGCCCGAACGGGGTAGGTAAGACGACGCTGTTCAAGATGGTCATCGGCGACGAGCAGCCCGACGCAGGCAGGATCCGGCTGGGGGACACCGTCTCGATCTCCTACGTCGACCAGGGGCGGTCGGGCCTCGACGGCAAGAAGTCGGTGTGGGAGGTCGTCTCCGACGGCCTCGACTACCTGAAGGTCGGCCAAGTCGAGATGCCGAGCCGGGCCTACGTTTCGGCCTTCGGCTTCAAGGGCCCCGACCAGCAAAAGCCGACCGGCGTGCTCTCCGGCGGAGAACGCAACCGGCTCAACCTCGCACTCACGCTGAAGCAGGGCGGCAACCTGCTGCTGCTCGACGAGCCGACCAACGACCTGGACGTCGAGACGTTGACGAGTCTTGAGAACGCGCTGCTGGAGTTCCCGGGGTGTGCGGTCATCACCAGCCACGACCGGTGGTTCCTCGACCGGATCGCCACCCACATCCTGGCGTGGGAAGGCGAGTCGAACTGGTTCTGGTTCGAGGGCAACTTCGAGTCTTACGAACGCAACAAGGTCGACCGGCTGGGCGCCGAAGCGGCTCGCCCGCACCGCACGACCTACCGCAAACTCACCCGCGGCTGAGCTACGCCGGCAGGGCCGCCGCCGGAGGTTCCCGAAGACTTCGTGCAAAGCTATTTGCACAAAGTCTTCGGCATCATCGCGCACACCCACCGCGAACAGTGAGGCTGCATGCGGCACACCTTCCGTTGCCAGGTTCGCTGGGACGACATGGATGCCTTCGGCCACGTCAACAACGTGACGTTCTTCGCCTACATGCAAGAAGCGCGCACCGGCATGCTCTTCGCCGGCGAAGCTGCCGAGCACATCCCCGACCTCATCAGGGGCGTCGTCGTGGCGCGGCACGAGATCGACTACCGGCGTCCGCTCGAATGGCGGCCGGAGCCGATCGAAGTCGACGTGTGGACGGCGGAAGTCCGCTCGTCGTCCTTCACTCTCAAGTACGAGATGCGTGACCAACTGGCCACGCCCGGGCCGGCGGTTCTCGCCGAGGCGTTGACCGTGCTGGTGCCGTTCGACCTCACTGCCGGGCGCCCGCGTCGGGTGACCGAGGCCGAGCGGGTGTTCTTGCTGCGCTACCTCGAAGCGTGAGGCGGTCGCGTCATTCGACGTGCAGCCACTCGTCGGCTGTCCGAGCCGCACGAGAGCTGGCCTCCGCCCGGCGGAGCAGTCCGCTCGCGTCGTCGCGATCGGTCGCGACGGCGACGCCCGCGTGGCAGTGCACATCGACGCGGCCGAAACCCAACTCCATCGGCGCCTCGATCGCCTCGATCGCGGCACGAGCGAGGTCGATACCCGCCCCGGGCTCGCCGTGCGCGATCAAAGCGAAGTGGCTTGCACCGAGGTGGCCGAGGTCGTGCTCGGGCGCGATGTCTTCGAGCCGGCCGGCAATTTCGCGAAGCACCGCTTGGACGCCGGTCGCTCCGTGGAGTTCGGTGATGCGGCCCATCGCAAGCACTTGGACGAGGATCGCGGCAACCTCGCTGTGGCCTTCTTGTTGCGCCGTGCGGCGCGCGAGCGCGCGTACCAGCCGCTGCTCGTAGACGGCGAGGTTCGGCAAACCGGTGACCGAGTCGTGCAAGGCGCGGCGGCGCAGCTCATCGAGGATCAGCGCGAGGTGGATGAGATCGCCAGCGTGTGCTTGCAGTGCGGTGCCGGCGTCCAGCACCGCGATCTCGTCGGCGTCTGACGTCGGTCGGGGCAGCTTCGCGACGATGCAGCCGACGAACTCTCCCTGGCCGAAGAGCGGCGTGAGCAATGCGCGCTCTGCATGAAGTTCGGCGAGCATCAACCCAATCGAGGGCGTTGCCGACGTGAGGCTCACGATGCGCACGCGGTTCTCGGTGCGCAGCCACGCGACGTCCGGCTGGGCCACCATTTCGGTGACGACTTCGCCGATGTGTTCCTCGTCGGTGTCGCCGTTGATGGCGTCACCGATGCTGACGGCGAGCAGGGGGAGCTGGCTCACGGCCTCGAAGACGGCGACGACGACCACCGGCGCACGCGTCGTGGCGGAGGCGATCGCCGCGATCTGGCGGGCCGTGCCCGCGACGCTGCGCTGCCGGGTGCAGGCGGTGTGCAGGTCGAGCAGCGCTTGGGCCACTTCGGTGTTCTTGCGCAGCCGGACGAGTTCGGAGGTTTGCCCCGCCAGCCGGCTCTCCATCGACTCGAGCGCCGCCGACAGTTCCGAGGCCTGGACGTGATCGGGTGGGCCTGCGGCTGAGTACTCGCTGGCCAGTGCGCCCAGCTCCACCGCGTACCTCCATGTCGGGACACCCGGGGCGGTAGCGCCAGGTGCTGTCGTTTCCGACAACGGCTATTCGGGCCCGAGACTTGAGGATTTGGGCGTTGCTGCCGTTTCGGCCACGGCTCGGTCAGTCGTGATCTTCGTCCGGAAACGGTCGAGTCCGTGCCCGGAGCCGGGGCCCGAGCCCGCCGCCGACCGTGCGCGGGGCCGGGAGAGCCAGCCGAAAGCGGCACCCACCGCGAGATAGCCGACCGCCAACGCGGTCATCACGGGGACCGACTTGCCCGAGGTCGGCAGCAGCACCGCCGTGACCGCGGCCGCGGCGACGTACGTCGTGTTGAAGAGCATGTCGTAGACCGAAAACACCCGGCCGCGGAAGGCATCGTCGATCTGCTCCTGGACGGTGGTGTCGACGCAGATCTTCACGCCTTGCGCCGAGACCCCCAAGGCGAATGCGCCAAGCACGATCAGCCCGCGCTGAAACGGCAGACCGAACGCGAGGATCGCGAGGCCCGCACCGATCAGCAGCACCGTGATCCAGGAATCCCTGCCGAATCGGCGCGTCGCTCGGGGTGTCACCAGAGCGGCCACCAGGATGCCGGCGCCGGTCGCGCCGATGATCGCACCGAAGCCGAGGATGCCCTTGGTGGCGGCCGTCGTGAAGTAGTTGCGCTCGAGCAGCACGATCGTCAGCGTCGCTACCCCGTAGCAGAACCGTTGCAGGCTGATGGCACCCAGGGCGTAGGTGGCCTTGCGGCGGTGGACGACGTGTGCCGCGGCCCGGCCGAGATCGGTGCTGACGTCGGCGATCGCGCGCCTGAGCGAGACGACGCGCGCCCGCTCATCGGCGTCCGGTCCGAGCAGCCGTGCGGGCATCGTCGTCGCGATTCCCGCCGACGCCGCGTAGACGAGGGCCGCGAACAGGACGACGCCGCCCAGCGCCGCGCCACTCGACCCGGCGGCCAGGCGCAATACCCCACCCACGGCGGCGCCCACGACGGTTGCGACCGATCCCGATGTCGTGGTGAGCGCGTTCGCCGTGAGCAGTTGCCGTTCCTGGACGACGTGCGGCAGGGCAGCGGACAGCGCGGACAAGAAGAGCCGGTTGGTGCCGAGTGCGGCCACTGTGGCGAGGAAGAAGCCGACGCCCTCGCTGTTGCTCATGACGAGTGCGGCTACGACGGTGACGAGGCCGACCTTGACGAGGTTGCCCACGACGAGGACGCGCTGGCGAAGCCAACGGTCGAGGAACACGCCCATGAAGGGCCCGGCTACCGAATAGGGGAGCAGGATCGCAGCGAGCGCAGCGGCCGCCTCGCCGGGAGTGGTTGCCTTCTCCGGGTTGAACAGCACGTAGCTCGCGAGCGCCGCCTGGAAGACTCCGTCGGCCGTGGCAGAGACGACGCGCGTGGTGTAGAGGCGCCGGAACTGCGGGGTGTGCAACAACTCCCGGAGCTGGGCGGTGCGGGTCGTGCCGGCCACGCCGTGCAGCTTATGCGGCCGCCGTGACGGCGCGGGCCCGTCAGCCCACGACAGGCAGTCAGCCCACGACAGGCAGTCAGCCCACGACAGGCAGCGGGCCGCCGGGCGAACCGCCCGGCGAACGGTCGTCGAAGGTGTTCACCAGGCTGTGCGCTGCCGCGGTCAGGTAACTCCACAGGATTGCGTCGTGTTCTGAAGGCAGCGCCACCTCGTCGAGCGCGGCGCGCATGTGCCCCAGCCAGGCGTCGCGTTCGGGCTCGCCGACCGTGAACGGCGCGTGGCGCATCCGCAGGCGGGGGTGCCCTCGCTGCTCGGAGTACGTCTTCGGGCCACCCCAGTACTGCTCCAGGAACATGCGCAGCCGCTGCTCCGCACCGGACAGGTCGGCCTCGGGGTAGAGCGGACGCAACAGAGGGTCGCTCTCAACGCTTTGGTAGAAATGGTGAACCAGGCGGCGGAACGTGTCGGCTCCGCCCACGAGGTCGTAGAAGTTGGCCTGCGTCGGATCAGTCACCAGAGCATTGTCGCAAGCAAGCCCTTGGCGGGCGGAAAGGATCGTGACATGGCCACCACACGCACGGCGACCACGCACTGGGAGGGCCCCCTCCTCGACGGCGGTAAGGGCGTCGTCACCTTGACGTCCTCGGGGCTGGGCACCTTCGACGTCAACTGGCCGGCCCGCTCGGAGGAGCCGGGCGGCATGACCAGTCCCGAAGAGTTGATCGCCGCGGCACATTCGGCCTGCTTCTCGATGGCGCTGTCCAACGGGCTGGCGAAGGCCGGGCACACCGACATCATCCTGGACACCAGCGCCGACGTGACGTTCCAGCCCGGCCAGGGCATCACCGGTATCCAGCTGAAAGTTCGGGCGTCGGTGCCCGGGTTGTCGGCCGAGGAGTTCGCGGGCTTTGCCGATGCGGCGAAGTCGGGATGCCCGGTGAGCCAGGCGCTGGCCGGCACCACGATCACTCTCGACGCCGCACTCGCCTGAGCCGGCGCCGGAAGCCCGAGCCTGAGCCTGAGCAGGGTCGGCGCCGGCTCGCTCAGCTGGTCGCGGGTGGGGTGCTCACGGCCTTGCCGCTGCGGCACCAGTACTTGTAGTCGTTGGTGGCCTTGCCGTCGGCGGTGGTGAACGCCACGTCGACCTGTGGCGCGCCCGCGGCAGGGGTATTGGTCCAAGCGAGCGTGAACGAGTAGCCGGAGAGGGGGGCGACGAGCGGACGGTAGTTCGGGTCGGTCGCCACGGTGTCTCCCACGCAGGAGATCACGATCTTGCCCTCGGTCACCGCGAACGCGTTCGAGACGGGCGTCGCGGTCGGTGACGGCGACGCGGTCACGGACGGCGATGGGCTGGCGGGTGGCGACGGCGGCGTCGTCGTCGGTGCGGGGCTGGTCGTCGCCGCAGAGGTCGGCGCAGCGGTCTTCGACGGGCTCACCGGCGCCGACCGCGTGTGCGGCGTCGGTGGCGGCGTATGAGCCTGCGGCGTCGTGGTCGTTGCCGGCGGAGTGGGCGCCGGCGTCGTCGGCGTGACTGTGGTTGCCGGTGAAGTGGCGCCGGCCGCGCTCGATTGGGCCGCTGCCGCGGCCGCACTCGATTGAGCGGCGGACACCGAGGCCGCGACGTTGTCCTGAGAAGCGACCGGCGGCCCGGAGGACACCTCGTGACCCACCCGCTGCACGGCGGTGAGGGTGACGGCGGTGACCAGCGCGCACGACATCACCCAGCCGACGATCAGCGTGACCGGGCTCGGCCGGTGACCGGCCGGCCTCCCGGACCGGCGGAGGAAGCTTGGCAACCACCGAGCATCGCCGCGCCCGCCGTCGTCGGCAGGGGGCTGCTGGTGATCAGGTTGCGCCGGCACGCAGTCAGTGTGCGCCACCGAACTGCTGATCGCGTTAAGTCGGCGTCAAGCGCGCGCCAGGCATCGGTCCTGGGGACACGGACGCCGAAAGTTGGGCGCCATGCCGCGTCGGCGAGCCCGACTCGGTACCGTCAGTCGCGTGCCACGTCTGCTTTTGATCGAGGACGACGCCGCGATCCGGACCACCCTGACCCGCTCGCTGACGGAGAAGGGCCACGCGGTCGCCTCCGCGCCGTCCGCCATGTCGGGCCTGCAGGCGGTGGTCGACACCGCACCCGACCTCGTCGTCCTCGACCTGGGGCTGCCCGACCTCGACGGCGGCACCTTGATCCAGATGGTTCGTGCGGTCAGCAAGGTCCCGATCATCGTCGCCACGGCACGCGACGACGAGGCCGAGATGGTGAAGATCCTCGACGCCGGTGCGGACGACTACGTCGTCAAGCCGTTCGCCTCCGACCACCTCGAGGCGCGCATCCGTGCGGTGTTGCGGCGGATGGCGAGCGGGGAGATCGTCCAGGCGGTTGTCGTCGGCGGGCTGCGTATCGATCCGCGCACCCGCGAGGCCGAGCTGGACGGCGAATCCCTCGAACTCACCCGCAAGGAGTTCGACCTGCTGCTCTACCTCGCCGAACATCCCGGCGAGGTCGTGAGCAAACGGGTGCTGCTCGCCGAAGTGTGGCAGCAGGCCTACGGCGGCGCCGACAAGACCGTCGACGTGCACCTTTCGTGGTTGCGCCGCAAGCTCGGCGAGTCTGCCGTGGAGCCGCGTTACCTGCTCAGCGTGCGCGGGGTCGGCGTCAAGCTCGTCGACCCGACCGGCGCGATCACCTAGGCCCCGGTGCGCAAACGGCTGCTCACCCTTGCGGCGGCGACGACATCGCTCGTGGTCGTGGCCTTCCTCATCCCGCTCTCGCTGCTCGTCGGATCGTTGGCCCGCAAGAACGCCCTGAACGAGGGACTCCAGCAGTCGCAGTTGGTGGCCTCAGCCGTCGAAGCCAACAGCGACAAGAGCGCGCGCGGGCTGCAAGGCGTCGTCCCGCCGACCGTGCAACCTGGCCAGGTGACCTCCTCGGTCGCGCTGCCCGGTGGCACCTGGGTCGGACCGGTGCCACCCGACCCCAACTCGGCCAGCCTGCGCCTCGCCCAGGGCAGCCCGATCGGGGTCAAGTCGCGGCAGGTCAACGTCTCCTATCACGGTGGTTTGGAGATTTGGCAGCCGATCGGCAGCGGCGCCGACACCATCGTCGTCCGCACGTTCGTGCCCGCCTCGATCGTCGATCGCGGGGTGGTGTCGGCGATCGTGATCTTGGTGTTGGTCGGCTTGGTGATGCTCGGCGTCGCCCTGCTGATCGCTGACCGGATCGCTCAGCGAACCGCCCGGCCCGTCACCGCGCTGGCTACAACGGCGAACCGGTTGTCGGCGGGTGACCTCGGCGCGCGCGCACCGATCGACGGGCCGCGGGAGGTGATCGAAGTCGGGTTGGCGCTGAACCGGCTCGCGGCGCGCATCGCGGAGTTGCTCAACCACGAACGCGAGCAGGTGGCCGACCTCTCCCACCGGCTCCGAACCCCGGTCGCGGCGGTGCGGTTGGCCGCCGAAGCGCTGCCGGATTCGGCGGAAGCCGGCCGGTTGACAGAGCACGTCGAGGCGCTCGAACGCGCGATCGGTGACGTGATCAGGGAAGCCCGGCGCGGCGTGCGCGAGGCACCGGAACCTGGCTGCGACGTCGTTGGCGTCGTCCGCGAGCGCGTCGGGTTCTGGGAAGTGCTCGCCGAGGATCAGGGACGCCGAGTGGAGCTTCGGCTGCCCGCAGCCGGCTACCAGGTCAAGGTCGCGGCGAAGGAGTTGGCTGCCGCGGTCGACGCACTGCTGGAAAACGTCTTCGCGCACACCCCGGAAGGCACCGGCATGGAAGTCGCCGTCGAGGTGTGCCCGGACGGCACCGCGCGCGTCACGGTGGCCGACGCGGGCCCGGGCATCCCGCGCGGCGCGGTCGATCGCGGAGCCAGCGGGAGCAGTTCGACCGGGCTCGGTCTCGACATCGTGCGACGAACTGCGGAAGCCTCCGGCGGCTGCCTCGAGATCGGCGTCTCCGCCGCCGGCGGCGCCGCGATGGTCATGCAGTTGGGCGGCGCGCCCCGCTAGCGGCGCGTCACAGACCGAGCCCGGTGTGCGCGGCGAGGAACGTGAGCGTGTCGCACGAGAGGTCGATGCTGCGGCTGATCGCCCGCGCGCCGTGCCCGACGTCGCGCTCCCGGCGCAGCACGATCGGTACGTCGGAAGCTGTCGCGGCTTGCAGCGCGGCGCACATCTTGCGGGCGTGCAGCGGGTCGACCCGGGTGTCGGAGTCGAAGACGGTGAACAGGACGGCGGGGTAGCGGGTGCCCTCGACGACATGGTGGTAGGGCGAATAGGCGAGTAGCCAGCCGAGTTCCTGGGCGTCGCTCGCGGTGCCGTACTCATCGCTCCACAGCTGCCCGAAGCCGAACTTCTCGTAGCGAACCATGTCGAGCAGCGGCGCGGAGCACACCACCGCGGCGTACTTTTCCGGGGCCTGGGTCAACGCGGCACCCACCAGCAGGCCGCCGTTGCTGCCGCCGGAGATGCCGAGCCGGGTGTTCGTCGTCCAGCCGTGGTCGACCAGCCAGTCGGCGGCCGCATGGAAATCGTCGAAGACGTTCTGCTTGCGGTCTCTCATGCCGGCGCGGTGCCAGCTCTCGCCTTCCTCGCCACCACCGCGCAAGTTCGCGATGGCGTACACGCCGCCGGCCTCCACCCAGGCGAGGATCGTCGCCGAATACGCGGGGGTCAGGGACGCGCCGAACCCGCCGTAGCCGGTGAGGATTGCGGGCCGCGGTTCGTCGGGCCCGGCGGTCGGCGACACCAGGATCATCCGCACCTCGGTGCCGTCACGCGAGGTGTAGGTCACCTGCCGGGCGTGCACCTTCGGTACTTCGAGGGTGCCGGGTGCGCTCGCCCACGGGGTCGTCTCGCCGGTTCGTGCGTCGAACCTGAACACGCTGGACGGCGTGGTGTGGTCGGTGTAGCCGAACCAGCATTCGGCACCACCCTCGGGGTGTTCGGACAGCCCGCCGACGGATCCGATGCCCGGCAGCGCGACGTCGCCGACGCGCGCGCCCGTCTGGAGGTCGTGGATGGTCACCTCGCTGACGGCATGCCTCGTCCAGGAAGCAACCAACAGCGGCCGGGCCAGTGCCGCGTCGTCGAGGATCGCGTAGTCCTCGAGCACCGCCTCGGCATCTTCGGGCAACAGGTCCTGCCACTTGCCGGGGTCGAGTTCGGCCGGATCGGCGACGGCCAATCGGCCACGCGGTGCGGCGAGGTCGGTGTGGACGTAGGCCCGGCCGTCGCGGCCGATGTGAACCGAAGTCTGCGCGTCGACGCCGACCTGCACGTCGCGAAGCTCGGGCGCCGTCGGGTCGGACGTCGAGAGGTCGGCGATCCACACGTCGTTGCGAGGGGCTGTACCGGGGCTCGCGCTCACGATCAGCCAACGACCGTCGAGGCTGACGGCCGCCGAGAAGAACGTGGTCTTGTCGAAGCCGTCGCCGAACACGCGCACGTCTTCGGCCGGATCGGTGCCTACGCGGTGCAGCCAGACGCGGCGGTGGAACTGGGCTTCGCCCTCAGGCACCTCGGACGCCGGCAGCCGCCGCACGTAGTAGAAGGCCGCACCGCCGGGGAGCCAGCCGACGGGGGAGTAGCGGCATCGGTCGATCGGGCCGTCGACCAGCTCGCCGGTCTCGACGTCGACCACGCGCAGCACCGACTCCTCGTCGCCGCCGTGCGAGAGCTGGTAGGCGAGCAGACTGCCCTCCTTCGAGGGCTGCCAAGCGTCGAGCGTCGTGGTGCCTTCCGGGTCGATCACGATCGGGTCGATCAAGACGCGTTCGGGGCCGTCGGGATCGATCGTCAGCAGCACGGCGTGCTCCTGCTCGGCCGTGCGGCGCATGAAGAACCGACGCTCCCGGCGCCAGGCCGGTGCCGTGACGACGCCCGCCGCGAGCAGGTCGCCCAGCCGGCCACGCAGCGCGGAGCGACCCGGCAGTGCCGACAAGATCTCGGTGGCCAGCTCGTCCTGGGCGGTGAGCCAGTCGACCGCCTCGGGCGCGGCGGCGTCCTCCAGCCACCGGTACGGGTCGGCGACCGTGTGCTGCGCCTGCTCGTCGCCGCCGCGGGCGGGTACGGCATCGTCGACCGGCAGCCGTTCGACAAGATCGAGTCGTCGGGCCGCCGGGTAGCTCGGCTTTGTCATGGGTTGCACCCTAGCGGGCGCGGGCGACCCCAACGGGAGGCCCGAGACCCAGAACTGGTGGCGCCGACGGGTCGGAGCGGGGAGACTGTGCTCACCACGCTCACCATTGCCGCGACGCTTTGCCGGGGAGGTGCGGTGCCAGGGCACGCACTCGTCCTCAACGCGACGTACGAGCCCATCGGCGTCGTGCCGGGCCGGCGCGCGCTGTTGCTGGTGCTCGCCGCGAAAGCGGTGGCTGTGGAAAGCAGCGAGTATCTGCTGCACAGCGCGACGAGCGCGCACGCGTTGCCGGTCGTCGTCCGGCTGACGAGGTTCGTCAAGGTGCCCTACCGAACCGTCGTCCCGCTGACCCGGCGCGGTGTCTTCCTGCGCGACGGTGGTCGCTGCGTCTACTGCGAAGCGCCAGCGACGAGCCTCGACCACGTCGTCCCGCGCAGCCGTGGCGGGCTGCACGTGTGGGAGAACGTGGTCTCCTGCTGCCGCCGCTGCAACCACATCAAGGGCGACCGCATGGTCGGCGAACTCGGCTGGCGGTTGCGGCGCGCGCCCCACGCCCCGAGCGGTCTCGCCTGGCGCATCCTCGGCACCGGCCGCAGCGATCCGCGCTGGATCCCCTACCTCGACGGCGACGCTTTCAACGACGTCGTCGATCAATCGGCCAGCGCCTGACTTAGCGCGCACGCCGTCGGGGATGCTGGTGTCTGCCATGCATACATCGACTCCCCCCCAGCGAACCCCACTCGACCCGGCGCTCGCCGAACTCGCCGATGCCTACGGCGTCGTCACGACGTTCGGCGACTGGCGAGGTGGCCCGGCGAAGGCGAGTGCCGACGCGGTCATTGCGGTGCTCGGCGCGCTCGGCGTCGACGCCACCGGCCCGGACGCCGTCGCCGCCGCGTTGCGCGACGCGCGCGACGCCCCCTGGCGGCGGATGCTGCCGCCATACGTCGTGGTGCGTGCGGGCACCCGTGGCCGGGTGGCCGTCCACGTGCCCCATGGCGAGCCGGCCCTGGCGGAGATCTTCCTCGAAGGCGGCGGGGGCGCGGAGGTGCGCCAGCTGATGGTCTGGGTCGACCCGCGCGAGGTCGACGGCGAGCTGGTCGGCGAAGCAACGTTCGAGATCGCGGACGACGTACCGCCGGGCTACCACGAGCTGCGGGCGACATCGGGCCAGCGGCAGGAGAGCGCGCTGCTGCTCGTCGTCCCCGATCGGCTGGCACTTCCGGCCGCCCGCGTCTGGGGTTTCATGCTCCAGCTGTACGCGGTGAGATCGCGCCGGTCATGGGGCATGGGCGATCTCGGCGATCTCGGCGATCTCGCCGCGGCGAGCGCGCGCGAGCTCGGAGCAGGCTTCGCGCTCGTCAACCCGTTGCACGCCGCTCAGCCACTCGCCCCGATGGAGCCGTCGCCGTACTTTCCGTCGAGTCGCCGCTTCGTGAACCCGCTCTACCTGCGGGTCGAGGACGTCGCGGCCGTCGCCCTACTGCCCGCGGCAGCGGCGCGTGCCGCCGCCGGGCTGCAGGCGCGCAACGACGTCGACGAGCCACTCGACCGCGACGCCGTGTGGTCGGCGAAGCGGCAGGTGCTGGCGCAGGCGTTCGAGCGGCGAAAGGACCCGGCCCTGGGGGCGGAGTTCGCCGAGTTCAGTCTCTTCGTGGAGCGCGAGGGTCGGCCGCTCGCCGACTTCGCGACCTGGTGCGCGCTGGCCGAGACGTTCGGGCTGCCCTGGCGGGAGTGGCCCGCGCAGCTGCAGGATCCGCGGTCGGAAGCGGTTGCCGAGTTCCGGGCGCGACACGGCGATCTGGTCGAGTTCCACGCGTGGTTGCAGTGGCTTTGCGGGCAGCAGCTCGACGCGGTGCAGGGCGCGGCGCGCGCCGCCGGCATGCCGATCGGGATCGTGCACGATCTGGCGGTCGGCGTCAGCCCCGCCGGCGCCGACGCATGGGCGTTGCAGGACGTTCTGGCGCCGGGCATCACCCTGGGCGCGCCCGCCGACATGTACAACCAGCAAGGGCAGCGCTGGAACCTGCCGGCCTGGCATCCGCACCGCCTTGCTGCCGCGCGTTTCGATCCGTACCGCGGCATGATCCGGGCCGGCCTGCGCCACGGCGGCGGGCTGCGCGTCGACCACGTGATCGGCCTGTTCCGGCAGTGGTGGGTGCGTGACGGCGCCGCCCCGGCGGACGGCGCCTACCTTCGCCTCGACCATGAGGCGATGCTCGGCATCGTGCTGCTCGAGGCCGATCGCGCCGGCGCGGTGATCGTGGGGGAGGACCTCGGTGTCGTCGAGCCGTGGGCTCGCGACCACTTGCGCGAGCGTGGCGTGATCGGAACGTCGGTGCTGTGGTTCGAGCGCGGCTCCGACGGTCAGCCGCTGCCCGCACCGCAGTGGCGGCGCGCCTGCCTGGCGACCGTCACCACCCACGACCTGCCGCCGTCCGCCGGCTATCTCACCGGCGCACACGTCGAGCTGAGGGCCAAGCTCGGCCTCCTCGAACGCGACGCCGACGAGGAGAACGCGCACGACGAGGCCGAACGCCTCGACTGGTTACGCGCCCTCGTCGGTGCGGGCTCGCTCGAACCGTCGATCCTGGCCGACATCGAGAACCGTGCACACGAGCCGTTCGCGCAGCGGGTAGAACCGCACATACCGGCCGTCCTGGCCGCCTTGCACCGCTACCTCCTCGCAACGCCGTCGCGGCTGGTCGGCGTCTACCTGCCCGACGTCGTCGGCGACCGCCGGCCGGTCAACCAGCCCGGCACGATCGACGAGTATCCGAACTGGCGCGTCCCGATGGCAGGCGCCGACGGCCGACCGGCACTTCTGGACGACGTGATCGCCGGTTTCCGGCTACCGGCGCCGGGCTGGCTGGGCCTTCTCGCGGATGCCGCAGGCGCATCCGTTAGCGTGTCGTCGTCCGACGATCGATCGCCGTGACGGATCTGCCGGGTCTCCCCGGTCTTGCTCGGTCTTGTTCGGTCTTGCTGGGTCTGCTGGAACTGCGGGAGTTGCTGTGTTCCACATGTACGTCAATCACATCGGCACTCCCGGTGGCGGCATGGGCTGGCCGGAGGCAGTGCTGATCTTCGCGGGCATCCCGATCGGCGTCGGCATCGTCATCGCTTTCCTGGTCTACCTTCCGTCCATGGTGCGTGGGCCGCGATACCGCCCGGGCCGGCCCTGGACGGCCGGCGCCGCGTGGTTCGGCGGCCCGGTCGACGCCGAGGCTGCGCTCGCAACGGTGACGACGCTGCCGCCGGCGACGGTCGAAGGAGGCGGCGCCAGTGCCCGTTGGTGAGGCGTTCACGCAGCGGCAGGCCGACCACGTCCGCGAGGCCATTGCCGCCGCCCGGGCCGAGACGGGACTGTGGTTCTCGGTCTATATCGGGCCCGCGGAGGGTGACGTTCGCGAGCACGCGATGCGGCTGCATGCAGCTTTGGGCGACGCCGCGGCCGAGGCGGTCCTCGTCCTCATCGAACCTGCGGCCCGGCGGGTCGAGATCGTCACCGGTGCGACCGCGAGCCGCCGGCTCGATGACCGGGCCGCCGCGCTGGCGAGCCTGTCGATGGCGACGTCGTTCGCCGGCGGCGACCTCGCCGGTGGCGTCATCAACGGGGTACGGATGATGGCGCAGGCCGCCGCTCGTCCTCGGGTGATGCACGAGCACGGGAACGAGTAGCCGGTCGCCCGTCTTTAGGGTTCGATGTACGACGCGTGCTCGTCTGCGGCGGCATCGCGAGCGCGGGCCCGCAGCGCCCGGGCCAGCCCGTCGCGACCCTCGAGCACGATCCGCCGCAAGTTCGGGTGCGGATCGGCGTCGCGCAGGAAGCGGTCGGTGGCCTCGATCGTCGCTTCGCTGATGACGAGGTAGGGGAACAAGCCTTCCGCGATCGTGCGGGCGGTGTCGCCGGTGCGCCGCGCCCACATCTCGGCGACGTCGTCGAAGTACCGCTGCACGAACGGCTCCAGGAGTTCCACCTGGTTGGACTGCTGGAAGCCGTCGACGATCGCGGAGATCTCGGCGTTGTGGGCGTCGCTGCCGTTGAACACCCGCTGCCACGCGTCGTCCTTGGCGGTCTGGGCGGGGAACGAGGCGCGGGTGGCCGCGGCGTGCCGATGGCCGGCAGCGGTGTCGTCGCGCGCGACCTCCGCATCGACGGCGGCCTCGTTCACGTGGCCGTGAGCGGCCAGCCGGCTGAGTAGGAGCCAGCGCAACTCGGTGTCGACCGCGAGCCCGGGCAGTGCCGTGTCGCCCGACAGCAGCGAAGCCACGATGTCGAGGTGGCGCGGCGTCTTGGCGCTCGCGGCGAAGGAACGGACGAACGCCAACTGGTAGTCGCTGCCTGGTTCGGCGTTCTCCAGGCGCGCGTAGGTCGACGACGCGAGGAGGTCGAGGCCGATCGGCGCATAACGGGGATCGGCCCAGCGTTCCAACGCGAGCCGCGCCTGTCGCAACACGCTCTGCAGCACGCCGACGTCGCGTTCGGCGTCGAGGAGGTGGATCACCATCCGCAGGTAGTCGCGGGTCGCCATCTCGGCGTCGCGGGTCATGTCCCACGCGGCCGCCCAGGACAACGCCCGCGGCATCGCCTCGGCGAGGCTCCCGATGTTCGCCGCGACGCTTTCCAGCGACTGCTCGTCGAGCCTGATCTTGGCGTATGTGAGGTCGTCGTCATTGAGGACGACGAGTGCCGGGCGTCGCTTTCCGACTAGCTGCGGGACGTCGGTGCGCGCACCGACGACGTCGAGTTCGACGCGCTCCACGCGGGTCAGCCCGGTGCCGATCTCGTCGTAGCAGCCGATGGCGAGCCGGTGCGAGCGCAAGGTCGGATGTTCGGCAGGCGCTTCCTGCAGCACGGCGAACGAGGTGATCAACCCGTCGTCGTCCGTTTCGATCTGCGGGCGCAACGTGTTCACGCCTGCGGTCTCGAGCCATTCCTTCGACCAGCCCGAAAGATCGCGTTGCGATGCGACTTCGAGCGCTCGCAAAAGATCCTGCAGCGACGTGTTGCCCCACGCGTGCTCGTCGAAGTACTGATGCAGACCCGCGAAGAAGGGTTCGCGGCCGACCCATGCGACGAGCTGTTTGAGCACCGCAGCGCCCTTGGCGTAGGTGATCCCGTCGAAGTTGGTCTCGACTGCTTCGACATCGGGTATCTCGGTCGCGATCGGGTGGGTAGTCGACAGCTGGTCCTGCCGGTACGCCCAGGTCTTCTCCTCGTTGGTGAAGGTGGTCCACGCGGTGTTCCACCGCGTTGCTTCCGCTTGCGCCAGATTGGCCATGTAGGTGGCGAACGATTCGTTCAGCCACAAGTCGTTCCACCAGCGCATGGTGACGAGGTCGCCGAACCACATGTGTGCCATCTCGTGCAGGATCGTGCCGGCACGGTGTTCGTAAGCGGTGTCGGTGACACGCGAGCGGAAGAGGTAGTCCTCGACGAAGGTCACGCAGCCGGCGTTTTCCATCGCGCCCGCGTTGAACTCCGGCACGAAGAGCTGGTCGTACTTCTCGAAGGGGTAGGCGCGGCCGAAGGTGCGCTCGAAGAACTCGAACCCCTGCTTGGTGACGGTGAAGATCTCGCCGGCGTCGAGATGTTCGGCGAGTGAGCGTCGGCAGTACAGCCCGAGCGGGATCGTCGCGTCGTGGCCTTCGTGACGATCGTCGACGTGGTGGTAGGGGCCCGCGACGACCGCCGTCACGTACGTCGAAAGTGGACGGCTCGGTGGGAAGTGCCAACGGGTGGCAGCATCCGCGTCGGCGCCGTCGCTGACGGGCTCGCCGGTCACGTCGGCCGGCGTCGTCGAAACGACCAGCCAGTCCTGCGGCGCGATCGCTTCGAGCTCGAACGTCGTCTTGATGTCGGGCTGGTCGAAGCAGGCGAAGACCCGACGCGCGTCGTGCGTCTCGAACTGGGTGTAGATGTAGACCCGCTCATCGACCGGGTCGACGAAGCGGTGCAGCCCTTCGCCGGTGTTCATGGCGTGACACAGCGCCTCGATCTCGAGGGTGTTGTCGGCCTGGAGGTCGGTGAGCAGGATGCGTTCGTCGCTGCGGGCGCGCGCCAGATCGAGGTCGATCCCGTTCAGCCGAGCGCGCCGCACGTCCCCGACGAGATCGACGAACGTGGTCGCACCGGGCTCGGTGCAGGCGAAGCGCAGAACCGTCGTCGAGTGGAACCGCTCCTGGGTGAGCAGGGTCGTCAGATCGAGCCGCACGGAGGTCCGCACCGCGGGCCGCGATTCTGCGGTAGCGGTTTGCGGGGCGGGGGCTGCGATCAGCTGCGCGCGGCGCGCCGCTTCCTCGCGGGTCAACGTCGAGCCGGCCACGAGAAGACCCTCTCCTTCCATCACCGGCCGCGCCTGCGGCTGATGCAATGCGTCACGTACCCGGCGAGTCCCACGGTTGCCGAACGGGCAAGCCCGGTTGAGAAAGGATATTCCGAACGAACGGAGGACCTTATGCCCGAGGTGCCGACACGGCCGCAGCCGGCGGAGCTGGACTTCTGGTTCGACCCCTTGTGCCCATGGGCGTGGATCACTTCGCGGTGGGTTCACGAAGCCGCCGGCGTCCGCGACATCGTGCCGCGTTGGCACGTCATGAGCCTCGCGGTGTTGAACGAGGGCAGGGACGACGCCTCCGACAGCTACCGGGAATGGCTGGCGAGTGCGTGGGCGCCGGTGCGCGTCTGTTGCGCGGCCGCGGAGAAACACGGGGAGGAGGTCCTCGGCCTGCTGTACACGGCGCTGGGCGACCGGCTACACGTTCGTGACGAACCCAACGAGACGGCGACGCTGGAGCAAGCGCTCGCGGACGCCGGGCTCGACCCGGCGCTCGCCGCCGAGGCTGGGTCGGACCAGTACGACGACGCCGTCCGCGCCTCGCACGCGCGAGCGATGGCGCTGGTCGGCCCGGACGTCGGCACGCCGGTCGTCGCCTTCGACGGGGCCGCGTTCTTCGGCCCGGTCGTGACGCCGATCCCGCGCGGTGAGGACGCCGGCCGCCTGTGGGACGCCGTCCGCCAGCTCGGTGCGGTCGACGGATTCTTCGAGCTGAAGCGCTCGCGCGATCGAACGCCCCGAACCGCCTGAGGAGGGCGGCGCATGGCAGACTCCGCGGCATGCGCGTGTACCTGGGCTCCGACCATGCCGGTTTCGAGCTGAAGGAGCACCTGCTCGGCTGGCTGTCGGAACACGGCCACGAGCCGGTCGACTGCGGCCCGTTCGTCTACGAGGCAGGCGACGACTACCCGCCGTACGTGATTACCGCGGCGCAGAAGACCGTCGCCGACAAAGGCAGCCTGGGCATCGTGATCGGCGGGTCCGGCAACGGTGAGCAGATCGCGGCCAACAAAGTGCGAGGCGTGCGCGCGGCGCTCGCCTGGAACGAGGACACCGCGGCGCTGGCGCGCCAGCACAACGACGCCAACGTGGTCAGCATCGGCGCTCGCCAGCACACGCTCGGCGAGGCGACCCGCCTGGTGGAGGTCTTCCTTGCGACCCCGTTCTCGGGTGAGGAACGGCACCTTCGTCGCGTGGAGATGGTGACCAGCTACGAGGAGACGGGTTCGTTACCGCCGGTTCCGACGGGCGAACCCTCCTGACAGATCGCGAACTGATCGCGCACGCGTGCCGATGCCCGGTTACGCTCGCGATCCGTGAGGATGCGTGCGCGGTCGGTGCGGCGTGGTGGCTGGACGGCGCTGCGGCGAAGCCCGTTCATGGCGCCCCGGGCAGCTCGCGTCTGGCTGGGGGCGCTGATCGTGCTCGCGGCCGTGCTCGGGCCGAACATCGGGCTGAACTGGGTTCCTGCCGGGACTCTGGTGCTGCCGCTTCTCGCGTCGGGCGCGCTCGTTCCGCGGCGGACGGTCCTGGCGCTCGTGGTACTCGCCGCCGTCGCGGTCGGGTCGGAACTCGCGCGCGTGGGCTGGACCGGCGTGCACGCCGGCACCCTCGTCGTCCTGGCCTTGACCGCCGCCTTCGCCTACCGGGCGGCGAGTAGTCGCGAACGGCTCGGCGTCCAGGGCATGCGCGGCGAGGCGATGCTCGTCGACCTGCGCGATCGCCTCCGCGCGCAAGGTGAGATGCCGGTGCTCCCGGCAGGCTGGCGATCAGAGGCCCTCGTTCGCTCGGCCGGCCCGACCTCGTTCGGCGGCGACTTCATGATGGCCGCACTCACCGGGCGTCGTCACACCCTCGAAGTCGTGCTCGTCGACGTCTCGGGCAAGGGTTTGGACGCCGCCACCCGGGCGCTGCTGCTCTCGGGCGCGCTCGGCGGGTTGCTCGGTGCTGTGCCGCCCGAAGGCTTCTTGCCCGCGGCGAACGACTACCTGCTCCGCCAGGACTGGCCCGAGGGCTTCGCGACCGCGATCCACCTGGTGGTCGAGCTCGGATCCGGCCGCTACGTCCTCGAATCAGCCGGACACCCGCCGCCCGCGCACTTCATCAGCGGCAGCGGCCGCTGGCGGCTGCTCGACGACGAGGGCACGGTGCTCGGCGTGCTCCCGGAAGCCCGCTACGCCTCGACCACGGGGGTGCTGGCGCGGGGCGACGCGATGCTGCTCTACACCGATGGACTCGTCGAGACGGCGGAGCGGGAGATCACGGTCGGCATCGACAAGCTCATCGGTGAGGCGGAGCGGCTCGTGACCCGGGGCTTCGAAGGCGGAGTCGAGCGGTTGCTCGAACGGGTGGCGCCCGACGGCGACGACGACCGCGCCTTGATCATGATCTGGCGCGAGTAGCGCGCGTAGCGCGAGCTCGGCCGGGCGACATCGTGCCGGACGGCGGGACGAGGAGCGGCATCAGCACCTGGCTGAGCACCTCGTCGGCGAAGCTTTCGGGGATCGGCGACCCCTGAGTCATCAGCCGCGACAAGACGATCGCCGGCCCGGTGTCGGCGACCAGCTGATTGGCCGACTCGCGACGGATCTCGCCTCGGTCCGCGGCCCGACGGAGGATGTCCAGGGCGGCGCCTTCGCGCGGAGCCAACACGTGCCGGTGGACGGCTTCGACGAACCGGTGTTTCTTGCCCAGCTCGCTCATCAATGCCATCACCGCCGAGCCCGACGGGCTGTTGATCATCGCGATCATGCGCCGCAACATTTCGCGCAGGTCGCCCTCGAGCGTGCCGGTGTCGGGCGGTCCGTCGAAGGAGGGCAGGAGATGGTCGAGTGCCGCGAGCATGAGCTCCTCCTTCGACGCCCAGCGGCGGTACAGCGCTGCCTTACCCGTGCGCGCGCAGCTCGCGACACCCTCCATCGTCAGGCTGGAGAAGCCCGCTTTTCCGAGTTGTTCGAGCGCCGCTTCGAAGATCGCCTGCTTCAGCGCGTCGCCGCGACGGCGGTGGCCACCGTGACTCCCGGTCTTGTCGCTAGCGGGCGATAGCTTCCGCGACGCGGACGACGCCCGGCGGGCGGAGCCGTTCGAGCCGTTCGTCACGGAAGCCTCCGGTCGGTCATCGTGTTGTTCGGGGAGTGGTGGGGTGGCCGAGCGCTTAGTGAACGCTTGCGTTCCCTACCTTGGAGTGCTTATGGTGACCCATGATAGAGAACGCAAGCGTTCACTCCCTGGATTGGAGTCGGAATGTCATTGACCTCGACCCAGCAGTCGACTGTCGCGCGGGGCGCGGCGCGTCGGGGTCATCATCCCGGTATGGCGCTGGCCGTCATCGCCGCGTCGCAGCTCATGGTCGTCCTCGATGGCACGATCGTGAACATCGCGTTGCCGCACATCCAAGGCGCGTTGGGTTTCTCCTACACCAGCCTGACCTGGGTGCTGAACGCGTACACCTTGACGTTCGGCGGCCTCCTGCTGCTCGGTGGTCGGGCCGGTGACATCCTCGGCCGTCGCAGCGTCTTCGTCTTCGGCGTCCTGCTCTTCACGTTCGCTTCCTTCCTCGGCGGCCTTGCGACGACGTCGTGGTGGTTGCTCGCCGCTCGGGCGCTGCAGGGCGTCGGCGGGGCCATCGCATCGCCCACCGCGCTGTCTTTGATCACCACGAACTTCGACGAAGGTTCCGAGCGCAACCGCGCATTCGGCGTGTTCGCCGCGGTGTCCGGGTCGGGCGCAGCGATCGGCCTGCTCGCCGGTGGCATCTTGACCTCGGAGCTGTCGTGGCGGTGGGTGCTGTTCGTCAATGTCCCGATCGGCATTGCGATAGCGGTGCTGGCGCCGCTGTACATCAACGAGTCGCAGCGCCACCCCGGTCGCTTCGATGTCGGCGGTGCGATCACCTCGACGCTCGGTATGACGAGCCTTGTCTACGGCTTCATCCGCGCGGCCTCGGACGGCTGGAGCGACGGGCTCGCACTGGCGTCGTTCGGTGTCGCGCTCGTCCTGCTGGTGACGTTCCTCGTGACGGAGGTCCGTCACTCGCAGCCGATCACGCCGCTCCATATGTTCGCGAACCGCAACCGATCGGCGTCCTACGTCGTGATGCTCGCGCTGGCCGGCTCGCTGTTCAGCATGTTCTTCTTCCTGACCATCTTCGTGCAGAAGATCCTCGACTACAGCCCGTTGAAAGCCGGCTTCGCGTTCCTGCCGGTGAGCGCGGGCGTCATCGTGAGCGCCCAGCTCGCGTCCAAACAGCTCATCAAGGTCGGACCGAAGCCCTTCATGGTGGCGGGTGGGGCGCTGTCGGTCGCCGGCCTGTACTGGTTGTCTCTCATCAAGGCGAACAGCGGCTACGTCGACGGTCTGCTCGGGCCGATGGTGATCTTCGCGCTCGGCATGGGGTTCCTATTCGTGCCTCTCACCGTCGTGGCCGTGTCGGGTGTCGCGCCACATGAATCGGGGTCGGCGTCCGGGCTGCTGAATGTCATGCAGCAGGTCGGCGGCACGCTCGGGCTGGCCATCCTCACGACGGCCTATGCCACGGCGAGCAAACACGAGTTCACGAAGCAGTACCCAGGCTTCCTGTCCCACGCGACCGCCGCCCAGAAGGCGGAGTACGCGAGAACACATCAGCTGCCGACCACGACTCCGTGGGGGGCGCACGTGCTGGCCCACGGGATCTCGACCGCGCTACAGGTGGCCGTCGTGTTCGGCGTCGTCGCTTTGATCGCGGCGGTCGTCGGCATCAAGGCGAAGGCGTCGGATGTCGATACTTCCGCTGTCCCGGGCATGGGCTGACGGGTTCTTCGGTTGTTCAGTTCTTCGGTTGTTCAGTGGGGCGGCTGGTCGTAACCCGACCGGCCGCCCCACTGGCGTCCGGGGCGGGTGACGGGGGAACCCGAACCGCGATAGCGCGCGAGTGGTGGGCGTGGCGGGTGAAAGGCGGCGCGGACGGCGGAGAGCGGACGGCTGAGAGCGGGTGACGGGAATCGAACCCGCGTGACCAGCTTGGAAGCACGAAACCGCGTGCCCGCCGACAGGCCCGGAATTGATGAAATTGCAGGTCATCGCATCCATCCCTGTCATCCAGTGCCGGCCAATGTAACCCGCTGCCAGCCACCGTTGTGGCACGGACGTGGCACGCGGTGGATACCGGCGACGACGCAGGTGCGGTGGTTGCGGTTCGGGTTACCGAGGCGGTGAGCAGCTTGCGTTGCTCATGGTGGTACCACGGTGGTACCGTCCGAGCGTGGCGATGAATCTGCGGCTCACCGATGAGGAGACCGAGGCGCTTCGGCGACGAGCCGAGCAGGAGGGCCGATCGATGCAGGACGTCGCCCGCGAGGCGATCCGCCAGTACACGGCCGGGCGACAGGAGCGCTTGGCCGCCGCCATCGAGCGCATCCGGACCGAAGACGCAGAACTGCTCGACCGCCTCTCGAAGTGAGCGCAAGTAGCGAAGTCGACTACTTGGCGCTGGACGATCTCCTCGAGATCGCCGCCGGCGTCTTGGGCGAGGTTCAACTCCGCGATCTCGGATTGCTCGCGTCCGCCGCGGCCCGGCCGTCGATGACAGCCTTCGGCGAGGACGCCTATCCGACCTTCACCGAAAAGGCTGCCGCCTTGATGCACTCGTTGGCTCGCAACCACCCCCTTGTCGATGGCAACAAGCGACTCGCATGGTCGGCCACACGCGCCTTCTGCCTGCTCAACGGCTACGACATCCGCTACGAAGTAGACGCGGCCGAAGCGTTCGTCCAATCGGTGGCAGCTGGCGAGGTGGACGTGCCCGACATGGCGCGGTGGCTCGAAGCCCACCTCGTGGAGAACGGCTCCGTAGACGGTTGAGACCAGCTGCACGATAAGTCCGGCGGCTCGTAGGCCGCTCACTCGCGCCACGCCCGAATAGCCGGCGCTACCGAGCGCGGCTGCGGTCCGCATGAACATCACGTTGCGCGCATGCACATCCGCGGAGGCGGCGACGGACCAACGCACTGAACTGCCGATGAGCGGACGTCAGCCTCCGTAGGCGGCAGCGAGGTCGTCCCACAACTCGGCAAGGACTTCGGTGCGCTCGGTTAGCTGGTCGAGCGGCATCCACGCATCCTCTTCCGACGCGTGCAGCTTCCGGTACGCCTCGGTATTGACGCGTCGTTGCGCCGCTGACCGCAGCCAACGTCGCTGCCAGGTGGCGAAGGTCGTGGAATCGGTACGCCGGCACTCCCGCCTCACGCAGCGCCCGCCGCCAGACGCTGCGAAAGTTCGACCGCTCGAGCGACGCGCCCTTCGGCCCGACGAACAGCAACGCGCTGGGGGAGCCGTCGACGTACGCCGCCAGGTGCGCCTCGATCTCCGGCCACAGGTGCGGCGGCACCGCCACCGTCCGCACGCCGGCGCTCGTCTTCGGCGCCGCCAGGAACCGGCGGCCGTCCGCGGTCTGCACCAGCTGCTCGCGGACGTGGATGACTCCGTGCAGCGGGTCGATCCGCTGCCGGCTCAGCCCGGCCAGCTCGCCGTACCGCAGCCCCGACCAGGCACCGAGCTACACCAGCGCGCGGAACCGCGGCTCGATCGCCGCGGCGACCGCGTCGACCTCTGCCAGCGACGGCGGTCGCCGCTCCTCCGGCCGCTCCGCACCGGCGTGCCGCAGCCGGCACGGGTTGCGGGCGACCAGGTCGTCCTCGACGGCCGTGTTCAGGATTCCCTTCAGCAGCCGGTAGGCCTTCGCCACCGTCGAGTCGCCGACCCCTGCTTGGCGCAGCGACGCGTGCCAGGACCGGACGGCCGCGGTGGTGATCCGGTTGAGGTGCACGGGCCCGAACGTCGGCAGGATGTGCAACCGCAGCAGCCCTCGATAGAGCTCCACCGTCCGCGGCCGCAACGGCTCCGGCCGCTCGACCAGCCACTGCTCGACGTACGTCGCCAGCGGCACCGCCCCGGCGTCGGGGTCGACCCAGCCGCCGCGGACCCGCTCCAAGTCCATCTGCGCGAGGAACCGCTCCGCGTCGACACCACTCACGAACGTCGTCGGCGCCGACCGCAGCCGCCCGTCGTCACCGCGGTAGCGGGCCTGCCACCGCCCCGACGGCAGCCGGCGCACCGCACCAAACGAACGCCGCCGCCGACTCATGGCCGAACCGTGCCGAGAAGGGGTCCGAAACCCGCCGGCAAGTCGCTGACCTGGGCTTCCAGTGAGAGCGGGTGACGGGAATCGAACCCGCATGACCAGCTTGGAAGGCTGGAGCTCTGCCATTGAGCTACACCCGCGAGGCTGCGCGCCTCCGCACGACGTGTTCGAAGGCGCAACGGCTTCGCCAAAGGGTAGCGCCCGGGGCGTGCACCGGGCTTCGGCGCCAAGCGCGGTGCCAAGGGTGGCACCCGGTGGCGGCACCCTTGGCGGCACTCGAGCTCAGCTGCAGGTGGAGCACTCGTGGGCCGGTCCGAGCTGACCCCGGCGCAGCCAGGCGACGAACCAGCTGCCGGCCAACGCCGCGCTGTGAACTGCGCTGTACGCGGCGCTGTGAGCGGCGCGGTGAACTGCGCTGCCGACGGCGTGCTGGCGTGCAAGCTGCCGGGTCGCGCCGCAGCGCGCGGCGAGCCGAGCCAGCCGCGCCCGGTTGTGACTCTCGGCGCTCGCGCGCAAGTCGCGGGCGTGTTCGGCGGCGAGGGCGGCGTTCAGATCGATCGGTGTCACGGCGAACTCCTCCGCGGCCATCCGCCGGCGACGTTCGCCGAGGCGGGTACCCGGTAGCCGGGTACGTCGTCCGACAACATCGACGTCCGTCGATATCTTCCCGGGTGCCCGCCGTGGCCCGCTGTCGCTCGCCGTGACCCCCGAGGCCGTCGCCGTCCTGGCATCTCGTGCGGCTGGCTACACTTATCCGTCGCGGCCCGGGGCGTAGCGTAGTGGCCAGCGCGCCTGCTTTGGGAGCAGGAGATCGGGAGTTCGAGTCTCCCCGCCCCGACCAGCTCAGCCGTGTGCCGGCGGCGCCCCGTCCTGCCGGTTGCCCCATCTGCGAGGAGTCCCGTCCGTGAAGAGCGCCGTCGAGAACTTGGGCCCCACCCGGGTCAAGCTCACCGTCGAGGTCGGCTTCGACGAGCTCAGCCCCAGCCTCGACTCCGCCTACCGCAAGGTCGCCCAGCAGATCCGCATCCCCGGATTTCGGCCGGGCAAGGTTCCCCCTCGGATCATCGACCAGCGGGTCGGCCGGGCCGCCGTGCTCGAGGAGGCGGTCAACGAGGCCATCCCGCACTTCTATGGCCAGGCCGTCGACGAGGCCGACGTCCGGGTACTCAGCCAGCCCGAGATCGAAGTCACCAATTTCGCGGACGGCGAGCAGCTGACGTTCACCGCGGAGGTCGACGTCCGACCCACGATCGAACTGCCGGATCTCGAGAACCCGCAGGTCGGCGTCGACGACGTCGAGGTGAGCGACGACGAGGTCGAGGAGCAGCTGAAGGGCCTCGCGGACCGGTTCGCCACGCTCTCGCCGGTCGAGCGTGGCGTCGAGGCGGGCGACTTCGCCACCATCGACCTCGCGATATCTGTCGACGGCGAAGAGCTCGAGGACGGCACGGCCTCCGGGTTGTCCTACGAAGTGGGCAGCGGCGACCTGGTGGACGGGCTCGATTCCGCTTTGGTGGGGCTCTCGGTCGGTGAGTCGGCCGAGTTCGACGCCCCGCTCGCCGGGCCCTACCAGGGCAAGACCGGCCGGGCGACGGTGTCGGTGAAGGCGGTGCGAGTGAAGGACGTGCCCGCTCTCGACGACAGCTTCGCCCAGCAGGCGAGCGAGTTCGACACGCTGGAGGAGCTGCGCGGCGACCTGCGCACCAGGCTCGAGCGGGTGCGCCGGATGGAGCAGGGCCTGCAGGCCCGCGAACGGCTCCTCGAGAACCTGATCGGCCAGCTCGACGTCCCGCTGCCGGAGGCCGTCGTGCAGGCCGAGGTCGACTCCCGGGCGCAGAGCATGCAGCGCCAGCTGGCGGCCCGGGGTGAGGACCTCGCCGGCTACCTCGAGGCGCAGGGCGAGACGCTCGAGGAGCACGAGACCCACACCAAGGCGGACGCCGAACGTGACCTCGTCGTGCAGTTCGTGCTCGACGCGGTCGTCAGCAAGGAGGAGATCGGCCTCGAAGAGGCCGAACTCACCGACTACCTCGTCCGGCGGGCCGCCCGCTACGGCATCAGCCCCGACGAGTACGCCAACCAGCTGGTCCGCAACAACTCGGTGCCGATGGTCGTCGCCGACGCGCTGCGGGGCAAGGCGCTCGCCCTGCTGCTGGAGCGGGCCACCATCACCGACGCCTCGGGCCGCCAGGTCGACCTCAAACGCCTCGACGAGGACGCCGAAGCCGCCGGCCTGACCGGCCGGTCGGGCTAACGCCCCGCGATTCGTCCTGCGCCCTCAGCGAACACCACGCGGTGCGGTCCCTGGGCGACGCAGCCTGCGGTTAGGGTCGCTTCATTGACACCCGATAACCCGGGCGGCGGGCGAGTGCTCCGAGAGCCTCCGCGACGCCGTCCGATCGCGAAGACGAGCAGGTGAGTTGCGTGACCGTGTACAACCCCACACCGGGCGGTCTGCCGGCAGCCGGCGTGCTGGAGCCGTCGCTGCGGCTGCCGTCGTCCGGCGTCTCTCCCGAGGACGACGTCTTCAACAAGCTGCTCAAGAACCGGATCCTGTTCCTCGGTTCGGTGGTCGACGACGCGCTGGCCAACAAGTTGTGCGCGCAGTTGCTGCTTCTCGCCGCCGAAGACCCCGACCGTGACATCTACCTCTACATCAACTCACCGGGCGGCTCGGTCGACTCCGGCATGGCCATCTACGACACCATGCAGTTCGTCCAGTGCGACGTCGCCACCGTGGCCATGGGCCTCGCGGCGTCCATGGGGCAGTTCCTGCTGTGCGCCGGTGAGCGTGGCAAGCGCTACGCGCTGCCGCATTCGCGCATCATGATGCACCAGCCACTCGGTGGCATCGGCGGCTCGGCGTCGCTCATCGCGATCCAGGCCGAGCAGATGCTCTACACCAAGCGCAAGCTCCAAGAGCTCACGTCGCAACACACGGGGCAAAGCATCGACCAGATCGAGCGTGACTCAGACCGCGAGCGCTGGTTCTCCGCGGAAGAGGCGAAGGAGTACGGCTTCGTCGACAACGTGGTTCGTAGTGCCCGGCAGGTTCCGACCGAGACCAGCGCGGTCTCCTGAGCTACGAGGGAGGCTGACCAACCATGTTGTTCGGACCAGAAGAGTTGCGTAACCGCGCGGGATTCGACGCCACGCAGCGGCCAGAAGGCCGCTACATCGTTCCGGAGTTCCGCGAGCGCACCAGCCAGGGCGACCGCATCCACAATCCCTACACCAAGCTTTTCGAGGAACGCATCATCTTCCTCGGCGTCCAGATCGACGACGTCTCGGCCAACGACGTCATGGCCCAGCTGCTCACGCTGGAGTCGATGGACCCCGACCGTGACATCCAGCTCTACATCAACTCGCCGGGCGGCTCGTTCACCGCGTTGACGGCTATCTACGACACGATGCAGTTCATCCGCCCCGAGGTGCAGACCATCTGCATGGGGCAGGCTGCGTCGGCCGCCGCCGTCCTGCTTGCTGCCGGGGCCGCGGGTAAGCGGATCGCACTGCCGAACTCGCGCATCCTCATCCACCAGCCTTACAGCGAGGCCGGCGGCCAGGCGAGCGACATCGAGATCGCTGCCCGCGAGATCCTGCGGATGCGCGCGCTGCTAGAGCAGCTGCTCTCCAAGCACACCGGCCGCAGCGAAGAGCAGATCCGCACGGACATCGAGCGCGACAAGATCTTGACCGCCCACGAGGCGGTCGAGTACGGCCTGATCGACGAGGTGATCGTGAGCCGAAAGCTTTCGCTCGTAGCGCAATGAGCGGGTGGCGTGCCAAGGAGTGACCGTGTCTTGGGTCAAGCGGCTCACGGACACGCGCAAGAGGGCCGACAATCGACCTAGGAACCGGTACCTTCGAAGTCCTGGACGCCGCGGGGGCGTTCGGTAGAGGCTCGAGAAGGACCGGCGGGCAGAACGGCAGGACGCGGCACTTACGGCAGTCAGGCAGTCCGGGTAGGGCTCGACACAAGGAGACGGTTCCGAGTGGCACGCATCGGCGATGGCGGTGACCTGCTCAAGTGCTCTTTCTGCGGGAAGAGCCAAAAGCAGGTCAAGAAGCTCATCGCGGGCCCGGGCGTCTACATCTGCGACGAGTGCATCGACCTCTGCAACGAGATCATCGAAGAGGAGCTCTCCGAGTCCACCGACCTGAAGTGGGACGAGCTACCCAAGCCGCGGGAGATCTTCGACTTCCTCGAGCAGTACGTCATCGGGCAGGACATCGCGAAGAAGGCGTTGTCGGTCGCCGTCTACAACCACTACAAGCGCATCCAGGCCTCCGGCAAGGAGACCCGCGGCAACACCGACGCGGTCGAGCTGGCGAAGTCGAACATCCTGCTGATCGGGCCGACCGGCTGCGGCAAGACCTACCTCGCGCAGACCCTGGCTCGCATGCTCAACGTGCCGTTCGCCATCGCCGACGCAACCGCGCTGACCGAGGCGGGGTACGTCGGCGAGGATGTCGAGAACATCCTGCTCAAGCTGATCCAGGCCGCCGACTACGACGTCAAGAAGGCCGAGACCGGGATCATCTACATCGACGAGATCGACAAGATCGCTCGCAAGAGCGAGAACCCGTCGATCACCCGCGACGTATCGGGCGAAGGTGTGCAGCAGGCGCTGCTGAAGATTCTGGAAGGCACGACGGCGAGCGTGCCTCCGCAGGGTGGGCGCAAGCACCCGCACCAGGAGTTCATCCAGATCGACACCACGAACGTGCTGTTCATCGTCGGCGGGGCGTTCGCGGGGCTGGAGAAGATCATCGAAGGCCGGGTCGGCCGGAAGGGCATCGGCTTCGCCGCGACGCTGCACAGCAAGCGTGACCTCGAGACGGCCGACATCTTCGTCGACGTCATGCCCGAAGACCTGCTGAAGTACGGCATGATCCCCGAGTTCATTGGCCGGCTGCCCGTCATCACCACGGTCACGAACCTCGACCGCGAGGCCCTGATCCGCATCCTCACCGAGCCGAAGAACGCGCTCGTGCGGCAGTACCGCCGGCTGTTCGATCTCGACTCGGTCGAACTCGAGTTCTCCGACGACGCGCTCGAGGCCATCGCCGACCAGGCCATCCTGCGCGGCACCGGTGCGCGTGGCCTGCGCGCCATCATGGAAGAAGTGCTGCTTTCGGTGATGTATGACATCCCGAGCCGCAAGGACGTCGCTCGCGTCGTCATCAACCGGGAAGTCGTGCTCGACAACGTGAATCCGACCCTGGTGCCGCGCGAGGCCGCGCCCAAGCGAGAGCGCCGCGAGAAGACCGCCTGACCCGTCGTCCGCCCATTGCGGGTTGCCCGCGCGCGCTGCGGGTTGATCACGTAAACGTGGTCAACACCCCCGAGCAGGGGCTAGCAAGCCTGTCCTCGGGGGGGTTGGCCTCATAAGGGGTCGCTGACGGCGGCCCGAGGGGGGCCTACGTCAGCTCGCGACAGGTTCGAAGTGTGCGGTGAAATGGCGCAGTGACGACGGCTCGTCGATGATGCGGTAGCCGCTCAGCTCCGACGCCCGGCCGGCCACCTCCAGGCACACCTCGATGACGTAGTCGATGTGGCTTTGGGTGTAGGTGCGCCGCGGGATCGCGAGGCGGACGAGGTCCATCGCCGCCGGCTGCTCCGACCCGTCCGGCTGGCGGCCGAACATCACGGTGCCGATCTCGCACCCGCGCACGCCACCGGTCTCGTACAGCGCGACGGCGAGCGATTGGCCCGGATACTCCAGCGGCGGGATGTGCGCGAGCAGCGAGCGTGCGTCGATGTAGACCGCATGGCCCCCGATCGGCCGGACGACGGGGATGCCGGCGGCGTCCAAAGCCTCACCCAGGTAGGCGGTGGAACGGATGCGGTAGCGCAGGTAGTCGTGGTCGACCGCCTCGCGCAAACCCTGGGCGAGCGCTTCGAGGTCGCGGCCGGCGAGGCCACCGTAGGTGGGGAAACCCTCGGTCAGGATCAGCATCGTGCGGCACTTGGCGGCCAGGTCGGGGTCGTTCATCGCGAGCCAGCCGCCGATGTTGCCGAGCGGATCCTTCTTGGCACTCATCGTCATGCCGTCGGCCAGGCTGGCCATCTCGCGCACGATGTCACTCACGTCGGCGTCGGCATAGCCCGACTCTCGGCTCCGGATGAACCAGGCATTCTCCGCGAAGCGGCAGGCGTCGAGGAACAGCGGCACCTGGTGGTTGTCACAGATCTCCCGCACGCCCCGCAGGTTGCCGAGCGATACCGGCTGGCCGCCGCCGGAGTTGTTGGTCACCGTCACCATGACCAGCGGTACTTCACCAGGGCCGGACGACGAGAGCAGCGCGTCGAGCGCGTCGAGATCCATGTTGCCCTTGAACGGGTGGTCGGCTCGCGGGTCGCGACCCTCGGCGATGACGAGGTCGACCGCCCGCGCGCCGCTGTACTCGACGTTCGCGCGGGTGGTGTCGAAGTGGGTGTTGTTCGGAACGGTCTTGCCCGCGCCACCGACGATGGTGAAAAGAATCCTCTCGGCGGCGCGTCCCTGGTGCGTCGGGATGACGTGTTCGAAGGGGAACAGTTCGCGGACGGCGTCCAGGAACCGAAACCAGGATCGGGAGCCGGCGTAGCTCTCGTCGCCGCGCTGGATGCCGGCCCACTGCTCGCTCGACATCGCCCCGGTGCCGGAGTCTGTCAGCAGGTCGATGAGCACGTCGTCCGCATGCAGCGAGAAGAGGTTGTAACCGGCGGCACGGATGGCGTCTGCACGTTCCGCTGCGCTGGTGATGCGCAGCGGTTCGACGGCATGGATGCGAAACGGCTCGATGATGGTCCGAAAGTCCATGTCCGGAGCCTAGGCCCGCGCCCCTGCCTCCGGCGCGCCCAGGCTTCGTGGCTGGGGCGCGCCGCAGGCGTCAGTGCTTGATGATTGCGGCGCGAGCCTCGTTGGCCACCTTGAGGTTGTCGGCGCTCTTGGCCCCGGTCACGCTGACCACGATGACCGAACTCGCGTCGACACCGATGCAGTCGGTGGCCGGCTGGTCCGAGCCGACCGCCGCCCCGCACCACCACTGGCCGGCGTTCTTTCCGGCCTGCGGGATCGAGGTGAGGTGATCGGGCTGGCCACCCGTCGCCTTGGCGAGGCCTTTGTTGATGCGGCCGACGAGGGCGACCTGCTGGCTCGCGCTGCTGGCCGGCACGGTGGTCGGAAGTTGGCCGGCAACGACGACGATCTGGCCAGTGCCGCCGTAGATCGCGACATGGGTCAGCGCCAGCGCCGGGTCGGCCTTCTTGGCCGCGGTGAGGATTGCCTGCGCGCTGGCCACCGCCGACCCGCTGGTCTGCCTGGCGGAGCCGGTGACGGAGGCCGGCAAGACGGCTGTCGTCTTGGGTGTCGAGTCGTGCTTGAGGACGTACTTCGGAACCGCGTAGTACCCACCCGCGCCGAGTGCGACCACGAGCAGCCCGACGAGCAGGCCGGTCCGCCGGCGGGAACTCTTCTCAGCGTGATGGTGACCGCCGGCGCCGTCCTCAGCCTGCGGCGCAACGTCGGTGAACGCCGGCGCGACCGGGTTGCCGGATGCGTCGGGTGCCGGGTAGCCAGGCATGAGCGGATAGGCGCCAGGAGCCTGGGGAGCGGGCGGCGCAGGCTGGGCGTAGCCCTGCGGCGGCTGCGGCGGTTGGGGGTAGCCCTGGGGCGGCTGGGCGTAGCCCTGCGGCGCTTGCGGCGCCTGCGGGTAACCCTGCGGCTGCGGCGCCTGCGGGTAACCCTGCGGCGGCTGGGGCGGTTGCGGGTAACCCTGCGGCGCCTGTGGCGGCTGCGGTGGGGCGCCCATCGGCAGCCCGGCCGCCACCGGAACCGGCATGGCCTGCGGAGCACCGGCTTGTTGCGGGAAGCCGCCCGGCTGAGGGGCCGCCGGCGGTGCCGGGGCCTGTTGCTGCGGCGCGACCGGTTCCGCGGGGGGCCGAGCGGGCGGTGCGTGCTTGTCGCGACCCCGACCCTTGGCGGGCAGGATCGTCATCGCGAACGGTGACTCGTAGGCCGCGTTGGACGGGTCTTGATGCTTCATGCTGCCTCGCTTCGTGGACGCTCTCCGCAGTCCTAGGTTCGGCGCAAGTCGGGCCCGCCTTGACCGAATTCGTCACCCGTATGGCGGCCGGTAGCTCCTGGCCGACATAACCCATGCCGCGGCACACGGCCGCGCTCCCTAGACTCGACCGCGTGAAATCCGAACCCGGCGAGGCCCAGCCGCCCGACGACACTCGCCGCGCCCGCGACACGGCGTCCGAGTTGCCCTCGGTTTACGCGCCGGCGAGCGTCGAGGGTCGCCTCTACGAGCGATGGCTGGCCGGTGGCTACTTCACCGCCGACGCCACGAGCGACCGCGAACCGTACTGCATCGTGATCCCGCCGCCGAACGTCACGGGGCGGCTCCACATGGGTCACGCCCTCGAGCACACGTTGATGGACGCGCTCGTGCGCCGCCGCCGGATGCAGGGGTACGAGGCGCTCTGGCTGCCCGGCATGGACCACGCCGGCATCGCCACCCAAAACGCCGTCGAACGGGAACTCGCGAAGGAGGGCACCTCACGCCAGGAGCTCGGCCGTGAGGCGTTCGTCGAGCGGGTCTGGCAGTGGAAGGCCGAGTACGGCGGGGAGATCCTCGGCCAGATGCGCCGGCTGGGCGACGGGGTCGATTGGAGCCGCGAGCGATTCACAATGGACGACGGGTTGTCGCGCGCCGTCGTCACCATCTTCAAGCGGCTGCACGACGCCGGCCTGATCTACCGCGCCGAGCGCATCATCAACTGGTGCCCGCGTTGCCATACCGCGCTCTCCGACATCGAGGTCGAACACTCCGACGACGACGGCGAGCTGGTGTCGATCTCCTACGGTCCGGTCACCGTCGCGACGACCCGGGTCGAGACCATGCTCGGCGACACCGCCGTAGCCGTGCATCCCGATGACGAGCGGTACGCCCATCTGGTCGGCACCGAGATCGAGCTGCCCCTTACCGGGCGCCGCATCCCGATCGTGGCCGACGAGCACGTCGACCCCACGTTCGGCACCGGCGCGGTGAAAGTAACGCCTGCGCACGACCCGAACGACTTCGAGATCGGGCAACGGCACGGCTTGCCGTCGGTCACCGTCATGGACGAGCGCGGGGTGATCACCGCGGTCGGGCCGTTCGAAGGCCTGGATCGCTTCGAGGCTCGCCCCGCTGTGACCGCCGCATTGCGCGAACTCGGACTGATCGTGGCCGAGAAGCGTCCCTACGTGCACGCGGTCGGGCATTGCTCGCGATGCGACACGGTTGTCGAGCCGCGCTTGTCGCTCCAGTGGTTCGTGAAGGTGGAGTCACTGGCGAAGGCCGCCGGCGACGCCGTCCGCGATGGTCGGGTGCGAGTTCACCCGACAGAGATGGAGTCGCGCTGGTTCGGCTGGGTCGACAACATGCACGACTGGTGCATCAGCCGGCAGTTGTGGTGGGGGCATCGCATCCCGGTCTGGTACGGGCCAGAGGGTCAGACAGTGGTTGTCGGTCCGGACGACGAACCACCGGCAGGTGACGGTTGGCGGCAGGACGACGACGTCCTCGATACCTGGTTCTCTTCGGCGCTGTGGCCGCTGTCGACCCTCGGTTGGCCCGACCAAACACCCGACCTCGCCAAGTTCTATCCGACCTCCGTGCTGCTCACCGGCTACGACATCTTGTTCTTCTGGGTTGCTCGCATGATGATGTTCGGCCTCTACGCCACCGATGGCCGGCAACCTTTCGACGTCGTCGCTCTGCACGGCATGGTTCGCGACGCCCACGGCAAGAAGATGTCGAAGTCGTTCGGCAACGTCGTCGATCCGCTCGATTGGATCGAGCAGTACGGCGCAGACGCCTTGCGGCTCACCCTCGCCAGAGGCGCGAACCCGGGCACTGACATCCCGGTGAGCGACGAGTGGGCGCAGGGCAGCCGCAACTTCGTCAACAAACTCTGGAACGCCTGCCGGTTCGCCATTCTCAACGGTGCGACCGTCGCCGGCGAGCTGCCCGCCGATGCCGAACTTTCCGCTGTCGACCGCTGGATCCTCTCCCGGCTGGCGGCCGCGACGGCGGAGGTCGACGGCTATTACGAAGACTTCCAGTTCGCCAAGGCATGCGACGCGCTGTACCACTTCACGTGGGACGAGTTCTGCGACTGGTACGTCGAGCTCGCGAAGCTGCCGCTCGAACACGGCGGTGCCGAGGCGGCAGCCACTCGACGGGTGCTCGGGTATGTGCTGGACGTGTTGCTGCGGCTCTGGCATCCGATCATCCCGTTCGCCTCCGAGGAGTTGTGGGTGACGCTGACCGGTGGCGAGACGCTGGTGCGAGCCGCGTGGCCGACAGGCGACGTGCTCGACGTCGGGCGTCGCCACCCCGACGACGAGGAGCTCGTGCTCGGCCTGCAGAGCGTCGTGACGGAGGTCCGCCGTTTCCGCGCCGAGCAGGGGCTGCGGCCGGCCCAGCGCGTTCCGGCGCGAATCGAGTGGGCGACGAAGACTCCGCTTGCGGCGTTCGACGCGCAGATCCGCTCGCTTGCCCGCCTGCAGTTGCCGGGTGACGATTTCGCCGAAACTGCAGGCGTCGTCGTCGGTCTCGGCGACAGCTCGATGCGGGTCGGGCTCGACCTGTCGGGCACCATCGACGTCGCCAAGGAGCGGGCGAGGCTGGTCAAGGCGCTCGACACCGCGCGCAGCGAGGTGGCGATCGCGCAGCAGAGGCTCGCTGACGAGAAGTTCACGAGCAGAGCGCCGCAGCCGGTCATCGCCAAGATGCACGCGCGTCTGCAGGGCGCCGAGGCTGACATCGTCCGGCTCCAGGGTCAGCTCGACGCCCTGCCTTCGGCACAGGGTTGACGAGCGTGACCCCGTGACCGAGCTCGGACGGGTCGAGAAGGAGCTGCTGGCCCGGTGGCCCGAATCGCGCATCGAGTGGAAGCTCGAGCGCATGACTGCGTTGATGGATCTGCTGGGTGATCCGCATCTGGCCTATCCCTCGATCCACATCGCAGGAACAAACGGCAAGACCTCGACCGCGCGGATGATCGATGCGCTGCTGCGCGGCCTGGGTCTGCGCACCGGTCGCTACACGAGTCCGCACCTGGAATCGATCACCGACCGCATCAGCATCGACGGCGAGCCCATTCCTGCCGACCGGTTCGTAGCCACCTACGACGAGCTGGTGCCCTACTTCGATCTCGTCGACGGCCGTTTTGCCACGCGTCTCTCGTTCTTCGAAGCCGTGACGGGCATGGCCTTCGCGGCGTTCGCGGAAGCGCCGGTCGACGTCGGCGTGATCGAGGTCGGCATGGGTGGGCGGCTCGACGCGACGAACATCGTGCGCGCTCCGGTGGCCGTCGTCACCCCGATCGACCTCGACCACCAAGCACATCTCGGCGAGACGCTCGCCGAGATAGCGGGGGAGAAGGCCGGCATCATCCGCGGCGACCAGACCGTCCTGCTCGGCCTCCAACACCCGGACGCCGCCGCAGTCCTGCTGGGCCGGATCGCCGACGTCGGTGCGACCGTTGCCCGGGAAGGGCACGAGTTCGGCGTCGTCGACCGCGAGCGTGGCGTCGGCGGTCAGCTCCTCAACCTGCGTGGCTTGCACGCCAGTTACGACGAAGTCTTCCTGCCCCTCTTCGGCGCACACCAGGCGAGCAACGCCTCCTGCGCGTTGGCCGCCGTCGAGGTCTTCGCCAGCGGGGAGGGGGGCTTGGACGCCGACCTCGTTCGCGCCGCATTCGCAGACGTGCGCTCGCCCGGCCGGCTGGAGGTCGTGAGCACCTCGCCCACGGTCATCGTCGACTCCACGCACAACCCGGCCGGTGCGCGCGCCACCATCGCGGCGCTCTCCGAGTCATTCGCGTTCCGGCGGCTCGTCGGCGTCATCGGCACGCTTGCCGACAAGGACTTCCGCGGCATCCTGGAGGCGTTCGAACCTTTCCTGGCCCACCTCGTGGTGACGCAGAGCAGTTCGACGCGGGCGATAGATGCAGACGAGCTGGGCGCCGTCGCCGTCGAGATCTTCGGGGAGGATCGCGTCGACGTCGCGACACATCTGGACGAGGCGATCGAGCTCGCTGTCGAGCGGGCAGAAGAAGATGCCGACTTCGGCGGGGCGGGCGTTCTGATCACCGGCTCGGTGGTCACCGCAGGAGAAGCGCGCACGTTGCTGCGGCGGCGCACGTGACGCAGCACCCGCCGGGCCCGCCGTCGCTGACGGCTGCCGACGCCCGCGCGATTCGCGCCGAGGCGCTCAAAGGCAAGCGGCGGCTGACCTCCAGCGTTCTCGGCATGGAGGTCGTGGTCTTCTGGCTGGCGATCATCGCGGCGGTGGTGATCTCGCACGTCTCGGTGGCCGCAGCGGTCCCGGTGGGTGTCGCGCTGGCGTTCGGATGTGTCGTCGTGGCGGCACGGATCACCCGGCCGTGGGCGTATCCCGCCGGCACGGTGTTGCAGGTTCTCGCGGTCGCGTGCGGTGTCGTCGTCCCGACCATGTTCGTGCTCGGCGTGATCTTCGGCGCCCTGTGGATCGTGGCGTGGCGGATGGGCGAGACCGCGATCCGCAAGGCCGAGGAGTACACGACGGCCGCTGGTCGCTGACCCGGAAGAAAACGCGTTCAGCCGGCTCGCCGAACCGGGTAACGTCGACGGACGTGACCAACGAACCGCGGGAGCCCTTGATCCACGCCCGGGGACTGGTCAAGCGCTTCGGTGAGTTCGTGGCCGTCGACGGCGTCGACTTCGACGTGCAGCCCGGCGAGGCGTTCGGATTCCTCGGGCCGAACGGCGCCGGCAAGTCCTCGACCATGCGGATGATCGGCTGCGTCTCGCCGTTGTCCGGCGGCACCTTGCGCATCCTCGGCCTCGATCCGGCGACCCAGGGCGCCCAGATCCGCGCCCAGCTCGGCGTCGTCCCGCAGCTCGACACGCTCGATCTCGAACTGACCGTGCGCGAGAACCTCCTCATCTACGGCCGTTACTTCGGGCTGCCGCGGCCGGTCGTTCGCGAGCGAGCCGAGCGGCTGCTCGAGTTCGTGCAGCTGGGTGATCGCGCGGAGGACAAGGTCGAACCGTTGTCCGGCGGTATGAAGCGACGCCTCACGATCGCGCGGTCGCTGATCAACGAGCCGCGCCTGCTGCTGCTCGACGAACCCACGACCGGCCTGGACCCGCAGGCCAGGCACGTCGTCTGGGACAGGTTGTTCCGGCTCAAACAGCAGGGCGTGACGCTGGTGCTGACGACGCACTACATGGACGAAGCCGAGCAGCTGTGCGATCGCCTGGTCGTCATGGACAAGGGCCGGATCGCTGCCGAGGGGTCTCCGCGGGAGCTGATCGATCGCTACTCCACGCGCGACGTCGTGGAGTTGCGGTTCGCCATCGACGAGAACGAGATCGCGGCCGAAAAGCTCGACGGTGTCGCCGAGCGCGTCGATGTGTTGCCCGACCGCGTGCTGCTCTACGCCGATGACGGCGATTCCTGCGTCGAGCGCGTGCATGCACGCGGGGCGGCGCCGCTGTCGGTGCTGGTGCGGCGCAGCACTCTCGAGGACGTCTTCTTGCATCTCACCGGGCGCAGTCTGGTCGACTGATGACGACTATCTCCTCTCGCCCCGCCTCGCGCTCCTACGGCTACTGGTGGGCGTCGTACCGGCGGACCTGGCGCGGCAGCGCTGTGAGCACGCTCGTGAGTCCGGTCATGTACCTCACCGCGATGGGGGTCGGGCTCGGGTCGCTTGTGAAGAGCGGTCAGGGCACCGAGGGTCTCAGCTATCTCCAGTTCGTCGCGCCGGGTCTCGTCGCGGCGACCGCGATGCAAGTCGGCGCCGCAGAAGCGATGTATCCGGTGCTCGCCTCGTTCAAGTGGGTGCGCAACTACCACGCGATGGCGGCGACGCCCCTGACGCCGAGTGACATCTTCGTCGGCCACTTGCTCTGGATGGCGTCGCGCGCAGCAATGGCCTCGACCGTCTACCTCGGCATCGTCGCGGCGTTCGGTGGTATCCGGTCGGCGTGGGCGGCGCTCGCGCTGCCGACGTCCGTGTTGGTGGCCTTGGCGTTCTCCGCGCCGGTGACCGCGTTCGCGGCGACACGCGAGACCGACTACGGCTTCGCCGTCCTGCAACGGTTCGTCATCATCCCGATGTTTCTCTTCTCCGGCACGTTCTTCCGGGTCGAGCAGCTGCCGGCGTTGGTGCGTCCGATCGCCTACGCGTTGCCGTTGTGGCACGGCGTCAGCCTGATGCGCGACCTCACGACGGGCCGGCTCGAGAGCGGCGGGTGGCTGCTGGTGGCCGCGCACATCGGCTACCTCGTCGCGCTGGCCGCGGCCGGCATCTACTTCTCGCTGCGCCGGTTCCGGCGCCGATTGGCGGTGTGATGTGGCTGCCATCGCGGGGACGCTCGTCGGTCGCATCCTCCCGTACGACGCGATAGCAGGGCTCACCGGCCGTCGCAGCCGCGCGCTCGTCGAACGCAACTTCATGGTCTACCGGCGCACCTGGCTGACCATCGTGTCGGGATTCTTCGAACCCCTCTTCTACCTGCTCTCCATCGGCGTCGGCCTGGGCAAGCTGGTGCCGCACATCTCCTACGCCGGAGCCGACGTCCGCTACACCGCATTCGTTGCGCCGGCGCTGCTCGCGTCGTCCGCGATGAACGGCGCGATCTTCGACTCGACCTTCAACATCTTCTGGAAGATGAAGTACGCGAAGGTCTATGACGCCGTCCTCGCGACACCGCTCGGCCCCTTCGACGTCGCGACGGGTGAAATCTCCTGGGCACTGCTGCGCGGCGCGATGTATTCGACCGCGTTCCTGGTGGTGATGGCCGGCATGGGCCTGCTCACCTCGTGGTGGGCGCTGCTCTCCTTGCCGTTCGCCGTCTTGGAGGGGCTGGCTTTCGCTGCGGTCGGTATGGGCGCCACGACGTTCATGCGCAGCTGGCAGGACTTCGAGTGGGTGACGCTCGCAATCCTGCCGATGTTCCTCTTCTCCGCCACGTTCTACCCGCTGTCGACCTACCCGTCGGCGGTCGGTGCCGTCGTCCGGTGGACTCCGCTCTACCAGGCGGTCGACGTGCAGCGGGCGCTCGTCCTGGGCCACCTGCGACTCGGTTTGCTTGCCAACATCGGCTACCTGGTGGCCATGGGGGTGGTGGGCGTGCTCGTGGCCGGCCGTCGCCTGGGCCGCCTCCTGCTGAAGTGACGGCGGGTCGATAAGCTCCGGCCACCCGGCGCTGCGCCGGGCTCGCCGAAAGGAGCCTCGGTGGTCGATCCGGAGCGAACGCTCGTCCTCGTCAAGCCTGACGCTGTGGCGCGCGGCCTCGTGGGTGAGGTGCTCGCGCGCATCGAGCGCAAGGGGCTGCGGCTCGTGGCGCTGGAGTTGCGCACCCTCGACCGCGCCACCGCAAAGGCGCACTACGCCGAGCACGAGGGCAAGCCGTTCTTCGAGCCGCTGATCGAGTTCATAACCGGCGGGCCGCTCGTCGCCGCGGTGGCCGAGGGTCCGCGGGCGATCGAGACATGGCGGGCGATGATGGGCCCGACCGACCCGGTGAAAGCGCCGTCCGGCACGATCCGCGGCGACTACGGCCTGATCGTGACCGAGAACCTGGTGCACGGCTCCGATTCGGCCGAGTCGGCCGCCCGAGAGATCGCCCTCTTCTTCCCGACCCTTTCTTGATCACCGCCCCCGCCTGCGGGTTGATCACGTAAACGTGGTCAACACCCCCGAGGACAGGCTTGCAAGCCTGTCCTCGGGGGGGTTGGCCTCATAAGGGCCCGCCGAGAGGGCCTCATAAGGGCCCGCCGAGAGGGCCTCATAAGGCCCGCCGGGGGGCCCGGGCCGCCGGGTCGGGGTTGGGTGGTCTTTTCCGGTTGCGGCGGGTTCTGCTCGTCGCCGGGCCGAGACCACGTAGCATGGCTGCGCCGCGCCCGCGCGGCGTCCGCTGCCCCGATGTCCGGGGCACCGGTTGTGCGGATGTAGTCGATCGGAAGGCCGTCTCATGCCCACCACATTCTTCGGCCGTGACATGGCGGTCGACCTCGGCACCGCCAACACGCTGGTCTATGTGCGCGGCCGCGGCATCGTCTTGAACGAGCCCTCCGTCGTGGCCATCAACACCAACACCGGGGGCATTCTGGCGGTCGGCATCGAGGCCAAGCGGATGATCGGCCGGACGCCGGGCAACATCGTCGCGATCCGGCCGCTGAAGGACGGCGTCATCGCCGACTTCGACACCACCGAGCGCATGTTGCGCTACTTCATCCAGAAGGTGCACCGCCGCCGCTACCTGGCGCGCGGTCCGCGCGTCGTGGTCTGCGTGCCGAGTGGCATCACCGGCGTCGAGCAACGAGCCGTGAAGGACGCCGGCTACGCGGCCGGGGCGCGCCGGGTCTACATCATCGAGGAGCCGATGGCCGCGGCGATCGGCGCCGGCCTGCCGGTGCACGAGCCGACCGGCAACATGGTGGTCGACATCGGCGGTGGCACCACGGAGGTGGCCGTCATCTCCCTCGGCGGCATCGTCACCAGCCAGTCCATCCGCATCGGTGGCGACGAGCTCGACAGCAGCATCATCAACTACGTGAAGAAGGAATACTCGTTGATGCTCGGCGAGCGCACCGCCGAAGAAATCAAGATGGCGATCGGCTCGGCCTTCCCGGCACCCGACGAGCCGCACGCCGAGATCCGCGGCCGCGACCTCGTCAGCGGCCTGCCCAAGACGATCGTCGTCAGCGCCGCCGAAGTGCGCAAGGCGATCGACGAGCCCGTCAATGCCATCGTCGATGCGGTGAAGACGACGCTCGACAAGTGCCCCCCGGAACTCGCCGGCGACATCATGGACCGCGGCATCGTCCTCACCGGTGGTGGCGCACTGCTGAACGGTCTCGACGAGCGGCTGCGGCACGAGACCGGCATGCCGATTCACATCACCGAACGCCCGCTCGATTCGGTGGCGATGGGCTCCGGCAAGTGCATCGAGTCGTTCGAGGCGCTCCAGCAGGTGCTCATCTCCGAACCGCGTGGCCACTAAATCCTCACCTGTATTGGGGCACGAAGTCGCCGCGATGAACGTCACGTGAAACCGTGAGAGGCAATCGTCGTGGTCGGCTGGTACTCGCCCTGCTGGTGCTGACTGCCTTCACGTTGATCACGCTCGACTATCGAGCACACGGGGGTGGCGTCTTCGGGTCGCTTCGCCGAAGTACCACCTCGGTGTTCGGCCCGGTCGAGCGGGCGGCTGCCGACGTCGTCCGGCCGGTTCGGCACGTGATCGAATCGATCACCTCGGTCGGCAGCAACCACAAGAAGTTGCAGCAGGCACAGCGTGAGGTTTCCGCGCTGCGCGCCCAGCTCCGCCAGCAGCCGTTCGATCAGCACCGCGTCGACGAGCTCGACCAACTGCTGCACGTCTCGGCCGTCGGCCGGTACAAGATGGTCCCGGCCCAGGTGATCTCCACCGGCCCGGGCGACGGCTTCGAGTGGACGGCGACGATCGACGCCGGCGCGAACGACGGCATCAAGCCCGACATGACGGTCGTCAACGGCGACGGCCTGGTCGGCCGGATCAAGATCGTGGGCGACACGACCTCGACCATGCTGCTGGCGATCGACCCGGAGTCGAACGTCGGAGTGCGGCTGCCCGACGGTTCCACCGGGTTCGTCACCGGGCACGGCCGATCGGACATGAGCCTGCAGTTGATCGACCCCTCGTCTCGGGTGAAGCAAGGCGACGGGCTCGTCACCCAAGGCTCCGCCAACCAGGAACCGTTCGTGTGGGGGGTGCCGGTCGGCAGCGTCGCGACCGCTAGCACGCCGCTGGCCGGCGAGGCGCAGACCGGCCACGTCACGCCTTTCGTCAACTTCGCGACGCTCGACCTCGTCGGCGTCATCGTGGAGCCGCCGCGCACCGATCCCCGGCAGGCGTTGCTCGCCTCGCCGGTGCCCACCGTCACGGTGACCGCGACAGCGACCGTCACCGCGAACCCGCCGCCGTCGACGTCCGGCAGCGCCGGCCCGAACCCGTCGCCTTCGAGGACCCCGGGTGGTTAGCGCCGTCCGGATCGTCGTGATCGCGGCCCTGGTGGTGTTCGCCGCGGTGGTCGACGCCGTCCTGTTCGGCCCACTTCACCTGCCCGGCGCCGCGCCGAACCTGCTCCTGCTGGTCGTGGCGTCATGGGCGCTGGTGATCGGGCCGGTCCGGGGCGCGTTCACCGGCTTCTTCGCCGGGCTGCTCATCGACGTCGTGCCGCCGTCCGACCACTTGATCGGTCGCTACGCGCTCGCGCTCTGCGTGGCGGGCTACCTGGCCGGCCTGCTTCGCGAGGAGGCGCGTGACTCCGTCGCGGTCGCCCTGCTCGCGGTCACCCTCGCGGTGGCGGTGGCGACCGTGCTGTATGCCGTCATGGGCGTGATGCTCGCCGACTCCCGGATGAGCGTTCGCGCGCTCGCCTCGAGCGTTCCGTTCGCCATCGGGTACGACGTCTTGCTGGCGCCGTTCGTGGCGCCGTGGGTGATGGCTCTCGCGCGCCGCACGCAGCGCAAGGTTGTCCGCGCGTGACGCGCTACCGTCGAACGACGCCGCCAGCTGCGCGAGAGACGCTCGAGAGGAGGCAGCCGTGACCGACCGCTCACGCCTGCGCCTCGTCGTCCTCGCTGCTCTTGTGCTTTCTTTACCGGTGACCCTGGTCGGCCGCCTGTGGTACATGCAGGCCCTCGCAGGTGACCAGTACGTGGCGGAGCTCAACCACAGCACCACCAGCCAGGTGCGAACCGTGGCGCCCCGCGGGCTCATCGTGGACGACGTCGGCAAACCGCTCGCGCAGAATCAAAGCGCGCTGGTCGTCTCGGCGTTGAGTACCGCGATGCCGAAGGACAAGGCGGCGCGTGCCGACGAGATCGACCGGCTCTCCCAGATCGTGGGGCTTCCGGCCGACCAGCTTGCTGCACGCGTCACGCTCTGCGATTACCTCCACTACGGGCAGCGCGCGCCGCAGATGAACCCAGGGTGCTGGACCGGCTCGCCCCTGCAGCCGATCCCGTTGCTCACCCTCGACAACACCGCGGCCGGCAGCACCAAGCGTGCGACGGACATCGCTCTCCAGGTGCTCGAACACCAGGAGGAGTTCCCCGGCGTCACGGCGCAGATCGAGGACTTGCGCCAATACCCGGCTCCGGACGGCGCCTCAGCGGCTCAGATCATCGGTAACGTCGGCAAGATCACCGGGGACGACGTGCAAAAGGCGTCGACGACGCAGCAAGCCGACGAACTGCGGTCGGAGGCTAGCGCCGGCGGGATGAAGGGTCAGGCCGGCCTCGAGGCCGAGTACGACAGCTACCTGCAGGGCACGATGGGTACCCGCACGGTCGAGGTCGACCCGGCGGGCCGCCCGCTGTCGACGGTGTCGGAGACCTCGCCGGTACCGGGTGACGAGGTGGTCACCAGCATCGACGCGAAGGTGCAGAAGATCGCTGAGAACGCGCTCGTCGACGCGGTGAATCACGCTCGCACCACGCCGCAACTCGCGAATCACCAGATGGTGACCCAGAAGGCCGACGCTGCTGCCGCAGTCGTCATCGATGCCCGCACTGGACACGTCGTTGCTCTCGCCAACTACCCGAGCTACGACCCGAACGTGTGGAACGGCGGGAGCATCACCCAGAAGGCGTACGACCAGCTCCTGCACGCGCCCGGCAAGCCGCTGTATTCCCAGGCTGTCCAGGGCCAGTACGCGCCCGGTTCGACGTTCAAGGTGATCACGACAGCGGGCGCTGTCAGCACGCCGTACTACTCGTTGAGCGGCACCTACGAGTGCCCGACGGTCTTCAGCGTCGGTAACCGGACCTTCACCAACTTCGAAGGTGAGACCGGGCTGGGTTCGATCAGCTTCATGACGGCGCTCAAAATTTCGTGCGACACGTTCTTCTACAAAATCGGCGACACGCTGTGGAACAACGACGGCGGCATCAAGGCGAAGCATCCAGCCGATGCACTCATCAACGAGGCGCGGGCGTGGGGCCTCGGTGCTGACACCGGCGTCGACCTGCCGATCGACGCAACGGGTGACATCGTGACCCGCCAGCAGAAGATCGACGACTGGAAGAAGAACAAGGCGCGTTGGTGTGCCGAGGTGACGACGGAGAAGAACCCGTTGTTTCGCCAGTACGACATCGAGAACTGCCAGGACGGATACCAGTATCGCGAGGGCGACGCGCTGAACTTCGCTATCGGCCAGGGCACCGTCACTGTCTCACCGCTGCAGCTGGCCATGGCCTACGCCGCTTTGGGCAATGGTGGCACGCTATTCACGCCACGCGTCGGCAAGGCGGTCGTCGGACCGGACGGGCAGGTCGTGAAGCAGATCGACGCACCTTCGAAGAAGCTGCCTGTTCCCGGTGACGTGCTGGCGTACATCCGGCAGGCCCTGTCCGAAGTTACGACGCAGCAAGGCGGTACTGCGACGGCCGCCTTCACCGGCTTTCCGTTCGGTCGCTATACGGTCTCCGGCAAGACGGGTACCGCCGAAGTCCAGGCGACCAACCCCGACGGCTCACCGAAGGATTCCACCGCCTGGTTCGCCTCGTTCGGCGGCCCGGTCGGCCAGCCTGCGCAGTACGCCGTGGTCGTCATGGTGTCGCAGGGCGGTCAGGGCGGTGTGACGGCGGCACCCGCCGTCCGCGAGATCTATGACGGCATCTACGGGCTGGACGGCGGCCCGAACGCACTCGCGCACGATCACTTCACTGCGGCCGCGTTTCCCAGCGGCGCGCCGCCGAAGGCGTTGCCGGTGCTGACCAGCGTCCAGCCCCCGGCGCCGGCAGCCGCGAGTGCGACGCCGACGGGAACTGCGTCGAGCGCCATCTCCGACCTGCAGCCGCTCGTGACCTCACCCGAGCGTCGCAGCGGGCCCCCCGGGCGGTGGTCGTGGTGAGGCGACGATGAGCGCCCCGCGCCGGATCGGCGTCGTCGGGGCCGTCGCTACCGACCGCAGCCTGGCCCGGACGCCGAGCGCCCGGCCGTACACCGGTGTATCGAGCCGCGTGGGCGGCGTCGCTCCGCTCCCCGACCACCGGCCCGGTCGGCTCGCCCGCCTCTGGCGAAGTGACTGGATCCTGTGGGCCGCCGTCTTCAGCCTGTCCGCACTCGGCACCCTGCTGGTGGCCGCCGCAACCAAGCCGCTGAACCCGCTGCATCCGTTCGCCACCGCCGAGCATCAGGTGCTGTTCTTCGCCGTCGGCCTGGCTTTCGCCCTGGTCGCGACAGTCGTCGACTACGGCGCGATCCGGTCGTCGGCGCCCGTGCTCTACGTCTTGGCGATCCTCGGTCTGCTCGCAACTTTTGCGATCGGTTCGAGCGTGGCGGGCGCGAAAGCCTGGATCAGGTTCGGCAGCGCGGTCGAAATCCAGCCGTCGGAGTTCGCGAAACTCGCCGTCATCGTCTTGGCGGCGATGATGTTCAACGCCAAGCGGGAGCAGCGGCTCGAGGTGGGCGACCTCGACGTGTTCCGCGCGTTGATACTCATCGCGATCCCCATGGGCATCGTGCTGCTGCAAAACGACCTCGGCACGACGCTGGTCATGGTGGTCATCATGTTCGGCGTGCTGGCGATCGGCGGGGCGCCGACCAGATGGCTCGTGGGCCTCGCCGTGATCGGTGCCATCGGCGCCGGCGTCGTCTTGAAGTTCCAGCTGCTCAGCGGCTACCAGCAGGCCCGGCTCACGGCGTTCCTGCACCCCGGCTCCGGCACGCAGAGCTACGGCTACAACGCGTTCCAGGCGAAAATCGCCATCGGCTCGGGTGGCATGCACGGCACCGGGCTGTTCCACGGCCCGCAGATCAACAACGGCTACGTCTTCGCGGCCCATACCGACTTCATCTTCGCCACCGCCGGCGAGGAACTCGGGTTCATCGGGTCCGGGCTGATCGTCGCGTTGATCAGCATCATCATCTGGCGCGGGCTACGGATCGCCGCGCACGCCCCCGACCTCTACGGTCGGGTGACCGCGGCAGGCATCGTCTGCTGGCTGGCCTTCGAGTCTTTCGAGAACATCGGGATGAACCTCGGGATCATGCCGATCACCGGCATCCCCTTGCAGTTCGTTTCGTACGGCGGCTCGTCGCTGTTCGCCAGCATGCTCGCGATCGGCCTGCTGCAGAACATCCACATCCAGACCAGGGCCGGTACGAACTCGGCCGCCACGTGACCTCCCAGCTACGCTGGGACACCGTGAGATCGACTACCGGCACTCCTCGTGACGCCGCAGCTGCGCCGGACTCCGTGTTCGACCTGCTCGAACCCCTCCTGCTGCGGGTCAGTAAGCCGGTGCAGTACGTCGGCGGCGAGCTGAACTCGCTCACCAAGGAGTGGGCGGCCTGCGACGTGCGCTGGTGCCTGATGTACCCCGACGCCTACGAGGTCGGCTTGCCCAACCAGGGCGTCCAGATCCTCTATGAGGTGCTCGGCGAACTCGACGGCGTGCTGGTCGAGCGGACGTACGCGGTGTGGCCCGACCTCGAGGCGCTGATGCGCGAGCATCGCATCCCGCAGTTCAGTGTCGACTCCCACCGGCCGGTCGGGGCGTTCGACATCGTCGGCGTCTCGTTCGCGACGGAGCTCGGTTACACGAACATGCTCAACGCCCTCGATCTGGCGGGTATCCCGGTCGAGGCGCGTGACCGCACCGACGCCGACCCGGTTGTCATCGCCGGTGGCCACGCCGCCTTCAATCCCGAACCGATCGCTGACTTCATCGATGCCGCGGTGTTGGGTGACGGCGAGCAGGCCGTGTTGCACATCACCGAGATCGTGCGTGCGTGGAAGCGCGCCGGCAGCCCGGGCGGGCGCGAGGAGTTGCTGCTGCGGCTCGCGCGGACGGGCGCGGTGTACGTGCCCCGCTTCTACGACGTCACATACCTGCCCGACGGCCACATCGAATCGGTGCGACCGAACGTCGACGGAGTGCCGGCCGTGGTCCGCAAGCACACGCTGATGGATCTCGACGAATGGCCCTACCCGAAGAAGCCGCTCGTGCCGCTCGCCGAAACCGTGCACGAGCGGTTCAGCGTCGAGATATTCCGTGGTTGTACCCGCGGCTGCCGGTTCTGCCAGGCCGGCATGATCACCCGCCCGGTGCGTGAGCGTTCGATCGACACCGTGGGTGCGATGGTCGACGCCGGCCTGCGTGCCTCTGGCTTTCAGGAGGTCGGGTTGCTCTCGCTCAGCAGCGCCGACCACTCCGAGATCGGGCCGATGGCCAAGCAGCTCGCCGACCGCTACGAAGGCTCGAACACCTCGCTGTCTTTGCCGTCGACCCGTGTCGATGCGTTCAACGTCGACCTCGCGAACGAGTTCTCCCGGGGCGGCAGGCGGTCGGGGCTCACGTTCGCGCCGGAGGGCGGCAGTGAGCGCATGCGCAAGGTCATCAACAAGATGGTCACCGAGGACGACCTCATCCGCACGGTCACGACTGCCTACGCGCAGGGCTGGCGTCGGGTGAAGCTGTACTTCATGTGTGGCCTGCCGACCGAGACGGACGACGACGTGCTGGCGATCGCCGATCTCGCGCGCAAGGTCATCGAGGCCGGACGCCGCGCGGCCGGCACCCGCGACATCGGCTGCACGGTCTCCATCGGCGGGTTCGTGCCCAAGCCGCACACCCCGTTCCAATGGGCCGCACAACTCGACCACGACACGACCGATGCCCGGCTGACGAAGCTTCGTGACGCGATACGCAGCGACCGGCGCTACGCCAAGGCGATCGGCTTTCGCTACCACGACGGCAAGCCCGGCATCGTCGAAGGGCTGCTCTCGCGTGGTGATCGGCGGGTCGGGCGGGTCATCAAGCAGGTCTGGCTCGACGGCGGCAGGTTCGACGGCTGGAGCGAGCACTTCTCCTACGACCGGTGGATGCGTGCCGCTGCCGACGCGCTCGCGGGCGAGCCCGTCGACGTCGACTGGTACACGATCCGTGAGCGCAGCCGTGACGAGGTGCTGCCCTGGGATCACCTCGACTCCGGGCTGGACAAGGACTGGCTCTGGCAGGACTGGCAGGACTCCCTCTCCGACGTCGAGGTCGAGGACTGCCGCTGGACGCCATGCTTCGACTGCGGCGTCTGCGACACGATGGGCACCGACATCCAGGTCGGCCCCACGGGCCGAACCCTGCTGCCGCTGACGGTCGTCAGCGGCACGGCCGGCTGAGCGCCCCGGTGCCGCGCCAACCCGAGCCCCGCGATGTCGCCCCCGTCGTCCAGCGACTGCGCCTGCGCTACGCCAAGCGGGGCCGGCTCCGCTTCACCAGCCATCGCGACTTCCAGCGAGTGCTCGAGCGGGCGGTCCGGCGGGCCGGGCTGCCGGTGGCCTTCAGCGCCGGCTTCTCGCCGCACCCGCGCATCTCCTACGTCGGGGCGGCGCCGACCGGCACCGCGAGCGAGGCCGAATACGTCGAGATCGCGCTGAGCGCGGTCCGCGATCCGGCGGCGGTGCGCACCGACCTCGACGCCGCGCTGCCGCCCGGATTCGACGTCCTCGATGTGGTGGAGGCGCAGGGCGGGTCGCTCGCCGACCGAATCGATGCGTCGTGGTGGCGGATCGAGCTCCGCGGAGTCGATCCGAAGACCGCGGCGGGCGCGGTCGAGGCGTTTCTCGCGGCCGACGCGATCGCGGTCGAACGAATCTTGAAGGACGGCCGCCGCACGCTCGACGCCCGGGCGCCGGTGGTCGCCCTCGGCGTGGCCGAAACGACCGGGCACGGCGGCTGTGCGATACTCGACCTGGTCGTCCGGCATGTCGTACCGGCCGTTCGACCCGACGACGTTTTGGCCGGTCTCCGCCAGGTGAGCGACTTGCTCGACCCAACGCCGCCGGTGCCACCGTTGGTGGCGCGGCTGGCGCAGGGGCACCTTGAGGCGTCCGGCCAGCTCGCTGATCCGCTTGCGCCCGACCGGGAGCACTGTACTGACCGTGGTGATCATGACGCACAACGTCCCGCGAATCTGCGCGACGCGAACGTCATGCCGTAGCGGTCGGAACAGTTCACGGTCGGTACGTGGCGCTTGGGCCCGCGCGAACGTCGCCGACTCAGACTTGCGTTTTGACTTGCGCCACGGTGACTCAGGTCCCCGCGGCGACCTACTACACGACTTGCTCTCGTGCGGCGCCGGTGAACGGCGCCCGGGGGCCCGACGAAAGACTGTTACTCCATGCTCGAGAACGAGCCCACGACAGATTCCGCGAACGTAACCGATTCAGCTGCCGGCGCCGGCCCGACGGGCGCGGCCCGCCGGTCGCGCCGACCGGCCAAGGCGGCGGCCGCTGCGCCACCCGCCGCCGGCGCTGAGACCGCCGGCGGTGCTGCGCCGGTGAAGAAGGCCGCGAAGGCGAGCCAGAAGAAGGCGGCGAAGCGCACCGAGACCTCGCCGAAGAAGGCTTCGAAGAAGACCGCCGGCCCAGCGGCCGCTGCGCCACCCGACGCAGCCGAGCCGGCCGGCGCGGGCGGTGAGCCCGCGACGAAGGGCAAGCGAAGCCGCGGGTCACGCAAGGGCGCGGGCCACGACTCCGGAGCCGAGGCCGCCGCGAGCGCCGGTTCGACCACTGGCGCGGCTGCTGTCCCGAGCGTCCTGTTTCAGGCTCCCTCAGCCGCCGCCGCGGCAGCCGGCGCGGCGGCGCCCGCCGCCGAGGCACCCGCAGCGGCGGCCTCCGACTCGGCCGAGCGGGAAGGCCGGCGGCGCAGGCGGGGGGGCCGGGGGAGACGCCCGCACGGCGAGGGTCGCGACGAGTCGCGCACGGATGAGTCTCGCGGCGATGACGGCCACACCGACGACGTGCGCACCGACGCAGGTTCCGACGACGACAGCACCCGGCAGGCGGACGACGCGGGAGACCGCTCAGGCGGCCCGGACGACGGCGAGACGACGTCGAGCAGGCGGCGTCGGCGGCGGCGTCGCCGCGGTGGCGGCGGCGACGGCGACGAGCAGGCGCCCGACGATCCGCCGAACACGGTCGTGCGCGTTCGTGAGCCCCGCGAACACAACGACGAGCGCGTGCAGGGAGTCAAGGGTTCGACTCGCCTGGAAGCGAAGAAGCAACGCCGCCGCGAGGGTCGCGAGATGGTGCGCCGTGGGCGGCGTGGCCTCGTGCTCACGGAGGCGGAGTTCTTGGCGCGCCGCGAATCGGTCGAGCGGGTGATGGTGGTTCGCCAGCGCGGTGAGCGCACCCAGATCGGGGTGCTCGAAGACGACATCCTGGTCGAGCACTTCGTGAGCACCGGCTCGAACAACCGGATGGTCGGCAACGTCTACCTCGGTCGCGTGCAGAACGTGTTGCCCGGCATGGAGGCTGCCTTCGTCGACATCGGCAAGGGTCGCAACGCGGTGCTCTACGCGGGCGAAGTGAACTTCGACATGACCGGCATGGAGGGTCAGCAACGCCGGATCGAGTCGGCGCTGAAGTCTGGCCAGCAAGTCGTCGTCCAGGTCACCAAGGATCCGATCGGGCACAAGGGTGCCCGGCTGACCAGCCAGGTCAGCCTGCCCGGCCGTTTCCTCGTCCTGGTGCCCGAGGGCTCGATGATGGGCATCAGCCGCAAGTTGCCGGACAACGAGCGATCCAGGTTGAAGACGATCTTGCGCCAGGTCATGCCCGAGGGCGCAGGAGTCATCGTGCGCACCGCCGCGGAGGGCGCCTCGGAGGAGGAGCTGACCCGCGACATCGCACGCCTTTCCGCGCAGTGGGAGGACATCAAGCGCAAGGCCGAAACCGCCGAGGCGCCGTCCCTGCTCTACGGCGAGCCCGACCTCACCATCCGGGTCATTCGCGACGTGTTCAACGAGGACTTCTCGGCTCTCGTCGTCCAGGCCGACTCCGAATGGGACATGGTCGAGGCGTACGTCGGGCACGTCGCGCCCGACCTCGTGCCCAGGCTGACGCAGTGGACGTCGGAGGAAGACGTCTTCCGGCACTATCGCGTCGACGAGCAGCTCGCCAAGGCCCTCGACCGTAAGGTCTGGTTGCCGAGCGGCGGCTACCTCGTCATCGATCGCACCGAAGCCATGATCGTGATCGACGTGAACACGGGCCGCTTCATCGGCAAGGGCGGCAACCTCGAAGAGACGGTCACGAAGAACAATCTCGAGGCCGCCGAGGAAATCGTGCGCCAGCTGAGGCTGCGCGACATCGGCGGCATCATCGTCATCGACTTCATCGACATGGTGCTCGAGAGCAACCGGGAGTTGGTCTTGCGCCGCCTCGTCGAGTGCCTCGGACGCGACCGCACCAAGCATCAAGTCGCCGAGGTGACCTCGCTCGGCCTGGTCCAGATGACACGAAAGCGGGTCGGCACCGGCCTGCTCGAAGCCTTTTCCGAGCCGTGCGAGCACTGCAGCGGTCGCGGCGTGATCGTGCACACCGATCCGGTCGACCAGCGGCCCAAGCCGGCACCGACGCCGCGATCGGGCTCGTCGCGGGGTCGACGCGCTGACGCCGACGGCGTGGCGGGTCCGTCCGGCGACTCCGACGGTCCGCGAGCCGACACCGCGCGAGCCGACGGCGCCGCCTCGAACGGTTCGCGATCGCGGCGCGGCGGTCGCCGGCGCTCTGGGTCTGGCTCGGGCTCCAGCGGCAACGCCGAGGGCGGCGCTTCGGGCAGCTCTGACAGCAACGGCGCAGGTGCGAAGGAACAAGCGGCTCAGCAACCGGTGACGGCCGATGCCGGTGACCGCGGAGGCAGTGTCGACTAGCCGCGGCGGGTAGCCCTGCCGGAAAGGTTCACCTAACTCGTTTCGCTGCCGAAATATGCGGTAACCGACCCGTTACGAGCCCGAGGTAGCGTCAGGTCATGGCAGCGAAATTGTTCGTCGCAGTGCTCGCAAAGCGGGTGCTGAGATGGCGCGCGAAGGCGGTGCGTGCATACCACCTCGTGTGCGCGCGCGAAGACCTTCTATCGCGACGCCTGACGACGCCTGCCGGCATCTGGGTGTGCCAGCGATGCCGTCACGTCAGCTTCGACCTGAGCCGCTGGCTCGATCACTGCGTCTACGCGCACGCCACAGGTTGATCGTCCGCAACGACGGGGTCACTCGCGAAAGACCATCAAAGCGCCGCTGTAGCAGGCGACCCACACGCGATTCGTCGCTGCGTCGTAGGTGATCCCGATCGGGTCAGCTTTGGTTGCGACGGTCTGGAGCACGTGCATGTCCGACGCCCGCACCTTGCTCATCGTGTTCGACATGTAGTTCACGACGTACAGATACGCGCCGTCCGGTGAGATGGCCATGCTGCGCGGCGCGCGGCCGGTGGCGACATGCGCCATCACCGCCCGCGAGGCGAGGTCGATCTTGTCGACGACGCCCAACCCGTTGATGGTCGCGTAGAGGAAGCGCCCTTGCGGATCCATCACCAGATGGCGCGGCGCCGACCCGACTCCGGTGATCCAGGTGACGTCGAACGTGTGCAGGTCGATCGCCGCGATTCGGGTCGTCCCCATGATCGCGACGTAAGCGGTCGAGCTCGTCGGATCGACCGCGATCCCGCGGGGGTAGGCACCGATCGGAATCTCGCGCACTAGCTTGCCCGTCGCGATGTCGACGACGCTTTCGCTGTAGGAGCACCAGTTCGATACCAGCAGATAGGCGCCGTCGGGCGTGACCGCGACGAACTTCGGCACGGCGCCGACCTTGATGACCTGGTCGATTGCGAGCGTCCCGACGTCGATCCGGTAGACGAAGCTCGGCGGATAGTGGTCGGACGGCGTGCAGACGTCGGCGCCTTCGCGCGAGAACGGTGCCGCGCCGTACATCGAGTAGTTCGAGACGTACGCGTCCTTGCCGTCAGGGGTGAACGCTGCTTCGACCGGCGCCCCCTTGTAGCTGCCGCTGTACTGCGGGTAGCCGAAGTCGGCGAGCCGCACGGTGTCGGGGATGATCTTGACCAGGTGGTACGAACGGTCGTACACGTTGATCGTGTGCAGGTACATCATGTTCTGCGCGAAGAACAACCCGGTGCCCGACGACACCACGGACTTGACGTCGAGGTGACCGACGATCGTCCGTTCGAGGACGAGCGGGCCGGAAGGCGTCACAGGCAGCGACGCGACGGCGGACGGCGAACCGGCGGACGCCGAGCCCGACGACGGCGAGCCCGACGACGGCGAGCCCGACGACGGCGAGCCCGATGCCCGGGCGGACGGCGAGCCCGAGGACGGCCCGGCGCTGGGGGAACTCGTGGGGGGCGCAGTGGCGCCCGCCGGTTGAGCGCCCGCGTGGCCGTCGAAGTGGTCGACCACGACGAACCCGGCGGTGGCGACGGCGGTGGCCGCGGCCAGCACCGCGACCAGCGCCAGCACCGCCTTGGCCCGACCTCGGTGAAGGCGCCGGGCCGGTGGCTTGCGGTGGCGCCCGGGGCTGGTCGTCGTCCGGCCAGGCACTGCGCCGTCGGCACCGGCGGGGCCGGATGGGGAGGTGTCGGGCGTGGTTGCCATCGCCGCGGAGTCTAAGCGCATCGGCGCGGCGGCGAGCGCAGGAAGCGCCCGGGAAGCGCCCGGGCGGACCCCGGGAGGACCCCGGTTTGACCCTTGGCGGACCCGCTCCGTACCCTTGGACGTCGGCGTGTCCCGGCCTGGCCGAGGCTCGCCCGTTCGCGCGTGTCGTCATACCCGCGCGGTGGGTGGCGGTAGTTCTCGGCAAGTGAGCTTTCGAGCAGGTAGGAGTCCGTTAGGTGTACGCAATCGTGCGCAGCGGCGGCAGGCAGCACAAGGTGGCCGTCGGCGACGTCCTCGAGGTCGACCGGGTCGACGGCGAGGCGGGCAGCACGCTGCGCCTGCCGGCGCTTCTCCTCGTCGATGGTGAAGCCGTGACCTCTGACGCCAAGACCTTGGCGAAGGTGACGGTCACCGCCGAGGTGGTCGACCACACCAAGGGTCCCAAGATCAGGATTCTCAAGTACAAGAACAAGACCGGGTACCGCAAGCGGCAGGGCCATCGTCAGCGCCACAGCCGCGTCAAGGTCACCGGCATCGAGACCGGGAAGTAGGGCCGGCACGTGGCACACAAGAAGGGCGCGTCGTCGAGCCGTAACGGCCGCGACTCCAACGCGCAACGACTCGGCGTGAAGCGGTTCGGCGGCCAGCAGGTCAACGCCGGTGAGATCATCGTGCGCCAGCGCGGCACCCACTTCCACCCCGGCGCGGGTGTCGGTCGAGGCAAGGACGACACGTTGTTCGCCCTGGTCGCGGGCGCGGTCGAGTTCGGGACCGCTCGCGGGCGGCGTGTGGTGAACGTGGTCGACGCCGTGAGCGCCAGCGCGGAGGGCTAGCTTCTCGGGGGCGTGAGACGCCGGTCCCAGCACCGGAAGCACGGCGAGGGCGCACCGCTGAGGTCCGCCCTCGTACCGTCTCCAGGGAAACACAGGAGGACCCGATGGCGACGTTCGTCGACCGCGTCGTCCTGCATGCGAGCGCCGGTGCGGGCGGGCACGGCTGTGCCTCCATCCGGCGTGAGAAGTTCCGGCCGTTGGGTGGCCCGGACGGCGGTAACGGTGGTCGCGGCGGTGACGTCGTCCTCGTCGTCGACCCCGGCACGACCACGTTGCTCGCGTTCCATCACGCGCCGCACCGGCGGGCGACCTCAGGCAAGCCCGGCCAGGGCAGCAACCGGCACGGTGCCGAAGGTGAGGACCTCGTCCTGCCGGTTCCCGACGGCACCGTGGTGAAGACCGCGGACGGCGCGTTGCTGGCCGACCTCGTCGGTGCCGGCACCCGCTACGTCATCGCCCGCGGCGGCCGCGGTGGTCTGGGTAACGCGGCGCTCGCCTCGCCCCGACGCAAGGCGCCGGGTTTCGCGTTGCTCGGTGAACCCGGCGAGACGCGTGACGCGGTGCTGGAGCTGAAGAGCGTCGCCGACATCGCCCTGGTCGGCTTTCCGAACGCGGGCAAGTCCTCGTTGGTCGCGGCGTTGTCCGCGGCACGGCCCAAGATCGCCGACTATCCGTTCACCACGCTGGCCCCGAACCTGGGCGTCGTCCAGGCCGGCGACGTCCGCTTCACCGTCGCCGACGTCCCCGGGTTGGTGCGCGGCGCCAGCGAGGGTCGCGGTCTCGGCCTGGAGTTCTTGCGCCACATCGAACGCTGCGCTGCGGTCATCCACGTCATCGACTGCGCCACGCTCGAGGAGGATCGCAATCCGGTCGGCGACCTCGAGGCGATCGAAGAAGAACTCGCCGCCTACGACGAGACCGATCTCGGCGGTGTGCCGCTGCACGAGCGGCCTCGACTCGTCGTCCTCAACAAGATGGACGTGCCCGCAGCCCGCGAGCTGGCGGAGGCCGCTACGCCGGAGATCGAGGCCCTGGGGCTACGTGTCTTCCGCGTCTCGACCGCCACCCACGAAGGTTTGCGCGACCTCGCTTTCGCGATGGCCGAACTCGTGACCCAGGTGCGTGCGCAACGGCCCGTCGTTTCGGCGACCCGGGTCGTGGTACGGCCGACCGCTGTCGACGATGCCGGGTTCACCGTGAACCGCGACGGTGACGCCTTCGTCGTCACGGGGGAGCGTCCCGAACGCTGGATCCGGCAGACCGATTTCACCAACGACGAAGCGGTGGGATACCTCGCCGACCGGCTCAACCGCCTCGGCGTGGAGGATGCCCTCGCCAAAGCCGGCGCACAGGCCGGCGATGCGGTCGTCATCGGCGAAGTGACGTTCGACTTCGAGCCCGGCCTGCTCGCCGGAGGTGGGCACGGGTTCGGCCCCCGCGGGACCGACGCCCGGCTCGAGGGCCGATGACGGATGGGGCGCAGGTGAGCTCCGAACGCAGGACGGCGGTGACGACCGCCGGGCGGATCGTGGTGAAGATCGGTTCGTCGTCGGTGACCCGCCCGGAGGGCGGCATCGACGACGCCAACATCGCCGCGTTGACAGCCGCGATCGCCGGACGCCGGGTGGCCGGCGCGGCCTGCCTGGTCGTGTCGTCGGGGGCCATCGCGGCCGGGATGCGCCCGCTCGGGCTGACCGTACGGCCGCGCGACCTCGCCACCCAGCAGGCGGCGGCAAGCGTCGGGCAGGGGATCCTCGTCGAGGCGTACGCCCGGGCGTTCGCACCGCACGGGTTGCGGGTCGGGCAGGTGCTGCTCACCTCGCACGACATGATCCGTCGCACGCACTACCGCAATGCCGAACGCACCTTGAACCGGCTCTTCGACCTTGGCGTCGTCCCCGTCGTCAACGAGAACGACACCGTCGTCACCGACGAGATCCGGTTCGGCGACAACGACCGGTTGGCCGCACTCGTCGCGCACCTCGTGCGCGCCGATCTGCTGATCCTGCTCTCCGATGTCGACGCGCTGTACACCGCGCCGCCGCACAAGCCTGGTTCGCGCCGGCTCGACGAGGTGCGCAACGAGACCGAGCTGGCGAACGTCGACGTCGGCGGCAGGGGCAGGGCCGGTCTGGGGACCGGGGGCATGGTCACGAAGATCGAGGCGGCCCGGCTGGCGACGTCCGCCGGCATCCCCGTCGTGCTGGCGGCGGCCTCCGCTGCCGCGCAGGCGTTGGCCGGTGACCACGTCGGCACGCTGTTTCATCCGACCGGGGTTCGGGTCGCGTCGCGGTTGCTGTGGTTGGCGCATGCGGCCGACGCGCGTGGCCGGCTGGTCCTCGACCCCGGAGCCGTCGTCGCTGTCGTCGACCGGCGCTCGTCCCTGTTGCCGGCCGGGGTCGTCGCCGTCGAAGGGGAGTTCGCTGCGGGCGACCCGGTCGACCTGGTCGATCAGTCGGGACGCCGGGTGGCACGCGGTCTTGTCAACTACGACGCCGGCGACCTTCCCGAACTGCTCGGCCGGTCGACACGCGAACTCGCGGCAAAACTGGGCCCCGGGTACGAGCGGGAGGTCGTGCACCGCGACGACCTGGTCCTCATGACCGGCACGATCGGGCCCGCAGAGTAGCGAGCGCGAGCCCGCGGCGGTCGAAGTTCCGCAAAATCCCCCGCGGCGGCTCCGCTGCTGGTCAACTATCACATCGGACCCATGTCATCGGACGCTGCCCTCGGCTCCGTAGCCGATGTCGCACTGACCGGGCGTGCGTCCGGACTGCGGCGTTGGTGGGGGTCGACAGGGAGCGAGGACGTGGACGCGCAGGCGAAGCTGTGGCACATCACGCTGACCGTGGGCGGCGAGCCGATGGAGTCCTCGATGGTGCGGGCGGCGCTCGAACGGTTGTCGGGCGAACAGCCCTTTCTGCTGTCCGGCCGCTATGGGGCGGACCGGGCCGAGGTCCGGTACTGGGAAGAGGCACGCGACTGCGCCGACGCAGCCGCTTTGGCATTGCGGCTGTGGGGCGAGCATCGGGTGTCTGCGAACCTGCCACCCTGGCAGGTGCTGGGCGTCGAGGTCGTCGACCGCGAGGTGTTCCAACGCCGCGGCGATGACGCGCTGGTTCCGGTGGTAGCGCCCGCCGGCGGCTGGCGGCCGTTCTGAGCCGCCGACCCTTCTGGACGGTGGAGGGTCACCCTATTCTGGAGCGATGAGCGCAGCCGACGAGTCCAGTTCCGTACTCGACACGGCGCGTCGCGCCAAGGTGGCGGCGACCTCGCTCGCGACCGCGCCTCGTGCGGTCAAGGACCGTGCGCTCGGCGCCGTCGCCGACGCGCTGGAGGCGCACACCGACAAGGTCATCCGGGCCAACAGGGCCGACGTCGAGCGGGCCGCTGCGGCAGGTCAACCCGTGGCGTACCTCGACCGGCTCGCGTTGGACGACGCGCGGGTGCACGCCATCGCCGCCGACGTCCGAAAGACCATGGCGTTGCCCGATCCGGTCGGTGAAGTCGTCCGTGGCGGTGTACTGGCCAATGGCTTGGAGTTGCGCCAGGTGCGGGTGCCGCTCGGTGTCGTCGGCATCATCTTCGAAGGTCGGCCGAACGTCACGGTCGACGCCGCGACCCTGTGTCTGAAGAGCGGGAATGCCGTCTTGCTGCGCGGTTCGTCGTCCGCGCTGTCGTCGAACACGGCGCTGGTCGACATCATGCGTGACGCGATCGCCTCGGCCGGTCTGCCGGCGGACGCGGTGCAGCTGGTACCGGGCGCGGGGCACGAGGCGGCCAAGCATCTGATGCGGGCCCGTGGGCTCGTCGACGTCCTCATTCCGCGCGGCGGCGCGGGCCTCATCCGTAGCGTCGTCGAAGAATCAACCGTGCCGGTGATAGAGACCGGCGTCGGCAACTGCCACATCTATGTCGATGCCGACGCCGACATCGAAAAGGCACTGGCTGTGTTGGTCAATGCGAAGACGTCGCGCCCGAGCGTGTGCAACGCGGCCGAGACCTTGCTCGTGCACGCCGACATCGCCGATGCGTTCTTGCCGCTGGCCTTGGCCCTTCTGCACGAGAGCGGGGTCACGGTGCACGGCGACCCGCGAGTGGCGGCGGTCGACCCGGCGGTCGTTGCGGCGACCGATGAGGACTGGGACTGCGAGTACCTCTCCCTCGACATCGCCGCCGCCGTCGTCCCGTCGCTCGACGCCGCGATCGAGCACGTTCGGGCGCACAGCAGCGGTCACAGCGAGGCGATCCTGACGCGGTCGCAGGAGTCGGCCCGCCGCTTCGTCGCCGAGATCGATGCCGCGGCTGTGCTCGTCAACGCATCGACCCGTTTCGTGGACGGCGGCGAGTTCGGCTTCGGCGCCGAGATCGGCATCTCGACGCAGAAGTTGCACGCGCGAGGGCCGATGGGCCTGCCGGAACTCACGTCGACGAAGTACGTCGTCGTGGGCGACGGGCACGTGCGCTGACGCCGCGTCGTCCCGGCCGGCAGCATTCTCGCGAGTAAGGTCGCGGCGTGGGCACAGGCACGCCGGCGCGACTCGGTGTCATGGGTGGCACGTTCGACCCGATCCACCACGGGCACCTCGTGGCGGCCAGCGAAGTGGCCAGCCACTTCGAACTCGACGAAGTGATCTTCGTGCCGAGCGGCGAGCCGTGGCAGAAGGCGGAGCGGGCGGTGTCGCCGCGCGAGGACCGCTACCTAATGACCGTGATCGCGACGGCGTCGAACCCGAGGTTCTCCGTGAGCCGGATCGACATCGACCGGCCCGGCCCGACCTACACCATCGACACGCTGAGCGACCTGCGCCGTGAGCTCGCCGCGGGCGGCCGGGCCGACGCGGAGCTTTTCTTCATCACCGGCGCCGACGCGCTCGCCCAGATCATGACCTGGACAGACGCTGACAAACTACTCCAAATGGCGCAGTTCGTGGGCGTCACCCGCCCTGGTCACGTTCTGGGGGAACCCACCGGGCTGGCCCCCCGAAGGGTGCGCCTGCTCGAGGTTCCTGCCCTGGCAATTTCTTCCACCGAATGTCGCGAAAGAGTTGGCCGGAATCAGCCGATCTGGTACCTCGTGCCAGACGGAATCGTTCAGTACATCAGTAAGCGGCGGCTCTACCGGAGTGAGCCGTGAGCGCCAAGCCGGGCAAGGCCGGCCGCCACGGCCGCCGAGGCGGCTGGTCGCCTCGCGCTGACCGGTCGACGCATGCGGCATCGGCGCCCCCGGCAGCACAGCTCGCACAGCCAGCACAGCCGATGCCGTCGGCACCGACGCCCCCGCCGGTGCCCCCGACTCCGGCAACCGTGCTGCCGCCGACGCCGTGGCACCTCATCCCGCCGACCCGCCCGGCCGGGCTGAACCCAGTAGCTGATCCGCTGGCGCCGCTGGCCGGCCCGACTTCGCCCGCGGTCGATCGTCGCGAGCAGCAGGCTGCGCCTGGGCATGGTCAGCCCGCGCAGTCGACCCTGACCATGACGCCGCCGGCCCCCGGGCCGGACCTCTGGCTCAACGCGACCGTGACTCCGCCGGTCAACGCGCCCGCGCCCGTACCGCCGCCGCCGGCACCTGCCGCAGCCGTCCCGCCCGCACCTCCGGCACCTGCCACCGCCCCGCCCGCACCGCCCGCACCTGCCGCGGCCGCCCCGCCCGCGCCCGTACCGCCCGCACCTGCCGCGGCCGCCCCGCCCGCACCTGCCGCGGCCGCCCCGCCCGCACCGGCGGCACCGCCGCAGCCCGTCATCGATCTGCGGCCGTCGGTGCCCGAGCGGTCGACGCCCGACGAGGTGCCGGCAGGCGAGGTGCCGGCCGAAGTCTCGGTGCCGGCCCCGTGGTCGCAGACCGATCCGATCGTGCCGAAGCGCCGGGGGAGTCGCCGTGCGGCCCGTGAGGAGCGCCGCACCCAACTGCGCAAGCGCGGGGCGATCGGCGTCGCCGTCGTCGTCGTGGCGGCGTTGATCGGCTGGATCGCCGTGGGGACGGGCGGCCACAGCGGCTCGCCGGCAGGCAGCGCGCCGGCCGGAGCCACCGCGCAGACGACCCTGTTGTTCGAGGTCAGCGGATCACTCGGCTCCGCGACGGCAAGCGCGCTCCTCGCGCACGACTCGACCACCAAGGCGGGTGCTGTGGTGCTCATCCCGTCCGGCGTCATCGCGGAAGTGCCGGGCTTGGGCTCGATGCCGTTCGGTCAGGCACTGTCAACCGGTAGCCTCGCCGCCCCACGCGATGCGCTCGCGGACTTGATGGGTATCACCGTCGGCGGTGCCTGGTCGCTGACGCCGACGGCGTTCGCCGCGCTCATCGACAAGGTCGGCGGTGTGACTGTGACGGTGGACCGCGACGTCACGAAGACCGATGCCGGCGGCGGCACCGTCATCGTCGTCCCGGCCGGACAACGACACCTGGACGGCGCGTCGGCGGTGGCGTACGCGACCTATCTGGCCGATGGCGAGACCGAGCAGCAACGGCTGACCCGCTTCGACAACGTCCTTCGCGCGCTGCTCGGCCAGCTGCCGACCGACCGAACGGCCGTCGCTTCGTTGCTCTCCGGCCTGGGTGCGGGTTCGAAGGCGTCGGTCGACGTCACGGATGTGGCGGCGCTACTCATCAACGTGGCGGCCGACAGTGCGGCCAACTCGACCTTCGACCAGGTGCTCCCCGTGAAGCCGCTCGAGACCGGTGGCAGCCAGAACGCGTTCACCCTCGACACGCAGGGCACGAGCGACCTGGTGCACAACCAGCTCGCCGATTCGGTGCCGCCCAACCGTAAGGCGGTTGGTAACCGGGTGCTCGTCGAGAACCAGGTCGGTACCCCGGGGATCGGCGAGACGACGCGCACCAAACTGATCGACGCCGGCTTCGTCTACATGCAAGGCCAGAACGCTCCGAACATGCCCGACCCGACGTCGCCGTCCGTCGTCTTGATCTTCGGCACGACCTCCGCCGACATCGCCAAGGGAGACTCCGTGGCGAAAGCCCTGGGCCTGCCGACATCGGATGTGAAGGTCGGGCAACGAGTCACGGTCGCCGATGTCGTCGTCCTGGTGGGTGCCGACTACAGACCGTGACGCCCCCGTGCGCCGCTGTGCCCTGTGCCGGACGTCGTTCCGCGACCTTGCTGCCCTGAATGAGAGCATGGTCGTGAAACGAAGGCACCGAGAGGAGCACACCGAGGCATGAGCCGATGACCGCGTCACCGAGAGCTGTCGATCTCGCCGTCGCTGCCGCCGAGGCGGCTGCGGAGAAGCTGGCGATCGACATCGTGGCATTCGACGTCAGCGAACGGCTGGCGATCACCGACGTCTTCGTGTTGGCGTCTGCGCCGAACGATCGTCAGGTGCGCGCCATCGTCGATGCCGTCGAAGATCGGCTCCGCGAGCTCGATGCCAAGCCGGTGCGCAGGGAGGGTCAGCGCGAGGGTCGTTGGGTGTTGCTCGACTACGCCGAGATCGTCGTCCACGTGCAGCACAGCGAGGAGCGCACCTTCTATGCGCTCGAACGGTTGTGGAAGGACTGCCCCTCGCTCGACCTGCCCGAGAGCGTGACCGCCGCCGGCGACGACGTCGACAGCGAGTCCGCCGCCGCGGGCGGTGTTTGAGTGCCGGCATCGCGGGTGATCGTCTGGCGGCACGGGCAGACGGGGTGGAATGCGGAGCGGCGCTTCCAGGGCCACCTCGACATCGGCCTGGACGACGTCGGCCGCGAGCAGGCGGTGCGGTCGGCGCGGCTGCTGGCGGGCCTCACGCCGTCCGCCCTGATCTCCTCCGATCTGACGCGCGCGCGGGAGACCGCCGAGGAACTGTCACGGCTCACCGGGCTGCCGGTGCGCATCGACAAGCGGTTGCGTGAGATCGACGTCGGTACCTGGCAGGGCCTCACGTTCGAGGAGGTGGCGTTGCGCCACCCGCAGGAGGCGGCAGACTGGCGCGACGGCGGCGAGGGGCGGCGTGGCGGCGGTGAGAACCTCACCGAAGTCGCGGAGCGCATCACGCCCGCGGTGCGCGAAGCCATCGCAGGCATGGACGACGGCACGACGCTGGTCGTCGCCACGCATGGCGCTGCGGGGCGGGCGTTGTTGGCGTCGATGATCGGGCTGCCCACGCCGTCCTGGCGTGCGTTGGGGTCGTTGACCAACTGCAACTGGTCGGTGCTCGGCCGGACCGACTCGACCTGGCGGCTGCTCGAACACAACGCCGGCACGCTGCCGACGGCAGCCGTCGGCGACGACCGGTGACCCTCCTGGGCGTCGGTGATCGGCCGCCGGGCGGGCGGTCGGGGAGCAGTCTTGGTCCGCTAGACTGCACGTCGCTCGTCGGCTCGTACGGGCCTGCGGGGCTATAGCTCAGCTGGTAGAGCACTTGTCTGGCAGACAAGGGGTCAGGGGTTCGAGTCCCCTTAGCTCCACCCTTAGCTCCACCCTTAGCTCCACCCAGTCCGACGGCTTGCGTACCGTGAGCCGTCGGCCCTATCTACCGCTCGTCCGGCCGAACTTGTGGTGCCGAAACCCACCTGTTGCCGTAGCGGCTCCCTCGGGATCCGTCCGGGGCCGTCATGCCGGACAGCCGCTCCTGCGGGTGCTCCAGTGGGTACTCGCGCGCGCATCGACGACGCCGTCCTCAGCTCCGCCTTGGTCTGGTCGATGGTGATGTGAGCGTGCTGGGCGTGTCTATGCGCTGCTGGAGGTCTTGGATGGCTGGTCGCCGCACAGGGGTGGCCCCTGCTGTGGCGCCGCGTCGGCCGCGAGCTGATCGGGCGCGGGAGTTGTTGGCCGACCGCAGCACCGTTGCCGGGATGCTTCCGGCGACGGCAGCGGTAGCCCTGCTCCTCATGCTTCCCGCAGGCCACTGGTCGGCCCCAGCGTTCGCCGGCCTGGTGGGCGGGACAAGCATGGCCGCCCTCTTCGCCGTAGTGAACATATGGTCAGGGCGGCGCGGGAATCTCCCACTGTGGTGGCTGCACCTTGAGATCGGGATCGGCAACGTGGCGGTGAGTGGGGTCGTGGCAATCACCGCGAGCCAGAACATCAACATGGGCAACCTCTACCTCTTGACCGCGACCGTCGCCGTCCTGTTGTTCTCCGTCCGCGCCGCGCTCGCCCACGTCGGGGCGGCTGGCGTCTGCTACGCGGCGGTGCTCGCCTTCGAACCTGCGACCGCTGGCCCACCGGTGGTCGCGTGGTTGGCAGTCTTCGGCACCATCGGCGTGGTCGGCGCGGTCGTGATCGGGCTCGTGAGCGTGCTGCACCTGGCCGCCACCGCGGACCCGCTCACCGGGCTACCCAACCGGCGAGCCTGGGACGAGCGTCTCGACGAGGAGATGGAACGGTCCATGCGGATCGGTACGGCGCTGTCCGTCGTAGTGATCGACCTCGACGGGTTCAAGGACGTCAACGATCGCGACGGGCATGCGGCCGGGGACCACCTGCTCCAGAGCATCGCCAAAGCCTGGGGGGCGCAGGTGCGTTCCGGTGGAGACTTCCTCGCCCGAATCGGCGGTGACGAGTTCGCCGTGATCGCCCCCGACTCCGGCCAGCTGGGGGTCCGTCGTCTGATCCAACGCTTCGCCAGGGCGGCACCGACAGAGACGTCCTTCTCAGCCGGCGCGGCCACCTGGGACCAGACCGAACGGGCCTCGGACCTACTCCACCGAGCCGACGTGGACATGTACGAAACGAAGCTCAAACACCGACGCGCCCGCCACCCCCATAGCGCCTGACTGAACCTCCTGACGAAGCGGCGGATTCGCGTGATCGTCCGTCGGGTTCGGCGCCGTCGACGTCGACGGCGATCCAACAGCACAATGCCAGTTCGGTAGATCTCCTTGATCGGGCGCAGCATTGCGTTGCCCTTGATTCGTGGAGGTGGGCCATGGCAGACGTCGCGGACGCGGCGGTGGTCGCTCAACTCGTTTCCGACGCGGCTGCCGTGCTCGATTGGTGCGCTGGATCCGACCCGGGCCTTGTCGACGACGCGGGGGAGTCGAGGCAGGTTCTGCCCGCCGATCTGCGCGACGTCTATGCGGCAGCCGTGGACCAACTCGTGACGATCCATGTCGCGCTGGCTTTGGCGACGTTGCGGGGCGAGAACCCGGCGTTCCCACTGGAGCGTGTGCTGCAACTGCTGCGAGACGCGGGCTGGGACGGCGCGATGCGGGACTTCAGACTTCGGGTCTTGGCGCGAAGTGGCCGCGCGGAGGTGACCGAGACTGCGTCTGGCGGCCGCGGCGGCGGTGGCCGGATCCGACGCAGGATCTTCAAGGGCTTTCTCGGCGCCCTCAACGCGGCCCTGGACAGCCTGAGCGGTCTGCCCGGTGTCGGAGCGATCGGGGAACTGAAGACGTTCGTCGAACGAGTGCTCTCCTAGCGTCTGGCTCATCGTTCGCAGCCGGCTCGCCAGGCCGTCGCCCACGTCGGCTAGACGTGAGTTACATCTCTTACATTCTTTGAAGATAACAAGTACGGTGTGCCGGTGCCGCACAATGCGCAGCCGGTCCACGTCGTCAAGGCGACGCTGTTCCGTGTCCTTGGGCACCCGGCTCGGGTTCGCATCCTCGAGCTGCTGCGCGACGGCGAGCTGTCGGTGAGCGCGATCCAGGCCGACCTCGACCTCGACTCCGGCGGTGCGTCTCAGCACCTGGCCGCGCTGCGCCGGGTCGGCGTCGTCGACTCGCGCCGCGAGGGCACGACGGTCTACTACCGGGTGGACGACGAGCGGGTGTTCGACCTGCTGGCCGCGGGCCGCGATGTCATCACCCGCCGGCTCGCCGGCCAGCAGTCGATCCTGCGCGAACTCGGTCGCACGTGACCCTTGCTCTGCTGCTGCTCGGTGTCGGAATGGTCGCGGTGGGCAGCATCCTCGTGCTGTTGCGTGCCGGCCTCGGACGAGGCATCGCCGCCCAGGCGGTCGGTGTGGCCCTCGTCGGCGTTGCCGGTTTCGCGCTGCTGGCCGGCGTCCACCCGATTGGCGCGCCCTTCACTGCGCAGCTCACGCCGCACCTCGGGGCCGACCGGCTTTCCGGCCTGTTCCTCGGCACCCTCGCGCTGGTCGCCGCGCCGGCGCTCACCCACGCCGGCCGCTACCTCGAGCGGACGCTGCGGGGTCGGTTCGTCGCCGCGCTGACCGGCGGGTTCCTGCTGGTGATGATCGGCCTGCTGTGCGCGCGCGACCCATTGACGTTCCTGGCCTTCTGGGAGCTCGTGACGCTGCTGCCCGCAGCGATCATCCTCGCGCACCGAGGCGCAGACGCCGGCTCGCGCCGGACGGTCTTCATCTATGCCGCCATCACTCATCTCGGTGGCGCCGGAACCTGGGTTGCGGTGCTGCTGCTCGCCCACGCCGGCGCGTTCGGCGCGAGCGGAGGACTGGCCACCGGCTCCGCGCTGCAGGTCGGCGTCGGGCTCGCCGCGCTCGTCGGGCTCGGCACCAAGGCCGGCGTGGTGCCGCTGCACACCTGGCTGCCGCGCGCCCACCCGATCGCCCCCGCACCCGTCTCCGCGCTGATGAGCGGTGTGATGATCAAGCTGGCGGTCTACGCGATGGTGCGGGTCTTCGTCGACTGGCTCGGCGTCCTGCCCGGGTGGTTCGGCGTCACCGTCCTCGCGGTCGGTGCGGTGTCGGCGGTCGGCGGCGTCACCTACGCGTTGTTCCAGCACGAACTCAAGCGGCTGCTCGCGCTGCACTCGATCGAAAACGTCGGGATCATCGTGCTCGGCCTCGGTGCCAGCCTGCTGCTGCGTGCGCACGGAGCCCAGGCGTGGGCCGCGTTTGCCCTCGCCGCCGCGCTGCTGCACACCCTCAATCACGCCGTCTTCAAGGCGCTGCTGTTCCTCGGCGCCGGTTCGATCGAGCGAGCCACCGGCTCGCTCGAGCTGGACCGGCTCGGTGGCTTGTTGCGGCGCATGCCGTGGACCGGCGGCGCGTTCCTGGTCGGGGCGATGGCCATCGCGGGGCTGCCGCCCCTGAACGGCTTCGCGTCGGAGTGGCTGACCTTGCAGGCCCTGGTGCACGTGCCGATGTCGGGGCGGGTCGATGATGCCGCCGCCGGTGGCTTCGCGCTCGCCGCGCTCGGCGCGACCGCCGCACTTGCAGTGTTCTGCTTCGTCAAGGTCGTCGGGCTGGTCCTGCTCGGTCCGGCGCGCCGGCCGGCGGCGCGCGACGCGGTCGAGGTGGCGCCGCCGATGCGCGTTGCTGTGGTCGCGCTCGCAGTGGTGTGCGTAGTCCTCGGGCTGGTGCCGGGGTTGCTGCTGCCGTCGCTGGTGGCGGTCGCGCCGTGGCGAGTACACGTCGCGACGTCGTTCGGCCTGCACCTACCCGGCACCGGCTCGCTCCCCACGCTCACCGTTGCCGCCGTCCTCGCCGCTCTCGTCGCGCTACTCGGGCGCTTACGCGGGCGGCGGGTGGCCGCGCCCGCCCCCACCTGGGTGTGCGGGCAGCAGGTCGTGCCCGCACTGAACTGGTCGAGTGCGGGGTTTACCAAACCGCTGCGGCTGGTCCTCGAACTCGTGCTGCGCCCTCGGCGCGAGATCGACGTGGCGACGGTCGGTGGCGTCGTTACCGAGGTCGCCTATCACGGCGAGGTACCCAACCTCATCGACGAGCGCGTCTATCGCCCGGTCACCCGCTGGTCGCTGGCTGCGGCCTCGCGGGCCCGGCGGCTGCAGAGCGGCAGCCTGGCGACTTACGTCGCCTACCTCGGCGGTGCCGTCGTACTCGTGCTCGCGGCCGGGCGAGCGGGGTGGCTGGGATGAGCGCGGCCGGAATCGCGAGCGCCGCGGTCCAGCTCGGCGGTGGGCTGGCGTTGGCGCCGCTGCTGCCCGGGCTGACGCAAAGGTGGAAGGCGCGGCTTACCGGACGGCGCGGCCCGTCAGCCTTGCAGCCCTACCGGGAGCTACGCCGGCTGTGGGGCAAGAGCGGTGTCGACGTCGCTGGCGCCAGCGCCGTCTACCGGCTCGCACCCGCTGTCATCGCGGCCGCGCTCGTCGCCGCCGTCGCGGTGGTGCCGGTGAGCGCAGCCGCACCCGACCTCGGCCTCGGCCACGACCTGTTCGTCCTGGCCGGCCTGCTCGCGCTAGCCCGGTTCGCCGCCGCTGCAAGTACCTGGGACGTCGCGAACGGCTTCTCGCTGATGGGTGCGAGCCGGGACCTGACGCTGTCGGTCGCCGCCGAGGCTGCGCTGCTGCTCTCCCTCGCGGTCGGCGCGGTGCTCGCCGGCACGACCAGCCTCACCGGCATGCTCGCCGGCACGGCCGGCGCCGCGGTTTGGTCCGGTCCGGCGCTGCCTCTTGCGGCGGCGGCGTTCGCGGTCGTCGCCGTCGCCGAGACCGGCCGCCAGCCGTTCGACAACCCCGACACCCACCTCGAGTTGACGATGCTGCACGAGGGTCCGCTGCTGGAATACGCCGGCCGCGACCTCGCCTACCTTCAGTGGGCGGCAGCAGTCCGGCATTGGATCGTGCTGGTGCTCGCTGCTCAGGTGTTCCTGCCGCACCCGCGGCAGGCGTGGGTGCAGCTCGCGTTGCTGCCGGTGCTGCTCGTCGCCCTGTGCGCCGCGCTCGCCGTCACCGAGACGCTGTTGGCCAAGATGCGGCTGCTGGTCGCGCCGCGGCTGCTCGGCATCGCCGCGCTGGCGGCGCTGCTCGGCCTGGTCGCGAACGCGGTGGGGTCGTGAACGGCGCCGCCGCCTGGCTGCTGGTCGGCCTGGGGCTCGGCATCGTGGTGGTGCGTCGGCGTTCCGTCGCGACCGCACTCGTCACCGCGCAAGCCCTCGTGCTGGCCGGGATCGCGGTCGCCGACGCCCGCTCCGGCGAGGTCGTGGTGGCGCTCGCGCTCGCCGTTCGCGCACTCGGCCTCGGCGGGTTGTTCCTGCTCGCGGTCGCCCGCAGCCGTGAAGTGCGGCCCGTGCGTGCGCCGGTCAACCCGGCGGTGCGCGCTGGCGTCGCGATCGTGCTGATACTGCTGCTATCGGCGCTGGTGCCGACGTTCGGCCTGACTTCGCGCTCCGCCGAACGAGCCGTGCTCGCGCTGGTCGCCTGCGGATTGGCGACCGCCATGACGCGGCGCGCGACGTTGTTCCATGTGCTCAGCATCGTGTTGGTGGAAAACGGCCTTGCGCTCGCGGCGCTGGCATCGCCGCACTCGTCGCTGATCATCGAGCTCGGCGTCACGCTCGATCTCACCCTTATCGTTTGCGTCGGCGCGCTTTTCCACCTGCGTATCTTCACCGAGTTTGGCGCTGGCGATGCTGCGGCGCTGCGAGGCTTGCGTGATTAGAGCGCTCGCAGCGGTAGTCGTCGCGCTTCCGCTGCTCACCGCACTCGCGGTCGCGGTTGGGCCGCCGCGCCGGACACAGTTGATCGCGTTCACCGGCGCCGTTCCCACCGGCGTGCTCGCCTTGCTGCTGACCGTGCTCGCCGTGAAGGACGCCGCGCGGCCGCTCGTCGGCGACTGGGTCACCGTGGACGCTGTCGGGGCGCTGCTGCTCGGCGTCGTCGCGGTGGTGGGGTTGGGCAGCGTCGTGGTGTCGCCCGGCTACCTCGCCGGCGCGCAGCGGTCGTTCGTCACGCAACCGAGGCGCGATCGGGTCTACTACGCGGTCCTGCTGGTCTTCTGGGCGCTGCTGTTGGCCGTGCCGCTCGCCGGCAACCTCGGTGCCGCATGGTTGCTCGTCGAAGCGACGACCGCAGCCTCCGCGCTGCTGGTCGGCTTCAGCGGTCGGGCGCACGCGCTGGAGGCAGGCTGGAAGTACCTCATCTTGACCTCTCTCGGCCTCGGCGTCGCGTTGCTCGGCGTCGCCATCCTCGCCGCCGACGGCTCCGGGGTCGCCGGGCTGGTCTGGGCACGGCTTTCGGCCTTCGACTCCGGGCGCACGACTGCCCTGAGCGCCTACCTGCTGCTGCTCGTCGGGCTCGCCGCGAAGATCGGCTGGGCGCCGGTGCACAACTGGTTGCCGGACGCGCATTCCGAGGCACCGCCGCCCGTGTCAGCCCTGCTCTCCGCCGCGCTGCTACCGGCTGTGCTGCTCGTCGCCTGGCGCAGCGAGCGGGCACTGCTGCCCGTCATCGGGCCGCATGCCGCGCAGCGAGTCCTGATTGGGTTCGGGCTGCTCTCGCTGGCGGTCGCAGTGCCGTTCCTGTGGCGCCCGATGCCGTTCAAGCGGCTGCTCGCGTACTCCTCGCTCGAGCACCTCGGCGTGATGGCGCTGGGCATCGGCTTCGGCACGCCGCTCGCCCTCGCCGGCGTCGCGGTGCACATCGCCGGTCACGGCGTCGCGAAGGCGCTCGGGTTCTACGCCGCCGGGCCGCTGCTCGCCCACGAACCACGCGCCGCGAAACACCCGGTCAGTGGGATCGGGCGGACGTCGCCCGCGCTCGGTGCCACCGTCGGACTGTCCCTCGGCGTCCTCTCCGGGTTGCCGCCGTCTCCGCTGTTCGTCAGCGAGGTGATGGTGCTCGCCGGTGGCTTCGCCTCCGGCCGCGCATGGCCCGCCGGCATCGCCGCGGTGCTGCTGGCGCTGGGGTTCCTCGGCCTGGCGCACGCAACGCTCGAGACCGTGGCCGGCAACGCACATCGCCGGGCGGTCACCGGGCCCGGTGGGATGGGACTGCTGACCGTGCTGGCGGTCAGCGCAGCTGTGGTGTTGCTCGCGCTTGCCGCGCTCGCCCCGTGGCTGCCCGGCACCGGCTTCGTGCACGCGCTCGCGGCGGGCGCCCGGTGACCGCGAGTGGAGCCGCGACAGGCGGCGGCGCTCGCTTGACCGGTTACCGGGAGGAGGTCGCCGCCGCGCTCGCGGGCGGCTGGCACGCGCGCAGCCTGTACGCCGCCGAGGAGGGCCGTGCGGTCCGGGTGCTGCTGGTCGGAACCAAGGGGGAGGCGAGGTTCGTCAGCGAGCCCGCGGACGCCGACCGTGTGGTGCCGTCGTTGGTCGACCTCGTGCCGGCCCTGGCCTGGGACGAGCGTGAGGCTCACGATCTGTACGGCGTGCGGTTCGCGGGCCACGAGCCGCTACGCCCGCTGCTCGACCACACGGCCGCGCTCGACGAGTGGACGGTGCCGGTCCGGGGGCACGACCCCTACCAGGTCGCGGTCGGCCCGATCCACGCCGGCGTCATCGAGTCGGGCCACTTCCGCTTCCACGTCGTAGGGGATCGGGTGTTGCACCTGGACGGCCGACTCTTCTATAAGCATCGCGGCTTGGAACGCGCGGCGCAGGGGCGTTCGGCGTCCGAGGCGCTGCCGTTCGTGGCGCGCGCATGCGGGGCGTGCGCGGTGAGCAACGCGCTTGCGTTCGCCACCGCCGCCGAGCAGGTGCTCGGGTTGCGGGCCGGCCCGCAACTCGAGCGGCACCGGGCGCTGCTGCTCGAGCTCGAGCGGGTGTGGAGCCACCTCAACGACATCGCCGCCATCTGCGCCGGCGTCGGGATGGCAGCCGGCAACGCCTTCTTCCTCGCCCTGACCGAGCGGGCCCGCCGGCTGAACGCGGCGGTGACCGGCCACCGGTTCCTGTTCGGCGTGGTCGCGGTCGGCCGTAGCGACCTCGCTCTGGACGGCGCGGCGGTAGCCGGTTGTGCCGGTGAGCTCGGCGCGATCGCGGTGGCCGCGCAGGCCGGATGGCGCGAACTCGCATTCAACGGGTCCCTCCAGGACCGGCTCGACGGGGTCGGCGTGGTCGACGCGGTCGCCGTCCGGCGACTCGGCGTCGTGGGGCCGGCCGCCCGGGCGGCCGGGGTCGCTACGGACGCGCGTTGCCTCGCGGATCTCGAGCCGTACCGCGGCCTGGTGCCGGTCATCGCGCCGTCGCCGACTGGCGACGTGCGGGCGCGGTTCGAACAACGGATGGTCGAGCTGAGGCAGTCCTTCGACCTGCTCACTGCCTTGCTGGCACCAGGAACGCTCGCGCCGGCGACGGCCGAAGCCGGCGGCGAGATGCGACCGGTCGGGGTGGGGCTCGTCGAGAGCCCGCGCGGCCTGACCAGCTGTGTCGTCGAGCACGCCAGCGGCGTGGTGTCGAGGGTGCACCTGCGCACCGGGTCTTACGCCAACTGGCCGGCCGTCGCGCAGGCCGCAGCAGGCTGCCTGCTGCCGGACTTTCCCCTCGTCAACAAGAGCTTCGAGCTCTGCTACGCCTGCGCAGACCGCTGATGTTCACCCTGCTGCACGACCTGCGCCGGCTGCGGCGGGCGATCGACCTGCCGCCGCCGGACCGCGGTCGCAGCCTGGCGATCCGGCACGTCGATGCGGGTTCGTGCAACGGGTGCGAGCACGAGCTCACCCTCGTGGCCGGGCCGCATTACGACCTGCAGCGCTACGGACTCGGCGTCGTCGCCTCACCCCGGCACGCCGACCTGTTGCTGGTCACCGGCACGGTCACGACGCGGATGCGCGAACCGCTACTCCTCGCTTACCATGCGATGCCCGAGCCGCGGCGGGTGGCCGCGCTCGGCGACTGCGCTCTGGGCGTTGGCGTTCTAGGGCAGCCGAGTGAGCTGGTCGGTCCGGTCGGCGAGGTGCTGCCCGTCGCCGTCACGATTCCCGGTTGCCCACCGAGCCCGGAAAGGATCGCCCGCTCACTGTTCGAGCTCATCGACGGGCGCCAGCCCGGCTGAGTCCGGGCGCGCGTGAAGACGCTTGCCGCGACGCCGGATGACAGCAGCGAAGAAGAAGCCGGAGCCCTCGACTGAACAGCAGTTGGCGGCGAATCCTGGTGGCTCGCGCCAAGGAGCAGGCGTGTCGGTTCAGCTGAACCGCGGTCAGTCGCGCGCATGAGTGCCCGTCGTTGCCGCGCTCCGTTCTTCGAGCCAGGCGATGATGTTCTCCCGTCGAGTGCCGCCGGCTCGTGCCGCGTCGAGCGGGGTGCCCTTGGCGTAATCGGGTGTCCAATCGAGCTGTGCACCGCGGGCGAGGAGCTGTTCGGCGGCGCGTCGTTGCCCGGCCGCGCAGGCATGCCAGAACGCTTGCGATACCTCCGCCGGCCCGAAGTCGCCGGTGTCGAGGAGCTGCGCTTGCCGGTCGAGCATCCCGAGTGCAGCGGCGTGCCAGAGCTTGTCGATGCGGGCACCGCGGGCAGCCAGCAGCGCGGCCACGTGCCAGCAGGCGTATCCGACGGCGTTGTCGAGTGGCGTGCCGATCGATCCATCGGGCGCTTCCACGTCGGCGCCACCGTCGATCAACGCAGCGGCGACGTCTGAGTCATCGCTGCTGGCGGCCCAATGCAGCGGTGTTTCGTCGCCGGGGTTACGACCATCAGGATCGGCGCCCGCCGCCAGGAGCAGCCGCACCATCTGCGGGCCGTTGGGGAAGTAGCCAGGCCAGTCGGTCACGATGTGCAGCGCCCACCGGCTCTCGAACGGGCCGCCGAGCGGGCCGGCCACGACCTCCGGTGCCGCGTCGACAATGCGACGGACGCCCTCGACATCGCCGGAGCGAATGGCGCGAACGAGGTCGGCGGCAACCCGCGAGTCGATGGCGCCCACCTGCACAGCTTCCGGTCCGGCACACGCGGCGGTCAAGGTAAAGGCGGTGGCTGACCGTGGGCCGGCAGTCTAGGTTGACCTCGTGCGTGACGCTAACGGTCCAGTCCTGCGGCTGGCCGGCCCCGCGGATACACCTGCCGTCGGGCAGCTGCTGCACGATTTCAACCGCGAGTTCGATGAACCGTCACCGCCGCCCTCTGCCCTGGCGGTTCGGCTTCGGCAGTTGCTCGCCAGTGGTGAAACGGCCGTGCTCCTGGCCGGCGACGGACCCGACGGCGTGGCCGTCGTGCGGTTTCGCGATGCCATCTGGAGCAGCGGCCTCGAGTGCTATCTCGCCGAGCTGTACGTCGTCCCGAAACGGCGCGGCCAGGGCATGGGGCGCGCCCTGATGGAAGAGGCGATCCGCTACGCCCGCGAGCGCGGCGCCGACACCATGGAGATCGGTGTCGACGAGCCGGACGTCGTGGCCCGTCGACTCTACGAAAGTCTCGGTTTCACGAACCGGACGGGCGGACCGAACGGCCCGGTGATGTACGTCTACGAGCGCGAACTCTGACCCCGGTTCAGCTGCCGGAGCGTTCGCCTCGCTGTTCGCCGATCGACCCGAGCGCGAAGAGCGCCGCGCGCAGTCCGGCGACCTGCTCGGCGGAGAGGCGCTGCGCGAGTTCGGCGTCGATCGCCGCGACTCCGGTACGTACCGCGTCGGCCGCTTGCCGGCCACGCTCGGTCGGCTCGACGACGAGTCGTCGCCGGTCGGTCGGGTCGGCCGACCGGGTGAGGTAGCCGCGCAGGACCATTGTGTCGAGCAACTGGCTCGCCGCCTGCTTGGTCACCTGGAGCCCGCGGAGCAGGTTGGCAAGCTCCTCGTGCTGGTTCACCAAACCGCCGATCACGTGCGCGCCGTTGCGGGGGAGGTCGTCGCAGCCGGCGTTCGCGAGTTCCGCCCGGACGGCGTGTGCGTAGGCGTGGCGCGCCCATCGCAGCAGCGCCGGTATGGGCACGGCGGCCAGGCCGTGGTTGTTCTCGTCATCGGTCATGCTGGGACCGTAAGGTCAACTACCCGGACAGTCAAGAGCCTTGACAGTCAAGCAGTGCTAGGCGTGGCGGGAACGAAGGCTCGCCGTACAGGGTCGTGCGTTGACGAGACGGCCGGCCGGCCGCCACTGCGATGGCTTCCAGCTCGCGCACGGTCTTGGACGAGCCGTGCTGCGACCCGGCCATCCGGCTGATCGTCTCTTCCATGAGCGTGCCCCCGAGATCGTTCACCCCGCCGTGCAGCACCGTCACGCATCCGTCGACGCCGAGCTTCACCCACGAGCACTGGATGTTGTCGATCGCGCCGTGCAGCAGGATGCGCGCCATCGCGTGCACCGCGCGGTTGTCGCGTTCCGTCGGGCCGGGGCGGGCCAGCCCGGCGAGGTAGATCGGTGCCGAGGTGTGCACGAACGGCAACGCGACGAACTCGGTGAAACCCCCGGTCTCGCCTTGCAGCCGAGCGAGCAGCTTCAGGTGTGCGACCCATTGCGCGGGCGTGTCGACGTGTCCGTACATCATCGTCGACGTCGTGGGCAGCCCGATCTCGTGCGCCGTGCGTACCACTTCTATCCAGGACGACGTCGGCAGCTTGCCTTTCGTGAGCACCCAACGCACGTCGTCGTCGAGGATCTCGGCTGCCGTTCCCGGCAGTGAGTCGACGCCGGCTTCGCGGGCCGCGATGAGCCACTCCCGAATGCTCATGCCTGCGCGAGTGGCGCCGTTCACGACCTCCATCGGGCTGAACGCGTGCAGGTGGATCGCGGGCGCTCGCCGCTTCACCTCGCGGGCGAGGTCGAAGTACGCGGTGCCCGGAAGGTCGGGGTGGATGCCGCCCTGCATACAGATCTCGGTAGCGCCGGCCGCCCATGCTTCATCGACCCGTCGCCCGACGTCGTCCAACGAGAGTGTGTACGCATCGGCGTCGCTACGACGTTGCGCGAAGGCGCAGAACCGGCATCCGGTGTAGCAGACATTCGTGAAGTTGATGTTTCGCGTCACGATATACGTCACGACGTCGCCGACGGCGTCGCGACGCAGGTCGTCGGCCAGCGCCGACACCGCATCGAGGTCGGCGCCGTCTGCGGTCATCAACGCCAGCGCGTCGTCGTCGGAGAGCCCGGCCGGGTCGGATTCGGCATGCCGCAGCGCCGCCGCGACATCGGCATCGAGGCGTTTCGGTGTGGACGACGGCAACCGGGTGGCGACCTGCGCCCAGTCGCCGAACGCGGAGGCGATATCGGAGCGGTGGTCGGTGCGGCGTCCCTCGGTGTCGATCGACGTCGCAAGGTCGATCCGGCCGGCGCTCGACCAGGCGTTCTCCGGCTCTTGCCACGGGCGGCCGGTGGGCAGTGCAGCCTCGGCGGCCAGGCCCGTCGCCGGTTCGGCGAGCGCGGCGACGTGCGGCGCGATTCGCGGGTCCAGCCACGGCTCGCCGGCGAGCACATAGCGCGGGTAGACGGTGAGCCGTTCCTTCAGCTCGAACCCGGCGGCCGCGCTGCGCTGCGCGAGCTCCTCGATATTCGGCCACGGCCGCTCCGGGTTGACGTGGTCGGGCGTCACCGGGGAAACGCCTCCCCAGTCGTCGATGCCGGCGCGAAGCATGAGGTCGAACTGCTCGTCGACGAGGTTCGGTGGAGCTTGGATGCGCATCCGTGGGCCGAGCACGAGTCGGGCCACCGCGATGGTCGCGGCCAGGTCGGCGAGCTCGGCGTCCGGCATGGCCCGCATCGCAGTGTCGGGCTTGGCCCGGAAGTTCTGCACGATGACCTCTTGGACGCCGAGGTATTCGCGCGCCACCGACCTGATCGCGAAGAGCGACTCCGCGCGCTCCTCGAGCGTTTCGCCGATGCCGATGAGAATGCCGGTGGTGAACGGCACGTTGAGCCGGCCGGCGTCCTCCAGCACGCGCAAGCGGATCGCAGGCTCCTTGTCAGGGCTGCCGTAGTGCGGGCCACCGGGTTGCGACCACAGACGCGTCGCCGTTGTTTCGAGCATCATGCCCATGCTCGGTGCGACCGGCTTGAGCCGAGCCAACTCCTGCCAGCTCAGGACCCCCGGGTTGAGGTGCGGTAGCAGTCCGGTTTCTTCCAGCACGGCAACCGCGCACGCTCGCAGGTAGTCCAGCGTCGAGCTGTACCCGCGGGCGTTCAGCCAGTCACCGGCCACCGACCATCGGGTTTCCGGGCGGTCGCCGAGGGTGAACAAGGCTTCCTTGCATCCGGCGGTTGCGCCGTCGCGCGCAATGCCGACCACCTCGCCGATGGACAAGTACGGTGCGGCCACCCGATTCGGTGTCGTAGCAAACGTGCAGTAGTGACAGCGATCCCTACAGAGACGGGTAAGCGGGATGAACACTTTGCGCGAGTAAGTGACGACACCGCTTCGGTCGATATCGGCGAGACCGTTGTCGCGAACGCGGCTCGCGTGGGTGAGCAGTTCGTCGAGGTCGGTGCCCCGGGCCGCCATCAGCACCGCGGCTTCAGTGACGTCGAGAGCGACACCGTCGCGGGCCCGCCGCAAGGCCCGGTGTAGCGCACTCGGGGCGGGGTTCATGCGGGCTCCACGGGGGCGGAAGGGGTTGCTGCTTCCTACCCTGGCAGAGGCGTCTCCGCGCCGCCGCGGTACCCCGCCCACGACACGGCTTGCGATGGCTTCGGCGTCGTGGATTAGGGGCGACGAATGCGGCACAGTAAGACCGCGCGAGAGCCGGTCACTTTACCCCCCGGGTGACATCTCGGCTCGTTGCGAAGTGGCGGCCCGGTTTGCGCCCCCCACGCTGAACCGGGCCGCCGCGCCCCCCGCGTCCGCCAACCCCCCCAAGAGCCTCGGCGGTAACCATGACGATTCTGGGTCCCCGCGGTGGCGAGCGACAGTGGCCGGATGGCTACACCTGTCGGGCACTCCGACGCCGGCAACGCAACCGTTCGGGCTATCCCATGATCGGCCAGATGCGGCCGAACCCTCCCTGATCGTCACCGGGGCTAGAATCCTTGCCATGACCCGGCAGGCACTGCTTCTCCCGCAGCCGTCGCGCTGACCGATCCAGCGCGGCGACCCCTCCTGTGCGAGGGGTCTTTTCATGAGCAGACGAGCAACGATCGCAGCACCGCAGGCATGATCCACGTGAGGAAGCGATGAGCGAGCCCTACGACTTCTCCGCCATTCAGCAGCGCTGGCTGCCGGTGTGGGAGCAACTCGACTCGTTCCGCGCGCCTGACCCGGGGTCTGGCGGCGAGGCTGATCGGCCGCGCCGCTATGTCCTCGACATGTTTCCCTACCCGAGCGGCGACCTGCACATGGGCCACGCCGAGGCCTACGCATTCGGGGACGTCGTCGCTCGCTACTGGTTCCAGCGGGGCCATGACGTCTTGCATCCGATCGGTTGGGACTCTTTCGGGCTGCCGGCCGAGAACGCCGCGATCCGCCGCGGGGAGCACCCTGCGGATTGGACCTACGCCAACGTGGAGACCCAGGCCGCGTCGTTTCGGCGGTACGCGATCTCCTTCGATTGGTCACGCCGGCTGCACACCTCCGACCCGGAGTACTACCGCTGGACTCAGTGGTTGTTCCTGCGCTTCTACGAACGCGGGTTGGCGTACCGCAAGGCATCGGCGGTCAACTGGTGCCCCAACGATCAGACGGTTCTCGCCAACGAGCAGGTCGTGGCCGGTGCCTGCGAGCGATGTGGCACGCCGGTCACGAAGAAGACGCTGACCCAGTGGTACTTCAAAATCACCGACTACGCCGAGCGCCTGCTCGACGACATGAGCGGGCTCGAAGGCGCGTGGCCGGAACGCGTGCTGACCATGCAACGCAACTGGATCGGCCGGTCCGAGGGCGCCTACGTCGATTTCGTGATCGACGGCCGCGCCGAGCCGGTCACCGTTTTCACGACGCGCCCCGACACGCTGTTCGGCGCCACGTTCTTCGTCGTGGCGGCCGACTCTGCGCTTGCCGGCGAGCTGTGCGCGCCGGAGCAGCGGCCCGCGTTCGAGGGATACCTCGAGCAGGTCCGCCGTTTGACCGACGTCGATCGGTTGTCGACCGAGCGTGAGAAGACCGGCGTGTACTTGGGTCGTGACGCGATCAATCCGGTCAATGGCGAGCGCATCCCGATCTGGGCCGCCGACTACGTGTTGGCCGACTACGGCACCGGCGCCATCATGGCGGTACCTGCTCACGATCAGCGCGACCTCGACTTCGCCCTGAAGTTCGGCCTGCCGGTGCGCGTCGTCGTCCAGACCGACGAGGCCGACCCGGCCGAGACCGGGGTCGCGACCGTGGGCGACGGCCTGCACGTGAACTCCGGCGAGATCGACGGCACGGACAAGGCAGAGGGCATTCGCCGGATCGTTGCCGAGCTCGAGGCCGATGGCCTCGGCAAGGCAGCCGTGAACTACCGGTTGCGTGACTGGTTGCTCTCGCGCCAGCGGTTCTGGGGCGCGCCCATCCCGATCGTGCACTGCCCTGCGTGCGGTGAGGTGGCGGTGCCGGACGCCGAGTTGCCGGTGCGGCTGCCCGACCTCCGCGGCGCCGACCTGGCGCCCAAGGGTGTCTCGCCGCTGGCGTCGGCCACCGACTGGGTGTCGACGCCGTGCCCGAAGTGCGGTGAGCCCGCGCAACGCGACACCGACACGATGGACACCTTCGTCGATTCCTCCTGGTACTTCCTGCGCTACTGCTCGCCACGCGACGAGACCGCGCCGTTCGATCCGGAGAAAGTCAAGCAGTGGATGCCGGTCGACCAGTACGTCGGCGGTGTCGAGCACGCGATCTTGCACCTGCTGTACAGCCGGTTCTTCACCAAGGTGCTCTACGACATGGGTCTGGTCGACTTCACCGAACCGTTCAAGGCTTTGCTGAACCAGGGCCAGGTCATCAACCGCGGCAAGGCGATGAGCAAGTCGCTCGGCAACGGCGTCGACCTCGGTGAGCAGTTGGAGCGGTTCGGCGTCGACGCCGTCCGCCTGACGATGGTCTTCGCCGGCCCGCCTGAAGAAGACATCGACTGGGCCGACATGAATCCCGCCGCTTTGGCGAAGTTCCTCGCCCGGGTATGGCGGTTGAGCGGCGACGTCGCCAGCCCGACCGGCGTCGACTTCTCCGGCGGCGACGTCGGGCTCCGCCGCACCACGCACCACACGATGCGCGAAGTCACCCAGTTGGTCGAGGGCTTTCGCTTCAATGTCGCGGTGGCGCGGGTCATGGAGTTGGTCAACGCCACCCGCAAAGCGGTCGACGCCGGGCCAGGCGCCGCCGACCCCGCCGTGCGGGAAGCCGCCGAAGTGGTCACCGTGATGTTGTCGCTGTTCGCGCCGTACACCGCTGAGGAGTGCTGGGCCCGGCTCGGTCACGCGCCCACCGTGGCGAAGGCCGGCTGGCCGGTCGCCGACCCGGCGCTGCTGGTCGAGGAGTCCGTGACGTGCGTCGTCCAGGTCAACGGCAAGGTCCGTGAGCGCCTGGAGGTCTCGCCGTCCATCGGGGACGACGAGTTGCGGGCTGCCGCGCTCGCGGCTCCGGCCATCGAGAAGGCCATCGATGGTCGCGAGGTGCGCACGGTCGTCGTCCGCGCTCCGAAGCTGGTCAACGTCGTCGTGTGACGGTTAGGGTCCCGTCCATGGTCAGTGCGGGTGGCGTGGCTGTCATCACCGACTCGACCGCGTACCTGCCGGCGGGTTCCGCGGAGGCGCTCGACGTGCGCGTCGTGCCGCTGCAGGTCATCGTCGGCAGCGTTGTCTGCGCCGAGGGCAGCGAGATCACGCCCGCCGAGGTCGCGGCCGTGCTGGCGCGGGGGCACGGGGTCACCACGTCTCGGCCTTCACCCAGCCTGTTCGTCGCCGCTTATCGGGATGCCGTCGCGGCGGGCGCGACCGCGCTCGTGTCGGTGCACCTGTCGTCTGCGATGTCGGGCACCGTCGACGCAGCCAGGCTGGCGGCTGCGGAGGTGGGTGGCCAGCAGGGCGTCGACATCCGGGTGATCGATTCGCAGTCGGTCGGCATGGGGATGGGTTTCGCCGTCCTCGCGGCCGGGGCGGCGGCCGCCGACGGTGCCGACGTCGACGCAGTCGAAGCGGCCGCGCGACACACGCTGGGCCAGACCCGCGCGTACTTCTACGTCGCAACATTGGAGTTCCTGCGCCGGGGCGGCCGGCTCGGCGCGGCCCGAGCGCTGCTCGGCTCGGCGCTCGCGGTCAAGCCTTTACTCCAGGTGCGCGAGGGTCGGATCGAGCCGCTGGAGCGGGTGCGCACGGCGTCCCGCGCGATAGCCCGCCTCGAGGACATCGCGGTCGAGCAGGCCGGCGACGACCCGGTGGCCATCACGGTTCACCACCTCGGCGCCCTGGAGCGCGCCGAGCAGGTGGCCGAGGCCCTCGACAACCGGTTGCCGAAGGTGGAAGAACTCTTCACCTGCGAGGTGGGCGCCGTCGTCGGAGCACACACCGGGCCCGGCATGCTGGCCGTCGTCGTCTGCCGGCGCTGACCAACCTGGCGGGGGGCGACGCCGAGGGAGTGCGTGCGTCCACAGCGGGTCGAATGTCGTTCCACAAGCGGGTGACGACAGCTGTCGACGCCTTGGCTGCGCACCTAGCGTTTCGTCGTGCAGTCGTCGCGTCGGGGGGTGCAGCGGGCGGAGTTCGCCGCGATCGCAAGCCGGCTGGGTGCGCTGACTACGTCAGCCGGCGACGAGCGACCTTCGGATGTGGGCGGAAGCCCGGTACGCCCAGCCAACGGGGCGCGGCTCTTCGATCCCGGACGCCGAGGTGTCGTCGTCCTCGGTGTCGTCGCGTTACTCGCCGCTCTCGGTGGTGCCTGGTACTTCGGGACGTCGAAACCCTCCGCGATCGCCGAGACCGGCGCATCGAGCGCCGCGGCCACTCGCGCTTCGCCCTCGCTCGACGCCGCGTTCGCGTCGGGTTGGCCGACGCCGACGCCAGCGGGGCCACCGTCGGCCGGTGCCAGCATTTCGCCCGCACCGCTCGTCGTCGACGTCGTGGGCAAGGTGGTCGCGCCGGGGGTCGTGACGCTGTCGCCCGGGGCGCGGCTGCACGACGCCATCGACGCTGCAGGCGGAGCGCTGCCGGGCACCGATCTCGCACCGCTCGATCTCGCCAGCAAGCTGGTCGACGGTGAAGAGATCTTCGTCGGCGTCCCGCCTCCTTCGGGCGGCAGCGTGGCCGGCGGGGTGGTGCTGGGTGCGGCCGGCGACCCTGGTGGTTCCGGGGCTTCCGGGGCGGCGGCTGTCGGTGCGCCTGTCGACCTGAACACCGCGACCGAAGCGCAACTCGAGACGCTGCCCGGCATCGGGCCCGTCCTTGCGCACAACATCGTCGCCTGGCGAACGCAGCACGGCCGGTTCGCCAACCCGACCCAGCTTCAGGAGGTGTCCGGCATCGGCCCGGCGAAATACGCCGCACTGGCGAGCCGGGTGCGCGCATGAGAGCCGGGACGACGCTCGTGCCGGGGGAGCCGGCCGACCTGCGCCTCGTGCTACCGGCCGGTGCGGCATGGCTCGCGACCTGGCTCGCCGCGTCGTGGCCGGCCGGTCGGGGCCTCGCGTGTGCCTGCGCGTTGGCCGGCGCTGCGGTGATGCTGCTGGCCGTGTCGCGGCGCGGGTCCTGCGTCGTCGTCGCCGCCGTAGGCATCTGCGCCGCCGGCGCTTTCGCGGCGACGTCCTGGCGGGTCGCCGCCGTCCAGCGCGGCCCGCTGCCTGCCCTGGCCAAGGCGCATGCGAGCGTCGCCCTGGAAATCCGGGTGAACGGCGACCCGCGGCGCATCCAGGTGTCGAGCGGACCAGGCAAAGGCTCGCGCTCGATCGTCGTCTTCGATGCGGTCGCGACCCGGGTCGAAGCATCCGCAGCGGGCGTACACATGTCGGTGCACTCGCCGGTGTTCGTGCTGGCGTCGGGCAGCGGATGGCTGAACCTCCAGCCGAGCCAGCGGGTGCGCGCGACCGGCCGCCTGGCGCCGGCCCGCTCCGGGGAGTTCGATAGTGCTGCCTTCGACCCGCGCGGTTCGCCGACCACGATCGGCGGGCTGTCGCTCGTGCAGGGCTGGGCCGCCCGGGTGCGGGCCGCGCTGAGCGATGCCAGCGCGCCGCTTCCCGACGGTCCCGGCGGGTTGTTGCCCGGCCTGGTCGACGGCGACGTCTCACGGTTGCCTGCCGACACCGCCGCCGACTTCGCAACGACCGGGCTGACGCACCTCGTGGCCGTGTCCGGTGCGAACGTGGCCATCCTGCTCGGCGCGGTGCTGTCGATGGCTCGATGGTTGGGTGCGTCCCCGCGAATGCAGGCGCTCGTCGGCGGCGTGTCGATCGTCGCATTCGTCGTGGTGGCGCGCCCGCAGCCCAGCGTGCTGCGGGCTGCGGCGATGGGGGTCGTGGCGCTGCTCGCGCTTGCCACGGGCCGGCGCCGGCGCGCGTTGCCAGCGCTGGCGGCATCGGTGCTCCTGCTGATCTACGCGAACCCGGCCCTGGCGCGAAGCGTCGGCTTCGCGCTGTCGGTCCTCGCCACGGCGGCGCTGCTCGTCCTGGCGCCGCCCTTGCGCGACCGGTTGGCGCGCCGCTTGCCCGCCAAGGTCGCCGAAGCACTCGCGGTCCCTATCGCGGCCAGCGTCGCCTGCGCGCCGCTGATCGCCTCGTTCGCGGGCCGGGTCAGCCTGGTTGCCGTGCCGGCGAATGTGCTGGCCGAGCCGGCGGTCGCGCCCGCGACGATTCTCGGCGTCCTCACCGCCTGTGTCGCCCCCTGGTGGACGACGGGTGCGCAGGTGTTAGCCCATGGCGGCGGCGTGTTCTGCGCGTGGATCGTGTTCGTCGCTCGCAGCTTCGCCCGGCTGCCGGCGGCGGCGGTGCGGTGGCCGGACGGCGCCGCCGGCGAGGTCGCCCTCACGGCGGTGCTCGGTTCGGCCGTCTTCGGCTGGTGGATCCTCGGCCGCGGTCGTGCGGTCCAGCCAGTGGGCGGGCGTTGGCGTGGCCGGCGGTAGTGCTGGCATGCTGCCGTGCGTGTCCACCTCGACCCCGGCCGTGACGCTGGTCGTCGGCGACGAGGAGTTTCTCGTCGAGCGTGCGATCAGCCACCTGGTCAGCGCTGCCCGCACTGCCGACGCGCAAGCCGACGTCCGCGATCTCTGCGCGTCCGACCTCGAACCGGGGCAGCTGGCGGAGCTGACCAGCCCGTCGCTGTTCGCGCAGGAGTGGCTCGTCGTCGTCCGCGACGCGGAACTCGCCGGCAAGGAGGTCGTCGAGGAGCTGGTCGCCGCGTGCCGGGCGGCTGTCGAGAACGGCGATGGGCAGCTCGTCCTCGTGCACAAGGGTGGCGCGCGCGGCAAGGCGTTACTCGACGCCGCGATCGGGTTCGGCGCGCACCGGGTCGACTGCGGCAAGCTCAGCCGGCCCTCCGAACGGGTCGACTTCGTGCGATCGGAGTTGAAGGCCCTGGGCCGGGCGGCGTCCGATGACGTGGCGCGTGCCTTGATCGAGGCCGTCGGCAACGACCTGCGTGAGCTGGCCGCCGCGTGCGCTCAGCTGGCCACCGACATCACCGGCCGGATCGACGCGGAGGTGGTCGCCCGGTACTACCGCGGCCGGGCCGAGGCGAGCGGCTTCGTGGTGGCCGACCGGACGATGGAGGGGCGGCTCCCCGACGCGCTGGAGCAACTGCGGTGGGCGCTCGCGGTCGGCACCGCGCCGGTCCTGATCGTCAGCGCACTTGCCCAGGGCGTGCGCGCACTCGCCAAGGTCGGCGGTGCTTCGCGCACGGCGCGCCCGGCCGATCTCGCTCGCGAGCTGGCGATGCCGCCCTGGAAGGTCGACCGGGTCAGGGCCCAGCTGCGCGGCTGGACGCCGGCGGGCGTCGCCGCAGCGGTGCGGGTCGTCGCCGACGCGGACGCTCAGATCAAAGGCGGCGGCACCGACCCCGCCTACGCCTTGGAGAAGGCGATCACCGCTGTCGTCGCGGCGCGTGACCGGCAGCCCGAACCGGCACGTGCCTGACCGCCGCGCTGCTTGAGCTGCCGGGCGCGAACAGCGAAACGGCGCCGCCCGAAGATCGGGACGGCGCCGCTCGACGTCGGGGCGCAGCTACAGGGAGGCTGCTCGCTTGGCGAGGGCCGACTTGCGGTTCGCGGCCTGGTTGGCGTGGATCACGCCTTTGCTGGCGGCCTTGTCGAGCTGGCGGGTCGCGACGCGCATCAGCTCCTGCGCTTCGGCGGTGTTGCCGGCGTCGGCGGCCTCGCGGAAATGACGGACGGCGGTCTTCAGCGACGACTTCACGGCCTTGTTGCGCATCCGTGCTTTCTCGTTGGTGCCGATCCGCTTGATCTGGGACTTGATGTTCGCCACGCGCAGCCTCGTGAATCCTCGGGATAGGGGGTGCGCCCAGCTGTAGACGGCAGACGCGAGTGTCTAGGTTACCCGGCGGCGTTGCCCGCCGTCCAACCGGGCGGCCCGACGGCTAGGCGTGGCCGCCGGCGGAACCCAGCGAGCCGAAGTCGACGGTGACCGGCGCCCGCACGGCGGGGTCGTCGGTCTCGAAGTACTCAGCCTTGGTGAAGTGACCCATGCTCGCCACGATCGAGGAGGGGAACGCCTCGATGCGGGTGTTGTAGGCCCGCACGTTGCCGTTGTAGAAGCGGCGGCCTGCGGCGATCCGGTCTTCGGTCTCGGCGAGTTGTTGCTGCAGGGCGAGGAAGTTCTGGTCGGCCTTCAAGGTGGGGTAGTTCTCGGCCACCGCGAAGAGACCGCCGAGGCTGCGCACCAGTGCGTTCTCGGTCTGCGCCTGCGCGGCCGGGCCGCCCCCGGCGGCCGTCGAGACGGCAGCCGTCCGCGCCTGGGTCACCGCCTCGAGGACGGTGCGCTCGTGCGCGGCATACCCCTTCACCGTCTCCACCAGGTTGGGGATCAGGTCGTGGCGGCGCGTCAACTCGACGTCGACCTGCCGCCAGGACTCCTCGACGAGGTTGCGCTGGCGGACGAAGCGGTTGTAGGAGGCGAGATAGCCCAGTCCCACGATGACGATGACGCCGAGCAGAATCCACAAGCCGATCACGAGATACCTCCAGGTGGCGCCGGCGCGAGTCCGTTGTCGCGCCAGACGAAATCGGGAATGCCATCGACCACGGTGGTCAGGACGCTGAGCCGGGCGACCAGATCGGCAGGGTCGCCCACGCCGGTGTCCCACGACAGGATGGAGTTGCCGTCGATCCGCCAGTGGAAAGTCGGCAGGTTCATCAGCGCTTGCATCACCCGCGCCGACAGCACGTCGTAGGCGAACTTCCTGTCGTCGGCGTTGACGCGGAAACGCCGGTTGAAGTCTTCGCTCTCCAACTCGATGTCATGGACGCCGACCGCGGCGCCGAGCCGGGTAAGGACGTTCTCGGGGCCGACCTCGAGCAGCGGGAGGAAGGTGGGGAGTGCGAGCGCGCACACGCGGTAGTGGTGGGTCTGGGTGGTCGAATTACCCTGGCCGTCGGTGCTTCGGGTCTTGTAGGTGTAGTCGAACGCGAGCATGTCGTGGCTCTTGTGCTTGCCCCACATGACGTTCGTGGCGCGGTGGTCGAAACCGTCGTTGAAGGGCGCGCGCTGCCAGCGCGTGCACTGCGTGTCGTCGCGCGCGACGAAGGTCCACCCGTTGCTTTGCGCGAACTGTTGCAACCGCTGACGCCGCTTCACGCTCTGCTGGTAGGAGAACCACGCGACGACGCCGGCGATGGCGAGGAACGCAACGAAGACCAGGCCGGAGTTCACGTCGCTCGCCCCGCGGGCGCGCCGGGCAGCACGGCATGAGCCCAACGGCTGACGGTCATAGAGGAAGTATCGGTTCGCGGCCCGTTCGCTTGAACTTCCGATTCGGCCGCGTCGACAGCGCTTGTCACGCGTCCAGCACGGGTTCGAAGTGCTCCACGACCGGAAACGGGTCGTAGAAGTGATGGAGCAACGCCCGCCAGCGGTCGTATTCGGGAGACCGGCGGAAGCCGTCCGTGTGATCAGCGAGCGTTTGCCACTCGACCAGCAGCAGGAACCGGTCGGGTCTCTCCAGGCAGCGCTGGAGTCGCAGTGACACGAATCCGGCTTGCCCACTGATCAGCGGGGTCGCTTGCGCGAAGGCGGACTCGAAAGCCGCGCTCTCGCCCGGTCGGACGTCGAGAAGGGCGCACTCCAGCACCATGCCGGACATTCTGCCGCCTCGAGGGCGTTGCGCCGGCCGTGCCGCGCCGTCGCGTCGCCGATCAGCGGCGCATGCGACCATGGGCTGAGCAGACCCGACCCGCTGACTTTGAGGCAACCGCGTGCCAAGACGCACCGATCCGGCATATATCCGAAACTTCTGCATTATCGCCCATATCGATCACGGCAAGTCGACGCTCGCCGACCGCATGCTCCAGCTGACCGGCGTCGTCGATGAGCGGAGCATGCGCGCGCAGTACCTGGACCGGATGGACATCGAGCGTGAGCGCGGCATCACGATCAAGAGCCAGGCGGTGCGGCTGCCGTGGAAGCTCGACGGCACCGGCTACGTGCTCAACCTGATCGACACGCCCGGGCACGTCGACTTCACCTACGAGGTGTCGCGCTCGCTGGCCGCGTGCGAGGGCGCCGTCCTGCTCGTCGATTCGGCGCAGGGCATCGAAGCTCAGACGCTGGCGAATCTCTACCTGGCGCTTGCTGACGACCTGCAGATCATCCCGGTGCTCAACAAGATCGACCTCCCGGCCGCTCAGCCGGAGAAGTACGCGGAGGAACTCGCACACATCATCGGCTGCTCACCCGACGACGTCCTGCAAGTCAGTGCGAAGACGGGCGAGGGCGTCCGCGAACTCCTCGACCACATCGTGCGGGTCGTGCCGGCCCCCGTCGGCGACGCCGAGGCTTCCCCTCGGGCGCTCATTTTCGACTCGGTCTACGACGTGTACCGCGGTGTCGTCACCTACGTGCGGGTCGTTGACGGGTACCTGCCTGCGCGTGAGCGGATCCGCATGCTGTCGACCGGCGCCACCCACGAGTTGCTCGAAGTCGGCGTCATCTCACCCGAGCCCATTCCGACGCAGGGCCTCGGTGTCGGTGAGGTCGGCTACCTGATGACCGGCGTGAAGGACGTCCGTCAATCGCGGGTCGGAGACACCGTCACCACGCAGATCAAGCCCGCGGCGACGCCGCTCGCCGAGTACCAGCATCCGAAACCGATGGTGTATTCGGGTCTTTATCCGATCGACGGCAGCGACTACCCGTTGTTGCGTGATGCGCTCGACAGGCTGCAGCTGAACGATGCCGCGCTGGCCTACGAGCCGGAGACGTCGGCGGCGCTCGGCTTCGGTTTCCGTTGCGGGTTCCTCGGGCTGCTACATCTGGAAATCGTGCGTGAACGTCTCGAGCGCGAGTTCAATCTCGACCTCATTTCGACCGCGCCGAACGTCGTCTACCGCGTGGTGCGCGAAGACGGCACCGAGGTCACCGTCACGAACCCGAGCGAGTTCCCGGCGGGCAAGATCGCCGAGATTCATGAACCCGTCGTCCGCGCCACCGTGCTGATGCCGAGTGAATACATCGGCTCGGTGATGGAGCTGTGCCAAGGCAGGCGCGGCGCCCTGCTCGGGATGGACTACCTGTCGGCCGAACGCGTCGAGCTTCGCTACACCATGCCGATGGCCGAAATCGTGTTCGATTTCTTCGACCAGTTGAAGTCGCGCACGCGCGGCTACGCGAGCCTCGACTACGAGCCCACCGGCGAACAGGTCGCCGATCTGGTGAAGGTCGACATCTTGTTGCAGGGCGAGCCGGTCGACGCGTTCAGCGCGATCGTGCACAAGGACAAGGCTTACGCGTACGGCGTCGAGCTGACGAAGAAGTTGCGCGAGCTCATTCCGCGCCAGCAGTTCGAGGTGCCTATCCAGGCGGCGGTCGGATCGAGGGTCATCGCGCGCGAGAGCATTCGCGCCATCCGCAAGGACGTGCTCGCCAAGTGCTACGGCGGTGACATCACCCGCAAGCGAAAGCTGCTGGAAAAGCAGAAGGAAGGCAAGAAGCGGATGAAGATGGTCGGCCGCGTTGAGGTGCCGCAGGAGGCGTTCATCGCCGCCCTGTCGACCTCGCCGACCGCCAAGGACTGAGCGCGGCGCGACAACAGGCGCGGGTCAGCCGGCGGTGCGCGGCCGCTGGCGGGGCCGCAGAACCAGCCCGCACTCCTCGAGCGCCGCTTCGATGCGCAGCCGTTCGGCTTCGTGGTCGATGCCCGTCGTCTGGGCGAGCGACTCGGTGACGCCGAGTGAGTGGCATGCCTCGCGCAGCAGCTGTTCGTAGGCGGCGTGTGCGGCTGCACGCTTGGTGGCCTTGCCCGGCGCCGGCAGCGAGGAGTCGAAACCGTCGAGCATGGCGCCGAGCCGGCGCAGGTTCGCGGCCGTCTTCTCGATCGGGGGCGTGGCCGCCGGTGGTGCGAGACGGCGGCGTGGCCAGCGGCGCGGGACGAAGTCGCCACGGTGAAACAAGGGGTGGGAGAACCAGCGGACGGCGACCAGCGTTGCGGTGGCTACCAGCACGGCAGCCACCGGAAGCAAGATCGTCAGCCACGGCATAACGTCGGCCTCCCCGGGGCTAAGTCGATTGTGCGCCAGAAGCCGGTCGGCCGCACCATGGTTTCGTGCCCTCAGTCCTCCCCGACGGCGAACCCGTGCCGGCCGACGGCGCCTTGCCGGCCGCTGCCCGTGCGGCCGCAGGCCGCCGAGCGTTCGGCTTCTACGTGCACGTGCCCTACTGCGCCAGCCGTTGCGGGTATTGCGATTTCAACACCTACACGGCGGCAGAACTCGGCGGGTTCGCCAGCCAGGCGTCCTATGCCCGCGACGCGATCAGCGAGATCGAGTTCGCGCGAGGCGTCCTGGCCGACACCGACCTGCCGGTGCAGACGGTGTTCTTCGGTGGTGGCACCCCGACACTGCTCCCTGTTGCAGATCTCGCCGCCATGCTCGGTGCGATCGACTCGCAGTTCGGCCTCGCCCCCGGCGCGGAGGTGAGCATCGAGGCGAACCCCGAGTCGGTCGACCGCGAGTCGCTCGCCGGCCTGCGCGAGGCTGGGTTCACCCGCGTCAGCTTCGGGATGCAGTCGGTGCGCCCGCACGTGCTCGACGTCCTCGATCGTCAGCACACGCCGGGGGTGCCGCAGCGGCGGGTCGAGGAGGCGCGGGCGGCCGGCTTCGAGCACGTGAGTCTCGACCTCATCTACGGGAGCCCCGGCGAGTCGGACGCCGACTGGCGGGCGTCGCTCGACGCCGCCATCGGCGCCGACCCCGACCACGTCAGCGCCTACTCGCTCATCGTCGAGCCGGGCACCCGCCTTGCCCGTCGCGTCAGCCGCGGCGAGATCGCGATGCCGGACGACGACGTGCTGGCCGATCGCTACCTGATCGCCGACGACGCCCTCAGCGCGGCGGGTTTCCGCTGGTATGAGGTGTCGAACTGGGCGCGTGCAGGTGGTGAGTGCCGGCACAACCTCGGCTACTGGCGAAGCGACGATTGGTGGGGCGTCGGGCCTGGCGCGCACAGCCATCTCGCCGGCCTGCGGTGGTGGAACGTCAAACACCCGGCGGCTTATGCAGCGAGGGTGGCCGCAGGCGCGAGCCCCGGGCACGCTCGCGAATATCTCGATATCGAGACACGTGAACTCGAGAGAATCATGCTCGAGCTGCGGCTCGTGGACGGCGTCGAGCTGGCGGGCGCCGATCCGGCCATGCTCGCGCGCGCCCACGCCGAAGCTGGCGCCGGGTTGCTGGAACCCGCCGCGCTGGACACCGGCCGGGCGGTTCTCACCCGCGATGGTCGGTTGGTCGCCGACGGTGTGAGCCGCCGCTTGCTCGGCTGACACCCGCCGCGGATTGCTCCCCCGAGCGCGTTCCGGCCGTACACTGGCACTCGATAAGCCAGAGTGCCAGGATCGGGGCAGGAGGTGACGAGCGTGCTCGACGACCGCAAGCTCGAAGTCCTGCGCGCGATCGTGCAGGACTTCGTCTCCACCAACGAACCGGTCGGCTCGAAGGCTCTCGTCGAACGGCACAACCTCGCCGTCTCACCGGCGACCGTGCGCAACGACATGGCGACGCTGGAGGAGGAGGGCTACATCTCCCAGCCGCACACGAGCGCCGGCCGGGTGCCGACCGAGAAGGGCTACCGGCTCTTCGTCGACCGGCTCTCCGGGGTCAAGCCGCTGTCCGGTGCCGAGCGCCGGGCGATCGAGCAGTTCCTCGACGGCGCGGTCGACCTCGACGACGTGGTGACCCGCACCGTGCGGCTGCTCGCACAGCTGACCCGCCAGGTCGCCGTCGTCCAGTACCCGAGCCTGGACCGTTCGGCAGTGCGCCACGTCGAGTTGGTCAATCTGAGTGCCACCCGCCTGATGCTCGTGCTGATCACCGATACCGGGCGCGTCGAGCAACGCCAGGTCGACCTGCCGGAGGCGCTGTCCGACGACGACGTCGCCGAACTCGCCGGGCGCCTCAACGCGGTGCTCGTCGGCAAGGGCGTGGTCGACGTCCCGAATGTGCTCGCGAGCTTCCCCGACCACGAGCCTCAGCAGCGTCGGGCGGCGGCGGCGGCTGTCGTCGCCGTCCTGCTCGCCTCGCTCGTCGACCGGCGCGACGAACGCGTCGTCGTCGGCGGCGCCTCGAACCTCACCCGGCTCGGGCTGGACTTCCCGGAGACCGTGCACCCGGTGCTCGAGGCGCTGGAGGAGCACGTCGTGCTGATCCGCCTGCTGGGTGAGGCGACCCGCCCCTCGGAGGTCTTGGTGCGCATCGGCGACGAGAATCTCCACGAGGGGTTGCGCACCGCGTCGATCGTGAGCTCGGCATACGGCAGCGGTAGCCGGGCGTTGGCCGGGTTGGGGGTACTCGGGCCCATGCGCATGGACTATCCGGGCACGATGGCAGCAGTGAGCGCGGTTGCGCGCTACGTCGGCCGCATCCTGGCCGAGGGCTGACCCGCCGACCGTAGAGGAATCTGATCTTGGCCAAGGACCACTACGCCACCCTCGGTGTGCGCAAGGACGCCACCCCCGAGGAGATCAAGCGCGCCTACCGGCGGTTGGCGCGGCAACTGCACCCTGACGTCAACCCCGACCGCGACACCCACGAGCGATTCAAAGAAGTGACGGTCGCCTACGAGGTGCTGTCCGACCCGAACAAGCGCCAGGTCTACGACCTCGGCGGCGACCCGCTCTCTGCCAACGGCGGCGGGTTCGGTGGCTTCGGCAACGGGTTCGGCAACCTCGGCGACATCATGGACGCCTTTTTCGGCGGTGGCGGCGGTGCGCGCGGTCCGCGCAGCCGGGTGCGGCGGGGCAACGACGCCCTGCTCCACGTCGAGATCGACTTGCGCGAAGCGGTTTTCGGCGCCACCCGCGAGCTCACCATCGACACCGCGGTCGTGTGCCCGACCTGCACCGGCGCCGGTACGTCGCCGGGCACCCACCCCGACACCTGCAGCGCCTGCCAGGGCCGCGGCGAGATCAGCCAGGTGACGCGCTCGTTCCTCGGCCAGATGATGACGACCCGCCCGTGCCCGCAGTGCGGCGGAGTCGGGACCGTCATCCGCCACCCCTGCGCGGAGTGCGCGGGCGACGGCCGGGTGCGGGCCCGCCGCACGGTCGAGGTCACCATCCCGCCGGGCATCGAGCACGGCATGCGGATCAAGTTGAACGGCGAAGGCGAGGTCGGCCTCGGCGGCGGCCCGGCCGGTGATCTCTACGTCGAGATCGAGGAGCGGCGCCACGCCGTGTTCGAGCGCCGTGGCGCCGACCTGCACGCTGGGGTCCAGGTGCCGATGACCGCCGCCGCCCTCGGCACCTCGCTCGAGCTCGAAACCTTCGACGGCCAGATCGACATCGACGTCAAGCCCGGCACCCAGGCCGGCACCGTCGTCTCGCTCAAGGGCAAGGGCGTGCCCCGGCTCCGCGGCTCGGGCCGTGGCGACCTGCACGTGCATCTCGACGTCCAGACGCCGACGAAGCTGGACGCCGAGCAGGAGGCGCTGTTGCGCAAGCTGGCCGAGCTGCGCGGCGAGGAGTACCCGCAGGGCGTGTTCCGCGAGGACCAGCCCGGGTTCTTCGGCCGCATCCGCGACGCGTTCAACGGTCGCTGAGACCACGGCCATGCCCGCATGACTCCGCCGGTGTTCATCGCGCCCGCCGCGGCGCTGCGCGCTGCGTCGGTGGGCGACGTCGTCCGCCTCGACGGCAACGAGGGCCGGCATGCCGCGACGGTGCGCCGGCTCCGCGTCGGTGAACGCCTCGACCTGGTCGACGGCGCCGGCCTGCGCTGTGCCGCCGAGGTCGTCGCGGTCTCGACCGGCGCGCTCGAGGCCAGGGTGCTCGACCGCAGCCAGGCCGCCACCCCGGCACCGCGGCTCGTCGTCGTCCAGGCGCTGGTCAAGGGTGAGCGGGCCGAGCAGGCGGTCGAGGCGATGACGGAGGTCGGGGTCGACGTGATCGTGCCGTGGCAGGCGGCCCGCTCGGTCGTCCGCTGGGACGCCGGGCGCGCCGGCAAGGCGCTCGACCGCTGGCGCTCGACCGCGCGCGAGGCCGCCAAGCAGGCGCGCCGGGCCTGGCTGCCGGACGTCGCCGAGCTGGCGTCGACCGAATCGGTGGCCGCCCTGCTGGCTGCCGCGGCGGCCGACGGACTGGCGTTGGTCCTGCACGAGTCCGGCGGGCAGCCGTTGGCGAGCATCGCGGTGCCGACGTCAGGCGATGTCGTCGCGGTCGTCGGGCCCGAAGGTGGGGTCACCGACGACGAACTGGCCACCTTCGAAGCGGCCGGCGCGACGGTCTGCCGGCTCGGCTCGACCGTGCTGCGGGCCTCGACGGCGGGCACAGCAGCGGCCGCCGTCCTGCTTGCGAACGGCGGCCGCTGGTAGCTGTCTGCGCCCTGCTACTGGACGACGATCTGCTTGTCGTCGTCGTAGGTGATCGAGCCGTCCTTGGCCGAGATCTCGTAGGCGTGGATCGTGTACGTGCCCGGCTGCAGCGTGACCGTCTGCGACCAGGTGCCCTGCTCGCCGTTGCCCGCGCTCGCCTGGGTCGATCCCTGCTGCACGACTTGGTCGGCGCCGGTGCGGATGTCCCAGTTGACCGTGGCCTCGAACGTGTCGGCGTCGCCGCCGAACTTCACGACCGAAGGCACAGTTGCGTGGTCGGCCGGGTACAGCAGCCACACGTGCGCGAACACCTCGAACGGCTGCTTGGCCTGGATCGGCTGGGCGATCGGCGTCCCCCACAGGGTGTCGACCGTCTTGCCGGCGATGTGCAACTCGACCGAGTCGATCTGCGGCCAAGCCGCCTTGATCGTGTACAGCAGCTGCTGAAGGCTGATCTCGGCGTAGCCGGCCGGGCCGTTCAATGCCTCGGCGGACAGGTCGATCACTGCGGTGGAGCCGTTGTGAATCGTCGCACCGAGCAACGTCGTCCCATCCGGCCAGTAGCTGGTGTAGTCGGGGTCGGTGGGTGGCGTCGTCAGCATCGCGGTGACCGCATCGCTGATGAAGGCGTTCGACACCGGGGGCTGGCGCAGCACGGTTTCCCGGTAAAGCAGCTGCTGGGGGTCCTTCAGCTTGCCCACGTAGTACAGCGTCACCGGGTGCGTCGCAGCGGGCGAGCTCGGCGCGATGCTGGCCGGCGCGCTCGATGACGGCGGCGTGTTCGGCGTCTGGAGCGTCGAGGCGGGACCACTCCCGGGCGTGTGGTGGTCGACGAGGCCAGGCACGACGACCACGGCGACGATCGCGACGGCGGCGGTTGCTGCCGCGGCGCCGAGGCTGACCAGGAACGGACGCATACGTTGACGACGGGCCGTCCGCTGGGCGGCAATCTTGTGCCGAATGGCCGCGAGCCCATCCGTCGAGGGCGTGACTTCGCGCGCCTCCTGGGCCAGCAGTTCACGCAACCGCTCGGTCGCGGCATCCTCGGGCCAGTCGTCGTCCCGCCACTTGGGATGACCCCGGCGGTCGGGATCGTTCGGGCGGTTGCTCATGGCGTCTTCTCCAAGCGGGTGCGGAGGGCGGCCAGGCCCCGGAAGGCGTGGCTTTTCACTGCGCCCTGGCTGATTCCGAGTGCGTCGGCGATCTGTGCTTCGGAAAGATCGGAGTAATAGCGCAAGACAAGGGTTTCTCGTTGCCGGCGCGGGAGCGCGCGGAGCGCTGTCATCATCTCGGCCCGCTCGGCGGCGGCGATCGCGTGCTGCTCGGCACTCGGCTCGTCGGGTGGCGGCTCCTGCGGGTGTCGGAGGACCACGCTGCGATGCCGGAGCTTGGAGCGCGACCGGTTCAAGACGGCCTGTCGCAGGTAGGCGAGGGCTTTGTCCTCCTCGCGAAGCCGGCTCCACGAGCCATGCATCGCTACGAACGCGTCCTGGACGACCTCTTCAGCGCTCCCGGTGTCACCCAGCAGCATCGCCGAGAGCCGGACAAGCGACGCGTAATGCGCGCGGTAGAGCTCGACGACTGCCTCGTCGGCCGTGGTCGGCTGAAAGTGCCCCAGCAACGTTCGACTCCCCGTGCCGACCAAGAGGGCTTCTGCCATGCCGCGTTGACGCGCAGCCCAGTGACGTGGTTTACCTGCCCTGTCCTATCGCAATTCGGCCACCCGCCGCCAACGGTTGGCCGGTCAGCCGTCCGCACCCATTTCCGCGCCCACCGCGCCCCCACCCCGAGGGAGTTCGATGTCGGATTGTCTGTTCTGCCGGATCGTCGCCGGCGAGGTGCCCGCCACCGTCGTCCGCGAGTCGCCCGACACGATCGCGTTCCGCGATATCGCCCCGCAGGCCCCCACCCACGTGTTGGTCGTGACGCGAGGGCACTTCCCCGACGTGGCCTCGCTCGTCGCTGCCGACGCTGCCCTGGCGGCGCGGCTGGTCGGCGAGGCGTGTGCGGTCGCCGAGCAGGAGGGCCTGGCCGAGAGCGGGTACCGGTTGCTGTCCAACACCGGTGCGGACGCCGGGCAGACCGTGCCCCACGTGCACGTGCACGTCCTCGGCGGGCGCCAGCTGGGCCGGCTCGGCTAGCGCCGGATCGGCTAGCGCCGGATCGGCCGCCACCCGCCGTCCCCGCGCTGAGCACCACGCCAGCGTGAAGGAATTTCGTGTCTAGGTGACGAAATTCCTTCACGATCACGAAAGACGTGGCTTGGCCGCGCGCCGGGTACCATGAGCGGGCGAGATATGACACCGAGACCCGAAAGCAGGCGTGAGCAGGCCCTAGGCCGATCTATGCGAGGCGACTCAGGAAGCGCGCCGAGTGCCGTGCCGTCCGCCGGGGCGTCCGGACCGTCCAGGCCAGCCGGCGCAGGCCACGGGCACAGCCGCGGCCCCACCAAGGCCGACGCCCACCACACCCAGACCCGCATCGTCGTGCCCGGCGCACACTCGATGGTCAGCCTCCTCGGATCGCGCGACGAACTGCTGCGCATCATCGAGCGGGCCTTCGACAGTGACATCCACGTGCGGGGCAACGAGATCACCGTCACCGGTGAGCCGGCCGAGAACGCGACGGTGGCTCAGCTGTTCGAAGAGTTGATCGAGTTGCTCAGCAGCGGCACGATCCTCACCCCGGACGACGTCGAGCGCAGCGTGGCGATGTTGCGCAGCGCCACACCCGAGCGTCCGGCAGACGTGCTGACCGTCGACATCTTGTCGTCGCGCGGTCGCACGATCCGGCCGAAGTCGGTGAACCAGAAGCGCTACGTCGATGCGATCGACAAGCACACGCTGGTCTTCTCCATCGGCCCGGCAGGAACCGGCAAGACGTACCTCGCGGTGGCGAAGGCGGTACAGGCGCTGCAGGCCAAGCAGGTCAATCGCATCATCTTGACCCGGCCCGCGGTCGAGGCCGGGGAGAGGCTCGGCTTCCTGCCCGGCACGCTCTTCGAGAAGATCGACCCCTACCTGCGCCCGCTCTACGACGCGCTGCACGACATGCTCGAGCCAGACTCGATTCCGCGACTCATGCAAAGCGGCACGATCGAAGTCGCACCGCTGGCTTACATGCGCGGGCGCACCCTGAACGACGCGTTCATCATTCTCGACGAAGCGCAGAACACCACGCCCGAGCAGATGAAGATGTTCCTCACCCGGCTCGGCTTCGGGTCGAAGATCGTCATTACCGGTGACGTCACCCAGGTCGACCTGCCCGGCAACACCCAGAGCGGGTTGCGCGTCGTCCGCGACATCCTCGACGGGATTCCCGACGTCCAGTTCACGACGCTCGGTAGCGGCGACGTCGTCCGGCACAAGCTGGTGAGCGCGATCGTCGACGCCTATGCGCGCTTCGACGCCGCCGGTGAGAGCGGTCCGGCCGGGTCACGCGCGCAGCAGGGGCGCGGCCGGCGGGGGTCCCGCTGACAGCCATGAGTATCGAGCTGTCCAACGAGTCCGGCATCGCTGTCGACGAGCTTCGCCTCGTGGCGCTCGCCCGCAACGTGCTCGACGCGATGCGCATCCATCCGCTCGCCGAACTCTCGCTGCTGCTCGTCGACGAAGGCGAGATGGCCAACCTGCACGAGCGCTGGATGGATGAACCCGGTCCGACCGACGTGTTGTCGTTCCCGATGGATGAGCTGCGGCCCGGCCGCCTCGACGTCGACCCCGAGCGCGACGCCGACCCCGGTGTTCTCGGCGACGTCGTGTTGTGCCCGAGTGTGGCCAAGCGCCAGGCGCACGAGGCCGGGCATTCGACGCAGGACGAACTCGAACTGTTGTGCGCCCACGGCATCTTGCACCTGCTCGGTTACGACCATGCCGAGCCGGACGACGAGCGGGAGATGTTCGACCTGCAACGCCGGCTCTTGCTCACGTGGGCTGCGAGTATCCGAAGTCCCGAACCGGAAGCGCGCTGAGCCGATGGGGGCGTGGTAGCCGTGTCGGCGGCAGAAGTCGCTCTACCGATCGCAGCCGGAGCCCTTGTCGGGGTGGCGGCGTTGTGCGCCGCGGCCGAAGCCGCGCTGTCTCGCGTGCCGCGCATCCACGTCGAGGAGTTCGCACGCGCCGGCAGGCGTGGCGCGAAAGCGCTCAGCCGCATCGTCGCCGAGCCGTCGCCGTACCTCAACCTCGTGTTGTTGTTGCGGGTGGCGGGGGAGATGACGGCTGCCGTCATCCTGGCCGTGTGGGCGGTCTTGCTGCTTGCGGTCGGCTGGCCGGCGGTCGTCCTCGCGGCCGGAACGATGGTCGTCGTCAGCTATGTGGCGGTCGGCGTGGCTCCGCGCACCCTCGGGCGCCAGCGCGCCGACGCCATCGCGCTCGCCGCCGCGCCCGTCGTCTACCGGCTCGCTCGGGTGCTCGGGCCGGTGCCGCGGATCCTGATCGTCATCGGCAACGCGTTGACCCCGGGTCGCGGGTTTCGCGAGGGGCCGTTCACCAGCGAGGCCGAGTTGCGTGACCTGGTCGACCTCGCGGAAGCCACGAAGATCATCGAACGCGGCGAGCGCGAGATGATCCATTCCGTTTTCGAGCTGGGCGACACGCTGGTGCGTGAAGTCATGGTGCCGCGCACCGACATGGTGTTCATCGAACGCACCAAGACGTTGCGCCAGGCGATGTCGCTCGCGTTGCGCAGCGGCTTCTCCCGCATCCCGGTCGTGGGCGAGAACAAGGACGACGTCGTCGGCATCGTCTACCTGCGCGACCTGGCGCGGCGCACCTACGAGTACCGCGAGTCCGAGTCGACCGAACGCGTCGAATCCTTGATGCGCGCCGCCACGTTCGTGCCCGACAGCAAGCCGGTCGACGAGTTGCTGCGCGAGATGCAGGCCGAACGCAGCCACGTCGCAATCGTCGTCGACGAGTACGGCGGCACCGCCGGCCTGGTGACCATCGAGGACATCATCGAGGAGATCGTCGGCGAGATCACCGACGAGTACGACATGGAGCGGCCCCGCGTCGAGGAACTCCCGGACGGCGGGTACCGGGTCACCGCCCGGCTCTCCGTCGATGAGCTGGAAGAACTCTTCGACGTGCGCATCGAGCAGGACGGCCACGAAGTCGAGACCGTCGGTGGCTTGCTCGCCCAAGCCCTGGGCCGGGTGCCGATCCCCGGCGCCACCGCGCGGGTCGCGGGCTTGGAGCTCGTTGCAGAGGGCGCGCTCGGGCGGCGCAATCGCGTCGCCGCCGTCGTCGTCCGGCGCATCTGCGAAGGGGACGACGAGAGCCCGGCGCTCTCGTCGCTGACCGCGCCCGACGACGTCGTCGACAGGGAGCAGGCCGCGCAGCTGCTCGGCGACTCGCGACCGCGGGCCGCCCGCCGCGAAGGAGCGACCGATGAGTGAGGGCATCGAGCTCGACGCGGAGGACGCGAAGCTCGTCACGTTGGCTCGGTCGGCGCGGTCGCGCAACGGCACGGCCGAGGGTGCCGCGGTTCGTGACGACACCGGCCGTACCTACGTGGCCACGAGTGTGTCGCTGCCGTCGGTGTCGCTGTCCGCGTTGCAGGCGGCGGTGGTGGTGGCGGTGGCCAGCGGCGCGACGTCCCTCGAAGCGGCGGCCGTGGTGACGGCGTCCGCGTCGCTCGACGACGCCGGCCGCGCAGCCGTCCGAGACCTCGGCCCCGGCGCACCGATCCATCTCGCCGAGCCGAGCGGCGTCGTACGGCAAACGGCAGAGGCCTCCTGAGCCGTGACTCGCCAAAGTCCACCTCGGGACGAGGTTGCAGTCACCCACCGGTCCGGCTTTGCCTGTGTCGTCGGTCGGCCGAACGCCGGCAAGTCGACACTGCTGAACGCGCTCGTCGGCACCAAGGTGGCGATCACCAGCGACCGGCCGCAGACCACCCGCCACGTCGTTCGCGGCATCGTGCACCGACCCGACGCGCAACTCGTCGTCGTAGACACCCCGGGCCTGCACCGGCCGCGCACGCTGCTCGGCGAGCGGCTCAACGACCTCGCCCGCTCCACCTTGGCCGAGGTCGACGTCATCGTGTTCTGCCTGCCGGCGAACGAGAAGATCGGCCCCGGCGACCGGTTCATCGCCGCCGAGCTGGCCAAGGTGAGGCGGACGCCGGCTTTCGCCGTCGTCACGAAGACCGATCTGGTCGACCGCGCGACGGTGGCGCGCCAGCTGCTCGCGGCGTCCGAGCTGGGCGAGGGGCGCGAGTGGGCCGAGATCGTTCCGGTCTCGGCCGTGAGCGGTGACCAGGTCGGCTTGCTCAGCGACCTGCTGGTCGCGCAGTTGCCCGAGGGCCCGGCGCTGTACCCGGGCGGTGAACTGACCGACGAACCCGAGCAGGTGATGGTCGCCGAGCTGATCCGCGAAGCCGCGTTGGCGGGTGTGCGCGACGAGTTGCCGCACAGCCTCGCCGTGGTCGTCGAGGACATGGCGCCGCGCGAGGGTCGCGACGACCTGGTCGACATCTACGCCGTGATGTACGTCGAACGATCGAGCCAGAAGGCCATCGTGATCGGGAACGGCGGATCGCGGTTGCGAGACGTCGGCACTCAGGCGCGCCGGCACATCGAGGCGTTGCTCGGCAGTCGTGTCTACCTCGACCTGCGGGTGAAGGTGGCGAAGGACTGGCAGCGCGACCCGTCGCAGCTGCGGCGTCTGGGCTTTTGATCAACCCACCTGGGCGAGCAACTTCTCGACGTCGAACTGCCACTCGCTCCACGGTGACTGCGGTACGAATCCGAGCTCTGTGTTGATGCCGCGCATGGCTGCGTTCACCGCTGCGTTCCACGTGGTCAGCAGTTCGAGTCGTGGCTCGGCGTCGAGCAACCAGCGCAACATCTCGGCCTTGACCCAGCGCCCGAGTCCGCGGTTGCGGTGGTCGCCGCGCACGACGGTGTCGTACTGCAGCCCGAGGCTCGGCCGGCCATGTGGGACGACGACGTCGGTCAGTGCGACGACGTCACCCGTCTCGTCGTGGCGTGCGCAGACGGCGTACTGCTTGCGATTGCAGCGGGTGTTGTGCAGTTCGGCGGCGCGGGTCAGCTCCGCTGAGTATTCGACCGTGAAGTCGAGCGTGCCCATCGGGGCATCGTTCAACGACTCGCGCAACGTCGACGTCGGCTCGAGCAGGTCGTCGGGGCAGCGGTCGACCCAGCGCAGCAGGGAGTAGCCCGTTGCCCGCTCATCGCGGCGCTCGATCCAGCGGTCGAGCAGCCGGCGGTCGAGTTCGCAGACGGACAGGATGCTCGGCGTCGACACCAACGCGCGCTCCGCTCCCATCGCGGCGCACATGGCTTCGCCGGGTGAGCCGTCGGGCGCCTCGACCAGCAGCGTGCGGCGGCCGGCCTCGGCGACGGCGCTGACGGCGAGCCGGGTGAGCGCGGTGCCGATACCCCGGCGGCGGTGCGCGGCGTGGACGCCTGCGTGCACCGTGGCGAGATGCCGGTTGTCGAGGAGGGGCAGTTCGGCGACGGCATATCCGATCACCTCGACACCCTCCACGGCGAGCCAGCCGATCTTGCGGGACATCGCGTCGGAGGTCGCGTCGGCGAGCGCCTCCTCGAGCGGCGACGGCGGGAAGGGCGGTTCGAGTTCGAGCTCGACGGCAGCGTGCAGGGCATGCCACGACGCGACCAGCGCCGGCGCGCCGGCAGCGGTGTCGGCCGTAAGGGGGAGGACGTTCACCATCTCTGCCTAACGCAGCCGCCAAGGCTGGGCAACCGGTTTGTGCTGGTGATAGCCGGTGCGTGGGCTATAGTCGTGGGCAATGTCATTCCAGGCGCTCCTCCTTAGCTGCCGCGGCGAGACCCTCTAAGAGGCCGGTCTCCTCGTCGCGGGAATGCTGCGTGCCGGCCCATTCGCCAAACCCCCGCGATAACGAGGAGCAGCAATGAGCCCGGAGAGCACCAGCCAGCCGATGTTCGTATCTCGGCACTTCCAGCAGCCCAGCGCCATGCCGATCGGCCGATATCAGCCTTTCGAGACGGTCGATCTGCCCGACCGCACCTGGCCCACAAAGCGGATCACGCAGGCACCGCGCTGGCTTTCGACCGACCTGCGCGACGGCAACCAAGCCCTGATCGATCCGATGAGTCCGAGCCGCAAGCTCACGATGTTCCAGCTGCTCGTGAAGATGGGCTACAAGGAGATCGAGGTGGGGTTCCCGGCCGCCAGCCAGACCGACTTCGACTTCGTCCGCAGCATCATCGAGCACGACGAGGTGCCCGACGACGTCACGATCTCGGTACTGACCCAAGCCCGCGAAGACCTGATCGAGCGAACCGTGCAAAGCCTGGTGGGCGCGAAACGCGCGACCGTTCACCTCTACAACGCGACTGCGCCGCTGTTTCGCCGGGTGGTTTTCCGCAACAGCCGTGAAGAGACTGTTGCGCTCGCCGTGGAGGGCACCCGGCACGTGATGCGGTTCGGCGAGCAGTACCTCGGCTCGGCCGATGTCTTCGGCTACGAGTACTCACCGGAAATCTTCACCGATACCGAGCTGGAATTCGCCGTCGAGATTTGCGACGCGGTGATGGACGTCTGGCAGCCGGGCCCCGATCGCGAGATCATCCTGAACCTGCCGGCGACGGTTGAGCGGTCGACCCCCAATGTCTACGCCGACCGCATCGAGTGGATGGGGCGGCATCTGTCGCGCCGCGAGTCGGTCTGCTTGTCGGTACACCCGCACAACGACCGCGGCTGCGCGGTGGCGGCGTCCGAACTCGCCGTGATGGCCGGTGCCGACCGCATCGAGGGTTGTCTGTTCGGCCACGGCGAGCGCACCGGCAACGTCGACCTCGTCACCCTCGGGATGAACCTCTTCAGCCAGGGCATCGACCCGCAGATCGACTTTTCGCAGATCGACGAGATCCGCCGCACGGTCGAGTACTGCACCCAGCTGCCCGTGCACCCGCGCCACCCCTACGCCGGCGACCTCGTCTACACCGCCTTTTCGGGTTCGCACCAGGACGCGATCAAGAAGGGCTTCGAGGCGTTGGAAGCCGATGCCGCGGCCGCCGGCAAGCGGGTCGAGGACTTCGACTGGGGCGTGCCGTACCTGCCCATCGACCCGAAGGACGTCGGCCGCAGCTACGAGGCCGTGATCCGGGTGAACAGCCAGTCGGGCAAGGGCGGCATCTCCTACGTGATGAAGAGCGAGCATCACCTCGAGTTGCCGCGCCGGCTGCAGATCGAGTTCTCCCGGGTGATCCAGGAGCACACCGACGCGTCCGGCGGCGAAGTGTCGCCCGCCGAGATGTGGAAGATCTTCGAAGTCGAGTACCTGTCGACGACGGACCCGCTGGCGCTGCTGGCCCACCACACGTCGTCCGCGATCGACGAGAAGGACGCACTGTCGGTCGAGGTTCGCTACGCGGGCGAGACGCGGATGCTGGACGGGTCGGGCAACGGGCCGATCGCGGCGTTCGTCGATGCCCTCACGACGCTCGGTGTCGACGTCCGGGTGCTCGACTACGCCGAGCACGCACTCTCCTCCGGCGGCGATGCCCGCGCGGCCGCGTACTTGGAGTGTGTGGTCGACGACCAGGTCCTGTGGGGCGTCGGCATCGACCCGAACATCGTGACGGCGTCCCTCAAGGCGGTGGTCAGCGCGGTGAACCGTCGGGCGCCGCGGTGAGCCCGGCTCCGACGCTGCCTCCGACGCTCCTGCCGCGCGACCTGCCGGGTCTGCGCGATCTGCTGGCCTCGATCGCGGTGTGCGAGGGGCTCGGCGTCGCAGGTGCGGCGGCGACGGCCCGCTCGACCCGCGAGTGGCTGCCGACGCTCGACCTGCCGCCGTACCAGCCGCCCGGATGGGTGTTCGGTCCGGTCTGGACGCTGCTCTACGCCTTGATGGGTATCTCGATCTCGACGGTTCGACGCGCTCGGCCCGCAGGGGACGACGATCGGCGCCGGGCGGAGCGGCTGTTCGCCGTCCAGCTCGCCTGCAACGGGCTGTGGTCGCTGCTGTTCTTCGGACGACGTTCACCGCGGGCCGGCCTGGCCGACGCCGCGGCGCTCGTGATCGCGCTCGTCGCGACCGTCGTCGCGATCGGGCGCGTGAGCCGGGTTGCCGCCCTGGTGCTGCTGCCGTACCTGGCGTGGAGCACCTTCGCGCTGGTACTGACGGCGGATATCACGCGCCGCAACCGCGATCGGGGGGGCTATCGGGGACAATGAGCCGGTGACCCTCTACCGGGACGACGCCGTGGTGCTGCGCACCCAGCGACTCGGCGAGGCCGACCGGATCATCACGCTGCTCACCCGGCGAACCGGCCGGGTGCGTGCCGTGGCGAAAGGCGTGCGGCGCACCCGCTCGAAGTTCGGGGCGCGGCTCGAGCCGTTCAACCATGTCGACGTGCAGCTGTATGCCGGGCGTTCGCTCGATATCGTCACGCAGGTCGAGACGCACGCCGCGTTCGGCGATCGACTGCGCAACGACTATCCGCGCTACACCTCCGGCACCGCGATCCTGGAGACCGCCGAGAAGCTGACCGCCGAAGAACACGAACCCTCGCTGCGGCTCTACCTGCTCCTCGTGGGTGCTCTGCGCGCGTTGACCGAGGAGACGCACGACGCCCGGCTGGTGCTCGACGCGTTCGTCTTGCGCGCGCTGGCGGTTTCCGGGTACTCACCGGCGTTGAGCGAGTGCGCGCGCTGCGGCGCCGAAGGGCCCCATCGTTGGTTTTCCGTGCAGGGCGGCGGCAGTGCGTGCAGTACCTGCCGGCCGAGCGGGTCGGCGACGCCGTCCCTCGAAGCCGTGACGCTGATGCAGGCGCTGCTGGGCGGAGATTGGCCGGCGGCCGACGCGAGCGAGCTTCGCCACCAGCGCGAAGCCAGCGGTTTGACCGCCGCCTACCTGCAATGGCACCTCGAGCACGGCATCCGCTCGCTCCCGCTGGTCGAGCACGCCTGATGGCTCGACGTCGAGATGTTCGGCCGCCGTCGCCGCACCCCTCGGGCGCCCGTGCCCCCGCGATACCTCCCGAGTTCGTGCCGCGCCACGTGGCGATCGTCATGGACGGCAACGGCCGCTGGGCGAAGGCACGTGGGTTGCCGCGCACCGCTGGTCATGAACGCGGCGAGGCGTCGTTGCTGGACGTCGTCGAGGGTGCGATCGAGATCGGCGTGAAATGGATCTCGGCTTACGCGTTCTCCACGGAGAACTGGAAGCGGTCGCCGGAAGAGGTCCGTTTCCTCATGGGCTTCAACCGTGACGTGATTCGACGCCGCCGCGACTACATGAACGAGCTGGGCGTGCGGGTGCGGTGGGCAGGTCGCCGTCCGCGCCTTTGGGCCAGCGTCATCAAGGAGCTCGAGATCGCCGAGGAGCTCACACGAGGCAACGACGTCCTCAACTTGACGATGTGCGTCAACTACGGGGGCCGGGCCGAAATCGCAGATGCCGCCCGCGCGCTGGCACTCGACGTTGCGGCCGGCCGGCTCGATCCCGGCAAGGTCGACGAGCGGGCGTTCGCGCGCTATCTCGACGAGCCCGACATGCCGGACGTCGACTTGTTCCTGCGCTCGTCGGGAGAGCAGCGGACCTCGAATTTCCTGCCCTGGCAGTCGGCGTATGCGGAGATGGTCTTCCTCGACGTTTTGTGGCCCGACTTCGATCGGCGCGACCTGTGGCGAGCGGTCGAGGTCTACGCGCAGCGTGACCGGCGATACGGCGGCGCGCCGCCGGCCTCGTCGGCGTCTGCCGGCTGATACCGGCTAACCGGTTCCGAGGAGCCGGAGGCTCTGCATCATTTCCGCGAACCCGTGCTGCGCCTTAGCGCTGCCCGCGTCGAGAAAGACGACCTCGCACAGGGCGCCAGGCGTGACGAAGAAGTCGACCGTGCCGCTTGCCGAACCCGCGGTCAGAGGTACTTCGACGACTTCGCCGACGGGGTACTCCTGAACGCTTGCACTGGACGGGGACATCGAGATCCCTGGGGCGATTGTCGTGCCGCCTGCCCCGGAGCTCACCCTGTCGAGCAGATCCGCCGCCGTGAGATCTTGCGTTGACGCCGGAATGCGGATCACGGCGATAGCGGCCCCCGACGGCCCGACGTAACCGAACTCCTCGCCGTCGATCGCGCTCTTGTGCTGATCGAGGTGCCAGCCTTGCGGCTTGGTGAAGGAGAGGTCTCCGACCGTTACCGTGCTGGCCGGCGTGACCGCGATCATCACCGCGACGACCCCGAGCGTGCCGTTGAACGCCGCGTGAGCACTCATCGAAGCGATGAGTCCCCGCTTCCAGTACAGACCGCCGAGGAGCAGGCCCATCACCGCGTAGTAGCGCCAAGCCTCGAAACGGTAGTGCCACACCACGAATCCGGCGGCAGTGGCCACCAGTGCTGCCCGTTTGCCGAACGGCCGGAACCACTCCATCAGGATTCCGCGAAACAGCGTCTCCTCGATGAGCGGGGCTGCTACCGAAAGGATGAGCATCGTCGTCAGGATGTGCGGAAGGTCTCCCTCGCTGGTCAGGGCAACAGCGTTCGGGTCGCTCCACAGGTGGTGCGCGATACCGGAGTCGGCAGCGACCGCGAGGAGACCGCCCGTCAAGCCGACGGACAGGCCCAGTGCCGCACCGCGCACCGCCGATCCGCGACTCCACGCGAGGTGCCGTCGCGTCTTGATCAGCCACGCGATGATGATCAGGCCGACAATGGCGTAGAACGCCACGGTGCCGGCCAGGAGATCGCGGCCCAGCGTTTGCAGCCCGTAGTTGTTGCGGCCGAGCTTCAGGAAGAACAGTTGGTAGAGCCCGCCGAGCGCGATCGGGACGCCGACGGTGAGCCCAGTGGCGAGCACCGGAGGTGCGAGCTTGCGCGCAGGCTCGACGCCGTACCCATTGTTGGACGGCAACCCCGCGATGTGCGGCGAGGTCACCGTGTAGGGGAGCGGCATGCCGTACGACGGCGGGCCGTACGACGGCGGGCCGTACGACGGCGGCGGCGCGGGCTGAGGCGGCGCGCCGTACGGCCCGGAAGGCGCGTAGGGCGTGTGTGGGCTGCGTGAGGTCGGCTGCGTGTAGGTCGGCTGCGTGTAGGTCGGCTGCGTGTGGACCGGCTGCGTGTAGGTCGGCGGGGCGCCGGCCGCGGCCGGGGGCGCGGCGGGGATGTATGCCGGCACACCGTCGTCCACTGGGCCGGTGCCGAACCGGGGGTCGGGAACGTAACCCGGCATCGGCGCGGCACCTGTCGGCGCGCTACTCGGCAAGGGGAGGCGGCACTGGGCGCAGACCTGGCGGGAGTCTTCCGCGGGCGCGCCACATCCCGGGCAGGTGCTCATCGATGGTGTCTCGACTCGAACATTCCGCACCTTGAGATTGTTCGCGAGGCCCGGCGCGCGAGCGGGTTCGGACGGCTGTAGCCTGGGTCGCCTCACCGACCGCCAGCCGGATGGAGAGTCCCGTGGCCGCGAAGAACAAGTCTGACGACCGACTCGACGTCATCGTCAATCTCAGCAAGCGCCGAGGCATTGTTTTCCCCAGCAGTGAGATCTACGGCGGCCTGCGTGCCGCCTGGGATTACGGTCCGCTCGGCGTCGAGTTGAAGAACAACGTCAAGCGGCAGTGGTGGAAGGCCATGGTGCACGGCCGCGACGACGTCGTCGGGCTCGACTCCTCCGTCATTTTGAACCCGGTCGTATGGCAGACGAGTGGCCACATCACGGCGTTCGTCGATCCGCTGACCGAATGCCTGTCGTGTCACAAGCGTTTTCGTGCCGACCAACTCGAAGAGGCGTACGAGGCGAGGCACGGCAAGGCGCCGGCGCGTGGGTTGGCCGACGTGAACTGCCCCAACTGCGGTACCAAGGGGGCGTTCACCGAGCCGCGGATGTTCAACGGGTTGCTGAAGACCTACCTCGGTCCGGTTGAGGACGAGTCGGGGCTGGCGTATCTGCGGCCCGAAACGGCGCAGGGCATCTTCGTCAACTACCTCAACGTGCAGCAGGCGGCGCGCCGCAAGCCGCCGTTCGGTATCGCGCAGCAGGGCAAGAGCTTCCGCAACGAGATCACGCCCGGCAACTTCATCTTCCGCACCCGCGAGTTCGAGCAGATGGAGATGGAGTTCTTCGTCAAGCCGGGCAGCGACGAGGAGTGGCACCAGTACTGGATCGACACGCGGTTGGCGTGGTATGTCGGGCTCGGGATCGACCCGCAGAAGTTGCGACTGTTCGAGCATCCGAAGGAGAAGCTGTCGCACTACTCCAAGCGCACTGTCGACATCGAGTACAACTTCGGTTTTCAGGGTGCGGAGTGGGCCGAGTTGGAAGGCATTGCCAACCGCACCGACTTCGACTTGTCGTCGCACGCCGAGGCGTCCGGCGTCGACCTCTCCTACTTCGATCAGGAGAACGGCGAGCGCTGGGTCCCGTACGTGGTCGAACCTGCGGCCGGCGTCGACCGCTGCGTGCTGACGTTCCTCCTCGATGCCTACGCCGAAGATGAGGCGCCGAATGCGAAGGGGGAGTTGGAGAAGCGCACGGTGCTGCGTCTCGATCCTCGCTTGGCGCCGGTGAAGGTCGCGGTGCTGCCGCTCTCGCGCAACCCCGATCTGTCGCCGAAGGCGCGCGACCTCTCTGCGGAGTTGCGGCGGCGGTGGAACGTCGAGTTCGATGACGCTTCGGCGATCGGCCGGCGCTACCGGCGTCAGGACGAGATCGGCACGCCGTTTTGTGTAACCGTCGACTTCGAGACACTCGAGGATGACGCGGTCACGATCCGGGAGCGCGATTCGATGAAGCAGGAGCGCGTCGGCCTCGACTCGGTCGTCGGCTACCTCAGCGAGCGCCTCGTCGACCTGTAGCCCCCGGGGTTGTCTTCGGGGAACGGTTTGCGCCGCCGTTCTCAGCTGTGGCCGGCGATCGGGTGCGGGCGGTAAGGCGCTTCCAGCGCCTCGATCTCGTCGGCGGTCAGATGGACGTCGACGGCGGCCACCGCGTCGTCCAGATGATGCGGCTTCGTTGCACCGATGATGGGTGCGACGACGCCGGGCTTGCTGAGCAACCAGGCAAGCGCGATCTGCGCCGGTGAGAGGCCGCGATCGTTGGCGATTCGGTTGACCTCATCGACGATCGGGCGGTCGGTTTCGTCGTACAGAGTGCGGCCGAACTCGTCGGTTTCCGAGCGGTGCGTCGACTCACCCCACGGGCGCGCGAGCCGGCCGCGCGCGAGCGGGCTCCACGGGATGATGCCGATCCCTTCGTCGCGGCACAGCGGGATCGTTTCGCGCTCCTCTTCGCGGTAGAGGAGGTTGTAGTGGTTCTGCATGCTGACGAACCGGGTGAGGCCGTTCTGTTCGGCGGTGCGCAAGGCCTTCGCGAACTGCCACGCGTACATGGACGATGCGCCGACGTAGCGGGCCTTGCCTGCCTTGACGACGTCGTGCAGGGCTTCGACCGTCTCCTCGATCGGCGTCGCGTCGTCCCAGCGGTGGATCTGGTAGAGGTCGACGTAGTCGGTGCCGAGGCGGCGCAGGCTGTTGTCGATCTCGGCCATGATCGCTTTCCGCGAGAGCCCACCGCCGTTCGGGCCCGGCCGCATCGTCCCGTGCACCTTCGTTGCGAGGACGACGTCGTCGCGGCTGGCGAAGTCGAGCAAGGCGCGGCCGACGATCTCTTCGCTGCTGCCCGCGGAGTAGACGTTGGCCGTGTCGAAGAAGTTGACGCCCGCATCGAGGGCCTGCTTGAAGAACGGCCGAGCATTGTCCTCGTCGAGCGACCACTCGTGGTTCCCCCGCTTGGGGTCGCCGTAACTCATGCAGCCGAGGCAGATGCGAGAGACCTGCAGTCCGGTACGGCCGAGTCTCGTGTACTCCATAGCGTGGCCTCCCTGGTCTTCGCGAGCTCTTCCTAGAGCCTATGTCGCGCCGATATCGCAACCGCAGCCTGGGAGCGGGTCACGAGCAACTGTGTGCCGCGTCGGTAGTCAGCCCTACTCCAGCACCTTCGTCAGCTTGCCGATCCTGCTGACGAGCTTGGTCAGCGCGTCAGGGAACGTCTCGCCGATCAAGAGCACGCCGAATCCGTGTCCTGGGGCCTCCGCGTAGACACGGCCTGCGGCGTCGATCAGAAGAATGTAGACCTCGACCCATTCGCCGATAGGCCACAGCTCGACCCCAAGCTTGCGCCCGCGCACGGTGATGCGGCCACGTTCGCCCGTCGCCGCGACTTCGGGGTCGAACTCGATCTTCCCGCTCCCGAACTCAGCCCTGTCGTGGTCTGCCGCCATGACTGTAAGGCCGCCGAATGAGCGAAGGATTTCGCTTGCCAGGTCGCTTCTCGGATAACCCTCCTGCTCGTACCAGGCGTCCCAACGAGAGATATCGACGTCGCGAGCCGGGCTCCAACCGGCGGCACCAAGCTGTTTGGTCAACAGCCGGTTGTCCAAGGCGTTCCTCATATCAATCATGGCTGGTAGGTACCTCCGAGAACGTCCAGAACATGTGCGCACGAAGGGCACGGATCGATCGGTGTTCCGTGTTGGGCGGAGCTCATGCCCCGGACGCGTGCCGTTGAGATGACGCTACCGGTCGGGTCATCTCCAGATCTCAGAGCTTGGTTCACGCAGTCTATTTCGGCGCACCGGCCATGAAACCCTTGGCGTGCGCTCGGCAACACCTCGTCGAGCGCGTTGCGAATGTCGGGGTGGAGCTTGCTGCGGAACCCGCTCCGGCCGAGGTAGACGCGGCCTGACGTGCTCTGCATAGCGGCGACGGTCTTCGGGCCCGTCTCGCTCGGCGGCCGGAACCCGTCGGCGTAGGCGCGTAGCTTTTGCCGACGAGCGGCGTCGTCGACCGCTTCGAATTGCTTCATCGCTGCGGCACGGCGAGTCAACGTGCTGGCACGTACGAGCGCCGACCCGGCCGGGAGCAAGGTGACGACGTCCAAGGCGGCCATGCTCCAGCTGGCCTTGCCGGTAGCGGCGAGAGCGGTCTCCGCTATGGCGCCGACGCCTGCGCTTACGAGGGAGACGGTTTCCAAGAGAGCGGCCGCGGCCTCGAGCGGCGGGAAGGCGATCCCGGCGACCGACAGTGCGAGCGCGGCGAGCCCGGCTAGGCCCGAGATTGTCGTCGCGGCGACCGCGACGACTTTCAGCCCGCGAGCCCATTGCGTCGCGGCCCAGTGCGTAACGGCGTGCGTGACGTGGTGCCACCACGACTGGTTGCGCATCCCTTCGTGGGATGCCGCCTTGAGCGCGGCAGCTGCTCGTCTGGCAGCTTGCTCTTGCTCGTCGTGCGCCTCAGTGTTGGCGTTCGCGGCACCGACCAGAGCGGCTCGTGCCGCGTCGATGGCTGCTTGGAAGCGGGGAGCGGTGGGTGGGGGAGCCGGTTGGGCGGCCGCCCGCGCGGCAGCTGCTGCGGCGGCGTCTCGCCGAGCCGCCTCGGCTTGCCCCGCTTGAGCTGCCTGCAAGTCGGCGTCGGCACGGGCAGCGGCTGCCGTCGCCGTCCGCGACGCTTCTTGCGCGGCCGCGAGTGCGGTGGCGTAGCGCCCGAGTGCCGCTCCGGCTTCGGCGTAGGACGCGTGGACTTTGTCGAGCTTCGGCGGCAAGGTCGCGGTGCGTGCATGGGCCTGAATTGACGCAGAGCCTCGCCAGTCGCTCTCGCGCGACGCGAGCGCTCGGAGCTGCGCAGCAGTGTCGGCAACACGCATCGCGATCGCCGACAAGTCGCGGCCGGCGGCTGCTACTGGGCCGGGGTCACCGAGGACGGGCCGCAAAGTCGTTGGCACGAAGGAAAAAGTAGTGAAGAGCGACCGGCTCCCGCCGCGTTCGTGCGACCGGCTGTGGATACCGCTAGTGACCGGTGACTAGCACGCTCCGAGCTTCGTGAACGCTGAACGTGTGCACCAGCGGTGGCATCACCAACTGCGGTAGCGCGAACGTCTGCCCTGCGGCGGTGAACGTCGCATTCCACGTCACGGTCAGCGTCACCGATGCGTTCGCGTGGGCCGCCGAATACGTGTGAGCCAAGTAGTGGCTGGCTTTGGTTCGCGGGTCTGTGCCGTCGAACGGGTTGCCCGTGCCGGTCAGGGTGGTGCCATCGTCGAACGTCCAGACGTAGGTCGGGACGGCGACCAGCTCGCCGGGCACCGGTAGCTGCACGTTCATCGTTTGTTGGCCGACGTCGGGCACGCTCACGATGACCGGCAGGTTGACGAGCGCCGTAGCGTCAGGTTGAACGACCGGCTGAGGAACCGGCATGTGGTCGCGCTCGTACTCGCCAACGGCATCGAGGACTTGCTGGAGTGGAACCGCGCTTCCTGCCGTTCCGGTGCACTCGTCGCCAAGAAGCTGCCAGTTCCCAGGAAGTGGTGCGGTTTCCATCCGCCAGATCAACTCGTGCATGCCGCTCTGCCCGATCGTCGCGCAATAGGTCGCGGCGGCCGCACAGCTGATGAAGGTGTTCGGGCTTGCATTCGGGCAAGCTGGCGTCACGAAGTAGCGGTATTGCACCGCGGGCGCTGATGGGCCGCTCGTCGGCACTGGCACGTACACCTTGCTCACGGGATCGTAGACATAGACGTAGCCGTCGCCCGACTGCGTCGGGCAGTTGACGGTTGTCCCACTTGAGCCGCACCCGCCTCCGTTAGGCGTCCCGCTCATCAGAGCGTTCGCTCGCTGAGCTCGGGCAACCTCCACCGGGTGGAGGGCGAGTGCCGAAAGCGCCACCACCGCCGTCACGATGCTCCATCGGCCTCGCATGATAATCATTCTTGGACCACATCGAACTGCCAGATGACGGGCGGCGTCCGGTCGACCGATACCTGGAAGATTAGACGTGTGGGTGGCACGGCTTGCAGAGCCATAACCGTACGGCCGCTGGAATCGATTAGCTCTCCGGGGTCCTCATCGTCGGTGAGCAGGACCGTAACGTTCTTGTCGTACGAAGGAAAAACGTCATCGATGGTTACGACATGCAGGTGAGCGCCTCGCATCCGCTGGCCGCCAGCGAGACGTCGCTGTATGTCGGCGACACTCGATATGCACTTGCTGCAGATGGAAGTGAATGTGCTTGATACGGCAGTTTCGTCACCTGTATCAATCTCACGATTCACTCCGTCGAAGAAGGCCTTAACGACCGCAACGGCGGCATTCTCCCGGGCTGCAGCACTCGGATACGCAGCCTCGAGTGAGGCCTTGTCGGCAACGCCAGTCGTGGGCGACTGGCGCGCGGGTGTCGTGAGGGTTCCCGATCCTTCGAGCGCCTCCCCTGCCGGCGACGAGGACGGCGTCGGCGCGCCGGAAGGTGCCGAGTGGGACGGCGTGGGAGTCGTGACTGCGGTCGGACTGCTGTGGGCATCACAGGCTGTGACGCTGAACGTCACGGCAATGACGGCAACGCCCGCCAGGAGCGCTTGTCGACGCCATGCCCGATTCATGGCGGGGACCATAGCGAATCGGCGCCCATCTTGACGACCCAGCCCTTCTGTCTTGTGGACAGCACCTCGGGCATTCACTCGAACGGCGTAGTTGCGCGGTTCAGCTGAACCGCGGCCAGCACAGTCCGGCGGTTCAGCTGAACCGTCGGCACAAATGCGGCTATTCGTACTCAAGCCGCAAACTCATTGCCATCGAGTCGAAGAGCTCGACCATCGCCGCGGCGTGTGCTGCCGACGGAGAAGTGAATGTGATCACGGCGAACCGCCGCGCACCCGCGACCGGCACGAGGTATTGCACGCACACACCGACCGCGACCACCGCGACCCGGACCGCCGCGCCCGCTCCCGCCAACGTCACCACCTCGACGTCGGCGCCGTCCCACTCGGCATCGCACGCGATGCACGCCGCGAGCGCGGCGCATACCTCGTCGGGCGATACGTCGGAAGCGTGCTCGCCCACGTCCGGCGAAACCTGCATGAGCAGGTTCGCGACCACGGCGCCACCGGTCCGCGGCTCCGGCAACACCAGCGACGCGCAGTAGAACGCCCCGCTCTCGCATGCGCGGCGCACCACGTCGTCCAGCAAGCTGATCAGCCGGACGGCGTGCCGGGCGAGCGCGGGGTCGCGAGCGACGGCGGCGCGCACCGCGCGGCTGATCGACCGGTGCCGCGTGGTGGGGTAGAGGTCGAGCTCGGCCCAGTCGCCGGGGGTCACGATCGAAGCGCCGACGAGCACCGCGGGAGCGCTCGCCACCGCGGGAGCGCTCGCCACCGCGGGCGCCTCGGTCACGGCGCTGCCGCAGGGATGGCTTGTGTGATCGAGGCCTCGGTGTCGGAGTAGGCGCCCGCGGCCTGGGCGAGCATGGCCGAGAGCGCCGAGACCTCGGTGGAGATCTGTTTGCGCCCGTCGCGCCACCCCGACACGAAATGGTCGAGCGCCGATGCGACCGTCTCCGAACCCAGCGCGGCGGCAACCCCGTCGGCGAGGTCGCGCGTGGCATCGAGCTGGTCGCGAATCGCCGCGACCCGCGCCGCCAGGCTCGACAACTCTGCCGGCTCGACCGAGAAGCCGCCTGCGCCACCACCTGCCATTACCGCGCAACCTCCCGCCGTACCAGGGTCCTAAGCAACACCGCCCGCATGAAGTTAGCTCGTGGAACATCACACATTCAGCCTGTGACCCCGACGCTGTGGAAAACCGTTCCCTCGGTAGGCTGCTACCTGACGGCGGTCGCTGAATTTCCCCCGAATCCCGCCTCCCAGACCCGACCGAGGAGCGTCCGAAGTGCCCAAGTACGTGTATGACTTCAGCGAAGGCAACCGAGACATGAAAGACCTCCTCGGTGGCAAGGGCGCCAACCTCGCCGAGATGACGAACCTCGGCCTCCCGGTGCCGCCCGGCTTCGTCATCACGACCGACGCTTGCCGGGCCTACCTCGCCAGCGGGCAGCCTCCGAAGGAACTCGCCGACGAGATCAGCACCCACCTCGCCGAGCTCGAGAAGGCGATGGGCAAGAAGCTCGGGGACGCCGACGACCCGCTGCTCGTCTCGGTCCGCTCGGGCGCCAAGTTCTCGATGCCCGGCATGATGGACACCGTCTTGAACATCGGCCTGAACGACCAGAGCGTCAACGGCCTGGCGAAGCAGGGCGGCAACGAGCGCTTCGCGTGGGACTCCTACCGCCGGCTGCTCAGCATGTTCGGCAAGACGGTGCTCGGTGTCGACGGCGACCTGTTCGAGCACGCGCTCGACGACGCCAAGAAGGCCAAGGGCACCACCAATGACCTCGACCTCGACGCCGAAGACTTCCAGCAGCTGGTCGAGAACTACAAGGGCATCATCCGCGACCACGCCGGCCGGGAGTTCCCGCAGGCCCCGCGCGAGCAGCTCGACCTCGCCGTCAACGCCGTCTTCGACTCCTGGAACGGCGACCGCGCTCGCCTCTACCGCCGCCAGGAGCGCATTCCTGCCGACCTCGGCACGGCGGTCAACATCGTGACGATGGTGTTCGGCAACATCGGTCTCGACTCCGGTACCGGTGTGGCGTTCACCCGTGACCCGGGCTCCGGCGACCAGGGCATCTACGGCGACTACCTGCAAAACGCGCAGGGCGAGGACGTCGTCGCCGGCATCCGCAACACCGTTCACCTCAACGAACTCGAGAACATCGACAAGCCGGCCTACGACCAGTTGCTGCAGATCATGAGCACGCTCGAAAAGCACTACAAGGATCTCTGCGACATCGAGTTCACGATCGAGCGCAACAAGTTGTGGATGCTGCAGACCCGCGTGGGCAAGCGCACCGCGGGTGCGGCGTTCCGTATCGCCACCCAGCTCGTCGACGAAGGCCTCATCGACATGGACGAGGCGCTGCAGCGGGTCAACGGCGCGCAGCTCGCGCAGCTGATGTTCCCGCGCTTCGACGAGAGCGCCGCCAAGAAGAAGGTCACCAAGGCGGTCAACGCGTCGCCGGGTGCAGCGGTCGGCAAGGCGGTCTTCGACTCCGAGACCGCTGCGCAGTACGCGGCGCGCGGTGAGCACGTCATTCTGGTGCGCCGCGAGACCAACCCCGACGACCTTCCCGGCATGATCGCGGCCCAGGGCATCCTCACCGCCCGCGGCGGCAAGACGTCGCACGCGGCGGTGGTCGCCCGTGGCATGGGTAAGACCTGCGTCTCCGGCGCCGACCAGCTCGACGTCGACTTGAAGAACCGCCGCTTCAGCGGCCCCAACGGTGAAGTCGTCAACGAGGGCGATGTCATCTCCATCGACGGCACCAGCGGCGTCGTCTACCTCGGCGAAGTCCCCGTCGTCCCGAGCCCGGTCGTGGAGTACTTCGAAGGCAGCATCAAGGCCGACGCCGACCCGCTGGTCGCCGCGGTGCACCGCCTCATCAACCACGCCGACAGCAAGCGTCGCCTCGGTGTCGAAGCCAACGCCGACACTCCGGACGACGCGCAGCGGGCGCGCCGCTTCGGCGGCGAGGGCATCGGGCTGTGCCGTACCGAGCACATGTTCCTCGGCGAGCGGCGCAAGAACGTCGAGCGGCTGATCCTGGCTCAGGGCGAGGAGGAGCAGCAGGCCGCGCTCGCCGAACTCCTGCCGCTGCAGCGCGAAGACTTCATCAGCATCTTCGACGCGATGGACGGCCTGCCCGTCACCGTCCGGTTGATCGACCCGCCGCTGCACGAGTTCCTGCCCGACATGACCGAGCTCTCGGTGAAGATCGCGGTCGCCGAGGCGAAGGGCGAGAAGGTCGACGACAAGGACCGCGTGCTGCTCGACGCCGTCCGCCGACTGCACGAGCAGAACCCGATGCTGGGGCTGCGCGGCGTGCGCCTCGGCCTGGTGATCCCCGGTCTGTTCGCGCTCCAGGTTCGCGCGATCGCCGAGGCTGCCGCGCACCTGAAGAAGCAGGGCAAGAACCCGATGCCCGAGATCATGGTGCCGCTCGTCGGTGCGATCCAGGAACTCGAAGTCGTGCGCGAGGAGACCGAAGGCATCCTCAAGGAGGTCTACGGCGCCGCGGGTGTCGACGTCCACACCCCGATCGGCACGATGATCGAGGTGCCGCGCGCGGCGCTGACCGCCGGTCAGATCGCCGAGCAGGCCGACTTCTTCAGCTTCGGCACCAACGACCTCACCCAGATGGGCTGGGGCTTTTCGCGGGACGACGTCGAGGGTGCCTTCTTCGGCCGCTACATGGACCTCGGCATCTTCGGTGTGTCGCCGTTCGAGACGCTCGACCGTGACGGCATCGGCCGGTTGGTGAAGATCGCCGTCGAAGAAGGCCGCGCCACCCGGCCCGACCTCAAGATCGGCATCTGCGGCGAACACGGCGGTGACCCCGACTCGGTGCACTTCTGCCACCTGGTCGGTCTCGACTACGTGTCGTGCTCGCCGTTCCGCATCCCGGTCGCCCGCCTCGAAGCCGGCCGCGCCGCGATCGAAACCGCCGGCTCCGACACCCGCTGATTTGCGGGTTGATCACGTAAACGTGGTCAACACCCCCGAGGACAGGCATGCAAGCCTGTCCTCGGGTGGGTTAGCCACATAAGGGCCCGGTTCGGCGGCGCCCGCCTTCGCCTCAGGCCGCCGCGGACACCTGCTGCGCAAGCAAGGGCTCGATCCAGCGGGCGTATTCCGGCGTCAGGTGTGTCGCGTCGCGGTAGACGAGCAGGTTCCCGACGATCACCGGGCAGACCGTGCCCGGGCACATCCACGGTCGCGGGTCGACGACGTGTGCACCGGCCGCGGCGGCGAGCTGCGCCGAGGCCGCCCGCCGCGCGGCGTCCTGCTCGGCGGCCACGTATGCGTTGGTGCAGGGCCGGGCGTCGCGCAGGTGGCTGGCGATGCAGTCCGGCACGTTGTTCTTGGGCCGCGGTGTGTCCGCCAGCCAGACGACGTTGGCGCCGTCGGCCCGCAGCTGCTGCACGATCGAAGTGACGCCGGTACCCCAGCGCGCCTCGAAGGTCTGCCCGCCCGGCGCGCCCGTGCTGGGATTCGCCACCTCCGACGACAACACGACCATGCTCGGCCTCAGTTGCTTGATCCGGGCCAAAGCGTTGTGCCGCCAGGTGGCGCATTCGGTGTACGTGCGGTTCAGCACGGGTGAGTAGACCGACACCTCGACCGAGGGGCACGCCGACTTCGTCAGCAGCACGAGCTTCCAATGCCGGGACGACGCCAGCTGGTCGAACGCCGGAAACCACTGCTCCGCATGGGAATCGCCGAACAGCACGACAGTCGTCTTCGCGCTCGTGTCGCCGTAGACGCAGCTACCCGAAACGGTCTGGTAGAAGTTCAAGTGGCAGCCGGAGTCGCCGGGTAGATCGCCGGATGCCGACGTCAGCGCGGGCGTGAGGTTCGACGGTACGGCCTTGATCGTGGCGCCGGCGCGAATGACCGCATCGGCCCGGGTCGCGAAGTCGGCCGTGCCCGCCGCGGGCACCGACATCGGTGGCCCCACACCTGCCGCAGCCGGAACGAAGACGATCAGTGCCCACGCCACCGCGGCGGTCGCGCCCGACAAGGTCGCGCCTAGCGCAAGTCCGAGCCGCGGGACAGCAGCGAGAATTTCCTTGCGCCGCACCGGGTTCTCGAGCAACTGGTAGGTGAGCAGCGATAGCGCGAGGCTGCCGATGACCGCGGCGACGGACGACTTCGTCGTCAACGGATGCCCGAGCACGGCGGGTGCGATGACCAGGATCGGCCAGTGCCACAGGTACCACGAGTACGACAGCCGGCCCCCGAGCTGCAGCGGCCCGATCCGCAACAGCGCCTCGCTGCCCGCGCGCGGTTGCGCGCATCCCGAAGCGATCACGGCCGCTGCGCCGCCGACGGGCAGCAGCGCCGCGTAGCCGGGGAACGGCGTCGTCGTGGTGACGATCCAGCCCGATGCGACGACGAGCGCCAACCCGGACCACGACGAGGCAACCGCGATCCACCTCGGCAGTTGCGCCAGCCGTTCGGCGTTGACCGCTACCAGCGCGCCGGCGGCGAGTTCCCACGCCCGGCTCGGCAGCGAGAAGTAGGCCCAGGGCGCCGACGCGTGCGTCAGCCACACCCCGAAGCCGAAGGAGACGAGAAACAGCCCGCCGAGCACCGCCGTGAGCGTCGCGCGCGAAGCCGAGTCATGCCCGGACGACGAGTCATGCCCGGACGACGAGTGGTGCCCAGACGTCGACTGGTGCCCGGACGACGCGTGGCCGGCGCCGTCCGACCCGGCTCTCGCGCGGCTGCGCCACCGCATCCACCAAGCGGTGACCAGCAGCAGGAGCACCGGCCAGACCAGGTAGTACTGCTCTTCGACCGCGAGCGACCAGTAGTGCTGCAGCGGGGAGGGCGAGGCGGTCGCGGTCAGGTAGTTCGTGCCTGTGATGGCGAGCCGGTAGTTGATGCCATAGAACGAGGCGGCGATCGCGTCGCGGGTGATCGAGCCGAGGCGCAGTGGCGAGAGGAACATCGTCGAGGCGAGCAGCGTCGCCACGATGACCAGAGCCGCGGCGGGGAGCAACCGCTTGATCCGTCGGGCATAGAAGCGGCGCAGCGAGATGGTGCCGGTTCGCCGCAGCTCGCCGAGAAGTTGGCGCGTGATGAGGAAGCCGGAGATCACGAAGAAGACGTCGACGCCGACGTATCCGCCGCGCAGCCCGAAGAGCTGTGCGTGGTACAGGACGACGAGGAGTACGGCGACTGCGCGCAGGCCTTCGATGTCGCGCCGGATACTTCCCGCCGGCGACAGGCCACCGGCACCGCGAGATGCATGCGGTTCCGGCGCCGGCTGCTCACCGGCCTGCTTCAGCCGGCCCCTCCCTCGGGCTGACAGCATGGCGGTGGACGCTACCCGGCCAGCCTTACGGTCGGCTGAAGGTCGCTTCCGCCGGGAGGGTCACCGCAGCGGGGTACCGTCGTCGACGTGACGCCAACCACGCGACCACCGGCTTACGACGCCCGCGCCCGCGAGCGGGTGGTGCCCGAGCCGCCGAAGCGTCCCGGTCGCACCGCCTTCGAACGCGACCGTGCGCGCGTCCTGCACAGCGCCGCGCTGCGCCGCCTCGGGGCGAAGACCCAGGTGGTCGGCCCGGGTGACGTCGACAGCGACTTCCCGCGCACGCGTCTCACGCACTCCCTCGAATGCGCGCAGGTCGGCCGCGAACTCGGGGCGGCGCTCGGCTGCGATCCCGACCTGGTCGAAACCGCCTGCCTGGCGCACGACCTCGGGCACCCGCCGTTCGGCCACAACGGCGAGGCCGCGCTCGACGAAGCCGCGTGCGGGATCGGCGGTTTCGAAGGAAACGCGCAGTCGTTTCGCCTGCTCACCCGCCTCGAAGCCAAGACGATCAGGGCCGACGGCCGCAGCGCCGGCCTCAACCTCACCCGCGCCAGCCTCGATGCTGCCACCAAGTACCCGTGGGTCAAGCGCGCCGGCTCGACGAAGTTCGGCGCCTACGAGACCGACGCCGACGTGCTGGCGTGGGTCAGGGCCGGCGCACCCGAACGCCGCCCGTCCTTGGAAGCGCAGGTAATGGACTGGGCCGACGACGTCGCCTACTCCGTGCACGATCTCGAGGACGGCGTCGAGGGTGGCTACGTCAAGCTCGGAGCGCTGGCCGATCCAGCGGGCTGGGCTGATGTCGTCGATGTCGCGGCCGCAACCTACCTCGCCGGGGTGGAGCGCGCCGCGCTAGCGGCCGCCGTCACCGAACTCGTGGCGTTGCCCTCCTGGCCGCGTAACCACGACGGCTCGCTGCGTTCCCTGGCCGCGTTGAAGAATCTCACCAGCCAGCTCATCGGCCGGTTCTGCCAGGCGGCCGAGGCCGCCACGCGCGACGCGTACGGGCAAGGAGCCCTGACCCGCTACGACGCCCACCTCGTTGTTCCGCAGTCGACGCGGATCGAGTGCGGCCTGCTCAAAGCCGTGACGGCCTGCTACGTCATGAACCGCGCGGGGGTGACGGCGATCCACGCCCGGCAGCGCGAGGTGTTGCTCGAGCTGGTGGCCAAACTGGCCGTTGTGGGTGCCGAGGCGCTGGAGCCACCGTTCGCCGAACTCTGGCACGATGCCCCGGACGACGCGGGGCGGCTGCGCGCTGTCATCGACCAGGTGGCGTCGCTGACTGACACCTCCGCGCTCGTGTGGCATCGCCAAGGCGGCGGCGCCCGCCCCCTTTAGCTGACCAACTCGGCGAGCAGCGCCCGCTCGTCGTCGTCCGACAGTCCTGCCGCTCGTGGCGCCGTCGCAGGTCGCGCGAGTTCCCAGGCGAGGACGTCGGCGAGTGTCTGGGCCAGCGGGCGCAACCTCAGCCCGGCGCGAACGGCGGCGCCGCCGTCGCGCGAGCCGTGACCCGCGTACTCCGGCAACGGCAGCCACAGCGGCAGCGAACGCTCACCCATCCACGGCTCGACGCCCTTGGCCGAAAGCCACGCCGGATCGGCTTCGACAACGCGCCCCGTGTGTCCGGCGACCTGCCGCGCGCGTTGGAGGTGGTCGGGGAAGCGGACCGGCTCACCGACCGCGTTGAAGACTCCGCAGACCGCTGATTCGCCGCACGAGACCAGCCAGTCTGCGAGGTCACGCACGTCGATCACCTCGACGAGAAGGTCGGGGCTGCGGGGGATGAGCACGCTGCCGTCCGAGGTGGCGGGCCGGGCGAACCGCAGCGGCCAGTATCCGCTGCGACCCGTGTGGTCGCCCGGGCCTCCGATGAGGCCCGCCCGTGCGATGAGAGCGCGATCGAGCCCGAAACCCGCAAGCACGTGTTGTTCGCAGGCTACCTTCGCGCGGCCGTAGTCTTCGGGGCCATCCATCACGTCACGCTCGAGCGCCGGCAGTACCGGAGCGGACTCGTCCTGCCCGGGTGTCGCGTCGTCGGCGTACACGCTGCCCGACGAGACGTAGACGAACGAACGCGCCTGCGCCGCGAGCGCGGCGACCGCCCCTCGCACCTGGCCTGGCTGGCGAGCGACGTCGAAGACCGTGTCCCACTCGGTGCCCGTGACCGCGTCGTAGGCGTCGGGGGAGTCGCGGTCGGCGCGTACGAAGGCGACACCTTCGGCCGCTGCGCCGGCCCGCCCTCGGGCGAGGCAGGTCACCTCGTGGCCACGTGACGACGCGACCATCGCGATTTCGCGGCCGAGCCACGCCGTTCCGCCGAGCACGAGCATTCGCATGAACGCCAGCCAAGACGACGGCCAGGTCGCGGAGCAAGCCGTTTCGCCACGGGCGCAAGCGGCCGGACGCCGCCCATTCGTTCACCGCGCGGCTCTGCTAACGGATACTTGACTTCCTAACACCATTAGGAGAAGCTCTGGTGCCATGAGCTCGCCCGCACCGCTCGACCGCCGTCAGCGCCGCCGCCTCGAGACGATCGAGGAGGTGCTCGACGTCGCCGTCGAGATCATGGCCGAGCAGGGCGTTGCCGGGTTGTCCGTGGGCGAACTTGCGCGGCGCATGGGCATCCGTCCGCCGTCGCTCTACGTCTACTTCCCGTCCAAGAACGCCATCTACGACGCACTCTTCGGTCGAGGCGCCAGGTCGTTGCTGTCGACGATGCGCGACCTTGCGTCGACGCGTGAGGGCGGCGAGTCTCTCAAGGAGTTGCTCTCCGCTGCCGCAGAAGCGTTCGTTCGTTGGTCGATCGCGAACCCGGCTTATTCGCAACTTCTCTTCTGGCGCCCGGTGCCGGGCTTCATGCCGTCGGAAGAGGCGTACGCGCCGGCGATCGAACTCGTCGAGCTCAGCACCGAATGGTTCGCCGATCTCCAGGGCCGCGGCCTGCTGCGCCGTGACGTCGACGCCGCAGCCGTCATGCGTGACTGGACCATCCTCACCTCCGGGGTCCTGAGCCAACAGCTGTCGAATGCTCCGGAGGAAACCTTCGAGGAGGGTCGCTTCACCGCCGCGATCCCTGCTCTTGCCGCCATGTTCTCGAGCTACTACGCACCACCCGATCCATCCGGACCGCAGAGGAGGGGCCGCCGTGCAAGCCACCATTGACCAGATCGCCGACCGCATCTATCGCATTTCGACATGTATCAAGGAAATCGCCCCGGGCGGCTTCACCTTCAACCAATTCCTCGTCGACGCCGACGAGCCGCTGCTCTATCACACGGGCATGCGGTCGCTGTTCCCATCGGTGCGAGAGGCCATCGAACAAGTCATGCCGGTCGGGCGACTCCGCTGGATCGCGTTCGCCCATGTCGAAGCCGATGAGTGCGGCGCGGTCAACGACTTCCTCGAGGTTGCGCCCCACGCACAGGTGGCGCACGGTGCGCTCGGCTGTGCGACGTCCCTCAACGACCAGCTCAGCCGCCCGCCACGTCCATTGACGGACGGCGAGGTGCTCGAGCTCGGCGGCGCCACGCTCACGAGACGGGTCGTCGAGCTGGCGACGCCGCACGTGCCGCACAACTGGGAGTCGCACATGTTCTTCGAGCAGGAGACCGGCACGTTGTTCTGCGGCGACCTGCTCACCCAGCTGGGCAACGGTCCGGCGGTCACCAGCGATGACATCCTCGACGCGGCGATCGCGGCAGAGGAAGCGTTCCATCAGACATCGCTCGGTCCGGCCGTCCCGGAGACGTTCCGGCGTCTCGCGGCGCTTCGGCCGCAGCGGCTCGCGATCATGCATGGCTCGTCCTACGACGGCGACTGCGCGGCACTGCTCGAGGCGATGGCGGCCGCGTTCGAAGACCACTTCGGCTGCTCGGCTCCGGCCGAGCGGGTCGCGAGCCCGGCATGACGCCCGCCATGGTGATCGCGCCGACGGTCGTGCCACCCCGCAGCGGGGCCCTCGACCGCCGCACGGCGGCCCGGCTTGCGGCCGACGAGTACGCCCGATTCGTCGCGCAGTTGCGCGGTCTCGCCGCCGACGACTGGCCGCGCGCCACCGCCTGTGCCGACTGGACCGTGCACGACATGGCGGCGCATGTGCTCGGCATGGCCGAGTTCGCTGCCTCGCCGCTCGAGCAACGGCGCCAGAATCCGAGCGGCCAAACGTCGCGGCGGGCTGTTCATCGACGCGTTGACCGGCGTGCAGGTCGACAAGCACAGGTACCGCTCGTCGTCCGAACTCGTCGAGCGGCTCGCCGCAGTCACGCCGAAGGCAGCACGAGCACGAGCGCGGACCCCTGGCCTGATCCGCCGGATGACGTTGAAGGATCAGGCCGTCGACGAGACGGGCCGGCAGACCGAGCGATGGCGGCTCGGCTACCTCATCGACGTCATCCTCACCCGCGACACGTGGATGCATCGCTCCGACATCGCGGCCGCCACCGGCCGCGAGATGGCCTGCACGTCTGCGCACGACGGCGTGCTGGTCGCCGACGTCGTCGCCGAGTGGGCCGGCCGCCACGGCCAGCCGTGCCGGCTCACGCTCACCGGTCCGGCCGGCGGGCACTGGAGCTGGGGCAGCGGTGGGCCGTCCTATGAGCTGGACGCCGTGGAGTTCTGCCGCATCCTGAGCGGGCGCGGAACCGGAAACGGGCTCTTGGAGACGCGCGTACCGTTCTAGCCGGGCGGCCGGTGCGGCAGGATTCGTATTCAGGCCGCATCGGAGGGAGCTGTCGTGAGCGACGACCGCACGATCGTGATCGTCGGCGCCGGGCTGGCGGGAGCCCGCGCAGCCGGGGCGCTGCGCGAGGCCGGATTCGAGGGTCGGGTGGTGTTGATCGGGTCGGAGCGCGAGCGGCCCTATGAGCGCCCACCGTTGTCGAAGGGCTTCCTCGCCGGCAAGGAGGCGAAGGAGAAGGCCTACGTCCACCCGGAGAACTTCTATGCCGACAACGGCATCGAGCTTCTCCTCGGCACCACCGTGCGTGCAGTCCGGCGCGAGGAGCACCGGCTGGAGCTGGACGACCACGAATCGCTCCCGTACGACAAGCTGCTGCTGGCCACCGGTGCGACGCCCGTCCGGTTGCCGCTGCCCGGTGACGGGCTTGCCGGCGTCCATTACCTGCGCACGATGGCCGACAGCGAAAGCTTGCGGGCCGACCTGTCGAAGGGTGGCGAGGTCGTCGTCGTCGGTGGCGGGTGGATCGGGCTGGAAGTCGCCGCCGCTGCACGCGGCTACGGCTGCGACGTCACGCTTCTCGAACGCCAGCAGGCGCCGCTACTTGCCGCGCTCGGTTCCGAACTCGGCGAGTTCTACGCGCAACTGCACCGCGACCACGGGGTCGAGATCAGGCTGGGCGTCGGTGCCGCCGAGTTCACCGGGCACGCCTCGCTGAGTGGCGTGGTGGCCACCGACGGCCGGGTCATCGCGGCGAGCACCGGGGTCGTCGGCGCCGGCGTTCGCCCCAACGTCGAACTCGCGGTGGAGGCGGGCCTGCTCGTCGAAGACGGCATCGTCGCCGACGAATACCTCTGCACGACCGATCCAGACATCTACGTGGCCGGCGACGTCGCGAACGCGCACAATCCGCTCTTCGGCAGGCAGCTGCGGGTCGAGCATTGGGCCAACGCGAACGACCAGGGACCGGTCGCCGCGCGCAACATGCTCGGCAGGCAAGAGCCGTTCACGAAAGCGCCGTACTTCTTCTCCGACCAGTACGACGTCGGCATGGAGTACTCGGGTCTGCTGCGCGCCGGCGACGAGTACCGGCTCGTCTATCGCGGCGACCCGGCCACGCGCGAGTTCTGTGTCTTCTGGCTGCACGATGGAAGCGTGGCCGCCGGCATGAACGTCAACGTGTGGGACGTCCACTCCGACATCCGAGCGCTCATCAAGTCCGGCGTGACCGTCGATGCGGCTCGGCTCGCCGACCCGGCGGTGCCGATCGGCGAGGCCGCCCGGTCGTGACTCTGCAGCAGCCGGGCGCCGGCCGGCCGGCGGCGTCCCCCGATGTGGAGTTCGTCCGGCCGGAACTGGTGCGGGCGCTGCGCCTGCGGGTGCTGCGACCCGGGCAGCCGTGGAGCAGCGTGGTGCACGACTACGACAGCTGGCCAGACACCTTCCACGTCGCCGCGTTCTCACCGCAGAACCTGATCGTGGCGTGCGCCACGTTCTACCCCGAACCGACCGAGGACGGGCGGGCGGCCTGGCGCCTGCGCGCGATGGCGAGCGCGCCTGAGGTCCGCGGTCAGGGCTACGGCGCGGCCTGCCTGCGTTACGGCCTGGCCGAGGTGCGCCGCCGCGGTGCCGCTCTCGTGTGGTGCAACGCACGTTCCGGCGCCGTCGGTTTCTACCAGCGGCTCGGCTTCGCCGTGGTGAGCGACGAGTTCGACATCCCTTCGATCGGGCCGCACTACGTCATGGAGTACGACATGCCACAAGCGCCGGACGTCTTGCGCTACGCGGCTTTCACGACCGACCCCACCGGCGGCAACCCCGCAGGCATCGTGCTCGATGCCTCCGGGCTCCCCGGGCTCGACGAGCTGCGCATGCAACAGATCGCGCTCGAGGTCGGCTATTCCGAGACCGCATTCCTGCGCAGCGCCGGCGACTCTCGGAGCTTCGACGTCCGCTACTTCTCGCCCACGACCGAGGTGGCGTTTTGCGGCCACGCGACGATCGCGAGCGGCGTCGCGTTGGGCGAGCGGCTCGGGCCCGGCAGGTTCGTCTTCCACATTCCGGCAGGCATCCTGCCCGTCGACGTCCAGCCGGACGACGGTGGGCTGCGCGCCACCCTGACCAGCGTCGAGCCGGCCAGGGCGAAGCTCCCGGCCGAGGATCTCGACGCGGTGCTGGCGGCCCTGGCCTGGCGCCGCGAGGATCTCGACCGCGAGTTGCCTTCCGGCCTGGCCTTTGCCGGCAACTGGCATCCGGTGATCGCGGCGGCCACCCGCCAGCGGCTGGCGGCCCTCGACTACGACGTCGATGCCCTCGCCTCGCTCATGCGGGCCCGCGGTTGGACGTCGCTGCAGCTGGTCTGGCGCGAGACCGACAGCACCTTCTACGCCCGGAACCCGGCCCCGGCGGTCGGCATCCTCGAGGACCCGGCCACCGGCTCCGCCGCAGCGGCGCTCGGTCACTACCTGCGCGAGGTCGGCGCGGTTCGACCGCCGGCGCGACTCACGGTTCACCAGGGCGACGACATGGGCCGCCCCAGCGTGCTCACCGTTGACATCGACGCCGATGATCAGCGCATCCGGGTCAGTGGATACGCCGTCCCGATCCCGCTGATGAGCCCATAGACTCGCCGCGTGGCCGGCCGGATTCCTGACAGCGATATCGCCCGGGTGCGCGAGCTGTCGCCGGTCGCCGACGTCATCGCCGAGTTCGTCACGCTGCGCAGCGCGGGCGGCGGGTCGCTCAAGGGGCTTTGCCCGTTCCACGACGAGCGGTCGCCGTCGTTCAACGTGACCCCGGCCCGTGGTTTTTGGCACTGCTTCGGCTGTGGCGAGGGTGGCGACGTCATCAGTTTCGTGCAGAAGATCGACCACCTGTCGTTCACCGAGGCGATCGAGCGGTTGGCCTCCCGGGCCAACTACGAGCTGCACTACGAGCAAGGCGGCGCTTCGACCCGCGGCGCGCAGCAGGGCCAGCGGGCCCGTCTCGTCGAGGCCCACCACCTTGCCGCGCAGTACTTTGCCGAGCAGCTCAACACTCCCGAGGCCTCGATCGGCCGCCGCTTTCTCGAGGAGCGCGGCTTCGACGCCGCGGCCGCTCATCACTTCGGCGTCGGCTACGCCCCCAACGGCTGGGAACATCTCGTCAAACACTTGCGGACCAAAGGCTTTTCGGACGACGAGGTGCTGGCCGGTGGCCTTGCGAGCAAGGGTCAACGCGGAATCATCGACCGGTTCCGCGGCCGGCTGGTGTGGCCCATCCGTGACGTCACGGGCGACACCGTCGGGTTCGGCGCGCGCAAGTTGCGTGACGACGACGACGGCCCGAAGTACCTGAACACTCCCGAGACGCCGATCTACAAGAAGAGCCAAGTGCTCTACGGCGTCGACCTCGCGAAACGCGACATGGCGAAGGCTAGGCAGGCCGTCGTGGTCGAGGGTTACACCGACGTGATGGCGTGCCATCTCGCCGGCGTCACGACCGCCGTGGCAACGTGCGGCACTGCGTTCGGCGAGGAGCACGTGCGGCTGTTGCGGCGGCTGCTGCTCGACTCCGCCGAGTACGCAGGTGAGGTCATCTTCACCTTCGACGGCGACGCGGCCGGGCAGAAGGCTGCGCTGCGCGCGTTCGAAAGCGACCAGAAGTTCGTCACGAACACGTTCGTCGCGATCAGCCCCGACGGCATGGACCCCTGCGAGCTGCGTATCGCCAAGGGCGACGCCGCGGTGCGCGATATGGTCGCGCGCCGCCAGCCATTGTTCGAGTTCGCGGTGCGCAGCGTGCTGCACGGGTTCGATCTGGAGATCCCTGAGGGCCGGGTGGGTGCGCTCGACCGCACGATCCCGCTCATCGCCCGCATCAAGGACGGCTCGCTGCGCGACGAATATGCGCGCCGCCTCGCCGGTTGGGTCGGTGCGCCGAACGAGATGGACGTCGTCGAGCGGGTGCGTCGCGCCGGCCGGGGCGCGGCGCCGGCACGAGCGCGCCAAGAAAGCACGCGACCCGACCCGCGCGACCCCGCCCTGCAGGTGGAGCGCGAGGCGTTGAAGCTCGCCGTCCAACGACCGGCGTTGTTCGGGCCGGCATTCGACGCTCTCGACGCCGAGGCGTTCAGCGCGCCGGCCTACGCCGAGGTGCGTGACGTCATCGCGAAGGCGGGCGGCACCGGGTCGACCCCAGGCGGTGATACCTGGGTGAACGCCGTCCTCGAGGCAGCGCCCGATGACCGGGTGCGCGGCCTGGTCACCGAACTGGTCGTCGAGCCGGTGTTGACGGCGGTGGAGCCCGATGCACGCTACGCCGCCGCGCAGCTGGCACGCCTTCGGGTGCGCGCGGTCGACCGCCAGATCGGTGAGGTCAAGTCGCGGCTGCAGCGGATGAACCCGGTCGAGCAGCCGACCGACTACGACCGGTTGTTCGCTGAGCTCGTGACGCTGGAGAAGCGCCGCCGCGACGATCTCGAAAGCGGCCTCGGCAGCTGAGCGCGCAAGCGGGTCATGATGCCCCACATCATCAGATGCCGCGCCGCTTTTTCCCAGATTGCTTCGCAGCTGCGCTGAGCGCTGCAGACTGGCCCCGTGACGATGTTCGTGGCAGAAGATGCGACGGCCGGCGCGGTCTCCGACGCCCGCCTTCCGCGCCAGGTCGATCGCCAGGTGGACTCGATACGGCTCTACCTGAAGGACATCGGGCGGGTGCCGCTCCTCACCGCCGAGCAGGAGGTCGACCTCGCCAAGCGCATCGAAGCTGGGCTGTTCGCCGACGAGAAGCTCGCCTGCGCCGGGATGCTGACGGCGTCGCTGCGCCATGATCTGGAGTCGATCGTCCGTGACGGCGAACTCGCGAAAGCGGCTCTCATCGAGGCGAACCTGCGCCTCGTCGTCTCGGCCGCCAGAACGTACGCCGGCCGCGGGTTGTCGCTGCTGGACCTTGTGCAAGAAGGCAACGTCGGGCTGATCCGCGCGGTCGAGAAGTTCGACTACGCGAGGGGCTACAAGTTCTCGACGTATGCGATCTGGTGGATCCGCCAGGCGATCATCCGCGCGATCGCCGAGCAGTCGCGCGTGATTCGCGTTCCGGCGCACCTGGCCGACCTGCTCAGCCGGCTCAGGCGCACGCAGCGCGAGCTCGCGCAGCAGTACGGGCGCGAGGCGTCGGTCGAAGAGCTGGCGCTGGCACTCGACCTCTCGCCCGAGCGGATCGTGGAACTCCAGGCGATCGCGCGGGAGCCGATCTCGTTCGAGTCACCGATCGGGGACACCGACGCGACGCTTGCCGACCTGATTGAGGACGCCGACGCGGTAACCCCGTGCGACGCAGCGACGTCGACCGTGATGCTCGACCAGTTGCGCGACGTGCTCCACTCGCTGGCCGAGCGCGAGCGGCGGGTGCTGGAGATGCGCTTCGGGTTGGTCGACGGGCGCCCTCAGACGCTCGAGGAGGTGGGCCGCCAACTCGGCGTCACCCGCGAACGCATCCGCCAGATCGAGAACAAGACGCTGGCGAAGTTGCGGCGCCCCGAGTCGGCGATGCAGTTGCGCGACTGCCTCGTCGATTGACGGCGACGAACCCGCTGAGCAGCTAAGCGGCTAAGCCGCTACTCCGCCACACCGTTGGTCGGCGCCGTCTCGGCGGTCAGGTCGACCGTGTGGTGTCCGAGCCGGCCGGAGACGAGGTGCGACATGCGGCCGGGCAGCTTGCTGCTCATGCGGTCGGCGAAGTCGTGACCGAAGGCGTCGGTCTTGTCGTGCATCATGCGCCGAGCCTGGTTGCCCAACTCGGCGGCGCGGGCGCGCGCCTGTGCCTGCATCCGCTCAGTGGTCTGCTGGACGGTTGGGTTGCGCGAGACGGTTGCGGTGACCCGCTTGATCTGCTCGTAGCGCTCGCGGCCGGCCTTGGTGCCGAGCAGGTATCCGACACCAAACCCGAGGACGAGTCCGATCCGAAATCGCATGGCTTCGCTCCTTGCCGTTCGCCTGTCCTGCTGCTTGATCCCGGCGGGATCTCCCTGATCAGACGCTATCCCTGCTGCGGCGCCCGGTCGAGCGGGCGGGGAGAGCAAGGGCGCTGCGCAACCTCCCGGAGCGACCCCGGGCCCGCCGATCAGGCGCGCCCGTACGGTACCCTGACGTGGCAGTTGGGGCCGTTTGCCGGCCCCGATCCCGCGTAGCTCAATTGGCAGAGCGTCCGGCTGTTAACCGGCAGGTTATAGGTTCGAGTCCTATCGCGGGAGCCACCCGAAATCCGAGCCCCGACGCTGGCGCCGTGCTGATCAGTGGTGGCGCGGCGGCACCGGGATCGCTGCAACCGGGTCGGCCGATCCCGACGGAGAGACTGGCGACGCAGAAGGCGAGACGGACGCCGAGTGCGGGCCGTCGCCCCCGGGAAGGCACGTCACACCGACGCACTGCAGCGGGTTGCCGTTGCCGTGCGCGCGGTTGCCGCCGCCGTCCATCACGCCAGGTACGTCCAAGCCGAGGTCGCTGTTTCGATCGGCCCTGTTCGACGCGACGTTGATGGCGCCGAGGATCGACGGATAGGGCGACCCGTCGTCCAACGTGGTTCCGCGTGCGTACATGCCGGAGCGAGCGAGCACCGCGTCGCCGCCGAAGCCGTTACGGGTCAACGCGTTGTGCGCGAACGTCATCTGTGGCGCGCAGACCTCGAAGGAATAGCACGACAGCTCGACGGCGACACCGGGGCCGCCGTTGCCTTCGAAGGTGTTGTTCTCGACCGTCGTGCCGACGAGCGGCGCGTTGCCGGGGACGGACTCGCCGACATAGCCCTGCACCGTGAGCCCGGCCGCGGAATTGCCGACGAAGTGGTCTTTGCGGATCACCGTGTGCCGCACGGCCTCGTCGTTCTCGTCGAAGAGGCTGACGCCGGTCAGGTTGCGTACGAAACGATCGCTTTCGAGCCGCACGTCGTTGCTCTCCTGAACGCTGATCGCGATCTGGTTGCCGGCGAACTCGGAGTTGACGACGCGGCCGACGTTTCCGAAGTAGAAGTCGAGCGCGACCGCGCTGCTGACGTCGACGAACCGGCTGTTCTCCGCGACGAAGTTCGAACCCGCCTCGATGAGGAAGTCGGGCACGGCATCGGGTGCCGATCGCACCGTCACCCGCGAGAGCGTGACGGCGTTCCCGAAGTACGCGGCGGTGAGGTTCAGGGTGCCGTTCTTGATGGTGAGGTCGTAGCCGTTGGGTGTGGTGATCACTCCGCTGAACGTGTGGTGGTCGAGGTCCAGCGACTCGTGGCTGGTGCCCCAGTCGAGGTTGCAGGTGGTGTCGTCGATCAGGCGGTAGCCGCCCGGCGCGGCGACGACCCCGGAGCAGTCGAGCGGAGTGCTGGAGGCTGCTTGGCTGGCAGGTGCGGCTAGGACGACGACGCCCGCGGCGGTAACTCCGGCGAGCAGAAAACGGCCCCGCATGACGACCCCCTCGTGAGCGACCTGGCGCAGGCCGGAATCCTTCCAGCCCGCCGACGGACTGTCCAGCTTATGGCGTCACGCATGATCCGCGCGGTTCACGCCGGCCTGGACGCTTGCCGCGAAGTTCGTCACGTTCCCCCGACGCGCCGAACGGCTGCCGGGTCGAGCACCAGGGTTCAGCATTTGCGCAGGTCAGCGCGCAATTCGCGCAGTAGCGCGCGGCTAATTCGCCAGGTATCGTGTGCGGTCGAACTGAGCAGACAGTTCGCCCTTGACCCGCGACCCGCGCCCCGTGAGCAACGGCTCGCGGGAGCAACATGCAGTGCCGATTCGTTTCTCCGCTGACCGGTGTGCCGACCGGTACGCAGCATGAAGGCAGGGGCAAATGACTGAGTCTGTTCAGGCCGCCCGGCTCATGACGAAGCACGGGGCCTGGCTGCTGGACAGCCGTGGCGCGCTCAACGCCGCGGCGGAGCCGCCGCCTGCCCGGCGCGCATGCGACGGCCGACTGCAACCGTGCGACGGCCTGACATGCGCCCCCGCCCGTCTCCTGTCGTCCTCGTGGCTGCGGCATGGCTCGCCGTTGTCGCGGCGGTGGCCTTTTCCATGTCGTCGGTGGTGCTCTCGCCACTTTTCGCCGTCGCCCCGTTGATCGTGGCGGCGGCGGCTTCCGCGCGGTACGCGGCCGGCTTCGCCGTGGTCGCCATCGCTTTGACCGTCGCACTGGGGGCCGAGCGGGGTGTTGACGGCTCGGGGCAGCAGTTGGTTCGCGTCAGCACGGTCGTTCTGGTCGGCGGCGCCGCGGTGATCCTGGCGATACTGCGGGTGCGCCGCGAGGGCCGGCTTGTGCGCATAACCGCGATCGCGGACGCCGCGCAGCGGGCGATCGTGCCGACGGTGCCGAGCCGACTGGCCGGCGTCGCCATCGCCGCCCGCTACGAGTCGGCGACCCACGAGGCACGCGTTGGCGGCGACTTCTACGACGCTGTCGAAGTCGCGGACGGGCTTCGCGTCATCATCGGCGACGTGCGCGGCAAAGGCCTGGAGGCCGTCCAGCACGCGGCGCGGGTGATCCAGGCATTCCGCCAGTCCGCGGGGTCGGCGCCCGACGTCGCCGTCCTCGCCAAACAGCTGAACGCACGCCTGCTGCCACACTTCGGCGACGAGGACTTCGTCACGGCGTTGATCATCGAGGCCGCCCCGGATGGCACCCTTCAGATCGTCAACTGCGGTCACCACCCGGCCATCCTCTCCGAGCCGGACGGCACTTCTCGCAGCATCGACGGCGCCCATGCACTGCCCCTGGGTCTCGCTGACGATTTCCCTGTCGTGAGCGTGGAGTGGCCGGTGCGTGGTCGGCTTCTCCTCTACACCGACGGGCTCGTCGAGGCGCGCGATCACCTCGGTAACTTTCTCGAGAGCCGCCGCATCCTCGAGTCGCTTCAGTTGCCGACCACGGAACAGGCCCTGGACAGGATCGTGGAGACGTTGTTCGTGCACGTGCACCGCAAGGAGCTGGCGGATGACCTCGCGCTGCTGCTGCTCGAACGGCTGACCTGAGCCGAGCGCTCAGACGCTGCGGGTGAAGCTGCGCTTGAGGACGTCGGCGATCAGCGGCGCCGGAACGGGGCGGGAAAGGTAGTACCCCTGGCCGGCGTTGCAGCCGAGGGCCACCAGCGCCGTCCGCTCCTCGACGCGCTCGATGCCCTCGGCGACGACCTGCAAATGGAACGCTGCCGCAAGGTCGACGATCGCCTTGACGATCGCTTGCTTGCCGTGGTCGCTGACGAGACCGCTCACGAAGGAACGGTCGATCTTCAGCTCGGCGAGCGGTAGCTCGCGCAGGCGGACGAGTGAGTTGTTGCCCGTGCCGAAGTCGTCGCAGCTGATCTTGACGCCGAGGTCGCGCAGCTGGTTCAAGACGACCATCGCCGCGTCGAGCCGGGAGAGGATGGCGGTCTCGGTGAGCTCGAGGGTGAGACGGTGCGCGGCGACGTTGTGCAGGTGCAGCAGCATGTCGACGGTATCGGGGAGCGCCGGGTCGTGCAGGTCGCGCGCGCTGATGTTCACCGCGACCGGCAGGTCGAGCCCTTCCCGCTGCCAGCTCGCGACCTCGGCGAGGACGACGTCCAGCACGTAGCTCGTGATGAGGCCGATCAGTCCCGTGCGTTCGGCGGCCGGCATGAATTCGCCCGGGCCGAGCAGCCCGCGGGTCGGGTGTTGCCAGCGCACCAACGCTTCGGCGCCGATGGCCTGCCCCGACGTGAGGTCGTACTTCGGCTGGTAGTGGACGACGAGCTGGCCGGTGCGCAGCGCGATGTCGAGGTCTTTGAGCAGGGTCAGTTGCTCGACGCCTGTGGGGTCGTTCTCGGGCTGGTAGCGCTCGACTGCGTCGAGCTGCGACTGCCGGGAACCTTGGAGGGCGACTTGCGCGCACCGCAGGATCTCGCCGGGCGACTTCCCGTCCTGTGGCGCGAGCGCGAATCCGGCAGCGACATCGAACGCGATCTGGAGGCCGCCGATTTCGAACGCCTGTCGCAGCGTCTTGACGACGGAGGCAGCCGCCGCGGCGGCGCCCTCCGGTCGGTTGAACTCGGTGAGCAGGACGGCGAACTCGTCAGCGCTGAGGCGCGCCACGAGGTCGGTATTGCGGACGACACCGCTCAGCCGGCGGGCGACATCGACCAGGACCTGGTCGCCGGCGGCATGGCCCAGGACGGCATTGACTCGCTTGAACTCGCGAAGGTTGACGACGAGCAGCGCCGCCAGCGGCCCGTCCTCTCGCAGTTCGCCGACGGTGGCTTGCAGGCGGGTGAGCAGCAACCGCCGGTTCGCCAGGCCGGTGAGGTCGTCATGGGTGGCGGCGTGTTCGTGCTGGTCGGCGAGCCGCTGGTTCTCCAGCGCCTGCGCGCGCATCGCCTCAGCCAGCTGCTGCGCGCGCTGGGCTGCCTTCTCCGCTCGTTCGGCCAGGGCGGCCTTGGCGCGCGCGTCGGCGCGTTGCGCCTCGTGCAAACGCGCGTTGGTGATGGCGGAAGCCATCGACGACGCGAATACGTCCAGCGCGAGACTTTCCTCGTCGGTCAGGGAGACCTGCCGGCGAAAGATCAGGCGTAGCGTGCCGAGTTCGCCCGCCTCGCCGTCCTTGTCAGGTTGGCCGATGAGCGGCCGCTCGATGACCGAGTCTGTCTCCCGGTGGCCACGATCGGCCGCCGATGGGTGCAGCGTGACCTCGCCACCCGCGGCGAGGGTCCACATCGGGGTCGCCGTGCCCTCGGGGGAGCGGAGGTCGACTTCGGCGGCGTCCGGCCGCCACAGCGTGACGGCGTCGCGCAGCGCTTGCGCGACGAGTTGCGGCTCGTCGAGGCTCACTGCGCCACGGGCGCGCGTCCCGAGTTGCTGCCAAGCATTCTTCGCGACGTCGAGCGCCTGTTGTGCGGTGTGCTGCCGGTGTAGCAGGTAGAACAGCGGCGGCAAGACCAGCAGCGCCCGAGGCGTGCTCGCGCACCAGAGGATGAGTAGCGCGACGGCTATCCGGCTCACTTGGGCGCCCGTTCGCTGGCGGCCCATTCGCGCCAGTAGCGACGTGAAGCCGTCGTCGCTGGTTGCGGCGACCACCCATGCAGTGCCTAAATTCGTCGCTGCGACGAAGACGGCGGCTGCGCACACGAGCGCGATTGCACTGGCGGGCGTGAACGTGGTGCCCGCCGACTGGAACGGCAACGTCACGCTCATAGCCAGCGTCGCGGCCGTCGCCTCCATGGCCGCGTTGTACGCGGTCTTGATCCAGTTACGTTTTAGGAGCGGTGCTACCGCCGCCGCGCCGATTGATATCGAAATCGGCAGCCATGGTCCGGGCGGCAGCAGGACGAGGCCGAAGATGAGGGCTGCTTCGGTCCAGTCGTCGTAATAGCGGATGCTGCGCACTCGCACGCTGAGCCGCGCGAGGTGAGCCGCTATGAACAACGCCGTCGTTCCGGCCAGCCGCAGCCAGGGCACGGGCGCCCAACCGATAACGAAGCCAGAGACGAGGATGCTGGCTGCGCCGAACGCAGCCATGATGGGCGCGGGCAACGGAATGTCAGGCCGATGTCGGCGGCCGTCCGGCATTCCTGCCCCTTCCCGCGCCACTATCAACTCGTTGCTCTGGGCTCCCTATTAGCATCGGCTGGTCGAAACGCAACCCTGACTCGGCCGGCAGGCTGAATGGACGAAGGGCGACGCTTTGGCAAAGTCGGACACGTTGAAAAGGACATCCGATCGTGGTGCCCGCGACGGATCAAGACCCGCCGCCAGTTCTCGCTAGTGCTCGTCGAGTCGATGTCAGTCCCAACCGCAGCTACGCATAGCGACGCACCTCCTTCGACGGTGACCGTGTGACGGCAGATTCACGGGGATCGGGTGCCGCCCGTGCTCTGTATGCAACAACCTACTGGGCCGAATGGCCTAATCGTCGTTACGCCATTCGGCTTAACCCAAGATTCACTCGAATGGGCGCACTCGACGCATTGAGGACGTGATCCAGACGGGCCATAGGACGGGGCCCACATGAGCTGGGGGACCAGGGGCCGTCGAGCGCCGGAGAGGCGTCGGCCGCGCGGCGTCCGGGCATGGATCGGCCCCGAACAGGTACGGGGGAGAACCTGGCCGGGGCCGACTCCTTCAAGCGTAGATGGTTGGCCGCTAACGTCAAGCCGGGCAGGAAAAACAGCGGCCGGCATGGCTAAAACCTGGCCGGCAACTGGGCCCGAACTAGGCCAGAGCCACCCACAGGCCCAGGCCGGCGGCGCCCAGACCCACGGCCAGCGTGCCGAGCGCGTTGAGCCCCGCCTCGAGGATGGCGCCCGACTCGGCCAGTGCCAGGGTTTCCCACATCCAGGTCGAAAAGGTAGTGAACCCGCCGCAGAACCCGATGCCGAGTATCGCCGTGGCGGACGACGAAAGCCCATGATGTGCGGCCAGTCCCGCCACCAACCCCAGCACGAACGAGCCGGCCACGTTCACCGCGAACGTGCCCCAGGGGAAGACGCTGTCGTGGCGGTGCTGGAGGTAGAGGTCGGTGACATATCGGCAGAGCGCTCCGAGCGCGGCCACCAGCGCCACCCCTGCGGCGAGCAGCATCAGCGGCCCGTCGATTGCGACAAGACTTCGACGGCCTGCACGGTGATGACGCCGTCGTCGCGGACGAGTTCTTCCAGCGCGGGCAGGAAGGCGCGCACCCGCGCTTCGTCGTCCACGATGACGACGATGACGGGTAGGTGGCCTCCGAAGTCGAAGAGGTGCGGGGTGTGCACGTGATGGGAGTGCCCGAAGCCTTCGACGCCCCGGAAGGCGCTGGCACCGGAGAGTTCGTGCTTGTGCGCGAGATGCACGATCTCTGCGTAGAGCGGGAGGTGGTGGCGGCGAGTGCCCTCGTTGACGAGCACGGTCACCTGCAAGTGCGCCGGATCGCTCATCGCGAGGCTCCTCTCGACGCCTGCACCCGATGCCGGTATACACCGATCACCCGCCCGGCGACGAGCCCCGCCGCTGCGCACACGATCCCGCCACCCAGACTGCCGAGAGCGTAGGCGACGGCCAGCCCGGGCCGACCGTGGGCGAGCAGGTGATCCGTGCTGTTCGCCAAGGAGGAGAACGTGGTGAACGCGCCGAGGAATCCGGTGCCCAGGGCCGGGCGCACGTAGCGGGTCGGCGGCAAGACGTCGAGCACGAGCACCAGCAGGACGGCGAGGGCGAACGCACCGGCAAGGTTGATGACGAAGATGTCCCACGGGAAGGCGTTCGCGGGCGTCGCGACCGCGCGGCCGATCACGTAGCGCGCGAGGCCGCCGAAGAACGCTCCCACGAACACGGCCGCCAGCACTCCGAACGAAAGCCGGGGCATGCGGCGCCTGGTCACGGCGGAAGGTTACCGGTCGAGCGGATTAAGCTGGTCCCACGGCGGAGGGGCCCGCCGAAAATCGCGATCCGTCGCCAACGGTCCCTACCTCAACCGGCAGGAGTCCGTTGCTGCGAAGGAGTGCGCCATGACGAGCTTTCGCCGTCCGGCTCGACTCACCATCTATGTCTGTGACAGCGCCATGCACAACCACAAGCCGCTTTCCGAGGTGCTGGTGCGCCGCGCCCACGAAGCCGGCCTCTCGGGCGCGACGGTCCTGCGCGGTGTCGAGGGGTATGGCCGCTCCGGCGACATCCGCACGATCCGGATGGTCGACGTCGCCGACCACCTCCCGGTGGCGATCACCGTCATCGACGAAGAAGACCGGCTCCGCGAGTTCGCCGGCGCGAACCAGGACTGCCTGGCCGACCGACTCGTCACCCTGGAGCAGCTCGAGGTATACGGCGGCTAGTGCTCCGGCGCCGGTTTTGGCACGCTGAGCTCGGGCCATTGAACTGGTACGTCACTCGAGGAGTTCTCGATGAGCGTCGAACCCGACTCGAAGCGAAAGACCGCGACCGGACGCCGTCCCGACTCGGCTGCCGGCTACGCCGAGGCGCTACACACGCTGATCGGGCGCCTGCTCGGCCGGCCGCCGCTGTTTCGGCTCGTCTGCTGGGACGGCAGCGAGGCCGGCCCGGACGACGCGTCGCTGACCGTTACCGTGACGACGCCCCGAGCGCTTCGCCGGCTGCTGTGGCGCCCGGACGAACTGGGTCTCGCGCGGGCCTTCGTCAGCGGCGAGCTGACCGCGACCGGCGACCTCGCCGGCGCGTTCGCCGCGATGGAGGCGGCAAGCTCTCGCACCGAGAAGCCACCGCGCCGCCTCGCCGACCTCGCCGCGGTTCTTCGGGTTGCGCAGCGGGCGGGCGCGGTCGGGGCACCGCCGGCACCGCCGTCGTCCGAGGCTCGGCTTCGTGGTGGCGCGCACAGCCGGCGGCGCGACGCGGCCGCGATCTCTCACCACTACGACGTCGGCAACGACTTCTACCGCCTGCTGCTCGGGGAGTCGATGACGTACTCGTGCGCGTACTGGCGGGAGGAGCCGTCAGCGTCGTACACGCTGTTCGACGCGCAGACCGACAAGCTCGACCTCGTCGCGCGCAAGCTCGGGCTCCGGCCCGGCATGCGACTGCTCGACGTCGGCTGCGGCTGGGGCAGCATGTTGTTGCATGCAGCTTCGCGCTACGGCGTCGAGGGCGTCGGCGTGACTTTGTCGAACGAGCAGGCCGCATTGGCGCGCGAGCGCGTCGCCGAGGCCGGGCTGTCAGGGCAGATCGACATCCGCGTCTGCGACTACCGCGACCTCGACGATGGCCCCTACGACGCGATTTCCTCCATCGGCATGGCCGAGCACGTCGGGTTGGCCGAGTTCACCAACTATGCGAGCAAGCTGCACAGTCTGCTGCGGCCGGGTGGGCGGTTGTTGAACCACCAGATCTCCAAACCGCACGGGCCTCGCGAGCGTCACCAGTCGCCGTTCATCGAGCGCTACGTCTTCCCGGACGGCGAGCTGTTGCCGATCAGCCAGGTGGTCGGCGCCCTCGAGCGAGGGGGCTTCGAGATACGCGACGTCGAGAGCATCCGTGAGCACTACGCACGCACCTTGCTCGCGTGGTTGGCGAATCTGCACTCCCGCTACGACGAAGCTCGCGCGATGGTCGGCGACGAGCGGGCGCGGGTGTGGGAGCTGTACATCGCCGCGTCGGCCGCGTCGTTCACGTTCGGGCGGATCAGCGTGCACCAGACGCTGGCCGTCAAGGCCGACGCCGGGAAGAGCGGGATGCCGCTCACTCGAGAGCACTGGCTGTGGGCGACGCAGGAGATGGCGGCGCAACAATCGGGCGCAGCCTCCTCCCGATAGGCTCGACCGACCCGGGGCGGTAGCTCAGCCGGTTAGAGCTGCGGACTCATAATCCGTTGGTCGCGAGTTCGAGTCTCGCCCGCCCCACTTGTGTCGCGATGAACTCTCGGGCGGCCGGCGGGGGAAGCGGCCGGGAAATCAAGTAGCCCTGCGCGCTCTGGCAGTGCAACTGCGCCAGCGCGTCCCGCTGGGTGCTGGTCTCGACGCCTTCCGCGACGGTTGCCATGTCGAGGTCGCGCGCCAGCCTGAGGATCATCTGCACGAAGGCAGCACCCTCGGCACCTGGTTCGGCCAGCGGGTCGACGAAAGACTTGTCGATCTTCAAGATGTCGACCGGGAAAGAATGCAAGTGACCCAGGGATGAATAGCCGGTGCCGAAGTCGTCGATAGCGATTTTGACCCCTAGCCTCCGCAAGGCCCCGAGTGTTCTTGCGGTGCGGCCGCGGTCGGCCGTCAACGCGCTTTCCGTGATTTCGAGAACGAGTCGTCGCGGATCGAATCCGCTGAGGGCGAGTGCTTCTTCGACGTCCGATACCAAGGAGTGGCTGTCGAGTTGGCGCGCCGACAGATTGACCGCGAGGGTCAGCGGTCGGTCTTGGGTGCTCGGCCAGGCTGCTGCTTCGCGGCATGCGGATTGCAGCACCCAGCGGCCGAGCGGCACGATGAAGCCGGTGTCTTCGGCGAGCGGGATGAAGCGGTACGGGCCGATCTGCGCCAGGGTTGGGTGTCGCCAGCGCGCCAACGCCTCGAAGCCCTCGAGGCTGCCGTCGGCGAGGGAGATCTGCGGCTGGTATTCGAGGGAGAACTCGCCGCGTTCGATCGCGCCATGGAAGGCATCGGTGATCGCTATCCGTTCTTCGAGGCGTGACCGCATCCGCGGCTCGAAGACCGAATAGCGGTCTTTGCCCGATGCTTTCGCCTCATACATCGCCGTGTCGGCCTCACTCAGCAGTTCCTCGACGCCGATGGCGTCATCGCTGAATGCCAGGCCGACGCTGACCGAGAGGTTGAGCTGCCGCTCGTCGATCGTGATCGGTTCGCGAAGGACGTCGACGATGCGCGCGGCCAGCGCGACGCCCACCTCGGTGCTCTCGACATCGTCGAGCAGGACGGCGAACTCGTCGCCGCCGAGCCGGGCCACTGTGTCTTCGCGCCGCACGATCATCTGCAGTCGATGGGCGACAGCAACCAGCACGGCATCGCCGGTCTGATGGCCAAGACTGTCGTTGATCGCCTTGAAACCGTCGAGATCGCAGAAGAAGACCCCGATCGTGGTGCCGCGCCTTGGCGTCGACGCGAGCGCGTGCTCGACGCGGTCATGCAGCAGGGCGCGGTTCGGCAGCCCGGTGAGGCTGTCGTGGAAGGCCTGGTGCCGTAGCTCGCCCTGAAGCGAGTGCTGGGCGTCGAGCGCGAGCTGCAATGACTCGCTCCGCTCGGAGAGTAGGTTTGCCTGAGCTTGGGCCCGGCCATAGAGCCACACGAAGCGCAGCACCACCAAGGAGAACAGCACGAGCGACGTGCTTGCCAGGACAGCTACGTCGGTGCCGAAGCCGAAGCTCGCGCCGAGCAACAGGATCGCCGGGGAAACGAAACCGGCGATCGCCACCAGCGGCACCCAACGGATGACGGGTCGCTCCTCGCCACTGGCTGCAGCGATTGGGTCGGCCATCGTGGGATGGAGAGCGGCCACGGCGAGCAACACGTAGTTCAGCAGGAAGCCGGCATCGATGAGATTGCCGGTCTGGTAACTGCCGTGCAACTGCAGGATGTCGTAGATGAAGTCGGCTACCAGCATCGCGGCGACCGCCAGGATGACGATCTTGTCCGCAGCGCGACGGGCAGTCCCAGCGAGCAGCGCGCGGAAGACGATGAAGAGGACGCCGATGTCCATGATCGGGTACATCATCGTGACGAACCTGCCGAAGCCGCTGATCGTGCTGTCGTGCGCATACGAACTCATCAGCGCTTGCCACGAGAGAGCGATCGCGCCCACGGTGACGATCCCGGCGTCGGCCCAGGTCTCGCGCGAGTGCCGGCTGAAGCTGGCCCGCCCGATGCGGAACACCCCGGCGAACAGGAACGGATAGCCGAGCAGGTAGAGCGCGTCGGCGATCGACGGCACAGGCACGTCGGTGTGCAACACGAGGTCGTAGGCGTCGAACACTCCGTCGCCCAGGACGAAGAAGGCGTTGGCGGCAGCGAGGAGGTACCACCCGGCGCGTGAACCGGGTCGGTGCAGCCGGACGCCGAGGCAGACGGCGGCTGTCGATGCGACCCCGATAGCTATGTACAGAGAGTCCTTGGCGACGAGGCCGGGGAGCGCGAAGTAGGTGGCGGTGGCAACAAGCCCGACCGACAGCGCGATCTTCCAGAGGTTGCGCCTCACGAGGCTTGCCTCCCGGTGAACGGACTCATGTCCACCCTGTCGGCAGCCAAATGGGTGAGTGGAGTGATTTGGACGCCCGCTTCGCGTCGTCCGGGCCTGCCGGCGAACGCAGCCGGGGCCCGAGGGGCTCGTCGTCGCGTGGCAGGCTGGTCGTATGCAGATCGGTGCTGTCTACCCGCAGATCGAGCTTCGCGGAGATCCGGCCGCCGTGCCGCGGTTCGGCCGAGCGGTCGAGGAACTCGGTTTCGACTACCTCCTTGCCTACGACCACGTTCTCGGTGCCGTGCATGCCGGCCGAACGCCGGAGCTGACCGGCCCCTACACCGAGCACGATCCGTTCCACGACCCGTTCGTGATGTTCGGCTATCTCGCGGCGATCACCGAACGCATCGGTTTCGCGACCGGGGTCCTGGTCCTGCCGCAGCGCCAGACAGCGCTGGTGGCCCGGCAAGCGGCTGACGTCGATCTGCTGTCCGGCGGCCGGCTGCGCCTCGGCGTCGGCATCGGCTGGAACTACGTCGAATACGAGGCACTCGGCCAGGAGTTTCGGACCCGCGGCGCCCGCGAGGAGGAGCAGATTCACCTGCTGCGCCAGTTGTTCACCGAGCCCGTCGTCGACTTCTCCGGCCGCTTCGACCGGGTCGATCGCGCCGCGCTCGTGCCCAAGCCGTCGCGTCCGATCCCGATCTGGCTCGGCGGGTTCGGCGAGGCGGCGTTCGACCGCGCGGCTCGCCTCGCCGACGGGTTCGTCTTCTTCGGCGGCGGCATCGACCGCACCGTCGATTCCTGGCAGGGGATGCGTGATCGCTTGCACACCCTCGGCCGGCCGGTCGGTGAGTTCGGTGCGGAGCATGTCGTGCTGCCCGGTGGCGGCGTCGATGCCCTTGCGGCTGAGGCCGATGCCTGGCGCGCCGCGGGAGGCACGCACCTCTCCGTGGCGACCATGGGCCTTGGCCTCGACTCCGTCGACCGTCACATCGACTACCTCGCAGCCGCGGCTGCGGCGCTCGGCCTTTCCTGACCGATCTGCGGTTGGATAGGGCTATGGCAACGGTGGCCCGGCTCTACGCAGCGTCAGACATACGGCTCGTCGAGGAGCCCGATCCGCTGCCTCAACCCCGTCAGAGCCTGGTCGAGATCACTGCGGTCGGGCTGTGCGGCTCGGATCTGCACTGGTATGAGGACGGCGGGATCGGCGACGCGACGCTCACCCGCCCGCTCACCGTGGGCCACGAGATGGCGGGCATCGTCCGTGGTGGCGCACGCGACGGGCAGGTCGTCGCGGTCGATCCGGCGATCCCCTGCCTGCACTGCGACATGTGCGAGCGCGGCTGGCACAACCTGTGCCGCAACGTGGTCTTCGCCGGTCACTCCACGCAGGACGGCGGGCTCCAGCAACTCCTGGCCTGGCCCGACGATCTCCTCCACGCGGTGCCGGCCGGCTTCAGCAGCAGCGACGCCGCGATGTTGGAGCCACTCGGCGTCGCGATTCACGCCATCGATCTCGGGCACCTGCCCTTCGCCGGCACGGCTGCGGTGATCGGTTGCGGACCGATCGGCCTTTGCGTTCTACAAGTGGTGCGGGCGGCCGGTGCGCAGCGCGTCATCGCAGCCGATCCGCTCGCCCACCGGCGAGCGGCCGCGCAGCGTCTCGGTGCCGACGAGGTCCTTGCGCCCGAGCAACCCGACTACGCTGACCGCCTCGAGGACGCCGCACGCGGGGGAGTGGACGTCGCGTTCGAGGTGGCCGGCAACGACGCTGCTATCAAGGCTGCGATCGACGTCGTGCGGCCCGGTGGCCGCGTGGTGCTCGCCGGCATTCCCAGCGACGACCAATCATGCTTCCCTGCAGGAACTGCCCGACGCAAAGGCCTTTCGCTCGTGCTCGTGCGGCGCATGAATCACGTCTACCCGCGAGCGATCGCGCTCGTCGAGTCGGGGCGGGTCGACGTCACCTCACTGGTGAGTCACCGCTTTGCGCTGCACGACGTCGCGCAGGCGTTCCGGACGGCCGTCGCGCGCGAAGGTCTGAAGGTCGTCGTCGAACCGAACGCGACGTGAACCCGCCCAACCCGCTCTACCTGGTGGTCGACTGCTCGACGACGGCTGCCAAGGCGTTGCTCTTCGACACCGACGGTCGTTCGATCGTCACCGCTCGTCGTCCGATCGCTATGGCGCGCCCGCAAGCCGGCTGGCACGAGCAAGATGCCACCGAATGGTGGCGCGCTACCCGCGACGCGATGGCCGAGGCGGTCTCAGCTGCCGCCGACCCCGCTCGCATCGTCGCGATGTGCCTTACGCATCAGCGTGAGTCGTTCGTCTGCCTCGACGCCGACGACCAGCCTCTTCGCCCGGCGATCCTGTGGGTCGACACCCGCGCCGCGGCCGAGATCGCCGAGTTCGGATCGCCGCACGTCGCCGCCGTCTCGGGCAAGCCGCCCGACGTCACACCCGCGCTCTACAAGATGGCCTGGCTGCGCAAGCACGAGCCGGCCGTGCTGGAAGGCGCAGCGCGCATCGGCGACGTCCAAGCCTACCTCGCCTACCAGCTCACCGGTCGATGGGCCACCGGTCACGGATTCCGCCGACGCACTGGGCATCCTCGACCTCGCCAACCTCACCTGGGACGACGAGTTGCTGGCGATCGCCGGCGTCGCGCGGCACCAGCTTCCCGAACTCGTGCCGTCGGCGCAGCCACTGGGCGTACTGCTTCCGGGAGTTGCCGCCGAACTCGGGCTACCCGCGCCGATCCCGCTCGTCGCGGGCACCGGCGACGGCCAGGCGGCCGGGCTCGGCGCCGATGCGGCGGAGCCGGGCGTGGCGTACCTCAACCTCGGCACGTCGATGGTGTGCGGCGTCGCGTCCGACAACTACGTCACCGACCCCGCGTTTCGCACCCTCGCCGGGGCCGCGACCGGAACGTACGTCCTGGAAACGCTGCTGAACGCTGCGGGCTACCTGATCAACTGGTTCGGTGCCAACTTCGCCACCGCAGGCAGCGTCGACGTCGAGGCCGGCGCCGCGCTGATACCTCCGGGCTGCGACGGGCTCCTCACGTTGCCGTACTGGAATGCGGTGCAGCCGCCGTACTGGGATCCGCTCGCCCGTGGCGCGACCGTCGGTTGGCACGGCGGCCACACAGCGGCGCATTTCTACCGCTCGATGCTCGAAGGAGTGGCGTACGAGCTGCGCCTGCATCTGGAAGGTCTGGAAGCGGCGACCGGGCTGCCGGTCACCGCGCTGCACGCGGTTGGCGGCGGCACCCGAAGCGAGCTGTGGGTGCAGATCGTCGCTGACGTCAGTGGCCGGACCGTCTTCCTCGGCGGGGAAGAGGAGGTCAGCGCAAAGGGCGCCGCGGTCCTCGCGCACGCCTACGCGTCGTACGGCGGAAACGCGGGCATCTCGACAGCGGCGCACGCGATGGCCTCCCCGATGCGCGAGGTGAAGCCCCAGCAGAGCACCGCGGCTGCATATCGGGCCGCGTACGACGTCCACCGGACGCTGTACTCCCACCTGCGAGAAACCTTCGAGGCTCTTGCGGCCGGCTCAGTATCTGGCGGAGCCGTAACGGTGAACCGGCGGTCGGATGTGGTTGCGCGCCCATAACGTGACGAGAACGCCGAACGCGAAGCCGATCACGTGGGCGACATAGGCGACGCCGGTCGCAGCAGCGACCGCTCCGCCGACGGCGTACCACCACTGCAGGAGGAACCAGCTGCCGAGAACGAACCATGCGGGCAACCGGACCGGCAGGAAGAGCAGGAACGGAACCAACGAGGTCACTTTGGCTCGCGGCGAGAGCACGAGGTAGGCCCCCAGCACTCCGGCGATCGCACCGGACGCTCCGATGATCGGGGTCTGCGAGTTGTGGAACACGAGGGCGAAACCGTAGGCCGCGACGTATCCCGACAGCAGGTAGAAGACGATGAAACGGAACCGCCCGAAGCGGTCTTCGACGTTGTTGCCGAAGACGTAAAGAAACAGCATGTTGCCGAGCACGTGCAACCAGCTGCCGTGCAGGAACATCGCCGACAACACAGACAGGGCAGGTTGCTTGCCCGCGTAGTAGTCCTGACACGCCACTTGCCCCAGCTGGTTCAGGTAGGCGTGCCCCTGCACGGCGTTCGTGATGAGCTCGTGCGGGATCGCGGCGTAGTGATCGAAGAAGCGGTACTGCTCGCACAGGTTCGGTGACGAGAGCCTGTGATGCAGGATCTGCAGATGGTGGATCGGCTCCAGCACGAACACGATCAGGTTGACCGCGATGAGTGTGTAGGTGACGACGGGAGTGCGACGCACCGGGTTCCGGTCGTGGATCGGCAGCACCATGGCTGAGAGTCTTCCGTATTCGCCGGCGCGCTCGACAGTGCAGGGTGTGGTTGCCTGCGCTGCGGTCAGCCGCGATACTCAGGCCGTGCGGCGCGCGGCGGCGGTTCGAGTGACACTGGTGACCGCACTGGCCATGACGGCGAGCGGGGTCGCGGCGTGCACCGCGAGCAACTCGCCCCACACGACTCCCGCGATCCAGGTCGAGCCGCAGAATCCGCTGTTCGATCAGGACATCCACATCACTGTGACCGGTCTCGCGAAGGGCGAGAAGGCGACCATCGGCGCGAGCATGGTCGACTCCGCCAAGCTGACGTGGGCGACGGAAGCCGACTTCAGCGCCGACGACAACGGTGTCATCGATCTTGCGACGGCGCAGCCGGAGACCGCCGACCACGGCTACGACCACGTCGACGGCATGGGTCTGCTCTGGGCGGTTCACCTACCCCGCACGGTCGACGACAACGAATACTTCCCTTTCGTCGCGCCGCAAACGCAGCCGGTGCTGCCCGTCACGCTCACGGTCACCGAGAAGGGGCACGTCGTCGCCACTCGGACGGTTGACCGCCACTGGCTCGCGCCGGGCGAGACGGCCAAGGTGCTCACCCTGGATGCCGACAAGGTCGCCGGTGTGCTGTTCACGCCACCCCCGGGCACGCCGAAGCACGCCGGCGTCCTCGTGTTCGGCGGTGCCGAGGGCGGCATGGCGCAGGTGTTCACCGCGGCGCTGCTGGCCGCGCACGGGTATCCGGCCGTTTCTGTCGCGTACTTCGCCTACCCCGGTTTGCCGGCCCACCTGCAAGACATTCCGCTGGAGTACTTCGCCACGGCGGGTCGCATTCTGGCGGCTGCGCCTGGCGTCGCGACCGAGCACATCCTCGCGATGGGCTACTCACGCGGGAGCGAGGCCGCTCAGCTACTCGCCCAAGACTTTCCCGACCTGTTCCACGGCGCCATCGTGTACTCACCATCGGACCAGGTGAATCCGGCACAGGACGACCCGACCGCGAACGCCTGGACCCTCGGTGGGCAGCCGGTACCGCAGGTCCCGATAGTGCTCGACCATGTCAGCGGTCCGGTGTTGGCGATCGCCGGCAAGGCCGACAAGTTGTGGGACTCACAAGGCGCTGCTGATCGGATGGTCTTCCACCTCGGCGAGAACAAGGATCCGTTCCCGCACCAGGAGCTCCTTTACGACGACGCGGGTCACGGAGTCGGCACGTTCCCCTATCAGCCGATCGGCAGCGGCGCGGTCTACACCCTCGGTGGCAGTCGGGCCGGCGATGTGGCTTCGCAACGCGACAGCTGGGCGAAGGTGCTCGACCTTCTCGGTGGGCTTACCGGCTGACTACGCGCAGCCGCCGGCCTCGCTGCGCTGGATGGCCGTGGTACAGACGGGTGAACGTTAGACCGTTCGGTGTCAAGAGCGGTGCGTCGCCGCGGCGATGAATTCCTTATGGCGGCACTCACGGCATCGCACCTGAGCGTCGACGACGCGAATCGTCTGGCGGTGGAGAACCTGCCGCTCGTCGACTACGCGGTGGCGGAGATCGCAACGCGGCTGCCGCATCACGTCGACCGCGACGAGATCCGCTCCGCTGCGATGGTCGCTCTCGTGCAGGCCGCGCGCGCGTTCGACCCTGGCCGCGAGATCCCGTTCAGCCGATTCGCCAAACCCCGGCTCCGCGGCGCGATCCTCGACGAGCTCCGTGAGCATGACTGGCTCGGGCGCACCGCGCGCTCCCGCGCCAGACAGCGTACGGAGGCCGAAGCGACGCTCACCGTCGAACTCGGCCGCCACCCGACGTCGCACGAACTTGCCGCTCGCCTCGGGGTTGCCGTGGACGTTCTCGCCTCGGTCGACACCGACGTCCACCGTGCCTTCGTGTTGAGCATCGAGCGGTTCACCGATGCCGGGACCCTCGACGGCATGCTGCCCAGTGCGGATCCGACACCAGAGGAGTCCGCGCTGCAGCAGGAACGGGTCGCCTACCTCATGGCCGCCGTCCATGCGTTGCCGGCTCGCCTGCGCCATGTGATCGAGGACTACTACCTGAGCGAGCGTCCCGCGGCCGACACCGCGCGCGAACTCGGGGTGACCGAGTCGCGCGTGTCGCAGATGCGGGCAGAAGCCCTGGTGCTCCTGCGGGAGGGCTTGGCGGCGGTGCTCGCGCCCGAGCAGGTCACGGTCTTCGAACGCCCCACGGGCTGCGTGGCGCGGCGTCGAAGGGCGTACTACGCCGCAGTCGCCGCACGGCTGCCTTACCGTGCCAGCGCGTGAGTACGGGACGACGGGCGGCGCGCGTATGAACCGAGTCGGTCTCGACATGTTGCCGTTGAACGCGCTCGTCCTCCTGCACATCGGAGACGACGAAGTCGACTACCCCTCGCGGATCGAGGACGTCGCTCACGACGGTGTGTTCGTCGCCGCACCCGCGGGCGCAAGTGCGGCACTCGTCGCCAGCGGATCGCGGCAGGTCGATGTGTCGTGGGTTTCGCCGAGCGGCCGCTACCAGCAGCGTTGTGAGGTCGTCGACATCATCGCCGGTCAACCACGCCTCTGGCGTCTTCAGCCCGGCGCGTTCGCCTCCCTGATGCAGCGTCGGCGGTTCGTCCGCGCGCGAGCCTCGATGCCGGTGCTGCTCGTGCTTGGTGCAAGCTCGGCGCAGGGAACGACGATCGACGTGTCGGAGGGCGGGTTTCGGGTCCGGGTGCCGCGCCAGGACGTCGCTGAACTCACGCCCGCGACGATTCAGGCCACGATCTGCGGCATGCCACTCGAGATCCGGGGCCACGTCGTACGCGCGTCGGTGAGCGAATGGGGGCAGACCGAGGTCGTCATCGCTTTCGACGCCGACTCGCGTACCGCCGACGCCATCCGTCGGTTCGTGTTCCAGCTTCAGGTCGGTGCCCCGGCCGTCGCCCACGGCTAATCCGGTACGGGCGCGTCCGGCTCCCGGATGACCAACGCGTGTTCGCGTCGACCATTCAGATACAGAAGTAGTTCGCTCGGCCGCCCCGACATCGTGACCTCGGTGCCACCCTCCTGGCCGGCCACGACTACGTGCCGCTCGCCCGTGTCGGTCCGGACCAGCACGGTGCGCGTCTTCTTTCGCCGCAGCGCGAACCGTGACAGCTGGAGGGTGCGCTTCCACACGGCGTCCTCGACATCGCGGCCGAGGTCACGCGGCTGCCAGCCGGGCTGTGCGCGGCGGACGTCTTCGTGGTGGACGAAGAACTCGACGCCGTTGATCGCCTCGTGCACCCGAGGCAACCGGATCGGTGACCATCGCGGCGGCCCGGCACGCAGCCGCTCGACGAGGCGGGCGAAGTCGCCGTCGGCGATGGAGCGCTGCACCCGCGCCGTCCATCGTGCCCATCCGGGCACGAAGATTCCCGGCGCGGCATCCGGCCGCCCTTCGCGCAGCACGAGGTGGGCGGCCAGGTCGCTCGTCAGCCACCCTTCGCACAGCGTGGGTTGTCGGCCACCGACCTGCTCGAGCAGGTCGCACAGTGCGGCGCGTTCGGTCGGCTCGAGTTGCGTCATCTGCGAAGCCGCCGGTGCGCCGCGGCCCAGTCGATGAGCATGGCGGCAGAGAGCACGACGGCGACAGCGACGCACGCGCCACCGAGAATGTCGGTCGCGTAGTGGTATCCGGCGCCGACGAGGGCGGTGGCGACCGCGCCCGCGCCCGCCAGTGCCACCGCGCAGATCACCCAGCGCGCCGGTAGTGGCCAGGGTGGATGCTGCGGGCCGAGCATCGCGACCGCGACGACGATCGCCAGCGCCACGACGCCCGTCGTGTGCCCGCTCGGAAACGACAGCGACTCGCGGATGTGGCGTCCGATGAGCGGCTTGAGGACGTACTCGGAGAGGATCGCGGCCGCAGCGGGACCCGCCGCGGCAAGCAGGGCGAGCCGCGGCTTCCTCAAGACGAGGAACGCCACGACCAAGCAGATGCCGAGGAACACCACGACCGCCGGGTCGCCCACGGTGATCAGCCGACGCAGGGTCAGCAGGTGCTCGTGCAGGTGTGCTTGCAGCCGGTTGTCGATCGCCGTGTCGAGCCGGCCTGCCCGCCGGTTTCCGGCGTAGTGGAAACCGAGGATCGCGACGCCGACCGCGGCCGCCGCGACGAGGAGCCCAGCCTCGGCGCGCCGGGAGAGGAGCGGTTGGCCGGTCACTCTTCGAGTCTAGGAGAGTCGAGTTTGCGGTACCGGGACTTGCGTCATTGCCCGCCAACGCATCTTTGTCGTACTACGGTTGGTCCGTGTCAGTGACCCCCGCACCGGCGGTGCCGGATCACGATGTCGACCTGCTGATCGTCGGAGCCGGGCCTGCGGGCCTCTACGCCGCGTATTACGCGGGCTTTCGTGCGCTTTCCGTCGCCGTCGTCGATTCCCTCACCGAGCCCGGTGGCCAACTCGCCGCTCTCTACCCCGAAAAGCTCATCTTCGACGTCGGCGGCATCCCGTCGATCCTCGGTCGAGAGCTCGCCGCCGATCTGTACAAGCAGGCGCAGACCTACAACGCGACGTTCCTGTTCGGGCAGAGCGCCCAGCAGCTGACCAGGCTCGAGGACGACACCCTGCTGATCGTCACCGACTCCGGACTGCACATTCACGCCAAGGCGGTGCTGGTCACGGCGGGCATCGGCATCTTCACGCCGCGTCCGCTGCCGGTCGGGCAGGAGTACGAAGGTCACGGTGTTCGCTACTTCGTTCCCGACCCATCGGCGCTGGCCGATCGACGCGTGCTGGTCGTCGGCGGCGGCGACAGTGCGGTCGACTACGCGCTGATGCTGGAGAAGGTTGCGGCCTCCGTCACGCTGATCCACCGGCGCAACGCATTCCGGGCACACGAGGCTTCGGTGGAGCAGCTCAAGGCGTCGTCCGTTCGCGTCTTGACGCCCTACCAGGTGAGTGCCATCGAAGGCGACGGGCACGTGACCGCGGTCGAAGTCACCGACCACGACACCGGCGCCAAGGAGGTGCTGGACGTCGACGAGGTGGTCGCGGCGCTGGGTTTCGTGGCCGACCTCGGGCCATTGACTGACTGGGGCATGACGCTCCAGCAGCGGCACATCGTCGTCGACACGACCATGGCCACGAACGTGCCGCGCATTTACGCGGCCGGCGACATCACCGAGTATCCGGGCAAAGTGCGGCTCATCTCCGTCGGTCTCGGCGAGGCTGCGACGGCCATCAACAACGCGGCGGTAGCGATCGACCCGTCGCGCAAGCTGTTTCCCGGGCACTCCTCCGACCCCAGCAAGGCGCCGAGCTGACGGAGCTCGCGGCAGATTTCGGCGTCACGCTGAGTAATCGCGCGTAAGGGTAGCGTCACTGACCTTCTTGGCTTATTGAGTTGCTCTGAGCGCTGCGGGCAAGATCGCGTCTATGACTCCGAGATCGCACGCGCGTCCGGCAATCGCCGTTTTCGCTTCGCTCGGGGTCGTCGCGTCGATCGTGGCACCCGCGGCTGCCGCGAGCGCTACGCAGCTGCACCTACGGCCCGCCGTCCAGGCGGCCATCGTCGAGGACGCCGACTGGCTGCTGCAGGGCGAGCTCCCCGATGGCGCGATCGCCTGGTACGTCGACCGGCAGCACATCTCGCCCTACCTCGCCAACTACGCGGCGATCGGGCTCGCGGAGGCGGCGAAGCAGACCGGCGACTCGGCGTATTCGGCGGCCGCGTGGTCCTGGCTGGACTGGTATGCCGCGCATGAGGACGCCAACGGCTTCGTCACCGACTACAACGTCGACGCATCCGGGGTCGAGACCTCGACCGGAGACGAGGATTCGACCGACGCCTACGCCGGGACCTTCCTCTCCGCCGTCCGCGCCGCATATGTCGTCGATCCGAATGCGGAGCGGCTTGCCGCGCTGCACGGGGGAATCGTGGGTGCGGTCGACGCCATCGAAGCGACGCAGGACACCGACGGCCTCACCTGGGCCAAGCCCGCGTGGCACGTGAAGTACCTGATGGACCAGTCCGAGACATACGCCGGGCTGCGCAGCGCCTCCGACCTGGCGGCGGCACTGGGTGACCGCGCGCTGGCGAACAGCGCGAGTCTCGACGCAACTCAGATGTCGCACGGCATCGCCGGCCTGTGGAACCCGTCGACCGGTAGCTACGACTGGGCGCGCCACGACGACGGCGCCCAGCAACCGACCGACTGGAACGTGCTCTACCCCGATGCGATGGAGCAGGCCTGGGTCGCGGGCACGACCGCGGTGCCACGCTCACGCGCGACGGCGCTCATCGACGCCGTCCGAACCGACCATCCCGAGTGGAGTTCACCGGACGTCGCGGGCTACTGGCCGGTTGCCGGCTGGGCGCTGTTGCGTACCGGGCAGCGGACGGCGGCGGCCTCGGCGGCGGAGACGATTCGGGCCGGCATGCTCGCCGCCGGTCGATCCTGGCCCTTCACCACCGGAGTGGCCGGGCAGCTGATCGTGCTGGAAAGCGGCGACACGAGCCTGATCACGCCGTAACGCTGGCATCAGCGGCCCCTCTGGGGCACAATGACCACACCACCGCGGGCAACCTGACACGTGAGGACGCTGGGGAAGGCGCACCTCGTTCGGGTCGTGGAGGTCTGTGGTGAGTACGTGTGGCGTGTTGTACGTCCACTCGGTAACGCCTGCTGTCGTACCCCACGTCGAGTGGGCCGTCGCGGGCGCTCTTGGCGTACCCGTACACATCGACTGGCAGCCGCAACCTGCTGCCCCGGGGCAGCTGCGCGCGGAGTGCGCGTGGGCCGGCTCGCCCGGTGGTGCCGGCCGCCTCGCGTCCATGCTGCGCGGTTGGCCACTTCGCTTCGAGGTCACCGAGGACCCAAGCCCCGGGGCGGACGGCGAGCGCTACGCGTTCACCCCGACCCTCGGGCTCTATCACGCCATGACGAGTGCGAACGGCGACCTCGTCGTCCCGGAGAACCGGCTGCGCCAACTCCTCGACTCCGGCGACGACGCCGCGGTCGGTGTCGACCGCCTGCTCGGTGGCCCGTGGGACGCCGAACTCGAGCCGTTCCGGCACGCCGGCGATGGCGCGCCCGTCCGCTGGTTGCACCAAGTCGTCTAAGCCCAGCCGGTCGCGCGCATCGCGGAACTAGCCGGCAGTGCGTCGCACGCTGAGGATGGCGATGTCGTCGTGGGCCCCGTCGGGAACCATCTTGGAGATCAGGTGATCGAGCAGGTCCTCCAGCGCGCTGCCCGGCACGACCGCCTCGCGCAGACGTGAGAGGCCCACGTCGAGCGATTCGCCGCGTCGTTCGATCAGGCCGTCGGTATAGGCGAGCAACGTGGCGCCGAGGGGCATCGAATGGTGGGCAAGGGGGTAACTCTCGCCGACCCCGAGTGGGGGGCCGGCCTCCGTGGTGAGGAAACGACGTTCGTCGCCGACGATCAGCAGCGGCTCTGGGTGCCCGGCGTTGGCCACCACCAGGTCACCGGTTCGGGTGTCGAGCGTCCAACAGATCATGGTCGCGAACCGCTCGTCGTGCGTGGCGGACGCCAGCCGGCTGACCTTTGCCAACACCTGATCCGGCATGGCGCCGTCGCCGACGTAAGCCCGGACGGCGTTGCGCATCGCCGACATCAAAACCGCGGCATCGAGGCCGCGACCCGAGACGTCGCCGACCGCAAACAGATAGCGGTGCTCGTCGATGCTGATGACGTCGTACCAGTCGCCGCCCACCTCGATGCCGGCGGTGCCGGCCAGATAGCGGACGGCGACGTCGATGCCGGGCGTGGCAGGTAGCCGCTGCGGGAGCAGGGATCGTTGGAGGGTTTCCGTGACGCCGCGCTGTGCTCGGTACAGGGCCCGGAGTTCGACCGTCAGCGCTTGAGCGCTGAGGTGGCGGCGTGTCAACCGCTCGGCGAAACCGGCCGCGATGAAGGTGAGCAGGACGCCGATCGCGGCGATGCCCCAGGGGAGGTCCGCCGCGGCATTGCCTTCTATCGGGACGCGCGGCGCGGCGACGAGCGTCAGTGTCTGGTCGGCGAAGACGACCGAGGTCGAGCTGACCGTGCCGCGAAGCGGCAGCCGGGCGGCGTTGGTCTCGACGAGCGTCGAGGGGTCCTGGGTCTTACCGAAGTACAAGGCGAATTGCAGGTCTCCGACGGGAGAGGTCGACGGTACCGAGACTCGCCTGTTCGCCGGCAACACCTGCTCGGCGTAGGCGACGAACGTGCCGGCGGGCCCGGTCGCCGCCACCGCGTAGCCGAAGCGCTGGTCTTTCGGCGTGGTGATCCACGTGAGCGAAGCCCCGGGATGCTGCGTCGACGACTGGAGCAGCTTGGTGAGTTGCGGCGATGAGGGTTGCAGTAACGTCGGCTTCCCGACCGAGATCAACAGTCGCGGGCGTTCGCCGTCGACCGCGAACAGCTGAGCGCCGGCGAACGGACCCTTCGGAGCAAGCGAGCCCGTCATGTCGGCACCGAACCGGCCCGTGTTCGCGCCGCCCGCTGTCAAGTTCAGTGCGGCGTTGAGGCGCCGCTCGACGTCGACGGGTGCGACGGCCAGCGCCGCACCGGTCAGTTGTGTCTGCAAGGCAGTGAGGTGCCGTTCGTTGTGGAGATACGTCAACCGCCAGGCCGCCGTGAGGCCGGCCGTGACGAGCAGCCCGACGACGGCAACCGCGATGGCTTGACCGCCGGGCCGCCAGTGGCGGCCGCCCGGGTGCGCCTTGGCGGCCCTGTTGTCGCCCAGCTGTGAAACGTCTGACCCAGTGCGCGATGTGGCGCGGTGCAAGGCACCTGCGACCGAGTCGGCGAGTGCTTCGACGAAGGCGAGTTGGTCGGCGGGGGTGTCCGAGGTCGCGCCGAACGCGACCCCCAAGGCGCCGAGGGGTCGACCGTTGGCCAGCAAGGGGACGATGTGGAGGCTCCGCTCACCCTGGTACTGACCGTACAGCTGAGGGATCTCGTCGTAGATGCGCGCCAGATTGGGATAGGAGATCGCGGTGCGGGTCCGCACCGCCACCGCTCCAGGCAGGTCGTCGTCGAGGGAGATCTCGTCGTAGGCGTCGAGCTGACCCGCTCCGCTGTACCAGGCTGCCGACCGAAGCGTCCGGCCGTCACTGAGCAGGTAGACCCGGGCCGCCTCGATACCTGGAACTCGCGCCGCCACATCGACGGCCTTGGCGGCGATCTCCTGAGCAAGAAGCGGTGCTGCCATCTGGTGGTTCAGCTCTTGTAACAACCGCAGCCGCGTGCTCGCCTCGTCGAGGTTGGCGAGACGGTTTACTTCGGCGGCGAGCACCTGCGTGAACGGCTCGGCGGTCGGTGGCGGTTCGCCGCGAGCGACAGCAGGCAGTTGGTCGACGAGCGCCTGCACGTACCAGCGACGAAACGCCTGATGCGCGTGCGGCGGCGCGATGGTGAGGATCCGAGCAGCGCGCGCGTATACGTCGACGCGGTCGAGCGCAGCGAGGTAGCGCTCGCCCGCTTCCACGGCGCTCAACGGGAGGTGAAGCACCAAGTCGGTGAGCGGTTCGCCACGGGCCGCCGCACCGATGGCCTGCCGCTTGATCTCCGCGCGCGCTTCGGCGAAGTCGTGAGTGACGCTGTCCACCAGACCTGCCAGTGCGAGCGGCAGGCGCCTCCCACCGGCCGCCTCCTCCGCACGCATCAGGATGAATTCCCGGACGACGTCGTCGATGTGCGCCTTCGCGGCAAGCAGGAGATCGGTCGGCACCGCACCGAGCCGGACGGTGTAACGCTGCTCGACCGAGTCGTCGTCCACCCACAGCGCGAGCAAGGCATCAAGGTCGGGCGCGACGGCCGGCTGCTTGCCTGCCGATTCGCTCAGCTCCGCCCACACGACCTTTCCGCCGCCGCGTCGCGGCTGCACCCCCCATGCGGTAGTCAGCGTCGCAACGAGTTGCATGCCGCGCCCGGTCATCGCCTCGGTGTTCTGCCTCGTCAGCACGGGAAGAGAACGGCCCGCGTCTTCGACCTCGATCCGAAGCCGGTGAGGCGAAGGGCTGATGCGAACGGTGATCGGAGGTTCTCCGTGCAACGCGGCATTGGTCACCAGTTCGGTCACCACGAGCGCGGCGTCGTTCGCCAGCGTAGGCGGTACGTCGGTCAGGACGGACGACGCGAACCGACGTGCCCTGGGTACTGCGTCGGGCTCGCCGCGCAGGACAAGCTCTGTCGCCGTGGTGCACCTGCCTCCAACGTGGCGCCGCTCCAGCTCCGCGCGCCAACCGTTACCGCTGCCTCAGAAGTGTGCCATCTCCCGCCGGTGGCCAGCACGCGGGCGCGCGCCGGGTCTGCCGGTTTGGGCGCCGATGCGCAGAGAGGGCCGGTCACCCACCCAGGGACCGACCCTCTCTCCAACGAGACCGCTACGACGAAACGGCTATAGCGGAATGTTGCCGTGCGCCCCCCGCGCCTGCGGCGCGGCGGAGATCGCCTCGACGATCGCGCTGCGCGTCTGGGCGGGTGATACCACGTCGTCGACGACGCCGAGGGCCACCGCCTTGTCGATGCCGTTGGCCATTTTTTCGTGCTCGGCAGCAAGTTCCAGCTCCAGCGACGGGCGCAGGGCCTCACCCACTTCGGCGAGCTTGCGGCGGTGCAGGATGCGGACGGCGGCCACCGAGCCCATGACCGCGACCTCTGCGCCCGGCCAGGCGAGCACGCGGGTCGCCCCCAACGCGCGCGAGTTCATCGCGATGTACGCACCGCCGTACGCCTTGCGGGTGATGAGCGTGACTCGTGGCACCACGGCTTCGGCGAAGGCGTGCAGGAGTTTGGCGCCGCGGCGCACCACGCCGTCCCACTCCTGGCCCAGGCCGGGCAGGTAGCCGGGAACGTCGACCACGACGACGAGCGGGACGCCGAACGCGTCGCACATGCGCACGAATCGCGATGCCTTCTCGGCCGAGGTGGCGTCGAGACAACCACCCAGCCGCAGTGGATTGTTGGCGATGACTCCGACCGTGCGGCCGCCCAGCCGGCCCAGCGTCGTGACGATGTTCGGCGCCCACTTCGCGTGCAGCTCGACACCGGGGGAGTCGAGCATGCCGTTCACCAGCGGGTGGACGTCGTAGGCGCGCTTCGCGCCGTCGGGCAGTAAGCCCTCGAGGTCGATGTCGACAAGCGGAGCATCGCCGAATTTCCCTTGGTTTCCAAGCAGATCCGCTAGCTCCCGGGCCCGCGCCAACGCGGTCTCGTCGGAGTCGGCGAGCAGATGGACGACGCCACTGCGGCGCCCGTGCACCTCGGCGCCGCCGAGGCGCTCCATGTCGACGTCCTCGCCGGTGACGCTGCGCACGACGTCGGGGCCCGTGACGAAGATGCGCCCGGCCGGCGCCATGATGACGATGTCGGTGAGCGCCGGACCGTACGCCGCGCCGCCGGCGGCGGGGCCGAGCACGACCGAAATCTGCGGCACCTTGCCCGAGGCCCGGGTCATCGCGGCGAACACCCGCCCGACGCCGTCCAGGCTTGCGGCGCCTTCGCGCAGCCGCGCGCCGCCGGAATGCCAGAGCCCCACGATCGGGGCACCGTCGGTGAGCGCTCGCTCGTATGCAGCGACGATGACCTCGCAGCCGGCGCTGCCCATCGCACCGCCCTGGATCGTCGGGTCGCTGGAGAAGGCGACCGCGTGCGTGCCGAGCATGGTGCCGACACCGGCGAGCACGCCGCTGTCGTCGGCCGGGGTGATCGCCTCGAACGTGCCTTCGTCGAAGAGCGCGCTCAGCCGTGCGGTCGGCGACCGGGGGTCGGTTGCTTGCGTGGCGTCCGTCGTTGCTGTGGTCACGAGAATGCCTTTCAGGCGGGCTTGATGACGAGGACGACGTTGTGGCCGCCGAAGCCGAACGAGTTCGAAATCGCGGCGCCCTCGCGCAGCGGCTTCGCATCGACGGTGACGATGTCGAGGTCGACGTCGTCGTCCTGGTCGTCGAGGTTCAACGTGGCGGGCACGATGTGCTCGCTGATCGAGAGCAGCGTCGCGATCGCCTCCACGGCGCCTGCGGCGCCGAGCAGGTGGCCGAGCGCCGACTTCGGTGCGGTGACGACGACGGAGTCGGCTGCCGAGCCGAACACGGTCCGGACGGCGAGTGCCTCCGCCGTGTCACCGACCGGTGTCGAGGTGGCGTGCGCGTTGATATGCACGATGTCGGACGCCGAGAGGTCGGCGTCGGCGAGGGCGAGCCGCAACGCCTGGACGACGCCGCGGCCTTCCGGATCGGGCGCTGCGATGTGGTACCCGTCGGAGGACATTCCGGCACCGGCGATCTCGCCGAGGACCGTCGCGCCGCGCGCGGCGGCGTACTCGGCGGCCTCCAACACGACAGCGCCGGCACCTTCACCCATCAAGAAGCCGTCGCGCGCTTTGTCGTACGGCCGTGAAGCACGCTCGGGTTCGTCGTTGCGCGTGGTCATGGCGCGCATCGAAGCGAACGCTGCGAGCGGTAACGGGTGGATCGCTGCTTCGGTACCCCCGCAGACCACGACATCGGCTTGTCCCGAACGGATCATCTCCAGGCCGTAGGCGATCGCCTCTGCACCGGAGGCACACGCGCTCACCGGTGTGTGCACGCCCGCCCGCGCCTGTAGGTCGAGACCGACCGCCGCGGCCGGCCCGTTCGGCATGAGCATCGGTACGGTGTGCGGCGAAACACGACGGGGGCCCTTCTCCCGCAACACGTCGTAGGAGTTGAGCAGCGTCGTCACACCACCGATGCCGGAGGCGAAGACCACGCCGAGACGCAGCTTGTCGACGTCCGGCTGGCCGGCCTGGGCCCAGGCCTCCCGCGCCGCGATGAGGGCGAACTGCTGGGACCGGTCGAGCGTGCGAGCCTCGACCCGCTCCAACTTCTCGAGCGGGTCGACAGCGACCCGGGCCGCGATCCGAACCGGCAGTTCGGCGGCCCACTCCTCGGTCAACGCCCGCGCGCCCGACTTGCCTGCCAGCAAGGCGTTCCACGTACTCGCGACATCGCCGCCGAGCGGCGTCGTCGCACCCATCCCGGTGACGACGACGCGGCGCCTGGACTCATGCGCTGATGCAGTCACGGAAGTAGCTCCTCGGGGGCTTGTGCTCGTAACGGGCGAGCACGCCGACCCACGCACCTCGGCGGGGCCGGCACCGCTCGTCGTCGATGGTCATGCCGGTGCGGCCGCACGTCAGGCGGAGACGCCGGCCTTCTCGATGTAGGTGACGGCGTCGCCGACGGTCTTTAAGTTCTTGACGTCGTCGTCGGGGATGCGCACGCCGAACTTCTCCTCGGCGGCGACGACGACTTCGACCATCGACAGCGAGTCGACGTCGAGGTCGTCGGTGAAGCTCTTGTCCAGCTGGACGTCTGCGGCCGGAATGCCGGCGACCTCGTTCACGATCTCTGCGAGACCGGCGAGGATCTCCTGCTGGGAGAGGGCCATGGTTGTGCTCCTTACCTTCGGGTGGGTGGGTTGACGTGCAGGTCGCGCGAGATCAGGGGATCTCGACGACCTGCGCGGCGTAGGTGAGACCGGCTCCGAAGCCGATCAGCAGTGCGGGTTGGCCGCTTTCGACCTCGCCGCGCTCGAGCAGGGCCGACAGTGCCAACGGGATAGAGGCGGACGACGTGTTGCCCTGCGTTTCCATGTCGCGGGCGACCACTGTGTGCGGTGACAGCTTCAGCGACTTCGTGAGGGACTCGACGATGCGGAGGTTCGCCTGGTGCGGCACGAACGCGGCAAGCTCCTCGATGCTCACGCCCGCGGCTTCGAGCGCGCGTCGTGCGACTGGCGCCATGTGGGTGACCGCCCAGCGGAACACCGTCTGCCCGGCCATCCGCAGTGCCACCGGCGGTAGGGATTCACCTGTGGCGAGCGCGTGCTGCACCTCGATGTAGCTCGGCTCCTGGGTGATGGTCTTCGACTGCGCGCCGTCGCTGCCCCACACCACGGGTCCGATTCCTGGCGTCTGCGAAGCAGAGACGACCGCTGCACCCGCGCCGTCGCCGAAGAGGAACGCCATGCCGCGGTCGTGCGGGTCGATGAAGTCGGTCATCTTCTCGGCGCCGATGACGACGACATGCTTCGCGGTGCCGGCACGGATCGCGTCGTTCGCAACCGACAGGGCGTAGCTGAATCCGGCGCACGCGGCGTTCAAGTCGAACGCGCCGGCCTTCGTCGCGCCGAGGCGGTCCTGCACCTCGTTCGATCCGCCGGGCGTCTGGTAGGGGTGCGAGCAGGTTGCGAGCAGCACGAGGTCGAGTTCACTCGCCGCGACGCCCGAGGCTGCGACCGCTTTCGCGGCAGCACTCGTCGCCATGTCGACCACGGATTCGTCGGGCGCGGCGAAGCGGCGGGTGATGATGCCGCTGCGCTCGCGAATCCACTGGTCGGTGGAGTCGATGTTCTTGCAGATCTCTTCGTTGGTGACGACACGGTTCGGGCGGTGTTCGCCGAGTGCCACGATCCGTGCTCCGGGCGCGCCCTGCTGAATCCTCATGGCTACATCACGACCTTCGGATGAAGCCGGGCAAGGGGCTGCCCGGGAGAGACCGGGTCACCGTTTTCGGCGAGCCATTCCACCAAGGTTCCGCCGTGTACTGCAACGACGTCCTGCGCTTCTCGCCGCGTGACCACCCGGCCCAGGATCGCCCCCGCCGGGACGACGTCGCCGAGCTGGGCCTCGCTGACTTCGAACGTGCCGGCGAGGGGGGCGACGAGCAGCCGCCAGGACGGTGTGGCGCTGAACTCGATGTCGTGGCGGTGCCGCTGGATGAGGTCTCGTGCGGCGTCGACGTCGTCCGGAGTCTTCAGCGCCAGCGTCTCGACGCCCGGCAGCGCCCGCTTGACCAACCCGGCGAGGGTCCCCGCCGGCGGCAGCTCGATGACGGCGCTGACGCCGAGTGCAGCGAGGGTGCGCATGCACTGGTCCCAGCGAACGGGTGCGGCCACCTGGCGCACCATCCGGTCGAGGAAGTCACGGCCGTGCTGCACGACCGTGCCATCGGCATTGGAGAGCAGCCGGGTGCCGGGCTCGCTGACAACGACGCCGGGCGCGAGTTCGGCCAGCCGAGCGACCGCCGACCCCATGTGTTCGGTGTGGAACGCGCCCGCGACGGCGAGCGGCCGCAGTCGCGCGCCCGCCGGCGGATCGGCGGCGAGGGCCGCCAGCTGCTCGGTGGTACCCGCTGCGACGATCTGCCCGGCGCCGTTGATGTTGGCCGGGGTGACGCCGTGCTCGGCGAGTTTGTCGAGAACCACCTTCTCGTCGCCGCCGAGAAGCGCGGTCATGCCGGTGTCGCGTACGGCGGCGGCCTTGGCCATCGCCCGGCCGCGTTCGCGCACCAGCACCAGCGCAGCTTCGGGGGTGAGAACGCCCGCGAGCGCCGCCGCCGTCAGCTCGCCGACGCTGTGGCCGGCGACCGCAGCGACGTTGGCGGCCACCTCGTCGAGCGAGGCGCCGGGCACGTCGCCGTCGAACAGCGTCGACGCCGCGGCCAGCCCGGTGCCGACGAGAAGCGGCTGGGCGACGGCGGTGTCTTTGATCTCTTCGGCGTCGGCCTTCTTGCCGAGGTAGGCAAGGTCGATGTCGAGGACCGCTGACCACCAGGTGACCGCGTCTGCGATCCCAGGCACGTCCAGCCAGGGCGCGAGCAAACCGGGAACTTGGGCCCCTTGACCGGGAGCCAGGATGGCGAGCACGGATTCCACCTTGCCGAGAAAGAGGGGCCGGCGTCCTTGCCAGCGGGGACCAAGTCAGCATCGCCGCTTTGGAGGAAACCTACAACCTCGGCTGGACGCGCGTAACCACTGCCCCGTGCGTTGACCGAAGCTGCCACCCGGGCGCGCGTGGACAAGGGCCACCTTTCTCGCATGGAGGGGGGCCGCTTGGAGCCGACGGTTGCGCTCGCGCAGCAAGTGCTCGGCGGGATGGGCAAGCAGCTACGGCTCGGGATCGAAGAGCTCGATGCGGACCTCGATGTCGAGTTCGCGCGCATGCGGGGCGTGCCGCTCCGGGACCGGTTGGCAGATGTGGAGCTCGTCATGGGCAGCCTGCTGGCCCGGTTTCGCGCCGCCGGCGTCGCGTATGTGCTGGAGGGCGACGTTGCCGCGGCGTTCCACGGCGCCCCTTGCCGGCCACGCCGACTCGATGTGGCTCGGCTGGTCGGTCGACTGCTCACCCTCCCGCCAGCCGACCGAGCACCAGGGCGAGGTGCAGCGTGAAAGCGTCGCGTGGTTCGGTGGCGACGTACCCGGTCACGTCGCTGGCCCGGCGCAGCCGGTAACGCACGGTGTTGGTGTGCACGAACAGTGCTCTGGCGGTGGCTTCTAGCGAGCCTGCGTGTTCGAGGTAGGTCGCCACCGTCTCGACGAGCCCTCCTCCCGCCGCGACCAGCGGCCGGTAGACGTGCTCGAGGAGGTGCGCACGTGCCGACTCGTCGCCGTCGATCGCGCGTTCGGGCAGCAGATCGCTGGCGAGCACCGGGCGGGGCAGCGACGTGCGGGCGCGTGCCGCGCGCACCCCGGCGAGGGTGTCCTGCGCGGATCGCACAGCCAAGCAGCAGGTCGGACGTCGGCGGGCCGATGACGACCGGGCCGGGGCCGAACTGTGCGAGCAACGCCCGCGACGCGTGCATCGGGTCGGCGATACCGCCGAGGATCGCGACGAGCCGGTCGCCCTGGACCGCGGCGAGCACGTCGAGCCCGGCGTGCCGGGCCGCCCGGCGCACGCCGTCCACGACGACCTCCGGCTCGTCGTGCGGTGGCGTGCCGATGATCACCGTCACCGACTCGGGCGAACCCCAGCCGAGCGCGGCGGCCCGCGAGCGCAACGCCTCGTCGGCCTCGCCGCGCATCAGGGCGTCGACGACCATGGCCTCGAGCCGGGCGTCCCAGGCGCCGCGTGCCTCGGCCGCTTGTGCGTACACCTGGGCGGCGGCGAAGGCGACCTCGCGGGCGTAGACGAGGACCGCTTCGCGCAATTCGGGAGCGCGACCGGGAGAGGCGACCCGGTCGGCGGCTTCCTCGACCGTGTCGATGGTGATCCGTACCAGCTCGACGGTCTGTTGCAGGCTCACCGTCCGGGCGAGCTCGCGCGGCGCCGTGCCGAAGACCTCCCCGGTGATCTCGCGGTGGCGATCCGGATGCTTGAACCACTCGACGAAGGCCGCGATGCCGGCCTGAGCGACGAGGCCGACCCACGAACGGCTCTCTGCCGGCATGGCGCGGTACCAGGGGAGCGTCTCCTCCATCCGCCCGATCGCGGCGCGGGCGAGGTCGCCGGTGGCGCGCTCCAGGGCGCGCGCGGTCGCCGCGCGGGCGCGGGTGGAGGAGCCGGCTGACGCAGCGGAAGCCACGTCCAGATTGTGGCGGACCTGCTGCTCGCTAAGCCAGGTCGCGGGCGTTCAACGGGAAGACGCGCCGCCACGGCGCGATGAGCGCGGTGTACTCACCCCGGCGCAAGGCGGGTCGCGCGTATGCCGCAGCCAGCGCGTCGCGCACCGACTTGAGCGCGATGTCGATCACCGAGGCGTGCAGGCCACTTGGGGACGACGACGAGCCGCCGGCTCCGGGCACCGCCGGAGAAGCCGAGATTCTGGGTCCAGCTCGCGGACTCGAAGTGGCTGGCCACCTCTTGCCGGGCGAGCACGTCGTCGAACGCCGCGTCGACCCCGTCGAAAGCCGCCAGGACCTCCACGATGAGGGGCGAGTCGGGGGCGAGCGCCCGAGCGCGGGCCGCCGCGAGATAAGGCGTGTTACGCCAGCCGAGGGCCAACCGCGTGACCTCCGCGTCGCGTAGCAGCGGCGCGCGCCGTCTGATGGCCACGATCTCGGCTCGGTTGGGATGGGTGTCGAGGGAGAGCAGTTGCGCGGGCCCGGAGTGGCGTCGCGACCACGACGACGGCAAGAGCGACATGCGCAGGATCCTTCGTACTCGGGCGGGACGCGGGGGAGCGCGATGCCATCTTGCTGCACCGGGCGCCCCAGGAGTAGTGCCGACCGGACAAACCATCCGAGGTCCACCCGAGGCGACCACGGCGGGGTGACTCACGGTGGCTAGATGATTCACTGATCCCTGTGCGTGTCGACGTCCGCCCCGCGGCTTCCCGCTTCGAGACCCGCACCGACTGGCTCGTCTCCCGACACTCGTTCTCCTACGGGCCGCACTACGACCCGGACAACACCAGCTTCGGCGTCCTGCTCGCCAGCAACGACGACGAACTCGCACCCGGCGGCGGGTTCGGCGATCATCCGCACCGCGGCGTCGAGATCGTGACCTGGGTGACCGAAGGGGCGCTCCGGCACACCGACGATCTCGGCTCCGACCAGGTCGTGAGCCCGGGGATGCTGCAGCGACTCTCCGCCGGCAGCGGGGTCCGGCACAGCGAAGTGAACGCGACGGGAAGCGTCGCCCGCTACGTGCAGATGTGGGTCGTGGACGACGACCAAGCGCGACCGGACTACGCGGTGGCCGAGGCCCCTGCGAGCCGGGGTGCCTTCGTTGCGCTCGCCTCGGGTTCGGCCCCAGCTCCGTTGCGCCTCCGCCAGGCGGCGGCCACCTTGCTGGTGGCGCAGATCGCGGTCGGTGGAGCCGCGACATTGCGCGGGGGACGGTTCACCCACCTGTTCGTGACGCGAGGTTCGATCACTGCAGGCCCGGCGTCACTGGCCGAAGGCGACGCCGCGCGGATCTCCGATGCGGGTGACCTCGTCGTCCGCGCCGATGCGGGCACCGGCGCGCAGGTGCTTGCCTGGGTGATGGACGCGCAGGCCTGGCGGCCGCCGGCCCGGTAGGCGCGGTAGGCGGGGACGGGTCGAACCGGCCGGACTAGGCGAGGCCGTAGCGCGCGGCCGCGCTCGCGGGGACGTCGTCGGCCACCGCACCGGCTTTCGCGAGGTTGGCGAGCGTGCACACCACGATGGAGGCGGCGTCGACGTGGAAGAAGCGGCGCGTGGCGGCGCGCGTGTCGGAGAAACCGAAGCCGTCGGTGCCGAGCGAGGCGTAGCTGTTGGTGGCCGGTATCCATCGTGAGATCTGATCGGGTACGGCCCGCATGTAGTCACTGACCGCGACGATCGGGCCAGGCCGGTCGGCCAGCGCGCGCGTTACGTACGGGACGTGCGGCTCCTCGGCCGGGTGCCACAGGTTGTGGGTTTCGCAGTCGAGTGCCTCGCGGCGGAGCTGGGTCCAGCTCGTCGCCGACCACACGTCGGCGGCCACGCCCCAGTCTTCGGCGAGCATTCGCTGCGCGTCGATCGCCCACGGCATGGCAACACCCGACGCCAGGATCTGCGCGCGGGGGGCGTCGTCCGCATCGATGGGCGCGTCGGCGAAGTGGTAGAGGCCGCCGAGGAGTGCGCTGACGTCGAGGCCGTCAGGTTGCGCCGGCTGGAGGATCGGCTCGTTGTAGATGGTGATGTAGTAGAAGACGTTCTCACCCTGCGGGTGTTCTTCGGTCTCGGTCACCATGCGCCGCAGTCCGTCGTTCATGATGTGCGCGACCTCGTAGGCGAACGCCGGGTCGTAGTACACGGCAGCCGGGTTGGTCGACGCGAGCAGCGGTGAGTGCCCGTCGTTGTGCTGAAGGCCCTCGCCGGTCAGCGTGGTCCGGCCGGCGGTCGCACCGAGGAGGAAGCCCCGGCACATCTGGTCGGCCGCCGCCCACATCTGGTCGCCGGTGCGCTGGAAACCGAACATCGAATAGAACATGTAGACCGGGATCATGTGCTGGCTGTGCGTTGCATACGCCGAGCCGGCCGCGATGAACGACGCCATCGCGCCGTCCTCGGTGATGCCTTCGTGCAGCAGCTGGCCTTGCACCGACTCCTTGTACGACAGCAACAACTCGCGGTCGACCGCTTCGTACTGCTGGCCGTGCGGGGAGTAGATCTTCGCCGTGGGGAAGAGGGAGTCCATGCCGAAGGTACGAGCTTCGTCGGGAATGATCGGCACGATCCGCTCGCCGATCTCGTCTTCCTTCATCAGCTCCTTGAGCAGGCGGACGGCTGCCATCGTGGTGGCGACCTTCTGCTTGCCGGAACCGTCGTACATCTCCTTGTAGACCGGGTCGCCGGGCAGCTTGAGCATCTTCGCCCGCACGAGGCGTTCGGGCAGCGAGCCGCCGAGCGCGCGCCGCCGCTCGAGCATGTACTGCACTTCCTCGGAGTCGGGCCCGGGGTGGTAGTACGGCGGCAGATCCGCGCCGAGTGCTTCGTCGCTGATCGGCAGGTGCAGCCGGTCGCGGAACTCCTTGAGGTCGGTCTTGGTCAACTTCTTCATCTGGTGCGTGGCGTTGCGGCCCTGGAAGCTGTTCAGGGTCCAGCCCTTGATCGTGTGCGCGAGGATGACGGTGGGCTGCCCGACGTGGGCGCGCGCGGCGCTGAACGCTGCGTACACCTTGCGGTAGTCGTGGCCGCCGCGGGAGAGTCGCCGCAGGTCGCCGTCCGTGAGATCGTCGACCATCTTGCGCAGCCGCGGGTCGGTGCCGAAGAAGTGCTCGCGGATGTACTCGGCCGACTCGACGGAATAGGTCTGCAGCTGGCCGTCAGGAGCGGCGTTCATCTTGTTGACCATCACGCCGTCGACGTCCATGGCGAAGAGGTGGTCCCACTCGCGGCCCCAGATCACCTTGATGACGTTCCAGCCGGCGCCCCGGAAGTACGACTCGAGCTCCTGGATGATCTTTCCGTTGCCGCGGACCGGTCCGTCGAGCCGCTGCAGGTTGCAGTTCACGACGAAGGTGAGGTTGTCGAGCTCCTCGCGTGCGGCGACACCGATCGCGCCCAGCGACTCCGGCTCGTCCATCTCGCCGTCACCAAGGAATGCCCATACGTGCGACGTCGAGGTGTCGGCGATGCCGCGGCTGTGCAGGTAGCGGTTGAACCGGGCCTGATAGATCGAGTTGATCGGGCCGAGGCCCATCGAGACGGTGGGGAACTCCCAGAAGTTCGGCATCAGCCGCGGGTGCGGATAGCTCGGCAGGCCCTGGCGGGAAATCTCCTGGCGGAAGCCGTCGAGCTGCGCCTCGCTGAGCCGGCCCTCGAGGAAGGCCCGGGCGTAGATGCCGGGGGAGGCGTGCCCCTGGAAGAACACCTGATCGCCGGACGGCGGGTTGCCGGCGGCCTCTGTGCTGCCGGCCGGCCGGTTGAACTCGCCGGGGACCCCGTGCTTGCCCCGGAAGAAGTGGTTGAACCCGACCTCGTACAGGCTGGCGGCGGAGGCGTACGTGGCGATGTGGCCGCCGACGCCGAGCTCGGGGCGGTTGGCCCGCGAGACCATGACGGCGGCGTTCCAGCGCACCGCCCGCCGGATCTGCTTCTCGATCCGCTCGTCACCTGGGAACCAGGGCTCCGACTCGGGCGGGATCGAGTTGATGTAGTCGGTGCTGCGCAGCGCCGGCACCCCGACCTGGTTCTCGCGGGCGTGCTGGAGGAGCCGAAGCATCAGGTAGCGGGCCCGCGTCTTGCCGTGGGCCGCCACGACGCCGTCGAGGGATTCCAGCCACTCGCTGGTCTCCTCGGGGTCGATGTCGGGCAGCTGGCTCGGCAAGCCGTCACTGATCACCGGGGAGCGTTCACCCGAGCTGGGTAGAGCCACCTGGAAGCCTCACACTCATCTGGCGGACGTCGAAAGAGCAAACAGCAACCGGCGAGCGGCAACCGCTGTGGCGATTGTCTCACCCCCGAGCGGATGCCACTTGCGTCCGGGCCGGTAGTGCGTTGGACTACATCGACACGATCGAAGAGTGGGGAACCAGCGGAACGTGACAGGAACGGGAGGGCCTTCGTGAGCGCGACCGCGGGCCACGCGGATGGGCAACAGCAAGACGTCCGGGCCCGGGCCGAACGGTTCGGCTTTGCCGCCGGCCACGTGGTCCAGGAAATCGGCTACGACGACGACAGCGACGAAGGTCTGCGCCAGGCGATCACGGAGATCATCGGCGGCGAGCTCGTCGGCGAGGACTACGACGACGTCGTCGACGCGGTGTTGTTGTGGTGGCGGGACGGCGACGGCGACCTCGTCGACGCACTCGTCGACGCACTCACACCGCTGGCCGACGGAGGCACCATTTGGCTGCTGTCGCCCAAGGCGGGCCGCTCCGGCCACGTCGAACCCAGCGACATCACCGAAGCGGCGCCCACCGCGGGACTCAGCCAGACGAGCACGATCAGCGCAGGTCGCGAGTGGTCGGGTGCCCGGCTGGTCGCGCCGCGCAGCGCCCGCCGCCGTTGAACGGTCCACCCGAGCAGTCCGGTCTACCCGGTCTCGAGTGGGGCCTGCCCGCGCCCGATTTCGAGCTCGTCGACCAGCACGGGACACCCGTGCGGCTGTCTGCGTTCCGGGGCCGGCGCGCCGTCGTCCTGGTCTTCTATCCGTGGTCGTTCTCCGGCATCTGCACCGGGGAGCTGTGTGCGCTGCGTGACGACATCGGCTCGTTCCAGAACGAGCACGCGCAGGTCTTGGCGGTGTCGGTCGACTCGAAGTTCGTGCAGCGGGTCTTCGCAGACCACGAGGGCCTGGAGTTCCCGGTGCTCGCCGACTTCTGGCCGCACGGGGAGGTCGCTCGCCGCTACGGGGTCTTCGACGAGGGTGCCGGTGCCGCGTTGCGGGGCACCTTCGTCATCGACAAGGAAGGCATCTTGCGTTGGTCGGTGGTGAACGGGATCGGCCAGCCGCGCGACCCCGCTCAGTACCGGGTGGCGCTCGATAAGCTGACCGACGCTTGACGGGCCCGTAGCTCAGCGGAAGAGCACCCGGCTTACAACCGGGGGGTCACAGGTTCGAAACCTGTCGGGCCCACCTGCTGCAACCTCACGAGCCGTTGGGGCGTTCTCGGAGTGCCGGCGTCCGACACGTTCACCCCGGGCCGGACGCCGGCACCCGACGCTCAGGCGAACTGGTCGACGAGCTCGGAGCAGAACGCCTTCAGGTCATCCGGCCGCCGGCTCGACACGATCACTCCGGGGCCGCCGGGGCAGACCTTGACCTCCTCGTCGACCCAGGTGGCGCCGGCGTTGCGCAGGTCGGTCTGCAGGCTGGGCCAAGAGGTCAGCGTGCGCCCGCGCACGACGTCCGCCTCGATCAGCGTCCAGGGGCCGTGGCAGATCACCGCGATGGGCTTGCCGCTGGTCGCGAAGCCCTTCGCGAACGCGACTGCGGCGCTGTTGGTCCGCAGCTGGTCGGGGTTGGCCACGCCGCCCGGCAGCACGAGCGCGTCGTAGGCGTCGACCTTGGCCTTCGACACCGGCTCGTCGACGCGGAAGGTGTCGCCCTTGTCGAGGTGGTTGAAAGCCTGCACTTCGCCGGGCTCGACGGAGATCAACTTGGGCGTTCCGCCGGCGTCCTGCACCGCCTTCCACGGTTCAGTCAGCTCGACCTGCTCGACGCCCTCGGCGGCGACGAGGAACGCGACCGTCTTACCTTGCAGGGTCTTGCCAGCCATGGTTCTCCTTCGTGGTTGGGTACCTCGGGAGGATTCCCGGTGCATCTGATCGGGACACCCCTTGGCCTGCGGGCGGCAGCGGGGGCACGATGAGACCGTGACCAATACCGGGATGGTCGGAATCGGTCGTCAATCGGCGGCCCTGGAGGTCTCGTTCGCACCGCGGCTGATCGACGTCCGCAGCGAGCTGCGGTTGGAGGCCCCGCGCAGGCGGGTCTTCGACGCGTTGTTGCACCTGTCGGCGTGGTGGCCACACCGGGTCCGGCGCGGGACGGCGATCGTGCTGGAGCCCCGAGTCGGCGGTCGGTTCTTCGAGAATTGCGACGACGGGTGCGGGCTGCTGCTCGGCCATGTCTCACGGCTGGTGATGCCGGACGAGTTCGCGATCGAGGGGTCGCTCGGCATCGACGGCCCGGTGACCGCGCTGTGGAGCGTGCGGCTCGATGCGGGTGGCCCGCACACGCTGCTGCACGGTCGGCTGCGGGCGTTCGGGGCGATGGAGGAGCAGGCGCGAGACGATACGGTCGCGACATGGGACGCGACCTACGCCGCGCTTGCGCACTACCTCGACGCGTGAAGCAGGCGAGCCGGCGTGGCTGACGCGCAGCCGCGCGATGCCGTCTCGCTGCGTGATGTCGTCGACGTGCTGGACGCCGCGTACCCGCCGCACCTGGCCGCCTCATGGGACGCCGTCGGGCTGGTGTGTGGCGACCCCGATGCCCCGATCCGCCGGGTGCTGTTCGCCGTCGACCCGGTCGAGGTCGTGGTCGACGAAGCGATCCGCGGCAACGTCGATCTGCTCGTTTGCCATCACCCGCTGTTCCTGCGCGGCACGTCGTCGGTTGCGGCGACGACCGCGAAGGGCCGGGTCGTGCACCGGCTGATCAGCGCCGGGATCGGGTTGCACGTCGCGCACACCAACGCCGATCACGCCGACCCCGGGGTGTCGGATGCGCTGGCGAATGCGTTGGGGCTGCTCGACGTCCGGCCGCTCGACCCGCTGCCCGCTGCTGCGCTGGACAAGGTGGTGACGTTCGTTCCGGTGGCCGATTCGGAGAAGGTCCTCGATGCGCTGGCCGCGGCCGGCGCGGGCGCCATCGGTGACTACTCCAGATGTGCCTGGACGGCGACGGGCACCGGCACGTTCCTCCCGCACCAGGGCGCGACGCCGGCGATCGGGGAGGTCGGGCGGGTCGAGACGGTCGAGGAACGCCGGATCGAGATGGTCTTGCCGCGCGGCCGCCGCTCGGCGGTGCTTGCCGCGTTGCTCGCTGCACATCCGTACGAGGAGCCGGCGTACGACGTCTTCGAACTCGCCGAGCTGCCCGGTAGGGAAGGCACCGGCCGAGTGGGAGTGCTCGCCGAGCCGACGCCGCTCGGCGATTTCGCGGCACGGGTCGGCAATGCCCTGCCGGCGACCGGGGCGGGTGGCCGGGTGGCAGGTGAGCCGGGGCGCGTCGTTCGGACCGTCGCGGTGTGCGGGGGTGCGGGCGACGCCTTCCTGCCGCAGGTCCGCAGCTGTGGCGCCGAGGTGTACGTGACGTCCGACCTGCGCCATCACCCCGCCTCCGAGCACCTCGCCGAGGGCGGCTGCGCGCTCATCGACATGCCGCATTGGGCGACGGAGTGGCCGTGGCTGCCGGTGGCGGCGGGCCGCCTGTCCGCCGACCTCGCAGCACTCGGCACTACGGTGGTGGCCGAAGTTTCCGTCGTCCCGACCGACTCATGGACTGGTCGTGTCGGGCGGCCAAGCGTCGAAGAAGCACCGCGAGAGGACCAACGCTGAACGCCGATCCCGCCAGCCAAGCAGGCCTGCTCGACCTCCAGGCGCTCGACGCCGCGCTCGACCGTCTGGTGCACCGGCGTCGGACCCTGCCCGAACTCGCGACGGTTGCCGAGTTGGAAGCGAGACTGAGCGGGCTCAACGACGGACTCGTCGTCGCACGCACGCTCGACTCCGACCTCTCCCGCGAGCAGACGAAGGCAGAGGCCGACGTCGACCAGGTGCGGGCGCGCGCCGATCGCGACCAGCAACGCCTCGACGCCGGCCAGGTCAGCTCGCCGCGGGAGTTGGAGAACCTGCAATCGGAGATCGCGTCGCTGGGCAAGCGCCGCTCCGAACTCGAAGACATCGTGCTCGGCGTGATGGAACGGCGCGAGGTCGCTCAAACCGATGCCGCCTCGCTGGCGACCGAGATCGAGAAGGTCGGCGACGAGCTGGCGACCGCGGTCGCGCGGCGCGACGAGCTGCTGGCCGAGATCGACGCCGAGGCGGCGTCGGCGTCGGCTGCTCGAGCCGAACTCGCCCCGCAGCTGCCTGCCGATCTGTTGGCGCTCTACGAGCGCGTGCGGTCGGCGTCGGGCGGCGTCGGTGCTGCCGCGCTGCACCGCGGCCGTTGCGAAGGTTGCCACCTTGCGCTCAACCCGGCCGAGCTGGGCCGCTTCCACAACGCGCCGGACGACGAGGTGTTGCGCTGCGAGGAGTGCGGCCGCATCCTGGTGCGCACGCCGGAATCCGGGCTGTGACGGCTGCGCCGGGCCGACGGTTCATCGTCGAAGCCGACGGTGGGTCGCGCGGCAACCCGGGGCCGGCCGGCTACGGCGCGGTCGTGCGCGACGCGTCGACGCACGAGGTGCTGGTCGAACGCGCGGAGTCTCTCGGTGTCGCGACGAACAACTTCGCCGAGTATCACGGGTTGCTCGCCGGGCTGCGTGCCGCTCGAGAACTCGACCCGCACGCCTGGGTAGAGGCGCGCCTCGATTCGCGGCTGGTCGTCGAGCAGATGTCCGGGCGCTGGCAGGTCAAGCACCCCGACCTCAGGCCGCTCGTTCGGGAGGCCGCGTCGGTGGCCGCCTCGTTCGGGCCCGGGCATGTCACTTACCAGTGGGTGCCTCGCGAGCAGAACAAGCACGCCGACCGGTTGGCGAACGAGGCGATGGACGCCGCCGGCTCGCGCGCCGCCGGCAACCCGCGGCGTCCGACGTCGTCCCGACCGGCTGCTCCGGCTGCTCCGGCTGCTCAGGTCGCCACCCAGGCCGGGAACCGGATCGTCGGCTGGATGCCTACCACGACCGCAACGACACTGCTCGTCGTCCGGCACGGTGTCACTGCGTTCACGCTGGAGAAGCGATTCTCGGGGACAGGTGACCCGCCGCTCGTCGAGCAGGGCCGGCTGCAGGCCAAGCTCATCGCGGAACGGCTGGTAGCGCGGGGCGGTGTCGATCTGGTCGTGTCGTCGCCGCTGGCTCGATGTCGAGAGACGGCGGCGACCATCGCGGGAGCCTTGCACGCCGAGCTGACCGTGGAGGACGACCTGCGCGAGGTCGACTTCGGCGTCTGGGAAGGCCTGACGTTCGCCACGGTCGAGGAGCGGTGGTCGCGCGAGCTGGCGTTGTGGTTGGGCGACACCGCAATCTCACCGCCCGACGGCGAGAGCTACGAAGAGCTACGGCTGCGGGTGGTCGCTGCTCAACAGCGGTTGGTGAACCGCCATCGAGGTCGGACGCTTTGTGTCGTCACCCATTCGCGGGCGACCGCGATGCTCGTCGCTGCCGCTCTCGACGCGGCGACTGCTGCGATCTACCGCTTGCACGTCGATCCGGTGAGCGTGACCGAGCTCGACTACTACGACGACGGGCCGGCCGTGCTGCGCACGTTCAACGACACGTCCCACCTGCGATAGTCGTCGCGTCTACCCTTTGATAGTCGTCGGCCAACAGAGCGGTCGCTCGTTCCGGCAGTTTTGTCAGTGGGGCTCGGTAGTTTCCCGCGCATGACAAGTACGGTGATGGAGTCGCTCGGCGGCGCTGCGTGCGACGCTCCGGTCGGCTTTCCCGTCGATCCCGAGCTCGCCGACGACGCGCGTCTCGTCGAGATGCTGCACGACGTCGAGCCCGGTCCGTTGCTCGTCATGATGCTTCGTTCGATCAACCTCTCGGCGTTGGATCCCGACGCGCGAATCGATGTCGTCGCGGCGTGGGAGCGACACCAGGCCTGGGCAGCAGCGCAGGCGCAAGTCGCATTGGCATCTCTCGTGCAAGACGTTGCGACCACCAGTTCCTATGCCGCCGATGAGGCGGAGTGGCGCGCGCAGCTGGTAGCGGCCGAGCTGCGCTGGTCTCCCGGCGGCGCTTCACACAAGCTTGACGTTGCGGCCCGCCTGGTGAACGACCTGCCCGCCACGCAGGAGTTGCTGGCGCAGGGGGCGATCAGCCTGCGGCACGCGACCGCGCTCGCGGAGGCCGTCGAGGAGTTGAGCGCCGACGAAGCGGCGGCAGTCGAAGCCGCAGTTCTCGACGCTGCGACGAAGCAGACCGTCGCCCAATTCATCCGGACGGCGAAGGCGGCGGCCCTCGCCGCTGCCCCGGAACTGGCGGCGGAGAACTACGCCAACGCCGCGCAGGAGCGGGCGGTGCGGCGGTACCCCCGCCCCAACGGAATGGCGGCGATCTTCGCGACCATGCCCGCGGCCGACGCCGAAACGGTCTTCCTCGCCCTCGACGCGCAAGCGCAGGCTGCCGCGGGTCGTGATCCGCAGGACGAGACGCCGATCGCGGCTCGCCGCGCCGATGCGCTGCTCGACTGGGCGCAAGATGCGCTCGCGCAGCCCGACCTGCCGCGCAAGCAAGGTCGCCGGGTCGAGGTACAGGTCGTCATCGACTTGCCGACGCTGCTCGGTCTCGCCGACAACCCGGCCGAACTCATCGGCTACGGCCCCATTCCTTCCGAGGCGGCCGTCGAACTCGCCGCCGACCCGAAGGCTCGCTGGCGGCGGCTGGTCGTCGAGCCGGTCACCGGTCATCTCCTCGACTACGGCACGACGATTTACCGGCCTCCCCAGGGGTTACGCGACTACCTCGTCGCCCGAGATCGAAGTTGTCGCTTCCCCGGTTGCCGTCGGCGAGCTGACCTGTGCGACATCGACCACGTGTGCCCGGCCGGCCAACCCGGTGGCCGGACAGCCTCGTGCAACTGCTGCACGCTCTGCCGCAAGCACCATCGGCTGAAGACCCATGGCAAGTGGCAGCTCGAGATCGGTGCCGACAGCAGCGTTTTGTGGACCGCACCGAACGGCCGCCGTTTTTGGGTAGCGGGCAACCGCCAGCTCTCCTAGGCTGCGCCGATGCCCAACACCGGTGCGCCGATGCCCAACATCGGCCTGATGCGCGCGCGTGCCGACGAGCACGCGAGACGGCTCGGGTTCACGATGTCCATTGATGACCTGGCGGGTAAGTTCCTCGCCGTGCTAGCGGCCGGTGTGCCACCCGGTGCTCGACGCCAAGCAGAACCAGGTGCGCGAAACGTTGCTGCACCACCCGCAACTGGTGAGTTGTGAGATGACGTGGTCGACCGGCCTCATCGTCTCCACGAAGCGTGTGTCCGCCGCCTGATCAGCGGGTCGCCAGTAGCGCCAACCACGTAACGACGAGCATCGGCGGCACGCCGAGGAGTCCGACCCGGGCGAAGTGGCCGGCGTCGATCCGTACCCCGCGGGCGGCGCACCGTTCGCGCCACAGCAACGTCGCGAGTGAGCCCCACAGCAGCACCAGCGGGCCGACGTTCGTGCCGAGCAGCAAGGCGAGCAGCTGGTCGTGGCGCCCGTCAGCCACCCGCTCCAGCGCCAGGTAGCTCGGCAGGTTGTTGAAGGCGTTGCTCGCCACCGCGCCGACCCCGGCGGTGCGCAACATTCCCGACGCCGAGCCACTGTGCCCGGCGAGCCTGCCCAGTGCGGTGTCGAGGCCGTGTGCGCCGAGCGTGGCGATGACGAGGAACAACCCTTCGACAAGCAGCACGAGGCGCCACGGCACCAACGCGAAATGAAGCGTGACGGGTCGCCGAATCGCGAACGCGACGATGAGTACCCCGGCAGCGACCAGCGCGACCGCCCAGACCGGGAACCCGGCGACGAAGAACGGCACCACGCCGAGGCAGACGGCGACAGCGATCCGAAACAGCGCCGGCTCGGCGACGTCCACGTCGTCTGGCTTGTTGTAGCGACCGCGCAGCTCGCGGCGGTACACGAGACCGAGCACGAGTGCCGTCATCGCGAGCGCCGCGAGTGCCGGGAGCCACATGCGGGCGGCGAAGTCCAACGTCGACAGGTGCAGCCGGTCGACGGCGAGCAGATTGGTGAGGTTCGAGACCGGCAGCAGCAGGCTCGCGGTGTTCGCAAGCCACACCGCCGCCATCGCGAACGGCACCGGCGGCAGTGCCAACCTGGCGGCGAGCGAGAGCACGACCGGCGTGAGCAGCACTGCGGTCGTGTCGAGGCTCAACACCACGGTGGTGATCGCCCCGAGCAGGAGCACCAGGGCGAAGAGGAGCGGCGTCCGGCCTCGAGCGGCCTTGGCGGCCCGGACGGCGGCGACGTCGAACACATGCGCCGCGTCAGCCAGCTCGGCGACGACCGTGATGGCTGCGAGGAACGTGAGAACAGGCGCGACCCGCTCGGTCGTGGCGAGCGCGTCGTGCCACGGCAACGCGCCCGTCGCGACGCAGAACCCACCCGCGACGAGCGCGATCAGCCACATGCGAGCGATCTCCCTTCGCTGTGGCTGCGTCGCGGTGGTGTCACTGCGCCGTCAGGTCGGCGTGAAAGCCTGTGCGGGTGAATCGTCGAACCGCCGTGATCGGCTGTCTTGCAACTACCCTGCTCGTCGCGGGCTGCACCGCATCGCATCCGACCACGCGTGCCTCCGCCCCGACGGGACCGGGGCCGTCGGGATCGGGCAGCGGTGGCGCGACCCCGTCGGCGCCCGGCTCGTCCTCACCTTCCGGAGCTACCGGCTCGCCGTCGGCTTCCCAACCGGCGCCGCAGCTCGCGCTGGGCGCGACGACCGTCGCGGCGCGGCTGCCGGCCGCGCTCTCGCGGCTGGTCGCCGTGCCGGCCGGGCAACGCATCCTGTTGCTGGGCGGGCTCGACACGGCCGACCACACGACGTCCGCGGTGAACGCCTTCGACCCCGGGAGCGGCAGCCTCGGCTCCGCGGGCAAGCTGGCGCTCCCGGCGCACGACGCGGCGGGCGCGGTGCTCGGGGGCCGCGCGATGGTCGTGGGTGGCGGCGCGGCCGCATCGGTCGATGCCGCGCAGGCCATGCCGCTCGACGCGACCGCAGCAACGGTCGCCACTGTCACCGGACACTTGCCGAAGCCGAGGTCAGACGACAGCGTCGCCACGGCGAACGGCACGATGTATGTCGTCGGCGGTTACGACGGCAGCGCCGAACTGCCCGACGTCCTCGCGACGACGGACGGCGCGACGTTCCAGGCAGTGGCGCAGCTCGCTGAGACGGTCCGCTACACGGCCGCGATGGTCGACGGGACGACGCTGTGGGTGTTCGGGGGTGAGCATCACGGCACCTCCATCGATGCCGTCCAGCGCGTTGATCTGGCGACGCACAAGGTCACGATCGCCGCTCACCTGCCCAAGCCGCTCGCCCACGAGGCGATCGTGCAACTCGGCGGCAAGTGGCTGCTCATCGGCGGCGTCAGCCGAGGTACGGTGCAAAACGCCATCTACCAGATCGACCCGTCGAACGGATCGGTCGCCCAGATCGGATCGCTGCCGGTGGCGACCTCCGACATGGGTGTGGCCGCCGTCGGTGACGCGGCGTACGTGTTCGGTGGAGAGGCGTTGACCGCCGAGCAGACGATCGTCAAGACCCAGGCGATCGAACGCATCGCGTTCGAGCCGGTGAAGCCGTCGGCGAGCGGGCAAGCCGCCGGCCAGGCGCCGTTCTCCGGCAAGCTGCTGATCGCCGACCGCGGTAACAACCGGCTGGTGCTGGTCGATGCGAGCGGCAAGATTTCATGGACCTTCCCCAACGCCCATGCGCCGGCGCCGCCGTCCGGCTTCTACTTTCCCGACGACGCCTTCTTCGTCGACCACGGCAGCGCGATCATCTCGAACCAGGAAGGCAACGACACGATCGTCGAGATCTCCTATCCGGCCGGGAAGCCGCTGTGGTCCTACGGGCACCCGGGTACGCCGGGGACGGCGTCCGGATATCTGAACGATCCCGACGACGCCTACAAGCTCGCCGACGGGCGGGTGATCGTCGCCGACGCGAACAACTGCCGCGTCGTCGTGATCGGCGTGCAAGGCAACACCGGCACGCAGCTCGGACAGATCGGCCGGACCGGCAGCTGCTCGCACAGCCCCCCTGCCTCGCTCGGCTATCCGAACGGTGACACCCCCTTGCGCGACGGCAACGTCTTAGTGTCGGAGGTGCACGGTTCGTGGGTCAGCGAGTACACGCTCACCGGCCATCTGGTGTGGACCGTGCACGTTCCCGTCCGCTACCCCTCCGACCCGCAGCAGATCGGGCCGGACAAGTACATCGTCGCCGACTACTCCAAGCCGGGCGGCGTGATCGAATTCGATCGTGAGGGTCACGTGCTGTGGGACTACCACGTCCCGAGCGGGCATGGCATGCTCGACCACCCGAGCCTCGCCGAAGTGTTGCCTAGCGGGCTGATCTGCGTGAACGACGACTACCGGCACCGCGTCGTGATGATCGATCCGACCTCTAACACGATCGCGTGGCAGTACGGGTTGGACGACGTGTCAGGCACCAGCCCGGGATTGCTGAACACCCCCGACGGGTTCGACCTGCTCGCACCCGACGGCACCGCGCCGACGCATCCCTGGACCGGCTGAGATTCCTCGCTGGCCGCCTGCGTGATTCGCAACGCGCCACGCACGTATCAATGGCGTTCCGGGCCTGATCCACGACCGGAGAGCGTGCTGACCGGTGCCTACTACCAGTGCAATCCGGTGCACGCGTCGATGCGCGTCGTCGACCCGTCGAGTTGGTTGTTCGACGGCGTCCACGTCGCCGCGGGGACGGCGCTCAGCGGTCTCGCCGGCCAGGAATTCGACAGGGTCGACCCGGGTGGCGCGGGTGGCTTCGACTCCGGTACTAGCGCGTGGATCTGCGGACTCACCCCCACGTGCACGCGAGGCCATACGGCGTCGGCGCGTGCAATCATCACGCAGGTGACGACGAACCTGCTCGAAGCGTTCGCCGCCGGGCCCGCAGGGCAGGCGCATCCGGCGCACGATGACCTGAAGCGGTTGGGTATCGGCTAGATTCCGGGGATGCCGCATCGCCGGGTCAAGCTGGTCGCCGACGGGGCTGATCTGCGCGCGAGGTTCGGTGCCGTGCGCACCGAACTCGGCGTCCCCACGGCGTTCTCGCCTGAGGTGCTGGCGGCCGCGCAGGACGCGGCTGAGCGGCCGCGGCTGCCGTCGTCCGATCTGACCGACCTGGGCTTCGTCACCATCGACCCGCCAGGCTCGATGGACCTCGACCAGGCGATGCAGCTGGAGCGACGGGGGCGGGGTTATCGCGTGCGGTACGCGATCGCCGACGTGGCTGCGTTCGTGTCGCCCGGTGATGCGGTCGACCGCGAAGCACACCTGCGTGGCGAGACGCTCTACAGCCCGGACACGCGAACGCCACTGCACCCGCCGGTGCTCGGCGAAGCGGCTGCCAGCCTGCTGCCCGACCAGGTTCGGCCCGCGCTGGTGTGGACGATCGATCTCGACGACGACGGGTCGCCCGTGGCTGTCGACGTTGCGCGGGCAATGGTGCGTTCACGAGCGCGACTCGATTACGACGGCGCACAACGCATGGACGACGACATGCTTGCGGTGCTAGCAGAAGTCGGCCGGCTGAGACAGCAGCAGGAAGTCGAGCGGGGTGCGGTGAGCTTGCGGCTGCCCGAGCAAGAGGTGGACGCCGACGCCGGCGGGTTCCGGTTGCGGTACCGCGCGCCGCTGCCGATCGAGGACTGGAACGCGCAGATCTCGTTACTTACCGGCATGGCGGCCGCCAAGCTCATGATCGACGCGCGGGTCGGCATCCTGCGGACACTTCCTGCCCCGGACGACGGCGCAGTGGCGATGCTGCGACGGAGCGCCGCGGCACTCGGCGTCCAGTGGCCCAAATCTCTTACCTACCAGGCATTTGTGCGGGGACTCGACCCGGGTAGCGATGCGGGCGCGGCGCTGCTCGAACTGGCGACGCGGCTGCTGCGCGGGGCCGGCTACACGGCGTTCGACGGTTCGGTGCCCGAGCATGCCGAGCACAGCGCGGTCGCCGCGCCGTACGCGCATGCGACGGCGCCGTTGCGGCGGCTCGTCGACCGCTACGTCGGTGAGGTGTGCGTGGCGGTGAGTGGTGGTCATGACGTGCCGGCCTGGGTTCGCACGGCGCTACCCGACCTGCCGGAGGTAATGGCAGGTGCGGACCACCGTGCGCACGCGTTGGAACACGCCTGCGTCGACCTCGTCGAGGCCGTCCTGCTTGCGCCGCACGTGGGGGAGACGTTCGAAGCTCACGTCGTCGAACACGACCACCACGGCGGGGTTGTGCAACTGCGATCGCCCGCCGTACGGGCCCGCTGCGACGGGGAGGGCCTGGCGCTGGGTGCGCGTCTCGACGTGCGGCTGGTCGTCGCCGACCCCGGCACCCGAACGGTGCGGTTCTCCCGCGCGTAGCCCCTAGCATGGGAGGACGGCGGACGAGCCGGCCGGGCGGCCGCGTCGGGCATCGGGAAACCGGTGCTCGCCGAGGAAGGTCCGGGCTCCACAGGGCAGGGTGGTGGGTAACGCCCACCCGGGGTGACCCGCGGGACAGTGCCACAGAAAGCAGACCGCCGTCGCGGGCCGGTTCGCCGGTGCGTGGCGGTAAGGGTGAAACGGTGGTGTAAGAGACCACCAGCGCTCGGGGTGACTCGAGCGGCTCGGTAAACCCCACCTGGAGCAAGGTCAAAAGGCTGCTCGTTCGCGAGCAGCTGCGCAGGCGTTCGAGGGCGGCCCGCCCGAGCCTGCGGGTAGGCCGCTGGAGGCTGCCGGCAACGGCAGTCGTAGATAGATGGTCGCCCGCTGGAGCCGCAAGGCCTCAGCGACAGAACCCGGCCTATAGGCCGACTCGTCCGCCCCACCCGCTCTGACCTTTGCCGAGGTGTCAAGCGTCCTTGACAACGGCAGGATGTCAAACTACCTTGACATCGTGCGGAATCGGGTGCGGGAGCTTCGTAGCGAACGCGACCTGTCTCAAGCGGAGGTCGCGGTGGCGCTTGGCGTCTCTCGCCAGACCGTGATCTCCATCGAGAGCGGCCGCTACTTGCCGTCTCTACCGCTGGCGTTTCGGATCGCACGATTCTTCGGGTCGCCGATCGAGACGATCTTCGAGCTCGACGAGGAACTGGAGCTGACATGAGGACACCACTTTTGCGCAGGCTTCGGGCGCCGTTGCTTTTCGCCGTGCTGAGTCTCGTGGTGGTCGTGATCGGCGGCGCCACCTACGGGTGGCGCAGCGTGCCGGACGTGATTCCTGTCCTGGTGCTCATCACGGTCGTGCTGTTCCTGGTGGGTAGCCGCGACAGCGACGCGGGTGCGGTCGTGCGCCGCCAAGTCGACGAGCGCCAAGCCCACCAACGCCTGCGGGTCCAGGCGCTGGTCGGGCAGGTGCTCAGTGTCGCGGTGGCCATCGGCTACCTGGTCGCCGTCGCCAGCAAGGCGGCGCTGTGGCCCTTCGGCAGCCTGCTCGGCGTCGTCGCGGTGACGTTCGCCGCCGGCTGGTGGATCCACGGCGAACACGGACCACACCGCGGCGACAACACCGAGGCACACCGGCCGACCGGCGACTGAGGCGCGCTTCGAGACGTTGCCCGAGCGTGGGCGAAACTCAGCCGTTCACTGCGAGCAAGCGGAGCAGGGTTCGCGTGCCCCAGCGACTCATGACCGGGTTGGTCGTCCGGTAGTACCACACGAGGCCCATCGCTTGCTGCAGTGCCCACGCCATACCGCGTTGCCACTGGACGTCGCTGCACCGCAGCGAATTGCGGACGACGTCGTGGTGGTCGATGTCGAGCAGGTGCCACACCGCGACGAGGTCGAGCGCGGGATCAGCGGCGGCGAAGCCGCCCGTGTCGAGCACACCGACGAGGCGGCCCGCACTCACCAGCACGTTCGGCGGCGTCAGATCGCCATGCGACATCACGTCGTCATCGACCTCCGGCAACGTGCGCAGCTCTTTCCACAGTGCCCGCAGCCGAGGCACGTCGGCCAATCCCTCGCTGCGGTCGAAGCACAGGTTCATCCACGCGTCGTGATCGGGCAGCCGGCCGCCGCGGCCCCCGCCGGCGAAGCGGCGTCCGCGGGTGTCGGCGTTGTGAAGCCGACCGATGAGCTCGACGAGATCGTCAGCGAATTCGGCCGAGCCTGCTGGGTCGTCAACCGTTGCGTCACGCCCGGGAAGCCAGGTCTGGACGCTCCACGGCAGTGGGTAACCGTGGCCCGGTGCGCCCAACGCGACGGGTTCCGGCGCCGGAAACGGCGATACCGAGGCGAACTCCCGTGCTGCGTCGGCCTCGCGTATCAACGACTGCCGGACGTCGTCCGGATCTGCTGCGCGCAGCGGGAATCTTGCCGCCAACGACTCGCCGAGGCGAAAGATCGCGTTGACGGTCGCCGCTGTCGGCACGGCACGAACCGCGAACCCGGCCCACTGCGGGAACTGGTCGCGAACCAGCCGTTCGACGATGCTGACGTCGATCGCGAGTTGATCCTCATGCATTGCCACCGGGTGATCTTCGCAGCGCTGGGGTGCGCCTGCGGGCGGAGGTGGGGCATATCGTGAGGCTGTGCCCGAATCTGCGCTGTGCTTGGTGACGGGTGCGACTGGATACATCGGCGGCCGGTTGGTGCCGCGGCTGCTCGACGCCGGATTCCGCGTGCGATGCCTGGCGCGCACGCCGGACAAGCTTCGTGACGTGCCCTGGCTGTCAAGGGTCGAGGTGGTCGGCGGCGACGTCACGTCGGCCGACGACGTCACGCGCGCGCTCGAGGGCGTCGACATCGTCTACTACCTCGTGCATTCGCTCGCCGGGGTCGGCTTCGAGGAGACGGATCGCGCGGCCGCGACATGCATCGCCCGGCAGGCGCCGATCGCAGGAGTGCGACGGCTCGTCTACCTCGGCGGCATCGAGCCCGCGCACGGTGCCCTCTCGCCGCATCTGCGCTCGCGCGCCGAGGTGGGCCGGATCCTGCAGACCAGCGGGGTGCCGACGATCGTGCTGCAGTCGGCGGTCGTGCTCGGCAGCGGCAGCGCCTCCTTCGAAATGCTGCGCTATCTCACCGAGCGGTTACCGGTCATGGTGACGCCGCGGTGGGTACGCAACCGCGTGCAACCCATCGCCGTCCGCGACGTCCTGCGCCATCTTGTGGCTTGCGCGCAGGCACCCGACGGTGCCCGCGGCACGTTCGACATCGGTGGTCGCGACGTCGTGACCTACCAGGAACTGATGCAGTGCTACGCGAAACTGGCGGGCCTGCGGCCGCGCGTGATCGTGCCGGTGCCGGTACTGAGCCCGCGGCTGTCCAGTTACTGGGTGAACATCGTGACGCCGGTACCGGGCCGGCTGGCGAGGCCGCTGGTCGAATCGCTGCGCCACGAGATGATCTGCTCGTCGCCGCCGCCGTCCTGGTCGCCCGATCCGCCCGGGGGCGCGCTCGGTGTCGAGGAGGCGATTCGTCTCGCGGTCGAGAAGGTGCGCGACGGCGCGGTCGAGACGCGGTGGTCCTCCGCTGCGTGGTCGGGAGTCCCGAGTGATCCACTGCCCACCGACCCGGCGTGGGCAGGCGGTTCGGTCTACGTCGATGAACGCGAAGTCGAGGTGGACGCCTCTGTGACGGCATTGTGGGGCGTCGTCGAGGCGATCGGAGGCGAGAACGGCTGGTACTCCTACCCGCTGTTGTGGGCGGCGCGCGGCCACCTCGACCGCCTCGTCGGTGGAGTCGGGCTCGCCCGCGGCCGCCGCGACCCCGACCGGCTCGCCGTCGGCGACTCGCTCGACTGGTGGCGCGTCGAGGAGCGGCTCCCGGCGCAGCTGCTCAGGTTGCGTGCCGAGATGCGGGTGCCCGGCCTCGCCTGGCTCGAGATGTCCGTGGACGACGTCGGCTCTGGCCGCTCGCGTTACCGGCAGCGTGCGATCTTCCAGCCGCGAGGTCTGGCCGGGCACGCGTACTGGCGCGGTGTCGCGCCTTTCCACGGCCTGGTGTTCGGCGGCATGGTGCGCAACATCAAGGCGGCGGCCGAACGTGCCGGCGCCACGACGCGGTCAGCCGCGTGAAACCGCTGCGGCCCGTCTCCTCTGCAGGTAGGAATTTAGGCACCTATAACGAAAATTCCTTCACGCTGGCCGCGCTTCGCGTCGCGGGTCGTCGGCTAGTGTCCCGCAGCGTCCGCAGCGTCCGCAGCGTCCGCGGCTGTCGGCGTGTACAGCCAGCGGAGGTGCTCGCAATCGCCGAGCAGTTGCAGCCGTCGCCACAGTAGCGATGACGTCGCCTGGCTGGCGTGGGCCAGGCAGGCCCGGTGTTGGGTCGCGCGGTCGACGCGGACACACAAGTCCACCTGATCGGGTGGTCGGCCAGCCATCGCCCCGCCGAGTTCGAGGTTGAGCCGGTCGGCGACGCCGGACGGCAGCGTCCAGCCCAGCAGCGGGAGTTGTGCCTGTTCGGCGAACGCGACCGCAGCAGCGGTGGCAGCGATGTGGTCGGGGTGGCCGGTCACGCCGTTTGCATCGAACGCGAGCAATCCGTCGATGCGTCGCCCGCGACTGGCCCCGGAGATCTCCTTTACCAGCGTGCCGAGCGGCGTCTCGGCAAGGGCGCCGTCGCGGTGCCCGAGCAGCGTGGTGCCTGAGATGCCCAGAATCCGTGCTGCGTTGGCGAGCTCGGCGGCACGCAACCGTTGCAGGTCGCCGGGGACGGCGTGCAGCGTTGACGCCTCGCCGCGCGTGAAAGTCATGACGTCCACGCGTGCGTTCGCCGTCGCGAATGCGCGGATGAGCCCTCCGAGCCCGAACGACTCGTCGTCAGGATGTGCGACGACAGCCAGCACCGAGCGCCAGGGAGGCAACTGATGGGCTGCCCGCGCTGCCGGCTCGGCCACCAGAGTCACGGTTGCGCGGAGACGCGCATCGCCGACCCGAACAACGGGCCGAGCAGGCAGCGCGCACTTGCTCCCGCACCCAGCGGTACCAGGCCGATCAGCGCGACGAGCCAGCCCCACGGCCCGCCGACGAGAAGGCCTGCCGCGAGCAGTGCCGCCCCGACCAGTACGCGTGCCGTGCGCCCGACCGGACGATTCATCCACCACACCAGGCGTTCCATCGCTCCACCAGCTTTCTCCGGTGATACCCCCATGGGTATCTGCTCGGGTCAACGCGGCGGCCCGTCCCGCGATTCCCCGGCCCGGCGGCCAAGCTCAAAGAACGAGTGGCGTCGCCGTGGTCAGCTGCCGGGTCTCCCCGCGGACGACGATCTCGATCGGATCGCCCTCGAGCAGCCGATACGTCTCGTCGTCGTGTGTGAGGGTCACCTCGAGCCGGCGGTCCCGGAAGCGCAACGGCAGGCACAGCGACGTCCACGCAGCGGGCAGCCGGGGATCAAAGCTCAGCCGGCCGTCGAAGTCGCGCAGACCGGTGAAGCCGTACGCGAGGGCGAGCCAGACCCCGCCGGCCGAGGCGATGTGCACGCCGTCGGAGACGTTGCCTTCGACGTCGCCCAGATCCATCAAGAGTGCGTACCGGAAGTAGTCCAGGGCAGCCTTCTCCTCGCCGATCTCGGCGGCCACGATGGCCTGCACGCATGCCGAGAGTGACGAGTCACCGGTCGTCAACGGGTCGTAGTAGGCGAAGTCGTTCTTCTTCTGCTCGGCGCTGAACTCGTCGCCGAGCAGGAACAGCGCGAGGACGACGTCGGACTGTTTGATCACCTGATGCCGGTAGATGATCAGCGGGTGGTAGTGCAGCAGGAGGGGAAACCGGTCGCGGGGAGTCGAGGTGAGATCCCAGCGTTCGCGGTCGAGGAACTCGACGTCCTGGGGATGGACGCCGCGCTCCTCGTCGTACGGGATCGCCATCGCATCAGCGGCGCGCTGCCATGCCTCGGGTTCGTCGTCTCGCAAGCCGACCGCTGAGGCCAGCGCGGCGAAGTCCTCCGCTCGGTAGCTGCGCAACGCAGCGACGGCTTCCGCGGCGTATCGCAGGTTCAACCTGGCCAGCAGGTTCGTGTACGTGTTGTCGTTGACCACGGTCGTGTACTCGTCGGGGCCGGTGACCCCGTGAATGTGGAACTGCCCGTCGTCCCCGTAGAAACCGAGATCGGCCCACAAGCGAGCGGTTTCGACGAGCATCTCCGCACCGGCCTCCGCCAGGAAGCCGACGTCCTGACGCACCCGCACGTAGCGGCGGATGGCGTATGCGACGTCGGCATTGATGTGGAACTGGGCCGTCCCCGCTTCGTAGTAGGCCGACGCCTCCTCACCGTTGATCGTGCGCCACGGAAAGCTCGCACCTTCCAGATCGAGTTCGCGAGCACGCGCCCGCGCCGCGGGCAGCATGCTGTGCCGGAATCGCAGCAGGTTTCGCACGATCCGCGGCTGGGTGTAGCAGAGGAACGGCTGCAAATAGATTTCGGCGTCCCAGAAGTAGTGGCCCTCGTAGGCCTGGCCGGTCAAACCCTTCGCCGGTACGCCGCTGCCTTCGGCGCGCCACGTCGCCTGCGCCACTTGGAACAGATTCCACCGGACCGCCTGCTGCAGCAACTCGGCGTCCTCGGTCGCGACGACCCGGACATCCGCGCCTTGCCAGAAGCGGTCCAACTCTGCGCGCTGGGCGGTGAGCAGCGCGTCGAACCCCTCGCGGACCACTCGATCCAGGGTGCGCGCGCACCGGCGGGTGAGTTCCGCCGGCTCCACGCTGCGCGACGACTGGTAGGTGACGAACTTGGTGATCCGGATGGGAACCCCTGGCTCGGCGTCGACGCTGATCACCAGCTCGCTCCGGTCGCCGTCGACGGAGACCGACTCGCGATGATGGTCGGCCACCTCGACGAGATGGTCGAGCCCGACCCCGAGAGTCATGCCGCTGTTCGTCGTCCGGTAGCCGAGCAGGAACCGGCGCTCGTCCTGCTCGCCCTGCTCGCCCTGCTCGATGTGCTCGAGGTTGAGCACGCGATCGGCGAACGTCTTGGCCAGCCGTGGATCGGTCAATCCGCGACCGTGTTCGGGTTCTTGATGCGGTCGGTCCTGGTGGTTGAGCAGTTGCGAGGAGACGACGACCGGTGCCGAATGGTCGAGCACCGTGACCTCGTAGGAAATCGCCATGACGTGGCGGTGTTCCAGCGAGACGACGCGGCGCGACCGCACCCGGACGTGATGGCCGGACGGCGTCGACCACACCATCTCGCGCACCAGCGTGCCGGCGCGCATGTCGAGAACGCGCCGGTAGCGATGCACACGCGCGGTCGGCAGGAACAGCGGTTCGTCGTCGACGTAGAGTGCGAGGACCGTCGCATCGGGCACATTGACGATCGTCTGGCCGACCCTTGCCAGGCCGTAGGCCTCCTCCGCGTGCACGATCGGCCAGGTCTCGTGGAAGCCGTTGACGAACGTGCCGGGCGAAAGACTCGGCCGGCCCTCGTCCTGGGTTCCTCGCACGCCGAGGTAGCCGTTACCCAGCGCGAAGATCGTTTCGGCGCGGTCGGCGTAGCGCGGGTCGTATCGCTGCTCGACCAGACGCCACGGCTCGCGCGGGTACATGTGCTCGGGCAGCGGGACGATCTCACGCCGCAGCATGAAAAGACGTTACGCCCGGTCGGGCCCCGGTGTGCGGGCCGTAGGCTGATCGGAGGCAACGAAAGCTCGCACCTTGCGCGATTGGCCCCACTATGACAGCGCAGCCTGCCGACGACTACCAGGCCTACCTCTTCGACCTGGACGGCGTCATCACCCGCACGGCGCAGGTCCACGCCGCCGCGTGGCAGCGGTTGTTCGACGAGTTCCTCGCCGGCTGCACGCCCCGCGAGAACGGCGCGGACACCCGCCCGTTCGATCTCGACGACGATTACGTGCGCTACATCGATGGACGGCGTCGCGCCGACGGCGTCCGGGCATTCCTCGACTCGCGCGGCATCCGGCTGGCGGAGGGTGAACCGGACGACGGCCCCGACGCTCGTACTGTGAACGGGTTGGCGAACCGCAAGAACGGCTACTTCGAGCAGGCGCTGGAGCTCCACGGAGTCGGCGTGTACGACGACGCCGTCGACCTGGCCCGTGGCGTTCGCGCGCGTGGGTGCAGCGTTGCGGTCGTCTCGGCCAGCGAGAACTGCGCGGCGATCCTTCGCACGGCCGGGTTGCTCGCGGATTTCGACGTCCTGGTCACCGGAATCGATGCCCGGTTGCAGAATCTGCCTGGAAAGCCCGCACCGGACACTTATCTCGAGGCGGCCCGCCGCCTGCATGCCGACGCAGCCCACGCGGTCGTACTCGAGGACGCCATTGCCGGCGTGCAGGCGGGTGTGGCCGGCGGGTTCGGGCTTGTCGTGGGCGTCGACCGCCGCGGCGATCCGGGGCCTTTGCAACGTGCCGGCGCGGATGTCGTACTCACCGATCTGCGTGACATGCTGACACCATGACCACGAGCCAGCATCCACACCCAGGCGACATCGGTCGCCGGGTTCGGCAACGGCGCGAGGACCTCGGCATGACCCGCGCAGAACTTGCGTCTCGGGCCGACATGGTCGAAGGCTACGTCGCCTACCTGGAGGAACACCCGGCGCAGCTCGGTGCCGCAGAACTGCTGCGCGTCGCGTCAGCGCTGGAACTGACGCCGTCGGTGCTACTCGGCGTAGTCGACGACTCCTCGCCGGGTCGCGGAGACGCCGCGGCGTATCCCAAACTCGACGTGCTCGCCGAGAGCGAGTGTTGGGCACTCATCGGCGAACGTGGCGTGGGTCGTATCGTCCTCTACGCCGAGGGCGGCCAAGCTCCCGTCGTCCTGCCACTCAACTACGCGACCGTGGGTCACGAGCTGTTCGTCGAAACCCGCATCGGGCACGTCGTGCAGTCGACGATCGAGCGCAGTGGCGGGCGGTCCATCGCCAGTTTCGAGGTCGATCGCATCGATGAGGTGCAGCACGCCGGCTGGAGTGTGCTGCTGCGCGGTGAGGCAACGATGGCCGACGCCAGCGACACCGCCGGAACCGCAGTGGCGGCACCGCACCCGTGGATCGGCACGGAAGGCACGGTCGCCGTCCGGATCAAGCCGCACGAGATCACCGGCCGGCGCATCAACCCCGGCTGAGCGAACCGCGCCGAACCAGTGCCGATAGCGCGTATTCGGCGGTGGCGAAAGCCATCACACAGAAGCTGGCCGGAAGTCTGGGTGCGGCGTAAGAGAGGGACAGTCCGCCCCACATGGCTAGGACGGCGAGCAGTGCCGACAGCGGCAGCGCCCGCCAAGGGTTGTCGGTCAGCCGCTGCGCGGCCGCCGGGGGTGCTGCGAGCAGGCCGAACAGCAGCAGCGCGCCGACCGCCTGGCTGGCTTCCGCGGCTGCCGCGCCGACGATGGCGAGGAAGGCCGGGCCGAGCGCTCGTACCGGAACGCCGCGGGCGGCGGCGACGGCCGGGTCGAGGCTCGCGAACAGCAGCGGTCTCGCGATGAACAGCAGGACGACGACGAGCCCGGCCGCGATGAGGGCCGCGGTGGTCGCTGCGCTCGCGCTGATGCCGAAGATGGATCCGAACAACACGGTGACGCTGGCGGCGCCATTACCGGCGCTGGAATGCGTTGTGTACCAGGCGAGGAAGAACACGCCGAGCCCGAGAATCCAGGAAAACGTGGTGCCGATGACGACGTCGTCAGCCACCCGCCGTCCGCCGACGAGACCGAGAAGCAGCCCGACGCTCACGGTTGCCGCGAACAACCCGAATCGCAGGTCGACGCCAGCCGCGAGTGCAGCCAGCGCACCCGTGTAGGCGACGTGTGAAAGCGCATCGCCGGCGAATACCTGGCCCCGGAGTACGACGAAATAGCCGACGAGCCCGGACAGCACCGCGATGGCGGTGCCCGCGACGAAGGCATGCTGGATGAACGGCTGAGACAGCATCACGCACCGACCATGCGCCGGCTCCCGACGTGGTCGGTGACGGCGCGATAGATCGTGGCGAGCAAGAATGCAGCGAAAGCCAAGGTGGTGACCCAAAAGCCGATCGGATAAGGCGAGAAGAACGCGATGCCCTCGCCGACCCAGGTGACCACGAGCGCGAGTCCGACGGACAGCAGCAGGCCGGCGAGCGGCCTCGCGGTCAACCGGGCCGCGGTCGCGGCCGGCGCCACGAGCAACGCGAAGACCAGCAAGCTGCCGGTCACCTGGCTGGTACCTGCGGCAGCGACGCCGAGCAGCACGAGGAAGCCGGCGTTGACGAGACGAACCGGCACCCCGCGAGCGCCCGCCACGGCCGGGTCGACGCTCACGAAGAGCAGCGGGCGGCCGAGGGTGGCGAGCGCCGCGAGGGATGCTCGCACCGGCAACGAGCAGGATCAACACCTGAGAATCGGTGACACCGATGATCGTGCCGAAGAGCAGATTGTTCAGGCCGCCGAGAAAACCCTTGTAGAGGCTGACGAACAAGAAGCCGCACGCCAACGCGAACGCCTGCACGGTGCCGATGACCGCGGATTCCTCGGTGTAACCGCCTAGCCCGGTGCCGCTGCGACCACTCGCTGGAACGGCGGCGATCACGAGCGCCCCGGCGATGCAGAAGCCGAAATACCCGAATGCGGTGTTCACCCCCAGCCAGGTCGCCGCCGCGGCACCGGGGAAACCTGCCACCGCGAGCGTGTGCCCGGCGAAGCTCTGCCGCCGCAGCACCATGAAATAGCCGACGGCGCCGGCGACCACGGCGACGATGGTGCCGGCCCGCAACGCATTGACCATGAAGTGGTAGCTCAGCATCTGGCGGACGTCGTCGACGACGTTCCAGGTCAGGTTCGCGCTCACGCCGGCAGGTGGTGCGCGTGGCTGTCCGGCTGACCGACGACGACGAGTCGCCCGGCGTGGTCGCGCAACACGTCGATGTGGGTTCCGTACAACATGCTGAGCGTCTCGGCGGTGATGACGTCTTCCGGCGGCCCGATGACAGCACCGCCGTGCGCCAGATAGATCACCTGGTCGAGGTAGGGCAGGATCGGGTTCACGTCGTGCGCAACGAGCATGACGGTGACGCCCTGGCTGCGGCACACCGACTGGATCAGGGCGCTCACCGAGGCTTGGTTCGTGACGTCGAGGCTGTCGAGCGGTTCGTCGAGCAGCAGCAGTTCCGGACGCCGCACCAGGGCTTGGGCGATCAGCAGGCGTTGCTGTTCGCCGCCGGAGCATTGCCCGATCGGCCGCTGTGCGTATCGCTCTGCTCCCACGACGGCGACGACTTCGCGGATCCGTTCGTGTGCCTCGCGCGCTCGCGCACCGCGGAGCCGTGCCGGCAAGGGGAACCCCCACCGGTCGCCGTCCAGGCCGAGGCGGACGATGTCGATGCCGCGGATTCTGGTGGACGGGTCGAATCCGCGCCGCTGCGGTAGATAGCCGACGCGGGCATTGTGCCGACCCGGTGGGTCGCCGAGAACACGCAGCTCTCCGGTAGCGAGCGGTTGCAGACCGAGGACCGCCTTCAACAGGGTCGACTTGCCTGCACCGTTCGGGCCGAGCAGCGCCACGAACTCGCCGGCGCGCACCTCGAGGTTCACCTTCGACCAGATGGTGCGGCCACCGATCGCCGTCCCTGCATCGGCGAACTCGACGACGGGGCTCATGTGTTGCTCGCTTCGCGGAGAGCGGCAAGGAGCGACTGCAATTGCGCGGTCTGCCAATCCTGGAAACTCGCCGTGGCGGGCGTCAGGGTTTCGGTGATCGTGGTCACCGGGATGCCGGCTCGCTTCGCCGCCGCGACCTGCCCAGCGACGTCGGGGGTCGAGTTCTGGCCGTTGAACACATACACCTTGATCACCTTGGCGCTGATCTGGTGATCGATCGTCGCCTTGTCTGCCGCCGAGGGGTCGATGCCCTCGCTGATGGCCTTGAGGAAGCTCGGCGGAGTCACCAGATCGAGGCCGAGCGCGTCGGCCAGCGGCGCGAAGATGCTCTCACTCGCGCCGACCGGCGTCCCGGCGTACTTGGTCTTGATGTCGTTGATCGCCTGGTGGTACGCGGCGAGGCCGGTGCTCTCGAAGGCCTGCCGCTGGTTGTCGAAGTAGTTGGCGTCGGCCGGGTCTGCGCGCTTGAGACCGGCGGTGATCGCGTTGGCGACCTTCTCGACGTCGCCGGGGGAGTACCAGCGATGCGGGTTACCCCCAGCGGGGACGCCGACCAGCTTGCCGACGTCGATGACCAGCCGTTTCGAGTCGGTGCTCGCCGCCAGCGACTTCGCCGCCCAGGAGTCGTAGCCGACGCCGTTTTCGACGAAGAGCCGGGAGTCGGCGATGGTGCGGGCGTTCGCCGGCGTGGGTTCGTAGTCGTGTGGATCGGTGTTGGGGTTGGTGATGATCGACGTCTCCTGCACCTTGTCGCCGCCGAGCTGGGCCAAGATGCTGCCCCACGCGCTGATGCTGGCGGCGACCTGGAGCTTGCGCCCGGCCTGCCCGGTGGACGTCGCGGGAGCGGCGACGCTGCACCCGGCGAGAACCACCGCCGACAGCACGACCACCGATACCGCAGGCGCGATCGCCGGGCTCAGCGCGGTACGCCCCAGCAAGGATCCTCCAGCCGAACGGGTCGCGCGGCCGCGCGGGTCGCGAGGCGCGAAGAGTCCACTACAACCTATTCGGAAACGGTTGTCAATTGCGATAAGCTGCCTGGAGCGGTGCCCGGGAGCGTGAAGGAGGAAGTCGCCGATGACCGCGCGAGCAACGACTGCGGAGCGGTCCACCAGGCAGAAGCGGGCGCTGGCCGGCCTGCTCGGCGACACCGACACGTTCCGCACGGCGCAAGAGCTGCATCAACTGCTGCGCGAACGGGGCGAGCGCGTCGGCCTGACCACCGTGTACAACCAGCTGAAGGCGCTCGCCGACGCCGGCGAGGTCGACGTCCTGCGCAGCGAATCGGGCGAAGCGCTCTACCGCAGGTGTCGTACCGAGGCCCATCACCACCATCTGCTCTGCCGCCGTTGCGGTCGGACGGTCGAGGTCGCGGGGCCGAACATCGAGGCATGGGCGACCGAACTAGCGCAGCGAGAGGGCTACACCGACGTCGCGCACACCGTCGAGATCGTCGGCACCTGCGCGAACTGCCGGGTCCCGCGCCGCGCCCGTCCTTGATCCACCACTCCACGGAGCTCGCGACGGGCACAGTTTGGCAACGCTGCGGCTGAACCCCTTGTCCAATGCATACGAATGCCTACACTCGTTTGCAGCCCCGGGGCCCGCTCTCCTTTTGGTGAGGACGCCCGCCCCTGGCAGACAGACGTACATGACATTTACGCATCTTCAGGACGTTATGGCGGAAGGGATGCCGATGAACGGAAGAGGCTGGTCTCTAGCGTGGCGGGCGGGTGCTCTGGTGGGAGTTTCGGCTCTGGTGTTGAGCGCCTGCACGAGCAGCAACACCAAGAACAACGGGAACGCTTCGGCGACGAACACCACGGGCGGCGCGTCACAGAACGCATCCGCTGCGGCGAACGTGCCCACCGGCGCGCAGTTCTGCAAGGGCATGAAGATCGTCTTCTTCCCTGGCGGCACGGCGGGAGGCGGTTTCGAGACCGTCGTCTACAACGGCGCGAAGGCGGCCGCGGCGGCCCTTGGACCCGACGTCACGTATCAATGGTCCGATTGGGACCCCAACAAGATGATCACCCAGTTCCAGCAGGCCGTTGCCACGAAGCCCGACGGAATCGCAATTATGGGCCACCCCGGTGACGCGGCCTTCGACACGCTGATCGACCAGGCCGAAAGCCAGGGCATTACCGTCACCGTCATGAACACCGAGCTCCCGAAGGCCGAGGCCAAGTACGCGGCCCAGGGCACCGGTTACGCGGGCGCGACGCTGTACGACGCCGGCGCGGCGCTGGCCAACGAGGCCATCAAGCGCGGCAACCTGCAGTCGGGCAGCAAGGTGTTCGTCTGGGGCCTGAAGGCGCAGCCCGGGCGCGGTGAGCGCACCAAGGGCATCGTCGACGCACTGACGAAGGCCGGCATGAAAGTCGACTACCTCGAAATCAGCGACGCCGCGAACGCCGATCCGGCCGCCGGTGTCCCGATCTTCACCGGGTACGTCTCCAAGAACCCCGACGTGAAGGCCATCTTCATCGACCACGGCAACCTGACCTCGACGATCCCGACCTATATGAAGGCTGCCAACCTCAAGCCTGGTTCGGTATTCGCGGCGGGCTTCGACATGTCACCGTCGACTGTGAAGGGCGTCCAGGATGGCTACATCAACCTGGTGATCGACCAGCAGGAATGGCTGCAGGGCTACTTCGGCATCGAGCAGCTGTGCTTGACGCACGAATACGGCTTCAGTGGCCTGCACATCGACACCGGCGGCGGCTTCGTCGACAAGTCCAACATCGACAAGATCGCGCCGCTCGTCACGAAGCAGATCCGTTGAGGTTGCACGACAACAGAGATAAGCACGACGTGGTGGCCGGCGAGCAGGAAGCTCGCCGGCCACCCGGCCCCACACCCGAGGATGCGATGACAGCGACGCCACCCTTGACCGATACCGTTCTCGAGCTGCGCCACGTTTCGAAGTCGTTCGGTGGCGTGCACGCACTGCGCGACATCAGCCTGCGGCTCGACGCGGGGCAGGTCCTCGGCCTCGTCGGCGACAACGGCGCCGGCAAGTCCACCCTCATCAAGATCATCACGGGCTACCACCGCCCCGACAGTGGCGAAATACTCTTCCGCGGTCGACGGGTCGACGACCTCAGTGTCCGGAAGGCGCGAGCACTGGGTGTGGAGACGGTCTACCAGGAGCGCGCGTTGGCCGAGCAGCAATCGCTGTGGCGAAACATCTTCATGGGCCGTCCGCTCACCCGCCCCGGCGGCTTTCTCGACGTCCACAAGATGCGCCGGGTCACCGCGGAGCTGATGCAGGAATCGATGGGCTTCACCTCGGCGATCCTCACGCCGGAGACCTCCGTCACCGGCCTCTCCGGTGGCGAGCGCCAGGGCATCGCCATTACCAGGGCGCTGCACTTCGAGGCCGATCTCATCATCCTCGACGAACCGACCATGGGTCTGTCGCTCAGCGAGACGGAGAAGACGCTCAACTTCGTCCGCAACATCAAGGCCGCGGGGAAGTCGGCGATCTTCATCGACCACAACATCTTCCACATCTACTCGATCTCCGACCGCATCGTGATGATCGACCGGGGCGAGGTCGCCGGCGAGTTCCCGACGAACCAGTACTCGCTCGAGGAGCTCACCGCAATCATGCGGGAGGTGGCCGCGACAGGCCGCTTCAACGAACCGGTCCGCGAGCCGCAGGCGGGAGGTAGCGCGTGAGCACGACCGCCGAACGCGTGATGCCGCCGGGCCAAGGCATGCGGCAGCGGCGATCACGCGCCGCGCTGACCCGCTGGTCGTCGCAGGCCGGCATCACCAGCGCGTTTCTACTCGTGTGGCTCATCTTCATCCTGCTGGCGCCGGGCACCTTCCTGCACGGGCGCATCTACTCCTCCTATGCGCAGACGGTGCCGTACTTCGGCCTGATCGCACTCGGCCTCACCATGCTCATCGTCGCCGGCGACATCGACCTGTCGTTCTCGTCGACGTTCGCGCTGGGCATGGTCGGTTATGTCGCCGTCGACCATACGATTCACAACGTCGCGCTCGGCGTCCTCGCGGCGGTTGCGGTCGGTGCCGCCGCGGGGTTCGTGAACGGATTCTTCGTCACGGTGATCGGGATCCCGGCGCTCGTCGTGACGATCGGAACGCAGTTCCTGTATCGCGGGTTGACGCTCGTCCTGGTGAACGGCAAGAGCTACACGCTCCTCGAGACGCAACACACGATCATGGGCCGACTGCTCGTCGGCCGATGGTTCGACGTCCCGATGCAGTTCGTGTGGTTCGCCGTCCTGGCCGTCGTCATCTGGGTGCTGATGTATCGCCACCGGCTCGGTCAGAACGCTCACGTCATCGGCGACAATCCGCAAGCAGCGGGCCTCATGGGCATCCCGATCATGCGCACCCGGATGATCCTCTTCGTGATCACCGGCGCCCTGGCGGCGCTTGCCGGTGTCATGAACAGCTTCCAGGTCTTCAACTTCTATCCCGCGCAGGGCTCGGGCTACCTGCTACCCGCGCTGGCGGCGGTGTTCGTCGGCGGTACATCCGTCTTCGGCGGCCGCGGCACGATCTGGGGCACGTTCATCGGCGCATTCCTCATCGGTGGCATCGAAGCCGGAATCGTCGCCGTCGGGATGAAGGACTTCTACACGCAGTTCATCTACGGAGCCATCATCCTCGGTGCGATCTCGATTCACGCGCTGCTGCAACGCAGGCTCCTCCGATGACCGCGACGGTCTGGTTCCTGACAGGGAGCCAAGGGCTGTACGGCGAGGACGTGCTGCGCAAGGTCGAGGAGCAGGCCGGGCGGATCGTCGCCGGTCTCGACGCCGCGCCCGACATCGCGACGCAAGTCGTTCGCCGACCGGTGCTCACCACCGCTGATGCGATTCGCCGCGCCTGCCTGGAGGCCAACGCGGACGACGACTGCGTCGGCGTCATCACCTGGATGCACACGTTCTCACCCGCGAAGATGTGGATCGCCGGCCTGTCTGCGTTACGCAAGCCGATGCTGCATCTGCACACTCAGCACAACGCGGCGTTGCCCTGGGCCGACATCGACATGGACTTCATGAACCTCAACCAGTCGGCGCACGGCGACCGTGAGTTCGGCTATATCGCCACCCGGCTGCGGCAGCGGCGGAAAGTCGTCGTCGGCCACTGGGAGAACCGGCAAGTGCAGCGGCGCGTCGGCACCTGGGTGCGGGCGGCGCGCGGATGGGCCGAAGCGCAGCACCTTCGCATCGCCCGCTTCGGTGACAACATGCGCGAGGTCGCGGTCACCGAGGGCGACAAGGTCGAGGCACAGATCCGACTCGGCTTTTCAGTCAACGGCTACGGCGTGAGCGACCTCGCTGCCCGGGTGCAGGCAGTCGGTGACGCCGCGGTCAAGGCACTGGTGAAGGAGTACGAGCGCGAATACGCAGTCGTCTCCGAGTTGCTCGAGGGAGGTGCGCGGCACGAGTCATTGCGCGACGCGGCACGGATCGAGTTGGGTCTGCGTGCCTTTCTCGACGACGTCGGCGCCAAGGCATTTACCGACACGTTCGAAGACCTTGCGACGTTGCCGCAACTGCCGGGGATCGCCGTCCAACGATTGATGGCCGACGGCTACGGTTTCGGCGGCGAGGGGGACTGGAAGACGGCTGCACTCGTCCGCCTGGTGAAGGTGATGAGCGAGGGTCTGCCGGGCGGCACGTCGTTCATGGAGGACTACACCTACAACTTCGGCAGCGAGCACCCGCAGATCCTCGGCGCCCACATGCTCGAGGTGTGTCCCTCCATCGCGGCGGCTCGACCGAAGTGTGAGATTCATCCGCTGTCGATCGGGGGCCGTGCCGATCCGGTGCGACTCGTGTTCACCGCACCGCCGGGGCCAGGTTTCACGGTCGGTTTGTGCGATCTCGGCACTCGCTTCCGCCTCGTCGCCAACGAGGTCGACACAGTGGAGCCGGAGCAGGAACTCGCCCGGCTGCCGGTCGCGCACGCGGTGTGGATTCCGCGCCCCGATCTCACCACGGCGGCGGAGGCATGGCTGCTGGCCGGCGGCCCGCACCACACCTGCTTCACCCAAGCGCTCGACATCGAGACTCTCGAGGATTTCGCGGAAATCGCCGGGGTCGAACTCGTCACGATCGGCAGCGACACGACCACCCGGGGAGTCCGTCGCGAGTTGCGGTGGAACGATGCGTACCACCACATGACCGGCGGGGCTTGAGAAAGTCGGAACGGGACGTCGGTCAGCCCGGATCGCCCTGTGGTGCCGGGCCGGTCGACCCCCGGACGACGAGCGACGGCTGCAAAACCACGGTGGCGAGTTCGGGGCCGTCGAGCGCCAGATGCATCGCCTGTTCGACCATCTCGCGCAGCGGCATCCGCACTGTGGTGAGCGCGGGCACGGTGAACGCCGCTACGGGAATGTCGTCGAAGCCGGTGACGGAGAGCTGGTCGGGCACGCGAAGGCCGCGCCCGTGGGCTGCGTGCAGCAGCCCGGTTGCGAGGACGTCGGTCGAGGCGACGACCGCGGTCGGCGGTTGCGGTAGCGCGAGGAACCGGTCCAAGGCGGCGACGCCCGTTGCGGGATCGTTGGCCCCCCGTTCGAGGTAGCCGTCGGACATCGATTCCGGCCGTTGAGCGAGGTAGTGGACGAACGCCTCCTCGCGTTCCTTGATGTCGCCGAGCCGGCGGCCTCCGACGAACGCGATCCGTCGATGCCCGAGCTCGGTGAGATGGTCCAGGGCGGCATTGATGCCTGCCGTGTTGTCCACACCGACGGAAGCGACGCCGCTGGCTGCGGTTCCCTGCCACAACGTGACGACGGGGATGTGTGCGCCCGCGAGGTCCTGCAGGAACCGAGGCTGGTCACCCATGTCACCGAGCACGATGAGCGCGTCACAATGGCGGGCTTCGAGGACGCCCCAGAGCGTGATCGCTTCGTCGGCGCGCGCGTGCGCGTGGCCCAGCACGACGTTGTAGCCACGGGCGCTCGCCGCCGTGGATATCGCCTCGATGGCGCCGGCGAAGAACGGGTCGGTGATGTCGCGAACGATGAGGCCGAGCAGCATCGTGCTGGCCCCGCGCAATGCGCGCGCCATCGGGTTGGGCCGGTAGCCGAGCGCCATCGCCGTCGCGAGTACCCGTTCTCGGGTTTCCTCAGCGATCGGCACGAGGGTAGGCGAGCTGTTCAGGATGCGTGACACCGTGCTTTGTGAAAGGTCTGTGGCTCGCGCCACGTCTCGCATCGTCACGGCCCGCGGGCGACTGCGTGCGGCGCGCTGCCCGGACGACTTACTCCCGGGGTTGCGCCCGTCCTCGCCTGCCACGAAGGGCCTCCCGGGATACGGCGCACACCGTCACCTGCATACGTTCGCAGTCAACAGTACCGGGTCACCGGCGTCTTCGGGCGGCAACGGCGGGGCGTATCCCCGAGCGGATGCGCCGCTCGGGGATACGCCGGCTCGTTGGCCCGGCGCGCGTTGGCTACCGCCGCTGCGCGGCCAGGGTCAGCGCGACTCGTGCGGCTCGTGCCCTCCCGTCGTGAACTTGTAGGTCGTCGTCGAGATGAACGTCTTGCCGGCGTTGAGCACGACCGAAGGCCATCCCGGCTGGCCGATGTGGTGCGGGGTGTCGGGGAAGTGCTGGGTTTCGAGCGTGAACCCGCTCGTCTGCCGGTAGGTGTGGCCACCAGTGCCGGTGAGGTCGCCGACCAGGAAGTTGCCGGAGTAGAACTGGACGCCGGGCTGGTCGGTGTACGTCGACAGCGTGATGCCGGTGCCCGGGTCCTTGGCTACGGCCACGAGCCGGTAGCCCGAGCCCTCGAGCACCCAGTTGTGGTCGTACCCGTGCGCGATCACGAGCTGGTTGTACGTGCCGTCCGTGCCGTCCGGCATGGTGACGTTGGTGATGTCCTGCCCGATCGGCTTCAGCGAGCGGAAGTCGAACGGCGTGCCGGCCACCGGCACTTCGAACGGTGCTGTCGGGATGAAGCTGGTGTCGATGGGTGAGTACTTGTTCGCCCGTATCGAGAGGAGCTGGTCATACACCGGGCCGGATGCTTCTCCGGCCAGGTTGAAGTAGGTGTGGTTCGTCAGGTTGAGGACGGTTGCCTTCCCGCCCGACGGCTCGGTGTTCGTAGCGTTGTAGGTGATCCTGAGGCCGTTGTCCTTGGTGAGCGAGTAGGTCACGGTGGTGGTGAGCGACGCCGGGAATCCCTCGTCGCCGTCCGGGCTCGTCAACGTCAGCTTCAATACCGCGCTGTTCGGCTCCGTCTTGGTCGTGGCGCTCCACACCATCGTGTTCCACCCGAGGTCACCGCCGTGCAGCGTATTCGTACCGTTGTTGGCCGGCAGCGTGTACGTGGCCCCGTCGTTGGAGCAGTCGGTGCACTGCATCGTGAAGGAATGGTCGGCGATCCGGTTCGCGTAGCGGCCGATCGTCGCGCCGAAGTAGGTGTCACCCGATCCTCCGGGAAGCGGCCAGGCCACCCCGGTGTGTTGTTGCAGAAAGTCGTTCACGTAGTCGGACAAGGTCGGGAAGCCGAGAGCGACGTTTGTCTGGTGCCCGCGACGGTCGGCGACCCAGATCGATTGCACGGTTGCCCCGAAGTTTGTGATCTTGACGGTCATGTTGTTGCCGCTGGTCAATGTGTAGAGGTCGACCGCATGACCGTCGAAGGTGCCCCACGGCTGACTCGAGATCGCGGGGTGAGCTGTGCTCTCGTGCGCGGCGGTGGCGCTCGCCGACCCTTGGACGGCAAGGGTCGCCGCAACGGCCGAGCAGAGCGCGATGATCCCGATGCGCGTGAAGGGTCTGTGTAGCGCATAGCTCGAACGCATATCCGTTCCCCTTCCAGCCTGCTATACGTAAGCCTGCAACCGTTTGCTGCTGGCATATCGGTTTATATCGCTAGATCTCGCCCACGCATATACCGACTTATACCGTTATGCCTGAAACAGGAAGGTTTGCCCGAACCTTTCGGGGTCGCCGGCCGGGGTCCGCTGAACCGGATCGGCCCGCAGTACGTGAAGCGGGCTGACGGAAGGAGGCAGTCATGCCACGACGGCTGCTGATGGCGGTTCTCACCATGGTGTTGGCGACATCTCTCGCCGCGTGTCACGGGTCCTCGAACAAGCAGAACTCTCCGACCACGCCTGGTAGCCACGCCCCGAGCTCGCCGACCGCGACGTGCACGATCCCGCAGAACAACGGCGGCGACCACGACGCCGACAACAACGGAGGGCCTGATGACGGTGACGGTTGCGACGTCTGAGCGGGGGCGCTGGCGCGAAGGCTTCGTCCTCGTCGGCGTGGTCTTCGGTGCGGCGATGATTGCGGCTTCCGCCGTCATCCACCTGCACCTGTGGCTGCAGGGTTACCGGCATATCCATCTGATCGGCCCAGCGTTCTTGTTCCAGTCCGTCTCCGGGCTGCTCCTCGCCGCGACTCTGCTCGCCTACCGTCGGCTCGTGACGATCGCTGCGGGTGTGGCGTTTTGCGGCGGCAGCGTCGGCGCCTTGATTCTGTCGGCCACGGTGGGGTTTCTCGGCCTGCACGACGGCCTCGACGTGCCGTGGGCAGGGTGGTCGCTCGCGACCGAGCTCGCCGGATTCGTCGTGCTGCTCGGCTGCGCGGCGGTCAGTTTCCAACGGCGTTGAACTCCGGACGACGGGTGGCGCAGGCCCTCCTCGTCGCGACCACCATCGCCGTGGCAGTGCTCGGTGCCGCCTGCAGCGGTGCGACGAGAACGACGGAGAAGCAGCTTCGCGCGAAGCCGGAATCCTCGCTGCTGTATCCGGGATCGCGGGCCGTTCGCCGAGTGGGAGCCGACGAGCACCCGCAGACCGACGGAGCCGAGCCGGATCCCGCGTTCGCCGGCGTCATCGCCACGGCGTCGACGAGCGCAGGCGCGTTGCTCGAGTGGTACTCCAAAGCGATGGTTGCCCGCGGCTACCGCCCGGCGACCTACTACCGGTTGGCGAACCAGGTCGACGGCCGGGCGTGGAGCATCCCGCACACCCGTGAGCAGGTTCAGGTAGCGATCTATCGCGCCGACGCCGGAGTAGCCGGCGCTGTCGCGGCCGGCATGATCGCCTACGAGGAGATCCTCGTCGACTACCGGGTCACCGGGCCACCGCCGAACTGACACGGCGCAAAGCTAGCCGGTGGAGTAGCGGCGCGTCAGCCGACCTCGTCGCGAGTCCTCTTACCGACGTGTTGCTCGAGCGCCATGCGCAACCGCTGCGCCGCTTGCGGCGCTGCGCTTTCGAGCGCCCAGACGTCGCGCTTGAGCCAGTAGATGGTGTGCAGCTGGGACGTCGCTACGACCGACGCCGAGCGGTGACGTCGGCGGTGCCGCTCTCGATCGCAAAGAGCGCGTGGCCGAAGTCTCCCTGGGTGGCCAGCGCGCGCCCGGGCTCGACCTCCGACTCGGCCGCGTGCAAGGCAAGGGCCGCGAGCTCGGCGTCCGGCAGGTCGGCGAAGAGCGGGATAGCTGCGATGCGGCTGGTATGCATGGGCGGACAGTGGCGGTTGCGGTGGCGTGGCCGGGGCGTGTGCCATGCCTGTCGTTCCCGCAAGCACGTCCTTTCGTCCGCGTCGACCGGTCGCAAACATTCGCAACCTTCCGATAACGGTCGGGTGACGCCCGCCATCTATGTCGTTTAGCGATCAAAGACTCGTGCATGGTCCTAGCGGCTTGCTCCAGGCCACCGCAGACGATGGCGGCTTTGTCAGGAGGATCAGCATGCACAAGAACAGAAGGTGGGCCGCGGTCGGTATCGCCGCGACCGCAGCCCTGGCGGCTGCCTGCAGCAGCGGGAGCTCCGGTACCGCCACCACCAGTCCCCGCGCCAGCGCCAGCGCGTCGATGTCGACATCCGGCTCGGCGTCGGCATCCGGCTCGGCATCGGCGTCGGTCTCGGCGTCGGGATCCGCCGGCCCCGCGTGGGCGCAACTGCCCAAGCAGGTGAACGATGGCAAGTCGGTGAAGCTGGCGTGGTGGCACAACGCCAACACCGACCCGGGCAAGAGTGCCTTCCAGCAGACAGCTGACGACTTCCACAAGAGGTACTCCAACGTCAGCTTCAACGTGCAGCCGTTCCAGAACGAGCAGATCAAGACGAAGATCGCCGCAGCTTTGCAAGGGACGCCGCCGGACATCTTCCAGCAGTGGGGTGGTGGTTCGGAGGCGACGCAGGTTCAGTCCGGCAAGCTTATGGACATCACCCAGGCGGTCTCCGGCTGGATTCAAGAACTCGGCGCGGGCGTGAAGGGCTGGCAGGTCAACGGTAAGCAGTACGGCGTGCCGTACGACTACCACGTGGTCGGCTTCTGGTATCGCACCGACCTCTTCAAGCAGGCCGGCATCACCGACCCGCCGAAGACCATGGACGACCTGTACACCGACATCAACAAGCTCAAGCAGGCCAACATCGCGCCCATCGCCGTGGGCAGCAAGGACAAGTGGCCGGACGCCTTCTACTGGGAGTACTTCGTCTTGCGTGAGTGCTCCAAGGACACCGTGACCTCGAGCATCGCGGCGGCCAAGTTCACCGACCCGTGCTTCACCAAGGCCGGCCAGGACCTCAAGAAGCTGATCGACGCCAAGCCCTTCCAGACCGGCTTCCTCGCCACGCCAGCGCAGCAGGGTGCGGGCAGCTCGGCCGGCCTGCTGGCCAACGGCAAGGCCGCGATGGAACTGCAGGGCGACTGGGAGATGTCCGTGCTTCCGGGCCTGACCTCGGACAAGAGCTTCGCCTCGAAGATGGGTTGGTTCCCGTTCCCGTCGGTCTCGGGCGGCCAGGGTGCGCCTGGTGCAGCACTCGGAGGCGGCGACGGTTTCTCCTGCGCGCAGGGTTCGACGGATGCCTGCCCGACATTTCTGGAATACCTCTCGAGTACACCCGTCCAGAAGAGATTGGTGAAGGCACTCGCGATCACGATCCCGTCGAACAAGAACGCCGTGTCGGCCATCAGCGATCCGACACTGCAGAAGGTGCAGCAGTTCCTCCAGGGAGTGAGCTACAACCAGCTGTACTTCGACCAGGCACTGCCGACGAACGTCGGTAATGCGTTGAACGACGCCATCGCGAACTTCTTCGCCGGCCAGGGGTCACCGTCCGATATTCCGGCGGCCGTGAACAACGCGCAGTAGCAGAAGGCGGTGCCGCAACCGCTACCAGCAGCCGGTCGTCGTCCACGTGACGGCGACCGGCTGCTTGTTTGCGACGGTCGTCGATGGCGCGGTAGTTCGATTTGGCGGTGGTCAACGCGGCGTCGAGGCGATATACATTCGCAAGGCGCGGAGTGTTCCGCGGGGCGAGGGGATAAATGGTGTACACGAACAGGTCTTGGGCGCGTTGGGGTTCGCGGGGCGGCGCAGCGCTCGCGGCCGCACTCGTCCTCGTGGGTGGCGCTGCCGTAGCCGCGCACGCCGCGCCGTCGACCAAGTACTACACGGCCACGCTTGCGCCGTCGGCAGTGCCGGCGAGTGCGAGCCAGCAGGCGTTCACGCTGACACTCACCAACTGCGGAACCGGTACACCCGGTTGCCCCAACCCGAGCAAGCAGTCGTTCGGCTCTGCCGACGTGCAGCTCGACCCCGCATTCGGCAATCTCTCCGCGACCGTGTCGACCCCGGGCTGGAGCGCTCACGTCTCCAGGGTGCCGGGCTTGATCGAGCTACGACCGAGCGGCAAGAAGGCCGGCGCCATCGCTCCGGGACAGTCGCTGGTCGTGTCTGTGCTCGCCGACACGCCGTCGACGATCGGTACCTACACCTGGACCACCGAGGTGAAGCAGGCCAACGACTTCCACGGCGCGGGTAACAACTTCCTCCTCGCGGGAAGCCAACCGCAGGTCTTCGTCGGCGTGCCCGACCACCTCGCATTCGTCACGCAGCCGTCCAACGTGCAGGTGACGACGTCGAGCTCGACCTCGGCGATCTGCCCGCCGCCGAGCGTGCAGGTCGTGGCGGCCGACGGCAGCCCGGTGACCGCCGGTAGCGCGCAGGTCCAGCTCGCCGCCGATCCGGCGTTCGGCGATCCAAGTCTCGGTGGGACGACGACAGCGACCACCGTCGCAGGCTTGGCGACCTTCGGGACGCCCGACTGCAGCTCAGGCGTCGACGCGCACAACCTCGGCACCGGGTACCGGCTGGCGGCCACTGCCGTGTGGACCTACGGCAGCCTGCAGGTGGTGCTCGCGACAGCCCAGGACTCCACGAGTTTCGACGTCATCCAGCTCGTCACGACGTGCCCTGCGAACAGTGCCTGCGGTGGCACGACGTCCGGCGACAACACGATCGTCGACGTCGATGCCGGGCCGGCGCCGACGCCCGACCAGCTGCAGATCGCCGTGGGCCTCGACCCCTTCGCTCTTACGCAATGCCGGCCGTTCGCGGCGCCCGTCGGGATGGAGATCACCCGGGTGCTCCTCGACCACCGCGACAAGACGGTCACGCTGACCTACGGCAGCGCGCTCGTGAACCAGACGAGCAACGACGGCATCTCGTTGTTCCGTACCTGCTTCTCGGCCCCGTGGAGCGACTGGGTCACCGACTCGCGCAGCGCACCGACGTACAACCCGGCCACCGGTGAATACGAGGGCTTGCTGCCGCGGTGCGGCGGCACCGGACTGGCTGCGTTCAACCCGTGCGTTGTCTCCGCGCAGGAGAACGAGTCGACTGACGAGAGCGGCGAGAGCAACGAGACCGTGACGGTCGTCGTCTCGATCCCGTACGAGAACGGCCGGTCCGACCCGAAGCTGTGGTGATGGTCAGGTGCGCGAGACGAGCACCGGCTCCGCGACCCTGACGATGCCCAGCTGATCGAGGAGCGCAGCACACTCGGTTGCGATGGCTGGATCGCCGCTGATACCGGCTGCCTCACGGACGGCGAGCAAGGCATGCAGGCCCCAAGCGACCTCGTGCCGGGCCTGTCGCTCTCGGGCACCGGCGAGGCTGCTCTCCAGCGAACCGAGCGCGGCCGGGTGGTTGCCGAGGCAGGCGAGCGCGAGACCGCGCACCCGCTGCAGTACTGGCACCTGCGGCAGGATCGCGGCGGACGGCGCGGCGCGGGTGAGCGCGTCGTCCGCGGCCGAAAGCGCCGCCTCGAAGGCACCGCTCAACAGCAGGCATTCGGCCAGCCGGGCGTCGGTTTCCAACACCTCGCCGTGCTCGCCGTCGCGGACGTAGTCCTCACGTGCCGAGCGCAGCGCCTGTAGTGCTTCGTCGAACCGGCCGGCGCGGGCGGCGAGCCGGCCCAGCTGGCTCTTCCCGAACGCCACGAACGACGGCGCTGCGGCAGCGCGCCACACCCGCTGCGCATCGCGCAGCAATGGCTCGGCGTCGGCAAGCCGGCCCTGGTCGGACAAGACCTCGGCCATGTTGCCCGACTCCACGGCCGCGGTGAACTGGTCGCCGGCTCGTTCGCAGGCGACCTTGGACTCGCGGTAGTAGTCGACCGCGACGTCCCACTCGCCGCGAAAGTAGGCGCGGATGCCCAGCTGGTTCAAGACGCGGGCTTCCTCCCACGGTCGCGAGCCGAGCTTGCGCCAGATCTCGAGCGCCCGCTGCGCATGTTCGCCGTTGCCCGGCCGGCCGAGCGTCATCTCGCAGTTGTCGAGCCAGACCAACGCGGTCGCGAGCGCATCCTGGGCGCCGGCCTCCTCCGCGACGCCGACGGCCTGCGCGAGCGAGTCGACCGCCTCGTCGTCGCGACCCTGCCAGTGCCGGATGAGGCCGTACTGCGCCGCGCACTGCGCCCGCAGCCGTGCTGCATCGGCTCCGGTCGCCGATTCGAGGCAGTTACGGGCTTTCGTCAGCCACCGCAAGGCGCTTGCGAACCGGCCCGCCCGGTCTGCGACGAGTGAGCACTTGTAGCACAAGCGTGCGTGATCGACGTCTGCGAGGACGAGCGTGCGGGCGAACCGGTAGGAGAGTGCTGCCCGAGAGAAGTCGCCCAGCTTGTACCGGGCGTCGGCCAGAGCTTCGGCGACTTCGGCGAGCCGCGTACCGTCACGGTCCTGCACCCGACGCGCCGCGTCGATCGCGCGCTCGTAGAGTTCCGCCGCCTCCGCTTGCGCATGGATGTCGCGAGCCCGGTCTCCCGCGACGCTCGCGTATCGCCACGCGACCTGGAAGTCGCGCGCGTGCCAGTAGTGCAAAGAGAGGAGGTCGGCGACGTCGTCCGGTCGGCCCTCGGCACGTCGCTCGATCACTTCACCGGCCAACCCGTGCAGGGCTTGGCGCCGTTGGAAAGGCAAACCCTCGTACGCGGTGTCGCGCGCCAACGCGTGGCGGAATCGCAAGACCCGCCCGTCGGAGTCGACGAAGTCGCCGAGCAGCGTTGCCGCCGACCCCACGTCGACGCCTTCCGCCGTCAACATCTCGTCGAGCACGTCCATGTCGGCGCTCGCGCCGAGAACCGATGCGATGCGCAGCACGCGTCGTGCAAGGGGTGGCAGCCGGTCGATCTGGACGGCGATCACGCCCTCGACGGAGTCGGGCAGCGCCGACATCGTCGCTCCGTTGCGGGTCGCCCCGAGCAACTCCTCGACGAAGAGCGGGTTGCCGCCCGCTCGCCGGCTCAGCATCGCCAGTTCGTGCGGTGGCAGCGGGCGGTCCTCGGTTGCCGACTTGACCATCGCGTCGACGGCGGCGGGCGGTAGACCGGACAGTTCCATCCGGTGAGCAGTTCCGGGATCGAACGCCGCGATCTCCGGTGGCCGCGGGTGTGAGGTGGCGAGGACGAGCCACGGGCGCTCGTCCGCCTGTGCTGCGATCCGGCGGAGCAGATCGCGAGAGGCGTCGTCGAGCAGGTGCGCGTCCTCGACGACGAGCAGCAGCGGCCCTGGTACGAGCAGCGACAGGAATCGGATCGCCTGGAGTTCCTGTTGCGTCTTGCGAAAGGTCGCTTCAAGCGCATCGACCTCGGGCGTTGACGCCATCTGCGCGCCGACGACAGCGGCCAGGAGCGGCAGCCACCGCTCGAGGCTGGGCGCCGCGTTCTTCACGACGGCGCGCAACGCCTCGCCGGCCGTTTCGCGGTCGGCCTCTTCTGCGATGCCCGCCAGCTGCCGGAGCAGCCGGCGAAAGGGCGCGTAGGGAGTCGTGGAGTGGTACTGGTCGCAGCCGGCCGCGCAGACGGTTACCGCACCGGCACGCGCGAGCAGTTCGGCGACCAGTCTGGACTTGCCGATGCCCGGCGCGCCGGCGATCTCCCAAACCTGTCCGGTGCCTGCCCGGGCGACGTCCAAGGCTGCGAGTAGCTGGCCCAGCTCCTCGTCACGGCCGCCGAAGGCGAGTTCCGTTCGCCCTGCGCCGACCCCCGCACCGAGCGCCTTGCCGAGGCGGTGCGCATGCACCGGACGCGCCTTGCCTTTGACCGTGAACGGCGCGAGCCGCTCGGTCGCGTACGCCGTCCGGGCCCGCGCTACGACAGTCTCGCTGGCGTACACCTCGCCCGGTGCGGCTTTCGCCATCAGGCGGGCGGCGAGGTTCACCGCATCTCCCTTCACCGAGTAGGTGCGGCGAAACGGTGGGCCGAACTCACCGGAGTAGACCCGCCCGTAGTTGACCCCGGCGCGCACGCTCAGGTGAGTGGCAGAGTCGACGATCTCCCGGACGGCGGCGAGGATGCGGTCCTCGTCGTTGCCGGCGCTGCGCGGCGCACCGCTGACGAGCATCACCTTTCCGCCGTCCGTGCCGACGTCGGTCTCCCAGAAGGTGACCTGGTGGCGCTGTGCGGATTCCTGGCAGGCGCGGATGAATGCGTCGATCTCACGGCTCGCGGTGTCGATGCCGCGATGGAGCAGCGTTGCGATGCCGGAGAACTCGACGAACGCGACGCCGATCATTCGGTGCTCGCCGTCACTTCCGCCGCTCAGCAGATGATCGCGGGTGATCTCGGGCACGCAGCCCCCCAGATCGGCGCCGCTCAGGTCTCGGGTGCGCAACTCGAGGTGCGGTTTCGCAGCCGGTGACCGCGCCAGCAGGAAGCCGCCACTCTTGGGTTCGCCGACGAAGCGCGGCCGGATCGCCCGAGCTGTCTTCGAGCTCATGACGATCTCGCCTGCTTCGGCGACCGTCTCCATCGACACGGCTTCCGTCGCCGCCTGGCCGCAGATCACGAGCTCGCGATGCACGCTGCCGACGAGAAAGAAGTCGAAGACGCCCGTGTGCAGGCCGATCGACATGCGAAGGTCGATCTTGCCCACCGACGTCTGGAGGTGGCCGACCTGTCGGAGGGTGCGCCGCATCTGGTGCGCTGCGGTGCACGCACGTGCCGCGTCGTCCTCGCCCTCGAACAGCAGCAGGACGGCGTCGCCGCCCCATTTCACCAGCCAGGCTCCGTAGTCGTAGGCAACGGCCAGCAACGCGGCGAAGGTGACGTCGAGGGTGTCACTCATCTCCTCGGCGCCGATCTTGCCCTTGCTCGCCAGGCGCTCGGTGAGTTTGGTGAATCCCGAGATGTCGACGAACGCCAGTGTGCCGGTCGCCGTCCGGTGCCGCTCGTGCGGCGCCTCGATCAGCCAGTCGATGACGAAGCCCGCGACGAAGGGGCGCAGCCGCTGCGCAGGCTCCATCGCGTGCTCCTCTCGGCTTCGGTCCGTCGCGGTAGTTGGCAGGCTATTGGGCGCGGGCGTGGCAGGCACCTTCCCGCACGGCGGATTTTGCTGAGCCGGTGACGCCGGTGGTCGTTTGTGCCAAGGTCTGCATAGCCACGACGTATCGCGGCCGGGCGGAGGGCGGGAGCAGTGTCGGGTGCACAGACGTCGTATCGCCAGGCGCTTCGCCAACGCGACTTCCGGTTGCTCATCGGTGCGCTCAGCCAGTCGGCGATGGGCGACTGGGCCTACAACGTTGCCCTGATCGTCTACCTCTACGACCACACGCATTCTGCGGGGTGGGTCGCCGCCGGGACCCTCGGCCGGATGGTGCCGCGGTTCTTCGCCAGCCTGTACGCCGGTGTCGTGGCCGAGCGGTTCGAGCGGGTGCGGGTGATGGTCAGCGCCGACGCGCTCAGATGCCTGCTGATGGCGGCCATGGCGCTTGCAGCCGGCTTACAAGCACCGGTCGCGGTGATGATCGCGCTCGCCGGCCTGCTGTCTGTCGCGTCGAGTGTGTACGACCCGGCTACCGCCGCGATGGTTCCGCAGTTGCTCGGCGAGGACAACCTGGCCGCCGGAAACGCGCTGATGGAAACCATCAACAACGTTGCGATCGTGGCCGGCCCGGCCCTGGGCGCGTTGGTCCTGCTCGCCGGGCACCCGTGGCTGGTCATGGCACTGGACGCCGTCACGTTCGCCGTCTCGGCTCTGCTCGTCAGCCGCATGACAGCGCGCAGCGTGCCGACCGATGTGACGGCGTCCGGTGGGCCGCTGCGGCAGGTGATGGTCGGCGTCCGAGCGATCACCGGATCGACCAAGGCGATGATTTTGGTCGGTTTCACGGTGGCGACAACGACGCTCTACGGCGTCGACTCCGTACTCTTCGTCTTCTTGAGCAAGGACAAGCTCGGTACCGGCGCCAACGGCTACGGCTACCTTCTCGTGGCGCTGGGCGTCGGCGGCATCGCGGCGTCGCTGTTCGTGAACCGCCTCGCCGCACTGCCCAAGCTCTCCGTGGTGTTGGCGGTCGGGATGATCGCCTATGCCGCGCCGACCGCCGCCCTGGTCTGGGTGCACTCGCCCGGGGTGGCATTCGCCGTGCAGGTCGTCAGAGGGATCGCCACGCTCGTCGTCGACGTCCTGGCGGTGACGGCGTTGCAGCGCTCGCTCGCTCCCGAACTCATCGCCCGGGTGTTCGGCGTGATCTGGGCCGTGGTCATCGCCGGCCTCGCCGCTGGGGCCTTCGTGACGCCTTTCCTCTTGCATGGGGCCGGGTTGAACGGCGCGTTGCTGGTTGCTGGCCTCGTGGTACCGGCGGGGGTGGTCCTGGTGTATCCGGGCCTTGCCTCGATCGACCGGGCGGTCAGCGCCCATACCGTCGCCCTCGCTCCGCGGATCCGCGTCCTGGAGACGCTGCAGATCTTCGCGGCGGCTCGGCCGGCCGCATTGGAACGGCTCGCCGATGCCGCTACCGAGATCACGGTCGAGCACGATCAGGCGCTGGTCACCGAAGGAGACCCGGCCGACGCGTTGTTCGTCCTGGTCTCCGGCGAGGTCGACGTGTCGGCCCTTGGCGAGGCGGGGGGCGTACCGCGGCACATCCGCTCGTTGCAGGCTCCGGCGTACTTCGGCGAGATCGGCCTGCTGCGGCATGTTCCCCGGACGGCGACAGTACGGTCGCGCGGTACCTGTGTCGTGTGGCGGATCGACGGCGATACCTTCATGAGCGTTCTCGACGAGAACGCGCCCTCGCGGCTGCTGATGCAGGGCATGGCCACCCGGTTGGCGGTCACGCACCCGTCTCATGCGGTGGCGCTGGCTGCTCAGGCCCACGACTCTGCAGTTTCTGAAGACTAAGGACACCAGCGCCTTGCGAGTACACCTGTGCGGCGTGCGCGGTTCGACCCCGGCGCCGGGTCGAGGGTTCCTGCGATACGGCGGGCACACCTCGTGCGTCGCCCTGGCGCACGACGGCGAACCCCCGACGCTGATACTCGACGCCGGCACCGGGCTTCGCCGGGTCACCGGGCTCTTGGGGGAGGCGCCGTTCCGCGGCAGCATCCTGCTCACGCACCTGCATTGGGACCACGTCCACGGGCTGCCGTTCTTCGAAGCCGGTGCGCGCCCGGGGCACGCGGTCGACGTCCGGTTGCCGGCCCTCGACGGCGACGCCGTGGCGACGCTTGCGCGCGGACTTTCGCCGCCGCACTTTCCGGTCGGGCCACGCGACCTCGGCTCGGGGTGGTGCTTCAGCGCGCTCGAGGACGGGCTTGTTCAGGTCGCCGGTTTCGACGTCGAGGTGCGCGAGATCCCGCACAAGGGCGGCCGCACTCTCGGCTTCCGGGTCACCGACGGCACAGGCACCATCGCCTACCTGCCCGACCATCACCCGCTCGGTGCGGGTGCCGGGCCGGACGGGCTGGGGGAGTACCACCCGGCAGCGATGGAACTGGCTCGCGGCGTCGACGCGCTCTTCCACGATGCCCAGTTCCGGGCTGCCGAGTTCCCCGGCGTCGCTTACCTCGGCCATTCCGCCGTGGAGTATGCGGTCGGACTCGCCCGCGCCGCCGGCGTCCGTGAACTCGTGTTGTTCCACCACGCTCCCGGCCGCACCGACGCCGAGATCGACCAGATCATCGCCGCGCTGCCGGACGCCGGCATTCCGGTGCGGGCCGCGGCTGAAGGTGCGGAGTTGGCGCTGTAGGCCGCGACCGGACGGCGAGTCAGCCGGCGAAGGCGCGCACGGGCCGGCCGCGCACACCCGGGTCGTAGGCATACAACGAGCCCGCCGCCGGCTCGGCGTCCGGCGGCAGGTTCTCGCGCGTCGTCGTGATGAAGAGCCGGTCGAGGGCGTCTCCGCCGAACGTGCAGGCGGTCGGTCGGGAGACGGGCAGCTCGATGACGCCGTCGAGCCCCCCGGTCGGCGAATACCTGTGTACGGCGTGGCCCGCGTACAACGCGACCCACACGTAACCGTCGGCGTCGACGGTGAGACCGTCGGGTGAGCCGGCGCCGTCGGCGATCTCCGCGAGAACGCGCTTCCCGGAGAAGCCGGCGGCAGTGTCATTACCGTCGCCGTCGCCGTAGTCGTAGGCGAAGACCCGCCGGGTGGCGGAGTCGACGTGGTAGACCGTGCCGCCGTCAGGGCTCCAGTCGAGGCCGTTCGGGACCGTGAACTCGTCGAGGACCGGCGACACCGCGCGGTCCGGACCGAGCCGGAAAAGCCTGCCCCGACCAGGTGCCTGGTCGTAGGCCATCGAACCGCAGTAGAAGCGGCCCTGCGGGTCGCAGCCGCCGTCGTTCATGCGCACGCTCGAGTCGGTCCACAACTCGGGCAGCGCGTCGAGGTGGCCCTGCGCATCTTCGAGGACGAAACCGCGCTCCACCGCGATGACGGCCCCGCCGGTGTCCCGGCGGGGCCGCAGCGCGGCAGCAAGAGAACCGACGTGCCGGCGGCTGACGTTGCCGTCAGCCGCCAGCGAGAGAACGTCACCGGCGAACATGTCGACGAAGCGCAGACCGCCCCAGGTCGGCGACCACACCGGTCCCTCGCCGTGGAAGGCCACTGGGTCGGTGATCTGCTCGGCCTTCGTCAACGCCGTTCAGTTCTGTTCACGTCGTCGCTTCTCCGTTGGATCCGCTTTCAGGCCGCCTTCAGTGCCTGCCGTGGCCGGCCGCCCGGACCAGCGCCGGCACGAACTTGGCTACGTCGACGGTGCCCCAGCCGCTGGCCAGGTCATAACCCGGCTTGGCCTCGAAGCCGGTCACGTCGGCGAAGCTGTTGTTGCCGCTCGTGACGTCGATGATGCCGTTGTCGTGCTGCGTCGCCAAGCGATACAGCGCCGGGTTGATGTCGCCGAGGTGGGTGTCGCCGTACTGGTCGGCGAGCGCCACTACGCCGGCGAAGATCGGCGTCGCCTCGCTCGTCCCGCCGACGAGGTGGTAGCCCTCGTAGCCGGGAAGGAACGTGAAGTAGAAGATCGCGGCACCGTCGACAGCAGCGGTCATCGAGATGTCCGGTGTGCCTCGGGAGTCGCCGACCACGTCACGAACGACCTTCTGGAAGGCGGGCCGGTGGAACACCTGGCTGAGCCCGCCGCCGCCAGCGCCGTACCCGTCGTTCCACACCTGGTCAGGCGCCAACCGCTCGCCTACCGCGTTGAGGTGGAGTTGGGTGCCGCCGACGCTGGTGACCAGCGGGTCGGACGACGGCCACGAGTTCACCTGGTACGGATACAGGGTGGATGCGTCGCTCTCGTAGTCGGTAGCGCCGGAGTCGCCCGAAGCACCCAGCACGGTCACGTGGTGCACAGCCGCGTTGATGAAGGCGCTCCGCAGCTCCATGATGCTGCCCTTGGTCGGGAAGGTGTTCTCGGTCGCGCCGAAGCTCTGCGAGATGACGTCGGCCATGTGGTGGTTGATCACGTAGTTCTCGGCCGCGACGATCTCCGGGAATCCGGTGACGCCCTCGGTCTCGGACACCGGCGTCTCGACGAGCAGGATGTTCGCACCCGGAGCCATGGCGTGCGCGTACTCGACGTCGAGCGTCGTCTCCTCGGCCCAGCCCACCATGTCGTCGTTGGTGGTATCGAAGGCGGGAATCGCACCGACTGGCGCGATCACCTTGAGGGACGGCGGGTCGGGCAACCCGTACGTCTGGTCGAACACGTGGAGGTCGTTCTCGATGGTCGGCGACCCGAACGAGTCGACGATGGCGATCGTACGGTGTGCACCGGTGATGCCGCGCTCGTAGAGCGGCTTGACGTCGTACGCCTTCTGGTACTGGATCGGCGAGTAGCACGCGATGCCGATCGCTTGCTCACAGAACTCCGTCGTGGGCGGTGTCGTGAGCGTCTGGCCAAGAGCGTGCCCGATGATCGCGGGCGTTGCTCGGGCCGTCGTCGTCCCCTTCGCGACGGTCGTACCGGCTGTTCCTGCGAACGCTGCCACGGCGGTGGCCATGGCTGCCGCGACTACTGCGCCGGTTGGCGCTGGTCGAAGTGCGCGCATGGATGCGGTTCCCCTCTTCCCTACCACGGATTTCTCCGTGCTTCCCGCGAGCTCGCGGGCCTGGTCCGGCCTCGCGCCGGGCTAGGCACATCTTGGAGGCTGTGGCACGCCGCCGACAAGGCCTCGGGTGGTAGCAATCGAACGATGCGAGTTCAGTAGAGTCCTCACGATGGAGCCCGTACGAGCGACGCCGCCGGCCGGTCTGCCCGCCGCACGAACGCTTCTCCTCCACGTGGTCGCGACCCGGCAGCTCACGCCTCGCATGCGGCGGATCAGTCTCGCGGGCGACGATCTCGATGGCTTCATCGCGCTTCCAGGCCAGGACATCGTGCTGCGACTTGTCGACGACCAGGGCGGCGCCGTGCGGCGCCGCTACACGCTGCGCGACGTGCGCCCCGCCGAGCGCCGCTGTGACGTCGACATCGTCCTGCACGGTCATGGGCCGGGTGCCCGATGGGGCGCAACGGTCGCGCCGGGGGACCAGGTCGAGGCGTTCGGTCCGCGCGGCAAGGTCGTGCCGTCCGAGGCCGCGTGGCAGCTGTTCGTCGGTGACGAGTCGGCGTTGCCGGCGATCGCTGAACTGGTGGGACACGTGCCTGCCGGTGTTCGAGGCGTCGCCCTTCTCGAGGTCGCCGACGCCGCTGAAGAGCAACCGTTCGAGATGGCGGCGGGATCCGGCTTCGACGTCCACTGGCTGCACCGCGCCGACGCCGCCCCGGGTGGTACCGCGCTGCTGGAAGCTGCACTCGCCGCCGTGAGGGTGCCCGATCGCGATCGGCACGTGTACTTGTTCGCCGAGAGCAGGGTCGTGCGTCGGCTGCGTGACCTGCTCTACGAGCGCGGGCTGCGCGCCGCGGAGGTTTCCGCGAAGGGCTACTGGAATCTCGGTCGCGCCACGGGGGAGTAACCGCCAGACCCCGGCTCTCCGTTTGCTTTTGCCGCCCCCCGGGGCAGACTGTGCGCATGACACTCGAACGCGGCACACCACCTGACCCCTTCGACGTCCTGCCCGTCAGGCCATGGTTCACCCTCGAGAGCGACGACATCGAGGATGCCAAGCCACTGGCCGAGACGTTCGTGCACGACAGCGTCGGTGGCGAGAACCAGAGCCCGCACCTGCGGTGGTCGGGGTTCCCGGCGGAGACCAAGGGTTTCGTCGTGACGTGTTTCGACCCCGACGCACCGACCCAGAGCGGTTTTTGGCACTGGGTCGCCGTCAACCTGCCTGCGACGACGACTGAACTCGGTCGCGGCGTCGGCACGTCCGGATCGCTGCCCGGTGGTGCGTTCCACGTGCGCAACGACGTCGGCACGAAGGCGTATGCAGGTGCTGCACCGCCGGCGGGCGACCGCGACCACCGCTATGTCTTCACCGTGCACGCGATCGACGTCGACGGGCTCGAGGTCGACGACACGGCCACTCCGGCGTCCGTCGGGTTCAACCTCGCGTTCCACACGCTCGCGCGCGCGGCGCTGCGGCCGACGTACCGGGTCGACTGAGGCCACGGTTGGCCGAACCTGAACCGGCCCTTTCGGGTGCGGGCGCGTTGCACAACGCGAAGGGCGCGGTACTGATCCTGCATGGCGGTCAGGTCGACAGCCTCGCACCCGCCGTGTCGCGCCAGGTCGCCGTGGCCTGGATGCTACCGCTGGCGCGCGCCCTCGTACGCAAGGGCGCTGACCAGGGGCTGGCGGTGTGGCGGCTCCGCTTCCGCTATCGGGGTTGGAACGGAGACGACGCGCATCCCGTGCAGGACGTGCGCTGGGCGATGAAGCAGCTGCGAGAGCGGCACGGCGACATCCCGGTCGTCCTTCTCGGCCACTCGATGGGCGGCCGGGCGGCTGTCCGCGCGGCCGACGAACGCGGTGTCGCCGGCGTTCTCGGGCTCGCCCCCTGGCTGCCTTCAGGCGAAATGCATCAACAGATGGCCGGACGCCGGCTGCTCGTCGTCCACGGTCTGCGGGATCGGATCACGTCACCGCACGAATCGCTGGCATACGTCGCTCAGGTGCGTGCGCTCGGTGAGCCGGCGGCGTTCGTGGCGCTGCGTCGCTGTGGGCACGCGCTGGTGCGCCGTCGCCTCGTGTGGGATCGCCTCACCGCGGGGTTCGTGAGCGAAGTGGCGCTGGGCATCGCCGGCGCCACGCCCGTCGAGCCCGGGTCGGACGCCGTGTGGTAGCTCGCAACGACAACGGCGACGGATCCCGGTAATCGGGACCCGCCGCCGTTTGACAGCGAATAGAGAGCGGTTCAGCTTGCCGCAGGTGCGGCAGCCTTGCGAGTGGTGCGGCGCGCCGTGGTCTTCTTCGCCGCGCCTCTGCGTGCAGTGGTCTTCTTGGCCGCCGACTTGCGGGCGGTCGTCTTCTTGGCCGCGCCTCTGCGTGCGGTCGTCTTCTTCGCCGCCGACTTGCGTGCAGTGGTCTTCTTGGCTGCACTCTTGCGGGCGGTGGTCTTCTTGGCCGCCGACTTGCGGGCGGTGGTCTTCTTGGCCGCCGACTTGCGTGCAGTGGTCTTCTTGGCTGCACTCTTGCGGGCGGTGGTCTTCTTGGCCGCCGACTTGCGGGCGGTGGTCTTCTTCGCCGCGCCTCTGCGCGCGGTCGTCTTCTTGGCCGCCGACTTGCGGGCGGTGGTCTTCTTGGCCGCGGTCTTGCGTGCACCCGTGGTCTTCCGCGCCGTGGTCTTCTTGGCCGCACTCTTGCGTGCGGTGGTCTTCTTGGCTGCGGTCTTGCGTGCACCCGTGGTCTTCTTGGCTGCACTCTTGCGTGCGGTGCTCTTGGTACCGGCGCTCTTGCGCGCCGCAGTCTTCACCGCGGTGGTCTTCTTTACCGGCACTCGTGCCTCCTCGGCAGCTGGATCCGGTCCGTCGACCGGACATGTCGAATACACGATGGCACCGACAGCACGCAGAAGCGAGTAACGCGGCCGTATCGGTGTCGCACAATTGTCGGCGGCGACATCGTCGCACTGGAGTGTTTCTCGACGCCGATACGTCGGATGCGGGTCGCAAGTGGCATCGTCGAACATGTCGCGCACTCGTTGTCGTACGTGGCGCTCGTCATTCTGCTTGTCATCGTGGTCGTCATCGCGCTTGTTGTCGTGCTCGTCGTCGCGCTCGCTCGGAGGTTCCCGATCGGTTACTGAAGCGTCACCGCATCGACAAGGCGGGGTGAGTCATCAGGCCTCGACGTCGATATCGACGTCGTCGGGATCGACGATGCGGGCCAGCCGCCGTCGCAGCGACCGGAGTCGCGACATCTTGACCGCGTCGTCCGCGTCGTCGGCTTCGCCGGCCGCGGCGCTCACCAGATGCGAGACGACGTCGAACGTGGGGACGACGATCCCCTCCCGCGCGGCGGGTGGGACGGCCAAGACCTCGTGGGAGAGGCTCTCGAGATCGTGGTCGCCCCCGTCCATCGCGAACACGGTGGCGCCGGCGTGGCGCGCGTCGGCGACTCGTTCGAGCAAGGGCACCGGCGCGGTACCCGGTGCGACGACGAACACGGTTTCGTGTCGGCCCGCCTCCTCGAGGCGACGTAGCCCGATGGAGAGGTGCGGGGGAGCGCCGGCGGGCGGCGCCCAGCGGATCAGTTGCGGGGTGAGGATCGGCAGGTTCGACCAGCGCGCTTCGTCGTCGAGGTGCGCGGCGAGGTGCCAGGGCTCTTCCTCCGGCGTCCCGACGAGCAGCAGCTTCCCGACGTCGTGCGGCGCGTGGCGCAAAGCGCGAGCGAATGAGCGGGTCCGTTCCAGCCAGCCGGAACCGGCCAACATCTCCCGCAGGATCGAAACGCGCGCGCGGTCCATGTCAGCGTTCGGTCCTCGCGGGCGTTCTCAAGCGGGTGCCTCATTCATAGGAGTGGTCGGTGTCAGGGTAGGCCCCGCTCACCACGTCGTCCGCGAACCGCTCCGCAGCGCCGCGAAGAATGCCGCGCATGTCGGCGTACGGCTTCACGAACTTGGCAGCGTGGCCCGAGCCCAGGCCGGCCATGTCGGTCCACACCAGCACCTGGGCGTCGCAGCCGGGCCCCGCGCCGATGCCGATCGTCGGGATGTGCAGCTCGGCCGTCACTTGCTCCGCGACCTGGAGGGGAACCATCTCCAGGACGACGGCGAATGCGCCGGCCTCCTGCAACGCCTGTGCGTCCTTGCGCAGCCGCTCCGCGTCGTGGCCGCGCCCCTGTACGCGGTACCCGCCGAGCGCGTGCACGCTCTGCGGCGTGAAGCCGACGTGGGCCATGACCGGGATGCCGGCGCCGACCACGGTGCGGACATGTTCGGCGACCTCGCTGCCACCTTCGAACTTCACCGCGTGCACGCCCGCTTCCTTCATGAAGCGAATGGCCGTCTCCAGCGCCTGGCCCGGCGAGACCTGGTAGGAGCCGAAAGGAAGGTCGGCGATGACGAGCGATCGTGACGTGCCCCGTACGACCGCGCGGGCCAGTGGCAGGAGTTCGTCGATGGTCACCGGCAACGTATCGGTGTAGCCGAGGACGGTGTTTGCGGCCGAGTCACCGACGAGCAGGACGTCGATGCCGGCTTCCTCGAAGATGCCGGAGGTGATGGCGTCGTAGGACGTGAGCATCGCCCATCGCTCGCCACGCTGCTTGCGGGTCTGGAGGTCGCGGATGGTGATCCGACGGTTGGGCTTGTCGGCTGTCGAGTAGTTGCTTGCGGCGGACATAGCAATCTCCTGGCCTTCCTCGCCTCGAGTCGTCGGACGACGTACCCGGGCACCCGTCCATGGTCGCATGTCGGGGCGGCAGGTGGGACTAGCTGCGTGCGGCTTCTCCCGCCGGCGGGCCCTGCGGCGTCCCCGGACCGGCTTGCGCGCCGGGCTCTCGCCAGCGGTTCGTGATGGGCAGCCGGCGGTCACGGCCGAAGTTGCGCACGCTGATCTTGGGACCGGGTGGGTACTGGCGGCGCTTGTATTCGGCGCCGTCGACGAGCCGAATGGTCCGGTCGACGACCTGCGGGTCGAAGCCTGCGGCGACGAGGTCGGCGCGGCTCTCGTCTCGTTCGACGTAGCCGTCGATGACGGCGTCGAGCACCGCGTAGTCGGGCAACGAATCGCTGTCGAGCTGACCGGGGCGTAGCTCGGCGGACGGCGGCTTGTCGATCGAGTTCTGTGGAATCGGCGGCTCGACGCCGTCCCTCTCCGCTTGGGCGTTGCGCCACCGGGCGAGCGCCCAGACCAATGTCTTGGGGACGTCCTTGATCGGCGCGAACCCGCCCGCGGAGTCGCCGTACAGCGTGGAGTAGCCCGTGGCGAGCTCGCTCTTGTTGCCGGTCGTGAGCACGAGATGCCCGTGCTCGTTCGAAAGACCCATGATGATGTTGCCGCGTACCCGCGCCTGGAGGTTCTCGGCGGCCAGGCCATGCAAGGTGACGTGCTTGTCGAAGGCATCGACCATGTCGGCGATCGGAAGGACGACGTGGTCGACGTGCTGGCGCCGGGCGAGTTCGGCCGCATCGGTGAGCGAGTGCTCGCTCGACCACTGGCTGGGCAGCGCGACGGTGTGCACGGCCGGCGCGCCGATCGCATCGACGGCGATCGTGGTGACCAGCGCCGAGTCGATGCCGCCGGACAGTGCGATGACGACCGAGCGGAACCCGTTCTTGCGAACGTAGTCGCGAGTCGAGACGACGAGAGCCGTGTAGACCTCAGCTTCGTGCGACAAGCGGGGCGCGAGACCGCCGGGCCGTGCGTCGTAACTCGGCACCGGCGGTGTACCGAGGTCGAGCCGTTCGATCGTCATGACGGTTCCGTCGGCGACGTCGACGGAACCGGACTGCTCGCCGGCCGCCTGCTCGAGCTCGAGGTCGACGAGCACGCACCCGGCGTCGAACTGCGGCGCTCTCACGAGCGGCACGCCGGCCGGTGTGACGACGAACGAGTCGCCGTCGAAGACCAGCTCGTCCTGACCGCCGACCATGTTGACGTAGGCGATCGGGGCGCCCGCCTGCGCAGCCCGGCGCTGCGCGAGCCGTAGCCGCGCGTCCGGCTTGCCGCGCTCGTAGGGGGAGCCGTTGATGTTGACGACGAGGCCGGCGCGCGCGTGCGCAGCGGCAGTTATCGGGCCGCCGTCCTGCCAGAGGTCTTCACACACCGTCATCACGATGTCCACTCCGAGATGACGGACGACGGGTAGCCGGTTGCCCCGGCTGAAGTAGCGGAACTCGTCGAAGACTCCGTAGTTGGGCAGGTGGTGCTTCGCGTAACGGGCGACGACGCGTCCACCGAGCAGGAATGCGGCGGCGTCGGTGGGGAGCCGGCGACCGGCGATCAGCGGCGCGTCGGGGGGCGGATGGTCGACGTAACCGACGATGACCGCGACGGCGCCGAGGCCGCCCGATGCCAGCTCCTCGGCGAGCCTTTCGACCGCCTGCGCCGACGCGTCGACGAAGGAGGGTCGCAGGGCGAGGTCTTCGATCGGGTAGCCGGTCAGCATCATCTCCGGGAACGCCACGAGGTGCGCCCCTTCGCCGGCGGCGTGCTTCGTCCACGCGATGACGGCGGCCACGTTCGCGTCGATGTCGCCGACGACCGGATCGACCTGGGCGAGCGCAAGGCGAAGTTGCGGCATACGACCAGCGTACCGTGGTGTAAAGCGGGCTTGACACCACTGAATGCGGTTGCGACCGGCCGCGGCCGGCCCGCCCACGGCGCGGCGTAACGCCGACGTAACTTGCGCCCGGGAGGATTCAGCCATGGACAAGCAGACCGAATTCGTGTTGCGCACGCTCGAGGAACGCGACATCCGCTTCGTGCGACTGTGGTTCACCGACGTCTTGGGCTTCTTGAAGTCGGTCGCGGTCGCGCCGGCCGAACTCGAGGGCGCGTTCGCCGAGGGCATCGGCTTCGACGGCTCGGCCATCGAGGGGTTCGCCCGGGTCTATGAGGCCGACATGTTGGCCAAGCCCGATCCGGCCACGTTCCAGATCCTGCCGTGGCGGTCCGAGACGCCCGGCACGGCGCGCATGTTCTGCGACATCTTGATGCCCGACGGTTCACCGAGCTGGGCCGACTCCCGGTTCGTCCTCAAGCGCGCGCTCGCGCGGGCTTCCGACATGGGCTTCACCTTCTACACCCACCCCGAGATCGAGTTCTTCCTGCTGGAGGACCAGCCGGTCCCGGGCGCTATGCCGGTGCCCGCCGACGCGAGCAGCTACTTCGACCACACCGCGCATGCCCTGGGTCATGATTTCCGGCGCCAGGCGATCACCATGTTGGAGTCGATGGGCATCTCCGTCGAGTTCTCTCACCACGAGGCGGCGCCCGGCCAACAAGAGATCGACCTGCGGTACGCCGACGCGTTGACCACGGCCGACAACATCCTGACGTTTCGCCAGGTGGTCAAGCAGGTCGCGCTCGAGCAGGGCGTCTTCGCGTCGTTCATGCCGAAACCGTTCACCGAGCATCCCGGTTCTGGCATGCACACGCACCTGTCGTTGTTCGAGGGCGATCGCAACGCCTTCTTCGAGCCCGGGGCGCAGTATCAGCTCTCGAAGACGGCGCGCGCGTTCATCGCCGGCATCTTGAAGCACGCTGCCGAAATCACCGCCGTCACCAACCAGTGGGTCAACAGCTACAAGCGGTTGTGGGGTGGCGCCACCCGCACGGCGGGAGCCGGTGGGGAGGCGCCGTCCTACGTGTGCTGGGGGCACAACAACCGCTCCGCCCTCGTCCGCGTGCCGATGTACAAGCCGCAGAAGGGCAACTCCACCCGGATCGAGATCCGCTCGGTCGACAGCGCGTGCAACCCCTACCTGGCGTTCGCGGCGATGCTCGGGGCCGGCCTGGCCGGTATCGAGCAGGGCTACGAGCTGCCCGAAGGCGCCGAGGACGACGTGTGGGCGCTGACCGAATCGGAGCGGCGGGCCATGGGCATCGAGCCGCTGCCGACGTCCCTTCACGATGCCATCAAGGTGATGGAGAAGTCGGAGCTGATGGCCAACATCCTCGGCGAGCACGTCTTCGACTTCTTCCTGCGCAACAAGCGTGACGAGTGGGCCGACTACCAGCGGCAGGTCACCGAGTACGAGCGCAACCGGTACCTGCGCGTCCTGTAGCGGCTACGTTCGATGCGTGACCGAGGAACTCGACCGACTCGACAGCCGCGCGGGTCAGCTGGCCCGGCTCGGTTTCAGCGACGTTCGCCGGGCTGATGCGGTCGCACAGCGGCTCGCGATCAGCTCGGCCGTCCTCTCCGAGCTGGCGCACAGCGCCGATCCCGATCTGGCGTTGGACTCGCTGGCGAGGCTGTTGGAATCCTCGGAGGCGGCCGAGTTGCGCGCCGCGCTCGACGCCGACCCGATTCTGCGCCGCAGCTTGAGCGGCGTCCTGGGCGCGAGCGTGGCGCTCGGCGATCATCTCCTCGCGCACCCGGGGGATTGGCGCGTGCTCGTCGGTACCGAAGGCGAGTGTTGTCTCACCTGGCTCGGTATGCGCCGAGAACTCGGTAGCGCGACCGAGGGCCGGACGGGCGCGGCGGCCCAGCAGGCCCTGCTCTCGACCTATCGCCGGCTGCTAATGCGGCTCGCGGCGCACGATCTGACCGGGCGAGCAACGATGGACGACGTCGCCGCGCAACTCGCCGACCTCGCAAGCGCGACCCTCGACGCCGCGCTCGCTGTAGCGGTGGCCGACCTGCCGCCCGATGCCGCCGCGTGTCGGCTCGCGGTCATCGGCATGGGCAAGTGCGGTGGCCGGGAACTCAACTACATCAGCGACGTCGACGTCGTGTTCGTCGCCGAGTCTGCTGAGTCGGCTGAGTCAGCTGAGTCGGCTGAGTCGGCTGAGCCGGCTGAGCCGGCCTTGGAAGCCGCTGCGCTGCGAACTGCCACCCAGCTGGCGACGGCGATGATGCGCATCTGCGCGCCGATCTGGCAAGTGGACGCCGCACTGCGGCCCGAGGGCAAGATGGGGCCGCTGGTGCGAACCGTGGCCAGCCACCTGGCCTACTACCAGCGGTGGGCGAAGACATGGGAGTTCCAAGCGCTGTTGAAGGCGCGCCCGGTTGCGGGTGACTTCGAGCTCGGCCGCACGTATCTCGAGGCCGTCCAGCCGCTGGTCTGGAGCGCGGGGGACCGCGAGAACTTCGTAGCCGACGTGCAGACCATGCGCCGCCGGGTGGAAGCCACCTTGCCCGCGCGTGAGGCCGCGCGCGAGCTCAAACTCGGGCCGGGTGGCTTGCGCGACGTCGAGTTCGCCGTCCAGCTGCTGCAGCTCGTGCACGGTCGAGCCGATGAGTCGTTGCGCAGCGCCACCACGTTGCGCGCGCTGGCGGCGTTGGCGGCCGGCGGCTACGTCGGTCTGCGCGACGCCGACGCGCTGGCGCAGGCCTACCGCTTCTTGCGGACCCTCGAACACCGCGTACAGCTGTACCGGCTGCGTCGAACGCACCAGCTGCCGGTTGACGAAGGCGAGTTGCGGCGCCTGGGCCGCGCGGTCGGCTTCTTTCGCGATCCGGTTGTGGAACTCACCACCACCCACGCCCGGCACGCGCATGAGGTACGGCGGCTGCACGAGAAGTTGTTCTACCGGCCACTCCTCGCGGCGGTTGCGCGGCTGCCCGGGGAGGAGGCGAGGCTCTCACTCGATGCGGCGGCGATCCGGCTCGAGGCGCTCGGCTACGGCGATCCCGAACACGCGTTGCGGCATCTCGAGTCGTTGACGTCGGGCGTGAGCCGGCGGGCGGCGATCCAGCGCACGCTGCTGCCCGTGATGCTCGCGTGGTTCGCCGACGCGCCTGATCCCGACGCCGGGTTGCTCGCGTTCCGTCAGGTCTCCGACGCGCTCGGTGAGACGCCCTGGTACTTGAGGCTGCTGCGTGACGAGGGCGCCGCCGCCGAGCATCTGGCCCGCATCCTGGCGAGTAGCCGTTACGCCGTCGACCTGTTCTTGCGCGCGCCGGAGTCGGTGGCCATGCTGGGCGACACCGGCGAGGAAGGGCCGCACCAGTTGCGGCCACGGCCCGCTGCCGACCTCACCACGGAGTTGCTGCGCGCCGTCCGCCGCTATGACGATGCGGAGTCTGCCGTCTCGATGGCTCGTGGTCTGCGTCGTCGCGAGTTGTTGCGGATCGCCTGTGCCGACCTGCTCGGCCTGCTCGACATCGCGCAGGTCGGTCGGGCGCTCTCCGACGTCACTGCCGCGACGCTCGAGGCGGTGCTCGACGTCGTCACCCGCGCGGCCGAAGCGCGGACGGGCGGGTCGTTGCCGATGCGGTTGGCGGTCATCGGGATGGGCCGCCTCGGTGGCGGCGAGCAGGGTTACGGCAGCGACGCGGACGTATTGTTCGTCCACGAGCCGGTGGCCGGGGCGGCGGAGTCCGATGCTGCCGCGGCTGCACATCTGGTGGCCAACGAAGTGCGCCGGCTGCTTTCGGTCCCGGCGCCGGAGCCGGCGATGGACCTCGACGCCGACTTGCGCCCGGAGGGGCGCCAAGGGCCGCTCACCCGAAGCCTCGGCTCGTACGCCCAGTACTACGCGCGCTGGTCGAAGCCATGGGAGAGCCAGGCTCTGCTGCGCGCCGCGTTCGTCGCGGGCGACGCCGACCTCGGAGCACGGTTCCTGGCCGCGACGGCGCCGATCCGGTGGCCGGACACCGGCCTCTCGCCGGCCGATCTGCGCGAGATCCGGCGGATCAAGGCACGCGTCGAGAAGGAGCGCCTCCCGCGCGGGGCCGATCCGACTCTGAACACGAAGCTGGGCCGTGGCGGGCTGGCCGATATCGAATGGACCGTCCAGCTCCTGCAGTTGCGCTTCGCCGGGTCGGTACCGCAGCTGCGCACCACCTCGACGCTGGGTGCGCTCGATGCCGCTCACGACGCGGGCCTGATCCTCGAGACCGACGCCGACGTGCTGGCGACCGCGTGGCGGTTAGCGACGAAGGTGCGTAATGCCCTGGTCCTGGCGAGAGGGCGTCCTGCCGATTCGATTCCCACAGTTTTACGAGATGTGGTGGGCATTGCCCGCCTGGTCGGCTACTCTCCGTGGCAGTCCGGTGACTTCCTGGATGAGTATCGGCGGGTGACTCGGCGATCCCGGGCCGTCGTGGAAAGGGTCTTCTACACGTGACGACTACTGCCCGGGTGATCCCGGCATGGCGTTGACGCTCGGCTCTGAGCGCTCGACCCGCCCGGGCGATCCGGTCGGGTCCGGTCCGGCGCCGCGCGGGGGCGTGTTCGCGAATCGGGAGTTTCGCGGCATCGCGATCGCTCAGTTCACCAGCGAGTGCGGGGACCAGATCGCCGGCCTGGCGATCGCCTACCTGGTGTACAAGCGCTCGGAGAACGCCTTCCTCGCGGCCGCCGCGTACGCCGTCACCTATGTCCCTTGGGTCATCGGCGGCATCCTGCTCTCGCCCCTCGTCGACCGCCTGCCGCGGCGTAGCGTCATGCTCTTTTGTGACGCTGCTCGCGCCGTCGTGATCTCGGTGCTCGTCGTCGCGACGTTCGTGTCGACGGTGCCGATCTGGGGCCTCATCGGTCTCGTGCTCTTGTCCAGCATGTGTTCGCCGCCGTTCACGACGGCGAGGAGCACGATGCTGCCCGAAATCTTCGACCAGAGCCCGCTCTACGTGCCAGCGGTCGCGACCGGTCGCATCCTCCAGCAGATCGATCAGGTGTTCGGCTTCGCTCTCGGCGGCATGATCGTGGCCGCCGTCACGCCCAGGGGTGCGCTGGTTGTCGACGTCCTCACGTTCCTCGTGTCCTTCGCCGTGCTTGCGACACATGTGCGACCGCGCCCGCCGGCGATGAGCGGGTCGCGGATCACGGTCGGCGGCCTTGCCCGGAACCTGGGGCCCGACCTGCGGCTCATCGTCGGCGATCCGGCCCGTCGATCGCTGGTCCTGCTCGTCGCCAGCTCGCTGGTGTTCTTGATCGCCCCGGAAGCGCTGGCCGTCGCCTACGCCAAGCAGCAGGGTCACGGGCCGATCGCCGTGGGGCTGCTGACGGCCGCGCAGCCGTGCGGGGTTGCGATCGGCGCGTGGCTGTTCGTGCGGTTCTTCCCGCCGGCCGTGCAGGGCCGGTGGTTGTTGCGACTTCCGATTCTGGGGGCGCTGTTGCTGGCCGCGACCGCGCTCGTGCCGCCGATTCCGGTGGCCGCGGCACTTTGGATGGCCAGCGGGCTTACGCAGTGCTTCGTGGTGACCAGCATCGCGACGTACAACGTCGTCACCGAGCCGGCGTTGCGTGGTCGGGCGAACGGTCTCGCGAGCGCCTCGATCGCACTGACGCAGGGCATCGGGTTCGCGCTGTGGGGCGCGATCGGCAACTGGCGTGGCGCGGCGGCGGGAGTCGCCTGGGCGGGGGTCGCCGGTCTGCTCGTGGTGTCAGTTCTCCGGTATTTCTGGCCCCACGACGTGATCCGCGTCGCCTCCGGTCGCCTCGCCGCGGCTTCGCGCCGCGCCTGATTCCTCGCCGCCGGCCGCGAACGCATGCCGCCCGGTCAAGACCCATTGGACGCCGAACCCGGCCGCGAGCACCGCCACCCCGCCGACGGCGTCCAGGACGAAGTGGTTGGCGGTGCCGATGATCACCAGGAACGTCGCCACCGGGTAGAGCAGTCCGAGCGCCCGAAGCCACCACGTGCGGCTCAGCATGAACAGCGCCAGGCCCGCCCACAGCGACCAGCCGATGTGCAGCGACGGCATCGCGGCGTACTGGTTGGAGATCTTCGAGATGCCGCCCGAACCCCACGAACCCCACGTGTGGTACTTCACGACGGTGTCTATGTAGGTCTGGCTCGTCATCAGCCGCGGCGGAGCCAGCGGGTACACCCAGAAGATGATCGCCGCGAACCCGTTCGCCGCGTACAACGCCGTGCGCAGCGACCGGTAGTTCATCGGGTGCTTGACGTAGACCCAGACCAACACGCTGAGGACGACGAGAAAGTGCATCACCGCGTAGTAGTAGTCGGAGACGTTCGCGAGCCAGTGCCAGCCACCCCAGCGCACTGAGTCGACGAAACCGTTCACCGAATGCTCGACGTCGATGCCGAGCAGCGTCTCGACGTGCAGGATGTAACGCGCGTGCTGGAGCGCGGGCGTGAGGTGAGCGGGAACGGCGTCGCGGATGATCGAGTAGATCCAATAGCTCAGCGCGATGAAGCCGATCTCTTGCCACAACCGGGGACGGCGTTGCTTGCGCAGCGGCGGCGGCAACAGCGGAACCAGCGGAACCAGCCTGCGAGAAGGTGCAGAGGCCGCCCCGCCGCGGCCCGCGCCGGCGGGCGCGATCATGTCGTTGCGGGTGGCCACAACCTGAAATCTTGCCAGAAGTGGGGTCGGGGCCGCGCGCGTATAGCGGCCAGCCGAGCCCGATCGTGGCGATCCGCCCTACGATTGGGTGCAACCGAGAGGGGCCACGATGAGCCTCACCAACATGCTGTACAAGCTTGCTCGAGCGTCGGCGACCGGCCGGGCGGCCCGCAAGGGACCGACGGCGCTGGGGAAGCGGTACGTCCGCAAGGCCGTGTACCGCACGGAGGGGAAGGCGACCCGGCGCGCGATGCGAGGCCTGTTCAAGTAGGCGCCTGACAGTAATGGGCCGCCCGGATACAACCGGGCGGCCCGTTGCTGACGTGGCGGCCTAGATGTCGAAGTAGAGCTCGAACTCGTGCGGGTGGGGGCGAAGCCGGATGGCGTCGACCTCGGCGGTGCGCTTGTAGTCGATCCAGGTCTCGACGAGGTCCTGGGTGAAGACGCCGCCTTCCAGGAGGTACTCCTGGTCGGCCTCCAGCGCCAAAAGGACCTCGGGCAGGGAGCCGGGCACCTGCGACACGTTCGCGTGCTCCTCGGGCGGCAGCTCGTAGAGGTCCTTGTCGATGGGTTCCGGCGGCTCGATCTTGTTCTTGATGCCGTCGAGGCCGGCCATCAGCATCGCCGAGAAGGCCAGGTAGGGGTTGCCGGAGGAGTCGGGCACCCGGAACTCCAGCCGCTTGGCCTTCGGGTTGGTGCCGGTGATCGGGATGCGGATGCAGGCGGAGCGGTTGCGCTGGCTGTAGACCAGGTTCACCGGCGCCTCGAAGCCGGGAACCAGCCGGTGGTAGCTGTTCAGCGTCGGGTTGGTGAACGCGAGCAGCGACGGCGCGTGCTTGAGCAAACCGCCGATGTAGTGGCGGGCCATGTCGGAGAGGCCGGCGTAGCCGAGCTCGTCGTAGAACAGCGGCGTGCCGTCCTTCCACAAGCTCTGGTGGCAGTGCATGCCGGAGCCGTTGTCACCGAAGATCGGCTTGGGCATGAAGGTCGCCGTCTTGCCGTTGCGCCACGCGACGTTCTTGATGATGTATTTGAACAGCAGCAGATCGTCGGCCGCCTTGAGCAGCGTGTCGAACCGGTAGTTGATCTCGGCCTGGCCGGCGGTGCCGACCTCGTGGTGCTGCCGCTCGACGATGAGCCCGCCGTTGATCAGCTCGCGCGTCATCTCCGCACGCAGGTCGGCGAAGTGGTCGACCGGCGGCACCGGGAAGTAGCCGCCCTTGTAGCGCACCTTGTAGCCGCGGTTCCCGCCGTCCTCGACGCGGCCGGTGTTCCACGCGCCCGCGATCGAGTCGATGTGGTAGTAGCTCTCGTTCTGGCTCGTCTTGAACCGCACGTCGTCGAAGACGTAGAACTCCGCCTCGGGGCCGAAGTACACCGTGTCGGCGATACCGGTGCTCGACAGGTAGGTCTCCGCCTTCTTCGCGATGTTGCGCGGGTCGCGGCTGTAGGCCTCGCCGGTCAGCGGGTCGTGGATGAAGAAGTTCAGGTTCAGCGTCTTCTCGGCGCGGAACGGGTCGAGCACTGCCGTCGTCGGGTCGGGCAGCAGGAGCATGTCGGACTCGTGGATCTGCTGGAATCCGCGGATCGACGAACCGTCGAACCCGAGGCCGTCACTGAAGACCTTCGCGTCGAACGACTCGACCGGCACGGTGAAGTGCTGCATGATGCCGGGCAGGTCGCAGAACCGGACATCGACCGACTTGACGTCGTTGTCGCGGATGTACGCCAGGACCTCATCGGCACTGGTGAACATGGATGTTCCTCCTAGGGCAGTGCGGGACGTCGAGCACGCTAGCGGCGAGCCGTTACCCGAGGATGTCTCGAATGTTTCCTCGGGGTTACGCGCCGGAGGAGCCGCGACAACCATTGTGCGGTGTCAGGGCCGGCGGCAGGTTGCTAACCCAGCGCGAAGGTTATCGTGACCGGTGTGGGTAACGGGAGCGGGTCCAAGACTCGCCGGGGCAATGATTCGTGGCTGAACGGCCCGCGGCCGGCGGGCAGTCCCGCGACCGCGGCAACTCCGGCATATCCGGGGGAACGTCTGGGGCTGCCGGCGTCCGGCCGGATGTCGGTCGGGGGGCTGGGACGCCGCGTGGTGGCCCTGTGCATCGACTGGGCCTGCTGCCTGCTGATCGTCAGCTTGGTCACCGGCGAGCGGTTGTTCACACCGCAGCACAGCGCCACGCTCACCCTTGCCGTCTTCGGTGCGGAGAACCTGGTGCTGCTCCCGATCGTCGGCAGCACGTTCGGCATGCGGGTGATGGGCATCGGGGTCCGGCGGCTTGACGGTAGCCGGGTGCCCTTCCCTTGGCTCGTCGTCCGGACCGTGCTGCTGCTCGTCGTGATCCCCGCGGTGATCTACGACGTGGATCAACGCGGATACCACGACAAAGCCGCGAACTGCGTCGTCGTCCGGATCTAGCGGGCCCACTAACGCGGCAGGCGCATGCCCTTGGGGAGGCGGGCACCCTTGGGCAACGGGCCCTTCGGAAGCGCCGCGTTGAGCGTGCCGAGGGCGCGCAGTCTGCCTTCGATCTGGTCGACGGTCGCGCCCTTGAACGTGCGGGGCAGCCGGTTCATCCGCTGCTGCAGCTTGCGCAGCGGCACCTGGCCGGGTCCCTTGCCGACGATGAGGACGGTGATCGGCGTCCCGGACGCGACCCGGTTGATCCGCTTCTGCTGATCGGCGATGAGCGGTTGAAGGCGCGCCGGGTCACCCTCGCCCACCAAGACCACGCCGGGCTTGCCGACGACGCGGTGGACGACGTCGAGCATCCGCGTTCCGGCGGCGTTCGGCGTCAGGCGCCAGTCGCCGCGCAAACTGTCGATGACGGCCGCCGCAGCACCCGCCTGGCCTTCGATCTCGCCGTATGCGGAGGCTTGCGCGCGCCGCCCGAAGACGATGAAGGCGACCAGGACACCGGCAACCACGCCGGTCACCGTGAAGACGATGAAGTCGTTGAGCAGCCAGCCGACCAGCTCGAAGATGCCGAAGGTGATGAGGCCGGCCAGTGCCATCGCCGGGATCAGCCGGTGATCGCGCTGCCGGGTGAGGGTGAAGGCCGCACGGATCTGCGCGTTGCGGCCCGGCGCCTTCTCGGTGCCGGCCGCCTTGTCCTTCGCGGGGTCAGAGGATTTTCTCGCCATGGTGCGCCTCAGGATAGGCCCCTGCTCGCGACGGCCTGCCGGTAGAGCCGGCCCGCGCGGTAGGAGGAGCGCACGAGCGGCCCCGACATCACGCCGGAGAAGCCGAGCGAGCGGGCCTCGGCGTCGAGATCTTCGAACTCCGCCGGCTCGACCCAGCGCTCGACCGGGTGGTGGCGCAGTGACGGGCGCAGGTACTGCGTGATGGTGATCAGCTCGCAGCCGGCGAAGCGTAGGTCGGCCAGCGCGGCGCTGATCTCGTCGCGGTGTTCGCCGAGGCCGAGGATCAGGTTGGACTTCGTGACGAGGCCGTGCTCTCGCGCCAGCCGCAGCACCTCGAGCGACCGGTCGTAGCGGAAACCCGGCCGGATCGACTTGAAGATGCGCGGCACGGTCTCGATGTTGTGCGCGAACACCTCGGGTGCGGCGTCGAAGATCTGTGCCAGCAGCTGCGGGCGGGCGTGGAAGTCGGGCGTGAGCAGCTCGACGCCGCAGCCGGGCAGCAGCTGGTGAATCTCGCGCACGGTCTGCGCGTACAGCCAGGCGCCCTCGTCGTCGAGGTCGTCGCGCGCGACCCCGGTGACGGTCGCGTAGCGCAGCCCCATGGCGGCCACCGACTCCGCGACGCGGCGCGGCTCGTCGGCGTCGAACGGCGCCGGCCGGCCGCTGTCGATCTGGCAGAACGAACAGTTGCGCGAGCAGGTGGCGCCACCGATCAAGAAGGTGGCCTCGCGGTCCTCCCAACACTCGAAGATGTTGGGGCAGCCGGCTTCTTCACAGACCGTGTGCAACCCCTCGCCGCGCACCAGCTCTTTCAGCTCGGTGTACTGCGGGCCCATCCGGGCCCGGGTCTTGATCCAGGCCGGCTTCTTCTCGATGGGCACCTGTGCATGGCGAGCCTCGACGCGCAGCAGCTTGCGTCCGTCGGGCGCGAGCGCGGTCACCGCAGGGCCCCCTCTTCTTGTTCTCTTTCTTGCCGGCCGGCAAGACTCCAGCCTAGATGCCGGACGACGAGTGGCCGCACCTCCTCGACGCTAACGTCGCGGCCGAGCTCGCGGGAAAGCGAGGTGACCTCGGCGTCGTCGAGGCCACAGGGGACGATTCGGGCGAACCAGCTGAGGTCGGGGTCGCAGTTGAGCGCGAAGCCGTGCATCGTCGTGCAGCGCGAGATCCGGACGCCGATCGCAGCGATCTTCCGGTCGGGCGTGCCGTCGCCGGCGGCGACCCAGACGCCGGACCTGCCGGCGATACGGGTCGTCTCGAGGCCGAGTTCCGCGCACACCGCCATGATCGCGGCCTCCAGCCGGCGCACGTGCCCGACGGCGTCCACCGGCATCGGCAGCTTCACGATCGGGTAACCGACGAGCTGGCCGGGGCCGTGCCAGGTGATGCGCCCGCCGCGATCGGTCTCGATGACAGGCGTGCCGTCGACCGGCCGCTCGAAGCCCTGCGTTCGCCGGCCGGCGGTGTACGTCGGGGGGTGTTCGAGCAGCAGGCAGGTGTCGGGGATCGCGTCGGCCACCCGTAGCGCGTGCAGCTCACGCTGGCGCGCCAGCGCGTCGTCGTACGAAACGACCCCTGCGTGCTCGAACTCCATCACACTCTCAACCATACAAATCCGGCGTGCATCGCGCCTGCTCGTCACCTTAGGGTTGACGCTATGGGGATCAATGACAGGTTGGTCCGGCTGACCACGGGCCGACGCAGTAAGTGGGCGGTCATCGGCTTCTGGTTCGTGGTTCTCGTCGTGGTCGCGCCGCTGGCCAGCAGGCTCATGAGCGTCGAGAACAACGACGCCGGTTCCTACCTGCCGCATTCGGCCGAGTCGACGAAGGTGCTCGACCTGCAGAAGGCGCACTTCCCGAACGGCAACTCACTCGACGGCGTCGTCGTCTACGAACGAGACGCCGGCCTCACGGCGTCCGACAAGGCTTTCATCGAACAGCAGCGGGCGATGGCGGCGAACGCGACAGGCGTCGTCGGGCAGCCGAGCCAGGCCTTTTCTGCCGACGGCAAAGCGGCAGAGTTCGTCGTCACCTTCGATGCGAAGGACTCCAAGGCGTTCGTCACGAACGTCGGCGCACTGCGCGACAAGTTGCACGGCGAAAACGGGTTGTCCGAGTATCTGACCGGCCCGGCAGGGGTGCAGACAGATAGCAACAACGTCTTCAATGGCATCGACGGCACGCTGCTTTACGCAACCGTGCTGGTCGTCGTGGTCGTGTTGCTGTTCACCTACCGCAGCCCGGTGTTGTGGCTGATTCCCGTCATCGGTGCGGCCACGGCGCTGGAGCTTGCGCAGGCGGCGGTCTACGGCCTGGCGAAAGCCGGCCTCACCGTCAACGGCTTGTCGGCCGGCATCCTGCTGGTGCTCGTCTTCGGCGCGGGCACCGACTATGCGCTGCTGCTCGTCGCCCGCTATCGCGAAGAGTTGCACCGTTACGAGGACAAGCACGAGGCGATGGCGGTCGCCCTGCATCGGGCCGGCCCGGCCATCCTCGCGTCGTCCACGACGGTCATCCTGAGCTTGCTGTGCCTGCTCGTGTCCGTGCTGCAATCCACCCGCGGCCTCGGCCCGGTCGGCGCAGTGGGCATCGCCTGCGCCCTCGCGACGATGACGACGTTGCTGCCCGCACTGCTCACCGCCGTGCCTCGCAAGGTCTTTTGGCCGTTCGTGCCGCGATACGGCACCGACACCCACGTCGAGAGCGGGCCGTGGGGTCGGGTCGCCGACACCGTCGGCCGGCGGCCGAGGCGGGTCTGGGTGGCGGGGGTGGTGCTGCTGGGCGTGCTGTGCGTAGGCCTCGTCGACTTGCACGCCAAGGGGCTTTCCGACCGGCAGCAGTTCGTCGGCAAGCCCGAGTCGATCAAGGGCGAGACGGTGCTGTCCGCGCATTTCCCGATCGACGCCGCAGCGCCCGCGGTGGTGCTGACCGATGCCGCGCACGCGCCGGCGGTGAAACAGGCCGTGCAAAACGTCCAAGGCGTGGCGCAGCCACTCACGGTGAAGGGCCCCTACGACGGCTACGTCGAGATCGACGGCCAGCTGACCGCCGCGCCCGACTCCGATGCCGCGCAGCAGACGATCCAGCGGCTGCGACACGCCGTCCATTCGGTCGCGGCCACGAACGCGTTGGTCGGTGGCATCACGGCGATCGCGTATGACTCCCAGCAGGCCGCAGCGCACGACAACCGGCTCGTGATACCGATCGTGCTCGCCGTGGTGTTCGTCATCTTGACGCTGCTGCTGCGAGCGCTCGTCGCACCGCTGTTGTTGATCGCGTCGGTCATGTTCTCGTTCTTCGCCGCCCTCGGCGCGAGTGCCTTCGCGTGGAAGCACATCTTCGGTTTCCACGGCGCAGATGCGTCGGTGCCGTTGTACCTGTTCATCTTCTTGGTCGCCCTCGGCATCGACTACAACATCTTCTTGATGTCTCGAGTGCGCGAGGAGGCGCTGCACGTCGGGACGCAACGCGGCATCCGCACCGGGGTGGCGGTCACCGGCGGTGTCATCACCTCGGCCGGTTTCGTGCTCGCCGCCACGTTCAGCGTGCTCGCGGTGCTGCCGCTCGTGACGCTGGTCGAGGTCGGGTCGGCGGTCGCTTTCGGCGTGCTGCTCGACACTTTCCTCATCCGCTCGGTCGTCGTACCTGCCGCCGGCTACGACATCGGCCGGCTGATCTGGTGGCCCAGCGCCCTTGCCCGCCGCGCGGCGCAGGACGAATCGCGGGTCGACTCCGACGTCGACATGCCGATCGCCTAGCCCGGCCCGTTCGCCCCTGTGGACAATGCCGGCACGCCGACCTGCGGGTGCGGTCGAATACCGGTGTGGAGAGGTTCACGCTGCCGGGGTACGACGTCGAGGAGCTGGTCGGGCTCGGCGGGTCGGGTGAGGTGTGGCGCGCACGTGAACAGGCGACCGGCGATCTGGTCGCGCTCAAACGGCTTCGGCCTCGGCTCGACGGCGGCGCAGGCCTCACGCCAGCCGGCGCGCAGGCACGGCTGCGCCGGGAGGCCGCGCTGCTCGCCACCGTCGAGCACGAGCATGTCGTGCGGCTCCGGGGCGTGGTGCCTGACGCCGCCGGGCTGACCCTGGTGCTCGACTTCGCCGCGGGCGGCAGCCTCGCCTCCGTTCTCGCGGCGCGCGGCCGGTTGACACCCGGTGAGGTCATGACGATCGCGGCTCCGCTTGCGCAGGCACTCGCCGACATCCACGCGCGAGGGCTGCGCCACGGCGACGTCACTCCCGGCAACATCCTCTTCGACGCCGAAGGCAGGCCGCTGCTCGCCGACCTGGGGGTGGCGGGCCTGTTCGGCGAGCAGGGTGGCGCTGACGGTGTCGACGTCGCAACGGGTGCCACCGCCGGCTTCGCCGACCCGGCGGTGGCGGCCGGCGGACCGCCGACCGCGGCCTCCGACGTCCACGGTCTGGCCGCCGTCTGTTACGCCGCGCTGTGCGGCGTCGCCCCGTACGGGCGCGGCTCGGCGCCGGCGCCGCTCGGGTCTCTCGTGCGCGACCTGCCCGTCGAGGTGCCCATCGACCTGCTTCGCATCGTCGAGCTCGCCCTTGCGCCGGAGCCGCAACTCCGGCCTACCGCCACGTCGTTCGCCGAGGCGTTGTTCGGCTGCTTCGAGGCGTGCCCGCCCGAGCCGGTGCGCTTGCCGCACCGGCGCGCGCTGGCGGTAGGTGAGCTGACCCACGAGGCGAAGCCGCGTCCGGCCGCTTCGTCATCCGGTGATCGCCCGGCCGCGCCTGGCCGCCATCGGTGGTCGGGGCCGCGACGTTCCCTCGTGCGGCGGGCAGCTTTCGCCGGCGCCGGCGCCGTTGCGCTCGGCGTCGCCGTTGTGCTCGGCGCCAGCTTGGCGTCCAACGATCAGCAGGCATCCGCGAGCGCCTCCGGCGGCGCGCGGGCGGCGACCACCGACGGCGCGTGGCGGGCCGTGCTCGCCCGGCTCGACGCCCTGCGGGATCAAGCGTTCGTCCAGGCCGATCCGTCGTTGCTCGAACAGGTGTATGCGCCCGGCTCGGCGGCGCTGGCCGCCGACCGGGCCAGCCTCGGCGCGCTGGTGTCGGCGGGGGAGAAGGCGCGTGATCTGCGGCTGCAGCTCGTCGCCGTCCACGCCGGTGCCACCGCAAGCAACGCGGGCGGCACGGTCACCCTCGCGGTCCGCGACACGCTGCCGCCCTACGACATCGTCGGCACCGATGGCACGGTCGCGCACCAAGCGGGCCGCGGCGAGCGGGCCTGGGTGGTCGTCTTGCGAGACGTCGGCAGCGGGGGGAGCGGGGGCGGTCGGCCGGAGTGGCGGATCGACACGATCCGGCCCGGCTGAGGCGTCGGGCCGAGCCCCCGCCGGCGCCGGGGGAAGACCGGTGCGCCGCCGTCTCACGCCGTCTTCAGCATTCGGTTGCCATCATGGGCAGGTGAGCTCTGAGATCCGCGATGCCGAGACCGCCGCCGCCGCGGCGGGGCCTCGGCCGCGCGACCTGTCGACGCCGCTCGACGCGATCGGCCCGCAGTGGCGGCGCGCGCTGCGTTTCGAGGTCTGGATCGTCTTCGCGATCAGCCTCGGGGCCAGCGGCGTCTACGCGCTGCTCAATCTGGTCAAGGACCTCACCGCCAAACACCAAGCGCTCGCGGCGCAGCACACCGTGCTCAACGGGTCGGTGACGCCCGACCGGCAGTGGCTCGACCTGTCGTTCCAGCTCGTCGGTATCGCGACCGGGCTCGTGCCCGTGCTGCTCGTCGCCTACCTGCTGCACCGGTCGAAGGAGTCGCTCGCGACGATCGGCGTCGACCGTTCGCGACCGGTACGCGACGTCGGGGTCGGGGTACTCCTCGCCGCCTGCGTCGGCGGTGCGGGCCTGGCGCTATACATCGGAGCGCATGCGGCGGGCGCCAATCTCGTCGTCGTGCCGACGACGCTGGGCCCGCATTGGTGGCGCGTGCCGGTGTTGCTCCTCTCCGCCGCGCAGAACGGAATCTACGAAGAGGTGCTGGTGAGCGGCTACCTGCTGCACCGGCTGCGGCAATTCGGTTGGCACGACAACCTCGCCCTGCCCACCAGCGCGTTGCTGCGCGGGTCGTATCACCTGTACCAGGGCTTCGGCGGCTTCGCCGGCAACTTCGTGATGGGCCTGATCTTCGGCCGCGTCTACCAGCGCACCGGCCGGACCCTCCCGCTCATCATCGCCCACGCGATCATGGACGCCGTGACGTTCGTCGGTTACGTGTACCTGGCCGGCAAGGTCTCGTGGATACCGACCTGATCGGTCACGCGTCGGAGTCGAGCAGCGTGCGCAACGCGGGCCGCAGCGTTGGATAGTCGAAAGCGAAACCCGCGTCGAACAGGCGTCGTGGCAGCACCCGCTGGCCGGCCAGCACCGTCTGCGCGAAGGGGCCGATCACCAACTTCAGCGCGGGCGACGGTACCGCGAACAGGGCCGGACGCCGGACGGCCGCTGCGATCTCTTTGGTGTACGTCTCGTTGGTGACCGGCTCGGGTGAGGTGAGGTTCACCGGGCCGCTGACGTCGTCGGCGTCGAGTAAGAAACGCAACGCAGCGATGTGGTCGGGGCGAGCGATCCAGCTGACGTACTGCTCGCCACTGCCGAGCCGGCCTCCGACGCCGGCCTTGAAGAGCGGCAGTACCCGGGCGAGCGCTCCACCGCGGGTGCTGAGCACGATGCCGCTGCGCACGACGACGGTGCGCACGCCTGCTGCCGATGCCTCCTGCGTCGCTGCTTCCCACTGCTGGCAGACGTCAGCAAGGAAGGTGCTGCCCGCGGGGGAGTCTTCGTCGAGTTCGACATCGCCGGGGTTGCCGTAGTAGTCGACACCCGAGGCGCTGATGAAGACCCGAGGCAAGTGATCGGCGGCCGCGACGGCCGCTGCCAGCAGTGTGGTCGACTCGACCCGGCTCGCGACGATCTGCTGCTTGTACGCGTCGGTCCACCGGTGGTCGCCGATGCCCGCACCGGCCAGGTTGACGACGGCGTCGACGCCGTCGAGCGCCGAGGCTTCCGGGCCTCGCCCTGCCGCGGGATCCCAGCTCAGTTCGTCATCCGCCCGCTTCTCACGGCGGACCAACCGCAGCACCTGGTGGCCGTCGTCGCGTAGCACGCGAACCAGCGCCGACCCGATGAGACCACTTGCACCCGAGACGACGACGCGCATCGGCTCGGTTTGCCCGGCCGCCACGGCCTAGAGGTTCAGTTCGGCTTCGAAGCGGCCCTCTTCGAGCCGGCCCTTGACCGTGCCGAGGAAACGCGCGGCGTCGGCGCCATCGACCAGCCGGTGGTCGTAGGTGAGCGCGAGGTAGACCATCGACCGGACGGCGATGGTCTCGCCGAGCTCCGGATCGTCGATGACCACCGGTCGCTTCACCACTGCACCGGTACCGAGGATGCCGACCTGGGGCGGCAGCAGGATCGGTGTGTCGAAGAGCGCGCCGCGACTGCCCGTGTTGGTGACGGTGAAGGTGCCACCCGACAACTCATCAGGGCTGACCTGGTTGGCCCGGGTGCGGTCGGCGATGTCGGCAATCTTTCGGGCCAGGCCGCCGAGGTTGAGGTCGCCCGCGTCGCGGATCACGGGAACGAGCAGTCCCCGCTCGGTATCGACGGCGATGCCGAGGTGCTCAGCGTCGTAGTAGGTGATGGTGCCGGCCGCGGCGTCGATGCTGGCGTTGAGGATCGGGTGTTGCTTGAGCGCTTCGACGGTGGCCAACGCGAAGAACGGCAAGAACGACAACTTGACGCCTTCGCGGGCTTCGAAGTCGCGCTTCGCGGCCTGGCGCAGCCGCGCGATCTTCGTGACGTCGACTTCGACGACCGTCGTCAGCTGCGCAGCCGTCTGCAGCGACTCGACCATGCGCGATGCCAAGACCCCACGCAGCCGCGACATCTTCTCGGTTCGGCCGCGCAAGGCAGCCGCCGCAGCGCTCGGCATCCGGGTCGCCGGGGCCGCAGCGCCTGAAGCCGGCGCGTCCGAGGCCTGTGCAGCCGTCGAAGCCTTCGCAGCCTCGGCAGCCTCGGCTGCTTCGGCCGCAGCGATGACGTCTTGCTTGCGGATGCGCCCGCCGACCCCAGTTCCGGTCACGGCCGAGAGGTCGACGCCGTGCTCGGCGGCGAGCTTGCGGACGAGCGGGGTGACGTAGGAGGCGGCGTCGTCGCCGGCCTCGCCGCCCCCGTTGGATGCCGGCGTGGGCTGCGTGGGCTGCGTGGGCTGCGTGGGCTGCGTGGGCTGCGGCAGGGTTTCGTGGCCCGGTTGCGCGGGGGCCTGCGGCTCGGCCGCGGCAGCGGCCTGCGGCGCGGGAGCAGGGGGAGCAGGGGGAGTCGGCGCAGCGGGCGGGGTCGGGGCGGGCGCGGGGCGGAACGGCGAACCCGATTCAGCGCTGCTCGGTTGTGCTTGCTCCTGCGGCTGGTCCGGTTGCTGCGGCTCCTCGGGCTCCTCGGGCTGTTGCTCGGGCTGCTCGGCGGCCTGCTGCGGAGCCTCATCGCCGGCACCCTCGCTGCCAGCCTCGTCGCCGTCGTCGATCACGGCGAGCTCGGAGCCCACCTCGACCGTTTCGTCCTCGGCGACCTTGATCTGGCGCAGCACGCCCGAAGCGGGCGATGGGATCTCGGTGTCGACCTTGTCGGTGGAGACCTCGAGCAACGGCTCGTCGGCGCTGACCCGGTCGCCTTCCTTCTTCAACCAACGGGTGACCGTGCCCTCGGTGACGCTTTCCCCGAGGCGAGGCATGGTGACGGCGACGGGCATGGGGTTGCGGCTCCTGGCTGGTAGGCGAGTCAGTCGTGAACGTGCAGCGGCTTGCCGGCAAGGGCGAGATGGGCCTCGCCGATCGCCTCCGTCTGCGTCGGGTGCGGATGGATGAGCTGCGCGACCTCGCTGGGCAGTGCCTCCCAGTTGTAGATGAGCTGCGCCTCGGCGATCAACTCGCCGACCCGGCTGCCGACGGCGTGGATGCCGACCACCGGGCCGTCGGCCACGCTGATCACCTTCACCGCGCCGGCCGTCTTGAGGATCTGGCTGCGGCCATTGCCGGCGAGGTCGTAGGTGAAGGTCTTGATGGCGTCGCCGTGCTTCTCGCGGGCTTTCGCTTCGGTGAGCCCGACCGACGCGACCTCGGGCTCGGAATAGGTGATCCGCGGCACGCCGTCGTAGTCGATCGGCACCGGGGAGAGCCCACCGAGTCGCTCGGCGACCAGGATGCCCTCGGCGAACCCGACATGCGCGAGTTGCAGCGTCGGGATGAGGTCGCCGACGGCCGAGACGGTCGGCACATTCGTGCGGCAGTACTCATCGACGAGCACGAACCCGCGCTCCAGCCGGACGCCGTTCTCCTCGTACCCGAGCCCGGCTGACACCGGCCCGCGCCCGACGGCCACGAGCAGGTACTCCGCCTCGATCGTCTTGCCGCCCTCGAGGGTGACCACGACGCCGTCGTCTCGGGCCTTGACGCTTTCGAACCGCGCGCCGAGTTCGAACCCGATGCCGCGACGGCGGAACGCCCGCTCGAGGAGCTTGGAGCTGTTCTCGTCCTCCAGGGGCAGCAGGTGCGGCAGCGCTTCGACGATGGTGACCTCGGCGCCGAAGGACTTCCAGACGCTGGCGAACTCGACACCGATGACGCCGCCGCCCAAGACGACGACGGAGTTCGGCACCCGGTCGAGCCGCAGCGCGTGCTCGCTGGTGATGACCCGGTTGCCGTCGATATCCAGGCCGGGCAGCGACTTCGGCTCCGAACCGGTGGCCAGCAACACGTGCTTGCCCTCATACCGCCGGCCGTCGACCTCGACTGCGGTGGGCGACACCAGCCGCCCCGAGCCCTCGACGTAGGTGATCTTGTGCGCCTTGACCAGGCCCTGTAAGCCCTTCCAGAGCCGGTTGACGACGCCGTCCTTGTAGCTGTGTACAGCGGGGACGTCGATGCCCTCGAAACTCGCTTTGACGCCGAACTGCTCGCTCTCGCGGGCGCCGTCGGCCAGTTCGGCCGCATGCAGCAGGGCCTTGGTCGGGATGCAGCCGCGGTGCAGGCAGGTGCCGCCGACCTTGTCCTTTTCGATCAGCGCGACCTTCAGGCCGAGCTCGGTGGCGCGAAACGCCGCTGCGTAGCCGCCGCTGCCGCCGCCGAGGATGACGAGGTCGAAGCTGTCGGGTTCGCCGTTTGCCACGAGAAGGCTCCTCATGTGTCGGCCCGGTAGGGCCCCCTGGGGCTGCACGTCGTGCTTCACGTCATGCTTCACGCGCGTTACCTCGTCATCTTCGCACGCGCGAACCCGCGCGCGACCCGCAGGTTCGCCCGTCAGAGGCGGCGAGCGGCGAGATCGGCGGCGAGCTGGACGACGGTTCGGACGCCGGCGCCGGTGCCGCCTTTGGCGGTGTAGCCGTACGACTCGTCCTGGTTGAACGACGGGCCGGCGATGTCCAGGTGCGCCCACGGTATCGACGACCCGTCGCTGTCGGCGCGAGCCTTCCCGTCGGTGCGCGAGCCGACGAACTCCCGAAGGAACATGCCGGCGGTCAGCATCCCGCCGTGGGTCTCGCCCATGTTCGCGATGTCGGCGACGGCGGAGTCGAGACCCTTGCGCAGTTCCGGCGGCAGCGGCATCGGCCACATCGCCTCGCCGGCGCGGCCGGCGGCGTCGACGATGCCGTCGCGCAGCGCGTCGTCGTTGGCCATCACGGCGCTCACCCGGTTGCCGAGGGCGGTCAGCTGGGCGCCGGTCAGGGTGGCGAGGTCGACGATCAGGTCGGGCTGGTCCTCGCTGGCCCGGGCCAGCGCGTCCGCGAGGACGAGGCGGCCCTCGGCGTCGGTGTTGAGCACCTCGACGGTGGTGCCGCCGTAGGCGGTGAACACGTCGGACGGGCGCTGGGCGGTGCCCGATGGCATGTTCTCGGCGAGCGGCGCCCAAGTCGTGACGTTGACGGCCAGCCCGAGTCGTGCGATCGCGAAGGTCGCGGCGAGGACGGCGGCCGCGCCCGCCATGTCGGACTTCATCCACTCCATGCCCGCGTTCGTCTTGAGCGACAGCCCGCCGGAGTCGAACGTGATGCCCTTGCCGACCAGTGCGAGGGTCTTGCGCGCCCGCGGGTGGCGGTAAGCGAGGCGGACGAGCCGCGGCGGGTTCACCGAGCCCTGTCCGACGGCGAGGATGCCGCCGTAACCCCCCTTCCGCAGCGCCTTCTCGTCGAGCACCTCGACCTCGACCCCGAGTTCTTCGGCTCGCTGGGCGGCCCAGTCGGCGAACTCGCGCGGGTGCAAATGGGACGGCGGGGTGTTGACGAGGTCGCGGACGTCGGCGACTGCTGCGCAGACGATCTGCGCTCCTTCCACGGCGCGACGCACCGGCGCGCTTCGTCCGGCGCCCACGATGACGATCGACTCGATCGGCGGCAGGTGGCCCGCCGCCGAGGCCTTGCGAAAGGTGTCGAACGTGTAGCTGCCGAGTAAGGCCCCGGTCGCGATGTCGCCGGCAGCCGCCGGCGGGTCGCCGGAGATCGGCAGCGCGAAGGCCACCCGGTCGTTGCCGGCGAGTGCGCGGGCCGCCGTCCCTGCTGCGCGGCGGATCGCCTCCGCCGGATACGCGCGACCGCGCGCGGGTGCCGGCCCGAGACCGACGGCCAGGAGCAGCGGGCTCGCCGCCGCCCCGAGGGTCGCCACCCGGTGACACTCACCCGCGGCACCGGTGGCTCCGAACGATTGCAGGATCGACGCGAGCCGGCCCTCGAAAGCGGCGTCGAGCGATTCGGCGCCTGGCGCCAGCACCACCGTCTGCGCGTTCGCGCCGGTGCTGATGCCTACGACGACGGCGTCGGTTTCGATCCGGTCCGGCGCGTCAGCGCCCAGCGTTATGGAGGTCACGGCCGGATGCTACCCCGCTCGACCGGCCGTGCTTCTCGCTCAGGGAAGTGCGGGCGGGCCGAACACGGTAACGTCCGGCTCATGGGCGATTCGGCGCAAGCCCTCCTCCGTTCCCCGCTGCACGACCGCCATGTCGGGCTCGGCGCAAAGCTGGGCGAGTTCGGCGGCTGGGAGATGCCGCTCGAGTATGCCGGGGGCGGGGTCCTGGCCGAACACGCCGCGGTGCGCGAGCGCGTCGGCTTGTTCGACGTCTCGCATCTGGGCAAGGCATCCGTGCGCGGGGCGGACGCGGCCGCGTTCGTGAACGCGCGACTCACCAACGATCTCGCCCGCATCGAGCCCGGGAAAGCGCAATACACGCTGTGCTGCGACGACCGCAGCGGCGGAGTCGTCGACGACCTCATCGCCTACCTGCGAGCCGATGACGACGTGTTCCTGGTGCCCAATGCTGCTAACACGGCGGAGGTCGTGCGGCGGCTGGCGTCGTCCGCGCCTGGCTCGGTGCAGGTGCGCAATCTGCACCGCGAGTTCGCTGTGTTAGCGGTGCAAGGCCCTCGTTCGGCCGATGTGCTGGCAGCGCTGGATCTGCCTTCCGGTCATGAGTACATGTCGTTCGTCGACGTCTCCTGGTCGGGTGCGCCCGTCACCGTGTGTCGCTCCGGCTACACCGGCGAGCACGGCTACGAACTGGTCGTGCCCGCAGATGCAGCGCCGCGACTGTGGGACGCCGTCATGGGGGCGGGGGAGCAGTTCGGCATCCGAGCGTGTGGTCTTGGTGCTCGCGACACGCTGCGAACGGAAATGGGCTATCCGCTGCACGGCCAAGACCTCTCGTTGGAGATCACGCCCAACCAGGCGCGCGTCGGCTGGGCGGTCGGTTGGAAGAAGCCTGCGTTTTGGGGTCGCGATGTCCTGCTTGCCGAACGCGCGGCGGGGCCGAGCCGGGTCCTGCGCGGGCTCGAGGCACTCGACCGCGGTATCCCGCGCCCGCACATGCCGGTGGTAGGACCGGCCGGCGAGCCGGTCGGAGAAGTGACCAGCGGGACTTTCTCGCCGACGCGCAAGGTCGGCATCGCGCTTGCGTTGCTTCGGCCGGAGGTTCTCGAAGGGGCGGACGTCAGCGTCGACGTGCGGGGCAGGCTTTGCCCGATGCGCGTGGTGAAGCCGCCGTTCGTGCACGTGACGCCTCAGTAACTGTCGAGCTGGTCGAGCTAGTCGGAGGGATCGGACGTGGTGGACGCACCTCGGGTAGTGCTGATCGGCATGATGGGTGCCGGAAAGTCGACGGTCGGCCTGGCGTTGTCGCACGCCACGGGTTGGCCCTACGTCGACAACGACGAGGTCGTCGCACAGCTGACCGGCATGCCCACGCGTGACCTCTTGCAGCAACGCGGCGAGGCGGCGATGCGCGAGGCGGAGTTCGCCGCCGTCGACAAGGTGCTCGCCGATCCGGGGCCGGTGATAGCCGGGGCGGCAGCCGGCGTCGTCCTGAACGTCGAGCTCTGCGAACGGCTGCATGCCGGCGCGTTCGTCGTGTACCTGCGGGCCCGGGTCGAGACACTCGTCGCGCGCGTCACCGGCACCTACCGGCCCTGGCTCGGAGCCGACCCGGCCGCGGCTATTCGCACGCTGTACGAGGGGCGCGAGCCGTTGTACGAGAAGCTCGCTCACCTCGTAGTCGATGTCGATGACACGACGCCCGACGCCGTCGCAGGCACGATCGTCGGCGCGTTGGGCGGCGAACAGCGGTAGGCAGCAATCGGTCAGCCGCGCCGTGACGCCGTCGCCGCGTCGGTGGGTCGCCGACCATCGTCGGCTTGGGCCGCCTTGCGAGCTGCCTCCGCTCGCGACCCGACCCCCATCTTGGCGAGCACCGAGGACACGTGCTGGTCGACCGTTTTCGTCGAGATGAACAGCCTCGTGGCGATCTCGGAGTTGGTCATTCCCGACTGGAGCAACGCCAGCACCTCGCGGAAGTCCGGCGGCGGGTAGGCTGCATCGTCGCCGCGCCAGCGGTTACGGCAGCGTCAGGCTGCGTGCGATACGCAGCACGTCGGCCTCACTGAGTACGGTCTGGCCCGGAAGAAGCCGGGTCAAGTCGTCGGTGACCTGGAGCGTGTATCCGCCCCGCTGCCAGACCACACCTCGCCCGGAGACCTGGAACGCATAGCCCTGGTCGGCCCCGCCCCCATGCCAGGTGAATCCCTGGTGTCCGTTGATATCAACGGGTTGGGTGGCCAAGGACGACGATTGCAGGTCGGACAGGTGGTCGCCGGCGTATTGGGTGATGGTGATGACATTGGTGTCAGCGGGGTCTTGGGCGGTGTAGCTGCGTGCCCAGGCCGGCGGCGCGCTCTGTGCGGGCGTGCTGGTCGGCGGCGTCGTGGCGGCATCGGCGATGGCATCGGCGGGAGTGGTTTGGAAGCCGGACGGTAGCCAGCCGACGCTCGCCAGCTTCGTGCCGGACATGAGCGTGATCGTTTGGCCGGTTGCGGCGTCGACCAGCCGCCGATCTCCCAGCGGCGCGCTCAGCGTGGCGTGCACGGGCCCGACGATCAGGTCGGCGGTGCACGGGCAGCGCGCCGGCACCGCGAGCAGCGACAGCTTCACCGCCTTCGCCGTCTCCTGCGCGACCAGCGACAAGGACGCGACGAATCCACCGCCTTCCCCGGTGACCGTGACCTGGCGTCCGTCTGCGGACACCAGTGCCGCCGGGATGTCTTGCAGTACCGCCGGAAGCCGGTTGGTCGCGCTAGGCCTGATGTCCGGCACGCCCAGAGGGGAACTACGTGCGATGGTCGGGCCCGATCCGGCGACCGGGCTCGCCGGCGCGGCGCAGCCGGCAAGCAGCACTGCGGTCAGCGCGCACCCGCCCGCCGCCGTGACCCTGGCGTGGCCCTGCCTCATCGCCGCGCTCACCTCCGCAGCTTGGACGCGCGCCACCGAGTCTAGGTTCGGGTCGGGTGCCCGACAGCTCGTGACCGGCGCCGACGCGCTCATGAAAGGCCGATCACGGTCTGAATTTCGGTCTGAAATAGAGCACACCAGTTAGTCAGGGCGGGGTGGCGGTGCTGCGAAGTCGACGCTGCCGTTGTCATGGACGGCGATTTTCCAGTGCTGGTTATGGACGACGGTGTGGTGGCGTCGGCACAGCAGGACCAGGTTGGACAGTGCTGTTTCGCCGCCGTCGGCCCAATGCTTGACGTGGTGGGCGTCGCACCACGGCGGTGGGCGGTCGCAACCGGGGAAGGTGCAGCCTTGGTCGCGGACGACGAGGGCTTTGCGGATCGCCGGCGGGATGGTGCGTGTCGCGCGGCCGACGTCGAGGACTTGGGTGGGGCCGCGCAAGGCGGCGGGTAGCGCTGCCCACAGCTGTTCGGCCGGCGGGACGGGGAGCGGCCCGCCGGCCGGTGCGTCCGGCCCGGCGACAAGGACGCGGGTGGTGGCGGCGTCGCAGCCGAGCCGGCGTGCCGTTCGAGGGCTGATCGGCCCGGCCCAGGCGAGTTCACCGGGAACGGCGGAGCGGTCTTGCAGCGTGGCCAGGTCGACGGTGATGAGCACATGCGGTCGCTGCCCGCCGTCGGCGGGGAGGTGGCCGCTGTCGAGAGCGGTACGGGCGAGGTCGACCAGGGCGTCGGCGCGGCGTTGGGCGCCTGTTCGCTGGTCACCGTCGACTGGTGGTGGGGTGGCGGCATCGAGCCAGGTGCGGAAGACGGCACCGGATTCCGCGTCGAGCAACCCGGTCAGTGCGACCAGCCCGTCGATGGTGGTGGACACGTCGAGCCAGCGGGTTTCGTGGTGGCGGGCGTCGCGGTCGGCGGCGCCGTCGGGATCGGCGATGAGCCGAACCCGCCGAGCGATCTGCGCGAGCCGTTTGGTGTCGTAGTTCAGGGCGGCTTCGACGAGCACCGGCTCGGCGTCGGCGGCCAGATCGCCGGGCAGGTCGGCCAGTGCGGTCGTGATTACGCAGACATGGCGTACGGAGATGGCTCCTTCGGCGAATACCTCGGCCACTGCCGGATGCTGCTGGACGGCGATCGCCGTTTCGACCCGGTCTCGGGCGATTCCGGGGGACAGGTGGCAGGCGTGACGCAGGAAGGCAGCGGTGCTGACGTAGCCGTCGGCGGCGGCGGCACCACGTTCGTGGGCGATCGCAACCTGGTGGCTCCAGACCGCCTCGAGCCGGTCGATCTGTTGACGCAACGCCACGATCGTTTCGCACAGCGCGGTGTTCGGCAGTGCGTCGACGTCGGTCTGCTGCAGTTCATCGACCGCCTGCCGTACGGACTCCAACGCCGACACCACAACCCCCGTTCAACTTCTCCCACCGTGCGCGTGCCCGTGACGCTACCCGTCGCCGCCGACATTTACGCGACCTCGTCGCGCGCATCCACATTCGCTTTTCGAAAGTCGCCCACGCCACCTGATGCTCGGGCCCGAATCCCTTGCAGCACAAGAATCCCTGACAACACAAGGGTTTCACCAACAATGTGGATAGCGCTCGCAGGTGTTGTGCAAGCAATCGTCGAGACAGAAAGCTGTCTGCGGCCAGCGCGGACAACCGAACGACGGCCGCGGCTGCGAGGGCTACAACGTGCGCGCGACGGCGAGGGTGAGCAGCGCAGCCAGTGTCGCGATTTCGCAAAGAGCGCCGAGGATGTCGCCGGTGATCCCACCGAACCGTCGCACCGCGTGCTTCTGCACGGCCCATGCGACAGCCAGGGCCACGATGACGGCCACCCCTGCTCGCACTGCGCCACGAGCGGAACCGGCCTCGGTGTCGAACCGTCCGTAGAGGATCGCGCCGGCCAGCACGATCGCCGTCCATGCCGCTGCGGCGCGACGTGAAACGGTTCCGGCGACGAGGGCGCCCATGCCCGTCGTCCGTGCGGGTTTGACGCCTGGCGTGCACGCCCACAGCATCGCGAGCCTGCCTGTGATGACACTCACCGCGAGCGACTGAGTGCCGTGATGGTCGCGAACTCCGACCGACAAGGCGAACACGTCGAGCAGCAACAGCAGGATGAGACTCGCGACGCCGAGAGCGCCGACACTGCCTTCACGCATAATGGCGAGCGCGCGGTCGGGCGGCTGGTGCGATGCGAGGCCGTCAACGGTGTCGGTCAGACCGTCGAGGTGCAACCCGCGGGAAAGCAACGCCAGGAGTGCGATCGCGATGGCGCTCGGCAGCAGGCCCGATTCGCCGGAGGCCCGCAATGCGCCGCGCTCCAAGTAGTGCGGCCCGTACATATGGCGCGCCGCGATCAGCACCGCCCCGGTGACGACGACCATCAACACGGCGACGACCGGACTCCACAACATCGCGGCACGAGCAGTTCGCCTGTCACTAACCGCCGGAGTCGTCTTCGTCGCCGGCCATACGGTAAATGTCGTCAGCGAAAGCCGTAGGCCGTCAAGCACGGTCGCTCACGTTCGCCTGGTCGAAGGTCGCCATGCCCGCGAGGGTATCTGCCGCGGCCCGCAGCAACGGGACGGCGAGTAGCGCGCCGGTCCCTTCACCCAGCCGCAGACCGAGGTCGAGCAGCGGCTCGAGGCTCAGTCGGGACAGCGCTCGCGCGTGCCCCGGTTCGACCGATCGATGCCCCGCGATCCACCAAGCTGAAGCCCCCGGAGCCATGGCTTCGGCCACGAGCGCCGCGGCGCCCGAGACCATGCCGTCGAGGACGACGGGTGTGCGTCGCACAGCCGCCTGGAGCAAGAAGCCTGTCATTGCAGCGAAATCCGGCCCACCGGCGGCGGCCAGGAGGCGGAGGGGGTCACCGATGTGCTGACCGGCCCGCGTCATCGCTGCTGCGACCACGGCCTGCTTTCGCGCCAACGTGGTGTCATCGACCCCGGTGCCACGGCCCGTGACGGTCTCGGCCGAGCAGTTGCACAAAATGCCCACGAGCACGGCGGCCGGTGTCGTATTGCCGATACCCATATCGCCGGGGATCAGCAGATCAGCACCGGCGTCGATCTCGGCGTCGGCGATTGCGCGACCGGCGTCGAGCGCTTGCGCTGCCTCGTCTCTGGTCGACGCATCCTCGAGGTCGATCCGGCCCGAACCGGGGCGCACCCGCCACTTACCGACCTCCGCCGGCAGGCCCGGCACCGGAGCGCGCACCGACATGTCGACGACGCGGACCTCCGCCTGCACTGCACGGGCCAACACGTTGACCGCCGCACCACCAGCCACGAAGTTCGCGACCATCTGCGCGGTCACTTCTGCGGGGTAGGCCGACACGCCGGCCGAGGCGACGCCGTGGTCGCCGGCGAAGACGACAACGCGTATGCGCTCGGGCTGCGCGCGGCGGGCACCGGCCCTGCGTGCCGGCCAGCCACACGGAGACGTCTTCGAGCCGGCCCAAGGCACCAGCCGGCTTGGTCAGCCGTTCCTGCCTCTGCCGAGCCCGTTCTTGCGCAGCCTCGTCGAGGGCGGGAACCGCGAAGGACGTGGTCAAGACGTATCCACCTTTTCGTTATGGAGCAACTCATTTAGGGGGCAAGGACTTCGTTACGAAGCAACGATCGCGCGATGCCGGCGGTCACCAGCACCACGTCGTCCGACGATGCCGCGAGCCGCGCGTTCAGCGTGCCGAGCTCGTCACGGAACCGGCGTCCGCTCGCGTGTTCGGGAACGACGCCGGACCCCACTTCGTTGCTCACCGCTACGACCCGCGCGCTCGTCCTGCGCCAGGCATCGACGAGCTCGTCGACCAGCGCGGCCAACGCAGCATCGGCGGTTTGTGCTGCGTCGTGGTCGGCGGCCGACCACAGCCCGACGTCGTCCATCACGCGCGACAACCACACCGACACGCAGTCGATGAGCAAAGGGGGATCCATCGCGGTACGAGTCTTCAGGAGAGCTGCGAGGTCGGTCGTTTCGACCGTCGACCAGGACGCCGGGCGGCGGGCTCGATGTGTTGCGACGCGCGCCGCCCATTCGGGGTCGCCGGCGGTCGCTGAGGTAGCGACGTAACACACGGTCGGTTCGCCGCTCAGCAGCCGTTCGGCGGTGACGGACTTGCCCGACCTCGCGCCTCCGAGCACCAACACCCGGCTCGGTTGCGGCTGCCGGCGTGAACCGGGCGCCGGCGAGAGCGTCGTCGGCGAATGTGGCGACAGCACCGAAGGCGGCCTTGCGGGCCGCGCGCCGCAACGCCGCCAACACCGGCCGGCCGGCCACCACCACGAGAGCGGCGTTCGCCGCCGCGCGTGGGATGTCCCAGCCCAGCGACGTCGTCAGGTAGAACGCGGTGAAGTGATGCAACTCCGTGAGCGGGCTCGCGCCGGCGACGTAGGAGATCTGTGGGGAGAGGCCGGCGGTCTGCACCGGCCAGAACCACAGGTCGGTGACCGCGCCGTAGAGCAGCCCGGCGACCGCACCGTAGGTCGCGAGCAACCATATTTCGGCGCGTCCTCGGGCGCGGGGCAGGCAGCCTGCGAGCAGGCCGACCCACGCCGCAGCGAGCATCTGGAACGGCAGCCAGGGCCCGACGCCACCCGTCAGCAACGCGCTGCCGAGCAGCGTGACCGCGCCCAGAGCGAAGCCGAACCCACGGCCCAGCACTCGACCCGCGGGCATCAAGAGGAAGAAGACCGGCGAGGCGCCCGTGACGTCGCCGCCGACGGCGCGTAATGCTGCGCCGCATGCCGCGAGGACACCGAGCATCGCGATCGCCTTCGCGTCGATGCCACCTTCGGAGAGTTCGGCGAAGACGACCAGCAGGAGCAAGGCGAGCACGGCGACGAATATCCACGGGGCGTCGGCGCCGTGCGGGGTAGCGGGCGAGGATGCCGGGGACGACGCGACGAACGGCCAGCCGAACGCGACGACCCCGACGGCGCTGACGACCGCCAATGCCGTCGCCGAGCGGGGTCGAAGCCGGATCGCCCGCGAGTTCAGGCCGGCGCTCGCGGCGGCGGCTGCGTTCGCGGTCACCGCGCGCTGCCTTCGAGTTCGGTGCGTACCTGCGTGACCGTGAGCCACGGCAGCGGATGCAGGATCTTCGCAACTTGGGGTGCGAACGCCGGCGATGCCGTCACGACCTCCGCGGTCGGGCCGTCGGCCACCACCTCGCCGTCCGCCAAGACGATGGTGCGGATCGCGAGGTCGGCCGCGAGCTCGACATCGTGGGTGGCGACGACGATCGCGATACCGGCCGCGGCCCGATCCCGCAGCACCTCGATCAGCCGCTGCTTCGCCGGGTAGTCCAGGCCGCGCGTGGGTTCGTCGAGCAGCAGCACCGGCGGTGCCAGCGCCAGCACCAGCGCGAGGGCGACTGCCAGGCGCTGGCCTTCGGACAGGTCGCGGGGATGCGCGCCATCGTCGATGCCCGGTGAAAGCCGGTCGAGCAGTGCGCGCGCAGCGCCGTCACCCAACTCGGCGGCAACGGTTTCGGCGCAGAAGAGGTCGGTGGGCTCCTGCGGCACGAGGGCGACATCACGCACGAGCTCGGACGCCGCGCGCCGGTGCGGTTCGTGGCCCGTCACGCTGACCGATCCGGCAGCGGGAGACAGGAGGCCGGCCACGTGCGCGAGCAGTGTCGACTTGCCGGCGCCGTTGCGCCCCATCACCGCCACGATCTCACCGGGCCGAACGACCAGGTCGACGCCTCGTAGTGCGATATACCGGCCGTACTGGGCGACCAGGGCGCGAACCTCTATCACCGGCGGATGCGCCGCAGGCGCCGGGGGAGCCTGGGGTGCAGCGAGCGACAGCCGTTCACGAAGCGGTCCGGCGGCTCGTCGCGCGTCGCGCACGGAGAGCGGTAGCGGTTCCCACGCGGCGAGCCGCCCCAGCTCGACGACAGGTGGCGCCACGACCGCTTCGGCCATGGCTCGCGCCGGGTTCCCATCGACCACGTGTCCGGCGTCGGTCACTTGCACGATGCGATCGGCGTACTGCACGACGCGCTCGAGGCGGTGTTCGGCCAGCACGACGGTCATGCCGAGGTCGTGCACGAGCCGGGTCAGCGCGGCGAGCACGTCTTCTGCTGCGGGCGGATCGAGCGCGGAGGTGGGCTCGTCGAGAACCAGCACGCGCGGCCCGGCGGTGAGGACCGAGCCGATCGCCACCCGTTGTTGCTCGCCCGCCGAAAGCTCCAGCAGGGAGCGTTGCCGCAGCGGCGCCAGCGCCAGCAGGTCGAGCACGTCCTCGACGCGGCGGCGCATCACGGCCGGCTCGAACCCGAGCGACTCCATCGCGTAGGCAAGCTCTTCTTCGACCGTGTCGGTGACGAATCCGGCGGCCGGGTCCTGGCCGACGTAGCCGACGGCGTCGGCGAGTTCTCGCGGCGGGTGCGTTCGGGTGTCGCGGTCGTCGACACTCACGCGTCCGAGGAGCAGGCCGCCGGTGAAATGCGGCACGAGCCCGTTGATCGCGCGCAGCAGGGTGGACTTGCCGGCGCCGGTGGCGCCGATGACCAAGGCGAGCTCGCCGTCCGGAATCGTCAGCTCGACCTCGCGCAGCGCCGGTGCAGTGGCGCCGGCGTAGGTGAATGTCACCCGCTCGAACCGGATCATCTCGCCACCCCCGCCAGCGTCGTTCGGCTCACGGTCTCGGCGGCCGCGCGCTCGCTGCGTCGTCGGGGCGCGAGCCACGCCGGCAGCGCGGCGAGCAGGATTCCGGCCAGCGCCGGCCACGGCAGCTGCGGTGCGGCGATCGGATATGCACCGGTGTGCAGCGAACCCGGGTCGATGCGGCCCGCAGCGACCACACCGGCGAGAGCGGCCAGCCCGCTTGCCAATACCGCCCACTCGGCGCCGCGCCATTCGTCGGGCCGGTACTGCGACCGGACCACCCCGCGGCCGCCGATCAGCAGCGCGGCGCCGGCGACGACGCTCCCGCCGACGAGCAGCGGCATCCCGATCTGTGCGGGTGAGCCGGTCGCGAGCAACCCGTACGACGCCGTAGCGACCGCGAGCAAGCCGGCAAGCAGCGTGCCGGTCACCAGTCGTCGGCGTCCGCGCGTTACCGCCCCGCGCCGGCCGAAGCCGCGGGCGTCCATGGCGGCCGCGAGGTCGACCGACTGCTCGAGCGCCTCCTGCAGAACGGGCAGTGCCACGCCGGCCCAGCCTCGCAGCCCGGACGACGTCGAACCGCGCAGCCGCCGTGCCCGGCGCACCCGCGTCACAGCATGAGAAAGCTGCGGCGCGACCGACAGTGCGACGGTAACCGCGACCCCGAGTTCGTAAAGCGCGCCGGGCAGCGAGCGGAGCAACCGGCGTGGGCTCGCCAGCGCATTCGCGGCACCGACGCAGATCAGCAGCACCGCGAGTTGCATCCCGGTGTACGTCGCAGTGAGCATCGCCTCGGCCGTGACCGCTCCGCCGATCCGCAGGCCCGCCAGTGCAGCCGGCAGCGGCAGGCTCGGCAGCCGCACAAGCACATGGCCGGGTAGCGAGCTACCGAACACCACCTCGAACACGAGTCGGACCGCGAACACGAAGCACGCGATGCGGACGAAGAAGCCGAACGTCGAAGCGCCGTGCGGCGAGCGCCGCTCGACGACGACGAGCCAGCCGACCGCAACCAGCAACAGCAGGACCACGGGATTGGTCGTGCGCGTCGCGGCGGCTGCGAGTGCCAGCGCCCACGCCCACCACGCGCCGGCATGCAGTGCCCTCATTGGCCTCACTCCGATCCTCGCTTCGCCAACGAACGCGCCAAGGCAACCGCCCCGAACAGCGTCGCGATCACGAGGCCGGCGACCGCACCCGCCGGAAACGGCGACCCGGACGCCGGGTGGACGCCGCTCAGCGGGGTTGCCACGGGGAGTGGCGCACGGCTCGAGTTCGTCGCACTGGGCGCAGGTGTGCTGGTTGCAGTCGCACTGGTTGCAGCCGTGCTTGTCGCAGCGGCGCTGGGCGGCGTCGTCGTCGGTTCGGACGTTGTCGCTGCCGGTGGTGCCGGGGCCGGTGTGGCCTGGCCTGCCGCGGGTGTCGATCGCGGCGCCGCCACCGCGTTCGTGCATTCGCTTCTCGGATAGCCGTCGATGCCACATACCAGGCCGGCGGTGCTGCCCGCGGTGCCGACCCGCACGTTGGCAGCGCCGACCGCTGCCTGCAACGCGTCGAATCCGGTCGACCCGGCCTTCACCTCGACGCAGCTCACCGCCACCCCCGCCGGAGGCGTCTCGCCGCCCGGGGCATCAGCGGCGGTGCCGAAGTCGATCACCATGCCGACGCGCACATCGCCGGACTTCGGTGCCGCCGCACCGCACAGTGCGGTGAAGTCCGGCGTCGCCCGGGGCAGGAGTCCGGAACCGGCATCGGCTTGGACGGCGAACCGCCAGCCCTCGACCTCGCCCTGGGCCGGATGCTCGGTGGCCGGCCCGCGTTGGGAGTACTGCCAGGTCGTGCTGCCTGGTGATGCGACGTAGTACGCCCAGTATCTGTAGGCAGTTGCCGCGCGCGCGGCGCCCGCCCAGCCGACCACGGCCACGGCGACGGCGAACGTGCCAGCGACAGTGACGGCGAACGTGACGGCGACAGCGGTGGCCGTCACGCCCGCCCGCCGCCGTCGGCGAGTCACGACGTCTCGCCACCCGCTGCGCGGCGGCGTCGAGCCGCCGTCAGGAACGCGATACCGAATGCCACCAGCCCGAGTCCGACGGCGGCGAGGCTCGCGTCGTCACGGCCACCGGTCATCGGCAGGGTCGGCCCGTTCGACGACGCCGCAGGCGGCGCCGACGGAGTAGGTGTCGGGGCGGGCGAACTGCTCGCCGCAGTGCGCACGGTCGACGCCAATGCTGCGGCCAGGTCGACCCCGCCGAAGCTGTTTGCGTCGCTGCCGGTCGCATGCGCGACGAGCAGCAGCGTGCCTAGGGGACCTGGCGCGTAAACGCCGTTGCTGCGGTCGTAGGACGTGACGTTCGCCCGCAAGGCGTCGAGGCCCGCCGCGGCGGCCGCCGAACCCTGACCGGCGGCCGCGAGCGCGAGCACCGCGTTCGCCGTCGACGTCCAGTCGATGCCGCTGCCCACACTCGACGGGATCGCACCGCTCGTCGCGGTCAGCCGGCCGGCGAGGTACGCGACGGCATCGGCGGACGACGTCGCGGTGTCGGTCGCCGGCACGCATGCCGGCACCGTGGCTGCGAGCGGGGCCGGTACGACGATCCAGGTCTTCGCGAGCTGGCCGAGCGTGGCTTGCGCGGTGGCGTAGTCGTTGGCGGTGAGCGTCGTCTCGCCCTGGAAGTCGTAACCGCCGGCCCCGGTCGGCGCCGTGCACGGGAGTTGCAGCGTGCGCAGGTAATCCGCACCCGACTTCCCGCCGGTCAGCACGGTCGCCGGGTCGACGCCGGCGGCGACGAGTGCACTCAGCGCGAGGCCGGTGGAGTTGGCGTCACTCGCCGCGGGCCCGAACGCGGTGTTGTCGTAGAACCCGCCGTCGGGAAGCTGGAACCGCTTCAACGCAGCGACCGCGGATGCGGTCGGCTTGCCGGCGGCCGTGAGCGCGATCACGGCCGCGGCGGTGGCGTTCTCGTCCTCCTTCGCCGGCGTGCAGGCCACGCTCGGATCGGCTCGGTACGCCGTGAACGCGCCGTCCGTGCACTGCTGGGCGAGGAGCCAGCTGACGGCGGCCGGGTCGGGGGACTTGCCCGCTGCGACGAGGCCGGTGATGGCCAGACTCTGCCGGTAGACGCCGTCATACGTCGGGTCGGCCGAGCCGTACAGCCCGACGTCGTTGGGGGTAGGCGTCGCTGCCGCCGGCAGACCGGCCGCGATGGCACCGACGGTGGCCAGCCCGGTTGCGACCGAGACGCAGGCTGCGGCGAGGAGGGTGGCACGAGTCCGGCGTCGGTGCATCGAAATCCTCTCGGGTTGGCCACGGCCGGGTGAAGACCCGGGCAGCCGGCCCCGACATGACGAACCCCACGTGCGAGTACGCAACGTGGGGGCGAATCGGGCGGGAGACCCGGGCTCCGCCCCGTAACCGCGACGGACAAAGGAGCCACTTCGCACCCGGCAGGTACTCCGGCTCGCCTCCACCTGCAGCTGCGGGTGGGGCCTACGGTTGCGGGTCAGCGCCGGAATTCGACCGGCTTCCCCTGCACGTCGGATGCGTCTTCAGTTGTTGGGCGGGATGCTGAAATCGTGAGGCACCAGCTGGACGGAGCCGGCTGATGGCTGAGCAAACCACGCCCGGCTCCCGCAAGTCAAAGGCATGTGTTGCTAGCGTTCGGCCCCATGGTTGGGCCAGACCAGTTGGACCAGAGCAGAAGGACGGGTACACAGCGCTGATGAGTTGGAGCTGGCGGTACGAAGAGGCGGACGGCGAGCCGCTGCGCACTGCTGAGCCGCCGCCGGCGGAGACCTTCCCCACGCAATCGGACGCCGAGAACTGGCTCGGTGAGGAGTGGCGGACGTTGCTTGCGGCCGGCGTCGCGAGGGTGACCCTGCTCGAGGACGACCGGGTGGTCTACGGCCCGATGAGCCTCGACCCGCAGACCTGAGCCTCAGAATCTTCGCACCGCGCGCGATACGCGGTGCGGGGATGCGCGCCCGGCGAGGTTGCATCGCGCGCATGGCGGCGTACACCCCGATGCCCCTCGTCGACTCTCCGGGAAACCGCTCGGCGACGTTCCTTCTGACCCCGCGGGCGACGAGCACCGAGTCGGTGATGATCGCCACGATCAGTACCAGGAAGCCGAGGACGCCGAGCGACCTCAAGAACAGCGACGGCACGTTCATCAAGATCAGGATCGGGAACGCGAGGATCATGAACCAGGCCCCGATGCTGCGCCGGCTGTCGACGTAGTCGCGGGCGAATCGGCGAACCGGGCCTTTGTCACGCAGCGGCAAGGCGCTCTCGTCGCCACGCCGGATCGCTTCTCGGCGCGCGTACGCGGCTTCGCGGCTCGGCTTGGAACCGCGCCCGCCCCGCGACGTCGTCCGGTCGATGAACGACCCGCGGGCAGCTGCTTCGGCCTCCCGACGCTTGCGGGTCGGCCGGCCCTTGCCCCCGCCGTCGGACTGCTCGGATCGCGTCGCAGGCTCGGGGGATCCACCCGCTGGCGCGGCCGAGGTGGAGGAACGCTTGAACACCCGCTCAGGGTACCGGGGGTTCCATGATCCGCAGCGGCGGGAACCCACTGCCGCGACTGCTCGCGGGCGCATAGGCTGGGGAGGGCAGGCCGGGTGCGGTTAAGCACGCCCGACAGTGCCGGTCGACGCGACCGGCTCGCGAGAAGAGGAGTGGGCATCGATGGCTGGTGTGATGAAGCGGATGTCGCTCATCTTCAAGGCCAAGGCGAACAAGGCCCTGGATCGTGCCGAGGATCCCCGGGAGACGCTCGACTACAGCTACACCAAGCAGCTGGAGTTGCTCCAGAAGGTCCGGCGCGGCGTTGCCGACGTCGCCACTTCGCGCAAGCGGCTCGAACTGCAGGCCCAACAGCTCCAGCAGCAGGCCGACAAACTCGACGGGCAGGCCCGTGCGGCGCTGAACCAGGGCCGCGAGGATCTCGCCCGGGAGGCCCTCACCCGCAAGTCGGGGCTGCAGGGTCAGATCGGCGACCTGCAGACCCAGCACGCCTCGCTCCAGGCGGAGGAGGAGAAGCTCACCCTCGCCTCGCAGCGGTTGCAGGCGAAGGTCGATGCCTTCCGCCTCAAGAAGGAGACCGTCAAGGCGACCTACACCGCGGCCGAGGCGCAGACCCGGATCGGCGAGGCCTTCTCCGGCATCTCCGAGGAGATGGGCGACGTCGGCATGGCGATCCAGCGGGCCGAGGACAAGACCCAGACCATGCAGGCACGGGCCGGTGCGGTCGACGAGCTGCTCGCCTCGGGCGCGCTCACCGACGTGACCGGCACCTCGAAGGACGACATCCAGCAAGAGCTCGACCGGATGGCGAGCACGAACGACGTCGAGCTCGAGCTGGCGAAGATGAAGGGCGAGCTGTCCGGCGCGCCCGCCACGCCGGCCATCGAAGGCGCGTCGACGGCGCAGCAGACCGCTCCACCGCCGGCCACCCCGACCGAGGCCGGCCAGAACCCGCCCGCGGGTGGGGAGGGGATCCGCATGATCATCCGGATTCTCGGCGAAGGGCAGTTCGAGGTCTCCGACCACACGGTCGACGCCCTGAACGCCATCGACCTGCGCTTGCAAGCGGCCGTCGACGCAGACGACGAACTTGGCTTTCGTTCAGCATTGAGCGAGATGCTGGTCATGGTGAGGCAGCTCGGCGAGCGGACGCCCGACGACTACCTCGGCCCGTCCGACCTGGTGTTGCCAGCCGAAGACTCAACTCTGGAGGAGGTGCGTGCGCTGCTCGGCGAGGAGGGACTCATCCCCGGCTGAGTTGCGTCGCGTTCATGGCCCGTACCCGTTTCGCAGCCGACCGCGGTCTCGTTTCCCGGATGCTGCTCGTGATGTTCTTGCTCGGCCTGCTCTACGTCGCCTTCGTCGGCGCGCTGCTGGCCTTCCACATCTCCTACGTGATCATCATCCTCGTGGTCGGGGGGTTCTTCTTCTTCCAGTTCTTCGCCTCCGACCGCATCGCGCTGTTCGCGATGCACGGCAAGGTCGTCTCCCCGGACGACAGCGAATACGCGCGTGAGCTGCACGCGATCGTCGACCGGCTGTGCGCGATGTCGAATACGCCCAAGCCGAAGGTCGCGATCGCCGAATCAGACGTGCCGAACGCCTTCGCCACCGGACGCAGCCAGAAGCGGGCGGTGGTCTGCGCCACGACGGGCATCCTGCGCCGGTTGGACGCCGAAGAGCTCGAGGGCGTGCTCGCCCACGAGATGTCGCACGTCGCCCACCACGACGTCGCGGTGATGACGATCGCGTCGTTCCTCGGTGTGCTCGCGGGCTTCATCACCCGCATCGCGTTCTACTCGGAGATGTTCGGCGGCGGCGGTTACAACCGGCGCGGCCGCAACGACCAGAACACCGCGATGATCGCGTTCTTCGTCATGATCGTCTCGGCGATCGTGTACGCGGTGAGCTTCCTGCTCATCCGCGCCCTGTCGCGGTACCGCGAGCTTTCCGCCGACCGGGCCGGTGCGCTGCTGACCGGGCGCCCGTCGGCGCTGGCCAGCGCACTGCAGAAGGTGACCGGCGCGATGGCCGCGATCCCCACCCGCGACCTGCGCAGGGCAGAGGCGTTCAACGCTTTCTTCTTCACCCCGGCGCTGGCCAAGGGCGCGTCGCTGTCGTCGCTGTTTTCGACCCACCCGTCGTTGGAGCGCCGCCTCGAGCAGCTGGCGAAGATCTCCCGCGAGCTGGGCGAGGGCCGCTGAGCCGATGGGTTTTCTCGATTCGCTGCTCGGCCGCTCGAAGCCGGCGAAGGCCGACCTCGACGATCTCTTCGGGCTGCCTTCCGCCGGCTTGACCATGCAGGCCGCGCTCGGCTTCCTGCCCACCGGCCTGGGATCCGTGTGCTACAAGCCGGCCGAGGGCGCCGCGTTCGCCCGCACCGAGGCCGACGTCGAGCAGCTGCTCAACGCCAGCGGCGGCCCCAAGGTCGAGGCGAGCAAGGACGACTACGGCTACACCTGGCTGCTCGTGCGCCACGACGCCGCCGACCTGCCGGGCCTGGTGACCGACCTGCATGCCGTCAACAGCGGGTTGCAGGACGCCGGGTTCGGGCCCGCGCTGCTGTGCTCGCTGGTCTCCTTCGAGCACCCGGACGGCCGCCGGATCGCCCTCGTCTACCTGTACAAACGAGGAACCTTCTACCCATTCGCGCCGCTTTCCGGCGGGAAGCAGCGACGCGACAACGCGCTGGAAATCCAGATCCAGGGCAACCTGTCCGGTGACCTGAAGCTCGAGGCGGAGCTCAACCGCTGGTTTCCCGTGTGGGGCGCCCCGGGCCTGTGACGCGGGTCACGAGCGGCACGCCGGCGTCCGGTTCGGGATGACGACCGAAGGTTTGAACGTTGTCTGTGGGACGATGACACTGCTAACAGCGACAGACGTATTTCAGGGAGCTACCCCATGACGGTTCAGGGCGAATCCACCACCAGCACCACCGGTACCACCGGCGTCGTGCTCACCGACAAGGCCGCGGCGAAGGTGAAGGCGCTCCTGGAGCAGGAGGGCCGCACCGACCTCTCGTTGCGCGTTGCCGTCCAGCCCGGCGGCTGCTCCGGTCTGCGCTATCAGCTGTACTTCGACGACCGGTCGGTCGACGGCGACCAGGTGCACGACTTCGACGGCGTGAGCGTGGTCGTCGACCGGATGAGCGTGCCGTACCTCCTCGGTGCCTCGATCGACTTCGTCGACACGATCGAAAAGCAGGGGTTCACGATCGATAACCCCAACGCGACCGGCTCCTGCGCCTGCGGCGACTCCTTCCACTGATCCTTCGCGTCCCCCGTCGCCGGGCGCTGCACGAGCGCTCGCGCCCTCCAGTGCGGAGTTGATCGAGTGCGGATCGTGGTCACCGGGTCGATCGCCACCGACCAGCTGATGTTCTATCCGGGACGGTTCGCCGAGGAGTTCCTGCCCGACCAGCTGCATCGCCTCTCCCTTTCGTTCCTGGTCGAGCGCATGGAGATCAGGCGCGGTGGGGTTGCCGCGAACATCTGCTTCGGTATGGCGGCACTCGGTGCCGAGCCGGTACTTGTCGGGGCGGTGGGCGCCGACTTCGAGGAGTACCGGTCCTGGCTGGAACGGCACGGCGTCGATACCGCGTCCGTGCGGGTCTCGGAGCTCCACCACACGCCTCGGTTCGTGTGCACGACGGACGCCGACCAGAATCAGATCGCCTCCTTCTACGCGGGCGCGATGACCGAGGCTCGGCTGATCGAACTCACGCCCGTCGCGCGCCGGCTCGGCAGCCTCGACCTCGTCGTGGTCAGCCCGAACGATCCACAGGCGATGCTGCGCCACACACAGGAGTGCCGCGAGCGCGGCTACCGGTTCGTCGCCGACCCCTCGCAACAGCTCAGCAGCATGGACGGTGAGCAGATCCGCCGGCTCGTCGACGGCGCCGCGCTGCTGTTCACCAACGACTACGAGAAGACATTACTCGAGCAGAAGACCGGGTGGTCCGACGCCGACGTGTTGGCTCGGGTCGGCGGCCGGGTTACCACGCACGGACCGAAAGGCGCGATCGTCGAGGTGCCCGGGCAGGCGCCGATTTCGGTGCCTGCCGTCCCAGAGCTGCAGCGCGCCGACCCGACCGGCGTGGGCGATGCCTTCCGGGCGGGCTTCCTGGCCGGTCTCACCTGGGCGCTCGGTTACGAACGCTGCGCCCAGGTCGGCTCGATGCTGGCGACGTATGCGCTGGAGACCGTCGGTACGCAGGAGTACGACGTCACGCCCGCGCACTTCGCCGACCGGTTCGAGCAGACCTTCGGCGCCGCTGCCGCGGCGGAGATCGCCGAACACCTCGTGCCCGCCGGCCGGTGATCAGGCCGGTCGGGCCGCGCGACATGCCCGCCATCGCCGGACCTCTGCGCGGCGGCGCCAGGGTCCTGGAGTAGGGTCATCCCGACCCTTCGTGGACCCGCCGCGGATCGCGATCCCGGTGCGTCCCGCCGCTGCACGGAAGGCGATACGTGAGTCCCTCCCGCACCGGGCTTCGCAGCCGCCGGCGCGTCACGATGACCCGCGCCGTACTCGGCATTTCGATGCTGGCGTTGAGCAGCGGGTGCACGGCGAACGACCTGCCGCGCCTGGGCATGCCGCGGCCGATCACCGAGCAGGGCCACCGCGTCCTGCAGTTGTGGCAGGGCAGCTGGGCGGCCGCACTCTTCGTCGGCTGCATCGTGTGGGGCCTGATCATCTGGTGCGTGATCGCGTACCGCAAGCGCGGCGAGGGCATCGCACCCCAGCTCACCTACAACGGTCCGATCGAGATCCTCTACACGATCGTGCCGGTCATCTTCGTCGCCGTCCTGTTCTACTTCACCGCCCGCGACCAGACGTATGAAGACAAGCTGACGCCGAACCCCGACGTCACCGTCGAGGTCGTCGGATACCAGTGGGACTGGCAGTTCAACTACATGAGCGGCCCAGGTTCCGACGCCAAGATTTTGGCGCAGGTCACCGGTGACAACGCGCACGGTCACCCGCCGACCCTCGAGCTACCGGCTGGCAAGAGCATTCGGTTCGAACTCGTCTCACCCGACGTCATCCACGCGTTCTGGGTGCCGAACTTCCTCTTCAAGCGTGACGTCATTCCTGGCCGGACCAACGAGTTCCAGGTCAACATCGAGCCCGGCAAGGAAGGCACGTACACGGGCCAGTGCACCGAGCTGTGCGGCCTCTACCACGATCAGATGATCTTCCACCTGAAGGTTGTCGACCCAGCGACGTATCAGGCCGACCTGCAGAAGATGGAAGCCGCCGCCTCCGGGAGCACGTCGTGACCAGCAACGCCTACGCCGGCCACGCCGGCACCGTGCGCCGGCCGGCCAAGCGCGGCTCCGCAGTCGTCAACTGGCTCACCACCACCGACCACAAGCTGATCGGGCAGCTCTACCTCGTCACCTCCTTCGCCTTCTTCCTCGCTGCCGGCATCATGGCGCTGTTGATGCGCGCCGAGCTCGCCCGGCCAGGGCTGCAATTCCTGACCCCGGAGGACTACAACCAGCTCTTCACCATGCACGGCGTCACGATGCTGCTGTTGTTCGCGACGCCGCTGTTCATCGGTTTCGCGAACGTCATCGTGCCGCTGCAGATCGGCGCGCCGGACGTCGCCTTCCCGCGGCTGAACCTCTTCAGTTACTACCTGTTCCTCTTCGGCGGGCTCATCACGGTCGGTGCCTTCGCCACTCCCGACGGCGCGGCCGACTTCGGGTGGTACGCCTACACGCCGCTGTCCAGCAGCCAGTACTCACCGGGTGTCGGCGGCGACATGTTCATCATGGGTCTGGTCATCTCGGGCCTGGGCACGATCCTCGGCGGCGTCAACTTCGTGACGACCATCATGGTCATGCGCGCACCCGGCATGACGATGTTCCGGATGCCGATCTTCACCTGGAACATCCTGCTGACCAGCCTGCTCGTGCTGCTCGCGTTCCCGGTGCTCGCGGCTGCGCTGCTGTGTCTGGAGGCCGACCGAAAACTCGGCGCGCACATCTTCGACGTCGCCAACGGCGGCCCGATCCTGTGGCAGCACCTGTTCTGGTTCTTCGGCCACCCCGAGGTCTACATCGTCGCCCTGCCGTTCTTCGGCATCATCACCGAGATCCTGCCGGCGTTCAGCCGCAAGCCGGTCTTCGGCTACAAGGGCCTGGTGTTCGCGACGGTCTCGATCGCCGGATTGTCGATGACCGTGTGGGCGCACCACATGTTCTCGACCGGCGCGGTGTTGCTGCCCTTCTTCTCGTTCATGACGTTCCTCATCGCCATCCCGACCGGCGTGAAGTTCTTCAACTGGATCGGCACGCTGTGGCGAGGGCAACTGACCTTCGACACCCCGTTGCTGTGGGCGTTGGGCTTCTTGGTCACCTTCTTGTTCGGCGGCCTGACCGGCGTCATCTTGGCCTCGCCCCCGCTCGACTGGCACGTCACCGACACCTACTTCGTCGTGGCGCACTTCCACTACGTGCTCTTCGGCACCGTCGTCTTCGCGATGTTCGGCGGCTTCTACTTCTGGTGGCCGAAGATGACCGGCAAGATGCTCGACGAGCGTCTCGGCAAGGTGCACTTCTGGACGCTGTTCATCGGCTTCCACACGACGTTCCTGGTGCAGCACTGGCTCGGTGTCGAGGGCATGCCGCGCCGGATCGCCGACTATCTCACCACCGCCGGCTTCACCACGCTCAACACGATCTCGACCGTCGGCGCCTTCCTGCTCGGTGTCTCGATGTTCCCGTTCATGATCAACGTCTGGCGAACGTGGCGACACGCGCCGCAGGTCGGCGTCGACGACCCTTGGGGCTGGGGCGCGTCCCTCGAATGGGCCACCAGCTGCCCGCCGCCTCGGCACAACTTCACCCGGCTGCCCCGGATCCGCTCCGAGCGCCCCGCGTTCGACCTGCACCATCCGGAGATCGTCGGGCGGCCGGCTACGCCGCTTCCGACGTCGGCCGCCGAAGCTTCGCTGGCGGCGGGTCCGGCCGGAGCCGCCCGCCCGAGCGGTCCCGGAGGTGAGGCCTGATGAAAACCGAAGGTCTGCTGTTCGCGGGATGCGCCGCGTTCTTCGCGATCATCGACATCGTCTACTGGTACACCTCCCACGACCCGACCGGCACGACTGCCCTGGCACTCGCGGTCGGCCTGGCCTTCCTGGTCGGCTTCTACCTGTTCGTTACCGGACGCCGAACCGGGCTGCGCCCCGAGGACCGGCCCGACGGCGACATCTCGGAGGCTGCGGGGGAGTTCGGCTTCTTCAGCCCGCACAGCTGGTGGCCGTTGATGACCGCTGCCTCTGCGGCCATCACCGCGCTCGGCGTCGTCTTCGTGTGGTGGCTGGTCATCTTGGGCTTGATGCTCGTCGTGATGAGCGCCCTAGGCTTCGTGCTCGAGTACTACCGGGGCGTTCACACCCCCTGAGCGATCAGTTCGGCTCTGCGCCCGACTAGTCGGACGACGGGCTGCCGCCGCCCGTCAGGGCTTCGTGCCCTCCCTGCTGCTCGAGCTCGGGAACGCCGTCGCCCGCGTGGCTGGGCTCGTGCGGCTCGACGTCGGGTTCGTAGATGAGCTTGCCCAGAGTGCGCCGCAACTGGTGGACCGGGCCCCGGCCCTCGCTGGATCGCACACCGTGTTCGTCGACCGGTGCCGGCAGCGCGGGCGCCGGCCCTTGCCGGTAAGGCAAACCCATGCGAGCGACGTCGTCGGCGGGCAACGCGGCCTCGACCTCGATGAACTCGCCGTGCGGGAGCATGACGATGCGGCCGGTCTCATAGCCATGCTCGGCGCTGTGCAGGTCGCTTCGCTGCAGCCCGAGGCAGATGCGACGCGTGACGAAGAACATGATCGGCGGCAGGATCAAGAACAGGATCCGGAAGATCCACGTCGTTGCGTAGAGGCTGATGTGGAACCACGCCGAGATGAGGTCGTTGGCGCCGGCGAGCAGCAGCACGCCGAAGTAGGTCAGCATCATGACGCCGAGGCCGGTACGGCCGGGCCGGTTGCGCGGGCGGTCGCAGAGGTTGTGAATCGCGCGATCGCCGGTGATCCAGGCTTCCAGTGCCGGATAGATGGCCATCGCGGTGAACAGCAGGCCCGGAAGCAGTACGGCCGGTACGAGGACGTTCCAGCCGATGGTGTGGCCGGCGATGTGGGTCTCGGCGTTCGGCATCATGCGCAGCGCGCCTTCGAGCCAGCCGATGTAGAAGTCAGGCTGCGACCCGGCCGAAACCTGCGTCGGGTCGTACGGCCCGTAGATCCAGACCGGGTTGATCTGCGCGAGGGCGGCGAGGAACGTCGTGACGGCGAACGTGGCGAAGAAGAAGCCGCCCGTCTTCGCCATGAACGCGGGGTAGAAGGGCGCGCCGACGACGTTGTTGTTCGTGCGGTGAGTACCCGGCCACTGCGTGTGCTTTTGGTGCCACATGATCATCATGTGCGCCGAGATGAGCGCGAGCAGGACTCCGGGGATCAACAAGATGTGGAGGACGTAGAGCCGGGGGATCAGGTCGGTGCCGGGGAACTGACCGCCGAAGGCGAACGACGCGACGTACGACCCGACGACGGGGATGGACTCGGCGACGCCGTATGCGATGCGCAATCCGGTGCCCGAGAGCAGGTCGTCGGGCAACGAGTAGCCGGCGAAGCCTTCGAGCAGGGCCAGGTTCATCAGCAGGAAGCCGATGATCCAGTTCGTCTCACGCGGCCGCCGGAACGCGCCGGTGAAGAAGATGCGGGCCATGTGCGCCACGATCGCGGCGACGAACAGCAGCGCTGCCCAGTGGTGGATTTGGCGCATCAACAGGCCGCCGCGGATGTCGAAGGACAGCCGCAGGGTGGAGTCGAAAGCCTCGCTCATCTTGACGCCCTGCAACGGCGCGTAGGAGCCGTGGTAGGCGACGACCTGAGTGCCGGGGCGGAAGAACAACGTCAGGAAGGTGCCAGAGAGCAGCAGGATGATGAACGAGTAGAGCGCGATCTCGCCGAGCATGAACGACCAGTGGTCGGGAAACACCTTGTTCAGGTTGCGCCGCAGGAAACCCGCCGCGCCGAATCGCTCGTCGACTTCGCGCAACCCCTGCGTGACCGCCTTGGGTACGGGCGTCGTCGTGGCGCGGCCCGCGCTCGCGGTGGGGGAGCTGGTCGGTCGCGGGTCATGCCCGTTGGTGCTCATCCGCGTTCCCAGTAACTCGGGCCGACCGGCTCGTGGAAGCCGGACGTCGTCTTGAACTGACCGTCGGCGTCGACAGTGATGGGCAGTTGCGGCAACCGGCGCGCTGCCGGGCCGAAGATCACGTTGCAGGCCTTCGGGACGTCGAACGTCGACTGGTGACACGGGCAGAGCAACTGCTGCACCTGCTTTTCGTACAGCGTGATCGGGCAGCCGACGTGCGTACAGATCTTGGAGTAGGCGACGTGGTCCTGGTAGGCCCAGCCTTCCCGGCCCGGGAAGGGATGGTTCGTACCCGGCCGGAGCCTGATGATCACGACCGACGACTTGGAGAGGTCGGCCTCGCTCAGCTGGTCAGCCGGAGCCGGCAGCACGGTCGTGAAGGCGCCGACCTCGAGGTCGCCGAACTTCACCGGCTTGCCGGTCTCGGCGTCGTACATCAGGTTGCCGGCTTTCCAGGGTGTGACCGCGAAGCTGTTGCGGGGAAGCGGCCCGAGGTCGCGCAACAACACCAGCGGAGGCAGGGCGAGCACGCCGGCCGCGAGCCCGAGCGAGCGCTTGATGAGCGAGCGCCGGGGCAGCCCGGTCTCCTCGATGCCGGTCATGACGATCTGTGCTGCCGCCTCGAGGTCGCCTTCGTCGGAGGCGAGCTCATGGCGGTCCTGCACGGTCTCGTGTGCGGGCATGATCCAGCGGACCCAGGCGATGATGCCGACGGCGAGCCCGGCCATCGCGATACCCATCGTGATGCCGAGCCAGAAGTTCGAGGTGCCCGCCGACTTCGTCGACTTCGGAATGATCATCACGTACGCCGCGATGAAACCGGCGGTGCCGAGCGCCGACACCACGAAGAACAGCGCGATGAGGCGTTCAGCCCGCCGCCCTCGCGCCCCCTCGGCGTCCTGTGGGCGGACGACCCGCTCGACCACTGGCGGCCGCAACGATGTGCCCTCGGACGGCGGGTCGCTGGCGACCGTCGGGCGCGGGATTCCCGCCCTGCTCAGTTCTGACGCTGGCGTCGAGCCGGAGCCCGTGTGCTCGCTCATCTCGCCTTCTTCGCCTTCGCGCCGATCCACATCGCGGTGCCGGCGAGCACGGTGATGCCGGCGAGCCACGCCACCAGACCCTCCGTCACCGGGCCGACCCGGCCGAGGTCGAAGCCGCCCGGGTCGGGCTGGCTCTTCATGGTCTGGACGTAGGCGATGATGTCCCGCTTCTCCGCCGGACTCAGCTGCTTGTCGGAGAAGATGGGCATGGTGCCCGGGCCGGTCAGCATCGCTTCATAGATTTGCTTGTCGGTCGCCACGATCGCCGGGGCGTGCTTACCGTAGGCGAGGCCGCCACCTTGGCCAGTGAAGTTGTGGCATGCCGAGCAGTTGGTGCGAAACAGCGTTCCTCCGAACGGCATGTCGACGTTGCTGGAGGGCTGGTAGTCGCTCTTCCCCGGGATCGCCGGGCCCGGCCCGAGTGACGCGACGTACGCCGCGAGAGCGTCGATCTGAGCCTGGGTGTAGCGCACCGGCTTCTGTTCGGCCTGCGCGCCTTGCTGAGCGAGCGGCATCCGGCCGGTGCTCACCTGGAAGTCGACGGCCGCTCCGCCGACGCCGATGAGGCTCGGCGCCGACGAGCTGCCTTCGGCCGCAATGCCGTGGCAGCTCGAGCAGCCCTGCAGGAAGAGTGCCTTGCCTTGCAGCACTTGGGCGTTGGGGTCGCCGTTGGCGGCTGCGCCGCCGCGCGCGGTCGCCAGGCTGTACACCGACCCCAGACTCAGCAAGGCGAAGAGCACAACGCCGTAGCGGGCGAACCGGCGCCCGCGCGCCGATCGTGCGCCTCGAGCCTTGGGCCGATCGCCGCGGGTGGCCGGTGCCGGCGTCGAACTCAACTCCACCGCCGATGGTTTCGATGCTTTAGACATCAGGACACGGGTTCCAGGTGTTCCAGCGCTACTTGATGAGGAAGATCGTGGAGAACAGGCCGATCCACACGACGTCGACGAAGTGCCAGTAGTAGGAGACGACGATCGCGCTGGTGACCTTCTCCGGGGTAAAGCGGCCCTTGCCCAGCCGAGCCATCAAGAAAACGAATGCCACCAGACCGCCCGTGACGTGCAGGGCGTGAAAGCCGGTGGCGAGGAAGAAGATCGAGCCGTACGCCGACGACGAGATCGTCATGCCGTTCAGGCCGTCGTGGAAGTCGCTGACGTAACGCGTGTATTCGAGGGCCTGGCCGCCGACGAACAGCGCACCCATGATGAAGGTGAGGATGTACCACTCGCGTAGGCCCCAGCGGGACATCCGGAAGATCGAGCCGGTGCGGCGGAGGCGGCGTTCCTCCGCGGCGAACACACCGAACTGACAGGTGACGCTCGAGAGCACCAGGATGAGCGTGATGGCGCCGTCGAAGCCGGTGCTGAGCTTGACCGGCTCGGTGCTGCCGGCGTGCACCGGCATCGGCCAGATGGTGTTCACGGATCGGATCGTGAAGTAGATCGCGAACAGTGCGGCGAAGAACATCAACTCCGACGACAGCCACACGATGGTGCCGACACTGACCAGGCTCGGTCGGGTGAAGGAGCCGTGGGCGCGGCTCTTGCCCAAGGTTGTCGCGGTCGCCACGCAGGCCATTATTGCTACCTACCGCAAGCGTCTTACCCCGACCCCCTCCTACCGGCGCGTCGCGGCGGATCCGGGTGGCCCGCGGGGAGTCCCCGCCGGACCCGAAGAAGGTGCCTGTCACCGTGCCTCCCGCCCTGCCGCCCCGCCTGCAGCGGCGACCCTGCCGCCAGCGATAGCATCCCCGCGTGTCCTGCCTACCCGCCGAAGGAGCTACCCGCCATGTCCACCATCGAGTCGGCGGCGGACGAGTCGGCGGCGAACCCGGTTCTGGCCATGTCGGCTGAATCCGGACACCGGGCGGTCGGCGGCGACGCCAAGAGCCGGCCGGCCACGCTGACCGTCCTCGTCTACAGCGACGACATGACGACCCGCGAGAGAGTCCAGCTCGCGGTCGGCCGGCGTCCGGTAGCCGACCTTCCCGCGATCACCTACGTGGAGTGCGCCACTCACCGCGCCGTCGTGACGGCGGTCGATGCCGGCGGCATCGACGTTCTCGTGCTCGACGGCGAAGCGGTACCGAGTGGCGGCATGGGCATCTGCCGGCAACTGAAGGACGAGGTCTATCGCTGCCCGCCGATCCTGGTGCTCACCGGCCGGCGGGACGACGCGTGGCTGGCGTCCTGGTCGCGCGCCGACGCCGCCGTCCCGCACCCCATCAACGGGGTCGCCCTTGCGCCCGCGGTTGCCGACCTGATGCGCCGGCGCCTGGAGCAGCTCGCCGAGCAGCCAGGCCGGTAGTCGGGCGTCGGGGGCGAGATGACGACATGACCGCGGATGCCGGCACGCAGCCGCTTCGACGCGCACGGTCGTGGCCCGAGCTGTTGAGTTCGTTGCTCGCCGGTCGCGACCTCAGCGCCGACGACACGGCCTGGGCGATGGCCCAGATCATGAGCGGTGACGCGACGCCCGCGCAGGTCGCTGCGTTCGCCATCGCCTTGCGAGCCAAGGGCGAGACCGCAGAGGAAGTGACCGGCCTCGCTGCCACGATGATCGACTTCGCCCAGCCGGTGCCCGACGTCGGCGGTGCGCTCGATGTCGTCGGTTCCGGTGGCGACCGCGCGCACACGGTCAACATTTCCACCATGGCCGCGATCGTGGCCGCCGCCGCCGGGGTCCCGGTCGCAAAGCACGGAAACCGCGCCGCGTCGTCCTCGTGCGGTTCGGCCGACCTCCTCGAGGCGCTCGGCGTGGCGATCGACCTCTCCGGCGCGGGTGTGGCCGAGTGCGTGCAACGCGCAGGCATCGGGTTCTGCTTCGCGCCGGTGTTCCATCCGGCGTTTCGGCACACTGCGGCGCCGCGCCGCGAACTCGGCGTCCCGACCGTGTTCAACTTCCTGGGCCCGCTCACCAACCCGGCGAAGCCGCGAGCCAACGCGGTGGGGGTGGCTGATGCGCGGATGGCCGCGGTCGTCGCCGGGGTCTTGGCCCGGCGCGGGAACCAGGCGCTGGTGTTCCGTGGCGACGACGGCCTCGACGAGCTGACGACGACCACGACGTCGCAGGTCTGGGTGGTCGCCGGCGGGCGGGTCGATGCGATCTCCCTCGACCCGGTGACCCTTGGCGTCAAGCCGGCGGCACCCAGCGACCTGCGTGGCGACGATGCGACATACAACGCAGGCGTCGCGCGGGCGTTGCTCGCCGGTGAGAGCGGGCCGGTGCGCGATGCGGTCCTGCTGAACGCGGCTGCCGGCGTCGTCGCTTTCGACGGGCCGCGAGCCGGGGAGCTGGCTGATCAGCTTCGAGCGGCACTCGACCGGGTCGCCGCCGCCGTCGATTCCGGTGCCGCCGGCCGAACGCTCGAAGCGTGGGTCACGGCCAGCCAGGACGCTCGGGCGGCAGCACCGAGCTAGCGGACGCTAGCCGGCGCTGGCCGAGCTAGCCGAGCTAGACGTCGTCGAGGCCGAGTGAGAACGCGGCCTCCAGGTCATGCCGCGAGTATGTGCGGAAGGCGATGTGCGTCTCGGTCGAGATCACGCCGTCGACCTTGTTCAGCTGCCCCGGGATCACCTGCGCCAGCTCCTCGTGGCGGCGGACGCGTACCACCGCGACGAGGTCGAACTCGCCGGTGACGGAGTACACCTCGGTGACCGCGGGCAGTTCGGCGATCGTCTCGGCGACTTCGCCGACCCGGTCGACGGCGGTCTTCACCAACACGATGGCTGTGATCACGAGGACACCTTAACGCGGCGGCTCGGCCCGCCACGCCCGCTGCGTCAACCTGCCGCCAGCCGAGCCGGACGGGTGTCGCGTGCCGGTCGATGCACCGGCCGCAGTCCGCGGCGGTCCTTGAACGGGTCGACATCGACCGTCTCGGTGGACAGTTCGAGCAGGATGCGCTGCCCGCCGGCGCCGAACGCCGGGCAGCTGTATTGGCCGGTGACGTCGACCAGGCGAGTGCCCGGGGTCTCGAGCCAGCGCAACACGCATTCGGTCTCTTCGGCAGTGGCGTACCCCGTGCTGTTGGACGGGCTGGTAGTCGACCGGCTGGTACTCGACGGGCTGGGGTCGAGTGCTTCTGCGGTGGCGACCAGCGCGTCGACGTAGGGCCGCGGGGCGGCGCCGGGTGGCACGACGCCGGCAGCCACCAGTCGGCCGCGCCGGATGACACTCACCTCGTAGCCGCCGTCAGTCGTCGGGCGCGCCGCGACGATCTGCGCGCACGAGGTGACGCCGGCCAAACGCTGTCCGCGAGCGGCCGCGCGGACGAAGGCGGCCAGCCGGTCGCGGTGTGCGGCGGCGTCTTCGTAGCGCAGCAGCCCGGAGAGTGTCTCGATGCGAGCGAGCAGGGTCTTCACGACCTGGCGGGCATCGAGGTCGATCGCGCGCCGCGCCGCCTCGACATGGCGGGCGTACTCCTGAACCGTTTCGCTGCCGTCGCACGGTGCACCGCAGCGACCGAGTTCGGCAAGTGCGCAGGCTGCGCTGTGCCGCCTCAGGCTGAGCGAGCGCGTGCACTGCCGAAGCGGCACTGCTTCGTGCAGGGCAGCGATCGCGTGTTCTGCGCTACGGCGCGATGAAAACGGCCCGAGATAGGTGGCGCCGTCGTCGCGCACCGATCGCACCACGGACAAGCGAGGGAAGTGCTCGAGGGTGAGCTTCACCCAGGACGCTCGCTCAGGGTATTTCGAGCGGCGGTTGTAGGGCGGCTTGTGTTCTGCGATCAGTCGCAATTCACGCACCTGTGCCTCGAGTTCGGTGGCACACACCATCGGGACGACGTCGTGCGCGATGCCCACCATCTCGACGATGCGCTGTCGCAGTTCGGACGACGTGAAGTAGGTGCGCACCCGGTTCTTGATGTCCTTGGCTTTGCCGACGTACAGCACCCGACCGCGTTCGTCGCGGAACAGATAGACACCCGGTGCGTGCGGCAACACGTCGGCGAGACCGCGCTTGCGCCGTTGCTGGGGAGTGACTTGCCCCGTGAACGTGCGGAGGTCTTCCCAGGTGTGCACCCCGAAACCGCCGAGCCGCTCGAGCAGGGCGTGCAGCACGTCGACGGTCGCGCGCGCGTCGTCGAGTGCGCGGTGGTTCGGTGTCGTGCGGGCTCGCAAGATGCGGGCGAGAGTGGCGAGCTTGCAGTTGGGTGCTTCGTCGCGGGTGAGCACGCGGCGAGCCAGGCGGGCGGTGTCGACCGAGTCGAACGCCGGCCAGGCGACCTCAGACCTCGCGCAGGCGGCCTTGAGGAAACCGAGGTCGAACGGTGCGTTGTGCGCGACGAGAACGCTGCCGTGGGCGAACTCCAAGAAGGCCGGGAGCACCGCAGGAAGGCGTGGCGCGCCCGCCACCAACGCGTCGGTGATGCCGGTCAGGACGGCGATGAACGGAGGGATCGGTTCACCGGGGTTGACGAGTGTTTGGAACTCGCCCTGCACCTCGCCCCCGCACACCTTCACCGCGCCGATCTCGGTGATTGCGGCGGTGGCGGGTGAACCACCCGTCGTCTCCAGGTCGACGACGACGAACGTGACTTCCCGAAGTGGCTGGGCGAGATCGTCGATCGTGGTCTGCACCGGCAAGGGCGCCGGCGCCGGGAGTACGGAGTTCACAGCCGTGGACGCTAGGCCCGGCAGGGGACACTTCCCTGCTCGACACACCGGGAGCAGTCGAGCGGTCGGACTGTCGGTGGGCCTGCCTAGGGTGGCCTCACGTTCGACGAGAAGCAGCAGAAGAAGAGGAGCCATCGCATGCTCATCGATTGCGACAGTTGCACCGTGCGGGGCGGCGCGTGCGCGGATTGCGTGGTGAGCGTCCTGCTCGGGGCTGCGCCGAACGGCGTCGAACTCGACGACGACGCCCGGGTGGCCATCGACGTGCTGGCCGACCATGGCCTGGTGCCGCCGCTGCGCCTCATTGTCTGACGAACTTGTCTGACGCAACTTGCCTGACGAACTTGCCTGACGAACTTGCCTGACGAACGATCGTCGGCAGAACGGCACATATGCACCGAGCGGTGCGGAAGCCGGGCATCTGGGGTGAGGCGGCACAAGCTCCCATGACGACTCGGCGTCGACAACGTTGCGGAATGGTTGCGTTGCGGCAACGAGATGGTTAGCCTGCGTGCCAGGCACCCGTTCGGTAGCCGCGCAAACTGCGGCGGCGGGTACCTGCGCCGAATCTGTCGACGTGCAGTGCGAAATGGCTCTGTGGGCAACCGCCGGACCAGTTCGGGCCGCATCGAGACGGAACCGGGGACCCACCTTCCCCCGGGGTGAATCCGCAAGTCCCGGCTATCTCGCCGGGCCGCGCGGTAGGGCGTACTTCCCGCCCGAACCCGTCAGCTAACTCGGTAGGCGCCGAGGAAGAAGGAGATCGCCTCTGTGGCGGCCCCCAGCTGTGCCCTGCGGTCGGACGGTTCCTTGCTCCGCCGACTTGCCGCTTTACTCGTTGCTCTCGCCGGCGTCGCCGTCGTACTCGTGCCGGCGGGCGTCAGTTACGCCGACCCGAAACACGTGGCGTCCTCCGCACAGGACAAACTCGACGCGCTGTCGAACAAGGCAGAGGCCTTGGTCGAGCAGTACAACGCCGCGCAGGCGAAGCTCACCGCGGCGCAACAGGGTTTGAAGGCTGAGCAGGCGGCCGTGGCTGCCGGGCAACGCGCCGTCGAGGCCGCCCGCGTCCAGGTCGGCGGCGTTGCGAGCGCGGCCTACCGGAGCGGCAATCTCGACACCGTCCAAGCGTTGCTCACCACCGACGACCCGCAGGCCGCGCTGCAACGGGCGAACGTGCTCGCCATGCTGGCCGCGCGCCGCGGAGAGGTGCTGCGTCGAGCAACCGCCGCGACCGACAAGCTGACCCAGACGCAGCGCATCGCCACTCAAAAGCTCGCACAGGTCAAGGCGCTGACTGCGTCGATCGCCGCGCAGCGCAAGACGATCGACGCCCTTGTCGCGCAGCAGAAATCGCTGGTGAAGGCCGCGGAGCAAGAGGCCGCGGCAGCGGCGGCGCGAGCGGCCGCGCAGGCTCGCGCCAGCCGCAGCCAGGCCCGGCGGCCCGTCCCCCCCGCACCGCGAGCCGCCGCGGCTCCGGCGCCGGTCTACTCCGGCCCGGCCGACGGTCGGGCAGCTGCCGCCGTGCGCTACGCCTACGCCCAGCTCGGCAAGCCGTACCGCTGGGGTGGTGCGGGGCCGTACTCGTTCGACTGTTCGGGTCTCACCATGAGGGCTTGGCAGGCCGCCGGCGTCTCCTTGCCGCACAACGCCGCCGCCCAGTACTACTCGACACGCCATGTGTCGATGTCGTCCTTGCAGCCGGGCGACCTCGTCTACTTCGGCCATCCCATCCACCACGTCGGTATCTACATCGGCAACGGCCAGATGATCGAGGCGCCGTACACCGGCGCGAACGTCCGCATCACCAACTTCGGCTATCGCCACGACGTCGTGGGTGCGTCTCGGCCTTGACCTGAGCACTACCTGCCCGCGGTGGCCGCCTTCGACTGTGTCGAGGGCGGCCACCGGTCGTTCGGCTGCCCACCTCGGCACGCCCCGCGTTGACTGAGACGATGGCATCCGCATGAGCCGCATCCTGGTGGTGACCAACGACTTTCCCCCTCGCGCGGGGGGCATTCAGTCGTTCGTGCATGCTCTGACGATTCGACTCGCCGACACGGCCGATCACGTGGTGGTCTACGCACCTCGGTGGCCCGGCGATGCGGCTTTCGACGCCGACCAACCGTTCACCGTCGTCCGCCACCCGACGTCGCTCATGCTGCCCGCGCCCGGCGTCGCGTCACGAGCGGCGGGCCTGTTGCGCGAACACCGGTGTGACGCCGTCTGGTTCGGTGCGGCCGCGCCGCTGGCGCTGCTCGCACCGGGCTTGCGGCGCGCCGGGGCGCGCCGGATCGTCGCGACGACGCATGGCCATGAAGCCGGGTGGGCGCAGCTTCCCGCGGCGCGGCAGTTGCTTCGCCGCATTGCCGGGCGCGTCGATGTCGTCACCTACCTCGGCGACTACACCCGGCAACGGTTGGTGCGAGCGGTCGGGCACTCGGCGCGGCTGGAGCGGCTCGCACCGGGAGTCGACCCGGAGTTCTTTCGCCCCGGTGCCGGCGGAGCTGCGATCCGCGAGCGCCACGACCTGACGGGCCACCGCGTGGTGGTCTGTATCTCCCGCCTGGTCGCGCGCAAGGGCCAGGACGCATTGCTGCGCGCGCTACCTGCCGTCGCCCGCGCGGTTCCGGACGTCGCGCTGTTGCTCGTCGGCCACGGCCCCGACCGCGCCCGGCTGGAGCGGATCGCCGATCGAGTCGGCGTGCGTGCCCGGGTGCGCTTCGCCGGCGGGGTGCCGTGGGAGGAACTGCCGGCCTACTACGACGCCGGCGACGTCTTCGCGATGCCTTGCCGCACCAGGCGTGGCGGGTTGGACGTCGAGGGGCTCGGCATCGTCTACCTCGAAGCGTCCGCGACCGGGCTGCCGGTCGTTGCCGGCAGGTCGGGCGGCGCGCCGGACGCCGTCCGGGCGGGGGAGACGGGCTGGGTCGTCGACGGACGTGAACCGGCAGCGGTTGCGGACGCGTTGATCCGGCTGCTCGCCGCGCCGGAGCTGGCCCGCGACATGGGGGCGGCGGGGCGACGATGGGTGGAACGGGAGTGGTCGTGGGAAGCCGCGGCGGCGCGGCTTGCCGCGATGTTGCAGGAGTAAGCGTTGCCCGTGCCGGGCCGCTACAGGGCGAGCCGCCGGCGCAGCATCGCTGAGGCCACCACGCCCGGCACGATGGGTGCCCAATACGACAGCAACCGGAAGGCGATGACGGCGCCGAAAGCGGCGCCCGCCGCTGCGCCGGCTGTACCCGTCGTCCCGGCCAAGCCGGCGAGCAGTACGGCGTCGACCGTGCCGAGACCGGCCGGGCTGGGGACCGCTTCGGCGGCGGTGACCCCGACCAGATAGACGGCGGCGACCCGGGCGGCCGACACGTCGCCGTCGAACGCCCAAAGAGCCGCCTGAAGGGCGAGCAGGTTGGCGAGCTTGACGGCGGCCGTCGACAGCAGCAAAACGGTGGTGCGCCTGGGATCGCGTGCCAGATCCCGCGCGCTGACCAGTGCCTCGCGCAGTGATCGGCGGGCGGCGCGCTGGAGTCGGGAGGCTCGAGCCTGCGGCGAGTGGAGCACGGCCACGGCCGCAAGCACGGCGAACACGGCCGCGGCGACGACGGCGGGATGGTGGCGCACCGTGGTGCTGAGGAGCGAAACGCCCGGGAGAGCCGTCGCCGAGGGGCTCAGGGCGAGGACGCCGATCGTTGCCGTCACGACGTGCGCGAGTCCGGTGAGGGCCACTGCCGTGCCCGCTTGCGTGCCGGTGAGGCCTTGGCGGGTCAGGTACCGAGCGTTGATCGCGACGCCGCCCGCACCGGCCGGGGTGATCCGGTTCGCCGCGGCGGCCGCGAACTGGACGAGGGTTGTGCGGCCGAGTGGCAGCGGGCGTCCGGAGGCCGCCCGAAGGGCGATCGCCCCTGCGACGTAGCTGGCAGCCACCAGGCTGGCAGCCACCGCGAGCCAGGGCCACGACGGAACGGGCACCTGGGAAAGAGACCGCCAGCTCACTCCGAGGTGCGAACCCGACCGCGCGACGGCGACCCCGGCGACGGCGAATACGACGAGGAGGATCAGCCGGCGACGCGAGAAGAGGTGTGCCACAACCGCAGCATCGGCGGCTCGGCTTACAGCGGGCTGAACGCCGCCCGGATCGTGCCTGTCAGGGAAGGGATGGGCATCGGGTCGTCAAGGCATCGTCACTTACACGACGCCGAGGCGACCACGCTATTGCCGTTACCTTGGGTGTTGAGGTTGTCGCAGGCCTTGGAGATCTTGCCCTTGACGACGGTTCCGAGGGCGAAGACGACGACGACGATGACGGCCGCGATCGCGGCGACCAGCAGGCCATACTCGACCGCGGAGGCGCCTTCGTCACCGTGCCGATGACGACGGACATTCCGCACGAAGTTGAGCATGTGGTCGAACCTCCGAACTCCGCGGATGCGAAAGGGCGCGGAACCCCAACGTGTAAAGCCTCCGCCCGCGTCTGCTTCCCCGCTATCGGACGCTCGGTCTGAGATCGGGTCCATTCGGGGGATAGCGGGCATAGTCATTTCGTGCTATCGCTGCCGGCGTGGGCGTCCCGGCCAGTACTTACTCGCGCGCCGATTCGATCAGCCCGAGCCGCATCGCCGACATCAACGCCTGGGCCCGGTTCGCTGCGCCGAGCTTCTCGTAGAGCTTGGAGATGTGGGTCTTCGTCGTCGATTCGCTGATGAACAGCTGGTGAGCGATCGCGGCGACGCCCAACCCGTCGGAAAGCAGCTGCAGCACTTCTCGCTCGCGAGTGGTCAGCTGCGGGCCGGACGGCGTGAGGCGTCGTCTCATCGCATCGGCCAGGTCGGTGGCGGAGAACGACCGCGGCGACACCACGGCGTGACGCGCGGCGTTGACGACGTCCTCGGCGGGCGCATCCTTCGCGACGAAAGCTGAGGCGCCTGCTTCGAGCGCGCCGAACAACTGGTCGTCGCCGGCGTACATCGTGAGGACCACGATGCCGATGTCTCGGTTGTGTTCGCGCAACTCGCGGGCGACGTCGAGGCCGTTGCCGTCAGGCAGTCGCACGTCGACGACGACGACGTCCGGCTTGTGAGTGGCGGCGGCCGACACAGCCTCCGCGACCGATCCGGCTTCTGCGACGACGGTGAAGTCGTCGGTGCGTTCGAATGCTCGACGCAGGCCCTGGCGGATCAGCTCGTGGTCGTCGACCAGCATGACGGTCGATGTGGCTGTCATATGCTTCCCTCCCACCGGGGGGTTCGCTCGACAGTTGAAGCCGTCGGCCCCGCGGTCGCACCGTACACCTGACCTGGCACCTGTCCAGGCACCTGCCCAGGCACCTGCCCTGCTGGTTGATCTGCTGGTTGATCTGCTCCGACGTTAGCTTCCTCCGGCTCGTGGCGGGGTTCGCCGAGCCGCACGTCGACGAAGGTTCCGCGCGGCCGGCGGTCGCCGATGGAAAGTGTCGCCCCGAGACGGGCGGCGCGCTCGCGCATCACCTCCAGGCCGAAGCTGTCATGGCGTCGGCCACCGATGCCGTGGCCGTCGTCCTCGATCCGCAGGTGGGCAAAGGGCGGGTCGACCCGGCAACTCACCCAGACGTTGGCGGCACCGGAGTGCTTGCGCGCGTTGGTGATGGCCTCCTGCGCGATCCGCAGCAGCTCGGCTTCCGCAGCGATAGGTAGCCGATCGGGGGCTTCGTCGAGGGTGACGTGCACCGAGAACGCAGCCCCGACGCTGACGTCGCGCAGGTAGTCCGACAAAGCCGTGCCCAGGCCGATCTGTGCTTGCACCTCGCTGCGCAGGTCGAAGATGGACAACCGCAACTCACCGACGATGCGGGTGACTTCGGCGCGCAAGGCACGCAGGCTGCCGGCCAACTCGCTTTGACCCGCCAGCGCCACGGCGTCGTCGATCGTGTATCCGAGCGACGCGAGCTCCTGGGCGATGCCGTCGTGAATCTCACGCGCGAGCCGATGCCGTTCCTCCGAGGTCGCGATCGAGCGGATTTCGCTGAAGAGCAAGGCCGTTTCCAACCTGAGTGCCGTCGCTTCGACAATCTTGTTGGCTGCCTCCAGGTTGCGGTCGTCGAACGCCTGCGTGTCCGACCGCGAGGTGAGCCCCGTCGTGCTGGATTCGATGGCGACCAGGCCGAGATTTCGGTCCCCCATCCGCAGCGGCAGGAAAGCGTGTCGAGCGTCGGATGCCGGCGAAGCGGGGTCGGTACCGGTGCGTTGTGCCGCCACGGCCTCGACGCGGCCGGAGTGCAGCGTCGGCCGGGCGTCCTGCCACGCGCGCCCGAGTGTCGTCTCCGGCCCGCCGGAGGTGTTCCACTCGAGGTCGCTGGTGCCGTCGAGGGCGAGCGGCACCAGCCGGCCGCCGTCCGATCTGATGAACACGGCGCCGCGGTCGTAGGGGAGCAGCGTGCGCAGCGATTGCAGCATGCCCTGCGCGAGGCTGACGGCGTCCAGGCCGCCGGAGAGCTGACGGCTCACGGTGCGCAGCTGATTGAGCAGCTCGTACGCCGCTTGGTAGGAGCGGTTCACGTCCGACGCCGCCGAAGCGGCTGCCAGGCGGCGGATCCACGCTGCGAGCAGACCAACGGCCATCGCCAGGATGACCCACTCGCTGGCGGAGGCCGCGAACGTGTGCATAGGGACGCCGTCGTGGGTCGTCTCGTGCCCGACGAGCAGGACCAATGCGGCCATGCCGGCGGCGTTGACGGCAGGCATCACGCCGTAGCGCAGGCCGGCGGCGAAAGCAGGTGCCACCAGGTAGGGGAACAGTCCGTTGCGCTCGCCCGGCGGCGCGACGACGGCGAAGGCGGCGATGCAGGACTCGACCGTCGGTAACAGCCGGGCGAACAGCTCTCCGGGCACCGGTATGTACGCGATCCCGGCTGCGCCGGCGAGCACGAGCGCTCCGGCGACGGCGCGTCGAGGGTGTGCATCGAGTGCGGCGACGGCGAAGCAGAAGCCCAACAGCACCAGTCGAACGGTGAGGGTCAGCGGGCGCGGCTCGGCCATCGACGCCCATCGACGCCGGGTCTTCATCGGGCGGTCTCCATCTCAGTGGAACAGGTTGTGGTAAGCCGAGATTGCCGCCGGACCCATCAACACCACGAACAGCGACGGGAAGATGCAGAAGATGAGCGGGAAGAGAATCTTCACCGGAACCTTCTGGGCTTGTTCTTCTGCGTGCTGACTGCGTTTGATGCGCATGTCGCGCGCTTGTACCCGCAGCACACCTGCGATCGGGATGCCGAACGAATCGGCTTGCACCATCGCGGTGACGAACGCGCGAAGCTCCGTCACGTTCGAGCGTTCGGCCAGTCCGCGCAACGCGTCGGTACGGCCGAGGCCGATCTGCATCTCCTGCAACACGCGAGAGAGTTCGTCGGCGAGAGGTCCGCGAGTGTTGCGTGCGACCTGGGAAAGTGCGGAGTCGAACGGGAGGCCGGCTTCGACGGAGATGGTGAGGAGGTCCAGGGTGTCGGCGAGGTCGCGTCGCATTCGCTCGCTTCGGTTGTATGCGGCCTGGTACAGAACGAGATCCGGAACGAAGTAGCCGAACACGCTGAGCACGATGGCGACACCGAGTGCGACCGCGGGGCCTGCCGCCAGTCCGAGGGGTAGGGCGAGCCCGACGACGAGCCCGGCCATGAGGCCGAGCATCTTGAACGCCAGTACCCGCTCGACGTCCCATCGCAGTGGGTTCCCCGCGAGTTCGAGCCGGTGCCGCAAGACGCTGCGCGCGTCGCGCGGGCTGACGTGACCGCCGACGCGGCCCAGCCGGGCCAGCAACGGGGCGATGACCCGCTCGCCGAAGGGCCGGTCGAGATCGTGCCGGGCACTCTCGCGAGCCAGCTGGATCGCGTCGACGGCGGCGAGCGAGCGGCTGACCTGCTGGCGTCCGGAGGCGGTCGGGCTCAAACCGATTGCTGCCGTCACCAACCCGGCACCCACGGCGATCACACCGAGGGCGAGCAAGAGCTGTTGGCCCACGTCACACCTCCACTCGCACGATCTTTCGGAGCCAGAAGATGCCGGCCGTCATCGTCGTCAGCATCACGGCGAGGAGCACCAGCCCGATGGGATCGGTGAACAGCGGCCTGATGTATCCCGGCCTGACCAGTACGAGGTACGTCGCGAACAGCGGCGGCAACGCGCCGAGGATCCACGCCGAGAGCCGACCCTCGGCGGAAAGGCTGCGTACCTGGCGGCGCAGCCGCTCGCGCTCGCGAATCGTGCCGGCGACCGTACCGAGGATCTCGGCAAGGTTGCCGCCGACCTCTCGTTGGATGCGGATCGCCATGACGACCCACGCGAAGTCCTGGCTGCCGGTGCGCGCGGCGATGCCGTCGAGCGCGTCTTCGACCGGCATGCCGAGCCGCGCGTCGACCAGTGCGCGGTTGAACTCCGCCGACATCGGCGCCAGCTCTTCGCGGACGACGGCGTCCATCGCGTGCGGTAGCGAGTGGCCTACCGAGAGGCTGCCGGCGAGCAGCTGCAAGGTGTCGGGCAACTGCTCGAGGAAAGCGGTAGAACGCCGGCTCTCCTTCAACAGCAAGTACGCGACGGGGAGCCCGAGCCCGATGGCCAGCCCGAGGATGCCGGCGACCAGAGAACCGCCACCCAATAACGACAAGAGCACAGCGAGGCCGACGCCGCAGCCGGTTTGCACGGTCAACCATTCCGCCGGCTTGAGCGGTATGCCGGCCGCTTCGAGCCGGCGGGCGAGCTCCACGTCGAAATCGCGCGAGGTGACCAGCCGGCCGGCGATCCCGACGGCCGACCGGCTCAGCCGGCCCGTACCGAGTGCGGACGTCGACGCGGTATTCGCATTCCGCCCGCCGCGGCCGCCGAGCGTGTAGGACGACAGCCGCCGGCGGACCCGGGTCTCGCGTGGGTCGGCACTGGACGCGGTCCATGCAGCCACGGCGAGCACGCCGGCCAGGCCGACGAACAATGCGAGCCCGCCCCAAACCAGGGTTGCGGGTGAGCTGAAGGCGGGTGGGTGGACGGCGGTGGCGGGGTGCAGCCCGCTCGGCGTCGCAGCGCCAGGTGACGGCGACGGTGATGCCGCGCTCGCAGCTGGGGCCGAAGTCATGACGATGACCAGCGAGGCGAGGCCGAGCGCGCTATTCATCGGCGCTGCGCTCCGCGTCGCCCACCATGGCGGCACCCTCGATGCCGAGCAGGTCGGCGTCGAGGTGAAAGCCCGTTACGGCAAGCTTTTCCAAGAACAATGGCAGCGCACCGGTGGGGGAGATGCGTCCGAGTGGACGGCCATCTTCGTTGACACCCGCCGCGAAGTCGAAGACGAACAAGTCCCGCAACTCGACGGCGTCGTGGTCACCGATGCCCATGACCTCGCTCACGTGGGTCACCAGACGACTGCCGTCCTTGAATCGGGCCTGGTGCACCACGACGTCGAAGGCGCTCGCCATCTGCTCGCGGATCGCGCGCACCGGCAGTTCCATGCCGGCCATCAACACCATGGTCTCGATCCGCGCCAGCACATCACGAGGCGAGTTCGCGTGCACTGTGCAGATCGAACCGTCGTGGCCGGTGTTCATGGCTTGCAGCATGTCGAGTGCAGCGGCGTCACGAACCTCGCCTACGACGATGCGGTCGGGTCGCATGCGCAGCGCGTTGCGCACGAGGTCGCGGATGCGAATCTCACCGCGCCCCTCGATGTTGGGTGGGCGGGATTCCAGCCGGAGAACATGTTCTTGGTGCAGCTGCAACTCGGCGGCGTCCTCGACCGTGATGATGCGTTGATCGGTCGGGATGAACGACGACAACACGTTCAGCGTCGTCGTCTTGCCGGCACCGGTGCCGCCGGAAACCAAGATGTTCAGTCGCGCCTGCACGCAAGAGCGCAAGAACTCGGCGAGTTCAGGGGTGAGGGTTCCGAAGCCGATGAGGTCGTCGGCCTCGTAGGGGTCGGTGGCGAACTTGCGGATCGTCAGCATCGATCCGTCGACCGCGACCGGCGGGATCACCGCGTTGATCCGGCTGCCGTCGGCGAGCCGGGCGTCGACCATCGGGCTCGACTCGTCGATGCGGCGTCCGACCTGGGCCACGATCTTGTCGATCGTGCGGCGGACATGGGATTCGTCGACGAACGCCGCTGCCACGGGGTACAGCCGTCCATTGCGCTCGACGTAGATGCGATCGGGCCCGTTGACCATGATCTCGGTGACTTCCGGATCGCGCAGGAAGGGTTCGAGCGGCCCGTAGCCCAAGATGTCGTCGGCGATCTCCTGCGCGATACGGGTGCGGTCGGCGACCGACAGCGGGGTGTCGTCGCGCGCGAGCACTTCGTGCAGCGTGTGCCGGACCTTCTGGTCGAGGTCGGACTGGGTGAACTTCGCGTCGTAGAGCTGCGGGCCGAGGCTGTCCAGCAGGGCGGCATGCACGGTGCGCTTCAGTTCGGCGAACGGGTCGGTGATGCGTCGGGTACTCGGTGCGTGGGCCTCGAGTGCTTGCGGCGGCGGCTGCGCATCGTGGTCGCGGGTGCGGCGGGCCTGCGCCAAGCGATCGGCAAGGCTCATGGCGCCATCGCACCGGGGTCACGTCGGCTCACGTCGTTCACGTCGCTCACGTCCTTGTCTTGCGGCGCAGCAGGCCACGCCGGTCCGAGCGAAGGTTGGCCGGTATCGGTTCGGTCGTGGTGCGCGCGAGCGGCAGGATGTGGTCTTCGCCGAACTGCCGGATCGCCAGGCTGACCGGGTGAGCCGGGTCGTCGAGCAGGATCGGCACCCCGCGGTTGATGGACGCCGGCACGGCGCGCGACGACGGGATGTGCAGTGCAATGGGCACCCGCAACGTCTTCTCGACCTCCGAGAGTGCGAGCCCCACTTTGGAGTCGGCGCGATTCAACACGACGCGCAACCTCTCGCGCGGGTAGTTCAGCAGGTCGAGTGTTTCCAACGTGAGCTTCAGGTTCTTCAAGGCCGGGATGTCGAGGGTGGCCAGCAGGGCGATGAGGTCGGAGTGGTCGAAGGCGGCGAGCACGTGGTCGGTGAATGCGGGAGGCGTGTCGACGACGACGAAAGCGAACCGCTCGCGCAGCAGCTGGAGGATGTGCCCGATGAGCGATGGCGGGATGCTCTCCGCCGTCCCTGGTTCGACCGGAGCGACGAGCGCGCACAACCCGGGGGAGTGCGGCGTGAGCAACGCAGTCACCGCGGGGAGGTCGAGGGTCTGCGCGAGCGGGACGGCGTCAGCGAGGGTGTGCGCAGGGAACAGTTGGAGCACGATCGCGACGTCACCGAAGTTCAGGTCGAGGTCGACGAGGCAGACGTCGCGCCGGCCACCCTCGGCCAGCGCCGCGGCGAGGTTGCTCGCCAGGGTCGTCTTCCCGCAGCCACCCTTGGCGGAGAAGATCGTCACGACCACGCCGCGCCGTCCGTGCTCGTCCGGCTCGCCGCGGTCACCGCGCTGGCGCATCGCCGCCGCCACGTCGTGAACCCGGCGGACCGCATCGTTGACGCCGGCGAGGTTGCGCTCCTCGACGACCTCGCGGATGCCTGATCGGAGGGCGTCGACGAGCAGCGGGGTATCGATCCGCCGCCGCACCAACACCACCCCGAGGCTCGGCCGGTTGATCCGCATGGCATCGCTCAGCGCGAATGCGGCGTCCTGGTCGACGGACGGTCCGAGCACGACGGCGTCCTCACCGGACTGGGATTCCAGATGGCGACGCAGGTCGTCCAACGTCGCCAGCACGATCGCCCCCGGCCCGAGAGCCGAGCGCAGTGTCTCGGCGCGGGTGGGGTCGATCTCGACGATGACGCTCATGGCAGCGGTCTCACTGGCCGAACAGGTTGCCGGCCGTCGTGGCCGGCAGGGACGGCGCGGACGAATCCTTGGCGAGCAGGCTGAGATAGATCCTGCCGGTCGACTGCGCGAAGATGAGTTTCTGCGCGTCGGTCTCGTCGAGTGCGAAGGTCACGATGCTCGACTGGTCTTGACTCGTGCCGGTGCCCTGGTTCGGCACGATCGTGCGTTGGCCGACTGCGATGATCATGGCCTTCGGCAGCAGCAGCCGGGTGGAGTTGTTCGCCGTCACGAAGACGGCGACTTCCGACCCCGGCACTGCGAAGCCGCCCACCCGGCTCGACGAGTCCAGCGTGACGCTGACGGCCAGCATGCCGGTGGGGACGCTGAGGGCGGTGACGTCGCCGGGCGAACCGAACTTCACCCGCAGGATCTGCTCGCCCGGATAGATGGGTGCGAGCGCGACCTGCGTCGCGATGGCTTCGGTGCTGTCGAGGGCGCCGCTCGCGACGGCGGCGGCGGCCAGCGATTTCACCTCGAGGTCGCCGTCACGGGCGGCCTGCGCGCCGCTGGTTCCCGCGGCGATGAGCTTCTTGGCGACGAGCACCTTGACGGGGTGCTGCTTGGCGAGCGCGCGGTCGTTGACGCCACGGACGTAGAAGACGACGAGAAGCGCGCCGAGCGCAGCGAGGACCACGGCGGCCATGAGCAGGACCGTGCGTCGTGCCATGCCGGGTGCCGACTCCTCTCAAAGCGCGCGCGGGGGGCGGCGGGGCCGCGCTCTAGCGCATACTCGCATCATCGGCGGCCGGCACCGGCGCCGACACATCCGGGACACGATGACTCTTGCATGGAAATCGCACGGATGTGGCCGAGTCGGACATCTCTCTTTGCCGTCGGTCTACGGTTGGGCCCGGTCCCGGTCGTACATTCCATCGATCTCGGCGTCGAATTGCTGGAGCACGACGTCGCGCCGGAGTTTGAGCGTGGGCGTCAGCTGGCCGCCGTCCTCGGTGAACTCGACGTCGAGGATGCGGAAGCGCCGGATCGACTCGGCCCGCGACACCGCCTGGTTCGCCTCGTCGACGGCCGTCTGGATTTCGGCCACGAGGTCCGGGTCGTCGCGCAGGCGGTCGGCGCCGAGAGAGAGGTCCTTGCCCACCTTGCTCTTCCACGACATCAAGGCTTCTTCGTCGAGGGTGATCAGCGCCCCGATGTACGGTCGCCGATCGCCCACGACCATGCACTGGGCGATCAACGGGTGACCGCGGAGCCGGTCCTCGAGCTGGGCCGGTGCCACGTTCTTGCCGCCCGCCGTCACCAAAATCTCTTTCTTGCGCCCGGTGATGGTCACGAAGCCGTCGTCGTCGACCTCGCCGACGTCACCGGTATGCAGCCAGCCGTCGGCGTCCAACGTCGCGGCCGTGGCTTGCGGGTCGCCCCAGTACTGGGCGAACACGTTGCCGCCGCGCACCACCAGCTCGCCGTCGTCCGCGACGCCGACCGTCACGCCGGCCAGCGGTGGCCCGACCGTCCCGATCTTCACCGCGTTCGGTCGATTGATGCTGCACGCGGCGGTGCCTTCGGTCAGCCCCCATCCCTCGAGCACCGGGATGCCGGCGCCACGGAAGAAGTGGCCGAGTCGCTGGCCGAGCGGCGCCCCGCCCGAGATGACCCACTGCACCCCGCCGCCCAATGCCGTACGGAGCTTGCGGTACACGAGCAGATCGAAGACGACACGGACGGTCCGCAGCCGGAGTGGCGGCCTGGGCTTGCGCCCGGCCGGCGTGGCGTCCAGCACCAGGCTGTAATCGATCGCGGCCCGGGTCGCGGCAGCGAAGATGCGGCCCTTGCCCTTGTCGACGGCGCGCTGGTTCGCCAGCGTGTAGAGCTTTTCGAACACGTAGGGGACGGCGAGCAGCAGCGTGGGCTTGAAACTGACGAGGTCGCTTTGCAGGCGGTAGGTGTTGGGGCAGTGGCCGACCGGGACGCAGGCCTCGACGCAGGCGACCTGGATCTCGCGGGCGAGGACGTGGGCGAGCGGTAGGAACAGCAGCGCACTGGTTTGGTCATGGAAGAGCGCCGGCAGGCTGGCGACCGCGTTCCGCGCCCCGAACAGCAGGTTCGAATGCGTCAGCACGCATCCCTTCGGGCGGCCCGTTGTGCCGGAGGTGTAGATGATCGACGCGATGCTGAGGGCGTTCACCAGGACGCGTGCGTCGGCGAGCAGGTCGCCGTCTTCGGTGCTCGCGCGTGGGGCGTCGGCCAGGTGGTCGAGGTCGCCGTTCTCGATCACCCAGACCTCGCCCAGACCGGGCGCCTGGTCGCGGACGGCGTCGACGATAGCGGCGTGCTTGGGGCTCTCGACGATGATCGCCGCCGCCTGGGAGTCGCCGAGTACCCAGGCGACCTGGTCCGACGCCGACGTCTCATAGATCGGGACGGTCACCAGCCCGGCGTGCCAGAGCGCATAGTCGACCAGGGTCCACTCGTAACGGGTCCGCGACATGAGCGCGACCCGCTGCCCGGGCCGCAGGCCGGCCGCGAGGAACGCGCGGGCGAGGGCCTCGACCTGCGAGAGGAACTCCGCGGTCGTGACCGGACTCCACTCGGCGGCAGCGGGTTCAGGACCCGGGCCGGCCGCCGGCGGCGGCCCGCTCTCGTCAGCCGGCTCGACCGGCCGACGACGGAAGAGGACGGCGGTGGGCCGTTCGCGCGCGTACCGGGCGATGGCGTCGGTGAGCGTGGCGTCCTCGGGAATCCGCTCCCTGATGAGGGAGGTGTACTGACGCACCGAGCCTCCGATTCGCGTCCTGCGAGCCAAGTATGCGTACCGTATCCCCGCCGCACAGCTGCCGCCGGAAAGCCGCGTGGACCCGCGCGTTCGGAGCAGCGCCGCTGCGGCCAGGTGGCCTAGAGCGGTCAAGCGGAACGCCGTCCTTGCCGAAGGTTGGGAGCGTGAGCTCGGTTACCGACGACACCACTCGGTGTCCGAAATGTGGCGCGTTCGCGCGCCCCGATGCCGACTGGTGCACCTTGTGCTATGCGGCCCTGCGCACTCCCGCCGTGCCCGAGGTACCACTGCCCGAGACTCGCGAGCCCGATACTCGCGAGCCCGCGACAGCGGAACCCGTGTCCGGGGGCCCTGCGCGGCGACCGGCCGGCCGCCACGCGGCTCGGGCGAGCGCGCCGTCGCCGCAGGCTCAACTCGACCCCTTGACCGCACCGCTCGCCCTCTTGGAGAACGCCGGCGTCGCTCCCGGTGCCGGTGCCGAGGACGCCGCCGACGACGCCGCCGACGACGAGGCCGGCCGGCCGTACTGGCCGTGCACCGTGTGTGGTGCCGAGGTGCCCCTCGACGAGAGTGCTTGCCCCGAGTGCGGCGGCGCGTTCCTCGACCGGGCGATCGGCACACCCGACAGCCCGCTCGTCGGGTTCGTGTTGTCGAAGCCGAAGCCGCTCCTCATGATCGGCGGTTCGCTCGGACTGGTCGCTCTCCTCCTCCTCGCCATGTACGTGTTCGGGTCGGTCTTCTAGCCCGTCGCCGGGGCTCGCTCCGCTGTCGGTCGTGAGAACATGCGCTGCCGGTTCGTCGGCGCGTCGTCTGCAGCGGAGTAGATCGGAGATCGGGGCATGGGCCTGACGGTCGGTGTCGATGTCGGGGGCACGAAAGTGCTGGCCGGGGTGGTCGACGAAGAGGGCACCATCCTGGCGCAGGCTCGCGACGTCACGCCGAGGACCGACCCCGCCGACATCGCACGAGTCATCGCCTCCCTGGTCACCCGACTGTGTGACCGCTACCCGGTCGAGGCGGTCGGCATCGGGGCGGCCGGGTTCGTCGACGCTCGCCGCGCCGAAGTGCTGTTCGCACCCAACCTGGTGTGGCGGGCCGAACCGCTGAAAGACCGGATGACATCCCTCATCGACATCCCCGTCGTCGTCGAGAACGACGGAAACTGCCACGCCTGGGCCGAGGTGCAGTTCGGGGCTGCCCGTGGACACGCCAACGTCGTCGCGGTCGTCTCCGGAACCGGTATCGGGGGCGGCATCGTGTTGAACGGTGAACTCTTCCGCGGCGGGTACGGCATCGCCGGCGAGCTCGGCCATCAACGCGTTGTGCCCGACGGCCGCTTGTGCGGTTGCGGCAGGCACGGCTGCTGGGAGCAATATGCGAGCGGGACGGCGCTGGTGCGGGAGGCCCGCGAGATGGCGGACGTCGCGCCGGCGAAACTTCCCGTGTTGCTCGCCTCGGTTCGCGGCGACGTCGAAGCGATAACCGGGCCTTTGGTGACGGCGGCCGCGCAGGCCGGCGACCCGGGAGCCCGGGAGTGCCTCGAGACCCTCGGCCGCTGGGTCGGCGAAGGGATCGCCGACATGGCCGCGGTCCTCGACCCCGACTGCTTCGTGGTCGGCGGGGGTGTGGCCGAGGCGGGAGCACTGATCCTGCAGCCGGCCCAGCTCGCGTTCGACGCTGCGCTCACGGGCGGCGCCCACCGGCCGCATGCGCCGATCGTGCTCGCCGAGCTCGGTAACTCGGCCGGTCTCGTCGGAGCCGCCGACCTCGCGCGGCGCCGCTGACTGCGCATCGGACAGCAGTCGGCTCGCAGTCGGCGCGCCCTCGGCTCGCGCGTTGGCCTGCCGGCGTCCCGTTGCTCACCTACCCTCGTGACCATGGGCACGCGACGGCAGATCAGCGGTCGCAGCGGCGACGAGAGCGGCGGCGACAGCGGCGCGGCCGCGCTGGAGTTCGCGCTCGTGCTGCCGGTGCTCGCCCTGATCCTGTTCGCGGTGATCGACTTCGGCATCTTCTTCGCCAACGCGATCGACGCCGGCTCAGGCGTCCAGGAGGCGACCCGGCAGGCCGTGGTGGCGAGCTTCGACCCCAACTGCACTCCGCCGTCCGACGTGGGCGGCGCGACCGGCGACATCCCCCACCTCATGTGCATGGTCGCCTCACGCACGTCGCCGCTGGCCGGCGACACCTACGTCAAGGTGCTGCTGCCCGACGGGTGGGAGCAGGGTAAGCAGTTGGTCGTGTGCTCGGTCGTCGTCCCGACCGGGTTGGTCGGCTACGTACCGTTGCCGCACAGCGGCAAGGTGCACGCGAAGAGCGTGATGACGATCGAGCAGCCCACGAACCGCACCGAGACCGGCGGCGTGACCGGGCCCGACAACCTCGACTGGTCGTGGTGCACGCCGTGAGCCCGTTCGGCCGACGGCGCGCCGCCCTCGACGACGACGGGGCGGTCGCGATCGTGGTCGCGTTGTTCGCTGTCGTCCTGTTCGGCTTCACGTCCCTGGTCGTCGACATCGGTAACGCGCAGAGCGTGCGCACCCGAGCGCAGGCCGCTGTCGACGCCGCCGCACTCGCCGGTGCGCAGGAGTTGTTCGCCTACGTCGAAGCTGGGCGCCCGTTGCCCGATCCGCAACTGGCGGCGACCGTGCACGACAGCGTGGCCGCGAACCTCGGCGGCAACTGGGGTCCGGACTGGTCCTCGTGCACGGCCACGCCCCCCGGGGGCCTGCAGGCGGTCGACGGAGAACCGTGCATCTTCTACGACGCAACCGGGCTGGGAGCGGACAACCGCGAGGTCGTCGATGTGCAACTGCCGAGGCTGGGTGTGCCGCTCGCCTTCGCCGGTATGTTCGGGGTCGGCTCCGTCTCCATCGCGCCCAGCGCCCAGGCGGCGGCCGGCGCGCCGCGGTGCCAGCCCTGCGAGCCCAAGCTGGCGGCGGACGGCCAGCCCATCCCGCCGCTGCCGGACGTCGGCGCGTTGCCCGCCCCGATCCCGGCCGGCTTGACACTGCCCGCCGGCGAACTCGATGCGGACGGCTGCCCAGGCCCAGGCCACTATTCGCTGCAGCCGATCGTGCTCTCGCAGAGCTGCTCGCTCCAGGCGGGGATGTACTTCTTCGGTCGGGGTAGCAATCTCACCGTGCCGGCCACGATGAAGCTGAACACTGAGGCCGGCGACAGCGGCGTGACGCTCGTGTTCGACGGCACTGCACTCATCGTCGACGGCTCCCTCAATCTGGTCGCGACTGCGACCGGCCAGGCGCCGTCGAACCAGCAGAGCCCCGAGATTCCCGGCGTGGCACTGGTTTTCACCGGCCGACGCACGCTCGGCTTCGACCTCGGCCAGGATTTCTTCATCAAGGGCGACCTCTACTCCTTCCCGAACGCGGCGACGTGGACGACGCGTCCGGGTGAGTGCGGCGCGACAGCCTCCTGCGAGCTGGACGACGGTGTGCTGGCGGTGAGCTCCACGGATTTCGCCGACGGTGTCCCGTACGTTGGGGACGATCACCCGTCCTTGCCGCAGGTCTACCTGACGAAGTAGGAGTTCGATGGCCGCCGAGGTGAGGATCCTCAGTTACAACGTGCGGTCACTGCGTGACGACCCGGTAGCCGTCGCGAATGTCATCCGGGCCTGCAATCCAGACGTCGTGTGCATCCAGGAGGCGCCCCGCTTCCTGCGGTGGCGGGCGAAATGCGCGGCGCTGGCACGTGACTCGGGACTGTTCGTGGTCACCGGCGGAAGGCCGGCCGCTGCCATGTTGCTGCTCGCCTCACTGCGGCCCAGGGTCGTCACCGTCCGCGACGTGCTCTTGAGCACGCAGCGCGGCCTGCATCAGCGCGGGCTGGCGCTCGCGACGTTCGCCATCGGTTCCGCGCGCTTCGCGGTGGGGAGCATCCATCTCGGTCTCGAGGCCGAGCAACGCCGCCGGCACGCGGTCGAACTGCTCACCGCGGTAAGCGATCTCGGGGTGCCGACGATCCTCGCCGGAGATGTGAACGAGGAGCCGTCCGGGCCTGCTTGGGCATTGCTCACCGCGCGCTACGTCGACGCGTACGCAGCAGCGCCGCGCGGTGGTGGCGACACCTATTCTGCTCGGCTGCCGCAGCGCCGCATCGACGGCATCTTCGTCGAGCCGCCCATTGCCGTGCTCGAATGCGGCGTGCCACTGCTCGCGGCCATGGACGACGTCGAGCGGGCGAGCGATCACCGGCCGGTGCTCGCCGTGGTCAGCGTGCCCGACCACCCGGCGGGTTCAGACCACGGCGCCGTCGTCTGAATCAGGATCGTCCGGGCGCTCTCGGGTCATGCCGTGCACGAGGCTGCCGAAGCCACCGAGGATCGCGGCGATGCTGACCGCGACCGTGCCTTGCGGAAGCGCGGGAGTGAACGTGCTGGCAATGATGAGGCCGAAGCCACCCACGATCGCGACGATCGCCCACCGAGTGGCCGCCCTCATCCGTGGTGGTGGTGGCGGCAGCGGTGGCACGAAGTGCTCGTCGAGGACGGCGAGCGGGTCGTACTCCCATGACCGCTGGGACGCCGGCGCTGGGCCGTCGTCGCTCGGCTGCGGCTCGCGTTCCGCTGGGCGCACGACTCGGCGCGGCACGGGCGATTGTGAGTCTGCCGAAGGTTGCGCGGTGTCGCCGGAGAGAACGTCGCCCGTCGTCGTCCATGCCTGCCCGGTCTCGACGCGGTAGGGGAGGTCCTCGGCGACCGGCCATCGTGGCACGACGTCCTCACTCGGTAGGTCGAAGCCGGCGACGAGCTGTGCCCAGACCGCGTCGTCGGGCAGGTCGTGCGGTCGACCCTCGGGCGGGGTAGCTGCGGCGGCCGGTGACTCGGCCCGTTCGGTCAGTAGGGCGGCGGCTTCCTCATGGCGCTCGCGGTCGACCCACAGGCGGTCGCGCGGCCGCTCGGGCAGGTGCACCTCGAGGTAGCCGCCCAGGTGGCCGGCGCTCGGCTCGACGTAGGCCGCGATGCGGGCGGCGCGCAAGACCTCGAGCATCGCATCGGCGAGCCGAGGGTCGAGGTCGGCGAGAGGCACGTAGTGCGGGGCGACGAAGCCGTTGTCTCGAACTGGCATGCCATCAATCCTGCACGGTGAGCTGGGCGACGCGACGGATGAACTCGATGCTGCCGGTGAAGATGCGCTCGGCGTCGTGATCGAGGGTGGCGACATGGAAGCTGTCGTGCAGCACGCGCTCCTCGACGTCCATGGAGTGCACGCCCCGCAGCACCGCGGCGGTGTTCGCCGCCTCGACGACGTGATCGGTCGCGCTGCGGAACACCAGGAGCGGCTGGTCAACCAGATGCAAGTCGTTGCGGGTGATCGCCCACAGCTGGGTGAGCGAACGCAAAGCGCGCAGCGGCGTGCGGTCGTAGCCGTCCTCGGTGCGTCCGGGTTTGGCGATGTCGTTGCCGATCCCGCTGACCGAGGGGATCACCGGCGCCAGCACGGGGAGCAGCCGCATCGACCGCCGTTTCGACAGGACCGAGGGATTGACGAGGACGAGGCCGGCGACGGCCGACCCGTGCACCTGCGCAAGGCGCAGGGCCAGCGTGCCGCCCATCGACAGGCCGGCGACGAAGACGTGGTCGCACCGCTCGCGGAGGTCGGCGAAGGCCGCCTGGACCGCGCCGTACCAGTCCGGCCAGCGCGTTGCCTGAAGGTCCTGCCAGCGGGTGCCGTGGCCGGGCAACAGCGGGAGTCGCACCGAACAGCCGGCCTCGGCGAGCGCGGTTGCCCAGGGGCGCATCGAGGCGGGTGAGCCGGTGAAACCGTGGCAGACGACCACGCCGATCGGGCCGCCGTCATGGCGGTACGGCGCGGTGAGGGCCCGGGTGACGGCCGGCTCGGGCGGTGCGGCCGGCGGCGCGGGGCGGGTGCGCGGTGTGGGTGGCGGTGTGGGCAACGCGGCTCCCGAACTCGCAGCCGGCGGTGCTCGATCGCGTACCGGCGTGCTGCTTTCCAGCCCCGATGGTGGCACGAGGTGGACGCCTCACGCGAGGCCGGCGGTAAGGTTCCGCCAGAAGCGCTGACACAGCGTCGTTGAAGTTCCAACGCTGACGCTGTATCGCTGACGCTGCGTGGTTGCGGAGAGGAGCCTGGTGTTCTACTGGCTGCTCAAGTGGACCCTCGGCGCGAGCCTGCGGCTCGTGTTCCGGCCGAAGGTCGTCGGGCTGGAGAACGTGCCCGAGACCGGCGGGGCGATCGTCGCGAGCAACCACCTGTCGTTCTCCGACTCCTTCTTCGCGCCGCTGGTGATCCCGGGGCGCAAGGTGACGTTCATGGCCAAGGCCGAGTACTTCACCCGCCGCGGCTTCAAGGGCTGGTTCAGCCGGGTGTTCTTCAAAGGCATCGGGCAGCTCTCGGTCGACCGCTCCGGCGGTAAAGCCAGCGCAGCCGGTCTGCGCACCGGGCTGCAAGTGCTTCAGGCCGGGGAACTGCTCGGCATCTATCCCGAAGGCACCCGTTCCCCGGACGGCCGGCTGTATCGCGGTCGCACCGGCGTCGCGCGGATGGCCCTCGAGGCCGAGGTGCCGGTGATCCCGTGCGCGATGGTCAACACCGAGCGGCTGATGCCGCCGGGGCAGGTGGTTCCGAAGCTGGTGCGGCCGCAGGTGCACTTCGGCAAGCCGCTCGACTTCTCCCGCTACGCCGGGCTCGAGAGCGACCGCTTGGTGCTGCGGGCGATCACCGACGAGATCATGTACGAACTGATGCGCCTGTCCGGGCAGGAATACGTCGACATCTATGCGACCAAGGCCAAGGAAGAACTGCGCCGGCACGGCCGGGTCGTGAGCGACCTCCCGCCGTCCGCCCAAGCACCCCCCGCCGGGCAACCGGAGGCCGGGGAATCCGCCGCCGGATCGTGATCCGGCCGGTTACGGGTACCCGCCAGCCGCTAGGCTTTCCGCCGCTTGCACGCTGCGTTCGATCTGGAGGTCGTTGAGGATGCGAGTCGGAGTCTTGACCGGTGGCGGCGACTGCCCGGGTCTGAATGCGGTAATCCGAGCCGTGGTGCGAAAGGGCATCGGTGAGTACGGCTACGAGTTCATCGGCCTGCGCGATGGCTGGCGCGGCCCGATCAACCTCGAGACGATGCCGCTCGGTATCCCCGAGGTGCGCGGCATCTTGCCCCGCGGCGGCACGATCCTCGGTTCGTCGCGCACCAACCCCGCCAAGATCGAGGGCGGCTTCGACACCATTGCGGCGAACCTGAGCAAGCTCGGCGTCGACGCACTCATCGCCATCGGCGGCGAAGACACCCTCGGTGTCGCCACCACGCTGCACGAGCGGGGGGTGAATGTGGTCGGCGTCCCGAAGACGATCGACAACGACCTTTCCGCGACCGACTACACGTTCGGCTTCGACACGGCCGTGAACATCGCCATGGAAGCGATCGACCGGCTGCACACCACTGCCGAGTCGCACCATCGTGCCCTGATCGTCGAAGTGATGGGGCGTCACGCGGGCTGGATCGCTCTGCACGCGGGCATGGCCGGCGGCGCGAACGTGATCTTGATCCCGGAGGTCGCCTTCGACATCGAGAAGGTGTGCGAGTACATCGAGAAGCGCTTCGAGAGCCACTACGCGCCGATCGTCGTCGTCGCCGAAGGAGCGACCCCGATGGAAGGCACGATGGAACTTCAGTCGGGCGAACTCGACGCGTTCGGCCATGTCCGGCTCGGCGGCATCGCCCAGCGCCTCGCTGACGAGATCGAGAAGCGCACCGGCAAGGAGGCCCGCACGACCGTGCTCGGCCACATCCAGCGCGGCGGTACGCCGACCGCCTTCGACCGCGTACTCGCGACCCGCTTCGGGCTGCACGCGATCGACGCAGTCCACGACGGCGACTGGGGCAAGATGGTCGCGCTGCGCGGTACCGACATCGTGCGCTCGCGGTTGTCCGACGCCACCGGTGTGTTGAAGACCGTTCCGACCGACCGGTATGCCGAATCGCAGGTCTTCTTCGGCTGACGCGCTTCGCGCCGCCACTCGCTGCGGGTTGATCACGTTAACGTGGTCAACACCCCCGAGGACAGGCGTGCATGCCTGTCTTCGGGGGGGTTAGCCACATGAGGGACGGTTCACCGAACCACAAAACGGACGTCGGGTGGCCGGCGCGATCCCGCAGGTAGACTTCGCGCGTGCATCAACCCGATACGCGCACCGACTCCTGGCGCGACCTCCACGCGGCGCAGCAGCCTTCATGGCCTGACGCCGCCGCACTGCGCCGCGTTCACGATCACCTGCGGCAAGTTGCCACCACTCGTCGTCCCCGAAGAGTGCGACCGCCTGCAGGCTCGGCTGGCCGACGTCGCCCAGGGTCGCGCGTTCTTGCTCCAGGGTGGCGACTGCGCGGAGATGTTCGCCGACGCCACGGTAGAAAAGGTGCGCGACAAGCTCAAGATCATGCTGCAGATGGCGGTCGTCTTGACCTACGGCGCGAGCGTGCCGGTGGTCAAGGTCGGTCGCATGGCCGGGCAGTACGCCAAGCCCCGGTCGAAGGACACCGAAGTCGTCGACGGCGTGGAGCTGGCGAGTTACCGCGGCGATGCCGTGAACTCGTTCGAGCGCACGCCGCAGGCGCGCGTGCCGCAACCCGAGCGGTTGATCGAGGCCTACCACCGAGCGGCCGCCACGCTGAACCTGATCCGCGCGCACGCGACCGGTGGTTTCGCCGACCTGCGCAAGGTGCACGCGTGGAACTCCGACTTCGTGCGGCGGAGCCCGGCCGGTCAGCGCTACGAGTCGATCGCCACCGACATCGACCGCGCCCTGCAGTTCATGCAGGCGTGCGGGTTCGATCTCGACGGCGCCGACGTCGCACACCAGGTCGAGATGTTCTCGAGCCACGAGGCGCTGCTGCTCGACTACGAGTCGGCGTTGACCCGCTTCGACGCCGACCGCGACGCTCTCTACGACCTCTCCGCGCACCTCGTGTGGGTAGGGGAGCGCACCCGCGACCTCAACGGCGCCCACGTCGAGTTCGCGAGCAGCGTCGCCAACCCCGTCGGCGTCAAGCTCGGGCCCACCACGTCACCCGATACCGCCGTCGCCCTCGTCGAGAAGCTCGACCCGCAGCGTCGTCCCGGTCGATTGACGTTCATCGCCCGGATGGGCGCGGGCCGGGTACGCGAGTTGCTCCCCCCGATCGTTGAGAAGGTGACCGCGACAGGGGCGAAGGTCGTCTGGTGCTGTGACCCGATGCACGGCAACACGATCGAATCGGCGAGTGGCTTCAAGACCCGGCACTTCGACGACGTCGTCGAAGAGGTCACCGGGTTCTTCGAGGTCCATCAAGAACTCGGTACGGTTCCCGGCGGCCTGCACGTCGAGCTGACCGGTGACGACGTCACCGAATGTCTCGGCGGTGCCGACGAGATCGACGACGCCGACCTCGCGGCCCGCTACGAAACGGCATGTGACCCGCGGCTCAACGTCGGCCAGTCGCTGGAGCTCGCCTTCCTTGTCGCGTCGATGCTCCAAGACGGACGCCGCTGAGCTGGCCGGCGTCTGCGCTCATCTGTCGCGCAAGGCTTTGAGCAGCATGAGGTCTTCGCGGTGTTCTGGTGACTTGCCGGGGGTCTCGAGGACGACGGGCACCGAGCGCGTTGCCGGATGCCGGAAGATTTCGGCGAACGGTTCGGAACCGATCTTGCCCTTGCCGATCCGCTCGTGGTTGTCTCGGTTCGAGCCGCGCGCGTCCTTCGAATCGTTGGCGTGGATGAGCTTCAGCCGGCCGCGCCCGATCGTGCGCACCAGCGCGTTGAGCGTCGCGCGCACGCCACCGGGGACCGCGAGGTCGTGGCCGGCCGCGAAAGCGTGACAGGTATCGAGGCAGACGCCGAGCTTCGGATGGTTCTCGAGTGCCTGAAGGTACGGCCCGAGGTCCTCGACGGTCGCGGCGAGCGACTGGCCGGCACCGGCCGTCGGTTCGATCAGCAAGTCGGGCCCGTCGTCCGGAATCTCGTCGAGCAGCGGCAGCAGACGCTCCCGCAGTTGGGCCAGCGCGCTCGGCCGCCCGGACGGCGTCACCGCTGAACCCGCGTGGACGACGACACCGCGCGCGCCGATCGCGCAGCCGCGCGCGAGGGTGTGCCGCAAGGACAGGACGGAGTTCTCCAGCGTCGCCGGGGTGGGCGAGCCGAGGTTCACCAGGTACGGCGCATGCACGAAAGCAGGGATGCGTTCGCGCGCACACGTTGCGCGAAACTCGTCGTCCTGCTTGGCATCTCCGGTCGACCGCAACCACCCGCGCGGGTTCGACAAGAAGACCTGCACCGCCTCGGCGCCCACGTCGCGCGCATAGGCGAGACCGCCGCTCGAGAGCCCACCTGCCACCGGGACGTGAACACCGACAGGTGACGGTTTGCGCGGGGGCATTGCCACAGGATGTCACGCCGCGGCCCGAGGGTCAGGAGGCGTCGATGGTGACGACCGTGCCTTTCGGCTTCATCGACCCAGCAGCAGGATCTTGATGGGTCACGACGCCGAAGATGCCCTTCTTGCCGACCTTCACTTTGAAGCCGGCGTGTTCGAGCGTGGCGGTGGCCTCGCTGATGCTGACCCACGTCGACGGGGAGTTGCCGCTCGTCACGTTGGGTACCTGGAAGAGCTGCGGGCCGTCGGAAACGGTGAGGTTGATCGTGTCGCCCTTGTGCCCCGTGCCGCTCGCCGGGCTCTGGCTGACGACACTGCCCGCCGCGATCGTGTCGCTGTAGCTGTGCGCGACGTTGACCTTGAAGCCTGCTGCGCTCAACGCTGCTTGTGCTTGGTCGGCGGGCTTGTTGGTGTAGTCGGTGATGGTGATCGGGGCCGGCCCCGCGCTGACGGTGACGACGACGGACTTGTTCCAATCCTGCTGCGTGCCCGGCTTCGGATCGACGGAAAGGACGTTGCCCGCCGGCACGTTGTCGTCGTATTGCTGTTCGGGCTGGCTCGGCGGGGTAAGGCCCGCGTCGATGAGCGACTGCTTGTACTGGCTGTAGGGCGTGCCGCCGCTGGTGTCGAACGTCGGCACCGACGTGACGTGGCGGCCCCGCGACAGCGTGACCGCAATGTCGTGACCGCGCAGCACGCGGTGGTTGGGTGGTTCGACCTGCCCGATGACGTCGCCTGCCGGAACGGTGGTGCTCCACGCCTTGCCGCTGACGACGAGGTGCAGGTGGGCCGCCTTCGCCTTCGCTTCGGCCTGGCTCTGCGTCATGTTCACCAGGCTGGGCACCGTCGTGTAGCGCGCGACGCCGTAATACCAGCCGGTACCGGCCGCACCCGCCGCGAGCAGCAGGACGACGAGGAGTGCGATGAGCCCTCGCCGCCGGCGCCGACGCCGGCGCGCGTCCCCGTCATCGAGTCCGTCACCCTCGGCGCCGGCGACCACCGGGACCGCCGGGGGCGCGGCACCGCCGACAACCGCAGAACCGGCCTCCGGCAGGTCGACGACGAGCGTTTCGTGCATGCGCCGGATCGGGCCAGTCCCCACCTCGCTGTCGGCCTCGAGCACCGGTAGCGAGCGCCGCACCCGCTGCGCTTCGCTGAGGAACGCCCCGGCGTCGACCGGCCGCAGGTCGGGGTCGCGCGCGGTCGCCCGCGTCACGAGTGCGTCAAGAGACGGCGGCAGCCCTGGCACGCGGCTCGAGGGGCCGGGCACGTCCTCGTTGGCATGGCGGTAGGCGACCGAGATCGGGGTCTCACCCTCGTACGGGGGCTGGCCCGTCAGCATCTCGAACAACATGATGCCTGCTGCGTACACGTCGCTACGGGCATCAGCAACGCCTCGCGTCACCTGCTCGGGAGCGAGATAGGCGACGGTACCGATCAGCGTCGTGGCGCTGGTGACGTTACGGCTCGCCGCCGCACGGGCCAGCCCGAAGTCGGCGACCTTGATCCGCCCGTCGTCGGCGAGCAGCACGTTCTCTGGCTTGACGTCGCGGTGGACCAGCCCGGCGTCATGGGCTGCCGACAACGCCGCCAGCACCGGCCCCAGAACGGAGAGTGCTTCTTGGGGTGAGAGTCGCCCGCGTTCGCGGAGCAGGTCGCGCAGGTTGCGGCCCTCGATGTATTCCATCGCGAGGAACACCTGGCCGGCGTCCTCGCCCTGGTCGAAGACGGCGACCACGTTCGGGTGGGAAAGCCGGGCGGCCGACTTCGCCTCGCGGATGAAGCGGGTGACGAACGCCTCGTCGTCGGCGAACAAGGCGTGCATGACCTTGATCGCCACCGTTCGGTCGAGCCGGGTGTCGAGGGCGCGATAGACCGTCGCCATGCCGCCACGGGCGATCTTGGCGTCGACCCGGTAGCGCCCGTCGAGCATGCGCCCGACGAGGGAGTCCGAAACCGTCGCGTCCACGAGGGTCGAGTCTACGTGCGGCTGCCGGTTATGCCGGTCAGACGCGGCCTTTGGGGACGACGGACGGCGCAACCGAGCGGGATCGCAAGATCAGTTGTTCGCGGTCCCTTCGCTCGGCGACGAAGCGCGTGCATATCGCCGCTTCGGGATCCGGCCCGCTCCCGCCGCGAGTCGCCCGGCCTCGACCGCCTTGCGCATGGCTTCGGCCATCAGCGCCGGCTGCTGGGCCCGCGTCACGGCCGAGGCGAGCAGCACGGCGGCGCAGCCGAGCTCCATAGCCAGCGCCGCATCACTCGCCGTCCCGATGCCTGCGTCGAGCACCACCGGCACGCTCGCGTTCTCGACGATCAGCTCGATGTTGTGCGGATTGCGAATGCCGAGCCCGGAGCCGATCGGAGCGCCGAGCGGCATCACGGCGGCACAGCCGAGCTGCTCCAGACGGCGGGCCAGCACCGGATCGTCGTTGGTGTACGCGAGCACCACGAAGTCGTCGTCGATCAACTGCTCGGCGGCGTCGAGCAGTTCGACGGCGTCCGGAAGCAACGTGTGCTCGTCGGCGATCACTTCGAGCTTGACCCAGTTCGTCGCGAGCGCTTCACGCGCGAGTTGGCTCGTCAACACGGCGTCGCGCGCGGTGTAGCAGCCCGCGGTGTTCGGCAGCACCCGAACACCCTGGCGGGCCAGCACGTCGAGGATGGAGCCGCGCGCAGCCGGATCGACCCGGCGCATCGCCACGGTCGCCATCTCGCTGCCCGATGCGGCGAGCACGGCGTCGAGCACGTCGAGACTCGGCACCCCGCCGGTGCCCATGATCAGTCGCGACGTGAACGTGTCACCGGCGATGACGAGCGGATCGTCCATGGTCAACCTCCCTGTACCGCGGTCAAGACCTCGACCGCATCGTTGTCCGCCAGCACGGCGGCGTCCCACTTGCTGCGTGGCAGGACCACGCCGTTCACGGCGACGGCGACACCGCTCCTCGCGGGAGTCAACGCCGACACGAGGCTCCCGACGGTGCTGCCCGCCGCGAGGTCTTGCTGCTCGCCGTTGAGGGTGATCGTCAGGCCCTGGCTCGACGTCATCGCGACCTGTCCGTCGGCGAGCCGAAACGGCGCGGATCGAACGCAGCGAAGCCCGCCGGCAGCGCACCCGTGGCCAGCAGTTGCGCGACCGCGTCGGCGGTTGCGGGCGCGAGCAGCACGCCGTTGCGGTAGTGGCCGGTCGCTACGACGAGCCCGGGCAACGTGGCGGGCCCGATCAGTGGCGCGTTGTCGGGTGACCCGGGCCGAAGCCCTGCCGACGATTCGTGCAGTTCGGCCTCGCTCAACCCGGGGAGCAGTTGGCGGGCATCCGCCAGCAGATCGGAAACGGCGCCGACCGTGACCGTCGTGTCGTAGCCGAGTTCCTCGCCGGTCGCGCCGAGCACGATCTCGCCGTCGGCCCTCGGCACGAGGTAGACGGGTCGGCCGTGGACGAACGCTCGCACCGTGCGGCCGAGTATCGGTCGCGCCGGGTCGACGCGCAGCCGCAGGATCTGGCCCTTCACGGGCCGCACCGGCGGGACGGCATCGGGCGGGAGCCCGGCGAGCCGGCCGCTCCAACAGCCGGCTGCGAGCACGCTCTGCCCGGCCCGCAGGTCGTCGACGCCGACGACGCGCCCGCCCTCGACGACGAACCGCTGCGCCCGCCGGCGGTGGAACCGGACGCCGGCCCGCTCGCACGCGACGACCAAGGCCTTGACCAGGCGGCGGTTGTCGACCTGATGGTCACCGTCGATCCGCAACCCGCTGCGCACCTGCGGAGCCAGCATCGGCTCGAGCTCCCGGCACTCGCGGGAGGTGAGCGGCTCAGACGTCAGCCCGAGCGAGGTCTGGTACTTGTGCAGGTCGTCGAGGACGCCGCGATCGTCGGCGTCGAAAGCGACGGCGAGCGTGCCGGTCTCGCGGTAGCCCACGGGCGTCGAACTCGCGGCCTCGAGCTCGGCGACGAAGGACGGGTAGCGGCGGCTGGACATGAGGTTGAGTTGGAGGAGCTCCGCTTCGCCGTAGTGCACCTCTGTGACCGGCGCGAGCATGCCGGCCGCGTAGTGCGAAGCGCCGCTTCCCGGCTCGGGATCGACGACGGTCACCCGCAGGCCGAGGCTCGCCGCGCGCCATGCGACGGAAAGCCCGATCACCCCGCCGCCGACGATCGCGACGTCAGCCGTGCCTGCGGTGCTCGTCGGCTCGGCGTTCGTCACGATTCTCCCTTCGCCGGCATGACCCGGAGCAGGTTCGACGGTCGGCGGCAGTCGCCCGCCCTCTCAGCCCGGTCCGCCGGGCTCCCGTGGGGCTCCAGACTAACCGCACGGAACCGCGCCGTGGGCGCGTGGCAGGCTCTTGGTGTGCCCGAACTGGATCAGCTGATCGCCGAATGGCTCACCGTGCCCGAGGTGGCCGACAAACTCGCCATCGACGTGACGAAGGTGCGCCAGTTGCTGCGCGATCACAAACTCGTCGGACGCCGGGTGGACGGCGTCCTGCGGGTGCCCGCGATGTTCATCGGCGACGGCGCCCTTCTCAAGGGACTTGCCGGCACGCTCACCGTCCTCGCCGACTCCGGGTTCGACGACGAGGAAGCGCTGCGCTGGCTGTTCACCCCGGACGATTCACTGCCGGGTTCGCCGGTGCAGGCGCTCGCCGAGAATCGTGGCAGGGAGGTGAAGCGCCGTGCCCAGGCCCTCTCTCTTTGATGCCCGCCTCTACCTCTGCGTCGACGCGCGCGAACGGGAGGGCGACCTCACCGATTTTCTCGACGCGGCGCTTTCGGGTGGGGTCGACGTCGTCCAGCTGCGGCAGAAGGGCATGGAGGCCGCTCAGGAACTCGCGGTTTTGGAGGTGTTCGCCGATGCGTGCGCCCGGCACGGCGCGCTGCTCTCGGTCAACGACCGGGCCGACGTCGCCTTCGCCGCGCAGCCGCACATCTTGCACCTCGGTCAAGACGACCTGCCGGTCGCGACTGCGCGCCAGATCGTCGGCGACGACATGCTGATCGGCCGCTCGTCCCATTCGGCTGCGCAGGCGGATGCCGCCGCCGCCGAACCGGGGATCGACTACTTCTGCGTCGGCCCGTGCTGGCCCACCCCGACGAAGCCGGGCCGGCCGGCGCCCGGGCTCGACCTCGTGCGGCACGTGCATGCGCGGCAACCGGCGAAGCCGTGGTTCGCCATCGGCGGTATCGACCTGGCCAACCTCGACGACGTCCTTGCCGCGGGTGCGACGCGCGTTGTCGTCGTCCGGGCGATCACCGACGCCGACGATCCGAAGGCGGCCGCGGCGGAGTTTTCTCGGCGGTTGCGCGCGGTTTCACCGGTACGCTGATCCGATGCCACAGAGCAGCCGTGCGGTCGTCAGCGACCGAGCTCGCACCATCAGGGACCTGTTGGCGAGAGGCGGTCATTCGTTCTCGTTCGAGTTCTTCCCCCCGAAGACCGAGCAAGGCGAACGATCGCTGTTTCAGGCACTGCGCGAAATGGAAGGGCTACGACCCACTTTCGTGTCAGTCACGTATGGCGCGGGTGGCTCCACCCGTGACACCACGGTGCGGGTCACCGAACGCATCGCGGCGGAGACGACGCTCACACCGGTCGGCCATCTCACCGCGGTCAACCATTCGGTGAGCGAGCTGCGACGCGTCGTCGGCCAATACGCCGATGCCGGCGTCCGCAACATCCTGGCGTTGCGCGGCGATCCGCCCGGTGATCCGCGGGCGGAGTGGGTCGCGCACCCCCACGGGTTCCGGCACGCCGACGAACTCGTCGCGCTGGTGAAAGCCTCGGGGGATTTCTGCGTCGGGGTCGCCGCATTCCCGCGTAAGCACCCGCGCTCGCCGAGCGTCGAAGACGACCTGCGCTACTTCGTGCGCAAATGCGAGGCCGGCGCTGATTTCGCGATCACGCAGATGTTCTTCTGCGTCGACGACTACCTCGCGTTACGCGACCGCGTCGCGGCCGCGGGCTGCAACGTACCGATCATCCCGGGCATCATGCCGCTCACGTCGATCGGCCAGATCGAACGGTTCTCGGTCTTGTCGGGCGACGATTTCCCGGCCGACATCGCAGAACGGCTGCTCGCGGTTGCTGATGACCCCGACGCCGTGCGCGCGATCGGGCTCCAGGTGGCCTCGACGATGTGCGAGCGGCTGCTCGCCGAGGGCGTGCCCGGGCTGCACTTCATCACGCTCAACAAGTCGACGGCGACGCGCGACATCTACCGGAATCTCGGGCTCGCCGAACTCGCCTGAAAGCGGAACCGCCGCCGAACCTTCTGCGTCTTACCGGCACTCGAAGCGGTCGAGCACAGGAGGTTGTCATGGGCGCCAATGTCGCTGTTCGCTCAGGAGTGGTCGGCGTTGTCGCGGCGGCTGTCGTCGTCGGAGCCTATGCCTGGGGTCACGGCTCGGCGTCTGCAGCTGCGCCTGCGTCGGCGCTGCCGCGCACCCCGGCGGCGCAATCCGGCTCGTCGGCCCTTCTTGCGGCGAGCACCACTGATTCCTCCGCTGTGGGGAGTGGCATCAGCGTCTCCGGGGTCGGAACCGTGACGGGCACGCCGAACCTGCTTCGGCTACAGACGTCGATCGACGTCACGCGCCCCGACGTGAAGACGGCCCTGCAGACAGCGAATGCAACCATGGCTGCGGTGCAACAGGCACTCAAGGCGGACGGCGTCGCAGCCGCTGACCTGCAGACCTCCGGCCTTTACGTGCAACCGAACTACGACTATTCCAACAACAGCCGCAGGCTCAACGGCTACTCGGTCAGCGAGAATCTCTCGATCGTGCTGCGCGATCTCTCCAAGGCGGGGTCGACGATCAACGATGCCGCGCAGGCAGGCGGTGACGCCATGCAGATCGGTGGCGCGAGCCTCGACCTCAGCGGCGACGACGCGCTGGTCGCAGCGGCACGTCAGCAGGCGTTCGACGACGCGAAGGCCAAGGCGACCGCATACGCAAAGGCTGCCGGCCGCCCGCTCGGGCCGGTGACGAGCATCAGTGAGACGCAGAACAGCAACCCGATGCCCTACCCGTACGCGATGGCCGCTTCCGCGCCGGCGGCGGGGCAGGCGGTGCCGATCCAAGCGGGCTCGCAGGACGTGACCGTCAACGTTTCCGTGACGTGGGCGCTCGGCTGACCGTCGCGGTTGCGGCGGGGCCGGGGGCTCAGCCGGACTTGCGCCTGAAGGTGCGCTGCCGCTTGTCGTTGCTCGTGGGCGCCGGGGGCTTGGGGCCGGTGTGCCCGCCCGCGTTGTGCGGACCGCCGCCGTGCTTGCGTTCGAGTGCCTCCCGGTAGGCGCGCCGCAGGTCGTCGTCCTCACTCGACGCCGGCTTGCCGGCCGATGTCGAGTCGGATGCTTTCGCCGCCTTCGCCTGGGACTCGGCGGAGCTGTCGTCGCGGGTGGGAGGTTGCTTGTCTGCGCGGGCCATAGAGGCATTCTGCCCGCTGCCACCCGATGGGGTCACGGCGCCTCGGCGCCGACATCGGCGGGTGTGCCGCCGGTGATGCGGACCAGCTCGTCGAACGTGGTCGAAAACACCGCATGCGTATGCCCGGCTGCCGCCCAGACGACGTCGTAGTCGGCCAGGGCGGTATCGATGAAGGTGCGCAACGGCTGTGGATGCCCGATCGGTGCGACGCCGCCGATCGCGACCCCCGCATGTTCACGCACGAAGTCGGGGTCGGCTCGGCGCACCTCGCGTGCCCCGGCCATGCCCGCCAGTCGGGGGACGTCGACCCGGTGCCGGCCGCTGGTCAACACGAGCAGCGGCTCGCCGTCGGCGTCGAACACCAGGCTGTTGGCGATCTGGCCGACCTCGACGCCGAGAGCTGCCGCCGCCTGCGCCGCGGTGCGGGCCGACTCATCGAGCAGCCGTATCTCCGCCGTGGCGCCGGATGCCGTCAGCGCGTCTTTGACGCGGACCGTGTTGGGATGAAGCTCTGTCATCGGCCGCGGGCCTCCGGGAGGTGGGGATCACGCTGGCCGCAGCTTAACGACGGGGGGCGGCGACCGGCCTGGTTTAGGGTGGAGAACGCATTGCGGCGTTCGAACATATGTTCGATACTAGACGGATGCCCGCCGCTGCCGCCCTCCCCGCCGAGAAGCTCGGCGCTGTCGGCGCCGTTGGCGCTCTTGGTCTTGACGCTCTCGGCGTCACCTCGCTGAGCAGCGCGGACGTCGAGGTGTTGCCGGTACCCACAGCGCTGGCGACGCTGTTTCCCGAAGGCGGATTGCGCCGAGGTTCCACGATCACGGTGGCCAGGGCGTACGGGTCGTCCCTGGTGTTGGCGCTGGTCGCGGAGGTGTCGCGCAAGGGCTGGTGCGCGGAGGTCGGATCACCCCTGCTGGGCAGTGTGGCCGCAGCCGAAGCCGGGGTGGTGCTTGACCGGTTCGTGCGAGTGGCCGGCCCGGGGGAGCAATGGGCCTCCGTAGTGGCCAGCCTCCTGGAGGCATTCGGGCTGGTCGTCGTCCATCCCCCCGCTCGGGCGAGCGCAGGCGATATGCGCCGGTTGAGCATGCGGGCACGCGAACGCGGCGCCGTCCTCCTGGCTACCGGCGAATGGGAGGGCGCAGGCATCAACCTGTCGGTCACTCGCCAGCACTGGGTCGGGCTCGGCGCAGGGCACGGGTATCTGCAAGCGCGCGAAGCCGAGGTGCACGCTCGCGGTCGAGGAGCTGCTGCCCGACCACGAGTGGCGCGGGTGTGGTTGCCAGGTATCGGCGGCACGGTGTTGCCCGCGCGCGAGAACGCCGCCTGAGTCCGGTTGTGGCAGGGCGCGATGAGCAAGAACCGGGCGGTTCGCACGTTGGCGGTGTGGTGTCCCGACTGGCCGGTCACGGCGGCGGGCGGTCGCGCCGACCACCCGGGTGCGGTCTTCGCCGCCGGTCGGGTGCTGGCCTGCTCGGCAGCAGCCCGCCTCGACGGTGTGCGGCGGGGGCAGCGGCGCCGCGAAGCGCAGTCACGCTGCCCCGAACTGGCGATCTATGCCGACGATCCCGACCGCGACGCCCGGCTGTTCGAACCGGTGGCGGCATCCGTCGAAGCGTTGGTGCCGGGTATCGAGGTGGTGCGGCCGGGGCTCTTGGTGGCGGCGGCACGCGGCGCCGTCCGCTATTACAAAGGAGAACTGCCGCTGCTGGCCAAGGTCGCCACGACCGTTGCCGATGACACCGGTCACGATGTGCAGCTCGGCCTGGCCGACGGCATCTTCGCTGCCACCAGGGCTGCCTATCTCGGGCAGGTGGTGCAGGCAGGGGAGTCGGCAGCTTTCCTTGCCCCCCAGCCTGTTACGTCTATCGAACGACCCGATCTGGCCGATCTGCTGATGCGGTTGGGCGTTCGCACGCTTGGTGACTTCGCGGCCTTGCCGCGTGCGGACGTGCTGGCACGTTTCGGCCCCGATGCTGCCTACGTATACGACCTCGCGTACGGCTGCGAAGCGCGGCCGCCGAGGGCACGGGCGGCGCCACCCGAACTCGTGGTGGAGACCGTGCTCGACCCGCCGATCGAGCGGGTCGACACCGCTACCTTCGTGGCGAAGACACTCGCGCAGCAGCTGCACGACCGCTTGGTGTCGCGAGGGTTGGCGTGCATTCGCATCAGCATCGAGGCGCGCACAGAAACCGGCGAGCATCTCGCGCGCACGTGGCGGCACGCCAACATCTCTACCGCCGGGTTCTCGGTCTCGGCCATTGCCGACCGCACTCGCTGGCAACTGGACGGCTGGCTGACGGGTTCGATCAGAGCGCACACCGGCCGGCCGACCAGCGGTGTCATGGCACTACGCCTGGTGCCCGACGAGCTGGTGCCCGACCACGGCCGCCAACTCTCCCTATGGGGAAGCGACTTTTCCGGTGGCGATGTCGGAGTAGACGTCGAGCAGGTCGAACGTGCGTTGGCGCGGGTCCAGGGCCTGCTCGGTCCGGATGCCGTTGTCACCGCAATGGTCGGTGGCGGCCGCGAACTCGACGAGCAGGTTCGGCTCGTGCCGTGGGGGGAGGCTCGCGACGTACAGCCCGGTGACAGTTGTCCGTGGCCGGGGCGCTTGCCGGCGCCGTCCCCGGCCAGCGTTTTGATCGCACCGCGACCTGCCAAGGTGATCGCTGCCGACGGCGAACCGATCGCGGTGTCCGACCGGTTGATGGTCAGCGCGGCGCCGAAGTGGTTGGGCATCGAGCAACGGGCACCGGTGGAGATCGTCGGCTGGGCAGGGCCCTGGCCACTCGACGTCCGCTGGTGGGACCCCGCTGCAGCCCGCCGTCGTGCCCGGTTCCAGATGACGACCGCGGACGGTGTCGGCTGGCTCCTCGTGCACGAGTGCGGCCGTTGGTCGGTGGAGGCCGTCTATGACTGAGCTCGTTTACCGCCGGCTCCTTCTCAGCGTGCTCCCTCTCAGCGTGGAGGAATTTTTGAACCTATGGACGAAATTCCTCCACGCTGCGGGTTGCCGGTGGGTCGCCGCGGGTTGGGGGAGCCGTGGGCTGGGGTAATCCGCCGATCCCGTGGTCGGAGCTGGAGCGCCGGCTGGCCGGTCGCGCCAAGCCGGGTGGCTACGCGGGTGTCGACAGCAGAGTTCGCGAAGAAGGGGACGGCCAACAAGGGGATGGGGGCGACAGCCCGGCGTGGTCGCGCAAGCGCCAACCCTACGAGCCCGTCGAGCGGCCACCCGCACCGGCGGATGCGGTGCCATACGCCGAGTTGCACTGCCATTCGAACTTCAGCTTCCTCGACGGCGCCAGCGAACCCGAGGAACTCGCCGAAGAAGCCGCCAGGCTCGGGCTCGAAGCGTTGGCCATCACCGACCACGACGGCTTCTATGGCGTTGTGCGTTTCGCCGAGGCCGCCGCCGAACTCGGCGTGCCCACGGTGTTCGGGGCCGAGCTGTCGCTACACCTGCGCACGCCGCAAAACGGGATCGCCGATCCCGAAGGCGAGCACTTGCTGGTGCTGGCCCGCGATCTCGAAGGCTATCGCCGGTTGGCGATGGCGATCAGCGACGCGCAGCTGGCCGGCAAGGAGAAGGGCCGGCCGATCTACGATCTCTCGGCACTGGCAGGAGCACACGATGGTCATTGGGTGGTGCTGACCGGCTGCCGCAAAGGTAACGTCCCGAAAGCACTTGCGACCCAAGGGAGCGGAGCGGCAGGGGAAGCTCTCGACCGTCTCGTCGAGATGTTCGGTGACGACAACGTGCTCGTCGAACTCACCGACTACGGCGACCCACTCGACTCCACCCGTAACGACATGCTCTATGAGTTGGCGGCACAGCGCGGGCTGGATGTCGTCGCCACGACCAACGCGCATTACGCGCGACCCGAGCGTGGCCGGCTCGCCACTGCACTCGCCGCCGTTCGGGCACGTCGCGGTCTCGACGACATGGACGGCTGGCTGCCCGCTGCCACTACCGCATACCTGCGGTCGGGTGCTGAGATGGCGCGCCGGTTCGCGCGCTACCCGGGCGCGGTCGAGCGCACGGTCGAGATCGGCAAGGAGTGCGCGTTCGACCTGCGGTTGGTGGCGCCCAGGTTGCCGGACTTCCCGGTGCCACCAGGTCATACCGAGATGAGCTTCCTGCGTGAACTCACCATGAAGGGTGCGCTGGCGAAATACGGACCACCCCATGCCGAACGCCAGCCCGGTGCCTACCGGCAGCTCGAACACGAACTCGACGTCATCGAAAAGCTCGACTTCCCAGGCTATTTCCTCATCGTCTGGGAGATCGTCGAGTTCTGCCGGAGCAGCGACATCTTGTGCCAGGGCCGTGGGTCTGCGGCGAACTCCGCCGTCTGTTACGCGCTCGGCATCACCAAGGCTGATCCGGTCTTCTTCAAGTTGCTGTTCGAGCGCTTCCTCGCCCCCGAGCGCGACGGTCCGCCCGACATCGACCTCGACATCGAAAGCGGACGCCGTGAAGAGGTGATCCAGCACGTGTACGCCCGCTACGGGCGCACTCGTACTGCGCAGGTCGCCAACGTCATCAGCTACCGACCGAAATCCGCGGTGCGCGACATGGCCAAGGCCCTCGGCTATTCGGCCGGTCAGCAAGACGCCTGGTCCAAGCAGCTCGATCGTTGGGGTTCTGTGGTGACGCAACCCGCGGCGGGCGGGGCGCCCGGCAGCCCCGATCACGACGTCCCGCCGGACGTCGTCGAGTTGGCCGAGCAGGTGCTGCGATTTCCCCGCCACCTCGGCATCCACTCCGGTGGCATGGTCATCTGCGACCGGCCGGTCACGCAGGTGTGTCCGGTCGAGTGGGCGCGGATGGAAAACCGCACCGTCCTGCAGTGGGACAAGGACGACTGCGCTCGCACCGGCCTGGTGAAGTTCGACCTGCTTGGCCTGGGCATGCTCTCGGCGATTCATGGCTGCTTCGATGTGATTCGCGACAACTATGGCGTCGAACTCACCCTCGACACGATTCCCCGTGAAGACCCTGCGGTCTATGACATGTTGTGCGCGGCCGATTCGGTCGGCGTCTTCCAGGTCGAGAGCCGCGCACAGATGGCCACCTTGCCGCGGTTGAAGCCACGCGAGTTCTACGACCTGGTCACCGAGGTGGCGATCATCCGGCCCGGCCCTATCCAAGGTGGCTCGGTCCACCCGTTCATCCGTCGCCGCAACGGATTGGAACCCGTCACGTATGCCCACCCGTTGCTGAAGAACTCACTCGAACGCACTTACGGTGTGCCGCTCTTCCAGGAGCAAGTGATGCAGATGGCGATCGACGTCGCCGGCCTCTCGCCGTCCGAGTCGGATCAGTTGCGTCAGGCGATGAGTTCCAAGCGTTCGACGGCGCGGATGGAACGCATGCGCGCAAAGATGTACGCCGGGATGGCGGAGCGTGGCATCACCGGTGCGGTGGCCGATGAGATCTACGAGAAGCTCACCGCATTCGCGCACTTCGGCTTCCCCGAGAGCCACTCGATCAGCTTCGCCTACTTGGTGTATGCGAGTTCGTGGTTGAAGCTGCGCTACCCGGCGGCGTTCTGCGCGGCGTTGCTGAACGCCCAGCCGATGGGTTTCTATTCGCCGCAGTCGTTGGTGGCTGATGCGCGACGGCACGGCGTGCAGGTGCGGCGTCCCGACATCAACGCGAGCGCGGCGGGGGCCACCCTCGAGGTGTCCGGTCCCGACGCTGCGGGGGAACGCGCAGTGCGGCTCGGGCTCAGGTCGGTACGGAGCATCGGCGAGCCGATTGCCGAACGGATCGCGGCCGGCCGGCCGTATGCAGATATGGCCGACCTCGTGCATCGCACCGGATTGTCGGCGGCGCAGGTCGAGGCGCTCGCCACCGCTGACGCGTTCGCCTGCTTCGGCCTTTCTCGCCGCGAGGCGTTGTGGGCAGCCGGCGCAGCGGCGCAAGTAACAGCCGGCCGGCTCGAGGGCGTGGTGCTCGGTGCGCGGGCACCGGTGCTGCCCTCGATGACCGACGTCGAGACCACCGTGGCCGATCTGTGGGCGACAGCGATCACCACCGACGGATACCCCACCCGCCACGCACGTGACCGACTCGACGCGATGGGGGTGCTCACGGCCGCGGCGCTCAAGACGGCGGAGCCCGGACGACGGGTGCTGGTCGGTGGTGTCGTCACCCACTGGCAACGCCCGGCGACGGCGGGGGGAACCACTTTCCTCAACCTCGAGGACGAGACCGGCATGATCAACATCGTGTGCTCGAAGGGTGCCTGGCTGCGATATCGCCGGGTCGCCCGCACTGCTGCGGCGTTACTTGTGCGCGGGCGGCTCGAACGCGAACAGGGCGTGGTCAACGTCGTCGCGGAACACTTCGAGCGGTTGCCGCTCGGGGTCAAGAAGTCTTCACGCGACTTCTGTTGACCCGTTCTGTTGACCCGTTCTGTTGACGAGCCGGAAAAGCTGCTTGACGCCTTGGCGATGCGCGCTTAGTGTTACCCCGTTCGAACATACGTTCGAACGGGGTAACAGCTTCGGCGGCCGATCCGAGTGGGGTCTCGTTCGGCCGCCGAGCCTGATCCCGGGGCCGACGCCCCGGGGGTCATTCGTTGCCCGGGCCACGGTCCTCGACCCGCCGTGGTCCGGGCACCGCATGGCGGTACGCGTTGACCGAAGCAAACGCCCGAGGGGAAGGTCCCGAGGGAAGGAGCGGCACATCATGTCGACAACCGTGCTTGCAGACCGCGCACCGTCACCGCCGCTGTCACCGCCACCGCCACCGCCGCTGTCACCGTCACCGTCACCGCGCCGACCGTCGGCACCGGTGCCTGCCGCATCTCAACTCCTCACTGCCGCGCGACGTGGTCTTCAAGAGGCAGCACTCGCGACTCGCCCCACCGAGAAATACGCCGCCGCCCATCTCGCCGCTCTACGGTGTGCCGCGGCCGTGCTCGCCGTCAAAGCGCGGCCTGGCCTGGCCGCGCGCCGCGGCCGGCGCGTGCGCAACGCATGGGTCCTGCTGGCCGACGCCGCGCCCGAACTCCACGAGTGGGCTGCGTTCTTCGCCACCGGGGCGACCAAGCGAGCCGCCGCCGAGGCGGGGCTCGAAAGCATCGTCAGTTGCCGTGAAGCCGACAACCTCGTCCGCGACGTCGAGACGTTTCTCGCTCTCGTGGCGACGACGATCGGCGAGTACCACCAACCGGCCCTGCACTGATCTGGCGTCGCATTCGACCGGTTCCGACATTCGTCGCAGGCTAGGGTCACAAGGCCCCTTCGCGCCGAGTCGAAAGCCTCTGACCCCGCCGTCGCCGCGGCGCAAGAGTCGTCGCCGTGAAGGCGCGGTGGGCCTACCGCCAGCCGAGTTCGTCCAGGTTCTCTCGCCGGTCCTCGGCTCTGCCTCAGCACTCCCAACACGCGAAGCTGCCGACGCAGCACCTGCTCGCCGCCTGTTCACCGCCTCCCACACTGACCACCGCTCGTGCTCGCACGGTCGGGTCGCTCGTCAGTGTGCGGCGGCTCTCGACCGCGTCAATGGCGTCGCGGTCTACCTGAGGAGATTCGAGGATGACCATTTATGCAGAGCCCGGGCACCGGGACAGTCTGGTTCACGTCAACCCCCGCTACGAGAACTTCATCGGCGGGAAGTGGGTCGCACCGACCGGCGGTCGCTACACGACCAACCTCGCGCCGGCCACGGCACAGCCGATCTGCGAAGTCCCGGCCTCGACAGCAGAAGACGTCGAGCTGGCCCTCGACGCCGCACACGCAGCCAAGAAGGAGTGGGCGGAGGCTTCGCCGGCTCAGCGCGCCCAGGTGCTGAACGCGGTCGCCGACGCGATCGACGCCCACCGCGAAGAACTCGCGGTGACCGAGAGCTGGGAGAACGGCAAGCCGGTGCGGGAGACCCTCGCCGCCGACGTCCCGCTGGCTGCTGATCACTTCCGTTACTTCGCAGCGGCGATCCGCTCGGAGGAGGGTTCGATCACCGAGCTCGACAAGGACACGTTCGCCTACCACTTCCGCGAGCCGCTCGGCGTCGTCGGTCAGATCATCCCGTTCAACTTCCCCTTGCTGATGGCGGCGTGGAAGTTGGCGCCCGCGCTGGCTGCCGGCAACTGCAGCGTGATCAAGCCGGCCTCGCCGACACCCTGGTCGCTGTTGAAGTTGTTCGAAGTCGTCGGCTCGCTGCTTCCGCCTGGCGTCGTCAACGTCGTGAACGGTCCGGGGGCGACGGTCGGCAAGGCACTGGCCACCAGCCCGCGGATCGCGAAGGTCGCGTTCACCGGCGAGACGGTCACCGGCCGGCTCATCATGCAGTACGCGAGCCAGAACATCATTCCGGTCACCTTGGAGTTGGGCGGCAAGTCGCCGAACATCTTCTTCGCCGACGTGCTCGCCAGCGATGACGCGTACCTCGACAAGGCGGTCGAGGGCCTGGTGCTCTACGCCTTCAACAAGGGCGAAGTGTGCACGTGCCCATCGCGTGCGCTGATCCAGGAGTCGATCTACGAGGAGTTCATGGCCCGCTGCCTCGACCGGATTCGGGCGATCAAGCAGGGCAACCCGCTCGACACCACCACGATGCTGGGCCCGCAGGTCTCCGCTCAGCAGCTCGAGAAGATCACGTCGTACGTGAAGATCGGGCTCGACGAAGGGGCGAAGTGCCTCATCGGCGGCCACCGCGCCAAGGTGGACGGCGAGTACGCGTCCGGGTACTTCTTCGAGCCGACCGTTCTTGCCGGGCACAACAAGATGCGGGTGTTCCAGGAGGAGATCTTCGGTCCTGTGCTCTCGGTCACGACGTTCAAGGACGAGGCCGAAGCGGTGGAGATCGCCAACGACACGCTCTATGGGCTCGGTGCGGGTGTGTGGACCCGCGACACGAATCGCGCCTTCCGTGTCGGCAAGGGCGTGCAGGCAGGTCGGGTGTGGGTGAACTGCTACCACCAGTACCCGGCTGGGGCGGCGTTCGGCGGGTACAAGCTGTCAGGCATCGGTCGCGAGACGCACAAGATGATGCTCGACCACTACACCCAGACGAAGAACCTCTTGGTCAGCTACTCGGAGAAGGCGCAGGGCTTCTTCTGAGCCTGCCCTGATCGAACGGTGCGCAAAGTGGCGGCCCGCAGGCACCCGTGCTTGCGGGCCGCCGCCCGTGGCACGGCCTCGGCGGCGATAGGGTTTGGCTCATCACCATGCCTACAGGCGGGACACCGATGGTCGATCGGCTCCGGAGCAGGAGTTCCGTGCGTGGCGCCGCGGTATGGCGAAGCGTCAGCGCGGTCCTCGCCGAACTCGTCGAAACGTTCAACAGGACCGAACTCGATGTGCTGGACGCCGGCGGCGGCACAGGCGGCTTCGCCGTCCCCCTTGCCGCCCGCGGGCACCGGGTGACCGTCGTCGATTCGAGCCCTGATTCGTTGGCTGCGCTCCAGCGGCGGGCCGTCGATGCCGGCGTCCACGAGCACGTCCGCGGCGTGCAGGGAGATGCGGCGAATCTGCTCGACGTCGCCCCACCGAGCAGTTTCGATCTCGTCGTGTGCCACAGCGTGCTGGAGATGGTGGACGATCCAGGCGATGCAGTCGCTGGGATCGGTCGAGTGCTGCGGCCCAGTGGAGTGGTGAGCGTGTTGGCCGCTAACCGGATCGCAGCGGTCATCCATCGTGCGGTCGCGGGTCGCTTCGACGAAGCGCTCCATGCGCTGCATGATCCACTGGGTCGTTATTCCGCTCACGATCCCGCACCGCGACGGTTCTCCCTTCACGACCTGACCGAGATCCTTGCGGCGGGCGGTCTGGAACCGCTCTCGGTGCAGGGGTCGAGAGTGTTCGCCGACCTGGTGCCGAGCGGCCTGCTCGATGGCGACGCGGAGGCGACCGAGGCGTTGATCGCGCTCGAGCTTGCGGCGGCCGACCATCCGGCGTTTCGCGAAATGGCGACCCAGCTCCACGTCCTGGCCCGCCGGCCCGCCGGCTGATCACCGGCTGATCACCGGCTGAACACCAGCCGGCGCCGGAAGCAGCCCGGTCGGCGTGGCCGGGCGCGGACAAGCCCTCCAGATTCGCGCGACGCGGCCGATCAGTACCGCAGCGGGTGGGATTGACCGCCTTCCTGACAGGACTCTCAGTGGAAGCAGCTTTCTTCGCCCCGCACAGGCTCGTATCCTGAAAGGACGTCGGCGGGCCGCCATAGTCGCTCGCCGACCGCATGGCGGTTGGTTTCGGGTAGTTCGGTAAGACTCCGTACGCGAGCGAACCTCGCGGTACCGGGATCTTCTTGGGAGGGCAGCGTGCCGCTCTCGGAGCACGAACAGCGTGTGCTCGAGCAGATTGAGCGTGCCCTTTACGCCGACGATCCGAAGTTCGCCGCCACGGTTCGCGGGATCGACCCGCAGATCCTGCGGCGCCGTCGCTTCTTGCGTGCCGCGCTCGTCGGCGGCGCCGGCGTGGTCATGCTGCCCGTCGGGCTGTACCTGAGCCAGTACGAGATCACCTTCGCCGGCCTGTTCCTGATCCTGCTCGCGTCGCTGTACGCCGCCGTCGGTTGGCGGCAGGCCCACGAGCGCGCGACGCCTCAGGTGGTCGTGCGAACCGCACCGGGGACAGCTGCCGGCGGATCGCTCACCGTGCGTCCGAGTAGCCGGCGCGAGCGTCCGGCCCGCCCGAAGCGGGCGTTCCTGGAGCGGATGGAAGACCGCTGGAACCGCCGCCGCGAAGAACTCGGCGGCGGCCGCGATTCCAACGAGTAGCGTTCGCTAGTCCCCGTTGCCGCGCCGCTCGGGAAGCAACCGCGACGCGATCCGCTCAACCGTCCGGCTCGCGCCGCTCTGCAGCGCACTGCTGGCTGCCGCGAACGCACGGCCGGTCGAGCCCGGGACGAGCCGGGCCCGGAGGCGACGCAGCTTGGGCACCGAGTCGAAAAGGGCCTTGCGGATCGCGGCTTCGTCGGTTCGTAGATCGAGATCGGCGAGCCGACTGTCCGCAGCGTCGGCCGTTGCGTAGCGCGCGAGTTCTTCGGCCCGGGTCAACCGGGTGAGCGCGAGCTGCGCGGCTTGGTCGTAATGCAGCCGGCGGGTGGCCAACAGCGCGCCCGCGGCGCGTCGCGGGCTGTCGTAGTCGCCAGACCATTCCAGCCGCAGGTCGCGCAGATCGTCGCCCAACTCCTCCCAAGCCGCATGGGCCTCCGCGGCGGCAGTGTCGGCGGCGGTCCAACGGCGGCGGCGCACCCACCAGCGCACGGCCGGCGTAACGAGCACCAGCACGAAGGCCAGCGCGATCAACGCCAGCCACTCGGGGGAGATGTCCGGCATCGCAAAGCGGAATCCGTGGTGCGTTGTGCCCTTGGAGCCACCGGCGGCACCGGGCTGACCGAGCGCCCTGCTCGGCACGCCGACAGGCGCGTGGGTGGCGGTGCTCCCTGGCGAGATCGTCACGTTCGGGGCCACGCCGGCGGCCGCGTATCCGGGCTGAACCGCTTGGTTGTCCGAGCGCGGCGTCGGTTCGAAGCGCAGCCATCCGGCGCCGGGGAAGTACAACTCCGGCCACGCGTGTGCGTCGGCGCTGGTGACTTCGTAGGAGTTCGTGCCCGGTATGCGGGTGCCCGACGTGAACCCGACGTCGACGCGCGAGGGGATTCCTTCGAGCCGGGCCATCAGCGCCATCGTCGCGGCGAACTGCTCGCAATAGCCGGTGCGGTCCTTCAGGAAGGATTCGAGTGCGCTCGTGGAGTTGCCCGACTTTGCGTGGAGGTCGTAGGTGAAGTTCTTCAGGAAGTAGTTCTGCAAGGCGACTGCCGTGGCGTAGGGACCTGCCGCGTGCGCCGACGTCACGATCTGGTCGGTGAGGCTTTGGATGTTGGCCGGCAGTCCAGCGGGAACCTGCAAGTACTTGTTGGAAAGCGAGGCGTCGCCCTCCGAAATGTTCCCGAGGAAAGCGGGGGACGGCGAGTAGACGTTGCTGATGACGCCGTAGTTGAAGTTCTTCCGCGTGGTCAGGTGTGCGCTGTAGATGGTCGTGGTCACCGGGTTGTAGGTCCAGTCGCCCTTGGCGTCGACCTCGACCGGCAGCGCCGGCGCCGGAAGGAACGGTTCGGTGAGCCCGGTCACGTGCACCTGCGTGGTCACCGAATCGGGGGGCAGCGCGATGCCGACTGGTACTGCGAGGCCCTCATCGATCGGGGTGTCTTCGGGGGAGGCGATTGCCGACGCCGTCCAGGTCGTGCCGTCGAAGGTGTCCAGTGTGAGCAGCCGGAAGTAGCCCGCGGTGCGGTCTGTGGTGTACGTGAACTCCGAGACCGGCACCGGTTCGTTCAGATCGCGACGCAGCGTCACGATCGGGCTGATCTTGGGCCCGTTGCCGTCGACCTGGATTCCTCCCGCGCCGTTCGTGTGATGCGTGCCGAACCAGCCGGCGTGCAGGCCGGGGATGATGAGCGGTGCGACGAGCGCGACGGCGATCGACGTGGCTCCGATCCGCCGGCCCGCGCTGGTCAACTCGGCGGTTGCCGTGGCGCGTCGCCGGAACATGCCACGGTCGGCCGAACTGGCTGCCGGATCGGCGAAAGCGTCCGGCCCACGACGGGTGTGCACGGGCCGCCCCCAGCGGCTCACCCGATCGCGGCCTTCCGCGAGCAACAACGCCAGGTAGCCGGCCGTGGCGAAAGCGAACGGCAGCCAACCGACGCCCGCCGAGAGAATCGCCGCAGGCACGGTGAAGATCGCCAGCAGAGCGAGTCCGGCGACCGCGGGTCGGCGCAACGTGGTTGCCAACGTCTCGACCAACACCGCCACCAGGCCGATGCCGCCCGTCGTCAGCAACGCCAGGCCCGGCGTCTCGGATACCGGTGCCGCCATTTGCGTGGTGTCGGTGAACCCGGCAGACGTGAGTGAGTGCAGATGGCGGATGGCCGCTGGGCCGGGCACGAAACCGAGAGGCGCGACCGCGTGCGCATACATCGCGGTGATCACGCACGCGAACACGGCGACGAGGATCAACGGCGCGGCGACCGCGAGCGCGCGCACCCGGTGCGCGACGAGGGACGTTACCGCGATCGTCGCAACGATGAGGAGTACCGGCGGGAACCACTCGAGGTTGCTGTACAGCCGCATGAGCGAGAGCGAGCCGAGCAGGGTCGCGACGGCGGCGAAGACGGTGACGCGCGACCTTGGTGTCATCGCGCACTCGCGGTGGCTACGGGAGAGCTGCTCGGGCCGCCGGAGCGCGACGACGCGACCTGCCGCCAGACGCTCGACAAATCCGACTGTGCACCGGCCGAGACAACCCGCCAGCCGGCGCCGGCGAGTGCGTGGAACGCCTCTTGGTGCGGTACAGCCCGACTGCTCGAGGGCACCGAACTCCATGTCGGTGTATCGAGCAGGATCGCGACACTCGTCGCCGCGTGCCGACGGAACGCACGCAACGCCTGCAGGTCGGCTTCGGTGAGTTCACCGAGTAAGGCGATCAAAAGGCCGTCACCGCCACCGCGCCGAACGCTGCCGGTGGCCTCGGTGAGACTCAGCAGAGGGGAGGCCGACACGAGGGCCAGCTTGTCGAGCAACAGCCCCTGAAACGGCGAACCGGTGTTGGAATCCGGGCCGTGCCCGGACACCTCTTCGCCGATGTCGGTCACGAACCGCAGCCCGAAGCCATCGCGCGCCAACCGTGAGCCGATCGAAGCGGCAGCGGTGATCGCCCACTCCAGCGACGAAGCAGCGCCATCCCCCCGGTGCGCGATAGAACGTGTATCGAGGAAGAGCACGCCGCTGTTTTGGAAGGGTTGCTCCTCTCGGCGGACCATGAGTTCGCCGTATCGAGCGGTCGACCTCCAGTGCACTCGCCGCAGGTCGTCGCCATGGCGGTATTCGCGCGGGGTCACGTCGTCCTCACCGGATGTTGCGATGGAGCGCGCGTGGCTGTCGCCACCGCCGGCCCGGTTACCGCCCAGCCGGACGCCGGAGAGCGGAATCACTCGCGGCGTGACCATCAATGCGCCGGTCGTGGTGAACGAACGGGTGAGCTCGATGAGTCCGAAAAGGTCGGCGAAGCGCAAAGACAACGGCCCGATCGGATACCTGCCGCGCACGTCGCTGCGCACGACGTAGGAGACTTCTCGAACGCCGCGGGCTTCGATGTGATTGATGACGTAGCGCGGCCGCCCACCGAGGCTGTAAGGCAACCGGTCCTCCAACAGGAGCACGCCGCTCGGCACCCGCGACAGGTTCTCCAGGCGCAGGACGACGTCAGCCGAATCGCCAACCGGCACGCGTTGCGGTTCGATCCGCCGGGCGCAGGCCAGCCGGTAGCGCGTGCGGGCCACGACCATCGCGGTCACCAGAGGCAGCGCACACAAGAAAACCCCGACCCGCAAAAGGTCGGTCTCGCCGAGCACCAGACCGCACAGGCAGGCCGCGATACCGGCGGCGAGGAAGGAACGTCCCCGCGTCGTCAGCCCCGACAGCGCTGCTCTCATCCGGCGTCAGCTCTCATCAGACGGCGCCCCTCATCGTGCGGTAGCTCTTGTCACCTGGCCACGCCCCTGGCGCTCCCCGCAGACGATGGGACGGGGATACGTGCCAGCAGGTCGGCGAGGATGTCACCGGCGGTCCGACGAGAGATCTGTGCCTCGGGCGTCGTCAGAAGCCGATGTGCCAGGACCGGCTGGGCGAGGGCGCGCATGTCGTCGGGAAGGACGTAGTCGCGATCGTCGAGAGCGGCGGCGGCGCGCGCGGCCTTCATCAGATGAAGCGTGGCGCGCGGAGACGCCCCCAGCCGAAGCTCGGGTGAGTTGCGCGTTGCGACGGCGATGTCGATGGCGTATCGACGGACGTCGGCGGCGACGTGCACGGTGCGAACCAGTTGGATCGCGTGGGCGACGTCGTCGGCGTTAGCGACCGGGGCGAGGTCGTCGAGCGGGTTGCGGCTGCCGTGAGAGTCGAGCATCTGCAGCTCAGAACTCGGTGCCGGGTAGCCCATGGACAGCCGGGCCGTGAAGCGGTCGCGCTGCGCTTCGGGCAGCGGATAGGTGCCTTCCATCTCGATCGGGTTCTGGGTGGCGATCACCATGAACGGCGTGCCGAGACGATACGTGTGTCCGTCGACGGTCGCCTGCCGCTCTTCCATGCTTTCCAGCAGCGCCGACTGCGTCTTCGGTGACGCCCGGTTGATCTCGTCGCCGACGACGATGTTGGCGAAGATCGGACCAGGCTTGAACTCGAACTCGCGGGTGTCCTGGCTGAACACGGAGACGCCGGTGATGTCGCTCGGCAACAGGTCAGGGGTGAACTGGATGCGGCGCACCGTGCAGTCGAGCGCTTTCGCCAGCGCCTTGGCGAGCATCGTCTTGCCGACGCCGGGAACGTCCTCGATCAGCAGGTGACCCTCGGCGAGGAGCACGGTCACTGCCAGCCGGACGGCGTCCGACTTGCCTTCGATGACGCGCTCGACGGCGCCGCAGATGGACCGGCCGGTCGACGCGACCTCTTGCAGGTCGGACTTCTCGGTCCCCGGAAACGCTGCCACCCGTCCTCCTAGTTCGCCATGGCCACGTTAGCCGAGCGGTCGAGACGGCCGCGGCGTCGATGTCGCTGCGACCGTCGAGTGTCCGATGTCGTTGACCGCCCCAGGCCGTTGCCGGCGGGTATCCGTCCGCCGTGTGGTTTCTGAGTCTGTCAGGTCGCGTGCCACGCCGACGAGGGTTCCGCCCACCTACCTGCTGACGTCTTCGCTGCGTGCCGGCCACCGCCTTGCGCTCCTCCCGCCAGGTAGTACGCAACGGCACGCCTCTCGGTTCGGGAGCGGTGGGGAGAGAAAACGCGTCGAAGAGGCTTGCCAGTGGGGGATGGTGGAGTACAGTGGCGCGCAATGGAGGGCCAGGGTAGCCACCGCCAGCGCGGGGGCCGGGACCAGCAGCCGGGAGGTGGGGTGTGTTCCTCGGTACGCACCACCCGCGGCTGGACGAGAAGGGCCGCCTCTTCCTGCCGGCGAAGTTCCGCGACGAACTCGCCGAGGGCCTCGTGATCACCAAGGGTCAGGAGCGGTGCCTCTACGTCTTTCCGACCGAGGAGTTCGGCCGGCTCACCCAAGCGCTGCGCGCCACCCCGATGGGCACCAAAGCTGTCCGCGACTACTCCCGGGTGTTCTTCGCCAGCGCGTCGGACGAAGTGCCCGACAAGCAGGGTCGGCTCACGATCCCTGCGTCGTTGCGGGAGTACGCCGATCTCACCCGCGAGTGCGTCGTCATCGGCGCGAACACCCGGGTCGAGATCTGGGACGCAGATGCCTGGCAGGCATACCTCACGGCTCAGGAACCGGCGTTCGCCGAGCTCAGCGAGGAGGTGTTGCCGGGCGTCTTGTAGCAACGCGCTTTGAGGCCTCCGGCCGCTCGCGGCACCTGACGCACCTTCCCCGGCGCCAGGCGCAGAGCGGCAGGGGACCCGAAAGCACGAGGCGCTGCCCTTCTCCCTGCTTCTCGCTTCTCGCTTCTCGCTCCTCGCTTCCCGAACTCACGGCGCAGCACGGTGTCGACGATTTCCCGAGGGTCCGTCGCCCGACACCGAAGAACGCGCACCTCGAAGGGTCGAACCTGCAGATGAACCCCAGCTCGGACGACGAGGCGGGCTCGGCGACGTCTCACGACGCCGAGCGGCCGATCGCGACACGACATGTACCCGTGTTGGTCGAACGCGTCCTCGAGCTGTTCCGCCCGGCGCTCCAAGCGCCCGACGCCGTCGTCGTCGATGCGACTCTCGGTCTGGCCGGTCACGCCGAGGCCCTCCTGAGCGCACACCGCAACGCCCGCCTGATCGGCATCGACCGCGACAGTGAAGCGCTCGCTCTCGCGGCGGTGCGGCTCGCGCCGTTCGAGGGGCGGACCACCTTCGTGCACGCGGTCTACGACCGGCTGCCGGACGTGCTCTCCGACCTCGGGCTGCGGATCGTCAACGGCGTCCTGTTCGATCTCGGTATCAGCTCGCTCCAGGTCGACGAGCGCGAGCGCGGCTTTTCCTACGCGCACGATGCGGCGCTCGACATGCGGATGGACCGCACGACTGGGCGCACCGCCGCTGACGTTCTCAACACCTATACGGCCGCAGAACTCGCGCACATCTTGCGTGCCTACGGTGAGGAGCGGTTCGCGATGCGGATCGCCGACGCAGTCGTGCGGGAACGGGCAAGTGCTCCGTGGAGTTCGTCCGCGCGGCTGGTCGAGGTCGTGCGTGATGCCATCCCGGCACCGGCGCGGCGCACCGGCGGCAATCCGGCGAAGCGCACCTTCCAGGCTTTGCGCATCGAGGTCAACGGGGAGTTGGACGCCGTCCGGCGGGCCATTCCTGCCGCGATCGACGCGATCGGGGTCGGTGGCCGAGTGGTCGCCCTGACGTACCACTCGCTCGAGGATCGCATCGTGAAGCGAGCGTTCAGCTCCGGCGCGACCGGCAGTACCCCGGCCGGCCTGCCGGTGGAGTTGCCGCAGCATGCGCCGGTCCTGCGGTTGCTGACACGAGGTGCCGAAAAGCCGGACGACGCCGAGGTCGCCGCGAATCCGCGCGCGGCGTCGGCGCACCTGCGCGCAGTCGAACGGGTGCGTGCCGCGTGAGCGCTCTTCCCCTGACGACCACACCTGCGCGTCCCAAAGGCCGGCCGGCAGGGCCGCTGCCCACACCTCACGAGAGTCTGGCGAAGCGGCCGGCCTTGCGCGGGCTGCCCACGCGCAAGGCTGCACCGATGGTGCCGTTCGTCCTCATGGTCTCGGCACTACTCGCGGCCGGCCTGGTCCTTGTCCTCCTGTTGAACACGTGGCTCGCGCAGGGCTCCTTCACGTTGCGGCAACTCCAGCAGACCGAACGTGAGCTCGGTGACAAGACCCAAGCGCTGTCGCAGCGGCTCGCCGCGCAGCAGGCACCGGGCGCGCTGGCGCGTGCCGGAGCCGCCGCCGGCTTGGTGGTTGCGCCCGCTCCCGTGTTCAAAGGGGCGGACGGTCGCGTGCTCGGAACACCGCTGCCCGGCGTGAAGCCACCTCCGCCGCCTCCGCCACCCAGCCCGACACCCTCGACGACCCCGACGCCGACCGCCACGCCGTCTGGTTCCGGCCAGCCAGCTGGTTCGTCGGCACCGTCGGGTTCGGCCGCACCATCTGGTTCGACGGCGCCCAAGCCCACGCCGGCCACGCCGTCACCCAAGCCGACGCCGGCCAAGCCGTCACCGAAGCCGACGTCGCCTGCGAAGCCGACCCCTGGACCCAAGCCCACGGTGCCCGCTCCGGCAGGTCACGGGTGAGCCCGACCAAGGCGCCGGCGCGTCCGATGCGGGCCGCGCCGACACGCACGCGGCCGAAACCGCCGGTGTCGGCACCGACGCGCAGCCGACCGCCGCGACCGCCGCTACCGCCGCGACCGCCGCGATCGGTCACCCGACCTCGCCGGAGTCGTTGGGCGCCACGATGGGGACGCCCGGCACGCCGGCTGCACGGCGTCCTGCTCGTGATCGGATTCGTCGCGATCGTGTTCGTCGTCCGGCTCTTCGAGTTGCAGGGGCTGGATTCGGGCATCTATGCCGCCCAGGCCCATGCCCAGTACTTGCATTCGGTCACCTTGCCGGCCGACCGCGGAAGCATCCTGGATCGCAGCGGCGCGGTGCTCGCCGACTCCGTCGACGCGCGTGACATCTACGGGGATCCGCTGCTCGCCCGGACCTCGACCTCGACGACCCCGGCCGGGATGGCCGCCAAGCTGGCGCCGCTGCTCGGCACCGACCGGGCCAAGCTCGCCACCGCGCTGAACGGCCCCGGCCAGTTCGTGTACCTGGCGCGCGGCGTGACCCCGGCCGTCGCGACTGCCGTGCTCAAGCTCGGGCTGCCTGGGGTGGGCGCGCAAGACGTCAAGCGACGCGCCTACCCGAACGGCTCGCTTGCTGCCAGCGTGCTGGGTTTCGTGGGTACCGACGGCGTCGGGCTTGGCGGGCTGGAGTACGAGTACCAGAAGTCGCTGACCGGCAAGGACGGAAAGCGCACGGTCGAGACCGGTGCCGGCGGTGCCGTCATCCCCGACGGCGGTGATTCCGGCACGCCCGCGGTCGCCGGCCGCACGATCGAGTTGACCATCGACCGCGACATCCAGTGGAAGGCCGAGCGGGCACTCGATGCCGAGGTCGGCGTGACCGGGGCGGCCGGCGGCACGGTGATCGTCATGCAGCCGAAGACCGGCGACATCTTGGCGATGGCGACGAGTCCGGGCTTCGATCCTGCCCGTCCTGGGTCGGCGCCCGCCGCCGACCTCGGCAACCCCGCCCTCTCCGATGTCTTCGAACCAGGCAGCACCGCCAAGGTCATCACGATGTCAGCGGCGATCGACTCCGGCGTGTTGACACCGACGTCGCCGATCGACGTCCCGCCGACACTGGCCCGCGCCGGGTACGTGTTCCACGACGCCGAGACCCACGGCGAGGAGCACCTGACCCTGGCCGGCGTGCTCGCCGAGTCGAGCAACATCGGCACCATGTTGGCGTCCGAGAAGGTCGGAACCACGCGGCTCTACGACTACTTGCGCGCGTTCGGGCTGGGCCAGCCGTCGGGCTTGAAGTTCCCCGGTGAGAGTTCGGGTGTGGTCGGCGATCCCACCACGTGGTCTGCGTCGCAGCGGTACACGATCCCGTTCGGTCAGGGGCTTTCGGTCAACGCGCTTCAGGTCGCTTCCGTCTACGCGACGATCGCGAACGGCGGCGTGCGAGTGACTCCCCGTCTGGTGAAGGGTTTCGTGCAACCCGACGGCTCGCTCGAGCCGACGGCCGCGCCTGCCCGGACTTCGGTGATGAAGCCGTCCACAGCCCATCAGGTCGAGACGATGCTCGAGGCCGTGACCACCGACCAGGGCACTGCCCCCGAAGCGGCGATTCCCGGCTACCGGGTGGCGGGCAAGACCGGCACGGCGCAGCGCGTCGACCCGGCCTGCAGTTGCTACCGCGGGTACACCGCGTCGTTCGTCGGGTTCGCCCCGGCCGACGACCCGCAGCTCGTGGTCCTCGTCGTCCTGGACAACCCGATCCGTGGACACTACGGCGGCTCGGTTGCCGCCCCGGTCTTCAAGGACGTGATGTCCTTCGCGCTCGAGACCGAGAAGATTCCGCCGACCGGGACGACGCGGCCCGCCCTGCCGCTGCGCCTGCCATGACCGGCGGCGGCCCGGCCTTCGGCGCCGGTCGGTAGGGTGTCGGCCCGTGCCCGGCCACGACCCCGACCGCCCAAGCCGAACCTCGCCCGCCGCCGCGCAGGTGGTTCGCCCGCGTAACGTCCAAGGCCGGTCGTTGGCAGCGCTGGCCGGCACGGTCGGTGCCAAGCTCGCCGACGCCCGGGGCGGGCAGACGACGGTCACCGGAATCACGCACGACTCGCGTCAAGTACGCCCCGGCGACCTCTACGCGGCGCTGCCAGGGGCGCACGCGCACGGCGCGTCGTTCGCTGCCGAAGCGATCGCGGGCGGAGCGACCGCCGTCGTCACGGACCCCGACGGCGGCCGGTTGATCGCCGAGGCGGCCGGCCCGGCGGGCGGCACCGTGGTGCCGACCCTGCTGGTGGGCGACGCCCGCGCGGCCATCGGGCCGCTGGCCAGCGAGATCTATGGCGACCCGTCGAGCCGCCTGCGGCTCCTCGGGGTGACCGGAACGAACGGCAAGACGACGACCAGCTACCTGCTCGAGGCCGGGCTGCGTGCGGCGGGTCATCGGACCGGCTTGATCGGGACCGTCGAGACGAAGATCGCCGACCACGTGCTGCGAAGCGTGCGCACGACACCCGAAGCGCCCGACCTGCAGGCACTTCTCGCCGTGATGGCGCAGGACGAGGTGACGGCTGCCGCCATGGAAGTGTCGAGCCATGCACTCGCCCTGCGCCGAATCGACGGAACCAACTTCCGCGTCGTCGGATTCACGAACCTCTCCCAGGACCACCTCGATTTTCACGCGGACCTCGACGACTACTTCGCGGCCAAAGCCAGGTTGTTCACCGCCGCCTTCGCTGCGACCGGGGTCGTGAACGTCGATGACGAGCACGGACGCCGGCTGGTCGCCGAGATGCCGATTCGCGCGGTCACCGTCTCGGCCCGAGGGCACCGGGACGCCGACTGGCGGGCGAGCGACATCGAGATCGGTCCGGCCGGCAGCCGCGCGCGAGTGCAGGGCCCGGACGTCGACACCGAGCTCGGCACCCGGCTGCGCGGCGGGTTCAACCTCGCGAACGCGCTGCTCGCGCTCGCCATGTTGGTCGAGGCGGGCATCGAGCCGGCAGCGGCGGCACGGGGCATCGAGGCGTTGGCCCAGGTTCCGGGCCGCATGGAGCCGGTCGACGCCGGCCAGCCGTTCGGCGTCCTCGTCGACTACGCGCACACCCCGGACGCCGTCGAGACGCTGCTCGAAACCGTGCGGGCGACTGCGAGCGGGCGAGTCATCGTCGTCTTGGGGTGCGGCGGCGATCGCGACCGGGCCAAGCGACCGTTGATGGGTGCCGCTGCCGCGCGCCTCGCCGATATCGCGGTGCTCACCAGCGACAATCCGCGAGACGAAGAACCCGCTGCGATCCTGGATGCCGTTGTCGGCGGCGCCCACGCCGTCGCCGCCACCGAACGCGGTGAGATCGTCGTCGAGCTCGACCGAGGCGCTGCGATCGCAACCGCGATCGCACGTGCGAAACCGGGCGACGTCGTGGTCGTTGCCGGGAAGGGCCACGAGCAGGGACAGGAGGTCGCCGGCGTGGTGCATCCGTTCGACGACCGCGCCGTGGTGCGAGAACAGCTGCTCGCCTCCGGGTGGCAGGCATGATGCCCCTCACCCTCGCGGAGATCGCGGGCCTTGCTCACGGCGACCTGCACGACCTGGGCGCTGCGACGGACGCCGACACCCGCGTGCCCGGACCTGTCGTGGCGGACTCCCGCCGGGTGACACCGGGTGCGCTGTTCGTCGCGGTTCCCGGCACGCGGGTCGACGGCCACGACTATGCAGGCCAAGCGGTCGGCGCGGGAGCAGTCGCGGTTCTGGCGTCGCGACCGGTCGGCGTCCCGGCGGTCGTCGTCGACGACGCCGTGCACGGGCTGGGCCGCCTCGCGCACGGATACTTGCGCCACCTGCCGGACCTCGTGGTCGTCGCGGTCACCGGGTCAAGCGGCAAGACCTCGACGAAGGATTTCCTCGGCCAGCTGCTCGCGCACCTCGGGCCGGCCGTCGTCCCCGAAGGCTCCTTCAACACCGAGGTCGGCTTACCGCTCACGGTTTTGCGGGCGGACGCGCAAACGCGCTACCTCGTGTTGGAGAACAGCGCGCGCCGGGTCGGGCACATCGCCTACCTCTGCCGGGTCGCGCCGCCCAGGATCGGCGTGGTACTCAACGTCGGTGTCGCGCACATCGGGGAGTTCGGCAGCCGCGACGCGATCGCGCAGGCCAAGGGAGAACTCGTCGAAGCGCTGACCCCCGATGGCGTCGCCGTGCTCAACGCCGACGATCCGCTCGTGCTGCGCATGCACGAACGCACCGCCGCCCGTCACGTCACCTTCGGGCTCGCGGCCGGTGCCGACGTCCGCGCGGTCGGCGTCCGGCTCGACGCGCAGGCCCGGCCGAGTTTCACGATGCAGACGCCGGCCGGCACGGCGCAGGTCTCACTGCGACTGCACGGGGCGCACCAGGTCTCCAACGTGCTCGCGGCCAGTGCCGTGGCGCTGGAACTCGGGATGCCGCTGCCGCAGCTCGCGACCGCCCTGTCGGCGGCGCAACCGCTGAGCAAGTGGCGGATGCAGGTGACCACCCGGGCCGACGGTGTCGTCGTGGTCAACGACGCCTACAACGCCAACCCCGAATCGGTCCGAGCGGCACTCGGTGCACTGGTCGAGATGGCCCGGGGGCCGCAGCGCCGGAGCTGGGCGGTGCTCGGCGAGATGGCAGAACTCGGCGAAACCTCGCCGCAAGCACATCGCGGCATCGGTGCGGAGGTCGCGGCGCTGGGTGTGACCCGGTTGGTCACGGTCGGCCCGGTCGCCGCGGGGATCGCGGACGGCGCCGTCGACGCCGGCCTCCCGGCGTCCGCCGTCGAAAGGGTGGACGACGTCGAGGGCGCCAACGAGGCGCTCGCGGAACTGCTGCCCGGCGATGTCGTCCTGGTGAAGGCGTCGCGCTCGGCCGAGTTGGAGCGGGTGGCACTCGCGTTGCTCGACGCAGATGGCGCAACGCGATGAAGGGCATCCTGATCGCGGCAAGTATCGCGTTGGTGTTCTCGTTGTTCGGCACCCCGTTCGCCATCACACTCTTGCGCCGGCGCGGCTATGGCCAGTTGATCCGCGACGACGGGCCGACCACCCATCACACCAAGCGGGGCACGCCGACGATGGGCGGCACGGTCATCTTGCTCGCCGCGCTTCTCGGCTACGGCATCGCGAACGCATTCACCTCGAACGGGCCGACGGCCTCGGGGCTGCTCGTGTGCGGTCTCGCTGCGGGTCTGGGGGTCGTCGGCTTCCTCGACGACTTCATCAAGATCCGCATGCAGCGCAACCTCGGTATGCGCGCGCGCACCAAACTGCTCGGCCAGACCGCGGTCGCGGTCGGGTTCGGCGTGTTGGCGTTGCAGTTTCCCAACGAAGAAGGCATCCATCCGGCGTCGACGCACATCTCGTTCGTCCGTGACTCGCCGGTGGTCGCCCTGGGCGCCGTCGGGTTCGTCATCTGGGCACTGGTCATGGTGTCGTCGACCTCGAACGGCGTGAACCTGACCGACGGGCTCGACGGGCTGGCGACGGGTGCGTCGACGATGGTGTTCGCCGCGTTCGTCATCATCACGTTCTGGCAGGCGCGCAACGACTGCGTGACCAAGTTCGCGGCCGGCTGCTACCAGGTGCGCGACCCGTTCGACCTCGCCATCGTGGCCGCCGCATTCGCCGGCGCCTGCGCAGGATTCCTGTGGTGGAACGCCGCGCCGGCACGCATTTTCATGGGCGACACCGGGTCGCTCGCGCTCGGCGGCGCGCTGGCAGGCATGGCCGTCATGGCCCACACCGAACTGCTGCTCGCAGTGCTGGGCGGGCTGTTCGTGCTCATCACGATGTCGAGCATCATCCAGATCGGATACTTCAAGATGACCCACCGGCGGGTCTTCAAGATGGCGCCGTTGCAGCACCACTTCGAACTCAAGGGCTGGGCCGAAGTGACGATCGTGATTCGCTTCTGGATCATCGCCGGGCTCGCCGTCGCACTGGGCCTCGGCGCGTTCTACGGCGAGTGGATCACCCGTCAGCCATGAGTGTTCCGACCAGCGGTGCCCCCGCGGTGCCATGGCTGCCCGGCGCCGGGTACGACGCGCCGTGGCACGAACTCACGGTGTGCGTTGCCGGCATCGGCGTGGCCGGTGAGGCCGCGGCCGGTGTGCTGGCCGAACTCGGCGCGCAGGTGCACGTCGTCGATGCGCGGGCCGGCGATGCCGAGGAGCAGGCCGCCGCCCGGCTGGCCGGCCTCGGCGTGCGGGCGCACCTCGGCGACGGAACGACCCTGCCGGCCGGAAGTCAACTCGTGGTCACGTCTCCGGGCTGGCGGCGCGAGGCGCCGCTCTTCGCTGCCGCCGCCGCTGCCGGTGCGCCGGTCTGGGGCGAGCCCGAGCTCGCCTGGCGGTTGCGGCACCCGGACGCGCCGCGGTGGTTGGTGGTCACCGGGACCGACGGCAAGACGACCACCACCTTGATGCTCGAGTCGATCCTTCGTGCAGCGAGGTATCGGACGACGTCGGCCGGCAACATCGGCGTCGCGCTCGTCGACCTCGTCAACGGTCCCTACGACGTCCTGGCCGTCGAGCTGGGCAGCTTCCAGCTGCACTGGTCGCAGTCCGTCGCACCGGACGCCGCTGTGGTGCTGAACGTCGCACCGGATCATCTCGACTGGTGGGGCGGCTCGTTCGACGACTACGCCGCGGCGAAGGGGCTCGCGTTCGCGCATCCGAGAACCTGCGCGGTCGGGAACGCCGACGACGTGCAGACGGTTCGCCTGCTCGCTCGGGCACCCGGCCGCCGCGTTTCGTTCACCCTCACCAGCCCACGCCCGCACCAGCTCGGCGTCGTCGACGACCTGCTGATCGACCGCGCGTTCGTCGAGGCGCCCGAAGACAGCGCAGTCGAACTCGGTTCCGTCGCCGACGTGCCGGTCCCCGGCGCGCACAATGTCGCGAACGCCCTCGCGGCCGCTGCTCTCGCCCGCGCCTATGGTGTGCCGGCCGCTGCGGTGGGCGAGGGGCTGCGTACGTTCTTGCCAGCGGCGCACCGCATCGCGGAGGTCGGGGAGGTCGACGGCGTTCGCTACGTCGACGATTCGAAGGCCACCAGCCCGCACGCGGCGCTCGCCTCGCTAACCTCCTTCGACTCGGTGGTGTGGATAGCGGGCGGTCTCGGCAAGGGTGTGGCGTTCGACGACCTCGTGAGGACAGCCGCCCCCCGGTTGCGCGGTGCCGTGCTCATCGGCGAATGCAGGGCGCAGATCGCACAGGCACTGGCGCGACACGCGCCGGATGTCCGCGTCGTCTCGGTCGGCGGACCCGAGACTGAGGACGTGCAGCTCGTGATGGACGACGTCGTCGAGGCCGCCCGCGCGCTCGCCGTGCCGGGCGACACGGTCCTTCTCGCGCCCGCGGCGGCGTCCATGGACATGTTTCGTGACTACCGCCACCGCGGCGACGTCTTCGCTGCGGCCGTGCGCCGCCTGCACGAGCGGCGGCCCGGCCGATGACGGCCACCACCGGCGATGCTCGGACGGCGCAGCGCAGGGCCGCCACGACCGACGCGCGGCGCGCGGCGCCGCACGCTCAGCGCCGAGCCGCACCGTTGCTGTGGCGACCGTTGGCCTCCTATTACCTGCTGTTCGCCGCGACAGCGCTGCTCATCGTGTTCGGCATCGTCATGGTGTGGTCGTCGTCCTATGTCGAGTCGACTTCCGTCTCGTTCACGGTTGTCGAGAAGCAGGCCCTGTGGGTCGGGATCGGCCTACCGCTCATGTTCGTCGCAAGTCGCTTGCCCGTGCGCGCTTTCCGGTTGATGGCCTATCCGGCGCTGCTCGGCTCGTTGGTGCTGCTCTTCGCGGTCATGGTTCCCGGGCTCGGCGTCAGCATCAACGGCGCGACGAGGTGGCTGTCGTTGGGTGGCCCGTTCACGATCCAGCCTTCGGAGTTCGCCAAGCTCGCACTCGTCCTGTGGGGCGCCGATCTCATTGCTCGCAAGGAAACCTTGGGCACGCTCGACACGACGACTCGCATTCTGGTGCCGCTTCTGCCGGTCGGCTTGGTGGTGTTGCTGTTCGTCGTGAAGGGCAACGACCTCGGCACCTCGCTGGTCATCTTGACGATCGTGCTCACCCTGTTGTGGTGCGCCGGCACCCCGGTGCGGGTCATCGCCGGGCTCATCGCGTTGACCGGCTCGGGCGTGACCTATCTCGCGATCAGCGAGCCCTACCGCCTCCAGCGCTTGCTCGACTTCGCCAACCCGTTCAAGCAGCTGCAAGGCGCCGGGTGGCAAGCACGGCAAGGAATCTATGCGCTCGCGTCGGGTGGTTGGTGGGGCCTCGGCTTGGGCAACAGTCGCGAGAAGTGGGGCTACCTGCCGGAAGCCCACAGCGACTTCATTTTCGCGATCATCGGCGAGGAGCTGGGTTTGGTCGGGTCGCTAGCGGTGCTGTTACTCTTCGCGGTCCTCGCGTACGCGGGCATCCGGGTCGCGCAGCGAAGCCGCGACGCCTTCTCGCGGCTGGCGGCGTCCGCCGTCGTGGGGTGGCTGCTGGTCCAGGCGTTGGTGAACGTCGGTGCCGTCGTCGGCCTGCTGCCCATCACCGGCATCCCCTTACCACTCATCTCGGCAGGCGGATCCTCATTGCTCCCGACGATGTTCGCGCTCGGCATGCTGATGTCGCTCGCGCGGCGTGAACCCCGTGCGGCCATGGCCCTGGCGGCGCGGCGGCCAGGACCGTTCCAGCGGGGCCGCAGCCGCGCCACCGTGTTGCTACGGCGCGGTCGGTGAGTGGTGCACGTCGTCCTCGCCGGCGGAGGGACCGCCGGCCATGTCGAGCCGGCGCTCGCGCTCGCTGACGCGCTGCGCCGCCGCGATGCCGGGATCGCGATCACCATGCTCGGCACGGCGCGGGGGCTGGAGACCCGGCTGGTCCCGGACCGGGGCTACGACCTCGAGCTCATCCCGCCGGTGCCGCTGCCGCGCTCACTGAGCCCGTCGCTTCTCACCGTGCCGGCCCGGATGCGCTCCGCGGTCCGCCGGGTCGGTGCGGTGCTCGACCGGACCGAGGCGGACGCCGTCGTCGGCTTCGGCGGGTACGTCGCGTTGCCGGCCTACCTCGCCGCCCGCCGCGCCAAGCTGCCGTACGTCGTGCACGAAGCCAACGCCAAGGCCGGCTTGGCGAACCGCTGGGGTGCGCGTTTCACGCCGTACGTCGCGGTGAGCGTGGCCGACCCGCGGCTGCCGAACGCGCAGGTGATCGGGATTCCGTTGCGCCAGGCCGTCAGCAGCCTCGACCGCTCCGCGTTGCGCGCCGCCGCTCGCGAGCACTTCGGCCTGCTGCCCGACGCGCCGACGCTGCTGGTCTCCGGCGGTTCGCAGGGTGCCCGGTCGATCAACCGTGCCGTCGTGGCCGCGCTCCGCGAGTTTCGGGCGGCCGGCGTTCAGGTGTTGCACGTAGCCGGGCCGAAGCAGATCGCAGAGGTGCGCGATGCCGCGATCGGATCAGACGGCGACGGCGGCCGGCCCGGCGGCGCCGGCGAGGCTGGCGACGCGGTGCCGTACGTCTTGGTGCCCTACGTCGACCGGATGGAGCTTGCGTACGCGGCCGCCGACCTGATGGTGTGCCGGGCCGGTGCGATGACCTGTGCGGAGCTGAGCGCGGTGGGTCTGCCCGGTGTCTACGTGCCGCTGCCGCACGGCAATGGCGAGCAACGCCTCAACGCCCGCCCGATCATCGACGCCGGCGGCGGCATCATGATCTTAGACTCCGAGCTGGACGTCGCGGCAATCCGCGATCGCGTGCTGCCGTTGCTGGCCGACCCGCCTAGGCTTGCTGAGATGTCGGCGCAGCTGGCCACGTTGGGGCGGCGTGACGCCGACGAGAGACTGGTCGACATGGTCCTGCACGCGGTCGCGGCGCCGGCGGCGTCGGCGTGACGAACGAACAACCCGCCGCGGCGGCGGGTGCCCCGCTCGAGCTGGCACTGCTGGGGCGGGTGCACTTCGTCGGCATCGGCGGCGGTGGCATGTCGGGCATCGCCCGGATCATGCTCGCCCGAGGAGTGCAGGTCTCCGGCAGCGACGCGAAGGAGTCGCGGGTCTTGGCGGCGCTTCGCGTCCTGGGTGCGGCCGTGTGGGTCGGCCACGACGCGGCGCATTTGGCCGAGCTGCGCGCGCACGACACCGTCGTCGTTTCCACGGCCATCAAGGAGAACAATCCCGAACTCCTCGAGGCGCGGCGGCGCGGCCTTCGGGTGTTGCCGAGAGCTGCTGCTCTTGCATCGGTCATGGCCGGCCGTACCGGCATCGCCGTCGCAGGCACCCACGGCAAGACCACGACGACGTCGATGCTGGTTCGGGCTTTCCAGCAGTGCGGCGCAGACCCGTCGTTCGCGATCGGGGCCGACCTCAACGAACCCGGTTCCAATGCGCACGACGGCACGGGTGAGCTCTTCGTGGCCGAGGCCGACGAGAGTGACGAGTCGTTCCTCTTGCTCGCGCCGAAAGCGTCGATCGTGACGAATATCGAAGCCGACCACCTCAACCACTACACAAGCCTGGAAGAGATCCACGAAGCGTTCGAACGGTTCGCGGCGCGGATCACCCCCGGTGGATTCCTGGTCGCCTGCGCGGACGATGCCGGTTCGCGCCGGCTGGGTCAGGCCGCTCGCGCCGCCGGGATCGACGTCCGCCTCTACGGTGAAGCCGCCGATGCCGACGTGCGGCTCGACAACGTCGTCTTGAGCGCGGGCGGCTCGACGTTCGATGTCGTCGTCGGCGGCGAGCGAAGGGGTGAGGTACGGCTCCAGGTCCCGGGCCGCCACAACGCGCTGAATGCCACCGGAGCGGTTGCGATCGGGCTGGGCTTCGACGTCGCGTTCGCCGATTTCTCGGCGGGGCTCGGCGCTTTCACCGGAGCGCGGCGCCGGTTCGAGCCGAAGGGCGCGGCGCGCGGCGTACGGGTCTTCGACGATTACGCGCATCACCCGACCGAGATAGCGGCGACGCTGCGCGCGGCGCGGGGAGTGGCCGGTACGGGCCGGCTCGTCGTCGCGTTTCAGGCCCACCACTACTACCGCACGGCAGATTTCTGCTCCGACTTCGGTGTCGCGCTCGGCCTGGCCGACGAGGTGGTCGTGATGGAGGTGTACGCGCCGGGCGAGACGCCGCTGGTGAACGGCACCGGCGCCGCGCTCGCCGCCGCCGTACAACGCCCGCCCGAACACGTCGTGTTCGAGCCGTCGTGGTCGGCGGTCCCGGCACACCTGGCCTCCCGCGCGCAACCGGGTGACGTGATTCTCACGATGGGAGCCGGGGGAGACGTCGCGATGCTCGCACCCGAGGTGCTGCGCGAGTTGAGCATGCGCGACGCGTGAAGTCGCGCTGGTTGTTCTCGACACGCCGAGGTTGTCGTTGACCCGGCCGCGGCGGGCCCTTAATGTTCGTGCCACTCTCAAGTTGACATAACTATAAGGGTCTACTTGAGAGTGAGGGTCTCGGGCACGCGGCGCGACGGGACCCTCGCTCATCCGTCGGTGGTGGCTTCCCCGCATCATCGCCGCCAATCCGCGCGCACCTGTTCGAGCACCGGAAGGCAAGGCGAGAAGCCGTGGCAGCTCCCCAGAACTACCTCGCGGTCATCAAGGTCGTCGGTATCGGCGGTGGCGGCGTCAACGCCGTCAACCGGATGATCGAGGTCGGTCTCAAAGGCGTCGAGTTCATCGCCATCAACACCGATGCCCAGGCGTTGTTGATGAGCGACGCCGACGTCAAGTTGGACATCGGCCGGGAGCTGACCCGCGGCCTGGGGGCCGGAGCCGATCCGGAGGTCGGCCGCCAAGCCGCAGACGACCACGCGGAAGAGATCGAAGAGGTGCTCAAGGGCGCCGACATGGTGTTCGTGACGGCGGGAGAAGGCGGCGGCACAGGCACCGGTGGAGCGCCGGTCGTCGCGCGCATCGCGCGCTCGCTCGGCGCGCTCACGATCGGTGTCGTCACCCGACCGTTCAGCTTCGAGGGACGTCGTCGCTTCGACCAGGCCGAGTCGGGCATCGAGGGGCTGCGCGACGAGGTCGACACCCTCATCGTGATCCCCAACGATCGGCTGCTGTCGATCAGCGACCGCAAGATCAGCGTGCTCGACGCTTTCAAGTCGGCCGACCAGGTGCTGTTGCAAGGCGTTTCCGGGATCACCGACCTCATCACGACACCCGGGCTCATCAACCTCGACTTCGCCGACGTGAAGTCGGTCATGGCGGGCGCCGGTTCGGCCTTGATGGGCATCGGCTCGGCTCGAGGTGAAGACCGTGCCGTCGCGGCTGCCGAGATGGCGATATCGAGCCCGTTGCTCGAGGCGTCGATCGAGGGAGCACACGGCGTGCTGCTCTCGGTCGCCGGCGGCTCCGATCTCGGGCTCTTCGAGATCAACGAAGCCGCCCAGCTCGTCGCGGAAGCAGCGCATCCCGACTCCAACATCATCTTCGGTGCGGTCATCGACGACGCGCTCGGCGACGAGGTCCGGGTGACCGTCATCGCTGCCGGGTTCGAAGGCGGCGTGCCGCGGACCGTTCGGCAGGGCACGCGCCGCACGATCTCCGTCGACAGTGCCGCAGCCGCAGCGGCGTCGGCCGGTTCGGCCGCCCCGGTCGCTGCCGGCTCTGCGCGCCCCGACGCCATCGACATCACGGTCGGTGCGATGCGGGTCGAGCCGCGTACACCGGGTGCCGGCGTCACCGGCGAGGAGAGTCCGGCCGCCGAGCACGGGCAGCCCGCCGGCCGGCCCGCACCGGAGTCGGCCGACCAAGCACGCCAGCCGGTCGCGCCGCGCCGCACGATCGTGTTCGACGACGACGGCGACGAGCTCGACGTGCCCGACTTCTTGAAGTAGCACCGGGCGTGCTGTCGCTCGGGAGTCTGGGTGGCGGCGTTCGTTACGCCTTCTCGTCGCGGCAGGGCGGTACCAGCAGGTCGCCGTACGACTCACTCAACCTGAGCTTCGACGTCGGAGACGCTGCGGATGCCGTCGCGGCGAACCGCCGGTTGGTGCTGGAACGGCTGCGCATCGTCGACGCCGTGTGGCTGCATGCCCAGCACGGCGACGAGGTCGCGACGGTCGATCGGCCGGTCGACCGCTCGCCTCGGGCCGATGCGCTGGTGACGACGACCGCCGGGCTCGCGCTCGCCGGACTGTCCGCCGATTGCGCGCTCGTCGTGCTCGCCGACCCCGATGCCGGTGTTCTCGGTGTCCTCCACTGCGGTCGGCCCGGGCTCGTCCGGGGCACGATCGCCGCGGCCGTCTCCGCGCTGCACGACGCCGGTGCCCGCCGTATCCGTGCAGCGATGGGTCCCGCGGTGTGCGGCGCGTGCTACGAGGTGCCGGCGGAGATGGCCCAGGAGGTCGCGGCCGTCGTCCCCGACGCGGCGGCACGCAGCCGTGCCGGGCGACCCGCGCTCGACATCGGGGCCGGCGTGCTGGCGCAGTTGCGCGAGTGCGACGTCGACCCGGTGCGCCGCGTCGGCGGCTGCACGGTCGAGGACGCCGCGCTCTTCTCTTACCGCCGCGACGGCGTCACCGGCCGGCTCGGCGCACTGGTCTGGCGGGCGGCGTGAGATCGTCGCCTGCCGAAGCAGCGCAGCCGGGGAACCGCCGCGCCGAGTTGGCCGATCGCCTGTCGGCGGTCGAACAACGCATCGCGGCCGCGTGTGCCCGGGCGGGTCGCCGACGCGACGACGTCGTACTGATCGCGGTCACCAAGACCTTTCCCGCCTCCGACGTCGAGTTGCTGTACGAGCTCGGAATTCGAGAAGTCGGCGAGAATCGCGACCAGGAGGCGACCGCGAAGCGCGACGCGCTGGTGGAGAACGGCTTCGACCCAGATCAGCTGGCGTGGCACTTCGTCGGGCACCTCCAGACGAACAAGTGCGGGTCGGTCGCGCACTACGCCCGGATGGTGCATTCGGTCGACCGCCCCCGCCTGGTACACGCCCTCGATGCGGCAGCAGCCACGGCCGAGCGCGTCATCGACTGCCTGGTGCAGGTCGACCTCGACCCCGCGCCCAAGCCGGGCCGTTCAGGTGTGCCGCCGTCACAGGTACCGGCGCTGGCCGAGGCGGTCGCGTCGAGCAGCGGCCTGCGGTTCCGCGGCTTGATGACTGTGGCGCCGCTCGGCGCCGATCCGGGACCCGTGTTCAGCGGGCTCCGCGCACTCGCGGCCGGCCTTGCGTCCACGCATCCGGACGCCACCGTCGTCTCCGCCGGGATGAGCGGAGACTTCGAGGCCGCGGTCGCGGTCGGCGCGACTCACCTGCGTGTCGGAGCAGCATTGCTCGGGTCTCGGCGATATCCCGGATAAGGTCCCGTCGAGAGCAGCATCAGTCACACAGGTGTCAACGGCACCATCGGCACCACCGGCAAGATCGGCAACAGCCCAGCTCCACCGCGAATGAGAATCGGCGTGGAGAGACGAGGAGACATAGGGAATGGCCTTCATGCGAAAGGCGGCTGTCTACCTCGGCTTGGTCGAGGACGACGAGCAGTATGACGAGTACGACGAGTACGACGAACCTGCCGACCAGGCCCGCGTCGCGGAGCGCGACTACGCCATGCAGGCACCCGTAGCCGCATCGAGGCATGACCACCGCGCGCACGATCTGGCGGAACGGCGCGGGCACGACGTCCGCGACAGCGGTTACGGCGGGCGCCCCCGCACGGCGGGTGCGACCGCCCTCGCGCCGGCTCCGGCGCACCTCGAACCGACCAGACTCGGTTGGTCCGATCCGGCCGGCGGCCCGCCCCGGGTGACGACGCTGCACCCGCGGACCTATAACGAGGCTCGTGCGATCGGGGAGCATTTCCGCGAGGGCACGCCGGTGATCATGAACCTGACCGAGATGGACGACGCCGACGCCAAGCGGCTCGTCGACTTCGCGGCTGGGCTAATCTTCGGTTTGCGTGGCACTATCGAACGCGTCACCGCGAAGGTGTTCTTGCTCTCGCCGCAGAACGTCGAGGTGACCGCAGAAGACAAGCAGCGGCTCGTCGGGGGCGGGTTCTTCAACCAGAGCTAGAGCTAGGGCGGTCCAGCTTTTCCGTGGCTATCGTCTGGAACGTCGTCTACTACGCCCTGTGGGCATTTCTGATCTTCTTGGTTGTCCGGCTGGTGTTCGACTGGGTACAGGTGTTCTCTCGGGACTGGCGACCCCAGGGGGGCGTGCTCGTCGTCTTGGAGTTGTGTTACACAGTCACCGATCCGCCGCTACGCGCGTTGCGTAGGGTCGTGCCCGCGTTTCGGCTCGGTAGCTTCAGCGTCGACATCGCGTGGATCGCCCTGTTCGTCGGCGTGTGGATCCTGATCACGATCGTGCCGTCCCTATGATCTTTCCTGCTGCCCGAGCTTCTTCGTGAGGTGACCCGATGCCGTTGACCGCTGAGGACGTCAAGAACAAGCAGTTCACCCAATCGCGCTTGCGCAAGGGCTACGACGAGGGCGAGGTCGACGACTTCCTCGACGAAGTCGAGGCCGAGCTCACCCGGTTGAACCGGGAGAACGCCGACCTTCGGGCCAGGCTCCAGGTGGCCGAGCAGGCGGCGCGCCAGGTTCAGCAGCAGCCATCGAGCCAGCCCGTGAGCCAGCCCGCGGCGCCGCCCGCGGCACCGCCGGCTGCCGCTCAGGCGACGGCGCAACCCGACGGCGGCGGTCAGGAGGCTGCATTGCGAGTGTTGGCTATCGCCCAGCGGACGGCCGACGAGACGGTCAACGAGGCGCGTCGCGACGCGGATCGGCTTCTCGCCGAGGCGCGCGCGAAGTCCGAGCAGCTCGAACGGGAGACCCAGGAGCGGCACCGCAGCGTCGTCGGCAATCTCGACTCCGAGCGCGAGCGTCTCGAGCGCCGGGTCGAGGAGCTGCGCTCCTTCGAGCGCGAATACCGGGCCCGGCTCAAGGCGTACCTGGAGGGCCAGCTCCGCGACCTCGACGGGCGTGGTACCGATGGGCCGCCTCCGGCACCGGGCACAGCACCAGGCGCGGCAGCCGGTGCCCCGCGCAGTTCGGCACCCGGCGCGCCACCGGCTCCCGGCGGTCCCGGCACAACCGGCACATCCGGTGCGGCGGGCGGCCCCGCCGGTGGTTCGGTTCCGAGTCTTGCTCCGCCCGCTTCGGCTCCCCGGCCGGCCAGCCCGTTCGCGCCCGTTTCGGCGCCTCCGGTGCCCGGCGCGCCCCAGCCCGGGAACACCACGCCGCCACCCGCGCCGATGGCACCAGGTGGCGGTGCCGGCGAGGGTAGCGGTGGCGAACCGAGCGGCCCGCCCCGCCAGGCGGCCGGCGGCGGTTTCGAGGTCGACGAGGGTCCGGAAGTTCCGCCGGCACACGGTTAGCGGGCGGGCGCGACCCTCATGATGACCGTCATCAAGATCAGTGGTGTTGTCGTGTTCGCCGCAGCGGTGCTGGTCGGGGTCGGCGTGCTGATCGGCAGACCCACGCTGTACTACGCGGCCATCGGGCTGTCGCTGGCGGCGCTGCTCGCGGTCATCCTGAGCGCGCTGCCCTGGCGACGTCGCCCGCCGCGCTATCCCTGAGAACCGGCGGCGAGCTAGCTGCGCCGGAACGGGTCTCGGGCCGGTGGCACGGCCAACGAGAGACGCGTGCCGTCCAGCGACAACCCGGTCAACGCGAGCACGCGGGCCAGGATCGAGGCGGTCGTCTCGCCGAACGCGACGCCGTCGGCGGTGACCATCGCACGGTAGATCGTGGCGTAGTGCTTCACCGGCGTGTTGTAGCTCCAGTCGACCGAACCCAGGTGCAACGCGTTGCCGCGCGAGCCGCCGATACCGTCGAACGGCGAACTCCACACCTGGATGCCGGCGGGTCCCGCGGCGAAGATGCCGCCGTTCCCGACGTCGTGGACTCGTGCTTGGGAGATGAGTTCGCGGGTCTCGCGCTCTGGGAGCACGAGCGCCGGACGAATCTGACTTGCCAGCGCGGGGACGGCAACGGCGCCGGGCCGCAACGCCACGCTGGGCATCGGTGGCTGACCGAGGTGGGGAGCTGCAGCCACTTTCGACCTCCAGTCGCGGGTCGGATCAAGACGGGTCCGCTTAGCGGTGCAGCCGTCGAGCATCCCTACTCGTGGGGTCGCACCGCTTTCCCGTACCAACTGGATCGGCTCATCCACCCCTGAACCTTGACTGGGCTGAACGGGTGTTTCGCTATCTCGGCCGGATGGCTGAGGCGGCCGCGTGGTCGGCTCACCCGGTTGCCGCCGGCTCGCTCACCCTCCGGCGGCCCGTAGCCAGACCGTGAGACCGAGTTCCTCCTCGACATGCGGGCGGATGTCGGCCGTGGGTCGCCCCTCGCTGAAGGTGACCGCGAGGACTTCTCCGCTGATCAGCTGAGCGTGTTCGCGCAGTGCCGCGGCGACGTCCTCGCGGCGGGCGTGCCACCACAGCTCGATGCGGTCGCTGATGTCCAGGCCGCTGCTCTTGCGGGCCTCCTGCACGAACCGCACGATCTCCCTCGCCAGCCCGGCGCTCACCAGCTCGGGGGTCAGCTCCAGGTCGAGCGCGACGAAGATGCCGGCGTCGCTGGCGACCGCCCACCCCGTCGTCGGTGTCTCGGTCACCATCAGCTCGTCGGCGGAAAGCTCGATGCGCTCGCCGCCGACGTCCAGCGGCGCCGCCCCTGATTCGCCGAGTGCAGCCGCGAGCGCGGCATGGTCGGCCCTCGCGACGGCTGCGGCGACGACCTGGGTCCGGTTGCCGAACCGTTTGCCCAACGCGCGGAAGTTGGGCTTGACCGATGTCTCGACGACGAGCCGGCCGCCGGTGCCGTCGTCCGAGACGATCTCCCGCACGTTGAGTTCGTCGATCACCTGGTCCCGTAGCTCTGCCGGAAGGTCGGTCCATCCCGCGGCGTGCACCAGCGCTCGGGCCAGCGGTTGGCGGGTGCGTACTTTCGAGTCGGCGCGAGCGGCCCGGCCGAGCTCCACCAGGCGCCGCACGAGCTGCATCTGCTGCCCGAGCGGGACGTCGACCAGCCCCTCGTCGCTTCGCGGCCAGTCGCGCAGGTGCACCGAGTCGGGCAGGTCGGGCCGCATTTCGCTGACCAGCCGCTCGTGCACGGCCTCGGTGACGAACGGGGTGAACGGGGCCATCAGGCGGGTCAACGCCTCGAGGCAGTCGTACAGCGTGGCGAGGGCGGCCGGGTCGCCGTCCCAGAACCGTCGCCGCGACCGGCGGACGTACCAGTTCGACAGGTCGTCGATGTAGTCGGCGATGCGGCGCCCGGCCCGGGCGGAGTCGAAGTTCTCCAGCGCGTCGTCGACCTCGGCGATGGTGGCGTGCAGCTGCGAGATCGCCCAGCGGTCGATCAACGGCCGCTCCTGCGGTGCCGGTGCCGCGGTGGGCCCGTCCGGCAGCCAACTGCTCGCGTTGGCGTACAGCACGAAGAACGACGAGGTGTTCCAGTAGGTGAGCAGCACCTTGCGGACGACGTCCTCGAGCACCTCGTTGCCGATGCGGCGAGAGCTCCATGGTGAGCCGCCGGCGAGCATGTACCAGCGCAGCGCGTCGGCGCCGTGCCGCTCCATCAACGGCATCGGCTCGAGGATGTTGCCGAGGTGCTTGCTCATCTTTCGGCCGTCCTCGGCCAGGATGTGCCCGAGGCAGAGCACGTTGCGGTAACTCGACTGGTCGAAGACCAGGGTGCCCACCGCCATCAACGTGTAGAACCAACCGCGCGTCTGGTCGATCGCCTCGGCGATGAAGTCGGCGGGATAGGACCCCTCGAACTCGGCGGTGCCGGAGTACGGGTAGCCGAACTGCGCGAACGGCATCGCGCCGGAGTCGTACCAGCCGTCGATCACCTCAGGTACCCGCCGCGCGATCCCGCCGCACTGCGGGCACGCGAGCGTCACCTCATCGACGTGCGGTCGGTGCGGATCGAGCTCGGCCAGATCGAGCCCCGCGACGGCGCCCAGCTCGGCACGCGAGCCGACGCAGGTGAGGTGCGCGTTCTCGCAGCGCCACAGCGGCAGCGGGGTACCCCAGTAGCGGTTGCGCGACAGCGCCCAGTCGATGTTGTTGTTCAGCCAGTCGCCGTAGCGCCCGTACTTGATGGTGTCGGGATACCAGGTGGTCTTGTCGTTCTCGCGGAGCAGAGCGTCCTTGATCGAGGTCGTGCGGATGTACCAGCTGGGCAGCGCGTAGTACAGCAGTGCGGTGTCACAACGCCAGCAATGCGGGTAGCTGTGTTCGTACGGTTCGAGCCGGTACAACAGCCCGCGGTCGCGAAGGTCGTCGACCAGGGCGGCGTCGGCGGTCTTGAAGAACTGGCCGCCGACGAGCGGCAGCGTCTCGTCGAAGGTGCCGTCGGCTCGAACCGGGTTCACGACGGGTAGCCCGTAGGCCCGGCTCACCGCGAGGTCGTCGGCGCCGAACGCGGGCGCCTGATGCACGAGGCCGGTGCCGTCGTCGGTCGTGACGTAATCGGCGAGGACGACGTAGTGCGCGCGCTCACCGTCGAAGTCGAGAAGCTCGAACGGTCGCTGGTAGCTCCAGTGCTCCATCTCGCGTCCGGTGAACTCGTGGACGTCACCGGTGATGAACGTGATCGGGTCATCTGGACCGTAGACCGCTCCGCGCAGCAACTCATCGGCTACGACAACCGGTTTCGACCCGTCGGGCGGGACCACGACGTTGTACGTCACGTCGGGGTGCACGGCGACCGCGGTGTTGCTGACGAGCGTCCACGGGGTCGTCGTCCAGACCAGCAGGTCGGCCTGCCCGGCGAGCGGACCGCTCGTCAGCGGGAAGCGGACGTAGACGCTGGGGTCGGTCACCGTGAGATAGCCCTGCGCCACCTCGTGGTCGGAAAGCGCCGTTCCGCAGCGCGGGCAGTACGGCGCGACTCGATGGTCTTGGACCAGCAGGCCCTTGTCGAAGATCTGCTTCAACGACCACCACACGGCGTCGATGTAGCTCGCATCCATCGTGCGGTAGGCCTGGGAGAGGTCGACCCAGTAGCCCATGCGTTCGGTGAGCCGCTCGAACGCATCGACGTGCCGCTCGACCGACTCGCGGCACTTGGCGTTGAACTCGGCGATGCCGTACGCCTCGATGTCCTTCTTGCCGGAGAACCCGAGCTCCTTTTCGACCTGCAGCTCCACCGGCAGGCCGTGGCAGTCCCAGCCCGCCTTGCGCGGAACGTGGTAGCCCTTCATGGTCTTGAACCGCGGGAAGAGGTCCTTGAACACCCTGGCCTCGACGTGGTGGGTCCCGGGCATGCCGTTCGCCGTCGGGGGCCCCTCGTAGAAGGTCCACTGGGGCCGGCCGGCGGATGCCGCGATCGAGCGGTCGAAGACGTGGGTGTCGCGCCAGCGCTGCAGCACTTCGTGCTCGAGCGCAGGCAGATCGACCTGTGCCGGCAGGGGCGTGAACTTCCGGCGATCTGGCACCCGACTACCTCCGCGATTGCTCCGCGGAGTCATGGCTCCGCGACTGCTCCGCGGAGTTGATGGCTCCGCGATTGCTCCGCGGAGTTGATGGCTCCGCGATTGCTCCGCGGAGGGACGAGGACCACCGCTTCGCGCGGCCCCGCGGTACCACCCTCCTTGGGCCGGTTCGGCAACCTCTCGCCGTCCCCGCCCCGCTCTTGGTTCGCGCGGCCGGATTCTACTGAGCCGCTGGCTCGGGGTCGAGCCAGCCACCGTTCTGCCGGCGGCTCCAGGGTGATCTTCACCGCGTGCACCGCTCCGGGCTCGCACCGTCCCCGGATCGCTGTGGCGTGCGTACGCGGCTACTCGTCCCTTTCGACGCTGTGCGCGAGCCGTCAGTCTACGGGAGAACCGGGCGGCTCCTTCGGCAACAGTCCGCGGTCGGCGAGGTCGGAGCGCAACTGGTCGGCGGAGTGGAACTGGACGGCGTCGAAGCCCAGCGCGGCCGCCGCCGCGACGTTGGCGGGGGAGTCATCGACGAAGAAGGTGCGCGCCGGGTCGACGTCGAAGCGTTCGCAGAGCAGCTCGAAGATCGCCGGCTCGGGTTTGATCACTCCTTCCTCACCCGACACGACGAGCCCGTCGAAGTGGTCGAGGAAAGCCATTCGGGGTCGCGCAAGCGGGAACGTCTCGTGGGAGAAGTTCGTAAGCGCGAGCAGCCGGTAGCCGCGGTCGCGAAGCTCGTCGACGATTCGAACCGTGCCGCGGATCGGCTCGCCGAGCATGTCTTCCCAGCGGCCGTAGTAGGCGGCGATGAGCTCGGCGTGCTCGGGGAACCGTGCGACCAGCTCGGCGGTCGCGTCGGCTGCCGATCTGCCGCGGTCCTGCTCGGCGTTCCACTCGAGTGTGCACACCGTGGCCAGGAAGCGTTCCATCTCGGCCTCGGCGTCGGGTCCGCGGAACAGCGATCGGTAGAGGTAGCGGGGGTTCCAGTCGATCAACACGCCGCCCAGGTCGAAGACGACGGTGTCATGCCGGACCGCGCCGCCTTCTGCCGCCGGCGCCGGTGCAGGCTGGACGTGCGCCGGGTGGGTGTCCGGCGCCTGGGTGTCCGGCGCCTGGGTGTCCGTTGGCTGAACCACGGACCGCATCCTAGGTTGGGTCGATGCAACCCACCGGTCAGGTCGGCGACGCCCAGGAGGCGACCGTGCTGGTGGCGATCCGGGTCACCCCGGCGGCCGCACGGACCTCGGTCGGGGGCTCGCGCGGCGATGCGCTCGTCATCCGGGTCACCGAGGCAGCCGTCGACGGGCGAGCGACCCGGGCGGCCCTCGATGCACTCGCCCACGAACTCGGCGTTTCTCGCGTGCGCGTGCAATTGCGCCGCGGCGCCACGTCTCGCGAGAAGCTCGTGGCCGTCACCGTTGCGGTTCCTGCCGCTGCTGTCGAAGCGCGGCTGGCGGAGCTGCGTGCGAGGAGTGCTCGCTGATCTTCGAGGGTGCTGCCACCGGCCGTGTGTCACCCGCGTACGCTTCGTGCAGCCGAGGGCCAGGGAGTCTTGGACGGCGCGCCGGGTTGCCGACCGCAACGCGGCGACCTATCCTCGGCTGACCTAGTTGGCGATCATGATCCGAGGGCGCCGAGGGGGCCTTTCATGCCAGCACGACGTGCAACTCGCGGCACTTCCCAACGCGGCGCGGCAGCGACTCCCGCGCGCCGTGCTGCCAAGCAGACCACCCGGGCTGTCGCGCGTAAGTCAGCTGCAGCTGGGAAGAGCGCGCCAACGCGGTCGGCTGCTGCCAAGAAGGCCGGCGTGAAGAAGGCCAGCGTGAAGAACACTCCTGCGAAGAGGGCCGCAGTCAAGAAGACGGCTGCGAAGAAGACGGCTGTGAAGAAGACTGCTGTGAAGAAGACGGCTGTGAAGAAGACTGCTGTGAAGAAGGCGGCCGCGAAGAAGGCAGCTCCGGCCAAGAGCGCGCCGGTGAAGAAGACGGCCGCGAAGAAGGCCGCGCCGGCCAAGAAGGCGCCGGCCAAGAAGGCGCCGGCCAAGAAGGCGCCGGCCAAGAAGGCGGCGGCAAAGAGCGCGCCGGTGAAGAAGACGGCTGCGAAGAAGACTGCTGCGAAGCGCGCCCCGGCCAAGAGCGCGCCCGTCAAGAAGACGGCTGCGAAGAAGACGGCTGCGAAGCGCGCCCCGGCCAAGAGCGCGCCGGTGAAGAAGGCGGCCGCGAAGAAGGCCGCGCCGGCCAAGAAGGCTGCGCCGGCCAAGAACGCAGCGCCGGCCAAGAAAGCGCCGGCCAAGAAGGCTGCGCCGGCAAAGAGCGGGCCGGTCAAGAAGAGCGCGCCGGTGAAGAATGCCGTCGCGGGAACGGCAACGAAGAGGGCAACACCGGGTAAGGCCCTTGCGGCCCGGTCGAACAATGCGCCTGCCGAGACGGCGGCGCCGGCAAAGAAGAGCGCGGTAGTGAAGAAGACAGCCCCGGCGGCTCCGGTCGAATCGGCAGCCCCCGAACGTGTAGCGCAACCTGCTGCCGCCAAGAAGGCAGCGCCGCCTGCGGCTGCGGCGCCGCCGGCACAGAAGGCGACTCCGGCACCTAAGGCGGCACCCAAGGCGGCACCCAAGGCGGCACCGCCCGTCGTCGAGGAGCCGTGGACCGACGCAGAACTGGGTGCGATCCGCGCTGAGCTGGAAGCCGATGCCACGCGGTTGCGCGAAGAGATCGAGACGGCCGAGACCGATCTCGCCGATCGGCTCCGTGACGGCGGCGATGGTGCGGGCGACGATCAAGCCGATGCCGGGACCAAGACGTTCGAGCGCGAGCACGAGATGTCACTGGCGAACAACGCGCGCGATCTGCTCGTGCAGACCGAGCACGCGCTGGCCCGCATCGCCGCAGGAACCTACGGGCGCTGTGAGAACTGTGGGAACCCGATCACCAAGCTTCGACTTCAGGCCAATCCTCGTGCGACGCTGTGTGTGTCATGCAAACAACGCGAGGAGCGCCGCTGAGGCGTCGAACCCGTTCCGTAGACCGGCCGCAACCCGACGCCAGCACGTCTGATCGCGAGTCGGCTGCGCCCACCGAGCCACCCGAGCCACCCGCTCGGCCGCGGGTCGCGATACTCATCGGCGTCGCTGCCGTCGTGCTCGTGCTCGACGTCATCTCGAAGATCGTCGTGGTCGCGACGCTTTCCGATCACGCGCCGGTGCGGTTGCTGGGCGGCGCCGTCTTCTTGGAGGAGACGCGCAACGGCGGTGCGGCGTTCAGCGTGGGCGGCAGCGCCACGTTCGTGTTCGCCGTCGTCGCGATCGGCGTGATCGTGGTGATCTTGCGCACCGCGCGGCGGCTGTACAGCGGTGCGTGGGCGGCGGTGCTCGGCCTGCTGCTCGGCGGGGCGACGGGAAACCTGATCGACCGGCTGGTGCGCTCGCCGGGTGTGTTCCGTGGCCACGTCGTCGACTGGATCCGGGTACCGCACTTCGCCGTGTTCAACCTCGCGGATTCGGCGATCACGGTCGGTGGCGTGCTAGCCGTCCTGCTCGCGATCACCGGCCGCCAGCTCGACGGGACGATCGTCAAGGCGCGCCCATCGGCTCCGCCCGACCGAAACGGCGAGCCCGACGGTGCACCCGACGACCAACTCGACGCCGGTACGTCCGACGACGAACAGCCGTGAGCGCCGGGTCGGAGTCGCGCCTGTTGCCGGTGCCCGAGGGCCTGGACGGCGAGCGGGTCGACGCGGCGCTCGCCCGGTTGCTGGGACTCTCGCGCACCAAGGCCGCCGAACTGGTGACCGAGGGCCGAGTGCGGCTCGACGGCGTGGCGCCGGTGAAGTCAGACCGGGTCAGCTCCGGAGGCCTGCTGGAGGTGGAGTTGCCCGCGGTCGTGCTGGCCGGGCCACCCATCGTGCCGACCCCGGTTGCCGGCATGGCGGTCGTCTACGACGACGACGACATCGTGGTGGTGGACAAGCCGGTCGGTGTCGCGGCACACCCGAGCCCTGGGTGGGACGGTCCGACCGTGGTCGGGGCGCTGGCGGCGGCGGGCTACCGGGTGTCGACGTCCGGCGCGCAGGAGCGGCAGGGCGTCGTGCACCGACTCGATGTCGGTACCAGCGGCCTGATGGTCGTCGCGAAGAGTGAGCGCGCCTATGCGGCGTTGAAGCAGGCCTTTCGCGACCACGCGGTCGACAAGACCTATCACGCCCTGGTGCAAGGGCACCCCGATCCTGCTCGCGGAACGGTCGACGCACCGATCGACCGCCACCCGGTGCACGACTACAAGTTCGCCGTCGTCGCCGCCGGGAAGCCGAGCATCACCCACTACGAGACGCTGGAAGCGCATCCGGTCGCGAGCCTGCTGAAGATCGAACTCGAGACCGGGCGCACGCACCAGATCCGCGTGCACATGGCCGCCCTGCGGCATCCGTGCGTCGGCGACATCACGTACGGAGCCGATCCCACCCTGGCGGCGAAGCTGCACCTGCAGCGGCAGTGGCTGCACGCCGTCCGTCTCGGGTTCGCGCATCCCGGTAGCGGCGACCGGGTCGAGTTCGAAAGCGATTACGCCCCTGACCTCACGCACGCACTCGCCGCGGTGCGTGCCGGGCTCTCCGGCCGGGAAGCAGGCTGAGATGGACACCGAAGAGTTGCGGGTGCGAAGCGGCAGCCGGCTGGTCAGCGACATCACCGACGAGGTGAGCGCGTTCTGCCGCGGTCGCGGGGATGGCCTGCTGAACGTCTTCGTGCCGCACGCCACAGCCGGTGTGGCGCTCATCGAGACGGGATCGGGTAGCGAACACGACCTGGCCGAGACGATCGAGCGGGTGTGGCCGCGCGACGCCGGTTACGCGCACCGCCACGGCTCGCCCGGGCACGGCCGCGATCACGTGGTTCCCGCGTTCGTGTCGCCGTCCGTCACCGTGCCGGTGATCGCGGGGAAGGTCGCGCTCGGCACCTGGCAGAGCCTCGTGCTGGTCGATCCGAACGTCGACAACCCCGAGCGCGCGGTGCGGCTGACGTTCGTCTCCGGCTGACGGCTCGTTAGGCTGCCTTTCGCCGTCGGGTGACGACGGTGACGACGGCTGGTAGCAGCTGGTGGCAGGAGGAGCCGGTGGCAGACATCCTCGGGATCGCCCGTGAGCAGGTGCTCGGCCGCGGGGAGGGCCTCGCGGAGCCCGAGCTGCGCGAGGTGCTCGGCCTGGCCGACGACCGGCTGCCCGACCTGCTGGCGCTGGCCCACGAGGTGCGGATGCGCTGGTGTGGCCCGGAGGTCGAGGTCGAGGGCATCGTCTCCGTCAAGACCGGCGGCTGCCCGGAGGACTGCCACTTCTGCTCGCAGTCGGGCCACTTCGACTCACCCGTCCGGGCCGTCTGGCTGGACGTCGAGGAGCTGGTGCGAGCCGCGAAGCAGACGGCGGCGACCGGCGCGACCGAGTTCTGCATCGTGGCGGCCGTGCGCGGCCCCGACGAGAAGTTGATGGCGCAGGTGCGCGCCGGCATCGATGCGATTCGAGCCGAGCTCGGCCCCGACGCCATCAACATCGCATGCTCGCTCGGCATGCTCACGAAGGCTCAGGTCGACGAACTCGCCGCGATGGGTGTCCATCGCTACAACCACAACCTCGAGACGGCACGGTCGTACTTCACCAACGTCGTCACCACTCACACGTGGGAGGAGCGCTGGGAGACGTTGCGCATGGTCGGCGAGGCGGGGATGGAGGTGTGTTGCGGGGGCATCGTCGGGATGGGCGAGACGCGCGAGCAGCGTGCGGAGTTCGCCGCGCAACTCGCGCAGTTGCAGCCCGACGAGGTGCCGCTGAACTTCCTGAACCCGCGCCCTGGTACGCCGTTCGGCGATCTCCCGGTGCTCGAAGCGGCCGAGGCGCTGCGCACGATTGCGATGTTCCGGCTCGCGATGCCGCGGACCATCCTGCGCTTCGCGGGCGGCCGCGAGGTCACCCTCGGCGACCTCGGTACCCGCGACGGGTTGCTCGGTGGCATCAACGCCGTGATCGTCGGCAACTATTTGACGACGCTCGGGCGCGACCCCGCCGACGATCTCGCGCTGCTGGGCGAGCTGTCGATGCCGATCAAAGCACTCTCTGCCACCTTGTGACCGTGGTGACCGTTGTGGCCGAGCCCGCCCCCGCCTACTGCGACCGCTGCGGCAAGCTTGCGGCGGGTGGGGTCGGCTCTGGGGCGGAGGTCGAGCACGCGACATGCCAGCTGGCTCGCGGGCTGGAGCCGCCGCGCTACTGCGCGACGTGCGGTCGCCGGCTCGTCGTCCAGGTCCTTCCTCAAGGCTGGACGGCGCGATGTGCCCGGCACGGCGAGCTGGTGCCATGACCGGATACGACGCCGAAGAGTTGATCGCGTTCGACCGTGAACACGTGTGGCACCCGTACGCCTCCATGACGTCGCCCCCGATGTCGCGTCTGGTGGAGTCGGCGTCGGGCGTGCACCTGACCTTCGCCGACGGTTCGCGTGCGATCGATGCCATGTCGTCGTGGTGGTGCGCCATTCACGGCTACCAGCACCCGGTGCTCGATGCTGCCGTGCGCGAACAGCTTGGCCGGATGAGCCACGTCATGTTCGGCGGCCTTACGCACAGGCCCGCCGTTGCGCTGGCGAAACGACTGGTGGAGCTCACGCCGGCGGGCCTCGACCACGTCTTCTTCGCCGATTCCGGATCGGTGGCGGTCGAGGTCGCCATCAAGATGTGCCTGCAGTACCACGGCGGCACGCGCTCGCGGCTGCTCACGGTTCGTGGCGGCTACCACGGCGACACGCTGGCCGCGATGAGCGTGTGCGATCCCGTCGACGGCATGCACCAACTCTTTACCGGCGTGCTTGCGCAGCAGGTGTTCGCGCCACGGCCGCCCGCCGGGTTTCGGGCCGGCGGCGCCGCCGGCACCGGCGGCACCGGCGGCACGGACATCGCAGAGTGGTCGGCCCGCACGCGTCAACTCGTCGAGCAGCATGCCGCGCAGCTGGCCGCGATCGTCGTCGAGCCGGTGCTGCAAGGTGCCGGCGGCATGCACGTCTACCCACCGCAGTGCCTGCAGGTATTGCGCGCGCTGGCCGATGAGCACGGCCTGCTGCTCGTCTTCGACGAGATCGCGACCGGTTTCGGGCGCACCGGCGAGCTGTTCGCCATGCAGCATGCCGGCGTCGTGCCGGACATCGTGTGCCTCGGCAAGGCGTTGACCGGGGGGTACCTGACGCTCGCCGCCGTGTTGTGCACGGAAGATGTCGCGCACGGGGTATCCGCCGCAGGTGGTGCGCTGATGCACGGCCCGACGTTCATGGCGAACCCGCTCGCGTGTTCGGTTGCGCTGGCGAACCTGCAGGTGCTCGTCGACGAGGACTGGCGGAGCAGGGTGAAGGCGATCGAGGCCGGATTGCTCGAGGGCCTCGAACCGTGTCGCGACCTGGCGGGAGTGCGCGACGTGCGGGTGCTCGGAGCGGTCGGAGTCGTTCAACTCGCCGAGCCGGTCGACGTCGAGCTGCTGACGGCCGCGGCGTTGCGACAGGGCGTGTGGCTGCGGCCGTTCCGCGACCTCGTCTACACCATGCCGCCCTACATCTGCGCCCCCGACGATATCGAGGCGATCACCGCGGCGATGACCGCCGCCGTGCGCGAAGCGGGCACGGCAGGGATGGTCGACTCGTGAGCGCAGTCGCCGAAACCTGCCCGCAGGCGCTGCTGTTCCGCGACTGGGACGCCGCACCCACCGCGAGTGTCGTCGAGGTCGACGGTCACTGGCTGGTGTCGAGTCATGCGCTCGTGCGCCGAGTGTTGCTCGACCCGATCACGTTCGTGCCCGACAATGCGCTCGACGCGGTGACGCCGATGTCCGTCGAAGCATTGCGCATCCTGGCGCAGCACGGATTCCGCCTGCCGCACACGCTGGCCAACAATGGCACGGCGTCGCATGCCGGGTTGCGGGCTGTCGTCGGCGAGTACCTACGCCCGGAACGTGTCGCCGCGCAGCGCGCAGCCGTCGAGTCGGTCGTCCAAGCGAGCGTCGCCGACGCGAGTGCCGCGCTCGAGCGCGGCGAGCAGGTCGACCTTCACGCTGCGATATCGCACGCCCTGCCGCTCGTCGTCCTCGCCGGCATGGTGTCGCTCCCCGACGACGACATCGACGTCGTGAAGCGCTTCTCGTCGTCGGCCCTCGAGTTGTTCTGGGCACCGCTCGACCCGCAACGCCAGCTGGAGTTGGCGCGCATCGTGGGGGAGTACCACGGCCGGTTGCGTGACCATGCACGCAGCGGCGCCGGTCTCGCCGCCGACCTGCGCGCGCATGCTGCCGCGCACGACCTCGACAGCGACGACGTCGTCGCGGTGCTGTTCTTCCTGCTCGTCGCCGGCCAGGAGACGACGTCGCAGTTCTTGACCGCGATGCTGCATCGGCTGCTGACGACGCCGGGCTTGGCGCAGGCCGTCGCGGCCGGCTCGGTCACCCCCGACAGCGTCGTCGCCGAGGGTCTGCGGCTCGACACGTCGGTTGTAACGTGGCGGCGCATGGCGGCGCGCGAGGTCGTGATCGGTGGCGTCGTCATCCCGGCCGGGGCCTCGGTCGTGCTGCGACTTTCAGCCGCCGGTCGCGACGCCGCGGTCGTCGATGTGCCGAACGAGTTCGTCGCTGGGCAACGCGGCTCGCGGCGTCACCTGGCCTTCGGCGCCGGCGTCCATCGTTGCCTCGGCGCGACGCTGGCCACCATGGAGGCCGAAGTCGTGGTGTCGCACGCCGCACCGCTGTTGAGTCGGTGCCGCGTCGTCCGCGCACCGCGACACGCGCAGAACCTGTCGTTTCGCATGCCCGATGTGCTGGTGGTCGAGGTCACTGGCCGGGGCGATTGACCGGCGTGCCGTGGAAGCAGCCCACGGTGTAGGGGTATTCGAGCGTCACGTCGTAGTGGTACATCGTCACGGCGGCGCCGTCCCAGGTGACCGTGCTGGTTCGGCCGTGGCACACGTCGAGGTCGGCGTTCGTGGGTAGGTCGCCCTGCGCATTGCGTTCGGCGTAGATGCCGTAGCCGTCGAGTGCGTATCCCACGAGCGTCGATGTGCCCGGTGCGGTGGCGTCGAGGCACGCGGAGATCGAGTGGTAGTGGTAACGGCCGTGACCGTCGGGATGCCCCTCGCAACGATCCTGCACTTCGTGCGCGCCGGCGTCGCGGCCGCCGTCGTCCAGGGCGTTGTACAAGAGCACACCGTCGACGGTCACGCCAATCGGTCCGAGGCCGGTGCACGATGGTGTGGGCGCCGCTGTGGGTCGCGCGGGGACGCGGTACGTCACCGATTGGGCGGTGATGGTGTTGGGGTTGTGGTCGTAGCCGTAGGCCGGGTCACTCCGGGCGATCGGGAACGTACCCGTCGGTTCGTGCTGCGGCAGGCCGTTCGTCGTGATGACGCGCGTTGCCCCGTTCACCGCGACCATCATGGACGCCGTGCTCCACAGCTGGTTGCCGGCGACGGTGACCTTCGCCTCGTCGTTCCACGTGGCATGGGTGGAGTCGAGCCACGGACCGGCGTGCGACGCGCCACCTGGCCGAAAGGCCAGCGTGCAGGAATCGACGTACCCGATACGGGGGCTCGAGGCGACGTGCCCGTCGCCGAGCGGAATCGCGGTCGGGTCGACCGCATCGGTCCAGTCGTTGCCTGCAGCAGCGTGCGAGTCGGCCCCGCTGCGGACTGCGGTGCGGACGGCGTTCGGGCTGCTATTACTCGTCGTGCACGAGGCTGCTGCCGTCGCGGCGCCGAGCACGCTCACGACGGTGACGATGCGTCGTGTCGCGGTGGACTTCACGACTCTCACCTTTCAGAGCTCGGCGCGCGGCGGCGAAAGCTTAGCGATGCGCACCGCCGATCGTCGATCACGTCTGAGGCAGACCGCTAGTCGCTCGCGCTGAGTTCGGACTCCCGGCGCATGTGCACGGCGGCACCGCATCGCGCCGCGACTTCGGGGTCGTGGGTGGCCAGCACGAGGATGCCGCCCCGGTCGCTGACCTCGAGCAGCCGTGTCATGACGAGCGCGCGGAAGACCGGGTCCTGCTCGGCGGTCGGCTCGTCGGCGATGAGGACGTCGGGTGCGAGTGCGAGCGCTCGCGCCACGGCGACCCGCTGCTGCTGCCCGCCGGAGAGCTCCTCGACGAGATGGTTTTCCACGCCCTCCAGGCCGACGTCCTCCAAAGCCTGGTGAGCGGCCTCTCTGGTTCCGCGGGGAGAGCGACCCGCAGCACGCAGACCGGCTTCGACGTTCTCCGCCGCCGTCAGCAAAGACACCAGCCCGTAGCCCTGCAACACGACGCCGAACCGGCGCCTGGCCGCAACGTCGAGCGGTTCACCGTCCAAGGTGATCGTGCCCGCGTCGGCATCGGCCAGCCCGGCGAGGACGGCGAGCAGGCTCGTCTTGCCCGAACCGGACGGCCCGATGACAGCGAGCCGCTCACCGGACGCGACCCGGAACGCCACGCCGTCGAAGATGGCGCGACCACCGCGTTCGTAGCGGAGCCCGGTCGCATCGAGCGTGCTCATCGCGACCCCGCGCCGTCATGGTGGTCATGGGGGACCCGCCGCAACGCAACGCCGTCGGCGGTGCGTTCGGCGCGCGCCATCGAGCCGGGCGGCAGCGCATCGAGCAGGTCGGGAGGTAGTTGCACACTGCCGTCGCGGCTCACGACGACGTACTCCTCGCCCGCGAAGCCGGCGGCACCGATGCGGCCATCGCGGATTGTGACCGTGCGGCCGAATGCGGAGCTGACTGCGGCGTCGTGCGTCACGACGACGACGGTCGTGCCGAGGTCGGCGTTCGCCTCGCGCATCAGCTCGACGACGGCGGCGGCCGAGGCGGGGTCGAGCTGACTCGTCGGTTCGTCGGCGAGCAACAGCTGCGGGCCGTTGGCGAGCGCGCTCGCGAGCGCGAGGCGCTGTTGTTCGCCACCCGACAGCGAGCCGGTTCGTCGGTGCGCCAGCTCGGCGATGCCGACGGCGTCGAGCAGGGCGAGCGCGCGACGGCGCTTCACCTTCGCCTTGCGCCGCGTCGGCCGCTGCACGTGCAGCACGTTGTCGACCGCGCTGAGGTAAGGCAGCAGGTTGCGTCCGGCGTTTTGCAGGACGACGCCGACCTCGCGCACCCGAAAAGAGCTGAGCTCACGTGCCGACATCGCACTGAGCTGGTGATGGCCGACCTCGACCGTGCCCGCTGTCGGCCGCAGCAGGCCGGCGAGATGCCACAGCAGCGTCGACTTGCCGGCGCCCGACGGCCCCAGCAGCGCCACCATCTCGCCGGGGGCGATCGCCAGATCGATGCCACGCAATGCGGCGACCTCCGAGCCGGGTGTGCCGTAGACGTGCACGAGGTTCTCGCAGCGCACCGCCGCGCTCGCGCTGGTCTCCTGTGCCGCCTGCGTCGTCGTCATGCCGCGCCTTCACGCAACTGGTCGGCACGCACCCCGGCGAGCAGCAGCCAGCTCGACGCGGCCGCGACCGCGACGAGGAGAACGAGCGCGATGCCGAGCCACGGTGCGAGCGTCGCGGCATCGGGCACGTAGGACAGCGGTGGTGAGCTGGGCTGCGTCACGAACTCGGGCAGGCTGCGGATCGCGACGAGGGCCGCGACGATACCTGCGGCGACCCCGACGACAGCGCCGAAGACCAGCACCGCGAGTTGCTCGAGCAGCAGCCCGACATAAAGGGTCGAACGCGTAGCGCCCGTCGCACGCAACGCGGCGTACTCGTAACGGCGGCGCCGGCCGGCGATCGCGAGCGAGAGCGCCGCGCCACCGGCGGCCAGGATCGCTGCGGCGACGGCGTCCGCGACGAACGCCGTGCTGGCGAGCCCCGGCCCTTGGCGGTCGTACAGCTTGGCCTGCGCCGCCGCCGTCTGGACGCGGGTGATCCGCACCCCGGCCTTCTTCAGCCCGGCGGCGACGGCATCGGCGGCTCCGTGGGCGACCCAGACCTGCTGCACGGTCAGCGCGCTCAGTACTCCGGCCGCCGCACGTTCGGCATACGTGCGATCGACGATCGCCCCCTCGCCGAGCGTGCCGGGAAGGGCCGAGGTGACGGCGACGGCCTGCACGGTCAGTGCCTGCTGGTTGAGGCCGTTGAGTTCGACCGCGCTCGGATCTGCGCCGCCGAGTGCGCCGCGGCTCACCACCGCCGGGAGCGGATCCGGGATGTCGGCGACGGCCAGCGTGGCCGCCGACAGAGACGAGTAGCCGAACGACCAGCGCGGACCCGACGCGGTTGCGGTAACAGAATCGCCCGCGCTCGGGGCCTTCCACTGCTTGGCGTCGGTGACGCTCGGCACCGCCGTCCAACCGTTCGGGCCGTGCACGTCGATGCCGCGCAGCGTGACGGCGCCGTGCACCGCCGGCGCCGACGCGTCCACTGCGCCGGTCGACAACGAGAGGTTGACGAGGGAGCACGGGCAGTAACGAAGCTGCTGGGTCAACGTCACCGGCCCGCTCGTCGCGTCGAGGGTGCCGACGTCGAACCCGAGTGCCGAGTCGGCCCCGGCCGAGGCGATGTCGGCGCTGAGCACTTGCCCCGCGCGGCTGAGCTGGCCGACGTCGAGATGCACCCGGATCATGTCGCCGTCGAGCCGGATCGGCGGGGCGGCAGGTGGCGAGATCTCCTGCATGAGACTTGCGAGCGGGCGGTCGGCGAATCGTTGCCGCCATTGCGCGACCTGAGTGAAGCGCTGCGGGTCGACGGCCAGCAGGACGTGCCCCGTGCCGGTGGCGTCGAGATAGGTGTCGACGACCGCCGCGCGGTTGCCGCTCGGGTCGATCTGCTGCACCACATTGCCGAGGTCGACGGCGGGCGGAGCGGAAACGGTCAGGACCGTCGGTGCGCCAAGACCGACCTCCGCCGCGAGTGAGCGGTTTGCGTTGCCGACGGACCAGGCGGCGATGCCGAACGTCGCGAGCGCGAACGCAGTGGCCAGGATGATCGTCGTCCGCGCGCCTGCGGGACGTCGTGCCACATGGCGGACGGCGAGGAAGACCCCGAGGCTGCCACGCTTGCGGGTCGGTGCGAACAACGCCCGGCAGGCCATCGGCAGCAACCGCGCCGCCACCACGGCCACCGCGATCCCGACGAGTCCGGGCACCAGCAGGCCGAGCGAGGAGTGACCGACAGACCTGATGTCGCCGGCCGTGCGCAACTCGATGACGCCGGCCACCGCGCCTGTCACCGCGATCGCGTCGATCACCCACCCGCGACGTGTCGCTTCCCGGCCGGTGCGCTGCCACTGCTCGACGATGGGACGCCGCAACGTGCGCCGCGCGGCGGTCACGACCGCGACCAGGCCGCCGAGTGTCGCGGCGGCCGCCGCCGCCCAGGCCAGGGCGGGCAGCGCCACCGGCGTGCCCGCGCGCAGCAGGACGGCGTCCAGCCCGGCGGTCACCGCCCAGCCGAGACCCACGCCTAGGGGCAGCGCGACCGCGAGGAGCGTGACCGGCTCGCCGAGAGCGAACCAGAGCAACCGCGCACCGCGGAAGCCGCGCAGTTTCATCAAGGCGATCTCCGGGCCGCGCGCGTCGACGGCGTCGGTCACCGCCAAGAACATGAGCAACCACACGAGAACCAGCAGCTGCGCCGTGATGAGGAACAGCGGGACGGCGAGTGAACGCCAGCTGTCGTGGACTGCACCGACGACCGTGGACAGCCCGCTCTGCACCGACGCGCCGGTCGCGATCAGCGAGGGCGCTGTCGACAGGGTTTGCGCGGCCGTAGCCAGTGCGCCGAGGTCGCCGCCGCGCACGTTGGCGACGTTCACCAGGTCGTCGACCACCAGCGTCCCCTGCGGGAAGCCGGTGGCGGCGTCGATCGTCTCGCGTGGCGTGAAGAAGGCATCGGGCGGTGGGACGTCGGGCGGCTGACCGCCGCTGAAGTCCTCGGCCGGGAAGTAGGTCGCGCCACGACCGAACCAGTAGTCGGCGGAGAAGTCCGGGACGGCGTAGATGCCGGTGACCGTCAACGCCGGCCAGCCGGTGGCGTCGATGCGCTGGCCCACTCGCCACCCGGCGCTGGTCGCCGTGGAGCTGCTCACCGCGATCGCGTCGGGCGCCGTGGGACAGTGCCCGGAAACGAGCCGCAGGTGCCCGCAGAAATCCGTTCGCCAGGCCAGCGGCGCGGCGGCGTGGAGCGCGGGCAGGTTGGCGGTGCCTTCGACGGCGTCCACGGGCGTGGCGAACAGCCGGTCGCGATCGGCTGCGTTCGGGATCGCCCCCGACAGCACCGAGCCGACGCTCGCCGTCAGGGCGTCCAGACCGTGCGCGACCGGCCCCTGTAGGGTCACCTCGATCCCGCGCTGCGCCAGCGGGGCCGAGGCGAACGTGTCGCGCAGGATCGACGTTCGTGCGCTGGCGTAGTACGCCGGGCCGGTGGCGGCCGCAGCGGAAGCGACGAGCGCGACCAGCGCGACCATGGTGGCCGAGCCGGCGCGGTGGGTGAGGCCGCGCACCAGGCGGACCACGGCGACGATCCTCAATTGTTCACCCAGAGCAATGGCACCGTGGTCGCCGAAAAGACTCTGGCCCGCAGCTTGTCGCGGTCGAGCAGCACCCAGGCAGTGTGCCGAGAGGGACCGGAGCCGAGCACCGCGTTATAGCCGGCGCAGGCGAGGTACCGCTCGTCGGGTGACCACACGCACGACAGGACAGCCGGGACGTTCGTGGGCAACGGCACGCGCTGCACCGTACCTCCTGGCGTCCAGATCACGACGTCACCTTGGGGGCTGAGGTAGGCCAAACTGTGCCCGGACGGCGACCAGTACATCGGCCCGAGCGCGCCCGAAGGGCCGGTGGCCACGAGTGTTCCGTCGCGGCCGTAGAGGAGCAGCGCCTGCGGCTGCGGGCTCGCAGCGAAGCCGACGTCGACCGCGACTCTGGCGCCGGTCGGGTCTGCGGTCGGCTCGAGCCGCAACGCGGTGCCGGTGCCGAGGTTCAGCGTCTGGGTGATCGCAAGCGAGCTGACGAGCGTGGTCGTCGTGCCGCCCACAACCCGATGCTCGATCGCGGTGTCGCCGTAGAGGGTGGCCGGGTCCTGCCCGGGAGGTACGGGGCCGGTGCCCGGGACGCTGGCGAAGACCGCCGATTGTTTGGGGTCGCCCGTGTAGTCGGTTGCGGCGCCCAGCTCGTGCACGGTGTTGTCGGCAATGGAGATGATGCCGACGCCGGGTACGCTGCCGCGCTGCGGCCCCACCGCCATTCGTTGGCAGGTCGAACGCCGGGCTGAAAGCGACTCCGTTGTCACCGTCGACGAAGGCGGTCGGCGAAGTCACCGCGGCGGTGACCGTCTGCGGGCCCTGTGTCGTGCTCGATTCCGGTGCCGACAGCGGGCCGTATAGCGATGTCGACTGCTGCACCGGCCGGCCGTCCTTCAACGTGATCATTGCGCCTGCGACGGTGACCAGCAGGCTGTGGTCGGGCGATACGGCGACCGGGTCGCCACCGATCGCGCCGAGCTGTTCGAAGCGTTGCTCATGGCTGCCGTCGGGACGCGCCTGGGCGAGCATCCCGATGTTCGTGTCGTAGACGAGCAACCGTCCGGGCGCCGCCGCTGTCGTGCCGCTCGAGACCGCCTTCCAGGTGCCGATGCCGGCGCCGGCGAGCGCCGCGACGATGACGACGGCGATGACGCCACGCAGGAGGCGACTCCGAGCCGACGGCGGAGGCGATTCGGAGTCGAGCGCGGGGAACGCCATTGCCGCAGGCTACCGCCGCACGGTCATCGACGCTCATTGGCCGAGTGCGTCGCGGCGATGTCGAAACCGTCGGCAACGCCGTGCAGTTCGGCCGCGAGCCAGCGCGGCGCACGGTCGCGGAACACCTCGGCAGGCAGGCTTCCGGCACCCTCGGGCAGCACACCGGACAGGAGCGGCAGGTCGTCGAGGTTCGTGCGGTGCACGAGCTGCGGCTGCGCCGGCCAGGAGCCGATCACGACCAGATCGCGCACCCCGCGCTGCGCGAGCACCAGACGGGTCAGCGCCGTGTGGTTCAACGTGCCCAGCCCCGCGCGGACGACGACGACGGTCGGCGCGGCGATCGCAACGGCGAGATCGGCGATCGTCCAGTCATCGGCCCCCATCGAGACGAGCACCCCACCGGCGCCTTCGACCAGCACGAGGTCGTGGTCGGCGGTGCGCGCCCCGACGGCGTCCACGACGTCGTGCAGTGTCAGCATCGGCAGGCCGGCGACCCGCGCCGCAGTCGCAGGCGCCAGCGGGTCGGGGTAGCTGACCAGGGTCACGACGGACGCGGGCGCGGCGAGCCGGGTGACGGCGGCGGCGTCGGTCTCGTCGTCCGTTGCGGTGCCGGTCTGGCACGGCTTGACGACGGCCACCCGGAGTCCGGCCTGCTGGGCGGCGGCCGCGATCGCCGCGCTGACGATCGTCTTGCCGACCCCGGTGTCGGTGCCGGTCACGACGACCGCTCCGCGCAGCCCGCTCACGGACGGCATCCCACGACGACCTCGACGGCCCGATCGAAGTCGGACGCCGAGATGCCGGCGTTGATCGTCAGGCGCAGCCGTGCCTTCGGGTCGGGGGTCGACGGTGGCCGGAAGCAGCCCACCGCCACCCCGCGTGCGGCGCAGGCAACCGTCCACGCGACGGCCGCGTCGGCGTCCGGGGCGACAACGGAGATCACCCCGCCCGCGGGCTCGCCGACAACCAGCCCCGCCGCCCGCAGCCGCTCCGCGAGCAGGGCGGCTCGCGCGTGCAGCGTCGCCCGGCCGCCCTCGGCCGCCCTCAGCAGTGCCACCGCGGCCAGTGCGCCTGCGGCAACTGCCGGCGGCAGCGCGGTGTCGTAGACGAAGGTGCGGCCGGTGTCGACGAGGTGCTCGATGAGGGATGTCGGCCCGGCGACGACACCGCCCGCCGCGCCGAGAGCCTTCGACAGCGTTGCCGTGACGACGACATCCGGCTCGTCGGCGAGCGCCGCGCCGACGACAGCCCCGGCACCCTCAGGCCCGAACACGCCGACGGCGTGGGCGTCGTCCACGAGCAACACCGCCCCGGCGGCCCGGCAGGCGGCGTGCATCTGTGCGAGCGGCGCGAGGTCGCCGTCGACCGAAAACAGCGATTCGGTGACGACGAGCTGCGGCCGCCGCCCCGCGTCGCCGGCGAGCGCGGCCCGAAGCGCTTCGACGTCGGCGTGCGGGAAGACCTCGGTGCTCGCGCCGGACAGCCGGCAGCCGTCGACGAGCGACGCGTGGGAGTGCGCGTCGAGCAGGATCTGCGTGCGCGGCTGAACGACCCCGCGGATCGCGCCGAGGTTGGCCAGGTAGCCGGAGGAGTAGACGAGGGCCGCAGGTTGGTGCAGGAGGTCGGCCAGCGCAGCTTCGAGCGCGGCGTGCGCGTGGGTCGAGCCACGCACCAGTCGTGAGCCGGTCGCGCCCAGGCCGTAGTCGCCGAGGGCAATCGATGCGGCGGCGAGCACCGCCGGATGTCGGGACAGCCCCAGGTAGTCGTTGCCCGCGAGGTCGACCGTGGGCGCGGCCTCGGCGGGTTGCGGTCCGTGCGGATCGAGCCGCCGGGTCAGGCCGGCCTTCGCTCGCAGCCCGGCGCGCCGCTCGAGACGCCGCAACCAGGCTGCGGGATCACCCGACGGACGGTTCACCCGAGCGATCGTAGGCGGTCGGAGCGGCGGGCCTGCTCCGTCGGTCGAGGGCGCTAGGCTGCCAGCCGTTGGTGAGCGGAAGGTGTGGCGGGCATGGCGGCCGGGGTGGGTAAGAACGACAAGTCTTTCGTCCACCTGCACGTGCATACCGAGTACTCGATGCTCGACGGTGCGGCGAGGCTGAAAGATCTCTTCAAGGAAGCCGCCGCCATGGGCATGCCGGCGTTGGCGATGACCGACCACGGCAACGTCTTCGGTGCCTACGACTTCTACAAGCAGGCGGTCGCCGCCGGCGTCAAGCCGATCATCGGCATGGAGGGCTACCTCGCCCCCGGCAGCCGGTTCGACCGCAAGCGGGTCTCGCTGGTCAGCGCCGGTTCGGGTGGCGACGACAACGTCGGCGAGATGTACACCCACATGACGTTGCTGGCGCAAGACACCGCAGGCATGCACAACCTGTTCCGGTTGTCCAGCCTGGCCAGCCTCGAAGGCTACTACTACAAGCCGCGGATGGACCGCGAGCTCTTGCAGACCTACGCGAAAGGCATCATCGCCACCACCGGTTGCCCGAGCGGTGAGGTGAATCGCCTGCTCCAGCAGGGCCAATACGACGCCGCGCGCAGAGCAGCTGCCGACTACCGCGACATCTTCGGCCGCGAGAATTTCTACTGCGAGCTGATGGACCACGGCATCGAGATCGAACGCCGGCATCGCGACGATCTGCTCCGGCTGGCCAAGGATTCTCAGCCTTCCGTTCCTCGCGTCGAACGATCTGCACTACACGTATGCGAAGGACTGGGAGGCGCACGAGGTCCTGCTCTGCGTGCAGACGGGCAAGACTCTCGCCGACCCGAACCGGTTCAAGTTCGACGCGCACGATTTCTATCTCAAGTCCGCAGCGCAGATGCGCGAACTCTGGCGCGACTTCCCCGAAGCGTGCGACAACACCCTCGAGATCGCCGAGAGGTCGCAGGTCACGTTCAACGAGGGCGCGAACCTGATGCCGCAGTTCCCGGTGCCCGCCGGTGAGACCGAGGACTCGTGGCTGGTGAAGCAGGTCGAAGCGGGTCTGCACCGCAGGTTCCCCGGTGGCGTTCCCGACGAGCATCGCAAGCAAGCGGCCTACGAGGTCGGCGTCATGTGTCAGATGGGGTTCCCGGGCTACTTCCTGGTCGTCGCCGACCTCGTGCGTTACGCCCAGGAGAACGGCATCCGCGTCGGGCCCGGCCGGGGGAGCGCGGCGGGGTCCATGGTCGCCTACGCGCTGGGCATCACCGAACTCGACCCGATCGCGCACAAGCTGCTGTTCGAGCGGTTCCTCAACCCGGAGCGCATCTCGATGCCCGACATCGACATGGACTTCGACGAGCGCCGTCGCGGCGACATGATCCGCTACGCCACCCAGAAGTACGGCGAAGAGCGGGTGGCGCAGATCATCACCTACGGCACGATCAAAGCCAAGCAGGCGATCAAGGACTCCGCCCGGGTCCTCGGCTACCCGTTCTCGACGTCCGACCAGATCACCAAGGTGATGCCCGCGCCGGTCATGGGCAAGGACGTTCCGCTCGCCGGCATCTTCGATCCCGCGCATTCGCGCTACGCCGAGGCCGGTGAGTTCCGCGCGCTGTACGAGCAGAACCCCGACGTCAAGCGGGTGATCGACACAGCTCGCGACCTCGAGGGGCTGAAGCGGCAGTGGGGCGTCCATGCGGCCGGCGTCATCTTGTCGCGCGAGCCGCTGCTCGACGTCATCCCGATCCAGCGCCGGGAGCAGGACGGCGCGATCATCACCCAGTTCGACATGAGTGCCTGCGAAGCGCTCGGGTTGCTGAAGATGGACTTCCTCGGTCTGCGCAACCTCACCGTGCTCGACGACTGCCTGGCGGGGATCAAGGACAACCGCGGCGAAGAGCTCGTTCTCGAACGACTCGACCTCGACGCCGACAAGGCCACCTACGAGCTGCTCGCCAGCGGTGAGACGCTGGGCGTCTTCCAGTTCGACGGTGGCCCGATGCGGGCCCTGCTGCGGTCGATGAAGCCGGACAAGTTCGCCGACATCTCCGCCGTCGGCGCGTTGTACCGTCCGGGCCCGATGGGCGCGAACGCCCATAACGACTACGCCGACCGCAAGAACGGGCGTAAGCCGGTGGTGCCGATCCACCGCGAGCTCGCCGAACCGCTCAAGGAGATTCTCGACGAGACCTACGGCCTGATCGTCTATCAAGAGCAGGTCATGGCGATCGCGCAGAAGCTGGCCGGCTACACGCTCGGCCAAGCCGACCTGTTGCGGCGAGCGATGGGCAAGAAGAAGAAGGAGATCCTCGACAAGGAGTACGTGCCGTTCTCCGAGGGCATGCGCACGAACGGCTATTCGGAGAACGCCGTCAAGACGATCTGGGACATCCTCGTCCCGTTCTCCGACTACGCGTTCAACAAGGCGCACAGCGCCGCGTACGGCGTCGTCTCGTACTGGACGGCCTACCTCAAGGCCAACTACCCGGCCGAATACATGGCCGCGCTGCTCACCTCGGTCAAGGACGACAAGGACAAGTCGGCGCTCTACCTGCACGAGTGCCGCCGCATGGGCATCAAGGTGCTGCCGCCCGATGTCAACGAGTCCGACTCCAACTTCACCCCGCGCGGCACCGACATCCGGTTCGGCCTGTCCGCGATCCGCAACGTCGGCGAGAACGTCGTCGCCTCCGTCATCGAGACCCGTCGCAGCAAGGGCCGTTACCTCGACTTCCCCGACTTTCTGGCGAAGGTCGAACCCGTCGTCTGCAACAAGAAGGTCGTCGAGTCGCTCATCAAGGCAGGGGCGTTCGATTCGCTCGGCCACACCCGACGCGGCTTGGTCGCCGTCCATTCGGAGATCATCGACGCCGCGATGGGCACCAAGCGGGCGGAGGCCGCGGGACAGTTCGACCTCTTCGCGTCGGCGTCCGGTCCGGCTGACGACGAGGGGCCGGCGTCCGGACTCGGCCTCGACATCGCGATCCCGGTGCAGGAGTGGGCGAAGACCACCCTGCTCGCTGCCGAGCGCGACATGCTCGGCCTCTACGTGAGCGATCACCCGCTGTTCGGCGTCGAGCACGTGCTCGCGCGGCTGGTCGACTGTTCGATCGGCGCGGCCGGGGCGGGTGACAAGCCCGACGGCACGGTGCTCACGGTGGGCGGCATCGTTTCGGGGTTGCAGCGCAAGATGACGAAGCAGGGCAACCCCTGGGCGATCGCGACACTCGAGGACCTCGAGGGCAGCATCGAGGTGCTCTTCTTCCCGCAGACCTATCAGCAGTATGCGATGCAGCTGGCGACCGATGCGGTCGTCTGCGTCAAGGGGCGGCTGAACCGGCGCGACGACGTACCGAGCGTGGCCGCGATCGAGATGTTCCTGCCCGATCTCGGCGAGGCGGAGCCGCGAGGTCCGGTCGTGCTGCAGCTGCCCGCCGTCCGGTGCACCCCGCCGGTGGTGGAGCGATTGCGCGAAGTGCTCGCGACCCACCCCGGCGTCACGCAGGTACAGCTGCAACTGCGCAGCGGCGAACGGACCACCGTCCTGCGTCTCGACGACAACCTTCGGGTCGACCCGACGCCCGCTTTGATGGGCGACCTGAAGGCGCTGCTCGGCCCGTCCTGCCTCCTCGGCAGTTGACCGCTTCCGCGCTGATCACCGGGGGAGCGCGAACGCGGTCGCGGCGCAGCACGTACCCTGGCAGGCAATGGCCGCAGGTGAAGCGCAACACGGTGTCGATGTCGGCGTGCCGGGCGCGGGCCGGCTCGTGACGCGAACCGCCGCCGCGACGGCCGCCTCGCCGGCCGCCGTGCCGACCACCTCAACCTCGGGCTCGGCCGCCGGCCCGGCCGCCGACTCCCGAACGGCGTTCGCAGTCCGCGGCCTGACGAAGACGTATCGCTCGAAGAGTGGCGACGTCGCGGCGAGTGCCGGCATCGATGTGCGAATTCGTACCGGTGAAGTCTTCGGTCTGCTCGGTCCGAACGGTGCCGGCAAGACCACGCTGGTGCGGCAACTGATCGGGTTGCTGCGGCCCGACGCCGGTGAGATCGAACTGTTCGGCCACGACGTGGTCGCGCGTCCGCGTCTCGTCCCTCGTTTCGTGGCGTACCTGCCCCAAGACGACGCCGCGCTCGCCGACCTCTCGCCGCTGCTCGCGATCGAGACGACGGCGCGGTTGCGTGGCCTCTCGCGTGCTCAGGCGCGCGCAGCGCGTGACGACGTCATCGAAGAACTGGGGCTCCAGGCGTATGCGCACCGGCCGATCGCGAAGCTCTCCGGCGGCCAGCGCCGGCTGGCGTGCGTCGGGGCGGCACTCGTGGGCGAGCGCCCGGTGCTGGTGCTCGACGAACCCACGACCGGCCTCGATCCGGTCGCGCGGCGCGCGGTGTGGTCGGCGGTCGAGCGCCGCCGGGCGGCCAGCGGCACCACCGTCGTCCTCGTGACGCACAACGTGCTCGAGGCAGAGACCGTGCTCGACCGGGTGGCGATCGTCGACCGGGGCAAGGTCATCGCCGACGACACGCCTGGGGCGCTCAAAGCCAGGGTCGATCGCGACGTCCGGCTCGAACTCGCTTGGCGCGACGACCCGCCGTCCGATCATCCGCTGGTCGAGTCGCTGCGCGCCAAGGCCAAGGTTCGCGGCCGCCGGTGGAGCGTGCGCATGTCTGCGGACGACGCCCGAGCGGCCCTCGCGGAACTCACCGGTGGCTCCGTGTTCGCCGCTCTCGACGACTTCACACTCACCACGCCGTCCCTGGAAGACGTCTATCTGGCACTCGGCGGGTCCGCCGACGACTTGGAGCGGGTGTGACTGCCTCGGCCGACACCCCGTTGACGCCGTTGCGCGCCGGCCTGGCAGACGCGGGCCGGCCGCGGGCCGCTGCGTCGCCCACGTTCGCGACGACGTTCGCCGCCGTGTTCGCCGGTCAGATCTCACGGGCCAGGGTGGCGGCGATCCCCATCTTCATGGCCGCCACGTTGCAGTCGGTCGGCCTCATCGTCTTGCTGAAAGGCCTCGTCGACACGACGAGCGCGGTCACCGTGCAGTCGGTCGTGGCCGGCTCGTCGGTGACGGTGGTCTCGTTCGTGGCACTCAACTTGCTCGCGCAGCGGTTCGGCGCATTGCGGGCCAGTGGCGCTCTCGACTATTTCGGCGCGCTGCCGGTGCGGCCCAGCGCCATCGTCACCGCGACTGCTGCGGCGTGGGCGAGCTTCACCGTGCCCGGTTCGCTCCTCGTCGCCGTCGGCGGAGCGGCCTTCTACCGCCTGCCGCTCGCGCACATCTGGGTCATCGCACCAGTCATCGTCGCTGCCGGCATTTCACTCGCCGGGCTCGGCGCATTGCTCGGCCTGGCGTTGCCGCGCCAGGAGTTGGCGACTGTGGCAGGCCAGCTCGGCATGTCACTCGTCATGTTCCTCGGCCTCGTCCCGGCGCACCGCCTGCCCGGTGTGGTGCAGGCGGTGCGCGCCGCAGTGCCTTCCACCTATGCCGTCGACGCGTTCGCGGAGTCGTTTCGCTCCCACCCGCAGTGGGGTGTCGTCGCGGCCGATCTCGGTGTCTGCGTGGCGGTCTGCGCCGTCGCCCTGGGCGCCGCGGCGTGGGCATTTCGGCGCGCTGTGACCGCTCGATGACCGGTGGCCGTTACGGTGAGGCGCGATGAGCGAACCCGAGCCGACCCCACCGGAGTCCGCGCCGCACGACCCCGGCTACGGTTCGCTGCCCTACGGCCAGCTGCCGTACGGTTCGGTGCCGTACGGTTCGGTGCCGTACGGACCGGGCCGCGAGCAGGGGTCTGCGCCGTCCGAGCCGACTGAGCGTCCGCTCGTGCAACGTGCCGATCTTTGGGCGGCGTTGCTCGGCACCCTCGCGGTCGTGCCGCTCGGTGCCTTGGCCGCCCTGATCTGGGCGGCGTTCTCGCCACGGGTTGCGGTGGTCAAGAACGCCGACGGCAGTGTGAGCCTGGTCGACGCCTATACCAAGGGCTTCGTCGGGGCGGACGTGAGTTACCTCATCATCACGGTCGTTGCCGGGCTTGTCTGCGGCGTCGTCGCCGCATTGATCGCCCGGCACCGCGGTAGCGCTGTCGCGGTGTCCATGGCGGCGGGTGGGTTCCTGGCCGCGTGGTTGATGGCCTGGTTGGGTCGGTGGCTCACCGGCGGCCCGGCGTCCCGGTGGAACGATCATGCCTCGGCCGGTCCGCACCACTACTTCATCCAACTGCAGGCCCGGCCCTTCCTCATGGCCTGGCCGGTCGCCGCCCTTGCCGTGACTTTCGTGGTCGCGTTGGTCGCCGATTCGCGCTCGGCCGACACCGATCAGACTCCTGGCATCCGCCCGTAGGGCCGGTCACGGCGAGAGCTGCAGACCGATGCTGCGCAGCGTCGGGGTGCCGGTGTTGGCGTCTGCCGGGGCGTACATCTGACCCCAGACCACGAGCCGGTCGCCGGTCCACACTGCCGCGGGCTGGTCGGCGGCGTAGGGGGCGGCGGGCAGCGTCGTCCAGCCGTTGTTGGCGGGGTCCCATACGGCCGCTTCTCCCGGGTTGTGCGTGCCGTCGGGGCCGCTTTCCCAGGTGGTGGTGTCGAACTCCAGCAGTGCCGCGCCGGTCCAGAGAGGGGTTGGGCTCAGATCATCGATGGGGCCGTGCGGCAGCGCCGCCCACTGAGTCGTGGTCGGGTTCCAGCGATAGCCGTTGAGGTTGTACGGGGCAGGACAGGAGGCGTAGGGCGGGCATTGCTGCCCAGCGGGCACCAGCACACTGCCCACACTGTCGCCGGTGGGGATCGCCTGCTCGACCGCGACGGGCGGCCCGCCGGTGGTCGTGATCGACGTCCAGCGGTTGGCCGCCGCCTCGTATCGCAGCAGCTGGAGCCCGGCGTACGTTGCGGTTTCACTGGCGCTGACATGCGTGACGGTGGCCGACTGTCGCCAGGCGTAGAGGTGGCCCTGCGAAAAGGCGGCGGTGATGGCGGTGGTGTGTGCCGCGCCGCCGGCGGCCGGGACGGCGGCCAGCCGCCGCCAGCGGTCCGTGCCCGGGTGGTAGGCGGCGACCGACGGCGGCGCGGATTCGCCGTGGCCGGTTTGGCCGCCGATCACGAGTACGTCGGCGCCGGTCCACAGCGCCTGCGCGTTCCAGCGGGCGGCGAGTGGAGCGTTCGGCAGTCGTCGCCACGACATGGTCTGCGGGTCGTAGACGGCGCCGTCGTCCAACGCCGTGCCCGACCCGTCGCTGCCGCCCCAGACGAACCAGACCCGGCCTGTCCACACCGAGGCCGCGCCGGTGCGCCCGGACAGTGGGCCGGCCGGCAACTTCTGCCAGGTGCTTGGTCGCCGGGTCGTAGGCCGCGCCGTCGGTGAGCAGCCGGCCGCCGCTGGCGTCGCCGGTGCTACCACCCCAGATCAGCACGTGCTGGCCGTCCCACACCGCGGCCGGGTTGACCCGCCCGGCGATCGGCGCGGCGGGCAGCATGCTCCAGTGATCGCCAGCCAGGCCGGCGGCGGTGGCCGCCGCACCGACCGGCGACGCGGTCGGGGTTGGACTGCCCCCGATGCCGGACGGCGCGGGGCTGCCCGGGTGCGAGGTGGTGGTCGGCCGCAGCGCGAACGGGATGGTGGCCGCGGCCGCGACGAGTGCGACAACCGCGCCGATCGCCGCCAGGTGCACGCGCCTGGGGCCGGCCCGCGCCGCAACGTCAGCCGATGACACGTTCCCCTCGAGCCTGTCCGCCGCCGGGTTCTGGCTCACTGGCACCTCCTCGATGCCGGTTAGAGGCATCGAACCCCGGTGCGGTTCCATCCCGGCGGGTGCTCAACCGCGCGCGATGCTCGCCGTCCGTGCGCCTGTCACCTCGACGAGGTCGGACGGCGCGAGTTCGACATCGAGCCCGCGGCGGCCGCCCGAGACGTAGACGGTCGGGTGCGCGAGAGCGGAGTCGTCGACCACCGTCGGCAGCCGGCGACGTTGTCCGATGGGACTGATCCCGCCCGCGACGTAGCCGGTTGCCCTTTCCGCTTCGGCGACCCCGGCCATCGCCGCCCGCTTGCCGCCGACGGCGCTCGCCAGCGCCTTGAGGTCGAGTGACGCACTGACCGGGACGACACCGACCACGAGCCGGCCGTCGACCTCGGCCACCAGCGTCTTGAAGACGCGCGAGGCGGGGACGCCGAGGGCGGCCGCGGCCTCCTCACCCCACGCCCGGTTCGCCGCATCGTGGTCGTAGGGATGCACCGTGTGCGCGATGCCGGCGTGTCCGAGCGCGATCGTCGCCGGAGTGCCTTTTCCTGCCACGCCCCGAGTGTAGGGAGCGGGCTGACCGGTCCGCGGTCCGCCGCCTGCTAGGCTGACGTACACGGCGGCCGAGTCATGGCCGTCCCTCCCGCGGGCGAGCCGCCCGCGAGGCAACGTCCTTCGCGGGATCACCTGATCCCGGCGCACCACCTATGGCGCGCCACGCAACCAAGCCGAAACCGGCATCAGCGACGCGGCCTCAGTAACGCTGATGGAGCGTCCTTCTTCATGCCTGCACCTCGCACGTCCACTTTCCCTGCCCAAAACCCGTCGGCCTCGCGTAAGCAGCGCAGCCGCAGCCGCCGTCCGGCGAAAGCGCAGCCTGCCGCCTCGGTCCGGCCGGTCGCGAGCCGGCTCGAGGCCGATCTCGACTCCGCGTCCCGCTGCGCCCCACCTGCAGCCACGACCTTCGCCGCGCTGGGCCTGCCCGCTCCGCTCGTCGCGATGCTCGCCAAGCGCGGCATCGGCGCGCCGTTCGCCATCCAGACCCGCGCGATTCCCGACGTGCTGGCCGGCCGCGACGTTCTCGGTCGCGCGCAGACGGGCGGCGGCAAGACGCTCGCCTTCGGCTTGCCGATGCTCGCGCGCCTCGCGGCGTCCGGAACGACCCGCCGACCGAACTCACCGCGCGGGCTGGTTCTCGTCCCGACTCGTGAGCTCGCGACCCAGGTCGCCGACGTCCTGCGCCCGCTCGGCGAAGCGGTGGGGCTCAAGCTCGTCTGCATCTTCGGCGGCAGCCCGTACGGCAAGCAGATCGATGCGCTGCGTCGCGGCGTCGACCTCGTGGTCGCCACGCCGGGCCGGTTGGTCGACTTGATCGAGCGTGGGAGTTGCTCGCTGGGCGCGGTGGAGATCGCCGTCCTCGACGAAGCCGACCACATGGCCGACCTCGGCTTCCTGCCCGCTGTCCGTGGGCTGCTCGACCAGACCCCGGCGGGCGGGCAGCGGTTGCTGTTCTCGGCCACGCTCGACCGTGGCGTCGACAAACTGGTGCGCGCCTATCTCGAGGACCCGGCGCTGCACGCCGTGGCCGCGGCCGCCGCCCCTGTCGATGCCATGGACCATCGAGTATTCGTCCTGCACCCGACCGACAAGGTCGCCGTCGTCGCCGAGGTCGCATCGCGGCCGGCGCGCACGCTCATCTTCGTGCGCACCAAGCACGGCGCCGACCGGCTGGTCAAACAACTCGTCAAGGGCGGCGTCGACGCTGCCGCGATTCACGGCAACCTCAAGCAGAACGCCCGCCAGCGTGCGCTCGACGGCTTCGCCGCGGGTCGGCCGCGGGTGCTCGTCGCCACCGACGTGGCGGCTCGCGGCATTCATGTCGACGATGTCGATCTCGTGGTGCACTTCGACCCACCGAACGACGCCAAGGACTACCTGCACCGCTCGGGTCGGACGGCGCGAGCCGGCGCGAGCGGCACTGCACTGAGCCTCGTGTTGCCGGGTGAGTCGTCGAGCGTCGCGGCCATGCACAAGGGTGCCGGAGTCGCGCCGGTCGCGGTCGACGTGCGTCCAGGTCATCCGGCGGTACGCGAACTTGCGACCTCCGGCGAGCCGGCGACGTCGGGCCCGCCGACTGCCATCGCAGAGCGGACGGTCGCGGTTCACGACCAGCGCCGCCCGCGCAGTCACACCGGCGGTCGCCCGGGCTACGGGCCGAACAGGCGGCCGGGTAACCGCACGACCGGCCGTCCGGCGAGGCGGCCGGATCGTCCGTCCCAGCCCGAGGCACAACGACGCGGCGCGTGAACACGCGCGTGGCGGGCCGCCGGTAGGCTTGGGCCCTTCGCGAAAGCCCGGTCCCGAACCCTCCAGGAGTGCACTGGTGTCGCAGTTACGCCGGCTCGACCTGCGTGGCCGTACACCGGGCACGGTCGAACTGCGCGAGCTGCTTCCCAGAGCGGGCGTCGACGTCGAATCCGCGCTTGCCGATGTTGGGCCGATCTGTGCCGACGTCCGGTTGCGCGGCGCCGTCGCCGTCCGTGAAATCACCACGCGGCTGGACGCCGTAGACCTTGCGTCGCTTCGGGTACCTGCCGAAGAGCTCGCTGCGGCGCTGGCCGGCCTCGATCCGGCGCTGCGTTCCGCGCTGGAAGAAGCCACCCGCCGCGCCCGCGCCGTGCATCGGGCCCAACTGCGCGACGACGTCCGGGTCGATGTCGCCGACGGTGCCGTCGTCACCGAGCGTTGGGTGCCGGTGCGCCGAGTCGGGTTGTACGTGCCGGGTGGACTGGTCGCGTATCCGAGCAGTGTGGTGATGAACGTCGTGCCGGCGCAGGAAGCGGGGGTCGAATCGCTCGCCGTCGCTTCACCTCCGCAGCCGGCATTCGGCGGGTTGCCACACCCGGCGGTGCTGGCCGCATGCGCCCTGCTCGGTGTCGACGAGGTCTACGCCGTGGGCGGTGCGCAAGCGGTGGCGCTGTTCGCCTATGGCAGCAGGTCCGACCAGGGCGAGTTCGTCGAGCCGGTCGATGTGGTGACCGGCCCGGGCAATGTGTACGTCGCGGCCGCCAAGCGCCTGGTCAAGGGCGTCGTGGGTATCGACGCCGAGGCCGGGCCGACCGAGATCGGCATCCTCTGCGACGACTCCGCCGACCCGGCGTTCGTCGCAGCCGACTTGATCGGGCAAGCCGAGCACGATGCGCTGGCGGCTTGCCTATTGGTCACCGACTCACCCGAGCTGCTCGACAAAGTAGAGGCCGAACTCGAGGTCCAGATCCCGGCCACCAAGCACGTCGAGCGGGTGCGCACTGCGCTCGGAGGTCAGGCCGCCTGCGTGCTCGTCGACTCGATCGACGCCGGGCTCGCCGTCGTCGACAACTGGGCCGCCGAGCACCTCGAGGTCATGACGCGCGACGCCCGCGAAGTAGCCCGCCGGGTGCGCAACGCAGGCGCCATCTTCGTCGGCCCGTGGGCGCCGGTCAGCCTCGGCGACTACCTGGCCGGGTCGAACCACGTCCTGCCGACGGGCGGCACCGCCCGCTTCACGGGTGGCCTCTCGGTCCAGGCGTTCCTTCGCATGATCCATGTCGTCGACTACACCCGGTCCGCACTCGCCGAGGTGGCGCCACTCATCGATGCGCTCGGCGGCGCAGAAGACCTCGCGGCCCACGTAGCTGCGGTGCGTACGAGGGTGCCGCGATGAGGCTGGCCGACCTTCCGCTGCGCGATGACTTGCGCGGCGAGGAGCCGTACGGCGCTCCGCAACTCGACGTCGCGGTGCAGCTCAACGTCAACGAGAATCCCTACCCGCCGTCGGCCGGCCTCGTCGCCGACGTCGCGCAGGCGGCCCGAGTCGTGGCCGAACGCATGAACCGCTACCCCGACCGTGAGGCCATAACGTTGCGCGCGAAGCTGGCGGGTTACCTGCAACGGTTCGAAGACGTCGAGTGCCCGCCGACGTCGATCTGGGCGGCGAACGGTTCCAACGAAGTGATGCACCAGCTGATGCTCGCGTTCGGTGGTCCGGGGCGCTGGGTTCTAGGATTCTCGCCGACGTATTCGATGTATCCGCAGTACTGCCGCGACACGATGACGCCCTACGTGACAGAGGCCCGCAGGCCCGACTTCACACTCGACCCCGACGTCGCGGTGCAAGCCGTGCGCCGTCACCGGCCGGTCATCACCTTGCTGACCTCGCCGAACAACCCGACCGGCACGGCCCTGCCACTTCAGACGGCCGAGGCGGTGCTGGCGGCCGCGCGCGAGCATGGCGGCCTGGTCGTCGTCGACGAGGCCTACGCGGAGTTTCGGCGTCCGGGCACGCCGTCGGCGCTCGGCTTGCTGCGCGAGCACGCGAACCTCATCGTCACCCGAACGATGAGCAAGGCGTTCTCCTACGCCGGGGCGCGCGTGGGTTACCTCGTCGCCGATCCCGCCGTCGTCGATGCGGTGCGGATCGTACGGCTGCCCTACCACCTGTCGGCACTGACGCAGGCGATCGCGTGCGTGGCGGTCGACCACGCCGACGAGTTGCTCGCCCAGGTCGCGACGCTGCGAAGCGAGCGCGACGACACGGTTTCCTGGCTGCGCACCAACGGGTTCTCCGTTGCCGACTCCGACGCCAACTTCGTACTGTTCGGAACGTTCGACGACCGGCATGCCGTGTGGCAAGGGCTGCTCGACCGAGGAGTGCTGATCCGCGAGACCGGCCCGACGCAGTGGCTGCGAGTGAGCATGGGCACGGCGCAGGAGATGGCGGCGTTCCGTGCCGCGTTACTCGAGACAACCGGCAGGAAGGGCGAGGCGTGAGCCGCAACGCGCGGGTTCAGCGCACCACGAAGGAGTCCGACGTCCTCGTCGAGCTCGAGCTCGACGGCAGTGGCGACGTCGACGTCGAGACCGGCGTGCCGTTCTACGACCACATGCTCGCTCAACTCGGCAAGCACGCCGGCTTCGACCTGCGCGTGCGCACGTTGGGCGACATCGACGTCGACGCCCATCACACGGTCGAAGACACCGCGTTGGCGTTGGGGCAGGCGTTGCGCGAAGCGTTGGGCGACAAGGCGGGCATCCGCCGGTTCGGCGATGCGCTCGTGCCGCTCGACGAGACCTTGTGCCAGGTTGCCGTCGACCTCTCCGGTCGTCCGTACCTGGTGCACACCGAGCCGGAGATCGTCGAGTTGATCGGTAGTTACGAGACGACGCTTACCAAGCACGTGTGGGAGTCCTTCGTCGCGGAGGCTCGAATCTGCCTTCACGTGCAGGTGCTCGCCGGGCGCAACGCGCACCACGTCAACGAAGCGCAGTTCAAGGCGGTCGCCCGGGCCTTGCGCGACGCCGTCCGGCTCGACGGTGTTGCGGGAGTGCCCAGCACCAAAGGTGTGCTGTAGGCGGTGACCAAGCGGATCGTCGTCCTCGACTACGGGTCGGGCAACCTGCGCTCGGCGCAGCGCGCGCTGGAGCGGGTCGGGGCGCAGGTCGAAGTAACCGCCGACCCCGATGCGGCGCTGACCGCTGACGGTCTCGTCGTTCCGGGCGTCGGAGCCTTCGCTGCCTGCATGCGCGGCCTCGAGGCGGTCGATGGCGTCGAGCTGGTACGAAAGCGCATCGCCGCCGCGGCACCGGTGCTGGGCATCTGCGTCGGTTTCCAGGTGCTGTTCGGGTTCGGCGAGGAACACGGCGTCCGCACGCCGGGTATCGGCGTGTGGCCGGGCGGCGTCACCAAGCTCGACGCGCCGATCCTGCCGCACATCGGCTGGAACGTGGTCGACGTCGCGCCCGGCAGCGTGCTCTTTCGCGGCGTCGAGACCGACCGGTTCTACTTCGTGCACTCCTACGCCGCGCGCGCGGCAGGCGGCCGGGTGAGCGTCGCGGTGCACGGCGAGGCCTTCGTCGCGGCAGCCGAGGACGCTCTGGTCGCCGGCACCCAGTTCCACCCCGAGAAGTCCGGCGACGCCGGGGCCCAGCTCTTGCAGAACTGGTTGGAGAGGCTGTCGTGAATCCGCTCGTGTTGCTGCCCGCCGTCGACGTCGCCGGCGGCGAGGCGGTCCGTCTCGTGCAGGGCGCCGCGGGTTCCGAGACGCACTACGGCGACCCGCTCGCCGCCGCACTCTCCTGGCAGGAGGCCGGCGCGAGCTGGATCCACCTGGTCGACCTCGACGCCGCCTTCGGCCGCGGTTCCAACCGCGAGTTGCTCGCCGGAGTGGTCGGCGAGCTCGACGTCGCGGTCGAACTCTCCGGCGGCATCCGCGACGACGAGTCGTTACGGGCCGCTCTGGCGACCGGGTGCGCGCGCGTCAACATCGGTACGGCCGCGCTGGAGAACCCCGACTGGGTGCGCGCGGCGATCGGCGAGTTCGGCGACCGCATCGCGATCGGTCTCGACGTCCGGGGCACGACGCTGTCGGCCCGGGGGTGGACCAAGGACGGCGGCGAGCTGTTCGACGTCCTGGCCAGATTGGACGCCGACGGGTGCGCGCGCTACGTGGTGACCGACGTCCGCCGCGACGGTACTTTGACCGGCCCGAACCTGGCGCTGTTGCGCGACGTGTGCGCCGCGACCGACCGGCCGGTGGTCGCGAGCGGGGGCGTGTCATCGCTGGCCGACGTGCGCTCGATCGCTGAACTGGTGCCCCTCGGGATCGAAGGCGCGATCATCGGGAAAGCCTTGTATGCAGGCGAATTCACCTTGGAGCAGGCGCTTGCCGTTGCCGGGCAGCCGTCATGACCGGGATCGGCGCCGTCCGGCGCTTCTCGTCGGGCGCGCCTTGGGAAGCCGTCGTCGGCTATTCGCGGGCGGTGCTTGCCGGGCCGTACGTCGAGGTGTCCGGCACCACCGCGCCCGAGGCGGGCGACAGTGCGTACGAGCAGACCCGGGCGGCGATCCGCAAGGTGGCAGCCGCCCTCGACGCGGCCGGCGCGACGCTCGACGACGTGGTGCGAACCCGCATGTTCGTGACCGACATCTCCCGCTGGCAGGAGTACGGCCGTGCGCACGGCGAGGCTTTCGGCGACATCCGCCCGGCCTCGACGATGGTCGAGGTGAGTGCGCTCATCGAGCCCGCCATGCTCGTTGAGATCGAAGCCACCGCGTACCTGGGCACGGCTCCCTAAGCGCGCCGGCACGGAATCTAAGCGATCTGCCGATGTGCCAGGCTCGTCTTAGCTCGAATCTCGAGACATGACGATGAACTGGTACATCACGCAGGAACTTGCCAAGGAGCGGCGCAACGAGCTGCTGGCAGCGGGGGGCTGGTGGGCGCCTCGAGCGGGCCGGCACCGTGTGCAGCTCCTGCGCAGCGTGCTCAGCAGGCTCGGCAGGCTCAGCATGCTCGGCAGGCTCGGCAGGCTCAGCGGGCTCCGCAGGCGTCGTGCCAACCCAGGCTCGATCCGGCGCCGGCGCGACGCGGCCCAGGTGCCGGTCGGTGTGGCCGGTGTTCACAGTCGTCGCTAGTCGCGTCGGCGGCGCCGATCCGGCCGCGATGGTCGTCCGGAGCTGACCGCCCTGAGCGCGTGGCCGGCGAATCTAAGTGATTTGCCAATGTGCCCAGCCCCTCTTACCTCGACCGTGGAGACATGACGATGAACTGGTATCTGATGCAGGAACTTGGCACCCAACGCCGCAACGAATTACTCACGGAGGCAGCCGAGGCGCGTCGCGTCCCTCGCCGCCCGCGCCGGTCGTTCGCGCTCCGAGCGATCCCGCGGCGCCGGCACGGGGTGCAGGTGGTCGGCGCATGCCGGTCGGCCTGACTGGCGTTTTCGCCTGGCAGTCGGCACCCGTGATAGGCGACGATGGCGTCGTGCCCCGAGTAGCGCGACCGTTCGTGGGGCGGGGCGATGAGCTGGCCCGCCTCGAGGCTGTTGCCGTCGCAGTTGCCGGCGGGCAGCCGGGCTTCGCGGTCGTCGGCGGTGACGCCGGGGTCGGGAAGACCCGGCTGCTCGAAGAGCTCGCGAGTCGCGTCGCGGCAGCCGGGCACACCGTCCTGATCGGTTCCTGCGTGCAGGTGGGCGATTTCGGGCTTCCCTACGCCCCGATGATCGATGCCTTTCGGGCTGTGGCCGCCACCGAGGACGGCGCCGCTCTGCTGCGCGCTGAGGTGGTCAGGCGGCCGGCCCTGATCCGGTTGTTCCCGCAACTCGCCGGCCCGGCAGCCGGCCCTCAGGCCGCCGCCGCGCCGCTTGCCGTCGGTGACGGAGGCCAGCTCGGTGAAGGCCTGGCGCAGACTCAGCTGTTTGAAGCCCTGCACGGGAGCCTGCTTGCACTTGCCCAGGCGGCCCCAGTGCTGCTCATCGTCGAAGACCTGCACTGGGCCGACCGCAGCACGCGCGATCTCTTAGCATTCCTCGCGCGCACCATCCGGGTCGGCCGGGTCGGCATCGTGGCGAGCTATCGCGCGGACGACGTCCATCGGCGGCACCCCTTGCGTCCGTTGCTGGCGGAGCTCGCTCGTCGCCCAGACATCGAGCGGATCGAACTCGCACCCTTCTCCAGGGCGGAGCTGGCCGAGCTGCTGTCCGGCTCGGCCGGCGAGCCGATCGACCCACTGCTCCTCGACGGCATCTTCGGCCGCAGCGAGGGCAACGCATTCTTCGCCGAGGAACTGATGCGTGCCGCGGACCGCGGGAGCCGCCGTCCCGACGCGCAGAGCTTGCCGATGGCGCTTGCCGACGTCTTGCTCACCCGTGCCGAGGCGCTTTCGGCGGACGGCCGGGCACTGCTGCGCGTCGCCGCGGTTGCCGGCCGGCGGGCGTCGCACGACCTGCTGCTCGAAGCCGCCGAGTCCGCCGAGGGGAAGACGGAAAGTGCGCTGCGGGAGTGCGTCGACGCGGCGCTGCTGGTGAGCGACGGCGAGACGTACGCGTTCCGGCACGCATTGCTGCAAGAAGCGGTGTACGCCGACCTGCTGCCGGGGGAGCGGGTCCGCTTGCACTGCCGGTTTGCCGAGCTGCTGGCCAAGTCAGCTCCGGCTCGCCGCGCCGAGGTCGGCGAAGCATGCGTCGACCCGCTGAGCGCGGAGCTGGCCCACCACCGGCTGGCGAGCCACGATCTCGCCGGAGCATTCGAGGCACTGCTGGAGGCCGCCGCGCACGCGGAATGCCTGCCCGCCCCCGGCGAGGCGCTGCGGCACCTCGAGCAGGCACTCGAGCTCGCCCCGCGCATCGGCTACTCGGCTCAGACTCGGTTGCTCGAGCGGGCAGCCGAAGCCGCCGCCGCCGTAGGTGAGGACGAGCGGGCGGCGGCGCATGCCGAAGCCAGCGTCGAGTCGGCCGATCAGGACGGCGACCCCATCGTGCGGGCCCGAACCCGCGAGCGGCTCGCGCGCTACCGCACCTCCCTGCTCGGCTCGCCCGCCGAGGACATCGCCGCGGCGGCTGTCGGGCTGCTGCCCGACGAGCCGAGCCCGGGCCGGGCGCAGGCGCTGGCGACCCTGGCCCGCGCCATCATGCGCAGCGACCCGCACCGCGCCGACGAGCTGTTGAACGAGGCCATCGCGGTCGCCGATGAGGTCGGCGCAGGCGGTATCGCGGCCGATGCCATCGTCACGCGCGGGCTGATGGCCCGCGAGGGCGCCGTCGACGTCGACGCGGCCGAACTCTTCACCGAAGCGGTGCGTCGAGCGGCGGAGGACCCGAGCGGCCTGCCCGGTGAGTTGCGGGCGCTGCGGTTCGCTGCGGTGCACGCGCTCGACTACGGCCGTGTCGACGACGCATTGCAGGCGGCGGAGGCCGGCATGGCGCTGGGGTCACGAGCCGGTCTGTCGTGGAGCGGCTACGGCCTGGACCTACGACTGCTCCGCGGCTGGGCGCTCGCGGCGCAGGGTGAGTGGGACGCCGTGCTGGAAGGGAGCCTGGACGCCGTCTACGCCCCGACCGCACCCGGTCGGGTGCTCGCGACGCAAGCCTTGGAGGTCCTCGTTGCCCGTGGTGACGCCGCCGCTGCCGGGCTGCTGGAGCAGTTGCGCGGCACCGGCGACCGGTGGTCGGAGCTTCAGCTCGACATGTGCGAGATCGATCTGCTCAGCCGGCGCGGCGAGCACGCCGCGGCCGCCGAGCTCGCGGAGCACACCCTTCGGCTGGTCAGCCGGTTCGGTGAGACCGAGGCCGTCCTGCTCGCCGCCCGCGGCGCTTCGGCCCTGGCGGAGCTCGCGGTCGGCGCGAGGCTCGGGGGCGACTCCGCGGCTGCCGAGGGGTACGCGGAGCGTGCCCGCGCCGTCGCCGTCATCGCCAAGGAGCAGGGCGCCGTGCGCGCCGGGCCCCCGCCGGTCATCGGGCTATGGATTGCCTGGGCGCAGGCGGAGGCGGCTCGCGCCGCCGGCCGGGTGGGGCGTGACGTGTGGGCCGACGTCGTCGGGCTGGCCGAGCGCTCCGGGCGGGTGCCCGATGTCGCCGCCGCCAACCTTCGGCTGGCGGAGTCCGCGCTCGACGATGGTGATCGTGGCGAGGAGACCGTGGCCGCCCTGCGTCGGGCTCGGGAGCTGGCCGAGCGGCTTGGCGCGAAGCCGTTGCTGGCGCGGATCGATGAAGTCGTGCGGCGTTCCCGGCTCGAGGCGCAGGTGCGCCGAGCATCCGAGCCGTCCGACCGGGCGCGCGGCACCGCCCATGGCCGGCCAGCGGCTACGCCCGAGCCGATACTGACCGCGCGCGAATCTGAGGTGCTGCAACTGCTGGCCCAAGGCAAGAGCAACCGCCAGATCGGCACGGCGCTCTACATCAGCGAGAAGACCGCGAGTGTGCACGTGAGCAACATCATCGGCAAGCTGGCGGCGAGCAGCCGTTCGGAGGCGGTCGTGGTGGCGCGCCGCCAGGGGTTGCTGCCGCGCTGATCGGCGGCTGATCACCGAACTACGGCGGGCTGGCGGGGCGGGTTTGCGGGCGGGACCCGGGATCACCTGCCACAACAGCTCGCTACGCTCGTGCGCATGCCCCCCAGCGCGGACGCCCGCCTCGCCGTGCGAGTGATCCCGTGTCTCGACGTCGACGCCGGCCGGGTCGTGAAGGGCGTCAACTTCGTCGATCTCCGCGACGCCGGCGATCCGGTCGAGATGGCCGGTGTGTACGCGTCGGAAGGTGCCGACGAACTCGTGTTCCTCGACATCACGGCGAGCAGCGGCAATCGCGAAACGACCTACGACGTGGTTCGCCGCACTGCCGAGCAGGTATTCGTTCCGCTGACGGTCGGGGGCGGGGTGCGCGGCGTCGACGACTTCGACCGACTGCTGCGCGCCGGAGCCGACAAGGTCGGTGTGAACACGGCCGCGATCGCCCGCCCGCAACTCCTCGCCGAGGCCGCAGACCGGTTCGGCGCGCAGTGCGTCGTGCTGTCGATCGACGCTCGCCGCAGTGCGGCCACCGACTCCGGTTTCGAGGTCACCACGCACGGCGGGCGACGCAGCACCGGACTGGACGCCGTCGCATGGGCCGCGCAAGCCGCGGAGCTCGGCGCCGGGGAGATTTTGCTCAATTCGATGGACGCCGACGGGACACTCGCCGGTTTCGACCTCGAGATCATCCGAGCGGTTCGTGCTGCCGTTTCGGTGCCGGTCATCGCCAGCGGCGGTGCGGGGCGCCTCGCTGACTTCGCTCCGGCCGTGGAGGCGGGCGCCGACGCGGTGCTCGCTGCGAGCGTGTTCCACTTCGGTCGGCTGCGCATCGCCGACGTCAAGGGCGCACTGCGGTCGGCCGGCCTGCCGGTGCGCTGAATCCGGGCGGCAGGTTGCGGTGGTGATTGTGTCACCACCGCAACTACACTGGCGGGTATGGCGACCCTGACCCAGCGGCTTCCCGAGATAGCCGACCTCCTCGACACCCTGTCGGCTGCCGACCGGCAGGAGGTCGAGGATGCCTACCTGCGCCTGCTGGCGAGTGCGCCGCGCCGCCGCCCGCGCAGCCTGCACGCAGCCATCCGAAGTCATCCGCCCGAGGTCGCGGCCGGCGCGGTCGCCCGCGGGCTGGCGCGTGAGAAGGCGACCCGCGAGGCGATGGTGGCGGCGTCCTGGTCGACCGCCGAAGTTGCGCAGCTGCTCGGGGTGAGTCCCGCGGCCGTCACGAAGCGGCGCGCCAAGGGTGGGTTGGTCGCGTTCCGGCACAAGGAGGATTGGCGCTACCCGCAGTGGCAGTTTCGCGCCGGCCGGGTGCTGGACGCCGTCGTGTCTGTGTGGCAGATGCTGCCCGACCGGCACGATGTCGCGGGTCTCGTGCGGTGGTTCACCCTGCCATCGCGACAGCTCGGCGGCGCCACGCCGCTCGAGGCGATCCGGCGCGGTGACGTCGAGGCCGCCATCGACGCCGCGACCTACGTCGGCAGCCGGTGACTGCGGGCAGTCGACCGTTTCCGGGGCGGCCGAAGCATTTCCGGCTGCCCGGCGGCACGCCACTGATCCGCATCTACGACTCTCACTTCTACCGCGACGGCGCGTCCTTGCGTTATCTCGGCCCGCACCCGCGCGGTCGCTGGGACCATCACCTGCCCGATGCAGATACCGGCGCACCGGTGGCCAACAGCTCACGCGGAGTCCTGTATGCGACCACGACCGTGCGCTGCGCCGTCGCGGAGGTCTTCGGCGACGACCGCCGGGTATCGCCGTCGCCGACCCAGCGGCTCGCCGTCGTTGCGGCCGTTCGGCCGCTGCGCCTCGCCGATACCCGCGGGCTCGCCGCCGTCCCGCTCGGGGTGCCGGCCGGCGCGTTGCGCACCCGCGACCGCGAGCTCACCCAGCGCATCGCGCGCGATCTGTACGAACTGACGGACGCCGATGGGCTGGTGTACGAGGGGTGGCAGACCGGCGAGACCTGTCTTTGCCTGTGGGAACGAGCAGAGCCCGACCTCGAGTTGTTGGACGATCGCGGCCTGATCGACGACCCCGACGTTTCGCTCGAACTCGCCGTCCTGGCTGATGAGCTGCTCTTCGACCGACCCTGACGGCTAACGCGTCTCGGTGCGGCGCAACACGGAACCATCGGGCAGAATCGACAGTTCGCGATTGAGCCGGCGCAGCATCACTTGGCGACGCACCCGCCGACGAATCTCGCGTCGTGAGGTGCGGGGGAGAGGTACGGCTGACGCTTGGTGCATGCAAGCTCACCGCCTGTGTGGTCGGGGGATCTCGCGCGACGCCGATGTCGCGGCCCGGCACAATGGGTCACATGTGCCCCGACGCAGCTCGCCCAAACACCGGCCACGACCTCGACGCGGCCGTCGCCGCCCGGCTCAAGCGCGACGAGCACGGGTTGTTCCCGGCCGTCGCACAGCAGTACGACACCGGTGAGGTGCTCATGGTGGGTTGGATGGACGACGAAGCGCTGCACCGCACACTCACGACCGGCCGGTGCACCTATTTCAGCCGCAGCCGCCAGGAGTACTGGGTCAAAGGCGAGACCTCCGGGCACCAGCAATGGGTCAAGTCCGTGGCGCTCGACTGTGACGGCGACACCGTGCTCGTCAAGGTCGACCAGGTCGGTGCGGCCTGCCACACCGGCGACCGCACTTGCTTCGACGCCGACGTCCTCGACGCCGCCGTCGGCAGCGCGCCGTGACCGCGCGCGTCTCCCCGGTCAACCGGCTGACCCGGCGGTTGCTCGCCGACGGTGAGACCGCGGTCGGTCTCTATCGCAAACTCGCGCACGACCGCCCGGGCACGTTCCTCCTCGAGTCGGCCGAGAACGGCCGGTCGTGGTCGCGGTACTCCTTCGTCGGGGTCCGGACAGCCGCCACCTTGACCGAACGCGACGGCCGTGCGCGCTGGGTCGGCACCCCGCCGCCCGGTGTCCCCACCGAGGGCGAACCGCTGCAGGTACTCGCCGCGACGGTGGCGGCCCTCCGCGGTCCGCGCGACCCGGCCCTTCCACCGCTCACCGGCGGCATGGTCGGCTTCGTCGCCTACGACGCGGTGCGCCGGCTCGAACGCCTACCCGACGACACCGTCGACGACCTGCATCTTCCCGAGATGGTGATGTTCCTGGTGACCGACCTCGCGGTGCTCGACCACCACGACGGCTCGGTGTTGCTCATCGCCAACGTGCTGCCCGGCGACACGGTCGAGCACGCGGAGCGCCGACTCGACGAGATGACCGCGGCGCTGCAGAGTTCGGCGCCGTCGACCGTCGCGGTCATCGAGAACGTGCCGACCCCGCCGCCCGTGCGCCGAACCAGCAGCGCGCAGTACATGGCATGGGTCGAGCGTGCCCGCGAATACATCAGGGCAGGCGACATCTTCCAGGTAGTGCCCAGCCAGCGGTTCGAGACCGCCACCACGGTGAGCGCGCTCGACATCTACCGGGTGTTGCGCACCCGAAATCCCAGCCCCTACCTGTACCTGCTGCGCTTCGACGGCTTCGACGTCGTCGGCTCGAGCCCGGAAGCGCACGTCACCGTGCACGAGGGGCGGGCGCTCATGCACCCGATCGCCGGCAGCCGGCCGCGTGGCGCGACACCGGAAGAAGACGCCGCACTGGCGACCGAGATGCTGGCCGACCCGAAGGAACGTGCCGAGCACGTCATGCTGGTCGACCTTGCGCGCAACGACCTCGGTCGCGTTTGCGTGCCGGGCACGGTCGAGGTCATCGACTTCATGTCGGTCGAGCGGTACAGCCACATCATGCACATCGTCTCCACCGTCGTCGGGCAGGTCGATCCCGGCCACGACGCGCTCGATGTGCTTGCGGCCACGTTCCCGGCGGGAACGCTGTCCGGTGCCCCGAAGGTCCGGGCGATGGAGATCATCGAGGAGTTCGAGCCGACCCGTCGCGGGCTCTACGGCGGGGTGGTCGGCTACGTCGACTTCGCCGGCGATCTCGACACCGCCATCGCGATACGCACGGCAGTCGTCCGCGACGGCACCGTCTACGTGCAGGCGGGCGCGGGCCTGGTTGCTGACTCCGACCCCGCGAAGGAAGACGCAGAATGCCAGCACAAGGCGAACACCGTGCTCTCCGCGGTCGCGCTCGCCCAAGCCATGCGGGCACCGCGATAGCCGAAACCGGGCGAGCGAGGCGCGAGCTGACGCTGGCCGCCGTGACATGTGTGGTCTCGGCGACGCTCGTCCTGGTGTCCGCCGGCCGGGTCTGGCTCCGGTTCCTCTCCTCCGACGCCCTCGGCTCGAGCGTGCGTGGCGACGCGAACGGTCACCAGGTGGCTGCGGTTGCCGTTGCGCTCGGGATCGTCGTGCTCGCCGGCCCGGTCGCCTTACCGGCGACTCGCGGCGGCGGGCGGCTCGGCGTCGCGCTGCTGCTCGCGCTGGCCGGCGCCGGCATCGTGGCCGACGTCGCCTCGGTGCTGGCGTCGCCGACCTCGGCAGTCGGCCAGCGGGCGGCCGCCGCCTCTCGGTCGGCACACCCTCACGTGACCCAGTTGCAGGTCACGGCATGGCCCTACGTCTGCCTTGCCGGCGGGGTGGTCGCGCTCGCGGTGGGTGCGTTCGTCTTCGTTCGCGGCCGCCGCTGGCCCGCCATGGGTCGCCGTTACGACCCGGTCACCGCCGGGGGTCGGCCGGCCGCTGCCGATCGTCGTCCTGCTGCGCCGGCCGACGACGGTTCGTCGATGTGGGACAGCCTCGACCGCGGCGAGGACCCGACCGCCTGACGCGCCGAACCACCCCCACCGCGAACGGCGAGCCGCGGATGTCCTCGTCTCAGCCGTTGTATGCGGATACAAAGTCTTGTACTGCAGTACAACGAGCCCGCGAGGAGGCCGACCCGGCGCAGGCTTTCTCAACCGCGGGCGCCGATTGGCCGATCGTCCGAACATTCCTCGAACATTGCGCTGACGATTGGTTGGCGCTGACCACCGACCGTGGCGGGGGCAGGCGCGTGACAATCGAAGAGGAGGAGCCGATGGCAGTGCCGGCCGCGGAGAGCCGCGGGCTCGTGCTGGTGATCGAGGACGAACGGGCCATCGCCGACCTCGAGCGCTTGTACCTGACCCGCGAGGGATTCGGCGTGCACGTGGAATCCGACGGTCGCGCGGGGCTCGCCGCGGCGCGCAATCTGCATCCGGTGGCGATCGTGCTCGACGTCGGCATCCCCACCATCGACGGCACCGAGGTGTGCCGCATGTTGCGTGCCGACGGCGATTGGACGCCGATCCTCTTCGTGACCGCGCGGGACGACGAGATCGACCGCGTTCTCGGCCTCGAGATGGGCGCTGACGACTATCTGACGAAACCGTTCAGTCCGCGAGAACTCGTCGCAAGGGTCAAGACCGTCTTGCGACGCGGCGCGGCGCATGGCACCGACGAACAATTGCTGGTGCTCGGTGACGTCGTGGTCGACCCGGCGCGTCGCAAGGTGAGTGCGGCCGGGCAGCCGGTCGAGCTGACGGCGACCGAGTTCGACCTGCTCGCCTTCTTGTGCCGCCGGCCCGGGCGGGTGTTCCCACGGGAGCAGCTGCTCTCAGAAGTCTGGGGTTATGCCTCCGCCGCCGGCACCCGTACGGTCGACGTGCACGTGGCTCAGGTGCGGGCCAAGCTCGGAGCCGCGAGCCCGATCCGCACCGTGCGCGGCGTCGGCTACAGCGCCGACGTCCCCGCCCAAAGCGCGAGATGAACCGACCCCGCTGGAGCCTTTCCGGCCGGATCATGGCTGTCACGATGCTGTCGGCGGGTGTCGCGGTTCTGGTCGCAGCTGTCGTTTCCCTCGGGTTGTTCCACTTGTCTGCTCAGCAGCAAGGGCGCCAGGCGCTGCAGAGCAAGGCAAATCTCGTGGCGAACGCGATGACCGTCTCGGCCAACGGAAAGATGCGGGTGCCCCCGACGCTCGCAACGACGCTGGCCAGGGCACGCATCGAGGTGCTCGTCGTGCAGCCCGACGGCGCCATCACCGGCCCGGAAGGCCGGGTGGCGGCGACGACAACTCTGCGGGGCGCCAACGTCGCCACCGTGCTCTCCGGCCGGGCTGTTTCCACGACGCAGGTTCTCGGGGGCGCACGAACCTACGTCGAGGCGCAGCCCGTGGCGTCCGGCGGTGCAGTCGTGCTCCTCCAGCGGGTCGCAGCGGCCCGGGCCAGCGAGGGGCCGACGCGGCTGCGCATAGGGACCTCCCTCGCGATCGGCTTGGCAGTCGCCGCGGTGTTCGGCATGCTGCTCGCCCGCCGGCTGGGGCGCCCGCTACAGCGTGCGGCCGCAGCCGCACATCGGCTCTCGACCGGTGCCCGCGACGTCAGGCTCGACCCGGTCGGGCCGGCGGAGGTCGCAGAGGTCGCCGATGCCTTGAATGCGCTGAGTGCGGCGCTCGCGACGAGCGAAGGCCGGCAGCGGGAGTTCCTGTTGTCGGTGTCGCACGAGCTACGCACGCCGTTGACCGCGGTCAAGGGGTACGCGGAAGCGTTCGCCGACGGCGTGGTGCCCGCCGATGCCGTTGCGGTGACCGGCCAAGTCGTGCTCGCCGAAGCCACTCGGCTCGAGCGTCTGGTATCGGATCTCCTCGACCTCGCGCGGTTGGGTGCGCAGGACTTTCGCATCGACGTCCAGCCGGTCGACGTCGCAGAACTGCTGCGGGATGCCGCGAAGGTGTGGGCGGATCGCTGTGATCGTGAGGGCGTCACCTTCGCGGCGGACATCCCCGGCGGTGCACTCGTCGTGAATACCGATCCCACCCGGTTGCGCCAGATCGTCGACGGGCTGGCGGAGAACGCGCTCCGCGTGACGCCGGCCGGGCGGCCCATCGTCTTCGCGCTCGTTGCGTCGTCGGCCGAGAGCGAAGTCGTGTTCCAGGTGCGCGACGGCGGCCCGGGCCTCACGGACGACGACTGCCGCGTGGCGTTCGAACGATCGGCGCTCTACGACCGGTATCGCGGCGTGCGTCGGGTCGGGACGGGGGTGGGGCTCGCTCTGGTGGCGGGCCTTGCCCACCGGCTGGGTGGCCGCGCTACTGCCGGGCGCGCTCCCGAGGGCGGCGCGTGCTTCGCAATTCACCTACCTGGGCGATGAGCGAGAGCGGTTCGCGGCGAGGGACCCGCCCGACCGGCCGATGTATAACGACCGCTACCCTGAGCGGGTTCCACAAGCTTTCGGCCGCCACACGGAGGGGACCACCACGTGAGCGTGCTCGACGAGATCTTGGCCGGTGTCCGGGCCGATGTCGAAACGCGTCAACGCGCCTTCCCCCTCGAGGAACTCAAGGCGAAGGCTGCCAAACGCGCCCACCCCCTGGACGGCGTCGCTGCTCTCAAGCGCGACGCCGTTACCGTTGTCGCAGAAGTCAAGAGGTCGAGCCCCTCCAGGGGTGACCTCGCCGCGATCACCGACCCGGCCGCGCTGGCCCGCGATTACGAAGCCGGTGGGGCTGCGGTCATCAGCGTCTTGACCGAGGAACGTCGGTTCAACGGTTCGCTGGCCGACCTGGAAGTCATCCGGCGAGTCGTGGAAATCCCCTTACTGCGTAAGGATTTCATCTTCTGCTCCTACCAGTTGTGGGAAGCCCTTGCGTACGGCGCCGACCTGGTGTTGCTCATCGTTGCCGCACTCGACCACAGCGCTCTCGTTTCACTCGTCGAACGCGCCGAGTCACTCGGCCTCACGCCGCTCGTCGAGGTGCACGACGAAGAGGAGGTCGACCGCGCGGTCGACGCCGGTGCTCGGGTGATCGGCATCAACGCCCGCAACCTGCGCACCTTCGAAGTCGATCGTGCGCTGTTCGCCCGGCTCGCTCCGCGGATCCCCGGTGGGATCGTCAAGGTCGCCGAGTCAGGTGTCCGCGGCCCGCACGACCTGCTCGCCTACGCGTCGGCCGGCGCCGACGCGGTTCTCGTCGGCGAAGGCTTGGTCACCGACAAGGACCCTCGCCAGGCGGTCGCCGAACTCGTCACCGCCGGGGCGCATCCCGCGCTCCGGCACGGCCGTTCTTGAGCCGACGAGGGTCTTGCGCGTGACGCCGTCGCAGCAACTTCCCGATGCCGCAGGCCACTTCGGCCCCTTCGGTGGTCGATTCGTGCCAGAGGCGCTCGTCGCGGCGCTCGACGAGTTGGCCGCTGCACACGCCCAGGCCATGGCCGACCCGGCCTTCGCCGCCGAGCTCGCCGGCCTGCTCGCGAACTACGCCGGGCGTGCCACCCCTGTGACCGAAGCGAGGCGCTTCTCCGAACACGCAGGGGGTGCGCGCATCCTGCTCAAGAGAGAAGACCTGACGCACACCGGCTCCCACAAGATCAACAACGTGCTCGGGCAAGCGCTGCTCACGGTGCGGATGGGCAAGACGCGGGTGATTGCAGAGACGGGCGCCGGGCAGCACGGTGTGGCGACTGCAACGGCGGCTGCGCTGTTCGGGCTCGACTGCACGATCTACATGGGCGAGGAAGACACCCGCCGCCAGGCGCTGAACGTCGCGCGGATGCGGCTGCTCGGTGCCGACGTGGTCGCCGTCGACGCAGGCAGCCGCACCCTCAAGGACGCCATCAACGAGGCGTTTCGCGATTGGGTGACAACTGTCGAGAACACCCACTACCTGTTCGGCACCGTCGCGGGTCCGCACCCCTTTCCGGCGATCGTGCGCGACTTCCAGAAGGTCATCGGTGAAGAGGCGCGGGGGCAGGTACTCGCGCTCACCGGTCGGCTGCCCGATGCCGTGGCAGCGTGCGTCGGTGGTGGATCGAACGCGCTCGGCATCTTCACCGCCTTCCTCGCCGATCAAGGCGTTCGGCTCTTCGGCTTCGAGGCCGGCGGCGACGGCGTCGAAACCGGCCGCCACGCTGCCACCCTGTCCGCCGGGTCGCGGGGCGTTCTGCACGGCGCTCGAAGCTACGTCCTGCAGGACGTCGACGGCCAGACGATCGAGTCGCACTCGATCTCTGCCGGGCTCGACTACCCCGGCGTCGGACCCGAACACGCGTGGTTGCGCGAGACCGGGCGGGTGGCGTACGAGCCGGTGACCGACGCGGAGGCGATGGAGGCGTTCCGCATGCTCTCGCGCACCGAGGGGATCATCCCGGCGATCGAGAGCGCGCACGCGCTCGCCGGCGCGCTACGGCTCGGTCGCCAGCTCGGCCCGGCCGCCATCGTCCTCGTCTGCCTGTCCGGCCGCGGCGACAAGGACGTCGATACCGCGGCGCGCTGGTTCGGGCTGCGGTGACCCGGTGAGCGCGACGACCTCGGATCCCTCGAAAGCCGCCGGATCCCCGCTGGCGGCCCGCCTCGCGCACTGCCGAACGGAAGGCCGCGCGGCGCTGGTCGGCTACCTGCCGGCCTGCTTCCCGACGTTCGAACTGGGCATCGCGGGGTTGCGTGCGATGGTCGAGGGCGGCGTCGACGTCGTCGAAGTCGGGTTGCCCTACAGCGATCCGGTGCTCGACGGACCGACCGTCGCGCAGGCGGCCGACATCGCCCTGCGCGCCGGGTCGACGGTGGCCAACGTGTTGCGCACCGTCGAAGCGGTTGCGGCGACCGGCGTCGCAACGCTCGTGATGACGTACTGGAATCCCGTCGAGCACTACGGGCCCGACCGGTTCGCGGCCGACCTACGGTCGGCCGGTGGATGCGGGCTCATCACGCCCGACCTGCTGCCGGACGAAGCGGAAGCCTGGCTCGCGGCCAGTGACGACGAGGGGCTGGACCGGGTCTTCCTCGTCGCGCCGAGCTCGACCGATGAGCGGCTCGCGTTGACGGCACGTTTTTGTCGTGGCTTCGTCTACGCAGCGTCCGTCATGGGCGTCACCGGTGCCCGTTCCCAGACGAGCAGCCAGGCGCCGCAGCTGGTCGAACGCACGCGTCGCTACACCGACCTGCCCATCGGCGTCGGTCTTGGCGTCAGCAACGGCGAGCAGGCTGCCGAGGTCGCCGGCTACGCCGACGCGGTCATCGTCGGATCCGCGTTCGTTCGCCGGGTGCTCGACGCCGGCGACCCCGCTGCGCCCGCGGCGCAGACGGCGGTCGGTGCCGCCGTCCGCTCGCTCGCCGGTGAGCTCGCGGCGGGTGTACGGCGTCCGCGCCATGGCTGACCCGCCGTCTGTTCGCCGAGCCATGTAGCGTCGGAGTCGCCATGACCGTCGTGACCGCCGCTGCTGCCGCCATGAGTGCGGTGCGGCCGCGCGCCTCGCTGCACAGCTACATCCCGAGCCCCAGCCGGGGGGTGTGGTACCTCGGCCCGTTCCCCATCAGGGCCTACGCGCTGTGCATCATCGCCGGCATCATCGTGGCGGTCTACCTGACCGACCGGCGGTGGCGGGCCCGCGGCGGATCGGCGTCCACGACGGGCACGATCGCGACCTGGGCCGTACCGTTCGGGCTCGTCGGTGGCCGGCTCTACCACCTGATCACCGACCCGGAGCTGTACTTCACCAAGAACAACTGGCACCCGTGGCGGGCCTTCGCGGTGTGGGACGGCGGCCTGGGGATCTGGGGTGCGATCGCGCTCGGCGGCCTTGGTGTGTGGATCGCCTGTCGGCGCAACGGCATCGTGTTCCCGGCGTTCGCCGACGCTGCCGCGCCGGGCATCGTGCTCGCGCAGGCGATCGGCCGCTGGGGCAACTACTTCAACCAGGAGCTCTACGGCAAGTCGACGAGCATGCCCTGGGGTTTGAAGATCGACGCCGCGCACGCGGCCAACTCGAACCTGCCGGCGGGTAACTACCAGCCCACGTTCCTCTACGAGTCGATCTGGGACATCGGGACGGCGGGGCTGGTGATCTGGGCGGATCGCCGCTTCAAGCTCGGCCACGGCCGGGCGTTCCTGCTCTACGTGATGGCCTACACGGCCGGTCGCGGTTGGATCGAATACCTCAGGGTCGACCACGCGAACCACATCCTCGGGCTGCGGCTCAACGACTGGACCAGCCTGCTCGTCTTCGTCGGCGCCCTGATCGCGTTCCTCGTGTCGTGGCGCCGCAGCCCCGGCAGGGAACTCGTGGTCGAGCGCGGGATGCAGGACCGCGGAGTGCAGGACACTGCCGAGGGCAGCACGGTCGACCCCGACGCCGGCGCCGGCGCCGAGACCAGTGCCGAGACCAGTACCGAGACCAGTACCGAGACCGGTGCCGAGATCAGCGCCGAAGCCGGTGAGGGATCGGTGCCGTGAGCTTCGACGTCGACCCTGCGCCCGAGCGTGCGCCGTCTCGATCGGCCCGGCCGGAGCGTCACCATCACCACCGCGACGTCACCGGCGGCTGGCTACGGCCGGCCGTGTTCGGCGCGATGGACGGGTTGATCTCCAACGTCTCGCTGATCTCCGGGTTCGTCGGCGCGAACGCGTCGCGGCACCTCATCGTGTTGACCGGCCTCGGTGGGCTCGTCGCGGGCGCCTTCTCCATGGGTGTGGGCGAGTACGTGTCCGTCGCGTCCCAGGGGGAGTTGGCCCGCGCGGAGATCGAGATCGAGCGCCGCGAGCTCCGACACAACGCCCGCGCCGAGCGCGACGAACTCGCCGAGCTGTACATCGCCCGCGGTGTCCAACCCGAGCTGGCCCGCGAGGTGGCTCACCAGCTGTCCCAAGACCCTGAGCAGGCGCTGCAGATCCACGCCCGCGAGGAGTTGGGCATGTCGCTCGAGGACTTGCCGTCGCCCTACCTGGCGGCCGGCTCCTCGTTCGCGTCGTTCTCGCTCGGCGCGATCCTGCCGGTGCTGCCCTACATCTTCGGGTCCGCGACGTTTTGGCCGGCAGCGCTGATCACCGGGGTCGCCCTGGTCGCCGCCGGCGTCGCGGTGGCGATGATCACGGCTCGCTCCTGGTGGTACGGCGGGCTGCGCCAGCTGCTGCTCGGCGCGGCCGCGGCGGCCGTGACCTTCGCCGTGGGTTCGGCGATCGGCACCCACGTCACCTGACCCGCGAGGGGCCGGCGCTAACTCGCCGCCGGGCGCCGCGGGGTATGCGCTAACCTGTCCGCAGCCAGGCGTGCGCACGCCTACGTGTCGGCCGTTTGTCATCTTCTCGACACGGTTTCGTAGTTTCGTGGCGCACTGCCGGCGTGGCAGTATGAGGCAGGGCCAGCGTCGTCCCTGTGGATCGCAGGCGGCGGCGTTTTTTTGTGCCCGCTTCCCGCATACACGTGCGAGACGACGGGAGACCCATGTCGGCTCATTTCGAGACCCGGGCCGCAGGCTGGTTGCACAACGGCCACTCGGCACGCGGTCTCTACGACCCCCGCTTCGAGCACGATGCCTGCGGCGTCGCCTTCGTCGCCGACCTCGTCGGTGGCCGTAGCCACGACGTCGTCGCCAAGGCCCTGACGGCACTACGCAACCTCGAGCACCGCGGCGCGACCGGCCGCGAAGCCGACACCGGCGACGGCGCCGGCCTGCTCAGCCAGATTCCCGACGAGTTCTTCCGGGCCGTCGTCGACTTCGACCTGCCTCCGGCCGGCGGGTATGCCGCCGGCATCGGCTTCCTCCCGGCCGACAACTTCGAGGCAGGCACGAAGGTGGCCGCCGTCGAACGCATCGTGGCGGAGGAGAAGCTGCGGATTTTGGGCTGGCGCGAGCTGCCCGTCGTCCCCGATCTGGCCGGTCCGAGCGCGCGCGCCGTCATGCCGCGTTTCCGTCAGCTGTTCGTCGCACCGGTCGACGAGTCGCTGACCGGATTGGAGCTGGAGCGGCTCACCTACCGGGCGCGCAAGCGCGCCGAGCGGGAAGCCGAGTTCTACTTCGCGTCGTTGTCGCCACGCACGATCGTCTACAAGGGCATGCTCACGGCCCCGCAGCTGGAGCCGTTCTTCCCCGACCTGTCGGACCAGCGCTACACCAGCGCGCTCGCGCTCGTGCACTCGCGCTTCTCGACGAACACGTTCCCGAGCTGGCCGCTCGCCCACCCGTATCGCTACATCGCGCACAACGGCGAGATCAACACCATCATGGGCAACCGCAACTGGATGCGGGCCCGCGAGACGCTGCTGGCGACCGACCTCATCCCCGGCGACCTCAAGCAGCTCTTCCCGATCTGCACTCCCGGTGGCTCCGACTCGATGAGCTTCGACGAGGTGCTCGAGCTGCTCCACCTCGGCGGCCGCTCGTTGCCGCACTCCGTGCTGATGATGATTCCCGAGGCGTGGGAGAAGCACGCCGAGATGCCGCCCGCCGTCCGGGCGTTCTACGAGTTCCACGCGAGCCTGATGGAACCGTGGGACGGCCCGGCGTGCGTCACGTTCACCGATGGCACGCTCATCGGCGCGGTGCTCGACCGCAACGGCTTGCGCCCGGCACGCTACTGGGTCACCGACAGTGGCCTCGTGGTCCTGGCGAGCGAGGTCGGCGTGCTCGATCTCGATCCGGCGACCGTCGTTCGCAAGGGGCGGTTGCAACCCGGCCGGATGTTCCTCGTCGACACCGCCGAGGGCCGCATCGTCGACGACGCCGAGATCAAGGCGCAGCTTGCCAGTGAGCGCAAGTACGACAACTGGTTGCACGCCGGATTGCTGAAGCTGCCAGACCTGCCTGACCGCGAGCACATCATCTACAGCCACGAGTCGGTTCTGCGGCGTCAGCAAACCTTCGGTTACACCGAGGAGGAACTGCGCATCCTGCTGTTGCCGATGGCACGCAACGCCGCCGAACCGATCGGCTCGATGGGCAACGACGCCTCGATTGCCGCGTTGTCGTCGCGCCCGCGCTTGTTGTTCGACTACTTCACGCAACTCTTCGCGCAGGTCACGAACCCGCCGCTCGACGCGATCCGGGAAGAGCTCGTCACGTCCTTGGCCGGCACCATCGGTCCGGAGCAGAACCTGCTCGAGCCCGGTCCGGCGTCGTGCCGGCAGATCGTCGTGCCGTTCCCGGTGATCGACAACGACGAGCTGGCGAAGATCCTGCACGTCAACGAGGACGGCGACCTGCCGGGGCTCGCGCCTTTCGTCGTCCGCGGGCTGTACGACGTCGGCGGTGGGGGAGCCGCACTCGAGGCGCGGCTCGTCGACATCTGCGCCGAGGTCTCCGAGGCCATCGAGAACGGCGCCCGGGTGATCGTCCTTTCCGACCGCGACTCCGACCGCGAGCGGGCGCCGATCCCGTCGCTGCTGCTGACTGCGGCCGTCCATCACCATCTGATCCGTGAGAAGACCCGCACGAAAGTGGGTCTCGTCGTCGAGGCGGGCGACGTTCGCGAGGTGCACCACGTCGCGCTGCTCGTCGGCTACGGCGCGGCCGCCGTCAACCCCTACCTGGCGATGGAAACCGTCGAGGACATGGTGCGTACCGGCTACATCACCGGTGTCGACGCCGCGACCGCGGTGCACAACCTCGTCAAGGCACTCGGCAAGGGCGTGCTGAAGGTGATGTCCAAGATGGGCATCTCGACGGTCGCGTCCTACACCGGCGCGCAGGTGTTCGAGGCCATCGGCCTCTCGCACGACCTCGTCGACCGCCACTTCACCGGCACGGTCTCCAAGCTGGGTGGGGTGGGGCTCGACGTTCTCGCTGCCGAGGTCGCGGCGCGGCACACGCTTGCCTACCCGCTCGGTGAGGTGCACCCGCCGCACCGCAGGCTTTGGGTCGGCGGCGAATACCAGTGGCGCCGTGAGGGCGAGGCGCACCTGTTCAACCCGGAGACGGTCTTCCGGCTCCAGCATTCGACCCGCACCGCGCGCTACGACGTCTTCAAGGACTACACCAAGCTCGTCGACGAGCAGTCGCACCAGCTGATGACCTTGCGGGGGTTGTTCCGGCTGCGCACCGGGGTTCGGCCCGCGGTGCCGATAGACGAGGTCGAGCCGGTGAGTTCGATCGTGAAGCGATTCTCCACGGGCGCGATGAGCTATGGCTCCATCAGCAAGGAAGCGCACGAGACTCTGGCGATCGCGATGAACCAGCTCGGCGCGAAGTCGAACACCGGTGAGGGTGGTGAAGACTCCGACCGGCTCTACAACAACCGCCGTTCCGCGATCAAGCAGGTGGCAAGTGGCCGGTTCGGGGTCACGAGCGAGTACCTCAGCGCGGCCGATGACCTTCAGATCAAGATGGCCCAAGGTGCCAAGCCCGGTGAAGGCGGCCAGTTACCCGGTCACAAGGTCTACCCTGGATCGCGAAGACGCGGCATTCGACGCCTGGCGTCGGCCTGATCTCGCCACCGCCGCACCACGACATCTACTCGATCGAAGACCTCAAGCAACTCATCCACGACCTGAAGAACGCGAACCCGCAGGCGCGGGTGCACGTGAAGCTTGTCGCCGAGGTCGGCGTCGGCACCGTGGCGGCCGGTGTCTCGAAGGCACACGCCGACGTCGTCCTCATCTCCGGGCACGACGGCGGCACCGGGGCGTCGCCCCTCACGTCGTTGAAGCATGCCGGCGGGCCATGGGAGCTCGGCGTCGCCGAGACCCAGCAGACCCTGATCGCCAACGGTTTGCGTGACCGCATCGTCGTGCAGACCGACGGCCAGCTCAAGACCGGCCGCGACGTCATCGTGGCGGCGCTGCTCGGCGCCGAGGAGTTCGGTTTCGCGACCGCCCCGTTGGTGGTCTCCGGTTGCATCATGATGCGCGTCTGCCACCTCGACACCTGCCCGGTGGGCGTTGCGACGCAAAACCCGCAGTTGCGCGAGCGGTTCACCGGCAAACCGGAGTTCGTCGTCAACTTCTTCGAGTTCATCGCACAGGAAGTGCGCGAGTACCTTGCCGAGCTCGGCTTCCGTTCCCTCGACGACGCGATCGGACAGGTCGACTTCCTCGACACCGCCGACGCGGTCGCACACTGGAAGGCCAGCGGGCTCGACCTCTCGCCGATCCTGCACGTGCCCGACGATCGCGACGAAGCGCGGCGATGCATCTCCGGCCAGGACCACGGTCTTGAGAAGGCGCTCGACAACACGCTGATCGCACTGGCCGAGGGCGCGTTGAACGACGCGGCGCCGGTGAAGCTCGAGCTGCCCATTCGCAACGTGAACCGCACCGTTGGCACCATGCTCGGCCACGAGGTGACCAAGCGCTATCGCGGTGCGGGTCTTCCCGACGACACGATCGACGTCACGTTCACCGGTTCGGCCGGGCAGTCCTTCGGTGCGTTCGTGCCGCGCGGCATCACGCTGCGTCTCGTCGGGGACGCCAACGACTACGTCGGCAAGGGTCTCTCCGGTGGGCGCATCGTGCTTCGGCCCGACGACGACGCACCGTTCGAGGCGCACGCGAACATCATCGCGGGCAACGTCATCCTCTACGGCGCAACCTCTGGGGAAGCGTTCATCCGCGGGGTGGTGGGCGAGCGCTTCTGCGTGCGCAACTCCGGCGCCACCGCCGTTGTCGAAGGCGTCGGTGACCACGGTTGCGAATACATGACCGGAGGTGCGGTCGTGGTGCTCGGGCCGACGGGGCGCAACTTCGCGGCGGGCATGTCGGGCGGCGCGGCGTACCTCATCGATCTCGATCCGCGTCGCGTCAACACCGAGATGGTCGACGTCGAGCAACTCGACGCCGCCGACCGTGAGTTGCTCGAGACGCTGGTCCGAAAGCACCAGACCGAGACCGGCTCTGCGCTCGCGGCCAAGTTGCTGGCCGACTGGACGTCGTCCGTCGAGCGGTTCTCCAAGATCATGCCGCGTGACTACAAGCGCGTAATGGCGGCACGCGCGAAGGCGGAAGGCGAAGGACTCGACGTGGACGCGCAGATCATGGCGGCAGCACATGGCTGACCCGAAGGGATTCATCACGACGCCGCGGGAGACCGCGCCGACGCGACCGGTCGACGTCCGCATCCGCGACTGGAAAGAGGTCTATCAGCCGTTCCCGCATGCGGCGTTGGAAAAGCAGGCGGGACGCTGCATGGACTGCGGCATCCCGTTCTGCCACAACGGCTGCCCGCTGGGAAACCTGATCCCCGAGTGGAACGACCTCGTCTGGCGACGCGACTGGGAAGAGGCGGCGGAACGCCTGCACGCCACGAACAACTTCCCGGAGTTCACCGGTCGGCTCTGTCCCGCCCCCTGCGAGGCTGCCTGCGTCCTGGCGATCGATCCCGGCCAGACCGGCGGTTCCGTCGCCATCAAGCAGGTCGAGCACGAGATCGCCGACCGCGCGTGGGACGACGGGTGGGTCACGCCGCAGGTACCGAGCCGGCTCAGTGGCAAGACGATCGCGGTGGTGGGTTCCGGTCCGGCCGGGCTAGCCGCTGCCCAGCAGCTCACCCGCGCCGGGCACACCGTCGCGGTCTTCGAGCGTTCCGACCGCATCGGCGGCCTGCTTCGCTACGGCATCCCTGAGTTCAAGATGGAGAAGTGGATTCTCGACCGCCGGCTCGCGCAGATGGCGTCCGAGGGCACTCGCTTCCGGCCGGGCGTCGAGGTCGGCGTCGACATCACCGCGCGCGAGCTCAAGGCGCGCTACGACGCCGTCGTCCTGGCGATCGGGGCGACGGTCGCGCGCGACCTGCCGATCCCCGGCCGCGAGCTGGGTGGCATCCACCAAGCGATGGAGTATCTGCCGATCTCGAATCGGGTGCAGCAGGGCGACCTGCCCGATCCGACCATCACGGCCAAGGGCAAGCACGTCGTCATCATCGGTGGTGGCGACACCGGCGCCGACTGCCTCGGGACCGCGCACCGGCAGGGGGCGGCGTCCGTCGTCCAGCTCGAGATCATGCCGCAACCGCCCGCAGATCGTGCGGCGAGCACGCCCTGGCCGACCTGGCCGCTGATGCTGCGTACGTCCAGTGCGCACGAGGAGGGCGGCGAACGACAGTTCTCCGTCAACACCCAGGAGTTCGTCGGCGACGACGCGGGCAACGTCCGTGCGCTTCGGCTGGTCGAGGTACGCATGGTCGATGGTCGCTTCGAGCCGGTGCCCGGCACCGAATCGGACCTCCCTGCCGAACTGGTGTTGCTCGCGATGGGGTTCACCGGGCCCGAGAAGCGACTGGTCGAGCAGTTCTCGCTCGAGACCGACCCCCGTAGCAACATCGCGCGCGACGCGTCCTACGCGACGAACGTGCCCTCGGTTTTCGTGTGCGGCGACGCAGGCCGTGGGCAGTCCCTCATCGTGTGGGCGATCGCCGAAGGTCGAGCGGCGGCATCGGCGGTCGATCGGTTCCTCACGGGCGTCGAGCACTTGCCTTCTCCGGTCGCGCCGACGGCGCGCCCGCTGGTCTGATTTTCGCTCCCGCCCCATAGGCTGAACCGCGTGAACCGCCGCGCCAAGATCGTCTGCACGCTCGGCCCGGCGACCTATTCACCGGAGGCGATCAGGACCCTCGTCGACGCCGGTATGGACGTCGCCCGGTTGAACCTCAGCCACGGCACCCACGCCGAGCACGAACAGGCTTACCGGCGGGTGCGCGAGGCGTCCGACGCCAGCAAGCGCGCGGTCGGCGTCCTGGTCGACCTGCAGGGGCCGAAGATCCGGCTGGGTCGGATCGCCTCGGGCCCGGTGGTGCTCGCGGCCGGCGACGAGTTCACCATCACCACCGAGGACGTGCCCGGTAGCAAGGTGCTGGTCTCCACGACCTACGCCGGGTTGCCACGCGACGTCGCGCCCGGGCTCCACATCCTCATCGACGACGGGCGCGTCTGTCTCGAGGTGCAATCGGTCGACGGCGCCCGGGTGCACACCCGCGTTGTCGAAGGCGGCCCCATTTCCGACCACAAGGGCCTCAATGTTCCCGGGGCGGCGCTGTCGGTGCCTGCCCTCAGCGGCAAGGACATCGAAGACCTGCGGTGGGCCTTGCGTGCGGGAGCCGACATGGTCGCGCTGTCGTTCGTGCGCTCGCCGTCCGACTTCGACGACGTCGCGAAAGTGATGGACGACGAGGGGCGCCGCGTTCCGGTCATCGCGAAGATCGAGAAGCCGCAAGCGGTCGAGCGGCTCGACGAGATCATCGAGGCATTCGACGGGTTCATGATTGCTCGCGGTGACCTCGGCGTCGAAATGCCACTCGAGCAGGTTCCCCTGGTGCAGAAGCGGGTCATCGCGATGGCCAGGCGCAACGCGAAGCCCGTCATCGTCGCGACCCAGATGCTCGACTCGATGGTGAGCGCGTCGCGCCCGACGCGAGCCGAGGTCTCCGACTGCGCCAACGCGGTCCTCGACGGCGCCGATGCGCTGATGCTGTCGGGGGAGACCAGCGTGGGAGAGCATCCCGCGCTCACCGTCCAGACGATGGCACGCATCATCTACCGCGTGGAGGCCGAGGCGCTCGACGCGATCCCGGCGATCATCGCCAAGGCACGAACCCGCGGGGGTGCCATCGGCCACGCAGCGACCGAAGTGGGGGCCGACCTCGACGCCCGCTACCTCGTCGCCTTCACCGAGACGGGAGACAGTGCCCGGCGGCTCGCGCGCTATCGCTCGCCGATCCCAATGGTGGCGTTCACCCCGGTCGCGGCAACTCGGTCGCAGCTGGCGCTGAGCTGGGGCGTCGAGACCTTCCTCGTCGCGCCGGTGTCGCACACCGACCAGATGATCCGCCAGGTCGACCGCGCTCTGCTCGAGCTCGAGCGGTGCCGGCGCGGCGACCTCGTCGTCATCATCGCCGGTAGCCCGCCCGGGGTCTCCGGGTCGACCAACATGCTCCGGGTGCACCGCATCGGTGACACGCTGGAAAGCGACGCCCCGGCCTACCGGTAGACAGCCCGCCGGGCCTACGTCGTACGGCGCGCGTACCCCGGGTCGGATTCGAACCGACACTGGATGGTGTTTGAGACCATTGCCTCTGCCGTTGGGCTACCGGGGCGAGCAGCTGCCAGACGTGACGCCGTGGAAAGCCGCGACGGCCAATCTACCGGCTCCCGTTAGGCTTCCACCGTGCGGGACGAGACGACGGCTGACCCTGGTTCGACCGACGCCGGCACGCGTGCGCCCACGCCGTCCGAGCTTGCCGCGTTGGTGAAGGCGCGCGCCGACGGTGCACAGGTGGCTGCGGCGGCCGGCGCCGGGCCGCCGGTGCCGGCGCGCCGCCGGGTCGTGATCGCCGAGGACGAGACGCTGATCCGGATGGATCTCAAGGAGACGCTCGGCGAACTCGGCTTCGAGGTGGTCGGCGAGGCCGGCGACGGCGAGAGCGCCGTCGGCCTGGCGGAGGAGCTCAAGCCCGACCTCGTCATCCTCGATGTCAAGATGCCCGTCCTCGACGGCATCTCCGCCGCCGAGCGCATCACGGCGCAGCGCATCGCCGCGGTGGTGATCCTGACCGCGTTCTCCCAGCCGGAGCTGATCGACCGGGCCCGCGATTCGGGGGCGATGGCCTACCTCGTCAAGCCGTTCAGCCCGGCGGAGCTGCTGCCGGCGATCGAGATGGCCCTGAGCCGGTACGCCGAGATGGCTGCGCTGGAGGCCGAGGTCGCCAGCCTGTCCGAGCGGCTCGAGGCGCGCAAGACGATCGAGCGCGCGAAGGGCGTCCTGCAGGCGACGCAGGGGCTGAGCGAACCGGACGCATTCCGCTGGATCCAGCGCGCCGCCATGGACCAGCGGACGACGATGCGTGCGGTGGCCGAAGCGGTGCTACGCGACGCCGGGGCGCCCGGTACGCCGTGAGCCCGGCTCGGGAACACGCCCGGGCGGTTTTGTCGAACATTGCGGACTGGCAGCGTTTGCGCACGTCAAAGCCCACCTGGGGACATCACGAGCAGGTTACGACTGGCGCGCGAGGGTTCGTCAAAGGCGCGAGGGGAGGTAGCGTCCGGGCAACAAGACAGGGCGCGTTCGTGGCCGGTCACAAGCCGAGCCGCCGGCGCCCGCACCCGAAGAGGAGTCAGCGTGCTCAATCGTCGTTTGGCCGTCGCGGTCGTTCCGCTCGCGGTCGCAGCTCTTGGTTTGTCCGCGTGCTCGAGCAGCAAGAAGGCCGCAGGCGGCAGCAGCAGCACCCCCGCGGGCAGCTCCGCCGCAGCGAACAAGCCCGTCTTCAAGATTGCGTACGAGGGACCGCTGTCCGGCGGAAACGCGCAGCTGGGCATCAACATGAAGTTCGGCGTCCAGCTCGCCATCAACGAAGCCAACGCGAAGGGCGACCTGCCGTTCACCCTGAAGTACACCGAGGCCGACGACCAGGGCTCCCCTGACAAGTCGCCTGCCGCGGCTCAGCAGTTGATCGACGACAAGCAGGTCATCGGCGTCGTCGGCCCGGCGTTCTCCGGCGCCACGAAGGCGGCCGAACCCAAGTACGCCGACGCCAACCTGGCCACGGTCAGCCCGTCCGCCACTTCGCCGTTGCTCGCGCAGGGCGGCTGGGCCACGTTCTTCCGCGTCGTCGCCGACGACAACGCGCAGGGACCTGCCGACGCCGACTACGCCGTCAAGAAGCTCAAGGCGGCCAAGATTTACGCAATCGACGACGCCAGCGCCTACGGCCAGCCGCTCGAGCAGGCATTCGAGGACCAGGCCAAGAAGGACGGCGCCAGCGTCACTCACCAGTCGGTGCCCGGTACCACCCAGTGCCAGGCCGGCTCCGGTAACACGCAGCAGTACGGCGCCGTGGCGACCGCCATCAAGAACGGCGGTAACGACACGGTCTTCTACGCCGGTTACTACTGCGACTTCGCGTTGCTGGCCAAGGCTCTGCACGACGCGGGCTACACCGGCAACTTGTTCTCCGACGACGGCAGCCTCGACCAGAAGTACATCGACCAGGCCGGTGCCGCGGTGGCGGAGAAGACTTACATCAGCTGCGCCTGCGCCGACATCTCGACGAACCCGGCCGCGCAGGACTTCTTGACCAACTTCAAGAAGCTGGCCGGCTTCGCCAGCGGCACCTACTCGCCGGAGGCCTTCGACGCGGCGAACACGATCATCAGCGTGCTGAAGGGTCTCGGTGCAGGGGCGACCCGGCAGCAGGTCGTCAACGCGCTGAAGACTGTCGACTACCAGGGCATCACCAAGGAAGTGAAGTTCGAGTCCAACGGCAACATCGCGGGCACGGCCGTGTACATCTACCAGGTACAGGGTGGCAAGATCGTCTCTCTCGGGTTGGCAAACGCCTCCTGATCTGGACGCCGAGGTCGGTGGTCGGGCACTCATCGCGGTGCCCGACCACCGCCGTGGTCTGGAACGGGGCACCGCCGACCGAGACAGACGGCCCGAGAGGAACCGCCGAGCATGTGCCTGACGAACCACTTCTGGGACTACTTCATCCCCGGGCTCGCCAACGGGTTCTTGTACGCGCTCATCGCACTGGGCTACACCCTGGTCTACGGCGTTCTCCAGCTCATCAACTTCGCCCACAGTGAAGTCTTCATGTCAGGCGGGTTCGGCGGCCTGTTCGTCTTGAACTGGGCGATCGGGCGGGGTCACCCCAGTGGTGTCGCGTCCGTGTGGTTCGTCCTCATCGGATTGCTGGCCGGCGCATTGGCGGGCGGTGCGACCGCCTTCGTTCTCGAACGAGTCGCCTACCGCCCCTTGCGGCGGCGGCACGCACCCAAGCTCGCGTTTCTCATCAGCGCGATCGGAATGTCGTACTTCCTGTTCAACTTCGCCGGCAAGGAGTTCGGCCGCGACGCGCGATCCATGACGGCGCCGTTCACCAACACGCCTACGAAGCCGGTGTTTCGGATCGGTGGCGCCGCCGTCACTGCCTACGACCTGGTGATCGCGGTCGCTGCGATCGCCATGTTGGTGATGCTCGACCGCCTCGTGAACTCGACCCGGCTCGGCCAAGGTATTCGCGCGGTTGCGCAGGATGCCGACACCGCCGGCCTGATGGGGGTCGACATCAACCGGGTGATCTCCCAGACGTTCATCATCGGCGGCCTTCTCGGTGGCGCGGCCGGCTTCCTGTTCGGGCTCGGTCCGGCCGGCGTGAGCTATTCGATGGGCTTCACGCCCGGTCTGAAGGCCTTCACCGCGGCTGTGCTCGGCGGTATCGGCAACATTCGCGGTGCCATGCTGGGTGGCATGTTGCTCGGTGTCATCGAGAACCTGTCGGCCCCGTGCTTCGGCGCCAGTTGGGTCGACGTGGTGTCGTTCTTCATCCTCGTGCTCGTCCTGCTGGTCCGTCCCACCGGAATCCTGGGCGAGCGGCTCGGGAGGTCGGCATGACGACAGGGGTGAACACCACCGAGCCGACAGCGCCATGGCTCCGGCGACTGGCAGCCGTGCGCAACGACGAACGCTTCCGCAAGCTCATCGGCTGCCTGCTTGCCGCGATCGTGTTCGCGATGATGACCGGATCGTCAGGAACCCTGCATGCTCCGACGCGGGGTTTCACCAGGTCGGTGTTCTCCCTACGGATCGTGTTCTTCCTCGCCTTCGGCGTCGTGCTCTGGCTGGCGATCATCTGGCGCGACCGATACCTCGGGGTCGCACGCGAGGTCACGGAGGCACTGTCGCCGTCCCGGCTGCTACGTAACTCGAGAACTCGCTATTCCGCGTACGGTGTGCTGCTCGTTCTCGCCATCGTGCTGCCCCCGCACTTCACCGGCTTGTGGCAGACAGTGCTCGTCGACCAGATCGGCGTCTACGTGCTCCTTGCGCTGGGCCTCAACGTCGTCATCGGGTTCGCCGGTCTGCTCGACCTGGGCTACATCGCGTTCTACGCCATCGGTGCGTATTCCTGCGCCTACTGGACCGGCGTGCTGCCGATCAAGCCGCCGATGCACTTCAACCCGTTCGTCACGATCCTGTTCGCCGTCGCTGCCGCCATGGTCGCCGGAGTGCTACTCGGGGCTCCGACGCTGCGGTTGCGCGGCGACTACCTCGCGATCGTCACGCTCGGTTTCGGCGAAATCATCTACATCTATGCGAACAACTTGCAGAGCGTCACAGGTGGCTCTCAGGGCCCGGCGAAGCCGGTGCCGCACTTCGTAGTCAACCTGTTCGGTCTGCACTACCGGTGGCGCATCTCGAGCCTGCCGTACTACTACTTGCTGTTGGCCTTCGTCGTCATCGTGCTCGTCCTGTTCCACAACCTGGAGAATTCTCGGGTCGGGCGGGCGTGGACAGCGATCCGCGAAGACGAGGTGGCCGCCGCCGCCAGCGGCGTCAACACGTTCAAGTACAAGCTGCTCGCGTTCGCGATCGGCGCGTCCAGCTCCGGGTTCGCCGGTGTTCTCTTCGCGAGCAAGGTCGGCGTGATCGCACCGGCGAGTTTCGTCCTGCAACAATCGATCCTGGTGCTCGTGCTCGTCATCTTCGGCGGGATGGGGTCGTTGCCCGGCGCGCTGATCGGTGCAGCCGTGATCCAGGCACTACCGACAGCGCTGCGCAACTACATCCACAAGGAGGACTTGTTCCTCTACATCGGCGCCATCCTCGTGATCATGATGATCTATCGACCGCAGGGTCTCGTCCCTGCGAGACGCAGAGCCCGGGAGCTGCGGATGGCGGAGGCCGACCTGGTAGGCGCCGACGCCGTCACCCCGCCTGACCCCGAGGCGGCGACGTGAGCACGATGACCCAGTCACCGGCGGCGGGCCGAGCCGTCGACGATCCGATTCTCGCGGTCGACCACATCACGCTTCGTTTCGGCGGCGTCACCAGCCTCGCGGACGTCACCCTGCAACAGGCGAGGGGCGAGATCCTGGCCGTCATCGGGCCGAACGGTGCCGGCAAGACGTCGCTGTTCAACTCCATCACCGGCGTCTACACGCCGCAGGAGGGGTCGATCCTCTTCCATCGCGCCGGTCATGCCCCGACATCTGTCGTCGGTCGCAAGGTGCATTCCGTCAACCATCTCGGCATCGCACGGACCTTCCAGAACATCCGGTTGTTCTCCGCGCTGACCGCGTTCGAGAACGTCAAGATCGGGATCGAATCGCGCCAGCGCACCGGACCTGTCGGCGCGATGTTCCGGCTGCCGTACATGCGACACGAGGAGCGTTCGGGCGACCAACGGGCCGCCGAGCTGCTCGATTTCGTGGGCCTGCGTGAGCGCGCGAACGACCTCGCGGGTTCGTTGCCCTACGGAGCGCAGCGCCGCCTCGAGATCGCGCGCGCACTGGGCACCAGGCCCGAGTTGCTGCTGCTCGACGAGCCGGCAGCGGGAACGAACCCGGTCGAAAAGCAGGAACTCGAGACGTTGATCCGCCACATCAACACCGAGATGAAACTGAGTGTGCTGCTCATCGAGCACGACATGCGACTGGTCATGTCGGTGGCAACCCGGGTGGTCGTCTTGAACTTCGGCAGCATCATCGCCCACGGCCTGCCGCACGAGGTGCAGCAGAACCCCGCGGTCATCGAGGCCTATCTCGGTGCCGCCCCGGTTGCAGAGGACGACGTGACGTGACCGCCATGCTCGAGCTTGCCGACGTGAAGGTTCGCTACGGCGCCATCACGGCATTGAAGGGCGTCAGCCTTTTGGTGACCGAGGGCGAGATCGTCACGCTGCTCGGAGCCAACGGCGCAGGGAAGACGACGACCCTGCGCACCATCTCGGGTCAGCTGCCGTGCTACGACGGTCAGATCGCGTTCGAGGGCAGCCGGATCGACGGGATGCCGGCCCACAAGGTCGTCGCCCTCGGCATCGGGCACTCACCGGAAGGGCGTCGCGTCTTCGCGACGATGAGCGTCCAGGAGAACCTTCAGATGGGCGCTTATCGTTTCGGCCGTGCCCGCAAGGAGGATCTCGACCGCGTCTTCACGCTCTTCCCGCGGTTGCTCGAGCGTCGGAATCAAACGAGCGGCACGCTCTCCGGGGGCGAGCAGCAGATGTTGGCGATCGGTCGGGCGTTGATGACCCGACCACGATTGCTGTTGCTCGACGAGCCCTCGATGGGTCTGGCCCCGATGCTGGTCAAGCAGATCTTCGACATCATCCGCGAGATCAACGAGCAGGGCACGACCATCCTGCTCGTCGAGCAGAACGCGGCGCAGGCGTTGTCGCTGGCGCATCGTGGTTACGTGCTCGAGACAGGCGAAATCGTCATGGCGGACGCCGCGTCGTCGCTCCTTGTCGACCCTCGCGTCAAAGCCGCATACCTCGGCGAGGGCGTCGCCTGATCGTTTCGTTCGTGGATGACGAGCGAACGAGCAGCAAATGGTGAGCAAGCCCGGGCACCTTTGGCGCCGTCCAAGCCTTCCCCGGTCCTAGACGTTCTCTACTCGGTGCCCGAGCTCGCCGAAGGACACCGTAGCGAGGTTGCGCGTGCTGCGGCAAAGGGGCCCGACATCTCGTCGTACGTTTCACGGTCATCGGGCGTTGACCGGCGACGAGGAGCCGGACGCCGACAAGGCGGTGGCCGGAGGGGGCGTGCGACCCGCTCGCGACATGCCCCGCAGTGCGTAGATCACCCGGTTTGGTCGGAACCGCGACGACACGCCGACATTGCCGACGTCGTTGAAAGTCGTCGCCAGAAGTGCTGCACAAGAAGCCAAAATCTCGCTACGCTCCGGCCAGGCTCTCGGGGGTCCTGCGTGCGCAGGGTGCCGGGGTTGCGGCGCAACGCAGCAGGAGGCTGCGCGGCCCACGCCACCTGTGTACGGCATGCGGAACGGCAGCACCGGCTTTCCTGGCACCACTTGCGATCGGGATTCGAGTAGCACAGGCTTTGGCGGTACCCCCAGACCCTTGTTCGGGCGCGACGAGGAGCGACCGTTGGCGCGTTCACACATCAAGGTGCGACCTGCCGGTGAGGCAGACGTCGCCGACCTTGCCGTGTTGTGGGGGGCGTTGAAGCGGTGCGGGGCGCTCGGTCATTTCAGCGCCGGCGGCGACGCTGACGACGAGCCCGTCCGCCGCCTGCTGGCCCGCCCCGATATCCGCATCCTGGTCGCGTTCATCGGCGAGCGCGCCGTCGGGATGACGGTCCTCAGCACGACCGATGTCGGCCCGCTCACCGACCTCGAGGACCGGTCCTGTGTGCAGATCGACTACACGATCGTCGCCGAGCAGTTCCGCCGGCGTGGGGTCGGCCGGGCCTTGATCAACGCGGCGGCCGCTTACGCAGAGGAGATCGGCGCCGATCAGGTCACGGTGAGCGTTTCGCCGCTGTCCCGCGAGGCCAACCGGTTCTTCGCCCAGCTCGGACTGACTCCGCTGACCCTGCGTCGCGTCGCTCCGGCGACGGCGTTGCGCCGGCGGATCGCGATCCTCGAGCGGGCGGCGTCCCCGGCGCTCGGCGGCCCGCGGCGCGTGCTGGTGCGCACCCGTCGGCCGGCCATGCGGACCGCCCTGCGCCGGATCGCGATCGCCTCGCCGCTCGCAGACCAGCCGCGCGACCTCTGATCACGCCCCCGCTCACCCGCCGGACGCCGAGTGTCCGGCGGGCCGCCTAGGATTTCGGCGTGGCAAGCACTGAGAACGCGCGCTCGAGCCTGCTCCTCCTCGACGGTCACTCGCTGGCGTACCGGGCCTTCTACGCGCTGCCGGTCGAGAACTTCGCGACGACGACCGGCCAGCCGACGAATGCGGTGTACGGCTTCACCTCGATGCTCATCAACCTGCTCCGCGACGAGCACCCGTCGCACGTGGCAGTGGCCTTCGATGTGTCGCGGGTCAGCTTCCGCACCGAGACGTTCGCCGACTACAAGGCCAACCGCTCGGCCACCCCCGATGAGTTCAAGGGCCAGGTCAGCCTCATCCAGGAGGTGCTGGCCGCGCTGTCGATCCCGGTCGTGATGGCCGACGGCTACGAGGCCGACGACGTCATCGCGACGCTCACGACCCAGGCCGAGGCGGCCGGCATCGACGTCTTGATCTGTACGGGCGACCGCGACGCGTTCCAGCTCGTCAGCGACCACGTGACGGTCCTCTACCCGCGCAAGGGTGTCTCCGATCTCGCTCGGATGACCCCGGCTGCTGTCGAGGAACGGTACGGCCTCACGCCGCGGCAGTACCCCGACTACGCGGCCTTGCGCGGCGATCCGAGCGACAACCTGCCGAACATCCCGGGCGTGGGGGAGAAGACCGCGGCGAAGTGGGTGCGCGAGTTCGGCTCGCTGCAAGCACTCGTCGACCGGGTCGACGAAGTGCCGGGCAAGGCCGGCAACCTGCTTCGCGAGCATCTCGGGAGCGTCGTACGCAACCGGCAGCTGACCGAACTCGTGCGCGACGTCCCGCTCGGCGTCGGCCCGCACGACCTGCACCTGGGCCAGTGGAACCGCGAGGAAGTACACCGCGTGTTCGACACGCTGCAGTTTCGGGTGCTGCGCGACCGGCTCTACTCCACCCTCAGCTCGCCCGAGCCCGAAGCCGAGTCCGGCTTCGACGTCGAGGGCGGCCAGCTGGCCGCCGGAGAGGTCGCCGGCTGGCTCGCCGAACACGCGGGGGCGGGCGTTCGGATCGGGGTGTCCGTGGCCGGCAGCTGGGGTCGTGGCACCGGTGTCGTCACGGGTGTCGCGCTGGCGGCTCCCGATGCCGCCGGCGCCTACCTCGACCCGACCGAGTTGGTCGAGGACGACGAGAACGCCCTTGCCGCGTGGTTCGCGGACCCCGGCCGACCGAAAGTCATGCACGACGCGAAAGGGCCGTTGCTCGCACTGGCCGCTCACGGCTGGCCGGTCGCCGGCATGGTCAGCGACACCGCCCTGGCCGCCTACCTCGCCCTGCCCGGGCAGCGGTCGTTCGATCTCGGCGATCTCGCGTTGCGCTACCTGCGTCGTGAGCTTCGCGCAGGTGGCGCCTCCAGCGGTGCCGCCGGAACCGGCGAGAGCGGTGCCGAGCAGGCGCAACTCTCCCTCGACGGGCTGGACGAAAGCGGTCTTGCCTTGGCCGAGATCGTCCGCGCCCGGGCCGTCCTCGACCTTTCGACCGCGCTCGACGACGATCTCGCCGAGCGGGGTGCGGCCGAACTCTTGTGCGACGTCGAGTTGCCGCTCATCGGCGTCCTCGCCCAGATGGAGCGCACCGGCATCGGGGTCGACCGCCAGGTGCTCGCCGACCTGTCCAGTGAACTCGGCGCATCGGTGAAGGAAGCCGAGCAGGCCGCCTACTCGGTGGTCGGTCGCGAGTTCAATCTCGGATCGCCGAAACAGCTGCAACAGATCCTCTTCGACGAACTCAAGCTGCCGAAGACGAAACGCATCAAGACCGGCTACACCACCGACGCCGACGCGCTGCAAGGACTCCTGGCGCAAACCGCGCACCCGTTGCTCGAGCACCTGCTCCACCATCGCGACGTCTCGCGGTTGAAGACCGTGGTCGACTCCCTCATCCCGATGGTCGACGACCACGGGCGGGTGCACACCACCTTCAACCAGCTCGTCGCCGCGACCGGGCGGCTGTCGTCGACCGACCCCAACCTGCAGAACATCCCTATCCGCACGGCCGAGGGTCGCCGTATCCGCCAGGCGTTCATCGTGGGCGAAGGGTTCGACGCATTGATGACCGCCGACTACAGCCAGATCGAGATGCGCATCATGGCGCACCTTTCCGGCGACGACGCGTTGATCGAAGCGTTCCACTCGGGCTTCGACTTCCATGCGACGACGGCGGCCAGCGTCTTCGGCGTTTCGCCCGACGATGTCGACGCCGAGATGCGTCGCAAGGTCAAGGCGATGAATTACGGTCTCGCGTACGGTCTGTCGGCATACGGGCTCTCGCAGCAACTCGGCATCACCCCCGACGAAGCGCGCGTCTTGATGAACGAGTACTTCGAGCGGTTCGGTGGCGTCCGCGACTATCTGCACGCCGTGGTCGATCGCGCCCGCCAGGAGGGTTACACCGAGACCATCATGGGCCGCCGCCGCTACCTGCCCGACCTCACCAGCGACAACCGGCAACGCCGTGAAATGGCCGAGCGGATGGCCCTGAACGCGCCGATCCAGGGCAGCGCCGCCGACATCATCAAGGTCGCCATGCTCGGGGTCGACCGCGCATTGCGCGAAGCCGGCGCGAGGTCGCGCATGCTGCTCCAGGTGCATGACGAGCTGGTGTTCGAGGTCGCGCCGGGTGAGCGGGCGGACGTCGAGGAGCTGGCGCGCCGCGAGATGGCCGCCGCGTACCCGCTGAAGGCGCCGCTCGACGTCTCGGTCGGCATCGGCCGTAATTGGGACGTCGCCGGACACTGAGCTGCGATTCGTCGCGATCGTTTTGCGCCGTGCTCTCGCGGATGTATCTTCCGGCATGATGCGATCTCTGATCCGGTGAATAGCGGCTCGCAGTCCGGGCAGCAGGGCGCCGGCGCGAATCGCCTGCCTACACCTGCGGGAGTCCTCCATGTCGCACACCGGCACCAGCCGTCCCGTCCTACGAGCGGTCGGCCTCGGCCTGTCCGCGGTCACTGCTCTGGTCTTGGCCACGGGTTGTAGTAGCTCGAAATCCAACAACGCCTCCACCGGAGGCACGACGTCGCCTGTCGCGTCCACCACGGGCAGCACGCCGTCGTCCGCTGCGTCGGTGAGCCCGCCCAGCGCCAGCGCTTCAGCGACGAAGTCGTTCGCTGCCGGCAGCGGCAAGGGCAGCAAGTTCTGCAACGAACTCGGGGTCATCGCCGCGCAATCCGCGAAACTGGGTCCGACCGGCAGCAGCCCGGCCGACATCAAGAAGCGCTTCGACGAGCTCAAGAGCTTGAAGGGTCCGCTGCTCTCGTCGGCGCCGTCGTCGATCAAGGGTGACCTCACGACGCTCTTCAGCTACATCCCGCAGGTCGACGGCATCCTGGCCAAGGCCGGCTACGACTACAGCAAGCTCGACGCGACCGCAATGGCCGGCCTCGAAGGAAGCGCGCCGCAGTTCGAAACGGCCGGCAACGAACGTCGACAACTACGTCACGCAAGCGTGCGGCATCGACACGGGCACCGGCGGATCGGCCAGCGCGAGCTGAGGTCGCGGGGTCACCGCCTCACGGTTTGTCGCACACGAAGATGGCCGTTCCGGGGATGAGGCGTCCGCGCAGCGGCGACCACCCTCCCCAAGCGCGGTCGTGGCCGTCCGGCCATTCCGGCTCGACGACATCGGTCAGCCGGAAGCCGGCGGCCACCACCGCGCGCACCCAATCGCCGAGAGTCCGGTGGTGTTCGACGTAGCTCGCCCGCCCGGCGGCGTCCGACTCGACGTAGGGCCTGCGGTCGAAGTACGACGACCTGACGGTCAACCCGCCGGGGCCGGGGTCGTCGGGAAGTGCCCAGCGCAGCGGGTGCGTCACCGAGAACACGAAGCGACCACCCGGTCGCAGTACGCGGAACACCTCGCGCAGCGCACCTGCCGCGTCGGCCACGAACGGCAGCGCGCCGTACGAACTGCACGCGGCATCCAGGCCGGCGTCTCGCAGCGGGAGCCGGCAGGCGTCGGCCTGCGCGAGCGTCACGGTGACGCCGCTCGCCGCGTTCAGGAGCTGCGCGTGGCCGAGCTGGCGCGCGGAGAGGTCGACGCCGACGACTCGCGCCCCACGGGCGGCGAGCCACCGCCCGCACTGCGCCGCGCCGCAACCGAGCTCGAGGATCCGGCGCCCGGCCAGCTCGGCGGTGGGTCCGAGCAGCTGCGCGTCGGCCTCGTCGAGCCCTTCGGGGCACCAGACGAAGCCGACGTCGCGCAAGAAGGCGCCGTGCTCGGCTTGGTAGGCGTCGGCGGCGGCGTCCCACCAGCGCCGGTTCGCGCCGGCCGTTTCGGCGGCGCCCGCCCGGCGGCGTCCGACCCGGTCGACCTGTCCCGCCTCGTGCGGCCGGTCGTGCAGGTGCGGGGTATCGGACACGGCTGGCGGCACTCCTCACTGGCTGATCATCGAATGGGTGCCCCGGGTTGCCCCTGCTGGAGCGTCGCACGTATTGTGAACGGTGCGTATGGGCTTGCGTGCCTCGGTATGGAGTAGGCCCGCAATCGCACGGTTGCTTGGGTTGCCGGGCGGCGAGCCCGTGCGCATCGCCGAGCGAACCTCATGTCCGTGACCGGAGCCGACCCCCCTATGACGAGCAGCACCGACGTGCGCACCGAAAGCACACCTGGTACCACCGACACCACCCCGAACAGTCCCGAGAGCGCGGGCGTGCCCGGGAGCAGCCCGCAAGTCGCTGTCAACGACGTCGGCTCGGCCGAAGACTTCCTCGCCGCCGTCGACGAGACGATCAAGTACTTCAACGACGGCGACATCGTCGAGGGCACGATCGTCAAGGTCGATCGCGACGAGGTGCTGCTCGACATCGGTTACAAGACCGAGGGCGTCATCCCCTCCCGCGAGCTGTCGATCAAGCACGACGTCGACCCGAACGAGGTCGTCTCCGTCGGTGACCAGATCGAGGCCCTCGTCCTTCAGAAGGAGGACAAGGAGGGCCGGCTCATCCTGTCCAAGAAGCGCGCGCAGTACGAGCGCGCCTGGGGCACGATCGAGCAGATCAAGGAGAGCGACGGCGTCGTCAACGGCACGGTCATCGAGGTCGTCAAGGGCGGTCTGATCCTCGACATCGGGTTGCGCGGCTTCTTGCCGGCGTCCCTGGTCGAGATGCGCCGCGTCCGCGACCTGCAGCCGTATGTCGGCCGCGAGCTCGAAGCCAAGATCATCGAGCTCGACAAGAACCGCAACAACGTCGTGCTCTCGCGCCGGGCCTGGCTGGAGCAAACCCAGTCCGAGGTGCGCCAGACCTTCCTGACCACCTTGCAAAAGGGTCAGATCCGCAACGGTGTCGTGAGTTCGATCGTCAACTTCGGTGCCTTCGTCGACCTCGGTGGGGTCGACGGTCTGGTGCACGTCTCGGAGTTGTCGTGGAAGCACATCGACCACCCGAGCGAGGTCGTCGAGGTCGGCCTGCCGGTGACCGTCGAGGTCCTGGACGTCGACATGGACCGCGAGCGCGTCTCGCTGTCGTTGAAGTCGACACAGGAAGACCCGTGGCAGGCGTTCGCTCGCACCCACGCGATCGGTCAGGTCGTGCCGGGCAAGGTCACGAAGCTGGTTCCGTTCGGCGCGTTCGTGCGCGTCGAAGACGGCATCGAGGGCTTGGTACACATCTCCGAGCTCGCCGAGCGTCACGTCGAGATTCCCGAGCAGGTCGTACAGGTCGGTGACGAAATCTTCGTCAAGGTGATCGACATCGACCTCGAGCGGCGGCGGATCAGCCTGTCGCTGAAGCAGGCGAACGAAGGGGCCGGCGGTCCCGAGGTTCCTGCCGAGCAGTTCGACCCCACGCTCTACGGCATGCCGGCGAACTACGACGACCAGGGCAACTACCTCTACCCCGAAGGGTTCGACCCCGAGACCAACGAGTGGTTGCCGGGCCACGAGCAGCAGCAGGCGGAATGGGAACGCCAGTACGCCGAGGCGCGCGCCCGGTTCGAGGCGCACCAGGCGCAGATCGTCGAAGCCCGCAAGGCCGACGCCGAAGCCGCCGACGCGGCCGACTCCGACGCCGCGACCAGCGGTGCGGGTGGCGGTAGCGGTGGCGGTGGCACCGTCACGTCGTCCAGCACGTCTTCGGGCGCGGGCCAAGGCAGTCTCGCCTCCGACGAGCAGCTCGAAGAGTTGCGCCGCAAGCTCACCAGCGGCGAAGGCTGATCCTGCGCTTCGGCGCACTTTTCGGTTTCGTGACGAGCGGCCCCGCACCAGCGGGGCCGCTCGTTGTTTGTGCCGTCGCGCGTTACTGTTCGGCCCATGCGAGCCGTTGATCGTCCACAGTCGCGCCGCGAAGACACATCGACCCGCGGTGGCGTCGGGCTCGCCACTGTCGTCGGGGTCGCGATCGTCGTCGCCACGCTCGGCCTGGCCGCCGGCTGCTCGAAGGGGCACGGCGCGGCCACCACGACACCGTCCTCGTCATTGCCGGTCGTGACCTCCAGCGGCCCGGCGTCCTCTCCGGCGCCATCTCCGTCCACCTCTGCGCCGCCATCGCTGCCCGTCGGTTGCTCGCAGCTCTTGCCGTTGCAGGCGGTGCAGCAGGCGCTCGGCGTCGGGGTCCCGGGCAAGGTCACCTACCTGCGGGCCGCGCCGGTGCCGGCGTCCGGGCGCACCGGCCGAGTGACCTGCGGTTACGGCGTGCCGATCGGCTCGGGTGCCAGCGGCAGCCCGTCAGCCTCCCCGACCGGGCCGCCCCTCGTCGAGGTCTCCTACATCACCTACACCGACGCCAAGACGGCCGCTGGGCGCGTGTCGCTGACCGTCCAACACGACGGGCAGACCGCGACGATCACCAAGGTCACGGTCGGCGGGCAGCCGGCCTGGGTGCTGGTCGGCAAGCAGTGGAACGAGCTGCTGATGGCCGACGGGGCGCGCACCCTCGTCGTCGAGGTGTCGCCGTCGATCCTGCCCGCCGCGAAAGCGCCCGCCGCGCTCTCGGCCATGGCGGCCAAGATGCTGCAGTTCGGCGCGTCGGCCGGTGCGTCAGGCGGCGCGTCCGCCGGTGCGTCGGGCTCGCCCGCGGCCAGCTCGTGAGCCACTCGTGACGGGCGGCCCGCTCGTCGTCGGGTTGACCGGCGGACTCGGCGCCGGGAAGAGCGTGGCACTCGATCGTTTCGCCGAGCTCGGAGCCGTTGTCATCGACGCCGACGAGATCGCCCACGCCGTCGTCGAGCCCGGCACGCCGGGGTTCGAGGCGGTTGCGGAGGCTTTCGGGCCGGGTGTCCTGGCCTCCGACGGCTCGCTCGACCGGCAACGAATCGCCGAAATCGTCTTCGCCGACGCCGCTTCGCGCCGGCGGCTGGAAGAGATCGTCCACCCGCTGGTCAGAGCCGAGACCCGGCGTCGCATCGAGGAGACGCCGGCCGACGCCACCGTCGTCAACGCCGTCCCGCTCCTCGTCGAGGTGGGCATGGTCGAGGAGTTCGACCGGATCGTCGTGGTGGAGGCGGCCCGCGAGCTGCGCTTGGAGCGACTCGCGCACCGGGGCATGAGCCAGCCCCAGGCCCTGATGCGGATGGCAGCCCAGGTCGACGACGACCAGCGGCGCGCCGTGGCGTGGCGGGTGATCGTCAACGACGGGAGCCTCGCCGAGCTGCGTGCCGAGGTCGACGAGGTCTGGCGCGACCTCCAAGGAGTGCGCTGAGCGTCGCTCTGCGAGGGCCTCGGAGAATCCGGGCTCGGCGGTTGTCGGTGGCGGCACGTACCGTGGTCGGCGTGAGACCCATCACCGATCTCGAGCGCCGGGTGGCGCCGTTCCAGGTCGTCAGCGACTTCTCACCGGCCGGTGACCAGCCCCAGGCGATCGACGAACTCGAACAGCGCGTCCGGCGCGGCGATCACGACATCGTCCTGCTCGGCGCGACCGGCACCGGCAAGTCGGCGACCACCGCATGGCTCGTCGAGCGGCTGCAGCGACCCACCCTCGTGATGCAGCCGAACAAGACGCTAGCGGCCCAGTTCGCCAACGAGTTGAAGCAGCTGCTGCCCAACAACGCGGTCGAGTACTTCGTGAGCTACTACGACTACTACCAGCCCGAAGCGTACGTGCCGCAGACAGACACCTACATCGAGAAGGACTCCTCGATCAACGACGAGGTCGAGCGGTTGCGGCACTCGGCGACGAACAGCCTGCTGACGCGGCGCGACGTCGTGGTGGTGGCGAGCGTGTCGTGCATCTACGGCCTCGGCACACCTCAGGAGTACGTCGACCGGATGGTTCGGCTGAAGGTCGGCCAAGAGATCGAACGCGACAAGCTGCTGCGCCGTCTCGTCGACATCCAGTACACCCGCAACGACGTGGCGTTCACCCGCGGCACGTTCCGGGTGCGCGGCGACACCATCGAGGTCATCCCGCAGTACGAAGAACTCGCCGTCCGCATCGAGATGTTCGGCGACGAGATCGAGCGGCTCTCGACCCTGCACCCGCTGACCGGTGACGTCGTCACCGAGGATTCCGAGCTGTACATCTTCCCCGCCTCGCACTATGTAGCGGGTCCGGAGCGGATGGAGCGTGCCATCCGTGGCATCGAGACCGAGCTGGAACAGCGCCTCGCCGAGTTGGAGAAGCAGGGCAAGTTGCTCGAGGCGCAGCGGCTGCGCATGCGCACGACCTACGACCTCGAGATGATGCGCCAGGTCGGCAGCTGTTCCGGCATCGAGAACTACAGCCGCCACATCGACGGGCGCGGCCCGGGCACCCCGCCGAACACGTTGCTCGACTACTTCCCGGAGGACTTCCTGCTCGTCATCGACGAGTCGCACGTCAGCGTGCCCCAGATCGGCGGCATGTACGAGGGGGACATGTCGCGCAAGCGAACCCTCGTCGAGCATGGCTTCCGGTTACCGAGCGCGATGGATAACCGCCCGCTGCGCTGGGAGGAATTCCTCGACCGGGTGGGGCAGACGGTCTATCTCTCCGCGACCCCAGGGTCGTACGAGCTGTCCCGGGTTGCGGGCGACGTCGTCGAGCAGGTCATCCGGCCCACCGGCCTGGTCGACCCCGAGGTCGTCGTGAAGAAGACGAAGGGTCAGATCGACGATCTGGTGCACGAGATCCGGGTGCGGGCCGAACGCGACGAGCGAGTGCTCGTCACGACGTTGACGAAGAAGATGTCCGAAGATCTCACCGACTACCTGCTCGAGCTGGGTATCCGGGTGCGCTACCTGCACAGCGAGGTCGACACGTTGCGCCGCGTCGAACTGCTCCGCGAGTTGCGGCTCGGCGAGTTCGACGTCCTCGTCGGCATCAACCTCTTGCGCGAGGGCCTCGACCTGCCCGAGGTGTCGTTGGTCTCCATCCTGGACGCCGACAAGGAAGGTTTCCTCCGTTCCGACACGTCTCTCATCCAGACCATCGGGCGTGCCGCCCGCAACGTCTCCGGTCAGGTGCACATGTACGCCGACACCGTCACGCCGTCGATGGCCCGGGCGATCGACGAGACCAACCGGCGTCGCGCCAAGCAGGTCGCGTACAACGAGGAACGTGGCATCGATCCGCAGCCGCTCCGCAAGAAGATTGCCGACATCCTCGATTCGATCGTCCGCGAGGACGCTGACACCCAAAAGCTCATCGGCGGCGCCGGTCGTCAGGTGAGCCGGGGGAAGACCCCCGTGCCCGGGCTGGGTTCTCGCCCTGGAGCGGCCGGTGCGCACGCAAAAGAACTCGCCGGCATGCCTCGCGCGGAGCTGTCGAGCCTGATCGAGCAACTCACCGACCAGATGCACACGGCCGCGGCAGAGTTGCAGTTCGAACTCGCGGCGCGGCTGCGCGACGAGATCCACGAGCTGAAGAAGGAACTGCGCGGCATGGAGGCCGCCGGCGTCCGATAGATGCGCCGGCCGGCGTCCGCCCGTGAACGGGGCGGTGAGTCGCAGGGTGGCGAGGCGCGCACGGCGGGCGAGCGGTCCATCCGGCAGGCCGCCGCCACCGCGCACGAGGCGGAGCGGACGCCGACCGATATCGGCGATCCGGACGAGGCGCCGTCGGGCGACCCGCTGCCTGCTCGCTCCGACCTACCAGCCGCGGTCGCGCCACTCCGGTAGGTGGGGTCGCTCGGTGCCGAGCGTGGTGTCGTTGCCATGGCCCGGATACACCCAGGTCTCGTCGGGGAGCACGGCGAACACCCGTTCTTCGAGGTCGTCCATCAACGAGGTGAAGTGGGCAGCGTTGCCTTGCGTGTTGCCGGGGCCACCCGGGAACAGCGAGTCGCCGGTGAACAAGTGCGGGGCTTTCGGGTCGGCGTCGTAGAGCAGTGCGATGCTGCCCGGCGTATGGCCGCGCAGGTGGATGACCTTCAGCCGTGCCTCGCCGACCTCGATGACGTCGCCGTGCTCGACGTACCTGCTGGTCGGCACCGGGAGGGCCGGCGCGTCGAGGGGGTGCGCGATCACCGCAGCGCCCGTCACGCCGACGACCGCCTGCAGGCCGGACCAGTGGTCGGCGTGCTGGTGCGTCGTGATCACCTTCAGCAGGATGCCGTCGTCGCGCGTCTCGAGCAGCCGGTCGGGCTCGGCCGCCGCGTCGATCAAGATCGTGTCGCCGGTGCGCGTGCAGCGCAAAAAGTAGGCGTTGTTGTTCATCGGCCCGACGGCGATCTTGGTGATGCGCAGGCCGGGCAGGTCCCTCACGTCTGGCGGGCCGCCTACAACGACGTCCCCGGTGTAGTCAGCAGGCATGCCGATCATTCTGCCACCCGGCCCGTCGGCGGATGCTGGGCCGGCCAGCAGGTCAGGTCCAGACGGGCGGGGCCGGCAGGTCGCCGCCGGTGACCTGCAGGCTGCTCCCGTCGGTGCGGCCGAGCAGCCAGGTGGCGAGCGCATGGGTCGGCCCGCTGATCTCGAGACCGGCTCCGCCGGCCACCGGGACGACGCCGGGTGCATCGGTCGGTCGTAGCGTGCACGGCGTGATCGCGCGCGCCTCGAAGACGGGCAGCACGGCGTGCAGGATGCGCAACGCGAAGTCCGGCGGCCAGTCGGCCGCGGTGTAGCCGGCGTCGAGATCGACGTGATGGATGGCGATCTCGCGCACCCGGGAGTCGAGCGCTGCCCGCACGGGGCGCCGGTCTCCGCGCAGCGTGAATGCCACGACGGTCTCCCACTCGTGGGCAGGCACCGCCGCGACCGTGGCGTGGAACCGTTCGAACGACGTCTCGACATCGGCGATCTGCTGCGCGATCGGCCTCGCGGCGCCCGCCTCGATCGCGGCGTCTCGGGCTTCCTGGCTCGGGTAGGCGGGCTTCTCCACGCCGGTCGTCACCCCCGACAGCACGTTGCACATGGCGTCGGCGCCTCGGGCCAGGTGGGTGAGAACGTGGCCGCGGGACCAGCCCGGCAGGAGCGACGGCGCCGGCACGTCGTCGTCCGAGAGCGTGCGGGCGGTGCGCAGCAGCCGATCGGTGGCGGCTCGGACGTCGGCGGAAGTCTCAGCCGGGTCGAAGTGTTCAGTCACGTGGGGAACCTACCCGGCGGTGCGTCCGGGGGCTCCCGGATTTCGGGCCCGCCGTATTGTCGGGCGGGCCTCTTACGATGGACCGACCGCCGGCTGGCGGTGAAGATTTTGCAAGCACGATCTCGCAAACGAGAGGACGGCGGCAGCGCCCCATGGCCGATCGCCTGGTGATCCGCGGTGCCCGCGAGCACAACCTGAAGGACGTCTCGCTCGAGTTGCCGCGCGATGCCCTGATCGTGTTCACCGGGCTGTCCGGCTCCGGCAAGTCGAGCCTCGCCTTCGACACGATCTTCGCCGAGGGCCAGCGCCGCTACGTCGAGTCGCTCTCCGCCTACGCCCGCCAGTTCCTGGGCCAGATGGACAAGCCCGACGTCGATTTCATCGAGGGGCTCTCGCCGGCCGTCTCGATCGACCAGAAGTCGACGTCGCGCAACCCGCGCTCCACGGTCGGCACGATCACCGAGGTCTACGACTACCTGCGGCTGCTCTTCGCCCGCATCGGCCACCCGCACTGTCCGGTGTGCGGGCGTGCGATCGCCCGGCAGACGCCGCAGCAGATCGTCGACCGCATCCTCGAGTTCGACGAGGGCAGCCGGTTCCAGGTCCTGGCGCCACTGATCCGCGGCCGTAAGGGGGAGTACGCCGACCTGTTCGGCGACTTGCAGACCAAGGGCTTCGCCCGGGTCCGGGTCGACGGCGTGGTCCACCCGCTCACCGAGCCGCCGCGACTGAAGAAGCAGGAAAAGCACACCATCGAGGTCGTCGTCGACCGGCTCAGCGTCAAGGAGTCGGCCAAGCGGCGGTTGACCGACTCGATCGAAACGGCGCTGAAGCTTTCGAGCGGGCTCGTCACGCTCGAGTTCATCGACCTGCCCGAAGACGACGTCCATCGCGAGAGGGTGTTCTCCGAGCATCTGGCCTGTACCTACGACGATCTCTCCTTCGAAGAGCTCGAACCGCGCTCGTTCTCGTTCAACTCGCCGTACGGCGCCTGCACCGAGTGCACCGGTCTCGGTACGAAGCTCGAGGTCGACCCCGATCTCGTCATCCCCGATCCCACGCTGTCGATCGACGAAGGCGCGATCGCGCCATGGTCGGGCGGCCACACGTCCGACTACTTCTTCCGGCTGCTCGAAGCACTCGCCGACACGATCGGGTTCTCCATCACGACACCGTGGGAGAAGCTGCCTGCCAAGGTGCGCAAGTGCGTGCTGTACGGCCACGACGAGCAGGTTCACGTGCGCTACAAGAACCGCTACGGCCGGCAGCGCTCGTACTACACGACGTACGAAGGCGTGGTCTCCTTCATCGAGCGCCGCCACGGTGAGGTCGAAAGCGACTGGAGCCGCGAGCGATTCGAAGGCTTCATGCGCGAAGTGCCCTGCCCGCAGTGCGACGGCAAGCGGCTCAAGCCGGTCTCTCTCGCGGTCACCATCGGCGACCGGTCCATCGCCGACGTCGCCGGGTTGCCGATCGGAGAGTGCGCGAAGGTGCTCCGCCAGCTCGACCTCACGGCGCGTGAGAAGCAGATCGCCGAGCGGGTGCTGAAAGAAGTCAACGCCCGTCTTGGTTTCCTGCTCGACGTCGGCCTCGATTACCTCACGCTCGACCGCGCTGCCGGCACCCTCGCGGGCGGTGAGGCACAGCGGATCCGGCTGGCCACGCAGATCGGCTCTGGGCTCGTCGGGGTGCTCTACGTCCTCGACGAGCCGAGCATCGGCCTGCACCAGCGTGACAACCACCGGCTCATCGAGACCTTGGTTCGGTTGCGCGATCTGGGCAACACGCTGATCGTCGTCGAGCACGATGAAGACACGATCCGCACCGCCGACTGGGTGGTCGACATCGGTCCGGGCGCCGGCGAACACGGCGGCCAGGTCGTGGTCTCCGGCTCGGTCGACGATCTGTTGGCCAGCAAGGAATCGCTGACCGGCGCCTACCTGTCCGGCCGCAGGCGCATCGAGCTACCCGGGCTCCGGCGTCCGGTCGACGCCAAGCGCCAGCTCGTCGTCAAGGGCGCCCGCGAGCACAACCTGCGCGGCATCGACGTGACCTTCCCGCTCGGCTGTTTCGTCGCAGTGACCGGGGTTTCCGGCTCCGGCAAGTCGACGCTCGTCAACGACATCCTCTACAACGCCCTCGCCAAGGAGTTGTACGGCGCGAAAACGGTGCCCGGCCGCCACTCGCGCATTCTGGGGCTCGACCAGGTCGACAAGGCGATCCACGTCGACCAGAGTCCGATCGGGCGCACGCCCAGGTCGAATCCCGCGACGTACACCGGCGTCTTCGACAACATCCGCAAACTGTTCGCCGAGACGACCGAGGCGAAAGTCCGCGGCTACCTGCCGGGCCGGTTCTCCTTCAACGTCAAGGGCGGGCGCTGCGAGGCCTGTTCGGGCGACGGCACGATCAAGATCGAGATGAACTTCCTGCCCGACGTCTACGTCCCGTGCGAGGTGTGCCAGGGTGCGCGCTACAACCGCGAGACCCTCGACGTCCACTACAAGGGCAAGACGATCTCCGAAGTGCTCGACATGCCCATCGAGGAAGCCAGCGAGTTCTTCGCGGCGATCCCGCCGATCGCGCGCCACCTGACCACGCTGGTCGACGTCGGGCTCGGCTACGTCCGGCTCGGCCAACCGGCGCCGACGCTGTCCGGCGGCGAGGCGCAACGGGTGAAGCTCGCCTCGGAGCTCCAGAAGCGCTCGACCGGCCGCACGGTCTACGTGCTCGACGAGCCCACCACCGGCCTGCACTTCGAAGATGTGCGCAAGCTCCTCGGCGTCCTGCAATCGCTCGTCGAGAAGGGCAACACGGTGATCGTCATCGAGCACAATCTCGACGTCGTCAAGACCGCCGACTGGATCATCGACATGGGTCCCGAGGGCGGCTCGGGTGGCGGCCTGCTGGTTGCGGAGGGCCCACCTGAGGCCGTCGCCCTCGACGCCGCCAGCCACACCGGCCGGTTCCTGCGCCACGTGCTGGACGCCGGCAACGCCGAGGCCACGCCGTCCCCGGCGCGCCGAACCTCCACCCGGCGTACCGCGGCGAAGAAGCAGGTGTCACCGCGACGTGCGACCGTGTCGCGGTAACGGGCGCTCGATCACCAGCACGCTTGTGCTCGATCGATCGTTAGGCTGAGCGGCGTGGCGGATCCGGCCTCGTATCGTCCGGCGCCGGGCTCGATCCCGGAGTCGCCCGGCGTCTATCGCTTTCGCGACCAGCACGGCCGCGTCATCTACGTCGGCAAGGCGAAGAACCTGCGCTCACGCTTGAACTCCTACTTCGCCGATTTCCACGCCTTGCACGTGCGCACGCAGTCGATGGTGACGACAGCGGCGCACGTCGATTGGACCGTTGTCGCCACCGAGGTCGAAGCGCTCCAGCTCGAGTACAACTGGATCAAGGAGTTCGACCCGCGGTTCAACGTCAAGTACCGCGACGACAAGAGTTACCCGTACCTTGCCGTCACGCTCGGCGAAGACGTGCCCCGCCTGATGGTGTATCGCGGCGCGAAGAAGAAGGGAAACCGCTACTTCGGCCCGTACTCCCACGCCTGGGCCATCCGCGAGACGCTCGACCTGCTGCTTCGCGTCTTCCCTGCCCGCACGTGCTCGAAGGGCGTGTACCGCCGCGCACAGCGGACCGGGCGCCCGTGCCTGCTCGGTCACATCGGCAAGTGCAGTGCGCCGTGCGTCGGCTGGGTCACCGAGGAGCAGCATCGCGGCATCGTCGACGACTTCTGCGACTTCATGGCCGGCCACACGGCCGCTTACCTGAAGCGGCTCGAGCGTGAGATGCGAGCGGCCGCTGCGGCCGAGGAGTTCGAGCGCGCGGCGCGACTGCGCGACGACACCGCCGCCTTGCGCCGCGCCATCGAGAAGCAGACCGTCGTCCTGAGCGAAGACACTGACGCCGACGTCATCGCGCTCGCCGACGACCCGTTGGAAGCCGCGGTACAGGTCTTCTTCGTGCGCGGTGGTCGGGTTCGCGGGCAGCGAGGTTGGGTGGTCGAGAAGGTCGAGGCGCTGTCGGCGTCCGAGCTGGTGGAGCATTTCCTCACCCAGCTGTACGGCGAGGCGGGCGCGGGCGACGGCGGTCTCACGGGCGACGTCCCGAAAGAAGTGCTGGTGCCCGAACTGCCGCCCGAGCCGGAGGCGATGGGGGAGTGGCTGTGCGAGCGGCGCGGTACCCGGGTCGAACTGCGGGTGCCGCAGCGCGGTGACAAGCGCGCGCTGCTCGAGACGGTGAGCCGGAACGCGGCGCAAGCCCTCGCGCTGCACAAGGTGCGCCGAGCCGGCGACCTCACGGCCCGCGGTCGCGCACTCAAGGAGATCCAGGACGCGCTCGAACTCGACGATGCGCCGCTGCGTATCGAGTGCTACGACATCTCCAACCTGCAAGGAACCGACGTCGTCGCGTCCATGGTCGTGTTCGAAGACGGGTTGGCGCGCAAGAGCGAGTACCGCCGGTTCGCGATCACCACCGTGGGCGACGCGGCCAGCAGTGCTCCTCGCGAACCCGTCGCCGCGGCCGACGCCGGCACCGATGCCTACGCGGGCACCGTTACCGATCCCGATGCTCGGGCGACCGCGAACGACGTGGCCGCGATCCACGAGGTCATCACCCGCCGGTTCCGCCGCTACCTCGAGGAGCGGTCCGCGAGTGAGTTGCAGATGGACGAGCAAGCGGCCGATGCCGACCCGGCCGGCACCCTGGCGAGCCGGCCCGGCATCGATCCGCAGACCGGCCGGCCGCGCAAGTTCGCCTACGCGCCGAACCTCGTCGTCGTCGACGGCGGCGCCCCGCAGGTCGCCGCGGCGCAGCGGGCCCTGACCGAGCTCGGCATCGACGACGTCGCGCTCGTCGGATTGGCCAAACGGCTGGAGGAGGTGTGGCTGCCCGGAGAGCCCGATCCGGTGATCCTGCCGCGTACCAGCGAGGGGCTCTACCTGCTCCAGCGCATCCGCGACGAAGCCCACCGGTTCGCGATCACCTACCATCGCGCCAAGCGGTCGAAGTCGATGACGCGTAGCGCGCTTGAAGGCATTCCGGGCTTAGGTGCGACGCGCAGGGGCGCGTTGCTGCGACACTTCGGGTCGGTGAGACGCATGAAGGCGGCGGGTGTCGACGAGATAGCTGCGGTGCCCGGAGTCGGGCGCCACACGGCGGAGACCGTCTTCGCCGCCTTGCACGTCGACGCACCCCGCGCCACCGACGGTGACCAGGCTGAGGAGGGCAGGCCGTGACCGCCACACCTCCGAGCCCCGCGACCCGGGCCACCTCGACCGACGCCCTCCATCTGGTCGTCCTCACCGGGCTCTCCGGGGCGGGCCGGAGCACGGCGGCGAAATGCCTGGAAGACCTCGGCTGGTTCGTCGTCGACAACCTGCCGCCGGCGCTGCTGAACACCATGGTCGAGCTCGGCACCAGAAGTGGCGGTGCCATCGGCAAGATCGCGGCTGTCGTCGACGTCCGGAGCCGTGGCTTCACCTCCGACCTGCACGGCGCCCTGTCGGCGCTGGAGCGTCGTGGCGCCGAGCTCCAGGTGCTCTTTCTCGAGGCTTCGGACGACGAGTTGGTGCGGCGGTTCGAAAACGTACGGCGGCCGCATCCCCTGCAGGGCGACGGCCGGCTGGTCGACGGAATCGCTCGCGAGCGGGACCTGCTCCGCGACGTGCGCGGCGAGGCGGACCTCGTGCTCGACACGACCCGGCTGAACGTCCACGAGCTACGCGCCAAGATCGTCGCCGCTTTCGCGGACGCCGACGAGCCCACCTTGCGGGCCGCCGTCGTCTCGTTCGGCTACAAGTACGGTCTGCCGGTAGACGCCGACCTCGTCGTCGATTGCCGTTTCCTGCCGAACCCGCACTGGGTACCCGAGCTGCGACCCCTCACCGGGCGCGACCCGGAGGTCCGCGAGTACGTGCTCGGGCAGCCCGCGACGCGGCAGTTCCTCGATCGCTACACCGAACTGCTCGAGATCCTCGTCGCCGGATACCGCCAGGAGGGCAAGCGGTTCCTCACCCTGGCCGTAGGCTGCACAGGCGGCAAGCACCGCAGCGTCACGATCGCGGAGGAGCTGGCCGCCCGGCTGGCCGCCCTTGGTCGGGCCGACGAACAGCACGATGCGATCGAGGTACAGGTGAGCCATCGGGACCTGGGTCGCGAGTGACGGGCGACGACCAGCACCTGGCCGATGCCGGCGGACCGCAGGTCGTCGCGCTCGGCGGCGGGCACGGGCTGGCGGCGTCACTCTCGGCCCTGCGCCGGGTCACGGCTCGGCTCACGGCGGTCGTCACAGTCTCCGACGACGGCGGTTCGAGCGGGCGGTTGCGCCGGGAGTTCGGGGTCCTGCCGCCCGGCGACCTGCGCAAGGCGCTCGCCGCGTTGTGCGGTGACGACCCGTGGGGCCGGGTCTGGGCGCAGTTGATCCAACACCGGTTCGGCGGCGACGGCGAGCTGCGCGACCACGCGCTCGGAAACCTGATCATCGTGGCGCTCAGCGACCTGCTCGGCGACCAGGTCGCCGCCCTCGACCTGGTCGGCCGGTTGCTCGGCGCGCAGGGTCGGGTGCTCCCGATGGCGGTCGTGCCGCTGGACATCGAAGCCACCGTCGCCGGTCTCGACCCTGCCGACCCGCACGCCGAGCGGATCGTGCGCGGCCAGGTCGCCGTGGCGACCGCGCCCGGCCGGGTGGTCAGCGTGTCCCTCGCCCCGCCACGACCCCCTGCCTGCCCCGACGCCGTCGCCGCGATCCGGGCAGCCGACTGGGTCGTGCTCGGCCCCGGCTCATGGTTTTCCAGCGTGCTGCCGCACCTGCTGGTACCGGAGCTCGCCGACGCGATCCTCACGACTTCGGCGCGCAAGCTCGTCGCGCTCAACCTTGCGCCCCAGCCGGGTGAGACCACGAACTTCTCACCCGAGAACCACCTGGATGTGCTCGCTGCACATGCGCCCGGTCTGCACGTCGACGTCGTGCTGGGCGACACCGGTGTGGTGCGCGACGTCGGTACGTTGACGTCGGCCGCGGCGGCGCTGGGCGCCGAGCTCGTCCTCGACTCCGTCGCGATGAACGACGGAAGCCCTCGGCACGATCCCGCGCTTCTCGCGGTTGCATATGCAAGCATCTTCAACCGGACCGCGCCGCGCGCCGGTGCGGCGGGGGCAGGCTCGGAGGGTCACCACCCGGCCGAGCGCGGCGAGTAGTGGAAAGGACACCGAGGCGATGGCGATGACCGGCGCGGTGAAGGACGAGCTGTCGCGGCTGACCGTGACGAAGACGTGTTGCCGCAAGGCAGAGACTGCCGCGTTGCTGCGGTTCGCCGGCGGGCTGCATCTGGTGGGGGGCCACGTCGTCATCGAGGCCGAACTCGACACCGGTGTGGCAGCCCGCCGGGTGCGGCGCGACATCGCCGAGTTGTACGGCCACACCTCCGACCTCGCTGTCATCGCGCCAGGCGGGTTGCGCAAGGGCAGCCGCTACGTCGTCCGCGTCGCGAAGGACGGCGACTTGCTGGCCAAGCAGACCGGCCTGCTCGACGGCCGCGGCCGGCCGATCCGGGGACTTCCGCCGCAAGTCGTCTCGGGAGGCGTCTGCGACGCCGAGTCGGCGTGGCGAGGCGCGTTCATCGCGCACGGGTCGCTGACCGAACCCGGTCGCTCGTCGGCGCTGGAGATCACTTGTCCCGGGCCGGAAGCGGCCCTCGCGCTGGTCGGTGCCGCACGACGGCTCGGCGTCTCGGCGAAGGCCAGAGAGGTGCGAGGCGTCGACCGGGTGGTGATCCGCGACGGTGACGCGATCGGCGCGTTGCTCACGCGTCTCGGCGCCCACGACAGCGTCCTGGCATGGGAAGAGCGCCGCGTTCGGCGGGAGGTGCGGGCCGCGGCGAACCGGCTGGCGAACTTCGACGACGCGAACCTGCGGCGGTCGGCCCGGGCCGCTGTCGCGGCGGGCGCGCGGGTCACGCGTGCGCTGGAGTTGCTCGGCGACGAAGCACCCGAGCACCTTGTCGTCGCCGGCCGGTTGCGGATCGAACACGCGCAAGCCTCGCTCGAGGAGCTGGGTGCGCTGGCCGACCCGCCGATGACCAAGGATGCCATCGCCGGGCGCATCCGCCGGCTGCTCGCGATGGCCGACAAGCGGGCCGGCGAACTCGGCGAGCCGGGCACCGACGCCGGTCTCACGCCGGACATGCTCGTTCCCTGAGGACGGGAGCGGTCCCAACAATCAGGGCGAAAGTCCCACCCCGCTAGGCCGCATCCCACTGGCAGTCGGGGGCCGTCGATCCGTTAGGGTCGTTGTGCCGGTTCGCTCGTCGGCGGGCCGTTTCAGCTGTGCACCGGCAAGGGCGCCGGAGCGAAAGACTCAAGAGTGTTTTTCGTCTGTTGTGTCCCGGATGGGACGAGGGAGATGACCGTGGCTATTCGTGTTGGCGTCAACGGGTTCGGACGCATCGGACGCAACTTCTACCGCGCGGTCGCCGCGTCGCAGGGCAGCAACATCGAGATCGTCGCGGTCAACGACCTGACCGACACCAAAACGCTCGCGCACCTGCTGAAGTACGACACGGTGCTCGGCACTTTCGCCGGCGACGTGCGGGCCGGAGACGGCACGATCACGGTCGACGGCAAGGAGATCAAGGTTCTCTCCCAGCGCGACCCGGCCCAGCTGCCATGGGGCGAGCTCGGTGTCGACATCGTCATCGAGTCGACCGGTCACTTCACGGACGCCGAGAAGGCCAAGGCGCACATCGCCGCGGGCGCCAAGAAGGTCATCATCTCGGCGCCGGCCAAGAACGAGGACGCGACGTTCGTGATCGGCGTCAACGACGGCGACTACGACGCAGCCAAGCACCACGTGATCAGCAACGCGTCGTGCACGACGAACTGTGTCGCGCCGCTCGCGAAGGTGCTGCAGGACTCCTTCGGCATCGTCAAGGGCTTCATGACCACGGTCCACGCGTACACCAACGACCAGGTCATCCTCGACTTCCCGCACAAGGACCTGCGCCGCGCCCGCGCTGCGGCGCAGAACATCATCCCGACGACGACCGGTGCCGCGAAGGCGGTCGCGCTGGTGCTTCCGGAGCTGAAGGGCAAGCTGGACGGCTTCGCTCTGCGGGTGCCGGTGCCCGACGGCTCGATCACCGACCTCGTCGTCGAGCTCGAGCGCGAGGTGACCAAGGAAGAGGTCAACGCGGCGTACAAGGCAGCCGCCGAAGGCCCGCTGAAGGGTTACCTCTACTACAGCGAGGACCCGATCGTCTCCTCCGACATCGTCGGCTCGCCTGCGTCGTGCACGTTCGACGCCCCGCTCACGATGGCGAGCGGCAAGAGCGTGAAGGTGCTCGGCTGGTACGACAACGAGTGGGGCTACTCGAGCCGACTCGTCGACCTGACCGCGCTCGTCGCGTCTCGTCTCGGCTAGGGCAGCCATATGCGCACCGTCGACGACCTCGAGGTCGCCGGCCGTACCGTGCTGGTCCGGTCCGACCTCAACGTGCCGATCCAGTGGGATGCCGGGCGCCCGACCATCACCGACGACAAACGGATTCAGGCGAGCCTGCCGACCATCCGCGACCTCGCCGGTCGGGGCGCCCGCGTCGTCGTGCTGGCTCACCTCGGCAGGCCCAAGGGCGAGATCAAGCCGGAGTTCTCGCTGCGCCCGGTGGCGCAGCGGTTGCAAGAACTCCTCGGCCAGCCGGTCGCCTTTCCGGAGACCGCCGACGGCGGTATTGCCGGGCCGGCTGCCGCGGCGGCAGTAGCCGGCACGGCGGAAGGCGGCGTCGTCCTGCTCGAGAACCTGCGCTTCGAAGCGGCAGAGACCAGCAAGGACGACGACCAGCGGGCGACCTTCGCCGAGCAGCTGGCTGCGCTGGCCGGCGACGGCGGTGCCTACGTCGGCGACGGTTTCGGGGCCGTCCATCGCAAGCATGCGAGCGTGTACGACCTGCCCATGCGGCTGCCGAACGCGGCCGGCGGGCTCGTGCTTGCGGAAGTGCGGGTGCTCGAGCGGCTCACCGAGCGGCTCGAGCGCCCCTACGTCGTCGTGCTCGGCGGCGCGAAGGTGTCGGACAAGCTCGGCGTCATCGCGAACCTGCTCGAGAAGGTCGACCGGTTGCTGATCGGCGGCGGGATGGCCTACACGTTCTTGAAGGCGCAGGGTCACGAGATCGGCAACTCGCTGCTGGAAGCCGACCAGCTCGACACCGTGCGCGGGTTCGTCGACGAGGCCGAGAAGCGAGGCGTGGAGTTGGTGCTTCCGGTCGACGTCGTGGCGGCCGCCTCCTTCGCGCCGGACGCAGACCATTCCGTGGTCGCGGCCACCGCGATCCCGGCCGATCGCGAAGGGCTCGACATCGGCCCGCAGACCCGTGAGCTGTTCGCCGCCAAGCTCGCCGACGCACGCACCGTGTTCTGGAACGGACCCATGGGGGTCTTCGAGTTCGAGGCTTTCGCGCCGGGCACGAAGTCGCTCGCGCAAGCCCTTGCCGAGGTCACCGCAGCCGGCGGCCTGACCGTGGTGGGTGGCGGCGATTCCGCGGCAGCCGTCCGAAAGCTCGGGTTCGCGGAGTCGGCGTTCGGTCACGTCTCGACCGGCGGCGGGGCGAGCCTGGAATACCTCGAAGGCAAGACCCTGCCCGGCCTGCAAGCGCTGGGGGCGTGAGCGAGTGAGCGCCGCCAAGAAGCCGGCCCGGATGCCCCTGATGGCCGGCAACTGGAAGATGAACCTGAACCACCTGGAAGCGATCGGGCTGGTGCAAAAGCTCGCGTTCACGCTGACCGACGCCGACTACGACGCCGTCGACGTGGCCGTGCTCCCGCCCTTCACCGATCTACGCAGCGTGCAGACGCTCGTCGACGGTGACCGGCTGCGTATCCGCTACGGGGCGCAGGACGTCTCACCGCACGCCAGCGGCGCCTACACCGGCGAGATATCGGCCGCCATGCTGGCCAAACTCGGCTGCACCTTCGTCGTCGTCGGGCACTCCGAGCGCCGGCAGTACCACGCCGAGAGCGACGAGCTGGTCAACGCCAAGCTGCGGGCCGTCCTCGACGCCGACATGACCCCGATCCTGTGCATCGGCGAACCGCTCGAGGTCCGCCGCGCGGGCGAGCACGTCGTCCACACCCTGCGCCAGCTGGACGGCGGGCTCGCCGGCGTCTCGGAGGAGGAAGCGGCAGGCATCGTCGTCGCGTACGAACCGGTGTGGGCGATCGGCACCGGCGAGGTGGCGACGCCGCTCGACGCCCAGGAAGTGTGTGCCGCGATCCGGTCGCACCTGGCCGAGCTCTACTCCGCGGGCGTGGCCGAGCAGGCGCGGATCTTGTATGGCGGGTCTGTCAAGGGAAATAATGCGGCAGGGATCATGGAACAGCCCGATGTCGATGGTGGATTGGTCGGTGGTGCCAGTCTCGATGCCGAGGATTTCGTCCGGATTGCCCGCTATCGCAGCGGGGATACGGCCGAGTGATTCGCCAGCGTAGTGTCACCTCGGCGACACCTCGTGCACTGAGATCCGCTTTGTAACTCTTGAGTCACGATCTGCATCGGATTAGCGACAGTCGGCGTCCGAACACGAAGCCCGCGACTACAGTCGCGGCCACGGCTCGGGCCAACAATCACCCCGTGCCAGCCGGCTGGCAACGTCCTTCGGCAGTTTGTTCGGCAGTTCGTCGCCTCGGGTCTGGGTGGTCGGCGGCAGGTGTTCGGCATCAGCTGAGCGGTTGCCCGGCGATTTTCCGGTGATTCGTGCGGCGGTTGGTCGGAACTTGGTGAACAGTTGGGGCAGGAGTCGGAACTACTTGCGGACCGCCCACAAGGCGGTCGGAAGAAGGAGAGACATGCTGGGCAGACGGAGAGGGCTCAAGGTGGCGGCAACCGTCGCCGTCCTCGCACTTGCAGCGGCTGGCTGCGGGAGCAGTAAGAACAAGGGCAGCAGCGGCGGCCAATCGAACCTCAACAACAGCGGCAAGCCGGTCACCGGTGGCACCCTGCACATGCTCGGCACGGGTGACGTCGACTACATGGACCCGAACATCTCGTACTACACGATCGGTGCCCTCGGCCTTCGGATGTGGAGCCGCCAGCTGGTGACCTTCCCGGCGGACCCGTCGAAGAACACCACCGACGTGCCCGACCTGGCCACCCAGGTGCCCACCGAGTCGAACGGCGGCGTCAGCAAGGACGGTCTGACCTACAAGTTCACGATCCGCAAGGACGCGATGTGGGACACCAGCCCGGCCCGCCAGATCACCGCTGCCGACGAGGTCCGCGGCATCAAGCGCACCTGCAACCCGGCCCAACCCTTCGGTGGACTGCCCGACTTCGAAAGCTTGATCAAGGGCTTCCAGTCGTTCTGTGACGGCTTCGCGAAGGTCGACCCCAAGTCGGCGTCCGCGATCGCGGACTACCAGAACAAGAACGACATCTCCGGTGTGCAGGTCGACCCCTCTGACCCGCAGACGGTCGTCATCACCTTGACGCAGCCGGCTTCTTACTTCGCGGCGATGTTCTCGATGCCCGCGTTCTCGCCGGCGCCGAAGGAGTACGACGCCTACCTCCCGGCCAGCGCGGAACTCGCGCAGCACACGATCTCCGACGGCCCGTACAAGGTCACCAAGTACAACCCGGGCCACGAGATCGACTTCGCGCGTAACCCCGCGTGGAAGGCGTCCAGCGACAGCGTTCGCAAGGCCTACGTCGACAACATCGTCGTGACGGAGACCAACAACCAGGACACCGTGCAGCAGCAGCTCGAGGCGAACGCGGCGAACGCCGACATGGAGTTCGACAGCTTCCCGCCGGTGTCGTCGATCCCGGGCCTGCAGGCCAAGAAGGACCCGAACTTCTTCCTCGGCCCGACATTCTCGTCGAACCCGTACGTCGTGTTCAACAACGTCTCGCCGAACAACAACAAGGCGTTGCAGAACGTGAAGGTGCGCAAGGCACTCGAAGAGGCCATCAACCGTGACAACCTGATTCAGGACGCCGGTGGCCCCGCTCTCGACCCGCCGCTGACGCACGTGCTGCCTGCCGGCATCTCCGGCACCAGCAGCAACACCTCGATCGACATGTACAAGTACGACGCGGCACAGGCGAAGAAGGACCTCGCTGCTGCGGGGTACCCGAACGGCCTGGAGCTGAAGCTGCTCTACCGGCCGGCATCGTCGACGAACAAGAAGATGTTCGCCACCTTGCAGCAGGACCTGACGGCGGCGGGCATCAAGCTCACCGGTGTCGGCGTGCCGAACGCGGACTTCTACACGAAGTACCTCGAGGTGCCGTCGGTGGCGCAGGGCGGTAAGTGGGACCTCGCCCTGGCCGGTTGGGGCCCGGACTGGTACGGCGACGCGGCGCTGTCGTACTTCGGCCCGCTGTTCTCCGGCAAGCCGTCGTTCCCGCCCGCGGGCAGCAACTTCGGTTTCTACGACAACCCGAAGGTCGACTCGCTGATCACTCAGGCGTCTGCGGCCAGTAGCTCCAGCAAGGCACAGTCGCTGTGGCAGCAGGCGGACAAGCAGATCATGGACGACGCTGCGTTCTTCCCGATCACGTCACCGCAGCAACCGCTGTACCACGCGAGCCGGGTGCACAACACCGTGTACGTTCCAGCGATCCAGAACTTCGATCCGACCAACGTCTGGTTGAAGTAGCCGGGTAGCGGTGGGGCCGGGGTTCGCCCCGGCCCCACCGCTTTCTATCGTCAAACCCTCGACCTGTGCCGGGAGTCGTCCTCTCGGGTGCTGCCTCGCACGGGGACCCCGTGTGGCAGATTGGTAGAGGGGCTGGATCGAACGCGCCGAGGCTCACTCGGCCGTCGGCGCGTCACACCACCACTGTGGAGCCGTAATGCCGCTACTGGAGGTCGAGGACCTCTCCGTCTTCTTCGACACCCCCGATGGTGTCGTCAAGGCGGTCGACCAGCTGTCGTTCAGCGTTGACACCGGTAAGACGCTGGGCATCGTCGGGGAGTCCGGCTCCGGCAAGAGCGTGTCGACGCAGACCATCATGGGTCTGACCAGGGGAGCGCAGATCCGCGGCCGGGCGCTCTTCGAGGGCGCCGACCTGTTGGCGATGTCGCGTCGCGAATTGGAATCCGTGCGCGGCGCCGAGATCGCGATGATCTTCCAAGACCCGCTGTCGAGCCTGCACCCGTACTACCGGGTCGGTTGGCAGATCGTCGAGATGGTGCGAGCGCACGACAAGTCGGTCTCCAAGGAGGCCGCCCGGGCCCGCGCGGTCGACCTGCTGCGGCTCGTCGGCATCCCGCGGCCGGATCGGCGCGTCGACGACTTCCCGCACCAGTTCTCCGGCGGCATGCGCCAGCGGGCGATGATCGCGATGGCGATGGCGTTGAACCCGAAACTGCTCATCGCCGACGAGCCGACGACGGCCCTCGACGTGACGGTGCAGGCGCAGGTGCTCGAGGTGATGAAGCGGGTGCAGGCCGAGTTCGGCACCGCGATCATCATGATCACCCACGATCTCGGGGTGATCGCCGACCTCGCCGACGAGACCGTCGTCATGTATGCGGGCAGGGTGGCGGAACGGGCCGACCAGTCGGACCTCTTCTACTCCCACCACCACCCCTACACCGAAGGACTTCTCGAGTCACTGCCCGGCTACGGCGACCTTCAGGAGCGGCTTCGCCCGATCGACGGTCAGCCGCCGAGCCTGATCAACGTTCCGCCGGGCTGCCCCTTCCATCCCCGATGCCCGTACGTCATGGACATCTGCCGCACGGACGTGCCACCGCTTCGGGAGATCCCGGGCTCTGCACTGCACGTCTCGGCGTGCTGGCTGCCGACCGACCCGGCCGAGCGGGCCGCCGCGAGAGCAGCGATGGAAGCCCGGACCCGGACGTCGTCGACTGCGACCGGAGAAGTGGCGTGAGCAGCACAACTGCCGTTGCCGACGGTTACGGCGAAGGCGACGATCCCGACGTCCTGGTGCGGATCGACAACGTCGTCAAGCACTTCCCGGTGCACTCGTCGGCCCTCGTCCGCCACGGCCGCGAGGTCGTGCACGCGGTCGACGGTGTTGATCTGGAGATCCGCCGCGGCGAGACGCTCGGTCTTGTCGGCGAGACTGGTTGCGGCAAGTCGACGCTCGCGCGCTGCATCACCCGGCTCTATGACCTCACCAGCGGTCGCATCTTCCTCAACGGCCGCGACATCAGCAAGCTCTCGCGGCGCCAGATGCGGCCGCTGCGCCGCGACGTCCAGATGATCTTTCAGGATCCGTACGGATCGCTGAATCCGCGACGCCGGGTCGGCTCTATCATTGCGGACCCGCTGGTCATCCACCGCGTGGGTGGTTCGCGGGCTGCGCGCAAGCGGATCGTTCAGGAGTCGATGGAACTCGTAGGGCTCAACCCCGAGCACTACAACAGGTTTCCCAACGAGTTCTCCGGTGGTCAACGTCAGCGCATCGGGGTCGCGCGGGCGCTTGCGCTGCGCCCCAAGCTGATCGTCTGCGACGAACCGGTGTCGGCGCTCGACGTCTCCATCCAGGCCCAGATCGTCAACCTGCTCGCCGACCTGCAGGAAGAGCTCGGCTTGACGTACCTGTTCATCGCCCACGACCTCTCCGTGGTGCGCCACGTGAGTAACCGGGTGGCCGTCATGTACCTCGGCAAGGTTGTCGAGATCGCCGAGTCCAAGCAGCTGTACAACCACGCCCGCCACCCCTACACGAAGGCCCTGCTCTCTGCGGTGCCGCTTCCCGATCCCCGGAGTGCCCGCGAGCGCGAGCGGATCGTCTTGCAGGGCGACGTGCCTTCGCCGATCGATCCGCCGAGCGGTTGTCGATTCCACCCGCGCTGCCCGAAGGCCGGGCAGGTCTGCGTCGACGAGGATCCGCCGCTCTTATCGCGGTTCGACGATCCGCCGACCTGGCGGGCAGCCTGCCATTTTCCGGTTGCCGACGGCGAGAACCTCGCAGACGCGCGGCCGACGATCGCGCCCGAGGAACAGGCCATGAGCGAGCCGGGAGCGCCGCCAAGTTGAGCCCCGCATTGGCACATACTTCCGTGGCATCGGCATCGGCATCGGCACCGAACCGAGGAGGACGCTCATGAGTCAGGGTGGCATTGGCCAGGATGCGCTCGCCGCCGGCTCGGAGACGGCGTTTGCCGAGCCGGAGCCGCTCGTCGGCGGCGGCGAGCGCAAGATTCGCGGCCGCAGCCCGTGGGCGCTCGCGTTCGACCGCCTGCGCCGCGACCGCGCAGCGCTGATCTCGGCCGGCATCATCGCCTTCATCGTCCTGGTGGCGATCGCCGCACCGGTGTTCTCGCTCATGACCGGCCACCCGGTCAACCACCAGTACCGCACTCTTGACGCGTTGTCCGCCGGAGGGCTGCCGCACGCGCCGAGCACCACCTTCTGGTGGGGAACAGACGATCAGGGGCGCGACGTCTTGGTACGGGTCGCCTTCGGGGCGCGTATCTCGTTGATCGTGGGCTTGGGCGCGACGCTGCTCAGCGTGGTGGTCGGCGTCCTCGTCGGGTTGGTCACCGGCTTCTTCGGCGGCATCACCGACACGATCCTGGCCAGGATCATCGACGTCGTGCTCGCGATTCCCTATCTGCTCTTCGCCATCGCGCTCGCGTCGGTGATCGGCCACGTGAACATCTGGGTGGTCATCTTGGTGATCGGCGGCTTCGGTTGGGGAGCGGTCGGCCGCGTGGTCCGGGGTCAGGTGTTGTCGATCCGAGAACGCGAGTACGTCGAAGCCGCCAGGTCGCTGGGTGCGAGCGACTGGCGCATCCTGTTCATCGACATTCTGCCGAACGTGATCGCGCCTGCGATCGTGTACGCCACGCTGCTGTTGCCGGTGTCGATCGTGAGCGAGGCGGCGCTGTCGTTCCTCGGAGTCGGCGTCCAGCCCCCGACCGCCGACTGGGGCGAGATGATCGCAACGTCCCAGACCTACGTCACGTCGGGGGTCGCATGGTGGTTCTTGTTCTTCCCCGGCATGGCGCTCGTGGTCTTGACGCTGGCATTCAACATTCTCGGCGACTCCGTACGCGACGCATTCGACCCTCGCACTGACCGGCTGCTGGCGAAGTAAGGCGACAGAACATGGTGCGGTTCCTGATCCGGCGGATCTCCCAGGGCGCGGTCGTGATGTTCCTCGTCACGATCGTGGTGTACCTGCTGTTCTTCATGGGCAGCCCTGAGGCTGTTGCCCGCCGGCTGGCGGGGCGGAACGCGACACCCGACCTCGTCCAGCGGGTGTACCACAACCTCGGCCTGGACCAACCGCTGTACAAGCAGTACGGAGAGTTCCTGTGGCGGCTGCTGCACGGCAACCTCGGCCATGACTACTACAACGGCGTGCCGGTCACGTCGGTGCTCAAGCAGGCGGCGCCGATCACCGTGTCGCTAGTCCTTGGTGCGGCGGTGATCTGGGTCATCATGGGCGTGTCTTCCGGCGTCTACTCCAGCATCCGACCGCGTTCGAAGGCTGACCGCGGCTTCACCGCGCTGGCGCTCTTCTTCTTCTCGGTGCCGGTCTTCGTGCTCGGCCTGGCACTGATCTACATCTTCGCTTTCCTCTTCTCCACCAAGCTCAACATCGACTTCTTCCCGTTCGGCAGCTATGTCGGCTTCACCTCCGATCCCTTCGGCTGGTTCCAGCACCTGATCCTGCCCTGGTTCACGCTCGCGCTGATCAGTGCCGCGGTCTACACCAGGCTCAGCCGATCGTCGATGCTCGACGTGCTCGGTGAGGACTACATCCGCACCGCGCGTGCCAAGGGCCTGCCCGAGCGCCGAGTCGTGGTACGGCACGCACTGCGCGCGGCGATGACGCCGATCGTCACGCAGTTCGGCATCGACGTCGCCGTTGCCCTGGGCGGGGCCATTCTCACCGAGAGCGTCTTCGGCCTCCCAGGCCTCGGGTACGAGTCGGTGCACGCCATCAACAACCAGGACCTGCCCCTGATCGTCGGCATCGTGATCGTCGCCGCGGCCGCCGTGGTCGTGGCGAACATCCTCGTCGACATGCTGTACGCCGTCCTCGATCCGCGGGTGCGGCTCCACTAGCACCCGGGTGCGTTATCCTGAGGTCCGGGCCTGACGCCCTGACCCCCCCGCCGCCGAGGAGCTGTCGTGATCGCCGCTTTGGAGATCGTCATCTCGGCTACAAGCCTGCTGCTCGTGGTGCTCGTCTTGTTGCACCGGGGGAAAGGTGGCGGCCTGTCCGACATGTTCGGCGGCGGCTTCACCTCCAACTTCGCGGGATCATCTGTCGTCGAGCGCAACCTCGACCGGTTGACGTTGATCACCGTGCTGGTCTGGATCGGGTCGATCATCGGCCTGCTTTTCATGTTCAAGTGACCTTCCGTTTTCTGCGCGTGTCGCGACGGCGACCCGCCTTACACTCCTGACAGCACGGAGTCCCGCCGCCAGCGGTGGGCTGACAGCTCGAGCAAGGAGACATCTCGTGGCAGGTGGCAACGCGATCCGCGGCAGCCGAGTCGGTGCCGGGCCGATGGGTGAGGCCGAGCGTGGGGAAGCCGCCCCGCGGCGCCGCATCTCTTTCTGGTGCACCAACGGGCACGAGACCCGCCCGTCTTTCGCCGCCGACGCTGCGTTGCCGGAGTCGTGGGACTGCCCTCGGTGCGGGTTGCCCGCCGGTCCCGACCGCGAGACACCGCCCAACGCACCGCGCACGGAGCCGTACAAGACGCACCTCGCCTACGTTCGCGAGCGCCGCAACGACGCCGACGGCGAAGCGATCCTCGCCGAAGCACTGGAGCGGTTGCGCAGCTCCAAGGTCTATCCGCGCCTCTAGGCGGTAGCGCGGGTTCGCGAACCGCGGATTCGCCGTCGCGTCAGGGCGACGCGATACGAGACAGCCCGCGCACGTGCACTGCCGCGGCCGCGTCGAGCAGCCACAGCGTGCGCTGCCGGCCGCGCACACCCGCGGCGGGCACCTCCATGTCGCCGGCCCCGGCGATGGCCATGCTGACCGCCGGTGCCTTCTCGGCGCCGGCCGCGACGAGCCACACCTCATGCGCCGCCCGGATCGCCGGAAACGTGAGGGACAGTCGGGTCGGCGGCGGCTTCGGCGCGCCCCGAACCGCGACCACCGGCCGCTCGTCGTACAGCGCGGGCATCCCGGGGAAGAGCGAGGCGACGTGGCCGTCCTCGCCGACGCCCAGCAGGAGGATGTCGAAGCTCGGCACCGGACCGTGGTCCTCGGGCAGCGTGGCAGCCAACAGCTCCTCGGCGTAGCGGGCAGCGGCTTCCTCCGGCTCCATGCCGGCGTCGGAGGCGGGCATCGAGTGCACGTGGGCGGGATCGATCGGCATGCGGTCGAGCAACGCCGCGCGCGCCGCCACGTCGTTGCGGTCGGTGTGACCGGCCGGAACGAACCGTTCGTCGCCCCACCACACGTCGAGGTGATGCCAGTCGATCGCATCGCGGGCCGGGGTGGCGGCGAGCTCCTCCAGAACGGCGGTGCCGATGCGACCGCCGGTGAGGACGACGTGTGCGTGCCCGCGGGCAGCCTGGGCATCGACGAGTCGGGTGACGAGCCGGGCCGCGGCCGCGCGGGCGAGCAGCACCGCGTCACGATGGACGACGACCTCGGGCGCTCCCGGCGTCACGTCGTCGCCTTGCGGGCAGCAGCCTTGCGGGCCGGTGCTTTACGGGCCGGTGCTTTACGGGCAGCAGCCTTGCGGGCCGGGGCTTTACGGCTGGCCGCGGTCTTTCGCTCCGCCGGTGCTGCCTTGCTGTCGGTGCCGGCCTGCGCCGCCTCAACCGGCATCCCGCAGATCTGGGCGATCGTCTCGTTGTAGACGTCGTCGGGGTCGAGCCGGCGCATCTCCTCCGCCAGGAGCTCCTCCGTCGAGCGGCGGGGAAGGGTGACCCGCCGCTTCGGATGACCGGTTCGGTCCAACGTGGCCAGCCGGCCATCGGGGCGGGTCACCGCAATCTCGCTGCGCTGAGTGAACAGGCGAACATCGGTGATGCCCGGGCCTCGGGTCGTCTTTCGCCCGACCGGCACCTCGAGCTTCAACTCGAGCCAGGCGGCGAGCAGTTCGGCGCTCGGGTTGTTGCGTGCCGCGCCGACCTCCGCCCCGGTGATGGCGTCGAACGGCTGATCCAGCGCCGCCGCCAACAGGGTGCGCCAGGGTGTGAGCCTGGTCCAGGCGAAGTCGGTGTCTCCCGGCGAGTGGCCCGCACCCCGACCGCGCAACGCGGCCATCGGGTTGCGGGTGGCAGCGGCGTCGGTGACGCGGCGTTGGGCGAGCAGGCCGACCGGGTCCTGCCCGGGCTGGGCCGGGCCGCCCCCTGGCCACCACACCACCACAGGCGCGTCGGGAAGCAGCAGCGGCAACACCACCGACTCGGCATGGTTGCGCAGCGGCCCGTACACCCGCAGCACGATGATCTCCGCGAGAGACGCCTCCTCGCCCACGCGGATCTCGGCATCGAGTCTGGCCGCGTTCCGGTTGCCCGTCCGCCGGATCACGGTGACGATGCGGCAGGGGTGTTCGCGAGCAGCACCGATGGCGGCATGCAAGGCGTCGTAGTGCTGCGCCTCATCGACATCGATGACCAGGGTCAGCACCATGCCGAGCGCCGCCGTGCCGGACTTGTGGCGCGCCTGGGTGAGGGCGGCCAGAATCGCCGCCGACTTGGTGTCGGTCAGGTCGCGGTTCACGGTCGCCGCCAGGTGCGGCCGTCACGGGCCAGCATCTCGTGGGACGACGCCGGGCCCCAGCCTCCCGAGTCGTACTGCTCGGGCCGGCCGGTCGATGCCCAGAAGTCCTCGATCGGGTCGAGGATCTCCCAGGAACGTTCGACCTCCTCGTGGCGGGGGAAGAGCGGCGGGTCGCCGAGGAGGACGTCGAGCAGCAACCGCTCGTACGCCTCCGGGCTCGACTCCGTGAACGATTCGCCGTACGCGAAGTCCATGTTCACGTCGCGCACCTCCATGGAGGGTCCGGGCACCTTGGAGCCGAACCGTAAGGTGACGCCTTCGTCGGGCTGGATGCGGATGACCAGGGCGTTGTGCCCGAGTTCCTCGGTAGCGGTCTCGGTGAACGGCAGGTGCGGCGCCCGCTGGAACACCAGGGCGACCTCGGTCACCCGCCGGCCGAGTCGTTTGCCGGCCCGCAGGTAGAACGGGACGCCGGCCCAGCGGCGGGTGTCGACCTCGAGCCGGATCGCGGCGAAGGTCTCGGTCCGGGAGTCGTTCGGGATGCCGTCCTCTTCGAGGTAGCCCCGCACCTTGTCACCGCCCTGCCAGCCGGCGGCGTATTGGCCGCGGGCTGTGCCGAGCGCGAGATCTGCTGGCAGCCGGACGGCGGAGAGCACCTTCGTCTTCTCTTGGCGAAGCGCGTGAGCTTCGAAGCTGACGGGCTCTTCCATGGCGGTCAGCGCCAGCAGTTGCAGCAGGTGGTTTTGGATGACGTCGCGCGCTGCGCCGATGCCGTCGTAGTACCCGGCCCGCCCGCCGATGCCGATGTCTTCGGCCATCGTGATCTGCACATGGTCGACGTACGACCTGTTCCAGACAGGTTCGTAGAGGGTGTTGGCGAATCGCAGGGCCAGGATGTTTTGGACGGTCTCCTTGCCGAGGTAATGGTCGATCCGGAACACCGACTCCGGCGGGAACACCTCGCTCAACATCTCGTTGAGCTGACGTGCGGTCTCGAGGTCGTGCCCGAACGGCTTCTCGACGACGACCCGCCGCCAGGCGTTGCCCTCGCTCGCCGACAAACCAGACCGCTTCAGTTGCTGTACGACGTCGGGGAAGAACTTCGGCGGTATCGAGAGGTAGAAGGCGTGGTTGCCGCCCGTGCCCCGTACGCGATCGAGGTCGTAGATGGTGCGGGCGAGGGTGTCGAAGGCCTCGTCGTCACCGAAGTCGCCGGGGACGAAACGAAAGCCCTCGGCGAGCTGGTCCCACACCTCTTCGCGAAACGGCGTCCGGGAGTATTCCTTGACGGCGTCGTGGACGACCTGGGCGAAATCCTCGTCGGCCCAGTCGCGGCGGGCGAAGCCGACGAGAGCGAACCCGGGCGGCAGGAGCCCACGGTTGGCCAGGTCGTAGATCGCCGGCATCAACTTCTTGCGTGACAGGTCGCCGGTCACGCCGAAGAGCACCAGCCCGCACGGGCCGGCGACGCGAGGCAGCCGCCGGTCGCGCGGGTCGCGCAGCGGGTTCGGCAGGACCGGTACCCCGGAGACCTGTGTCACGGGCGCTCGCCGGCTGCATCGAGAAGCTGCTGGATGCCTTGCGTGCGATCCAGCAGGTGCAACCGCAACACCGGCCTGCCGCGCTGCTGGAGTGCGCGGAGATCTCCCAGGGCTTGCGCCATCTGGAGCCGACCGAACGTGAACGGGCGACCTGGTACCTGCAGGTCGTGCTCGATCGCGCCGGTCACCTGGAGGAACGCGCCGTGTTGCGGCCCGCCCTTGTGGTACTGACCGGTCGAGTGCAGGAATCGTGGCGCCCAGCCGAACGTCACCGCCCGTGTGGTGCGGCGGGCGAGCAGCTTGCGAGTCAGCGCGGCGGCCGAATCGGCGTGGCGGTCGAGGTAGGCCATGACGGCGAGGTAGCCGGGGGAGTCCTCGTCGTCCGGAACGGCGTGGAGTAGCGCGCTCACAGCGCCCCCGGCGGTGTGGGCGCCGCCGAGCAGGATGGGATCGTCGGTGTACACGGCGATCGCTCCGTCGGTGAAGACCGGCCGCCCTTCCGGCAGCGGCCCGTCCCCCGCGTCGGCCAGGATGCGGTTCGTGTTGTCCTTCGATTCCTGCACGTTCGGCTGGTCGAAGGGGTCGATGCCGAGCACGCGACCGGCAATGGCGGTGGCGTACTCCCAGGCGAGGAACTGCCCGCCGAGGGTGCCGGAGACCGTGACGCCGTCGATGTTCAGATGCGAGCCGAGGGTGACGAGCAAGCGGTCGGGCGCGCCGGTGAAGTCGTCGGCGTCGACCTCTTCGACGACGACGGGCAGCAGCCCGGTGCCGGCCTTGCCGGTGGATTCGGCGAGAAGCTGTTCCGCCCAGTCGGCGAACCCCGGGTGACGCGATCCGAAGTCGGCGAAGTAGATCTTGTCGCGACCGTGACGGGCGACGCCACCGAGGAGTGCACCCAGCACGAGGCCCGGATTGTCGACGTCACCGGAGAGCGCCGGAAGCAGCGCGCTGGCGTCGTCGAGCAGCCCGGCGACGTCGACACCGGCCAGCGCGCTCGGCACGAGGCCGAACGCCGTCAGCGCGCTGTAGCGGCCACCGACGTTCGGGTCGGCGAGGAACACCCGGTAACCGGCGTCTCGTGCCGTCTTCTCCAAGGGTGAGCCGGGATCGGTGACGACGACGATGCGCTGCGCCGGATCGATGCCGGCGAGCCGGAACGCTTCTTCGTAGACGCGCCGGTGACTGTCGGTCTCGATCGTGCCCCCGCTCTTGCTCGACACGACGAGCAGGGTGCGTTCGAGCCGGTCGCCCAGCGCATCGCCGATCTGACCCGGATCGGTGGTGTCGAGAACCGTGAGGTTCACCCCGGCGGTCGCGGCGATGACCTCGGGTGCAAGTGACGAGCCACCCATGCCGGCGAGCACGACGTGGTCGAGGCCGGCGGCATGCAGCGAGTGGTGGAGCTCGACCAGCTCGGTCAGATACTGCCGCGACGTCGTCGGCAGGTCGAGCCAACCCAGACGCACCGACGCCTCGTGCTCGGCGTCGGGCCCCCAGAGGGTCGCGTCCTTGCCGGCGAGCTTGGCCGCGACGCCGTCGTCGACGAGCTCCTGAAGCACGGCCCGAGTGGTCGTATGAAGGTCACCACCGGTGAGCGAGACGTTGACCCCGCCCGCTTCCGTCGAACTGCGATGGTTGAGCGAGGGGTTCAGCGACATCGCTCAGCCCTTCTTCTTGCGGTCGAGTTCTTGCGACACCGTCGCGATCAGCTCGACCCAGGACGCCTCGAACTTCTCGACACCTTCGCGCTCGAGCGTCTCGACCACATCGTCGTAGCTGATGCCGAGAGCTTCCAGCCCGTCGAGCACCGACCTGGCGTCGGCGTAGTTGCCGCGCACGCTGTCGCTGGGGATCGCCCCGTGGTCGAAGGTCGCCTGCAATGTTGACTCCGGCATCGTGTTGACCGTGCCGGGTGCGACCAGCTCGGTCACGTAGATCGTGTCGGGCAGCGACGGGTCCTTGGTCGACGTCGATGCCCATAGCGGCCGCTGCGGCTTCGCGCCGACTGCGGCGAGCTGCTGCCAACGGGCTGAGGCGAACTTCTCCTCGTAGAGCTGGTAGGCGAGACGGGCGTTGGCGATCGCGGCCTTCGCTTTGAGCTCGCTCGCTTTGGCGCCGCCGATCTTCTCGAGCCGCTTGTCGACCTCGGTGTCGACTCGCGAGACGAAGAACGACGCGACCGAACCGAGCTTGCTCACGTCGTGGCCGGCCTTCAATGCACGTTCCATGCCGTCGAAGAACGCGTCGATGACCGCGGCGTAGCGCTCGAGCGAGAAGATCAGCGTGACGTTGACGCTGATGCCTTCGGCAAGGGCTTGCGAGATCGCCGGGAGACCCTCGACGGTCGCGGGAATCTTGATGTAGAGGTTGGGTCGATCGACCAGCCACCACAACGCGCGTGCCTCGGCCGTCGTCTTGGCGGTGTCGTGCGCGATGCGCGGGTCGACCTCGATGGAGACCCGGCCGTCGACGGTGTTCGACGCATCGTAGGCAACGCGCAAGATGTCACAGGCCCATCGCACGTCGTACGCGGTGATGGCGCGCAGGGCCTCGCCGACGTCGACACCTCGGACGGCGAGGTCGCCGATCTGCGGGTCGTAGGAGTCGCTCGCCGAGATCGCCTTCGCGAAGATCGTCGGGTTGGTCGTCACGCCCACCACGTGGCGGTCGCGCACGAGGTCGCCGAGGTTGCCGGTGCGCAACCGGTCACGGCTGATGTCGTCGATCCAGATCGAGACTCCGGCGCCCGAGAGCTGAGCCAGTGGGTCACCCATGCTGTTTCTCCTTCGCACCCGTGGGATCGCGTTGCTGCCGTCAGTTGCCTGCCGTCAGTTGCCGGTAGTCGTGCCACGAACCGCGCCGGCCCGCGACAGCGCCGCGTGTGCGGCGGCAACCACCCGGTCGGCGGTCAAACCGAACTGCTCGTAGATCACTTGGTACGCCGCGCTGGCACCGTAGTGCTCGATGCTCACGCATTCGCCGTGATCGCCGACGAACTCGTGCCATCCCATCGCAATGCCGGCCTCGATCGACACCCGCGCCGTCACGTTGGGCGGGAGTACCTGCTGCCGGTAGGCGTCGGGCTGCTCGAGGAACCACTCGCGGCACGGCATCGAGACGACGCGGGTCGGCGTGCCTTCGGCCTCGAGGGCTTCGCGCGCAGCCAGCGCGATCTGCACTTCGCTGCCGGTGCCGATGACGATCACGGACGGCGTGCCGCTGCTCGCCTCGGCCAGTACGTAGGCGCCTTTCGCCACACCTTCGGCCGACGCGAGCGTCGTGCGGTCGAACACCGGCAGGTTCTGCCGCGACAAGCACAGACCCGCCGGCCGGTCGGTGTTTTGGATGATCACGCGCCACGCAGCCGCCGTCTCGTTGGCATCGGCAGGCCGGACGACGTCGAGCCCGGGGATCGCGCGCAGCGCGGCGAGATGTTCGATCGGCTGGTGCGTGGGGCCGTCCTCGCCGAGCCCGATGGAGTCGTGCGTCCATACATAGGTGACGGGCAGCTTCATGAGTGCGGCGAGGCGCACCGACGGCCGCATGTAGTCGCTGAAGACCAGGAACGTGCCGCCGAAGACCCGGGTGGGGCCGTGCAGCGTGATGCCGTTCATGGTCGCGCCCATCGCATGCTCGCGAATGCCGAAGTGCAACACCCGCCCGTACGGGTCTCCGCCGTGCGCCGGGGGCAGGAAGTCCCCGCCGTGCTCGATGTCGGTGTTGTTCGACTCCGCCAGATCTGCAGAACCACCCCAGAGTTCGGGCAGCTTGGCGGCCAGTGCGTTGATGACCGCGCCGGAGGCCTTGCGGGTGGAGACGGCCTTGCCGGCCTCGAACACGGGCAGCTCGGCGTCCCACCCGGCGGGCAGCCGGCGGGCCAGCATGCGGTCGAGTTCGGCGGCGCGCTGCGGATTGTCCGAACGCCAGGCGTCGAAGCGCTCGCGCCATTCCTTGTTGAGAAGGCGGCCGCGGTCGACGACCTCGCGGGCGTGCGCCAACACGTCGTCCGGCACGTAGAACTTCTTCTCCGGGTCGAACCCGAGCACCTTCTTGGTGGCGGCGACCTCGTCGGCGCCGAGCGCCGACCCGTGCGACTTGCCGGTGTTCTGGGCGTGCGGCGCCGGCCAAGCGATGATCGAGTGGACGACGACCAGGCTCGGACGGTCGGTCGTGTCGCGGGCGGCCACCAGCGCGCGGTACAGGGCCTGCACGTCGTTGACGTCGCCGACGTGCTGGACGTGCCACCCGTACGCCTCGTAGCGCTTGCCGACGTCTTCGCTGAGCGCGACCCGGGTGTCGCCTTCGATCGAAATGTGGTTGTCGTCGTAGAGCAGCACGAGATTGCCGAGCTGCTGGTGACCGGCAAGGCTCGCGGCCTCCGCCTGGATGCCTTCCTCGATGTCGCCGTCTGAGGCGAACGCCCAGATCGTGTGGTCGAAGACGCTGTCGCCGGCCGCGGCATCGGCGTCGAAGAGCCCGCGCTCTCGCCGAGCCGCCATGGCCATGCCGACGGCGTTGCCGACCCCTTGGCCCAGTGGCCCGGTGGTGGTCTCGACGCCGACCGTGTGGCCGTGCTCAGGGTGACCCGGGGTCAGCGATCCCCACTGCCGGTAGCGGCGCAGGTCGTCGACCGTGAGCCCGTATCCCGAAAGAAAGAGCTGGATGTACAGCGTCAGGCTGGAGTGCCCGCAGGAGAGCACGAACCGGTCGCGCCCCAGCCAGCTCGGATCGGTGGGATCGTGTCGCAAGAGTCGCTGGAACAGCAGGTAAGCAGCGGGCGCGAGGCTCATCGCGGTTCCGGGGTGGCCCGATCCGGCCTCTTCGACGGCATCCATCGCCAGCGCGCGGATCACGTCGACCGCCTTCTCGTCCTGTTCACTCCACTCGAGGGTCGACTGGGCGCCGGCGGCACTGCTACGGCTCTGGTGATCGGTCACGGATTCCTCATTCGGGACGCCGATGGGTGCGGATGGTGCCGGCCGGCAGCGGGCGAACGGCAGCCGGAACAGCTCGAGCGATCTTTGCGCCAGCCTACCGACGAGACCGCCCGAGATGGTGGGCCCCTACCGATGCGAGAGCCCGCCGACGTTCAGTGTTCCCGTCCGGGGCGAGGCGTCCCGTACGGCGGTGGGTAAGATGCGGCGGAGACCAGAAACCGCCTGCGAAAGACACCTGGTGACCATTCCCTCGCTCGTCATGGCCAGCATGTGACTGCCACCGTCGACCAACCACCGGTCGCCTCGGCGGCTGCCGACGACATGCCGGTCAGGGCAGTCGCGACTGTGGCGACCGGTCGCCACAGGCTGGGCGAGGTCGTGCGCGCATACGTCGCGCTGACCAAGCCGCGCATCATCGAGCTCCTGCTCGTCACGACAGTTCCGGCGATGATCCTCGCCCAGCGCGGGCTCCCGCCGGTGTGGCTCATCCTCGCGACCCTCGTCGCCGGCACGTTCGCGGCGGGCAGCGCAAACACGATCAACTGCTACATCGACCGAGACATCGACCAGCTCATGCGGCGCACTGCGCGACGTCCGCTCGCCCGCTCGGTGGTGCGTCCCGTCCAGGCGCTTCGGTTCGGCATCGCCCTGGGCCTTGCTGCCACGGCACTCATGGGTCTGGCCGTCAACTGGCAGTCGGCGCTGTTGTGCGACGCCGCGATCCTCTTCTACGTCTTCGTCTACACCCTCGGCCTCAAGCGGCGCACGCCGGCCAACATCGTGATCGGGGGCGCGGCCGGGTGCTTCCCGGTGCTGATCGGCTGGTCAGCGGTGACCGGGGGAGTCGGCTGGCCCGCCGTCGTCCTGTTCGCGATCGTCTTCGCCTGGACGCCGCCGCACTTTTGGGCATTGGCGTTGAAGTTCCGCGACGACTACGCCGCTGCCGGGGTGCCGATGCTGCCCGTCGTCGCCGACGTCACCACGGTGGCCCGCAAGATCGTCGCTTACTCGTACCTGATGGTTGCCGTGTCGTTCGTTCTCGTGCCGGTGGGGCACGCCGGGCTCGGCTACCTCGCCGTCGCCGTGGCCGTCGGAGTGTGGTTCCTCGCCGAAGCGCACCGGCTCTCGGCGCGCGCCCGTCGCGGGGTCGATCCTCACCCGATGCGCCTGTTCCACATGTCGATCACGTACCTGACGGTGCTGTTCGCTGCGGTGGCGATCGGCCAGTTCGTCCGCTGAGGCGCCTCAGCCGGCCCGCTTCGCCCAACACTCGAGCGGGTCGTTCAGCAGCCGTTCGAAGGCCAGCTCGGCCGCACCGAGCAAGGTCGAATCCCCGCCTAGACCTGGTTGCGCCAGCCGTACCAGCCGCTGGCTCGTGAGCTTGGTCAGCGCGTCGAGCTCGGCCTGGATAGTGTCGCCCGCCACCTGGAGGAGTGCAGCCAGCGTGCCGCCGAGAATGACCGCTTCGGGGTCGAAGATGTTGACCAGGCTCGCCACCCCGCGGGCCAGCCACGTGCCGACCGAGTGCAACCCGTCGAGGGCTCGTTTGTCGCCCTCGCTCGCGGCGGCGAGTACCTCTTGCAGGCCGCTTCGCCCGGTGTGCGGATCCCGCCCGCACGCGAGCAGCACGGCCTCTTCGCCGACCTCGGTCTCGAAGCAGCCGCGGCTGCCGCACCGGCAGCGCCGCCCGGTGGGGTTGATCACCATGTGGCCGACCTCGGCTGCATAGCCGTGGGCGCCGAACACGATCTGGCCGCCGACGATGATGCCGCCACCGACTCCGACCTCGCCGCTCAGATAGAGGATGTCGCCGAGGTCTTGGGCGCAGCCCCGGGTGTGTTCTGCGAGAGCCCCGAGGTCGCCGTCGTTGCCGAGGTTGATCGTCGGCACGGTGCCCAACTGCTGCGCCAGCATCTCCCCGAACGGAACTGCGCGCCAGCCGAGGTTCGGAGCCAACTCGACCCAGCCGTCGGCCGCCCGCACCAGCCCGGGAACGGCGATACCGACGCCGGCGAGCCACCCGGACGCCGGCAACCCGGGCTGCAGCGCGCGAAGGCCCGCACACAGTTCCCGCGCGACGATCTCGGGAGCGGGGTTGGGGTTTCCCCCGTGCTCCTCGCGCGCGAGGATGACGCCGCCCAGCCCGACGGCCGCCACGGTGACGACGTCGACCTCGACCCGACCCGCCAGCACGTAGGCGGTGTCCGGTCGAGGGACGACGAGGTGCGAGGGCCGCCCCGCCCGCCGAGCGCTCTCGGGGATGGTCTCGGTGACCATCCCGGCGTCGATCAGCTCACCGACGAGTGCCTTGATCGTGCTCCGGTTGAGCCCCATCGAGGCGGTGATCTGTGCTCTGGACTGCGCCCCGCGGACGTGGACTCTCCGAAGAACCGTGCTGAGGTTGCGGCGCCGGATCTCCTCCTGCGTCGCCCCAGCGTAGGAGGCCATTGCTCTAGGGCATTCGGCTTATGTGGCGTTGCGTTTACGCGACGCGGCGTCGACCGACGCGGCCAGGATGAGGAAGCCACCGGTGATGACGTAAACGTAAGCTGCGTTGAGGTTCGGATGGAGCCCGAGGCCGTTCGGGATGAGCTGAATGACGAGGCCACCCAAGATTGCGTCGCGCACCCGCCCCCGGCCACCGAACAGCGATGTGCCGCCGATGACCGCCGCGCCGACCGCGTACAGCAGCGTGTTTCCGCCACCGGCGGCAGAGTTCACGCCGCCGGAGTAGGAGGCGAGCAGGACGCCGCCGAACGCCGCGAGGCTCGAGCAGATCGCGAATGCGGAGATCCGGATGCGGGGGACGTTGATACCGGCGCGGCGGGCGGCCTCGGCGTTACCTCCGACCGCGTACAGGTACCGGCCGAATGCCGTCTTCGTGAGGAGCAGGCTGAAGATGACGAGCAGGCCCAAGATGACCGGGATCACGCGGGGCATGCCCCGAAAGACCGCCTTACCGGGCTGCCTGTCCTGGTTCAGGAAGTAGACGCTCGCAGCACCGACGACAGTCAGGATGGCGATACGCAGGACGACGAGCGCCATCGGTTCCGACGAGAGGCCTTGGGCGCTGCGCCGGATCGAGCGAAAAAGGGTCACGAACGCGTACAAGCCCACGAAGACACCGAAGACGACCCAGCCCCAGACGGGTGCCAGGTTCTTGCCCTCGAAGCCGGCGATAAGGCTGAAGCGTCGCGTCGGGATGCCGTCTGAGCTGCCCTGGAACAGCAACACGACGCCCTGCCAGCCGAGGAACAGGGCCAGCGTCACGACGAACGAGGGGATGCCGACCCGGGCCACCATCGTTCCGGTCAGGACACCGATCACCGTTCCGGTGGTGATGCACAGGAGCAACGCGAGCACCTGGTTGCCCGCGCTGCTCGTCACGAGCAACGCGGTGCCCAACGACGCGGCGGCCGCTGCGAACCACATCCGCTGCCAGATGGTGACCGCCACACCGATCACCATCATGGTGACGTAGGCGCCGTAGATGCCGCCGTGCACCACTTTGTCGATGTTGCCGTTGTGGTTGAGCGCCACGGCCATCGCGGCCGAGCAGGCGCCTGCGGCGGTGCCCGCCGAGAGGTCGATCTCACCCACGAGCAGGACGAACACCAAGCCCATCGCGATGACGATGGTCGGACCGGCCTGGCCTGGGACGTTCGCGAGGTTGCCGACGGTGAAGAAGCGATGGGTGGTGAAGCCGAACGCGATGAAGAGCACGACGAGACCGAGCAGTGCAGGCAGCGCACCAGGGTCTCCGCCGCGGACCTTGGTGATGTACCTCCTCGCGGACTCGCGCAGGGTGTCCGCGCCCGTGTCGGCGGCGAACCCGGTCGTCCCGTACGAAGGCGTGTCTGCTGCGGCGTTCGGGGTCTCGGAAACGTCTGGTGCCTTAGGAGGCACGCTTCCCTGGGTGGTCATGTGCGCGGGCCCTTCAGTCGTTCTCGGACGAGGCTGCGGGCTGGAGCCCGATGTCGCCGCTGCGGCCGGCCGTGATGAGCTCAACGACCTGCGCGTGGCTCACCTCGGCTGCGGGCACCTCGGCGGCGAGCCGCCCGAGGTACAGCGCCGTGATCCGGTCGGCGACCTTCATGACGTCATTCATGTTGTGCGAGATGAGCACGACCCCGATGCCGCTGTCGGCCAGCCGCCGCACAAGGTCGAGCACTTGCTTGGTCTGTGCGACGCCGAGTGCGGCTGTGGGCTCGTCGAGCACGACAACCCGGTTGTTCCAGAGCACCGCCTTCGCAATCGCGACCGTCTGGCGCTGCCCGCCGGAAAGGCTGGAGACGACCTGGCGCACCGAGCTGACGGTGCGCACCGACAGGCTCGCGAGCGTCTCGCGAGAGCGCCGCTCCATCCGCGGTTCGTCGAGGTCGTTCAGCGGCTTGCGCCGCAGTTCCCGGCCCAAGAACATGTTCTGCACGATGTCGAGGTTGTCGCACAGGGCGAGGTCCTGATACACGATCGCGATGCCGTGCGCCGCCGCCTCGCGTGGGCTGTGGATCGTGACGGGCTTGCCGTCGAACGTCATCTCGCCCCGGTCGAACGGGTGGATGCCGCCGATGCACTTGATGAGGGTGGTCTTGCCGGCGCCGTTGTCGCCGACGAGGGCCATCACTTCGCCCGGGTAAACATTGAAGTCGACGCCGTGCAGAACCTGGACGGCACCGAAGTGCTTGTCGATTCCCCGCAGCGACAGGATCGGGGATGCGGACACGACTCGTCTCCTTGAGCTGGGGTTGAACGCCGGAGCGGCGAGGGCGGCTCCGAGTATCAGTGGACACCATAATCCGGTGCCGGGCGACGATTGACGCGCCCGGCACCGGACTATGAATTCAGGTGCTTAGCTCACGCCGTACTTCGTGCAGAGAGCCGCGATGGCGCCCTTGCAGATGTCGGCAGCCGACTGCTGACCAGCCTTGACGACGTCCTGGACGTTCTTCTGGGTGATCCAGACGGGCGTCTCGAGAACCGACGGAACGTCCTTACCGGTTGTGCCGTCCTTGGTGGTGCCAGTGGCCAGCGAACTCGGGTCGGTGCCCTTGATCAGCGCGATCGCGAGGTCGGACGCACCCTTGGCCTCGAGCGAGGTGTCCTTGAAGACGGTCCCGCACTGGTCGCCGGAGAGGATCGACTGCAGACCCTGGACGCTGGCGTCCTGGCCGGTGACCGGAGCGTGGATGCCGTGTGCCTTCTCGACCGTGATGACCTGCTGGCCCATGCTGTCGTTGGCGCCGATGACGCCGTCGACCTTGCCACCACCCGCGGTGAGCATGTTCTCGAAGATCGGGCCGGCCTCACCGTTGGAGCCCCAGTTCGGCACAGCCTGCTCGCCGAGCTTCTTGGCCTTGCCGGAGGAGTACAGCGGGTCGAGCACCGAGTCGTAGCCCTGTGCGAACAGCGTCGCGTTGTTGTCGGTGGGAGCGCCCTTGAGCTCGGCGATCTTCCACGGCTGCGGGACGTTCGCCGCAGTCAGGCAGTCGACCAGGCCCTGGCCCTGCAACTGGCCGACCTTGACGTTGTCGAAGGAGACGTAGTAGTTGTCGGCGCCACCGAGGACGAGACGGTCGTAGTCGATCGTCTTGATGCCGGCCTGGGCAGCGAGCTGCTCAGCCTGCGCACCCGACGTGCTGTCGATCGCCGTGACGATGATGACCTTGACGCCCTGTTGGATCATGCTCTGCGCGATCTGCACGAACTTGTTCGTGTCGCCGCCTGCGTTCTGGATGTCAACCTTGATACCGGCTGCGTCGAAGGCCTTCTGCAGGTTCGGCCGGTCCTGCGACTCCCAACGCGGTGAACTCTGCGTGTCGGGCAGGATCACGCCGACCGTGCCGGTCGCTGCGGGCGCGGAGGACGAGCTTGAGCTGCTCGCCGGCGCAGAGCTGCTGGTTGCCGGGGTAGAGGCCGGCGGCGTGCTCGACGTGGTCGTGTTGGACTTCTTGCTGCTGCTACACCCGGCGATGCCGAGCCCGGCGACTGCCGCTACAGCGGCAAGCCGGATCGCAGTCTTATTCATGCATTGTCCCCTTTGACATCTTCTGGGCGCGGGGCGGCTTGCCCTGCAGGACGGCCCAGTTGTTGTGCCGCACAACATATGGGTGCGGCAGCCGCTTGGTAAGGGACTCAGAAGCTGCTGACTCGCTTCGGAACCGTTCTGTTACCGAGTCGTAACCGAGCCCCCGGTCCGGAAGGAGGGGTCACCCGGGTCGCCGGGTATATCAACCGGTTCGGCCCACCGCGAGCACCACGCCCGTCGCCACTGCCGCGAGGCACGCCGCGCCGATCAGGTGGATCTCCACCAGCCCGACGGGAACCTTGGTGAAGTACTGCGTCCAGCCGACCGCCGCCTGTGCGGCGAGGACGCCGACGAGCAGCCGCGTCGTGCCCCGGGCCCGCGGGCCGGTGTCCATCGCCGTGACGGCGACGGCGAGCGCCACCGCGAGCCCGACGAGCAACATCACCAGATCGGCATGCAACTGGGCGATCGATGCCGGCTTGATCGCGATGCGCGGCGCTTTGGGGTCACCCGCGTGAGGGCCTGCGCCCGTCACCACCGTGCCGGCGCAGAACACCGCGTAGGTCACGAACCAGGCGGCGACGGCGAGCCGGCGCAGCAGGGGATTGCCGGTTGGTTCCACGGGCCGCCCGGGCCGGTCGCCGGCGCGCCACCACAACACCGTCGCGGCAGCGATCAGGAGCATCGAGAGGACGAAATGCGCCGCCACGGCCCAGGGGTTGAGTTTCGTCAACACCGTGATCCCGCCCATGACGGCCTGGGCGGGCACGCCGAGAAAGACGAGCCACGCCCACCGGCGGAGTTCGGGCCGAGCGGGCCGGGCCCTCAGCACTCCGACGAGCGCGCCCAAAGCGGCCACCAGCACCACATAGGTGAACAACCGGTTGCCGAACTCGACGTACTTGTGCCAGGAGAGCTGGCGAGTCGGCACGAGGGAGGAGCCGGTGCAGTCGGGCCACGACGGGCAGCCCAGACCCGATCCGGTCAGCCGGACCAGACCGCCGGTCGCCACGACGGCGATGTTCGCCCCGAGCGCGAGGGCGGTGAGGCGCCGAAGCGGCACCGGGCCGGGACGCCACCGCTCGCCGTCCCAGGCGGGGCGGCGAGGCGTCGTGATCGGGTCGGTCGTGGGCGCTGCCATCGCCGTTCGATCGTACGAGGCGAGATACCGGCCGGTACTAGGCCACCCGAAGGTGTACCGGCCAGGTAAATAGGTAACATGAGCGTTGTGAAAACCATTCAGGCGGCTACCCCGGGTGCGGAGAGCGCGCAGAGCGCTGCTCCGGACGACGCGCGCACGCGCGACCGGGTGGCCCGGGCGCTGCACGAGCACGGTCCGCAGAGCGCGGTGACGCTCAGCGCGGGCTTCGGGCTGACGCCGGCCGCGGTTCGACGCCATCTCGACGCCCTGATCGCCGCGGGTCGGGTCAGGGAGGTGCCCGAGCCCAAGGTGCGGGGCCGGGTGCGGGGTCGCGGTCGGCCCGCGAAGCTGTTCGCCCTGACCGACGCCGGGCGTGAGTCGTTCCCGCACGCCTATGACGATCTCGCCGTCGCCGCGCTGGGATATCTGCGCGACGCGGGCGGTGACTCGGCCGTCTCCGACTTCGCCCACCGTCGGGCCGCCGGCCTCGAACGCCGCTACGGGCGACTGCTGGCCGAGGTCTCCGAGGAGCAGCGGCCGTTCGTGCTCGCCGAAGCGTTGACGGCCGACGGCTACGCGGCTTCGGCCGACCAGGCCGGGGCAGGAGTGCAGGTGTGCCAGCACCACTGCCCGGTCGCCCACGTCGCAGCGGAGTTCCCGCAGCTGTGTGAAGCCGAGACGGAGGCGTTCGGCCAGCTGCTGGGTAGTCACGTTCAGCGGCTCGCCACCATCGCCCACGGCGACGGCATCTGTACCACCCACGTTCCTGCGCCATCCACGTCCCGAAAGGCCGACGCATGACCACTCTCGAACGCCCGGAACTCGACGACCTCGGCCGGTACAAGTTCGGCTGGGCCGACTCCGACGTCGCGGGGGCCGCGGCGAAGCGCGGACTGAACGAGGACGTCGTCCGCGACATCTCGGCGAAGAAGAACGAGCCGGAGTGGATGCTGGAGCGTCGACTCAAGGCGCTGAAGATCTTCGAGAAGAAGCCGCTGCCGACGTGGGGCGCCGACCTGTCGGCGATCGACTTCGACAACATCAAGTACTTCGTGCGCTCGACGGAGAAGCAGGCAGCCAGTTGGGACGAGCTCCCTGCCGACATTCGCAACACCTACGACCGGCTGGGTATCCCGGAGGCCGAGAAGCAGCGGCTCATCGCGGGGGTAGCGGCGCAGTACGAGTCCGAAGTCGTCTACCACAAGATTCGTGAGGACCTCGAGCAGCAGGGCGTGCTCTTCCTCGATACCGACACCGGGTTGCGCGAGCACGAGGACGTCTTCAGGGAGTACTTCGGCTCGGTGATCCCCAGTGGCGACAACAAGTTCGCCGCGCTGAACACCGCCGTGTGGTCGGGTGGCTCGTTCATCTACGTGCCGCCGGGCGTGCAGGTCGACATCCCGCTGCAGGCCTACTTCCGCATCAACACCGAGAACATGGGCCAGTTCGAACGAACGCTCATCATCGTCGACGAGGGCAGCTACGTGCACTACGTCGAAGGCTGCACCGCGCCCGTCTACTCCAGCGACTCGCTGCACAGTGCGGTCGTCGAGATCGTCGTGAAGAAGAACGCGCGGTGCCGTTACACGACGATTCAGAACTGGTCGAACAACGTCTACAACCTGGTGACGAAGCGAGCAGTTGCGCAGGCAGGCGCGACGATGGAGTGGATCGACGGCAACTTGGGCTCGAAGGTCACCATGAAGTACCCGGCGGTCTGGCTGGTGGGCGAGCACGCGAAGGGTGAAACGCTCTCGGTCGCGTTCGCCGGTGAGGGCCAGCACCAGGACGCAGGTTCGAAGATGGTGCACTCAGCGCCACACACGTCGTCCACCATCATTTCGAAGTCGGTGGCGCGCGGTGGCGGACGCACGAGTTACCGCGGCCTGGTCCAGGTCATGGACGGCGCGTACGGCTCGAAGTCGACCGTGAAGTGCGACGCGCTGCTGGTCGACGCCATCAGCCGGTCCGACACCTATCCCTACGTCGACGTCCGTGAGGACGACGTGTCGATGGGGCACGAAGCCACCGTGTCGAAGGTGAGCGACGACCAGCTCTTCTACCTGATGAGCCGCGGGCTGAGCGAAGACGAAGCGATGGCGATGATCGTGCGCGGCTTCATCGAGCCGATCGCCCGCGAACTCCCGATGGAGTACGCGCTCGAGCTGAACCGGCTGATCGAACTGCAAATGGAAGGGGCCGTGGGTTAACGCATGAGCGAGCTCAAAACGCTCGACGAGTTGGACGAGTTCGAACGCGCAAGGCACGAGGACGACGCTGCCGCCGACACCTCCCCGCCGGTGCAGGGCCAGCCGCACAGCCACGCGCGCGAGGGCGGCCGCCACCTCGAACGGACCTTCTCGACCGACCCGCTGGCCTTCCCCGAGCCCACCAGCCGTCAGGAGTTGTGGCGCTTCGCGGCGCTGCCCCGCCTGCGTGCGCTGTTCGCCGGCCCGGAGGCGGACGGCGACGTGTCGGTCGGATGGGCGCCGAACGCGCGCGTCGAGACGGTGCCGATGAGCGACCCCCGGGTCGGATCGGTACACACGCCGTTCGACCGGGTGTCGGCCGTCGCCCAGCAGAACGCGCGGTCGGCCGTCGTCGCGACCCTCGAGGGGGAGCAGGACGAGCCCCTGACGCTTTCGTTCAAGGGGACTGGGGGCCTCTCATACGGCCACGTCATCGTCGACGTCCGGCCGTTCGCCACCGGAACCGTCGTGCTCGACCACTCGGGCTCGGCGACGTACGCCGCCAACGTCGAGATCAAGGTCGGCGACGGTGCCGCCCTCACCCTCATCACGGTGCAGGACTGGGACGACGACGCCGTGCACGTCGCCTCTCACACAGCCCTGGTGGGCCGTGACGCGAAACTGCGCCACATCAGTGTCAGCTTCGGCGGCAACGCGACCCGGCTGACGCCGCTGGTCAGATACGCCGGCCCGGGTGGGGATGCCGAGTTGCTCGGGCTCTTCTTCGCCGACGCGGGCCAGCACATCGACGCCCGGCTCATGATCGACCACTCGACGCCGAACTGCCGCAGCCGGGTGAACTATCGAGGAGCGCTGCAAGGTGAGGGCGCCCGCTCGGTGTGGACCGGCGATGTCATGATCGGCGCGCAGGCCACCGGTACAGACACCTACGAGGTGAACCGCAACCTGCTGCTGACCGACGGCGCGCGTGCCGACTCCGTCCCGAACCTGGAGATCCTGACCGGTGAAGTCGTCGGCGCCGGCCATGCGAGTGCCACCGGGCGCTTCGACGACGAGCAACTGTTCTATCTCCAGTCGCGCGGAATTCCGGTCGAGCTGGCGCGCCGCCTCGTCGTGCGCGGCTTCTTCGCCGACGTCATCGAACGCATCGCTGTACCTGACCTCGTCGAGCGCCTCCTTGCCCAGGTTGACCGCGAGCTTGAGCGCTCGATATGACGTCCTACGTCAAGGTGTGTACCGTCGCCGATCTGCCCAACCCCGGGGGTGTGCTGCGGGTCGAGGTCGACGACGAGCCGGTGGCCATCGTGTGTGCCGGGGGCGCTGACTTCCACGCGATCGGCGACACGTGTTCGCACGACGAGGTCTCGCTGACCGATGGCGAGGTCGACGGCCACAGCATCGAATGCTGGCTGCACGGTTCCCGGTTCGACCTGCGCACCGGAAAGGCGCTGTCGCTTCCGGCCCGCAAGCCGGTGCCGGTCTACGACATCAGATTCGACGGCGAAACCGTGCTGGTGAGCACCTCGCCGGTCTCAGCTACTACTCAGGAGTCGAACGCCCGATGAGCTCGCTACAGATTCGTGACCTGCATGTTGCCGTCGACGCGCCCGATGGCGTACGGGAGATCCTGCGCGGCGTCGACCTCACCGTGAGTGCCGGCGAGACCCACGCCATCATGGGGCCGAACGGCTCCGGCAAGTCCACCCTGGCCTACTCCATCGCCGGCCATCCGAAATACACCATCACGCAGGGCACGGTCACTCTCGACGGTCAGGACGTCTTGTCGATGACCGTCGATGAGCGGGCCCGTGCCGGACTCTTCCTCGCCATGCAGTACCCGGTCGAGGTGCCCGGCGTCTCGGTCTCGAACTTCCTGCGGACCGCCGCAACGGCGATCAGGGGCGAAGCGCCGAAGGTGCGCACCTGGGTGGGTGAGGTGAAGGGTGCGATGCAGCAGTTGCAGATCGACCCCGTCTTCGCCGACCGCAACGTGAACGAGGGCTTTTCCGGTGGGGAGAAGAAGCGGCACGAGATCCTGCAGCTGGAATTGCTCAATCCGAGGATCGCGGTGCTCGACGAGACCGACTCCGGGCTCGACGTCGATGCGTTGCGGGTGGTCTCCGAGGGCGTCAACCGGTTCCGCGCACAGGGTGACCGCGGCGTCCTGCTCATCACTCACTACACCCGCATCCTGCGCTACATCGCGCCCGACTTCGTGCATGTCTTCGTCGACGGCCGGATCGTGGAGGAGGGCGGCTCGGAGCTCGCGGAGCGGCTCGAGGCCGAAGGCTACGAGCGGTACCTGAAGACGGCGTGAGATGAGCTGCACGGTTCAGGTGCGTGTGGTGCCGACGGCGGAAAGGCGGTGGTGGTCGTGACGGCGGTAGCCGGTGACCGGCGGGCGTCCTATGACGTCGATCTGGTGCGCAAGGACTTCCCGATCCTCGAGCGCCGGGTTCGCGACGACCTTCCCCTCGTCTATCTCGACAGCGCGAACACCTCGCAGAAGCCTCGCGCGGTGCTCGACGCCTTGACCGAGTTCTACGAACAGCACAACTCCAACATTCACCGCGCGACGCATCAGCTCGGCGAGGAGGCGACCGAAGCCTACGAGTCGGCCCGGCTCAAGGTGGCGGAGTTCATCGGTGCACCGGAAGCCGAGGAGATCGTCTTCACCAAGAACTCCACCGAAGCCCTCAACCTGGTGGCCAACGTGTTGGGCTGGGGCCCGCGCGGCCTTCGACCCGGTGACGAGATCGTCATCAGCGAGATGGAGCACCACTCCAACATCGTGCCGTGGCAAATCCTCTGTGAGCGCACCGGCGCGACCTTGCGTTGGTTCCGAGTGACGGACGACGGCCGGCTCGACCTCTCCGACATCGACGACCTCGTCAATGAACGCACCAGGGTCGTGTCTTTGGTCCACGTGTCGAACGTGCTCGGCACGCTCAACCCGATCGCGCAGATCGCCGCGAAAGCCCACGCCGTCGGCGCGCTCGTCGTCGTCGATGCTTCGCAGTCGGTGCCGCAGTTACCCGTCGACGTCCAAGCACTCGGCGTCGACTTTCTCGCCTTCACCGGGCACAAGATGTGTGGCCCGACCGGCATCGGTGTGTTGTGGGGCCGGCGTTCACTGCTCGAGGAGTTGCCGCCGTTCCTCGGTGGTGGCGAGATGATCGAGCGGGTGACGATGCAGGGGTCCACCTACGCGGGTGTGCCGCACAAGTACGAGGCAGGCACGCCGCCGATCGCCGAGGCGGTGATGCTCGGCGCCGCCGTCGACTACCTGTCCGCGCTCGGGATGGACGCCATCGCGGCGCACGAGCAGGACATCACCGCGTACGCGCTCGCGGCGCTCCAAAGCGTCGAGGGCCTGCGCATCCTCGGCCCGACCGAGGCTGTCGACCGCGGCGGTGCCATCTCCTTCGAGCTGGACGGCGTGCATCCCCACGACGTCGCCCAGGTGCTCGATGCGAGCGGGGTCGCGGTGCGGGCGGGTCACCACTGCGGCCGGCCGATACACGACAGGTTCGGGGTGACGGCGTCCACTCGGGCGTCGGCCTACCTCTACACCACGCCGCTCGAGATCGATGCCCTGGTGGGCGGCGTCGAGAAAGCGAAGAGGTTCTTCCGCTGATGCAGCTCGAATCGATGTACCAGGAGATCATCCTCGATCACTACCGCAACCCCCACCACAAGGGGCTGCGGGAGCCGTTCGACGCCGAGGTCCACCACGTCAACCCCACCTGTGGTGACGAAATCACCTTGCGGGTCAAGCTCGACGGCCCGAAGGTGGTCGACGTGTCGTACGACAGTGTCGGCTGCTCGATCAGCCAGGCCAGCGCTTCGGTGTTGACCGATCTGCTGATCGGCCGTGAGGTCGACTCCGACCTCGCCACCCACGAGGCGTTCGTCGGCCTGATGCAGAGTAAGGGTGCCGGCGAGCCCGACGAGGACGTTCTCGAGGACGCCATCGCGTTCGCCGGCGTCTCGAAGTTCCCGGCACGCATCAAGTGTGCCTTGCTGCCGTGGATGGCGTGGAAAGACGCCACCGCGCAAGCGATAGGAAGCTCGGCGTCGATCGACGGATTCGACGCCCCGATCCCGGAAGGCACGTCGCAATGAGCGTGACGGTCGCGGACATCAAAGAGGCGATGTACGACGTCGTCGACCCCGAGCTCGGCATCAACGTCGTCGACCTCGGCCTCGTGTACGACATGACCCTGGACGACGACAACGTGGCGGTCATCGACATGACCCTCACGTCGGCCGCGTGCCCGCTCACCGACGTCATCGAGGACCAGACACGCAGCGCGCTCGACGGGCTGGTGGAGGGCTTTCGGATCAACTGGGTCTGGATGCCGCCGTGGGGACCGGAAAAGATCACCGACGACGGCCGCGAGCAGTTGCGCGCACTCGGCTTCAACGTGTGAGGTGAGCCCGGCCCCTTACGTGGCCAACACACCCGCTATGTGGCGTGCCTGCCGAGTAAAGGGGTGCGCCATCCCTGAACGTGGTCGACTCCGGAGAGGCTGGGGACCGTGATCGTCGCGACCGACGTCGAGTTGCGCGTCGGTGCTCGAGTGCTGCTGGAGAAGGTGTCGTTTCGGGTCGCGCCCGGCGATCGGATCGGCCTCGTGGGTCGAAACGGCGCGGGTAAGACCACCCTCACGAAGGTTCTCGCCGGCGAGGCGCTGCCGGCCACCGGCACCGTGACGGCGACGGGCGCTGTCGGCTACCTCCCGCAGGACCCCCGCACCGGCGACCTCGACGTCGTCGCGCGCGACCGCATCCTTTCGGCACGCGGGCTCGACACGGTCGTGCGCCAGTTGCACGAACTCCAGCACAAGATGGCAGCGGACGACGACGACGCGCGTGACACCGCCGTCCGCCGGTATTCGCGGTTGGAAGACCACTTCCATGTACTCGGCGGCTACGCCGCCGAGTCGGAGGCCGCCTCGATCGCAGCGAGTCTCGGGCTGCCCGACCGCGTTCTGAGTCAGCCGCTCGGCACCCTCTCCGGCGGGCAGCGTCGCCGGATCGAACTCGCTCGCATCCTTTTCTCCGGCGCCGAGACGTTGCTCCTCGACGAGCCGACCAACCACCTCGACGCCGACTCGATCGTCTGGCTGCGCGAGTTCCTTCGCTCGCACAAGGGCGGGCTGGTCGTCATCAGCCACGACGTCGGGCTGCTGGAGGCGACGGTGAACCGCGTCCTTCACCTCGACGCGAACCGGTCCGTGATGGACGTGTACAACGTGGGCTGGAAGACCTATCTCGAGCAGCGCGAGGCCGACGAGAGGCGGCGCAAGCGGGAACGCGCCAACGCCGAGCGCAAGGCGGGAGCATTGCAGGCGCAGGCCGACCGTATGCGCTACAAGGCAACGAAGGCGACCGCGGCACAGAACATGGAAAAGCGCGCGCAGCGACTGCTCGCCGGGCTGGAAGACGTCCGCCAGGCCGACCGAGTGGCCAAGCTGCGCTTCCCCGAACCCGCGCCGTGCGGCAAGGTTCCGCTCTCGGCTTCGGGGTTGTCCAAGTCGTACGGATCGCTCGAAGTCTTCACCGACGTCGACCTCGCGATCGACCGAGGCAGCCGCGTCGTCGTCCTTGGGCTCAACGGTGCCGGCAAGACCACGCTGCTGAAGACGCTGGCGGGGGTCGAACGACCCGACACCGGCGAGGTCGTGGCCGGCCACGGTCTCAAGCTCGGGTACTACGCCCAGGAGCATGAGACCCTCGACCCGCAGGCCACCGTGTTGCAGACCATGCGCGCAGTCGCCCCGGCGCTGGCCGACACCGATCTGCGCAAGGTCCTCGGCAGCTTCCTGTTCTCCGGTGAGACGGTCGAGCAGCCGACGAGGACTCTTTCCGGCGGTGAGAAGACGCGGCTCGCCCTCGCGCGGCTCGTCGTGTCGAGCGCGAACGTCCTGCTGCTCGACGAGCCGACGAACAACCTCGACCCGGCCAGCCGCGAGGAAGTCCTCGCCGCACTCCGGGGCTATCGCGGCGCGATCGTTCTCGTCACGCACGACGAGGGGGCGGTCGAGGCGCTGCACCCGGAGCGGGTGCTGTTGCTTCCCGACGGCGTCGAAGACATCTGGAGCGACGAACTCGTCGACCTCGTCGCGCTCGCCTGAGCGCGGGCCTGACCGGGCCTGAGCGAGCGCTGGGCGAGCGCTGAGCGAGCGCTGAGCGAGCCCTGAGCGGGGCTAGCCGGGATGAGGAGACAGGTGTCGCTGCCCGGGAGGTTTCGGGGTGCCCGCGTTCAGAAATGATCACCTGTGGCCTGTTTCCGAGCCGCAGGTGAGTGGCCGACCGGCCGGTGATGAGTGATCATGGGATGAGAGGACTCCCGACGTCGAGCAAGAAGGGGAGAACCGTGGCCGACACCGTCAAGAAGGGCAGCCGCGTAACCGGCAGCGAGCGCGAGCGCCTAGCCGGCGAGTTGCGCAGGAGGTATGACCAGGGCGACAGCATCCGTGCCCTGGCCGAGTCGACCGGCAGGTCCTACGGATTCGTGCATCGGATCTTGACCGAGTCCGGAGTCACGCTCCGCGGTCGCGGCGGCGCCACGCGGGGTCGCGCCAGTCACCACTGAGAAGTCGCCGGTCGAGAGTCCACTCAAGGGTCGTCACGGGTCGTCGGGTCGCTGATTCCCGGCGGGCTCGCATAGGGTCGCTGCCGTGGAGACCGGTGGCGGGAGCACCCTCGACGTCGAGCTAACGCCGCCGTCCGGCAACGAGCCCTGGGAGACCCTGCGGGCGGCCGGGCGCGACCTGGTCGGCAGTACCCGCATCGTCGTCGTCCGCGGAGCTGTGGGTGCGTTCGCGCATGCGCCGAGTTCGACCGCGGACGCCGCCGAGCTGGCGTTTCGCGATCAGGCGGTGGCCTGGCTACGGCGTCCGGACCTGGTTTCCATCGCCGCTATCCGCGGCCCGGTGCGGGGGGACGCGCTCGGGCTCTGCCTGGCGTGTGACCTCCGTCTGTGCGCCACCGACACCGATTTCGTGCTCGACGGCGGCGCTGCGCACCGGCTGCCCGCCGCCGGTGCCCTCGGCCGTCTCGAGGAGTTGCTCGGTTACTCCCGGGTGCTGGAGCTGGCCCTGACCGCCCGGACCTTCTCCGCGGCGGAGGCGGTGGCCGGCGGTCTGGTCACGCTCGCGGTACCGGACGCCGAGGTCGACGCCGCGGTGGCCGACCTTGTCGCCGCGGTGCTCGCAACGCCGAGGGCGGTGGCGGTCGAGCTGAAAGCGAATTTGTCGGCCGCACGCTCTACTCTGCACGGTGCCCAAAACCGCCGAACCGGCGCCGAGGTCGACGCCGCTTTGCGGCTGCTCGCCGACCCGGCCGCGAGCGAGTCTTGAGCCGGCAGGCGCCCCGGCAGCCAGCGCCAGGGAAGGCGGCGCGACGGCACGGCGTTGTCACCGGCGAGGCCGTCGTCGCGGCGCTCGCGAGGCCGCCCGCAGGAGGAGACTTGGTGTTCGACGTGAGGAGACGCCCGTGAGCATGGGTGGCATGGGCGGCGGGATGGGCGCCTGGCACGGCATGCGCTCGTTCATGCAGGACCGTGAGGTAGCCAAGAAGAAGCTCGCCCCGGGCACCAGCCGGCGCATCGCGCGTTTCGCGAGGCCGTACCGGCGCTGGATCGCCATCCTGCTCGTTCTTCTCGCGGTCGACGCCGGGCTCGGCTCGATCACCCCGTTGCTGTATCGCGCCATCATCAACAAGGCCGCGGCCAACGAACGGCCGGGCCTCATCGTCATGCTGGCCGGTGGGGTCGCCGTCATCGCGGTCGTCGACGCGATTCTCATGCTGGTCGAGCGCCTCTTCTCCGCACGTATCGGGGAGGGGCTCATCTTCGATATGCGTTCGCGGGTCTTCGACCACGTGCAGCGCATGCCTCTAGCGTTTTTCACCCGCACCCAGACGGGCGCGCTGATCAGTCGCCTGAACAACGACGTGCTCGGTGCGCAGCAGGCCTTCACCACCACGCTTTCCAGCGTGGTGAGCAACTTGCTGACCGTGTCTTTCACCCTCGGCCTGATGTTCGTCCTGTCATGGCAGATCACCCTCGTCGCGCTGGGGCTGCTCCCGGTGTTCGTGCTCCCGGCGCGGTGGTTCGGCCGCAAGTTGCAGGCGATCACCCGCGAGAGCTACAACCTCAACGCAGCGATGAACACCACGATGACAGAGCGGTTCAACGTCTCCGGTGCGCTGTTGGTGAAGCTCTTCGGCCGCCCCCACGAGGAGGACGCCTCCTTCCGCGCGAAGGCCGGCCGCGTTCGCGACATCGGCGTGACGCAAGCGATGTACGGCGCGGTGTTCTTCTCCTCGTTGATGCTGGTCGCCTCCCTCGGCGCCGCCCTCGTCTACGGCTGGGGTGGCTGGATGGTCGCCGTCAAGACGCTCGACGTCGGAACGGTCGTCGCTCTCGGCGCCTACTTGACCCGGCTGTACGGCCCGCTCACCGCGCTGTCGAACGTCAACGTCTCGATCATGACTGCGCTCGTGGCGTTCGAGCGCGTCTTCGAAGTGCTCGACCTGCCGCCGATGATCTCCGACGCGCCCGAGGCCGGCGAGCTGCCCGCCGATGCGAACACCATCGAGTTCGACCACGTCGGTTTCCGCTACCCCACCGCGGCCGAGGTGTCTCTCGCGTCGCTGGAGGCAGTGGCCGTGCTCGACTCGGTGCCCAGCGTGCCGGTCCTGCACGACGTTTCGTTCAAGGCCGAACCCGGCCAGCTCGTGGCGCTGGTCGGCCCCTCGGGGGCGGGCAAGACGACCATCGCCTCGCTGGTCTCGCGGCTGTACGACGTCACGCAGGGCGTGGTGCGGGTCGGTGGCGTCGACGTGCGTGCCGTCACGCTGTCGTCGTTGTCCGACAAGGTTGGTGTCGTGACGCAAGACAGTCACATGTTCCACGACACGATCCGTGCGAATCTGCTCTACGCCCGGCCGGAGGCGACCGAGAACGAGCTCATCGAGGCGTGTCGGGCAGCGCAAATCTGGGAGCTCGTCTCATCGCTCAGCGAGGGCCTCGACACGCTGGTGGGGGAGCGGGGCTACCGGCTCTCGGGCGGGGAGAAGCAGCGGCTGGCGATCGCGCGGTTGCTCCTCAAGGCCCCCAGCATCGTGGTGCTCGACGAAGCGACGGCGCACCTCGACTCCGAGTCCGAGGTGGCGGTCCAGCGCGCGCTGAAGACGGCGCTGACCGGCCGCACCTCGCTGGTCATCGCGCACCGGCTCTCGACCATTCGCGAGGCGGATCAGATCCTGGTCATCGACGACGGTCGCGTGGTCGAACGCGGACGTCATGACGACCTGCTCGCGGCGGGTGGCTTGTACGCGGAGCTGTATCGCACGCAGTTCGAGCGGGCCGAGCCGGCGGCCGAGGAGATCGCCGACCTCGCCTTCTAGACGCGCGGTCGCGGGCGAAGTTGCCGGATGCTCAGCGCCGGCGAACAGTCGCTTCGACGAGGTCGAGCACGGCGTCGAGGTCGTCGTCCGGCACACCCATCGCCCGGTGCAGGACGAGCCCGTCCAGAACGAGTTCGAGGAACGCGGCGATGGTTTCGATCGGGACGTCGGTGCGCAGCGTGCCGCGCTCAGCGCCGCGCTGCAAGCGGTCGCGGGTCGCTGCGCCGATGGTTTGCGACCGGGCCGCCCACCGCCGCCGGAAGTCGGCGTCGGTGCGAAGTCGCCGCGACAACTCCAGTTGCACGCCCAGCCATCCGGCGTCGCGGTGCCGCAGGTCACGCATCAGTTGGACGAGCCCGTACTCCGCGACGACCAGCGCCATCTCCGCCGCGTCGTCCTCGGCGACGGCGAAGAACAGCGATTCCTTGTCCTTGAAGTGATGGAAGATCGCACCACGAGATAAACCCGTCTCGGCCTCGAGGCGTCGCACGGTCGCACCCTCGTAGCCGTGCTGGGCGAAGCAGCGCCGCGCGCCGTCGAGAATGGTCCGACGGCGCGCCTGCAAATTGTCGGCGGTCAGCCGGGGCACGCGTCGAGACTACCGATCACGGCCGAAGCCGAGCACGCCCAAGCCGGGCAAGCCGCGTAGCCGGTGGCCGATCGACTCGGAATGGCCGCGGGACCGGTGGTGTGCCGGGCCGCCGGCGCCGGTGAGGTTGCTGGCCGTGTTGAGGATGCCGATGTGGCTGTAGGCCTGCGGAACGTTGCCGATCTGGCGCTGGTTGGCGACGTCCCACTCCTCGCTGAGGAGTCCGAGGTCGTTGCGCAATGCCAGTAAACGGTGGAATATCTCTCGCGCTTCGTCACGGCGACCGGCGAGACAGAGGGCGTCGGCCAGCCAGAACGTACATGCGATGAACGTGCCCTCGTTGCCTTCGAGGCCGTCGACCGTCCCGGCGCCAGCTGATTCCGTGCGGTAGCGGCGGACGAACCCGTCCGCCACCAAATCCCGCTGCACCGCCTCGATCGTGCCGAGAATGCGCGGATCGGTGGGCGGCAGGAACCCGTAGGCAGGGATGAGCAGCAGCGCGGCGTCCAAATCCTTCGACCCGTATGCCTGCACGAAACTCCCGAGCTCCGCGTCGTAGCCGTGGGCCAGGACGTCGGCATGGACGTGCTCGCGCATCGCCTTCCATTGCTCCAAAGGCCCGTCGAGGCCCCACTGCTCGATGCCGCGGATCGCCCGATCGGCGGCGACCCATGCCATCACCTTCGAGTGAGTGAAGTGCTGTCGCGGGCCGCGGACCTCCCAGATGCCGTTGTCGGGATCGCGCCAGTGCCCTTCGAGGTAGTCCATGATCACTTTTTGTAGCGACCAGGTGTCCTCGTTCGGCGCGAGTCCGGCCGCCCGCGCGACCTCGAGGGCGTCCATGACCTCGCCGTACACGTCGAGCTGGAACTGCTCCGACGCCGCGTTACCGACCCGTACCGGCGCGGAGTGCTCGTAACCGGCCAGCCACGGAAGCTCGTACTCGATCAACCGTCGGCTGCCGTCGATGCCGTACATGATCTGCATGTCCTTCGGATCGCCGGCGACCGCGCGCACGAGCCATTCGCGCCACGCCCGCGCCTCGTCGGCGTAGCCGCCCCCCAGCAACGCGTGCAGCGTCATCGTGGCGTCGCGCAGCCAGCAGTAGCGGTAGTCCCAGTTGCGCGAACCGCCGAGCTGCTCCGGGAGCGAGGTCGTGGCCGCGGCCACGATGCCACCGGTCGGCCGGTACGTGAGCGCTTTGAGCGTCAGGAGAGAACGGACGACGGCGTCGCGGTACGCGTCGCCCGGGTCGCAGTTGGCGTCGGCGACCCACTTGCGCCAGTACCGCTCGGTGTCCTTGAGCGTGCGGAGCGGGTCGGGGCGCCGTGGCGGCGGCCAATGCGAGGGGTTCCACGTGAGGGAGAAGCCCAGCTGGTCGTTCGGACCGACCGCGAACTCCGCGATCGTCGACATGTCCTCGCCGCGCGTGTCGACCGGGCTGCGAAACCACAGCGCCTCCGGCCCGGCGATCGCGCCGAGTTCGCCGTCATGTCGAGTTACCCACGGCACGATGTGGCCGTAGTCGAAGCGGATGCGCAGCGTGCTGCGCATCGGTACGTGGCCAGACACACCTTCGACGATCCGGACGACGTCGGGCAACTCGTCGCGCGGCGGCATGAAGTCGATCACCCGCACGGTGCCCTCCGGCGTCACCCACTCGTTCTCCAGGATGAGCGTGTCGCCGCGGTAGCGCCGAGAGGTGACCTCTCCGCCGGCCGCCGGTGCGAGGCGCCAGTGACCGTTGTCGTCGTCCCCGAGCAGCGCGGCGAAGCACGCTGCCGAGTCGAACTTCGGAAGGCACAGCCAATCGATCGATCCGGTACGGCTGACGAGGGCTGCGGTATGCATGTCCCCGATCAGCCCGTAGTCCTCGATCGGTCTCGACACGGGTTCCCTCCTCAATCGGGCGACCGGATCCTCGGTAGGTGAGCGGTCTCACCACTGGCGAGATTAACGGCCCCGGGCGCCGGCTCCGGGCAGCGCATACCCTGGACGCCGTGCCCACCCCGCAAGCCGCCGCGCAGGTTGCTCGCCTCGCAGCGACCCGGACCGCGAGGCCCGGTCGCCTTGCCGGGTCCGTCCGGCGCGCGATGACCGCCGGCGCGGCCGTGGCGGTGCTCGTCGCGCTCGTCGCGCTCGCCGCGCTCGCCGGCTGTCAGCAGACCGCCAACCTGGCTCAGGCGGAAGTGATCGTCGAGTTCCAGCCGCAGGCGACGCAGGCTGACCACGCCCGGGTCTGGAATGCGTGTCACGGCATACCCGAGGTCTCACCCGAGCCCCTCGTCACGGACAGCAAGTACATGTCGACGTTGCAGAACAACGTGCGGTACCGGGTCGACAACGCCACCAACCAGCAGTTGCAGCAGCTCTACGACTGCCTGCGCAAGGATGCCAGCGTCGCCGGCTACCGGTACTTCACGCCCGGCGACGGGTAGCGCGACGGGCGGCCGTCACTACGGGTTAGCGGGCCGGCATCGTGCCCTGGCCCCCGTACATGGCGGTGGCCGCGCCGAGTTCCTGCAACCGGCCGACCAGGCCGATCGGCCTGGCCACCTCCTCCAGCGACCGGCGTTCTGCGTGCACGCCGAGGAAGATCTCTGCGATTCCGCCGAGCGCCATGACACCTGCGCCGATCAGGTAGGCCACGAAGAGTTTGGAGTGGTCGGTTCCGTTGCCGATGAGGTGGCCGTAGATGTGTGGGCCCGCTGCGCCGAAGGCCTGCGCAATGGCGAAGAACACCGCGATTGCCTGCGCCCGAATTTCGAGCGGGAAGATTTCGCTGACCGTCAGGTAGGCAGAACTCGCGCCCGCTGACGCAAAGAAGAAGATGACGCTCCACCAGATGGTCTGTGTCGTGGCGTTGAGCATGCCGGCCTGAAACATCAGGGCGCTCACCGCGAGAAGGCCTGCGGAAATGAGGTACGTGCCCGCAATCATCTTCTTGCGACCCCACGTGTCGAACAGCCGGCCGATCGTGAGCGGACCCGCAAGGTTGCCGGCCGCGAACGCGAGCAAGTACCACGGGGCAGCGCCGGCAGATACTCCGTAGACCTTCGTGAGTACCAGCGTGTAGGTGAAGAAGATCGCGTTGTACAAGAACGACTGCGTAATCATCAACGACGCGCTGAGCGTCGAGCGCGACGGATACTTCGTAGCGAGAACCTTCACCAAAGACGCCGGGTTGAACGGCGGCGCGGGCTTCACCTCGATCGCTTGACTGTCGTCGAGCCTGTGTTCGTCGCCCGCTTGTTGGCTGAGTGCCTCGATCGTCGCCATCTGCTCGTCTGCTTCGGCGGCGCGCCCGTGCATCACCAGCCAGCGGGGACTCTCCGGGAGGTTGCGCCGTACGAAGATGATGACGACCGCGAGGATCGGGCCGAGCAGGAATGCGACGCGCCATCCCCAGTTCGCCGGCAGGTGGTTCAACGCTCCGAGCGCAACCAACGTGCCAAGGATCGACCCTGCCCAATAGGTGCCGTTCACCGCGATGTCGGTTCGCCCGCGGTAGTGCGCCGGGATGAGTTCGTCGATCGCGGAGTTGATGGCTGCGTACTCGCCGCCGATGCCCGCGCCCGCGATGACACGGGTGAGGTAGAGGTAGGCGCTGCCGCCGGCCGAGCCGCTCCACGCAACTGCCGTGAGGGCGCTGCCGACGAGGTAGACGCCGAGGGTGATGGTGAACAGATTGCGCCGCCCCAGCCGGTCGGACAGGTAGCCGAAGCCGATTGCACCGATCACCTCGCCGATGAGGTACCACGTAGCGATGTCGCCGACCGCTCCCGACGACATGTGCAGCGTCGAGGATTTGGTCAAGTCAGAGCCGACGTCAGCGGCAACCGTGATTTCCAGCCCGTCGAGGACCCAGGCGACCCCGAGAGCGATGATCAGCCGGGTGTGAAACTTCGACCAGTCCAATCGGTCGAGTCGCGCCGGAACGAGGCTGCGAATCGGGCCCGAGTTCTGCGACACAACAGCTGCACCCGCCATGCATCCCACCTCTCACGAAGGTGAGAGCCAATTACCCGCTATTCGGCAGTTGTCACCGGCTGCAACTATTCGCCGCCCCGGGATGGCGAGCCGATCGCAATCATGCGCTCGACCGCGGCTCGGGCCCGGCTGGCGGTGGCCTCGTCGACGTCGACTTCGAAGACGTCCTCGCGCAGCGCGCGTAGGAGTTTCGCCGGGGTGATCATCTTCATGTACGGGCAGGTCGCGCGCGGCGACACCGGTACGAACTCGGTGTCGCGCGCAAGCTGGCGCAGCTGGTGCAAGATGCCCGTCTCGGTCGCGACCAACACCCGGGTGGCGTTCGTCGACCGCGCGTATTCGACCATCCCGCCGGTCGACAAGACCTGAGTGCGGCCCGCCGGCAAGTCACCCGTCGTCGTCAAGTACAGCGCTGTCGTGGTGCACCCGCATTCGGGATGCACGAGGAGCTGTGCGTCGGGATTCTCCTCCAGCGTGCGACGCAGATCGGACGGCGAAATCTCGGCGTGCACGTGACATTCGCCGGCCCAGATGTCGAGATCTCGCCCGGTGACGCGTTGCACATGGGCACCGAGAAACTGGTCGGGAAGGAAGAAGATGTCCTTGCCCGCCGGGACGGACCGGACGACGTCGGCTGCGTTGGACGACGTGCAGCAGACGTCGACCTCGGCCTTCACCTGCGCCGTGGTGTTGACGTAGGCGACCACGACTCCCTCGGGATGGTCGGCCTTCCAGGCCAGTACGTCGGCGACGTCGATGCTGTCGGCCAACGAGCAGCCGGCGTCGAGATCGGGTATCAGAACCACCTTGTCGGGCGCGAGTATCTTCGCGGTCTCCGCCATGAAGTGCACGCCACAGAACACGATGACATCGGCCTCGCTTGCGGCCGCGATTCTCGAAAGGGCGAGCGAATCGCCGACGTGATCGGCGACGTCCTGGATATCCGGGAGCTGGTAGTTGTGCGCCAGGATCACCGCATTGCGCTCGCGCGCCAGCCGGCGCACCTGGTCGACCCAGTCGAAGGGGAGCACGGAGGCATCCGGCGCGTCGAGCAGGCTCACGGCCGCTGCGCGCCTTCTGGCCGAGGCACGTGATCCGCCGGTGCATCCGCGGTCTGCGTCGGCGCCGGGCCGAGTTCGCGGGGCTCGACCGCGAGGTACGCCGGCTCGTCGCCGTCCATCTCCACCGGGCCGGCGTTCGCGAGGACGACGGCCAGCCAGGGCAACGCGACCCCTGCGGCGATGCAGACGAGCCGCAGCCAGCCATGGAAGACGAAGATCGCCAGGACGAGTGCGAGCGTGCGGATGGCCATGGAGACGAGGTAGCGACGGAAGCGGCTGGACATCTCTTCGGAATGAGGCTTGCGGGCAGCCGTCACGAGGTACACGCGCTCGTCACCGCCAGCACGACCTGTCACGCTTCTACGGTACCCGTGTGCTTGTCTTTGACTGACCGGCTGCCCGTCGGGGGCCGCCGCCGTGATCGTGCGGGCGAGTTGTCGGCGTCCGCACCACCGAAGGGAGTCCGACCATGACCGACCGCACGTACCGGGTGACCGAGATCGTTGGCACATCGCGAGAGAGCGTTCAGCAGGCGGTGCGCAACGGCGTCCACCGTGCGGGCCAATCGCTGCGGCACCTCGACTGGTTCGAGGTCACCCAAATCCGTGGCAACCTCGTGAACGGAGAGGTCGATCACTTCCAGGTCACGATGAAGGTCGGTTTCCGACTCGAAGACGCCTGAGCCACGCGTCACGACGCTTGCGACACCGTGCTCATGTTGAAGTCGGGCACCCGGACCGCAGGCATCGCCGTGCGCGTGAAGTGGTCGTTCCACTCGCGGGGAAGGCAGCGCTGCGTCGCGCCGACCTCGGTGGCGCGGGCGAGAAGGTCGACCGGGCTCTCGTTGAACCGGAAGTTGTTCACGGCCCCCACGACCTCGCCGTTCTCGACCAGGTAGACGCCGTCGCGGGTGAGACCGGTCAGCAGCAAGGTCTGCGGGTCGACTTCGCGGATGTACCACAGGCAGGTCAGGAGCAAGCTGCGGTCGCTGCCGGCGATCATCGCGCCGAGATCGGTCACGGCATCGGGCGCTTCGAGGATGAGGTTGTCGACGGCTGGGGTGACGGGCAGCCCGGTCAGCTTCGCCGAGTAGCGCGTCTGAAGCAGCGCGTCGAGCCGGCCGTCGGCGATCCAGGACGTCGGGCCGAGCGCGAGGCCGTTGTCGAACACGGAGGTCTCGGCACTCGACGTGTGCGCGACCACGAACGGTTCACACTCCAGGCCGGGCTCGGCAGGGTCGCTGCGCAACGTCAGGGGGAGCCCCGCGACGGGCGCACCGACGCGCGTCTTGCCGCTGGGCCGGCTGAACACGGTGCGGCCGTCGTGTGCATCGCGGGCACCGGCCGACCAGTAGAGGTAGATCATCAGGTCGGCGACCGCCGTTGGCGGCAACACAGTGTCGTAGCGTCCGGGCGGTAGGTCGACGCGACGCGTCGCCCACTCCAACCGCTGCGCGAGCCGCGCCTGCATGCCGGCGATGTCGACGTCCCGGAAATCATGGGTTCCGGCGCCGGCCCAGGCCGAGCGCGCGAAATCGGGAGACTTGGCGTTCAGCTCGACCTTGCCCGTCGGCTGGTCGTGGCGCAGCCGCAGCCCGGTCGACGTCGCCAGGTACGTCGTCGACATCGTGTGCTCGGCGAACCCGAAGAGCTTGCGTTGCTGTGCGTCGGCCAAAGCGAGTTGCTCACCGAGACCGCCCACGAACTCCTCGAACACGGCCCCGGAAGTCTCCGCGGGCGGCTCGTGCCATGGCCCGCCGATGGGCCCGGACGGTTCGACGAGCGGGCCGGCATCTTGCGCCGGTGTGCTGCCTCTCGCGGAGGCCACGGCCGCTTCGACCAGTTCGGTGAGGTCGTCGGGCCGGACGGCGGTGCGGGATATGACGCCGACCGCCTGGCCGCTTCCCGCAGCAACCGTGGCGATGACCGTGAGGCGGCGGCCACGGGTGACGCCGTTGGTGGTCAGGGTGTTGTTCGCCCAACGCAGGTTGGCGCTGCTGGTCTCTTCACCGATGACGACGCACCCTTCGACCCCGTTCAGCCTGCCGGCGATGGCGAGGGCGCGTTCTGCGGCGTCCTGGGGGGTGGCCTGGCTCATGCCCGCCCGCCTTCCTGCACGGTGTTCAAGACGTTGATCCCGCGAAACAGCGCGGATGGGCAGCCGTGGCTGACCGGCGCTATCTGGCTCGGCTGCGCCTTGCCGCAGTTGAACGCACCGCCCAGCACATAGGTCTGCGGGCCGCCGACGGCTTCCATCGCGCCCCAGAAGTCCGTCGTGGTGGCTTGATAGGCGACGTCGCGCAGCTGGCCCACCAGCCGGCCGTCGCGGATCTCGAAGAACCGTTGTCCGGTGAACTGGAAGTTGTAGCGCTGCATATCGATCGACCAGCTCTTGTCGCCCACGACGTAGATGCCGCGCGCAACGCCTGCGATCAACTCGTCCGTGCTGGGGCCCTGGGCGGCGGGCTGCAATGACACATTCGCCATGCGCTGGACCGGAACGTGGTGGGGCGAGTCGGCGAAGGCGCATCCGTTCGAGCGGCCGAGGCCCTGCATCCGGGCCATCCGGCGGTCGAGTTGGTAACCGACGAGAATGCCGTCGCGCACCAGGTCCCAGCGTTGGGCGGCCACCCCGTCGTCGTCGTAACCGACCGTGGCCAGGCCGTGTTCGGCGACGCGGTCGCCGGTGACGTGCATGACCGGCGAGCCGTACTCGAGCGAGCCGAGCCGGTCGAAGGTGGCGAAGCTCGTGCCGGCGTATGCGGCCTCGTAGCCGAGCGCGCGGTCGAGTTCGGTCGCGTGGCCGATGGACTCATGGATGGTGAGCCACAGGTTGGACGGATCGATGACGAGGTCGTAGCGGCCCGGTTCGACCGAGCGGGCTCGCACCTTCTCGGCGAGCAGCTCCGGCAACCGATCGAGTTCGGCGTCCCAATCCCAGCCGGTGCCGGTCATGAACTCCCAACCGCGGCCGACCGGCGGTGCCAGCGAGTCCATCGTGTCGAACCTGCCGGAGTCGTGGTCGATCGAAACGGCTGTCAGTGACGCCATCAGACGCACGCGTTGCTGGGTCGTCGCCGTGCCGGCGAGGTCGGCGTAGAACTTGTTCTCCAGTGCCTGCGCAACGCCCGCGTCGACGTGGTCGATGCCGGCCGCGCGCAACAAGGCGGCAGACCGGTCGGCGAGGAGGGCGACCTTGTCGGCGTCGGGAACCTCGAACGGGTCGACGTCGTAGTCGGAGACCCACATGGCGTCGCGGTAGACGGGTTCGTCGGCGAGTTCGACGGGCTCGCGATTGGCCGCGCTGCTCGCCCGGGCCATCTCGACGGCCTGCTCGGCGACCCGCGCAGCCGCTTGCGGCGTCAAGTCGACCCCGGCGGCGAAGCCCCACGTGCCTGCGTGGACGACGCGGACCGCGAACCCGACGTCCTGGTCGTCGATGCGACCTTCGAGGCTGGTGTCGCGCATCCGTAGGTGCTGGCTGCAGATCCGCTCGACCCGGATGTCGGCGTGCGTGACACCGAGTTGCTCGGCCCGCGAGAGTGCCGCGTCGGCCAGCGCGCGACACGGCAGCGCGAGGAACGTCGGATCGATCTGATGCGCACTGGCCATCGACAGGTACCTCCGGGCGGGGTGGACGGCCTCACCCTATGGTGGGCGCCGATCCGGGCCGAAACAGCCGCGGATCTGGCCGACCCGAAGCTGCCTCGGCCGGCAGAGACGACGCAAAAACAGCTGTCGCCCCCCGGTCAGGTCCGGGGGGCGACAGCCGAGGGGCGGGTGCGGAAGGGGGTGCCTGCCTACCTCAGCGTCCGGCCCTCGCGGATTGCCTGCCAGCCGTTTCTGCCCGCCCCCCCGGACCGGGCAGACGCGGCAGCAGGTCGTCCACGCAGAAGTACTCAGCGGTCTTGCGGAGCGGCTGGGACACGGCCGCGAACTGCAGCCGGCCGCCGGTCTCCGCCGTCCATTGCGCGGCGGCGACCAGGACGGCGAGTGCGCGCTCGTGAATCTCGGTCACCTGCCCGGCGTCGACGAGGACGTCGTCGCGGCCCTCCGGCCGGCTGGCCAGGAGCGCCGAACGCAGCTCGGGGAGCGACCCGGCATCGAGTGAGCCCGATAGGCGGACGACGATGCCGTCGGCGAGAACGCTCGCGCTGACGCTGCCGAGGGTTTGGGCGGTCATCGTGCTCATGGGACGCTCCTGAATGCCTGTCGCTGGTGGGCAACCCGCTGGGCGGGTCGACAGTTCAAGCATCGGGATCGCTACAGTCCTTCGGCAGGCCCACTTGGCGCGAATTGGGATAACCCGGCGGGCGTGCGGCCATCCGGCCGTGAGGACAACCCCGTTACTCCGGTCGGAGTACGCGGGTGCTCAGCCGGCCGCGTGCCCATGCGTGCCGCTCGCACGACCGGCGCCGAGTAACGGTAGCCTCGGCCCGCCTGCATTACGCGAGGCACGAGCACGGAAGGAGTCCGCGTGGGGCGCTCCGTCCTGGTCACAGGTGGCAGCCGCGGCATCGGCTTGGCGGTGGCCCGTGCCTTCGCCCACGCCGGCGACCGGGTGGCCGTGACCTATCGCTCCAGCGGCGCGCCGGACGGCTTGCTCGGCATCCAGTGCGACGTGACGAAGGCGGACGATGTCGACGCCGCGTTCCGCGCCGCCGAGGCCGAGCACGGCGCGGTGGAGGTGTTGGTGGCCAACGCCGGCATCACGCGCGACAACCTGCTGCTCAGGATGACCGACGACGAGTGGTACGAGGTCCTGGAGACCAACCTCACCGGCGCCTACCGCGTGGCGCGGCGCGCAGCACGGGGCATGTTGCGTGCACGCGGCGGCCGCATCGTGTTCGTCTCGTCGGTCGTGGGCCTGCTCGGTTCTGCCGGTCAGGCGAATTACGCCGCCAGCAAGGCCGGGCTGGTCGGCTTCGCGCGCTCCCTCGCCCGTGAATTCGGCTCGCGGGGGATCACCGCCAACGTCGTGGCGCCGGGTTTCGTCGACACCGCGCTGACCGCCGTCCTGACAGAGGAGCAGCGCGCCGACATCTTGACCCGGGTTCCGTTGGCTCGTTATGCCACTCCCGAAGAGATCGCGGGGGTCGTGCGCTTCCTCGCGAGCGACGAGGCCGGATACATCACCGGGGCCGTCATTCCGGTCGACGGCGGATTGGGAATGGGGCACTGATGGGTCTTCTCACCGGTAAGCGGTTGCTCGTCACGGGCGTCCTGACTGAGGCGTCGATCGCGTTCGACGTGGCGCGCCTCGCGCAAGACCAAGGCGCCCAGGTCGTGCTGTCGTCCTACGGCCGGGTGATGCGGTTGACCGAGCGCATCTCGGCTCGGCTGCCCAAGCCGGCGCCCGTCATCGAACTCGACGTCACCAACACCGACGACCTCGCCGCGCTGCCAGCGCGGGTGACCGAGCATCTGGACGGGTTGGACGGCGTCGTGCACGCCATCGGCTTCGCGCCCGAGGCGGCGTTCGACTTCCTCAACACCGGCTGGGACGACGTCGCCATCGCGCTCCACGTGTCGGCCTACTCGCTCAAGGCGCTGACCACCGCTGCGCTGCCGTTGATGCCTGACGGCGGCAGTGTCGTCGGGCTCGACTTCGACGCGTCGGTGGCCTGGCCGCTCTATGACTGGATGGGCGTGGCGAAGGCCGCCTTCGAATCGTGCGCGCGCTACCTCGCGCGCGACCTCGGTCGGCAGAACATGCGGATCAACTTGGTGTCCGCAGGGCCGATCCGCACGATGGCGGCGAAGGGGATTCCCGGGTTCGACGAGTTGGCCGCAGTGTGGGAGAAGCGCGCACCGCTCGCGTGGGACGTGACCGACGCCGAACCGGCGGCCCGCGCCGTGGTGGCACTGCTGTCGGACTGGTTTCCCAAGACCACCGGCGAGATCGTGCACGTCGACGGTGGCGTGCACGCGATGGGCGCCTGACCCTCCCACCCACCCGGCTCCTCCACCTGACTGCGGCTGGTCCCGCTCCGCCTGTTATCCACAGATCGCGGCTTCGTTAGGCCGAATGGGCGAGATCCGGTTAGCGTTTGCCCGGCGGCTCGTCAAGGAGGCGCGCGGACCTGTCGAGTCGTAACCGCGTGCCCAGAGGTTGGCCGGCGGGTCGTCGGTCGTGGGCTGCACGACGGAATTGCACGACGGAACTGCACGACGGAACTGCACGACGGAACTGGTGGAGGACGCTTTCATGGGTGCACACAGCTATGCCGGTTACTCCGGTCCACGACACGCTCGGCCGCGCGGCCCACGGCACGCGAGGCCCGCGCCGCCGACCGCCGCGTACCGCTCGCTGGCGGTCGGGGGCGTCACCGCTGCGCTGGTGGCCGGGGAGTCGCTGGCCATGGCCGGGCCCGCCGCCGCGGTGACCGCGGATACGTGGGCGGCACTGCGCATGTGTGAATCCAGCGGGAACTACCAGATCAACACCGGCAACGGCTACTACGGCGCGTACCAGTTCAACCTCGCCACCTGGCACGGCCTCGGGTACTCCGGGCTGCCGTCCGCCGCCGCGCCCGCGGTGCAGGACCAGGCGGCGCAGCGGCTGTACGCCCAGCGCGGCTGGCAGCCGTGGCCGGCCTGCTCCGCCCGACTCGGCCTGGTCGACGACCGGCAAGCCTCTCGCGGCAGCCAGCGCCCGCCGCTGGCCGCCTCACCCTCGCCCGCACCGAGCGCACCGCCCGCGCCCGCACCCCCGGCGAAGACCGCTGCGCCGACGACCACCAAAGCAGGCAGCGGCACCCAGCAGTCCTCGCCGACCGACGTCTCGACGTCCGGCGGTTGGGACGGCCACTACCTCAGCGTCCGCGACGTCGGGCAGGTGAGGGCCGACGTGCGCGTATGGCAGAGCCAGATGGTGGCCGACGGCTACCCGCTGGCGGTCGACGGTCAGTACGGCCCGCAGTCGGCTGCAGCCGCGACCCGGTTCGAGCAAGCTCATGGCCTGCATGTCGAGAACCCCGGAATAGTCGGCCCGCAGGTGTGGGGAGCGCTCTTCGGCAAGTGAGGGTGATGAGGCCGCGGGTCCGGCTACAACCGGTCCGCGGCGTCCGCAGCCTCGATCTCGTCGCGGGTGATGCCGAGCAGGTACAGGATCGCGTCGAGATAGGGAACGGTGAGTGCCGTGTCGGCGGCCCGCCGCACCACCGGCTTGGCGTTGAACGCGACGCCCAGGCCGGCGCGGCCCAGCATGTCCAGGTCGTTGGCTCCGTCACCGATGGCGATCGTCTGGTTCAGCGGCACCCCAGCCGCGGCCGCGAACCTTTCCAGCGCGGCGGCCTTGCCGGGCCGGTCGACGATCGGGCCGATCAGCTCACCGGTCAGCCGGCCGTCGGCGATCTCGAGCGTGTTCGCCGCGGCGAAGTCGAGGCCGAGGTCGCCGACGAGTGCGTCGGTCACTTGAGTGAACCCGCCACTCACGATGGCGACGAGGTAGCCCAGGCGTTTCAACGTCCGGACCAGCGTGCGTGCTCCGGGCGTGAGGACGAGCGACTCGCGAACCCGCGCCACCGCCTCGTCGGGCAGACCGGCCAGCAGCTTCACCCGCTGCCGCAGCGACTGCTCGAAGTCGAGCTCGCCGCGCATCGCGGCTTCAGTGATCGCCGCGACGGCCTCACCGCAGCCGGCGTGGTGGGCGAGCATCTCGATGACCTCGCCCCGCACGAGGGTGGAATCGACGTCTAGGACCACGAGCCGCTTCGCCCGGCGGTACAGCCCACTGCGCTGGACGGCGACGTCGACCCCCGCGGCGGCGGCGTCGGCGTTCAGTCGGGTGCGCAGCGCGTCCGGCTCGGCTCCGGAGATCTCGAGTTCGAGACAGGTCACCGGCTCGCTCGCCAGCCGCTCGATGCGGTCGATGTTCGCACCGCACGCCGCGATCGAGTCTGCGATCCGGGCGACGGCGGCGGCGCCGAGGGGTTGGCCCAACACGGTGACGTGCAGGCGACCGGGCGGCGCCGGGGTTTGGCTCTGCGGCCCCACGCTCAGCTCCGCTTCGAGCCCGAGCTCGCCTGCTGCAGCGGAGATTTCGTCGCGCAGGTTGAGTTCGGCGGCCGCGTCGAGCCCGTCGAGACAGACCAGCACGCCCAGGATCAGCCGGCCGCGTAGCACGATCTGCTCCGCGTCGAGCACGACCAGCGGGCGGCGTGCCAGCCGGGCGAAGAGCGCGGCGGTGACGCCTGGCCGGTCACGGCCGGTGAGGGTCACCAGGAGGCTGCGCTGCGCAGCGGGGGCCGCGGCACCAACCGTCATCGGTGTTCACCGTGACCGACCTGCGGAGCGCTGCGCAACGCGGCTGCCGCTGGCACGTCGAAGCTGACGATCGCCGCGGCGCGAACGGCGCGTGAGAGCTCGCGCAGCACCTCGCCTCGCTTGCGTTGCACGGACGCCGACGCGCCACCGGTGTCCTGCTCCGCGACACCGAGAACGTGCAGCAGCGCGAAGGCCTGCTCGCTCAACGCCCGTGCGGCCGGTGGCCATCGCGCGGGCCACGGGCCGAGGTGGCGTTCGAGCGCGGCGGCTGCGGCGGCTCGACCACTCGTGGCTTCGGCCCGCCAGCGGGTCAGGTCGGCGGCGGCCAGGGTGTCGGTCGCCGCTCGCAGAGCGCGCCTGAGCTGGCGGTCGGCTTGGTCCAGCAAGCGCAGCGGCTCCTCCGGCAGTTGCGCAGCAGAGGGCGTTTCGGTCGCGAAGAGGCGCCAGCGCCACCCGCGGTAGGACGAGCCCCGCTCGTCGAGGACCGGCACCCAGCCGAACGTGCCGGCACGGTGGGTCGTGGCGATGATCCCCGCGCCCGCTTCGGTTGCGGCCGTGCCGAAGTCTCCCGGGTGCGCAACGCCGAGCGGATCGGCGGGCACGGGCAACGCGAACGTGAGGCGCGCGGCGCCCGCTCCTTCGAGCCACCGCAACGCGTCGACGAGCGGCACATCTCCGGCGCACCCCGGCAGGCCGATCACCACGTGGCCGTCGCTGCCCGTTTCGATGGCTGCCGCCGCCGTGACCGGGTCGGCGTCGCGGGTGCACACGGCCGCTCCCCAGGCGATCAGTCGCCCCGAGGCCTCGGCGGCAGCCGGCGCGCGACGCGTCGCCGTGGCGCGGCAGCCGTCGGGTGCGCGGAATGTCGACACCACGCCAGGGTAGCCAGGTGCGGCCGCCCGCTCGGAGTCGCTGTACGCGCGGGCCGGCCGCACCCCGCGCGCGTTCGAGGCAGCCGGGTTGCCGGTAGGTTTCCGGCGTGGCTGAGTTCGGCGGCGACGCGCTGCGGATGCGAGACGTCGGCGTTATCCGCGACGGTGCGACCCTGCTGGACGGCATCAGCTGGACGGTCGACGCCGAGCAGCGTTGGGTGATCCTCGGCCCTAACGGCGCAGGCAAGACGACGCTGCTGCGCGTGGCTTCGACCCGGTTGTTCCCGAGCCGCGGCGTCGTCGACGTGCTCGGTGAACGACTCGGCGCCGTCGACGTTTTCGAGCTCCGGCCACGCATCGGACTTTCCAGTGTCGTCCTCGGCGAGCGCATCCCGCCGCGGGAACGGGTGCTCGACGTCGTCCTGACTGCCTCTTACGGCATCGTCGGCCGATGGCGCGAGCGCTACGAACGCGGGGACGAAGATCGCGCCCAGGCGGTCCTCGCCCAACTCGGCGCATCGCATCTTCGCGACCGCACCTACGGCACCCTGTCGGAGGGCGAGCGGAAGCGGGCGCAGATCGCTCGCGCACTGATGACCGATCCGGAGCTGTTGCTTCTCGACGAACCCGCCGCCGGTCTCGACCTTGGTGGTCGCGAGGATCTGGTCGGTCGTCTCGCGAGCCTTGCCTCCGATCCGACAGCGCCGACGATCGTGCTCGTCACCCATCACGTGGAGGAGATTCCGGCCGGGTTCACCCACGGTCTGCTCCTGCGGCGCGGTCGCATCGTTGCCGGCGGCCCACTCGAGTCGGTGTTGACCGAACAGACGTTGTCGGAAACCTTCGGCATGGCCCTCGTGCTCGAATACCGTGCCGGGCGCTACACCGCACGCGCGCGCTGAACTCCTGGCGGCCGGTGGATCGTCTGCGCGGCGAGGCTACGCCCGGCACGAAAGCTTTCTGCGGCATATGATCGAGGCATGCCCGCCTGGGTCGTCTGGACCATCATCGCCGCCGCTTGTGCCGGTGCCGAGGCATTGACGCTGACGCTCGTCCTCGGTTTCGTGGCCATCGCCGCGACGGCCGCGCTGCTCGTGGCGGCTCTTGGTGGGCCGGTCGCCGTCCAACTTCTCGCCTTCGTCGGCGGTTCCGCGGCTCTCCTCGGGGTGTTGCGCCCGATCGCCAGGGCGCACTTGCGCACACCGCTCGCGTTGAAGAGCGGCGTCGAGGCGCTAGTAGGCCAGCACGGTCTCGTACTGGAACGCATCGACATCCACCGGGGGCAGGTCAAGATCGGGGGAGAGGTATGGAGCGCTCGCTCCTACCTCGACGACCAGGTGTTCGAGCCCGGTGCCTCGGTCGAAATCGTGCAGATCCAGGGCGCAACCGCCCTGGTCTACGGAACGGAGTAGTTCATGCCCGCGGTATTGATCGCGTTGATCGTCGTCGCCTTCTTGGTGTTGCTCGTCGCCGGGCGGACGTTGCGAGTGGTACCGCAGGCACGCGCCGGAATCGTCGAACGCTTCGGCCGCTATCACCGCACGCTCTTGCCGGGGCTGAACGCTGTCGTTCCCTTCGTCGACAGGGTGCGGCCGATGCTCGACCTGCGCGAGCAGGTGATCTCCTTCCCGCCGCAGCCGGTGATCACCGAGGACAACCTGGTGGTCGGCATCGACACCGTCCTGTACTTCCAGGTCACCGATGCCAAGGCCGCCACCTACGAGATCGCCAACTACATCCAAGCGGTCGAGCAACTCACGGTCACCACGCTGCGCAACGTGGTCGGCGGGCTCGACCTCGAGCGCACCCTCACATCACGTGAGGAGATCAACTCCCAGCTGCGCGTGGTGCTCGACGAAGCCACCGGCAAGTGGGGGATCAAGGTCAACCGGGTTGAGCTGAAGTCGATCGACCCGCCCGGCTCGATCAAGGACTCGATGGAAAAGCAGATGCGGGCCGATCGTGACAAGCGGGCCGCGATCCTCACTGCCGAGGGCTTCAAGCAGTCGCAGATCCTCACCGCCGAAGGCGAGAAGCAGTCGGCGATCTTGCGGGCCGAGGGCGGCGCCCAAGCGGCAGTCACTCAGGCGAGGGCGGACGCCGAGGCGCAAGCGTTGCGCGCGCAAGGCCAGTCCAAGGCGATCGCGACAGTCTTCGAGGCGATCCACGAAGGCAAGCCGGACGCCGAGCTGCTGGCGTACCAGTACCTGCAGATGCTGCCGCAGATTGCGCGCGGCGACGCGAACAAGCTGTGGATCGTGCCCAGTGAGATGGGCCGGGCGCTGGAAAGCCTCGGCGGGTTGTTCAACGGCACGGTCCGCAACGGCCAGACCGCCCCCGGTACGAGCGCCGACGTGGCGTCGCTGCCGCCGCAGGGTCCGCCGAACGCCGGTTGAGCGGCCGCCGGACCGGCCGGTCGAGCGCGCGCCGTCAGCGTCAGCTCAACTTGGCCGCGATGGCCAACACCAGTTGCACGTACCAATCGGCGTGGTTGTAGTTCCACAGCGCCGCGTAGAGCCCCTGGCTGCCTTGCCCGGCGCCGTTCGCGCACAGGTATCGAGCGGCCGTGAAGATCGCATCCGCCGGGTCGCGGATGTCAGCGACTCCGTTGTGGTCGCCGTCCACGGCGTAGTGCGCGAAGGTCGCCGGCAGGAACTGCATCGGGCCGAGTGCTCCCGCTGAAGAGACCATCGAGCCTTGCCCGTGGTGGGTCTCGACCTGGCCGATCGCAGCGAGCACGGTCCATGACAGACCGGGGCAGGTCGCCGCCGCGGCTTGATACAGCGCCCGGTACGCCGGGGGAATCGCCTGCGGTGTAGCGCGGTCGGCCGCTTGGGCTCCCACCTGCGCGGCGGCTGCGCGTTCGGCGGCCAGCCGGGCAGCGGCGTCCTGCAGCGCCTGGAGCTGGCTCGCCTTGGCCGACGCTGCGTCCAGGAGTTGCTGTTGTTGGGCGAGCAGGGCGTCCAACTGCTGCACGCGCTGGTTCACCACGTCAGCACTGTCCAGTCCGGTCGTAATCGCCAGCTTGTCGGCGTCCAACCGTGCTTTCGCGGCCGCTGCGAGCCGGTCGAGCGTCTCGGCGCGCTGGCCCTGCTGGCCGACCACCACGGAGATGTAGGGGAGCTGGCGCAGGCTGGCCGGCTCGCCCGAGGTGAACACCGAGCCGTAGATGGCCAGGCCGCCGCCCGCCTCATACAGCGCTACCACGCGTGCGGCGTGCGCCGTCGACGCAGCATCGGCCTGCGCCTTGAGTGCGGTATACGTGCGCCGATCCGCGACGCTCACCGAGACGCTGCGTGCGACACCGTCCAGCGCCGCGTCGTAGGAGGCGAGCGCGTCGTCGACCTGCGGCTGCAACGCGGCCACCTGCGCGGCGATCTTCTCCGCCTCGGCGTGAGCCGAAGCCGCCGTTTCGGCCTCCGCAACGCCAACCGATCCGAAGGTCATCGCCCCGGCCGCGAGCAGGCCGGGCAGTGCGGCCAGCGCTCGCCGCAAACGCCCTGGTCCGCCTGGTCGCCCGGGTCGACACGGGGACGAATCGCTCACGAGGGCTACGTCGGACGCCTCGGACCCGGGCTTGACCGGTATCGGCGCGCCGCTTGCCGGTCGGAGCGGGCGGGCGGCGGCATCTACGATCGGCCTCGTGCCGGCACTCACTCCCTGGGACTTCGCGGGAATCTTCGGCGCCGGTCTGGTGGCCGGGACCGTCAACACGGTGGTCGGTTCGGGGTCGTTGCTCACGTTCCCCACGCTCATCGCGTTCGGGCTCGACCCCCGGGTCGCCAACGTGACCAACACGGTCGGACTCGTGCCCGGCTCGGTGAGTGGTGCGTTCGGTTACCGGCGGGAGCTCACCGGGCAGCGGTCTCGAGTCCAGGCGCTTTCCGCCAGCTCATTGGCGGGCGGGTTGCTCGGCGCGGGGCTGCTGCTGCTGTTGCCCAGCAGCTCCTTCGAAAAGGTCGTGCCGTTTCTCGTGCTCGTGGCGTGCGCGCTCGTCGTCGTGCAGCCGAGGCTCGCGGCGCGGGTCGCCGCGCGCAATGCGGCACGAGGTCACCACCCGTCGCGGCGGGATCCCCTGCTCCAGGCGGGCGTCTTCGTGACGGCGATCTACGGCGGCTATTTCGGTGCGGCCCAAGGCGTGATCCTCATCGCCTTACTGGCCATCTTCATCGACGATCACCTGCAGCGGCTCAACGCGGTGAAGAACGTCCTTGCGGCGCTCGTCAACGGGATCGCGGCGCTCCTGTTCATCGCGTTCGCGCCGGTGGCGTGGTGGGTGGCGCTGAGCGAGGCGGCCGGCGCGATCATCGGGGGTCAGATCGGCGCGCGAGTCGGACGCCGGCTACCGGCTACGCTGCTGCGGGCGATCATCGTCGTGGCCGGCGTAGGCGTGTCGGTCAAGCTGTTCCTGTCGTGGTGAACCGGGTGGGTTACCGGGTCAGTAGCGCTTGCGCCCCAGCAGCATGCGCCCGACGGCGATGAGCACGATCACGATCGCGGCGACGAGGATCGCCGCCTTGATGATCGTCGCGAACACCAGCGCGATGACGAGCCCCACGATGACACCGCTGCCGAAGAGGGCCGCCCCGGTGCGGGCGCTACGCATCAGCGTGCGGTGGCCGCGGTCGGTCAGGATTTGCAGGTCGTCCATCTCTCAGCTCCTCGGTAACGCCTCTCAGCCTACGCGTCGGAGGCGCCGCCCGCGACGCACGACCCGGGGCATGATCGCAGTATGGAAGACCTGACCCGCCCCGTCCTCGTCGAGGACCCGGCGGACCCGCGGCTGGCCGATTACCAAGCGCTGACCGACGTCGAACTGCGGCGGCGTAGCGAGCCCGCGGAGGGCATCTTCATCGCCGAAGGCGAGCTGGTGATCCGCCGCGCGCTTCGCGCCGGCTACGCGATGCGCTCGGCCCTTCTCACCCACCGCTGGTGGGAGTCGCTCGCCCCTGTGGTCGAGGCCGTCGACGCCCCCGTCTACGTCGGCTCGCCCGCCCTGCTCGCCGCGGTGACCGGGTTCCACGTGCACCGCGGTGCGCTCGCCTCGATGGCCCGCCGTCCGCTGCCCGACGCCTCGGACCTGCTGTCGTGGGCGTCGCGCGTCGTCGTCTTGGAGGACGTGAACAGCCACACCAACCTGGGGGCCATCTTCCGCTGCGCCGCCGGGCTGGGCATGGACGCCGTGCTGCTGAGCCCGAGCTGCGCCGACCCGCTGTACCGGCGCAGCGTGCGGGTCTCGATGGGAGAGGTGTTCGCCGTCCCGTACGCGCGTCTGACGCCGTGGCCGGCCGGGCTGACCGAGCTGGCAGCCACCGGGTTCGAACTGTTGGCGCTCACGCCCGATCCGGACGCCGCCGACATCGCTGAGGTCGGCGCGATGGTGGCGGACGACGACAAGCTGGCGTTGATCTTCGGGGCGGAGGGAGCCGGCCTGACCCCCGGCGTGTTGGCGGTCGCAGCCGCGCCGGTGCGGATACCGATGAGTGCCGGCGTCGACTCCCTCAACGTCGCGGCCGCGGCTGCCATCGCATGCCACGCGCTGCGGCGCCGCGGCCGGCCGGCCGGCGGGTAGGCGGTTGACGACTGTGGGGTCGGAGGCTGGAAAAAGAAGCGAGCCGCCGGGTCGGTGGGGGGGACGATCCGGCGGCTCGCAGCCTCATGTGGTCTCGGGTGCGGATTAAACCCACTCGTGGTCACGCATGGTGGCCTCCTCACGTGTTCGGGTGCCTGTCGGGGACAAGGGCGTGCCCTGGTCGGCCACGCGGCAGCCCGGTGAACTCCCAGTGCTTCTCGGCACGCTTAGCACATAACTGAAGAGACGATCGAATCACCCATACCGGGTAGTTGTGTAGAGAAGCCGCGCGCAGTTCACTGACGTGGCAGATGTACCAGCGGGGCGGCAGCGCGTAGGCTCTCGGCTACAGCGGGTGACGGCCCTTCAGTCGGCGCCCGGCTTTGGCGGGCCAGCGGAGCCTGACCGGGGGGTGAACCGGCGGTGCAGACAGTCGAGCACAGGCTGTCCCATGTCGTCGCGGGCTGGGCCTTGTGGTCGATGCCGCGCCGGGCGCGTGCGTTCATCCTCGTCGTCGACTTGGTGTTCGCCTCGCTGCTGGGCACCGGCCTGGCGACGACGTCGTTCACCGCCGCCGACCTTTCGGCGTTCGCCGTGTTCATCGGTGGCGCGCTCGTGAGCATCGAGGGGTCGCTGCGGTTCAGCTGGCGCCGGCCGGAGGGTGGCGGGGGAGCCAACAACCTGCTCGCGGTGTGGACCGTGCCGGTCGCGCTCCTGCTACCACCCGTCTACAGCGCCATGGTCTTCCTGCCGTTGCTGGCGTTCACGCAGGTGCGGGTGCTGCGGCGCCCACCCGTCAAGCTCCTGTTCACGGCAGCATCCACCGGTATCGCAGGCTTCGCCGGTGCGGCGGTGCACGGCTGGGTGATGGCCGGTCAGGCGCCGTGGCATCCCGAGTCGCTGGTGGGCTCACCGCGCGCCCTGACCGCCACGCTGCTGTGCGTCGCGCTGCGTTATGCCATCAACCGCTTGCTCGTCGGCGAGGTCGTCGCGCTGACGAAGCCGGGCGCCCGCACGCTCGCGATGTTCCGCGACTCGGCGACCTCGGGCCTCACCGCCGCCGAGGCATGCACCGCAGTCCTGGTCGCACTGGCGTACCTCTCCTCGCCCTACGCGATCCTGCTGGCCATTCCACCGGTCCTCGTGCTGCAACGGACGCTGCTGGTCGCCGAGCTGCGGCAGGCCGCGCGCACCGACCCGAAGACAGGTTTGGCGAACTCGGGCTACTGGCGCGAGGTCGCCGAGCGCGAGATCGCGCGTGCCCGAAGCGGCGGCGAGCCACTCGTCGTCCTGCTCGTCGACGTCGACCACTTCAAGACCGTCAACGACCGGTTCGGCCACCTCATCGGGGACGACGTCTTGCGGGCGGTCTCGGCCGGCCTCACGCATGGCCTGCGGCCACGCGACTTCGTCGGCCGCTTCGGTGGTGAGGAGTTCGTCATCCTGCTTGCGGGCACCGACCTCGACCAGGGACGCCATACCGCCGAGCGCATCCGAGCACACATCGCGGAGCTGGGTGTGGCGCCGGCCAACCGGCAGGAGGAGATCCGGGTGACGATCTCTGTCGGAGTCGCCGGATTCCGAGAGAACGGGCACTCGGTGCACGAGTTGCTCGACGCCGCCGACACCGCGCTCTATGCGGCCAAGCACGCCGGCCGCAACTGCGTCCGGGTGGCGAGGGGTGCCCGCCAGCAGGTACTCGACCTCACCGGCGGCGCGGCCCGCCTCATCGATCTCCAGTCGCGGGCGCCCGTCGACTAGACCGGCGTTCCTGGCGACGCAGGTTGTCGCCGAGGCTTTCGCCGCCGACGCTTCAACGGCTGTTCACCTTCTGGGTGCGGCCCCATTCACCTGCGCCGAGCAGTCTGCGGTTCACCGGCCTTCCCCGGTTTCCTTGAACAGCTCGGAGGACTCACGCGTGATCGCAACCCCAACCCGCTGGCGGGGCCGCTCGGCCCGGCGTGCTGGCGCCACGTTCACCGCACTCGCCGCCTCTGCCGTACTGGCCGCGGGAGGCGCGAGCGCCGCCCAAGCGTCCGACGCTCACCACGAGGGGCCGGAGACGACCACCCCGATCAAACACCTCGTCGTCATCTTCCAGGAGAACGTCTCCTTCGATCACTACTTCGCCACCTACCCGTACGCGACGAACCCCGCCGGGGAGCCTGCCTTCACGGCCAAGGCGGGCACGCCGGCCGTCAACGGGCTCACCGCCGGCCTGCTCACGCACAACCCGAACAGCGTCCAGCCGACACGCATCGACCGCAGCCAATCGCTCACCTGCGACATGGACCACAACTACGGCGCGGAGCAGCAGGCGTTCGACCACGGGCTGATGGACAAGTTCGTGCAGTACACCGACTCGGGCGACTGCAGCGTGAACTACACGTCGGAGTACTACCGTCCCGGCCTCGTCATGGACTACTACGACGGCAACACGGTGACCGCGCTGTGGAACTACGCGCAGAACTTCGCCATGAGCGACAACAGTTACAACACGACGTTCGGCCCCTCGACGCCGGGCGTGCTCAACCTCGTGTCGGGTGAGACCGGGGGAGCGACCGCCTCTGCGCCGTCGCCCAAGGTCGCGAACGGTACCGACATCGGTGACCTCGACCCCGCGTTCGACGCGTGCAGCAAGGGCACCACGCTCACCATGTCCGGGCGCAACATCGGTGACCTGCTCAACGACAAGGGCGTGAGCTGGGGCTGGTTCGAGGGCGGGTTCAAGCCGACGTCGGATGCCGGCGGCGTTCCGGTCTGCGGTTCGACGCACACCAACATCGGGGGTGGCTCGGTTGGCGACTACATCCCGCATCACGAGCCGTTCCAGTACTACGCGTCGACGGCCAACCCCAACCACCTGCCGCCTTCGTCCGTGGCGATGATCGGTAAGACCGACCAGGCGAACCACCAGTACGACCTGACGAACTTCTGGGCTGCCGCCGACTCCGGCCACCTGCCGGCAGTCAGCTTCGTGAAGGCGCCGGCGTACCAGGACGGGCACGCCGGGTACTCCGACCCGCTGGACGAGCAGACCTTCCTCGTCGACACGATCAACCACTTGCAGAAACTGCCGAGCTGGAAGAACACCGCCGTCGTCATCAACTACGACGACTCCGACGGTTGGTACGACCACCAGATGGGCCCGATCGTCAGCCAGTCGAGTGACCCGGCCAACGACTCGCTCTCCGACCCGGGCATGTGCGGCACCGTGCCGGCGGGTGCCGAGAACGACCGGTGTGGTTACGGTCCGCGGTTGCCCATGCTGGTCGTCTCACCTTTCGCGAAGGCGAACTACGTCGACAACACGACCACCGACCAGAGTTCGATCCTGAAGTTCATCGAGGACAACTGGTCGACCGGTCGAATCGGTGGGCAGTCCTTCGATGCGATCGCCGGGCCGCTGAACGGCATGTTCGACTTCACCGGCAACAAGGGCAAGAACCGCAAGCTCGTCCTCGACCCGACGACGGGTGAGGTCGCGCGGCGCTGAGCTTTCTCGCGAGTGCCTGCCAGGGGGTGCGTACCACGCCAGGTGCGCGCCCTCTGGCAATTCGTGTCTTCGCGGCTACTTCGACCACCACGCGTTGTGGTCAGCCGCGCCCGGGCGCGAGCGGTGGATGAGTGCCGGTATGCCGGCCGGCGCCATCGGCTCCGACACGAGGTAGCCCTGGCCGCTGTCGCAGCCGAGGTTGAGCAGTGCGTCCCACTGTGCCTGCTCCTCGATGCCCTCGCCGACAATCGTCATGTCGAGGTAGTGGGCCATCACGATCAGAGCGCCGACGATTTCCTTTGCACGGGTCGCAGAGGTGACCTGATCGACGAAGGAACGGTCGATCTTCACGGTGTCGACGGGGAAGTCGCGCAGGTGGATCAGCGACGAGAAGCCGGTGCCGAAGTCGTCGAGCGCGATCCGCACGCCGAGCTTGGCGATAGCCGACAGCGTCTCGCGCATGCGATCGTCGTTTTCCAGCAGGGCGGTCTCGGTGATTTCGAGAGTGAGCCGGCCAGGGTCGACGGAGTGTTTCGCCAGCGCCTCGCTGATGACCCCGATGACTGCGGAATCGGTGAGCTGTCGCGGCGACACGTTGACAGACATGCCGAGCTTCGCCAGGCAGGGGTCAGTGGCCCATTCGGCGAGCTGTCGCAACGCCTCGTCGATCACCCACGCGCCGATCGAGACGATGAGGCCGCGGCGCTCGGCGAGACCGATGAACTCGTTGGGTGGGATGACGCCGCGGCGCGGATGCTGCCAGCGCACCAGCGCCTCGACCCCGTGGATGACGCCGGACCGCAAACCGAACAGTGGCTGATACGCCAACCGAAGCTGCTCGCGTTCGACCGCGTGGCGCAGGTCGCCTTCAAGGCTGGGCCGGTTCGCCGCGATCGCGTGCAGCCGTTCGTCGAAGAGGCAGAACTGGTTGCGGCCGCGGGCCTTGGCGAGGTACATCGCCTCGTCGGCATTGCGGAGCAGGACCGAGGGGTCGGCGTTCGGGGTCGAGTTCAAAGCGATACCGATGCTGGCCGACACGTTCAGCTCGCGTCCGCCCTCGAAGAACGGTTCGGCGAGGCCGCGCACCAGCCGCTCGGCGATGATGCGGATGTCCTCGGCGGCGGTGAGCCGGTCGCAGAGGAGCACGAACTCGTCGCCACCGAATCGCCCGAGCGTGTCTGTGCGGCGGCATAGCTGCTGCAGTCGGTGGGAGGCCTGAACGAGCAGCCGGTCACCGACCTCGTGGCCGAGTGAGTCGTTGATGTCCTTGAAGTGGTCGAGATCGATGAAGAGGACGGCGAGTCGCCCGGGTTCGCGTTCGAGGCGGGTGACGGCCTGGGTCAGCCGGTCGAGGAACAAGGTTCGGTTGGCCAGACCCGTCAGCGAGTCGTGCACGGCTTGATGAGCCAGTGCCTGCTCCGCATGCTTGAGCGCAGTGATGTCGCGGCTGACCGCGAGCACACCATCGATCGCGCCGTCCGAGTTGGTCAACGGCACGATGCTCGCCTGGTACCACCGGGTGCCTTCCGCGCGAGTTTCGGAGAAGTCGAGCGACAAAGCGGCGCCCGACGTCGCAACCCGCTGGAGCGCGTCGAGCCACCGCTCGGTCAGGACCGGGTCTCGCCCCAACTCGGCGTCCCTCCTGCCGATGACCTCGGCCGGCGATCTGCCGAGCGCTGCTGCCGCCGCGCGGTTGAGGTAGCGGTAGGTCAACTCGGTGTCGTAACGGATGATGGCGTCGGGGGAGCTCTCGAGGACGACGTTCAGCTCCCGGCCGAGCGTTTCGATGTGCTTTTCTCGTGCGTTCACGTCGAGCGCCACGGTGAGGAGCGCCGCCCACTCGCTGATCGTTTCGCGACCGGTGAGCACCCGGGTGTCGATCGGGCTGACGAGGCTCAGCCATCCCCAATCGCTGTCGGCCACCCGCAGGGGGAGCGCGAACACGATCTCGTTGCGCTCGGCGTCCACCCGGTCGAATAGCTCCGACGGCGGGAACTGTTCGACGGGCAAGACGCCGTCGCCGGACAAGTCGCTCGAGCCCCCCGTCGTCCCGTCGAAGGCGCCGACGAGCCGCACGCTGCTCGGCTTGCTTTCCCACAGCCCGAGAACACCCGCTACCGCCGGGGTCTTGGCGAGCCAGCTCAAGTCGTAGGGGTTGCCGTCACGGACGCCGAGCAGGGCCATGCCGACCGTGTACTGCGTCGACAGTGCCGAGCGAAAATAGGTGGCCTCCTCGTAACGTTCGGCCAATTGCGCGTGCGCGAGCGCGCGGGTGGCATGCGTTGCGACGTCGTCCGCCCCTTCGGTTCCTGTCGCGGCGTCGCTCGGCAGCACGTGGACGCCGTAGCGCAACATCGCCTCGGTGAGCGCCTGCGCGGTGTCGAAACCGGGGCGGGCCCGATAGAGGTCGACCACCGCCTCGCGGACATCCGCCGCCGTGTAGTTGCAGCCGCTCGCCAGCACTTCGGCGACGCGATCGGCCACCGTGTCGGCCGAGGCGGATGGTGCCGCGGTTGGGAGGACGGCGGAGTCGTGGTGTGCCCGCGGGCGTGCGAGCACCGCGCTCAAAGTGGCCCTGATCCGGTCGCGAGGCAGCAAATTCTGCGCTATCTCCTCGCGTTGCGACACGCCCTCGTGACAGCCGCACGACTCTCTCGCGACGAACGTGGTGGGGACGAGGTGCGTTCTCTCGTCAAGGCTCTCGCCGCGGAGTTTGCGCAGCACCAACTGGGTCGCCGTCGTCCCTACTTCGCGAAACGACTGCCGCACCGTTGCGAGTCGCGGCGCGGTGAACTGCGCCAGTTCGATGTCGTCGAACCCGACGACGGCCTGGTCGTCGGGCAGGCTCAGGCCCGCGTCGGCCAGCGCCGCGAGTAGGCCGACGGCGTTGGAGTCGGTGCCGGCGAGAACGGCCGTGCTCGGCATCCCGGCCGCCACCATTCGCCGGGCGGCTTGCGCACCACCGGTGTGGACGTTGTCGTCCACCTCGAAGAAGAGATCGCGTGTTGCCGCCAGCCCGTGCGCGGCCATGGCTTCCTGGTACGCGGCGTACCGCTCGCGGACGTCGCGCTGGGCCAGGCACCCTGCGTACGCGATACGCGTGTGGCCATGCGCGACAAGGTGCTCGACCGCGGCGAAGATGCCACCCCGGTTGTCCGGCATGACCGGGATGCAGCCCGGCACCTCGGTCTGGGCGCTGATCCAGACGACGGGTCTGCCACTCTCCGCGAGTTCGCGCAGGTAGCTTTCGCCGACGGCGTTGAGGACGGCGATGAATCCGTCCATGTGGTCGTGCCCGAGCGGTTGGGAGACATCCCAGGCGGAAAGCGGGTCGGCGTGCTCGACGCCCGACTCGAACGTCTGTACGGCAAGCACCCGAGCGCCCGCTCCGCGTGCTGCCGTCGCGATTCCCTGGAGAACCCCGCCGAAGTAGAACCCCCCGACCAGGGGAGCGAGCACACCGATTGTCAATGGGGGCCTGGTCGCGACGCTCTCGGGGACGGCAGCATAGGCGTCCACCCGACCCGGCCGGAGCGGGAAGGGTACGACCGCGCCAGCGCTGCCGATTGCCTTGTCTGCGCGCCGTGCAGCTGACATCGCGCGCAGCCTCCATCCGGCGTGTGCGTAAGCCGCCGAACGCCTTATCGACCGCAGCGGGCCGGAACTGAGCACTGCCCCGGCCGCCTCGCCGGGCGCGGATTCACGCTGGACGTCACATGGTGTCCGAGGGGGGACTTGAACCCCCATGCCCTTTTGGGGCACTAGCACCTCAAGCTAGCGCGTCTGCCTATTCCGCCACCCGGACAGGGTTCGTCCCCCGACGCGCGCCCGGCTGGGAGCCCGTCACAGGACCGGCGTACACGATACAACGCCGGCCACCCGGGGGCGGCGGCGCGCCACATCGCGCCCGAACTGCGCGACGGGGCAGACGCCGCGCCGCCGACCCGGCAGGATGGCAGCCAACGACCGATCACCTGGACGGCGTCCGGCTGGCGCTCGCCGGCGGCTGCCGTCGTCCTGATCTTGGAGGAGCGTCGCATGCCTGAGTCGCCGACCGGCCCGACAGCCGAGGACGAAGTCGTCGACCTGTGCCGCGACCTGATCCGCATCGACACCTCGAACCCGCTGAAGCCGGAGCGACCTGCGGCGGAGTACGTCGCCGAGAAGCTGGCCGAGGTCGGGCTCGAGCCGACGATCCTGGAATCGGAGCCGGGCCGGGCGAGTGTCGTCGCCCGGATGGCGGGTGCCGATTCGAGCCGTGGAGCGCTGCTGATCCACGGCCACCTCGACGTCGTCCCGGCCGATGCGAGCGACTGGCAGGTCGACCCGTTCGCCGGCGAGATCAAGGACGGTTGCCTGTGGGGCCGTGGTGCGATCGACATGAAGGACATGGACGCGATGACCCTGGCCGTCATTCGGCAGTGGGCGCGCGAAGGCCGCACCCCGCCACGTGACCTCGTCGTCGCGTTCGTCGCCGACGAGGAAGCGGGCGGCGCCAAGGGGGCGAGGTTCCTCGCCGACAACCATCCGGAGCTGTTCGAGGGCTGCACCGAGTCGATCAGCGAGGTCGGCGGGTTCTCCCTGCACATCCGCGACGACCTGCGGCTGTACCCGGTGCAGACGGCGCAGCGCGGCATGGCGTGGATGAAGCTGGTGGCCCGCGGCCGCGCCGGGCATGGCAGTCTGGTCAACAACGCGAACGCGGTAACGGCGCTGGCCGAAGCCGTGGCGCGCATCGGCCGCTACGAGTGGCCTGTGCGGCTCACCAAGACCGTGCAGACGTTTCTCGACGAGCTCGGCGAGGCGATCGGTGTCGAGATCGATCCGCACGACCTCTCGCCCGTCGTCGACAAGCTCGGCACCATCACCGCGCTCGTCGCGGCCACGCTGCGCAACACGGCGAACCCGACCATGCTCGACGCCGGCTACAAGGCCAACGTCATCCCGCAGACCGCGAGCGCCATCATCGACGGGCGCTACCTGCCCGGCTACGACGACGAGTTCTTCGCCACCATCGACGAGCTGCTCGGCCCGAACATCAGCCGCGAGATGGTGCACGAGGACGACGCTCTCGAGACGGAATGGTCGGGCGCGCTCGTCGACGTCATGAAGTACGCGATCGTGGCCGAAGACCCGCAGGGCAAGCCGGTGCCCTACTGCCTTTTCGGTGGCACCGACGACAAGTCGTTCTCTCGTCTTGGCATTACCGGCTATGGGTTCTCGCCGTTGCGGCTGTCGCCCGAGCTCGACTTCGCCGGCATGTTCCACAGCATCGACGAGCGGGTCAACCTCGACGCGTTGACGTTCGGCACCCGAGTGCTCGACCGCTTCCTCGCCAACTCCTGAGGCGCCAGCGGGTCATCCGAACGGCGCTGCCGGCTACAACGTTCGTGCGACGCGCAGCACTCGGCGCCGCAACAGCACCTGGCGTGACCCGTCGGGATAGAGACGCAGCCGATCAAGCTCCCAGCCGCCCGTTTCCGCCTCGGCGACGAGCAGCTGCCGAGCGGCGGTACGCGACGTCCCGCGCGGCAACCGCAGCCGGCGGAACTGGTAGTCGCTCATGGGCTCCATTGTCGCCAATGCAGCGGCGCGTAGTGGCCGAAACGGACCTACGGGCCACGCACCGCCCGCGCATTGTGCGCCGACCCCACCTGACCGGTACGGTTACCGCATGGCTGACGAGACGCCCGTGACCGCCGAGCAGGTTCGAGCAGCGATCGAGGTGCTGAAGGCCGCCCTCGATGCCCACCTCACCGCGGTCGAGGCCCGGTCGGGTGAGAACGATCCGCGGGTGCAAGCCGCCTACGATGCGTTGGCTTCGGCGGGCGAGGCGTACGACGACGCGCTGTTCGCTGCGTACGAAGAGGTCACCCCGTTCGGGCCGGCCGAGACCGTCGACGACGAAGAACTCGACGAGGACGACGAGCTGGAGTGGGAAGCCGAGGACGACACCGACGAGAACGAGAGCGGGGGCTGACCGGCCCGGTCGCCCGTTCCACGCCTCACTGCGCAGAAGTCGTCCCGCCTAGGAAAATCGGCAGCAGCGTGCGTCGTGCACGCCGCGGCACGTGTGCAACCGCCTGTGCCAAGGCGCCGCCCGCTGCTTGCACGATCGACAGATGCTTCGTCGCCCGGCTCAGCGCGCTGTACACCATCGCGCGGGTGAGCAGCCCGGCCGTCTCGGGCCCGAACACCGCGACGACGGCGGGAAACCGACCGCCCGGCAGCCGCATGCATGGTCAGCGGCGCCGGCACCTGGCCACCCACGCCGTCGCGCAACGCTTCGTGCAGTACCAGCCGACCGGTCACACCGCCGGTTTGCGGCGTGAGCACCTGAATCTGCGCTGCATCGATGTGCAGCGCTCTCGGGATCGAGTCGCCGACCAGCTGCACGACCCGCCGTACCGCGTGTGCCGCGTCGACCGCGGGCACGAGGACCACCTCTCGCTTCGGGTCGTCGATCGCCGGCAGCTCGCCGCGCCGCAGCGCCGCCGCGAGTGATGCCAGCATTTCCCCGGACGACGGGTCGCCGGCGTCGACCTCGACGACCTTCACCACTCCGCTCTGCACGACGTCGAGGAACGGGCTCCCTGCGCCCGGCGAGGCGAGGTCGACCGAGTCGCCCGCGAGCACAACCGGCTCTTTGTCGTCGCACGAAGCCAGGAATGCGGCAAGTGTCTCGACATCGAGATACCCCGCGTCGTCCGCGACAACTGCGGCGGCGCCCGCGACCTCGGCGGCAGCCGCGCTGCGAGCCGGGCCCGCCGGGCCATCGACGACGAACAGGGTGCCGGCCGCCGCCCGTCGCAGCACGGCATCGGCGATGGCGCGCTCGGCAGTCACGAAACGTTGCAAAGCCAGGAGCTGCGGCGCCGGAGAGGTTGCGATATCAACAGCGGCGAGCTCGGCAGCGGCGTCGTCGAGACGCCAACCGCGGGCCCTCAACGCGCTCTCGGCCACGGCCGCTCGCACCGCCGTGTGGCCGTCCCGTGCGGCCCGTTCGAGCAGATCGAGCAAGACGGCTGCCGCAGGGGAGCGCGGGCTCATTCCTGCGCGGGGCCACGCTCGGGATAGCCGAAGCCGGGCGCCGACACCTCGTCGAGGGCGGCGCGGATCTCGGCCGGCAGGACGAGGTCGGCCTCAGCCAGCACCCCGAGCAACTGGGCTGCCGTGCGGGCGCCGACCAGCGGGGCCGCGACTCCGGGACGGTCGCGCACCCATGACAAGGCGACTGCGAGGGGCGAGACACCCAGCCCCTCCGCCGCCTTGCAGACGGCGTTGACCACCCGGGCGTGGGACTCGTCGAGATACGGCTCGACGAAAGCGGCGAGATGGTCACTGGCCGCGCGCGAGTCAGCGGGAATACCGGTGCGGTACTTGCCCGTCAACACGCCGCGACCGAGCGGTGACCACGCGAGCACCGACATCCCGGCGTCGATCGCTGCAGGCACGACTTCGCGTTCGATCCCGCGTTCGAGCAACGAGTACTCGACCTGGGTCGACACGAGTGGCGTGCGCCCGGGCCAGGCCGCCTGCCACGCGGCTGCTTTCGCCGTCTGCCAGCCGCTGAGATTGGAGACGCCCACGTAACGCGCCCGACCCGACGCGACGGCGGCGTCGAGTGCCGACATCGTTTCCTCGAGCGGCGTCGCGGCGTCCCACCCGTGCAACTGCCACAGGTCGACGGTGTCGACGCCGAGCCGCTCGAGTGAAGCGTCGAGCGCCCGCAACAGGTGGCGGCGCGACAGGTCGCGGTGCCGGCCGTCGGTGCGCTCGCCCGGCATCAGGCCGCCGGCCTTCGTGGCGATGACGACGTCGTCGCGGCGCACCCCGTTCACGAGCAGCTTGCCGATCACCCGCTCGCTGTCGCCGGCGCCGTAGGTGTCGGCCGTGTCGAGCAGCGAGCCGCCCTCGTCGACGAACGTGCGCAATTGGTCGGCGGCCTCGTGCTCGTCGGTGTCGCGGCCCCAGGTCGCGGTGCCGAGGCCCAGGCACGAGAACGTCAGGCCGCTGTTACCGAGCCGACGCTGTTCCATGCGCCGAACGGTACCGGTCGGGCGGCCGCTCACGCATCGCGACGCCCGACCAGAGCGAGCGCCGCCAAGCAGGCGACTGCGGCGTAGAGGGTGAGCACGCCGAGCCCCGACCAGGGGCCGAGCATGCCGTGCTGGTGGTGGGTGCTGAGAATCTGCGTCCCGGCGTTGACCGGGGCGTAGCGCAGGGCTGCGTCGTGCCACGACTGCGGCAGCAGGTCGATGACGACCGACGGCAAGAACAGGACGCCGAAGAACGTCGCCAACGCCCCCGCCGTCCGGCGCAGCAACGCGCCGAGACCGAAGGCGAGCAGCCCGACCACGGTGAGGTACAGACCGCCGCCGAACACCGCCCTCAGCGCGCCGGGGTCGCCGATCGACGCCCCGATGTGCTTGGTGTGCAGGATCGCTTGCGCGATGCCGAACGCGGTGAAGGCCATCACCTCACCGACGACGAAGCAGAGGACGGCGTACACCGCGCCCTTGATGGCGAGCAGCGCTCGCCGCTGCGGCACGGCGGTCAGCGTCGTCCGGATCATGCCGGTGGCGTACTCGCCCGAGATCGTGAGCACGCCGAGCGCACCGATCGCCAACTGGGCGAGCAGCAGCCCCTGCAGGCTGAAGTTGATCGGGTCGGGGTTGTCGAATCGCGGGTTGTAGTGGGCGACGTACTCCGACGCCGCCAAGACGACCACCCCCACCGACCCGAGCGCCGCAACGAGCAGCGTCCAGTACGTCGAGCGCAGGCTGCGCAGCTTGGTCCACTCCGAACGCGCGACGTCGGCGCTCCCAAGCCGGCCGTCCCCCGTTGCGGTGGAAGTACGCGCCATGCTGACGGTGGTCATGTCAGGCTCCCGTCTCGACCGGCGTGCCGGTATCGGTGCGGAACTCGACGCTGTCGCGGGTGAGTTCCATGAAGGCTGCTTCCAAGGAGGCGCTGCGTGGCGCGAGTTCGTGCAGGACGACGCGATGCAGCGCGGCCAGATCGCCGACCGCCGCGCAGTCGAGACCGATCACCTGCAAGCCGCCGTCGGCGCGCTCGACGGCTGCCCCGGCGGCCTGCAGTGCAGGCACCAGCACCTCGGCGTCCGGCGTCTTGACGTAGACGTGACTCTGCGAGCTTTGCGCGATGATGTCGGCGGTGCTGGCGTCGGCGATCAGCCTGCCGCGGCCGATGACGACGAGGTGGTCGGCCGTGAGCGCCATCTCACTCATCAAGTGGCTCGACACGAAGACCGTGCGACCCTCGGCAGCGAGCCCGCGCAGCAGGTTTCGCACCCACAAGATGCCCTCGGGATCGAGCCCGTTCACCGGCTCGTCGAAGAGCAGGATCGGCGGGTCGCCCAGCAACGCCGTGGCGATACCGAGCCGCTGACCCATGCCGAGTGAGAAGCCCCGGGTGCGTTTCTTCGCGACGCCCTGCAGCCCGACCAACTCGAGTACCTCGGCGACCCGCCGGCGCGCAATGCCGTTGCTCTGGGCGACGCAGAGCAGGTGGTTGTAGGCGCTGCGGCCACCGTGCATGGCCTTGGCGTCGAGCAGCGCGCCGACCTCGAACAGCGGGCGCCGGATGCTGCCGTAGCTGCGCCCGTTCACGGCCACGGCGCCGCTCGTCGGAAGGTCGAGGCCGAGGACGACCCGCATCGTGGTCGACTTGCCCGAGCCGTTCGGGCCGAGGAACCCGGTCACCCGCCCTGGCTGGACGCCGAAGCTCAGCCGGTCGACGGCCAGCGTCGAGCCGAAACGCTTCGACAACTCATGAACTTCGATCATCCCCGTCTCCCGTCCGGTTTCGCCCACCTGGAGAGCATCCGGCACGGGGGAGAGTACGCGCATCGGGGAGAACCCTGGCGCGGCCCTGAGCTGGAGCGCAGCTAGGGTCGGGTTGACGGCGCGTGCGGACGAAGGGATCGGCCGGTGAGCGAGGGCCCGCAGTGGGACGGCGTCGGCCTGCCGCCTGCGGCGATGGCCCGCATGCAGCGGTTCCGCGCCGACGGAATCCGAACCTCACTGCTCGACGCACGCGGGGCGGTCAGCACGGAAGCGGTCGGCCTTCGCCCGATCGGCGAGGTGATGGGCTGCATCGTCGAACACATCGGATGGACTGGCTGGGGCGGGTGCGGCTACTACGGGTACGGCCGGATGGGCTCCCCGTTCCTCGGCGCGTCGGCGACGGTGACCAGCGGGGGAGCCGGCGCCGGCATCTTCGGCGGCTACCGGCCCTACGTCGACGCCTTGTACCGGGGCTACGACACCGCGATCGCGCGGATGCTCATGGAAGCGACGGCGATGGGTGCCGACGGCGTGCTCGGCGCCCGCATCAGCGTCAACCACCTCGGGCAGGACAACCGCGAGTTCGTGGTGCTCGGCACGGCCGTGCGAAGTGAAGGGCGCGTGCACCCCGCGCAGCCGTTCGTCACCGACCTTTCCGGTGCCGACGTCGCCAAGCTGCTGCACGCGGGGTGGGTTCCGGCGTCGATCGCGTTCGGCATCGCCATGGCGGTGCGTCACGACGACTGGGCCACCATCCGCCAGTCGCAGTCGTGGGGTCAGAACACGGAGGTCTTCGGGTACACCGAGCTGGTCACGCACGTGCGAAGCGACGCGCGCCAGCGATTCCACCACCGGGCGGCGCGAGCGGGCGCCGACGCGGCGCTGGTGTCGGGCATGGATCTGCGCATCTGGGCGCACGAGCCCGGCGAAGGCCACCGCGACCACGTGGCGGAGTCGACGGTGTACGGGACGACCGTGGCCCGGTTCGCCAGACGCCGCTCGGCCACGACCAACGCACTGTCGATCCTGCCGCTGCGGCCATGAACCCGCCGTCCGAGCCTGCTGCCATCACGACGACACAGGAGCATCTGCGATGACGATCGAGACCAACGAGATGGGCATCCCGCAGGATGCGCTGCGCCGCCTCAGCGAGATGCGCCCTGGTCAGGCGACCAGCCTGTTCACCTCCGACCTGACCGTGAACGAGTTCCTGCTCGTACGCGAAGCCGGCTTCCGGCCGCTCGGGCTGGTGCTCGGCAGCTCGATCTACCACGTCGGGTTCCAGATGGGCCGGTGGAGCCGCAACCAGGAGCTCGACACCCTCTCGCAGGCGATGTACCACGCCCGCGAGCTCGCGATGACCCGCATGGAGGCGGAGGCCGACCTGCTCGGCGCCGACGGCATCGTCGGCGTCCGCCTCGACATCGAGTTCAAGGAGTTCGGCTCCGACATCGCCGAGTTCATCGCGGTCGGCACTGCGGTGAAGGCCGACGAGGCGCACGCGGCCACACCGGATGGCTTCAGCTGGCGCAACAACACCGGGAAGCCGTTCACCTCCGATCTTTCGGGTCAGGACTTCTGGACGCTGCTGCAAGCGGGGTACGCGCCGCTCGGCATGGTGATGGGCACCTGCGTCTACCACATCGCGCATCAGCGGTTCTGGCAGACGCTCGGCAACGTCGGGCAGAACGTCGAGATACCCCAGTTCACCGAGGCGCTGTACGACGCGCGCGAACTTGCGATGAGCCGGATGCAGGCGGAGGCCGAATCGCTCGCGGCCGAAGGCATCGTCGGCGTGCAGTTGCTGTCACTCCCGCACCGCTGGGGTGGGCACACCACCGAGTTCTTCGCGATCGGGACCGCGGTGCGCCCGATCAGGGACGACCACACGATCGCCACCCCGCAGCTCGTGCTACCGCTCACCGACCGCTGATGGACGGCGACCTCGAACCCGCCGGCTCGGCCGAACCTGCCGAGCCGGGCGAGCCGCCCGAGCCGGGCGAGCCGATGTCACTCGAGATGGTGACCGCCGCACTGCGTGCCGACTCCGGCGACGTCACCTCGCTGGCCCGCGTCTTCACCGCGACGATCGGTGAAACGTTGCCGCCGGGCATGGTCGAGGTGGAGCGGGAGCGCGGGCTCGCGGATCGCCTCGCCGGGCGAGAGGGAGCCGCGGTCGCCGTCCGCATCTCCTTTCCCGAGCGCGCGCTGGAGTTGCGCCGCGGTCGAACCGGGCTGCACGCAGAGGTCCGCCAGGTCGTGCGCGGCGTGGTCATCAGCCGCCGCGAACTGCCGGTCGAGGAGTGGATACAGACGCTCGCGGCCGAGCTGACGTCGCTCGCCGCCCGCGATGCCGCGGCGCGGGCGGCACTCGCCGCACTCCTGGGCACCACCTGATCAGGGCCGGATAAGCTCGCGGGTATCTCGCCAACGTGCCGCATCGAGGGAGCCACGCGTGTCTTCGTCGTCCAAGAGCGTCCGCCCGCTCCGGCCCTGGCAGTTTTGGGTGCTCGTCGGCGGGCTGGCCGCGTGCTGCGTGCTCGCCCTGGTCGCGATGGCCGCCGTCGCCCGCCACCACGGCGCCTGCCCGACGTATGGGCAGAGTTCGCGCCCGGCCGCCGCGAGCTGCTATGCCGCCTACGGGCACGACTCCGGTGTCGTGGGTTGAGCGGGGACCTGTGGTGAGGTTCGCGGCGCAGTGACGACCGTCCTGCTCGTACGGCACGGCCTCACGGCCGTGACCGGGCCGGTGCTGGCCGGCCGCACACCGGGGGTCGATCTCGACGAGCGCGGGTCGGCGCAAGCAGCGCGGCTCGCGCAGCGACTTGCCGGCGTCCACCTCGATGCCGTCGTCAGCAGCCCCCTCGAGCGCTGCCACCAGACGGCCGCCGCGGTCGCCGACGAGCTGGGCATGGAGGTCCGCACCGAGCCGCGGCTCGTCGAGTGCGGGTACGGCGAGTGGACCGGTCAAGAGCTGAAGAAGCTCGCCAAGGATCCGCTCTGGAAAGTGGTGCAGGCCCACCCCAGCGCCGTGACGTTTCCCGGCGAGGACGGCGAATCCCTGCGCGCGGTCCAGGCGAGGGCGGTGGAAGCCGTGCGCTCGTGGAACGCCAAGCTCGGCGACACCGCGACCTGGCTGGCGTGCTCGCACGGTGACGTCATCAAATCGATCCTGGCCGATGCGCTCGGCATGCACCTGGACGAGTTCCAACGCATCGTCGTCGACCCGTGTTCGGTGAGCGTCATCCGCTACACCGAGCTGCGCCCGTTCGTGCTTCGGGTCAACGACGCGGCGGTCGACCTCGCGACGCTACTCGCGCCGCCGAAGAAGGGCGGCCGGAAGCGGCGGGAGAGTTCTCAGGCGGCGGTAGGGGGCGGCGCGGGCGCAGTGGCCGACGTGAGTCCGACGAGTAGCGGCACGTAGGGTCGAGCCCATGCCACGCCAGATATTCGTCTTCGACCCGCCCGACCGGGTCGTCGTCGGAACGGTCGGCCAGCCCGGCGAACGCACGTTCTTCCTCCAGGCCAAAGGCGCCGGTCAGCTGACCAGCGTGGTGCTCGAGAAGTCTCAGGTCGCCGCGCTCGCCGAGCGGCTCGAGGAGCTGCTCGACGACCTCGTGCGGGTCTCCGGCGGCACCGCGCCGGTGCCGGCGATCGCGCCGTCCGACCTCGAAGACACCGCGCCACTGGAACAGCCGATCATGGAGGAGTTCCGAGTCGGCGCGCTCGGGCTGGGTTGGGATCCCGAGACCGAGCGGGTCGTGATCGAGGCGCAGGGAATCACAGACGCCGGCGAGGACGACGTGGCGCTGCTCGAGGACGACACCGCCGACGGGCCGCCGCTGCTTCGGCTGCGGCTTTCCGGTGCGGTGGCCCGCGCCTTCGTCAAGCGCGCACTCGACGTGGTCGCCGCCGGCCGCCCACCGTGCCAGTTCTGCGGGCAGCCGCTCGATCCGGAGGGCGGCCACATCTGCGCCCGCTCGAACGGCCACCATCCGCACTGAGCTGCCCGATACTGAGTCGATGAGTGTGCCGCAGGCGGGTCGGCGATGAGCGTTCCGGAACCACGGCAGCCGGAGGGCGGCAGCCTCGACGCCGCGCGGGTGCACGAGGTGCTGACCACCGGCGAACTGTCGATCGAAGGCCGGCTCATCGAGGCCTCCAACACCACGCTCTTCGCGACCGTGCGCCACGACGGGACCGAACTGGCGTGCGTGTACAAGCCGGTCGCCGGCGAACGCCCGCTGTGGGATTTTCCCGACGGCACGCTCGCCGGGCGCGAAGTCGCCGCGCACCTGGTGTCCGAAGCGACCGGCTGGGAGGTGGTGCCGCTAACGGTTCTTCGTGACGGGCCGTTCGGCCCTGGAGCCTGCCAGCTGTGGATCGACGTCGACGAGGACGTCGATCTGGTGGCGTTGTTGCGCAGTGACCACCCCGGCCTGCAGCGAATCGCGATTTTCGATGCCGTGGTGAACAACGCCGACCGCAAGGGCGGTCACCTGTTGCCCACGCGGGGCGGGCACGTGTTCGGCGTCGACCACGGCGTGTGCTTCGCCACCGACGACAAGTTGCGCACGGTCTTGTGGCAATGGCGTGGGCGGCGATTGCCGGACGACGCGTTGGATGCCCTCACCGCGCTGCGCGACGACGTCGGCAGCGAGTTGGGCGCCGAGCTCTGTTCGCTGTTGACGACGCGGGAGGTGGCCGCCACGAAACGACGGATCGACCGCTTGCTGCGCAGCAGGCGGTTCCCCGAGCCGGGCGACGCCTGGCCCGCCGTCCCGTGGCCGCCGTTCTAGAGCGTTCATTGCGCCGATTAGAGTTCGCAGCATGGAGCCGTGGCGAACACCGTCGATCCCGACCCTGCCCGGGCACGGCAGCGGCCGGATGCCCCGCGTCCACGACACATCGACCGGCTCGCTGATCGAGGTCGGTTCGCCCCGCCGCGCATCGATGTACGTGTGCGGCATCACGCCCTACGACGCCACTCACCTCGGACACGCCGCGACTTATGTCGCCTTCGACCTGCTCAACCGAGCATGGCGCGACGCCGGTGCGCCCGTGCACTACGTACAGAACGTCACCGACGTCGACGACCCGCTGCTCGAACGCGCGGCGGTCACCGGGGAGCCGTGGAACGACCTCGCCTCGCGCGAGGTCGAGTTGTTCCGAGAGGACATGGCGGCGCTACGCGTGATACCGCCGGAACACTACGCCGGCGTCGTCGAATCGCTGCCGCAGATCATCGGGCTGATCGACCGACTCAGCGAGGCCGGCGTCGTCTACGAGATCGACGGCGACCTTTACTTCTCCGTGGCGGCGGCCCCGCACTTCGGCGTGGTGTCGCGGGCCGACTACGCCACCATGCTCGACCTGTTCGCCGAGCGTGGCGGTGACCCGGACAGAGCCGGCAAGAAACATCCGCTCGACGCGCTGCTGTGGCGCCATCAAAGCGACGGCGAACCGGGCTGGGATTCCCCCTTCGGGTGTGGCCGGCCGGGCTGGCACGCGGAATGCGCCGCGATCGCCCTGCACTACCTCGGGCTGCCGGTCGACGTGCAGGGCGGTGGCAGCGACCTGGTGTTCCCGCACCACGAGATGTCTACCGCGCAGGCGACCTCGGTCACCGGCGCGACGTTCGCCCGCGCGTACGTTCACGCCGGCATGGTCGGCTACGCCGGTGCGAAGATGTCGAAGTCGCGCGGCAACCTGGTGTTCGTCTCGAAGCTGCGCGGTGGCGGCACCGATCCGATGGCCCTGCGGTTGGCGCTGCTCACCCACCACTACCGCAGCGATTGGGAGTGGACCCCGGGCGATCTCGCAGCGGCCGAGGAACGCCTCCTGCGCTGGCGGTCCGCGACGGCGGCCCGGTCGGCGGCGTCCGGCGAAGCGGTGCTCGCCACGCTGCGCGAGCGGCTCGCCGACGACCTCGACGCGCCCGGAGCCGTCGCGGCGGTCGACGCCTGGGTCGCCACGGTCGAGGCGAGCGCCTCAGGCTCCTCGACCGGTGGGAACGCCGAGGACGCCGAGGACGCCGACGCGCCCGGGTTGGTGCGCGCGGCCGTCGACGCGTTGCTCGGGGTCGAACTGTGAGGCGAAGCCCGGTGCGGGCAGCCGGCTAGTTGGAACCCTCGCGGCGGTGCCGGAGGTAACGCTCGAACTCCCGGGCGATCGCTTCACCGCTTGCCTCGGGCAGGTCGGCTTCGTCCTTTTGCCGTTCCAGCGTGCGCACGTACTCCGCGATCTCGGCGTCCTCTTCGGCGAGCTGGTCGACTCCTCGCTCCCAGGCCGTCGCCATCTCGGCGAGGTCGCCGTAGGGCATCGGGATGTCGAGCACGTCTTCGAGGTTGCGCAGCAGCGCGAGTGTGGCCTTCGGGCAGGGCGGCTGCGCGACGTAGTGCGGGACGGCGGCCCACAAGGAGACCGACGGCAACCCCGCCTGGATGCACGCATCGTTGAACACGCCGACGATCCCGGTCGGGCCTTCGTAGCGGGACTGCTCGAGCCCGAGCCGGCGGGCGGTGCTCGCGTCGGTCGCGCTTCCGGTCACGGGCACCGGGCGGCTGTGCGGGGAGTCGGACAGCAGCGCGCCGAGGTTGACGACCTCCTCGACGCCGAGCCGGCCCGCGGCCTCCAGGAGTTCGGCGCAGAATGTGCGCCACCGCATGTTGGGCTCGAGGCCCCGCAGGAGGACGACGTCGCGCCGATCGGTCGCGGACGTCGCGACAGACAGGCGGGAGGTCGGCCAGGCGATCCGGCGGCTGACGCCGTCGACGAGAGAGACCGTCGGGCGGTTCACCTGGAAGTCGTAGTAGTCCTCGGGGTCGATCTCGCCGAGCGGCTCGGCGTCCCAGGCGAGTTCCAGCGCCTCGACCGTGTCGCTGGCCGCGTCAGCCGCGTCGTTCCAACCCTCGAATGCCGTGATCATGATCGGCCGACGAAGCTTGCGGACACGGGAAAGCTCGATCATCCGAGCCTCCTTTCCGTCGCTGCGCCGCCACTCGGGGCGGGCCGGCCCGCGGCCGGGTGCGGGCGCCGAATGGTGCGGCCGGTCCAGCCCAGCGTACGGCGTCGAAACGGTTGCGCGAGCGACCAGACCTGCACGGTACCTTGGCAGGAATGAACAGGGGCCCGGAGCTGCTGCGCAGCGAGCTCGCTCGGCGTGTCGTCGTGGCAGACGGCGCGATGGGCACCATGGTGCACAGCTACGACCTCGACCTTGACGACTACGAGGGGCTCGAGGGCTGCATCGAGATCCTCAACGTACGCCGCCCCGACGTCGTCCGCGCGATTCACGACGCCTACCTCGAGGCCGGCTGCGACGCGGTCGGCACGAACACGTTCGGCGCGAACCTCGCCAACCTCGGCGAGTACGGCATCGCCGACCGGATCCACGAACTCGCCGAAGCGGGCGCTCGCCTGGCCCGGGAGGTCGCCGACGGGTGGTCGACTCCCGAGCGGCCCCGGTTCGTGCTCGGATCGGTCGGTCCCGGCACGAAGTTGCCCACACTCGGGCACACCACGTTCGCCACCCTGCGCGACGCCTATCAGCGGCAAGCCGAAGGAATGATCGCCGGCGGGGTTGACGCGATCCTCGTCGAGACCGCCCAAGACCTGTTGCAGGCGAAGGCGGCGCTGATCGGGGCAAGGCGGGCGATGTCCGCGGCGGGCACCGACCTCGTCCTGATCGCCCAGGTGACCGTCGAGACGACCGGAACGATGCTGCTCGGGTCCGAGATCGGAGCCGCGCTGACCGCCCTCGAACCGCTCGCCATCGATCTGATCGGGTTGAACTGCGCCACCGGGCCCGCCGAGATGGGCGAGCACCTTCGCTACCTCGCCCGGCACGCGCGGGTCGGGGTCTCGTGCATGCCCAACGCCGGCCTGCCGGTCCTGGGCCGTGAAGGTGCCACCTTTCCGCTCACCCCCGACGAGTTGGCCGACGCGCACGACGCCTTCACCCGCGAGCACGGGCTCGCCCTCGTCGGCGGTTGCTGCGGTACGACGCCGGCCCATCTGCGCGCGGTCGTGCAGCGCGTGCACGGCCGTGAACTCACCCCGCGAAGGCCACACCCCGAGCCGGGCGTGGCTTCGCTCTACCAAGCGGTCGCGTTCCGGCAGGACACCTCGCACCTCGCGGTCGGCGAGCGCACGAACGCGAACGGCTCGAAGGCCTTCCGCGAGGCGATGCTCGCCGGTCGCCTCGACGACTGTGTCGAGGTCGCACGAGCGGCGAGCCGCGACGGCTCGCACCTCATCGATGTGTGCGTCGACTACGTCGGGCGCGACGGCGTCGCCGACATGCGCGAGCTCGCGGCCCGGCTCGCAACCGCCGCGACGTTGCCGATCATGCTCGACTCCACCGAGCCGGCGGTCATCGAAGCCGGCCTCGAGTGCTTGGGCGGGCGGTGCGTCGTCAACTCGGTCAACTTCGAAGACGGCGAGGGCCCCGAGTCGCGGTTCGCCCGCATCATGCCCATCGTGCGCGAGCACGGCGCTGCCGTGGTCGCGCTCACCATCGACGAGACCGGTCAGGCCCGCACGCCCGAACACAAGGTGGCGATCGCGGAGCGGCTCATCGAGACCTTGACCACGCAGTGGGGGTTGCACGAGAGCGACATCCTGGTCGACTGCCTCACCTTCACCCTCGGCACCGGCCAGGAGGAGAGCCGGCGAGACGGCCTCGCGACGATCGAGGCGATCCGCGAGCTGAAGGCACGCCACCCCGCCGTGCAGACCGTGCTGGGGCTTTCGAACATCTCGTTCGGCCTCAAGCCGGCGGCGCGGACCGTGCTCAACTCGGTCTTCCTCGCCGAGTGCGTCAAGGCCGGTCTGGACGCCGCGATCGTGCACGCCTCGAAGATCGTGCCGACCTCGCGCATCCCCGACGAGCAACGGCAGGTCGCCCTCGACCTCGTCTACGACCGGCGCCGTGACGGCTACGACCCGCTGTCGTGCTTCCTCGAGCTGTTCGAGGGCGTCACCAGCGACGATGCGAAGCGCTCCCGCGCCGAAGAGCTGGCTGCCCTCCCGCTCTCCGAGCGCTTGCAACGACGCATCATCGACGGCGAGCGGCAGGGCCTGCAGGCCGACCTCGACGAAGCGCTCGCCAGCCGGCCGGCACTGGAAATCGTCAACGACACCTTGCTCGAAGGCATGCGCGTCGTGGGGGAGTTGTTCGGCAAGGGCGAGATGCAGTTGCCGTTCGTGCTGCAGTCGGCCGAGGTGATGAAGACCGCCGTCGCCCACCTCGAGCCGCACATGGAGAAGAGCGGTGAGGGTGGCAAGGGCACGATCGTGCTGGCCACGGTCAAGGGTGACGTGCACGACATCGGCAAGAACCTGGTCGACATCATCTTGTCGAACAACGGCTACACCGTCGTCAATCTCGGCATCAAGCAACCGGTCTCGGCCATCATCGACGCCGCCCTCGAAAACGACGCCGACGCCATCGGGATGTCGGGGCTTCTCGTGAAGTCGACCGTCGTGATGAAGGAGAACCTCGAGGAGATCAGCAGCCGCGGCTTCTCCCAGCAATGGCCGGTGCTGCTCGGCGGGGCCGCACTCACTCGAGCCTATGTCGAGCAGGATCTCGCCGAGCAGTTCCAGGGTGCCGTCCGCTACGCGCGCGACGCGTTCGAAGGCCTGCGCCTGATGGATGCCGTGATGGCGGTGAAGCGGGGAGTCCCGGGTGCGAGCCTGCCGCCGCTACGGCAGCGCCGGGTCGCCACCGTCACCGAACCGCCGGTGGACGACGCGTTGGCGGCGTCGCGCTCCGACGTCGCGGCAGACGTCGTCGTCCCGAAGCCGCCGTTCTTCGGCGACCGCGTCGTCCAGGGCATTCCGCTCAGCGAATACCTCGACTACCTCGACGAGCGGGCCACCTTCGCCGGCCGGTGGGGCCTGCGCAGCACGCGTGGCGGGCCGAGTTATGACGACCTGGTCGAGACTGAGGGCCGGCCGAGATTGCGCAAGTGGCTCGACCGGTTGCAGACCGAGAGCCTGATCGAGCCAGGGATCGTGTATGGCTACTTCCACTGCGTCAGCGAGGGCAATGACCTGGTGATCCTCGCAGACGACGGCGAGGATCGCGTGCGGTTCACCTTCCCGCGGCAGCGGCGCGATCGTCGGCTCTGCCTCGCCGACTTCTTCCGCTCGCGCGACTCCGGCGAGACCGACGTCGTTGCGATGCAGGTTGTGACCATCGGCGGTCGCATCAGCGCGGCAACAGCCCAGTTGTTCGCCGAGAACGCCTACCGCGACTACCTCGAGCTGCACGGCCTCTCGGTGCAGCTTGCGGAGGCGCTGGCCGAGTTCTGGCATCACCGCGTGCGCGAGGAAATGGGCCTGGCCGAGGGCGATCACCCCGATCTCACGCACGTCATCGAACACCAGAGCTACCGCGGTTCGCGCTACTCGTTCGGCTACCCGGCCTGTCCCGACCTCGAAGACCGCGCGAAACTCGTCTCGCTCCTGTCGCCCGAACGCATCGGCGTGCAGCTGTCGGAGGAGTTCCAGCTGCACCCCGAGCAGTCGACCGACGCCCTCGTCGTTCATCACCCGGAAGCAAAGTACTTCAGCGTGTGAGTACTGACCTCGAGCGGTCGGTGCGCAGACCGCCGAAGCCGTTCCCGGCCGCCGTCCTGTTCGACATGGACGGCCTACTCATCGACACCGAGCCGTTGTGGTTCGCGGTCGAGACGCAGATCGTCGACGAACTCGGTGGCCACTGGGACCACCGCGATCACGCGACGCTCGTCGGCAGCCCGCTGTCGGTTTCGTCGGCCTTCATCGCCAAGCGTTCCGGCGGCGTGCTGACCGCGCAGCAGGCGGCCGACGAGCTGCTGGGTCGAATGGCCACACAACTGCGCACGGCGCCGCCATTGCAGCCGGGCGTCGCCGACCTCATCGCCGAGCTCGACGCCGCAGGCATCGCGAAAGCGCTCGTCTCCTCCTCGTTCCAGGTCCTCGTCGACGCGGTGCTCGACGCAGTGGCCCCGATCGCTTTCGATGCCGTCGTGACCGGCGACGCGGTGGCGAACAACAAGCCGCACCCCGAGCCGTATCTGACGGCGGCTCGACTGCTGGGTGCCGAGCCGCAGGACTGCGTCGCGTTGGAGGACTCACCCACCGGCGCGGAGTCCGCGACGAACGCAGGCTGCTGCGTGATCGCCGTGCCGAGCGTCGCCCCGATCGAGCCGGCGCGCCGGCGCGTCGTCGTCCCGTCGTTGCACGGGATCGACCTCGCCTTCGTCCGCGCTGCGTTCGGTAGTTAGCCGACCGCCCGCTCGTCTTACTCCGTCGCGATGGCCTGCAATACCGGACGCCGCGCCGCACGCCACGCCGGTACCAGCGCGGCCGCGAGACCGATCAGCGCCGCGCCGACGACGAAGAGGACGAACTGGTTGATCGGGAAGACCACGTGGTTGAGCTGGCCCTGCGACGTCGACACGACGGCCCAGCCGAAGACGACACCGAGCGCCAGACCGAGCAGGGCCCCGAAGACGGCGATCATCGCCGACTCCAGGCGGATCGTCCGCCGCAACTGGCGCCGGCTCATGCCGACCGCGCGCAGCAGCCCGATCTCGCGGGTGCGCTCGTGCACCGAGAGCGCCAGCGTGTTCACGATGCCGAGGACGGCGATCACCAGGGCGACGGCGAGCAGTCCGAAGATGAGACCGACGAGCTGGTTCACCTGCTTGACGATCGAGTCCTTGTAGTCGGTCTGACTCTGTACCTTGACCTGCGGGTACTGCGCGAGCGTCGACTGCAGTGCCGACTGGACGGCGGCCTGTTCGCCTCGCGCGGACTGCACGTACACGACGAGGTCGAGCTGGGTGTTGTAGTGCTTCTCGTAGGTCGACAGCGAGATGAGGTAGTTGACGCCCCCGTTGCCGAGCAGGTCATTGTCGGCGTAGATGCCACCGACGCGGACCTGGCTCACCCCGCCCGCCGGGTATTCCACCGACAGCTCCTGGCCGACGTGCACCTTCAGCTGGTCGGCTTTCGTCTGCGAGACGAGCAGTTCGCCCTGGCGCAGTGCCGCCAGCGAGCCTGCCTTCATGTCGACCTTGAGGACGGAGCCGATGTTCGGCGAGACCGCCGCGACCGGCACCTGCTTGCCGTCGACCCGGGCGAAGCCAGCGCGGGTCTCGCTGACGGTGTCGACCCCGGGTGTGGCCCCTGCCTGCTTGGCGACGTCGGGAGAGAAGCCCAGGAACGACTTCGACGTCAACACGTAGTCGGCGCCCAGGTTGCGGTTCACCACCGAGTTGATCGACGCCTTCGTCGACGACGCGAGAACGGCCAGCATGGAGACCAGTGCGAGCCCGATCATCAAAGCGGCCGCGGTCGATGCGGTTCGGCGCGGATTACGCACCGCGTTCGATCGGGCGAGGCGCCCGGGAGTGCGGAAGGCGCGGACGAGCGGAGCACCGATGGCGAGGATGGCCGGCCGGCTGAGCAGGGCGCTGGCTATCCAGACCCCGATCATGACCAGGAGCACTCCGATACCGACTCGGGCAGCGGCGCCGCCGCTGTTGCCGCGGATCGACGCGGCTATCGCGATCGCGCCGACGGCCGTTATTGCAGCGCCGACCACGGCGCGAATCCGCAACGACCGCTCCGGCATTGCCAGGTTGTCGCGCATCGCCGCAACGGGAGGAATTCGCGACGCGCGGAACGCGGGCACTCCGGCAGCGAGCAGCGTCACGAGGACGCCGACCACGTAGGCCGAGATGACCGTGCGCGGTTGCACGATGAGCCCGCCCGCCGGCATGGCGACACCGACGGCCGCGAGCAGTGCCCGCACGCCGAGCGCGACAAGGAGCCCGAAGCCGAGCCCGACGGTCGAGGCGACGACGCCGACGATCGAGGCCTCACCGAGCACCGCCGTCATGACCTGTCGCCGGCTGGCTCCCACTGCGCGCAGCAGTGCGAGTTCTCGGGTGCGCTGCGCCACCAGCATGGTGAACGTGTTCAAGATGATGAACAGGCCGACGAACAGCGCGACGCCCGCGAAGATCAGCAGGAAGGTGTTCAGGAAGCCGAGCGCCTTGTTGATGGCGGTCGTCTGCTCATGGTTCACCGCTTTGCCGGTGACGGCCTCGACCCCTTGCGGAAGCACCGATGAGATCCGAGCAGCGAGCGCCTCCTGAGAGACACCCGGTTGCGCTTGGACGTCGACCTGGTTGATGTAACCGGGCTTGCCGATGACCTGCTGGGCGGTCGCGGGGTCAAAGACGCTCAACACCGCTCCGGCGAGGTTGCTGCTGCCGCCGACCGTGGCGATGCCCACGATGGTCGCCTGGATCGGCGCGCTCTGGGTTTGCACGGTCACCGGATCGCCGACGCGCAGGCCGTAGCGGTCGGCGGCGGCCTTGTCGACCGCGACCTGACCGGGACCGGTCGGCCCATGGCCCTTCACGAACTCCAACGTGCCGAAGTTCGATGGGGTCCAGGAGACCGCGAGCGTGGGAGGGCCGGGCGACTTCGGCTCGACGGCCTTGCCGTCGCGGGTGACGAGGAGGTCGATGCCCTGGATCGCGGGAACGGCGTCCTTCACGCCGTCGACCTGCCCGACCTTCGCGACCATCGACTGCGGCAGGAAGGGACGATCGCCGCTGGCCCCGATGTCGGTGTTGGAGAAGTCGGTCTTGGCCCGCACGACGACGCTGAGGTTCTTGCTCGTGCGGCCGACCAGATCGGTGAACGTCGACTTCAGTGTGTCTGTGAAGACGAGAGTGCCGGCGAGGAAGCCGATGCCGATGACGACCGAGAGCGCTGTGAGGAGGAGCCGTACCTTGTGCGCAAAAAGGTTGCGCAAGCTTGCGCGAAGCATCACGCCTCCGCGAGGGGAGCCTCGAGTTGCGCGAGGCGCTCGAGCACGCGCGTCGGCGTGGGTGCCGCCAGCTCGTCGATGACCGCGCCGTCGGAGAGGAACACGACGCGGTCGGCGAACGACGCCGCACCCGGGTCGTGGGTGACCATCACGATGGTCTGCTTGAGTTCCCTCACGAAGCGGCGCAGTAAGGAGAGCACCTCGGCGCCGGACCGGGAGTCGAGGTTGCCGGTGGGCTCGTCGGCGAAGATGATCGCCGGTCGCGATGCCAGTGCACGAGCACACGCCACTCGCTGTTGCTGCCCACCGGAGAGCTCAGCCGGCTTGTGGTTGAGCCGGTCGCGTAGCGCAACGGCGTCGATGACGTTGTCCAGCCACGCTTGGTCGGGCTTGCGGTTCGCGATGTCCATCGGAAGGGTGATGTTCTCGAGTGCAGTGAGGGTCGGCACGAGATTGAACGACTGGAAGATAAAGCCGACCGCGTCGCGGCGCAGCCGGGTGAGCGCACGGTCGTCGAGCCGGTTGATCTCGACGTCGCCGACGTAGGCGCTGCCCGACGTGACGGAGTCGAGGCCCGCCATGCAGTGCATGAGCGTCGACTTGCCGGAGCCGGAGGGCCCCATGATGGCGGTGAACTGGCCGCGAGCGAAAGAGACGTCGACGTTGTCGAGCGCGGTGACCCGGGTGTCGCCCTCGCCGTAGATCTTGGTGAGGCTGCGGGCCTGTGCCGCGACGCCCGGCCCAACCTGGTCGGTGGCGGTCATGGCAGGCGGATGCTCCTTCTCGGGAGGGTCGGGATGCCCGGTCGCAACGTCGCGACCTCGGTTCCTCACGCTAACGAACTGACTGCCGGCGTACACGGTCCGCATGCCACGACTTCCCCATGACAAAGGTCACGTGGTTGCGTCAGCAACGACCGCCGGCCATTGCGGGGGGTGGGGGAGACCGTCGGCTAGGGAGCGACGTCGTCGACCCAGCTCGGCACATCGACAGGCAACGGCACCGATGCCGCGCCCGCCGGCTCGGGATACGGCGGGGGAGTCCCGTCGAACGACGGGCAGAAGGCGTGGTGGTTGCACCACTCGCACATCCGCCCCGGCCGGGCCGGGAAATCGCGCGAGCGCAGCGCGCGGTCGATCGCCGCCCACAGGGCGCGCACCTTGCGTTCGGTCGCGAGGAGGTCGGCCTCATCTGGCGCGTAGCGCAGTACCTGCCCGTCGCCGAGGTACATCAACTGCAGCAGGCTCGGGACGACGCCGCGCACTCGCCACATGACCAACGCATAGAACTTCAACTGGAACAGCGCTTTGTCCTCGAACAGCTCGGACGGCGCCTTGCCGGTCTTGTAGTCGACGATGCGCAGCTGGCCGGTCGGCGCGATGTCGAGCCGGTCGACGTAGCCGCGCAACCGGACGGCGTCGTCGAGTTCGACCTCGACGAGCAACTCTCGTTCGGCAGGTTCGACCCGCCGGGGATCTTCCAAGCTGAAGTAGCGCTCGATGAGCGCCCGCGCGCTCGCCAGCCAGACCTCGAGCGACGGTTGCGCCGCGGTCAGGTCGACAGCATCGTCTCGAGCGGCGTCGTCGGCATCGTCTGAACCGGTGTCGTCAACGTCCTGGGCAACCGTGAAGAGGTCGGCGAGCTCAGGCCGCTCGGCGCACAAGCGCTGCCACTCCGGCTCGAGCAATTCCAGCGCGGCAGGCAGGTCACGCTCGGCCGCAGGCCGGTCGAAGAGGCGCTCGAGGACTGAGTGGACCAGCGTGCCGCGGGTCGCGACCGCACTGGGCGGCTCCGGCAGGTGGTCGATCACCCGGAACCGGTAGAGCAGCGGGCAGGTCATGAAGTCGCCCGCGCGCGAGGGAGACAACGCCCAGCCGGCCGCCGGGTGCTCGTTTCCGATCGCGGTGGCACCGGCGTCGGTTGCAGTCATGCCTTGGAGGCTAGGCGACGCCGCCGACGCTTGCCCGCTCGGCGCGCTGATCCGTGGACGAGCAACCGAGACCCCGGACAAAGTGCACTCCCCGTGAACTACCAGGTGATCAACGTGCTCGCGACAGCGGCGCCCTGCCCGGTACGCCTAGCATCGAAGGCGTGACACAGCCACCGGGACGAACGCGCCCGCAGTCCCCGCGGCAGGAACCGGGCCGGTCGCCCGGCGGGTTCGGCGGTGTACCCGGCATGGGCGGGGGGATGCAGGTCGGCCAGCTGTTCGGCGCGCCGATCGTGGTCGCCCCGAGTTGGCTGTTGTTCCTGGCCTGGATCACCTGGCAGTTCGCCCCCGTCGTCGAGAACAGCGTCCCTGGCATCGGCTCCGCGCGTTACGCCGTCTCGCTGTCGTTCGGCGTCTTCCTGGGGCTCTCCGTGCTGGCGCACGAGGTCGCACACGCCACGACCGCCCGCGTCTTCGGCGTCCCGCTCGACCGGATCGTCCTCACCGCGATCGCCGGCCACTCCGCACTCGGGCGTGAGCCCGACACCCCCCGAAGGATGTTCCTGGTCGCCGGGGCAGGGCCTTTGGCGAACCTGCTGATCGCGGCAGCCGCCTGGGGCGGCTATCGCGCGCTGCCCGCCAACACTGTCGGTTGGGTGCTGACGGCGGGGCTCGCGCTGACCAACGGCGTCGTCGGCATCTACAACTTGTTGCCCGGCCTGCCGCTGGACGGCGGGCAGATGCTGCGGTCGATCGTGTGGGCGGTAACTCGCAATGCTCGGACGGGCGTCGTCGTCGGCGCCTGGGCCGGCCGAGTCCTCGGCGCGGCCACGGCCGCCTTCGGGCTGTACCTGCTCAGCCGCCCTGACCGCGCTCTGCAAGGCGACGGCGCGTGGGCGTTGCTCATCGCCGCGGTGATGCTCATCGCGTCGACCGCCGTGCTGCGGCAGCAGGCCATGCGCGACAGGTTGCCCGCGCTGTCGACCCGCGCGCTGGCGCGACGCGCGCTGCCCGTGACCGGTGACCTCCCACTGGCCGAGGCGGTGCGCCGGGCGCAGGAATCGCACGCCCGCGGGCTGGTCATCGTCGACGGCCTGGGCCAGCCCACCGCCGTCGTCAACGAGGCAGCCGTGATGGCGACGCCGGTCGCGCGGCGGCCGTGGGTGAGCGTCAGTTCGGTGTCGCGAGCCGTCTCGGCCGCCGATCTGGTCCCGGTGAGTCTGGACGGCGAGGAGCTGTTGCGCCGCCTCCAATCCTTCCCCGCGCCCGAGTACGTGGTCGTCGAGGCCGACGGCATGGTCTACGGCGTCCTGGCCGCCTCCGACGTAGCGGCGGCCTTGCAACACTGACGCTCGCCGCGACCAGGCGCGTCGCCCGACCGGTAGCCTGGGCGCGTCATGACGGGCCCCTCCTTCGCTGCCGGTGCGGCAACGCCGGCGTCGGCCGATGCTGCGGATTCCCCGACCGGAGTACGGCGCGGCTTGCTGCGCGCCGGCGAGCAGGTCCAGATCACCGACCCGAAGGGTAGGCGACACACCGTCCTGCTCGAGCCGGGCAAGCAGTTCCACACGCATCAGGGTGCGCTCGCGCACGACGAGCTGATCGGGCGTCCCGAGGGCGTCGTCGTCACCTCGACCGGAGGCACGCCGTACCTCGCCTTCCGCCCGCTCCTTTCCGACTTCGTGCTTTCCATGCCCCGGGGCGCCACGGTCGTCTATCCCAAGGACGCCGCGATGATCGTCGGATACGCCGACATCTTCCCCGGCGCCCGCGTGATCGAGGCCGGTGCCGGTTCGGGCGCGCTGACCTGCTCGCTGCTGCGCGCGGTCGGCGACGCGGGCAAGGTCATCTCCTTCGAGCGGCGGCCGGAGTTCGCCGACGTCGCGCGCCGCAACGTGGCACGGTTCTTCGGTGCTCCGCATCCGGCGTGGGAACTCCACGTCGGGGACCTCGTGGACCTGTTGCCGCAGACGCCGCTCGCCGAACCGGCCGACCGGGTCGTCCTGGACATGTTGGCGCCCTGGGAGTGCCTCGACGCGGTCGTGCCGGCGCTGCATCCGGGCGGCGTCCTGTGCTGCTACGTCGCGACGACCACGCAGCTGTCACGCATCGCCGAAGCGCTGCGCGACGACGGACGGTTCGCCGAACCCGCGTCCTGGGAGACGATGCTGCGGACGTGGCACGTCGAGGGTTTGGCCGTGCGTCCCGACCATCGCATGATCGGGCACACCGGGTTCCTGGTCACCGCCCGGCGGATGGCGGACGGCGTGCTGCCCCCACCCCGGCGCAGAAGGCCGGCGCCCGGCGCCTATCCGACGGCGGCAGAGCCAGCAGAGCCGGCAGGGCCAGCAGAGCCGGCGGAGTCAGCAGAGCCGGCAGAGCCGGCAGGGCCAGCAGAGCCGGCGGCGTCCGCTTCGGGGCCTGCCACCTCGACGCCGTCCGACACGCGGACGACGTGAATGCACGCCCCGGGACACTTGCGCGCCGACTCGATGACTTCGCGGTAGGAGCCGGACGGCACCTCGGCCTCCGCCTTCGGCTCCGCGAGCAGGTCGCCGGCCGCGTTCTTCACGTACGCCAGCCCGTCGAGATCGAACTCGAAGACGTCTGAGGCCTCTTGAACGCACAGGCCGTCGCCGGTGCACAGCGCCTGGTCGATCCAGACCCGATGGCCCGGGGCGCCGGCGAGGGCACCGGTCGGTTCCGCGGCGTGAGCACCCACGAGTGCGGCGCCTCCCGTCGGTGTCGGTTGCTTGCACGTCGGTCGTTCCCGGTCAGGGCGGGTCTGTCACCCGACCCTAACAACCCGCGCGCAAGCCCCGCCCGAGCGACCCCGGCCTACGAACAGGATGACGAAATCATGCTGTTTTCGCTCCGGCGAGTGGAGGTACCTCACGCGTGTGCCGAGGATAGGGTCGGCAGGAGTGCAGTAAGGGAGGTGAGGCTGGTGGCAAGTCACAGCGATTCGCGTGACAGCCAGGCGGGTGGCCCGCGCGGCGACGCCGCCGAGCTCGAGGCCCAGGTCGAGTCGCTCGAGGAGGAACTCTCGGCCCTGCGCCGCAAACTGTCGGAGTCGCCTCGCAGCGTGCGCGCGCTCGAAGAGCGCCTCGCCGACGCCCAAGCTGCGCTGGCTGGGGTGAGCAGCCAGAACGAACGATTGGTCACCACGCTGAAGGAGGCCCGCGAGCAGATCATCGCGTTGCGCGAGGAGGTCGACCGGCTCGCTCAGCCGCCGTCCGGCTACGGGATCTTCCTCGAGCGCCACGACGACGACACGGTCGACGTCTTCACCGGTGGCCGCAAGTTGCGGGTGACCGTGAGCCCGGCGGTCGAAGCCGCCGACCTGCGCAAGGGCCAGGAGGTCATGCTCAACGAGGCGCTCAACGTCGTTCGCGCGATGGAGTTCGAGCGTCAGGGCGAGGTCGTGATGTTCAAGGAGGTCCTCGACGGCGGTCGCGCGCTCGTCATAGCGCATGCCGACGAGGAGCGCGTCGTCATGCTCGCCGACTCCCTCAACGACACCCCGCTTCGGGTCGGCGACTCGCTGCTGCTCGAAACCCGGTCCGGATACGCCTACGAACGCATTCCCAAGGCCGAGGTCGAAGAGCTGGTCCTGGAGGAAGTCCCAGACATCGATTACGCCGCGATCGGCGGCCTGGCAGCCCAGATCGAGCAGATCCGCGACGCCGTCGAGCTGCCCTACCTGCACGCCGACCTGTTCCGCGAGCACAAGCTGCGCCCGCCGAAGGGTGTGTTGCTCTACGGCCCGCCCGGCTGCGGGAAGACCTTGATCGCCAAGGCCGTCGCCAACTCCCTCGCCAAGAAGGTCGCCGAGGTGACGGGCAAGCCGGAGGGCAAGAGCTTCTTCCTCAACATCAAGGGTCCGGAGCTGCTGAACAAGTACGTCGGCGAGACCGAGCGACACATCCGGTTGGTCTTCCAGCGCGCCCGCGAGAAGGCGAGCATGGGCACGCCGGTCATCGTCTTCTTCGACGAGATGGATTCGATCTTTCGCACCCGGGGCTCCGGGGTGAGCTCTGACGTCGAGAACACGATCGTGCCGCAACTGCTCTCCGAGATCGACGGTGTCGAAGGTCTCGAGAACGTGATCGTCATCGGCGCGTCGAACCGCGAGGACATGATCGACCCCGCGATCCTGCGCCCCGGCCGCCTCGACGTGAAGATCAAGATCGAACGGCCGGACGCCGAAGCGGCCCGCGACATCTTCAGCAAATACATCACCGAGGATCTCCCGCTGCACGCCGAAGACCTCGCCGAGCATGGCAACTCCCGTTCGGCGACCGTGCAGGCGATGATCCAGCACGCCGTCGAGCGCATGTACTCCGAGGGCGACGACAACCGATTCCTCGAAGTGACCTACGCCAACGGCGACAAGGAAGTGCTCTACTTCCGCGACTTCAACTCCGGGGCGATGATCCAAAACATCGTCGACCGAGCGAAGAAGATGGCCATCAAGGATTTCCTCGACACCGGCCAAAAGGGCCTGCGCATCCAGCACCTCATGACCGCCTGCATCGACGAGTTCAAGGAGAACGAGGATCTCCCGAACACGACGAACCCCGACGACTGGGCGCGCATCTCGGGCAAGAAGGGCGAGCGCATCGTCTACATCCGCACGCTGGTCTCAGGCAAGCAGGGCACCGAGGCGGGCCGCTCGATCGACACGGTCGCCAACACCGGCCAGTACCTGTAGGGGCGGGGGAGTCAGCCACCCGCGGGGAGCAGCCCCCACTCGGCCAGCAGGTAGCGGCCGTCCGGTACGAACACGAACGAGGGGTCGCTCAACTGCGCGGCCAGTTCGTCGAGAGTCCACCAGTCGCCCCACGCCACCTCTTCCGGCTGATGGACGACCGGGCCGTCCCACACGACCGAGTACACATAGTTCAGGCAGCGCACGGCTTCGGCTTCGAACCGAGTGATCCCAAGCGCCTGCAGGGTGGTGCCCTCGATGCCGAGTTCCTCCGCGAGTTCACGCCGCGCGCCGTCTTCTGGATCCTCGTCGGAGGCGAGCACGCCGCCCGCCCAGCAGTCGTATGCGCCGGGGTAGATGTCCTTGGTCTTCGTGCGGCGATGCACGTAGACCCGGCCGTCGGAGCGACGCACCAGGACCGCCGTCGCCGCATGCAGCAGGTTCTCCCGGCGGACCGTGGCCCGGGTCGCCACGCCGCACGGCTGCCCGTCGTCGTCCAGCACGGTGACGAGTTCGGAGCCTGGGTCTGGTGGCACACCACGATTCTCGCGCTGTCCCGCAGTGCCCCGACCGATCGGGGCCTTCTCAACGTAGGCTGAGCAGATGACCGTGCGCCGGGTGATGGGGATCGAGACCGAATACGGAATCTCGGTGCCCGGCCATCCATCCGCGAATGCGATGGCCGCGTCGTCCCAGATCGTCAACGCCTACGTTCCTGGCAGTGCCGCGGCCCAGGCGGCGACGCAGGCCGCCCAGCGCCATGCGCGATGGGACTTCGAGGAGGAGAACCCGCTGCGCGACGCGCGCGGGTTCGACATGACCCGCGAGGTCGCCGATCCCTCGCAGCTCACCGACGAAGACCTGGGGTTGGCGAACGTCATCTTGACGAATGGCGCCCGGCTGTATGTCGACCACGCGCACCCGGAGTACTCCTCACCCGAGATCACGAACCCACGCGACGGCGTCGCGTGGGACAAGGCGGGCGAGCGCGTCATGGCAGAGGCCGCCCGGCGTGCGGCGACCGTCCCCGGCACCTGGCCGATCCAGTTGTACAAGAACAACACCGACAACAAGGGCGTCAGTTACGGCTGCCACGAGAACTACCTGATGGCGCGGGCGACGCCGTTCTCGGAAATCGTGCGGCACCTGACTCCGTTCTTCGTCTCGCGGCAAGTCTTCTGCGGCGCCGGCCGGGTGGGCATCGGTGCCGACGGCCGGGGTGACGGCTTCCAGATCAGCCAGCGCGCCGACTTCTTCGAGGTCGAGGTGGGCCTGGAGACCACGCTGAAGCGGCCCATCATCAACACCCGCGACGAGCCCCACGCCGATCCGGAGAAGTATCGGCGCCTGCACGTCATCATCGGCGACGCGAACATGAGTGAGATCGCCACCTACCTCAAACTCGGCACGACCTCGCTCGTCCTGGCGATGATCGAGGACGGCTTCTTGTCGGTCGATCTTTCTGTCGAGGGACCGGTCAGCGCGTTGCGTGCCGTTTCGCACGACCCCGGCCTGCAACACCGCGTGACCCTGCGCGACGGGCGGAAGCTGACCGCCGTCCAACTGCAGATGGAGTATCTGGACCAGGCGCGCAAGTATGTCGAGGACAGGTACGGCACCGACGTCGACGACGCGACCCGCGACGTGCTCGACCGTTGGGAGTCCGTGCTCACCCGGCTCACCGACGATCCGATGCAGTTGGCGCAAGAACTCGACTGGGTGGCCAAACTCAAGCTCCTCGAGGGGTATCGCCAGCGCGAGAACCTCGAATGGGGCGCGCACAAGCTTCAGCTCGTCGACCTGCAGTACCACGACGTGCGGCCCGAACGGGGCCTCTACAACCGGCTGGTCGCCCGCGGCAGCATGCAGACGCTGCTCACCGAGGCCGTCGTGGCTGCTGCGACGACAGAACCGCCCGAAGACACCCGCGCCTACTTCCGCGGGCGCTGCCTTGCGAAATTCGGCGCCGAGGTCGCTGCTGCGTCCTGGGACTCCGTCATCTTCGACCTGCCCGGGCGAGAGTCGCTCCAGCGGGTGCCCACGCTCGAGCCGTTGCGGGGCAGCAAGGCTCACGTGGGCGACCTGCTCGATCGGTGCGAGAGCGCCAGCGAGCTCGTCGCAGCATTGACCGGCGGGACGCGCTGAATCCGACCCGTCCGTTGCTGCTCAGCCGGACCAGGTGAGCCGCCGAAGGTAGTGTCAGCGACAGGAGTACCGGTCGACTGGCCGGGCAGGTGACGATCGGGCTGTCGCCCAGGTTGCACAGCAGGAGGACACGTGGCCGAAAGAGACAAGGATCGCGACTCCGGGGGGCAGCAGCGCGCCTCGCGACGCTCGGCCGAAACCGAGGAGCAGGTTGACGACGCAACCACCGCGGCCGAGCTGAAGGAGCGTCAGGACAAGCTCAACGAGGACGTCGACGCGATCTTGGACGAGATCGACGACGTCTTGGAGGAAAACGCCGAGGAATTCGTCCGGTCCTACATCCAAAAGGGCGGGCAGTAGGCCCGGGCGCGACAACCGGACCTTGTAGTCTGCGCGAGCAGGCAGGGAAACGGGTCGACCGCGAACGGATAGAGAAGAGTTGGCGATGACAGCGACGACCGGCAACTTCGGGCGCTTGCCGCAGCCGTTTCATCAGCCCGGCACGACCTCCTTCGCGGACTTCTTGTCGTCGCACGCACCTGCGCTGCTGCCCGGGGGCCGCGAGCTGCCTGCGGGCGGAAGGCCGATCGAGGTTCCGCACGGCACCACCATCGTGGCGGTCACGTTCAGCGCCGGCGTCGTGATGGCCGGCGACCGGCGGGCCACGATGGGCAACGTCATCGCCCAACGCGACATCGAGAAGGTCTTCCAAACCGACGAGCACTCGTGCGTCGGCATCGCCGGCACGGCCGGGATCGCCATAGAGGTCGTCCGTCTCTTCCAGGTCGAGCTCGAGCATTACGAGAAGTTGCAGGGGGCCACGCTTTCTCTCGAAGGCAAGGCGAACCGGTTGTCGATGATGATCCGGTCGAACCTGCCGATGGCCATGCAGGGGCTCGCGGTCGTCCCGCTGTTCGCCGGCTACGACCTGCTGGTCGACGAGCCGGCCAAGGCCGGGCGCATCTTTTCCTTCGACGTCACGGGCGGCCGGTACGAAGAGCACTCGTTCCACGCGGTGGGTTCGGGCTCCAGCTTCGCGCGCGGCGCGCTGAAGAAGCTGTTCCGCGACGACTTCGACGAGGACCAGGCCGTCCGGGCGTGCCTGGAGGCGCTCTACGACGCGGCCGACGACGACTCCGCGACCGGCGGCCCCGACCTCATCCGCCGCATCTATCCCGTCGTCGCGGTGGTCACGCTCGACGGCTTCCGCCGGGTGCCCGACGCATCGTTGGGCGAGACGGTGGAGCGCGTCGTCCAGGCCCGGATGGAAAACCCCGGCGGGCCCCCGGCGCCGATGTCGTGAACCGACACTCTCACCTTCGTCGCCGAGCCGAGCAGGAGCCTTCGTGAGCACCCCGTTCTACGTCTCGCCCGAACAGCTGATGAAGGACCGCGCGGACTTCGCGCGCAAGGGCATCGCTCGCGGGCGCAGCAACGTCGTGCTGCAGTACGCCGACGGCATCCTGTTCGTCGCCGAGAACACCTCGAAGGCGCTGCACAAGATCAGCGAGGTGTACGACCGCATCGCGTTCGCCGCCGTCGGGCGGTACAACGAGTTCGAGAACCTGCGGGTCGCGGGCGTGCGTCTCGCCGACCTCACGGGCTACACCTACGATCGCCGTGACGTCACCGGCCGCACCATCGCCAACGCCTACGCGCAAACACTCGGCGCCATCTTCAGCGGGGCGGGCGAAAAGCCGTACGAGGTCGAGATCGTGGTCGCCGAAGTCGGCGAGACTGCCGACGGCGACACGATGTATCGCCTCACCTACGACGGCTCGGTGGCCGAAGAACACGACTACGTCGCCATGGGTGGTCACGCCGAACACATCACCGGCCTGCTGAAGGAGCGCTACCGCGAGGGGTTGGCGGTCGATGCCGCCGTCCAGCTCGCGGTCGACGTGCTCGCGGTTCCTCCGGACGGCGAGCGGCGATCGCTCGGGGCCGACCAGCTCGAGGTCGCCGTGCTCGATCGCAACCGGGGCCGCCGGTCGTTCCGTCGGTTCGTCGGCGCGCAGCTGACCGCCATGCTCGCGGCAGAACCCGAAGCCGCGGACACCGCGACCACCGGCCAGGGCGCCGAGGATTCCTGAGCGTTGTTCGACCGCCCGCGGGCGCCGGGGGGTGTCGGCGGATGGTCTACGACGCGTTGGGCCACTCAGCGCAGTGACGTGCCCGGGTGTTTTCGCCCGGTTCCGGCCTGCTATGTCCCCGCTACCGGGTCTTTCTGAGCCGGATGCGCCGGCGCCGGCGCGCGCGGCGTAGTCCACTCTGCTCCGAGCGTCCCAAAGCTTTCGGCTGCATGGGCTCAAGTCGACTGCATCATTCGGCCGACTACTTTCAGTGACGGAGGGAGCACGATGGCGTCCTGGACGAACGACGGGCAGTTGCACGCGCTGATGCGCGCGTACCTGGCCGCGGCCGCCCGACTCGACAAGGCCCGCGAGGAACACGCGGAGGAAGCCGAGATCGAACGACTGGCCGGGGAGAAGCACGCCGCCGCGCGCGCCTACGAGGAAGCGTTGATGCAACGCGGCTGGCAGATCCCCGGGCTCACGATCGGGCCCCTCGCCCGCGCCACGCGCTGGTAGGTCGCTGCACCGACCGGACGCCCCCGCCTCCCGTACGCTCACTGCATGGACCGGCGCATCTTCGGCCTCGAGAACGAATACGGGGTCACCTGTACGTTTCACGGCCAGCGCCGGCTGTCCCCGGACGAAGTCGCCCGCTACCTGTTCAGGCGGGTCGTGTCGTGGGGCCGCAGCAGCAACGTCTTCCTGCGCAACGGCGCCAGGCTCTACCTCGACGTCGGCAGCCATCCCGAGTACGCGACCCCCGAGTGCGACAACATCGTCGACCTCGTGGTGCACGACAAAGCCGGTGAACGCATCCTCGAGGGGTTGCTCGTCGACGCCGAGCGTCGCCTGCGCGAGGAAGGCATCGCCGGCGACATCTACCTCTTCAAGAACAACACCGACTCCGCCGGCAACTCCTACGGCTGCCACGAGAACTATCTTGTCGGGCGGCAAGGCGAGTTCGGCCGGCTCGCCGACGTGTTGATCCCGTTCCTGGTCACCCGGCAGATCATCTGCGGGGCGGGCAAGGTGCTCGCCACGCCCCGGGGGGCCGTCTACTGCGTCAGCCAGCGGGCGGAGCACATCTGGGAGGGCGTGTCGAGTGCGACGACGCGCAGCCGGCCGATCATCAACACCCGCGACGAGCCGCACGCCGACGCCGAGCGCTTCCGCCGGCTGCACGTCATCGTGGGCGACTCCAACATGGCCGAACCGACGACGCTGCTGAAGGCGGGGTCGACCGACCTCGTGCTACGCATGGTCGAGGCCGGCGTCGTCCTGCGCGATCTGACGTTGGAGAACCCGATCCGCGCCATCCGCGAGATCAGTCACGACCCGACCGGGCGCCGCAAGGTGCGCCTCGCCAACGGCCGCGAGGCGAGCGCGCTCGAAGTCCAGGAGGAGTACCTCAGCAAGGCCCAGGACTTCGTCGACCGCCGCGGCGGTGACCCGGTCACCAAGCGGGTCCTCGACTTGTGGGAACGCACGGTTCGGGCCGTGTCGACCGGCGACCTCTCTCTCGTCGAGACCGAGATCGACTGGGTCATCAAGCAGCGCATGATCGAGCGTTACCGCGCCAAGCACGACCTTGCGCTCTCGTCGCCGCGGATCGCGCAGCTCGACCTTGCCTACCACGACGTGAACCGGGCCCGTGGGCTGTACTACCTGCTGGAGCGGCGGGGTGCGGTCGAACGGGTCGCTCACGACGTGTCGATATTCGAGGCGAAATCGGTGCCGCCGCAGACAACGCGCGCGCGGCTGCGTGGTGAGTTCATCAAGCGTGCGCAGGAGAAGCGCCGCGACTTCACCGTCGACTGGGTTCATCTCAAACTCAACGACCAGGCGCAGCGTACTGTCTTGTGCAAGGATCCCTTTCGCGCCGTTGACGATCGGGTCGAGAAGCTGATCGCCAGCATGTAGCACCAGCCACCGCTCGCGCCGCGGTTGTCCCTTGCCCCGATACGAAGAGGTTGTCGTGCCACGCTCCATGCCGCTGTTGTCGTCGATCCGCCGGGCGGTCGCACTGGCCGGCGCCGTCGGCCTGGTGGCCGCTCTCGGCGCGTGCTCTTCGAAGAGCGCCCTCGGTCAGGCAACCGTGAACGCAGCGGTCGGTAGCGCGCCGACGATCACCGTCAAGGGGAAGCCGCCCGAGACCACCCAGGTGAAGATCGTCACCCGCGGCACCGGCACGGTCGCCAAAGCCGGCGACCTCGCCGTCGTCCAGGACGCCGGCCGGACATGGGCGAGCAAGGCCCCGTTCCAAGACACCTTCGCCAGCTCGGCCGTGCCCGACACGCTGCCGATCGGCACCGGCCAGCTACCGATGGCCGGCCTCGACGGCGCGCTCGTGGGCGTCCCGACCGGTAGCCGGGTGCTGGTGGTGATCCCGCCGAAGGAGGGCTTCGGCCAGGTCACCGGAACGCTGCCCACGGGCGTGACGAAGAGCGACACCGCCGTCTTCGTCTTCGACCTGCTGGGCGCATACGCCCCCGACGCCGGACCGAACGGCAAGGTGCTCAGCCCCACCGACGCGTCGCTGCCGGCGGTTTCGGAGACCGATCTCCACGCCAAGCCGGCGATCACGATCCCGAAGAGTTCGCCACCGTCGAAGCTCTCGGTCACGACGCTGGTCCAGGGCGCCGGGCCGGCGGTCGCGAAGGGTCAGGAGGTCGTCGTCCAGTACGACGGCCAGGTCTGGGCGTCGGGCAAGGAGTTCGACTCCTCGTGGAAGCGGGGCGTGCCCTCGGTCTTCACCGTCGGCGCCGGCAACCTCATCAAGGCCTGGGACGACGGCCTGATCGGTGTCAAGGTCGGCAGCCGGGTCCTCATCGTGGCCCCGCCCGACGCCGGGTACGGCGCCGGCGGGCAGCCGGACGCCGGCATCTCCGGCACCGACACGCTGGTGTTCGTCGTCGACGTCCTCGGCGCGTACAGCGCGTGACCTTCGCCGGCTGGGCCGGGTGTCAGTCGACGAGCAGCCCAGCTGCGTAGCTGCCGGCCGCCGCCGCCGCGAGGAAGTACGCCGGGTCGTCGTCCAGCCCTCGACCCATCGTCGACAACTCGACGGGGCTTGCGCGCAACGCCTCGAGTAGCCCGGCGGTGTCGACGTAGACGACGCGGTGACGGGTGCCGAGTTCGACCAGGTCGGCAGCAACCGCGGCGGCGAGCGGGTCGTCGAGCGTAGGGACGACGACATCGGCCGCGGCGAGCGCGACCCGCCCGTACGCGGTGCGGCTGTGATGGCTGATGCCGCGGTGTCGGGTCCGCGGGTCGGCGTCGCTGATGCGCAGGCTGGCGACCGGACGACCGCCCAGGGCGGCGACTGCGTTGACCGCTTCACCGGCAGCGACCCCGGAAAAGCCCCATCGGGTGCCGGTGCCGAGGTTTCCCGGTCCCTGTGAGACGACCACGATGTCGGCGGCCGCCACGTGTCGTGCAGCGAGCAGGCCGGTGTGCAGGGTCACGGCTTCCAGGTCGCCACCGAACGCCTGGCCGACGGTCACGGTCGCCACGAGCATCCCGGCCGCGCGCAGCCCGGCGACCGTGCGCGAAAGCCAGATCGGCAATGCGCCGCCGTCCGTCATGAGGTAGGCGACCCGTGCGTGCGGCCGCTGCGCCCGGACACCGGCGATCGCCGCGGGGAGTGCGGAGTGCAGGTCGGCCACGACCACGGGCATGCCGTCGAGGGAGTCGGCGTTCTTGAGCACGTCGTGGTGTGGGGAGTCCTGCGCGTCGACCCCGCGGACGACGACCTGCTCGGCGGTGTAGCGCGCCTTCACCAAGTGCCCGACGTCGGTGCCGGGCGGGCGAAGAGCGGGCAGCCGGTCAGGCACCGCGACGACAAGGGCGTACCCGCCGGTGCCGAGTTCGAGTTCGAGGGCCGTGGTGTTGAGCAGGACCGCGTCGCCGAGTTCCGGGCGCCCGACCAGCTCGGGATAGGCCAGTGCCGGCAAGCTCTCACCGGCGGCGTCGACCGTGAGTTCGACGGCGCCCGGCCACGCTCGGCCGACTGCCGTCACCGTCGCCCGCCGCCAGCTGATCACACGCGCGAGGCTACCGGCCGGTGGGCGCGCCCACCCCCCCAGATGCGTTAGCGTCCCTTCCATGTCGGCGCGCAAGACCGAACGCCTGCTCAACCTGGTGATCTGCCTGCTGGCCACCAGGCGTTACCTGTCGGCCGACCAGGTCCGGCGCATGGTCGCGGGCTACGAAGACCTCGGCGACGACGCCTTCAAGCGGAAGTTCGAACGCGACAAGGAAGACCTTCGCGACCTGGGCATCCCGCTCGAGGTCGGCAGCGACGGCGTGTTCGACGACGAGCCCGGGTACCGCATCCGGCGCGACGACTACAGCCTCGCCGACATCGCGTTCGACCCCGCCGAACTGGCAGCCCTAGGCGTTGCCGCTCGCACCTGGCAACAGGCCAGCCTGGGCGGCCCGGCCGGGGAGGCGCTGCTGAAGCTGCGCGCCGCCGGGATCGACGTCGACGACGCGGTGCCCGTGGCCATAGAGACCCGGGTGGCCACCAGCGAACCTGCGTTCGGGCCGCTGCTCGCCGCGGCTTCCGACCGCCGTTCGGTCCGGTTCGACTACCGCGCTCACGGCGCCACGCGCCAGGTCGAACCCTGGGGCCTGGTCTCCTGGCACGGTCGCTGGTACCTCGTCGGTCACGATCGTGATCGGGCCGACACCCGGGTGTTTCGCCTCAGCCGGATCGTCGGGCCGGTCGAAGCGTTCGGCCGCCGCGGCAGCGTCGTCGTCCCGGACGACGTCGACGTGCGGGCGCTGGTGCTGCGAACGGTCGAGATGCCCGACTACCAGATCGAAGCCCGGCTGCTGGTCCGCGAGGGCACCGGCGTCGGACTGCGTCGCCGTGCGCTCTCCGTCGAGCCGGCGCACCGGCCCGGCTGGGACCTCGTCACGCTCCGGGCCGCTTACCTCGAACGGCTCGTCGACGAGGCCACCGGCTTCGGCTTCGACGTGCTGATCCTCGACCCGCCGGAGGCCCGCAAGGCTGTGATCGACCGGTTGCGGGCGGTGGCGTCGTGAGTTCGACCGAGCAGCTCCCGCGCTTGCTCTCGCTGGTGCCCTACCTGCTGCACCGGCCGGGCGCCAAGCTGGCCGACGTCGCGCGCACCTTCGGCGTGACCGAGCAGCAGATCAGTCGCGACCTCGAGCTCGTCTACATGTGCGGCCTGCCCGGCTACTACCCCGGGGACCTCATCGAGGTCGATATCACCGCGTCGGGGCGCATCACGCTGAGCAACGCCGATGCGATCGCCAGGCCGCTGCGACTCTCGCGCGACGAAGCCCTGCCGCTCATCGTGGGCCTGCGGATGCTTGCCGACCTGCCCGGGTTGGTCGACCGCGAAGCTGTCGACTCCGCGCTCGCCAAGTTGGAGGGTGCGGTCGGCGAGGCGGCCGCGGCGAGCCGCTCGGTGGCGATCCGCCTCGACCCGCCGGCAGCCGACCCGGCCGTGCTGGCGGTCGTCGAGACCGCGTTACGGGAAGGGCGCCGGCTGCATCTCACCTACTACGTGCCGGCGCGCGACGAATCCACCGAGCGTGATGTCGATCCGATGCGCGTCGGCGTGGTAGCGGGCCGCAGTTACCTCGAAGGCTGGTGCCGTGCCGCGGAGGCGGTGCGACTGTTCCGCATCGACCGCATCACCTCGGCGTCCCTTCTCGACGCGCCGGCCCAGCCGCCGCCGGAAGCTCAGCCGCGCAACCTCGACGCCGGCCTGTTCCAGCCCGGCCCGGACGACGTCGACGTCACCTTGGAACTCGCGCCCGCAGCGCGTTGGGTGCCGGAGTACTACCCGTGCGAGTCGGTAGAGGAGTTGCCCGGCGGTGGCGCGCGAGTCCGGCTGCGCACGTCCGACACCAGGTGGGTCCGGCGGCTGGCCCTGCGCCTCGGTGCCCAAGGGCGCGTGATCGCACCGGCCGACCTCGCCAAGGCCGTGACGGACGACGCCGCAGCGGCGCTCGCCGCCTACGAGGCCGCGTCGCTGCTCGAGTAGTCGAGCACCCGCTCCCGAACCGGACGACGCCGCTTGCGCGGCCGTCCTGGCCGGGTGGGCTGTCCTGATGTGCGGCTTGACGTGCGGCCGGACCACTCGGTGTCTGCCATCTGGCGGGTCCTATGTCCGAAATGGGCCGTCCGGCCTACTGGAATGGGTCCGGTCGTGCGTCAAGAGTTCGGCGCGGCCTGCCGAAGCGTCTTTCACCAACCGGGCAAGCCCGGGTAACTGGGCAGGCGCCCGGCGAAAGGAGTCGGCGATGACAACCATCAAGGCCACGTGCCCGACGTGTGGAGAGGTCGAGCTCACGGCCGACGATCTCACGTTGATGGTGTGCAGCCAGGCCACGTTGTCGTACTACTCCTTCCGCTGCCCGCGCTGCATCGAGGAGATTCGCAAGCCGGCCGACGACCACATCATCTCGTTGCTGGTCTCCGGCGGCGTTCGCGCCACGCATTGGAACCTTCCTGCCGAGGCACTGGAGACCCACGACGGCCCGTCGATCAGCTACGACGAGCTCTTGGACTTCGCGCTCGCCATGGAACGTACCGAATACCTCGCGGCCCTCGCGGAGCACGCCTTCCGGCCCTGAGCGCGTTCCGGCCCTGAGCGAGTCCGGTCGCTGAGCGAGCGTGCTTTGATGGGCGCGTGAGCTTCTTTTGGTGGGCGCTGGTCTTCGCCGGCCTGGGCATCATCGCGCTGGTCTTCTATGCCTTGCTCGGGCTGCGGCTGTGGCGTACCACCAGGGCGCTGGCGCGCGAGGCCGGCTCGGCGGCGCAACAGGTCTCCGGCGTGCGGGATCGTCGCTGACCCTCCGCGGCCGTCGCCGTCCCCCTGATCGGCGCCACTCACGGTGAGTACTGGCAGGTCCGCACGCCCGGCCGGGCGGCGGCGTAGCATGGCTGCACCTACCGGCATACGGAGAAAACCGCTGATGTTTCGTAACCCTGAGATCTGGCTCATCCTCATCGTGCTCGGGTTCGTGCTGTTCGGCGCGAAGCGGATGCCCGACGCCGCACGTGGCCTGGGTCGCTCGTTGCGCATCTTCAAGTCCGAGATCAAGGGCCTGAACGATGACGATCAAGCGCAGCAGGCTCAGCAGGCTCAGGCCGCCCAGCAGGCTCAGCAGAGTCAGACGGCGCCGCAGGGCCAGCTGCCTGCCGGGTACCAGAACCAGCCGGTCCAGGCGCCCGCCTACCCCGGGCAGCCGGTCCAGGCGCCCGCCTACCCCGGGCAGCCGGTCTACCAGCAGCCGACCTACCCCCAGCCCACCTACCCCCCCGCAGCCCACGTACCCGCAGCAGCCGGCACCGGCAGCGCCCGCGGCTCAGCCGGTGGTCCGGGAGCCGTCTGCCGAGCAGCCAGAGTCGCGCTAGCCCCTACCGGCTAGATCGGGCTTTCCATGGCGGGTCTGCGCTCCGACCCCGAGGGGCGGATGTCGCTCGGCGAGCACATCCGTGAGCTGCGCAGTCGGCTGCTCAAGAGTTCGCTCGCCCTGCTCGCTGCGTCGACGATCGGCTTCGTCTTCTTCGACCGCATCTGGAGCGTTCTTCGCAGGCCGTACTGCCAGGTTCACCAAAAGCACGGCCTCGACACCATCAACGGGTGCGGAACCCTCATCTTCACCAACGTCTTCGACCCGATCGTGTGGCACTTCAAGGTCGCTGTCATCGCCGGCATCATCGTCTCCTCACCGGTGTGGCTCTACCAGCTGTGGGCCTTCGTCACGCCGGGGCTGCGCAAGGTCGAACGCAAGTACGCGCTCGCCTTCGTCGGTGTCGCGGTGCCGCTGTTCCTCGCCGGGGCAACGCTCGCGTACTTCGTGATGTCCAAAGGCCTCCAAGTCCTGTTGAACTTCGCGCCCGCCGGCACCACGAGCCTGATCTCCATCGACCACTACCTGAGCTACGCGGTTGCGATGCTCCTGGTCTTCGGCGGCTCGTTCGTCATCCCACTGATGCTGGTGATGCTCAACCGGATGGGCGTGCTGAGCTACGCCCGGTTGAAGAAGTCGCGCCGCATGTCGATCTTCCTCGCGTTCGTCTTCTCCGCGGTCGCCACGCCGTCCGGCGATCCGGTGACCATGATGGCTCTCGGCGTGCCTTTGGTGATCTTGCTCGAAGTCGCCACCCAGATCGCCCGCGTGCACGACGCGCGCAAGGCCAAGCAGGCGGCAGCGTCGCCCCTGGCGAACCTGTCCGACGACGAGCCATCCCCGCTCAACCTGACCCCGAGCTGATCGCGAACCCGCGCCCACACCGACGCCCTCGCGGCTGACCGCGTAGCGTGAATGTCATGGCTGCCGATCCCACGCCGGCGCAGCGCTACGCGTCCGCCCGGCGGCGTAAAGGCTCGGCCGCCTTCGAGTCGTTCCAGGCGATGTACGACTTCACCCTCGATCCTTTCCAGGTCGAGGCGTGCCGGGCGCTCGAGGACGGGCACGGCGTGCTTGTCGCTGCACCGACCGGCTCGGGCAAGACCCTCGTCGGCGAGTTCGCGGTCCACCTGGCACTCGCCGAGGACCGGAAGTGCTTTTACACCGCGCCGATCAAGGCGCTGTCGAACCAGAAGTACGTCGACCTCACCCGCCGGTACGGCAGCGCATCCGTCGGCCTGCTCACCGGCGACAACACGATCAACGGCGAGGCGCCGATCGTCGTCATGACGACCGAGGTCCTGCGCAACATGCTCTACGCGTCGTCGCCCACACTCACCAACCTCGGCTATGTCGTCATGGACGAGGTGCACTACCTGGCGGACCGGTTCAGGGGCGGGGTGTGGGAAGAGGTCATCATCCACCTGCCCGAGTCGGTGCGCCTGATCTCGCTGTCGGCCACCGTGAGCAACGCGGAGGAATTCGCCGACTGGCTCGTCACCGTCCGCGGTGAGACGAAGGTCATCGTCGAGGAGCACCGTCCGGTGCCGCTGTGGCAGCACATGATCGTCGGGCAGCGCATGTACGACCTGTTCGTCGAGTCCGGCGGCGAGCGCAAGCTCAACACCGATCTGGCCAGAGTGATCGGCGATGCCGAGCGCCGGCGCCGCCAGGGCGAGTTGGGCAAGGCGCGGGGCAACTATCGGCGTCCCCGACGCCGCGAGACGCCGAGCCGGGTCGACGTCATCGAGCGGTTGGACGCCGAGGGCCTGCTGCCCGCCATCACCTTCATCTTCAGCCGCAACGGCTGCGACGACGCGGTGCTCCAGTGCCTGCGCGCGAACCTGCGACTCAACACGCCGTCCGAGGCGGCACAGGTGGAGGAGATCGTCGAGGAACGCACGGCGATGATTCCGGACGCCGACCTGCACGTGCTCGGCTACCACGAGTGGTTGGAGGGACTCCGGCGCGGCGTCGCCGCACACCACGCCGGACTCCTGCCGAGCTTCAAGGAGGCCGTCGAAGAGCTGTTCACCAAAGGGCTGGTGAAGGCGGTGTTCGCGACGGAGACGCTCGCTCTCGGTATCAACATGCCGGCGCGCACAGTGGTGCTCGAGCGCCTGGTGAAGTGGAACGGAGAGCAACACGCCGACATCACACCGGGGGAGTACACGCAGCTCACCGGACGGGCGGGTCGGCGCGGCATCGACGTCGAGGGGCACGCCGTGGTCCTTTGGACGGAGGGTCTCGACCCGGCGGCCGTGGCCGGACTTGCGAGCACCCGCACCTATCCGTTGCGATCCAGCTTCCGGCCGTCGTACAACATGGCGGTCAACCTGGTCGGGCAGGTGGGTCGGGAGCGGGCCCGGGTGTTGTTGGAGTCGTCGTTCGCGCAGTTCCAGGCCGACCGCGCGGTCGTCGGCCTCGCCCGCCAGATCCAGCGCAACGAAGAGGCGCTCGACGGCTATCGGGAGGCGATGACCTGTCACCTCGGCGATTTCGAGGAGTACGCGGCATTGCGGCGCAAGCTCTCCGACGTCGAGTCGGCCGCCGCGCGGGATGCCGCGACCCTGCGACGCGCCGCGGCGGCGCAGTCACTCGAACGGCTCAAGCCCGGTGACGTCGTGCGAGTTCCGGCCGGACGCCGGGCCGGGTTGGCCATCGTCCTCGACCCCGGCCTGCAACATGGCGCAGAGGGAGCTCGCCCGGTCGTTCTCACCGCCGAACGCCAGGTGAAGCGGCTGTCCGTCGTCGACTTCACCGGCCCGGTGGAGCCGATCGACCGGCTACGCATCCCGAAGTCGTTCAATGCGCGCAACGCCCAAGACCGTCGCGACCTCGCGTCAACGTTGCGCAGTCGCGGCCTGGACGACGTGGCCGGCCATCACCAACGCAGCGCGCGAGGCGGGCGCGACTCAGGTGTCGAGGACGAGATTGCGAGTCTGCGCGAACACCTGCGCGGGCATCCTTGCCATGGCTGCGCCGAACGCGAGCAACACGCCCGGTGGGCGGAGCGGTACTGGCGGTTGCGGCGCGACACCGAGGCTCTGATCCGCCGGGTCGAGAACCGCACGAACAGCATCGCGCGAGTCTTCGACCGCGTCTGCAGTCTGTTGCAGCACCTGAACTATCTCGATGCCGAGACGGTGACCGAAGACGGCCGGCGGCTGGCCCGCCTCTACAGCGAACTCGACCTCCTGGCGGCCGAGTGCCTGCGCTCGGGTGTCTGGCGGGGGCTCAGCCCGGCTGAACTCGCCGCGGCCGTGTCGATGCTCGTCTTCGAGCCTCGCGACAGCGAGGCCGGGCCACCGCGCCTTCCGCAGGGGCGGCTGCCCGGCGTCCTCGAGCAGACGACGGCGCTGTGGGCCGGCTTGTCCCAGGCAGAGCGCGAACGCCACCTCGATTTCCTGCGCGAGCCGTCTCCCGGATTCGCGTGGCCCGCTTACCGGTGGGCGTCCGGCGCCAGCCTCGACTCGGTCCTGACCGAGGGGGACCTGTCGGCCGGCGACTTCGTGCGGTGGGTCCGGCAGTTGCTCGACCTGTTGGGACAGGTCGCCAACGCAGCCGAACCCGATGTGCGCGGCGTCGCGGAACAGGCGAGCGACGCGCTACGCCGGGGCGTCGTCGCGTACTCCTCGGTGGGTTAGGGCGCGAGCGGCGCGAGGCCGAGCGCTGTCAGCAACCGCTGCATTGGACCGCGGATGCCATAGCGCTTCACCAGCTCGAGCAACGCAGGCTCGTCACGAGGGCTAGCCGGGACGGCGTCGTCGAGCCGCCCGATCGGCACATCGGCGCGAGTCGCGACGACCACGCGCGCAGCGGCGAGGTACCCGCGCGCGGCCTGGAGCTTGGTACGGCTGCCGGCTGGAAACCCGGCGTCGCTCGTCGTGTCGAGGGCACTCATCACGGCGTCGAGGCTGCCGAACCGCGAGAGCAACGCGGCCGCCGTCTTCTCCCCGATCCCGCCGACGCCGGGTAGGCCGTCGCTGGGGTCGCCGCGCAGGACGGCGAAATCTGCGTACGCCCGGCCCGGAATGCCGTACCGGGCGCTGACGGCGGCTTCGTCGACGACCTCCGCCTTACCCACGCCGCGAGCCGTATAGACGATGCGAACCGCTCGCGCGTCGTCGACGAGCTGGAAGAGGTCACGGTCGCCGGTCACCACGTCGACCGGGTCGGGCGAGGCCGCAGCGAGCGTGGCGATGACGTCGTCGGCCTCGAAGCCGGGCACCCCGATGCGGGCCAGGCCCAGGGCGTCGAGCGTCTCCTCGATGATGGCGACCTGCGGCACGAGCGCCGCCGGAACGGTTTCGCCACCGTCGGGTGCCAGTCGGTGTGCCTTGTAGGAGGGCAGCAGGTCGACCCGAAACGCCGGCCGCCAGTCGGCGTCCATGCAGGCGACGATCCGGCTGGGCCGGGCCCGCTCGACGAGAACGGAGACGAAATCCAGCAGGCCGCGAACGGCATTGACCGGCGTGCCGTCCGGGGCGGTGACCGTCTCGGGCACGCCGTAGAAGGCCCGAAAGTACAGCGACGGCGTGTCGAGCAGCAGCAGCTTGCTGGGCGCCGATGTCACAGCCGACCACGATACGGTCGGCGCGGCCGCCGCCCCAATTGCTCCCCCCTGATCCCGGCAACCCGGGTCAAACCGACTTTCGCGGGGTGACTGGACATCACGGCTTGGTTACGGAAGGGTGGCCGCGAGTTCCCCTGCTCCGGAGGTCCTATCTCGTGTCGCGCCTGACGCACCGTCTCGTCGTGGCCCTGGTGGCTCCGACCGTCCTGTGCGTCGCGACCACCGCCGCCGTAGCGGCGTCCGCACTCGCGCCGGCGGGCGTGGCATATGCGTCGGCGCAGACGAGCCTGGTGAGCCTGTTGAACGGCGCGCGAGCTTCGGCCGGGCTACCTGCCTTGACGGTCAGCAGCGACCTCGCAGCCGTGGCGGCACGGCAGGCCGGAACCATGGCCAGCACGCGGGTTCTCGCGCACACCCCTAACCTCCCCGGTGCTGTGTGCTGCTGGAGCAGCGTCGGGGAGAACGTGGGCATGGGCGCGTCCGCGTCCACGGTGCACCAGGCGTTCATGGCGTCTTCCGCCCATCGCGCCAACATTCTGAGCGCGACCTACACGCAGGTCGGGGTGGGCACCGCGGTCGACTCGTCCGGAATGCTGTGGGTGTCGGAGATCTTCCGTCGGCCGTCCGGCGCCGCTCCGCCGCCCCCCACGACGGCGCCCCCTACGACGGCGCGACGAACGACGGCGCCGCCGCAGCCTGCACCCACCACCCACCCGGTCGCCAAGCCGGCACCGACGCGCACAGCCGCAGCGAAGACAGCGACCACGAAGGCCGCAGTGACGCCCCCACCACAGTCGCCGGCCGCCCCGCCCCAACCCCCCCGCTCGGTCCGGCAGGCGACCTCCCGTGACCTCGCCGCGGGACGTCCGCCGCTGGGCGCGGCCTCCCTGTTCGCCGCCCAACTCGCCGGCTCCGCCGCGTTCGTCAACAGCTCCGACCCCGTCGGCCGCGTCTTCGAGTTCATTGCGGTCAGCGCTCGGGTCACCGGCTGATTCGCCGCCTTGATCTGGCGCCGTGAGCAGGTCGCTGTATTCGGCCGTTTTCCTACGCCACAACGAGTGGCCCCTGACCTGCGAAGATACGCATTCCTGCACGTCAGCGGCCGGTTGACAGACGCGGGACGCGAGCAGGTATGTTCCCGGGCGTCCACCGAGATGTCCGGTAAGGAGAACCCTTCTCCGCTGACGAGCCTGAGTCGTCGGCGATTCGCGCGGGCACTGCGCGATCGCCCCGGTGCCAGGCCCAGGCAGTCGGGCGATTTGAAGGACGCCGCTCCGCCGGGAGGGGGTGCGACAGCCGGGAGGGCCCGGGTGCCCAGTAGACAACGACGGCACGCTCGCAGCCGGCGAGCATGCGGTCGGTCCGAAGGGCGCCCGGCCCTTACCGAGTGCCGGCAGGGAGTGCGTGCCAAGGCTGCCGCGCGACCCGCTCGAGCCTCTTGAGCTGCTCGAACCGCCCCCGCATGGTCGTGACACGTTCTTGCGTTTCCAGATGTAGCGTGCAACGGAAGTGACGCGCGTTCAGCGCGCCGACGCTCGGTCGACCGGAGGTTTGCCGCTGAGGCATGCGCCGGCCGCCACGGAAGGCACCGAGAGGAACCCTGCTACGGACCCACAACGCGCGGCGGTGGGCACTGGCCAGGCTCACCCGGTCACGACCTCCCTTGACGAGACCTCTCTCACCGAGATCGCCAAGCTGGGCGCCGGCGGCCGGTTCGAGCCCGTCCGGCGACGGCTACGGCTACGGCGCGGCCTCGCCAAGTGGTGGCCCGGCGGGCGATCCTTCCTCGCGGCCGTCCTCGCCGGGTTCGTCCTGTGGAGTGCGTTCGCCCCGCTCGGCTGGTGGCCGATGGCGCCCATCGGGGCAGCGCTGCTCGCCCTTGCCGTGCGGCACCGGAACTGGCGCGCGGGCGTCTTCGTCGGCTTTGCTTGCGGCCTCGCGCTGTTCGTGCCGCTACTGGCGTGGCTGAATGTCGTCACGCCGTTGGCGTGGCTGGTGCTCGCCGGCGTCCAATCCCTCTATCTCGCCGCGATGGGCGGCGCGTTGGCCGTGGTGGTGGGGCGGCTACCCGGTTGGCCGGTGTGGGCGAGCTGCCTGTGGGTGGGCCAGGAACTGGTTCGCTCGCGCTGGCCGCTCGGCGGCTTCACCTGGGGACGCCTCGCGTTCAGCCAGCCCGACACGCCGTTCACCGGTCTCGCCTCGGTCGGCGGGGCGCCCCTGGTCACCTTCGCGGTGGCACTCAGTGGTTGCCTGCTGGCCGTGGCTACCCGCTCGCTCGTGCGCGGGGTGCGGGTCGCGCGAGTCGGGACCGCACGCACGGGTGCGCCTCGCCGGGGTGCCCGGGTCGCGATCGCCGCGCTCTTCGCCGCGGTGGCCGTTCCAGCGGCGGCGCTGGCGATCCCACGACCGACCGCCGGCGATCCACTCCAGGTGGCCGTCGTGCAAGGCAACGTGCCGCACCCGGGGACCCACTTTCTCGGCCAGGCCGAGCAGGTGCTCGACAACCACCTGCGCGAGACCGCGAAACTCTCGTCGGCGATCGCTGCGGGCACCTTGCCGAAGCCGCAGATCGTGCTGTGGTCGGAGAACGCTTCTGATGTGGATCCGCTGCACGAGCCGTCGGTGAAGAGCGCCATCCAGCAGGCGGTCGACGGTGTCGGCGTGCCGGTGCTCGTCGGATCGGTCGTCGACGTCGACGCCAACCATGTGAGCAACACCGGCATCGTCTGGAATCCGCAGACCGGCCCGGCGGAGCAATACGCCAAGCGGCACCTCGTGCCGTTCGGCGAGTACATCCCGATGCGCAGTTTCGTGTCGCACCTGACCGGGCTGACGAGCCTGGTGCCCAGAAACTTCGTGGCCGGGAACCGGCCGGGCGCCCTGGACATCGGCCCGACGAGGATCGCCGACGTCATCTGCTTCGAGGTCGCCTTCGACAACGAGGTTCGTGCCGGAGTGAAGGGTGGCGGGCGGCTGATCGTCGTCCAGACCAACAACGCCACCTACATGCACACCCCGCTACCGCAGCAACAACTCGCGATGTCTCAGCTGCGCGCGGTCGAACACGGGCGCGCCGTCGTCATCGCAGCCATCAGCGGAATCAGTGCCGTCGTCGCGCCCGACGGTCACGTGGTGACCCGCACGGCTCAGATGACGCCGGCCATCATCGACCGCTCCGTCCCGCTCCGGTCGGCGTTGACGATCGCCGACCACCTCGGTGCCTGGCCGGAATGGGCGCTGGGCATACTCGGCGTGCTGGCAGTATTCGCTGCAGCGGCGCTCGTGCCAGGGCGCCGGTAACGCCGCCGAGGAGCGCACGAGCACGTGAGCGAAGCCCCGCCCATGCCGGAGCCGTTGCCCGCCGGGGCCGACGTTCTGGTCGTGATCCCCACCTACCAGGAGCGCGAGAATCTCGCCCCGATCGTCGCGCGGGTCCGCGCAGCGAGCCCGTCCGCGCACATTCTGATCGCCGACGACAACAGTCCTGACGGCACCGGGAAGCTGGCCGACGAGATATCGGCCGACGACGAGCACGTGCACGTGCTGCACCGCCCGGCGAAGGAGGGTCTCGGCGCTGCTTACGTCGCCGGCTTCCAATGGGGGTTGGACGCCGGGTTCGATGTGCTGGTCGAAATGGACGCCGACGGGTCGCACCAACCGGAGCAACTGCCCGACCTGCTGGCGGCGTTGAGTCAGGCCGACGTCGTCCTGGGTTCGCGCTGGGTGCCCGGCGGGACGGTGCTGAACTGGCCACATTCGCGGCGGCTACTCAGCCTCGGCGGGAACATGTACGCGCGGATCGTGCTGGGTCTGCCGTTGCACGACGCGACGGGGGGGTACCGCGCCTACCGTGCCAGCGCCTTGCGCGCGGTCGACTTCGCGACGGTGCGCTCACAGGGCTACTGCTTCCAGGTCGACCTCGCCTGGCGCAGCGTGCTGCGCGGGCTGCGCGTGGTGGAGGTGCCGATCACCTTCGTCGAGCGTACATATGGCTCGAGCAAGATGAGCCGGGCGATCGTCGCCGAGGCACTGTGGCGCATCACGGTGTGGGGGTTTCGCAGCCGGGTCCTGCGCCGCCGCGGGTAGCCAGGCGGCCGGGGCCGAAATTGAGCCGAGCCACGCCGCTCGGGGGAGCGGGCGTGGCTCGGGACGTGGATCGTAAGGCGCTCGCGCGCCGACATGTGGACCGTCAGGCGCTCTTGCGCCGGCCGCCGAGTCGCAAGACCTCGAGCCGCTCCTGCAGGATCGCCTCGAGTTCAGGGATCGAGCGCCGCTCGCGCAGCATGTCCCAGTGACTTCGCGCGGGCTTGCCTCGCGCCTGCTCGGCGGGGGTTCCGTCCTCCCGGTTCCCGACCGCACCGCAGAATCGGCACTCCCAGGTCTGGGGCACCTCTGCCTCGGCCGAGAACGGGACCTCGTAGTGATGTCCGTTCGGACAGCTGTACTTGGCGACTTGGCGTTCCGCCGGTTCGGTGCTGTGGTCGTTCTCGTAGCTCACCGCACCAAGCCGGCTGCCGCGAAGTGCTCGCTCGGCCATGTCCGCCTCCCACAGGGCTCGGTTACGCGTCTCTACCAACGACGTCAACGGCGCGAGGATTCCCGCAAGCGCGAGAACCACACTCTCCATAACGGACGAGCAGCCCGCCTGGTTTCGAATTTTCGGCAAGATCTCTTCGCCGAGGCCGGGCTGAGCTATTACCCCAGGAGCCGCCGAACGGTACGGTTCGGGCATGAATCGTGACGCCACCGATCTTGGTCGTGGGGTGATCGCCGACGAGGTCGTCGACGCCCGGTGGAAGGGCTTCCCGGCCTTGCCGGCGGGCACGACGGTCTCGTCGTTCGTGGCGAGGCGGCCGCCCCTGTTCGACGCCGGCTTCACCTGGCCGGTGATGGTGCTGCGCGACTCGGCGATCGAGAACAACGTCACCGTGCTGGCCCGCTGGTGCGAGGCGAAGGGGATCTCCCTGGCACCCCACGGCAAGACGACGATGGCGCCGGCGCTGTTCGCCCGCCAGCTCGCGGCCGGCGCGTGGGGCATGACGGCGGCGACGCCGTGGCAGGTGCGGATGTACCGATCGTGGGGTGTCCGGCGCGTGTTCATGGCCAACGAGCTGGTCGACGTGGGCTTCGTCGGGTGGCTGCGCCGCGAACTGACCGACCCGGCGTTCGAGTTCATCTGCTACGTCGACTCGATCGCCGGCGTTCATCGGCTCGCCGAGGCGATGGACGGTAGCGAGCAGGCCCTCAAGGTCGTCGTCGAGCTGGGCGTCGCCGGCGGCCGCACCGGGGTGCGTGACCAGGCACAGGCCCGCGAGGTCGCCGAGGCGGTGGCCAAAGAACCCGGGCTCGCGTTGGTCGGCGTTTCCGGCTACGAGGCGCCGTTCGGCCACGGGCGCGGCGAGGGCACGCTCGCCGGCGTCCGCGGCTTCGTCCTTCGGCTCGCCGACCTGCTCCAGTCGCTGGACGGCGACGGGTTGCTCGACGCCCGGGCCGGCGAATACGTGTTGTCCTGCGGCGGCAGCGGCCACATCGACGTCGTGTCCGAGGTCCTCGCGGCACCGCCATCGTGCTCGCGTCCGGTGCGCTCGTTGTTGAGGAGCGGCTCCTACATCAGCCACGACAACGGGCTTTACGCGCGCACCTCGGCCTTCGCTGCTTCTCTGCGACCCGCGATCGAGGTCTGGTGCCAGGTGTGGTCGCGACCCGAGCCGGGCCTTGCGCTGCTCGGGGCCGGCCGGCGCGACCTCAGCTTCGATGCCGGCATGCCTGTCGCGCGCTGGCGGCGCGACGCCGTCAAAGGGGAGCTGTCGCCGCTGGCGGCACAAGTCAGCAGCCTCAACGACCAGCACGCGTTTCTCGACCTCGACGACTCCGTCGCCCTGGAAGTCGGCGACCTCGTGTGTCTGGGCGTTTCTCATCCGTGCACGACCCATGACAAGTGGCAACTCGTACCCGTCGTCGACGACAACAGGTGCGTCATCGACTGCGTGCGCTGCTATTTCTAGGCTCTCTCAGGCGTCGCGGGGTGCTTGTTTCGGAATCGACTCGAGCCGGTGGCGCTGGTAGTACCGCGCGACGCGGGTGCGATTGCCGCACACCGTCGCCGAGCACCACCGCCGCCTGGGGTGGGTGGGCAGGAACAGCAGTGCACAGTCGGGCGCGGCGCACTCGCGCGTCGTCCCGGCGAGCCCGGAGGCGAGCAGTTCGGCGGTCGCCTCGGCGAGCGCCGCGAGAAGCTGGACGTCGCTCGGCCCGGCGCGCACCGTGTCGATCTGCGCGCCTGCCTCGCCCCACGACAGCTGCGCGTAGCTCGGGGCGGCACGCAGCGCGCCGTTGACGACGTCGACCGCGTCCGGCGGCGGCCGGTCTCCGCGGCGTGCCGAGTCGATGATGGCTGCCACGCCGGCGCGCAACCGGCGGATGCCGGCGAGGGTCGCATCGGTCGGCCGGGCCGCCGGCAACCGGTCGGCCTCGGCGAGCAGCCAGTTCTCCAGCCCTGCCGTGGTGGCGAGGACGTCGCCGCTGTCGCCACTCGCCGTTCGGGCGGTGTTGACGAAGTCGAGCGGCAATGGCTCACCGATGAGCGGGACCACGATGCGCGCAGGCATTCGCTAACGGTAGCAGGCGACGAGCAGACATTAGATCGGGCACGATCGCGTGGCGCCGACCGCGCGGACTCGCATTTCCCGTTCAGATCAGTGCCGTCCTGCCGATGATTTTGCCGGTACAGGTGATTGCATTGGTGTCCCATCCAGGTTCAGTGGATCCCGCGGATCCAGCGCGTTCGGGAGGGCTGGTGTCGGCGCGATCGGTGGATCGGCAGACCGTCGATGAGACGGTCTTCAGCCGGGCGGCCGCGCTCATGCTGCTCGTCGATCCCGACCACCGGATCGTGCTCGCCAACGATGCCGCCGAACAGGTGCTCGGTGGTGCCCCGCTCGTCGGCCACGACCTCGCGCTGCTGCTGGCCGCGCGCGACGTCCCGGAGTTCCGGCGGTCGTTGCGCAGAGCGCTGCGCGAGCGCGAGCCGGCAACTCACGAGTGCGAGCTGTCGGCGACGGACGGCGCGGTCCGGCGCAGCGTCGCGTGGTCGATCACGCCGGTGGGTGACAATCCGCGCCGTGCCGTGTGCGTGGGGGTCGACGTCACGGACGCACGGAACCAGATGGAGATCCTGCGCTCTCGGGCGCTGACCGACGACCTGACCGGACTCCCGAACCGTGCCGGCCTGCTCGAGCACCTGCGCGAGATGGCGGGCAGCGGGGCCACCGTGGTGTTCTGCGACCTGGACCGCTTCAAGAACATCAACGACAACTTGGGTCACGCGGCCGGAGACGTCGTGCTGGTGCAGGCGTCGAACCGGCTGAAGCGGGCGGTTCGCGGCGAAGACTTCGTGGCTCGGCTGGGCGGCGACGAGTTCGTCATCATTGTTCCGCCCGAGCCGGAGACCGACGTCGACGGCCTCGGGCGCCGGCTGCTGCGCGCCATCGAACAACCGATGGTCCTGCCGGGCGGGATGGCCGCGACGGTCGGTATGTCGATCGGGCGAGCCGTGCTGGCCCCGGGGGCCGACCCGACGCAAGTGCTGTGCGCCGCCGACCGCAACATGTACACGATGAAGTCGCGGCTGCCGACGCGCACCAGCCGAGACGCCGAGTAGCCGGGTGAGGCGAGCCCGCGCGGCGTGGGTGTTCGTCGCGCTGGCCGTCGCAGGCACCGCGTGCCAGGCTCACGGCTCCGCCGCGCCGTCCCGATCGGGTTCGGCGACCGTCAGCGTCGGGTCGAGTTCGCAGGGCAGCGCTCCAGGGAGTTCGGCGGGCCCGGCCGGCTCGGCATCCGCCGACGCGACGTCGACGCCGTCACCGGGGGAGTCACGAACGGCGAGCGTTTCCTCCACCGCTTCCGGCGCGACCGCCGCGCCGGCAGCGACGACCGCACCGCCGCCGGCGACTCATCCGACACCGACTCCCACGCGGCCGGCGACCACAACGACACCGCCACCGCCGGTCGCCGGTGGGGCAGCTGGCGCGGACGTGTTACCCGGCACCCGGTGCCAAGTGTTTCCGGCCGACAACTACTGGCACGCCGACATTCGCGGCCTCCCCGTCGACGCGCACAGCGCGCAGTGGCTCGCCGCCATGGGTGCGTCGTCGCATCGGCTGCATCCCGACTTCGGACCGTCCTACGGCGCGCAACCGCTGCCCTACGGCATCCCGGTCACCGTCGTCGCGGCAGGTCATCCACGGGTGCCCGTCACCTTCGACTACGCCGGCGAAAGCGACCGGCTCGGCTACCCGCTCGGTGCCGACACCCTGATCGAAGGCGGCCCCAACGCGAGCGGCGATCGCCACGCCATCGTCGTCACCGCCGACACCTGCGAGCTGTTCGAGACGTGGGACACCCACCAGACGGCGTCCGGGTGGACCGCGGGTTCGGGGGCGCACTGGTCGTTGACGAGCGACGCGCTTCGGCCCGACGGCGCGACCTCGGCCGACGCCGCCGGCCTGGCGATCCTGCCCGGGCTGCTGCGCTGGGACGAAGTGGCCGCCGGGCAGGTCGACCACGCGATCCGCTTCACCACGAACCTGACCGACGCCTCCCACCTGTGGCCCGCACGCCACGACGCGAGTTCAACGCACAATGCCGCGCTGCCGCCGATGGGCGCCCGGTTCCGCCTCAAGGGTTCGTTCGACATCTCGCACTACAGCAAGCAGGCACAAGCGGTGCTACGCGCGATGCAGACCTACGGGCTCGTGTTGGCCGACAACGGCTCGCCGTGGTACTTCCAAGGCACGGCCGATAGCGGGTGGCCCGACGCCGTCATCTCGGAGCTGAAAACGATTCCGGCGAGGGCGTTCGAGGCCGTTGACACCAGCGGCCTCGAACTCAGTGCGAACAGCGGCGCAGCGCGCTGATCGAAGTTCGGCCTACGGCAGGTGCGCCGGGACGTTCGCACTCGCGTCGTCCGGGCGCAGCGTGGGGTCAGGGGAGTCGTGCAACCGGCCGCTCGACCGCAGCTGCCACGGGACGCTTGTCACCATCACACCCGGCTCGAACAACAGCCGCGCCTTGAGGCGCAAGGCGCTCTGGTTGTGCAGCAACTGCTCCCACCAACGCCCAAGCACGTACTCAGGGATGAACACGGTCACGACGTCGCGCGGACTGCTCTTGTGCAGCCCCCGGATGTAGTCGAGCAGCGGTCGGGTGACCTCCCGGTAAGGAGAGTCGAGGACGACGAGCGGAATGTCGATGTCGTGCTCGTCCCACTTCTCCCGCAACCGGTCGAGGTCGGCCTCGTCAATCTTGATCGTGACGGCTTCGAGGGTGCTCGGGCGGGTGGCTTTCGCGTACGCGAGAGCACGCAACGCAGGGAGGTGAAGGGTGGAGACGAGCACGATGGCGTGGTTGCGCGATGGCAGCATCGGCCGCTCCGCGCTGCTGATGGAAAGCTCCCGCCCGACGTTCTCGTAGTGATGGCGTATCCCTTTCATGGTGACGAAGAGCACTGCCATTGCGAGCACGGCCAGCCAAGCGCCCTCGGGCACCTTGGTGGCGGCGACGATGACCAGTACCAGGCCGGTGGCGGTGGCACCGACCAGATTGATCGCGCGGGAGACCCGTAGGCGTCGGCGAACGTCGGGCGCGGCTTGGGGAATGCGCTTGTTCCAGTGCTTGACCATCCCGGCCTGGCTGAGGGTGAAGCTCGTGAACACGCCGATGATGTAGAGCTGGATGAGCTTGTCGATGTTGGCGTCGAAACCGACGATGAGCGCTACGGCGAACCCGCCGAGGAGCAGGATGCCGTTGCTGAAGACGAGCTTGTCGCCTCGGTTGTGCAGTTGGCGAGGCAAGTAGCGCGTTTGCGCGAGGATCGACGCAAGCACCGGGAAGCCGCTGAACGCAGTGTTTGCCGCAAGGATCAGGATGCCCGCGGTAGCGGCTTGGTAGAAGTAGAACAGGAACGCGTGGCCACCGAAGACGGCCCCGGCGATCTGGGAAATCACCGACGGGTTACCGCTGGCCTCGGCGTGCGCGTTGAGGTGCAGTGCAAGGATCGTGATGCCGACGAACATCGTGATCGAGAAAAGTCCCATGATGGCCAGGGTGTTGGCCGCGTTTCGCGCTTTCGGCTTGCGGAAGGCCGGCACCCCGTTGCTGATCGCCTCGACACCCGTCAGGGCAGTACACCCGGAGGCGAAGGCCTTCATCGCCAGCGCCGTGACTGCGAGCGCACCGTATTGATGGATGTGCGGAGCAATCGACTCGGACGCGGTCGTCGCCTGGGGGAGGTGCCCGGTGAGACCTTTGACGGCACCGACCGCAAACATCAGGTACGTCAGCGTCACGAAGCTGTAGGTCGGGATAGCGAACGCTCTGCCCGCCTCCTTGACACCGCGCAGGTTTGCGAGGAGAAGCAGGACTGTGAAACCGACCGACAGCGCCACTGCGTGCTTGCCGAGCGACGGCACGCCACTCGTGATCGCGACGACGCCGGCGACGACGGAGACTGCGACCGTCATCACGTAGTCGACCAGTAGCGCGCTTGCCGCCGTGAGCGCGGCGTTCTCGCCGAAGTTGTCGAGACTCACCGCAAATGCGCCGCCGCCGTTCGGGTAGGCGTGGCAGGTCTGCCGGTACGACAAGATCACCACGACCAGGATGAATGCGATGAAGGCGGCAATCCACTTTGCGTAGACGAGGTAGGCGGCGCCTCCCATGGCCAGCACGAGCACGATCTCTTCGGTCGCGTACGCAACCGAAGACAACGGGTCTGATGCGAAGACCGGCAGCGCCAGCCATTTCGGCAGCAGCGTCTCGTGCATCTGCTGGCTGCGCAGGGCGCGCCCGACGAAAAGCCGCTTGATGTTGCCGATCCCTGGAGTCATCGGCCGACCCGGGTTCGGAAACGCCGATTGCTGGGGCGGCTCTCGGTCACGATTGGACGCTATGGCAGTTGCGAGGGACGGCGCGTCAGGCCGTCGTCAAGGTTGGGCGTGGGGTCGTTAAGGCTGCGTCAAGGGCGGTCACACCGGCGCAAACCGCGGTGAACTAGGCGGGTGGCTCGGCGCAGACACTTCGCCAACCCGCCTGTCGAGGCGGCCTTCGCCTTGCCCGTCGGGTTCGCCGGGCTGCTGGTGGTCGCTGCCATCTCCGGTGCTGCCGGTCGACACCTCGGCGGAAGCGACGTGCTGGCGATGGTCTGTCTCGTCGTGGCGCTCTCGTGCACTTTCGCGGAGCCGCTGGCCATGCCGCTGTTGGCACTGTTGGGCTGGTTGACTGCCGCCTCCTTCTCGGGTGCGTCGCACGGCAACTTCGAACGAACCGGCGCGGCTACGTCGGCGGCGGTCGTCGCGGGCGTCGCTCTTTCGGCGATGGTGTGCGGGTTGCTCTGGCGGTGGATTGGCGCGCGGCAACAGGCACGAAGGCTGCACGCACGCGCGGCGGAGTCCACAATGGGTCTCGTGAGCAGCGCACCCAGCCGTTCGGCCCCTAGCGCCGGAACCGGCCCGAACCGGCGCCAACTCGCGAGCGGAATCAGCCGGCGCCGCCAGCTCACCGGTTTTGCCATGACCGCCGCCGGGCTTCCGGTGCTCACTCTCGGCCTGGCCGCAGTCCGGCCGCACCTCGCCCTCGTCGACGATCTCCTGCTCTACCTGTCGGCTGTCATCGCCATCACCATGGTCGGAGGCTTCTGGCCGGCGGTGGTCGCGGCCGCGTCCAGCAGCATCTTGTTGAACTGGTTCTTCACCCCGCCTCTTCACACCTGGACGATCGACGCGCCGCAGAACCTGCTGGCGCTCCTGCTGTTCGTCACGGTCGCCGTGACGGTGAGCAGCGTCGTCCAGCTCGCCGCCCGGCGGGCAGCCACATCTGAACAGCTCGCCCGCGAGGCGAACACGCTGCTCGAGCTGGCGCGCACCGTGCTCGGCGGTGACGACACGGCGCATGCGGTAGTGGCACACCTGCAGAGCACCCTCGGCTACCCGGCGGAGTTGCTGGAGCGGGTCGGGCCGGCGTGGGTCCGCATCGCCGGGGGAGAAGCCCCCGCCGCCGCTCCCATCGCGGTACGGCCCCGCGACGACCTCGAGCTCCGGGTCTATCCGGCCGGCGTGTCACGCAGCACCGTGAGCGTCGACTCCCGGCTGCTCTCCGCATTCGCTGCGCAGGCTGCGGCGGCACTCGACCGCTCCCGCCTGCGCGTCCAAGCAGCCCAGGCGGAGGCGTTGGAGGAAGGCAACCGGATGCGGACGGCGTTGCTCGCCGCCGTCAGCCATGACCTTCGCACTCCACTCGCCTCGGTGAAGGCGAGCGTCAGCACCTTGCGCCAGACGGACGTCGCGTGGACGCCGTCGGACGAAGCCGAGCTCCTGGCAACCATCGAGGAGGGCGCCGATCGGCTGAACGCGCTCATCGGCAACCTGCTCGACATGAGCCGTATCCAGACGGGAGCGCTGCAGCCTTTCTTGCGGCCGACGGCACTCGACGAGGTCGCACCCGTCGTCGTCCGGGCGCTCGACGGCGCGGAACGTCTCCGCTTCGCGATCCCCGACGACCTCCCGCTCTTGAGCGCCGACCCAGGATTGCTGGAGCGAGCACTCGCGAACCTGGTCTCCAACGCGCTTCGGTTCTCACCTGCCGACCAGCCGCCGTGCATCGCGGCGTCGGGTGATCCGACCGCAGGTACCGTCTGCATCGATGTCGTCGACCACGGCCCGGGTGTGCCGGTCGCCAAGCGAGACGTGATCTTGCAACCCTTCCAGCAACTCGGTGACCAGCGTTTCGGCAACGGAGTCGGTCTCGGGCTCGCGGTCGCCAAAGGGTTCGTCGAAGCGATGGGCGGCCACCTCGCGGTGACGGACACACCGGGCGGTGGCCTGACGATGCGCATCACGTTGCCGGCGGCCGGTGCCTCACTCAGCGGCGCGGGACTCGGCCGCGACGGCGGTTCCGCCCCTGCGCCGCGATGACCAGAGTGCTCGTCATCGACGACGAGAACGCGATCCTGCGCGCGCTGCGCATCAATCTTTCCGCCCGCGACTACCAGGTGACGACCGCATCCGACGGCACGTCGGGACTTTCGGCGATGGCTCGTGAACGCCCCGATGTCGTCATCCTCGACCTCGGCCTGCCCGACATGGACGGCACCGACGTGATCCGTGGCATCCGGGGGTGGTCTTCCACGCCGATCATCGTATTGTCGGCTCGCGAACAGGAGTTGCAGAAGGTGGAGGCACTCGATGCCGGTGCCGATGACTACGTGACGAAGCCCTTCGGCATGGACGAACTGCTCGCGAGGCTGCGCGCTGCCGTCCGCCGCTCGGCGCCCGGCAGCGAGGAACCTGTTGTGCACACGGAGGCGTTCACGGTCGATCTGCAGGCCAAGACGGTGAAGCTCAACGGCGGTGGCGAGGTCCGCCTCACGCCGACCGAATGGCAGCTGCTCGAGGTTCTCGCCCGGCACGCGGGCCGGCTCGTCACCGGGCGGCAGCTGCTTCACGACGTCTGGGGCCCGAGCTACGGCACGGAGACGAACTACTTGCGGGTGTACATGGCCCAGTTACGGCGAAAGCTCGAACACGATCCCGCTCACCCACAACACCTACTCACCGAGCCGGGCATGGGTTACCGCCTCGTCGTGTGATGCCACCGGCAGGCGCTCGCGGCGTGGCGTGGCGCGTTAGCTGCCCGCGCCCTGATAGTTGCGCAGCTGGCGGGTCCAGTAGGCGTAGGCGGCCGCGAACCACACGAACCCCGCCGCTGGGGCGGCGTAGGCGACCGCGGCTGAGACCGACAGCCCGCCGCTCCTGTCGAGGAGCACCGCACTCGGCAGGTAGGCGACGAACGCGACCGGGACGATCCAGGTCAGGAACCAGGCCAGCCCGCCACCGAACAACCGCAGCGGGTACGAGCCGAACATCAAGAAGCCGTTGTCGACGAGGAACTCGGCGGCCCACGTCTGCAGCGCCTTGAATCCGGTCGAGACGGCGGCAAGGACGAAGGCGCCCTCGATCAGCGCGCCGCCGATTGCAGCGAGCAGCAGGTAGACCACATGCCAGGGCGTCCACGAGATGGGCGCGACACGGGCGGCAACGACCATCGCCACGATGGCGGTGACGATGTCGCCGACCGTGCCCATGAAGAAGCCTCGAGTCATCAACTGCAGGAGCGGGTTGAACGGCCGCACCAGGTAGCGGTCGAAGTGACCCTCGCGAATCACGAAGGCCAACGAGGTGATGCGGCTGGAAGGGATACGCCACAGCGTGTGGGCGACGAGCCGCAAGGCGTACAGGAAGGCCACCTCGCCGAAGGTCCAGCCCGCGACGACGTGGAACTTCTCCAACGCGGCCCAGATGAAGACGAAGCCGCTGCTCTGGTAGACGATCGCGAAGACCGACATGACGATGAAGTTCACGCGGTACTGCATGCTGCTGCGGATGGCGGCCAGTTGCAGCGTCCAGAAGATGCGCAGTTTCGTCACGTGAACACCCTCACCCACCCTGCACGACGACGTGGTGCAGGGCACGCCGCCACATCAACCACGCACCCGCTGACAGTGCGGCAACCCAGACGAGTTGCACGCCCAGCGCGGTCAGGGTGCGAAGCCCGCTCAGCTGCCCGACGTAGATGGCGACCGGCGTGTACGTCATCGACTGGAACGGCAGCAGGTAGGCGACGAACGCGACGGCGTGGGGGAGCAGCGTGAGCGGGATGAACGCACCGCCCAGGAAGCGGTTGATGGACATGTAGAGCAGCGTCAGGCCCTCGGTCTCGAGCGTCCAGAAGGCGATCATGCCGACCATGACCGACGCGAGCATCGAAATGATGTAACCCAGGGCGAGGCTGACGACGTAGAGGACGCCGGCGGTGGGCGTCGCGGGCGCGCCGAGCCCGTGCGCCAACGCGATGATCGGAATGGCCGGGACGACGAACAGCAGCGCCGCCGCCCGGGCGCCGACCATGTGCGCGAGCATCTGCTGGACGAAACCCATCGGGCGCACCAGGTCGAACGCGACGAGACCTTCGCGCACCCGCTCGTACATGTAGAAGCTGACGGAAGGATCCTCCAGTACCCAGGCCTGGAGATTGATGATGGACAGGTAGACGACGAGCCGGTGCAGCGCCGCGGGGTCCTGCCCGTGGTACAGAGCGGTCCACACCCGGTTCAGGACGAAGATCTGGACGACGACCAGCGCGAGCATGAAGAACGAGTTGTAGCGGTACATGATGCTCATGCGGACCCGGCCGCGGATGATCTGGCCGTACGCCGGCAGGTAACGCGACGCATGCACGATCGCAGCGGGGCGGCCCGATGGGTGGGCGAGCGGGCTCAGCGCAGTCATGCGACGGGGAGCCGATCGTTGTAGATGCGGCGCACGACTCCTTCGAGGTCGGGCTCCTCGATCGACAGGTCTGCGACCGGATAGCGCGCGGTCACCGCTGCAATGAGGTCGGGCACGGGAGTGCGTGCCGTCTCGAACTCGATCCGCGCGACGCCGGCCTCCTGGTGCACGATGCGCGCGCCTGGAACGTCTGCGGCCTCTATCGCCCGGTGCGCTTCATCCCTACCGAGGCGCAGCACGAGCACGCGGTGCGGGGCGTACTTCGCCTTGAGCTGCTCGACGCTGCCGTCGTAGAGCACCCGCCCGTGGTCGATCAGGATGAGGCGGCGGCACAGCCGCTCGACGTCCGCGAGGTCGTGGGTGGTGAGGATCACCGTAGTGGCCGACTCGCGATTGACCTCCTCGATGAACGTGCGCATGCTCTCCTTCGCGACGATGTCGAGGCCGATGGTCGGCTCATCGAGGTAGAGGATGCGCGGTTCGTAGAGCATGGACGCCGCGAGGTCGCCGCGCATGCGCTGGCCGAGGCTGAGCTGGCGCACCGGGCGCTCGAGGAACTCCGCCATCTCCAGCAGGGCGACGAAGCGGTCGAGGTTGCGCCGGTACACGGCGTCCGGCACTCGGTACAGCGCAGCGATGAGCCGGAAGGATTCGATGAGGGGGAGGTCCCACCACAGCTGGCTGCGCTGGCCGAAGACAACGCCGATCTGCATCGCGTTTCGCTCGCGATCGCGCCATGGCACGACACCGGCGACCTCGACGGTGCCCGCTGTCGGCACCAGGATGCCGCTCATCATCTTGATCGTCGTACTCTTGCCGGCCCCGTTGGGGCCGATGTAGCCGACGAGCTCGCCGGGCTCGATCGAGAAGTCGATGGCGTCGACGGCCCGGACGACCTCCTGCTGGCGGGTGAACAGGGTGCGCAGAGCCCCGAAGCGGCCTTCGATCTTCTTCGTCCGCCGGAAGTCCTTGACGAGCTGCTCGACCCTGATCACCGGCGGCACGTTGCGATCTCCTCATCATGCGGCGCACGAAGGCGCACGAAGACCGTACCGAGTGGCGAGTGCCGCCGCCGACCCGTTTACGCCCGCAGCTGAGCCTTGAGAGTCTCGGGCGCTTCGGGCGTGCTCGCCTATACGGTTACGCCGATAAGAGACATTATGTCAACTACGCTGGAGCTGGCCCCTGATACTCCGCGACCAGCAACGCGAGGTCGTCCCCCAGCTCCGCGCCGACCGCCGAGCGCAGGCGGTCCAGGACTCGGTCGAGCACGACGTCCATGTCGCCTTCGGGTAGTGACGCTGCGAGGTCGAGCAGATCGACGAAGTGACGGTTCGGGTCGCGGGCTTCGATGATGCCGTCGGTGTAGAGCAGCAGCCGTTCCCCGGGCGCGAGCTGGCCCCGCGCCAGGAACGGCGCTGCACCCAACCCGAGCGGCAGCGCGGGCTCGACGTCGAGCTGCATGACCCCGCCGCCACCCGCCAGCAGCGGGTTGGGGTGCCCGCAGTTCGCGATGGTGTACACGCCGTCGTCGTCGATCTCCGCGATGAGCGCGGTGACGAAGTCTTCCTCGCCGAGGTAGCGACCGAGGCGCCGGTCGATCTGGACCGCAACCTCGCGAAGGTCGTCGACGTCAGCGGCCGCCGCGCGAAACTCCCCCAGCACGACGGTCGCGAGCCTGATCGCGCCGAGCCCTTTGCCCCGGACGTCACCGATCAGCAAGCGGACAGCGCCGGGCCTGCTGACGACCTCGTACAGGTCGCCGCCGATCAGCGCTTCGGCGGCGGCGCTCACGTAACGCGCCGCGAGCGCGACGGCGCCGATCTTGCTCGGCGGCGGCGCAAGAATCGCATGCTGGGCTGCTTCGGCGACACGAACGACGCGTTCGAGCCGACCGGTCTGCTCGTGGAAGGCGTGGGCGGTCTCGACCGCCAGGGCGGCGCGTCGGGCGAGGTCTTCGGCGAACGCGACGTCGGCTTCGGAGTACCGGCGTTCCGACTGCGCGTAGATCATCGTCAGCGTGCCGATCGTTCCGGTCCTCCCTGCGAGCGGCACGATGAGCGCGCTCTCGAGGCCCATCTCGCGCAACGCGGTGAGCCTCTCCGGCTCGGTCGCTGCGGCGCTCAGAGCTGCGTCGTCGATCTCTGCGTACAGTTCGCTACGACCGGTGCGCGCGACGCGCGGACTGCCGGTCGGTGCGTCCGGGTCGGTGGTGAACCGACCGGACAGGCGGTTTGCCCACGCCACCTTCGCGGGGTCGGTATGCGCGAGCGCCACCGTCTTGAGGGCGCCATCGTCCAGGAGCTGGACGACGCACCAGTCGGCGAGTCGCGGCACCACCAACCTCGCCACGGCGTCGAGCACGGAGCGGTAGTCGAGGCTGCTCGACAGTGCGATCGACGCCTCCGCCAGGAAAGCCAACTTCTCACTCGCCTGCGCTGCTGCGACGGTAGCAGCGGCACGTTCGAGCGCTTGAGCCGTCACGTCGGCAAGGGTGGTGAGGAAGGCCAGTTGCGTGTGGTCGTCGACCCTGCTGGCGGCCGGAAACGTCAGAGCCAGCACTCCGAGGGCTGCGCCTCCCGCCACCAGCGGCGCCACCAGCACCTTGCGTTCTTCACGGTAGGCGCCCGCGAGCGGTGGGAAGCGGGCGCCGAGTTCGGCCAGATTCCGGACGACGACGGGCTTGCCGGTCCTGATCGCGACACTGCCGGGCAGCTCAGCGTCAAGAGAGAAGTCCGTGAACCGGGCGGCGACGACGGGCTCGCCGCCCGCGGTCGCGAGCGAACGAAGCATGCGATCGTCGGAGAGCATGTAGATACGAGCAGCCTGGGCGCCGAGCGACTCGACCGCATTCGTAGCGACCGCCCGCGCGACCTCACTGACCGTGCGCGCGCCGGCAACCGCCGCGGTGATGGTCTGAAGTGCGGACAGCCTGCTCGCCAGCTCCTCCAAAGGCGCAAGCTTGCCGATCTCCTCGGCAAGCTTTTCGGGAAACGTCGTCACTCGGCGTGCGGGCGCGCCACCTGCTTGGCGACGCAACTCGTCGACCAACTCCTGCACGTACCACCGGCGAAAGACGCGGTGGGCCGGAGGCGTCTCCAACGTGAGCAACTTCGCCGACCTCGCATAGCGATCGGCCTCGTCGAGTGCGGCGAGGTACTCCTCCCCCGCTGCAGCGGCGCTCGCCGGCAAACGAAGGGTCAGTCGCGTCATGCGTGCGCCCTCGGCCGCCGCAGCCAGCGCCTGGCGTTTGATCTGCGCGCGCGCGGGCGCGAAGCCGTGGACGACGGTACGGACCAGTTCCGCCAGGTCTGCCGGCAGACGCTCCATCCCGTCGTCGTGACGGCCGGCATCAGCAGCCGCGGCAAGCGTGAACTCGCGGACCAGGTTGTCGATGTGTGCTTTCGCGGCGATCAGCAGGTCGGTCGGGACGTCGCCGAGTTCGACGGCGTAAAGCCGGTCGGTGGCCGCCATCTGTGCAGCGGGCGCGCTTGGCGCAGCGGGTCGGGTCGACGGTGCTCGCTTCGAACCGGGCGATCTCGGCCGCTCGGTACTGTTCGACGAGAGCTCGGCCCAGACGGTCTTTCCGCCCGTCGGCTCGAGATCGACACCCCAGGCTGCCGCCAGCGCGTCGACCACCCGTAACCCGCGACCGGTCATGCCCTGATCACCGTCTTGCATGCGGACCGGTAGGTCGGTGACAGGATCGCTGACCTCGATGCGCATGACCCCGGCGTTCAGTTCAAGGCGCAGCGTGACCGGTGAGCCGCCGTGCAACAGCGCATTGGTGACCAACTCGCTCACGACGAGCAGCGCGTCGTCGAGGAGATCGGGCACTACCTCGCCGATCGTGGCTGCCGCGAACCGGCGTGCGCGCGGCACGGCTTCGGGCTCAGCGGTGAGCACCACCTCGACCACCGTGACACCGCCTGTCGGCTTCCAGATGCCTCACTGACCTGCACATATTCTGCACCACCGGCGGGTATTTCTCGCTAGCGCCGCAGAGTGAAGCGCGGCCCGCGACGGGAGGTTGCAAACGGGCATGTCCACGGTGCAGGACGCCGGCGAGCTTTCGCTGGCCCTTGAGCACGCGGCCGCCACGGCGGAGCGCGCAGCCGAGCAGCAGCACGAAGCTGCGAGGCTCGCGCGCAAGCTCGCTGCCGCCCGGCGAAGCGGTCAGTCACTACAGGAACTAGCCCGAACCGGTCAGCTCCACGCCGCGACGACCGCGCTCTCGCAGTGCGCGCAGCATCTCGTCAAGGCCGCCGGGCAACTGCGGCGGGCGACTGCCCGTGCGCTGGCCGCCGAAGGCTTTTCACTGCGCCAGATCGCGCGGCACTTCGGTGTCTCCCACCAGCGAGTTTCCGCCCTGCTGTCGGACCCTGACACCCCCGGGCCCTCCGGCGTCCTGTCGGACTCTGACGCTGCCGGGCCCTCCAGGCGTGGCGATGAGTGAGCGACGCGACGACGGCCCAGAACACGGAATCACCTTTTTTGCGTCGTTGCTGCCGCATCCGCTGGGTATCCGCATCATCCGGCACATTTCCCGTGCTGCGCTCTCGGAGTTGGGCGTACGGGCCGACGTCATAGGCGATTTGGAACTCGCTCTCACCGAGGCGTGCACGAATGCGCTCCAGCACGCGCCGGCCGGTCGGGCGTACGGCGTCAAGATCAGCGTCGACGCCGAGCGTTGCGAGTTCGACGTGGTCGACCTCGGGGTCGGGTTCGATGCACCGATCGCCGACGATCCAGAGGGGCACGGCGACTGGCCGCCGGCTGAGTCGGGCCGCGGGCTGAAGCTCATGCGTGCGCTCGTCGATCGAATCGAGCTGGCGAGCGGACCGGGCAGCGGCACCCACGTCCACTTGACGAAGAGGCTCGAGTACGAGCCCGACGCTGCGGCCCACGAGGTGCTCGCCGAAGCGTCGGCCGGACCAGCAACGTCGAATGCGCGCCCGTCAGGTGACCGAGTCGTTCGCTCGGATGTGCGGTTTCGCGCGGCCGGTCGGCGCCAGGGCGAGCTGTTGACCTACCGCGCACGACACCAGTCAGCGGGATAAGCCGGATCGCTCGCCTGCTTATTCGGCGGGAATGGCACGCGCGCCGGATCGGACGACGAGCCCGAGCCCGGCGAGCAGCAAAGCCGCGGCCGGCAGCTCGACGAGGTGAACGGGCTGATGCAGCGTGAGTGCCGCGATGATCGTCGCCCCGGGAACCTCGAACAAGATGGCCAAGCTCACGACCGTCGCACTCGTCGTCTTGAGCACGCGGTTGAACACCGTATGGCCAAGGAGCTGCGCCGCGACCGTCAATGCGACGAGGCGCCACCAGTCCGCGCCCCGGTAACCCGACAGCCGCTGCCCCGCGGCCGCCGCCATCGCCAGCAGCACGAGCGCGGTTGTGGCGTAGCAGCTCGCCGTATACGCCGTCGTCCCGACCGAGCGACGCGCGACGGAGCCGGCAGTCACGTACCCGGCGGCGAAGACCGCCGCGACCAGAGCAAGGGCGTCACCGACAGCGGCCCGCCCGGACAATCGCAGGTCGAGGCCGGCCAGCATCGCCGTCCCGACGATCGCCACCCCGATCCCCCACCAGGCGAGCCGCCCGATCGCGGCACCCCTGGCGCGCGCGATCAATGCAGCCCACGCGGGTTGGGTAGCGACGAACGCGGTCGCTGAACTCACCGACGTGTAGCGGATGCTGGTGATCCAGGTGGCGAAATGGAACCCGAGGAGTGCCCCGGCGGCCACGATCACCCGCCACTCCCCGCGCGACAGCCGCCGCAGCTCGCCGCGATGCGCGATCACGGCCGCCGGTCCCAATGCGGCCGCCGCGAGCGCGTTGCGCCAGAATCCGATCGCCAGCGCCGGCACCGCCGTGGCGGCGATCAGCGGACCGGACGTCGAGACACCGGCGACACCGAGCGTGATCAACAGCAGGTCGGCCCTGGACGGCGCCGCGAGTTCGGCTCTCGTTGGCTGCGTCACGACCGCTTCCCGCACCCGCACATGATGGCAGCCGCGCCGATACCGTCGGTTCGAACATGTGTTCTAATGGGCGTGGCTCCAGGTGCGGAGGTGACGTGGATGCGATGGGAAGCCCAGCAGCCGGGCGCGGCCGTCGCCGGCGAAGCCGGGGATCGCCTCTTCGAGACAGCCGCGGTCGTCCGGACGTTCGACTCCCCCCACTTCGCCGGCATGACGTTCTACGAGGTGCACGCCAAGTCGATCCTCAACCGGGTGCCCGCGGCCTCGCGCGTTCCCTTCCGGTGGACGATCAACCCCTACCGCGGTTGCTCGCATGCCTGCCGGTACTGCTTCGCCCGCGGCACCCACGCCTACCTCGACCTCGACTCGGGGCACGACTTCGACACGAAGGTGGTCGTGAAGGTCAATGCGGCCGAGTTGCTCCGCCGCGAACTGCGTCGCCGGAGCTGGCGCGGCGAGCACGTCGCGATGGGCACGAATGTCGACTGTTATCAGCGGGCCGAGGGGCGCTACCGGCTGATGCCCGGGATCATCCAGGCGCTCGCCGACGCACGGAACCCGTTCTCCATCCTCACCAAGGGCTCCCTCATCTTGCGCGATCTCGAACTGCTCACCGCTGCCGCTCGCACAACCGACGTCACGACCGCCGTGTCGGTCGGCTTCACCGACCCGGCAGTGTGGCGCGAGGTCGAGCCGGGCACACCCAGCCCGCAAACGCGATTGCAGGTCTGCGCCCGCCTGAACCGTGCCGGCGTCGGCTGCGGGGTGTTGATGGCGCCGATCCTGCCCGGCCTCACCGACTCCCCTGACCAGCTCTCCCGGGCCGTCGAGGCGATCGCCGCAGCCGGCGCCACCCACATCACGCCGATCGTGTTACACCTGCGCCCGGGTGCCCGCGAGTGGTTCATGACCTGGCTGACCAGTCGACGTCCCGACCTCGTCTCGTACTACGACGCGTTGTACCGGCGCTCCGCGTACGCCCCGGCCGCTTACCAGGCCTCGATCGTCGACCAGGTGCGTGAGCTCGCGCGCGCGGCGGGAGTCGGGCGGGGCGGCGACGGTGCTGCCGGCCGTGCGCCGCGATGGCGGCCTGCGCCCGCGGCCCAAGGCGAACACGCAGCGGTCGAGCAGCTCAGCCTGCTGGCTGCTCAGTCTTGATAGGCGGCCACCGGGGGGCAGCTGCACACGAGGTTGCGGTCTCCGAAAGCGCCGTCGATCCGTGCCACCGGCGGGAAGTACTTCGACTCGCGCAGGCTCGCCAGCGGGTACACCGCGGTCTCGCGGGAATAGACGTGCGGCCAATCGCCGACCAGCGACTCGGCAGTATGGGGCGCGTGCCGGAGCGGACTCTCCTCAGCGCTCCAGACGCCGCTGATGACCTGTTCTATCTCCTGGCGAATGGCGATCATGGTCTCGACGAACCGGTCGAGTTCGGCCCGATTCTCCGACTCGGTCGGCTCGATCATCAGCGACCCCGCGACGGGGAACGACATCGTCGGCGCGTGAAAGCCGTAGTCGATGAGCCGTTTCGCGACGTCCTCGACTGTGATGCCACTGCGCCGCGTGAGTTCGCGTAGGTCGATGATGCACTCGTGCGCGACCAGCCCGTGTTGGCCGCGATAGAGCACCGGATAGTGCTCTGCCAGCCTCCGCGCGATGTAGTTGGCCGACAACACCGCGACTCGGCTCGCCTGGGTGAGCCCGGGCAAACCCATCAGCCTGATGTATGCCCACGAGATGGGCAGCACGCCGGCCGAGCCGAACGGCGCACCCGAAACCGGTCCTGGCCCCGATGGCGGGCCCGCCGCAGCAGACAGCGGATGGTTGGGCAGGTACGCGGCCAGGTGGGAGCGCACTGCCACCGGACCCACGCCGGGGCCCCCGCCACCGTGCGGGATGCAAAACGTCTTGTGCAGGTTCAGGTGCGAAACGTCGGCGCCGAAGCGACCCGGTCGCGCCAGCCCGACCAGCGCGTTGAGGTTCGCGCCGTCGACGTAGACCTGCCCGCCGGCATCATGGACGGCGGCACACACGTCGCTGATACCTGTTTCGAACACGCCGTGCGTCGACGGATAGGTCACCATGAGCGCCGCGACCCGGCCCTCGTGCGCAGCGAGCTTCGTGTGCAGGTCGTTAAGGTCGACGTTGCCGTCGACATCGCAGTCGACCACGACCACCCGCAGGCCGGCCATTGCCGCGCTCGCGGCATTCGTGCCGTGAGCCGACGCCGGGATGAGACAGACGTCACGAGCGGAATCCCCGTTGGCTCGGTGGAACGCACGGATCGCGAGCAGGCCCGCCAGCTCACCCTGCGATCCCGCGTTGGGCTGCACCGACACCGCGTCGTACCCGGTGAGGTCGGCCAACCAGCTTTCCAGCTGGCGGACGAGTTCGAGGTATCCCGCCGCCTGGTCGGCGGGTGCGAAGGGATGGATGTCGGCGAACTCCGGCCAGCTGATCGGTTCCATCTCCGTAGTGCCGTTCAGTTTCATCGTGCACGAGCCAAGGGGAATCATCGATCGATCGAGGGCGATGTCCTTGTCCGACAGGCGCCGCAGGTAGCGCAACATGGCGGTCTCCGAGCGGTGCTCGCGAAACACCGGGTGCGACAAGAAGGTCGAGCTTCGGTAGGGCAGCGGCGCGAACTCCCGCGCCGAGTCGTTCACCTGATCGACGTCGTTCAGCCGGTCGACACTGTCGACGCCGGCAACCCCGCCGAACGCGGCCCACAGCTCCGCCACCTGCGCACGCGTCGTCGTCTCATCGCAGGCGATCGCGACAGTGTCGTCATCGACCAGGCGCAGATTGATACCGCGCTCCAGCGCCGCGGCAACCATCGCACGTGCGCGCCGCGGTGCACTCACCAGCACGGTGTCGAAGAAGCACTCCTCGACGACGGCGAAGCCGCGAGCGCGCAACCCGCGCGCGAGCACGACGGCCGTGCGGTGCACACGTCGCGCGATGTCGCGCAGACCCTCCGGTCCGTGATACGCGGCGTACATCGCGGCGACGACCGCCAGCAGCACCTGCGCGGTGCAGATGTTGCTCGTCGCCTTTTCGCGCCGGATGTGTTGCTCGCGGGTCTGCAACGCGAGGCGGTAGGCAGGGCGTCCTTCTGCGTCGACGGACACCCCCACCAAACGCCCGGGCAACGATCGGGTCAGCCCTTCTCTGACTGCGATAAACCCCGCGTGCGGGCCGCCGTACCACAGTGGCACGCCGAACCGCTGCGCAGAACCGACCGCGACGTCGGCCCCCCACTCCCCCGGCGGCCGCAACAGTGTGAGCGCCAGCAGGTCGGTCGCCGCGACGACGAGAGCACCCGCTGCATGTGCCTGGACGACGAGTGATTCGTGATCCCGGACGGCACCGCTCGTGGCCGGATACTGGACGACGACGGCGAAGCAGTCGTCGTCCGGCAACCCGTCACCCAGGTCGGCGACGACGACGTGCCAGCCCATCGGCTCGGCGCGGGTGCGCAGCACGGCGATCGTCTGGGGCAGCACGGCGGCATCGACGTAGCACCGGCGACTTGTCGACTTGGCGCTACGCCGACACAGCGACACCGCTTCCGCCGCGGCGGTCGGCTCGTCGAGCAGCGACGCGCCCGCCACGGGGAGGGCGGTCAGGTCGGCCACCACGGTCTGGAAGGTGAGCAACGCCTCCAGCCGACCTTGCGAAATCTCTGGTTGGTACGGGGTGTAGGCCGTGTACCACGCCGGGTTCTCCAGGACGTTTCGGCGAATCACCCCAGGGGTGTGCGTGCCGAAGTAGCCGAGGCCGATCATCGACGTGACGACGCGGTTGCGGCCGGCGAGGGTGCGCAGCTCGGCGAGCACCTGAGCCTCACTGCCTGCGGCGGGCACCTGGGTGCACCGGGTCGGGTCGTCACGGATCGCGACCGGAATAGCGGCATCGGTCAACTCCGCCAACGAGCGATACCCGAGGCTGTCGAGCATGGCCGCGACGTCCGCCTCGCTCGGGCCGATGTGACGGAGGGCGAACGATGGCTCGCGCAGGTTGTGTCTGATCACCGGCGGCGCGGCAGCAGGCGACTCGTGCGAGGGGAGCTGAGAAGGAAGCAACGTGCTCACCGGGGGCCTCCGCGGACGTCGAAAGCGGGACCTCCCCCTCTGTCATCGGCACCTGAGAGATTCGCCATCCGGCCGGGGTTTCCGGATGCCTTTCACCGTCGGTGGCGCGTCATGGGGCGCGCACTTTCCAGAGTGGCCTCGCCAGCGCGGTCGCTGAGCCTGAGAGATTCCGGGGAGGTTGCTCCTTCGGCGCCCCGCACTGGCTGTGTGGGGACTCTCCCGCGTCGGGTTGTCGGCTTCTCACCACCGTAGCAGCGCCCGCTGGGCCGAGCGCTCCGACAGACCCCGCGCGAATCGTGCGTGTCGTGGCCCGCCGGTCAGCTGATGCGGCGGTGGCGGCGGCGCGCCAGCTCGTCGTCCGCGGACGGCAGTGCGGCTTCTCCAGGACCCTCGCCCGGCCGCTCGCCCGGCAGCTCGGCGAGCGTGCCCTCGACCTCACGAACGATCCGCCCGACCGCGATGCCGAACACGCCCTGGCCGCCCTGGACCAAGTCGATGACATCGTCGGCCGAGGTGCATTCGTACACGCTGGCGCCGTCACTCATCAGCGTGATCTGAGCCAGGTCGGCGATCCCGCGCTCTCGCAGGTGCTGGACGGCGGCGCGGATGTTCTGCAACGCGACGCCGGTGTCGAGCAGTCGCTTGACCACCTTCAGGACCAAGATGTCGCGGAAGCTGTACAGGCGCTGTGACCCCGACCCCGTCGCGGCTCGAACCGTCGGCTCGACCAGCCCGGTTCGTGCCCAGTAGTCGAGTTGGCGGTAGGTGATGCCCGCGGCGGCGCACGCGGTGGGGCCGCGGTATCCGACGTTCTCGTCGAGCTCGGGCAGGTCGTCGGAAAACAGCGTTCCCTGCTGCCCGACGTCCGCGCCCCGCGGCCGGGCATCGGTGGAGGCGGCCCCGGAAGCCGGGTCGTTATTGGTCGCCACTGTCGCGCCTCCTGCTTCGATGCCCCGTGGTCCTGCGGTCAGTGCTGGTTCGACGGCCGGTTCGGCGGCTGATGCAACGCTGCCCGTCGACGCAACGCTAGGGAACCGGGATCGGGTCGTCAACGCGACTCGCGGAGTGGACCTACGAACATCATCGGCCGGTCAGCTCTCAAGCTTTGCTTGAGGCTTGGGGTTCACCCCTGCGCCGTTCCGAAGTCCTCGGGTGAGATCGAGTCGAGGAACTCGCGGAACTTCTCCAGTTCGTCCTCTTCCTCCTGCTCGTGCGGGATCTCGATGCCGGCTTCCTCGAGCACCGACTCCGCTCCGAAGATCGTCGCCCCGGTGCGCAGGGCGAGGGCTATCGCGTCACTGGGCCGGGCACTGACCTCCGGGCCGCCCTCGAACACGAGCTCGGCGTAGAAGACGTTGTCGCGCATCTCGGTGATCCGTACGGCCCGGAGTTTGACGCCGAGCGCAGTCAGCAGGTCGCGCATCAGATCGTGCGTCAGTGGCCGAGGTGGGACCACGCCCTGCTGGGCGAACGCGATGGCTGTCGCTTCGACAGCGCCGATCCAGATGGGCAGGTAGCGCTCGCCGTCGACTTCGCGCAGCAACACGATGGGCTGGTTGGTCGGGAGCTCCACGCGCACACCGACTACCTGCAGCTCGTGCATTTTCACCGTCCAGCAATACGGGCTCGCGGGCTCGACGTGTCAGCTTCAGGCAGCGACCGGTTCGTCTCCTCACGGTACACCGCCGAAACCGGGCGAGAACCGGCCCGCCGGGCGACCACATCAGCGGTTGAGCAGCGGCCGAAGGCCCGCCTTCACCAGGGATGCGTGCAAGCGCACCGATAGGGCCGCCAGTTCCCGGGCAGCCTCCTCCGCTCGGCCACGCGCCTCCGGATTGCGTTGACGCACCATGGGCGTGATGACCTGCTCGACCAGACCGACCTCTCGGTCGGCCGCCGCCTTGAACGCGCGCAGGTGCCGCGGCTCCACGCCGAAACGCGCGATCTCCCCGACCGCCTTGGCAACGGCCAACGACGTGTCGTCGAAGTGGTTGCCACGCATGGTGACCAGCCCGAACTGCTCGAGCTGGGCCAGCGTCTCGTCGTCGATCTCAGCGGCCTCCAGCAGTTCCTTGCGCGAGAGCCGAAGGTCTGCGGCGTCCTTGCCGAAGGCCTCGGGCCCGGGCAATCCTTCGCCGGAGACCAGCGTCATCGGCACGCGGGGGCCCGGGTCGCTGCCGACCCCCGGTTCCAACCCCCGGTCGATCGCTTCCAGGTGATCCTTGATCACCCGCAACGGCAGGTAGTGGTCGCGCTGCGCCGCCAGGACGTAACGCAGCCGCTGGACGTCGGCATAGGCGAACTTCCGGTACCCGGCCGATGTTCGCTCGGGCTCGATGAGACCTTCAGACTCCAGGAAACGAATCTTGGAGATCGTGACGTCGGGGAAGTCGGGACGCAACTGCGCCAGCACTTCGCCGATACTGAGGAACGCCCGGGAGGCCGACCGCCCGTTCACCATCGAAGCCGCCCGTCACTCGATCGAAGCGTCGGACTCTTCGGCGGCAGCGGCTGGGCGGCTGGCCGCGAGGAACACCAGACGGAACTTGCCCACCTGCACTTCGTCCGTGCTGCGCAGCGACGTCTCGTCGATCCGCTCGCGGTTGACGTATGTACCGTTCAGGCTTCCGACATCGCGGACGACGAAGCCGTCGGGCGTCTTGCGGAACTCGGCGTGGCGTCGCGACACCGTGACGTCGTCGAGGAAGATGTCGCTCTCGGGATGGCGCCCGACGGTCGTCACCTCTTCGTCGAGCAGGAACCGACTGCCTGCGTTCGGCCCGCGACGAACGACGAGCAGGCCGGCACCAGGCGGCAGACCCTCGACGACGGCCGCTTGCGCCGCCGTGTCGAGGTCATCGAGCGAAGTGGGTTCCATCGCCTCGATTCCCGAAATCGACAAGGTTGAGGTTGCGTCAGCCGGCCGCTCGGGAGCGACGGGCTGCCCCGGACGGTTGAGTGCGGTACCGCAGTTCGCGCAAAAGCGCGCGTCGTCTGGATTCTCATGCCCGCACTGCGTACAGAAAACCGTCGGCATTGCCTGTCCCTCCTCCCCTTCTACCTACATCCCCTTCAGGGCTACACCGCTACACCGCTGCCACACCGCTACACCGCTGCCACACCGCTGCACCACGAGACCGGGGGCACACGCTCGGCCGCCGGGCGCTTCGCCTGCGTCGCGCCGACCGTGAAGTTGAGGTTGACGGTCAGGGCAACCTATGCGCCGGACCACTAGGTGGTCAACTCAGCCCCAGCGGCAGCCGCCGCTCCCCGACAAACCCGAGCGACCCGGGTAACCCGAGCCGGTCGGCTGCCCGCTCCGAGACAGATCACTCGTTCGTCACGAGTCGACCGTACGCCTCCGCGTCAAGGAGGTCGGCCTGCGCGCCGGCGGCGTCGGCCGGCCGGACCTCGACCATCCACCCGTCACCGTACGGGTCGGCGTTGACGAGTTCGGGGCGCGCGTCGAGGACGTCGTTGCGCGCGATGATCTCGCCGGAGACCGGAGCGTAGATGTCGGAGACGCTCTTGGTCGATTCGACCTCGCCGAGTGGTTGGCCGGCCTCGACCTGCGTACCGGGTTGCGGCAACGTGACGAACACGATGTCGCCCAGCGCCTCTTGCGCGTGATCGGTGATGCCGATGCGGACCCCGCCCTCGACAACCCTGACCCACTCGTGCTCAGCGGTGTACTGCAGGTCCTCGGGGATCACATGGCCTCCCAGGGCGAGATGGTGGCGACCCGGGCTGGCTGTGGCGTCAGGTGCCGGGAGAAGACGAACTGCTGGTGGTGGGTGCCGGCCGAGCGTACTGAGGGCGGCGCAGCGCATGCAACGCCGTCACCTGGACGGCGTCGTGCCGGCTGACCACACCGGTCGCATCCTTGCTCTTGAGCGTGGCGAGAACCCCGCCTGGGATACCGAGCGCCTTTGCCATCGTCTGCGGATCACCGATCGCCACGATGTCGTACGGCGGGGCCATCAGCGTTCCGTCTGCGACGATGCCGTTGCCGTCCGGGGAATCCACGAAGTAACTGCTCGCGACCAGCCGGACAACCGGAGTTCGCGCATTGCCCGCGGCCGGGGTTGGCGTCGTGCCCGCGGAGGGCTGCCCGGCGTTGGCGCCCTGCGGTGCGCTGCCCTTGACCTCCATCGCCTCCGCTCCGGCGTCTCGCAGCTCTTCCATGATGTCGACCATGACGTCCGCCGTCACGCTTCGTGTCGGGTCGTCGATCGCCAGGTCTATGCCGGGCCCCGTCGCGGGAGCGGTCCCCGCCAGGATGCGCAGCGTCTGGGCCTGCTGCTGCGCGTCTTGCAACGCCGCATTCGTGCGGTCGTTGCCGCCGGTCAGCCGGTCCAGCGTCCGCTGCTCGGTCGCGATGCGGGCCGAGAGTTGGTCGGAGCGCGCATTGAGGTTGTCGAGGACGTCGATCAGGTCGGCTTGCCGGTACGAGGAGAGTCCCGAGCTCGCTTTGCTGTCGACCTGGGTGACGAGCGCGAAGCCTAGGATCGCGCACAGGAGGGCGACCACCACCTGGGCCCGCGCCGAGTGACCGCCCAGTGCCAGCGGCCCCCGCGCCCAGCCGGGCCCTTTCCTGCCCGCGGGTGGGGCGTCGGCCGGCGACGCATCGGCCGGCTTGCTCTCACCCTTTGGTTCAGGCTCAGGCGGTCGGGCCCTCGCGTCGGCCGGAGATGGCTCGGCCGGAGGCGGTTCGGTGGGAGGCGCACCACCGGTCGGACTCGCGGCAGGGCGTCGCACCGGTGTACCTGCTTCAGCTGCTTTACCTGCTTCACGCGCGGGGCGCGGCGCGGCGCGGCGGATGGAGGCATCGGCGGCCGGGCTGGCCGGGGAGCCGCTGGCTGCAGCTTTCGGACTCTGCTGGCCCTTCGGGCTCTGCTGGCCCTTCGGGCTCTGCCTGCGTTGCGAGTTCGGCGGCCTCTTGGCGCCCTGCTTGGGGCGAGCTGCCGGACCGCCGGCGTTGGCCTGCTTCCGCGGCTGCGCGGCCTTCGCCGGCCGGCCGCCCAACGGCAGGTCGGAAGCGTCGTTGCCCCTTGGTCCCTCGGCTTCGTCGGTCATGCGCGGAACAGATGCCGCCTGATCGCCGCGGCGTTGGAGAAGATGCGAATGCTCAGGACGACGATGACGCCGGTCGAAAGCTGGCTGCCGACCCCGAGCTGGTCGCCGAGGAACACGATCAGCGAGGCGACCAGCACGTTGGCGATGAACGAGACGACGAACACCTTGTCATCGAAGACCCCGTCGAGCATCGCGCGGATTGCACCGAACACCGCATCGAGCGCCGCAATGACCGCGATCGGCAAGTAAGGCTGGAGCCCGACGGGAACGGTTGGATGTACGACGATGCCGAGCACGACGCCGACGGCGAGCGCGAGAGCTGGGATCACGGCGATTCCAACGGGGTGGCGTAGTGGACGGCGAGGCTGGCCGCCGAGGGCAGCCTAAGGTGCGCTCGGCTCTCGACAGTGAACTCGAGGCCGTAGACCTGGCGCCAGTTTTCATAGAGGGTACCTGTTTGCGTAGCCGAAAACGTGTCCGCGAGCCCGGCCGGCCCGATGGCGTCGATGCGATAGGGCGGTGACAGCGGCTGGTAGTCGACCAAGATCGCCGACCCCGCCTGTCTGATGGCGGTCTGGCTGGTCAGCCGCTGCCCGTTCACGCTGATCGCCTCAGCGCCGCTGGCGAACAACGCGTCGACCACCGCCTGGATGTCGCGGTCGAAAATCGTGCCGAGCGAATCGGTGTGGGCGTTGCCGGTCGGGGGCGCATCGTCGAGCGTCACCTCCGCGCCGCCACCCTCGACCGGAACACCCCCGGCCACGATCTCGAGTTGGGCGATCTCGTTGCGCAGCGATGCTCCCTGCCCGGAGGCCGACAGCGCCTTGTTCCGCGCAGCCGTCACGGCATCGTGGATCCGGGTGAACTGCGCCTGCCGGTCGGCGAGCAGAGCCGTCCTGTCGTGGATGTCGGCGAGCAGTGCGGCGCGGGTCTTCTTCGCGGCGGCCGCGTTGCGATGGGTGGCGACCGCCGACGTCGCGAACAGCGCGCCGGCCAGGGCGAGCACGAGCGCAGCGGTCAAGGCGGCCGGGCGGGTGATGCGCGTCTCGCCACCGGCCGCGCCGTCCTGCGCGTGCGCATCGCGCCGGCTGCTGGCGTCGGCGTATCCGGCGTCGAGCGCGTTGGCGGTGATGTCGACCAGCAGAGACATTGAAGCGTCGGGACGCTTTGGTGACATGGAAGCGTCGGGACGCTTCGGTGACATGGAAGCGTCGGGACGCTTCGGTGACATGGAAGCGTCGGGACGGCGCCCGGATTGGCCGTTCAGTTGCCGACCCCCTCGACGACCGCGGCCCACTCTTCGAGAAGTTCCGTTGCCGAGTCGGCGTCGGTGCTTTCTGCCCACAGGTGGGTCACGGCTTCCGCGGGGTCGGGCAGGACCAGCGCCCACCGCCCGTCGTCCTCGATGATGCGCACCCCGTCGACCGTGTCGATGCGTCGGTGCCCGGCGGCTTCGACGATCGAGCGCATCACCATGCCCTTGGCCGCCCACGGCGTCGGCACCGACCGGCGCAGCACGTGCGCCTGCGGGATTCGCGCGTCGATTTGGCTCAGCGTCAGTTTGGTCCGAGCGACGAGACCGGTGAGCCGGATGAACGCCGCGATCCCGTCTATGGCGGTGCTGAACTCCGGGACGACGAACCCGCCCCGGCCGTCGCCGGCGAAAATGGAGTCGCTCGCCGCGGCAGCCTTCGTGAGTTCGTCGGGCGAGGTCGGCGTCCAGCGCACGGTCACGTGGTGGAACCGCGCGACTGCCTCCGCAACCCGGGTGGTGGTGATGGGCAGTGCGATGCTGCCGCTGTGCCGTTCTGCGGCGACGAGGTCCATCAACACCAGCAGCGCTCGGTCATCGTGGATGATGACGCCCCGCTCGTCGACGAGGGAAAGCCGCTCGCCGACCGGGTCGAAGCGCACGCCGAAGGCGGCGCGCGACGACGCGACGAGATCGCCGAGCCGTTCGAGTGCGCGCATGTGCTCGACGACCGTCTCCGTCGGTGCTGTCTGATCGAGCCGGTTGTTCACCGTCAGCACGTCGATTCCGACACGGCCGAGCAGTGGCGGAAGCACGAGGGCGGCCGTGCCGCCGGCGGTGTCGATGACGACCTTCAGCCCCGCGTCGGCGACCCCGGTCGTGTCGATGCAGCGCAAGACCTCCTGCGAGTAGTTCTCGAGCGTGCGCGAGGGGAACGTGATGTCGGCGATCTCGCCGGGGAACGCGCGCCGGAACTCCTGCCGGGAGAGAACCCGCTCGAGCTTGCGTTGCGTCGCCGGTGAGAGGTCGGCACCGCGCTCGTCGAGGAAGAGAATGTCGACGCTTTGCGCGTCGCCGGGCGTCGTGCGGATCATCACGCCACCTGTGGCGTCGCTGTGCGCGATCTCGAACCGGGTGACCGGTGCGGGCGCCGCCTCCAGATCGCGCACGTTGATCGCACCTGCAGTGAGGGCGCTGATGATGGCGCGACCCAGAGCGCGACCGGCGCGAGAGGCGTCGCGCGAAGCGGTGACGACGTCACCCTTCTTCAGCGTCGTCGCGAACGCGGCAGCGAGCCGGACGGCGAGTTCGGGTGTGATCTCGACGTTCACCAGTCCGGAGATGCCGCGAGGACCGAACAAGTTGCGCTGACCTCGGGATTCCCAGATGACGCTGGTGTTCACGAACGCGCCGGCCTCGATCGTCTTGAATGGGTAGACCCGCACTCCCGAGGAGATGTACGCCTCTTCCTCGACGACGCACTCGTCACCGACGACCGCGCCTTCCTCGATCCGTGCGGCGCGCATGATGTCGGTGTTCTTGCCGATGATGCAGCCACGCAGGTTGACCTGCGGCCCGATGAACACGTTGTCGTGTACGACTGCTCTGTGCAGGAACGCGTTGTGCTTCACCACGACATTGCTGCCGAGAACGGTGTACTCCCGCAGCTCCGCTCCGGCTTCGACCTTCGCGTAGTCGCCAACGAAGAGCGGCCCCTTCAAGACGGCTTCGGGATCGACTTCGGCGCCCTCGCACAGCCAAACTCCGGGCATCATTTCGAAGCCGTCGATCTCGACATCGACCTGGCGGTTCAAGACGTCGGCCTGCACCTGGATCAGGCTCTCCAGCGTGCCGACATCCTCCCAGTAGGCGTCGGTGACGTAGCCGAACAATGGGGCGCCCTTCTTCAGCAACGCCGGGAAGACGTCGTGCGCCCAGTCGACGGACTCCCCCGGAGCCACGTGTTGAAAGATTTCCGGCTCCATCATGTAGATGCCGGTGTTGACCGTGTCGGAGAAAACCTGGCCCCACGTCGGCTTCTCGAGGAAGCGTTCGATTCGGCCGCCGTCGCTGGTGATGACGATGCCGAACTCGAGCGGATTGGGCACGCTCTTCAACGCCACCGTCACCAGCGCCTTGTTCTCGACGTGGAACTGCGCCATCGCGGTCAGATCGACGTCGGTCAGCGCATCACCGGAGATCACGAGGAATCGACCGTCATGCAGCTCCGACTCCGCGTTCTTGACACTCCCCGCGGTCCCGAGCGGCTTCTCTTCGGTCGCATAGCGAAGGCGCATCCCGAGTTCGTCGCCGTCGCCGAAATAGTTGCGGATCAAGGACGCGAGGAACTGGACCGTGACGACGGTGTCGACGAATCCGTGGCGGCGAAGCAACCGCAAGACGTGTTCCATGATGGGCCGGTTCACCACGGGTAGCAGTGGCTTCGGCTGGTTGGCGGTGATCGGCCGAAGCCGCGTCCCCTCCCCCCCGGCCATGACAACGGCCTTCATGCTGGGAACGCGGGTGCCGGGGGAAGTCAGGCTCATGCCGACGCCTCCTCCATCCCCATACCGGACCCGCCGGTACAGCCGCTGCCTGCCGCCCGGTCAGCTGCGAGCAACCGCCGAGCTTGAACCGCGTACAACGCCGCGGCGTACCAGTAGAGCGTCACACCCCAGATCGCGAACGCCCAACCGACGATGCGTGCCACATGATTGACAGTCTGAGCCCCGTCGCCGAGCAGCAGCAACGGTAACGCGTACAGCAGGTTGAGCGTCGCGGCCTTGCCGAGGTAATGCACCGGCAACGGCGCGTAGCCGTGTCGTCCTACCACGAGCTGGACGACGCCCAGCGCGACTTCCCGGGCCACCAGAACGCCGGCCAACCACCAGGGCATGATGTCGCGCAGCGAGAGCGCGAGCACCGTCGCGAAGATGTAGAGGCGGTCGGCCGCCGGATCGAGCAGCTGGCCGAGCTTGCTGGTCTGATTCAGCCAACGGGCGATCTTCCCGTCGAGCCAATCGGTGATGCTGCTTGCGGCCAACACGACGATCGCCCAGCCGTCCGCATGCGGGCCGAGCGCGAGCCAGAGAAACAGCGGCACGCCGAGGAGACGCAGTGCGCTGAGACCGTTCGGGATGGTCAGGACTCGGGACGAGACCTCCGACGGTGCGTCGATCACTGCTACTCCTCACCGGCGTCCGATCGAGACGCAGCGGGTCAACCCTATGCCGGGGCGAGCGCCGAGGAGTCGAGCGAGCTGCAGAGCATGCGCAGAACGAGGCGAGAACAAGCAATGCGCGCGGCATGCGGTGCTCTATCGAGCACCGCATGACCCGCAGCGAAAACCGTCGGGACGACAGGATTTGAACCTGCGACCCCTTGACCCCCAGTCAAGTGCGCTACCAAGCTGCGCCACGTCCCGGCCCCCGGCGCGAGCCGGGGTTTCCTGCCCGCCGACGATATCGCACCTCCAGGCGCGGCTCAGCGTCGCTGCCCGCCGTCGCTCTTGCGTGCCCGACCGGCTCTGCCGCCCTTGCCGTCACGGGCCGCCGACCCTCGCAACCGCACGGAGACCTCGATCGGAGAACCGGCGAACCCGAAGTCCTCACGAAGCCGTCGCTCGATGAAGCGCCGGTAGGTCGGTTCGAGGAAGCCGGTGGCGAACAGCACGAATCGTGGCGGCTGCGTACCGGCCTGAGTCGCGAACAAGACCTTCGGCTGCCGTCCCCCGCGAACGGGTGGCGGCGTGGCCGCGATCAACTGCGAGAGCCAGGTGTTGAGGTGCGACGTTGAAAGCCGCTGACCCCAGCCGTCCACCGCGTGCAGCAACGCCGGCGTCAGCTTCTCCGCCCCCCGGCCGGTGCGGGCCGACACGTTCACCCGCGGCGCCCACGCCACGTGGCGCAACTGCCGCTCGATTTCGATCTCCAACCGTTCCCGTCGGTAGTCGTCGAGGAGGTCCCATTTGTTGTAGGCCAGCACCAGCGCGCGACCGGCCTCCACCACCATTTCGATGATGCGCAGATCCTGTTCCGTCAACGACTCGCTCGCGTCGAGCAGGACGACGGCTACCTCCGCCTCCCGCAGGGCTGTCGCCGTCCGCAGACTCGCGTAGTACTCCGCTCCGGATGCTTCCCGAACCCGCCGCCGGATGCCCGCCGTGTCGACGAAACGCCAGGTGACGCCGGCGATCTCGACCAGCGAGTCGACGGGATCGCGCGTCGTTCCTGCAGTGGCGTCGACCACGGAGCGTTCCTCGCCCGTGAGCCTGTTGAGCAGGCTGGACTTCCCGACGTTCGGCCGGCCGAGCAGCGCGACACGACGCGGACCGGCGACATGCTCGGTCACCGGCGGCGGCGGCTCGGGGAGCAACCCGAAGACGACGTCCAGCAGGTCACCGCTTCCGCGTCCGTGGAGCGCGCTGACCGGCTGCGGCTCTCCCAGGCCGAGCGACCACAGGCTGGTCGCCTCCACCTCCAGCGCGGCGTTGTCGGCCTTGTTGGCGACGAGCAGGACAGGCTTGCCGGAGCGTCGCAGGGTCGCGGCCACGACGGCGTCCGTCTCGGTCGCGCCAACAGCCGCATCGACGACCAGGAGGACGACGTCGGCAGCGGCAGCGGCGACCTCCGCTTGCGCCGACACCTGCGCTTGCATGCCGGAGGCGTCCGGCTCCCAGCCGCCCGTGTCGAGAAGCACGAAAGCGCGCCCGCGCCAGTTCGCGTCGTACGCCACTCGATCGCGGGTGACGCCGGGCACGTCCTCCACAACAGCCTCGCGGCGGCCGAGGATGCGGTTCACCAGCGTCGACTTGCCGACGTTCGGCCGACCGACGACCGCCACCACCGGCGCCTCGGACCTGCCGAATCCAGGCTCCTCCTCGGGATTGGCGCCCGCCTGCTCGCCGTCCTCGGTCTCGAACTCGCCCCAGCTGCCTGCGTCGTCGAAGGGATCGCCCGACTCGCCGCTCACCTGATCACTCCCGATTCGGTTCGGCGGAGACCGGCTTGACGCCGGTCCGCTCGAGGACGACGGCGAGTACCGCCGCGACGACCTCAGGTAGGGCCACTCCGGTGGAATCGAGGACGACGGCGTCGGCCGCTTGGGCGAGCGGTGAAAGCGACCGGCCGGAATCGTGCAGATCGCGCCGAGCAAGATCCTGCCGGACGGCGTCGATGTCGGTTCCTCCCGCCACGACTGGCTCGCCCGAGGATCCCGCTCGGATGAGATCACGCGAGCGACGGACCGCGCGGGTGTCGGCCGCGGCCGTCAGATAAATCTTCACCGGCGCCGTCGGAACGACGACGGTCCCGATGTCACGACCTTCGACGACGATGCGGCCGCTTCCGATGACGGAGCGCTGGAAGGCCACAAGAGCTTCGCGCACCCGGGGCTCGGCGCTCACCGCACTGACCGCGGCGGTGACTTCGGGACTGCGGATCGCCGCCGTGACGTCGTGCGCGCCGACCCGGACCAGAGCGTCGGCGGGATCGGTGGCGATCTCCAGATCGGCTACCACTGCACGCGCTGCCTGCTCGAGCGCAGCTGCATCCGCGAGGTCAAGGCTCTCGCGGAGTGTCCACCAGGTCACCGCCCGGTAGGTCGCGCCCGTATCGAGGTAGCGAAGGGCGAGCGCGGCTGCGACCGCACGGGCCACGGTCGACTTGCCGGCCCCGGAAGGGCCGTCGATCGCGACGACGAGAGCGCCCCGATCCACCAGCTCGTCCGCGGGCATCGCGCAACTCCCCAACTCGGTCAAAAGTGTTTACCAGCAGCGCCGCGCGCCGGCGGGGTTCCCGCCCGATATCTCCACCCGGTTGAGCACGGCGGCGCCAGCAATGTGCTGGTGCCCGCGCGAGCCCGCCATCGAAGGCCGGATGAGTGATCCGCGATCCGGCACCGGACTCGGCCGGCGCTTGACCGCGCCATCGTATCGGCGACCCGCCGTCCAGCGTGTACCGGCGCCTTGGCGCCGGCGCCGTCGAGCTACGCCGGCTTGATCGGCTTGTAGCTTCCTGGATAAGTCGACTTAACCGTAAATCTCCCATCCGGACGCACGGACGCACGCGATGAGATGCGCCGCGTTCTCTGCGTGGACGTCGATCTCCACGAGCCCGAGCGGTCGACCCGGCTCGTGCTCGACACGTACGTCTTCGATGTTGATTCCCGCTTCGGCGAGCGCTCGGAACAGGGCAGCCAGCTCGCCTGGGGCGTCCCGTACGAGCACCGGCACGGTCGTGAACTCCGCGGCACGCGCGCCGTGCTTCACCGGAACGCGTGCCCGGCCGGCGACCCCGCTCGCGAGCAACGCCGTCAAGGCCTCGACCGCCGTAGCGTCACCGGCGGCGACCGCGTCCAGCCGCTCGATCGCCGCCTGCACGTCTCGCTGGAATCGCGCCAAAGCCACCGCCAGGTGCCTCGCGTTCGCCGCGAGGATGTCGCTCCACAACGTCGGATCACCGGCGGCCACCCGGGTTGTGTCGTGCAGGCCGGTCCCACCCAGTGCGACCGTGGCGTCGTCGCAGCCGACCAGCTGGGCAGCGAGCAGGGACGCCACGATGTGCGGCAAGTGCGACACCGTCGACAGAGCGACATCGTGATCTTCCGCAGCCATGTGGATAGGCACCGCACCGCACGCCTGGGCGAGTGCACGCACGGCCGCCACGGCGTTCGGCGACGACATCGCCGTGTCGGTGATGACCCACGGACGGCCGACGAAGAGGTCAGCACGGGCGGCGACGGGGCCGGACCGTTCCCTTCCGGCCAGTGGATGACCACCGACGTACGTGGTCATATCCACGCCAGTCGCCTGAGCTTCAGCCTCAGGTTCAGCCTTAACAGACGCCAGATCGGTATATGTCGAGGCCACGTCGAGTTCTTGGAGACGGCGGAGTTCACCAGCTACGGCGCTCGGCGGGACCGCCACCAGGGCGACGTCGTAGTGCTGTTCCACGTCGTGGCGCCGGCCGGCGCCCATCTCGACAGCGAGCAGAAGCCTTCCGGGAGCCGTGTCGTGCAGGAACACCTCGATGCCGGCCTGCCGCAGGGCCAGAGCGACGGATGTGCCCATCAGCCCGGCACCTACCACGAGAACCTGCCGAAGGTCGGCTTCCGGACCGGGCGCCGCTGCGCCGGCTCCGAGCGGGCCGAAGTCGCCCGACACCGGGCGCGGCTGGCCGTCAGTCATGCGCCCGGAGTGCCAGTCGCTGCCGTATACGGAAAGCTGGGCACCTGCCGATCGACCGGGACCCGACAGCTGACCGCGTAAGCCAGGTGCTGTGCACGCAGCCCTCCCTGTCTGTCTTGCCGCGCCGGTGCCGGCGGTTGGGTCTCCTCGTGGCCGTTCGGCAACCCTAGCGACACGGTTACACCTCGGCAAAGCGGTAGGACGGCGTGTCGTTGTCTCCTCTTAGCGATGAGTCGACTTAGAGCTAACGCGCTAACTGCTCGGCTTGATCGCGAGCCTCCGATCGGGGCGATATATCGACTAGTCGGTAACCGTCTGCTGCCGAACGCCCTGGTCAGCTCGGTGACCGCACACAACGGCCGCACAGAGCTCGGTGAACCTGGAACAGACGCCCTACCGGCAAGACCGTCTACACATTCGGCGATGAGGCCCTATGTCGATATAGAGACTGACACCTTTGTCGGGCAACCATCCGCATCATGGGCACCTGAACCTCGAGGCTAGAGTTCCGCGGCTGCGAACAGTTCGCCGATCTCGCGTGAGTTGAGCGGCCTGATCCGCCCCGGCCGGAGCTCACCGAGGGCCACCGGGCCGATCGCGATCCGGACCAGCCGTTGCACGGGATGGCCAGCGGCGCCGAGCAGCCGCCGCACGATGTGCTTACGCCCTTCGTGGATCACGACCTCCAGCATTGCCCGGCCCGGCGCAGAGCCGACGACCCGAAACGAGTCGACGGCCGCGCTGCCGTCGTCCAGCTCGATACCAGCGCGCAGCCTTCGGCCGAGGTCGCGCGGAACCGGGCCGGCCACCTCGGCGAGGTAGGTCTTCGCAACCCCGAACGAGGGATGGGTCAGCCGGTGGGCGAGATCACCGTCGTTGGTCAGGATCAGGAGGCCTTCGCTGTCGGCATCGAGCCGGCCGACGTGGAACAGGCGTTGTGGCTGGTTCGCGACGAGATCGCCGATACACGGCCGGCCCTGAGGGTCGGACATGGTGCTGAGCAGGCCACGCGGCTTGTTGACCGCGAGGTACACGTGCGTACTGCCCGTCATCACTCGCATGCCGTCGACCTTCACGACGGCTCGCTCAGGGTCGACTCGCAGGCCCTGCTCTCGGATCACCCTGCCGTCGACCTCTACCCGGCCCGCCGCGATGAGCACCTCGCATGCCCGACGCGAGCCCACTCCGGCCGCAGCGAGAACCTTCTGCAAACGGATCCCGGAGGACTGTCCGTCTTCCGGATCAGACATCTCGACCTTCTGTCGAGAGTTGGTCTTCGAGCTCGTCGATCGTCGTCGACTCGGGGAGAAAATCCGCGAGGCGTGGCAGCTCGTCGAGGTCCCGAAGCCCGAGCCGTTCGAGGAAGTAGCCGGTGGTGCGGTACAGGACGGCGCCGGAGTCGGCGTCCGTGCCCGCCTCCTCCACCAGGCCACGCGACATCAGGGTGCGTATCACGCCGTCGACGTTGACGCCCCGGACGGCACCGATCCTCGACCGACTCACCGGCTGGCGGTACGCGACGACAGCCAGCGTCTCCAAGGCTGCCTGGGTGAGCCTGGCCTGCTGGCCGTCGAGGACGAAACGCTCGACATAGGGCGCGAACTGCTCCCGCGAGTACAACCGCCACCCGCCCGCGACCTCTCGCAGTTCAAAGCCTCTGTGGGAGCCGTCGTATTCACGCCGCAGCAGGTCGAGATGCTCTTCGACCGTGGGCTGTGGAACGCCGAGAACCTGCGCGAGCGTCGCCGAGGAAACCGGCTCGTCGACGATCAGCAGGATGGCCTCGAGGGCTCCGTTGATCTCAGCCTCATCCGGCGCGTCCATCGACACCTCGACAGTGCCGGCGGTCTCGGCACCCTCGGCAGTGCCGGCGGTCTCGGCACCCTCGGCAGTATCGGCACCCTCGGCAGTATCGGCACCCTCGGCATCGCGCGCGCCTGTCGCGGCGTCCGGCTCGGGCATGATCACTGCACGTCTCCTGTCTGCTGTCTGTCTACTGTCTCAACGCTTGGTTGGTCGGCGACGGTCGCGGTCTCGGGCGCTGCCGGCCCGGCCGACAGCGCCCGATGATCAGGCCTCGGCGCTGCCGGCGGTCTCGCCAGCCGAACCACCGTCACGGGCAGCCCCGACGTCCCCGCTCGCGGCGGCGTCCGGGCCCGCATCGGGTGCCTCCTGCTCCTCGAACTCTGTCCCCTGCGCGAGCTGGGCCTCATCGGAACCCGTCCACCGAACCAACAGGTCGCCCAACGGGGTCACCTGTTCGAAGGCGACCATGCCGTCACGGAAAAGGTCCAGCAGGGCGAGGAACCGCCCGACGACCTCGACCGTCAGCGTGCAATCCGAGACCAAGGCGCGGAAGGTCGCCGTCCCCGCCTTGCGCAACCGCTGCGAAAGGATGCCGGCCTGCTCCCGCACGCTCACCGTCGGCGCGTGAATGTGCGTCACGGAGACGCTCGGCGGCGCCTTCGGCGTCAGTGCTCGAGCGGCCAGCTCGGCGAACTGCACCGGGCCCAGCCCGAGCAGCACTTCGGGCAGTAGCCCGTTGAACTCGGGGCCCGGGCCGACGGCCCGCGGATAGCGCCGCGCCTCTTGGGCGAACATCCCGGCCATGAGGTGCGCGACCTGCTTGTAGGCGCGGTACTGCAGCAGCCGGGCGAACAGCAGGTCGCGGGCCTCGAGCAGCGCAAGATCCTCCTCGTCCTCCACATCGGCCGCCGGCAGCAGCCGGGCGGCCTTCAGGTCGAGCAGCGTTGCCGCGACGACGAGGAACTCACTCGTCTGGTCGAGGTCCCAGTTCGGCCCGACCGCCTGGATGTAGGCGATGAAGTCGTCGGTCACCTTCGACAGCGCGATCGCCGTGATGTCCAGTTCGTGCTTGGCGATCAGGCCGAGGAGCAGGTCGAAGGGCCCGTCGAAGACCTCGAGATGGACCTGAAACTCGACTCGTTGGGCGGCCGGTGTGTCCTCCCCGGCCGCTCCCCCGGCTCCCCCAGCTCGGCCGGCTTGGGGCACCCCACCGCCCCTGCCTGGGCGGGCGAACGCCTGAGTCGGCCGACCCATGTCGCCCTCGGGCGGGCCGGCGGCGGCGCCCGGCGAATCCTGTGACGTGGCCAGCACTCCTAACCCACCAGTGTGCGAATAAGGGGGCCGATGATGCCGTCCATGATCGACAAGATGATCGGGTGGCGCCCGATCGGGAACGCGAGGACCAGCACGATCAGCGCTCCCCAGTTGTCCTCTTCCAGCCGGTAGCGCATCCGCTGCCACCCCGCCGTCCGCGGCGCGAGCAGGAACAGCAGCCTGCCGCCGTCCAGCGGCGGGATAGGCAAGATCGCGAGCACGCCCATCGCGAGCAGCTCGATGCCGGCCAGCAGCAGGGCGACCTCGCCGTAGCCCATCACGTAATGGACGTGGCCGTAACTCGCTCCGAGGCTGCCGGTGACCGCCCACCAGACCGGCCGGGGCCCGGCGAAGAATGGCCCATGCAAGGCCCGGAAGCCGACCAGCGCGGCCACCCCCAGGCCGGCCAGGACGACGGGTGCCGACAGCAGCGCGGCTACCGTACGGCCGCGCGGGTGACGGCGTCCGTCATTGGTCTCAACCGCCGCACCCCAGCCGAGGCCGCCCAAGACGGCGGCGACCGCCCCGTACGGGTCGACAAACGGGCGGAGCCAGGGCAGCGTGCGGCGTCGGGCCAGCCGTCGCGCCCAGGCCGGCTGCCGCTGCCCGGTCAAGAAGCGTTGGACGGCGCCCTTTGCGCTCAGCCCGAGCACGAACGTGACCGCGAGGACGACGAAGGAGAACGGATAGACCAGGGCGTAGAGCACAGATCAGCGCCCACGCAGCCGGCGAACGAGGATGCTCGCGTCACCTTTGGCCTCGAGGTCGGCGAGCACGACGGCGATCGCCTCGCGCACGATCCGGCCGCGGTCGACGGCCATGCCGTGCGCGCCACGCAGGGTGAGCCGAGCCTGCTCCAGCTGGAGCAACTCCTCAGGTGAGCAGTAGACCGTGATCTTCTCTTCGTGCCGCTCTCGGCCGGTGGGTCGCGCGTCGGGGACGTGCCTGGCGATGCGGACCGGCCGCACCGCAGAGGGGCCTGGCCGCTCGGCCGTCGCCGCAGGCAGCGGCGTGACGCCCGAGACCCGAACGAAGTCGGCGCGCCCCAGGTTGTCGGCCTGCTCGGTGTGACCGGCTCGGCCGACCTCGGTGACCTCGCCGAAACCGTTCGCCTGGGTCGACTCGGTAGCCCCGCTGGCCCCGGCAGGCCCGGTCGCCAGGCCGGCCCCGTTGTTCGCGCCGCTCGCCTCGGGTGCGCCGGTAGCCCGAAACAGCTCGTCCGCACCGGGGAGTCGCGCTCGGCGGTTCATCGAGCCAACACCTCCTTGGCGAGTTCGCGGTAGGCCCGGGCGCCGGCCGAGCTCGAGGCGTAGGTCGTAATGGGCTCGCCGACCACCGTCGTCTCGGGAAAACGTACCGTGCGTCCGATCACGGTGTGGAACACCCGGTCGGAGAATGCCTCGACGACACGCGCGAGGACCTCTCGCCCGTGCAGCGTCCGCGGATCGAACATGGTGGCAAGGATTCCCTCAACCTCCAGTTGAGGGTTTAACCGCTCTTTCACCTTTTCGATCGTCTGCATGAGCAGCGCCACTCCGCGCAGGGCGAAGTACTCGCACTCGAGCGGGATGATGACACCGTGCGCGGCCGTCAGCGCATTGACGGTGAGCAAACCCAGTGACGGCTGGCAGTCGATCAGGACGACGTCGTAGTCGGGCAGGATCGGAGCGAGCGCTCGACCGAGCACCTGCTCACGCGCCACCTCGTTCACAAGCTGTACCTCAGCTGCAGACAAGTCGATGTTGCTCGGTAGTAGGTCCATGCCAGGTGTGTTCGTCTTGAGCAGCACGTCATCGCTTTGCACGTCGCCGTCCATCAACACGTTGTAGATGGTGCGGTCGAGGTCGTGCGGATTGACCCCCAACCCGACGGACAGCGCGCCCTGCGGATCGAAGTCCACGAGCAGGACTCGGCGGCCACACTCGGCGAGCGCCGCGCCGAGATTGATGGTGGTCGTCGTCTTGCCGACGCCACCCTTCTGGTTGCACATGGCCAGCACCCACGCAGGTCCGTGAACCTCGAGCGGCGGCGGGTCGGGGAAGCGCGGCATCGGCCGGCCGGCGGCATCGACGCCCTCGTCTCCCAGCCGTGCCGGCTCGGCGTCGTCTCCGGGTTCCGCCATCTTTGTCGACTTAGCCATCTAACGGTGTACCTCTCTAGCGACCTACCGACGGACAGACGAATCGTCGTGCCGACGAGTCGAGAACTCTATGGCCGCGCGGAGGTCCCCGGCAAGCCGCTCGTCGTCATGCCCGGGCCCGTGGGTGCGCGGTGGCGTAGACCTCGCGCAGCCGATCGACCGTGACGAGGGTGTAGATCTGCGTCGTCGTCACTGAGGCGTGGCCGAGCAGCTCCTGCACCACGCGCACGTCCGCGCCGCCATCGAGGAGATGAGTCGCAAAGGAGTGACGCAAGGTGTGCGGCGAGATGGCCACCTGCAGACCGGCTCGCTCAGCGGCCTGGCGCAAGACCACCCAAGCGCTCTGCCTCGACAACCTGCCACCTCTCGCATTCAAGAACACGGCAGATCGCGCGGACCTCGGCACCGACTTGCCGGCAGCGAGCAGAGCGGGGCGACCTGAGCTCAGGTAACGCGCGAGTTCAGCCCGGGCGAACTTCCCCAACGGAACCAGACGTTCCTTCGAACCCTTTCCAAGAAGGCGCACCACGCCGGTCTCGAAATCGACGTCGTCGACCGCGAGGCCGACCACCTCGGAGATCCGGGCTCCCGTGCCGTACAGCAACTCGATCAGCGCCCGATCACGAAGCGAGCGCGGGGAGTCGTCGCTGCCTGCCGCGGCGAGCAGTTTCTCGACCTGGTCGATCGGGATCGCCTTGGGCAGCCGGCGGGCAGGCGTCGGCGGGCGGACCCCGGCCGCGACGTCGGTGTCGATGCCGCCCTCCACCACCGCGAAGCGATGAAAGCCGCGGACGGCGACGACGGTGCGGGCCGCCGAACTCGCGCCGAGCGGCGGGTGCTGGTCGTCGCCCTCCCGCAACGCCGCCAAGAACGCTGCGACATCCTCCTCCGTCACATCGGCCAGGGCGCGCTTGCCGTGTTGCCGGAGGAAATCCAGGTAACGCGCCAGGTCTCGGCTGTAGCTCGCGAGCGTGTTGCGGGCCAACCCGCGCTCGACCGAGAGGTGATCGAGATAGGCACGCACCAGATGTTCCACCGAAGGAGCAGGTGGCGCGGCGCTCGGATCCGCCATGGAACGCCACCTCCAGCCAGGGCAACCGCCTCGCTCGGCGGCGAGGCCGCCGGCGGACCTAGGCTAGGACCTCTGCCGCATCGACGGCAGGCAGACCGTGCGCTTGGCCCACCGGCGCGCTCAGCAGCTGCCCGTCGTGGACGGCGAGACCCTGGGTGAGGGCGGCGTCACGGCGACACGCCTCGCGCCATCCGTGCCGGGCTATCGAGTCGATGTAGGGCAACGTGACGTTGGTCAGCGCGTAGGTCGAGGTGTGCGGCACGGCCCCAGGCATGTTCGCCACGCAGTAGAACACCGCGTCGTGAACCCGATAGGTCGGCGCGTCGTGTGTCGTTGGTCGCGAGGACTCGAAACAGCCGCCCTGGTCGATCGCGATGTCGACAAGTGCCGCCCCGGGCTTCATCCGAGCGACCAGGTCGTCGGTGATCAGCCTTGGTGCCTTCGCGCCGACGACGAGCACGGCACCGATGACGAGGTCGGCGTCGAGGCACGCCTTCTCGATCTCGTAAGCATTCGACGTGATCGTCTGCAGATGGCCCTGGTAGATACGGTCGGCTTGGCGCAGCTTCTCGATGTTGGTGTCGAGGAGGAGCACTTCCGCCTGCATGCCGAGAGAAATCGCGGCGGCGTTCATACCCGCGACTCCGGCGCCGAGCACGACGACCTTCGCGGCATACACACCCGATACGCCGCCCATCAGGATGCCCCGCCCACCACTTTCGCGCTCGAGGCAGCGGGCTCCTACCTGCGGAGCCATCCGGCCGGCTACCTCGGACATCGGCGCCAGCAGAGGAAGTGAGCGGTCAGCGAGCTGCACCGTCTCGTACGCGATCGCGGTGACGCCGGACGCCAGCAGCGCGTCAGTGCACTCACGGGAGGCTGCGAGGTGCAAGTACGTGAAGAGCGTCAGGCCCTTGCGCAACCGGTGGTATTCCTCCGGTACGGGTTCCTTGACCTTCAGGACCAGGTCGGCGACGCCCCATACCTCGTCGGCCGTCGGGAGCACCCGCGCGCCGGCGGCGACGAAGTCTTCGTCGGGCACCGACGAGCCGATCCCGGCCGCGCGTTCGACGACGACTTCATGGCCGGAGCGCACCAGCTCGTGCACGCCGGCAGGGGTGAGAGCGACTCGGTACTCGTGGTTCTTGACTTCGCGCGGTACGCCGATTCTCACGACGCGTCGCCCTTTCCTGGCCGGTCGAGAAGTTTTGCCGCTCGACACATCGGAGGCCGGGATCACCGGCCGTTAGGAGGAGTGTATTACCGCCGCTGCGGCCGGTGGGTGAGGCTCAGCCGTGGAACATCGGTTCACTGCGCGACTGGCCCGCGGCCCCTCAACCACGGCGCGCTCGTCTCACGCGTGCCGCGCCGGTCAGGAGCGAGCGCGTCGACGCCGAGAACGGCGGCCGCGGCAAGAATGCCCATCACGGCAAGCGGGTTGTGCAACTTCCCGGCCAGGACGGCGTCACGGGCTTGCACCAAGGGCAGCCAGAGGGTCGGCATGTCCCGCTCCTCGTCGACGCCGACGTGCTGCTCGCCCGGTTCGACCGGGGTCAGACGGCGGGCGAGGTAGATACGCACGGCCTCGTCGGAACCGCCTGGTGAGGTGAAGGCATCGAGCAGCACGGACCATTCCGCCGCGCGATAGCCGGCCTCCTCATGCAGTTCGCGAGCGGCCGCATCTGCCGGGTCTTCGCCTTCGACGTCGAGCAGCCCGGCCGGCGGCTCCCACAAGAGCGCCCGCACGGGATGGCGGTACTGCCGAACGAGCAGCACGCGCAAGTCGTCGTCCACCGCCACGATGCCCACCGCCCCGGGGTGCTCGACGATGTCGCGGTGCACCCGCTGCCCATCGCCGAGGTCGACCTCGTCGGTACGCACGTTGAGAATGCGGCCGCGAAACTGTGTGGTGCTGCCCACGACATCGCGCTCGACGGCGATGTCTTGGACGTCGGCGTCAGCCGTCACGCGGTCACCATCGGTGCGGGCTCGAGGGCTATCGCGGCGTGCCGCAGCGCCGCCTCCACGAGTCCGGTGAACAACGGGTGTGGGCGTGTGGGTCGCGACCGCAGTTCGGGGTGAGCCTGGGTCGCAACGAAGTAGGGATGCAGGTGTCGCGGCAGCTCGACGAACTCGACGAGGTGCCCGTCCGGAGAGGTGCCGGAGACCACCAGACCGGCATCCTCCAACTGGGCTCGGTAGTCGTTGTTCACTTCGTACCGATGGCGGTGACGCTCCTTCACATAGGGCTCACCATAGAGCTCACGCACCCGCGAGCCCTCGGCCAGTTCGGCCGGATAGAGACCGAGCCGCATCGTGCCACCCATGTCGCGTTCACCTGAGACGACGTCGCGCTGGTCGGCCATGGTTGCGATGACCGGATGCGGGGTTGCCGGATCGAACTCGGCGGAGTTCGCTGCTTCGAGCCCGGCCACGTGCCGCGCGATGTCAATCACGAAACACTGAAGGCCGAGGCACAAGCCGAGAGCAGGCAGCTGGTTCTCGCGCGCGTAACGCGAGGCTCCGACTTTCCCGTCGATGCCGCGGACGCCGAATCCGCCAGGGATCACGACGCCGTCGACCCCGGCCAAGGCCCGGGCGGCCCCCTCTTGCGTGGCGCAGTCGTCGGAAGGCACCCAACGGATGTTGACGCGGGCGTCATTGGCGAAACCGCCTGCTCGCAAGGCCTCGGTGACCGACAGGTAGGCGTCGGGTAGGTCGATGTACTTGCCGACCAACGCGATGGTCACCTGATGCGCCGGCCGGTGCACCCTGCGCAGCAGCTCGTCCCACTCCGACCAGTCGACGTCGCGGAACGGTAAGCCCAGACGGCGCACGACGTACGCGTCGAGACCCTCGGAGTGCAGCACCTTCGGGATGTCGTAGATGCTCGGCGCGTCGACCGCCGCGATCACGGCCTCTTCGTCGACGTCGCACATCAGGCTGATCTTCCGCTTCACGTTCTGCGGGATCGGCCGGTCGGAACGGCACACCACGGCGTCCGGCGCGATACCGACCTGGCGAAGCGCCGCCACCGAGTGCTGTGTCGGCTTGGTCTTCAGTTCACCGGACGGACCGATGTAAGGCACCAACGACACGTGCAGGAAGAACACGTTCTCGCGGCCGACTTCGTGTCGCACCTGGCGAGCTGCCTCGAGGAACGGCAAAGACTCGATGTCGCCGACGGTCCCACCGATTTCGGTGATGACGACATCGACGTCGGCTCCGCCCATGCGCCGGATGCGCGACTTGATCTCGTTGGTGATGTGCGGGATCACTTGCACCGTGTCACCGAGGTACTCACCGCGCCGCTCCTTGGCGATGACGGTGGAGTACACCTGTCCGGTGGTGACGTTGGCCGAGCCGTGCAGGTCGGTATCGAGGAAGCGCTCGTAGTGGCCGACGTCAAGGTCGGTCTCGGCTCCGTCGTCGGTGACGAAGACCTCCCCGTGCTGGAACGGGTTCATGGTGCCCGGGTCGACGTTGAGATAGGGGTCGAGTTTTTGCATCGTCACCCGCAGCCCGCGGGCCTTCAGCAGATTGCCGAGGCTGGACGCCGTCAGGCCTTTACCCAACGACGAAGCAACGCCGCCGGTCACGAACAAGTGCTTGGTTTGCTGCCGCGCTGCCAACTGGGCTCCCGTGTCTCGTCCTCAACTGCCGTCAGGCGGACGGCAGGACAACCGCACCCGAACGCTGACCGACATGAAAACGGCCGGTGCCCGAAAAAGCATCGAGCCCGGCCGAGGTGCTGTGTCCACGGACTCTCATCGTAACAGGCCGGCGGGCGGTTCGGACGTCGACGCGTTCGGCGCGCGGGTCGATCCGCGCGTCACGGTGGTGACGACCGCCGGCAAGGCGACCAGAACGGCCAATGCCGGGATCGCCACGCCCGAGTCGTTGACCACGGCACCTACTACGGCCGCGACGAGGACGGCGACGAGCGTGGGTCGAAGAACCGGGGCGGCGCCGAAGGCGAGCCGCAGGCGCCAGCCGGGCCGGGCCACCAGCCACCCGGCGGCCACCACCAGCAACGGCACGAGCAGGGTGAGCGCGCTGTGACCCAGCAGCGCGAGGTCGGACGCCGCCTTGCGGTGGAGCGTGACCCAGGCACGGCCGTGCAGCACGTCACCGACGAAGCGCCCGAGGTGGGTCTGGTGGTCGGGTGGGCGCAGATAGTCGACCGTTCCCAAGCCGATGGCCGCGGCGATCGCCGCCGCCAGTGCCAGGACGGCCCTGCGCCACGAGACCCGCACACCGGCGACCAGCCAGGCCAAGACCGCAACAGCCGGGACCAGGGCGAGCACCCCACCCACGTCGCTCCCCCATGCCGGCGCGCCGTCGAAGGCCACCGCGACCGCGCCGACCGCGAGCGCAGCGAGACCCGCACGCCGCGGACCGGCGCGGCGCGGCCCGGCGAGGTCGGCCGCGCCGCCGGCCGCCAGCAGGGCCGCCGCCGCGAAGAGCCCGAAGGCCACGTTGCCGATCCCGGCGAACCGGCCGGCCACGAGCGGCGAGTAGCCGGCCATCGTGAAGATCTGCAAACCCCCACCCGTCACCAAGTCGGCGCCGATGACCCCGGCCGTGATCCACCCGATTGCGGCAGCCAAACCGAACGGACGCCGCCGCCACACGACCGTGTCGAGCGCGACCGCACCAGCGGTCAGCGCCAACGCGAAGGCGGCGACCACGCCCAGGAGGACGGCGAGCGGGTGCGGCGTCCGCCACCATCGGACCAGCCCGGCGAGGAAGGACGCCGCGGGGAGCAGGGCCGCGAACGTGCACGCGACGGTCGCGGCGACCGTGAGCCGCGCCCGCGCATGGCCCGGTGACCCGCCGGCCGACGGCCGGCCGACCACCCAGGCGAGTCCGCACGCCACGAGCAGCAGGCCGACCAGCGTCAGGTAGAACGGGACGATGGCGCCGGCTTGGCGCTGGGCAGCAAGGTCGAGGTCGGCCAGCCGGCGCACCCGCGCGGCGGTGTCTGCGGCGCCAGCCTTGCCAGCCTTGGCGGCCGTGTTGGCCGTACGCGCCGTGCTTGCGGCCCGCCACGGTTGCCCGATCATGGACGCCGGCCGGTCCAGGCCGCGCAGCGAGAGGATGGTCGGCGCGACGTCGATCAACTGCACGAAGGGCGCGCGGCGGGTGGACGCACTGACCAGCGGGCCGGGCCCGAATTTCCCTCCATGTGCCAGCGCTACGTGCAGATGAGCCGCCCGCCCGCCGGTGTCGGCCAACCCGACGACGAGCAGTGCCGCTTCGGGCAGCGCGGTTTCGACGCCGGTGATGAGGGCGCTCAGGTCTGAGGGCGTGGCCGCGATCAGCGTGACCGTGCATTCGTCGAGGAACGCCGGATCTCGCGCGGCCACCACCGGGTCGGCGGCGTAATGCGTGACGTGCCCGGTGCGATCGGCCGCGCCAAGAGCTGCGGGAGCACCTGCGGCCGCGACGCACTGGCCGGCGGCGGCCAACGCGTCGGCGAGTGCACCTGGCGCGGCCGCGTCATTGCTGTTCAGGTTCGACCGACGCGCAGCGGCGAAGCCCGCCACGTCGACGCCCGCGCCATGCGCTGCCACCTCGACACTCGGCGGCCCGGGCTCACAACGGCTTTCGTGCTGACCCGGCCACGCCGCTCGGTTGCCGGCGCCAAGCGTCAGCCACCCGTCGTCCGGGCAGGTTCGGGCACCTGCGGCCTTGATCGAGAGCGAGCCGGTCGCCGAGCTCGATACGAGCGGCCACAGCGCCGGTGTCGAAACCGCACCGACGGTGCCCCACCGAAGGTCGCTACTGCCGATGACGACCACGGGCGTGGGCTGGACGATGGCTGCTGCCGCGCTCGGCGCATACGCGCCGTGCGACGCGCACACGACCGCCGCCAGGACGGTGGCGGACGCGAAGGATCGGGCGTTCATCGACGGGTCGCCACGAGTTCTCGGTACAGGGCGAGAAGGTCGGACAGCACGTCGTCGTCCGACGGGAGTGTCGCGACACGAGACTTCCCGGCGTTCGACATCCGCTGCGCGAGCACCTCGTCGTCGAGGAGCCGGCAGATGGCGGCAGCGAGCGCCCGCGGATCGCCCGGCGCGACGAGGAGTGCGGCCCCACCGACCAGTTCGGGAAGGCCGCCGACCGCACTCGCCACGAGGGGGGTGCCCGCCGCGAGCGCCTCGGCGGCCGCGAGCGGCCAACCCTCCCAGCGGCTGGGCAGCACCGCGACGTCGGCGGCCGCAGCGAGTTGCGTTGCGTCGGAGCGGTCGCCGAGCAACGCGACATGCGCACCTGCCCCGCGGGCCACCCGAACAAGCCGTTCCAGCACACCTCGTTGCGGACCCTCGCCCGCAATCACCACAGCGGGCCCGGCCGGCCCGCCAGGCAGGTGACGCGCCGCCTCCAGCAAGACGTCGAAACCCTTCTGCGGGTGCAGACGACCGACGGCCACGACAAGGCGGCGATCGCCCGCGACTTCGGCCCTCAGCCCGGGTGGCACGGTCACGGGCGCGACCCGGGTCGCGATCCTGGCCCGCCCGGCGTCGATTCCACGCCGCCGCAACGTGGCGACCAGATCGGGGCTCACGGCGAGCGCGCGATCGCAGCACCGCGCGACGAGTACCAACACGGCGGACCCGACCAAGCGCCGCAAGGACCCTCCCATTACGGCGTTGTGGAACGTGGCGACCAGCGCCGGCGACATGTCACCCGATCGCCCCGACAACCGCCGTACGCGCCCACGCCAAGGATTGCGCCGCAGGGCGAGCGCACTCAGGGCCGTGGCGCGAACACCATGCGCGTGGACGACGTCGAGGCGGCCGACCTGAGCCCGCAACCGAACAGCGGCGCGCCGTTCGCGCCACAGGTGGCGAACCGGCCCGATCTCCACCGGCACGAAGCCGACTCCGACTCCCCCGGCTCCTCCGGCTCCTCCGGCGTCGAGTGTCGCGAATCCGAACCGCTCCTGGGTGGCGGCAGGCCCGAGGACGACCACGTCATGACCGGCGGCGGCGAGCGAGCCCGCCAGCCCTGCGACGTGGCGCCCCAGCCCGCCGGTGCTCGGTCCGAGCACGAGCCCGATGCGCAACCGGTGACTCGGTGAGTCGGGCGGTCTCACGGCCGCCGCCACGCCAGGGCGACGAGCCGGCGACGCTCGGCCGGAGGTTCTCCGAACCAGATCACGCCAGCGGCGGCGGCGCCCGCCACCGCCGCCGAGAGCACCGCGATACCGGCGGACGCCACGACCCCTGCCCGGCCGAGCGCGGCGACGACGACGCCGCCCGCGAGACCGCCCACGACGGCCCCGCCGGCACCGGCGACTCCGGTCCGGGCGACCCCACCCGCCGCCGCCGAACCTGCACGGCGAACGAGTACGGCGATGAGTAGCGCGCCCGCAACGAGCATGCCCGTCGAATTGCCGAGGGCCAGCGCGACAACGCGCCAGCGTGGTGCGAAACCTCGGACCAGGGCCACGTCACCGGCGATGACGAGCAACCACCCTGAGCAGATGGCAAGTGCCGCGAGTCGCCATTCCGAGCGCGCGTAGAGGATCCGACCCACCGCTGCCACCAGCCCGTAGCCGACGAGACCCGGGGCGAACGCGACGAGCGCCCACGCCAGGGCGGTCGTGTCGCCGTTGCCCGGCACCCGCAGGACAAGCACCCTCGCGATCGGCGCTGCCGCGGCGGCCAGTGCCCCCGCGGCGATCAGACTCACCGCGACGACCACCCGAACCGTCGGCGCCGAGACCGCGGCGAACGCCGCGCCGTCACCGCGCTCGGCGTGCGCGGCCAGCCGAGGGAACGCACTCGTCGCGACCGGCACGGCGAGGACCGCCCAAGGCAGCAGGAACATCGTCCACGCAAGGTTGTAGAGCACGAGCGTGCCGCCGTCACCACCATGCGCCAGCCGCAGCACCACGCCCACCGAAACCTGCTGCGCCGCGAGTGTGGCCACGCCGGCGACGGCCAGGCCGGCCACCCGTCGTCCGACCGATGCCGGAAACCGCAAGGTGGGCCGCCACCGCAGGTGCAATCTGGTGACGGGCCACGCGAGAGGTGCCACGAGCGCGACGACGCCGAGCGTGGTGCCAACGGCGAGGATGAGCTGCCCGGTGACGGTGACCTGGGCCAGGTCCGTGCCCTCGTGACGAGCACCGAACCAGAGGTAGACACCGATCACGAGAGCGCTCGACACGATCGGCCCGGTGGCCGGCGCAAGGAAACGTCGATGCGCCTGCACGATTCCGGTCAGCATCACACCAAGGATGTAGAACACCACTTGGGGCATGAACACCTGAAGCATGCGGGTGCCGACCACAATCTCATCGTGTCGCGAGCAACCCGCGCTGCCCCCGCCGACGAAGAGACTGACGAGCGGCCTTGCCAACAGCAGGCCGATGACCATGAGTGGCACCGCGATCAGCACCGACCACGACACGAGCGCTGATGCCGTGCGACCGGCCTCGTCGCGATCGCCTCTGGCGGCGGCTCCGGAGAGCACCGGTACGACGAGGCTGGCGAGGGCCCCGCCTGCCACGATCTCGAACATGAGGTTGGGCACGGTGTTCGCGGTGACATAGGTGTCGCCGAGGCACGTCGCGCCAACAGTCCGGGCAAACACGATCGTGCGGCCGAAGCCGACCACCCGGCTGAACGCGGTGAGTGTCGCGATACCGATCGCCGCGCCGACGGCACCCTGCACCCACCTCCCCCAGTTGCTGCTGCCCGCAATCGGATCGGACGCCGCGGCGTCCGACGCGGGCGCTGCGATGGACGGCGTCTCGGGCGGTGGTGCGTCAGGCGGCATGCCGACCCCATTCGTCGAGTCGGCGCAGCCACGGCGTCGCCTCGATCACGTCGGTGAAACTCACCACCTCGGCCGCGGCGGTCAGCGCCGCCAGGACGGCGAGCGCCGTAACGATCCGCGGCGTCGACGCGCCCGCGACGTACGCGACGCCGACCAGCGCACCGACCGCGTTGGCCCCCGCATCGCCGAGCATGGTCTGCTCGGCGAGTTCCGCCGGCATGATTCCGGCGCTCGCGCCGGTGACCACACGCGCGACGGCGGAGCCGCGGCCACCCGCGAGGGCAAGGGGGACGGCGACCACGAGCGCCCCCCTGGTCGCCCTACCCGGTCGGAGGTCCAGCAGGTTCAAGAAGTTGGCGCTGCTCGACACGAGGAGGCCGGCCACGACTCGCCGACTCCGCGAACCGCCCGCCGCCAACCCCCCGGCGACCAGGCCGGCGCCGCCGATGAGTGCGATCTTCGCCGATCCGGTGGTCAGCTGCCCGTGGCGAAGCGCCCGAAGATGGCCGCGGAACCCGCGGGCCCCGCCGTCGCCGTAGAGATCGTCGAGCACACCCGCCAGGACAGCGCCGCAACCGCCGATCAAGGCGGCGGCGGTGACCTCGGCAGGCCCGGGTCGCCGCACGGCCAGGCAGCCGAGCCCCGCAACAGCCAGGGCGGGACCGCCGAGCAGCGTCACCTGCCGGCCGCGGTAGTTGGTGCGCCGCCAGCGTTCACCGCTGATGCGAGCCATCAGGGCGAGCGCCGCGCGGGACGCGGCTGCACATGCGACGGCCTCCGCCACTCGGGGCCGGCTGCCCGCCGGAACTCGCATCAGGCGCATGCGATCACGCCGGCGACGGCAGCGGGGCGGTCGCCCCCTGGCCGGTGCCGTACTGCCCGACGTGCCCGGCCACCTGGTTGGCCAGCGCGAAGACGAGCGCGATACGACCGGCCGCGGTGTCCGCGTCGTCGACAGCGGACACCTTCCGCGTCAGCTGCGTGCTGCCCCGAAGTTCGGCGACGAAGCCGCCCGCATCGGTGGAGCCGGCAGGACCGGCCACCAGGGTCTGGCCGCCCGCCGACGACAGCGCGGAGACCAGGCCGAGCAGGGCCGTGTCGGCGGCCGCCGCCGGGGACGCCGCTTGCGCCGGGGCAGCGGGTGAGAGAACGACCGCCGCACCTGCGAACGTGTCGGGCTCCTGACTGAGCTTGACGAACCCGGCCTTCTCGAAGCCGGCGAGGGCGGTCACGCTGGCCGGGGTGATGGCCGGCGGGCCCCCGTCCGCCACGAGCTGTCCCGAAACCGTGCCGGCCGGGGTCGTCGCGGGGCTCGTGCCACCTGAGGTCGGCGAGGGTGACGCCCCGCCGGTCGATGTCGGTGTCGCCGCCGCGCCGGGTGTCGTCGCCGCAAGCGGACCCTGGTCGTTTGCCAGGCCGGCGCCAAATCCAGAAGCCTCGGGTGGCGCGACGAGCGCGGCGGCCAACACAGCCGCGGCGCGCGCTGCGGGCGTCTTCGCGCTGGCGAGGTCGACCGTCGGCTCGACCACCGATGTCGCGAGCGCATCGAGGGTGACCGCCGACGCCGGGTCGGTGTAGCTCTGATCGAGGTCGACCTCGGTGGTCACGGTCGCACCGGCTTCACCGAGCGTCTTGACGACCGAGTCGCGGAGGTCCTTCGAGGTACCGGGCAGTGCGACCACCACGACCTGCAACCCGGAAAGGCGGCCGGCCACGACGATCGGCTCGAGCGCTTGGTCGAATGCGCGGGCATCCGCGACTCGGCCCTGCTGCTGGTCGACCTGGGTGCGCAGATCCTGCGCCTGACTGCGCAGCTGACTCGTCTGGCTCTTCAGGTTGTCCAGCACGTCTCCGGACAACACGTTCGTGCCGACGACGATGCCGACCGCCAAAGCGAGGAAGACCGCGACGATGGAGATGACGTGGTACTTGAAGTCGATCACGAGAAGAGCCCCGTCACCCAGGAGATGAAGGCATCCCACCGGGCACCCAGGATCGTGAGATACACCTGACTGACCGGAGAAACTGCCACCACCACGACCAGCGTCGTCAGCGCGGCCAGGACGAGAAGGAACAACGACGACGTCGAGATCCGGCTGCGATACAGCCGGCTGACGCCCTTCGCATCGATGAGCTTGCCACCGATCCGCAGCCGGGTCAGGAAGGTGCTCGCCATCCCCGAGCGGCCCTTGTCCAAGAACTCCACCAGCGTGGCGTGGGTACCCACCGCCACGATCAGGCTGGCGCCCTTGGAGTCGGCGAGTAGCAGTGCGACGTCCTCACTCGTTCCAGCCGCAGGGAACACGGCGGCGTCAAGACCCAGCCGCTCGAGTCGCTCGAGACCAGGCGCGCGACCGTCGCGATAGGCGTGGACGACGAGTTCCGCACCGCAACGCAGGCATTCGTCGCTTACCGAGTCCATGTCGCCGACGATGAGCGCCGGCGTGTAGCCACGCTCGAGCAGCGCGTCGGCGCCCCCGTCTACGCCGATGAGCACCGGCCGGTACTCGCGGATGTACGGGCGCAACGTGTCGAGGTCTTCGCGGTAGTCATAACCTCGTACCACGACCAGAACCTGCTTGTTGTTCAGATCGGTCGAGATCTGCGGAACGCCGACACCGTCGAGGAGCAGGTCACGTTCTCGTCGAAGGAACTCCATCGTGTTGGTGGCGAACGCCTCGAGCTGCACAGCCAGCCCGGCCCGCGCCTCCGCCATCGCGATCTCGATGCTCTCGGCGGTCTGCACGATACCGGCCGCGACCTCCCTGTCGCCGGCGAAGACCGTACCGGTTTCGCAGTCGAGCCGAATGATGTCGCCGTCACGAATATCGGTCAGCACCGCCGTTCCGGCGCAGTCGACGAGCGGCACGGAGTATTTGGCGAGGATCTCCGGACCGAGGTTGGGGTAGCGCCCGCTGATGCTGGTCGCCGCGTTGATGACCGCAGCGACGCCGCACTCGACGAGCCCCTCGGCTGCGATGCGGTCGATGTCGACGTGGTCGATCACCGCGATCTCGCCCGGCCGGATTCGCTTCGTGAGGTTCTTGGTACGCCGATCCACCCGCGCCACACCGACGATTCCGGGTAGCGACGGCTGCCGGCTCCGCCGCAGCGTCGTGATCCTCATCGACCCCCATCGTGCCAGAGCGGGACTCCGCCAAGACTGTGCGCGCCGGGCCGACGCATCACCCCACCTCGTTCCTGCCGATCACAGGGCTTCCTTGAAGCTGCCGGCGGTGTCGATCAGTTCTCTGGCGTGGCCCTTGGCCAGCTTGGATCCTTCGATGCCGGCAAGCATCCGGGAGAGCTCCTCGACCCGAGCAGTTCCTTCCACCGCAACGACGCCGCTACGCGTCACCGTGCCGTCGTCGGACTTGACGACGACCAGGTGCCGGTCCCCGAACGCCGCAACCTGCGGCAAGTGGGTCACCACGATCACCTGCGACGTCACTGCGAGCCGAGCCAGCCGCCGGCCGACCTCGACCGCCGCCTTGCCGCCCACGCCGGCGTCGACCTCGTCGAAGACGAACGTCGGCACCGGGTCGCTGCCCCCGAAGACAACCTCGACCGCGAGCATCGCGCGCGACAGCTCCCCGCCGCTCGCCCCCCGCGCCAGCGGACGCGCCGGTGCCCCGGCGTGCGGGCTCAACACCAGCTCGACGTCGTCCACGCCGTGTGGCCCCAGCTCCGAGCCGCGCCGCACTTGGGCACTGACCTGCGCGTGCGGCATTGCGAGGTCGCGCAGCTCCGTCGTCACCGCCGCGCCGAAGGCTTCAGCCGCCCGCGTTCGAGCCGCCGACAGCGCCGAGGCGAGCTCGCGCAACTCCCCGTGCAGCTGCGCGGCAGCCGCCGCGAGTTCGGCGATGCGGGTGTCGTCGCCGTCGAGCTCGGCGAGCCGGTGCGCGGCTTGCTTGCCCCACGCGAGCACACCTTCGACGCCTCCGGCATCGTCGGTGCCGTACTTGCGGGTCAGCGCAGCGAGCGCGGCCTGCCGCGCCTGGAGCGCCGACAGCCTCAGCGGGTCGGCGTCGACGGTGTCGACGTACGAGACGAGCGCGGCCGCGACATCGGCGAGCACGTATCCGACCTCGGCGAGCTGCGTCTGCATGCCTTTGAGCACCGGATCGTGCTCGGCGGCCCGCTCCAACGCGTTGGTCGCGGCGTTGACGAGTGCGACCGCTTCGACGCCGTCGGCGCGGTCGGGGTCGCACCGCAAGTAGTCGTGCGCCGCCTTCGCGGCGGTGGTGAGGACATCGGCGTGCGAAAGCCGGCTGAGCTCCGCGGCCAACGCGAGGTCTTCGTCGGGCTGGGGGTCGACAGCCTCGATTTCCGTCAGCCCGTAGCGCAGCACCTCGGCTTCACGGAGCCGTTCGCGCGCCTGGTCGCGAAGCGTCGCCACCTCGGTCTCGACGTCGGTCCACCGCCGATAGCGGGCTCGGTACTGCTCGAGCAGCGAAGCGATATTGGCGCCGCCGTAGCGATCGATGGCATCACGCTGTGCCGAGGGCGCGCGCAGCCTCAACTGCTCCGCCTGGCCGTGCACCGCCACCAGATCGTCGGCGAACTCCGCCAGCTTGCCCACCGGGACAGGCCGCCCGCCGACCTGCGCCCTGGACCGGCCGTCCGACCCCACGATGCGGCTCAACACCAACGCACCGTCCTCGACGTCGGCACCGAGGTCTTCGGCCCGGCGTGCACTCGCAGAGGTGGGTGGCAACCGGATTCGCCCGTCGACGGCGGCCCGCGCCGCCCCCACCCGCACGAGCGCGGTATCTGCCCGGCTACCGAAGAGCAGCGCCAGGCCCGTGACGACCATGGTCTTCCCGGCGCCGGTCTCGCCCGTCACGACGGTCAGCCCGGGCGCGAACTCGAGCACGGCGTCGTCGATGACGCCGAGGCCACCGATCCGCAGCTCCTCGAGCACGCTCGATGCTAGCTCCGCGGCGGCGCCGCGCCGCGCCAACCACGCACAGGTAGCTGGAACTTGGCCACCAGCCGGTCGACGAAGGGGCGCGGGTGCACCCGGGCAAGCCGCAGCGGCCGGTCGCTCCCGGTCGCACGCAGCACCGCACCGGGCGGCAACTCCGCGCTGCGGCGCCCGTCGCACGTCACCCAGCCCACGGTGTCCGGACCGACGACGTGGACCGCGACGGTTGCCGCGGGGGTCACCACGATCGGACGCGAGAACAGGGCATGCGCATTGAGCGGGACGACGAGCAAGCCTGCGACGTCCGGCCACAGAATCGGGCCGCCGCCGGAGAACGCGTACGCCGTGGAGCCGGTAGCAGTGGCGATGACGACACCGTCGCAACCGAACTCCGTCAGCGGCCGGCCGTCGACCTCGACCAGCAGGTCGAGCATCCGCTCCCGAGGGGACTTCTCCAACGAAGCCTCGTTCAACGCCCAGCCCGACCACGCGACACGACCGTCGATACAAACCTCGACGTCGAGCGTCGAGCGCTCTTCGACGTCGTAGCCACCGCGGACGACGCGCTCGACCGTGGCGACCAGATCGGTCGGCTCGGCCTCGGCGAGGAATCCGACGTGACCGAGGTTGACGCCGAGCACCGGCGTCCCCGATTCGCGCGCGACTTCGGCGGCCCGCAGCAGTGTGCCGTCACCACCGAAGACCATGACGATTTCGCAGTCGTCGGGACAGTGACCGGAGGCCACGACGCGCGCCTTCGGGATGTCGAGAACGGAGGCCTCGACGTCGAGCACGCACACGTCGACGGAATCACGGGCGAGCAACGACCCCGCTTCTCGCGCCGCCGTGACGGCTTCCGGACGTCCGGTATGGCACACGAGCAACACGCTGCGACTCACGATGGCCCCTCCGCGATGGCTTTACCCAGGTCGTCGTCGTCCAGCGGTGGCGCTGCGCGGCACAACCACAAGAAGTACTCCACGTTCCCCGCCGGGCCCGGCAACGGGCTGGCGACGATGCCTTCGACGCCGAGGCCGAGCCGAGCTGCGGCGGCGGCAACCGCGGCGACCGCCTCCGCGCGCAGCTGCGGGCTTCTAACCACCCCGCCGGAACCGACCCGTTCCCGGCCGACCTCGAACTGCGGCTTCACCATGACGACGAAGTCTGCCTCTTCGGTACTCACCGAGAGGAGCGCGGGCAGCACCAACGCGAGCGAGATGAACGACAAATCCGCGACGACGAGGTCGACCGGGTCGCCGATGTCGGGTAGCCCCAGCTCGCGCACGTTGGTGCGTTCCTTGACCACCACGCGCGGATCGTTACGTAGAGCCCACGCAAGCTGGCCGTAGCCGACGTCGACGGCGACGACCGATGCCGCTCCGGCCCGCAGCAAGGCATCGGTGAAACCACCTGTCGACGCGCCCGCGTCGAGGCAGCGACGACCTTCGACCTCCAAGGCCCGCCTCGGTTGCTCGCGCGTCATGAAGGCAGCCAGCGCGCCGGCCAGCTTGTGGCCACCCCGGGACACATACACCGGGGCGGCGTCGTCGCCGCGGACGACGATCGGGTCGTCAGCGGCCACCGCGGTCGCCGCCTTGGTCGCCCGCAAACCGTTCAGCCGGACACGCCCTTCGGCCACCAACTCGGCCGCCTGCGTTCGTGACCGGGCATATCCGCGACGGACCAACTCGGTGTCCAGCCGAACTCGTCGGGCAGCCACGTAGCCGCGCCGCGGGGATCAGGCGCCGTCGAGATCGGCGAGGGCGTCCTGCAGGTGCCGGTGGGCCACCTCGTAGGAGGCCACGTGCTCGGCGGTGGGCAGCCGGTCGAGGGCGGCGACGCCGGCGACCGCCGCGTCGACACCCGGCACGCCGGTCGGCTCCGGGATCGCCCATCTCTCGCCGGCGCCGGTGGACGCATCGAACTCGGCGCGAGGGTCCGAGTCGGCGGCCGGGTCGAAGTCGGAAGCCTCGACGTCGGAAGGGTCGAGGTCGGAAGGGTCGACGTCGGGGGCATCCGAGTCCGCCGGGACGTCGAAGTCGGCGGGCGCGTGCCCGCCCCACGGGTATGAACTCGGCTCATCGCTCACGCACGCCACGGTACCCGCTGCGACCGGCCGGTTGCAGCCGCGTCGTCCTCGGCGGTCCGCGAAAGCTGCATACGGCTGCGATAGCCTCCGCCGAGGTCGGCCCCGCGGCCGACACAGTGACGCCGACACAGTGACAAGGAGCAGCATCGATGGCCAGTGTCGACGAATGTCAGGTCGCGATCGGACAACTCGCCGCGCGGATAGGCGGCGACGGCCGGGCAGCCGGCTTCGATCGGTCGATCAGCGCCACCATCGACGATCTCGACGTCACCTTCCGCGGCCGCTTGCACGACGGCACGCTCGACGACGTCACGACTGAGCCGGGCCCGCAAGCACAGATCCGGATGCAGATGAGCAGCGACGACCTCGTGGCCGTCGCGGCGGGCACCCTCTCGATCTCCCAGGGCTGGCTCTCAGGGCGCATCAAAGTGCATGCCTCACTTCCCGATCTGCTGCGCCTACGGTCGATGGTCTAGAAACCGATCTCGCCACGGGCCGGAACCTCAGTGCATGCCGATCCGGCGCAACGCCGCTGCAGCGTCGAGCTGGTGCGCGGCGGTCGACCACGCGAGCGCGAGCAAGGCCCGCAGACCGTCCATCGGCTGCCCGTCGCCGTCCAGCTGGAGGACCCTCCCGCCGCCGGGTGCCGGCTCGAGGTGGGCCCGCCAGCCCCGGCAGTGGGCGGCCCCGGCGTCGACCGCCGGCTCGGGGTGCGGCTCGAGCATGCCGCGGAGGTCAGCGGCAAGATAGGTCGGGCGGTGCACCGCCGGGGCGCGAAGGAGATCGGTCGCACCGGTCACCCCCGTGAGCACCAGCAGGCTGTCGGTGTCGGCGACGTTCGCGCCTTCGATGTCGGTGTCGAGTCGATCACCGACCACCAGCGGGTGGGCCGCCGCCGTCCGCCGCACGGCTTCAGCATGCAGCGGCAGGCGCGGCTTGCCCGCGACCTCCGGCGTCGCACCGGTCGCGACAGCAACCAACGCGACAAGCGAACCGTTACCGGGCAACAAACCGCGCTGGCTCGGCAAGGTCGCATCGATGTTCGTGGCGACCCACAGCGCGCCCGCGCGAATGGCTAGGGCCGCTTCGGCCAGGTCGGCATAGGCGAGCGCGGCATCGAAGCCTTGGACGACGGCGTCCGGTCGATCATCGGCTGAGCCGACCACCCGCAACCCGGCCTCGACGACGGTGGCCGCCAGCGCGCTGCTGCCCGTGACCAGAACGGCGGCATCGGAGCCCAGCCGCTCGCGAACGAGGCGCGCCGCAGCCTGCGACGACGTCACCACATCGGCTGGCGACGCCGTGACGCCGAGGTCGACGAGGTGCTTGGCCACCTGGTCCGGTGACCGCGAGGCGTTGTTGGTCACGAAGGCGAGCCGCATCCCGGCGGTCCGCACGTCGGCGAGCGCCTCGGCGGCGCCGGCGATCGCGTTCGGCCCGATATAGACGACGCCGTCGAGATCGATCAACCCGACGTCGTAGCGGCTCGCCAACGGTTCGGCGGTTCCGCGCAGCCAGCGTCGCACCGGCGTTTCGCTCACCTTGCTCCCCCGAGTCGGGCGCGGACCATCCGCAGCTCACGACCGTAGTGGGCAACATCCGGGCGCATGGCGGCGGCCAGCGCGAGGTGCTCGACGGCGGTGCGAAGATCGCCGGTCCGGGCGGCGCTCAGCCCCATCGCGAACTGCGCGTAGTCGTCGGCCGGATTGGCATCGATGATGCGAGCGAAACTCTGCCGCGCGGCCGAGTACCAACCGGCCTCGAACTGCGCGCGGCCCAAGGCCTCGAGGATGCTTCGTGAGGTCGGTTCGGCTTGCGCGGCGCGGCTCAACAGCTGTGCGGCCGCCGCCGGGCTTCCTGCTTCCAGCAGTTGCACGCCGCGGGTGTACCAGTCGTACGCGCTGTGGCCAAAGTCTTTGCCGTTGCCGTCGCCGTCGCCGTCGCCGTCAGCCGGACGGGCCAGGTGGCCCGCATCGGAACCGAACTGCTCACCGTCGGGTCGCTCACCGCGCATCGCCCTACTCCTCACCGCGCCTGTCGCCGGAAAACGTGCGCTCGTCTCGCAGCAACCACGTGGGGTTCATCACCTGCGCATCGAATGCCCCGACGGCATCCGTCGAGCCCTTCGGCACTACCATGAGGCCTCCGTCGCAGCCTGCCGACGACCCGTCTCGGCCCTACCGACACGTCGTCACCAACACGTCGACGAGGAGAAGCATGCCCACTGCGCCCGCCGGCCGGGAGTCAGGCCTTCGCATCCTGCCGTTTCGCGCAGTGCGCTACTCCTCGCAGGCCTGCCCGGACCTCGCTGCGGTAATCGCGCCCCCGTACGACGTCATCGACGACGCGCAACGTGCAGAACTCGAAGCGCGCGACCCGCACAACGTCGTCCGGTTGATCTTGCCGCGGTCGCCGCGGGGCGCCGGGTCTGATGGCGGCGGCGACCAATACGCGCACGCAGCACAGTTGTTCGACGAATGGCGCCGCGAAGGTTACCTGGTGGCCGACGACGAGCCGGCCCTCTACCTGTATCAGCAGCGCCGCGGGGAGGAGATCGTGCAGCGGGGCCTGTTCGGCGCCGCGGTGCTCGAACCGCTCGACGGCGGGGTGATCCTGCCGCACGAGCGGGTTCGGCCCGGACCGGTAGCGGACCGTCTCGCGCTGATGCGGGCGATGCTCGCCAACCCCGAACCGATCTTCCTGCTCTATGACGGCGGCGGTGCGGCCACTGCCGCGTGCGCGACCGTAGCCGACACGCCTGCGAGCCGAACGGCGACCACGGACGACGGCCTGACGCACGAACTCTGGCCGATCGACGACCCAGCGACCCTCGAAGCGATCGCCGGCGACCTCGCGACCCGGCGCGCGATGATCGCCGATGGCCACCATCGCTACACCACCTACGGCTACCTGCGCGACGAGCTCGTGGCGGCCGGCAGCGGGCCTGGCCCGTGGGATGCCGGTCTTGCGTTGCTCGTCGATGCGAGCGTGACTGCGCCCCGCATCGACGCGATCCACCGAGTGGTTCCCGGCCTCTCCTTGGCGCAAGCCGTGCAGCGAGCGCAACCGGTGTTTCGCTCGCGAGAACTGCCGCCGGGCGCGACCCTGGCCAGCGCTCTTGCGGCACTCACCGAGGCTGCCGCGGACGAGACCGCGACTTCGACGCCGCGGCACGCGTATGCCGTTACCGACGGCGAGAGCTTCGTGCTGCTCGACCGCCCGGACACCGGTCGGCTCGATGCGGCACGGCCGGACGATCACACGGCAGCGTGGTGGCGATTGGACGCGAGCGTGGCCGCCGTACTGCTGATGGGCGAACTGTGGGGCGTCGACGACGCCTCCGATGAGGTCGATGCCGAGCACGACGCGCAGGCCGCGCTCCGCATGGCGCGGGACGCCGCCGGCATCGCGCTGCTCCTCAACCCGGCGGCGCTCGCCGACATCTGGGCGGTGGCCGAGGCCGGCGACGCGATGCCACGGAAGTCGACGCTGTTCTTGCCGAAGCCGCGTTCGGGTGTGGTGATGCGGGCGTTCGACCTCGAGAGCTGACGCGCCGGGAGACCGCACGCGACTACGCCGGCCGGCTTCGTTGCGCGGCCAGCCGACGAACCTCGAGGACCTCGACCTCGCAGCGGCTCGCGGCGCCGTTGACACCGCGCCAGAAGCGACGTCGTAGGGCGCCACGCACTTCGAGGACGTCGCCGGGCGCCCATCGCGTGGCCATCCGCTGCACGCCGCGTTTGAAGGTCGCGCAGTCGATCGTGTCGACCGTTGGCAGCCGCTGGCCGGCGGGCGACTTGGCTGCCGGCCGATCGACGACGAGCCGCCACGTCACCAATGTCTCGCCACTGGGCAGGACCCGGCTGGCAGGCTCCCCGGACAGTCGGCCGGTCAAAAGGACGACATTGTTCGCCACTTGGTCCCCGGCGTAATCCCCGCTCATCGACGCCTCCACCCTCGCCACGCACCCTGCCGGCTATTGGTGCCGGCTAGGTGACCGGCTGCTGGCCGATGGGTCGGCCAGCGAGCTCATCGTGGCTAACGCAGTCCGTCGTCGGAGAAGGTCGGCCGGTCGCTGTGGACAGTCGCCACCCGACCGCGAATTGTGGATCGAGCTGCGCCGGCCAGCTCGGACGGCGCGTCCGGGCTCAGGTATTCGGCTCGGCCGGCTCGTCGAGGATGAACACGAACAGGTCGTCCTTGCCGGGGTCACCTTGGTTGCCCGCAGCCTCACCCTGGGGAGAAAGATCCGCGAGACGGTCGGCGGCGTCGGTCTGGTCGTCATCATCCGCGGCGGCTGCGGCGGCGAACCAGCGGGTGGCGTCGGTCACCCTTCCGGCCGCAAGCAAGATGTCGGCGTAGGCGTAGAACAGCCGCGCCGACCACGGATCGCGCCGACTGGCGTCCAGGTCACCGCCCTGCAGGGCGAGCAGCGCCGCGTCGAGCTGGCCGAGATCGCGCCGGGCCCCGGCTACGACGATCCGCAGCTCTGCCGCGGCGACGCCGGACAATCGCGCCGCCTCTGCGCTGCCGGCGAGGGCGAGGGCCCGGTCGGGTCGGCCGAGCGCCCGTTCGCAGTCGGCCATGACCGCGAGGTGGTCCGACGATCCGCTGATCCGCCGGCTGGCCCGCAGCTCCGCAAGCGCTTCCGCCCAACGACCTGTCGCGTAGGCGCACAGCCCGGCGGCTTCCCGAACGCTCGCCACGCGCGGCAGGCGGTCCCGGGCCGCCACAGCGTGCCGGTAGGCGCCTTCAGGGTCGACGTCGAGGAGCCGGCCCGCCATCACGAGGTGCCGAGCGACGACGTCGCCCGTCGGCCCGGTGATGCGCCGCAGTTCCGCCCGAACGTCGCGAGGAAGTTCGTCGGCGCTCACGTCGTCCGGCAGCTCGGGCGCTGTGCCGGCCGGCCGGCGGCGGCGTACGTCGGCACCGTCAGTGGACGACGCGCGGACGGGTCGCTGTGCGCCCTGGCGTGGTGTACCGGAACCCGTACGTGCCGTGCCGGCACTCGCGACGGGGCGGCTCTGGCTGTCGCTGCGCCGGGGGTCGCCACGCCCGGAAGCCGGGCGTGCCGGCCGCGCTTGGCCGCCACTCCTCGGCGGCCGCCGGCCGCGACTGTCCGTCATCTGCGTCATCCTTGCCTGGAGCTCATCCGAGCGCCGTCACCTCGACGGCGCCGGAATTGCATTTGGGGGCCGCCCGCGATGCGGGTGGCCCCCAAAATGAAGAATGTCCGGCGGCGTCCTACTCTCCCACGCGGTCACCCGCGCAGTACCATCGGCGCTGAAGGGCTTAGCTTCCGGGTTCGGAATGAGACCGGGCGTTTCCCCAACGCTATGACCGCCGAAACTCTTTTGAGATGTTGATCGGATCCCGACCGTATCTCAGGAACCGCACAGTGGACGCAAGCATGTTTGTGGTCAAGTCCTCGGCCTATTAGTACCGGTCGGCTGCATGCGTTACCGCACTTCCACCTCCGGCCTATCAACCCTGTCATCTAGCAGGGGGCCTTACCAGGTTGACCCTGTGGGAGACCTCATCTTGAAGCGAGCTTCCCGCTTAGATGCTTTCAGCGGTTATCCCTGCCGAACGTAGCTAACCAGCAGTGCACTTGGCAGTACAACTGGCACACCAGAGGTTCGTCCGTCCCGGTCCTCTCGTACTAGGGACAGCTCTTCTCAAGTCTCCTGCGCGCGCGGCGGATAGGGACCGAACTGTCTCACGACGTTCTAAACCCAGCTCGCGTACCGCTTTAATGGGCGAACAGCCCAACCCTTGGGACCTACTCCAGCCCCAGGATGCGACGAGCCGACATCGAGGTGCCAAACCATGCCGTCGATATGGACTCTTGGGCAAGATCAGCCTGTTATCCCCGGGGTACCTTTTATCCGTTGAGCGACGGCGCTTCCACAAGCCACCGCCGGATCACTAGTTCCTGCTTTCGCACCTGCTCGACATGTCTGTCTCACAGTCAAGCTCCCTTGTGCACTTGCACTCGACACCTGATTGCCAACCAGGCTGAGGGAACCTTTGAGCGCCTCCGTTACCTTTTGGGAGGCAACCGCCCCAGTTAAACTACCCACCTGACACTGTCCCTGATCCGGATCACGGACCGAAGTTAGACAGCCAGCACGACCAGAGTGGTATTTCAACGTTGACTCCACCCGAACTGGCGTCCGGGTTTCACAGTCTCCCACCTATCCTACACAAGCCGAACCGACCACCAATATCAAGCTGTAGTAAAGGTCCCGGGGTCTTTCCGTCCTGCCGCGCGTAACGAGCATCTTTACTCGTAGTGCAATTTCGCCGAGTCTGTGGTCGAGACAGTCGAGAAGTCGTTACGCCATTCGTGCAGGTCGGAACTTACCCGACAAGGAATTTCGCTACCTTAGGATGGTTATAGTTACCACCGCCGTTTACTGGCGCTTAAGTTCTGAGCTTCACGACCCGAAGGCCGCTAACCCGTCCCCTTAACGTTCCAGCACCGGGCAGGCGTCAGTCCGTATACATCGTCTTGCGACTTCGCACGGACCTGTGTTTTTAGTAAACAGTCGCTTCTCGCTGGTCTCTGCGGCCGTACCGCGCTTCGGGGGCAAGCCCCTATACGCGACGCGGCCCCCCTTCTCCCGAAGTTACGGGGGTATTTTGCCTAGTTCCTTGACCACAGTTCACTCGATCGCCTTGGTATTCTCTACCTGACCACCTGAGTCGGTTTGGGGTACGGGCCGCCATGACACTCGCTAGAGACTTTTCTTGGCAGCATAGGATTATCCACTTCGCCTTATCGGCTCGGCATCAGGTCTCAGGCATGTGAAGCGCGGATTTGCCTACGCCTCGCCCTACACCCTTACCCCGGCACTACCATCGGCCGGGTTGGACTACCTTCCTGCGTCATCCCATCGCTTGCCTACTGCCAGTTAGGTTCGCGCGCTCCACCCGCAGTCCCGAAGGACCGCCGGCTTCATGCGCTTAGCATCACTAGGTTCGACATTGGCGCGTCATAGCGGGTACGGGAATATCAACCCGTTGTCCATCGACTACGCCTGTCGGCCTCGCCTTAGGTCCCGACTTACCCTGGGCGGATTAGCCTGGCCCAGGAACCCTTGGTCATCCGGCGGACGGGTTTCTCACCCGTCTTTCGCTACTCATGCCTGCATTCTCACTCGTGTGGCGTCCACGACTGGGTCACCCCGTCGCTTCTCTCGCCACACGACGCTCCCCTACCCGTCCACGCGCCTGGATCCTTACGGATCGAGCTATTGCGTGAACGCCACGGCTTCGGCGGTGTGCTTGAGCCCCGCTACATTGTCGGCGCGGAATCACTTGACCAGTGAGCTATTACGCACTCTTTCAAGGGTGGCTGCTTCTAAGCCAACCTCCTGGTTGTCTCTGCGACTCCACATCCTTTCCCACTTAGCACACGCTTAGGGGCCTTAGCCGGTGATCTGGGTTGTTTCCCTCTCGACTACGGAGCTTATCCCCCGCAGTCTCACTGCCGTGCTCTCACTTACCGGCATTCGGAGTTTGGCTGACTTCAGTAAGCTTTTAGGCCCCCTAGGCCATCCAGTGCTCTACCTCCGGTAAGAAACGCACGACGCTGCACCTAAATGCATTTCGGGGAGAACCAGCTATCACGGAGTTTGATTGGCCTTTCACCCCTACCCACAGGTCATCCCCCAGTTTTTCAACACTGGTGGGTTCGGTCCTCCACGCGGTCTTACCCGCGCTTCAACCTGCCCATGGGTAGATCACTCCGCTTCGGGTCTAGAGCATGCGACTGATTCGCCCTGTTCGGACTCGCTTTCGCTACGGCTTCCCCTCACGGGTTAACCTCGCCACATACCACTAACTCGCAGGCTCATTCTTCAAAAGGCACGCAGTCACGGCCGTCAGGCAAGCCTGACGACGACGCTCCCACGGCTTGTAGGCACACGGTTTCAGGTACTATTTCACTCCCCTCCCGGGGTACTTTTCACCTTTCCCTCACGGTACTAGTCCGCTATCGGTCACCAGGGAGTATTTAGGCTTAGCGGGTGGTCCCGCCAGATTCACACGGAATTTCACGGGCTCCGTGCTACTTGGGATGACGCTCGGGAGTCGTCAGTGTTTCGTCTACGGGGGTATTACCCGCTGCGCCTGGCCTTTCTCATGCCATTCGACTACACCGACGATTTCTTACTCCCTGCCGGGTCGGCAGACCCGACTGAACGATCCCACAACCCCGACCACGCAACGCCTGCCGGCTATCACACGTGATCGGTTTGGCCTCTTCCGCTTTCGCTCGCCACTACTCACGGAATCGCGGTTGCTTTCTCTTCCTGTGGGTACTGAGATGTTTCACTTCCCCACGTTCCCTCCACATGCCCTATGTGTTCAGGCATGGGTGACAGGACATGACTCCTGCCGGGTTTCCCCATTCGGACACCCTCGGATCACAGCTCGGTTGGCAGCTCCCCGAGGCTTATCGCAGCCTCCTACGTCCTTCTTCGGCTCCTGGTGCCAAGGCATCCACCGTGCGCCCTTAATAACTTGGCCACAAAGATGCTCGCGTCCACTGTGCAGTTCTCAAGATGCGGGCGGGAAGTCGACCCGATCCGCCGCGTGCTCCGATCAACGGAGTCGTTCGGCCGGGATCGCCCCGCGCAGAGAGTCGCCGCCTTCTGGCGCTCGAGCCCTCAGGACTCAACAGCGTGCCCAGCCGACCATCCTTACGAGGCCACGTTCCACGCCGCGAACGGCAGTACTGATGGCGCCGCAGAAACGGCCGGCTGAATAGTCAGTGTTCCACCCATGAGCACCCCGACGGCTCGAACGGCCGCCATGGGGCCTGGACGACGCTTGTGCGTCGCCAGATGCTCCTTAGAAAGGAGGTGATCCAGCCGCACCTTCCGGTACGGCTACCTTGTTACGACTTCGTCCCAATCGCCGATCCCACCTTCGACAGCTCCCTCCCTTACGGGTTGGGCCACCGGCTTCGGGTGTTACCGACTTTCGTGACGTGACGGGCGGTGTGTACAAGGCCCGGGAACGTATTCACCGCAGCGTTGCTGATCTGCGATTACTAGCGACTCCGACTTCATGGGGTCGAGTTGCAGACCCCAATCCGAACTGAGACCGGCTTTTTGGGATTCGCTCTACCTTGCGGTTTCGCAGCCCTTTGTACCGGCCATTGTAGCATGTGTGCAGCCCTGGACTTAAGGGGCATGATGATTTGACGTCATCCCCACCTTCCTCCGAGTTGACCCCGGCAGTCTCCTATGAGTCCCCGGCATTACCCGCTGGCAACATAGGACGAGGGTTGCGCTCGTTGCGGGACTTAACCCAACATCTCACGACACGAGCTGACGACAACCATGCACCACCTGTGCAAGACCCTTGCGGACCCGACATCTCTGCCGGATTTCCTTGCATGTCAAACCCAGGTAAGGTTCTTCGCGTTGCATCGAATTAAGCCACATGCTCCGCCGCTTGTGCGGGCCCCCGTCAATTCCTTTGAGTTTTAGCCTTGCGGCCGTACTCCCCAGGCGGGGCGCTTAATGCGTTAGCTGCGGCACAGAGGACGTGGAAGGTCCCCTACACCTAGCGCCCAACGTTTACGGCGTGGACTACCAGGGTATCTAATCCTGTTCGCTCCCCACGCTTTCGCTCCTCAGCGTCAGTTACGGCCCAGAGACCCGCCTTCGCCACCGGTGTTCCTCCTGATATCTGCGCATTTCACCGCTACACCAGGAATTCCAGTCTCCCCTGCCGTACTCTAGTCTGCCCGTATCGAGTGCAGGCCCAGGGTTGAGCCCTGGGTTTTCACATCCGACGCGACAGACCGCCTACGAGCTCTTTACGCCCAATAAATCCGGACAACGCTTGCACCCTACGTATTACCGCGGCTGCTGGCACGTAGTTAGCCGGTGCTTCTTCTGCAGGTACCGTCACTTTCGCTTCGTCCCTGCTGAAAGCGGTTTACAACCCGAAGGCCTTCATCCCGCACGCGGCGTCGCTGCGTCAGGCTTTCGCCCATTGCGCAATATTCCCCACTGCTGCCTCCCGTAGGAGTCTGGGCCGTGTCTCAGTCCCAGTGTGGCCGGTCGCCCTCTCAGGCCGGCTACCCGTCGTCGCCTTGGTAGGCCATTACCCCACCAACAAGCTGATAGGCCGCGGGCCCATCCCTAGCCGCCGGAACTTTCCACCTTCAGCGATGCCGCCGAAGGTCGTATCCGGTATTAGCCCCGGTTTCCCGAGGTTATCCCAGAGCTAGGGGCAGGTTGCCCACGTGTTACTCACCCGTTCGCCACTGATCCGCCCCCGAAGGGACTTCACCGTTCGACTTGCATGTGTTAAGCACGCCGCCAGCGTTCGTCCTGAGCCAGGATCAAACTCTCCGTAAATGTCTTCGTTGACGGCCGCGCACGAGGCGGGCCGCCGACATCTCTAGAGCGATCTGGCATCGACAGACGTAACTAGCTGTCTGTCATTACCAAAGGAATTCCGTCGTGAGCACGAAGCCCACGCACGGGGTTTTTGGCACTGACTTTTAGCACGCTGTTGAGTTCTCAAGGATCGAACGCACACCTCAGTCGGCCTCTCGGCCTTCCTCGGGGCAACCGCTCTAAGTTATACGAGTGCCCAGGTGGTGTCAAACCGCCTCGGACCCGTTCCAGCACAACCGAAACCGCCGCCAACAACCGTGATGTTGACGGCCGTGAGATCAGTTGGTTGAGACCAGGGACCGGCCGCTCTCGGCGTCCGTTCCTCCCGTGGTGTAGAGACACCCTACGGCGACGTCCCGGGAGCGTCAAATCGGCTCGCGGAGCGCCCTGCAGCGCCCGATACCCACGCTCATTCGAGCCTGATGCCCGCCACCGATCGCTTCCCCCGACGGACGACGAACCACCGCCCGTGCAATGCCTGCTCGGGCTGAAGCGGCGCCTCCGCGTCGGTGACCTTGCGGTTGTTCAGGTACGCGCCGCCCTCGGCGACGGCCCGGCGACCGGCCGAGCGTGACTCGACGAGGCCGGTCGCGAGTAGCGCATCGACGACGTTGGCCGGCGGGCTGGCCGGCAAGGCCGCCAGGCCGGTCTCTTGCAATGCCGCCTCGAGGGTCGCCGCAGGCAACTCCTCCAGGTCGCCGCGTCCGAACAACGCCGCGCTTGCCGCGACCGCAGCCGAAGTTTCGGCGGCGCCATGCACGAGCGTGGTGAGCTCCTCCGCCAACGCTCGCTGTGCCTCTCGGACGGCAGGCCGGCTTTCGACCGACACCGCCAACTCTTCGATCTCCGACCGGGAACGAAGGCTGAAGATCTTGAGGTAGCCGACGACGTCGCGATCATCGGTGTTGACCCAGAACTGGTAGAAGGCGTACGGCGAGGTCATCGTCGGGTCGAGCCAGACCGTGCCGGATTCCGTCTTTCCGAACTTGGTGCCGTCGGCCTTCGTGATCAGTGGCGTGGCCAGGGCGTGCCCCGACACTGCCTCGAGCCGGTGAAGGAGGTCGAGACCGGCGGTCAGGTTCCCCCACTGGTCGCTGCCGCCGGTCTGCATCGTGCAGCCCTCTCGCCGATACAGCTCGAGGAAGTCCATGCTCTGCAAGAGCTGGTAGCTGAACTCGGTGTAGCTGATGCCGGCGTCGGAGTTGAGGCGCGCGCTGACCGCTTCCTTGCCCAACATCTTGTTGACCCGGAAGTGCTTACCGACGTCGCGAAGGAAATCGATGGCCGACAGCTCGGCGGTCCAATCGAGGTTGTTCACCATCGTCGCCGGGTGCTCGGCTCGATCGCCCTCGAAGTCGAGGTACGGCGTGATCTGCGCCTTGATCCGGTCGACCCAACCGGCGACGACGCCCGGGTCGTTCAAGGCTCGTTCGGCCGTCGGACGTGGGTCTCCGATGAGGCCGGTCGCCCCACCGACGAGTGCCAGGGGCCGGTGGCCGGCGTCTTGAAGGCGGCGGAGGGTGAGGATCTGCACGAGGTTGCCCAGGTGCAGGCTGGGCGCCGTCGGATCGAAGCCGCAGTAGACGGTGACGGGCCCGGCGTCCAGGGCCGCGCGCAGCGCGCCGAGGTCGGTGCTGACCGCGATGAGGCCGCGCCAGGCGAAGTCGTCAAGGATGTGGGTCACGGTGCGAATCCTTGCGTATCGCTGCGGAGCGGGCGCGACGGGTTTGCCGGCCGGCGCCGTTTCGGCGTGTGCGCACGATATGCGGAGACCGTCGGCTCGGCGTCCAGCCAGAAACGCCACGGGGAATCCGCGCCCTTCGACAGCCCGACCCGCGGGCCGCAGCGAATGGTCCGCGGAGTGGGCGCAGTCGCCGCACGAATGCGCAGGGCGGACGACGCGGAGCAGGCGTCGGCCCCGTCTTCGGCCCGCCCGACCCCGAGCGCGCTGGCAAGCCTGGCCGGGCCACGCGCGAGGTCTCGGGCCGGCGCACCTGCCCGGCGCGCGGTCGCCAGCGCCAGCCCCTCGACGACCTCGCCGGCACGAAGCAGCACCGCGGCTGCGGTCCCGACGGGGCCGCACACGATGTTCATGCAGTAGTGCATGCCGTAGGTGAAGTACACGTAGACGTGCCCGGCGGGTCCGAACATGACCTCGTTGCGTGGGGTTCGCCCGCGAAACGCATGCGAGCCGGGGTCGTCCTCACCGAGATATGCCTCTACCTCCGTGAGCCGGACGGCCACGAGGCCCTCGGGGCTCGCGTGCGAGACCACGCAGCCCAACAGGGCCGGGGCCACTTCGAGCGCAGGCGAGGCGAAGAACGAGCGGGCGATCGGCCGGCCACGAACCGCGCCGTCGGGCCGGGCTTTCAGGACAGCTCGCCGTCCGCCCAGCGCACCTGACCGGCGAGGTGCACCCGCAGGTCGGCGATCTGCTCGGCCACGCGTTGTGGAGCGGTGCCGCCTCTGGCGGATCGCGCGGCGAGTGCGCCGCGAACCGAGAGCACGGCCCTGACCTCGGGGGTGAAGTGCGCCGAGATCTCCTTCAGCTGCGCGTCGGTGACGTCGGGCAGGTCACAGTTGTGTGCGCTGCACCACGCCACCAGTTTGCCGACGGCTTCATGCGCCTCCCGGAACGGCACCCCGCGCCGGACGAGATCCTCGGCGACGTCGGTCGCCAATGCGAAGCCGGTCGGCGCGGCGGCCGAGAGGCGATCGGCGTCGATGCGCAGGGTCGACATCATCCCGGTGACCGCAGGGAGCAGGAGCAGCAGCGTGTCGAGGGAGTCGAAGACCGGCTCCTTGTCCTCCTGCAGGTCACGGTCGTAGGCGAGCGGCAGCCCTTTGAGCATGGTCAGCAGCGCGGTCAGATTGCCGACGAGGCGGCCGCTCTTTCCTCGCGCGAGCTCGGCGACGTCGGGGTTCTTCTTCTGCGGCATGATCGACGAACCTGTCGCGTATGCGTCGTCGAGTTCGACCCAGCGGAACTGCTGGGTGCTCCAGAGAACGACCTCCTCCCCCAGCCGCGACAGGTGGATGCCGATCATCGCCGTGCAGAACGCGAACTCGGCGGCGAAATCGCGGTCGCTGACGGCGTCGATCGAGTTGGCGGCGGACGTCGCGAATCCGAGCTCCGCGGCCGTCGTGATCGGGTCAAGCGGTAACGACGATCCGGCAAGGGCGCCTGAGCCGAGCGGCGACACCGCGGCCCGCACGTCCCAGTCGCGCAGCCGATCGGCGTCGCGGGTGAATGCATGAACGTGCGCGAGCAAGTGGTGCGCGAACAGCACCGGTTGGGCGTGCTGCAGATGCGTCATGCCCGGGGCGGGAACGTCACGGTTGCGTTCGGCGAGGTCGACCAGCGCCGCTTCGAGTTCGGCGAGCCGCCGGACGAGCACCCGGGCATGCGCCCGGAGGAAGAGCCTCAGGTCGGTGGCGATCTGGTCGTTGCGGCTGCGGCCGGCCCGCAGCTTGCCGCCGAGCGGTCCGAGGCGCTCGATGAGGCCTCGTTCGAGCGCGGTGTGCACGTCTTCGTCGGCGGCCGTCGGCCGAAAGTCGCCCGAACGACAGGCCTGGTCGAGATCGTCGAGCGCTGCCAGCATCTGCCCCAGCTCGTCGTCGTCCAGCAAGCCGGCCTTGTTGAGCACCCGGGCGTGCGCGCGCGACGACATCAGGTCGTAGGGGGCGAGCCGCCAGTCGAAGTGCACGGACGCCGACAATGCCGCCAGGGCCTGCGCCGGGCCACCGGCGAACCGGCCACCCCACAGGCGCACCGGCTCGCCACGAGAACCGCCACCAGAACCGCTCGGTGGCGTCGGCGTGTCAGTCACCCGACGAACCTACCGCGAGGTCGCGCCGCGCGGCCGTCTTGGTCGGCAACCCCCAAAGCTCCACGAAGCCCTTGGCGAGCGACTGGTCGAACGCGTCTCCCGTGTCGTACGTCGCCATCTTGTACTCGTACAGCGAGGCCGGGCTCCGGCGCCCGGTCACCACGGCGCGGCCGCCGTGCAGTGTCATCCGGATCTCGCCCGTGACGTGTTGCTGAGAGGCAGCGATGAACTCGTCGAGCGCTCGCTTCAACGGCGAAAACCACAATCCGTCGTAGACGAGCTCGCCCCACCGCTGGTCGACGAGCCGCTTGAAGCGGGCGAGATCGCGCTCGACGGTGACGTTCTCGAGTTCCTGATGCGCCGTGATGAGCGCGATGGCACCGGGGGCTTCGTAGACCTCGCGGCTCTTGATCCCGACGAGGCGGTCCTCGACCATGTCGAGGCGGCCAACACCCTGCGCGCCCGCACGGCGGTTCAGCTGTTCGATCGCCTGCAGCACGGTCACCGCTTTGCCGTCGATCGCCACGGGCGCGCCGCGCTCGAAGGCGACGACCACCTCGTCCGGCTCCCGGGGTGTCGCCGGGTTGGCCGTGTACGCATAGATGTCTTCGACCGGCCCGTTCCAGATGTCCTCGAGGAAGCCCGTCTCGATCGCCCTGCCCCAGACGTTGGCGTCGATCGAGTACGGCGACTTCTTCGTCACGTCGATCGGCAACCCCTTCTCCTCGGCGAAGGCGATCGCCTTGTCGCGCGTCATGCCGGAGTCACGAACCGGCGCGAGTACCCGCAGCGACGGATCGAGAGCACCGATACCGACCTCGAATCGAACCTGGTCGTTGCCCTTGCCCGTGCTGCCGTGCGCGACCATCGAAGCGCCGTAGGTGTGCGCGGCGTCGACCAGATGCTTGTTGATGATCGGCCGGGACAACGCGGAGAGCAGCGGATACCGGTCCATGTACAGCGCGTTGGCTTTGAGTGCGGGCAGGCAGTACTCGTCGGCGAACTCGTTCTTGGCGTCGACCACGATTGATTCGACGGCGCCGCACGCGAGCGCGCGCTTGCGCACGACCTCCATGTCCTCGCCACCCTGGCCGACGTCAGCAGCGAGGGCGATGACCTCGGCGCCGGTTTCTGCTGCGATCCAGCCGATGCACACGGAGGTGTCGAGCCCTCCGGAATATGCCAGTACGACGCGCTCGGTCACGGGACTTTCTCCTTGCCTGAATACCAGTTTCGTGTCGGATGAGGAGTCGGGGTAGCGGGTCGGGTGTCGGTCAGGGAGCAGCTCGCCGGTCGGCGAGGCCGAGCAGTTGCTCGGCGACGGCAGGGCCGCCGTCGGGCTCGCGGCAGATGCACAGCACGGTGTCGTCGCCGGCCACCGTTCCGATGATGGCCGGGAGGTCGGCCTGATCGAGCGCACCCGCCAACAAGTGCGCGCCGCCCGGCGGGGTGCGAGCGACCACGAGGTTGCCGGACGCCTGCGCCGAGAGCAGCAGCTCGGCCGCGATCCGCAGCAACCGAGCGTGACCCGCGGAGCCGGGCGCCGACTGGTCGCCACCGGTGGGGTGCGCGCGTGCCCGCGCAGCGTCGTCCGGAGTCGGGACGACGTACACGAAACCGCCCCCCGCACTGCGCAACCGCACGGCACCGAGTTCGTCGAGATCGCGCGACAGCGTCGCCTGCGTCACCGTGAAGCCCTCGTCGGCGAGCAGGGCGGCAAGCTCTTGTTGGGAGTGCACCTGCTCGCGGGTGAGGACGTCGGCGATACGCGCGTGCCGCGCCGCCTTCGTCGTGGGCGCACCAGGTAGCGCGCGCGCACCGGCGGCCGCTGTCGCCCCGCGGTCGCGTGCCGGGGCCATCGCTCAGGCCCGCCCGAAGAGGAACACCAAGAGCGCCTTTTGCGCGTGGAGCCGATTCTCCGCCTGATCGAAGACCACCGACTGCGGCCCGTCGATCACCGACGCCGCGATCTCCTCGCCACGGTGAGCCGGCAGGCAGTGCATCACGATGGCGTCGTCGGCCGCCACGCCGAGCAAGCGCTCATCGACGGTGTAACCGGTGAAGGCCTGCTGACGCCCGGCGGCTTCGGCCTCCTGGCCCATCGACGCCCATACGTCGGTGTAGAGCACGTCGGCTCCGCGGCAGGCGTCGTCGACATCGTGCATCACCTCGACCGTGGCTCCGGTCGTGCCGGCGATCGCGCTCGCCCGATCGACGACTGCGCGCGGCGGTTCGTAACCCGCCGGTGTCGCGACACGCACGTGTAAGCCGGCCAGCGCGCCGGCCAGCAGGAGCGAGTTGGCGACGTTGTTGCCGTCACCGACGTAGGCGAGAACCCGACCGGCCAGGGTGCCCTTGTGCTCGCGGATCGTCATCAGGTCGGCCAGCGCCTGGCAGGGGTGCGCAAGGTCCGTCAGCGCGTTGACGACAGGAACGCTCGAATGCTTGGCGAGCGTCTCGAGCCTTTCGTGCGCGAAGGTTCGGATGACGATCGCCGAGACGTAGCGAGACAACACCCGAGCGGTGTCCTCGATGGGCTCGCCACGACCGAGCTGGGACGTCTGCGCGTCGAGCATGACGGGGTAGCCGCCCAGCTCCGCAATGGCGGTCTCGAACGAGACCCGGGTGCGCGTCGAATGCTTCTCGAACACCACCGCGACCGACTTGGGGCCGGCAAGCGACCGCGCTGCGAAGCGATCCTTCTTCAACCGAGCGGCTTCGTCGAGCACCCAGGCCAGCTCGTCGGAAGTCAGGTCGTCGTCGATGAGGAAGTGGCGCGCTGCCATCACGCCTCCTGCGCGGTCGCGGCGTCGAGGATCGCGGGCAGGGCTGCGACGTACTCGTCGGCCTGATCGGTCGAGAGGATCAACGGCGGCGCTATCCGGACGGCGTCCGGCTGCACCGCATTGACCAGGAATCCGGCATCGCGGCTCGCGGCCTCGACCGCGGTGGAGGTGACCCCGTCGAGGACGAGCGCGAACCACAGGCCACGGCCACGTACACCGCCCAGCGCCGGGTGCGACACGCCCGCCAAGCCGTCGGCGAGGTACCGGCCGACCTTCGCGACGTGCGAGAGCAGGTCGTCGCGCTCGATCGTGTCGAGGACGGCGAGGGCGGCCGCGCACGCGACCGGGTTGCCGCCGAATGTGCTGCCGTGATCGCTCTTCGCGAACGTCTCACCGAACCGGCCCAGACCGATGCAGGCGCCGATGGGCAACCCACCGCCGAGCCCCTTGGCCAACGTGATGAGGTCGGGTCGCACGCCTTCCTCCTCGTGCAGGAACCAGTGGCCGGTGCGACCGATGCCGGACTGGATCTCATCGAGCACGAACACCGCACCAACGTCGTCGCACAGCTCACGGGCGAGGCGTAGGTAGCCGGTCGGCGCGGGAACGACACCGCCCTCGCCGAGCATCGGTTCGAGGAACAGGGCCGCCGTGCGGCCGGTGATCGCTTCGCGCAGCGCGTCGGCGTCGCCGTAGGGCACGAAGACGACGTCGGCCGAGTACGGGCCGAAGGGCTCGCGGATCGAAGCCTTTCCGGTCAGCGCCAGCGAACCCATCGTGCGGCCGTGGAAGCCCTTCTGCGCCGCGACGACGTAGCTGCGTTCAGGACCGGCGTGCTTACGGACCAGCTTGTACGCGGCTTCGTTCGCCTCGGTGCCGCTGTTGGTGAAGAACACCCGCCCGTCGCCGCCGAGCAGCGCGAGCAGGCGCTCGGCCAGCGTGATGGCGGGTTGCTGGGCGAACAGGTTGCTCGTGTGCGCGATCGTCGCCACCTGGCGGGACACCGCTTCGACGATCGCCGGGTGGGCGTGACCCAAGGACGACACCGCGATGCCCGCGATCAGGTCGAGGTACGTCCGGCCGTCGGCGTCCCAGACGCGGCAACCCTCGCCACGTACCAACGCGAGCGACGGTGCATAGGTGGGCATCATCGCCGCGCCGAACCTGGTCAGCAGGTCTGCGTTACTCATCGCGCCTCACCATCGTGCCGATTCCTTCGTCGGTGAATATCTCGAGCAGGACGGCGTGCAGCACCCGGCCGTCGAGTACGTGCGCGCTCGGGACTCCGCCCCGGACGGCGCGAAGGCAGGCTTCCATCTTCGGCACCATGCCGTGGCCGAGTGTCGGCAGCAACTTCTCCAACTCATCGGCGGTGAGCGAGCTGATCACCTCGTCGCTTTCCGGCCAGTCGGCGAACAACCCCTCGACGTCGGTCAACACCACCAGCTTCTCCGCCGCCAGCGCGACGGCGAGCGCGGCAGCCGCAGTGTCGGCGTTGACGTTGTACACGCATGGTTTGCCTGCGGCGTCGAAGCCGCGCGCGACGCTGGACACGACCGGGATACGACCGTCGTCGAGCAGGCTCGTCACCACGCCGGGCGACACCGATGTGACATCGCCGACCAGACCGATGTCGACCTCGTCGCCGTCGACGATCGCCGGCCGGCGTTCGGCGGTGAAGAGCTGGGCGTCCTCACCGCTCACACCGACGGCGAACGGTCCGTGCGCGTTGATCAGCCCGATCACGTCGCGCTGCACCTGGCCGATGAGCACCATGCGGACGACGTCCATCGTCTCGGGTGTCGTCACCCGTAGCCCGCCGGCGAAGCGTGGTTCGATGCCGAGTCGGTCGAGCGCGCGGTTGATCTGCGGCCCGCCGCCATGGACGACGACCGGCCGCAACCCGGCGTAGCGCAGGAACACGACGTCAGAGGCGAAGGAAGCCGCGAGTTCGGGGTCGCTCATCGCGTGTCCGCCGTACTTGACGACGACGGTGCGGCCGTGGAACCGCGCCAGCCAGGGCAACGCTTCGACCAGGGTCGCCGCCTTCGCCTGCGCGGCGTCGCGGTGTCTGGTCATGTCGAGTACGCCGAGTTCTCGTGCACGTATGCGGCTGTCAGATCGGTCGTGAGGACAGTGGCGGACGCCGCGCCGGCGTGCAGGTCGATGGTGACCTCGACCCGGCGTGGCCGCATGTCGACTCCTGCACGGTCGTCGCCGACCGCAGAGCCGCGGCACACCCACACGCCGTTGAGGGCGACGTCGACCGCGTCGTCGTCGAACGTCGCGCTCGTTGTTCCCACTGCGGCCAGCACGCGTCCCCAGTTGGGGTCTTCGCCGTGTACCGCGCACTTGAAGAGGTTGTTGCGCGCCACGGCGCGCGCGACGTCGACGGCTTCGGCATCGCTCACCGCATTGCGCACCTCGATGGCGATGACCTTGCTCGCACCCTCGGCGTCCTCGATCAGCTGGGTCGCGAGAGAGGAGCACACGCGGGTGAGCGCGGTGGTCAGTTCGTCGAGGCCGGGTTCGACGCCCGATGCACCGGAGGACAGCACCAAGACGGTGTCGTTCGTGGAGAGACAACCGTCGGAATCGATGCGTTCGAAGGTCTGTGCCGTGGCGGCACGCAGCGCCGCGTCAAGCGTGCTCGCATCGGCGACCGCATCTGTCGTGAGGACGACGAGCATCGTCGCGAGCGCCGGAGCGAGCATGCCGGCGCCTTTGGCCATGCCGCCAACGGTCCAACCGTGCGGCGAGGTGTCGGCGGCCTCCTTCGGCACGGTGTCGGTCGTCATGACGGCGCGCGCGGCAGCCTCGCCGCCGTCCGCCGAAAGGCTCTCGGCCGCTGCCCCGATGCCCGCGAGCAAGCGCTCGACGGGAAGCTGCTGACCGATCAGACCGGTGGAGCAGACGGCGACCTCGGCAGCCGAGATCTCGAGCACCTTCGCGACTTCCTCGGCGCTTCGGTGGGCGTGCTGGAAGCCGAGCGAGCCGGTGCAGGCGTTGGCGTTGCCTGCGTTCAGGACCACGGCCGCAAGCCGGCCCGCCTTGACCACCTGTTGCGACCACAGCACCGGCGCCGCCTTGATGCGGTTCGCCGTGAACACCCCTGCGCCGCTGAACCGAGGGCCGTCGTTGACGACGAGAGCAACGTCGCTGCGGCCGCTCGGCTTGATACCTGCGGCAACCCCCGCTGCGCGAAAGCCTCTCGCAGCTGTCACGCTCACGGCGCGACTCCCGCGATCGGCAGGCCCGCGGTCTCGTCGAGGCCGAGCGCGATATTCGCGTTCTGCACCGCCTGCCCGGCCGCGCCCTTGGTCAAGTTGTCGAGCGCGGCCAGCACCACCACGCGCCGCGCATGCTCGTCGAACCCGACCTGGAGGTGGGTGGAGTTCGAGCCGAGCGTCGCGGCGGTCTGCGGCCAGCTGCCCTCGGGCAGCAGGTGCACGAACGGCTCCGGCCCGTAGTCGGCCTCGAACGCTGCACGGACGTCGCCTCCGCCGACACCGGGCTTCGGTCGCACGGCGCAGGTGGCCAGAATCCCCCGCGGCATCGGCGCGTACAGCGGGGTGAACGACACGGTGACCGCGACACCCGCTACGGCCGACAGGTTCTGCTCGATCTCCGGTGTGTGTTGGTGCACCCCGCCCACCTTGTAGCCGGACATCGACCCCATGATCTCGCTGGCCATGAGGTGGGGTTTCGGCACGCGCCCCGCGCCGCTCGTACCGCTTGCCGCAACCACGACCGTGTCGTCGGGTTCGGCGAGGTCGTGTGCGAACAGCGGAGCAAGGGCGAGGGTGGCTGCGGTGACGTAGCAACCCGGGTTGGCGATCCGGCGACTGCCGGCGATCAGTTCACGCGCGCCCCGCAGTTCGGGCAACCCGTAGGTCCACGTGCCGGCATGCGAACCGCCGTAGAACTTGGCCCACTGGCCCGGGTCACGCAGCCGGAAATCGGCCCCGATGTCGATGACCAGCGCTTGCTCCGGCAACGCTGCGGCGATCGCCGCGGACTGGCCGTGCGGCAGGGCCAGGAAGATGACATCGGCGCCGCTCAGTGCCGCCGGGTCCGTTGCTTCGAACACCTGCCCGGCGAGGTGCGGCAGTTGCGGATGCACAGCGGTGATCGGCTCACCGGCGTTGCTCGCCGCCGTCGCGACCGCCAACTCGAGGTCGGGATGGCCGGCAAGCAACCGCAAGAGCTCGCCCCCCGCGTAGCCACTCGCGCCCGCCACCGCCACCGCGATACCCACGGCCACCCCTTCCGGTATGAACATTCATGCAGGTTGGTGCATGACTATACACGAGCTCGCCGGGCTGTGCCGCGGCCGTCAGCCGCGAAGGACCGCTCCGGTGCGGGCCGCCGCGGTCGCCACCGCGGCATCGCGGACGGCATTGACCTCCTCGACGGTCAACGTGCGGTCCGGGGCGCGCAGGTTCAGGCGAAAGGCGAGGGAGCGATGGCCCTCCTCCACGCCGGTACCGGTGTAGACGTCGAAGAGCCGAAGCGACTCCAGCAACGGGCCGGCTCCCGATCGCAGCGCGGCTTCGACCGCGGACGCGGGTACCGCCGCCGGCACGACCAGCGCGACGTCCGACGCAGCGAGGGGGTACGTGGAAAGGACCGGCGCCTGGGTCGGTGCCGTCTCGGTCAGCACCATGTCGAGGTCGAGCTCGGCCGCGATGGTCGGTGCCGGCAGGCCGAGCGCCTCGACGACCCGGGGATGCAACTCACCCGCGTGCCCGACGACGGCTCCGTCGCGGCGAAGGACGGCGCAGCGCCCCGGGTGCCACGGCGCATGCTCGGCGTCGGCCGCGACGTCGAGTTCGGCTCCGCCGGCACGTGCGACCAGGCGCACCGACTCCACCGCGTCGGCCCAGCTGACGGGCCGGCCCGGCCCCCACCATCCCGACCGTTCCCACTGACCGGCCGCGACCAGCGCGAGGCGCCTGGGCTGGCGCGGCAGCGCCGCGTCGAGCGCGGCGACCTGCGCGGCATCAGGCGGCCGATCGACCGGGAGGACGGGCGGACGCGGCAGCGGCCCGTCGTCCATTCGGAACACGACGCCCGACTCGAACAGGGCGACGTCGAGCAGCCCACGGGAGAGGTTGCGTCTCAGCGCGGCGAGCAAGCCGGGAAGGAGGGTGGTGCGCAGGAACGGTTGGTCGTCGGAGAGCGGGTTGGCCAGCCGCACCCCGCGCCGCCGAGGATCGTCGACCGCGAGCATCAGTGCATCGAGCTCGGCAGCGCCGACGAACGGGTACGTCTGCGCCTCGACGAACCCGGCAGCGGCAAGCGCCGTCTCGGCGCGACGACGCGCGCGCTGGAACTCGCTCAAGCCACCGCTTGCCGGCGGGGCCGGCAAGACGGAGGGGATTCGGTCGTAGCCGACGAGCCGCGCGACTTCTTCGACCAGGTCGTAAGGATCGCGCAGATCGTTGCGCCAGGACGGAACCTGCACGGCGAGGACGGGTTCGGGTGCGCCGCCTTCGACCGACACCGCACACCCGATGGCGGTCAGCGCCCCGATCACTTCGTCGCGCGTGTAGGGCACGCCGACGACACGTGCCGGCAAGTCGGCCGGGATGCGCAGCATCGGAGGAGTCAACGGCGTCCCGACATCGGTCGCAGTGTCGTCGACCTTCGCCTTGCCGTGCTCTGCCAGCAGGCTGACCGTGCGCTGGGCGGCGACCGCTGCGAGCGCGGGGTCGACGCCGCGCTCGAACCGCCGCGAAGCCTCGCTGAGCAACTGGTGCCGGCGGGCGGCGCGCGAGACCACGGACGGCGTGAAGTGCGCTGCCTCGATCACGATGTCGCTCGTCGCAGAACCGATCTCGGTGGAAGCGCCGCCCATGACACCGGCGACCCCGATCGCGCCGCTGTCGTCGGCGATGACGAGGTCATCGACGTGCAGGTCGCGCGAGCTGCCGTCGAGAGTTCGCACCTGCTCGCCCGGGGCGGCGCGGCGGACCACGATCGGACCGCGCAGGGCGGCGCGGTCGTAGGCATGCAGCGGCTGGCCGAGTTCGAGCATCACGTAGTTGGTGACGTCGACGGCCAGGCTCACGCTCCGCATCCCCGCGATCTCCAGCCTGCGCACCATCCACGCCGGTGCTTGCGCCGTGGCATCGAGACCGGTGACGCTTCGCGCCACGAACCGGTCGCACCCGACCGGATCGTCGATGCGTACCGGCCAGGCCGGCCCGGTCGGGGCCGGCAGGTCGATCGCGGCCGGGTCACGAAACGCCACGCCGTAAGCCGCAGCGAGGTCGCGCGCGATGCCACGCGCGGACATGCCGTACCCGCGGTCGGGAGTCACGCCGACGTCGATGACAGCTTCGCCCAGGCCGAGCGCCGCGGCGGCGTCGGCCCCGACCGGAAGGCTCGGATCGACCACCAGGATGCCGGTGTGCTCGTCACCGATGCCGAGCTCGCGGACCGAGCAGATCATGCCGTCGCTCACGTGCCCGTACGTCTTGCGCGCACCGATCTCGAACCCACCCGGCAACACGGTGCCCGGAAGCGCGACGACGACGCGGTCGCCGACGGCGAAGTTCAGTGCGCCACACACGATGCCGCGCAGGGGCGCGTCGGGCGCCACGCGAACCTGGCACCACCGGATCGTCTTGCCGTTCTTCTGCGGCTCATCGACGAAGTCGACGACCTCACCGATGACGAGCGGGCCGGAGACCGCGCCGACCGTCTCGACCGATTCGATCTCGAAGCCGATCTCGATCAGCCGGGTGGCGACGTCGTGCGCGTCGACCGAGGCAGGGACGTCGGCGAGCTCGCGCAACCACGACAGCGGAAGGCGCACCTCAGGCCTCCGCCCCGAGCGCGAGAGCGAAGCGGACGTCTCCTTCGACGACATCGCGCATGTCGCCACCGCCGTGCCGGGAGAGCAGCGTGCGGTCGATGCCCATGCCGAAGGCGAACCCGGTGTACTCCTGCGGGTCGACGCCGCACGCGATCAGCACGCGTGGGTTGACCATGCCGCAGCCGCCCCACTCGATCCAGCCTTCGGAACGGCAGGTGCGGCACGGGTTCGCCGGGTCACCGACCGACGCGCCGTGGCAGACCCAGCAGCGCAGATCCATCTCGGCGGAGGGCTCGGTGAAGGGGAAGAAGTGCGGCCGCAACCGGGTGACCACGCCCTCGCCGAACATCGCGCGCGCGAACGCATCGAGCGTGCCGCGCAGGTGCGCCATGGTGAGGCCACGGTCGACCGCGAGCCCCTCGACCTGGTTGAAGACCGGCGTGTGCGTCGCGTCGAGCTCGTCGGTGCGATACGTACGCCCGGGGCACACGACATAGACCGGCGGTCGGTGCGAGAGAAGCGTGCGCGCCTGTACGGGAGACGTGTGCGTGCGCAGCACCACACCGCTGTCGGGCGACTCGACGAAGAAGGTGTCCTGCATCGCGCGGGCGGGGTGGTCGGGCTGGAAGTTGAGCGCGTCGAAGTTGAACCACTCGGCTTCTGCTTCGGGCCCCTCGGCGACTCCCCAGCCCAGTGCGACGAACACATCGACGATCCGGTCGGCGAGCGTGCTCAACGGATGCCGCACGCCCGGCGGCCGGCGGTCCCACGGCAGGGTGACGTCGACGGCTTCCTCTACGAGGATCCGGGCATCACGCTGCGCGAGCAGTTCCGTCTCTCGCTCGGCCAGGGCGGCGTTCACGGCTGCGCGCGCCTGACCAACCCGACGTCCGGCGTCGGCTTTCGCCTGCGGCGGCAGCGTCCCGATCTCGCGGTTGGCCAACGCGAGTGGCGAACGATCGCCGGCGTGCGCCAGCCGCGCCGCCCGCAGCTCGTCGAGGTCGGACGCCGCGGCGATGGCCGCCAACGCGTCGTCGCGATAGCTCTCGACTTCCTCGGCGTGCAACGGCGTCACCTCGACCGGGTCGTAGTCGCTGTTGGGTGCGGACATGCGCGTTCAAGCCTGAAATCTCTCGGGTGGACTCGGACAGCCTGCAGTCTAGGGGTGGGGTCGGCGCGCCGCGCGCCTCGCTTCGGTCAGCGCGCGAACGGCGGAGTGCCGTCGGGAAAGACGACCTGGAACCGCGCGCCGTGGTCGGACGCGTCACCGATGATGACCTGACCACCGTGTGCCTCGACGAGGCCCTTCACGATGTAGAGGCCGAGCCCGGTGCCGCCGCGACGGCCCGCGCGCCAGAACCGGCGAAACACCAGGTTGCGTATCTCGGCGGGTACGCCTTCGCCCTCGTCGCTGACCGTGATCGCGACGCCCGAACCGGCGGCTTCGATCGCGATCCGGACCCCACCGCTGCCGTGCCGGATCGCGTTGTCGACGAGGTTGGAAAGCACCTGGTCGAACTTGTCGGGGTCGATCCAGACTTCGGGCAGCTCGCCCGAACTCGTCACCGTGAAGCGCTCAGCGGCCTCCCCCGCGGCGACCCTGCCCTGCACGGCACGGTGTGCAGCCTGGACGACGTCGATCACCTGCTTGCGCAGCTCGAGCCGGTCGGCGTCGATGCGCGATACGTCGAGCAGTTCGCTGATCAGACGCGTGACCCGGTCGGCGTCTGCGTTCACGGTTTGCAGCATCAACTTCCGCTGCTCGTCGTTGAAACGGTCCCACTTGTTCAGCAGCGTGGCGGTGAAGCCCTTGACGCTGGTGAGTGGCGAACGGAGTTCGTGCGCAACCGTCGAGACGAGGTCGGCGCGGTCGCGATCGGCTCGCTCCCGTTCGCCGGCGCCCCGAAAGCTGATGATCAACCGGTTGACCGGGCCACCTTGTCGATCTCGCACATACCGAGCGGTCACATAGATCTCGCGCTCGTCGGGCAGGGTGAGGCGGCGCTCGGGTTGGCCGGTTCTGATGGAGAGTCCGTCGTAGGGGCAGGTCCAGGACCACCAGTCGCGCCCAACCGAATCGCTCACCGGCAAGACCTCGCGGTAGTCGCGGCCGACGGCGTCATCGGCCGGTCGCCGGAGCAGCTTCGCGCCCGCTGCGTTGAGCAGCACGACGTGGCCGTGTTCGTCGGCGATCAGCAACCCGTCAGGGAGAAGGTCGAATGCCGCTTTCTCGTGCTCGATCTCGGGCGACATCGCCTGCCTCCTTCACACGGAGCGGGTCGTTGGCAGCTGACCGCGACAGACTACGCATCGATGCGATGTCGGCCAGAAGGCGCATCCCCGACCCTACCGGCGGCCGGCCGGAGCCAGGCGATCGAGCAGGCGGGATTTCTGCCGCCCGTCGCCGTCAGTCACTCGGCCTGCGTCGCTGGGCGCGCGCGGATGCGTAGAGGCAGACCGCGGCCGCCGCCGCCAGGTTGAGGCTCTCGGCCCTGCCATGGATAGGAACCCGAACGGCGGCATCGGCGAGCCGCACCACGTCGTCGGGAAGGCCCCACGCCTCGTTGCCGAAGACCCACGCGGTCGGAGCAGCCAGTGTGGGTTCCATCGCATCGAGATCAGTCGGCGCCGAACCGTCTGCGGCGAGGATCTGCAGCCCCGCCGCACGCACCATCGCCAGTGCGTCACTCGTCGCCACGCCGGTGACGAGCGGCAGGTGGAACAGGCTGCCGACCGATGCGCGCACGCACTTGCCGTTGTAGGGATCGACGCTCCCGTCGGCGAAGAGGACGCCGTCGGCACCGGCGGCGTCGGCAGTGCGCACGACCGTGCCCGCGTTGCCTGGGTCGCGCACGGCAGCGAGGACGACGAGCAGCCGGGGCGCGGTCGCGATGAGCTCCGCAAGACCGATGTCGCGCCGTTCGCAAACGGCGACAATGCCCTGCGGCGTCACGGTCTCGGACAGCTCGGCAAGCACCCGGCCGCTGGCGCGTCGCACCGGGATGCCGAGGCGAACGGCTCGATCGACAAGCTCAGCGCAGCGCTCCTGTGCCGGCCCGCTGACGAAGAGCTCGCGAACGCCGCGCCCGGCCGGGCTTGCGGCATCGGCCAACGCCTCGGCGACGGCCTGGGCACCTTCTGCGAGGAAGAGCGAGTCCTGCTCCCGGTACGCCCGCTTGGTCAGCCGGCGCGCGGCTTTCACGACCGGCGCGCGGACGTCGGTCAGCTCATCCGCTCGACCCGGCCCGGCCGGGACACGCGTCGCGGACGGCGGCGGATCGGTGCGCACCTGGCGGCGACGCGGAGTCAGGCCGCCGGCGCAACGGGCAATGCCTGCTTGGCGACGGCGACGAGCGCCGCGAACGCGGTGTCGTCGTTGACCGCAAGCTCGGCGAGCATCTTGCGGTCGACGTCGACCCCGGCCGCCTTCAGACCCTGGATGAGCCGGTTGTAGGTCATGCCGTGGGAGCGGGCAGCGGCGTTGATCCGCTGGATCCACAAACGACGAAAGTCACCCTTGCGCGCCCGCCGGTCGCGGTAGCTGTAGGTCATCGAGTGGAGCATCTGCTCCTTGGCCTTGCGGTACAGGCGCGAGCGCTGGCCGCGGTAGCCGCTGGCGCGCTCGAGAACGACCCGGCGCTTCTTCTGGGCGTTGACTGCCCGCTTCACGCGTGCCACGTGACAACTCCTTGTCGCGACCGACCGAGGTGGTCGGCAGGTTCGGATGGCAGCGGACGTCGTCCGCGCCTCGGGTGATACGAGTCGATGAGGTCGATCAGATGCCGAGCATCTTCTTGACGCGCTTGGCGTCGGCCGGCGCGACGGCGACCTGGCCGTTGAGACGTCGGGTCAGAGTCGACGGCTTGTGCTCGAGGTAGTGCCTCCGGTTGGCCCGCTGGCGCATGATCTTGCCGCTGCCCGTGATCCGGAACCGCTTGCCGGCCCCACTGTGGGTCTTCATCTTCGGCATGGTGGCCGTCTTCTCCTTCGTCCTTCGTCGTCGGGCCCGGAGGACCCGGGGCACCGTGGTAAAGCACAAGCGAAGCTAGCGATGAAGCTAGTCAGGAAGCATCGTGACTCTCGCCGGGCGCTGCTTCAGGCGCTGCGGACTTGGTGCCGTCGTCCGCGGTGCTCGCCCGCTCGGCGGCGCGCTCGGCCTTGAAGTCGGCCTTCTTCTTGTGGGGTCCGAGGACCATGATCATGTTTCGGCCGTCGAGCTTGGGCGCCGATTCGACGAAGCCGAGTTCGGCGACGTCTTCGGCGAGCCGCTGCAAGAGCCTGGCTCCCATCTCGGGCCGGGACTGCTCCCGACCGCGGAACATGATCGTGATCTTGACCTTGTCGCCCTCCTTGAGGAACCGCACGACGTGACCCTTCTTGGTCTCGTAGTCGTGCGTGTCGATCTTGGGACGCAGCTTCATCTCCTTGATGACGGTCTGCGCCTGGTTCTTTCGCGCCTCACGAGCCTTGACGGCCGACTCGTACTTGAACTTGCCGTAGTCCATGAGCCTGGCCACCGGCGGCTGGGCCATCGGCGCGACCTCGACCAGGTCGAGATCGGCTTCTTCCGCCAACCGAAGAGCGTCCTCTATACGGACGATGCCGACCTGCTCCCCGCCGGGCCCGACCAGTCGTACTTCGGGAACGCGGATCCGGTCGTTGATACGGGGTTCGACGCTGATGGGACCTCCTGCTGGTTGCGAGCCGACGACGCCTTGCCATCCGCTGTGATGCAGTGCTCCGACGCCACGGCGCCCACCTGGGGGCGGCATGAAAAAGAGCCCTGCACGACACGCATGCGAGGGCTCCAGTAAGCCGGACGACGCCGCGCGGGCGCCTGCCCGCCGGGCGACGAAGGGACAGTCACCGTAGCGAGCGGTCACCGCACCGTGGTGCGGCGACTCCAGCCGACCGAACCTTCCGGCTGGCGGGCCGGAGAGGTGGGAGCGAGGAGCCTCCACTTGCGGACACCGCAGCGGACACGGTGCCGGTCGTCCCCCGAGGCTACCAGCATCGGCCGGCGGGCGTCCGGCCAGGCGGCTATTCGACGATCTTGGAGATCGGCAGCTCGAGGATGTCCCGCGCGCCGGCGCCTTTGAGGGTCGGGATCAGCCGGTTGACGCCCTTCTTCGGCACCACCGACTCGACCGCGTGCATCCCGCCGGACGCCAGCGCCGTGATCGTCGGCGAGCCCATCGACGGCAGCACCGCCAGCACGGCGTCCAACTGGCCGTCCGCCACGTTCAGCTTGATCAACACGCTCGCCCTGGCCTGGATCGCGCCACGCAGCAGGAGCGCGATGTCGTCCATCGCGGCGCGCTTGCCGGCGTCCGCTGCGGCCGCGGCGTTCGTGATGAGCTCGGTGCGCGACGTCAGCAACGTGTCGATGATCTTCAGGCCGTGCTTGCGCAGGCTGGTGCCGGTCTCGGTGACGTCGACGATCGCGTCGACGATGTCGGGCACCTTCGCCTCGGTGGCCCCGTAGCTGGGCACGATCGTCGCCTTCACGCCGATCTTCTCGAAGTAGCGCTTGGTGAGCTGGGGCACCTCCGTCGACACCCGGACGCCGTCGGGCAGATCCTCCCCGCGCTCGGCCGGGTGCTCCTTGACGACCGCGAGGACGATCCGCACCGGGTTGGACGTCGCGCGCGAGTACTCGAGCTCGCCCAGCGAAACGACGTCGGCATCGGTCTCGGCGATCCAGTCGCGCCCGGTGATGCCGAGGTCGAACAGGCCCTGCTCGACGTAGGTCGGAATCTCTTGCGGGCGCAGGAACCGGACCGTGTCGATGCGCGGGTCGTCTATGGAGGCGTGGTAGTCGCGGTCGGATCCGCGGCTCACGCCGAGGTCGGCGGCCTCGAACAGGTCGAGGGTCGCACGCTCCAGCGAACCCTTGGGCAAGACAAGTGACAGCACGGCGAAGCCTCTCGAAACGCGGGGCAGACGGGGCAGCGGGACGGACTGGGCGGACTGGGCGGACGCGGCAGGCGAAGAAGACCGGCAGACGGATCAGCAGGGTCAGCGCTCGACCGGCGGATGACCGAAACCGGCCACCCCGGAACCCGCGCTGCCGTGATGTCGAAGCCGCCGGAGCACCACAGCTGCGTCGAGCGCGGCCACCGTCGCCTCCCAACCCTTGTCCTCGGCGCTGTCGGGCAGCCCGCAGCGGTCCAAAGCTTGCGCGACAGTATCGCAGGTCAGCACACCGTCGCCGACCGGGACGCCGGTGTCGAGCGCCACCCTGCCGATGCCCGACGTCGTCACCTGGCAGACGTAGTCGAAGTGCGGCGTGCCGCCGCGTATCACCGCGCCTAAGCACACGACGGCGTCATGAGTCGCGGCCAGCTGCTGCGCCACCACCGGCAGTTCCAACGCTCCGGCGACGCGGACGACGGTCGGCGCCGAGATCTTGCACGCCTGCGCGGCGGCCACGGAGCGCGCGAGCAGGGCCTCGACGACCGACTCGTTCCATCGGGTCGCCACGATGCCGAGCGTCAGGTCGGCGGCATCGACGGGCTCGGCCTGTGGGCGACCATCACCGCTCATGGACGCGCCCCCTCATGACAGACCGCCCTGTTGTTCGTTGAACACCGAGCCGGGCACGATCGGCACTGCGTCGGGAAGCTGCAGGTCATGGCCCATCCGGTCGCGCTTGGTCAGCAGGTAACGCAGGTTGAGCGGGTTGACGTGCGTCGGCAACGGCACCCGGCCGACCACCTGCAGCCCCCAGCCCTCCAGGCCCGCCCGCTTCGCCGGGTTGTTCGACAACAGCCGCATCGAGCGCACGCCGAGGTCGGTCAACGCCTGCGCGCCGGTTCCGTAGTCGCGCGCATCGGCCGGCAGCCCGAGTTCGAGGTTGGCCTCGATCGTGTCGGCACCACGGTCTTGCAGCTCGTAGGCCCGCAGCTTGCGCATCAGCCCGATACCGCGCCCCTCGTGACCGCGAATGTAGAGGATCACGCCACGACCTTCCGCCCCGATCGCCGCCATCGCGGCATCGAGCTGCGGGCCGCAGTCGCATCGCAGCGAACCGAACACGTCGCCGGTCAAGCACTCGGAGTGGGCGCGCACCAGCACGTCGTCGCCGTCGCCGATGTCGCCCATGACCAAGGCGATGAGTTCGGCACCGTCGAGAGTGCTGCGGTAGCCGACGGCGTGCCATTCGCCGTGCACGGTGGGGAGCCGAGCCTCGGCGACCCGCTGGATCGTGCTCTCGTGGCGACGCCGGTAGGCGACCAGGTCGGCGATCGAGACGATCGTGAGCTGCTCCTCCTTGGCGAACCGCAACAGCCTGGGCAGCCGCGCCATCGACCCGTCGTCGTCGACGATCTCGCTGATGACCCCGGCCGGCGTGAGACCGGCGAGGCGAGCCAGGTCGACGGTCGCTTCGGTATGCCCGGTGCGGCGCAACACCCCGCCCTCGACCGCGCGCAACGGGAAGATGTGCCCCGGGCGGGTCAGTTCGTACGGCTCGGTGGCGGAGTCGGCAAGCACCCGCACGGTGTGCGCGCGGTCGGCCGCCGAAATCCCCGTCGTGATGCCGAACCGCGCGTCGACCGAGACGGTGTAGGCAGTCTGTTTCGCTTCCTCGTTGCGCATGGTCATCGGCGGCAGACCCAGGCGGTCGAGGGTCTCGCCTTCCATCGGGACGCACAGCACCCCGCTGGTGTGGCGCACCATGAAAGCAATCAGTTCGGGTGTGACGCGCGACGCGGCAGCGACGAGGTCGCCCTCGTTCTCGCGGTCGCGGTCGTCGACGACGATGACGGCCCGACCGCCGGCGATATCGGCTATCGCTTGTTCGATCGGATCGAAGGGCGAGTCGGGGACGTCGACCGGTTCCTGCGTCATCTGTCACTCACCGTTCCGCTCAACCGCGCCTCGAGCAGGCGCTCGACGTACTTCGCCATGATGTCGACCTCGAGGTTGACGAGGTCTCCCGGCTGCACCAGCCCCAACGTCGTCCGCTGCAACGTCGTCGGGATCAGACTCACCGTGAATGCGAAGTCGTCGGCTGCCACCACGGTCAGGGAAACACCGTCGACCGCGATCGAGCCCTTCTCGACGACGTAACGCGAGAGCGCGAGCGGCACCTCGATACGCACGACGTCCCACTGCGGGGTGTGCTCGCGCGCGAGTACCCGGCCGGTGCCGTCGATGTGGCCCTGGACGAGGTGACCGCCGAGCCTTGTCTGCAGCGTGGCAGCACGTTCGAGGTTGACCCTGCCGCCCACCCGCGCGCCGTTCAGGCTGGTACGCAGCAACGTCTCGCGCATCACGTCGGCGCAGAACGAGCCGATGCCGACCTCGACCACGGTCAGGCACACGCCCGACACGGCGATCGAGTCGCCCGGCTCGGCCCCGGCGGTGACGACGGACGCCTCGATCGCGATCCGGCTCGCCTCGTCGGGCCCGACGGCGGTGGCGTCGACCCGTGTGATGGTGCCCAGCTCTTCGACAATGCCAGTGAACACGTCTCATCCCTCCGGCTGCCGTGGTCGCGCCACGACCCGCACGTCGTCACCGACGAGGTCGACCTCGTCGATGTGCCACCTGCTCGCGTCGCCGAGCGTCTTGACGCCGATCTCGCCGAGAGCGGCGGCTCCGGCACCGAGCAACATCGGGGCCACGTAGCAGACCACGCGATCGACGAGGCCCGCTTCGATGAACGCACCCGCAAGCGTCGGACCCCCTTCGAGCAACACGCTCGCGACGCCGCGCTCAGCGAGGGTCGCGACGACGAGTGCCGGGTCGTGCTCGCGCACCTGCAGCGTCGGCGCGCTGCCATCGAGCACTCGTGCGTCCGCCGGCAGGTCGCGGCGCCCGACCACCACGCGCAGCGGCTGCCTCGACGTCGAGACACCTTCCAACCGGGTCGTCAGTGCGGGGTCGTCAGCGAGCGCTGTGCCTGTTCCGACCATCACGGCGTCGCTGCGTGACCGCAACAGGTGAACATCGCGACGAGCGGCCGTGCCGGTGATCCAGCGGCTCGATCCGTCAGCGGCACAAACGCGGCCGTCGAGTGTTGCTGCGTACTTCCAGGTCACGAACGGGCGGCCGGTACGCACCCGATGCAGCCAGGCTTCGTTCGCGGCCGCGGCCTGCGCCGCGAGCACCCCGCCGACGACGTCCAGGCCCGAGCCGCGCAACACCTGCGCACCGCCGGCCGCCACCGGCGTCGGATCGGCTACCGCGTAGACGACCCTCGCGATGCCGGCCGCTTCGATGGCCTGCGTGCACGGACCGGTACGCCCGGTGTGCGCGCACGGTTCGAGGGTGACGACCAGGGTGCCTCCGCGCGCCGCCGCCCCCGCCGCCACGAGTGCGACGACCTCTGCATGTGGCCCCCCGGCGTGCTCGTGGAAGCCCTCGCCGACGACGCGCTGCTCGGCGTCGAGGACGACGCAGCCGACGACCGGGTTCGGACTCGTCGAGCCGGCTCCGCGGTCGGCAAGCGAAATCGCGCGCCGCATCGCGGCGAGCTCCCGCTCACTGCCCGCCTGTTCGACTACCACCCGACTCCTCTTCGCAAGAGCGCCGGGATCGACGGCTGGAGGGGTGGCATCGGCGAACGAGCGCGCGCGAGCGCGCCGCCCGCGCGCCGCCTCCCATCCGGACTCTCACCGTCGGTGCCGGAATTCCACCGGCTCCACCGCGAACGACACGAGGTCGCATGCGGGTCGCGGACTATCACCGCCGGTTCGGACTTGCACCGATCCCGGAGCGCGCGTTGCTGTACGCCCTCAGTGTCGCACGCACGGGACCGCTGCGGCTGCCGAGCGCCGATCCGGGCTAGACCGCGCGGCGATCTATCGCGATCGCCGAGCCGGCCGCCTCCTTCGCGACGCCCTTCATCTCGGTCGCGACCACGACGACCTCGCGATAGTCGCCGAAACGACGCCGCTCACTCGTCGCGACACCCACCGAGACCGAGACCAAGGGAAAGCGCCGCAAGACACCCTGCCGGTCGGGGACGCCCACGTAGCCGCGCCGGACGTCGTCCGCGTCGTGCAGCGTGAACACGTGCTCGTCGAAGTAGCTGACCGCTGCCTCGCACAGGGCCTCCACCTGGCCGGGCTCGCAGATGAGCACGAAGTCGTCGCCGCCGATGTGCCCGAGGAAGGGGGCCGGCGCGGCACCGACGACCGCCCGGCGTAGGGCCATCGCGAGGAGGAGGATCACCTGGTCGCCCCGAAGGAAGCCGTAGGCGTCGTTGAATGCCTTGAAGTTGTCGAGGTCGAGGTAGGCGACGGCGAACGGACGGCCGCCGAGCACCCGACCGGAGATCTCCTCCTCGATGCGAACGTTGCCGGGCAGGTTCGTCAGCGGCGAGACGGCTCTGGCCTCCGCGTTGCGCCGCATGGTGGAGCGGACCCGGGCGACGAGTTCGAGGATGTCGAACGGCTTGGTGATGTAGTCGTCTGCGCCCGCTGACAGGCCGAGCACCCGATCGGCGGTCATCGCCCTCGCGGTCACGAGGATGATCGGAAGCGTGGCCGTGCGGCTGTCCGCCCGCAGCCGGCGGGTGAGTTCGATGCCGTCGACGCCCGGCGTCACGACGTCGAGCAACACGAGGTCGGGCACCTCGGTCGCCACCATCGCGAGCCCCATCGCACCGTCGGCCGCGGACAGCACGCGATAGCCCTCGAGCCGAAGGTTCGTCTCCACGAACTGCCGAAGCGCGGCATCTTCGTCGATGACGAGGACCGTGCCTCGCCCGCTGTCCCCCACCGGTGTCTCCTCCGTTTCGCGTGGCTCGGTCGGCGAGCCGGCATCGTTGCCCGCCGACGCGGCGCCGGCAGCGAGGCGGCCGCCTACTCGGCCGCCGAGAGCGCCTGCGCGCGTAGCGCGTGCACCGCGCGCGCCGGGTCATCCGTCCCGTAGACCGCCGAGCCGGCAACGAGCATGTCGGCGCCGGCGCGCACGCACTCTTCGATGGTGGCAGGCCCGACGCCCCCGTCGACCTGAATCCACAACTGGGCACCCGAATCACGCAGGTGGCGGCGCGCCTGTGCCACCTTTGGCAGCATTTCGGCCATGAACTCCTGGCCGCCGAATCCCGGCTCGACCGTCATCACCAGCAGCATGTCGAACTCGCCGAGAACGTCGAGGTAGGGATCGAGAGGCGTCGCCGGCTTCAATGCCAGGCCCGCGCGCGCGCCAGCGGCGCGGATCGCCCGGGCCGTCTGGACGACGTCGGCGGCGGCCTCGACGTGAAAAGTCACGTTGCCCGCGCCGGCTTCGGCGTACTCGACCGCCCATCGGTCGGCGTCGTCGATCATCAGGTGGCAGTCGAGCGGCAACGTGGTGGCGTTGTGCAGTGCCGCGACGACCGGGCGCCCGAGCGTGAGGTTCGGGACGAAGTGGTTGTCCATCACGTCGACATGCAGCCAGTCGGCCACGCCCTCGACCGCGGCCGCTTCGTCGGCCAACCGGGCGAAGTCTGCCGACAGGATGCTCGGCGCGATCTGCACCGCCGTACCCCGGCCCGTGCCGTGCTGCTTCATGCCCCTCCCGACCTCCCGCACCCCGTCGTCTCGTGGCGTCATCGCCTGCCGCACCGAGCGTAGGACCGCAGGTCGCAGCGCGGGCCACCCCGCGCCGATCCACCCTCACGCGCGTCGGAGCAACGCGAGATACATCGCGTCGGTTCCGTGCCGGTGCGGCCATAGCTGGACGTCGGGCCCCGGCCCGAGGTCGTCCCGGTCCCTGAGGGATTCGGGCAGGTAGCGGCGAGCATCGAGCCGTTCGACACCGACGGACCGGCCGACTTCCTCGACCACCTCGACCGTCTCAGCGAGGTGCGGTGAGCACGTCACGTAAGCGACGACGCCGTCGCGTCGAGCGGACTCCAGCGCCGCAGTGAGGAGTTGCACCTGCAATGTGTGCAGGGCCTCGACGTCTGCCGGCTGCCTTCGCCACCGCGCTTCCGGACGCCGCCGCAACGCGCCTAGACCGGTGCACGGCGCATCGATCAGCACGCGGTCGAATGCCTCCGGGCGCCATGCGGGCCGGCGGCCATCAGCGACGACCACCCCGGTGCGAAGGGCACCCGCGACCAGCGTCGCCCGGTGCGGGTGCAGCTCGACGGCAAGCAGCCGCGCGCCGCGCTGGGCCGCTAGCCCGGCGAGCAACGCGGCCTTTCCGCCCGGTCCGGCGCACATGTCGAGCCATCGTTCGTCGCCACCGCCGACCTCGGCGGCCGCCAACGCGAGTGCCACCAGTTGGCTGCCTTCGTCCTGCACCCCTGCCCGACCCTCGCGCACCGGCGCGAGGGCACCCGGGGCGCCGTCCGGCAGGATGGCGGCACATGGCGACCAGCGGCCGGGCAGTGCCCCGAGCTCGAGCAGCTCGGCGACCTCGCAACGGCCCGGCCGGGCCGCCAGGGTGACCAGCGGTCGCTCGTTGTCGGCCAGCAGCGCTTGCTCGGTCTCGACCAGATCACCGGCGAGCGCGGCGGCCAGCGCCTCGACGATCCAGCGCGGGTGCGCGTGCGCCAGCGCCAGGTAGCCGATCGGGTCACTCGCGCGGTCGGGTGCGAGGAGCGCAACCCAGCCAGGTAGGTCGTGGCCGCCGACCTTGCGCAACACCGCATTCACCAGGCCCGCAGGCGCCGGCCCGACTGCTTGCCGCACGAGGCGCACCGACTGGTCGACCGCCGCGTGCGCGGCGATCCTGGTCCCGAGCAGCTGGTGCGCGCCGAGCCGCAACACGTCGAGCACCCGCGGATCGAGGGCTTCCAGCGGGCGATCGACGCACGCCGTCAAAACAGCGTCGTAGGTACCCATCGAGCGCAGCGTCCCGTAGGTGAGCTCGGTCGCCAGCGCGGCGTCGCGGGCCGCCAGTCCGCCGGCGGTCACCATGGCGGGCAGCACCAGGTTGGCGTAGGCGTCGTTCGCAGTGACCTCGCGGATCACGTCGAAGGCCACCACTCTCGCGCCGTCGAGCCGGGGCCGCGACGATGTCGGCGCGGCCCGGACGGGTCGGGAGGCGTTCACTCGAGGCGCTCGCCCGCAGTGGGCCGCACGCCCCGCGCCCAGTCGGCAGCCGGCATTGCCGGCTTGCCCTCGGGTTTGACGACACCGAGTTCGACCGCAGCCGTGGCGGTGCCGAGCCGAACGGCGCTCTTGGAGACCGCGAGCTCGCCCGGTGCCGGCCGAGCCTCGGGGTCGGCGACGGACACCGGACCGATACCGAGCCGGCGGCCGCGAAACGTCGTCCACGCCCCTGGCGCCGGGGTGCAGGCGCGCACCAACCGGTCGATGTGCAGGGCAGGTGAGTTCCACCCGATCCGGGCATCGGCCGGGGTCAGCTTGGGCGCGAGACTGACGCCATCCGCCGGCTGCGGCACCGGCCGCACGTCGCCCGTGGCCAGACCGTCGATCGTCGCGACCAGCAGACCCGCCCCGGCGACCGAGAGCCGGGCCAGCAGGTCGCCGGCAGTGTCGCGGGCGCGGACCTCTTCGGTCAGCACGCCCAGGATCGGGCCGGTGTCGAGACCCTCCTCGAGCAAGAACGTGGTCGCACCGGTGATGTCGTCTCCGTGCAGGATCGCGTGCTGGACGGGGGCGGCGCCACGCCACGCCGGTAACAGCGAGAAGTGCAGGTTCACCCAGCCGACCGCCGGGATCGTCAACGCCGAGGGCGGCACCAGCGCGCCGTACGCCACGACCGCGACGACGTCGACAGCCAGCTCGCGCAGCCGCTCCTGGAACTGCGGATCCGATGGACGCCGCGGCTTGAGTACCTCGATCCCGCCGACCTTCTCCGCCTGCGCGGCGATCGGGCTCACCGCCGTGTGCCGGCCACGCCCGGCCGCGGCGTCCGGCCTCGTGACGACCGCGACGAGTTCATGGCCGGAGCCGCGCAGCGCATCGAGAGAAGGGACGGCGGCTTCGGGCGTCCCGGCGAACGCGACGCGCAATCGGGTCCTTGTCGAACTCGTCGAGGCGGGGATCGGTACCTACAGAGCCAGGCCGTTGGTGACGTGCGGGGAAACCTTCACCCAGGTGGGCTGGCCCGACCACTCGGCCTCGCGAATCGCCCGCATCGCCAGCTTGCGCTGCTCGGGATCGAGCCGATCGATGAACAGGATGCCGTCGAGGTGATCGGTTTCGTGCTGCACGCAGCGGGCGAGCAACTCGCTGCCCTCGACGATGACCGGGTCGCCGTACTCGTTGAACCCCTTCGCCACCGCGCGCATCGCACGCTTGGTCGCAAAGGCCAGCCCGGGGAAGGACAGGCAACCCTCATCGCCGTCCTGGTCGTCGTCGGAAAGATCGAGTACCGGGTTGACCAGATGCCCGACGACACCGTCGACCGCGTAGGTGAAGACGCGCAGACTCACGCCGATCTGCGGCGCGGCCAAGCCGACACCCGGAGCGTCCTCCATGGTCTCGGTCAGGTCGCGCACGAGCCCGCGCAGTTCCTTGTCGAACGTGGTGACGGGCTCGGCGGGTGTGCGCAGGACGGGGTCACCGAACAAGCGGATCGGTTGCACGGCCACGCGCACTCCCTGCGGCGAACGACATTGCGGGATGCCCAGTCTAAGCGGCAGGCGTCGTCGAAGGCCTAACCGACATCGACCGGGTCGATGCGCACCCGAGCGGTGCCTGGTGCCTTGCGGGCGCTACGCACCGACTGCGCCGCGCGCAACGCAAGGGCAAGGGCGGCGGCCCCGCGCCGATCGACCCGAAGCAATGCTCGCGCGGAGTCCGCGACCGGATCGGCGCCCACACCGCTCGCCGCCTCACCGCGGCGCTCGACCGGCACCGGCCCGAGCACCTGGGTTCCGACGGGCAGCTCGGCCTCCTCGAGCAGCTGGTTCACCGCGGCAGCGTCGCCACTCACCTCGGCCAACGCGACGGCCGGCGGGAACCCGACCCGCCGCCGGTCGTCGAGCTCGCGTTGGGCGTGGGCGGCGGGCGCCCACCGAACCAACGCCTGCACCGGTCGCAGCGCGGCATCGGCGACGACGACGACGCGGCCGCCCTCGCCCGCCGGCCGCACGAGCGCGGCCGCGTTCAACCAACGCCGAAGCGCCTCCTCCCCGGCCCGCAGGTCGGCACGCGAGAGCAGCGCCCAGCCATCGAGCAACAGCGCCGCGCCATAGCCGCCGACGGCGAGCGGTTCAGCGCCGGGAGTGGCAACGACAACGGCGGCACCCTCCGGAACCGAACCGAGGACCTGACCCTGGGCGGAGGTCCGCACCACGACCCCGGGAAACGCTTTGCCGAGTTCCTCGGTCGTACGCGAGGCACCTGCGACGAGGGCACGGAACCGATCCGTGCCGCACTCCGGGCACCGCCAGCCGGTGGCGATGCGACCGCACCAGCGGCACGTCGCCGGGCGGCCCCGGCCGGCCGCGGCGAGCGGGCCGCCGCAGGTGCAACGCGCCACCGCCCGGCACCCGGCACAGGCGAGCACCGGCGCGTAGCCACGCCGGGGAACCTGGACCAGCACCGGCGCGCCGACCCGCAGCGCGTCGCGCGCCGCCTGCCAGGCGACCGTCGGCAGCCGGGCAGCCGGCCCCGGGTCGCCGGCCGGCCCGCCGTCGTCCGAGCCCCGGATCTGCGGGGTGCGGGCCCGCACCGTCGCGCGGTCGGCCTGCACCAGCTCTGCCCATCCGGTCGCCACCAACCGCGCTCCTTCGGCGCTTACGGCGTGCCCGCCCACGATCGCCGCCGCGGCCCCCTGCTGCGCCCGCAACAACAGGACGTCGCGTGCGTGTGGGTAGGGAGCGCGCGGTTCTGCGTGCAGGTCGTCGCCGTCGTCCCAGACGACGACGAGCCCGAGGTCATGGACCGGCGCGAACGCGGCGGCCCGGGTACCGACGACCACCCGCGTCTGCCCCCGCACGACCGACAGGAACCGGCGGTAGCGCTCCGCCGGGCCGAGGTCGGCCGTCAGGGTGAGGTGGACATCGGGCCCGAGCGCCGAGGTCAACGCGCCGTCGAGCGCAGCAACGTCGCGAGAGTCGGGGACGACGACCAGCGCGCCACGCCCGCCGGCCACCGTGGCGGCTACCGCCGCTGCGACATCGGCCGCCCATCCCGGCATCGCTCCCGGCAGCCCGCCCGGCAGCCCCCGGCAGCCCGCCCGGCAGTGCCGCCCAGACGGCATGCGGGTCGCCGCCCTGCCGCAACGCCTGCAGGAAGGCCGGCCCCGACCGGTAGGCGTCCCAACGGTCCTCGAGCGCAGGCGGCGTCGGCAGGGCCGGGTCGCGATGACGTCTGGCATCGGCCGCGGACCTCTCCACTGCGGCCCGCTCCGCGGATGCATGCCGCGGCGGCACCGCCAACCGCAGGACGTCGGCCAGGGTGCCCGCCCAGCGGTCGGCGGCGGCGCGGGCGAGGGTGAGGATCTCCGGGGTGAGCACGACCTCGCTGGAGACGGATCGCTCCAGAAACGCCAGCCGGCCCTCGTGCTCGGAGGTCGCCGAGCGTTCCACCACGAAGCCGTCGACGAGTTGGCCGGCGAACCGCACCCGCACCCGGCTGCCGGGGACCGCGGTCGCCGCCAACCCTTCGGGCACCTGATAGTCGAAAAGGCGATCGAGATGGGGTAGCGAGACGTCGACCGCCACGGCGGCGACCGGCAGTTCGGCGGCCGCGACTCGGGCGGCTCGCGGGCGAGCAGGCGGCGTTCGGGAGGCCGGCGTTCGGGAGGCCGGCGTTCGGGACGACGGCGTCGCGGCGGGCCTGCTCATGCCGGAGTCCTACCAGACCGAAGGGACGCCGCACCGGCGCCGTCCACCGCGGGAAGGCAGGACTGCAGCCGGCCGGTGGTGTCGGACCGGCCGGCAGTCTCGCGGGGCCGCGCTACAGACCGGCGGCTTGGCGCAATGCCGGAACGCGTTCGGTCGACTCCCAGGTGAAGTCGAGTTCGGGGCGTCCGAAGTGACCGTACGCCGCCGTCTGCTGGTAGATCGGGCGCAGCAGGTCGAGGTCGCGGACGATCGCGCCGGGGCGCAGATCGAACACGTCGACGACCGCGGCCTGGATCTTCTCATCGGAGATCACGCCGGAACCGAAGGTCTCGACGAACAACCCGACCGGCTTGGCTTTGCCGATGGCGTAGGCCACCTGCACCTCGCACCGGCGGGCGAGCCCGGCCGCGACGACCGTCTTGGCGACCCAGCGCATCGCGTAACAGGCGGAGCGGTCGACCTTCGAGGGATCCTTGCCGCTGAAAGCGCCACCGCCGTGGCGAGCCATGCCACCGTAGGTGTCGACGATGATCTTGCGGCCGGTGAGCCCGGCGTCGCCCATCGGGCCGCCGATCTCGAACCGACCGGTGGGGTTGACGAGCAGCCGGTATCCGTCGGCGTCGATGCCCAGCTCGCCGACCTCCGGTGCGACCACGTACTCGGCGATGTCCGGCGCGAGCAACGTGTCGATGTCGATGTCGGCCGCGTGCTGGCTGGAGACGACCACGGTGTCGAGCCGCGCCGGCCTGTCGCCGTCGTATTCGATGGTGACCTGCGTCTTGCCGTCCGGCCGCAGGTACGGGACGACGCCTTCCTTGCGCACGCGCGCGAGCCGTCGGGCGAGGCGGTGCGCCAGCGCGATCGGCAGCGGCATGAGTTCGGGCGTATCGTCGCAGGCGTAACCGAACATCAGACCCTGGTCGCCCGCGCCCTGGCGATCGAGTTCCTCGACACCCTCACCGTGGCGGCGCTCGTAAGCCTCGTCGACGCCTTGAGCGATGTCGGGCGACTGGGAGCCGATCGATATCGACACGCCGCAGGAGGCGCCGTCGAAGCCCTTCTTCGACGAGTCGTAGCCGATGCCGAGGATCACCTCGCGCACGATCGCAGGGATGTCTGCGTATGCCTCGGTGGTGACCTCACCTGCTACGTGGACCTGACCGGTCGTGATCATCGTCTCGACGGCGACCCGGCTCTTCGGGTCGTCCTTGATCAGTGCGTCGAGGATCGCGTCGCTGATCTGGTCGGCAATCTTGTCGGGATGCCCTTCGGTCACGGACTCCGACGTGAACAAGCGGCGGGACAACTGCACGCTCCCTCATCAGCACCTGGAAATCGCCCGACCGGCGGCTCGGACGCCCCGAGTCTAGGCCAGCGTGATCGCGCCGGAGCAGCAGGACACCCGGTACGTCTCTGCGTCGCTATCCCCTGCTCGACCCGCGATCATCCCTCGGCCGAGGGTCGCAATCGCGCGACCACGAGATCCCACACGGCGTCGGCCAGTGCGTCCTTGCTGCCCAGGGGAACGGGTGTCATCGCGCCGTCCGCAGCGAGGATCGTCGCGGCGTTCTCCGCCACCTCGAAGCCGCGGTCGAATCCCACCTGGTTGACGACCAGGAGGTCGGCGCCCTTGGCGGCGAGCTTCGCCCGGCCGTTGTCCAGGACGTCGTCGGTCTCGGCGGCGAAGCCGACGACGACCTGCTCGCTACCGCGACGGCGCGCGAGTTCGGCGAGCTCGGTGAGCACGTCGGGGGTCGGGACCAGTTCGACGTGCAGCGCGTCGCCCGCGGGCGTGTCGACCCGGCGCTTCTTGATCTTCGATGCCGCGGTGGTCGCGGGCCGGAAATCGGCGACCGCGGCCGCCATCACGATGGCGTCGGCGTCACCGGCCGCGTCGATCATCGCTTCGCGCAGCTCCTGCGCGGTAGAGACCCGAACGACCTTGACACCGGCAGGGTCGGCCAACGCCACGTTGGCCGCGACGACGACGACCTCGGCCCCGCGCGCGACCGCGGTGGCGGCCAACGCGTAGCCCTGGCGTCCGGACGACCGGTTGCCCAGGAAACGAACCGGGTCGAGCGGTTCGCGGGTGCCTCCCGCCGAGACGACAACGCGCCGGCCGGCGAGATCGTGCGGCAAAGCCGCGGAGCTTCGGGCCAGCACCCGCCGGGCCGCCTCGGCAATGGCCTCCGGCTCGGGCAACCGCCCGACCCCGGAGTCGGCCCCGGTCAGCCGGCCGACTGCGGGCTCGAGGACGAGGGCACCACGTGAGCGCAGCGTGGCGACGTTGGCCTGCGTTGCCGGGTGCTGCCACATCTCTGTGTGCATCGCCGGCGCGAAGACGATCGGGCACGCGGCGGTGAGCAGGACGTTGGTGAGCAGATCGTCGGCGAGACCGTGTGCCGCCCGGGCCAACAGGTCGGCGCTTGCCGGAGCGACCAGAACGAGGTCGGCCTGCTGACCGATCCGCACATGAGGGACGTCGTGGGCCGCCGACCACACGTCGGCGAACACCGGCTTGCCGGACAACGCCGCCCACGTGGGCGCGCCGACGAACTGCAGCGCCGCGCCGGTGGGCACCACGGTGACGTCGTGACCCGCCTCGCGCAGCAGTCGAAGCAACTCGCAGGCCTTGTAGGCGGCGATGCCACCGGAGACACCCAGGACGACGTTGGCGGCGTCAGCAGCCGGTCGTTGCACCTGGTCGCCGCGGGCCACGGCTGCGCGCGCCGGCTACTGCTCGACGGGCTCGGCGGTCAGCAGACCCGTGTTGATCTCACGCAACGCGACCGAGAGCGGCTTCTCGTGCGGGTGGGTCTCGACAAGCGGGCCGACGTATTCGAGCAGGCCCTCACCGAGTTGGGAGTAGTAGGCGTTGATCTGCCGCGCTCGCTTCGCCGCGTAGATCACGAGCGAGTACTTCGAGTCGGTTGCGGTGAGCAACTCATCGATCGGCGGATTGGTGATGCCCTCAGGGCTGGCGACGGTACCGGACACGGTGCGCTTCATGCCCTTTCGAGTGGCGAATCGGGGGAACCCGGAGAACCGGGTGGTGCGGTGCCCTGCCTCGAGGTAGCGCCGTCAGGCGGTACCGGCAGGTGCAGCAAGGCTATCAGCTCGTCGCAGGCTTGGGTGATCGACGCGTTCACCACGACGGCGTCGAACTCGTCCTCGGCGGCCAGCTCGATGCGCGCCCGATCGAGCCTGGCGCGGGCGACCTCCGCCGTCTCGGTGCCCCGGTGGGTGAGCCGCCGGACCAGCTCCTCCCACGACGGCGGCGTGAGGAAGACGGTGAACGCGTCCGGCATGGCGGCTCTGACCTGCCGCGCACCCTGCAGATCGATCTCCAGCAGGGTCGGTATGCCTTGGGTGAGCCGCTGCTCGACCGGAGCGCGCGGCGTGCCGTACCGATGCGTGCCGTACCTCGCATGCTCGAGCAGGGCGCCGGCGGCGACCAGCCGATCGAACTCCTCCTCGTCGACGTACTGGTAGCTCACGCCCTCGATCTCGCCCGGCCTCGGCTTGCGCGTGGTCACCGACACCGAGACCCACAATGCGGGTACCCGCTTCGCCAGCGCAGCGACCACGGTCCCTTTGCCGACTCCTGACGGGCCGGAGAGCACAGTGAGGCGGCTCGTCGGGGCCGGCGTACCTGACGGGTTAGGCGCCGCGCTCGGATTCAGCTCAGGAACGTCGGCCCCCCGCGTGGGCCTGCGACCCTCCGCCGGCAACCGCCGCGGGCCGCTTGCCGTCGAACTCGGCAACCAGCGCCGCCCGCTGCTTGGTGCCGAGGCCGCGCACCCTCCGTGTCGAAGCGATGCCGAGACGTTCCATGATCTGCGCCGCACGCACCTTGCCGACCCCCGGCAACGATTCCAGCAAGGCGCTCACCCGCATCTTGCCGACCACCTCCTCGGCGTCGCCGAGCGCGAGCACGGCACCCAACGACTCTCCGGAATGCTTGAGCCGGGCCTTGACCTCGGCCCGACGCTGCCGCGCCTGCGCCGCTTTGGCCAGGGCGTCGGCTCGCTGTTCGGACGTGAGAGGCGGGAGTGGCACGAGAACGTCACCTCGAAACGGGTCGGCCGCGAGGCCGAGACAACTGGGACAACTGGACGGCGCACGTTCCGCGTCTCGTGAGGACCCCCACCGGCGCGGCGACATGACGATGTCCCCGACGAACTCGCAACCTAGCGAGAACCGACCCGATCCGGCAACGCGCAGCCGGTGCCGGAAAACGTCAGCGCGGATTGTCGACGGTGTCGGCGCGCCGGTGATGTGTTGCATCGATGAGCGGCTCGTCGGTCACCGACTGGCGGGCGTGGGCCAGCCCGACGGCGTCCGTCATGGTCTTGAAACCGCGGACGGCGAGGGCCTCCTCGAGCTCGGCCAGGATGCGCACCGGGGCGGTCGGATCGTGGAAAATCTCGGTACCGATCGAGACGGCGCGCGCGCCGGCGAGCACGAACTGCAGCGCATCGAGGCCGGTGCGGATGCCGCCCATGCCCAGGATCGGGACCTCCGGCATCGCTTCGTGCACCTGCCATACGCAGCGCAACGCGACGGGTCGGATCGCCGGGCCGGAGAGCCCGCCGGTCACGCCGGCCAACACCGGGCGCATCGTGTCGGTGTCGATCACCATGCCGAGCAGCGTGTTCGTCATCGACAGACCGTCGGCGCCTGCATTCACGCATGAGCGTGCAATGGCGACGATGTCGGTCACGTCGGGCGACAGCTTCGCGAACACCGGGACCTCGGGTGGCGTGAGCTCACGAACCGCCTCTACGACCTCGGCCGCCGAGCGCACGTCACAGGCGAAGACCTGGCCACGCTCCTCGACGTTCGGGCAGGAGATGTTCACCTCGAGCGCGCAGACGCCATCGGCGGTGGCGAGCCGTGACGCGAGCTGCGCGTATTCGTCGACGGACGTGCCGGCGATCGAAACCATGGCGCGCGCGCCCGCCTCGATCAACCATGGCAGGTCGCGCTCGAGGAACACGTCGATACCCGGGCCCTGCAGCCCGATCGAGTTGAGCATGCCGCTCGGTGTCTCCGCCATCCGCGGCGTCGGGCGACCCGACCTCGGCGCCACCATGATGGACTTCGTGACGACGGCGCCCAGAACGGCTACGTCGAAGAACTGTGCGAGTTCCTGGCCGGCGCCTGCGCATCCCGACGCGGTGAGCACCGGGTTGGGCAGGGCGAGGCTACCCAGCGTCGTCGTCATGTCGACCGGCGACGACGGCTTGCGGTAGGCGCTGCCGGTGCGCACGGTCAAGGCTGAACTCATCGCAACACCTCGCGCGGGGGTACGCGTCGCTGGCCGGCCGGAAGCGGTCCCGCAGCCGCCGCGACGGCCGGCACCGGCGGGGCGCCCACGACGTCGGGCGGAACGCTGCCGATGTCGTCGAAGCGGAGCCGCTCGCCGTGGAACACCGGCCCATCGACGCACGAGCGCACCATGCGGGTGAGCCCGTCGTCGCCGATGACCGGAAGTACGCACGTCATGCACACCCCGATGCCACAGGCCATCAACTCCTCCACCGCCACCTGGCACGCGACGCCGGCCTGCTCGGCGATGCTGCTGACAGCCTGCAGCATCGCCATCGGGCCACACGCGTAGACGACGTCGGCTTTCGTGATCGCGAGTACCTCCGGCAGGACGTCGGACACCCGGCCGCGCTTGCCGGTCGACCCGTCGTCGGTGGTGACGGACAGCGTGGCGGAGATGCGCTTGGCGTCGAGGGTGCCGAAGAGCCGACCTTCGGTGGCCGCCCCGATGACGAAGTCGACCCGGCAGCCGCGGGCGCGCAGCGCGTCGGCCAGCGGGAACAGCGGCGCGCTGCCGTATCCGCCGCCGACGAGCACGCACGTCGCGGGCTCGCGCGGGAGGGCGAACGGGCGGCCGAGCGGCCCGACGATGTCGACGCTCTCGTGCGCCTGGCGTTCCGAAAGCCACCGGGTGCCTCGACCCTCGACGGAGAACACGAACTCGACGGTGCCGCCGTAAACGCCGCGCTCGCGAATCTGATAGATCGAGAACGGTCGCCGCATCAGCATGCTGGTGTCGGGCCCGCCGACGGCGATCGTGACGAACTGCCCGGCCTTGGCGACCTCGGCGATGCCGGGCGCGACCACGGTCACCGAATGGTAGGCGCCGAGGTGGCGCACCGAGAGCACTTCACCCTTCACCTGGACGGGCATGCGCGCTCCTGAGCTCTGTCGGCCTTGAGCACCGCGGCGTGCTCTTGCAGGGACCGCACCTCGACGTCGCCGCGCAGTAGCGCCTCGATGCCTTGCACGCAGGCGGCCAACCCCTGCACGGTCGTCATGCAGGGAATGCCACGCCGCACGGCGGCGGTGCGGATCTCGTAACCGTCGACGCGCGGCCCGACGCCCCACGGCGTGTTGACGATCAGGTCGACATCGCCGTCGAGGATGCGGGTGACGATCGTCGGCTCGCCGTCGGACCCGGGCCCGTCACTATGCTTGCGCACGACGCGCGCGTGGACGCCGTTGCGCCGCAGCACCCCTGCCGTTCCTTCGGTGGCGAGGATCTCGAAGCCGAGGTCGGCCAGGCGCTTGACCGGGAAGATGATGGCCCGCTTGTCGCGGTTGGCGACGGAGACGAAGGCTCTGCCCTTGGTGGGCAGCGATCCGTACGCCGCGGCCTGCGACTTGGCGAACGCGGTACCGAAGCCGGTGTCGATGCCCATGACCTCACCGGTCGACTTCATCTCCGGGCCTAGCACGGTGTCGACCCCGTGGAAGCGGCCGAACGGCAGCACTGCCTCTTTCACCGCGATCGACGCGTCGGGCGGCAGGTCGGCACCATCGCCCACCGGCGGCAACATCCCTTCGTCCCGCAGCGCTCGAATGGACGTGCCGGTCATGATGCGCGCCGCCGCCTTGGCGACCTGGACGTCGGTGGCCTTCGAGACGAAGGGCACCGTCCGGCTCGCACGCGGGTTCGCTTCGAGCACGTAGAGGATGTCGGAGGCCAGCGCGTACTGCACGTTCAGGAGTCCGCGGACGCCGACACCCTTGGCGATCGCCTCCATCGACTCGCGGATGCGGCGGATCTCCGCGCTGCCCAGCGTGATCGGCGGGAGCACGCAGGCCGAGTCGCCGGAGTGGATACCGGCTTCCTCGATGTGTTCCATGATGCCGGCGACGTAGAGTTCCTCACCGTCGTACAACGCGTCGACGTCGATCTCGACCGCGTCGTCGAGGAAGCGGTCTACCAGCACGGGGTGCTCGGGGCTCGCCTGCGTGGCCCGCCCGATATAGGCCTCGAGCATCGCGTCGTCATAGACGATCTCCATGCCGCGCCCGCCCAGCACGTAGCTCGGCCGCACGAGCACGGGAAAGCCGATGTCGTCGGCGATGAGCTTCGCCTCGGCGTATGACGTAGCCGTGCCGTGCTTGGGCGCGGGGAGCCCGGCCGCGGCGAGGACCCGACCGAACGCGCCCCGCTCCTCCGCGAGGTGGATCGCCTCGGGCGTCGTGCCCACGATCGGCACGCCTTCGTCCTTGAGCGCCTGCGCCAGGCGAAGCGGCGTCTGCCCGCCCAGCTGCACGATGACACCGACCACGGGCCCGGCCTGCTGTTCCGCGTGCACGACCTCGAGAACGTCTTCGAGGGTGAGCGGCTCGAAGTACAGCCGGTCGCTGGTGTCGTAGTCGGTGGAGACGGTCTCGGGGTTGCAGTTGACCATCACGGTCTCGTAGCCGGCGTCGCGCAGTGCGAAGCTGGCGTGCACGCACGAGTAGTCGAACTCCACACCCTGACCGATGCGGTTGGGGCCCGACCCCAGGATCAGGACGGCAGGCTTCGTGCGCCCGGTGACCTCGGTCTCCTCGTCGTAGCTCGAGTAGTGGTACGGCGTGCGGGCCGCGAACTCCGCAGCGCACGTGTCGACGGTCTTGTAGACCGGGCGGATGCCCAAGGCATGCCGCAACTGGCGGACGACCTTCTCGTCCAGACCGCGAATCCCGGCGATCTGGGCGTCGGAGAAACCGTGCCGCTTCGCCGTCCGAAGCTTTTCGGCGTCGAGATTCTCCGCCGTCGCGATCTCCTGCGCGACCTCGTCGAGCAGGAACAGCTGGTCGAGGAACCAGGGGTCGATGCGGGTAGCGGCATGCAGTTCGTCGATCGTCGCACCCGCGCGGATCGCTTGCTGCACGGCAACGATCCGCCCGTCGTGCGGCCGCGCGATCCTGGCCAGCAGTTCGCCCTTGTCGCCCGGGTCGCCCGCCCACCGGAAGCCGGCGCCGGTCTGTTCCAGAGAGCGCAGCGCCTTCTGCAGCGCCTCGGTGAAGTTACGCCCGATCGCCATCGCCTCACCGACGCTCTTCATCGTCGTGGTGAGCGTGTCGTCGACACCGGGGAACTTCTCGAAAGCGAAGCGCGGAGCCTTGACGACGACGTAGTCGATACTCGGCTCGAAGCTGGCCGGAGTCTCCTTGGTGATGTCGTTCGGTATCTCGTCGAGTGTGTAGCCCAGCGCGAGCTTCGCGGCAATCTTGGCGATCGGGAAGCCGGTCGCCTTGCTCGCCAGTGCCGACGACCGGGAGACACGCGGGTTCATCTCGATGACGATGATGCGGCCGTCGTCAGGGTTGACCGCGAACTGGATGTTGCATCCACCGGTGTCGACGCCAACGGCGCGCAGCACGCCGATCGCGATGTCTCGCATCCGCTGGTACTCGCGGTCGGTCAGGGTCAGGGCGGGCGCAACGGTGACGGAGTCGCCGGTGTGCACGCCCATCGGGTCGAGGTTTTCGATGGAGCACACCACGACCACGTTGTCGTTGTGGTCACGCATCAGCTCCAGCTCATATTCCTTCCACCCGAGGATGGACTCCTCGAGCAGCACCTCCGTGGTCGGGCTCGCCTGGAGCCCGGCGCCCGCGATGCGATGCAGATCGTCCTCGTCGAACGCGATGCCAGAACCCGCGCCGCCCATCGTGAACGACGGCCGGACGACGACGGGGTACCCGAGCTCGCCAACCGCCGCGAGGCAGTCGTCGATGCTGTGGCAGATCGCCGAGCGCGCCGACTCCGCACCGACCCGCGCGACGATCTCCTTGAACCGCTGCCGGTTCTCTCCGGCCTGGATCGCCTCGATGTTCGCGCCGATCAACTCGACGTTGTACTTGTCGAGCACGCCTGCCTCGTGCAGCGCCACCGCCGTGTTGAGCGCGGTCTGCCCGCCGAGTGTCGCGAGCAGGGCGTCGGGGCGTTCCTTGGCGATGATCTTCTCGACGATCTCGGGAGTGATGGGCTCGACGTACGTCGCGTCGGCGAACTCCGGGTCGGTCATGATCGTCGCCGGGTTGGAGTTCACCAGCGCGACACGCAGGCCCTCGGCCTTGAGGACCCGGCAGGCCTGCGTTCCGGAGTAGTCGAACTCGCAGGCTTGACCGATGATGATCGGACCTGAGCCGATGACGAGCACCGAGTGCAGATCTTCACGCTTCGGCATCAGCGCTCACCCCCAGCCACCCGGCGTCCTCGCATGAGGTCCGCGAAGCGGTCGAACAAGTAGGCGGCATCGTGCGGGCCGGCCGCAGCCTCGGGGTGGTACTGCACGGAGAACGCGGGAACGTCGAGGCACTCCAGGCCCTCGACGACGTCGTCGTTCAGGCACTTGTGACTGACCCGCACCGCACCGAACGGTGTTTGCGTATCGGTGCCGAGCGGTGCATCGACGGCGAACCCGTGGTTGTGCGCGGTGACCTCGACCTTGCGCGTCGTGAGGTCCATCACCGGCTGGTTGATCCCACGGTGCCCGTACTTGAGCTTGTAGGTACCAAGGCCCAAGGCACGGCCGAGCAACTGGTTGCCGAAGCAGATGCCGAAGAACGGCATCCGGCGCTCGAGCACCTCACGCAGCAGCGCGACCGGGCCGACGCTCGCGCCGGGGTCGCCAGGGCCGTTGGAGAAGAAGACGCCGTCGGGAGACGCCGCGAGCACGTCGTCGATGGTGGCGGACGACGGCAGCACGTGAACCTCGACGCCCCGCTCGGCCATGCGGTGCGGCGTCATCGCCTTGATGCCGAGATCGATGGCTGCGACGGTGAACCGCTTCTCACCGCTCGCCGGGACGACGTAGGGCCGGCGTGTCGACACCTCCCCCGCGAGGTCGGCGCCGTCCATCGGCGGGGCCAGCCGCACCTTCTCGAGCAACGCTCGCGGATCGGCCTCGACCGTGGAGACACCGACCCTCATCGCACCCCGCTCCCGCAGGTGGCGGGTCAGCGCGCGGGTGTCGATGCCGCTGATGCCGACGACACCCTGCGCCGAGAGCTCGTCGTCCAGGCTGCGCCGCGCGCGCCAGTTCGACGGCACCCGGGCGGGGTCGCGCACGACGTAGCCCGCCACCCAGATACGGCTCGACTCGGGGTCTTCGTCGTTCACCCCGGTGTTTCCGACGTGCGGGGCAGTCATGACGACGACCTGCTTGTGATAGCTCGGGTCGGTCAGTGTCTCCTGGTAACCCGTCATGCCCGTGGCGAAGACCGCTTCGCCGAAGGTCTCGCCCCGTGCACCGTAGGACTCGCCGCGAAAGGTCCTGCCGTCTTCGAGCACGAGGAGCGCTGGCGACCGGCTCATGCGACCTTCCCGTCCACGACCGTGGGCGTTGCTCGCAAGAAGGTGTGGACGACTCGCACGGGCAGCTCCAGACCGGTGTAGGGGGTGTTACGTGACTTCGAGGAAAGCGTGGCGGGCTCGACGATCCGGCTGGCCGCCGGGTCGAAGAAGACCAGGTTGGCGGGTGACCCGACGGCGATGGGCAGGCCCTGACCGTTGAGCCGGCCGATGCGCGCCGGGCGCACGGACATCCGGTCGGCCACCGCGGCCCAGTCCAGCAGGCCGGTCTCGACCATCGCCTGGGCGACCACCGACAGCGCGGTCTCCAGGCCGAGCATGCCGAATGCGGCCGCCTCCCACTCCGACTCCTTGTCCTCCAGCGGGTGCGGCGCGTGGTCGGTTGCGACGACGTCGATGGTGCCGTCGGCGAGGCCGGCCCGCAGCGCCTCGACGTCGTCGCGGCTGCGCAGCGGCGGGTTCACCTTGTAGAGCGGGTCGTAGGTGGCCGCCAGGCTGTCGGTGAGCAGCAGGTGATGCGGAGTGGCCTCGGCCGTCACGTTCACGCCTCGCGCCTTGGCCCATCGGATCAGCTCGACCGAGCCGGCGGTCGACACATGGCACACGTGCAACCGCGAACTCACGTGCTCGGTCAGCAGTACGTCACGCGCGATGATCGCTTCCTCCGCGACTGCCGGCCAGCCGCGCAGCCCGAGCACGCCCGACAGCTCGCACTCGTTCATCTGCGCGCCTTCGGTGAGCCTCGGCTCCTGCGCGTGCTGAGCGATCACGCCGTCGAACGCCTTCACGTATTCGAGTGCCCGCCGCATGAGCAGCGCGTCGGAGACGCACTTGCCGTCGTCGGAGAAGACCCGCACCCGCGCATGCGAATCAGCCATCGCACCGAGCTCGGCGAGCTGCTTGCCCTCGAGTCCCAGCGTCACGGCACCAACGGGGTGAACGTCACAGTGCCCGGCCTCGCGGCCGGCGAGCCAGACCTGCTCGACGACACCGGCGGAATCGGCGACAGGATCGGTATTGGCCATCGCATGCACGGCGGTGAAACCGCCGAGAGCAGCAGCGCAGGTGCCCGTCTCGATCGTCTCGGCGTCTTCGCGGCCCGGCTCGCGCAGGTGCGTGTGCAGGTCGACGAGACCGGGCAGCACCACCAGCCCGTCGGCGTCCAACACCGTCGCGCCCGCACGCGACACCGCAGCGCCGATCTCGACGATCTCGCCGTCGGCGACCGCGATATCGGCCGCCTCGGCACCCAGAATCCGTGCGCCGCGAATCACCCATCCGCTCATGACGGCACCCCGGCTTCCTGCTCGACCTCGGCCGCTCTCGCCGCGACGCCGATGCCCGACTCGCTGCCACCGAGCAGCAGATAAAGGACCGCCATGCGTACGCTCACGCCGTTCGCCACCTGCTCGACGATGACCGAGCGCAGCGAGTCGGCCACTTCGGCCGCAATCTCGACTCCGCGATTCATCGGGCCGGGATGCATGACGATCGCATGCTCCGGCAGCACCGACATCCGTGCGACGTCGAGGCCGTAGCGGCGGCTGTACTCGCGCGAGTTCGGGAAGAACGCAGCGTTCATGCGTTCGCGCTGCACACGCAACATCATCACGACATCGGCCTTCGGCAGTACGACGTCGAGGTCGTAGGAGTAGGCGCACGGCCAGGCCTCGATGCCGCTCGGGAGCAGGGTCGGAGGCGCCACGACGGTGACGTCGGCCCCGAGCGTGTGCAGCAGCAGGACGTTGGAGCGGGCCACCCGGCTGTGCAGGACGTCGCCGACGACCGCGATCCGGCGGCCGTCGAGCGCGCCGAGGTGGCGGCGCATCGTGAAGGCGTCGAGGAGTGCTTGGGTCGGATGCTCGTGCGTACCGTCGCCCGCATTGACGACGCTTCCCCTGATCCACCCGGCGAGGCGATGCGGTGCGCCGCTCGCTTCGTGGCGGATCACGACGCCGTCGGCGCCCATGGCCTCGAGGGTCAGCGCGGTGTCCTTGAGGCTCTCGCCCTTGGAGACACTCGAACCCTTCGCCGAGAAGTTGATGACGTCGGCCGACAACCGCTTGGCGGCCGCCTCGAAGGAGGTGCGCGTCCTGGTGGAGTCTTCGTAGAAGAGATTGACCACCGTGCGACCGCGCAGTGTCGGCAGCTTCTTGATCGGCCGGTCGGCCAGCCGGGCGAGTTCGGCGGCGGTGTCGAGGATGAGAATCGCGTCGTCGCGGCTGAGATCTCCCGCGGACAGCAGGTGCTTCATCTCGCCACCTGCTCTTGTGCCGGGCCGACCCGGACGGCGTCGCGGCCGTCGACTTCCTCGACCAGGACGGTCACCTGTTCCTGCCGCGATGTCGGGAGGTTCTTGCCGACGTAGTCGGCCTTGATCGGCAGTTCGCGATGCCCGCGGTCGACGAGCACGGCGAGTTGGACGGCGCGCGGCCGGCCGAGTTCGCCCAGCGCGTCGAGGGCGGCCCGTGCGGTACGGCCGGAGAACAAGACGTCATCGACGAGGACGACGAGTGCGCCGTCGACCGTGTCGCCTGGCACCTGGGTGCGGCCGAGCGCACGGGCCGGCCGCAGGCGCAGATCGTCGCGATACATCGTGATGTCGAGGGAGCCGACGGGGACATCGCGGCCTTCGACTTCGCTCATGCGTGCCGCGAGCCGGCGGGCCAGCGCGACTCCGCGGGTCGGGATGCCGAGCAGGACGACGTCGGAGCCGCCGCGAGTGCGTTCGAGGATTTCGTGGGCTATTCGGGTGAGCGCGCGGCCGACGTCGTGGACATCGAGAACGTCGCGCGCCTCGGAGTGCTGCGGGCTCGTGGGCGCAGCAGTCATCATGGACCTCCTTCCCCGCCTCACAGGACGGGCTTAAAGGACGTCGAGCGCGACCAACGGTAGCAGCGCCGCAGGCCCCGCGGTGGCTCGGGCTCGCGGGAACCACGATGGCGACACAGCGTGAGCGGGCGGCACGCGCAGGCGCGTTGGGCGGGGCCTACTTGACGCAGAGTGACGATCGGCCTACCGTCACAGTGCGTAACGAGCGCGGCAACGACTCCAGGTGTCTTTCGGTCACCGTGTCAGGGCTTGTCCCGACCTGTTCGGCAGTTTCGGCCGGGTATCGGGTACCTCGACATAGCCTGGAGTAGCCAATGGTGAGACCGGCGCCCGGTGCAGGGCCCCGTCCAGTCACTCATGCAGTCAGATGTCCGGTCACCAACCACCGCTCGGCAAGCACACCTTCCAGTGAGGCTCACGTGAACGACTACGCCAAGGCGCTCGGAACGCGCTTGCGCGCCATCCGCACCCAGCAGGGCCTCTCGCTGCACGGCGTCGAGGAGAAGTCACGCGGCCGCTGGAAGGCCGTCGTCGTCGGTTCCTACGAGCGTGGTGACCGCGCGGTGACCGTGCAGCGGCTGGCCGAGCTGGCCGAGTTCTACGGTGTGCCGGTCGGCGAACTGCTTCCCGATTCGCTGCCCAGCGGCGCCACGGAGCCACCGCCGCGACTCGTGATCGACCTCGAGCAACTGGCCGACGTCCCGCCGGAGAAAGCACGACCACTGGCGCGCTATGCCAAGACCATCCAAAGCCAGCGCGGCGACTACAACGGCCGCGTCCTGTCGATCCGCCAGGACGACCTGCGCTCGCTCGCCGTGATCTACGACGAGTCGCCCAGTGCCCTCACCGACGAGCTCATCGCCTGGGGAGTCCTTAGCGCCGAAGCCCGGCGCGCCATCGACCTGCTGTGACGTCAGGCGTCAGATCGCCTTACCCGGGTTGAGGATGCCGAGCGGATCGAGCGCCGCCTTGATGCTGCGCTGCACATCCATCGCGGTCTCGCCGATCTCTTCGGACAGCCAGCTTCGCTTCAACACCCCGACCCCGTGCTCTCCGGTGATCGTGCCGCCCAACTCCAGCGCCGCCCGATACACCGCTTCCGCGGCGGCCCACACCTGATCCGCGCGCTGCGGGTCGAGCACCAGACACGGGTGCAGGTTGCCGTCGCCCGCGTGACCGACGGTCGCGATGTGCACGCCGTACTCGACCGAGATCCGCTCGATCTGCGTGAGCATGTCGGTCAGTCGCGACCGCGGCACGGCGACGTCCTCCGTGAGCACCTGGCCGAGCCGTTCCAGTGCCGGGTAGGAGAGCCGCCGGAGGGCGAGAAGCTCGGCGGCCTCAGTCGCATCGGAGGACACCGTCGTGTACGTGGCGCCTGCCTTCGCGAACGCCGCCTCGATCCCCGCCGCAGTCTCGACCGTTCGCCCGCTGTCGACCTGACCGATGAGGATCGCCGCGGCGCTTCGATCGAGGCCGACGTGCTTCCAGTCGTCGATGGCGAGAATCGTCGCGTTGTCCATGAGTTCGAGCAGGCTCGGCTGGAGGCCGCGGGCGATGACCTCGGCGACCGCCTGCCCCGCGGCGGGCAGCGTCGCGAAGACCCCTACCACCGTCACCGGCTCCTCGGCCGGTAACGGTCGCAGCCGAACGGTGGCCGAGGTGATCACGCCGAGCGTGCCCTCCGACCCGACGAACAACGCGGTGAGGTCGTAGCCCGCGACGCCCTTGACGGTGCGGCGGCCGGTCCGAAGGCGCCGGCCGTCGGCCAGCACAACCTCGAGGCCGAGCACGGAGTCACGCGTGACGCCGTACTTCACACACCGCAGCCCGCCGGCGTTCGTCGCGATGTTCCCGCCGATCGTCGAAATCTCGAAGCTCGCCGGATCAGGCGGATACATCAGGCCAGACGTTGCGGCCGCTCGCTGCAGGTCGGCGTTGAGAACGCCCGGCTCGACGACCGCGAGGTGTTCGAGCGCGTCGAGCTCGACGACGCGGGTCATCTTCGCCAGCGAGAGGACGACGCAGCCCTCGGTCGCCGACGCGCCGCCGGAAAGCCCCGTGCCTGCCCCGCGTGGGACGACCGGTGTGCGTGTGTCGGTCGCCCATCGCATGGTGGCTTCGACGTCGTCGGCGCTGTGCGCGATCACGACAGCGAGCGGCTGGGCCGTCTCGACCAGCATGGCCTCGTCGCGCCGGTAGGCGTCGATGACGTCGGGGTCGGTGAGCACGCGGCCTTCGGGCAGCTCAGCTTGCAGCGAGTCGAGGGGTCGCACCGGCGTCAGGCCGACAGTGTCGGCTTCTCCTCGAGCAGCTTGCCGAGCACGCCGTTGACGAACGACGCCGACTCATCGGTCGACAGTTCCTGCGCCAGACCGACGGCCTCGTTCACGACGACGGCGTCGGGCGTTTCGTCGCACCACAGCAGCTCGTAGATGGCAAGCCGCAACAGGTTTCGGTCGACGGCCGGCATGCGCTCGATCGTCCAGCCGATCGAGTGCCCCGAGATCAGCTCGTCGATTCGGGCGCGGTGTGCCGCGACGCCCTGGACGAGTTCGACGGTGTACTCCCCCACCGGCGGATCGGCGCGCGCGAGCCGGGTCGCCAGCGTCTCGACCGCGTCGACGCCCCGAAGATCGCTTTCGAACAGGACGTCGAGAGCACGCTTGCGGGCCTTCGTGCGTGCGCTCATCGCCGTCCGGATTCGAGGTCGTGGTTGGGCTTGGTGGCGCAGTCAGCTGTTGACGCGGCCGAGGTAGTCACCGCTGCGGGTGTCGACCTTGACCTTCTCGCCCGTCGTGATGAACAGCGGCACCTGCACCTGCGCCCCGGTCTCGAGCGTCGCGGGCTTGGTGCCGCCGGTCGAGCGGTCGCCCTGCATTCCGGGTTCGGTGTAGGAGATCACCAGCTCGACCGACGCGGGCAACTCGACGTACAGCGGCGTGCCTTCGTGGACGGCGACGACCGCCTCGGCGTTCTCGAGCATGAAGTTCGCGGCCGGGCCGACGGTCTCGGTCGGGACGTGCAGCTGCTCGTAGGTCTGCGTGTCCATGAAGATGAAGTCGTCGGCCTCTTTGTAGAGATATTGCATCGTGCGCTTGTCGACGGTGGCGGTGTCGATCTTCAGCCCGGCGTTGAAGGTCTTGTCGACCACCTTGCCGGTGAGCACGTGCTTGAGTTTGGTGCGCACGAACGCGGGGCCCTTGCCCGGCTTGACGTGCTGGAACTCGACGACGTTCCAGAGCTGGCCGTCGAGGTCGAGGGTCATGCCGTTCTTGAGATCGTTCGTGGTCGCCACGGACGCGGACTCCTTGCTCGTTCGATGCGCGGGTTGCTCGTTCCAGACGCGGGATCGCCCACGAGTCTACCTGCGCGGCCTACTGCGCCGCCGCGGCCGCGATCGCGCGTAGCGCCAGCCGGTAGGAGTCGAGGCCGAAACCGGCGATCGTCCCGCTCGCCACCGCGGCAACGACCGAGGTGTGGCGGAACTCCTCCCGCGCGGCCGGATTGGAAAGGTGCACCTCGATCAGCGGCGCCGTACGCATCGCAATGGCGTCGCGCAGCGCATACGAGTAGTGCGTGAAGGCGGCCGGGTTGAGGACGACGGGGGTGCGGGTGTCGGCAGCGCCGTGCAGCCAGGTGACGAGTTCCGATTCGTCGTTGGTCTGCCGGACGTCGACCTCCAGCCCGAGTTCGGCCGCCGTCTCCTGACAGGCCGCGACCAGGTCGTCGTGGGTCTGCGAGCCGTAGACCTCGGGCTCCCGCAGGCCGAGCCGGGAGAGGTTGGGACCGTTCAAGACGAGCACTCGGGTCATTGCGCCACCTCCGCGTAGGCATTCCCCAGCAACGCGAGATCGGGGTCGGTGAGGATGCGGGCTCGCCCGACGCCTTCCAGGACGACGAAACGCAGCGTCTTGCCGCGCGTCTTCTTGTCGATGCCCATGGCGGCGCGTAGCTCCGGCCAGGCATCGGGAGCGTACGTGGTCGGCAAGCCGAGCGCGGTGAGGATGCGGCGGTGCCGCGCAGTTGTCTCGGCATCGAGATATCCGCCATGACGGCCCAACGCTGCGGCGAACACCAGGCCCACCGACACGGCGTCGCCGTGCCGCCACGTATAGCCCTCGCGCCTCTCGATCGCGTGCGCCAAGGTGTGCCCGTAGTTGAGGATTTCCCGGCCGATCCCGCCAGGGCCGACGGCCGCGCGTTCACGCAGGTCGGCACCGACGACGGCCGCCTTCACCGCCACTGCTCGCGCGATCAGCTCGCTCGTGTGCGGCCCGCTCGGCGTCGTCGCGGCGGCCGGGTCTTCCTCGATCAGGCTCAGGATCCGCGGGTCGGCGATGAAACCCGCCTTGACCACCTCGGCAAGGCCGGCGACGTAGTCGGGTCGCGGCACGGAGCCGAGCACCGAGAGCTCGCACAACACACCGGCGGGCGGATGGAAGGCGCCGACGAGGTTCTTGCCTGCATCGAGATTGATCCCGGTCTTGCCACCGACCGCCGCGTCGACCATGCCGAGCAACGTCGTCGGTACCTGGACGACGCGCACGCCGCGCAACCAGGTGGCTGCGACGAATCCGGCCAGGTCGGTCGCCGCTCCCCCACCGACGCCGACGACGACGTCGCTGCGGGTGAATCCATTGGCTGCGAGGGTGTTCCAGCCACGCAGCGCGGTCGCGGCGGTCTTCGCTTCTTCGGCGTCCGGCAGCTCGAGGCGCACGATGTCGGCTCCGGCCGGCAACTGCGCTGCGAGCGAGTCGACCAAGGAAGCGACCGAGGGCTGGTACACGAACGCCACTCGTTGGGCCACCTTACCGACGAGTGCCGGCAACTGGTCGAGGACGCCGTCCCCGACAACGACGTCGTACGGCTCCTCGCCCGCGACGGTGATGCGCGCCGTCATGGCAAAGCCTCGGCGATCTCGTCTGCGACGGCGTCGGCACTCTTGCCGGTGGTCGACACGACGACGGTCGCCACCTCTTCGTACAGCGGGCGCCTGGCCTGCATCAACGCGTGCAGCTGGGCACGCGGGTTGCCGAGCAGCAGCGGCCGGTCACGGTTGAGCCCGATCCGCTTCACGGCATCGGCCAACTCGACGTCGAGAAAGACGACGCGGTGCTCGCGCAGCAGCTCGCGGGTGCCTGCGTCGAGAATCGCACCGCCGCCGACCGCGAGCACGCCGTCGAACCCCTGCAGCGCCTCGTGCACCGCCGACCGTTCGAGTTCACGAAAGCGGGGCTCGCCGTCGTCGACGAAGATGTCGGCGATCGTCTTGCCCGACTGCTGCTCGACGTCTGCGTCGGTATCGCGGAAGGCGAGTCCCCAACGCTGCGCCAGAGGCTCGCCCGGCCGTGGACTTGCCGGCACCCGGCGGACCCACGAGCACGGCACGCGGCGTCATCAACGGACGACGAGGGTGTCGAGGTAGCCGCGGACGTTGCGGCGGACTTCCTCCAGCGAGTCGCCGCCGAACTTCTCCAACACGGCGTCGGCGACGACGAGCGCGACCATCGCCTCGGCCACGACCCCGGCCGCCGGCACGGCGCAGACGTCGCTGCGCTGGTTGATGGCTTTGGCGGCTTCGCCGGTCACGACATCGACGGTGTCGAGGGCCCGCGGGACGGTCGAGATCGGCTTCATCGCGGCGCGTACCCGCACCGGTTCGCCCGTCGACATGCCACCCTCGGTGCCACCGGCCCGGTTGGAGCGACGCTGCAACCCGGCGTCCGCCCGCTCGATCTCGTCGTGGGCCTGCGAGCCGCGGCGGCGTGCCGACGCGAACCCGTCGCCCACCTCCACTCCCTTGATGGCCTGGATTCCCATCAGCGCACCGGCCAGCCGCGAGTCGAGCCGGCGGTCCCAGTGCACGTGACTGCCCAGGCCGGGCGGTAGCCCGTGGACGACGACCTCCACGACACCGCCGAGCGTGTCGCCGTCCTTGCGGGCATCGTCGATCTCGGCGACCATCGCGGCGCTGGCCGCAGCGTCGAGGCAGCGAACGGGATCGGCATCGACCCGCTCCCGGTCAGCCGGGGCCGGGACGCTGCCATCGGGCGCGGATGCCGACCCGATCGACACGACGTGGCTCAGCACCTCGGCGTCCAGCCCCTGCTGAAGGAACCGGCGCGCGACCTCGCCGAGCGCGACCCGAGCTGCGGTCTCGCGGGCACTCGCGCGCTCGAGCACCGGGCGGATGTCGTCGAGCGCGTACTTCTGCATGCCGACGAGGTCGGCGTGACCGGGGCGTGGCCGGGTGAGCGGCGCGTTGCGCGCGAGCTCGGCCAGCTCGGCGGGGTCGACCGGATCGGCGGCCATCACCTGCTGCCATTTCGGCCACTCGGCGTTGCCGACCCGGACTGCGATCGGTCCACCCATGGTTACGCCGTGGCGCACCCCACCGAGGAACTCGACCTCGTCGCGTTCGAACGACATCCGCGCGCCGCGCCCGTAGCCCATGCGCCGCCGGGCGAGAGCATCGGCGACGTCGCTCGTCGTGACGCGGACGCCGGCGGGCAGCCCTTCGAGGACGGCGACGAGTGCCGGGCCATGTGATTCCCCGGCAGTCAGCCAGCGCAACATGGTGGCGAGTCTCCCACATCGGCGGGCGTCGCCCGGCCGAGCAATCGGGAAATGCGAGCGGGCCCACCCGGCTGCTGCCGGGTGGGCCCGAATGCTGTGTCAGGTCTGGACGGGACGTGCTGTCAGTCGACCTCTGCGTTCTCTCCGACTGCCAGCTGGATGAACTGGTCGCCGTACTGCAGGTCTGCCCCGTAGGTGACCGGTGGGTTCGCCGGGTCGGTGCTCAAGATGGACACCAGCTTGAAGTAGGTGTCGAACGTCTTGCCGGGCTGGACCGTGAAGGTCTGCGAGGTGCCGGCGTTGACGTCGGTGACACTGAACGTTGCCGACGGTGCGTTCGGGTCGACGCTTACCAGCGTGACCATCAACAACTTGCCCGCCGTCGGGCTCGGAGTGGGCGTGGCAGTCACAGTGGTCGTCGCAGTCGGCGTGGGGGTCGGGGTCGGCGTGGGGGTCGGCGTCGGCGTGGGGGTCGGCGTCGGCGTGGGCGTCGGTGATGTCGTTGGCGCCGACGACGACGTGGCCACGACGAGCGGGTGGAACGGGTTGTGCCCACCGTTACCGGCGTATGCCGCCGGGACGGCGGTCGGCGTCGTGCTGCCGCTCGGCACCGGCGACGGCGTCGGTGAGTGCTTCGCCGCGTGGGACGTTGTCACGGGCAGATTCTGCGCACCCGAGCTCGAGCCGCCCTTGTTCAGCAAGAAGTAGACCACGACGGCGACCGCGAGCACGCCTACGAGCGCCGCGACTGCGATCAGGCGGTTGTTTCGCGTGCTACTCGCGCCCGGGTCCTGCGGGTCGGGGGTAGCGGCGTACGACGGCTGGCTCATCCGTGCGCTCCTAGTTATTCGCGGCTGTAGACGTGGGCGACGGAGCCGCGCTCGGGGCTGTGGTCGCCGCAGCGCCGGCCGAAGCCGGCGCGGTGACGGCGCCCGCCGCTGCTGGCGCGGGCGATGCATTGGTCTGGAAGATGGCGAGACTGACCTGGGCGTCGAGCGTGCGCCAACTTGTTTGGTCAGCGCCGCCGGCGGCACCGTTGCCGGTGGGCGCGGGGACCTTGCCGGGCTGCAGGTGGATGCTGGTGACCACAGTCGCCCGGGTCGCCTGCTCGAGCTGGGACAAGAACTGTTCGACCGCGAAGTAGTCGCCGACGACATCGACGACCACTGGAATCGCCATCAATGGCGGACCTGCGGCTACCGGAGCGGTCGTGCTGCCGCCGGCTGCCGTCGGGGCAGTCGTCGCGCCGGCGCTGCCCGATGCTGCCGGTGCGGCCGGCGCCGCCGTGGCGGCCTGCAGCTGAGCGGGCGCGGGCGGGCTGGGCGAGATCGAGACGAGTTCCAGGTGACTGGCGGTCGCCAGCTGCTCGATGGTCCGGACGTAGGCCGGCAGCGCGGGACTGTCGGGGACGCGTGCGTTGATCGCGGCGATGCTTGCCTGTTCCGCAGGGAGCTGGGCCTGCTGCTTCTTCAGCAACGCGATCTGTTCCTGAACCTGCTGGTTCGCCTGAAGTTGCTGGCTGGCCTGGTCGCGGTACTTGGTTTGCTGGGCCTTTTGCGGTTTGACCATCAGGAACCATCCGGCGGCGAACACGGCTACCGCCAGGAAGAGGCCGAGGCCGGCCCAGTTGCGCATGCGATTCATGGTCAGCAACCCCCTGCAGCGCACTCGCCGGTGACGGCCTTGGATGTGATCTCGGCGTTGGCCGTGAAGTTGATGACCTTCGTCGTCGTGTTCGGGAGGTATGCCTCCTGAGCCTTGGAGAAGTACACCGAGCCGACACCCTGCTCAGGGGCGAGGGAGTCGAGCCAGTCGGCGAGATCGTTCCACTTCATCGCGTAGCCCTGCCAGGAAACGGTGCCGACGGGGTCGGTCGCCTGCGAGGCGTTGGCGATGCTCGCCGGGAGCAGCGACTCGGTGAAGTTGACGTTCGTGAGCCACGTCGACTTCGGCAGGATCAGGCTGAAGTCCTCGAGGTAGTGCGACCAGGTGATGCGGGTCGAGAACACTTGCTGCTGCATCGCCTGAGCCGCGGCAAGCTCGCTGGCCGTCTTGCGGACGTCGCTGTAGGTCGCCAGCTGGCGTACCAGCGTGGCGTTCTGCGTTGTTGCGGTCGCCGCGTCGTGCTTCGCGGTGCTCACGCCACTCTGCCCGCTGTGGTACATGTAGCCGACGATGCCCGCCGCGAGGACGACGGCGGCTACCGCCCCGGCCTGTACGAGCTGCAGCTTCTTGCGCTCGCCGATCTCCGGCGGCAGCAGATTGACCTTGGGCAGCGTGGCGACACTGGTGGTCGTCTGGACGCTCACGAGGCAACTCCGTATGCGAGGCCCACGGGCACAGCCGCGAGGGGTTCGATGTAGGCGAGCTGGTCTGCGGAAAGTCCGGTCTTGCCGATGCGCAGTCCGGCCACGGGCCGGGCGTAGTCGACGGGCAAGCGGGTCGCCGCAGACAGGCGCGCACCGAGGTTGCGCAGCCGCGAGCCACCGCCCGCGAGCACGAGCCGGCGCACCGGCGTAGCTCCGGGCGACGCGCGGTAGTAGTCGAGCGAGCCGCGCACCTCCTCGACGAACGCGTTGACACTCTGGTCGAGCACCCGCGAAGCAGGATGGCCGTCGCGCTCGCCAACGGTGCCGGGGATGCCCAGCTCCTGTTTGGTCACTTCGGCCTGCTCGAGCGGCACGCCCATGCGCTCGGCCACGGAATCGGTGAGGTCGCCGCCGCCCATCAGGAGGATGCGCACGAAGCGCGGGGTGCCGCCCTGGTGAACGGCGATGTTGGTGACGCGTGCGCCGATGTCGACCAAGGCTTCGGCGTCCGGCTCCATACCGAGGTGGTCACGGTTGGCCAATGCCCGGATCAGCGCAAACGAGCTGAGGTCGATCGAGGCGGGCGTGAGGCCCGCCTTCTGCACCGCCGCCAGCGACGATCCGAGCATGTCGCGGGCACCGGCGACGAGGAGCACGCGGATCATCCGTGCGCCGTTCTCCCCGACCAGTTCCTCGATCTGATGGAAGTCGAGTACCGCCTGCTCGATGGGCATCGGGATCAGATCGGCGACCTGGAAGGCGAGCGACTTGCGCAACTCCGCGTGTTCCATCCACGGGAGGTCGACCTGGCGCACGACCACCTTTTGGTTCGCGACGCCGAGCGCCACCCTCTTCGTACTGAACTTCACGTCGCTCCACAGCCGCCTCAGCGCCGCCGCGACAAGGTCGACGTCGACGACTTCGCCGTCTCGGACCGCGCCGACGGGTATTGCGACCTGCCCGAACTTCTCCAACCGCGCACCGGCCCGGCCGAGCGACAGCTCGGCGGCACGGACGCCTGAGGTCCCGATATCGAGACCGACGGCCGCTCGTCCAGCCACAATGACACTCCTCGCACCCGTTCCACTGGCGCTTGCGTCGCAAGGCCCGGTTCTGTCCTGAAGGAGCATCGGCTGCGTAAGGAGAGGGCTTGAGCAAAGAGACGAACGAGGCTGCTCCGGTTGCCGCAGCGGCCCGGCGCAGGCGGGCGACGCTCGATCAGCCCAGCACGAGGTGGTGGTACGCGTGCGCGAGCTGCGACCCGACGAGGACGGCGACGAGCGCGCCGGCGACGATGTACGGGCCGAACGGCACCTTCGACTTGCGGGTGGCCCGACCGCCCAGCATCAGCGCGATCCCGACCACACCACCGAACAGGAACGCGAGAAACGCACCGACGAGCAACGCGCCCCACCCGAGGTAGCCGAGGTACATGCCGACGACCCCGGCGAGCTTCACGTCGCCGAAGCCCATGCCACCCGACTTCGCCACCGCCAGCAAGAAGTACAGCGCGTACAGCGCGACGAGCCCGACAGCCGCGTGGAGCAGGCGCCACGGTTCCCCCGAGCCGAGGCCGGCGACCGCCAGCAGGACGCCGCCAACGGCGTACGACGGAAGGGTGAGCGCGTCGGGCAGGCGCCGCGTGTCGAGGTCGATGAAGGCGAGCGCGACGCCGACGGCCGCCAGGTACAGATACGCGGGCAGCGCCCAGTCGAAGCCGAGGCGCCAGGCGATGAGCCCGAAGAGCGCGCCCGTGAGCGCCTCGACCAGCGGGTATCGCGGACTGATCGCGGCCGCGCAACCGCGGCAGCGGCCGCGCAGCACGAGCCAGCTCACCACCGGCACGTTGTCGAAAGCGCGGATCGGCCGCTCGCACCGCGGGCAGCGAGACGGCGGGCGCACCACCGACTCGCCCCTGGGCACCCGCCAGATCACCACGTTGAGAAACGAGCCGACGATGAGCCCGAACAGCGCGGCCGTGGCCACGAGCCAGCCGATCACCACACGAGCCTACTCACCGACGATTGCTACGAGCCGTACATCGGGGTGATCTCACCAACGCGTCCGCCGATCCAGTCGGCACCGACCCACTGCGGGAAGTACGGCGGCGACGAGTACACCAGGCGGGTGTCGTAGTTGTAGTTCTTGATGTAGCCGGTGCCACCGCCACCGCTCGTTCCGACGATGCCGCGGTAGCGCTGGGCGATCGAACCGTAGACGTCGAGACTGCCCTGGTCGGTGCCCAGGTTGTACTCCTGGACCCAGAAGCTGTGTTGCAGCGTCTGGATCGAGGCGTAGATCGCGAGGTGGCCGGAGTTCGCCTCCTGCGGGTACGACGACGACTCGTGGTAGCAGTTGTTCGTCATGTCCCACGTCTCGCCCTGCCAGTACTTCCCGCTCGCACCGGACTGCCAGCCGGAGACGCTGTCGTCGCCGTAGTTGCCCGACATCGTGACCCACTTGCCGCTGGTCCACGACCAGTTGCCGGGCGAGGACTCGGTGAAGTAGCCGGCCTGCCAGAGCTCGGCCCGGCCGTGCCTCGAAGGCTGCGGCACCCAGCCGCCGGGGGTCACGCTCCAGCCGGACCAGTTGCTGTAACTCCACTGCTCGCCCTGCCAGACGTAGCCGGGCTGCGGCGGCCTGCCGCTGCTGCCCGCGCTCACCCACTTCCCAGGGTTCCGGGTGAAAGCGCTACTCGACGAGAGCGTGCCTGACGGGCAGGTGGGCGCGACCGTGTCGATCCACGGGTGCATGGCCTCCACCGAGTTGCCGGCGACGAGCCCGACCATGTCGGTGCCGTTGAGGCCGCCCTTGAGGGTGAGGTCGCCGGTGACCACGATCGAGTTCTGCGCGGCGAGGGTCACCCGGCCCTGCACCGAACCCTGGACGTAGAGGTTGCCCTGCCCGCAGTACTGGTCGACGACCGCCATGTTGGCGTCGCCGGCCAGCGGGAGTCCGTCACCGATCTCGCCCGCGGCACACTGATGCGTCGTCGACGCGGCCGCGTCGTAGATGACCCCGTTCGTGGGAACCGCGACCGAGACCCCGTTGGGCGCGTTGCCGCCGCACTCGGGGGTCGTGTTGCTGCTCGCACTCCAGACCAGCATGTTCCCGTCGCCGGTGAACCGGATTCGGGTCGAACCGGTGTAGTGACAGCCGGGGAACGTTGACATGTCGTCGGTGTTGTCGGGCAGCTGAAGTTCGGCCGACCACTGCGGCGGCGGCTTGACGAACTGTGGTGAGGCGCTGCTGAAGGTGCGCCAGCAGGAGGCGTAGTCGTTATTCGACTTGGCCGTCTTGCACGCCGGGTCGGACGTCTGGAAGTTGTCGGCGAACTTCGGGTTACCCGTCATGAGCGGCGTGTCGTTCGTATGCACCTTGCCGGCGATGACGTCGCCGCTGATGAACGTGATTTCCTGACACCCTGAGTCGTTACTGGAGCGGCCTTCCCACCAGTGCTTGTAGCAGTAGGGGTTCGTCGGCGGGGTCGAGTAAATCACCGTGTTCGTCGGATCTGCGTCCTCGTAATCGGTGTAGTAGACGAACTGCGTCGAGCCGCCGCGGCTCACAGCGACCTGGATCGTGCGAGTCACGCCGTGCACGCGCCCGGTCGAGGTGACCGTGATCGCGCTCGAGGTCGCCAGCGTCGAGGTGTCGATGTCGTAGTGGAACGCCGGGCCACTCGGGTTGCTGGGCGTCGGATCGCTCGGATCCATCGCCCTCCACCCTGGAGTGGCGCTGTAGCAGTTGGGGTCGTTCGGGCCGTTCAGCGCAGGGTTCTCGCAGTGCGGTGACACCCAGTAGCTGTCGTCGTTGTTGAGGTTGCGGATGTAGTCGTCGATACCCGCCTCGGCAGCCGAGAGAGCGGCGTTGCGGTCCTGGTCGTGCCGTGCAGGAGACATGCTCGAGACCGCGTAGGCGAGTCCGGCGGACGCGACCATGGTCAGGACCAGCATCGAGCCGACGACTGTGATGAGGGCGACGCCGTCGTCCCCCGATGCGATACGCGCCTTGGCGCGTCGGACGAGAGTAATCATCGCTATGACGTCTCGCTAATGTAGGTGTCGACGTTGGGAAGAGCCACACGTTGGAGGTAGGTCGTCGGTACGGTCGATGTGTTGATACCGGCCGGCTGCGCGGAGACGGAGAACGTGATGTCGATGCTGTCGACCTGCGCCAAGTCGTTGGCCGAGAACGTCGAGCCGGTGAGGGCGGCTCCGTTCGCGTAGTAGGTGAATATCGGCGCCCCGCTGATCTGCACGACATTGTTCGCCAGCACCGAGGTCCTGCAGTTCGACGGGACGACCGCGCACGAGCTGTACTGCCAGTTGTAGTTGTTCCACGCGTGCAGGTCGGGCACCTGGATGGCCTGCACCAGGCGGTTCTTCGCGTCGATCGAGTACGACACCTTCCGCGGCCCCAGGTTGTTGTTGCCAGCGGACACGGTCGTGGCGGGGTTGTCGATGTTGGAGAAGAACGAGATCGAACTGGCCGTGCCCTGGATGAACGCCGACAAGCAGGTGCCGCCACCGCCGACACCGGCGCACGTGCCGCTCACGACGTCCTGCGACGGCAGCACCGCTTCGCGCAACGTCCGGCTCATGGCTTCGAGCGCCACCCGCCCGTCGTTGTACTGGTTGAGCCGGTTCTGGCTGATCCGCGTGGACCTCGTGACGACGATGAACGTCGTCGCCACCGCGGCCAGGATGATGCTCGTGATGAGCATCGAGACGAGCATCTCGACAAGCGTCATGCCGGCGTCCCGCTCGCTCACGCGCCGGCGACGGGACTCGCGGAAGTTGCGCAGCAGCCCGATCATCACGACTCCGCCACTGCAACGCTTGCGGTACTGCCGGTGATCGCGATCTGGCTCGACCCGGTGCCCGCTTGCAACTGCCAGGTGCCGTCGGGCAGCGAGGTGGCCAGGTGACCGTTGACGTCGGTCGTTCCCAGCGTCAACGTCATGTCGCCCGCGACGCATCCGGCCTGCGACGTCGCCGGCTTCACCGCGGTCACCGTCACGTCAGGAGCAGGATCGCCGTCGACTGCGGTGACCATCACGTCGACCGGTGCGAGCGGCACCGAAACGGCGCCGGTCTGCCCGGGGTTCACGACCGTCGCGGGAGCGCGGCTGCCGTTTGTGGGCGCAGCGGCCGGGTCTGCGTCGGTGCAGCTGCCGCCCCAGACCGCGTAACCGGTCGAGAACGGCCACAGCGACTTGATCTGGGTAACGGTGCCGGTGGCCGGCTTCGCGAGCGTGCCTGCCGGCTGGATGCCGGTGTTGGCGAGGGTGATCTGAGGCAGCGTCTGCGGTAGCGCGTAACCGGCCGCCGTCGTGTAGGTGACGTCGATCTCGGCCGCCTTGTCATAGGTCATCGGCAGGGCGGTGATCGCGCCGATCGTGACGTCGGCCTGCTTGGCACTCGACGCCTGGTCGCTGCTGTCGACGTAGCCGACCCCGTTCAACGTCGCCGTGTAACGACCCGCCGTGTTGAACTGGGCGACAGCGCACCCGGAGGAGTCGGTAACCGAGCTCACCGTGCCGCCGGGACCGGAGACGGTGACTGTCTGGCCGGAGTTGGGCAGGCCCGCGGCATTCGTGACGGTCACCGTCAGGTAGCCGTAGGTGGGACTGCTCGTCGTCGACTTCGGCGGCGTCAAGAGCGTGGTGTTCGTCACGGGCGCCGTGATGCCCATGTCGGGCCAGGTCACCCGGACTGTCGCGAGGTAGGAGGGGTGCGTGACGTCGCTGCCCCCGTCGCAGGAGCTTTGGCCCACGCCGTTGAGCAACGGCTGGACGGTGAGCTGGAGGGTGTAGGGAATGCCGTTGACGACCTGGGTCGTAGGCGATACCTGACCCGGCAGCGGGGCCATGGTCCACGTGTTGCCTTCGATCGCGCTCTGGTCAGCGGCGGTGCCGAACGTGAACACTTGGCGCAGCGTCTCGAGCTGCCTGGAGGCGAGCTGAGAGGCACCGACACGCGCGTTGTCGGTGCGGTTGACCTTCAGGGTGGTCGTGACGACACCGAGCACCGCGGAGGCGAAGATCATGAACACGATGCAGGCGACGAGGCTCTCGATGAGCGTGAAGCCGTCGTCAGTTCGCGGCGACAGTCGGCGCATGCCGGGCTCCTCTCCCTCGCTCATCTCTCGGCGCATTCGGCGCAACGCTTGATCGTCTGATCGGGTGCAGGAAGTTGGAATAATGCGAGCGGGCGGGGCGGCATCGGCCGCCCCGCCCGACTCTCACATCGTCGGATTACGGGCAGTCGCCGCTACCGAGCAGCTGCGAGCCACCGCCCGCAGGAATCTGCACGTTCCAGATCGGCGCACCCGCCGCCGCACCGTGCTGGATCGACACGCAGTACGACCCGTCGGTGGCGCTCCAGGCGTTGTACTTCGTGAGCTGGTTGCCGGACGAGAGGTTGACGGTGTAGGTGCCGAGAGTGGCAGCGCTGCTGTCCTTGCTGACGATCGTGACCAAAGTGCCGGCGCCGGTGACGGAGATCGTCGCCGGGTCGTCGACCGTGGCGGTCGCGACGTTCGTCGCGATGGAGGTCAGGTCGGACTTCAGGCTGGTCTCGTAGGCCTTCTGCTTCTGGCTCAGGAAGACCGGGATCGCGATCGCGGCCAGGATGCCAATGATGATCATGACGACGAGGAGCTCGATGAGGGTGAAGCCCTCTTCCTTCTCCTCCATCGCCTTACGGATGCGTGCGAGCATCGCTCGTCCCTTCGGATATGCCGATGATGAGGTCGCGGAGCGGTTCTCCACGAGTCCCGATGACATACACCTGATCGACGCCACCACTCGCCGCCTTTACAGTCCGATCGGGGGATTGTCGGCGCCGGTTCGGGGTTTCCCCCGTGGCAAACAGCGCAGCCCCGCGCTCGGCCGAGGCCGAGCGCGGGGCCGCTGCGCGCACCGCTACTTGATGAGCGAGAAGATTTTGAAGATGGGCATGTAGAGGGCGACGATCATCGTGCCGACGATGCCGCCGAGGAAGGCAATCATCAGCGGCTCGATGAGGGCGGTCAGCGACTCGGTCGTGGCCTCGATCTCCTGGTCGTAGAACTGGGAGATTTTGGTGAGCATCGCATCGAGCGCACCGGTATCCTCACCGACCGCCATCATCTGCACGACCATCGGCGGAAAGACCGTATGGTGCGAAAGCGGCGCCGTCAGTGATTCGCCACTGCGGATGCTGTTCTGCACGTCGCGCACCGCCCGGGCCAGCACGACATTGCCAGTGGTGTCGGCGACGATGTCGAGGCTCTGCAGGATAGGCACGCCGGAGTGCATCATGGTGCCGAGGTTGCGGGCGAACCGGCTCACCGCGATCTTTTGGAACAGGCCACCGAAGACCGGGACCTTCAGCTTGACCGGGTCGACGATGTTGCGCACCTGCGGGTGCAAACGAATCCTCGACCACGTGATGACACCTGCAACGAAACCGATGATGACCGCTGGTAGCAGGATCTGCAGCGAGTGCGAGATATCGACCAGAATCTGCGTCGGCAACGGCAATTTGCCGCCGAGCTGCTTGAACATCTTCGAAAATACCGGCACGACGAACAGCAGCATGCCCAGGACGGCGAGCAGCGCGATACACAGCACGACAACGGGGTACGTCATCGCCGACTTCACCTTGCTGCGCAGCTTCACCTCCGCCTCGTAGTTGTCGGCAACCTGCAACAGCACCGAGTCGAGGAACCCGCCGACCTCGCCGGCCTTGGTCATGTTCACCATCAGCGGCGGGAACACCTTCGGGTGCTTGCCCATCGCAGCCGACAATGAGCTACCGGTCTCGACGTCGTTGCGCACCTCGTTGAGCACCTTCGCCAGAGGCTTGCTCTCGGTCTGCTCCTTGAGGATCGTGAGCGCCCGCAGCAACGACAGGCCGGCGTTGATCATCGTGGCGAACTGGCGCGACATGACCGCCAGTTCCTTCATCTTCACGCGGCCGCCGAAGCCGGGGATCGTCAGCTCTTTCTTCAGGCCGGCGTTCGACACCGAGATGTTGACCGGTGCGTAGCCCATCGCCTTCAGGCGCTGCGCGACGGCCGATTCGCTGTCTGCCGACAGCGTGCCGGAGACCAACTTCCCGGCACGGTCACGGACGGAGTACTGGTATGTAGCGCTCATGTTTTGTGTCCTGCTCAGGCGCGGCCGGTGAGGCGAGTGAAGTCTTCGACGTGGTGGCACTTCTCAAGGCCGGTGTCGTACGTGATGCGGCCGGCCTTCACGAGTTCGGCGAGGTGCTGGTCCATCGTGTGCATACCGTGCTTGGCGCCCGCCTGCAGCGCCGAATAGATCTGGTGCGTCTTCCCCTCACGGATAAGGTTGCGGATCGCCGGCGTGGCCACCAACACCTCGGTGGCGACGATGCGGCCCCGGCCGTCGGACGTCTTGCACAGCGTCTGCGCGACGACCCCCTGCAGCGATCCGGCGAGCTGCACCCGGACCTGCTGCTGCTGGTGCGGCGGAAAGACGTCGATGACACGGTCGATGGTCTGCGCGGCGTCCTGGGTGTGCAGGGTCGCGAACACGAGGTGCCCTGTCTCAGCTGCGGTCAGCGCCACCGAGATCGTCTCCAGGTCGCGCATTTCACCGACGAGGATGATGTCGGGGTCCTGCCGCAGCACGTGCTTGAGCGCGTTGCCGAACGAGTGCGTGTCGTCGCCGACCTCTCGCTGGTTCACCAGGCACGACTTGTGGGTGTGCAGGAACTCGATGGGGTCTTCCACTGTCATGATGTGGTCGCGCCGCTGCCGGTTCGCCAGGTCGATGATGCCGGCGAGCGTCGTCGACTTCCCCGAGCCGGTAGGCCCGGTAACGAGGACGAAGCCACGGGGCAGCATCGCGAGGTTCGAGACGGTCGGCGGGATGCCCAGCGACTCGAGCTTCTTGATCTCGAACGGGATCAACCGGAAAGCGGCACCGAGCGCCTCGCGCTGGCGGTACAGGTTCACGCGGAAACGGGCGCGGCCCGGCACGGCGTAGGCGAAGTCGAGTTCGAGGTTCTCTTCGAAGCGCTCCCGCTGCTTCTGCGTGAGGATCTCATACATCATCTGCTGGATGACCGGCGGCGTGAGGACAGGCAGATCCTCCACCGGGGTCAGGCTGCCGTTGAGGCGAAGCGTCGGCCGCGCGCCGGCGGTCAGGTGCAGGTCGGAGGCGTTGCGCTCCAAGACCTGGATCAGCATGTCGGTGAGGGACAGGCCTTCGACCAGCTTTGGCTGGCTCATACCGGTGCCGCTGGACGGGAACGCGTCGCCTGTGGTGGGCGCCACTCCGACACCCGGCAGTTGCGTCTCCTCCTGCGCCGGCGCCGACGTCAACGGCCCGAGAGCTGTCGGTGCGGCGGTGGCCGCGGGCACGAACGCTGTCGTCCCGGCGGGCGCCCCGACGTTCATCGCGGGCGGGTCCGCGACGAACGCCGCAGCTGCCGGCTCGGGTGGCGCAACTGGTGCCGGCGACGTCGGTGGCAGGCCCGCCGGCGGCGCCGGGTAGGCCGGCGGCGCGGCCAGGTAGTCCGCGGTGTCGGTGAGGGGCATCGACACCGGAGGTTCCATGCCGGCCCAGGCCGGAGTCAGCGGGGCCGCGGTCAGGGCGGCATCGCCGAGCGGGTAGGACACCGGCGCAGGCTGCGCCGGGTAGGCCTGCGCGTAGCCGGTTCCCGGCGCCACGCCCGGGCCGTTCGGTGACCAGTCCGGCTCGTCCGAGAACGGCGCCGTCGGCGCGGCCGCGGCGTCGCCCGTCTGCTGCCCCGGTGGGACGGCGTCGGGTTGCGGTGGGTAGCCAAGCGTCTCCACGAACCAAACCCCTTTCGGCGCGCAGGCGGCACGCGGTCTTCCCAGGCATCGGAATGCGGTGGGCCGTGCTTGAGCCGTTGCACCTAACGGTGTTGCGCCTTTAGGTCTAGTCCGGCGCGCCGTGAGGCGCGACGCGCGTCACACCACGACGCGGAAGATTTCCTCGAGCGAGGTGATGCCTTCCGCGACCTTGCTCAAGCCGTCGTCGCGCAACATCTTCATCCCTTGCTCACGTGCCACCTTGTTGATGGCCTCGGCCGACGCACGCTCGACTGCCAGCCGCTCGATCTGCTCGGTCACGCTCATCACCTCCTGCAACGCGAGGCGACCCTTGTACCCGGTCTTCGAGCACGCCGGGCACCCCACCGCGCGCTGCAGGACCGGGAGCGGCTCGCCGTCCTGCCACGGGAAGCGCGCCTGGATGAGCATCTCCGGCGTCGGCGTGTACGGCTCCTTGCACTTGGAGCACAGCCGGCGCGCGAGGCGCTGCGCGAGTACACAGTCGAGAGCGGAGCCGACCAGGAATGGTTCGATGCCCATCTCGATGAGGCGGCTCACCGCACTCGGAGCGTCGTTGGTGTGCAGGGTCGAGAGCACGAGGTGACCGGTGAGCGCGGCTTCGATCGCGATCTGTGCCGTCTCGTGGTCGCGGATCTCACCGATCAGCACGATGTCGGGGTCGGAGCGCAGGATGGATCGAAGGGCGGAGGCGAACGTGAGGCCGGCCTTCACATTCGTCTGCACCTGGTTGATGCCGGGCAACCGGTACTCGACCGGGTCTTCGACCGTGATGACGTTCTTGTCGGGCGAGGAAACGATGTTCAGGGTGGCGTAGAGCGTCGTGGACTTTCCCGAGCCGGTCGGTCCGGTCACCAGCAACATGCCGTACGGCTTGTTGAAGCTCAGCGCGTATCGCTCGTAGTTCTCGGTGGAGAAGCCGAGGTCGCCCAGCGTAAGCATCGCGGTGGAGTTGTCCAGGATTCGCATGACGACCTTCTCCCCCCACACCGTCGGCAAGGTGGCGACACGCAGGTCGACCTTCTTGCCGTTGGTGTTGACCGAGAGGCGGCCGTCCTGCGGGATGCGTCGCTCCGCAATGTTGATCTCGGCCATGATCTTCAACCGGCTGATGACGCCCGACTGGATGTTCTTCGGCGACCGCATCACCTCGTGCAGCACGCCGTCGATGCGGAACCGCACCCGTAGATCTCGCTCGGTCGGTTCGATGTGGATGTCGGACGCCCGGTCCTGGATCGCCTGGGTGATGAGCAGGTTGACGAATTTGACGATCGGCGCATCTTCGACGACTTCGGCGACGTTGCTGAGGTCGTCGAGATCGTCCTCGCTGTTGAGGGTCATCGACAGGTCGTCGAGCTCGCCGTCGTTGCGGTGATACCGGTTGATCGCGGCCAGCACGTCGGCCCGGGTCGCAACCGCCGGCTTCACATCCATACCGGTGATCGAGCGGATGTCGTCGATGGCGAAGACGTTGGCCGGGTCGACCATCGCCACCAGCAGCTTGCCGTCCTCGTAGCCGATAGGCAGCGCGGTGTAGCGCCGGCACACGCTGTCGGGAACCCGGGAAACGGCTGAGCCGTCGACCGCGAAGTCGCCGAGATCGACGAAGCGTAGCCCGATCTGCGTCGCCAGCGCGGCCACCAGCTGGCTTTCGGAGAGCACGCCCTGCTCGACGAGCACGCGGCCGAGGCTGCGGCCGTTGCGTTGGTGCTCCTCGTAGGCAGCCATCAGCTGGTCGTGGCTGACCAGACCGCCCTCGAGCAGGATGTCGCCGAGCTGCTTCACAGCTACTTCACGTCCCGTCAGGCTTGAGCTGCGGCTACGTCGATGGAATCGACAACCGCGTAGAGCAGGGCGAGCAACACGTTCTTGACCGACTCGCGGTCCATGGCATCGCATGCGACGACGGGCACCGCGGCGTCCAGTTCGAGAGCTTCGCGCACTCGCGCCTCGTCCTCGGCCTCGACTCCGCTCGCGCGGTTCAGTCCGACGACGAACGGCACCTTGGCCATCTTCCGGAACGCGGCGAGGATGCCGACGGCCTCCTCGATCGACTCCGGGCGGTTGGCATCGAGCAGCAGCACGTAACCGAGCATGCCCTCGCCCAGGATCTCCCACATGAAGTCGAACCGATCCTGGCCGGGCGTGCCGAACAAGTAGAGGATCAGGTCGTGGTCGATCGTGATGCGACCGAAGTCCATCGCCACGGTCGTTTCCGACTTGCGCGCCTTCGTCTCGTCGGTGATGTCCTTCTCCGTCGACAGCACGGTGATCTCGCTGATCGTTCGGATGAGGGTCGTCTTGCCGGCCGCGAACGGCCCGGTGACGACGATCTTGACGGCTTGCGCGTTGCCGCCGCGGCGTCCTCGTTTCAACGTCATCCGGTGGCCTCCCGCGTGAGGTTCTCGGCGGCACCCGGAAGCTGGACAACCAGTGCGATCGTCATGTCACAACCCCCGCACGCCGGCGATGAGACGAAGCAGCAAGCTCTTGTTCACGCTGGGATCCCGTTCGATGTGGGGCTTGGCCTCCGGAGCCTCGCCTGTCTGCGGATCGGTCGCCACTGCGGCTGCTGCGCTCGCAACTCCGCCCATGCGGGCCGCTGCGGAAACGCTTCGTGGAGCGTCCTCGGGAAAGTCGGGCCGGCGACGCGGCGTGAACGGTTCTGGCCGCGGCGGGATCACCGGTGCGCGGGTGTCGCTCACGAAGCGAGCGGTTCCCTGCCGGTCGCCGCTCCCGTCGCCGTCCAGTTGCGCGTTCGCTGCGGCGGCGAGCACCGACGCGACCGTCGAGGTCGAGGTGACCTCGTGCGCCGCGTCCTCCAGGTGGTCCGCGTGCGCGAGGATCGGGTCGGCGACGTCGGCCGCCGGCTCGGCCTCGTTCGGCCCCGCTGCGAACCCGCCGTCGAAGCCGGGTGCGGCGTTCTCGCCGCCGGACGACGAGGAGTTCGGCCGGCTCTCGCCTGCTGCGGGCGCCGGGTCGGCGGCCGAAGCGTTCGCGTCGCCGTCGGCAGCGTCGGCACCGCCGGCCGGCACCGACGCGGATGCCGCTTCGAGCTGCGCAAGCAGCGCGTGACGCCGCAGCAGGGCGCCGGCGCCTTCGTCGTCGTCGCCGCTTCGGATGACGAGCAATCCCCGGTCGACCAACGCGGCGAGGGCGGAGACCACGGCGAAGTCACCGCGGCCGGCGAGCGCGCAGAGCTCGGTGACCGGACGCCGACCGTCGACCAGCGCGAGCAACGCCCACTCCGACCGCGACAGTTGCGGCTCCTCGCGTACACCCACGGGCACGACGAGCACGGTGTCGGGCGAGGGGATCACCTGGCAAGCGCGCTCCCATGCTTCGAGCCTGGCCCGCGCCTCGGTCACGATTTCCTCGACGTTGAGCTGCACGCCGATGTCGTCAGGGCTCTGCTCGTCGAGGCTGAACGAGAAGTCGCCGTCACTCCAGCGCAGGAAGTCGAATACCGCGTCGACGGCTTGCTCTGCGAGCATCCCGCGCAGTGCCTCGTCGTCGACGGCGCCGGCTTCCAGCAGCGCGCGCGCGACACCGATCTCACCGGCGGCAGCACGCTCGACTGCGGCGGCCAGGTCGTCGACACCGACGTCAGAGCTGCCCACCACCCGCCGGGCCAGCGCCTGCCGGCCGTCGTCACTAACCGCAGCCGAGATCGCGCCCTCGCGGAAGTGCACGCAGCCGTGGGTCGAGGCACGCCGAAGGTGCAGACCTCCCGACTTCTTCGTGAAGCTCAACAGCTGGAAGATGTCCGGAAGGCTGAAGGCGTCTAGCGAGCCCTCGAGTTTCACGGTTGCGGTGTCCTGTCCGGTGGGTGGGTCGCTGGCTTGAGTCGGTTCGTCAGTTCGGCGGCTTCGGGTGACGCATCACGCCGGAGGCGGTCAACTCCACGAGCCCTGCTCGCCCGGCAGGACGCTGCCCGTCGGCGCGTAGGAGGACCAGGTGGACGGCGGGGAGATGGCGTCCGCGGGCTCGGGCTGCGCCTGCTCGTCGTCGGGATTCGGCTGCTCGCTGGTGGCGGGCAGGCCGTTCGTCGATTCGGCGTAGTAGTTCGGCTCGGCGTACGTCGCCTGGCCGTGAGCGGGCTCGGCGGGGGCGGGCACGGCGTAGGTCGGTTCCGCGTAGCCCGGTTCGGCGTAGGCCGGTTCCGCGTAGCCCGGTTCTGCGTAGCCCGGTTCTGCGTACGCGGGTTCTGCGTACGCGGGTTCGGCGTAAGCCGCGACCGCTTCGGCGTACGTCGTCGGATGCGCATGAGCCGCCGGCGCTGCTGGGGAGACAGGCGCCATCGGTGCAGGGGCCGGCTCGGCGCGCTGGTGCTCGAGGGATCCGCGGATCTCCTCCGCGGACGGGCCGAGCTGAGCCGGCGCCGGTGCCTGCAGCACTTCGCCGACCTTGTTGGCGGCCAGCTTGACCTCGTACAGCATCATGCCGACCTTGGCGCCCGCGGAGGTCACGGCGATGAGCACGCCCTCGTCCTGCGCGGAGACGAGGAAGACCGTGCCGTCCTCCCCCTCGATGTAGACCTGCGAGAGCATGCCGCGGCCAAGTCCCTGCGCCGCTCTTTCGGCGAGGGAGAGCAGCGCAGCGCTCATCGCGGCGACACGGTCCTCGTCCATGTCGGCGGGGAGCGCCGATGCCATGGGCAGCCCGTCGAAGGAGACAACCGCCGCGGCTTCCACGCCGGGCGTCTGCTGAACCAGATCTCGCAAGATCCGGTCGAGGCGGCCGGCGCGGCTCGCGGACTCAGGCGGCTGCACGGATGACATGGAGCACCCTCTTTCGGGACCTGGCGCACGCGGGATACCGCGGGTCTACCGCTATCCCTTCGGCGCTCTCCCGGAGGTGCTTAAACGAACGTGCACGCCCAGTCGCGAGCATTTTCGGCTCGCCACCCGCCGCGCCGCGCCTCGGCGTCAGGCACCGGCCCCGCGAGTCTCGAGCGCGGCCCGACCGGCGGCGCGCATCACGTCGACGGGCGCTGCCCGCCCCGACCACAGCTCGACCTGCAGCGCCGCCTGCTGGACCAACAACTCCAAGCCCCCGATCACCTGCGCCCCCGCCGCCGCAGCCGCGCCGGCGAACGGCGTCGGCCACGGATCGTAGAGGACGTCGAACACCAGCTGGCCGGCACGCACCACCGGCGGTGCTGCCGCACCGACCACCGCATCGACCAGAGCGTCGGTAGCACCCGCGGGCACGGTGGAGATCACCAGGTCGGCGTCGCGCATGGCATCGCCACCGGGCCAGCGGACCACCTCGATGTCGACGCCCAATCGCGTCGCCGCGGCGGCGAGGGCGCTCGCCCGGTCCGGGTCGCGGACCACCACCGAAACGCGCGGCCACCCCAGCTCGCGGACGGCGGCCAGGCAGGCGGCGGCCGTGCCACCGGCGCCAAGAATCGTCACCGTGGTGAGGCGCAGTGCCCCGCCGCCGTCCGGAGCCGAACCCTGCGCTGCGTGCCCCGCCCGCACCGCCGCGACGATGCCACCGACGTCGGTGTTTTCGCCGATCCGGCGCCGGCCGGCGCCCGGCCCGGCCGACGGCGCCGTCGCCCGAAACGAGACGGTGTTCGCGGCGCCGACCGCGGCGGCGAGCGGGCTGACGTCGTCGAGCAGTGGCAGGACCGCCCGCTTGAGCGGCATCGTCAGCGACAGCCCGACGTAGGTGTCGTCGAGCCCGTCGAGCAGCCCGGCGAGGCCGGACTCGTCGCAGTCGTGGGCCTCGTAGCGCCAGTCGAGGTCGAGCGCCACGTAGGCCGCTCGGTGCAGGATCGGCGACAGCGAATGCCCGATCGGAGAGCCGAGCACAGCGGCCCGCGCGCTGCCGCCGCTGCCCCGGCTCACGGCGAGGACGACGCCTTGGCAGCCGCGGCGGCCGACTGCGCCTGCGACTTCAGGTTCTCGAACTCCTTCTCCGACGCGGTGAACTTCGTATCGCCGGTGACCGGATCGATAGTGACGAAGTACAAGTAGTCGCCCTGCGCGGGGTGCAGCGCGGCGACCAGCGCCGCCTGCCCCGGCGAGTCGATCGGCGTCGGCGGCAGCCCGGTGTGGATGTAGGTGTTGTACGGCGACTGCGACTTCAGGTCGCTTTGGCTGAGGAACGGTTTGCTCGTCCCGAGCGCGTAGTTGACGGTGGAGTCGAGCGCCAAGGGCATGTGGCGTTGCAGCCGGTTCATGATGACCTCGGCGACCAGCGGGTAGTCCTGCGGCCGCTTGACCTCGCCCTCGATGAGGCTGGCGACGATCACGACCTGATAGGGCGTCAGGTGCAGGGCCGCCGCGCCCGGCTCGAGGTTCACGGTCGTCGCGACCTGCCGGAAGCGCGAAACCATCTGAGTGAGCAGCTCCGAGGCTGTCGTCGCGTTGTCGACGTTGTACGTGGCGGGATACAGGAAGCCTTCGGCTTTGCCGTTCGCGTAGGGCGGCAGGCCGATGGAGTCGGGACGGGCGAGCACCGCTTCGATGTCGCCGGGCTTGATCTTGCTCTTGCCGGCGATGATCTGCTCGGCCTTGCTCAGCCGCACGCCTTCGGGGATCGTGATCCGGCCACCGATCAGCGTCGTGCCGTCGATGAGCAGACCGAGCGCGCTCACGGCCGACATGTGCGAGCGCAACTGGTAGACGCCGGGCTGGACGTCGCGTGCTTTGGCGTTGGCCTGGGCGGCATCGACGAACGCGGTGACGGTCTTCACCACGCCGTCCGCGACGAGAGTTCGCCCGATATCGGTCGTGGTGTCGCCCGGGTGGACCTCGACCAGGACGCTGCCGGTGCCATCACCGACCCAGTCGTTGGCGACGGTCGGGTGAACCAGCGTGCCTGCGACGTGCACGCCGCCGACGACCACTCCCAACACCACCAGCAGCGAGAGTCCGATCGCAGGCAACTGCAGCAGCCGCCGGTACACCGGAGGCTTGGGCGGGTGTGGGCTCAGCCCGAGGTCGAAAACGTCGGTCACGTGCCCTCACCTCCCATTCCGGTCACCTCACCCGGCGCCACTGTCATGTCTCATCCGACTCGCCCCGACCAGCGGTCACGAGCCGGCCGGGAGGCCGGCCGCTGGCCCGCTCGGCGTCGAGAGCGCCCTGCAGGATGATGACAGCCGCCGCCTGGTCGACGACGGTACGCCGCGCCCGGCCGCTCATCCCGCTAGCCCGCAGGTCGGCGTGCGCGCTCACCGTACTGAGCCGCTCGTCGACGAGCCGGATCGGGCAGGGTGCCACGCCCGCCAGCTCCCGAGCGTATGCGATGGTCGCGCGGGCCGCCGGGCCGCGGCCGCCACTCAACGACAACGCCAGCCCCACCACGATCTCGATCGCCGCGCGCTCCCGCGCCAGCTCTGCCAGCCGGGCGACGTCCCGCTCCCCGCGGGGCAGGGTTTCGACGGGCGACGCGAGCAGGCCGGCCGGGTCGCAGGCCGCGACACCGACCCGCACGCTGCCGACATCGACACCGAGCCGGACGCCGGCTCGCATCGCGGGCTGCGCGACGATCACCCGCCCGCGGCCCGCTGCGACACCGCAGACACGACACCCGCCAGCGCGTCGTCGACCGCCGTGGCACTGGCGTCGGAACCGCCGCCCTGCGCGACGTCGTCGCGACCGCCGCCACCGCCCCCGAGCGCCCGAGCGGCGATGCCGACCAGCTGGCCGGCTTTGATGCCGCGCGCCTGACCGGCGGAGTCGATCGCGGCGGCGACCAGCGGCCGACCCTCGGTGACAGCGATCAGCAACACCGCCCCGCCGGATGCCGCGCGCAGCCGATCACGCACATCGACCGCGAGCTTGCGCAGGCTGTCGGCTGCCACTCCGTCGGCCACCCGCTGCGCGACGACCGCGACTCCGTGCACGTCGATGGCGGCCGCCGCCAACCCGCCGGCGGCGGCCAGAACCTGCTCCGAGCGCAACTTGTCCAGTTCCTTCTCCGCGTCGCGCAGGCGGGCGAGAATGCCGGCCACCCGGTCGGTGAGCTCCTCGCGCGGCGCTTTCAGTTGCTCCGCGAGCGCAGCGACGAGCACCGCCTCACGAGCCAGGAACCGGTACGCGTCGGCACCGACGAGCGCCTCCACCCGACGGGTGCCGGCCCCGATCGAGGACTCCCCCAACAGCTTGACCACGCCGAGGTTGCCGGTTCGCGGCGTATGCGTACCCCCGCAGAGCTCGCGCGCCCAGTCGCCGACCGAGACCACCCGTACCTGGTCGCCGTACTTCTCGCCGAACAACGCCATCGCGCCGCTGGCGACCGCCTCGGTTTGCGACATCACCTGCGCGCTCACGGCGAGATCGTCGACGAGTACTTCGTTCACCCGGGCCTCGACGTCGGCAAGAACCGAGGGCGGCACCGCCGAGGGGTTGGCGAAGTCGAACCGGAACCGGCCGGGCGCGTTCTCCGACCCGGCCTGGGTCGCGGTCTCGCCGAGTGCCTCGCGAAACGCCTTGTGCACCATGTGCGTGGCGGTGTGGGCGCGAGAAATCGCACGTCGCCGCTCGAGGTCGATCACGGCGTGCGCCGGCTCGCCGACCACCACCTCGCCCTGGAGCACCCGCGCCCGGTGCACGATCAACCCGGGGATCGGCTGCTGCACGTCGTCGACTTCGACGACCGCGCCACCGGCGAGCGTGATGCGGCCGTGGTCGGCGAGCTGACCGCCGCCTTCGGCGTAGAAAGGAGTGCGGTCGAGCACCAGCTCGACGTCCGCTCCTGCGGTTGCCGCGCGCACGCCGGCGCCGTCGACGAGCAGGCTACGCACGCTGGCGTCGTCCTGAGTGTGCTCGTAACCGGTGAACGCGACGGGCGCACCGACCGCCTCGAGCATCGAGCGGTACGCCGAGACGTCGACAGCACCGGTCTTCTTGCGCTGCGCGTCCTCCTTCGCGCGGCGTCGCTGCTCGCCCATCAGCCGGCGGAAGCCCTCCTCGTCGACGGAAAGACCCTGCTCGGCGGCCATTTCGAGAGTGAGGTCGATCGGGAAGCCGTAGGTGTCGTGCAGCGCGAACGCCTGCTCGCCCGGAATCGTCTTGTCACGCGCCTCGTGCGCTGCGCTCTCGAAGCGCGCCGTTCCCGACTGCAGCGTGGCGAAGAAGGAGGCCTCCTCGCCGTCGGCAACCGCGTGGATCCGATCGGCGTGCCGAACGAGTTCGGGGTATTGCGGGGCCATCGCGGCGATGGTGGTGGCGATCAACTCATGCATCGTGTGGTCGCGGGCGCCGAGCAATCGCATGTTGCGCACGATCCGCCGCAGCACGCGCCGCAGGACATACCCGCGCTCTTCGTTCGACGGCGTCACTCCGTCGTTGATGAGCATGGTGGCGGCACGCGAGTGGTCGGCGACGACACGGAGCCGCACGTCGGACGCCGGGTCGGCACCGTAGCGATGGCCGGTCACCTCCGTCGCCTTGTCGAGGATCGGCCGGGTGCTGTCGATCTCGTAGAGGTTGTCGACACCTTGCAGGATCGCGGCCATGCGCTCCAGGCCCATGCCGGTGTCGATGCTCTTCGCCGGTAGGTCGCCGACGATCGGGAACCCCTCCTTGCCGCCACCGGCGCCCCGCTCGTATTGCATGAACACGAGGTTCCAGACCTCGAGGTAGCGCTCCTCGTTGGCGACCGGGCCACCCTCGACGCCGAACGCGGGCCCGCGGTCGTAGTAGATCTCGCTGCACGGCCCGCACGGGCCCGGGACGCCCATCGACCAGAAGTTGTCGGCCATCCCTCGGCGCTGGATGCGCTCCTCGGGCAACCCGACGACCCGGTGCCAGATGTCGGCCGCCTCGTCGTCGTCGGTGTAGACCGTCGCCCACAACCGCTCGGGGTCGAAGCCGTAGCCACCGTCGGCGACGGGTGTGGTCAGGAGCTCCCAGGCGAGCGGGATCGCCCGCTCCTTGAAGTAGTCACCGAAGCTGAAGTTGCCGCACATCTGGAAGAACGTCGCGTGCCTGGTGGTCTTGCCGACCTCGTCGATGTCGGGTGTGCGCACGACCTTCTGCACGCTGGTCGCCCGTTTCCACGGGGCCGCGAGGTCGCCGCGGAAGTACGGCTTGAACGGCTGCATGCCGGCGATGACGAACAGCACCTCGGGATCGTCCGCGATCAGCGGCGCGGACGGCACCACGGTGTGCTCGCGCTTCTCGAAGAACGCCAGCCAACGGCGGGCGATCTCAGCGGAGTCCATCGAGCTCAGCTCCGCCCGGGGCCACGCGAGCCATCGGTGGGCTCGCCGGCCAACGCCTCGTGCAGTTCGGTTTCGCGCTGGGCCATCGCCATCTTCACGTCGTCCAGGAACTCGCGGACCGATTCCCCCAGGCCGCCGAGCGACCGTTGCGCGCTCCCTGCCAGCCCGGACGGCGTCAGCCGGTCGGCCGCCCGGCTCACCTTTCGCACCGCGGCCACGCCGATACCCACGCCGATCGCGAGGTAGAAGAGCCGTCTCATGCCACCGGCTCCGTCGGCTGCTGCGCACGCTTGGCACGGCGTCCGCCCGGTGTCTTGCGGCCGGCCTTGCGGTCGGCCTTGATCTCGGCCTTGACGCGGTCTTCCACGTCGCGGTGACGCCGTTCCGACATCGCACGCCGCACGCCGTAGGTGAAGGCGGCCACCTTGACCACCGGACTGCCCAGCGTCGCCGCGAAGAGCGAGGTGAGCGCAGAGACGTTCGTCGTCATCTGCTGCACGTTCTCGGTGATGGCGTCGACGCGCTCGAGTTCGTGGTTGGTGTGCTCGACGGTGGTGGTGACTTCCTTGATCAGGGGCACCGTCTCGTCAGTCACGTTGTGCACCAGTCGGCGCGCCTCGTCGAGCACCTTGCCGAGCTTGAGCAGCGGGATCGCGAGCAATCCGACGAGCAACACGAACGCGCTCGCGGCGATGATGCCCGCAATGTCTCCTAGCGACATGTGCTGCTCGCTCCCTTCCGTTCACTCATCCCGGGCCCGGTGGACCGTCGTGGGTGGTTTGGTCCTGCGCCGGCGGACAGTCGACTGAGGATATCGGTCCCGCCGATCCGCGCAGCGCCGCCCGGATCCGGGCCAACCGCTCCGCGGTGGCCTGCTCGGCGCCGTGCCGGCCCGGCCGGTAGTACTCCCGCCCGTCGACGGGATCGGGGGCGTACTGCTGCGCCACGATCCCGGCCGGGTCGTCGTGGGGGTATCGGTAGCCCGCACCGTGGTCGAGCTTCTTCGCCCCGGCGTAGTGGGCATCACGCAGGTGCGGCGGAACCGTGCCGATCAGCCCGGCCCGGACGTCGGCCAGCGCCTCGCCGATCGCGACCGTGACGGCGTTCGACTTCGGCGCGGTGGCCAGCGCCACCACCGCATGGGCGAGGGTGAGGCTCGCCTCGGGGAAGCCGATGAACGCCACCGCCTGATGAGCGGCGACGGCGGTGGTGAGGGCGGTGGGGTCGGCCATCCCGATGTCCTCACTCGCCAAGATGACGAGCCGCCGCGCGATGAAGCGCGGGTCTTCGCCCGCCTCGATCATCCGGGCGAGGTAGTGCAGCGCCGCGTCGACGTCACTGCCCCGCAGCGACTTGATGAACGCGCTGGCGACGTCGTAGTGCTGGTCGCCGTCGCGGTCGTAGCGCACGGCGGCCCGGTCGACAGCGGTCGCGAGCACGTCGACCGTGATCGTTGCGCTGCTGCCGGCGCTGCCGGCGCCGCCGGCTGCGGCTTCGAGATAGGTGAGCGCCCGCCGGGCGTCGCCCCCGGCCAACCGGACGAGCTGGTCCTCGGCGTCCGGCTCGAGTTCGTACCTGCCGGCGAGGCCGCGCTCCTCGCTCAGGGCTGCGCGAACCACGGCCCGCACGTCGTCGTCGGTCAAGGGTTGCAGCGTCAGTAGCAGCGAGCGCGACAGGAGCGGTGAGATGACGGAGAAGTACGGGTTCTCGGTCGTCGCGGCGATGAGCGTGACGAGGCGGTTCTCGACGGCGGGCAGCAGCGCGTCCTGCTGGGTCTTGGAGAAGCGGTGCACCTCGTCGATGAACAGCACCGTCTGCTTGGCGTTCATCCCGAGCTGGCGGCGCGCCTCCTCGAGGACTTCGCGCACCTCTTTCACCCCGGCGCTGACCGCCGACAGCTCGACGAACCGCTGGTCGGTCGCCCGGCTGACCACGTGTGCGAGCGTCGTCTTGCCGGTGCCGGGTGGCCCCCACAGGAAGATCGAACTCGCCGCGGTGTCGGGCGCTTCGACCATCCGGCGCAACGGCGTGCCGGGCGCGAGCAGGTGCTGCTGACCCACGACCTCGTCGAGCGTGCGTGGTCGCATCCGGACGGCGAGTGGCGCGACCGCGCGCTGGGCGTCGGCCGCCGCGTCGTCGAACAGTGTCCCGCTCAAGTCCCGCTCAGTGTCCCGCTCAAGTCCCGCTCAGTGTCCCGCTCAAGTCCCGCTCAGTGTCCCGCTCAGTGTCCCGCTCGCGGGCGCGGCGTCTATGCCGGCTTCTTTGCGCTGGGTCGGTGTGATCGGCGTCGGCGCGCCGGTGAGCGGGTCGCCGCCCGATGCGGTCTTGGGGAAGGCGATCACGTCGCGGATCGACTCGCTGCCGGTGATGAGCGCCGCCAGCCTGTCCCAGCCGAGGGCGATGCCGCCATGCGGTGGCGGCCCGAACTGGAAGGCCTCGAGCAGGAACCCGAACTTCGACTCGGCTTCGGCTTTGGTCAACCCGATGACGTCGAAGACGCGCTGCTGCATCTCGCCGCGGTGGATACGGATCGACCCGCCACCGATCTCGTTGCCGTTCAGCACGATGTCGTAGGCGTATGCGAGCGCCTCGCCCGGCACCTCATGAAAGTTCTCCGCGTACTCCGGCTTGGGTGAGGTGAAGGGATGATGGACGGCGGTCCAGCCGCCGGCGGCGTCCGGCTCGAACATCGGGGCGTCGACGACCCACAGGAACTCCCAGCGCGACTCCTCGATCAGGCCGCATCGCCGCCCGATCTCCAGCCGCGCGGCGCCGAGCAGGGCGACGGAAGCGGCCCACTCCCCGGCCGCGAAGAACACCGCATCGCCGGGCTTCGCACCCGCCCGCTCGACGATCCCGGCGCGCTCGTGGTCGGCCAGGTTCTTCACAACGGGGCCGCCGAGCTCGCCGTCCTCACCGACCAGGATGTAGGCGAGCCCGCGCGCCCCCCGCGACTTCGCCCAGTCGGTCCAGGAGTCGAGCTCGCGCCGCGTCTGGGAAGCCCCACCCGGCATCACCACGGCCCCGACATACGGCGCTTGGAAGACCCGGAACGGCGTCTGCGCGAAGAAGTCGGTGCAGTCGATGAGTTCCTGACCGAAGCGAAGGTCGGGCTTGTCCGAGCCGTACCGGCTCATCGCTTCGGCGTAGGTCATCCGCCGTACCGGCAGCGTGACCTCGACATCGAGAAGTTCCCGCCACAACGTGGCGATGACGTCTTCGGCGAGCGCGATCACGTCGTCCTGGTCGACGAAGCTCATCTCGACGTCGAGTTGGGTGAACTCCGGCTGCCGGTCGGCGCGGAAGTCCTCGTCGCGAAAGCAGCGAGCGATCTGGAAGTAGCGCTCCATGCCCGCAACCATCAGCAACTGCTTGAACAGCTGGGGCGACTGCGGCAGCGCGTACCAGTGACCGGGCTGCAAACGCACCGGGACGAGGAAATCGCGCGCGCCCTCCGGCGTCGAGCGGGTGAGGTAGGGCGTCTCGACCTCGACGAAACGGTGGCGGGCCATCACGTCGCGGGCGATTCGGCTCATCTCCGAACGTGCCCGAATCGCCTTCGCAGCAGCGTCCCTGCGCAGATCGAGGTAGCGGTATTTCAGCCGCGTCTCCTCGTTGACGTCGGCGTCACCGACGACGGCGAACGGCAGCGGCGCCGCCTCGGAGAGCACGTCCAGCTCGGTCGCGACCACCTCGACCTCACCGGTCGGTAGATCAGCGTTCTCGTTGCCCGCGGGCCGGGCGCGCACTTCGCCCACGACACGGATGCAGTACTCGGAACGAAGCCGCTGCGCCGCCTGCGCGACGGCGTCCTCGCGGAACACCACCTGCACGATGCCCGACGCGTCACGCAAGTCGACGAAGGCAACGCCGCCGAGATCACGCCTGCGGGCCACCCAACCGGCCAGTGTCACGACAGTTGCCGCATCGGCGCGCCGCAGCGTGCCTGCCTCGCGGGTGCGGATCACGAAGGTTGCTCCTCATCGGTACCGGGATCGTTGCTCGAGACAGTGGGCCACAGGTCGCTGCTCGGCGGCACCCAGTTTTGCGGCGACGCCGGCACCTGCTCGCCCGAGCGGATGTCCTTCACGCTGTCTCCGGCCGCCGGGTCGAGGAACCACACGTACGGGATGCCGCGCCGGTCGGCATGCCTGATCTGCTTGCCGAACTTCGCCGCGGACGGCGACACCTCGACCGGTATCCCGCGGCGTCGCAGCTCGCTCGCCACGCGGTTCGCCGCGACCCGATCCTCCTCGGCCGCGACCGCGACGAGCACGCAGGTCGGCACCGATCGCGACGCCACGAGCACACCGTGGCCGAGCAGCCGGGCGAGGAGCCGGGTGACGCCGATCGAGACGCCCACGCCCGGATACGTCGTCTTGCCGTCGGAGGCCAGCGAGTCGTAGCGGCCGCCGGAGCTGATCGAGCCCAGCTCCTCGTGGCCGATCAACTGGGTCTCATAGACGGTGCCGGTGTAGTAGTCGAGGCCGCGCGCGATCCGCAGGTCGGCCACGACGAGACCCGGTGCGATCTCGGCCACCCCCTCGACGACCCGCAGCAACTCCTCGATGCCTTCGTCGAGCAACGGGTCGGTTACGCCCAGGGCCCGTACCCGATCGGCGAACGAGCCGTCCGCGGTGGAAATCGAGGCCAGCGCCAGACACGCTTTCGCGGCGGACGACGACAGGCCGGCGTCGCCGACGAGCAGCTTCTCCACGGCGTCCGGGCCGGCCTTGTCGAGCTTGTCGACCGCCCGCAGCACCGCCGACGGGTCGGACGCCCCGACACCGCGGTAGAACCCCTCCGCCAGCTTGCGGTTGTTGACCTGGATACGCACCGGCGGGATCGGCAACGCCGCCAACGCCTCGCCGATCACCAGTGGCAGCTCGATCTCGTAGTGGAACGGCAGCGTGTCGCGATCGATGACGTCGACGTCGGCCTGCACGAACTCGCGGTAGCGACCCTCCTGCGGTCGCTCACCGCGCCACACCTTCTGTATCTGGTAGCGCCGGAACGGGAAGGCGAGGTGCCCCGCGTTGTCCAGGACGTAGCGCGCGAACGGCACGGTCAGGTCGAAGTGCAGCCCGAGCCCGGCGTCGCCCTCGTCGTCGGTCGCGTGCAACCGGCGCAGCACGTACACCTCGTTGTCGATCTCGCCCTTGCGCAGCAGCTGCTCGAGCGGCTCGACCGCCCTCGTCTCGATCGGCGCGAAGCCGTGCAGCTCGAAGACTCGGCGGATCGTGTCGAGCACCTGTTGTTCAACGATGCGCTGCGGCGGCAACCACTCGGGAAAGCCGGACAGCGAAGAAGACGCGAGCCTGCCTGGTCTGCTCACGACGCCGACCTCCCTTCGGTGCGGGCGCGAGCGCCGACGAACTCGCGCAGGTAGGGATTCGTCGCGCGTTCCCGCCCGAGCGTCGTGCGCGGTCCGTGCCCGGGCAGCACCAGCGTCTCGTCGGTCGACGGCCCCGAGCAGACCTTGGCCAGGCTGCGGCGCATCTGCTCCGGGTCGCCGCCGGCCAGGTCGGTGCGCCCCACCGAGCCGGCGAAGAGCAGGTCCCCGGAGAACAGCATCGCCTCGCCGTCGGGCCCGCCACCCGTCGTCCGAAAGACGACCGAGCCCGCGGTGTGACCCGGGGTGTGGTCGACCACCAGCTCGACGCCGGGGAAGTGCAGCGACTCGCCGTCGTCGAGGCAGCGGACGTCGGACGGCTCGGTGAACCGGACGCCGGCGAGCCCGAGCGCCTCCACCAGCTCAGCCGAGCCGGCCAGAACCGGGTCGCTGAGCCGGTCGCGGTCGGCGGGATGCACGTAGGCAGGCACGTCGTGGGCCCCGCAGACCGGAGCGACCGACCACATGTGGTCGAGGTGACCGTGGGTGAGCAGCACGGCGGCGGGCTGGAGCCGGTGCTCGCGCAGCGCCTCGGCTATGCCCTGGACGGCATCCTGTCCCGGATCGATGACGACGCACCGCTCCCCGGGGCCTGGCGCCACGACGTAACAGTTGGTCGCGAACACCCCGGCTGGGAAGCCGACGACGAGCACGAACGTCCTTCCTGTCGTGGAGCGGATTGGCGGGTGGGCGACTTCTGAGGAACGGCTGAGAAGTCCACCTCCTGCTGCGGGGAGCCTACCGGCCACCCCTAGACTGTCGCCGCGCGCGCGTCATCGAAGCGCGGCCGTCGAGCTGTGTTGGAGGAGGTCGCGTTGGCCGGCAAGGACCGGAAGCGCCAGATCGCACGGGAACGCTACGAGCGACGCCAGGAGCAGCGGATGGCTGCGCGGGCGAGGGCTCGGCGGCGGCTGACCATCGGCTCCGCGGCGGGCGCGGTGATCCTGGTGGTGGCGATCGTGCTCGCGGTGGTTCTTTCCGGCGGCGGCAGCAGCCCGAGCGCCGCCTCGGCCGGCTCGTCCTCGTCGGCGTCGTCCCCTCCCCCGCCGCCGCCCACCACGGCCCCGGGCTGCACGACCAAGCTGAGCGCCTCACCGACCGTTTCGCCGAGCCCGTGGTCGGTGCCGAGCGGTGCGAGTTCGGCGCTGAAGACCGAGCCGACGGTCACGATCCCGGCCGGAGCCGTGCCGACGACGGTGCAGACCAAGACGCTCATCGAGGGCACCGGGGCAGACTGCGACCGCCAACGACAGCGTGACGATCAACTACATCGGCTTCAACTACGTCGACTGCAAGGAGTTCGACTCCTCCTGGTCGCGCGGTAATCCGACGACGTTCCCGCTGAGCGGGGTGATCCCCGGCTTCGCCAAGGGCGTCGAGGGCATGAAGGTCGGCGGCCGGCGCGAGATCATCGTCCCGCCCGACCAGGGCTACGGCACGACCGGGCAGGGCAACGTTGCCCCGAACGAGGAGATCGTCTTCGTGGTCGACCTGCTCGGCGTCACGCAGGGCAGCGCCTCACCGTCGGGCTCGGGCGCGTCGAGCACGCCGCCGCTGTCGCCGCCGGCGAGTTCACCGCCGGCAAGCTCACCGTCTGGAGGGTCACCGTCCGCGACCTCGTCGTGAGGTCGCGCCGCGCAGCGCGAGACGTCGCGCCAGGCCCGCGCAGCGCTCGCGGTCTCAGGTGCGCGTGGCGTTGACGCCGCTGGTCACCCGGTAGGCGTCGTACACGCCGTCGACGGCCCGAACGGCGCGCAACACGTGGCCGAGGTGCGTCGGGTCGGCCATTTCGAAGGTGAACCGGTTCACCGCGACCCGGTCGCGCGTCGTGGTCACCGACGCCGCCAGGATGTTCACGTGCTGATCTGACAAGACCTGGGTGAGATCGGCCAGCAGCCGGCTCCGGTCGAGCGCCTCGACCTGCACGACCACCAAGAAGACCGAGCCGGCGCCCGGAGCCCACTCGACGCCGACCGCCCGGCCGGGTTCATCGACGAGCAGCGAAGCGAGATTCGTGCAGTCGGCGCGGTGCACCGAGACACCGTTGCCTCGGGTGACGAAGCCGTTGATCGCGTCGCCGGGGACCGGTGTGCAGCACCGGGCGAGCTTCACCCAGACGTCGCTGGCGCCCTTGACGACCACGCCCGGGTCACCCGCCGTGCGCATCCGTCGAGGTCGGGCCGTGACCGGGTTGATGGTCTCGGCGAGATCCTCGACCGCCCCCTCCTCGCCGCCTCGTGCCTGAAGCAGTTTCTGGACGACGTTTTGCGCCGTGACGTGGTTCTCACCGACGGCCGCGTACAGGGCGGAGACGTCGGTGTAGTGCATCTCGCGGGCCAGCTGGCCGAGCGCGTCGTCGGAGAGCAGTCGCTGCAGCGGCAGGCCCTGCTTGCGCATTGCACGGGCGATCGCCTGCTTGCCGTCCTCGATCGCGTCCTCGCGACGTTCCTTCGCGAACCACTGCCGGATCTTGGTGCGCGCCCGCGGACTCTTCACATAGGCGAGCCAGTCGCGGCTCGGCCCGGCGCCCTGCGCCTTCGAGGTGAAGATCTCGACCGCGTCACCGTTGTCGAGGGTGCTGTCGAGCGGCACGAGCCGGCCGTTGACTCGTGCCCCGATACAGCGGTGTCCGACCTCGGTGTGGACGGCGTACGCGAAGTCGACGGGCGTCGAACCCTGCGGCAGTGCCAGCACGTCACCCTTGGGCGTGAACACGTAGACCTCGGCGCCCTGAATGTCGAAGCGCAACGACTCCAGGAACTCCCCCGGGTCAGCCGCCTCCTTCTGCCAGTCGAGCAGTTGCCGCAGCCACGCCATGTCGTTGCCGGACGCCGTCGGTGCGGCCTGCGGGTGGGCGACCCCACCGACGGACTCCTCCTTGTACTTCCAGTGCGCGGCGATGCCGTACTCGGCCCTGCGGTGCATCGCGTGCGTGCGGATCTGCAACTCGACAGGCTTGCCGTCGGGCCCGATCACGCTGGTGTGCAGGGATTGGTAGAGGTTGAACTTCGGCATCGCGATGAAGTCTTTGAACCGGTTGGGAACCGGGTTCCAGGTGGCGTGAATGATGCCGAGGGCGGCATAGCAGTCGCGCACGGAGTCGACGAGCACGCGCACGCCGAGCAGGTCGTAGATGTCGCCCAGGTCGCGGCCGCGCACGATCATCTTCTGATAGATCGAGTAGTAGTGCTTGGGTCGCCCCGTCACCGTGGCCTTGATCTTGGCCGCTCGCAGTTGCGAGTTCACCTGGTCGATCACGGTGGCGAGGTAGGTGTCGCGGCTCGGCGCGCGGTCGCTTACGAGCCGCACGATCTCTTCGTAGCGCTTCGGGAACAGAGTCGCGAAGGAGAGATCTTCCAGCTCCCACTTCAGGGTGTTCATGCCGAGCCGGTGCGCGAGCGGGGCGTAGATTTCCAGTGTTTCCCGGGCCTTGCGCTCCTGCTTTTCGGCCGGCAGGTAGCGCAGCGTACGCATGTTGTGCAGCCGGTCGGCGAGTTTGAGCACCAGAACCCGCGGATCGCGGGCCATCGCCACGACCATCTTGCGTACTGTCTCTGCCGTCGCGGCGTCGCCGTACTTCACCTTGTCGAGCTTGGTGACGCCGTCGACGAGCGCCGCGACCTCGTCGCCGAAGTCGGCGCGCAGCGCCTCGAGGGTGTAGGCGGTGTCTTCGATCGTGTCGTGCAGAAGGGCTGCTACGACCGTGGGCGGAGTCATACCGAGTTCGGCGAGAATCGTGGCGACCGCGAGTGGGTGGGTGATGTAGGGGTCACCGCTCTTGCGGGTCTGGCTGCGGTGGTGCCGCTCGGCGACCTCGTAGGCGCGCTGCACGTCGCGCAGGTCGACCTTCGGGTGGGTCGCGCGAATGGTCCGGACCAGCGGTTCGAGAACCGGCGACACCGCGGCACCGCTGCGCTGTGCGGCCAGGCGGGCCAGCCGCGCGCGCACCCGCCGGCTGGAGGTGAGCGCCACTTCGCCGGTGACCGCGTCGAGCGGATCGCCGGCTGCCCCAGCTGCGCCGGCCGGCTCGGGTTGCGGCGGCGACGTGGTTTCCGGGGCTTGGGTGCCGTCGGAATCGCGTTCTGATCTGGTGGTTTCGGTCGCCTCGGCGAGATCATCCGCCGGATTGCGCGCAGGGTCTGCGATGGCGCCTGCTGCGCCGTCGGGAGCCACCCTGCCTTCCACTCGTTGCTCCTCCGTGCCGGGGTTGCCAGTCTAGCGGGCAGCACGCACAGGGGCGTTCCGCTCACAATCGAGCCGGACGCCGGTGCCGGTCGGGCGGCGGATGCGGATCAGACGACGAACAGCGTGCGCACTTCGACGTCGGCCGGCAGCTTGGCCCGGCCGGCCAGCGGCGTCAGCTCGATGAGGAACGACAGGCCGGCGACCACCGCACCGGCCTGCGCGACCAGATTGAGAGCAGCACCGGCCGTGCCGCCGGTGGCCAGCACGTCGTCGATGATCAGAATGCGGTCACCGGGTTCGAACGCGTCGCGATGCACTTCGATCGCCGCACTGCCGTACTCCAGCTCGTAGCTTCGCTCGAACGTGTCGTAGGGCAACTTGCCCTTCTTGCGCATCGGCACGAACCCGGCACGCAGGTGATAGGCAACCGGTGCAGCCAAGATGAAGCCGCGCGCTTCGATGCCCACCACTTTGTCGATGCGACCGGCACCCGACGGAAACTGCTCGACCAGCGCGTCGACGACCGCCTCGAAGCCGGCCGGATCGGCGAGGAGCGGCGTGATGTCCTTGAACACGATCCCCGGCGACGGATAGTCGGCGATGTCGCGCACGCGGCGGCCGATCAGCTCGCTGATGCCGTCCGCCACTGGCTCGCCGTCCTATGCCGTTGTTCGACGCACTACGGGTGCGTTGCGTGCCTTGCTCCGCACTCTCAGCGGCGTCGCTTCTTGCCTGAGGGCCGACCGCCCGAACGCCGCGGGCGCGTCGCCGGTCGCCGCGCCGCCGGGGACGGCGTCCGCGCGGGAGCGCCTGCCGGCCGCGCGGCAACGGTGTCGTCGCCCGAGGAGTCTGCGGCGTCGCCCGACTCGCCCCCCGCGTCGCCGGCGGCGGGGTCCGGGTCGGGGTCGCGGGAACGCTGTCCGGCGAGACGCGGCGTCGCGGATCCGGACGCGCTGCCGGCACCGGCCGTGGCCATCGCGACGGCGGGGCTGCGCCCGGTGCCGCCCTGACGGGCGGCCACCCGCTTCGCCAGTGCCTGGAACTGCGGCTCGTGCTCCTTGAACAGCGCGACGAGCGGCGTGGCAATGAAGATCGAGGAATAGGTACCGGTGGCCAGACCGACGAACAACGCAAGAGCGAGGTCCTTCAGCGAACCGGCGCCGAGCAGACCTGCGCCGACGAACAGCAGCGAAGCGACCGGGAGCAAGGCGATGATCGAGGTGTTGATCGACCGCACCAAGGTCTGGTTCACGGCGAGGTTGGCCGCCTGGCTGTAGGTCATCCGGCTTCCGCCGGCGATCTCGCGCGTGTTCTCGCGAACCTTGTCGAACACGACGACCGTGTCGTAGAGCGAGTAGCCGAGGATCGTCAACAAACCGATGATCGTCGATGGCGAGACCTCGAAGCCGACGAGCGCGTAGATGCCGACCGTGACGATGAGGTCGTGGATGAGCGCGATGATCGCCGCGGCGGCCATCTTCCACTCATAACGCAGCGACAGGTAGACCACGACGGCGATCAGGAAGACGATCAGGCTCTCGATCGCCTTGCCCGTGATCTGCTTGCCCCAGCTTGAGCCGACAGTCGTCGTCGACACGTCGGCCTTGACGACGCCGAGCTTGCCGATGATCGCGTTGGTGACCTTGTCGGCATTCGGCTGATCGAGCGCCTTCGTCTCGACCTGGTAGGTGGCCTTACCGACCCCGGCCTGCGTGAGGTGCTGCACGATCGGATCGGTGACACCGGCGCCGGCGCCGGTCACCGTGCTACTCACCTGGGACGTCGAGAATCCCTTGTCGGGGAAGGTGAACTGGCTGCCGCCCTTGAACTCCAGGCTCATGTGCAGGCCACGGGTGCCGAGCCCGATCAACCCGATGAGGATGACGACGCCGGACAGCGCGAGCCAGCGACGCCAGCGCCCGACGAAGTTATAGGAGACCTGGCCGGTGTAGAGGTTGTGGCCGAGGGTACCGAGCCGGCTCATGTCAGACCTTCCTGGCGGACGCGACGCGGCGGGTAACGATACCGCCGCCCGGCAGCTTGGTCACGCCGAGCCGTTCCGGGTCCAGACCCGACAGCCGATGTCCGTTGCCGAAGAACTTGGTGTTTCCGAGCAACGTGATGAGCGGCTTGGTGAAGAAGAACACCACGAACAGGTCGACGATGGTCGACAGCCCGAGCGTGAACGCGAAGCCGCGCACGTCTCCGATGGCCAGCCAGTAGAGAACCGCCGCGGCGAGCAGCGACACGAGGTCGGCAGACACGATGGTGCGCCGCGCGCGGACCCAGCCCTTCTCCACCGCCGAACGCAGGGAGTTGCCCTCGCGCACTTCGTCGCGCAGCCGTTCGAAGAAGACGACGAAGGAGTCGGCCGTGACACCGACGGCGACGATCAGACCGGCGATGCCGGCCAGGGTCAGGGTGTAGCCGATGCCTTGGCCGAGCAGCACCAGGATCGGGTACTGGATCGCGGCCGAGAGCGCGAGGCTCGTCACGGTCACCAGCGACAGCCCGCGGTAATAGAAGAAGGAGTAGAGCAGGACCAGGGCAAGGCCGATGGCGCCGGCGAGCAGGCCGGCCCGCAGCTCGCTGTTGCCCAGAGTCGCGGAGACGGTCTGCGCCGTCTGCTGGGCGAACTTCAACGGCAACGCGCCGTACTTCAGGACGTTCGCCAGGTCTTTCGCTTGGCTCTGCGAGAAGCTACCGGTGATCTGCGTGTTGCCGCCGGGGATCGGTTCGGCGATGCGCTCCGCCGATTTCACGATGCCGTCGAGCACGATCGCCGTGTCGGTGCCGACGTTCTTCGTCGTAAAGGTGGCCCACCGCGAGGATGCCTTGCTCTTGAAGTTGAGCAGGACGGTCCATTGGGTGCCCGTCTGGTTGTCGAGGGCCGCGGATGCCGACGAGACTTCGGTGCCTTGGATCAGCGTCGGGTAGAGCAGGTACTTGAACCAGACACCGGTGCTGTTCCCGCAGGCGATGAGGAACTGGGTCGGGACGTCTGCCTGACCACCCTGCTGGTTTTCCGGCTGGTTGCAGTCCATGGCGTTGTACTGCTTGATGACATCGGCAGACGGGGTCTGTGCCACCGCACCTGATCCGGCGCCCGCGGAACCGGCCGCCGACGGGGAAGCACTCGGCGCCGGGCTCGATGCCGCGGGGCTGGACGCGGCGGGGCTGGACGACGCGGCTGCGGGGAGCTGGCGGTGGAACGACGCCGGCTGCGCCGCGCTGCCGCCGCTGCGCGTACCCGGCTCGCCGAGACCCTGCGGCGAACCGGAGCCGCTCGGCGTCGTACTCGGTGAGGGAGCGACCGCCGACGGCGCGGGCGATGGGCTGCCGGACGGGCTGGTGCTGGGGGCGGGGCTGGGCGTCGTGCCGGGCGTGGTCGCGGAAGTGTCGGGAACCGTGGCCCCGGTCATCCCTGGGTCGTTGGACTCATACACCTGCCGGATGCTCAGCAGCGCCGTCTCGCCGATCTTGTCGAGGACGCCCTGCTTGTCCTTGCCAGGTACTGACACGACGATGTTGTTGCCCTCGGTCTTGACGTCGGCGTTGCTCACGCCGAGACCGTTGACCCGGTCGCGCATGATCCCGACGGCGGTGTTGAGGGCCGACTGGGTCACCTTGTGGCCGGCGTTCGGCTCGGCCTTGAGCGTGACCGTGGTGCCACCACGCAAGTCGAGACCCAGCTCCGGCCCGAAGTGGCCGGACAACGCCATGCCGCCGTAGAGCAAGGCGAGAAGGGCGAGGACCAACGTCAGGGCACGCCCTGGCTTGGTCGACCGCTTGGCAGGTGGCACTGAACTTCTCCCTGACTCTTCGTCAACGACCGTTCGTCAACGACTGTTCGTCAACGTCTCGCGAGGTCGGCAGCCACGGCGACCCTAGGGCATCGAGGCGACCGCCGCAGGCGGGCGCGCGAACCAACCACGAAGTATGGCCAATCCGTCGACGCCGCCCTCACCTGCTACGAACCGAGCGCCACGCGCCTTTACGGGTCTTGTCTGCCGCCGGCCCGTCGGCCGTGTCGGGTGTGCCCGAGTTGTCGGACGTCGCGTCCTGCCCGACCCAGCCCAACGACGGCTCGGGGGTTCCCTCGCTGTCGGTGTCGCCGTGCCTCACGGCGGCGGACTCACCCGAGTCGGCGACGTCGGAGCGGCCATCGCTTGCGTGCTCGTCGGCGTCCTCAGCGTCGTCCCCGTCGGCGTCCCCGTCGGCGTCCTCGGCGTCGTCCCCGTCGGCGTCCTCGGCGTCGTCGAACTCGTCAGTCGTGTCGGGCACGACCCGCATGACGGCCGCGCGCATCAGCCGGATCTCGACCTCGTCGGCGATCTCGACGACCAGCGCGTCGTCCTCGAGGTCGACGACCGTGCCGAACATGCCCGACGTGGTCACGATCCGGGTGCCCGGCTCGATCGTCTGCTGCATCGCCGCCGTCTGCTTGCGACGGCGGTTCTGCGGCAGGATGAGCAGCAGGTAGAACGCCGCGATGACGACGACGATAAAGATCAGATTCACAACTGTTCCTTCCGGGCGTGTGGCGCGCGGCCGCACGTCTCGTTTGCGCCGTATCGGGCCACGGCGACTCGGGGCCGGCAGGAGGCACAAGGCGTGCGCTAGCCGTCCCCCACCCGCGAGTGTAGGCGATGCCACCGAACCACGGCCGACCCGGCGATCAGGCCGGCGACCAACGGCGAGTCAGCCGCCGGTCGTGCCGTCGAACAAGGTCGCCGACACGGGCGCGACCGCACCGAGCGCGTCGAGCGGCGGGACGAGGCCAAGGTGTCGCCACGCGGCGGCGGTGGCGACCCGGCCCCGCGGGGTACGCGCGATCATGCCCGCCCGGAACAGGAACGGTTCGGCGACCTCTTCGACCGTCTCCGGTTCCTCCCCGACGGCGATCGCGACGGTCGACAGGCCGACCGGACCGCCACCGAACCGCCTGACCAGCGCCTCCAACACGGCGCGGTCGAGCCGGTCCAGCCCGCGCTCGTCGACCTCGTAGACCGCCAGCGCCGCCGCCGCGATGTCGCGGGTGACGACGCCGTCGGCACGAACCTCGGCGAAGTCGCGCACGCGACGCAGCAGCCGGTTCGCGATGCGCGGAGTGCCACGCGAGCGACCGGCGATCTCGCGCGCGCCGTCGACACTGAGCGGGACGTCGAGCAGCCCCGCCGAACGCACCAGCACGCGTTCGAGCTCGTCCGCCGCATAGAAGTCCATGTGCGCCGTGAAGCCGAACCGGTCGCGCAGCGGACCCGGCAGCAGTCCCGCCCGAGTCGTCGCGCCGACCAGGGTGAACGGTGCGAGGTCGAGCGCGATCACCGACGCGCCCGGGCCCTTGCCGACGACGACGTCGACCCGGAAGTCCTCCATCGCGAGGTAGAGCATCTCCTCGGCCGGCCGCGACATGCGGTGGATCTCGTCGAGGAACAGCACCTCGCCCTCGGTGAGCTGGGTGAGCAGCGCGGCCAGATCGCCGGCGTGCTGGATCGCCGGGCCACTGGTGATCCGCAGCGGGGCGTTGACCTCAGCAGCGATGATCATCGCGAGGGTCGTCTTGCCGAGGCCCGGGGCGCCCGAGAGCAGCACGTGGTCAGGGGTACGGCCGCGCTGCCGCGCGCCGTCCAGGATCAATGAGAGCTGCTCCCTGACCCGCTCCTGGCCGATGAACTCGCCGAGCCGCTTGGGCCGCAACGCGGCTTCGGCCGCGGACTCCTCGGGGTCGCTGACATCGGTGTCGGCGTCGACCAACAACCGGCTCGGGTCCGTGCCCGGGTCGCCACTCATGAGCGACCCAGCGATCGCAGCGCCAGCCGCAGCAGGTTGCTCACCTCTGCGCCGTCGCCACCGGCGACGGTGGCGTCGACTTCCGGACCGATCGCCAGGAGCGCGTCGTCTGCCTCGCGAGTCGAGTAGCCGAGCCCGAGCAGGGCAGCGTGCACACTCACCCGCCACGAGGCGCTTGCGCCGTTCGGCAGCACGACGACGTCGCCGCCGAGCGACGCGCCGGCGAGCTTCTCCTTCAGTTCCAGCACGATTCGCTGGGCACTCTTGCGACCGATGCCGGGCACCATCTCCAGCGACTTGAAGTCGTCGGTCGCCACCGCCTTGCGCAGCGCGGCCGGGGAGTGAACACCGAGCATCGCCTGGGCCAGCCGCGGCCCGACGCCACTTGCCGTCTGGAGCAACTCGAACACCGTGCGCTCGTCGTCATCGGCGAAGCCGAACAACGTCAAGGAATCCTCCCGGACGACGAGGGAGGTGGCGAACCGCGCATGCTCGCCCACCCGGGCGCGGGCGATCGTCGACGGCGTGCAGAACAGCTGCAAGCCGAAGCCACCGACCTCGACGACGACACCGTCGGGAGCCGTTGCCGCGACCCGTCCACTGACGAAAGAGATCACCGACCGCCTCCTGCCCTGCGCCCGGCCACCCCGAGTGCCTGGTCGATCTTGCGGCCCGCGCTGCCCCGCCACAGCTGGCAGATGGCCAGCGCCAGCGCGTCGGTGGCGTCGGCCGGCGCGACCAACCCCGGCGCCTGCAGCAGCCGGCGCACCATGAAGGCCACCTGTTCCTTGCCTGCACCGCCCTGGCCGGTGACCGCCGCCTTCACCTCGCTCGGGGTGTGGAGCGCGACCGGAATGCCCCGACGCGCGGCCGCGGCGATGGCCAACGCGCCGGCCTGGGCGGTACCCATGACGGTGCGAACGTTGTGCTGGCTGAACACGCGCTCGACCGCGACGACGTCGGGCCGCAGCCGCTCGATCCACGCCTCGAAGTGGTCTTGCAACGCGACCAAACGGGCGCCGAGTTCAGCGTCCGGCGCGGTGCGCAGCACATCGACCTCGACGAGCACCGCCCTGCCGCCCGGGCTGCCGTCGATCGCGCCGATGCCGCACCTGGTCAGCCCCGGGTCGACACCGAGCACCCTCATCGAACGCATGTTCGGAAGCGTATCGAGCGAACCCGCCACAACCTGGCAGCGACGCGCGCGCGAACCGGGGGCGAAGCTGGTCTCAGACCTCGGCGAGCACGTCGTCGGAGATGTCGAAGTTGGCCCACACGTTCTGCACGTCGTCGCAGTCCTCGAGCGCATCGACGAGGCGCAGCGCCTTGCGCGCGTTCTCGTCGTCGAGGGGCACGCTGACGCTCGGCAACCACGAGACGTCGGCCGACTCGTACTCGATGGCGGCGCGAGTCAACGCCTCGCGCACCGCTGCTAGATCGGTGGCCTCGCTGACGACCTCGAAACCGTCGTCGATCTCGTTGACCTCTTCGGCGCCGGCATCGAGCACAGCGGTGAGGACGTCGTCCTCGCCGTGGCCGTTCTTCGGCACGAGCACGACGCCTTTGCGGTTGAACAGGTACGCCACCGAGCCCGGGTCTGCCATGTTGCCCCCGTTGCGGGTCATGGCGGTGCGCACCTCGGACGCCGCGCGGTTGCGGTTGTCGGTGAGGCACTCGATCAGCAGGGCCACGCCCCCGGGGCCGTAGCCCTCGTAGGTGATCGGCTCCCAGTCGGCGCCGCCCGCTTCCAGCCCGGCGCCGCGCTTGACCGCCCGGTCGATGTTGTCGTTGGGCACCGAGCTGCCCTTGGCCTTGGCGATGGCATCGGCGAGCGTCGGGTTTCCGGCCGGGTCGCCGCCCCCGGTACGGGCCGCGACCTCGATGTTCTTGATCAGTTTGGCGAAGAGCTTGCCCCGCTTGGCATCGACCACGGCCTTCTTGTGCTTGGTGGTCGCCCACTTCGAGTGTCCACTCATGGCCGCTCCTTCAGATGCTCGCGCACGATCTCGACGAAGAGCGCGTGAACGCGCTGGTCACCCGTGAGTTCCGGGTGGAAGGCAGTGGCGAGGATGCCACCTTGCCGGACGGCGACGATCCTACCCGCGGCCGGTCCGCCGGCCCCGGCGGCGACCTGACCGATCACTTCGACGTCAGGCCCGAGATTCTCCACCCACGGCGCACGGATGAAGACCGCGTGAAACGGCACGGTCGGGTCGGAGAGCCCCAACACCTCGACGTCCGCTTCGAAGGAGTCGACCTGGCGGCCGAACGCGTTGCGCCGCACCGTGACGTCGAGCCCGCCGAGAGTGACCTGGCCGTCGATGCCGTCGACGACACGATCGGCGAGCATGATCATGCCGGCGCACGACCCGTAAGCGGGCATGCCCGCCTCGATGCGCTTGCGCAGCGGTTCGAGCAGATCGAAGGCGATCGCCAGCTTGTACATCGTGGTCGATTCACCGCCCGGGATCACCAGCGCGTCGACGGCGTCCAACTCCGACGCTCGACGGACGGCGCCGGCGCTCGCCCCGGCGGCCTCGATCGCCCGCAGGTGCTCGCGCACATCGCCCTGCAAGGCGAGGACGCCGACACGGGGCAGCGATCCGTTCATGATCGCGAAGGAATTTCGTTCATAGGTTCAAAAATTCCTACGCGCAAGACCAACGGGCGCGCGTCACCAGCCGCGGGTGGCGAGCCGGTGGTCGACCGGGACGTCGTCGACGTTGATGCCGACCATCGCCTCACCGAGGCCCCGCGACACCTTCGCGACGACGTCGGGGTCGTCGTAGAACGTGGTCGCCTTCACGATCGCCTCGGCCCGCCTCGCAGGGTGGCCGGACTTGAAGATGCCAGAACCGACGAACACCCCTTCGGCACCGAGCTGCATCATCAGCGCGGCGTCTGCCGGGGTCGCGATCCCACCTGCGGTGAAGAGGACGACGGGTAGCTTGCCGGCCCGCGCCACCTCGCGCACCAGCTCGTACGGCGCCTGGAGTTCCTTCGCCGCGACGTAGAGCTCGTCTTCGGGCAACGTCGTCAGCCGCCGGATCTCGTCACGGATCGCGCGCATGTGGGTGACGGCGTTGGAGACGTCGCCGGTGCCGGCCTCCCCCTTCGACCGGATCATCGCCGCACCCTCGGTAATGCGCCGCAGCGCCTCACCCAGGTTCGTGGCGCCGCACACGAACGGAACGGTGAAGGCCCACTTGTCGATGTGGTGGGCGTAGTCGGCCGGGGTCAGCACCTCGGACTCGTCGATGTAGTCGACGCCGAGCGACTGCAGGATCTGCGCTTCGGCGAAGTGCCCGATCCGCGCCTTGGCCATCACCGGGATCGACACCGTGTTGACGATGCCCTCGATGAGGTCGGGGTCGCTCATGCGGGCGACGCCGCCCTGCGCACGGATATCGGCCGGCACGCGCTCGAGCGCCATCACGGCGACCGCACCGGCATCTTCGGCGATCTTCGCCTGCTCGGCGGTGACGACGTCCATGATCACGCCGCCCTTGAGCATCTCCGCCATGCCGCGCTTGACCCGTACCGTGCCGACGACTGCCGACGGCGCGGGCGATGCGTCAGAGCTGGACTCGTTGGACACTGCCGCCTCGTTTGACACTGCCGCCTCGTTTGGCACTGCCGCGTCGTTGGACACTGCCGCGTCGTTGGACACTGGGCACCTCTCTTCGTGATGGCTCTTCGCCGCCCCTTCGCGCCGGCCTGCGTGCACGCGCACGGGCGCGGAGACGAGTGTGCGAAGCCAGCCCAGTCTACGTCCGCAGAGCCGCCGCCTTCTCCTCGATAACGGGCGCGGAGCGGGTGGCCCTAAACCTGCGCACCGGACAGGTGCGCGGGCGGATCGTCGTCCATCTCGAAAAAGGTCGGCGGCGGCACCCGGCCGGCCATCCGCAGCCAGCGGACGATCCGGTGCCGGCGAACGGCGAGGGTCGCCCGCACCGCGTCGTTGCAAAACGTGCGGGCCAGCGGCACTTTCGTGCAGGCGGCCTCGAGTTCGGCGAGCAGCTCGCGGCCGGTCGGGTCGCTCGCCAGGACCGCCGCGGTGCCCTCTTCGCCGAAGGCCGCCCGCAGCGCGACCGACAGCGCGCTCTCGGCGGCCTCGCGCGCGGCTCCGCTCGAGGCTCGAGCTTCGTGCGCCGCGCTCGCCAGCAGCAGGCTCGACGCCGGGTCGAGCAGGGCGGACGCCGCGACCTCGATCGTCACGGCCGAGCGCCGCACCAGCTGCGCGTCGAGCGCTGCTCGGGTCGCGTCGATGCGGGCGTGCAGCCGGTCGAGGCGATTGCTCGTCGCGACCGCGTAACTGCCGAGGACGACGAACGCCACGACAAGCCAGAACCACCACGGCATGGCGACTCACCGCCCCCGGCGCGGGCGGGGCGAGCGTGCGCGGGGAAGCACCGGGGACGACGCCGGCCGGCCGCCGCTGCCGTGACGGCTGCCGTCACTGCCGGTGGGGGCCGCGTTGCCCGCGCTGCTGTTCCCGGGGTCCAACGCGACCGTCTCGTACACGTGCACGATCCGGCGTGCCACGTTCGCCCAGTCGTAGGCCTTGACCGCCTCGCTGGCACGGTCGGCGAGCTGGCTGCGGCGCGCGGGATCGTCGAGCAACTCCCCCGCGATCCGCGCCAACGCCGTGGCGTCGCCCGTGGGGAACACGGCGCCGCAGCGACCTTCCTCGAGGACGGCGCGAAAGGCTTCGAGGTCGCTGGCGAGCACCGGGGTGCCGGCGGCCATCGCTTCGAGCAAGACGATGCCGAAGCTCTCGCCCCCGATGTTGGGCGCTATGTAGAGGTCGACCGAGCGCAGCATCCGCGCCTTCTCCTCGTCTGTCACGAGGCCGAGCAGGACGACCCGGTCGTGCAGGGCGCCGGGCAACAGCTTTCTGACGTCGTGTTCGTCGCCGGGGCCTGCCACCAGCAGCCGCAGGCCCGGGCGCTTCTCCGCGAGGAGTTGAAAGGCCTCGAGCAGCACCGGGAGTCCCTTGCGCGGTTCGTCGAGCCGGCCGAGGAAACCGAGCGCCCCGCCGGTTCCCGGCCAGTCCGGCAGCGGCGTCGCGGCGTCGAACCGGGCGACAGAAACGCCGTTCGGGATCAGGACCGCGTCACCGCCGAGGTGCTCGACCAGAGTGCGCCGCGCAGCGTCGGAGACAGCCACCCGGCCGGAGATCTTCTCCAGAGCGGTCTGCAGGATCGGGTAGGCGGCGGCCATCGCCCGCGAGCGCGAGATCGACGTGTGGAAGGTTGCCACCAGCGGGACCTCGGCCGCCCAGGTCGCGAGCAGGCTGAGGCTCGGCGCGCTCGGTTCGTGCACGTGGACCACGTCGAACTCGCCCTCCCGCAGCCAGCGGCGGACCCGGCCGAGCGACAGCACGCCGAACGCCAGGCGGGCGACCGATCCGTTGTAGGGCACCGGAACCGCGCGACCCGCCGACACGACATACGGCGGGAGCGGCGCTTCGTCGTCCGCCGGAGTGATCACCGACACGTCGTGACCGAGCCCGATCAGTGCCGCCGCGAGGTCGTGGATATGGGCCTGCACCCCGCCCGGAACATCCCAGGTGTAGGGGCACACGAGGCCGATCCTCACGCCACCTCCCCTGCGCCGGCGACCTGGCGACCAGATGCTCGAGCCGCTCGAGGCGCCCGGTCGGCGACCCACAGCGGCTGGAGCATGTGCCAGTCCTGCGGGTGTTCGGCGATCCCGGCGGCGAAGGCGTCGGCGAGTTGCTGGGTCATGTGGGCGATCTTCTCGCTTTTCGTGCCCTCGGCGGGGACCTGCACGGGCGAGTGAATCCGAGCCGCCCAGCCACCGCCCGGTCCGCCGTCGGCCGTGAACCACAGCACGGTGGGAAGCAAGACGGCCCCGGTTGCGAGCGCGAGCGAAGCCGGACCCCCAGGCATCGCCGCCGGCTCGCCGAAGAACGTCACCTCGACCCCGCTGCCGCTCAGGTCGCGTTCGCTCACCAGGCAGATGACGCCACCGGATCGCAGCCGCCTCAGCAACGTGGCGAACGTGCCTCGCCCGCCGCTGCCAGGGGAGCCGGCCCGGTCGGCGTCCAGCGGCAAGACCTCCATGCCGAGGCGCTCACGCACCGCCACGAACCGGTCGTAGAGAGACTCCGGCCGCAACCGCTCGGCGACCGTCGTGAACGGGTTGCCGCGAAGCGCCAGCCACGCGCCGGCGTGATCCCAGTTGCCGGTGTGCGGCAGGGCAAGGACGACGCCGCGGCCGGCCGCCACCGCCGCGTCGATGTGTTCGGCGCCTTCAGACGCCATCCGGCCGCTGATGCGATCGGCACCGAGGCGAGGAAGCCGGAAGAACTCCAACCAGTACCGCGCATACGAACGCATCGCGGCGCGACTCAGTGCGGCGAACTCGGCGTCCGGCATCGCCGGGCCGACGACGCGCCGCAGGTTTCGCTCGAGCTGCCGCACGCCCTTGCCCCGCCGGCGCCACGCGACGTCGCCCGCAACGCGGAAGAGCAACCGCATCCAGGCCTCGGGCAAGACCCTGGCGAGCGTCGCCGCCGCCGCGTACAACGCCGCTTGGGCGCGGTCGTAGAGCCGGCCGGTCATCGGCGCGTCACGGTGCCGCCGACGCTTGCCGGTAGACGGCGACGAATCGCTGCAACACCGTCACGAACGTTCCGACGGCAAGGAGCCACAGCCCGATCGCCTGGATGTAGGGAACGCCCAACCCGCTCACCCCGGTGGCAGTGAGGACGACGATCAAGCGCTCGGTGCGCTCGGCGAAACCGACGTCGCCCTTGAGCCCGAGCCCCTCGGCGCGCGCCCGCGCGTAGGAGATCAGGTTGCCCGCGACCAGGCAGAAGATGCTGAGGCCCACCAGCACCGGCTGGTCGCCGCGACCGGCGAACCACCAGATCAGGCCGGCGAAGATCGACGAGTCGCCCACCCGGTCGAGATTGGAGTCGAGGAACGCACCCCACGGGCCCGTGGTACCCCGCGCGCGGGCCAACGCGCCGTCGACCATGTCCGACAGCACGAAGATCGTGATCGCGAACGACCCCCAGAAGAGCCAGCCGTGGGGGTAGCAGACCAAGGCGGAGACGCACACGCCGACGGTGCCGAAGAAGGTCACCAGGTTCGGGCTCACGCCCCAGCGAGCCAGCAGCACGCCCAGCGGACCGAGCACGCGCTGGAGTGGCACGCGCACGCGCTTGAGCATGGAGTTCCGTTCCTCGGGACGAGAGTGCCGCGGTGCGCACATCGTAGCGAGAACGGGCCGCCGACCCCCTCCGGCGGGCGTTCTTGCGGGTGTCGGAGGGGGTCTTGTGAGCGCTGCCAGGGAGGAGGAGAGTCGAGCAACAGTCGAGTGCAGAGGAGGCCACGGTGGCAGACAAGGCTTCGAGTGGTTCGACGGCAGCCGCCGGCAGAGCACCGGTGGCCGACCAGCCCGCGAACATCCGCAACGTCGTGCTGGTCGGCCACTCCGGAGCAGGCAAGACGACGCTGGTCGAGGCCCTGCTCGTCGCGACCGGAACGATCCCGCGAGCCGGTCGGGTCGAGGACGGCACGACCGTCACGGACTTCGAGGACGCCGAGCTGCGCCAGCAGCGCTCGATCTCCCTGGCCGTGGCACCCGTCGAGTACGAGGGCATCAAGATCAACCTGCTCGACGCCCCGGGTTACGCCGACTTCGTCGGTGACCTGCGCGCCGGGCTGCGAGCCGCAGACGCGGCACTGTTCGTCACGTCGGCAGCCGACGGCATCGACGGGTCGACCCGGATGCTGTGGGAGGAATGCGCGCACGTCGGCATGCCACGAGCCGTCGTCGTCACCAAGCTGGACTCGCCGCGCGCCGACTTCGGCGCGACCGTGGCTGCCTGCCAGCAGGCGTTCGGGAACGGCGTGCTGCCGCTCTACCTGCCGGTACGCAGCGGCCCGGACGAGCCGGTCACCGGACTCCTCGGACTGATCTCACGCCAGGTGGCCCACTACCCCGACGGGCGCCAAGAACTGCGCGACGCGACGGACGCCGAAAGAGCGGAGGCCGCCGCTGCCCGCGACGCCCTGCTCGAAGGGATCATCTCCGAAAGCGAAGACGAGACCTTGATGGACCGCTACCTCGCCGGTGAGGAGATCGACGACAAGGTCGTCATCGAGGACTTGGAAAAGGCGGTCGCCCGCGGCTCGTTCTACCCCGTGCTCGGCGCATGTAGCGCGAACGGCATCGGCACCGCCGAACTGCTCGAACTGCTCGCTCGCGCCTTCCCCTCCCCGCTCGAGCACCCGCTGCCGAACGTCGTAGGGGTCGACGGCTCCACTCGCAAGCCACTCACCTGCGACCCTGCAGGCCCCCTCGCGGCCGAGGTCGTGAAGACCACGACCGACCCGTACGTAGGCCGGGTATCGCTCGTGCGTGTGTTCTCCGGGACGCTGCGCCCCGACTCCACCGTCCACGTCTCCGGGCACGGGATGGCCGAACGCGGCCATGAGGACCACGACCTCGACGAGCGCGTCGGCAGTCTCAGTTCGCCGCTGGGCAAGACGCAGCGCACCGTGTCGCAGTGCATCGCAGGCGACATCGTCGCGATCGCGAAGCTGTCGCGGGCCGAGACGTCGGACACGTTGTCGGACAAGGACAACCCCCTGCTGATGAGCCCGTGGGAGATGCCCGAGCCGCTGCTGCCCGTCGCCGTCCGGGCGAAGTCGAAGGCCGACGAGGACAAGCTGTCGCAGGGCCTCAGCCGACTGGCCGCAGAGGATCCGACCCTTCGGCTGGAGATGAACGCCGAAACCCACCAGCTGGTCTTGTGGTGCATGGGTGAGGCGCATGCGGATGTCTTACTCGACCGGCTGAAGTCGAAGTACAGCGTCGAGGTCGAGTCGGTCGAGCTGCGCGTGCCGTTGCGTGAGACCTTCGGCACAAAGGCGAGCGGTCACGGCCGCCATGTCAAGCAGTCGGGTGGGCACGGGCAGTTCGGCATCTGCGACATCGACGTGGAACCGCTGCCCCAGGGCGCCGGATTCGAGTTCGTCGACAAGGTGTTCGGCGGCTCGGTGCCACGACAGTTCATCCCCTCCGTCGAGAAGGGTGTGCGGGCCCAGATGGAACGCGGTGTCGTCGCGGGCTACCCCGTCGTCGACCTGCGGGTCACGTTGCTCGACGGCAAGGCGCACTCGGTCGACTCCTCCGACATGGCCTTCCAGATGGCCGGTTCGCTGGCGTTGAAAGAGGCCGCGAAGGCCGGGCAGATGCAACTGCTCGAGCCGGTCGACGAAGTGAGCGTGCTCGTCGCCGACGACTACGTCGGCGCCGTGATGAGCGACCTCTCCAGCCGGCGCGGGAGAGTGACAGGCACCGAACCCGTCGGTACCGGCCGCACCCTCGTCAAAGCCGAAATCCCCCAGACGGAGATAACTCGCTACGCGATAGATCTACGGTCGCTCTCCCACGGCACCGGGATGTTCAGCCGCAACCACCTGCGTTACGAGCCGATGCCGTCGAACCTGACGGCGAAGGTGATCAGCGCGCACAAGGAGGAATAGCGCCCGACGTCACGGCACGACGGTGACCGGCCACTTGCCGGTGCGCACGAGGTGGACGGCGAGCGAGCCCACCATGCGGTGCCCGACGCCGGCCGACGCTCCGACGACGATGGCGTCCGCGTGCATCTCCTTCGCGACGCGTGCCAGCTCGTGGTACGGGTCGCCGTGGCGCCGCACGAACTGGTAGTTCATGGCGAGCTCGGTCGCCCGTTCGCCGACGAGCGCACGAATCTCCGCCTCGGTTTGATCGTGTGCCTGCTCGATGCCGAGCGTCGCCCCGGCCGACAGCCCGGCCAGGCCGGGGGCGGTCGTCGTCACGTAGACGACAACGAGTTTCGCGCACTGGCGGCGAGCGAGGCCGAAGGCGTACGCACCGGCGCGCAGCGAGGTCTCCGACCCGTCGACGCCGACGACGACGACCCGCGGACCGTCCTTCCCGTATTCGAACATGGCTCGCAGCTACTCCCCCGCCTTGAGCTTCGTCAGCGCGTACATACCTGCAGCATTGCCGAAATCGCACCCGCGGGACAGCGAAACCGCAGGTACGCCACTCCCATCGCAGCGCCCGGCCGGGTCGCAAGGCGAAATCCACGGTGCGCGACGACCACTTGCGCCTAACCTGTGGTGGTGTACCTCCCCGCGCACTTCGCCGTCGACAACCCAGACTGGACGGCGGCGTTCGTCGCCAGCGTCGGCGCCGCCGACCTCGTGACCTTCGACGGAACCGCGCTCACCGCGACCCTGCTGCCCATCCTGTGGGAACAGCCCGGCGAAGGCACCGACCGCGCCGAGCTCACCGGAACGGCGCAGCCCCATGGCCGGCTCATCGGCCACCTCGCGCTGGCCAACGATCAGTGGCGCACCGCCGACACTTCCGTCGCCGCCCTCGCGGTCGTAAACGGTCCACAGGCGTACGTGTCGCCGTCCTGGTATGCGACGAAGCGTGAGCACGGCCGTGTCGTCCCGACATGGAACTACGTCAGCGTGCACTTCAGCGGACGGCTCACCTTCCATCGCGAGCCGGACTGGCTGCGCGACGCCGTCACTCGCCTGACCACTGCGCACGAAGCGGGTCGAATGCCTGCCTGGACGCCGGACGACGCGCCGGCGGCTTACGTGGCGGGTCAGCTGCGCGCGATCGTGGGCGTCGAGATGCACATCGAACGCGTCGAGGCCAAGGCCAAGCTCAGCCAGAACCGGTCGCCCGCCGATCGCGCCGGTGTCGTCGAAGGATTACGCGATGACGACCGGTCGCGGCCGGCCGCCGGCGTCGCCGATCTCATGGCGCACCGCGCGCAACACGGCTGAGCGTTTGGAGCCACCCGGCGGCGTCCATCGGCGTGGCGCCAACGTCAAGACGGTCTCGAGTGGAACCCTCAACGATTGTGTCGGCTTCCCCGGAGGCGACTCCCCGGCACGCGTTTTCGGTTGCGCTGCGACCGGCGACGCGTCCTGCGACGTCGCCGTCACGACAGCTCCTGGTTCGGCGTGCGCTGGCCGCGGTATCTCTCGCCGTCGCCCTCGGCGTCGCGGCGTTCGCCGCCACCGAAGGGCACTCGGGTGCTTCGCCCCCTGGGCCGCTGCCGGCGTCGGTCACTGCCCGCTGAGTACGGCTCCTAAGGCTGTTTTATGGGCCTAACCCCGAATGTCGTGCGCTGGCTCATCTCGGCCATGGATGGACGGGGGGAGCCGATGGTTGCACGTCGGACGGCGCCACAGATGGACTGCCTGGATCCTGCCCATGGACACGACCGGCTCGCGGCAGTAGCGGATGTTTCCGCGCCAGCGGTCAGGGTGGCCGTGAGGTTCACGGCTTGGCTCGCGACCTGACGTTCGACAAACTGGTCCCATGACCGAGCCACGCGCTGAGACGGTCTTTGATATCGGCGTGCGCACCGGCACGCCGAACTGGCGTTACAGCGACAGCCAATGGACGGTGCTGAATACGTCGAGCGATCCCGTCGTGACCGAGTGCCGCGAGTTGATCGAACGATGGTTCGCAGCACTGTGTTCGTCGCACCGGGGCGAGGTGCTTGCTGGACTTCGCAACCCGAGCAAGCAACATTTCAACGGCGCGTTCTGGGAGTTGTACCTCCACGAGGCGTTCCTGCGCCTCGGTTTCACGGTGAGGTGCGATCCCCAGGTACCTGACACGCATCAAAGGCCCGACTTCCTCGTGTCGAACGGCACCGGGTCGTACATCGTCGAGGCCACCAGCGCGGCCCAAACAAACGACGAGCGGACTGCTGACGCTCGCCGCAATCGGATCTACGACGCCATCGACCAACTAAGATCCCCGGACTTCTTTGTCGGTATCCATATCGTGGCTGCGGGGACAACAGATCCGGCGCTCGGGAACCTGCGCCGAGAAGTCGATCAGTGGGTGGGCGCTCTTAACGCCGATGACGCGGTTCGGTTGTTCGAGATGACCGGGGAGCCTCCCGAGCGCGAGTGGGTCATCGGAGACTGGGTGATCAAGCTCATCGCGTTCCCCAAGAAAGTCGAAGCACGCGGTGAAGCGGACGAACGGTTCTTGCACATGTTCATGGACGAGACCGGAGGAGCGAAGCGCGACAACCGCAAGTTGCTCAACTCATTGAAGCTGAAAGCCACTCGCTACGGCGACCCTGGGATGCCCTACGTCATCGCAGTAACCGAGGACTCATTCCCGATGTCTGATCAGAGTTGGCATCGCACAGGCGCCCTCGGCGGACACGAACAGGTGACCGTTTACCCCTCTGGGGCCTATGAAGGAACCAGAGCAACCGACGGGTTCTGGCGAGGCCCGCGAGGCCCTCAGAACACCCGAGTGTCGGCGGTCATCCTGGTCGACGGACTAGTTCCTTGGTCGGTGGGAGCCCGCACGCCGGAGTGGTGGAGCAATCCGTATGCCGCTCGGCCAGTCGCCCCCGAACTCATTCCCGGCATCTTCCGGCAACGACGACTTGCTGAGACTTGCGACAGGGTCGAATCCACTATCGAACCCACAATTACGCCGGCCTCGTTGTTCGACCTGCACGCCGCCGATTAGTCGGCCAGCCAAAACGGCACCCATTAGGGGCTACCAAGCACGTCGCAGCGGCGGATCTGGTTGGTTCTCAGAGCCGTTCGAGGTAGCGATCCCAGATCCCAGCTTTCCGATACGGCCCGTCGCCGCTGGCGTCAAGGTGCGGCTCGTCGAAGGTCACCGAGTACTCGCGTTCGCCCGAATGAGCCGCACCGTTGTTCACCATCTGTGGTGGCAGGGTCCGGTCGATCGTTGCGAGGAAGACTTCACGCCACGGACCGCCCCACTCCTGGTCTTGGATGACCCGAACGCGCGTGCCGGGCGGTAAGGCGTCAGCTGGCCATCCGTCATTGTCTAGACCGCGACCGATGATCGCTTCAAGTGCGCGGCGGTCCCGCGTCTCGTCCTCGTCGGCTTGGTTGTCCACGCCCTCAGTCTGCCGTGTCAGCGGCAGATGTGCGCGTTGCCCTGAGCGCGTCGTGCCTGCGGGTGGTTCGCGCCAGCCCGCGATCGGGAGATGGGACGTCAAGCACCAGGAAGCGGGTATCGCGCCCCATCCCGCCGGGACCTTCGCCACTGACTGCGAACCGTGAGCCCGCCCAACACTGGTCCGCATAGGCATGGGAGCTAGTCATGGTCAGCGACAAGAGGATGCGCGAGCAAGCTCAATACACGGGTATCGGGGTGGCCGTGGGTGCGGGTGTGGGAGTAACGATCGGCGTACTGGTCGGGGGCTGGGCGATCGCAGTCGGTATCGCCATCGGAGCCGGTGCTGGCGTCGCGCTCGGCGCAGCCATGGACGCTCGCCGGAGCCAGCAGTCCGGGAAACGAAGCCTATGAGCATTGCGGCCGCGCCGCCCGTGCACGGAAGCCACAGCGACGCCGAACACGTCTCCAGCTACGTTGTCGACCAACGACCGCCCGGGTAAGTCCCGGGCGCCAAGTCACGGTCTCGGATGTCGGCATGGCCGGTCGGAATGCAAACTCGCAAAGCGGCAGAGTCGGGCGAGCGTAGCCGCCCGCAAAGCGGCAGTTTCGGACGTTGCTAGGTCCGGGCTCAGTGTCTCGGTCTGAAAACGTCGATGCGACATCGCGGCCCCGCGGCGTTGGCCAGTCGAACGTCGCCGGTGAGGAAGTCGACGCCTAACGCCTCTGCGAGTGCGACGTAGGTTGCGTCGTAGATGGTGAGGTTGTCGCGCAGTTCCCAGCACCGGGCCAGCAGCGGCTGATGCGGTGCGCGCGCTACTGGCGCGGCGGCAAGGTCTGCCAGCGCCAGCTGTGCGCGACGAGGTGCGGTCGCGCCGAGCTTGACCTGCCGACGCAGGACCGAGGCGACTTCCAGATCGAGCAACTCCGGAGCAGCTACTTGTTCACCGCGAAGGCGCGCCCGCGCCTTGTCACCGTCCGGCCCATCATCGGCCAGGGCCACGACCAGGACACTGGCGTCAACGACGAGCACGGTCAGAGCGCACGGCCGCTACGGCTGCCTTCAACGGAACCGACCCACCGGCGCGCCCGCCTGCCCGGTCGAGGATCTCATCCAATGTTGGCCGGCTGGCTTCCTCGACTAGTCGCGCGCGCAGATACTCCTGCAGCGATTGGTGCGCCGCAGCGGCGCGCTGCCGCAATACCGCGTGCGTCTGCTCCGGGACATCTTTGATCTGAACACTCGGCATAGCGCCATTCTGGCGCCACACGCGCCAGAACGCAACCACACTACTTTCGGCAGTTCGGGGCGTTCGGGACAGCGACTACGGGCCTTGGCCGGCCGGGTCAGTGCGCTCGGGTTAGGCCCACGCCACCAGCGTTAGAACCCGAACTCACTGGCCGCTGAGGGCTGCTGGCCGGCTCACACGTGCACGTCGAAGCCCAGCTCGATGTCGCACGCCGCGCGCCCGCCGCCGATTCCCCAGTTCTCAGGCTCGATCTCCCGCAGGTAGATCATGACGTGGTCGCGCGGTACGCCGAGCGCCTCGAGCCGATCGACGATTCCGGTGTAGAGCTTTCTCTTCGCGTCGAGAGACCGGCCTGCGAAGCAGTCGATCGACACGATCGTGGCCCTCTCGGGGTGCGTGAGCCGCGGCGAGCATGCGAACCGGTGTGGTTCGTGGACGACGAGGCGCAGGTGCTTGTCCTGCGGCGGGATGCGAAACGCATCGACGAGGGCGGCGTGCACGGCGTCGATGATGGCCGCCTCCTCGTCGTCCGAATACCGCCGTCGCACTTCGATGAGGGCGCTGGGCATGGCAAGGATCGGCCTCCGGCAGGTGGGGGAACAGGTCAGGGAATCTGAATGAGCGGCGGGTACGACGTCGCGAGCAGCCAAGCAGATGGAAACCCCGCCGGACAAGGCAGTTTCTGGTTTGCACCGACTCGTACTGCAGAGGCCACCATATTGTCGGTGCCGTCTTGTAGCGTCGCCGCACGAACTTCAGCGGGGGGCATCGATGCAGGCGCTCGATCTGGTTGCAGACGCGATCGATGAGCTGCACTGCTGCGCTTCCGCAAATCTCCTTGACACTGCGCTTCCTGATGCAGCTTTGTGCGAGGCCGTCGTCCTCCTTCGCCAGCAGATTGATCGGCTGGAAGCCGCGTGGAGCCACCTGGTGGCGCTGACGCACGAGCGCGGCGCGGCGCGAGCCGCGGGCTATGCCAGCACCGCGGCCTTCCTGCATCAGATGTGCCACCTGTCGCCCGGTGTGGCGCGCAGCCGGGTCACCACGGCAACCGCGCTGCACGCGCATCCCGCACTCGACGAAGTATTCACCGAGGGCGCGATCTCCCAGCCGCACGTCACGGTCGTCACGACTACCCTTGCTGCCCTTCCCGACGAACTCGCGACCGCGGCCGAACCCGTGCTAGTCGAGGCGGCGCTCCAGTACGACCCCAAGCGGGTCGCCCAGATCGCCCGGCGGGTTCGTCACATCGCCGATCCGGACGGCGCGGCTGACCGCGATGCCCGCCATCGCGAAGCCCGCTGGCTCGACGTCTCGACGACGCTCGACGGCCTGGTCGCATTGAACGGGCTGCTCGACGCCGAGGCGGGCGCGGTCTTGCGCACGTGGCTCGACGCTGCGGTTCCACCACCCGTGTCGGGTGACGAGCGCACTGCCGCGCAGCGGCGTGCCGACGCGCTGGTGGAACTCGCCCGCACCGCGCTCGACGCCGGCCGTCTGCCCGACTCCGGCGGCGAACGCCCCCACCTGCTCGTCACGGTCGACCTCGCGGCGCTCCGCGGCCGCTCGACTGCTCCGGGCGAGCTCGCCTGGGCCGGTCCGATCGATGCGGAGGCCGCCCGCCGTATCGGTTGCGACGCCGCAGTCACCCGGATCGTCGTCGACCGTTCGGGCTCCCGCAGCGGCGGGGGTTTCACGCAGGTCACCGAACAGCTGTGGGACGCGCTGCCGCCGGCGCTGCGCGGGCCGACCCAGATACTCGACGTCGGCCGCGCCACCCGTGCTATCTCAGCTGCGATGCGAAAAGCGCTCGTCGTTCGCGATCAGGGCTGCACGTTCCCGGGCTGCGATCGTCCCCCACCCTGGTGCGATGCGCACCACGTGGCGCACTGGGCAAACGGCGGCGTTACCGCGTTGTCGAACCTGGTGCTGCTGTGCCGCCACCATCACACGGTCGTGCACGACGGAGGCTGGCGCATCACCGTCCACGACGACAACCGGATCGCGTTCTCTCGCGCAGGTCCGGGTGCAACCTGATCCGAAAACGGCGGTGCCGCCGGCTACGCAGACTCGCCGGACGGGCCCGACCATGCTGCGGCGAGCAGGTCGCGCGTGTCACGCAACAGTTGTGGCAGCACCCGTGTGCCGCCAACCACCGGCATGAAGTTCGTGTCGCCACCCCAACGCGGCACGACGTGCTGATGCAGATGCGCGGCAATACCCGCGCCCGCGACCGCGCCGAGATTGATGCCGAGGTTGAAACCGTGCGGACCGGCCGCCGCGCGCAACGTCGCCACCGCATGCTGGGTGAAAAGCATGAGTTCCGCCGCCTCGTCGTCGCGCAACTCGGTCACGTCGGAGAAGTGGCGGCAGGGGACGACGAGCAGGTGCCCGGCGTTGTAGGGGTACAGGTTCAACACGGCGTAGACGAGCGAGCCGCGCGCAACGATCAGTGCCTCGTCGTCCGACCCCTTCGGGATGACGCAGAACGGGCAGACGTCGGGATCGTTGGGATCACCGGCCGGTCTGGACGCACCTTGGATGTAGGACATCCGGTGCGGCGTCCAGATGCGGGCGAACGCGTCTGGCACCCCGGCGCCGAACTCGCTCACCTGCACCCTTCTCACACCTGCACCCGACGCGTCACCGCATCGACGATCTCGGCAACCGCGTCGGCTATGGGCACGCCGTTCTTCTGCGTTCCGTCGCGGTAGCGGAACGACACCGCCTCCGCGGCGACGTCGTCGTCACCCGCGATCAACATGTACGGCACCTTCTGCTTCTGCGCATTGCGAATCTTCTTCTGCATACGGTCATCGGAGTCGTCGACCTCGAACCGCACCCCGGCCGCACGCAACGCGGCGCCCACCGTCGACTCCAGGTAGGGCACGTGCGCGTCGGCGATCGGGATGCCGACCGCCTGCACCGGAGCCAGCCAGGGCGGGAACGCGCCGGCGTAGTGCTCGGTCAAGACGCCGATGAACCGCTCGATCGAACCGAACAACGCGCGATGGATCATCACCGGTTGCTGCCGCGAACCGTCGGCCGCCGTGTATTCGAGGTTGAATCCACGTGGTTGGTTGAAGTCGACCTGGATCGTCGAGATCTGCCAGGTACGACCGATCGCGTCGCGAGCCTGCACCGAAATCTTCGGCCCGTAGAAAGCGGCGCCACCGGGGTCGGGCACGAGGGCGAGCCCGGACTCCTCCGCGGCGGAGGCAAGCGCGTCAGTCGCCTCGGCCCAGTCCTCCATCGTGCCGACGAACTTGTCCGACTCGTCGCGGGTCGACAGCTCCAGGTAGAAGTCCGACAGGCCGTAGTCGCGGAGCAGGTCGAGCACGAAGGTCAGCAATGCCTTCAGCTCGCCCGGCATCTGCTCCTTGGTGCAGTAGATGTGGGAGTCGTCCTGGGTCAGGCCGCGGACCCGGGTCAGGCCGTGCACGACGCCTGACTTCTCGTACCGGTACACCGTGCCGAACTCGAAGAGCCGCAGCGGCAACTCGCGGTAGGAACGACCGCGAGAGCGGAAGATCAGGTTGTGCATCGGGCAGTTCATCGCCTTGAGGCGGTACTGCGCACCCTCGAGTTCGATTGGCGGGAACATCGTGTCTGCGTAGTACGGCAGGTGGCCCGAGGTGACGAACAGGCCGTCCTTGGAGATGTGCGGAGTGTTGACGAACTCGTAGCCCGCCGCCTCGTGGCGCTGCCGGGAGTAGTCCTCCATCTGCTTGCGCAGCAGGCCACCCTTCGGGTGGAAGACGGCAAGGCCGGAGCCGAGCTCGTCGGGGAAGCTGAACAGGTCGAGCTCGCGGCCGAGCCGGCGATGATCGCGCTTCTCCGCCTCCTCCAGGAGGTGCAGGTACGCCTTCAGGGCGTCACGCGACTCCCACGCGGTGCCGTAGATGCGCTGCAACTGGGGGTTCTTCTCACTGCCCCGCCAGTAGGCGGCCGCACTGCGCATGAGCTTGAGAGCGGGGATCAGCCGGGTCGAGGGCAGGTGCGGCCCGCGGCACAGGTCCTTCCAGGCCAGGGTCCCGTCGCGGTGCAGGTTGTCGTAGATCGTCAGCTCCGACCCGCCGACCTCGGCCGAGGCGCCCTCAGCTTCGGCGGCCTCCGCCGAGCCCTTGATCTCGATCAGTTCGAGCTTGAACGGCTCGTCGGCGAGTTCGACCCTGGCGTCGGCATCCGACACCACACGACGACGGAAGGTCTGGCCCTCCTTGACGATCTCGAGCATCCGCTTCTCGATGCGGGCGAGGTCATCGGGGGTGAACGGTGCCTTCGGCGCGAAGTCGTAGTAGAAGCCGTTCTCGATCGGTGGCCCGATGCCGAGCAAGGTGCCCGGAAACAACTCCTGCACCGCCTGCGCCATCACGTGCGCGGTCGAGTGCCGCAGGATCGAGCGCCCATCGGGTGACTCGATACGCACCGGCTCCACGGCGTCGCGATCGTGAAGCGTGCTGGCGAGATCGCGCACCTGACCGTTGACCCGCGCGGCGATCACCGCCCGGTCGCCGTCGAAGAGCGCTGCCGTCGGCGTCCCCGGCTCGACCACACGCGCGGCGCCGGAGACGGTGACGGTGATGTCGGACACGAGGACTCCCACGACGCTGAAGCAGGCCGGCTAGGTGCGTGCGGCGCTGGTGCGCTCGATGCTAGCGGCGTCAGACCGGGCTGCGGTCGGGTGGCAGCTCGAAGACCGGGGTCGTCGCCGTGGGTTCGCCGAAACCGCCGAGCAGCGGGACGGCCCCGGGCGGCACGTTCCGCTGGGGGGCTCGAGCTGGGTCCGCGTCGTCGAGACGACACCCGGCGAGGAACTCCACGGCATATCGCACCGAACGGCGTGATTCAGCGAAGGTCGGAGAAGACAATCGGTGGACGACGGCCAGGTCGTCGTTCCCGTCGGCAGTCACGGTGAACAGGCAGGCCCAGTTGGTGCTGTCGGGCGTCACGACGCGGGTGTGGCGCGCCACGACCCGCCCGATGTTCGGCAAGTCGAACTCGTCGACGACCGCCCCGCCATCCACTCGCACCCGCGGATCTTCTCCCGGCCGGCGGTCCGGCCGACAGAGCCGTTCGGGTGTCGGGGGGATTTGCCGTAGCGCTGGGGTGGGCGTACGTGGTTTCGAACCACGGACCTCTGCCGTGTGAAGGCAGCGCTCTCCCACTGAGCTATACGCCCAGCAGGCGGCCACTCTACACGCCGCCAGGCGAGCCTTTCGGCCAGTTCGACGGGCGCGGTTAGACGAGGAGTTGGCGGGGGATCTGTTCGCTGGGGCTCGAGTTGGGATTCACGAAGGATCGGTGGTTTCGGTGCAGCCGGAGTGCGTCGTCTGCGAGACGGATTTCGCGCTCGTGGTCGCCGGAGGGGAGCCGGTCCACGTCGGCGCGCTCCTGCGCTACGCCTCGAGCGACCCGTTCGCCGTCTGCATCAGCTTCGACGCCGGCAACTCCGAACGCATCGAGTGGACCTTCGCCCGGGAGCTGCTCGCGGAAGGGCTTGCACACCGCCGCCGGCAAGGGGGACGTGAAGGTGTGGCCACGGGGTGAGGTCGTCTTCTTGTCGCTGTGCTCACCCACCGGCCGGGCGGTCCTGGAGGCCCGGCGTGCCGCGCTGACCGAGTTCGTCGCACGCACCCTGCGGCTCGTGCCTTCGGGCTCCGAGAGCGACTTCGTCGACCTCGACCGTGAGCTCGCCAGTTTGCTTCGCTGAGGTTCAGACGGCCGGGGTGAGCAGCTTCGGGGCGGCCCGCCAGCTACCGAGTTCCGCTCGCCGTCGCGCATCGGTTAGAGTGCTCGAGCGGCCAGGGGGCAGCAATCTCGCCCTCCCGGTCATGCGGACGTGGCTCAGTTGGTAGAGCATCACCTTGCCAAGGTGAGGGTCGCGGGTTCGAATCCCGTCGTCCGCTCGGAGGCGCCGGACGGCGTCGAACAGGGCCAGGGAAGCTAGGCAACCGCTTCAGGTACGGTCAGGCCCACTGGCGGAGTGGCCGAGTGGCTTAGGCAAGGGCCTGCAAAGCCCTGTACGCGGGTTCGATTCCCGCCTCCGCCTCGATAGTCGAGATCCCGGGCGCTTAGCTCAGCGGGAGAGCGCTTCCCTGACACGGAAGAGGCCACAGGTTCAATCCCTGTAGCGCCCACCCTCAAAGACCGCCTTTGACCTGCGCAAACGCGGTGCTGTCCGTGCGCCACGCCGTGCCTGGCCGGCCGGTAAAGGCGTCGGGTGACCCAGATGGAGACCCCAACGCTCGGGACGGCGCGTCAGGTGTGCGACGGGCTGGGGCTGGTTCCACCCGTGGCGGTCGATGTCGACGTGGGCGACGGGCTCGGGCTCTTCGTGGGGGTCGGGCCCGGCGAGGGGGTCGGGGTCTTGGTGGGCGTCGGGCTGGGTGTCGGGCTCGGCGTCGGTGTCTTCTTGACCTGTGCCGGTGGCGGCGGCACGTACTTCGGCACCGGGCCCGGAGTCGGGCTGTAGACGCCGAAACCGGTCTGGCCGGGGTCGGTGTCGGAGAGCTGCGCGTTGACCCCCTCGGAGCTACCGGGCATCGGAAGCGCGCTGCCGGCCAGCCACTGGCTCCACGGCATGTTCCAGTCGGTCCAGCCGTTGCCGCTCTCGAGCGGGCGCACGGTGTTGATCACCTGGACGACGTCCCCGCGTTGCGACAGGCCGTAGAACCACTGCGCCTCGGGGTCGCTGATGTTCACGCAGCCGTGGCTCACGTTCGTGCGGCCCTGGCTCGACGTCGACCACGGGGCGGCGTGCACGAACTCACCGGACCAGGAGATGCGTACGTCCCAGAACACGGTCTCGTAGTAGCCGTCCGGGCTGTCCCGCGGGATCCCGACGGTGGCCGAGTCCATGATCACCTTCTGCTCTTTCTCGAGCACGAGGTGGACTCCGGAGGTCGTCGGGTACTTGTCGCGGCCGGTGCTCACCGGGATCGTGCGCACGGTCTTGCCGTTCACCTGCACGGTCATCTCGTGCGTCTTCGCGTCGACGACGCTGATGTGGGAGTCACCGACCGTGAAGTGGACGGTGTGGTCCTCCACTCCCCAGGTCGAGTTGCCGGCGTCCACGCCCGCGATGTCGGCGTGCAGCGTGACCTGGTCACCGGCCGGCCAGTACGCCTTGGGCCGGAAGTGCACCTCACTCGACCCGTACCAGTGCCAGGAACCCTCGATCGGGATGGAGGACTCGACGTGCAGCCGCTGCTCGACCGCGGCCCGGTTCTGCACCGGAGCGGTGAAGTAGATGACCACCGGCATGCCGACACCGACGGTCTCGCCCTCGAGCGGGGCGATCTTGGCGCCGAGAACCTTGGCCGGCGTCAGCGTCGTGAAGGACGACGAGAGCGTCGTGGGCTTCCCCGCGCCGTCGAGGGCCGCGATCTCGACGCGGTAGGCGGTGCTCGCGGCCAGCAGCCCGCTGGTGGTCCAGCCGTGTGCGTCGCCGGTCAATGCGCCGGCCACCACGTTGCCGTCGGCGTCGACCACCTTCACGGTGGAAAGCGTCGCGTTCTCGGCGGAGACCACCACAGGGGAATCGAGCGGCACGTCGGTCGAGAAGTCGGCCGGGGAGACATGCAGTGCCGGAGTCGGCACCGCGCTCGTGCTGGACGCCGGCGCGCTGCTTCCCGAGCTGTGCGCGGGCGGCACGGCCTGGTTGGCGGACCCGCTCTGACAGGCGGCAAGCACCACGAGAGCGACGGCAGCAACTGCTGCACCCGCCGCGCTCGCAGCAGCGTATTTGGCCCTACGCACGTTCCCGCTCGCTCCCGTCAGCCGGCTCGGGGCGGAGCCGGACCTCTAGTCTGCGGCACCGAGCAGCCCGGTAGGGTCATTTAGTGTCGTTGCCGCGCATGTTGATCTGCCGAGTTGACGTCTTGGCTCCTTCATCGGTTGCCTGCTGGCTCGGACTTACCCGAACGGCCGGCGGATCCTGGCGGGCGTACGCAGCCGGTCGCGTCTCGCGGCGCGACGAGTAGGACGCGGCCACCCGGGGCAACCGGCCCGGGCCCCTGGGGGTTGGCCCGACACACCGCAGGGGACTTGAGGGAAGTGGTCGGCAGGCGGCGTTCGCGCCCGAGCAGAGACGGAAACCAGCGACATGACGACCGAAGTGTGGCCTGGAACGCCGTATCCACTCGGCGCCAGCTACGACGGCGCCGGAACGAACTTCGCGGTGTTCTCCGAAGTGGCGGACTCGATCGAGCTGTGCCTGTTCGACGACGGCGGCATGGAGCAGCGGATCGCCCTGCCCGAGTACGACGCGTTCGTGTGGCACGGCTACCTGCCCGGGGTCGGCCCCGGCCAGCGGTACGGGTACCGGGTGCACGGCCCCTACGACCCAGCTCGCGGGCAGCGGGCCAACCCCAACAAGCTCCTTCTCGATCCGTACACGAAGGCGATCGAAGGACACATCGATTGGGACGAGTCGTTGTTCGGATACCACTTCGGGGCTCCGGACGAACGCAACGACGCCGACTCCGGCCCGCACATGATGAAATCCGTGGTCATCAACCCCTACTTCGACTGGCGCAGTGATCACCCGTTGCGCGTCCCCTACCACGAGTCGATCATCTACGAGACCCACGTCAAAGGGATGACGATCCAGCACCCGGACATCCCGATGGGGGTTCGTGGCACGTACGCCGGCCTCGCGCATCCGGTGATGATCGACTACCTCACCAAGCTCGGGGTGAGCGCGGTCGAGTTGATGCCGGTGCATCAGTTCGTGAACGACAGCACCCTGCACGACAAGGGGCTGCACAACTACTGGGGTTACAACACGATCGGCTTCTTCGCGCCGCACAACAGCTACTCCTCCGCAGGCGAACGCGGAGAGCAGGTGCAGGAGTTCAAGGCGATGGTGCGGGCACTGCACGAGGCCGGTATCGAGGTCATCCTCGATGTCGTCTACAACCACACAGCCGAAGGCAACCACCTCGGGCCGACGCTGTCGTTTCGCGGCCTCGACAACGCCGCGTACTACCGGCTCTCCGACGACGACCCGAGCAAATACGTCGACTACACGGGCACCGGGAACAGCTTCAACGCTCGGAACCCGCACGCACTCCAGCTTCTGATGGATTCGTTGCGGTACTGGATCATCGAGATGCACGTCGACGGCTTCCGGTTCGACCTCGCAGCGACCCTGGCTCGCGAGCTGCACGACGTCGACCGGCTGGCGGCGTTCTTCGACCTCGTGCAGCAGGACCCGATCGTCAGTCAGGTCAAGCTCATCGCCGAGCCCTGGGACGTCGGCGAGGGTGGTTACCAGGTCGGCAACTTCCCGCCCCTGTGGAGTGAGTGGAACGGCAAGTATCGCGACACCGTGCGCGACTTCTGGCGTGGTGAGCCCGCAACGCTCGGCGAGTTCGCCTCGCGTCTCACCGGCTCGAGCGATCTGTACGCGAGCTCCGGCCGCAAACCGATGGCCTCGGTCAACTTCGTCACGGCGCACGACGGGTTCACGCTCAACGACCTCGTGTCGTACAACAGCAAGCACAATGAGGCCAACGGCGAGGGTAACCGGGACGGCTCCGACGACAACCGCTCGTGGAACTGCGGCGCGGAAGGGCCCAGCGACGACGTCGACGTCGTCGCCTTGCGCGAGCAGCAGAAGCGCAACTTCCTCACCACCCTGTTCGTCTCGCAAGGCGTGCCGATGCTCCTGCACGGCGACGAGTTCGGCCGCACCCAGGGTGGTAACAACAACGCCTACTGCCAGGACAACCCGATCTCGTGGGTCGAGTGGACCATGGAGGCCCAGAACGAGGTGCAGCTGACGTTCACCCGGGAACTGTCAGCGCTGCGCCGCGAGCATCCGGTCCTGCGCCGGCGCCGGTTCTTCGAAGGCAAGGCCGTCCACGTCGCGGGCGAAGCGCTGCGCGACATCGCCTGGTTCACCCCGGCCGGGGCCGACATGAGCGAGGCGGATTGGGAAACGGGGTACGCGAAGTCGGTCACCGTGTTCCTCAACGGTGACGCGATACCTTCGCCCGACCAACGCGGTCAGCAGGTCACCGACGACTCGTTCCTCCTGCTGTTCAACGGCGATGCGAGCAGCATCGACTTCACCCTGCCGAATAGTGAATACGGCGAGCGCTGGGAGGTTGCCATCGACACGACGAACCCACTGCACGTCGAGAGTCCCAGCGTCAAAGCCGACTCCATCCTGACGGTCGGTGGCCGATCGGTGTTGGTCCTGCGTCGTGTCGTCTGAGCCAATCGGCGCACCCCGCTCGACGTATCGTCTCCAGCTCGGCCCGGAGCTGGGTTTCGACCAGGTCGCCGAGCTGGCCGAATACCTGTCCGCGCTCGGAGTCAGCCATGTCTACCTCTCACCGATCCTGACGGCGACACCCGGCTCGACGCACGGCTACGACGTCACCGAGCACGGGCGCATCAGCGACGAACTCGGCGGTGGCGAGGCGTTCGAGGCGATGGCCACCGCGTTGGCCGACCACGGCGTCGGCGTTGTCGTCGACATCGTTCCCAACCACATGGCGGTCCCGACGCCGGAGGCTTTGAACCCCGCCCTCTGGTCGGTGTTGCGCGAGGGCCGCTCCTCGCCGTATGCGAAGTGGTTCGACATCGACTGGACGGCGGACGACGGCCGGCTGGCGCTACCTGTCCTGGGCGCTCCACTCGAGGACAGCATGGGCGACCTTCGGATCGACCGGCGCCGCACCGGGCCGGTCGCCCTCGCCTACCACGATCACCGTTTCCCGCTCGCCGCCGGTACGTCACGGCTGGGCATGAAGGAGCTGGTCGCCGCCCAGCACTACCGGCTGGCCGACTGGCACGACACCGCGGCCGTACTGAACTACCGCCGCTTCATGGACATCACGTCGCTGATCTGCCTGCGGGTCGAAGACCGCGAAGTGTTCGACGCCACTCACCGCGTGCTGCTCGAGCAGGTGCACGCGGGGCGGGTACAGGGCTTGCGCGTCGACCATGTCGACGGGCTCGCCGACCCGGCCGGCTACCTCGCCACGCTGGCGGCAGCGAGCGACCGAGCCTGGGTCGTGGTCGAGAAGATCGTCTCCGACGACGAACGGGTGCCGCCCGACTGGGCTACGGCAGGAACGACCGGCTACGACGCACTCACGCTGGTGAACAGCCTCTTCGTCGATCCGCGCGGCGAGCAACCGCTCGGTGCCACCTATGCCGAGCTGACCGGAGCGCCCGCCGACTTCGCCCAGGTAGCGGACGACGCGAAGCGGCTCGTCGCCGACCAGACCTTTCGGCCGGAACTGCAACGGCTGGCTCGGCTGCTCGCCGCTTCGTCGGCCGCCGGGACGAGTGACGACCTGCAGGCCGCGATCGTCGAACTCATCTGCGGGCTCGACGTGTACCGGCCCTACACGTCGTCGGCCCGCACCGTGGCGGCGCTCGATGCCGCGACGCAGCGCGCCGTTGCGGCGGCGCCCGGCCACGCGGCGCAGATCGCGGCCGTTCGCGCCCACGCGCTCGACGGCAGCGAGTTCGCGACGCGCTTCGGACAGACAGCGGCCGCCGTGTTCGCCAAGGGTGTCGAGGACACCGCCTTCTACCGGCACGCCCGGCTGCTGTCGCTCAACGAGGTCGGGGGCGACCCGGGCCGGTTCGGTGCGAGCATCGCCGAGTTCCACGACTTTGCGGCGACCCAGCAGGCCGAGCATCCGACGGCGATGACCACGCTGTCGACCCATGACACGAAACGCTCCGAGGACGTACGGGCTCGACTCGCCGTCCTGTCGGAGTTGCCCGCCGGGTGGGACGCCGCCGTCCGCCGTTGGTTGGCGGCCGGGGAAGAACTCGGCTGCCCGGACACCCACACCGGCTACTTCTTCTGGCAGACGCTGGTGGGCGCTTGGCCGTTGGACGCCGAGCGTGCGATCCGCTACATGGAAAAGGCGATGCGGGAGGCAAAGCAACACACCTCGTGGCACGCGCCCGACGACGACTACGAGGAGCGGATGCGTGGGTTCATCGCCAACGCCCTCGCGGACGAGCGGCTGACCGCCGACGTCGAGACGTTCGTCGATCGGCTCGAACCGTTCGCGCGAGCGAACTCCCTCGGCCAGAAGCTGGTTCAGCTCACGATGCCCGGCGTCCCCGACGTCTACCAGGGCTGCGAAAGTTCGAGCTTTCGGCTCGTCGACCCCGACAACCGTGAGCCGGTCGACTTCGCGCGGCGCCGCGAGGCGGTCGACCTGCTGCTCGACGAGAAGTTGCGAGTCACCGCGACCGCTCTACGGCTTGCGCCGCGACCACCCCGACTGGTTCGGCGGGTACGAGGCGCTGCAGCCGACTGGCCCGGCGTCCGACCATCTCGTCGCGTTCGCCCGCTCGGACCGACTCATCACCCTGGCCACCCGGCTCTCCGCTCGACTCCAGCACGACGGCGGGTGGCGGTCGACCAGCGTGCCGCTGCCAGCCGGCACCTGGGTCGACATGATCAGCGGGGTCGAGGCGGCGGCCGGCGAACGGCCGGTCGAAGAGTTGCTGTCGCGCGCGCCGGTCGCATTGTTCGTCCCGGCAGTGACCGTCACATGAGCGATTCCCCGGCATCCCGGCGACCGGGCGTATGGGCGCCGGACGCCCGCGCGGTCGACCTCGTGCTCGACGGAGCGTCGCGGCCGCTGCGCCGCGATCGCGACGGCTGGTGGCGCTCCGATGACAACGTGCCGCCGGATCGCGACTACGGCTTCCGGTTGGACGGCGGCCCGGTCCTCGCCGACCCGCGGGCGCAGCGCCAGCCACACGGCGTCCACGGTCTCAGCCAGGTCGTCGACCACGATGCCTACGACTGGCGCGCGCCATGGCCGGGGCGTGAGCTGTGCGGTGGCATCATCTACGAGCTTCACGTGGGCACCTTCACACCCGACGGCACCTTCGACGCCGCCGCCGAACACCTCGACCACCTCGTCGACCTCGGCGTCGACTTCGTCGAGCTCATGCCGGTCGCGGCCTTCCCCGGTCGCCACGGCTGGGGATACGACGGGGTCTTCCCTTTCGCCGTGCACGAACCCTACGGCGGGCCCGACGGCCTCAAGCGGCTCGTCGACGCATGTCACGCCCGTGGTCTTGGTGTGGTGCTCGACGTCGTCTACAACCACCTCGGTCCCGACGCGAACGTGCTGCCGGCGTACGGGCCGTACTTCACCGACACCTACTCGACGCCATGGGGTGCTGCGGTCAACTTCGGTGGTGCCGGCTCCGACGAGGTCCGCCGTTACGTCATCGACAACGCGCTGATGTGGTTACGCGACTACCGTTTCGACGCGCTACGGCTCGACGCCGTCCACGCCATCTTCGACGCCTCGGCGCGCCACATCCTCGAAGAACTCGGTGCGGCGGTGCGCGAGCTGGCGCGCAGCGTGGGCCGACCGCTCGCGCTGATCGCCGAGTCGGACCAAAACGATCCGCGCCTACTCACCGATACCGCCCACGGCGGCTACCAACTCGACGCGCAGTGGAGTGACGACTTCCACCACGCGGTGCACGCCGCGCTGACCGGCGAAAACCACGGCTACTACAGCGATTTCGGCAGCCTCGACGACGTGGCACGCGCCCTGCGACACGGCTTCGTCTACACCGGCCAACATTCGGCCTACCGGAACCGGCGGCATGGCCGCGCGCTCCCGCCATCGATCGCGGCGCACCGGCTGCTCGGCTACTCGCAGACGCACGACCAGGTCGGCAACCGCGCGCGCGGGGAGCGACTTGCTGCGCTGGTCTCCCCCGGTCTTGCCAAGGTCGCGGCGGCGCTGGCGCTCACCAGCCCGTTCACGCCGATGCTGTTCATGGGAGAGGAATGGGCCGCGTCGACGCCGTGGCAGTACTTCACCGACCACGAGGACCCTCAGCTCGCCGAAGCCGTGCGGCAGGGACGCCGGCGCGAGTTCGCTGCGTTCGGCTGGCAGGCCGACGAGGTCCCCGACCCCCAAGACGTCGCGACCGTGCAGCGGTCGACGCTGCGCTGGAACGAGATCGAGCGCAAGCCGCATGCCGACATGCTGCGGTGGTACCGCGACCTCATCGCGCTGCGCCGTAACTCCCCCGATCTGCGCGACCCGGATTTCGGATCCGTCGTCGTCGACGCCGATGACGCCACCCGGGTGCTGGTGATGACGCGCGGGTCGACGTCCGTCGTGGCCAACGTCGACCCGGAGCCCCGGCTGGTCGACGTGAAGGCGAGCGAGGTGCTGCTGGCCTCCGCGCCCGTCGAGCTGCGGGGCGGGCGGTTGGAGTTGCCCGGCGAGTCCGTCGCCGTCGTGCGCGCGTGACGTAACTGGTTGACTGGTCGGCGTGCGCAGACTGCTGCCCGCCGTCGCTGCTGACGGCAGCGACGTCGTCGAGCCCGGCGACCTCCCTGCCGCGTACGCATATCCGCCGGACGCCACCTGGCTGCGGGCGAACATGATCGCCAGTGTCGACGGCGCCGCCACGATCGCCGGCCGCGCGGGCCCGCTTGGCAATTCCACCGATCAACGCCTGCTCGGGCTGCTGCGCGCACTGTCGGACGTCGTCATCGCGGGTTCCGGCACGGTCATCACCGAGAGCTACGGCCCGGCGCGCGCCCGCGAGGAGTACCAGCACCTGCGGCAGGCGGCCGGGCAGCCGCCGGCGCCCGTGATGGCCGTCGTCTCGCGAGAACTGCGGCTGGACTTCTCCGCGCCGTACTTCGCTCAGGCACTCCAGCCACCCCTGGTGATCACCTGCGCTGCGGCGCCCGGTGATCGGTTGATGGCGGCGCAGCAGGTCGCAGACGTCGTCCTCGCGGGCGACGCGAAGGTGGAGCCGACCCGCATGGTGCGCGAGCTGGAGGCACGCGGTCATCGCCGGCTGCTCTGCGAAGGGGGCCCGACCCTCCTCGCGCAGCTCGCCGCCGCCGGCGTGCTCGACGAATGGTGCGTGACGACGTCGGCGACGGTCGTCGGCGGCGTCTCACCGCGCATCCTCAACGGCGCCGACGTCGACCCGCCGAGCCGGTTGCGCCTCACCCAGCTGCTCATCGATGACGACGACATGCTCTACGCGCGTTACCAGAAGCGAACCACCAGCTGAGTCCGCGCTGTTCTACGGTCAGGAGCGTGGTGCGAGGCCCGGGAGGATGTCGCCGAGCTTGAACCGCAGCGGCTGCTCGAGCTGCTCGTAGGTGCATGACTGCGGGTCACGGTCCGGGCGCCAGCGCACGAAGTGCGCGAGGTGCCGGAACCGGTTGCCCTCCATGTGCTCGTACTTGACCTCGACGACCCGCTCCGGACGTAGCGGCACGAAGGAGAGGTCCTTGGTGGCGTTCCAGCGGCTCACCGCGCCGGGCAGCCGGCGCCCATCGGTGTGCGCCTCGGCGTTCGCCCACTCTTGCCAGGGGTGGTCGTCGCCATCGGCCAACAGCAGCGGCTCCAGCTCGTCGACCAGGGCAGCTCGCCGGGCCGCCGGGAACGCGCCGATGACGCCGACGTGCTGGAGGTGCGCACCGTCGTAGAGCCCGAGGAGCATCGAGCCGAGCAGCGGCTGGCGCTCGGTGGAGGTCTTGTGCCAACGAAAGCCGGCGAGCACACAGTCGGCGGTGCGCTCGTGCTTGATCTTGAACATGACGCGCTTGTCGGGTTGATAGGTGCCGTCGAGGGGCTTGGCGATCACGCCGTCCAGGCCGGCGCCCTCGAACTCCGTGAACCAGCGCCGCGCAAGATCGAGATCGGTGGTGGCCGGGGTGAGGTGGACCGACCTGCCGGCGCCGGCGAGGGCGTCGACGAGCGCGGCCCGGCGCTGCGCGAACGGCCGGCGGGTGTAGTCGTCGTCGCCGAGCGCGAGCAGGTCGAACGCGATGAAGGACGCAGGCGTCTTCTGGCTCAGCATCGTCACCCGTGACACGGCCGGGTGAATGCGCTGCTGAAGCGCGTCGAAGTCGAGGCCCTTGTCTGCTGCGATGACGATCTCCCCGTCGAGCACGCAGCGTGGGGGCAGTTCGGCCTTGAGCGCGGCAACGACTTCCGGGAAGTAGCGGGTCATCGGTCGCTCGTTGCGGCTGCCCAGCTCCACCTCGTCCCCGTCGCGGAAACAGATCGATCGGAACCCGTCCCACTTCGGCTCATAGGAGGCCCCGGGTGGGATCGCGGGGACCGCCTTGGCGAGCATCGGCGCGATCGGCGGCATGACGGGAAGCTTCACCGGCTCATTGTCGCGTGCCCGGAGCGGTAGGTCGACTGACCCGCGCCGACGGCGGCCCTAGGATCGCAGGGACCCGCGGACCGCGCCGCCGGGGGACAACAGCACCGGAGAGGCGAACAGAGATGCCGGACCCGAACTGGGTAGTCGTCGGGCTCGACAACGGCGGGACAACCAACAACGCGACGGTCTTGACCGGCGACGGCGAGTTCCTGATCACCCGTCTCGTCGAAAGCCCCAGCCGGGTGACTGACGGACCCGCCGCGGCGCTCGACAGCCTCGCGGCCAGCCTCCACAGCGCGCTCGACCTGACCGGCGTCCCGCTGTCGAGCGTGCGCGCGGTCGGTTTCGACACACCGGGGCCGGCCACCGCATCGGGTGTGATCTCCGCCAAGGGTGCGACGAACTTCGCGCACCCCGACTGGCGCGGCTTCGACTACCGCGGTGCTCTCGAGCAACGCCTGGGACTCCCGGTCTTCTACAGCAACGACGGGAACGCGGCCGCGCTCTACGCCCACGACCTGTTCTTCGAGAAGCAGGCTCTGGAACGGTCGTCGGTGTCGGCGATCGTCGGGACCGGCCTGGGTGCCGGCATCGTCGCCGACGGCCGGGTGATCGTCGGCGCCGCCGGCATGGCCGGCGAACTCGGCCACGTGCACATCCCGCTCGACGGGCTGCTCGAACCCGGGCAGCAGGTGCCCGGCTGCAACTGTGGCCTTCGGGGCGACGTCGAAAGCGTCGCCTCGCTCACCGCCATCAAGAACAGCCTGCTGCCGTACTGGCTGGGCCGCTACCCCGACCACCCGCTCGTCGGGCTCGATCCCGACACCGCGGCGAAGAAGGTGCGCGGCCTGGCGGAGGCCGGCGACGAGCTGGCGCTGGCCATCTTTCGCCAACAAGCGATGGCGCTCGGTCGGTTGTTCACGCTGGCCGGTAACTTCATCGATCCGCACGCATACTTCGTCGGCGGTGGCGTCGTCGAGACCGCGCCGCACTTTCGCGACTGGTTCGTCTCCGTCGTCCAGCAGAACACCGAGCTGCGCCCTGAGCAGAAGGAGTTCGTGCAGTTCGCGCTCGTACCGGATCGCGACATGGCCGGCGCCCGCGGTGCGGCGCTCGCCGCGCGCGCGATGCTGCTCCTTGCCTGAGCTTGGTGATTGCGGTCAGGGTGCCTTGCGGGCGCGGCTCGGTTGCACGCGCGGCGGTTCGCCGTCCATCTTGGGGAAGTTCGGCGGGTACGGCGCGTCACCCAACCCGTGCTCACGCTCGTCGCGATCGGCCATCTCCAGCAACGGGCTGATGTCGTGCGCGACGTCGTCGATGTGCTCGTGCAGGTCACCGAGCGCCGCGAACCGCGCCGGCACGGTAGCGATCGTGAAGTCGCGCGGGTCGACGTCGGCGAGCTCGTCCCAGGTGACCGGTGTCGACACGGGCGCGTCGGATCTGGCCCGCACGCTGTACGCCGCCGCGATCGTGCGGTCGCGCGCGTTCTGGTTGTAGTCGAGAAAGACCTTCTCGCCGCGCTCTTCCTTCCACCACTTGGTCGTCACCTCGTCGGGGATGCGCCGCTCGACCTCACGCGAAAACGCGAGCACCGCGCGGCGTACCTGCGTGAACTCCCACCGCGGTTCGATGCGCACGTAGATGTGGATTCCCCGACCGCCCGACGTCTTCGGATACCCGGCGTAGCCGAGTTCGTCGAGCAGCTCGTGCACCGTGACAGCCACCCGCCGGGCGTCGTCGAAGTCGGTGCCCGGTTGCGGGTCGAGGTCGATACGCATCTCGTCGGGATGTTCGGTGTCACGCCGGCGCGAGGGCCACGGGTGGAAGACGATCGTGCCGAGGTTCGCCGCCCATGCCACCGCCGCCACCTCGGTGACGCACAGCTCGTCGGCGTGCCGCCCGCTCGGAAAGCTGACCCGCGCGGTCTGCACCCAGTCGGGCCGGTGGGTCGGCGCGCGCTTCTGGTAGATCGCCTCGCCGTCGGCGCCGTCCGGGAATCGCTGCAACATGCACGGCCGCTCGCGCAGGGCTCGCACGATGCCCGGCCCGACCGCGAGGTAGTAGTTGACGAGGTCCAGCTTGGTCTCGCCACGTGCCGAGAAGTAGACCTTGTCGGGGTTGGAGACGCGCACGGCACGACCGTCGACGTCCAACTCGATCGCGGGGGTCGCCGGGGCCACGTTCCAGACGCTACCGCGTGTTCTCTCCCGGCAATATGAGTAATATCCGCTGGACCTGCGCGCCCGCCGCGTCGCGTACGCTCGAGCCATGTACGAGGTGCAGAAGTCCGACGACGAGTGGCGGGCGCAGCTCTCCCCCGCCGAATACGCCGTGCTGCGCGAGGCCGGCACGGAGCCCGCGTTCACCGGGGAGTACACCGACACCAAGACCGTCGGCGTCTACCGATGCCGGGCCTGCGACGCGGAGCTGTTTCGTAGCGAGACGAAGTTCGACTCGCACTGCGGCTGGCCGTCGTTCTACGACCCGGCCGACACCGACGCGGTCGAGTTGCTGGCCGACGACGGCCACGGCATGCGCCGGACCGAGGTGCGGTGCCGGCGCTGCGGATCACACCTCGGGCATGTGTTCCATGGCGAGGGCTACGGCACCCCGACCGACGACCGCTACTGCATCAACTCGGTGTCGATCACCTTGGAACCGGCAAGGGACTGACCGGCCGGCCTGCCCTCGTCGACCGGCCTGCCCTCGTCGGGTCGGTTGTATTTCAGTACAAGGATTTGTACCCAGATACAAGACGACGCAGAGGATCACGACCCGGCTGGCAGCGAGGCCGCCGACGCAGCGAGGCCGCCGGCCCGCCCGCCGCAACAAACTACGGCAGCGCGGCGACGATATCGGCGACCGCTCGCCGGGGGCCGGTGAAGAACGGGGTCTCGAGCCGCGTGTGCGCGCGCGCTCGTGCACCACGCAGGTGGCGCATCAAATCGACGATCCGGTACAACTCGTCGGCCTCGAACGCGAGCAGGAACTCGTAGTCGCCGAGGGCGAACGCGGCGACGGTGTTAGCCAGGACGTCGGGGTACTCGCGGCCCATCACACCGTGCTCGCGCAGCATGTCCCCGCGCTCGGCCGGATCGAGCAGGTACCACTCGTTCGTGCGGTTGTACGGGTAGACGCTCAGATAGCCGCGCGGTGGCATACCGGCGAGGAAAGCCGGGACGTGCGCCTTGTTGAACTCCGCCTCGCGATGCAGCCCGATCGCCGACCACACCGGTTCGCTGAGCCGCCCCAGGCCGGTGCGCTGAAAGCGCAGGAATGCCTCTTGCAGATCATCCGACGTGGGTGCGATCCACCAGAACATGATGTCTGCGTCAGGACGAAAGCCGCTCACGCTGTAGACGCCGCGCGTGACGACGCCCTTGTCGGCGAGTTGGCCGAGCAGGTCGTCGACCTCGGCCGCGATCACGTCACGCCCGGCGGCGTCGAGCGTCGCGGCTCCGCGCCGGACGCGGAACACCGCGTACATCGTGAACATCGTGTAGGCCGTGCCCGGGCTCGGATCGGAGGCGGCCGATGTCGTTGTCACCGGCTGGGTTGCGGAGTGCTCTGTCATAGCGTCATTGTCCCCCATCGCCGGCCCGGCAGGTCACGGCGCGGGCGCCGCTCGCAGCTGCGCGACGGCGGCGCGTGCGCTTGCGATGCACGCTGGGATGCCGATGCCGTCATACGCCGCGCCGCAGACGACCACCCCGGGCACCCCGGCCAGCGCGGCCCTGATCCGGGCGACCCGGTCGAGGTGACCCACGGCGTACTGCGGCAAGGCGCCGCCCCATCGAGTCACCGCCGTGCCGCGCGGCACGGCCCGCAACCCGACCGCATCGGCCAGATCTCGCCGCGCCCCGGCGACCAGCTCGTCGTCCGCGCGCTGGAGGTCGGCGACGTCGCCGAACCGGCCGATCGAACACCGGACGACGACCGGCGAGCCGGGCGCTTGCGCGTACCAGCCCCACTTGTTGCTGGAGAACGTCGCGGCCTTGATCAACCGACGCTCGACGGCCGGGACGAGAAACCCACTGCCCGGTAAGGGTTTGTCGACGTCGGTCCCGGCATAGACGAGCGTGACGACAGCCATGCTGGCGTACTCGATCGCGGCCAACTCCGCAGCAGCTGCCGGAATGGACGACGCGATGAGCCGGGCCGCCGGCGCTGCCGGGACGGCGAGCACGACGGCGTCCGCTTCGATGATGTCCGGCTCGACCGCCGGGCCGATCACGATCCGCCACCCGGTCGGCGTCCGCTCGACCGATCTCGCGGTGGTCCCGCAGCGCACCTCGACGCCGGCAGCCGCGATGGCTTCGGTCAACGCTTCGGTCAGCTGCCCGACTCCCCCGGCGAACCCGGCGAAGACCGGGCCCACGGCCGCCGGCCGACCAGCCGCCGGCTGACCAGCGGCCGGGCGACCAGCGGCCGGGCGAGAGCGCAGGGCTCGCAGCAACGAGGTGCGCATACCCGGCTGCGCCGCCTTGGCGACCTGCGGCAGAGTGGCGTTCAACGACAGCATCTCGGCGCGCCCGGCGTAGACGCCGCCGAGCAACGGCTCCACGAGTCGCTCGACGACGGCACGGCCCAGCCGGCCGCCGACGAAGGCCCCGACCGACACGTCGGCGACGGGCCACGGCCGCGGGAACGCGCGATCGGCAGCCGCGCGCGCGGCTGCGAGAGGCGACACGATGCCGGACGCCGCGAGCGAGCGCACGCTCGTCGGCACACCCATGACGTGGCCGCCGGGCAGCGGCCGGACAGCGCCGCGCGACCAAACCCCGGCCGTGATCGTCACCGGATGCACGAGCTCCGAGCCGAGCCCGACCGCGCTCGCCAGGTCGACGGCCTCGGGGCGGCGAGCCAGCATGGCCTCTGCACCGAGATCGGTGACGACGCCCGCGACCTCACCCCGCAACAACTTGCCACCGGTGCGCGGCGAGGCGTCAAGCAGCAGCACGCTGAACTCGCCGCCGCGGCTCAGCTCATAAGCAGCGGTCAACCCGGCGATGCCGGCGCCGAGGACGACCACGCGACGAAGCGTCCGGCTGGGCGGGTGGCTCACGGTCACACCCTGCCAGACGGTGGGCAGCACGCCAGATCGTGTCCGCTTCGTGATCGCCGCGCCGGAACCGCCCGGTGCGGCGACGCCTCTGATCGGTACGCATCTTCGACCCGCACGCATCGGAGGCCCGCCATGTCAGCGTCTTCGCTCGCGCCGTCCCGCACGGGGATCGGCATCCTGACCCTGCTCGCGGTGGCCGGCCTGGCCCTTGCCGGCTGCACGGCCGAGAGCAAGTCGTCCTCAGCAGCGGCCGGACTCGCGTCGACCCCAGCCGAGATGTCTTCCGCAGCGCCTGCCGCCTCTGCGGCCGCTGGGGCGACGGTGGAGGGTGCCGCCAATGGCCACGCCGGGTCGAACGCGGCTGCTCCCGCCGCCGGCCCCGCCGCCGGCCCCTCCGCCGGCCCGTCCGCCCCCTCACCGCTGCTCGCGCACAAGTCGATCATCTACACCGGTGACATCACGTTGATCGTCGACGATGTCAACGCGGTGATGCAGCAAGTGATAGCCGAGGCGAACACCGTCGGAGGTTACGTCGATTCCGAGCAGGCGAGCCTGCAACCGAAGGATGCGAACGGCAACGGAGCCGGGCAGGCGAGCGCGACGATCACGCTCAAGGTCCCGCCGGACTCGATCACCCGGGTGATGAACGACCTCGCGAAGCTCGGCACGGAGACCAGCCAGAACCTGCACCAGGACGACGTCACCGCGCAGGTCGCCGACGTCGGGGCTCGGATCACCGCGGCCCAGGCCAGCCTGACCCGGCTGGAGGATCTCTTCCAGCACGCCGGCACGGTGGCCCAGCTCGCCGACGTGGAATCGCAGATCGCGCAAAGAGAAGCCGACCTGGAGTCGCTCGAGGCTCAGCAAAGGGCGCTGTCGGCTCAGGTGAGGGACGCGAGCATCACGGTGAACCTGCACGCGACGTCGGCGCCGCCGCCTGCCGTTCCCAAGCCGAAGAAGGCGCACGTGATCGGCTTCCTCCGCGGCCTGCACGGTGGCTGGCACGCGTTCACCGCGGTCGTATCGGGTCTTGCCACCGCCATCGGTGCGCTGCTGCCGTTCTTCGGGGTCCTGCTCGCGCTGGGCGGGGCGGCGTTCGTCGGTTGGCGCCGGACGAACCGCCATCGGCACGGACCCACCGGCCGGGAAGCAGGCGTGGCCTCCGAGTCCTGAATCAGCTAGACATCCTGGATCAGGTCGAGGACGTGTGCACATACTCGACAAGCCGAGCCAGCACCCCGGGATCGGTCGTGGGGAGCACGCCGTGCCCGAGGTTGAACACGTGACCCGACGCGGCCCGACCGCGGGCGATCACGTCGGCCGCCGCGGACTCCACCACCGGCCACGGCGCGAACACCACGGCCGGGTCGAGGTTGCCCTGCAGCGCGGGGCCGGCACCGATCCGCGCGGCGGCGACGTCGAGCGGCACCCGCCAGTCGACGCCGACCACGTCAGCGCCGGCTTGCGCCATGAGTGGTAGCAGTTCGCCGGTGCCGACACCGAAGTGGATGCGCGGCACGCCGCGGCCGGCCAGCCCACCGAGCACCTTTGCGGTGTGCGGCAACACCCGCTGCTCGTAGTCGCCGACCGGAAGGATGCCCGCCCACGAGTCGAACAGCTGAACCGCGCTCACGCCCGCCGAGACCTGCACGCGCAGGAACTCCGCCGCGATGTCGGCGAGCCGGTCGAGCAGGGCGTGCCAGAGATCGGGCTCGCCGTACATCAGCGCCTTCGTCTTCACGTGATCGCGCGACGGGCCGCCCTCGATGAGATAACTCGCCAGTGTGAAGGGTGCGCCGGCGAACCCGATCAGCGGAGTCGCACCGAGTTCGGCCACGAGCAACCGCACGGCTCGGTCGACGAAGTCGACATCGCCGGCATCGAGGGGCCGCAGCTTCTCGACGTCCGCCGCCGTTGTGACCGGGTGCGCGATCACCGGGCCGACGCCCGCGACGATGTCGAGGTCGACACCGATCGCCTTCAGCGGCACCACGATGTCGCTGAAGATGATCGCGGCGTCGACGCCGTAGCGACGCACCGGCTGCATGGTGAGTTCGGCGATCAGAATCCGGCGTGCTGCACGCCGTCAGCATCGCGATGCCGTCACGCGCGGTGCGATACTCCGGCAAGGCTCGCCCTGCCTGGCGCATGAACCAGACCGGCGGGTGTGGGACGGGCCGCCCCCGGCAGGCCCGGATGAACAGCGACTCCTCGGGGCTACCTGCCGGATCACTCACCGGCTCATCGTCGCATGCGCTAGCCGACCCCGATCAGGACGACGCCGCACAGGGCCAACCCGACCCCGACGTCTTGGATACGCCGCATCCGTTCGCCGTCGATGATCCGGGCGAGCACCACGGTGACCGCCGGATACAGCGACGCAAGGACGGCGACGACGCTGACGAGACCGCGCTGCGTCGCCAAGCCGTAAAGACCGTTCGCGCCCGCGTCGCTCCAGCCCACGAGCGCGATCGGTAGCAGGTCGCGCCACCCGCGGCGTCCGAGCAACGGGCCGGCAGCGACGCGGGGGCGCCCCCGGTTGCCCAACCGGGCACTCACCATGGCCGCGCTGCCGAGGACCACGATCGCGACGGACGTCGCGCGCATCGCAACGAGGGTCATGAGAACGCTGTGCCGCGAGCCGCCCTTGATGAGTACGTACACGACGCCGAACGACAGCGCCGAGAACAGCGCGAGCACCAGCGGCCGCTTCCCGCCCTTGCCGGCGCCGCTCAGCTCGGGACCCCCGGCGGCCACGACGCCGGCGAGCACGACGACGATGCCGGCGTCCTGCCACCGGCTCGGGGTGTCCCCGCGCAGGAAGCCGAACAACACCGGGACGACGGCGCCGGTGCCCGCGATCGGGGCGACGATGCCCATCGTGCCCGTCGCGAGCGCCCGGTAGAACGCGAGGAGCCCGAGGAAGCCGATGGCACCTGCGGCGATCGCCCACGGCAGGTAGGCCGGCGAGTCGGGGAAGCCGTTCGTCAGCCAGGCGAGCAGGAGCAAGCTCGCCAGCGCGATCGCGTGCGCCCCCGCCACTACCACGACGGGCCGGATCCGCCGGCTGATCACCCCGCCCAGATAGTCCGAGCCGCCCCAGACCAGGCTCGCCAGCAACGCGAGGACGGCGCTCACGGCGACAACCTCCGATCCGGTGCAGCGAGCAGGGCCCTGCGATTGTCTCCCGCCTGTCGTCGACGGCGCCGCCGACGCCGCCGACGCCTGCGGTTGGGACCCGCCCCCGGATCGGCGGGCGAGGGATCGGCGCGCCGCCCGCGCGTCGCGTAACCGCCGACCTACGCTTCGCTCGTGGCGGCGTGGGAGCAGGACCAGGACCTTCCCGAGGGATTCGCGCGGGCTGTGCGAAGCCTTTCCCAGGTGCGCCTGCGATCGGAGATCCGGCTCGCCGAAGCGCCCGCGCCGCAGCGCCTGGCTCCCTACGCGGTCGCACTCACAGCCGATGTCGAGGTGGACGGCGAGGAAGTGGCGACCGGGCGATTCGTCGTCCTGCACGACCCCGCCGGGCAGGACGCCTGGCAAGGCACCACCCGGGTCGTTGCCTATTTGCGTGCGCTGCTCGAGCCCGAGATGGCCGCCGACCCGTTCCTCGCAGCCGTCGCCTGGACCTGGCTGGCCGAAGCGCTCAGCCGCCGCGTCCCCGCAGCGTCACTCGCGCTGGGCGGCACCGTGACCCGGGTGTCGTCGGAGAGCTTCGGCACGATGGTCGGCCGCCCCCCGGTGGCGCACGTCGAGCTGCGGGTCTCGTGGACCCCGACCCGCGACGACCTCGAACCGCACCTCGAGGCGTGGGGCGACGCGCTTGCGTCAGCCGCCGGCCTCGCGCCGCTCCCCCCCGGCGTGGCTGCGCTGCCGACCCGCCGCCGCTGATCGACTACGAAACGGGCGCCGCGACCTTCACCCGCACGGCGGCCGGTACCGCGTTCGTGCCCGCACCGGCGAGCGCACCCCGCGGCATGCGCAACGTCAGCGTGGTGCCCTGACCCGGGCTCGAGTCGACGTCCAACCCGCCACCCGCCAGGCGAACCCGCTCGCGCAGCAGTCCGAGGCCGACGTGGCGCCCCCGCTCGGGGCGTACCTGCGCCGGGTCGAAGCCGGGACCTTCGTCGCGCACGCTGGCGACGACGTCCTGCTCGTCCACGACGAGCGACAGATGGGCGACGTCGACCTCGGCGTGCTTGACCACGTTGAGGAGCGACTCCTGGAAGAACCGGTACAGCGTGACCGCGGTGACGAGCGGCAGCGGGTACGGCGACTCCGGCCAATCGATCCGCACGTCGAGGCCGTAGCGGGCGAACATGTCGTCGCGCAACGTGACGACCGCCTGGGCGAGGTCACCTTCGCGAAGCGCGGGTGGCCGGGTGCGCGCCATGACCGCACGGACCTGGTCTTCTGCCTCGGCGACGAGGTCACGCGCGTTCGACAGGTCTGCCGCCTCGGCCGTGGGCGAGGACAGCAATGAGCGCGCAAGCATCAGCGTCTGGGCCACGGTGTCGTGCAGTTCCGCGGACAGCTGCCCGCGGGCGGATTCTTCTGCGGCGACCAGGCCGGAGAGGAGCTCGAACATGCCGGCGCTCGCGGTCTCGGCCGTATGCCTGTGCCGTGCGGCGACGTCGTCAGCGACGCGCACCCGCAAGTGCAGCGCCTCCAAGGTCCGCTTGAGTTCGAGCAGTTCGACACTGCTGTGCAGGGCGACGTCGTCCTCGGCCAGGACAGAGGTCACGGCGTTGGGGTCTTGGAGGCGGCGTACCGCCGAGTCTCGAAGGTGGCGAACGGCCCGCGCGAAGCGGCCCCCCGCGTAGCTGCCGACCCACACGGCCGGCACCGCGACGAGCAGACCGGCGCCCAGGACGACGAGGGCTTCGGCATCGAGCCGACCCGCTGCCCGCAATCCGACGAAGACAACACCCAACGTGCTGAGAGCGCCGAGCGCGACGAGGCCGCCGGCCCACGCCGCAAGCGGGAGGCCGTCCTTACCTTTGGGTCGCCTCACCGCACCGGAAGTGCCGGCTCGGCGAACTGCGCGGTACGCACCACGCCCGTCGTCGTCCAGTCTTCCTCGCGACGCGCGCCGGGCAGGGTGGTCGTCGAATCGGCGTCCATCATGCCGTCGAGGTCACGCAGGGACGGGTCAGCAGCGAGGGCGATTGCACCGAGCAGCGACGCAACGGCGCGCTCCACAGCATGCAACTCGTCGACGATGTTGCTCACCGATTCCCTGCCCGGCTCGGCAACGCCGAAGTCCGAGCTGGCCAGCCGAGCGAGCCTGGTGGCCGATTCGCGCAGCATGCCGAGCGCAGGCGCGGTGCCGGCACCGATGTCACCGAGCGAGCGGGCCGCTTCGTCGGCGGCGTCGGCGCGGGCGACGGCGATGTCACGCGACGCCGCCATCTCGGCCACCGAAAGCCACGACCGCGACTGTCCGACGAGAACCTTGACCAGCCCGACCTCGCGGCGGCCGAAGCTGGTGCTGCCTTCCGCGCGGCGGGCGATGAGGACGGCGAGCGGCTTTCCGGCCTCGCCGACGACGGCGGAGCAATACGGCCGACCGTCCTCGACGCCGTTCAGTACGCCACGGGCACCCAGTGCTCGCAGCACCCACGGCTGGTCGAAAGCCTCGGCGTCGTTGCGTCTCGTCGTACGACCCGATTCGTCACCTGCATAGATGACGGGACCTTCGTGCTCGACGACGACGAGTTCGATGTCGGCGCCGCCGAGGACCCGCGCCGCCGCGGTCAACACGACGCGAGCGGAAACGTCTACGGAGTGCGTCATGGCCTGCTCCTGGCCGCGCGCGAGCTCGGCGAACAGGCGGGCCTCGCCGCTCTTCGACATCTGCTCGTCGAGCGCACCCCACAGCAGGGCCATCGGGACGAGCAGGCCGGCCAGACCGAGCGGCGCGTGCACCATCAGCCACGCTGCGAGCAGGCCGACGCTCGCCGTGCCTGCCGCGTGGACGGCGTAGAGCGCCGCGTCCTCGAAGATCATCGCGCGCAGGCTCTCGCCACCGATCAGCGAGAGCGGCACACCGGACATCACCTGGTCTGCGATCCACCAGATCGCCATACCGACGACGACCGCGGGGATCGTGCCATGCAGGTGCATCACCGCGTAAGCGGCGACGGTGCTCGCGACGAGGTACTGCGACATGTTGTATTGGATCTTCACCGCTGACCAGTGCTGCCTGAACAACACCGGCACCAGGCCCAGACAGGTCGCGATCACGATCCACGAACCGGGTGCCATCAAGAAGGCGCCGGCCAGCACGCCTTCTGTCATGGTGAAGGTGACTCGCTGCCGAGCGACCGTGATGCTGATGCGCGTCAGGTTCGCCACCGCAACGGCGATCACCAGCAGCGGAATCGCAAAGGGCCCTGGATGACCCCAAGCGGTGTTCGCGAGCAGCGGCACGCTAGCCGCCGCGGCCGCGAAGGCCACCGCGCGAAGACGCCAGGTTGGGCTCATCGGCTACTCGCCCCAGCCCATCGTTGCCCACACGCGACCGCTCCAGACCCGGCCGCTCCAGACCCGACCGCTCCACACGCGACCGCTCCAGACCCGGCCGCTCCAGACCCGGCCGCTCCAGACGCGGCCGCTCCACAGCCGGCCGTCCCAGACGCGACCGCTCCACAGCCGGCCGTCCCAGACGCGACCGCTCCACAGCCGGCCCTTCCAGGTGGGTCCGCTCCACAGCCGACCGTCGAAGAGCGGGTCATTCCAGAAGTCACCAAAGGCGCTGGCCGTGGAGTACCACGCATGCAGGTCGAGGCCGGCCTCGCCGGTGTTGAACAGGTGCCCAGCCCCATTGGGGACCGAGACCAGACCCTGCCCGTCGGTGGCACCGTCGCCGATGCCGGACGCCGATCCGCGCAACGCGGCCTTCACTTCCTGCGGCGTGGCGTGCTGGTGGTCGTGGATGTAGATCGCCGCCAGGCCCGAGACGATGCCGGTCGACTGGCTGGTGCCCGAACCGCGGAACAAGCCACTAGCCTGGCGCGCGTTCGGGTACTGCTGCGCGATCACCGTGTCCGCCGGCATCTCGCCGAGCAGGTTCACCCCGGCTGCAACGACGTCGGGCTTGCTGACGCCGTCGACGTTGCCGTAGCCGCTGAAGCTCGCGACGACCGGTGCGGCGCCCGTCGTGTCAGCAGCGCCTACCGTGATCGAGGCCGGGTCGAAGCCGGGGTCGCCGACGATGCCGGGAGTGTTGCCCGCTGCTGCGACGACGGTGACGCCGGCGTGCCGCGTCAGTGTGACGGCGTAGTTGAGGGGGTCGATGCCGTAGTTGTCGGTCGGCGGGTCGACGCTCAGCGAGATGTTCGCGATGTCGACCTGGTCGGAGTGGGTGGCTACCCAGTTGAGGCCGGCGACGATCGAGGCGAGGGAGGTGTTGCCCTCGGCGTCGGCGACCTTGACGACGTCGATGGTCGCACCCGGTGCGACGCCGAGCGCGGTGTCGCCGCTGCCGGCGACCTTTCCGCCGGCGATCAAGGATGCGATGTAGGTGCCATGCCCGTAGCCGTCGGTGAACTGGCCGTGGTCGACGACCTGGCCGCCGTCGTGGTTGAGGCCGGAAGTGTCGATCGCGTCAACCAGGCGACCGGAGGCCCGGCTGAGCGCCTCGGTGTCGGTGACGCCGGTGTCGACCAGGGCGATGGTGACGCCCTTGCCTGCGTCACCCCGTCCGGCTTTGCCGCCGACCGACGAAGGCGCGACGACGCCGGCGCTCACCGGATCGCTGCTGCCGCCGCCACCGTTGCTGCCGCCACTGGCGGGCGGCGGATCGCCGGGGCCGGGCTTGGGGTTGTCGCCGGGCTTGGGGTTGTCGCCGGGCTTGGGGTTGTCGCCGGGCTTGGGGTTGTCGCCGGGCTTGGGGTTGTCGCCGGGCTTGGCCTTGTCGCCGGGCTTCGTGCCGTACGCGAAGCTCTCCAGGTGCGCCGAGGCGTTGGATTCGACGCCGAGCACGCCCGGTGCCTGCGCCAGCGCGGCGATCGCGGCCGGACTCCCGGTCACGACCTCGCTGCGCACCGCGGGCAGGAACGCTTGGACGTGGATGCCAGGCACCGTCACCGGCGCTGCACCGGCCAGCGCGACGATGGCTTGGCTGCTTCCGCCGGTGGCTGCCTGCGCGCTCGGCGCAGCAGCAAGCGCAAAGCCAGCGACCACCGCCAACGACGTAAGGGCGGCTGCCGACTTGCGCACTGCGGACAAGATCACGAGCGTCTCCTCTACCCCAAGAGTCGACCGAGCATGGACAGTTCTCCGGTATCTCGTGTCGGCACCAGCCATGCTCACCTGTTGCGTCTGCCGATAAAACGCCCGATCGGAGCAGCCGTAACCGCCTCAATCCGCGCGATCACCGGCGCACTCTTGGCGATGTCGGCAACGGCGGCCGGCGCTTTGAACGGTTGGGCGACTCGAGCGGTCGACCGGACGGCGGCGCCCGTCGGCGCCACCGGGAGTAGCGAGTGAGAAGCCGACGCAGCAGTCGGGCCGATCGAACGCTTCAGCCGCGCTTGTCGGCGTCCGATGGATGGAGCGAGGCACAGCGAAACAAGCGCCGCTCCATGGCGTGCGCAATGTCCGAACTGCCTCGAAGCAGTCAGATTCACCCGCAGTCAGTTTCATACGCAATCCCATTCACACGGCCGCGCGTAGCGGCCCGGACGCGAGGAGGACCGGGGTGACGGCGTTGGTCGAGCACGTGCCGCCCCAGCCGGAGAACTCCGCAGGGTTCACCGCGATGGTGGTCGACGACCACCCGCTGGTCCGCGAATCGATGGTGAGTCGCCTCACCGCCATGGGCGCCCGCGAGGTACTCGAGGCCGCCAGCTGTGCCGAGGCCCGCGCCCGCGCGCGCTCTGTCGGTCCACGCGACCTGTGCATCGTCGACGTCGGCTTGCCCGACGGTTCGGGCCTGGACTTGCTCGCCGAGCTGCGCAGCGCCGGCTGGCCGCGTCTCGTCGTCCTGTCGGCTGCCGACGACCCCTACTCCGTGCGTGCAGCGTTCGTCGCCGGGGCGCAGGGCTACCTGCTGAAGTCGGCTTCTCCCGTTGTCGTGGCGGACGGTGTCCGTCGGGTCCTGGACGGCGGGGTGTACGCCGACCCGTCGGTTGCTTCCCTGCTCGCCGCGGGGCTGCGCAACAGCCCGACGAACGAAGGCGTCAGCGACCTGTCCGGTCGCGAGATCGAAGTACTCCGGCTGGTGGCTGACGGCCGGTCCAACAAGGAGATCGGCGACGAGTTGGGGCTATCGGCCCTCACGGTCAAGAGCCACCTCGCCCGGATCGCCCGCAAGCTCGGCACCGGCGACCGCGCCGAGATGGTCGCCCTCGCCATGCGCGCCGGCGTCATTCGCTGAGCCACCCGCGCCCTGACGGCTTCCCGGCTCACGGCGTCCCGGCTGGCGGCGTCGACCTAAGAGGCGTCTACCTCAACGTGCCACCCCGCCCGGCGAGCCGCGGCCGGAGTCGAGCCACACGCGCGCACGGCGTCGTACGGTTGGGACATGTCCGAGACCGCCGCGAAGCCCGAGAGGCACCGTCGGCGTAGCTCCGGCCCACGGGCCGACGGACCTGACCCGGTGATGCCCGTCTTCCTGGAGCCGGTCCCGCTCACCGACGAGCTGCCCGCGAGACCGCCCGAGCGACGGGAACCGCCCCAGGTCGCGCGGACCAGGAGTGAGCCGGCGGGCGAGCCGGCAACGGACCAGCCGTCGGAGATCGCCGCCGCCCCGTTGCTGACCCTGCGCGACGGCGATCCGGCCGTCATCGACACCCCCGCAACGCTCGCCGAAGCAGCGTCACGGCTCGCCTCCGGCGCCGGCCCGGTCGCGGTCGACGCCGAGCGTGCCTCCAGCTATCGCTACGGACATCGGGCCTACCTGGTCCAACTGCGCCGCGAAGGCAGCGGCACGCTGTTGGTCGACCCCATCGCCTGCCCCGACCTCTCGCCACTCGGCACCGCGCTCGGCGACACCGAGTGGGTGATCCACGCCGCGACCCAGGACCTCCCCTGCCTCGCCGAAGTCGGGCTCAATCCCCCGACGCTGTTCGACACCGAGCTCGCCGGTCGGCTGGCCGGCTACCCCCGGGTCGGCCTGGCCACGATGGTCGAGACGCTGCTCGGCTGGCGGCTGGAGAAGGACCATTCCGCCGCCGACTGGTCGCGCCGGCCGCTGCCGCAGCCGTGGCTGCGCTACGCAGCACTGGACGTCGAGATGCTGGTCGAGTTGCGTGACGCACTCGAAGCAGAACTGCGCCGTCAGGGCAAGCTCGAGTGGGCGCTCGAGGAGTTCGAACACGAACGCATCGCGCCGTCGTTGTCGGCGGTCGCCTCGGTCGATCGTTGGCGCCGCGTGTCGGGCATCCACCGGGTACGCGACCGGCGCCAGTTGGCCGTCGTCCGCGCCCTGTGGCAGGCCCGTGACCGGCTCGCCCGCGAAGCGGACATCTCCCCCACCCGGTTGCTGCCCGACGCCGCGATCGTGCATGCGGCGAGTTCGCGTCCGGCGAGCGCCGAGGCGCTGGCGGAGTCGAAGGACTTCGTCGGCCGGGGCAGCCGGCGCCACCTGCACGAGTGGTGGTCGTCGATGGCGGAGGCCCGCGCGCTCCCAGATGCCGAGTTGCCCGAGATAGCGCGCCCGCAGGAGGGCCCGCCCCCCGCGCACCGCTGGCAGGACAAGGATCGCGCGGCGGCGGCACGCCTGATGGCTGCCAAGGCGGCCGTGGCGGCGATCGCCGACGAGCATGCGCTGCCGGCCGAGAACCTGCTGCAACCGGACGCCGTCCGCCGCCTCGCCTGGCAGCCGCCCGACCCGCTGCAGGAACCGGCTGTCGCCGATCGCCTGGCGGAGCTCGGAGCCCGGCGGTGGCAGGTCGCCCTGACCGCAGGGCCGCTCGCCCGCGCCCTGGCCCGGGCGTCGATTCACCAGAATGCGGACACCAAGTAGCCAGGTTTCACCCCGACTGCGCTACCGCGCGGTGGCCTCGGGCGGGTACCGTCACGGTCATGTCGAAGCCCGTGGGGGGCCGCCGCGGCAAGTCGCGCCCCGACCAAGCCGGTAAGGCAGGTCGCACGGGTGCGCCCGAGACCGGCACCGACCGGGCTGCGCTGCGCCGGTGCCTCCTGGCCGTGTGCGTCATCGACGACATCGACCTCCTCCCGAGCGACGACGGCGCGCTGCTGCCCGGACTCGTGGCCGGACTTCCGGCGGTGGAGGTCAGCCTCGGCGACTGTGAGACCGCGATTCGCGGCGCCGATCCGGACTCCCCGCTCGCCCGTCAGCGGTTGAGCCGCTGGTTGTGGGCCAAGCGCGCGGTGGCCGAGCGCTCGCTCGACGAGCTCGCCGAGCGCGCGCGGCCGGTCGCACTGCCGGTGGGTCATTCCCTGCACAGCGGCCGCGGCTGGGTGCGGCAGCGCGTGCTGGGCGGCTGCCTCGAGGTCGGCCTGGGCTTCGTCGGTCTCGATGCGCAGGCGCCCGACGACGTCGTCGTCGTCCCGCACGGCGTCCTGGAATCGAGCGGCATCGACGCGGCGGCCTGGTGGCGCGGCGCCGTCGAGTACCTGGAGAACATGGGAGCACTCGCGACCAAGCGGTGGCGGCGCCAGCGCACCAGCGCGCTACGGCCGATGGGCGATTGCGACGTCGTGACGCTGCTTGCCTCTGTCGTGTTCCGAGGCGCGCTGTGCGCGGACGCCGGCGGTATGCGCGTCGTGGCCGTGCCCATGCGGCACCGCGGCTGGATAGACCTCTCCCGGATCGACCCCGCCTTCGCGCGGGCGGCCGCCGCGATCACCGACGAGGAAGACCGCGGCTTCGCCCGGCCGGTCCTGTTGACGGTCGACGAGTTGGTACTGGCCGGCGACGGCGCCGCTCCTGCCGAGATCGTGCTACGCGACCCGGCGGTCGCCGACGACGCCTGGCGCCGCAACGTGCTCTACCACTGACCTAGCCGGTCAGTCGCTCGTCTCCACGCCGTCGAGTTCGACGGCGCGCTTCGCTGAGCCAGTGGCCGACTGCTCGATCGAGGCGAGCCCGGCGACCGCCTCGACGACACCCCGGGCGATGTCCTGCGCGGTCAGCCCGACTTCGCTGAGAACCTGCGCGCGCTTGGAGTGGGCGAGGTAGCGCTGCGGGATCGACCGCATGCGCACAGGCGTGTCGATGCCGTGGTCGCGCAAGGCGATCGACAGCGTCGCCCCGGCGCCGCCGTGGCGCCCGTGGTCTTCGATCGTGACGACGAGCCCGTGGGCGGCCGCCATCGTGAGCAGTGCCGGGTCGACCGGAAGCGACCAGCGCGGGTCGACCACCGTGGCGCCGATGCCCTGATCGCGCAGGCGATCGGCGACCTCGAGCGCGACGTGCGCCATGCAGCCGTAGGCCACGAGCAGAACGTCAGCACTCGCATCGCGGCGCAAGACGTCGACGCCACCGATCCGCTCGACGGGCTCGATGTCGCCCGGCAGCGCACCCTTCGGGAACCGGATCGCGGTGGGGCCGTCATCGACGGCCACCGCCTCGCGGAGCAACTCCCGCAACCGCGACCCGTCGCGCGGAAGCGCGATCCGGATACCTGGCACCAGCGAGAGGATCGAGAGGTCCCACATGCCGTTATGACTCGGGCCGTCATCGCCGGTGACGCCGGCCCGGTCGAGGACGAAGGTGACGGGCAAGCGGTGCAACCCGACGTCCATGACGACCTGGTCGAAGGCTCGGTTGAGGAACGTCGCGTAGACGGCCACGACGGGATGCAGGCCGGCCATCGCCATGCCGGCCGCGGACGTGACGGCGTGTTGCTCGGCGATGCCGACGTCGAAGGTGCGCTCCGGGTAAGCGGCGGCGAACGGTGCGAGCCCGACCGGGTGGAGCATCGCGGCGGTGATGCCGACGAGGTCGGGCCGCTCGGCACCCAGCTCGACGATCTCGTCGGCGAAGATCGCGGTCCAGCTCGCCGCCTTGGGCAGTTCGACCCCGTTGGCCGGATCGAATGCGCCGGGACTGTGGAAGTGGTCGACCTCGTCGCGCTCGGCGGGCTCGTAGCCGAATCCCTTGGTGGTGACGCAATGCACGAGGACCGGCCCGTTGAACCGGCGCGCCCGCGCGAACGCGTTCTCCATCGCGGCGACGTCGTGCCCGTCGATCGGGCCGAGGTACTTCAGGCCGAGGTCTTCGAAAAGACCCTGCGGCGTCAGGACATCCTTCAGGCCCTTCTTGATGCCGTGCAGAGCGTCGTACAACGGGTCGCCGACCAACGGGGTGCGGCCGAGCACTTCCTTGATCTTGGCGAGTACCCGCTCGTAGCTCGGGTTGGTGCGCAACGTGTTGAGGTGCTCGGCGACCCCACCGATCGTCGGCGAGTACGAGCGCCCGTTGTCGTTGATGACGACGACGACGGAGCGGTCCTTCGCGGCAGCGATGTTGTTCAGGGCTTCCCAGCACATACCGCCGGTGAGCGCGCCGTCGCCGACGACCGCGACGACGGTCCGCTTCTCGCCGCGGACGGCGAACGCCTTGGCCATCCCGTCGGCGTAGCTGAGGGCGGTGGACGCGTGCGAGTTCTCGATCCAGTCGTGCTCGGACTCGGCGCGAGAGGGGTAACCGGAAAGCCCACCGCGCTGCTTGAGCTTCGCGAAACCGGCCCGCCGGCCCGTGAGCAGCTTGTGCACGTAGGCCTGGTGACCCGTGTCGAACAGGATCGGCTCGGTCGGAGAGGAGAACACTCGGTGCAAAGCCATGCTGAGTTCGACCGCGCCGAGGTTCGGCCCGAGGTGACCGCCGGTCTTGGCCACGGCGGCCACCAGGAAGTCGCGGATCTCCTGAGCCAGCTGCGGCAGCTTGGCGGCGTCCATGGCCTTGAGATCGTCAGGGCTATCGATGGACTCGAGCAGACCCACCGGGCTCCTCACCTCACTATCTCTCAACCGGCCGGCTCGGTGAGCCGGCACGAGGTCCGCTCGGCCGACGTACCGACCTGCCACCAACCTGCCACCAACCTGGCAGGTGCCGTACGTCGCAGTCTAATGACCCGAGGGATCGCGATCATCACGCTACTCCTGACGGCCCTGCCCACCATCGCGTCGATTAACACGCGAGCGCCCAGTTGAGCCGACCCGAACGAGCCCCCGGGGTCAGCTCGCCGTCAGGAGCCCCCGTCAGCCCCGCTCGCGGAGGGAGCGCAGGACGAACTGCATGATGCCGCCGTGCCGGTAGTAGTCGGCCTCCCCCGGGGTGTCGATGCGCACGGTCCCGCGGAACTCCACCGTGGCGTCGGAGCGCACCGCTCGCACGATGACTTCTCGCGGAAGGTGGTCGACGCCGGCCAGCCCGCTGACGCTGAACGTCTCCTCGCCGGTCAGGCCGAGCGTCTCGCGGTTCTCGCCATCGCGGAACTGCAACGGAAGCACGCCCATCCCGATCAGGTTGCTGCGGTGAATCCGCTCGAAAGACTCGGCTATCACCGCTCGCACACCGAGCAGCGCCGTCCCCTTTGCGGCCCAGTCTCGCGACGAACCGGAGCCGTACTCCTTGCCGGCCAAGATGACCAGCGGGACACCGTCGGCGGCGTACTTCACCGAGGCGTCATAGATCGTCAGCTGCTCGCCGTCGGGAAGGTGACGGGTCACGCCGCCTTCGGTTCCGGGCGCGAGCAGATTGCGCAGGCGGATGTTGGCGAACGTGCCGCGGATCATCACCTCGTGGTTACCGCGCCGCGAACCGTAGGAGTTGAAGTCGCGCGGTTCGACGCCGTGCTCCTGGAGGTACTTCCCGGCCGGTGAGTCCTTCTTGATCGAGCCGGCTGGGGAAATGTGGTCTGTAGTAACGGAATCACCAAGGACGGCGAGCACTCGCGCGTTCTCGATGTCGGTCAGCGCCGCGGGCTTCGCGGGCATCCCGTCGAAGTACGGGGGCTTGCGCACGTACGTCGACTCGTCGTCCCATTCGAAGATGCCGCCGGCGGGAATCTGCAGCCCGTTCCAGCGGTCGTCGCCGGCGAACACGTCGCCGTAGCTGTCGGCGAACATCTGCGAGCGGATCGCCTGACCTACAACGGTTGCAATCTCCTGCTCGGTCGGCCAGATGTCGCGAAGGAACACGGGCTGGCCGTCAGCGCCGGTGCCGAGCGGCTCGGTGGTGATGTCGACGTCGAGGGAGCCGGCCAGCGCGTACGCCACAACCAGCGGCGGAGACGCGAGGTAGTTCAGCTTGGTGTCGGGGTGGATGCGCCCTTCGAAGTTGCGGTTGCCCGACAGCACGGAGACGACGGCGAGGTCGGAATCGTTGATGGCTTTGGAGAGCGCTTCGTCGAGCGGGCCCGAGTTGCCGATGCAGGTCGTGCACCCGTAGCCGACCAGGTTGAAGCCGAGCTTCTCCAGATAGGGCGTGAGACCGGCGGCGTCGAAGTACTCGGTCACGACCTTCGAACCGGGGGCCAGGGTGGTCTTCACCCATGGCTTGCGCGTCAGCCCCTTCTCGACGGCGTTCTTCGCGAGCAACGCGGCGCCGACCATCACCGACGGATTGGACGTGTTGGTGCAGCTGGTGATCGCCGCGATGACGACCGCGCCGTGGTCGACCTCGACCGTGCTGCCGTCGGCCAGGGTCACGCGTACCGGGTTGCTGGGCCGACCCGCGTCGCGAACCGCCGGCGCACCGGCGGGCTTGTCGCCGGGTTGCTCGTGGTTGACGGCGAGCGGGTCGCTGGCCGGGAAGGACTCATCCGAACCTTCGTCGATCGAAGCGCCGGACGGCGCGGGCTGCACGTAGCCGCCGAGCACCGCACGAAACGATGTCTTCGCATCGGTGAGGGCCACCCGGTCCTGCGGCCGTTTCGGGCCGGCGAGGGACGGCACGACGGTCGCCAGATCGAGTTCGAGGCGCTCGGAGTAGTCGGCCTCGACCGTCGGGTCGTGCCACAGGCCCTGCTCCTTCGCGTAAGCCTCGACCAGCGCTATCCGCTCGGGCGCGCGGCCGGTGAAGCGCAGGTAGCGAAGGGTTTCGTCGTCGATCGGGAAGAAGGCACAGGTGGAGCCGTACTCGGGACTCATGTTGCCGATCGTGGCCCGGTTGGCGAGGGGGACGTTGCTCACGCCCGGGCCGTAGAACTCGACGAACTTCCCTACGACGCCCTGCTTCCTCAACATCTCGGTCACGGTGAGGACGAGGTCGGTCGCCGTGGCGCCTTCCGGCATCTCGCCGGCCAGCTTGAAGCCGACGACTTTCGGGATGAGCATGCTGATCGGTTGCCCGAGCATGGCTGCTTCGGCTTCGATCCCCCCGACGCCCCACCCCAGCACCGACAACCCGTTGACCATCGTCGTATGCGAGTCGGTGCCCACCAGCGTGTCGGGATAGGCCACGCCATCACGGTCGAAGACCACCCGCGAGAGATATTCGAGGTTGACCTGGTGGCAGATACCGGTGTCGGGCGGGACGACCTGGAAGTTGTCGAACGCCTGCTGGCCCCACCGCAGGAACTGGTAGCGCTCCTTGTTCCGCTCGAACTCCAAGTCGGCGTTGCGCACGAACGCGTCTTCGCGCCCGAAGACGTCGGCGATCACCGAATGGTCGATCACGAGTTCGGCCGGGCTGAGTGGGTTGATCTTCGCCGGCTCGCCGCCGAGCGAGACCATCGCTTCCCGCATCGCCGCGAGGTCGACCACGCACGGCACGCCGGTGAAGTCCTGCATGAGCACCCGAGCCGGCGTGAACTGGATCTCGGTGTCGGGCTCGGCGGACGGATCCCAGCCGGCGAGCGCCTGGACATGCTCGGCGGTGATGTTCGCGCCGTCTTGGGTGCGCAGCAGGTTCTCGAGCAGCACCTTCAGCGAGTACGGCAACCGCTGCGCGCCGGGGACGGCGTCGAGCCGGTGGATCTGGTAGGCCGTCGAGCCCACCTGCAGGGTGCTGCGGCTGGCGAAACTGTCCCGACTCTCCACTGCTTCTTCCTCTCTGCGCGGCACCTCACGGAGTCCAAGCAGGACAAGCGTACGGCTAGGCTTCAAACAGTACAAGCGTACGGCTTGGCCTTCGACCCTCAGCCCGGTGGCCGGACGTGGAACGCCACCATCCAATCCTCGTGAGTCTCCCCGTCGATCTCCAACCGCCAGGCGTAACGACCCGGCGGCAGTTGCATCCCCGGTCCGATGGATACCACCACCGGCACGTCGAGTGTGATTCCTTCCGGCGCGCCGGGTGGACGCTGCACCGCCACCATCTGCTCATGGACCATCGGCTGCCGCGCCTCCGGCGGCCCGACCAACACCGCGCGCCCGTCGGCGTTTTCGAGCCGGAGTCGAAGCTGATGCGGGCGTTGGGTTTGATGCCACGAGACGTGCACCAAGACGACGATCGCCTGGGCGGGCAACGCGCCGCCCGGCCCACCGCCCACGACGGTCCAGCCAGCGCCCAGAATGTGCACCTTGCCGGCCGGGTCGACCTGCGCGGCGTCACAGAGGAGCAGCGTCGCCTTCATCGCTCGCCCGCCGCCGTCGCCGAGTCCTGCGGCTCGAGGAACGCGATGCACTCGACGTGGTGCGTCTGGGGGAACAGGTCGAACGCGCGCAGTTGCGCCAACCGGTAGCCGCGGTCGGCGAACGTCGCGAGGTCGCGCGCCAGCGCGGCCGGATCGCAGGCGACATAGGCGACCGCCCGGGGCCGCAACCGGCAGATGTCGCCGACGACCTTGGCGCCGGCTCCGGACCGCGGCGGGTCGAGGACGACGATGTCGACCGGCTCGTCGACCGCATGCACGCCGGCCAGCATGGCCGCGACGTCGGCCTGCACCGTGCGAACCGGTGCGCCACCGGCACCGGCCGGATCGGCGAGATTCACCCGCGCATCGGCGACGGCGCGGGTGGCCGACTCGACCGCGGTGACCGCCCCGGCGGGTCCGACTGCTGCCGCGAGGGCCCCGGCGAAGACCCCCACCCCGGCGTACAGGTCGAGCGCACGCTCGCCGGGCCGCACGTGGATTCCGTCCAGGACCGCCTCGACCAGGACGTCGGAGGCGGCGGGATGCACCTGCCAGAACCCGCCCGCGCTGACCCGCCACTCACGGCCGGCGGCCCGCTCGACGAGGTAGCGGTCGCCGCGATGGCGCACGTGGCGTCGATCGCGCCTATCGCGCACCTGGCGCACCTGGCCAACCCGGTCGTCGCGCAGCGTCTCGCTCACCACCCGGGTGTTCGACGCCACGCCGACGGCCACGGCCACCTCCGCGGCGTCCGGCCAACGCCGCGACTCGACCCCGGCCTCCTCGACCTGCGGGTGCGCGATGGGGCAATGGTCGACCGGGACGACGTGGTGCGAGCGAGCCCGCCGGAAGCCGGCCCGGCCCTGCGGGTCGACGGCGAAGCGGACCCGGGTCCGCCACCCGAATCCATCGCCGGGCAGCGGCTCGACCACGACGTCGCGGTCGATGCCCGCCAGCCGGCGCAACTGCTCACCGACCACCATTGCCTTGAGTTCGCGCTGATAGTGCGCAGCGGCGTGTTGCCAATCGCAGCCACCGCAACCGCCGGCCGTGGCGACCGGGCAGGGTGCCTGAATGCGGTAGGGCGAGGCCGTCAACACCTCGACGGCATCGGCCCGGGCGAAATGCTTGGTCTGGTCGGTGACGAGCACGCGCACTCGCTCGCCCGGAAGCGCGTGGCGCACGAAGAGCACCTGCCCCTCGTGACGAGCCACGCAGGAACCACCGTGGGCAGGCGGCCCTATCTCGACGTCGAGGATCGCACCGACGACGGTCACGGCTCGGGCGTCCGTGCCTTGGCGCCGGGCTGTGTCTTGTGCTGGTCGGCGTCCGCGTGTTGGGCCGGCACCGAGCCGCCATTGGCGGCGTCTTCCAGTTGCTCGGCCATGAGCTGAGAAGAGTGCAGCTGGTAGGGCACGCTGACCACCATGACGCCTGGAGTGAAGAGCAGCCGCCCCTTGAGGCGCAACGCGCTCTGGTTGTGCAGCAGCTGTTCCCACCAGCGGCCGACGACGTACTCGGGGATGAACACGGTGATGACGTCGCGCGGGCTGGAGCGTCGGATGCTGCGCACGTAAGCGATGATCGGCCTGGTCACCTCGCGGTAAGGAGAGGCCAGGACCTTCAGCGGCACCGGCAGATTGTGCTGTTCCCACTCGCTTTCGAGTGTGGCGGTCTCGTCGGCGTCGACGTTGACCGTCACGGCTTCCAGCACGGATGGCCTCGTCGCACGAGCATAGGCAAGGGCACGAAGCGCCGGCCTGTGCAACTTCGACAGCAACACGATCGCGTGCACTCGGGCCGGCAGCACCGTCTCGGTCTGCAGGTCGGCGAAGAGTTCGTCGCGCACCCGGTCGTAGTGCCGCCTGATGCCGCGCATCATCAAGAAGATGACGACCATCGCGGCAACCGAGATCCAAGCGCCGGCAAGGAATTTCGTGATGAGGACGACCACCAGCACGACCCCGGTCATCCCGGCACCGAAGCCGTTGATCGCCCGCGAACGCATCATCTGACGCCGGCGGCCGGAATCCTGTTCGGTGCGCAGGAGCCGGTTCCAGTGCCGCACCATGCCGGTCTGGCTGCTGGTGAACGACACGAAGACGCCGACGATGTAGAGCTGGATGAGCTGCGTGGTCTGCGCGCGAAACGCAACGATGAGCACCATGGCGAAGCCGGCCAGCAGGATGATCCCGTTGCTGAACGCGAGCCGGTCACCGCGAGTGTGCAGCTGGCGCGGCAAGTAACCGTCGCGCGCCAGAATCGAGCCGAGCACGGGAAACCCGTTGAACGCCGTGTTCGCGGCCAGAATGAGGATGACGCCGGTGGCCGCCGTCACGAGGTAGAACCCGGGCGAGAATCCGGTGAAGATCGCCTTCGCCAGTTGGCCGATGATCGGGTCCTGGGTCGAGTCGAACTTGCGCACATGAGACATCCGCGCCAACACGATGACCGAGAACATCATGGTGAGCGCGATCGTGCCGAGCATGAGCAGCGTCGTCGCGGCATTCTTGCTCTTCGGCGGCCGGAATGCGGGCACTCCGTTGGAGATCGCCTCGACACCGGTGAGCGCCGCGCTACCCGAGGAGAACGCTTTGAGGATCAGGAACCCGCCGAGCAGCCCGGTGATGCCGTGGGAGTAGTGCGTCGAGACGGGCACCGAGAGCCCGGCGGTCTCGGCACGCGGCAGAGTGCCGACGACCTCCCGCACGAACCCGACGATCGACATGCCGATGATCGAGAACATGAACACGTACGTCGGGATCGCGAACGCGGTACCCGACTCGCGCACGCCGCGCAGGTTCATGGCCATCAAGACGAGCACCATGGCGAGGGCCACGACGACCGTGTGCCCGTGCAATGACGGTATGGCGGACGCCGCGTAGTCGGCGCCGGACGAGATCGACACCGCCACGGTCAGGACGTAGTCGACGAGCAACGCGCTGGCGACGGTCAGGCCGGCGAAGTCACCGAGGTTCGTCGTCGCGACTTCGTAGTCCCCGCCGCCGGAGTCGTATGCCCGGACGTTCTGCCGGTACGACGCGACGACCGTCATCATCACGATGCCCACCGCGATGGCGATCTTCCAGGAGTAGGCATAGGCGGCCAGCCCGGCCGACGACAGGGTGAGGAAGATTTCGTCGGGGGCGTAGGCGACCGAGGACAGCGCGTCGCTGGCAAAGACCGGCAAGGCGATCCGCTTCGGCAACAACGTCTCGCCGAGCCGGTCGCTGCGCAGGGCACGGCCGACGAAGAGCCGCTTGGCTATCCCGCCAGTTGTAGGCACGGCGACGATGCTAGTGGCGGTCCGACGCCGACCTCTCATCCGACGGCCCGCCTGCCGGTATCCCGATGGTTGCCCCTGGTGGGCACTCCCAACGGTGTAGCGTTCGGCAGGCAGCCTCACGCTGCGTTCAGTGTCGTCGTCCGGAAAGGCAGCACAGACCTCCGTGCATGTCGTGATCTTGGGCTGCGGACGAGTCGGCTCTACTTTGGCCGACAGCCTGGAGCGGCTGGAACACTCGGTTGCCGTCATCGACCAGGACGCGCACTCCTTTCGGCGCCTTCCGCCCGACTTCCGCGGCCGCAAAGTACACGGATTCGGGCTCAACCGGGCGGTACTCGAGGAATCGGGAATCCGCCAGGCCAGCGCGTTCGCGGCGGTGAGCAACGGCGACAACTCCAACATCATCGCGGCCCGGGTGGCGCGCGAGACCTTCGGCGTCGAGAACGTCGTTGCGCGGATCTACGACATTCGCCGCGCCGAGATCTACCAACGCCTCGGCATCCCGACCGTGGCGACCGTGAAGTGGACCGCCGACCAGATGTTGCGCCGGGTACTGCCGGCCGGGGCGCAGGCCCTGTGGCGCGACCCGACCGGAACGGTGCAGCTGTCCGAGGTACACGTCGACCCGTCGTGGATCGGCCACCGGGTCGCCGAGCTGGAGACCGCCGCCGGGGTGCGAGTCGCGTTCCTCACCCGGTTCGGGTCCGGCGTCCTGCCGTCCGCCGACACGATCGTGCAGGAAGGCGATCTGGTTCACGTCGTCGTCCGTGACGACGCGAGCGAACGTGCCAGCGACATCCTCGGCGCGCGACATGAGGAGCACGGCTGATGAAGGTCGCCATCGCCGGCGCCGGCGCGGTCGGTCGATCCATCGCCGCCGAACTGGTCGACAACGGGCACGAGGTCCTGGTCATCGAGAAGGACAGCCGTGCGGTCGACGTCGACGCGATCCCGCGCGCCGAATGGCTGCTCGCCGACGCCTGCGAGATAGCCAGCCTCGACGAGGTCGGGCTCGACGAGTGCCAGATCGTGATCGCCTGCACCGGCGACGACAAGGTGAACCTGGTCGTCTCGCTTCTCGCCAAGACCGAGTACGGCGTGCCCCGGGTGGTCGCGCGGGTCAACGACCCCGGCAACGAGTGGCTGTTCGACGAGTCGTGGGGCGTCGACGTAGCGGTGTCGACGCCGCGGCTGCTCTCGGCGCTGGTCGAGGAGGCCGTGAGCGTCGGTGACCTCGTGCGCCTGATGACCTTCCGGCAGGGTCAGGCGAACCTGGTCGAATGGACACTGCCATCGAACGCACCGTTCATCGGGCAACGCGTCGGCTCGGTGCACTGGCCGGCCGACACGGCTCTCGTCGTCATCCTGCGCGACGGCCGAGTCATCGTGCCCAGTACGGACGATCCGCTCGAAGGAGGCGACGAGCTGCTCTTCGTCGCCGCGCCCGAAGTCGAGGACGACCTGCGTGCGCTGCTCATGGGCGGAGTCTGACGCGCTGTCACACCCCGCTGGGGCGCAACTCGTACTTCGGGTTGAACATCACCCGGTGCCCATCGCGCTGGGTGATCCGGCCCTCTGCTCGTAGCGTGCGACCGGGCTCGACGCCGGGAATGCGCCGCCGACCGATCCACACCAACTCCAGGCTGCCCGAGCCGTCCCACAGCTCGGCTTGCAGGCAGGGCGATTGCCCACGCGGCTGGATCGTGACCGTTCGTAGCATGCCGACGACGCATACCTGTTGGCGATCAGCACAACGCCCGACAGGGGTCCCGCCGCTGCCGAGTGCAAGCTCCTGATGCTGCTCGGCGTCCAAGACGTGCTCGGGACTGGTCAAGCGGTGGAGCGCGCGTCGCAGCGCACCCTGCGGGCGGGGTTCTTGCTCGCCGGGAGCCGCTGGCTCGACAGGTGCACGTTCGGTGTCAGTCACGTTTCCTCAGCGTAGAGCAGGCCGGGCGGCGCCGGGCGGTAACCGTCAACGGGTCGTCAGCGGGTCTCTGTGATCTCCGGACCCCGCTCCGGCATCTCGATGCCTGGCGAGGCGGAACCGGGCGCGGCCTGAGCCTCGATGACCTCCTGCGGCAGCCGCAAGGGCAGCGGGTCGCGCGGAGCCATCGGCTCGTTCCCACGGACCACGACGACGCTGGTCAACACCGACTCCAAGACGCTCGCCTTCTTCGGATCGGTGGCGGCCGGGCCGCTGAGCAGGCCGCGCAAGAACCACCGCGGGCCGTCGAACCCGACGAACCGTAGGTGCTGGTCGACGGTCTGACCGGTCGGCGACTGGCTGCGCACCCGCGCCCGAAGCTCCAGGCCGAGTAGCCCGTCGACCTCCGTCGCCTCGCCACCCGCCGTCCGTACCGAATCGGCGATCTCGGCCCGCACGTCGTCCCAGATGCCTTCGCCGCGCGGAGCCGCGAAGGCCAGGATCTGCACCGTGCTGCCGCCGTGCAGGATGGTCGCCGCCACCGGTTGCCGCTCGTCGTTCAGCTCGATCCGCACCTCGGTCTGCGGCAGGATCGGCACCCGGATGCTGCCGAGGTCGAGACGGGGCAGCGCAGCCTCTTCAGGCGCCTCGCCCGAACCACCCGAACTCTCGACGGCTTCGCTCACGTCGAGCGGACGTCGCCGAACCGGCTCCGCGGCGTCGCCCGCACCTGGCTGGTCGGCACCTGGCTGGTCGGCAGCTGGCTGGTCGTTGGCTGTCTGGTCGGCAAGGGCGTCGTCGCCGGCATCGAGCGGGACGTCGGCCTCCTTGCCGCGCCCGGCGCGGCCGCCCGACCCGGACCGCCGAGGCAGCTTTGGCATCACGAACCTCCGTCTTCGGCAGCAGCGAGCGGGTCTGCTCGCAGGTCTTGAATCGAGGCGTGCCCGCCGGTGGAGCCGTGCCCACCCTCGCCGCGGTCAGAACCCGGCAGTTCTTCGACCACGTGGAAGCGGGCCCGCTCGACCCGTTGAAAGACCAGCTGCGCGATCCGATCGCCGCGGCGCAGCCGCACCGGCTCGGAAGGGTCGAGGTTGACCACGATGACCTTCACCTCGCCGCGGTAGCCGGCATCGATCGTGCCGGGCGCGTTGACCAGCGCGACCCCGCAGCGAGCTGCCAGGCCCGAGCGGGGATGCACGAAAGCCGCGTAACCATCGGGCATCGCGATGGCGATGCCGGTCGGCACGACGGCTCGCTCGCCCGGCGCCAGCTCGACGTCAACCGTTGTCACCAGATCGGCGCCGGCGTCGCCGGGGTGCGCGTAGCTCGGCAAGGGCACCTGCGGGTCGAGACGACGAACGAGCACCGGTACGTCGTTCACGGATTCATCTCCGTCCACTGCGCACCGGTATGTTCCGGGCCCGCTGCACCCGGCTCGTCGGCCGTGCGGTTCATGGACTCCTCGACGAGATGGGGGTGGCCGAAGGTGGTGAAGTGCTCCACGGGCACCCGCACGAACAACGCAGCAGACCGGACGACGAGCACGGGCTGCTCCCCCGCCGAGTCGGCGGTCGTCAACCGGCCTTCTGCCGCCGTGAAAATCTTGCGCGCCGACACCCCAAGGCACACGGCCTCGATCCGCACCGTCGAGCCGATCGCAACCGGCGCGAGGAAGTCGGTCTCCAGTCGCGCAGTGACCGCCGGCATGCGCAACAGCCACAACAGGGTCGCCTGGGTTTCGTCGAGCGCGGCGGTCAGCAGACCACCGTGGGCCAGCCCGGGTGCACCCTCATGGTCGCCGGTGACGACGAACTCGGAGGTGACACGCACCCCGTCGCCGACGACGAACTTCATGTGCAGGCCACCGGCCTGTTCGCTGCCGCAGCCGTAGCAGCGCGTGTAGTGCTGACCAAGCACCGAGCCGGGCGGCGGCGCGTCGGGCCCCGCCACGCCCGGCGCCAGATCTGCGGGCAACGACAACGGCGCGAGCAGCCCGAAAGCGGGCGGCCGGCCGCCGTCCGCAGACTTACCGTCGGGACGGTCGGGAGACGGAAAGGGGGTCACGATCCGCGAGACTACCCGCACCGCTCGACCGGGCGGACGCGCGCGCACCGGCCCGGTGCGTAGCCTTGGCAGCATGCCCGCGACCGCACCGGTGAAGGCGCCCGCACCGCAGTTCCACGAGCGGCGAACCGTGCCGTGGTGGTGGTGGGTGGTGGCGATCGGTTTCGTCGTCCCGACCGCCGAGGCGGTCGTCGTCCTCGGACCCCAGACCTCGGTGCGCGCCGGCTGGGGTGCCGCGATCGCCTGCCTGGTGGTCTGCGTCGTCCTGGTCGCCGTCGCGCTGCTTGGCCTCTCGCGCTCGCAGGTCGTGCTGGACGCCGACGGGCTGCATGCGGATCGCCAGCACCTGCGGGCGGGGTCCATCGGCCGGGTGCGCGTGCTCGACCGCGACACCGCGCGCGCCGTGCTCGGGCGCCAGGCGCGGGCGGACGCCGTCCTGAGCCTGCGGCCCTGGGTGCGCGGGGTCGTGCAGATCGAGGTCGTCGATCCCGGCGACCCGACACCGTACTGGGTCGTCGGATGTCGCCACCCGACCGAACTCGCCGCCGCGCTCGAGGAGTTGCGGGCTGTGACGGCCGCCCAAGGCGTGTCGGGTTCACGCGCCGGCAGCGTGGAATAGACCTCGCGAGACGGGTAGCAGATCGAGCAGTCGAAAGAGGGCGGCGGCGTGGGCAAGAAGAGCAAAGCGAAGAAGAGTGCGTCACCGGGTGGCGAGGCGAACGGGAAGTTGGAGTCGTTCGCCCTCAACGCCTATACGGGCGCGGCCGCGGTCATCGCGGGGGTTCTCGCCCGCAAGGCGGTCGAAAAGGTATGGGGAAAGGCGCTCGGCCGGACGCCACCGAACGAGCCCGAGTCGCTCGACGTGCACTGGGCTGAGGCGATCGGCTGGTCGGCGTTGTCGGGCACGACGGTTGCGATCGCCCGCCTCATGGCGACCCGCAAGGCAACCGATGTCTGGGCGCGCGCGAAACGCGAGCAGTAGGACCTACTGCTCAGCGTTCGCCGGCGCGGGTGCCTCATCGGTACGGGGCCTGACTCAGGCCGCGCACTCCCGGCAGATCATCTGCGTGCCGGAACCGGTCGCAAGCTGGCTGCGGTGGTGCACCAGGAAACAACGCGAACACGTGAACTCGTCAGCCTGCCGCGGGAGCACCCGCAGCGAGAGCTCCTCGTTGGACAGGTCCGCGCCCGGGAGCTCGAAGGACTCGGCCAGGTCGGCCTCGTCGCCTTCGAACACGCCGGTTTGCCGATCGGCCCGGCGTGCCTTCAACTCCTCGATGCTGTCTTCGCCAAGGTCTTCGTCGACCTTGCGCGGGGTGTCGTAGTCCGTCGCCATCGGGGTCCTCCGTGAGCGGTTCTCACTCATAGGTAGTTCTTAGGTCGTGCCTGCTCGGTACTGCGGCTGCCTGCGCCCGGCCGCACTGCCGATCGCTGGTGGCGCGCAATGTAACGCTCGACCGGGCCAAGTTGTGCCCGGCCCGGAGCGCAGATTGTGCCCTATTCCGGCCCGAGACGCGATCTCGACCCGCCGCACGGCTGTGCGGGTGTCGGCGAGGGGCGTCCCGACGCCTGATTCGGGCGCTACCAGCAGCTCCGGCAGACCCAGCACAACGTCCGCCGCCCGTCCGGTATGCCCGGGCTTCTCACGCCCAACCGTGCCCGCTCTCGGCCGCCCGCCCCACCGCGCTGGCTGCGCGGTATTGGATCAGCACATCGGCGTGGCGCCCCCCGGACCTGAGCGATCTCAGCCGCGATCCGCACCCAGCTGCAGCAGCAGGTCGTGGAGCGACCCGAAGAGGCCGGTCGGCGCGGCCACCAGAAACTCACCGGACGGCGCCAGCCCACCCGCTCCCTCGACCCGGGCCCCCGCTTCGGCCGCGATCAGGCCCGCGGCGGCGAAGTCCCACAGGTTCAAGCCGCGCTCGTAGTAGGCATCGACTCGCCCGCACCCGAGCGAGCACAAATCCAAGGAGGCCGCGCCGAACCGGCGGATGTCGCGGACGACCGGCAGCAGGTGACGGACGACCTCGGCCTGGCTGGCCCGCCGCCGCGCGTCGTAGCCGAAACCGGTGGCGACCAGCGCCTGATCCAGCCGGTCGCAGCCGCTGACCGAGATCGGCTTGCCGTTCAGGTACGCGCCGCTGCCGCGGGTCGCCGTGAACAACTCGGCCTTGCTCGGGTCGAGGACCGCGCCCGCCTCGACCGTGCCGTCGACCTCGACCGCGATCGAGACCGCCCACTGCGGGATGCCGTACAGGTAGTTGACGGTGCCGTCGATGGGGTCGACGATCCAACGCACCCGGCGCCCCGTGCTGGCCCCGGCGTCCTGCCCCTCCTCGCCGAGGATCGCGTCGTCGGGCCGCTGCCTACGGATGGTCTCGCCGATCAACCGCTCGGCCGCGGTGTCCATCTGGGTCACGACGTCGGTCGGCGTCGACTTCGTCGAGACCCGCAGGTCACCCGAGACCGCTCCCACCAACATCTCCCCGGCGGCGCGGGCCGCTGAGACGGCAAGGTCGAGCAGGCCGCCGACCTCGCCGCTCACAACAGCTCCGGCCGCGACCACGGCCGGCCGAGCACGTGATGGTCGAGGAACGCGAACACGGTCTCGTACCAGACCTTCGCGTTACCCGGGCCGAGTATCCAGTGGTGCTCGTCGGGGAAGTAGAGGAACTTGGCGTCGACGCCGTGCCACAGCAGGTCCGACCACAGCCGGAGCCCTTCCGCGATCGGCACCCGGTAGTCCTTGTCACCGTGGACGACGAGCATCGGGGTGCGCACCGACGCGACGTGGCGGTGCGGGCTGTTGAGTTCATAGCGTTCCGGCCGGGTGAGCGGGTGACCCCACTCCTGCATCCATTCACCGGAGTGGTCGGTCACGCCGACGAACTGTTCCAGGTTCCACAGGCTGGCGTGCGTGACGACGGCCTTGAACCGGTCGGTGTGACCGGCGATCCAGTTCGCCATGTAACCGCCGTACGACCCGCCCATCGCGGCGGTCCGCGACTCGTCGATATCCGGACGCGCGACCGTTTCATCGGTGATGGCCATCAAGTCGCCGAAAGGCACCGGCCCCCACTGCTGCCACGCCCGCTCGATGAAGGCGTCGCCATACCCCTGCGACAGGGCGGGGTCCGGCAGCAACACGGCCCAGCCGCGGGTGGCCAGCAACCACGGATTCCAGCGCCAACTCCAGGAGTCCCAGCTCATCAACGGACCACCGTGGACCCACAGTGCGAGGGGCGCCGGTTGCGCGGCCGAGGCGGTCTCCGGCAGCACCAACCAGCCACGGACGCGGGCGCCGTCGGGCCGCTCGACCTCGACCTCGTCGACACGGCCGGGGACTGCGCCGATCGCACCCGGGGCGGGCAGCGCCGGCGGCGTCTGGTCGACGGCGTCGACGTCGACGCGCACCGGCGTCGGTGGCGCATCGATGCGCGAACGCAACGCGAACACGTGTCGCCCGTCGGGCGCGACCTGCACCTCGCTGTACGAGCCGTCGGCCGCAAGTCGGGCGACGGCACCCGACTCGACGTCCACGCGAAACAGCGGGCGGCGACCGCGCTCGTCGGCCACGAAGAAAACGCTTGCGCCGTCGGCAGAAAATGTCGGTGCAGCCGGCCACAGCGGGAACCCGGGCAGCAGGTCGCGGGAATCGCCCCGGGCGAGATCGAACAACCTGAGCGTCATGGTCGGCGGTCGTTCGGTGTCGCCTTCACGTTCGTCGACGCACACCGCGTAACGACGATCGGGCGATATCGCAGGGTGATCGAAGCTGTGCTTGTCGGGGCGATCGAACTGCTGCGCGAGCACGACGCGCTCGCCGGTTTCGGTGTCGACCGATACCAGCGCCTGCCCCTCGAAGCCCCGCCCGAGAGGGGTACGCCAGCCGGCGAGAACGAGCGAACCGTCGTCGCTCACCGCGATGCCGACGTCCTCGAGGGCGCGGCCCGGCGTCGGCGTCAGGTCGCGCGCCGAATGCTCGGCCGAACCGTCGCGCAGCGACGTGCCGGCAGGCTCCACGGCAAGCAGGCGGGGATGGTCGGGACCGACGTCGTGGTCCCAATGCCGGACCGGGGCCGATTCGTGCAGAATCGCGCTCACTCCGGCGTCACCACGGGCCTGCCGACGTTCCTCGTCGCCGGTGTAGACGCCGGGCAGCACGCGACATGTCACGAAGACCTGGCCGGAGCGCCGCGCCACCAGCACCCGATCGATGTCGGAAGGCAGCGTGAGCACCGGGCGCGATTCGCCGCCCACGGCGGGCAACAGCCACAGTGCCGCAGTGCCCGGTGCCCGACCGCCGGCCTGTGGCGATGCCGCGCCGGCGGGCCGTTTCGAGACGAACACCAGATCGCCGTCCGGCAGGAACGCGGGGTTCTTCTCACCCTCGGCCGACCACGTCAGCCGCCGCGGCGCAGCTGCGCCGGCGGGGTCGAGCTCCCACAGCGACGTGATGTAGCTCTTGCGGTCCGGCGCGATCGTCTGCGCCGAGCAGACCAGGCGGTGGCCGTCAGGGGACAACACCAGACCGGTGACGCGCGGGACGGCGAGATAGCGGTCGAGGTGGTCGAAGACTGCCGAGGTGTCGGCGGGCTCAGGGCCCGCGCGTTCGGGATCTTCGGTCACCATGTGCCGACCTTATCCGCGACGACCGGCGCAAGGATGCCGATCCGAAAGCCGTTGGCCACGAGCCGATACCGGAACAGAGCTAGCCGGGGCGGCAGCACCCGGGGGCGCAGACGTCGTGCGCAGGCCCGAACTCCCCGAGAGCCCGCGGCGCGACCTCGCCACACCGTTCCCGCACGAGTTCGACCACCATTGCGGCGAACCGGGGATCCGCAGTTGCGGTCGCCGCCCGCGCAAAGGTGATTCCGAGCTCGGCGGCCTTGGCCGCCGCTTGCGTGTCGAGATCGTAGACGACCTCCATGTGGTCGGAGACGAACCCGATCGGCACGACGACGACGGCCGGTGTGCCGGCTGCGGCAAGAGCTTCGAGCCGGTCGCCGATGTCGGGCTCCAACCAAGGAGCCGACGGCGAGCCGCTGCGGCTGCAATACGAAAGCGACGCATCGCGCACGGAACCGTGTCGTGCAACGCGGTCGACGATGAGCCGCATCGCCTCACCGAGTTGCGCCGTGTACAGGCCGCCGGCGGGGCCGCTCGCGGCATCCATCGGATTCGGGATCGAATGCGCGACGAATGCGAGGTGCGCGGAGTCTCGCACCGGCGCCGGCAGGGTTTCCAGCGCCGCACGCACCGAATCGACCATCGGCTCGATGAAGCCGGGATGGTTGAAGTACTGCCTCAACCGGTCGACGCGGGGTGCGTCTACTCCGACCTCGGCTCGCGCTCGCTCGATCGCGTCGAGGTATTGGCGGCAACTCGAGAAACTGCCGTAGGCAGACGTGAGGAAGGCAATCGCCGACGTAACGCCGTCGTCGCGCATCTGCGCGAGCGTCTCGGTCAGCGTCGGGGCCCAGTGCCGGTTGCCCCAGTACACCGGCAGGTCGACCGACTCGCGCGCCAGTTCGGCCCGGACGGCGGCAGCCAGTTCGCGGTTGCGCGCGTTGATCGGGCTGACGCCGCCGAAGAGGTAGTAGTGCTCGGCGACCGCTTCGAGACGCTCGCGGGGTATCCCCCGGCCCTCGGTCACGTTCTCGAGGAAGGGCATCACGTCGTCCATGCCCTCCGGCCCACCGAAGGAGACGACGAGCAACGCGTCGTAAGGTCGCATAGCCGCAATCCTGCCAAGTGCCCGCACCAGACCGAACGGAGCACCTCATGCGCGTGCTGTTCATCGGTCCGCCGGGTTCGGGCAAGGGCACGCAGGGCCGCCGGATCGCGGACAGGTTCCACGTCGTGTACCTCTCATCCGGTGAGATGTTGCGGGCGGAAGTCGCTGCCGGCACGACGCTCGGCCGAAAGGTCGCGCTCGATCTCGCGAACGGCGACCTCGTGCCCGATGACGTGATGTTGGAGTTGCTGCGTGATCCGCTGGAACGCGCACTCGCCTCCGGCGGCTACGTGCTGGACGGCTTCCCGCGCAACGTCACGCAGGCTGGACAGCTCGACGCCTGGGCCGCCGAGATCGGCGCATCGCCGCAAGCAGCGTGCTGGTTCGACGTCGAGGAGGAGGAACTGTTGCGGCGCACGCGTAGCCGGGCTCGCATCGAGGGGCGCGGGGACGACAAGGAACCCGTCACCCGGCACCGCATCGAGGTCTACCTGCAGGAGACCGCGCCGCTGGTGGCGTACTACCGCGACGCCGGCATCGTGATCCGCGTCGACGCCGCGCGCGACGTCGACGCGGTGACGGCGCAGTTGCTGGCGGAACTGGACGGCTTGGCACCGCGCAGCTGACGGTGGTTGATCATGCCGATTTGCGACACACCTCATGGCGCATCTCGTGGCCGCCGCGCGCGATCGGACCGCGGCCGGTATGGTCGAGCGGCACGAGGTTCCCTCGCGGAACGCGGTGATCACCGCGATTCGGCGGCTGGCGGCAGGATGGGGCATGGCAGAGCTGCGACTCGTCGGTCTGAGCGAAGACGGCAAGTATCTTGTGCTCGCCGAGCCCGACGGGACGACGCATCAGGCAGAGATCGACGAGCGGCTCCGTGCCGGCGTGAACGGGCACCTGTCCCGCCTCGGCCAGTTGACGATGGCGCTGGAGAGCCGTATCTCCCCGCGCGAGATCCAAGACCGCATCCGCGCCGGCGAATCACCTGAGCACCTGGCCCAAAGTGCCGGGGTACCGCTCGAACGGGTGTTGCGCTTCGTCGGGCCCGTGTTGCGCGAACGCGAACACGTGGCGGAACAGGCCCGCCAGGCGCGCATCACCACCGCGCGCGGCGGAACCGGCCCCAGCGCACTCCTTGCCGACGTCGTCGAGCGGGCCGGGCGGCGGCGCGGCTTCGACCCCGACGATGCACAGTGGGACTCCGCTCGACGCGAAGACCACAGTTGGGTCGTGACCGTGACCTGGCCGGACGGCGCCGTGGCCACCTGGGCACTCGACGTGCTGCACCGCCACGCCGCTCCGGTCGACCCGGTCGCGCGGCAGGTCAGCGGCATCAGCGCAACCGACGCGGACCAGGACGTCGACGAGCTCGCCGACGAGGCCCCGCCCGACACTCACGACACCATCGACCTGTCCGGGACTGGTGAAGCGACGATCCGGCCGTTCGTGCCGAGAGCCGTCGCGCCCGCTGAGCAGCTGGTGGCCGAGGCCCGGCAGGCCCCCCTCGACGAGCCGGCGGAGGAGCCGGAGGCCGCCGCCGGAAAGCGGGACGCCGAGCCCGCTGCGCGCGCCGGCTCCACCGGTAGCCGCGGGTCACGACGCGCGCGGGTGCCGAAGTGGGACGACATCGTCTTCGGGATGAAGCCGAAGGACTGACACCGCTTCACCGGTGTCGTCCGGTGACTTTCTGAACTTTCTTCGGCCGAGGCGTATCAGCCTGCCCGGTAGCGGCTCTTGTTGGGCGACATGGCAAGAGCCCGGCCGAAGGAGGCGCAGTCGCGGTGTCGACGTCCATTTCAACGGCCGTACCGCACGCTGCCGGTGTGCCGTCGCCGGCCGCCGCACCGAGCTGGCTGTACCTCAGCAGGTCGGATCGGCTGGTTGCGGCGATGCTCGGTCTTCGCGCAGGCGGGGTGGGCAACGCGCGATGGGGCGACCCTGCCGAATCGCGGGACCCGGCGCAGCCGCGGGATGCCCTCGAGGAAGCAGCCGAACGGGACCGGACGCGTGAACGCATCCGGTTGGTTCATCAGGTCATGGCGCGCCGGCGGCTGCGCAAGCAGCGCGCGGTAGGTGGGCGGCGCCTCACATGACCGCAGGTCGGGGGGCCGGGGGGCCCGAACCCCGCGGCGGAGCAAGGCTGATGGGACGTGCGGCGCCGGGGACTGCACCTTCCGTCCGGCCTTGCCCGCAGCGGGCGAGGGACGAGCAAGGGACACGGGGGGCACGGGGGGCACGGGGGACGTATCGCGCGTACGGCGTGGGGGATGCGCGAACGGGTCGGGCACGTGCCGGCCACCACTCGATGGAGGGGTCGAGGATGGCCGGCGCGTGCCATGATCTGCCACGAGATGACCGACGACTTGCCCAACGAGATTCCCGACGAGACGCCCGACGAGACGCCCGACGAGATGCCTGCCACGATGCGGAGTTGACCCGATGCGACTTGACCATGCAGCCCGGCTGGAGCGCTTGCTCGCCCGGCACGACGACATCGCAGCGGTGCCCGGCGCGTCCGGCAACGGCACGCTCATCCGCAAGGACCAGATCCTCGCGGTCGGACAGGACGCCGACGCCGTGCACGAGTTGTCGCGCCGGTGGACCGAGCGCCGCGAGGACGACGAGACGGGCGTCAGCGTCCTGCACCTGCGCGCGTCGGCCAAGGTCGACGTCTGCGATCTCGCGGCGAACATGTCGCAGGGCTCGGCCCATCGGCGATTGAGCGTCGGCCCGAACCACGTTCTGGTCGCCGGGCCGAACTGGAACGGTGGCCCGTTCGACGAACCGACGCCGACCGACGTCACGCCCCCAGCTCCGTCGGCTCCCTCGGCGACGCCGGGCAAGCGGCGGGTCACGCTCGCGCTGCTCGACACCGGGATCGGCGAACACCCGTGGTTCACGGGTCGCGACTGGTTTCAAGCCTGCGGTGACGACGTTCGCGACGTGCCGGACGCCGACCACGACGAGCGACTCGACTCGATCGCGGGCCACGGAACGTTCATCGCCGGCGTGGTCCTCCAACATGCGCCGGGCGCGCACCTGGTGGTCGAGAAGGTCATGGACGGCGACGGGTCGACCGACGAGATGCGACTGCTTCGCGGCCTCGCCCGGTTGCGTTCCCGGGCGCGGAACGCCGCGACGCCGGTCGACGTGATCTCGCTGTCCCTCGGCTGCTACACCCACGACGACCGACCCTCCCCCGCACTCCAGCACGGCCTGGCCGCCTGGGGTCACGAAACCGTGATCGTCGCCTGCGCCGGGAACGCGTCGAGCGAGCGGCCGTACTGGCCCGCGGCGATGAAGCGCGTCATCGGCGTCGGCTCCCTCGATGCGAGCGGGCACGACCGGGCATCGTTCAGCAACTACGGCTGGTGGGTCGACGCCTGCACCGTCGGCGACCAGGTCGTGAGCAGCTTCTTCACCTTCGACGGGCGCAGCCCGCAGGGCAGGGGCGGCCCAGCTGTCACCGAGAGCTTCGACGGCTACGCCCGCTGGAGCGGAACCTCCTTCGCCGCGCCGCGGGTGGCCGCGGCGATCGCGCACGCGGCCGCAGCGGGGGGCGTCACCAGCGCGCAAGCCGCGGCGGAGCTCCTCGACCCCGCTGCTCGACCCGCAATGCCGGACCTCGGCGTGTTCGTCGATGTGCCACCGGCCGGGGGGCGGGCGTGACCGATATCGTCATGACCTCAAGGCTTACCTCGAGAGCAGCTGCCCGAGGTCCGAGGAATGCCGGGAGGTTCGATCCGTGCTGGAACGCAGCAACGCCGAGCTGCTCGCCGAGGCGGCGGACGGCGACCGGGCTGCCTGGAATGCACTGGTCGACCGTTACGGGCGCCTCGTGTGGGCGGTCGCGCGCGGCTTCGCGCTGTCGTCGGCGGACGCCGCCGACGTCAGCCAGACAACCTGGCTTCGCCTCGTCGAGCATCTGGGGCGACTCCGCGAGCCCGAGCACCTGGGCGCATGGCTCGCGACGACCACTCGCAACGAGTGCCTGCGTATCTTGCGGCGGTCGGGGCGTGAGGTCCTCGGTGCCGATGCCGACCTCGAGGTCGAGTCGGGAGAGCCGACGCCGGAGCGCGTCGTCCTCGATTCGGAGCGGGACCGCCTGTTGTGGCAGTCGCTCGGGGAGATACCGCAACGCTGCCAAGTATTGCTCCGCGCGCTGGCGGCCGAGCCGCCGGCGAGCTACCAGGAGATCTCCGCAGCTTTGGGAATGCCGATCGGCAGCATCGGGCCCACCAGGGGTCGGTGCATGGACCAGCTCAAGAAACGACTGCGCGTCCACGAACGCGGCGACGCCCGTGACACGCAGCTCGATCAGGGGGGTGTGTGATGGCCGAACCGGCATTCGACCTTCTTCTCGAAGAGCTACGTAGCGTGGTCGACCGAGTCGACCCGACACCGGAACCGGTTCTCGCCGCGGCGAAGGAAGCCTTCGCCTGGCGGACGATCGATGCTGAGCTCGCCGAACTGACGGCAGACTCCCTCGCGACGGCCGGCGGTGTGCGGGCCACCGACGGCGCCAGGCTGCTCACCTTCCACGCGACCGGTGTGGATGTCGACGTCGAGGTCGAAGTCGAGGTGGCCGACACGGGGCAGACACGGCGGTTGACCGGCCAACTCGTGCCTCCGGGCGGGGCGACCGTCACGGTCCGGTGGGGCGACGGATCGGTCGACGTCGAGGCCGACGACCTCGGGCGCTTCACGGCCGCCGGCATCCCGGCCGGCACTGTCAGCCTGGTTGTCGTCCGCCAGGGTGGCGAGCAACCGCGCCGGGTGGCGACGAGTTGGGTCTCCATCTGACGGCGACGTCTCCTCCGACATCGCCGGCGCCCACCTCACCGGCGAGCTCCTCACCGGCGAGCTCCTCACCGGCGAGCTCCTCACCGGCGGCACCCTCGCCGATGCGGCAGCGCGCAGAAGCGGCGTACGCGATGTGCGCCGTCGACGCGACCCGCGCCCGGAGCGCTGCCTTGGACGTGATCGGCCGCGCGCCGGAGGACCCAGCCGCCGAGGTGATCGCCCGCCGAGCGCTCGGCCGCGCACTGCGGCCGCTTTCGGGCCCACGCGAGGCGATATCGGTGCTCCAGGAAGCGGTGCGGATCGCCGAGCGCCATCGCCTGCCGCGAGAGTCAGCGGAGGTACGGCTCACGTACGCGACGGCACTGGCCGACCTCGGGCGGGTGGATGCCGCGCTGGCCCAGTGCGAACGCGCCGCCACCCTCGCGCGCGACCATCAACCCGGCCAGGTGCTCGCCCAGCGAGCCATGATCTTGTGTCGGGCGGGACGGTCCGAGGAGGCACTCGCCGACTTCGCCCGTGCCGTGCCGCTGTTGAAGGCTGCCGGCGACGTCGACTACCAGTGCCTGGTGTACACGAACCGCGGGAACGTGTTCGCCTATCTCGGCAGGCTCACCGCAGCCGAGCGCGACTTCACGACCGGGTTGGTCTTGGCCCGGGCGTTCGGCATGCGGCACCACGTCGACTTCCTCACGGGCAACCTCGGGTTCCTGGCACTGCGCCGAGGCGACATCCCCACCGCCCTGAGGGCGTTCGATGCGGGCCTGGCGGAGGGCCAGCGGTACTCGACGTTCACCATGACCCAGGACCGAGCGGAGGCCTTGCTGCTCGCGGGTCTGGCGGCCGAATCGCGTCGCTCGCTCGAAGCACGCATCGACGACGTGGCAACCGCCGGTTTCGCTGTGGACGTCGCCGAATGGCGCCTCATGCTGGCGCGTGCCGCGCTGGCCGAAGGTGACGCGCCCGCTGCCCTCTCATATGCACGCATGGCGGCGACCGACTTTCGCCGGCAACGCCGCGCACGGTGGGCTCTGCTCGCAACTCACCTCGAAGTCCGCGCGCGATGGGCGGCCGGCGAACGCTCGAACGCACTGGCCCGAGCGGCCCGGGACGCTCACGCCCGGTTGTGGGCGGCGGGATGGCAGGTCGCTGCCCTGCATTGTCTGCTCGTCGCGGGCCGCACCGAGCTCGAACGTGGCCGCGCCCATGCCGCGCGCGGAGACCTCGCGCAGGCCGCTCGGGCCAAGCGGCAGGGACCAGCCGACCTTCGCGCCGCCGCCTGGTATGCAGAAGCGTTGCTGCGGCTCGCCGGTAACGACACCCGGGGCGCGGGTGCGGCGCTCAAAGCCGGTTTGCGCGTCGTCGACGAGCACGCCGCAACCCTCGGCGCCACCGACTTGCGGGTGCACGCGACGGGCCTCGGCGCCGACCTCGCGTATCAGGGCGTGCGCATCGCCGTCGAGTCGGGCAAGCCCGCGAGCGCATTGGAATGGATCGAACGCTTCCGCGCCGGCGCGCTGCGCCGCCGCCCGGTGCGGCCGCCGTCCGATGCCAAGCTCGCCGCCGACCTCGCCGAGTTGCGGCGGGTGACGGGTGAGCTTGCCGAGGCCACCGCCAGTGGCAGGGATTCACGCACCCTTCGAGCGCAGCAGGTGCACCTCGAGGAGTCGATCAGGCAACGCTCCCGACATGCGAAGGGCCGGTCCGCAACGCCCGCCGAACTCGAGCCCGATCAGTTGCTCGCGACGCTCGGCGATCGCGCTCTCGTCGAGCTCGTGCGGGTCGGCGAAGGACTGTTCGCCGTCACCGCCGCTGGAGGGAAGCTGCGACTGCACGAACTCGGCGCATACGCCGACGCGCTCGCGGAGATGGAGTCACTCCGCTTCTCCTTGCACAGATTGGCGCGACGGCACGGATCGGCAGCATCCCTCGACGCGGCGCAAACCGCGCGCGCGCATGCCGCCGAGCGGCTCGATTCCGTGGTCATGCGCCCGCTGCTCGACACCATCGGCGACCGCGAACTCGTCGTCGTCCCGACCGGTCGGCTGCACGCGCTGCCGTGGCCCGCCTTGCCTTCGTGTCAGGGCCGCGCACTCGTGGTCGCGCCATCGGCGACGACGTGGGTCACCGCGACCTCGGCCGGCGCGCGCCCGCGCACCGGCGGGCGCATCGTGCTCATCGCAGGCCCGGGCCTCGAACACGCGCACGCGGAGGTGCGCTCGCTGGCGCCGCTGTACGGCAAGCCGCAGGTGTTCTCCGAGAAGAAGGCGACCGCTGATGCCGTCCGCGACGCGATGGACGGCGCCGAGCTGGCGCACGTCGCAGCACACGGCCGCTTCCGCGCGGAAAATCCGCAGTTCTCGGCGCTCGATCTCGCCGACGGCCCGCTGACGGTCTACGACCTCGAACGGGTTCGGCGTGCTCCTCGACGTCTCGTCCTGTCGGCCTGCGACTCAGGGCTTTCGGCGGTGCATCCCGGTGACGAGCTGATGGGTTTCGCCGCCGCCGTCTTCTCCCTCGGCACGAGCACGCTCATCGCGTCGGTGGTTCCGGTCGCCGACGACGCGACGAAGGCGCTGATGGTCGACCTGCACACCGAGCTGGCGGCGGGCGCTTCCCCCGCACACGCCCTCGCCCATGCCCACGCCCGCGTTCGCGCCGACGGGTTCGTCTGCTTCGGCGCGGCCTGAGCAGCGCTCTCCCCGGCTCACGCCTCACGCCTCGCCGATCGCCACCGGTCGCGAGGGATCGGCAACCCAGTTCGACCATGAGCCGACGTAGAGCGCCGGCGCAGGCAACCCCGCCAGCATCACCGCGAGCACGGTGTGCGCGGCGTTGACGCCCGAGCCGCAGTACGCGGCGACGTTCACGTCGCCGCCGAGGCCCGCTTCGGCGAACCTGCGGCGAAGTATCTCGACATCGAGAAATGTTCCGCTCGGGTCGACGTTGCCGCTCGTCGGTAAGCTCGTCGCCCCGGGCACGTGGCCGGCAACCGGATCGACGGGTTCGACCTCGCCGCGATACCGCTCGGGCGCCCGGACGTCGAGCAGCACGCCGCTTCGAGCGAGGAGCGCGGCCTCGTCGGCGTCGACGAGTGGGAGGTGGCCGGGCGTTGCGACGAAGTCGCCTGGCGCAACATCGGGTTCGTCGGTACTCACCGCTTGACCGGCCCGCAGCCACGCGGCGTATCCGCCGTCGAGCGCGCGGACGTTCTCGTGACCGAAGTAACGCAGGTTCCACCACGCCCGTGCGGCCGACGAGCAGTCGGCCGCGTCGTAGACCACGACGCGGCTCGTCGAGGAAACGCCGCAGCGGCGCATCGCCGCTTCGAAGTCGGCCGCCGCAGGCAACGGATGGCGCCCCGCCGCTCCTCGTCGTCCGGACAGTTCGCGGTCGAGATCGACGAACACCGCACCCGGAACATGTCCCGCGCGGTAGGCGGCGACCCCGGGCGGCCCGGTCAGGCTCCACCGGACGTCGAGAACCACGGGCGGGCGCGGCCCGGTGAGTTCGGCTGCGAGCGTCTTGGCGTCGACCAGCAGGTCAGTCATCGCCGAACGGTATCAACGGCACCAGCCGTTCCGCCGGGGTCACCGACCCGTGGTGGCCGATCAGCTTGGCTTCCCGCGGGTGGCTCTTGCTGCACACGATCGCGATGTCGGAAAGCGACGCCACGATGACGTCGCCGATGCGCGGCCGCGCGAGGTCGCTGACCCGCCCGAACCAGCCGGCGTCGATCGCCTCCTCACGGGTGCATACGACCGCATCTGCGCCGAGACGCGCCCGCCATGCGGCCACGACGTCGTCGGTCGCACCCGGTTCGACGTAGAGGTAGCGGGCTCGCGCCTCGCCGCCGAACAGGTCGACGCCGGCCAGCAGCTCCTGCTCGGTCTCGGCGTCGACGCGTCGGTCGACCGGCACGTCGAGCATGCCGTGGTCGGCGGTCACGTAGAGCCGGCTCCCCGCGGGCAGCGCCGAGGCGATCTGCTCGACCATCCGGTCGACGAGCTGGAGCTGGAACCTCCAAGCCTGAGAGCCGACCCCGTGCGGGTGCCCGGTCGCGTCGAGGTCGGCGATGTAGGCGTAGACGAGGGTGCGCTGGCGCGCCTCGACCGCGCGCCGCAGCTCCGCCAGCGAGCCCGCCGCGACCTCGCCGAAGGAATCCGCTCCCGCGAAACGGCCACCGCGCAGCGCGGCGCGGGTGAGACCACTGCTCTCGAACTCGCGCTTGGCCACCTGCACGACGGGGGTCCCCGCGGCGATGGCCCGCTCGAAGGCAGTCGCCGCCGGCTGCCACTGCATCGGGTCGACCGCCGGATCCCACCTCAGCGAGTTCATCAGCCGACCCGCCCCGGGGATCGCCACCTGGTAACCGACGACGCCGTGCTCCCCGGGCGTGCGGCCGGTGCCGATGGATGCGACGCTGGCCGCCGTCGTGGAAGGGAACCCCGTCGTGAGGTCACGGCCGCCCGCGTTCAGCGCGGCATGCAGCACCGGCGCGTCGTCGGCATGCTCGCGTACCAGCGTCGCGCCCAAGCCGTCGACGAGCAGGACGCACGCGGCCGCGGCAGAGGGCAAGCCGAGCACGTCGGTGAATCCCGGCGTCGCGACAGAGGCGAGCACCGACGGGACGACGTCGGCAAGCGACGCCGAGCCGTACAGGGGAACCGGGATTCCGGCCGTGCTTGCGCCCGGCAGGGCGCTCACCCGCAGGCCTGGGCCGAGACTTCCGAGAGGACGCCCGCGAAGTGCACGACCTGTGCGACGACGCCCGGCCCGTCGGCGTCCTCACTGACCCGCAGTGACAGATCGTCGGCGGTGAGCGTGCCGGTGTAGCCGTGGTCGGCCTCGCAGTTGTCGTCACCACAGGACGCCGGCTCGAGGTCGACGTGACTGATCGCACCCCAGCCGATGACGAGGGTCGCTTCGCGATATGCCGCGCCAGGGAGGTACTCGGCCGGATTGGCGACCGTCGTCGTCAAAGCCACCGACCCGACGCGCGACATCGGCACCACCTCGGTCGTCGTCGTGGCGAAGGGATAGGTCTGCGTCTCACCACCCGGGTGCTCATCGGTGTGGCAGACCACCAGGCGGGCGGCGGTCGCGACGAGCACCGTGACATGGCGCCGGATGCCCATCGAGTCGTCGAGCGTCGTCTCTTGGTGGACGACGTGTGCGAGCGGGGCCTGCGAGCCGAGGCTCGAGCGCAACGAATCTGCCATCAGCTCCGGGTAGTAGCCGCTGCGTTCGACGTCGGACCACAGGTCCCTCGCGGCCTGCGTCGCGTGCGCGGTCGAGTTGTCGGGCATGGCTCCATCCTCCACCACCGGCGGCCTGCTGCGCAGGTCAGTCCCCACAGCGGGATGATCACGCAACCGGAACAACCGGCCGGCTGCGCTCACCCGCCGCTCACCCGCCGCTCACCCGCCGCTCAGCCGGCCGGGTATTTCTCCACGATCGCGTCGGCCGGCATTGGCCGGAACAAGAAGTAGCCCTGTCCGAGCCGGCAGCCGAACTGGCGGAGCAACTCCAACTGTTCGGCCGTCTCGATCCCCTCGGCGACCAGTTCGAGGTTCAGGTGGTGCGCAATGTCGATCACGGCTCGGGTGACGGCACAGTCCTCGGTCGCGTGCTGCAGACCCGCTACGAAGGACCGGTCGAGCTTGAGGATGTCGATCGGGAACTTGCGCAGGTACGACAGGGCCGAATAGCCGGTGCCGAAGTCGTCGATCGCGAGGCGCACGCCGAGGTCGTGCAGCTCCTTCAGCACGCGCACGTTCGACGCGCTGTCGTCCATGAACACGCTTTCCGTCATCTCGATGGTGATCGCCGACGCGGGCAGGGCCGCCGCCTCGACGGTCGCCCGGACGTGATCGACGAACCCGGGCTCGACGAGCTGGCGAACCGACACGTTGACCGCGATGCCGAAGCTTTCCTGCTGCTCGACGAGCGGCGCCCAGGAAACCCGATGCTCGAGTGCCTTCTCCAGGACCCAACGGCCGAGCGGAGCGACCAGCCCGGTGTCTTCGGCCAGCGGGATGAAGTCCAGCGGGGGCACCAGGCCGCGGGTCGGATGCGGCCAGCGCAGCAGTGCCTCGGCACCCACCCAGCGCATGCTGGTCAGGTCGAGGATCGGCTGGAAGTCGAGCCGGAACGAACCGGCCTCGACCGCCGCGCGCAGGTCCTCCTCGAGTGAGAGCCGGCCCGCTGCGGCCTTGCGAAACGACGGCGAGAAGGCGACGAACCTGCCCTTTCCCGAGGTCTTGGCCTCATACATCGCCAGGTCCGCGTCCGCCATCAGCGTGCCGGCGCTCACCGAGCGGGACCGGGCCGTGGCGATGCCGATGCTGGCCGACAGGTGGACCGCGCGTCCCGATGCGCTGAATGGCACCTTCAGTGCGTCGAGCAACCGCTGCGCAACGAGTTCCGCCTCGTCAGGGATCGTCAGACCGGTCAGGAGGATCGCGAACTCGTCGCCGCCGAACCTGGCCACCACGTCGCTGGGGCGGACCGCGCCGGTGAGCCGCTGCGCGACGTCGCGCAAGAGCGCGTCACCTCGTCCGTGCCCCAGGCTGTCGTTGACTCGCTTGAAGCCGTCGAGGTCGAGCATGAGCAGGCAGAGGTATTCGCGGCCCGGGATCAGCATGCACACCGCTTCGTCCAACTTCTCGGCGAGCAGCGAACGGTTCGGCAGCCCGGTCAACGCGTCGTGCATCGCCATCTGCCGCCGGTCGCTCTCGGCGCGCGACTTCGCACTGGCCGACTCGAGCACGTTCACGACGGCGCGGACGAAACCCTGGTCGTCGATGGGAAGCAGCTCCACCACCTCAGGGTTGCCGCCGAGCGCAGCAGCGGCCTGCTCCTCCTCGAGGCCGAGCAGGCCGGCGACGAGGGCGCGCGCGCGATGGTCGAGCTCGACGGAGCGAGGTTCCTCCAGCGCGTACTGCCCGAGTTCGGCCAGCCCGGCGAAACGCGCATTGCGTTGGGTGACATCGACGTAGTAGGCCAGCAGAGCAGGCGCGCGGCAGCCGGAATCCGGTAGGCGCTGGAGCAGCCGGATCACATGGACGACGCTGCCGTCGCCTCGCACCAGTCGCTTTTCCAGACGCTGGGTCCTGGACGCCAACTGACGCCGCCGACTCGTTGACCGACGCATAGCTCCACGCGGCGAGATGACGGTCGTCGGGATGCACGAAGTCGATCGTCGGATGTCCGATCAGGTCGTGCGGGCTGCGCGCGAGGAGCAGGCACATCTCGTCGTTGACGGCGAGGATGGTTCCGTCGAGGCCGACCAGGGCCATCCCGAGCGCGCAGTGGCGGTACGCGTCGTGAAACCACGCGTGGGTCTCACGAGCGTCGGTCCTCACCACGGGTACCCGCCGAGCATGGGTATCTCATCGGCCGCCGCGCGCCAAGACGTAGGAAATCGGTCGCCCGGGCGTTACCGGGGCGTCTGGCCAGCCGCTTCCGCGGCGAAGAGCGCCGCCCCGACGATGCCCGCCTCGTTCAGCAGCTGCGCGGTCGTGACCGGGGTCCGGACGCCTTCGAGGTGGGGCAAGAACTTCTCGCCCTTCTTGCTGACGCCCCCGCCCAGGATGTAGAGGTCGGGCCAGACCAGCGCCTCGAGGTGGCGCAGGTACCGCGACAGCCGCTCGGCCCAGTGCTCCCAGCTGAGGCCTTCGCGGTCACGTGCGGCATCGGCCGCCTTCGTCTCGGCGTCGTGACCGTCCAGCTCGAGGTGGCCGAACTCGGTGTTGGGCACCAGGACGCCGTCGTGGAAGAGCGCCGACCCGATCCCGGTCCCCAACGTGAGCATGACGATCGTGCCGCGGACGCCGCGGCCCGCGCCGTAGCGAATCTCCGCCATGCCGGCGGCGTCCGCGTCGTTCACCACGGCAACGGGGTGCCCGGTCGCGGTGCCGAGCGCGCCGGCGACGTCCGTTCCGATCCACCCGTCGTCGACATTGGCGGCGGTCATCGCGACGCCACCGACGATGACGGCGGGGAACGCCGCGCCGATCACCCCGGGGTACTCGAAGCTCGCGACGACCTGCGCGGCCGTGGCTGCGACGTCCGACACCTGCGCACCTTCAGGAGTGCGGATGCGCACCCGATCGGCGCTGAGTCGACCGGTCGCCAGATCGACCGGTGCTCCTTTGATGCCTGACCCGCCGATGTCGAGACCGAAGCCGTGCCCCGTCACTGGCACCTACTGGATCGTCGTCGTCGGAGTCGTCGTCGCCGGGGCCGGGGCCGTCGGACTTGCCGCCGGCCATCTTGCGCACCTGGTCGGCGACCCAGTTGCCGAGGTTCACCGTCCCGCCGCCGACGTCGCGCAGGAACTTGAACAGCGGATCGGGCGAACGGTCGAAGGCCTGCTTGTACGACATCGCCGCCGCTTTCACCTCGTCGACGAACGATGCCTGCGAGTCGTCGGAACGCTTCGGGTACGCGCCCGCAACGGTGCGCTCGTACTCACCCGACTCGACCCAGCGCTTGATCTCGAGCGCGCGCAGGACGGCGAACGGGTGGGTGGCGTTGAGCAGGTTCAGGATGCGGATGACGCCTTCACGCGCATCGCCGGTGGACTCGTACTCCTCCGCCTGGGCGAGGAACGCCTGGAGGTCCATGTCCTTCACCCGCGCGCCACCGGCCAACTTCATGTGCACCCGGGTCATCGCGCCCGGGTCCTGGCAGACCAGCAGGCCCGCACGATCGCAGGAGAGTTCGGCCTTGCGGTACCACTCCTTCAGCGCCGCGATGATCGCCCGCAACCCCAGTGCGCCGATCGGCAGCACGCCGCCCACCCCGCTGATCCGCATCAACGTGAACAGCACCGAGCTGTAGAGCGCGTGCCCCGACAGCACGTGGCCGAGCTCGTGACCGAGGACGGCGCGCAGCTCGTCGTCGTCCAGGAGGTCGAGCAAGCCGGTGCTGACGACGACGAAGGGATGGTCGAGGCCGAGAGCCCACGCGTTGACGCGAGGGTCCTGGGTGACGTAGAGCTGCGGGAGTTCCTCGATGTCGAGGATCTGCGCAGCTTCGACGAAGATCTGGTGGACGACGGGGAACTGGTGCTCATCGACCCGCACCGCCGACGACAAGAACATCATCCGCAGCCGGCGCTCGCTGAAGAAACCGAACATGCCCTTGAGGAGGGCGTCGAAGCCCGGCACGCCACGAAGCGCAACCAGCGCGGCGCGATCAGCCGGATGTTCGTAGGCCCGCGAGCTGATGCCGGGAAAGGTGACGCGAGCAGAACGCGGGCGGCTGCCTGCGCCTCCGGCGCGGGAACGGGTCGCCCGCTTCGCCGCAGCGCTCTTGGCAGCTGTCCGCTTCGCGGCAGACTTCTTCGCGGCAGACTTCTTGGTCGTGGACTTCTTCGCCGCAGATTTCCTCGCGGTCGACTTCCTCGGTCCGTCTCCGGCTTCGCGCATGAGCGCCACGCTACGCCCTGCCGGAACGGCCAAACCACCACACCCCGCTCGGCAGCTCGGCCCGTGCGGTCAACGACTCCAGGTCGCGTGCCACCGTTGCAGGGTCGCCTTGCGGGCGGCGGCGGTCTGCGCCTGCACGAGCAGGAACAGCGCCTCGCGGGCTTTGCGTTGGGCGGCCGCGGTGACGCCCATGGCCGGGCCGGAGTCGGCAGCAACCAGGGCCGACGTGCTGGCGACCGCGAGTTCCAGCGCCTCCGCACGAACCGCCAGCCGGCGTGCGATCACGCCGTCGAAACGCTCGTCGGCGAGCTCGTAGGCCCGCAGGCGGACGGCGTCCAGCCGGCGCGCGAGGGCATCCGCGGCCGCACCGGTCGTGGGTTCGCCACGACGCTGCGCGGTCGCGTGTAGGAGCCGGATCGCGGACTGCGTCACGCCGAAGATCGCCGGGTTGGCGTTCGAACTCGTCAGGCTGTCGTCGGCCAGCCACTGCGCGTGCGGCTGCACGAGCACGACGTCGGCGTCGTCGACCTCGGCGTCGTCGACCTGCAAGACCACGGTGCATGCGGCGTCCAGCGCGGCGACCCGCACCTTCGTCTGCGCGTGCAGGCCCGGCCCCTCGCTCGGCCCCGCCCGCGCGGGCACGACACCGAACACCACGTCGTCGGTGTCGGTCAGACCGGCCAGGAAGGCGACGTCGTTGAGACCCCAACCCGTGTACCACGGTGCGATGCCGTCGAAGCGCCAACCACTCGCCGTCCGGGTGGCGGTCAAGAGCCGCCGCGGAAAGCGGCGCAGCTGCGAGAAGGCGATCCCAGCGATCAGCTCGCCGGTCGCAAGCGGGCGCAGGTAACGCTCGGCCGCCTGGCTCGGGTGGGCGACGAGCATCCGAACCGGCGAGTGGTGCTGGGCCTGCACGAACCAGGTCGCGAGATCGGCACCGGCCAGGAGTTCGCCGACCTGGCGTGCGACGGACGCGTCGGCGCCGACCCCGCCCGATTCCGTCGGCGCCGCGAGGCCGAGGAGGCCGGCCGCACCGATCGCATCGAGGTGGCTGCGCGGCACCGTGCCGAGGTCGACCTCGGCCGCGGCCGGCTCCAACAGCTCCTCGGCCACCCGCCGTGCGGCCTCGACCACGGGGTGCGCCACGCGGGGCACCCTACCGGGTGCACAGTCGGCGGGTCGTGCGCGCATGCACCGGCATCCGACCCGTCCGACCCGAGAGAATGGCCGGCATGGCACGAAAGACCACCACCGCTCCCCCGCCACCGCCCGAGGAACAGATCGTCGACATCGACGTCTCCGAGGAGATGCGCGGCAGCTACCTCGAGTACGCCTACTCGGTGATCTACAGCCGGGCACTCCCCGACGCGCGCGACGGGCTGAAACCGGTGCACCGGCGCATCCTGTTCCAGATGGCCCAGATGGGGCTGCGCCCCGACCGGCCGCACGTGAAGTGCGCCCGCGTCGTCGGCGACGTGATGGGCAAGCTGCACCCGCACGGCGACGGCGCCATCTACGACGCGCTCGTGCGCATGGCGCAGCCGTTTGCGATGCGGGTCCCGCTCGTCGACGGGCACGGCAACTTTGGCTCGCTCGGCGGTGACGACCCGCCCGCGGCATACCGGTACACCGAGTGCCGCCTCGAGGACGCCGCGCAGCTGATGACCGACGGACTCGGCGAAGACGTCGTCGACTTCGTGCCGAACTACGACGGCCAGGAGACAGAGCCTTCGGTGCTGCCGGCCGCGTTCCCCAACCTGCTGGTGAACGGCGCCAGCGGCATCGCGGTCGGCATGGCGACCAACATGGCGCCGCACAACCTCGTCGAGGTGATCACGGCCGCGCGCCATTTGATCAGCAAGCCCGAGGCGTCGCTCGACGACCTGATGCGTTTCGTGCCCGGCCCCGACCTGCCCACCGGCGGCAAGATCGTCGGGCTGGACGGCGTGCGCGAGGCGTACGAGACGGGGCGCGGCACGTTCCGTATCCGCGCCACGGCGAAGGTCACCGACGTGCGGCCTCGCCGCCGCGGCATCGTCGTCACCGAGCTGCCTTACGGGATAGGGCCGGAGAAGGTCGTCAGCAAGATCAAGGATCTCGTGCAGTCGCGCAAGCTGGCGGGTATCGCCGACGTCCGCGACCTCACCGACCGCGAGCACGGCCTGCAACTCGTGATCGAGGTGAAGAACGGCTTCAACGCCGAAGCGATCCTCGAACAGCTCTACAAGCTGACCCCGATGGAAGACACGTTCGGCGTGAACAACGTCGCGCTGGTCGACGGGCAGCCGCTGACGCTCGGGCTGAAGGAGATGCTCGAGGTCTACGTCGACCATCGCTTCGAGGTCGTGCGCCGGCGCTCGGAGTTCCGCAAGCGCAAGCGCGAGGAGCAACTGCATCTCGTCGAGGGTCGGCTGATCGCGATCCTCGACATCGACGAAGTCATCGCGGTGATCCGCTCCAGCGACGACACGGCTTCGGCGCGCAGCAGGTTGATGGAGGTCTTCGACCTGAGCGAGATCCAGGCCAACGACATCCTCGAGCTGCCGTTGCGCCGGCTCACCAAGTTCTCCCGGATCGAGCTGGAGAAGGAACGCGACGAGCTGACGCGCGAGATCGCCGAACTCGGCGCGATCCTCGGCTCCGACGAGCGGTTGCGCGGTGTCGTCTCCGACGAGCTCGCCGAGGTGGCAAAGAAATTCGGCACCCCGCGGCGCACCGTTCTCCTGGAGTCGGCCGGCGTGCCGTCGGCGGTGGTGCCGCTCGAAGTCACCGACGACCCCTGCCACGTGCTGCTGTCGGCGACCGGTCTGCTGGCGCGGACGACGAACGCCGAACCGCTGCCCGCCGTCGGCACCGGAACCGACCGCGCCCGCCATGACGCGATCACGTCGTCGGTCGTGTCGACCGCTCGCGGCGAGGTCGGCGTGGTCACCTCGTTCGGCCGGATGGTGCGGTTGTCGGTCCTCGAGTTGCCGGCGCTCCCCGCGACCGCGGGTCGCCCGACCCTTGCCGGTGGCGCGCCGGTGGCGGAGTTCGTCGACCTCGAGAACGGCGAGAAGGTGCTCGCGCTGTCGACACTCTCGGCATCGTCGATCGGCGTGGCGCTGGGGACGGCGTCGGGTGTGGTGAAGCGTGTCGTGCCCGAGTATCCGTCCAACAAGGACGCGTTCGAACTCATCGCGTTGCGCGACGGCGACATCGTCGTCGGCGCCGCGGAGTTGGCGACCGGTGACGAAGACCTCGTCTTCGTCACCTCCGATGCACAGCTGCTGCGCTTCGATGCGGCGCAGGTGCGGCCGCAAGGTCGCGCGGCGGGCGGGATGGCGGGCGTCCGACTCACCAACGGCACGCAGGCAGTGTTCTTCGGCGCGGCGAACGCCTTCGCCGACAACGTCGTGGTCACGATCGCCGGCTCGTCGTCCGCGCTACCGGGCACCGACGCCGGCAGCGCGAAGGTCGCACCGTACGCGGAGTACCCGGCGAAGGGCCGGGCCACCGGTGGTGTGCGCTGCCACCGCTTCCTGCGCGGTGAGGACACCGTGCTGCTGGCGTGGGTGGGCCCCCGACCTGCACGAGCCACCGCCGCCTCGGGTGTCGCCCTCGAGTTGCCGAGCGCTAACGGCAAGCGAGACGGCTCCGGCACGCCACTTCCGGCGCCGGTGTCCGCAGTCGGCTACTGACGTGAGCGCGCGACCCAGCTGGCAGATCGAACGCGAGCGGATCGACCAACCGCTTCGCGCGGAACTGACCCGCTGCTGGGTCGACGTGTCGAACGCCGGCGGGGCGGTCGGGTTTCCGTTCGGCAACGTCACGGCTGCCCAAGTCGCGCCCGCGGTCGATCGACTGGCCGACGATGTCGAGACGGGCGACGCCGTCATCGTCGTCGCCTCCGACGGCGACGGCGTTTGCGGCTGGGTCGTCTTGCACCGCAACTCGTTCGCGTTGACACAGCATTGGGCCTGGGTGCGGCGGCTGCAAACCCATCCGCGCCGCCAGCGGCAAGGCATCGGGCGCGGTCTGCTGGAGCGGCTCGAAACCGTCGCGCGAGAAGAGTGGCACCTGGAGTTCCTGCAACTCTCGCTGCGCGGCGGCATGGGGCTCGAGGAGTTCTACGCCCGTTTGGGCTGGCGCGAAGTCGGTCGCGTGCCGAGGGCATTGCGGATCGCGCCCGGAGACGACCGCGACGAGGTGCACATGATCAAGCGGCTGGCTCCGGAAAGCTGACCTCCCCCGCCAGCATGTCCGGCATGTCGGGGGCTGACCTGTCCGGGAACGTCGTCTCCACCGCGAGCAGCGCCTCGTCGCGCATCAGCCATCCCTCGTATTCGGCCGCGACACGAAGCCCGAGCCTCGTGAGCGATCGATGGAACAACAAGCGACGCCTGATGAGCTCCTCGGCGAGCGGCAGCACCTCGGCGTCCGCGAGCTGCTGCTCCTCCGCCTCGGCGAAGGCTTCCGCCGCGCGCTGCAGCAGTCGTCGTGCGGCGCTGACCTGCACCTCGACATTGCCCCGCGGGGGATGCACCACACGGGCTCGTCGTCTCATCACTCCCGATGTATGCGCTGCCCCGCGGCAAGTCATTCACGGGCCCAGGTGACAACTTCGCGACGATCAGGTACGGCCGGCCGCGACCGCTGTCTGCAACGCCTGCTCGACGTCGGCGATCAGGTCAGCGGTGTCTTCGCACCCGCAACTGAAGCGAACGAACCCGGGCGGTACGTCATCGCCGGCCCAACGCGCCCGACGCTCGGCGCTGCTGTGCAGCCCGCCGAAGCTTGTCGCGACGGCGACCAGGCGCAGCGCTGCGAGGAAGCGTTCGGCCACCTGCTCGTCGGCCAGCGTGAACGAGACGAGCCCGCCGGGACGCCTCATCTGCCGCATTGCCAGCTCGTGCGATCGATCCGCGGCGAGCCACGGGTACCTGACCTCTCTCACCTCGTCATGCGCCGCGAGGGTGGCCGCAAGGGCTGCGGCATTCGCGGCCTGTCGGGCAAGCCGAAGATCGAGGGTGCCGAGCGAACGGTGCGCCAGCCACGCCTCGAACGGCCCTGGCACGGCGCCGGTGCTGTTGCGCCACGCCCGCACCTTGTCGGCAAGATCCGTGGTGCGACACGCGACGTGACCGATCACCAGGTCACTGTGACCGGCCATCGCCTTCGTATCGCTGGCCACCGAGAAATCGGCACCGAGCAGGAGCGGCTGCTGGCCGAGGGGCGTCGACGTGGTGTTGTCGACCGCGACCAGCGTGGTGCCACGGTGCGCGCGCTCCGCGATCGCCGCGATGTCGCACACGTCGAGGTTCGGATTGCTCGGTGTTTCCAGCCACACCAGCGTGGCGTCGTCCACCAGGTCGAGCAGTCGCGGGCCGGTCGGCGCCATCCGCACCACGACGCCGAAGTCGGCGAGCGCGCCCTCGGCAAGCCGGCGCGTGGCGTAATAGCAATCCGACGCCATCACCAGCAGGTCGCCCGGCCGCAACACCGACCACAACACCGCGCCGACTGCCGCAATTCCTGAACCGAACGAGACGGCCGGGCCGCCCTCCAGCTCAGCGAGCGCAGCTTCCCACGCCGTCCACGTCGGGTTCGTCAACCGACCGTACTGGTAGGGGCCTGCCGGTTCGCCGCTCAGCTGGTACGTCGAAGCGAAGACAGGACTGGTCGCCAGCGGCGACCCCTCCGCCCTTGCCTGGAGGCCGGCCTCCATGCCGGCATGGATGCATCGCGTACCGTCGGCTGTCGGTGCTGCCGGGCCCGCCGTGTCTTGTGGGTGCATGCCGCTCAGTCTGTCGCAAGCGCGGCGGCAAGCACTGCTCCGGTCATGGACCGAGGCCCCGGGCTTTGTAGCGACTGTGTAGCCGGGGCGCCCGACGCGGGTCGAGCCAGGCCGGCGGTGTGAAGTAGGGCAACCCGTCGACGACATGCACCACCCATTCGCTCTCGTGGACGACGCGGTGGTGTGTGGCGCACAACAGCACGAGGTTCGATAGCGCCGTCTGCCCGCCGTCCACCCACGGCCGGCAGTGATGCGCATCGCACCACGACGGCGGGCGCTCGCAACCCGGCATGGCACACCCCTGGTCACGAACGATCAGCGCCCGGCGCATGGCCGCCGGCACCAGCCGCATCGCACGACCGACGTCGAGTGGCTCGCTCTTGGCTCCCAGCACGACGGGGATCACCGTCGCGTCGCAGGAAAGGCGGCGGGCGGCACCGGCGGAGATCGGGGCGCCGGATTCCAGCCGCCCGGGTGCAGAGCCCGGTTCCTGCCGTAGCGTGTCGAGCCCGATCGTCACGAGCACGTGCGGCCGCTCGCCGTGAACCCGTGGGACGGCGCCGCTCGCCACCTCGAGGACCTGAATGAGTGCGTCGGCGTAGCGAGCTTCGGTGTCACGAAGATCAGGCACCCCGTCGCTCGCTGGTGCAGGCGCAGCGAGCGGCCCCAGCACCGCGAGCGCCAACGCCCCGGCCTCCTTGTCGAGTACTCCACGCAACCCGACGCTGCCGTCGGGCCGCAGTCGCAGGCGCAACGCGTTGCGTTCTGCTGCCGCCATCTCTTCGCGCTCGAGCCGGTCGGGTGCGAACCGGTAGGCGATCTCGGCGGCGCGCACCTGCACCGCCCTGACGCCCTCCTCGGCTGCGGTCTCCACGAGCAAGTGCTCGATAGCCGTCGTCAACCCGGCGGGGATCTCCGCAGGCAGTACCTCGACCGCCTCGCACACTGCCCTCGCGGCCGCCGCACCGATCTCGCCGGCAGCAAATGCCGCCCGGACTCGATCGCGGCCGTCGAGCGCTTGGTGTAGACGTAACCGCTCCCTGGTGATCGAGACCGGCACGTCGGCAACCGCGCGTAGCCAGGCCGGCAGCGACGTGGCACCCGCCCGCTCCGCCACGTGCACCGACTCGGCCTGGGCCGTCAGCGCCACCTGCATGGCGGACAGCCTGTTCGCAAGTTTCTCCGTCGACACGATCGTCTGCGCGAGCTCGGCTGTCGATAGCGACCACAGGTTCGACGAGGCCAAGTCGTCGAGCGCCACGTGCAGCGCGTCGACCGCGGCACGAGCCGGATGCGAGCACTCCCCCTGCACTGACATGACAACGAAGCTAGGCGCCACCCCGGACAAACACCCGGCCTCCGCGCCCCCGCAGAAAACCTGTGGAATAAGGAAAAGCACGCTGTGGACAGACGCGCTCCCCAGGCCTGCCCAACGAACCGCCGCAGCTCGACAAAAATATCGCGGCCGGGTGGCATCCCTTTCCGCTCGCTACGCGTCTAACCAAACGAACGACGCGGCGTCGGCCACGTTCGGGGGTCGTGACCGGCGTCGCGTCGTCCGGCACTTCCCTTCCGGATGGGATCATGATCACGAGACGCACCTTCCTGCGCGCCGGCGTCACCGGCATCGGCGCGCTCGCGGTCGGCGCCGGGGGCTATGAAGCCATCGAGGCGGGCATCCTGCCGGGCAAGCTGCGTCTCGCCCGCTTGACCGGTGCCTGCGATGTCGATGCGATGCCACCGCGCAGCGCCGCCGTCGTGCGCACCGGGGAGTTCGCCTCCGCTGCCCGCGGCCGGCGGGTCGGCTGGGCACTCGCCACGCCACCCGGCGTCCCCGAGCAGAACCTGCCCGTCGTCTTGGTCCTGCACGGTCGTGGTGAGGATCACCGCGCGGCATTCGACGCGCTCCGCCTGCACGACTTCCTCGCCGCCTCCGTAGCGAAAGGCGGCCCGCCTTTCGCACTGGCATCCGTCGATGGCGGCGACCGTTACTGGCATCCGAGGGCGGACGGCGACGACCCGCTGCGCATGCTCACCGACGAGTTCCTCCCGCTGCTCGCCGGCCGGGGTCTGGGCACCCGCCGCATCGGCATGCTCGGCTGGTCGATGGGCGGGTACGGCGCCCTGCTCGTCGCTCGTCAAGCCCGCCAGAGCCGCTCCGACTCGCCAGCGACCACCACCGTCGCGGTAGCCGCCGCCGGCAGCCCCGCACTCTTCCCCTCCTACGCCGCGAGTGCCGCCGGCGCCTTCGACAGCGCCGCCGACTACGACAGGTACGGCATGCTCGCGGCAAGTCCCGACACCGGCGCGACGGCGCTGTTCGTCTGCTGCGGCGCCGACGACGCGTTCACGGCGCAGACCCGCCGCTACCGGGCCAACGCATCACCCACCCCGGCGGGCGGGATCTCGCGCGGCTGCCACACCGGCGGCTACTGGCGTTCGGTCGCGGCCGAGCAGATCGCGTTCGTCGGCAGGCATCTGACCTAGATGAGCACGCTCAGGCGTCGATGCGGGACCGATCGAGCAACGCCGCCGAGTCGACGATGAACTCCTTGCGCGGTGCGACGTCGTTGCCCATGAGCAGCTCGAACATCCGATCGGCCGCCTCGGCGTCCGAGTACCCGATGCGGCGCAGCATCCGACGCGCGGGATCCATCGTGGTCTCGGCCAACTGGCCGGCGTCCATCTCACCCAGGCCCTTGTACCGCTGGGGCGTCTTGTACTTCTTCCCCTTCTTCTCCAAGTCGAGAAGCAGCCGGCGCATCTCGGCGTCGCTGTAGGTATAGACGGGCTCCTTCTGCCCATTGATCTCGATGCGATGCAACGGAGGCACCGCCGCGAACACCCGGCCGGCCTCCAGCATCGGGCGCATGTAGCGGTAGAACAAGGTCAGCAACAGGCAGCGGATGTGAGCGCCGTCGACGTCGGCGTCGGTCATGACGATGACCTTGCCGTAGCGGGCGGCGTCGATGTCGAAGGTGCGGCCCGAACCCGCACCGATGACCTGGATGATGGCCGCACACTCGGCGTTGTTGAGCATCTCGCCGACGCCGGCGCGCTGCACGTTGAGAATCTTGCCGCGCAGCGGCAACAACGCCTGGAACTCCGACTTGCGAGCGAGTTTCGCCGTCCCGAGTGCAGAGTCACCCTCGACGATGAACAGCTCAGTGCGGTCGACGTCCTCGCTGCGGCAGTCGGCCAGCTTGGCCGGCAGGGACGACGACTCCAACGCGTTCTTGCGGCGCTGGGCTTCCTTGTGCGCGCGAGCAGCGAGCCGGGTCTTCGACGCCGCGGCGATCTTCTCCAGGACCGCCCTCGCCTGCTGCTTGTCGCCGCGCTTGTTGCTGGTCAGGAACGCCTTAAGCTCACGATGGACGACGTCATGAACGATCTTGGACGCCGCGGGGGTGCCGAGCACCTCCTTGGTCTGGCCCTCGAACTGCGGTTCCGCGAGGCGAACCGTCACGACCGCGGTCAGGCCTTCGAGGATGTCGTCCTTGATGACGGCGTCGTCGTTGACCTTCAGCAGCTTCACCGCGCGGAGTTGATCGTTGAACACCTTCACCAGCGCGCGCTCGAAGCCTGAGACGTGCGTGCCGCCCTTCGGCGTCGTGATGATGTTGACGAACGACCGGACGTTCGTGTCATAGCCGGTGCCCCACCGCAGCGCGATGTCGACGCCGAGGTCGCGGACGACGTCGGTCGGCGTCATGTGACCGGCGTCGTCGAGCATCGGGACGGTCTCCTCGAAGGAGCCCTGGCCGGCCAGCCGCAGCGTGTCGGTGATGCCCGGGTCGTGCGCCAGGAACGCGACGAAGTCGCCGATCCCGCCCTCGTAGCGAAACGCGTGCTCGCTGCGCTCGTGCCCCTTGCCGGAGCGCTCGTCGCGCACCACGATCGCCAGGCCGGGCACCAGGAAAGCCGTCTGTCGCGCCCGCTCGAGCAGGGTGGCCAGATCGATCTCGGCGTCCTTCACGAAGACCTGCCGGTCCGGCCAGAACCGCACCCGGGTACCGGTGATCTTCTTCGCGACCCGCTTGATCTTGGTCACGCCGGACTGCTCGGTGAACTTCGCGGCCGGGCCGTCGCCGGCGAACACGCCCGGCTTGCCGCGGCGGAAGCTCATCGCGTACGTGCCGCCGTCGCGGTCGACCTCGACGTCGAGCCGGGCCGACAGCGCGTTGACGACAGAGGCGCCCACCCCGTGCAATCCGCCGGTCGCGGCGTACGACCCGCCGCCGAACTTGCCGCCGGCGTGCAGCTTGGTCATCACGACCTCGACGCCGGAAAGCCCCGTCTTGGGTTCGGCGTCGACCGGGATGCCCCGCCCGTCGTCGCGCACCTCGACCGACCCGTCGCCGGAGATGACCACCTCGATCGACGTGCAGAAACCGACCAGCGCCTCGTCGACGGAGTTGTCGATGATCTCCCACACGCAGTGCATGAGGCCGCGCTCGTCGGTGGAGCCGATGTACATGCCGGGCCGTTTGCGGACCGCCTCCAGCCCTTCCAGCACGAGCAGGTGCCGGGCGGTGTAGTCGGAACGGTCCTCGGCGAAGATCGTGGTGGGTTGGGCGGTCATCCCTGCGCTTTCTCCTCGGTCGCCTGCAGGCTACCCAAGCCGGACGCCGTCCGGCCGGTGGGCGCGCCCGCTGGGGACGCGCAACCCGGCCCGACCCTCGCGCGTCATACGGACGGCACCGGCGGGGGCGCCCCGGGCTCGAGACGCCCGATTCGGTGCGGATGTTCTCTCCTGGGAGGCGAGTTGGCCGATTTGTTAGCTGACTGCGAACGGCGAGTTACCGCGCGAAGGGAAACATCTGTGGTGGGGTAGTGGTTGCATTGAGTACGCGCAACGACGCGCCAGCGATCTTGAACTAGCTTTGAACCAGCTTTGAACGAGAAGGACGTGAACGTGACCTCGGTGCTAGCTCCGACTCCCTTGTCGGCTGCCGACCGCTGCGACCGCTGCGGGGCCCGCGCCTACCTGCGCGCGGTCTTCCCCTCCGGGAACGCGCTGCTGTTCTGCGCGCACCACGCTCGCGAGCACGCGACCGCGCTGCGAGACGCTGCGATCGAGGTCCACGACGAGACCCAGCTGCTCGAAGAGGTGCCTCCGACCGCGCCGGACGCCGAGCGGTAAAGCCTTAGAACCCGACAAGCCGAAGACTTTGTGCAGTTATTTGCACAAAGTCTTCGGCTTGTTCGTTGTCGCGAGAGATCAGCGGCGCGGCGGCTCCCGCGCTTCCGCGTTCACACATTGCGGCGGCGCGACGCCCCGCGCGGGTTTCGGCGACGGCCATCCAACGGCGCCGGAGCCGCGTCAGCAACCTCGGCGGCGCGCCGGAGAACCTTCTCCAGCAGGCGCAGCAGCTCGGCTCGCTCGCGCGCGGTGAGCGCCCCCATCACCTCTCGCTCGACCGTGCGGATGCCCGGGAGGTACCTGTCGGTCACGCCACGGCCCGCCTCGGTGATCTCGACGAGGACGCTACGCCGGTCCGCGGGGTTGGGTCGCCGCACCACCCAGCCGCGGCGCTCGAGCACGTCGAGCGTCGCCGTCATGGTGGCTGCAGCGACGAGTACCCGCTCGCCGATCTGGGTCGGCGTCAACGGCTCCTCGGCACCCTCGACGACTGCGAGCGCGGTCGCCGCCGGATGCGGGATGCCGAGCGCATTCTCGATGCAGCGCTCGATCTCGAGGCGCAGCGCGGTGCCGGTGCGCACCAGCGAGGCGAACGCCTCAGTGCTGCCCGGGTCGGCATCGGGGAACTCGCGGGCGAAGCCGTCACCGACCCGTACCACGCCGAGTCGAGCCGGCGAGGGGCGTGCACCGCCCCTCGCCGGCCGATGGTTACGTTCGGGTTCAGACACTCTCGAAGATCTCGATGCGGGGTGCGCCCTCGACACCGGCGCGGGCCATGCCGTCGCGAAGGGCCGGGTCGTGCGCGAAGGCGTTGGCCTGCTGGAGGGTCGGGAAGGCGTGCGTGACGAGCAGGTCGTTGGCGTTCTCCGGCGATGCGAGGACGCTCTGGGCGGTGCAGCCATGCTGCGCGCGCAAGGCTTCGAGTTCGTCGTAGACCGGTCGCCAGGAGTCGTAGGCCTTCACGGTGTGGCGAACGACGAGGGTTGCGCTCATTGCGAGTCTCCTTGCGGTCGAGGAGGCGTCGTTGCCTCTGCCCGCAGACTCTAGAAGTAGTTCGGTACCGAAACAAGTATTTCGGCGAGGAAATATTCGGGGCGGAAGACGTCTTGGGCCTTCACCCGTGCAGATCCGCGCTTCGGTACCCGGCCTGCACGGCCGGCGGGTCGCTGCGGTCAGTCGAGGTAGTCGCGCAGCACCTGCGAGCGCGACGGGTGGCGCAGCTTCGACATCGTCTTCGATTCGATCTGGCGGATGCGCTCCCGGGTGACGCCGTAGACCTTGCCGATCTCGTCGAGGGTCTTCGGCTGGCCATCGGTCAGCCCGAACCGCATCGAGACGACGCCGGCTTCGCGCTCCGAGAGGGTGTCGAGCACCGAGTGCAACTGCTCCTGCAGCAGCGTGAACGACACCGCTTCGGCCGGGACGATCGCCTCGGAGTCCTCGATCAGGTCGCCGAACTCGCTGTCGCCGTCCTCACCCAGCGGAGTGTGCAAGCTGATCGGCTCGCGGCCGTACTTTTGCACCTCGACGACCTTCTCGGGCGTCATGTCGAGTTCGATCGCCAGTTCGTCCGGCGTCGGTTCGCGGCCGAGGTCTTGCAGCATCTGGCGCTGCACGCGGGCCAGCTTGTTGATCACTTCGACCATGTGGACCGGGATGCGGATCGTGCGCGCCTGATCGGCCATCGCACGGGTGATCGCCTGGCGAATCCACCACGTCGCGTAGGTCGAGAACTTGTAGCCCTTGGTGTAGTCGAACTTCTCGACCGCGCGGATCAGGCCCAGGTTGCCTTCCTGGATCAGGTCGAGGAAGAGCATTCCGCGGCCCGTGTAGCGCTTGGCGAGCGAGACGACCAGCCGCAGGTTCGCTTCGAGCAGGTGGTTCTTCGCCCGGCGCCCGTCCTCGGCGATCCACTCCATCTCCTTGCGGAGCTTGGCGGCAAGCTTCTCGCCGGAGTTGAGCTTCTCCTCGGCGAACAAGCCGGCCTCGATCCGCTTCGCGAGTTCGACCTCCTGCTCGGCGTTGAGCAGCGGAACCTTGCCGATCTGCTTCAGATAGTCCTTGACCGGGTCGGCGGTCGCTCCGGCGTTGACGAGCTGGGCCTGCGGCTCGCCGTCGTCGAGGATCAGCTCGACCTCTTCTTCGACCTCTTCTTCGACCTCGGCAGCCAGCGCGGCCGGATCTTCGGCCGGTCCCGCCTCGGCCGGCCCGGGCAGGTCGGTGGGCTCGAGATCGGCGTCGACGTCGCTCAGATCGACGTCGACGTCGTCGCTGAACGCGTCGGCACCAACCTTCCCGTTCGCGTCGGCACCGGCCTTCCCGGCGCCGCCGGAACCGGGCGCCGCGGCCTTGGCCTCGGCGACCTCGGCCTCAGGTGCAGACCGCTGCCCGCCACGCGTAGGTGCTTTTGCCGCTGCCTTCACCGCTGACTTCGCCGGCGCACCGACAGTTGCTGCGGCGCTTTTCGCTGCGTTCAGAATGCCCCTCGCCTTCGTCGTCACCGAAACCCCCAAAGCGCCGAGGCTACCTGCTGCCTCGGCAGCTGCGACGGGTTACGCCTGCGGTCGCCGAAATCGAGGCAGACCACCAGGCAACACCTCACGCTCGACAGGGACGGCGGGCCGGTTGTCCGGCTCGGGCGGCCCGCCCACGAGGCTGGCTCGAAGACGCGGCACATCCCGCATAGCCAAGCCATTGTGACACGAGCCCGGCGTCCGCGGGTCATGCACGCCGCGGCGGGTCGGCGCAACGCCGATGACCCGCGAGTCACTGATCGCGCAGGGCGAACACCGTGGTGGTCGTTTCGCCCGAGAAATACGGCGCCAGCCCGGAGCGAAACTGGCGGAGGCGGGGATTGGGGGAATCGCGCAACGCATCCAGGTGGGTTGCGTAGAGCTCTGGGTCATGGTTGCGCGAGACGTCGTGCTGATCGTCGCAGAACTGATAGGTCAGCCGCGACGCAGCGGGCGGGGCGTCAACGGCGCTGCCGGCGTCAACGGCGTCGAGGTGCGGCACGACGTCGTTGACGTTCTCGACGCTCAGCACGCGGGTAGCCCCGACCGCGGTCTTCGAGCTGACGGGTGAACCGGCGGCGATCACGTGGGTGACGTGCACCCGCCGCCCGTTGAACTCGGGATCACCCGCAAGATCCATCGCCACAATGCCTCCTTGCGAGTGGCCGACGAGCAGCACCGGGGCGCCGGCCGGGACGCCCGCGGCGTCGAGGGCTTCACCCACGCAACGGGTGTAGGCCGACGAACCGTCGACGAGAGCGTGCAGGGCCCCGGGCAGGTCGAGGGGGTCGGGCGTCTCGGCGAACGTGCGCACCCCCGGCAGCAGCACGACGTAGCGGGTGCTGCCGTCGCCGGCACTGACCCGCTGCACGGCGAGGAGCGCGTCGTCGGCGTTCTCGAGATCACCGACCCGGCGGATCGCCGTGGCGGCGGAGGCCGGTGGCGACGACCCCCACGACCAACGCCTCGCCGAAGGGACGACGCGGCCGGGCCCATCCGGCTCGGCGGCCGCGATCGCCGCCAGCGACACCCCGAGGATCGGGTCGACCTCCACCGGCCGGCGCGCGGCGACATCGGAGCGAAAACGCTCCGACGGCGAGAACGTCTGCAGGATCGACTCACTGAACGGCGCCAGGTAAGTGGCAGCAGCGTCGAGTAGCGCGACAGCATCGGCCGCGCCCTCATGCGCCGTGGCGGCCGGCGCGAAGGGCAACCGGAACCCGGCCACCGCGAGCCACTCGGCGAGCCGGCCAAGCTGCGCGACGGGCAGGTCGTCGACCAGTTGCTCCTTGCGGACGACGGCCTGCAACGCCAGCGCGTCGAAGCCGAGCCGGGCCGACACGCTGAGCAGGCCGTGCGGGCCGGTGACGACCGCGGCCAGGTGCCATTCGACCCGAGCCGCGCCGAGCGGATCGAAGACAGCGTTCTCTGCGATCGCCGGCTCCGCGGCGAGCAGCGCTACTGCACTCCCCTGGGCGGCCAACGCCCGCGCTGCAGCCCCCCACACGGCCGACAGGCGGTGCAACTCCTCGTAGTCGACGACGATCGAGCTCACACCGACCCGATCAGGTGAACGACTGTGCGCACCCCCCAAAGGGCGGTCTCGGCCGCCCTCGCGAGCCGCGCGCGTTCTGCTTCCGCCGCGCTCGCGTAGCCGCGCATGCCGGTCGCCGCGGCCTGCAGCGCGACTGCGGCATGGTGACACTGCGCCCGGCGACCCTGGACCTGGGCCCGGAAGGCGTCGGCCGCCACCGAAGTCCACAACGCGTCGGCAGCTTCACGCACGAGTTGCTCGCCAACGGCGTCGACACGGCGCGCCCTGCGATCGAGTTCGACAGCCAGCTCTTCCAACCCCGACATGCCAACGACGATAGGGATTGCGAGCACCCGCTCCCGACGCCGCGCACGCTCGTGTGGAAACCGCGCGACGAGCAGTGGAAGACGCGAACGTTCCTACCGGCTTCGCGCGCCGCTGGCCTTCGACGTCGATTGCAGCTGCGCCTTGAGCTCTTTCTTGAACGCGCGAACTTTCGCGAGTGACTCGCTGTCAGTCACGTCGGCAACCGATCGGTATCCGTCGAGGCCGTACGGCTCGGTGGCGTCACGCCAGCCACGCGGTCGCACACCACGCTGCTTCGCGAGCAGCGCCAGGAAGATTTTCGCTTTCTGCGCACCGAAGCCGGGCAGCGACGTCAAGCGCGCGAGCACCTCCTTGGCCATGCTGACGTCGCGCCACACGGCTGCCGCATCGCCGTGGTAATCGGCCTCGACGCGACGTGCGAGTTCCTGCACGCGCGCCGCCATCGCGGCAGGGAACCGGTGTATCGCCGGCGGACCGGCGAACAGCTTGGCGAAGGCGTCAGGCTCGTAGCCGGCGATCTCGACAGGATCCAAACGGGTCGCACCCAGCCGCTGGGCAATCAAGTAGGGGCCGAAGAACGCCTTCTCCATCGGTATCTGCTGGTCCAGCAGCATGCCGACGAGCAGCGCGAGCGGGTCACGATCGAGAAGGGCATCAGCTTCCGCCATCTGCGCCAGCTGCATCATGCCTCCTGGCACCGTGGCGGGATCGATCGATGCAGACTACCAAGCGGGAGTTGGCCGAGATACTCAGAGCTTCGCGGCAGGGTCCGGGTGGTCGTCCTCACCGAATCCCCTGGGCATGTCATCCCACACCGAGTCGTAATCGTGTTGGCGATGGCCGGCCGACATCGCGATGTCGGTCGCCACGATCGGCCACCTCGTCTCGACCATGAACGCCAGCGAATCGTCGATCTTCTGCGGCGAAAGCGGCTGCGTCGACGCGCGACGATACGTCTCGGCGTCCGGGCCGTGGGAACTGAAGCAGTTGTGCACGCTCGCGCCGCCGGGCAGGAAGCCCTCGGCCTTCGCGTCGTACTCGCCGTTGATGAGGCCCATGAACTCGCTCATCACGTTGCGATGGAACCACGGCGGCCGGAACGTGTCCTCGCCGACCAGCCAGCGGGGCGCGAAAACGACGAAGTCGGCGTTGGCGAGCCCAGGGGTGTCGGACGCCGACGTCAGCACGGTGTAGATCGACGGATCGGGGTGGTCGAAGCTGACCGTGCCCAACACGTTGAAGCAGGCGAGGTCGTACTTGTACGGCACGTAGTTTCCGTGCCAGGCCACCACGTCGAGGGGCGAGTGGTCGTAGTCGGCCGCCCATAGGTTGCCGCCGAACTTCTGCACGACCTGGACGCCGCGCGCCGACTCCTCGTATGCCGCCGTAGGCGACCGGAAGTCTCGGGGGTTGGCCAGCCCGTTGGCGCCGATCGGGCCGCGCTCGGGCAGCTCGAACAACCGGCCGTAGTTCTCGCAGAGGTAACCGCGCGCGGGCCCGTCGGGAAGCTCCACGCAGAACCGGATACCGCGCTGGACGACCGCGATCTCACCCGGCCGCACGTGCAACACACCGAACTCGGTACGCAGCAGCAGCGCCCCCGTTTCAGGCACGAACAACAACTCGCCGTCCGCGTTGACGAAGTAGCGGTCGGCCATCGACCGCGTCGCGCGATACCAGTGGACGGCGACACCCGTATGGGCGAGCACGTCACCGTTGCCGCCCACCGTGAAGACGCCGTCGACGAAGTCACCGGGCACGCCGTCCCTGCCGTCGGCCGCCCGGGTGGGCATCGGCGGCGGGTCCCAGCGCAGCCGGTTCGGATCGGGGACGTCGCGGAACGGGGTGCTTCGCCACGTGCCGTTATCCGGTAGCCGGCGGAAACGTGGGTGCTTCGCCGACGGCGTGATGCGATAGACCCAGCTGCGGCGATTGTGCGAACGCGGCACGGTGAACGACGTGCCACTGATCTGCTCGGCGTACAAGCCGTGCGCGACCCGCTGCGGTGAGTTGCGGCCCTGCGGGAGCGCCCCCGGTACGGCTTCGCTCTGCTGCTCGTTGCCGAATCCGGTCAGGTAGGCGAGCCCGGCTGCATCGTGGGTATCAGACATTCGGCCGCCTCCTCGCGCATCGTCAGCGCAGCAGTGCCGTCACGATGTCACGGACCTCTTCCGGCGTCCACTGGCAGGTCGCGTCGCCAACGGCGAGCTCGCACCGCTGCACGCGCGGGTCGTCGGTGGCTTGCGGCTTTCGCCACGTCCAGATGCCCTGCTCGATCGCGAGGGCACGAACGTTGGCGAGAAACGCCGACTCGGTGGTTGTGAGCAACAGGTGCATCATCGAAACCTGCGGCGGGTCCGGCACGATGCGCACGCCGGGCACGTCACGCAGCGCGTCGGCGATGGCGCGTGCGTGGTCGAGGTAGGCGGGCATGCGCGGCAGCCGTTCGCGCAAGCAGGTCTGAGCGGACGCCGCGTTGGGCCACAACCCGAAGAGCGTTCCGCCCATGCGCGTTCGCCATTCGCGGACCTCGGCCATCACATCAGCCTGGCCCGCCACGCAGCAGCCCGGCAAGGCCCCGAGCGCCTTGTAGAAAGAGACGTAGACCGTGTCGAACGGTTCTGCCACGGCGGCCGGCGCGCAGCCGTAACCGGCGGCCGACTCCCACAACCGGGCCCCGTCGAGATGCGCGGCGCCGCCCTGCTCGTGTGCCCACGCCACCTGCTCCTCGACCTGCTGCCACGCGGGTTGCTGCCCGCCGATCTCGCGTTGCGGCAACTCCAGGAGCAGCACGCCGATCCGCTCGGGGATCGCCCGGAGGTCTTCGATCGTCAGCAGCCTGGTCCGCTCCCCCACCGTCCGCGACGTGAGGCGCTGTACCCGGGCCGTCGCATCGGCCTCGCCGATGAGCGGATGCGCTCGGGGGTGCATCGCGACCGTGCCGTTGCCCCGCCGGTCGGCATGGACCCGCAGCGTGATCTGTTGAGCCATGGTCCCGCTCGGGAGGAAGACAGCGGCGGGCTTGCCGAGCAACTCCGCGACCTCACGCTCGAGCGCGGTGACGACGCCGCCGGCGCCGTAGCGGTCGAGTTCGGTGTCGGGCGGGATGGTCGCAAGCAGGGTTGCGGCGTCCTGCCTGCCTTGCCAGTGCAGGAAACGCTCGCATCGGCGCTGGAGCTCGTCGAGATCGCTGTCGCTTTCGGTCACTTGCTCATCTCCTCCTCGCTGCGCGCCTCCACCGGATCGCCATGGGCCCGGCGCACCGAGCCGATCAGCCGGTACGGCGTTCGGCGTACGGCGCACCGCCGATCAACCGCCTTCATTCCAGCGCGGCGATGCCGATGAACCGTTATGCACGCTATCCGCTGCGAGCAAGGCAGCGAGGACGCCGCCGGTTCGCCGCTCGCGGTGCAGGCGACCGAGCTGCTGGCGGAGTTCCTCGCCGCCGTGTCGACGCTTCCGCGCGCTTCCACCGAATCGGGCACCGCCATCGAGGGCGCGGTTCTCGACGCCGCCGTTGCGCGGGCCGCGCTGGCCTTGGACGCGCCGGTCGTGGCGGTCGTGGCGGACGATGGAGTTCGGGCCCAGGTCGGCTACCCGGCCGACGCGATCCCGTGCGACGCCCTGCTCGCGGTCGCCCATGGCCGCCAGCTGTCGCTGGGCCTGCCCACCGCAGGTTCGGCGGCCCGGTCGCGGGTCGCACCGGCTGACCGTGCGCACGCCATCGGCGTGGCCATCGAAGGTGCTCTGGACGGCCACCTCGTCGCGGCCCGCGGAACTCCGTTCAGCGCCGCCGAGGTCCGTCTCCTCGGGGGCATGGCCCGCTCGATCCAGCTCATCCTCGACATGGTGCACACGCTGGAAGCCGAACGACGGCTGCGGGCCCAAAGCGAGCGGCAGGCCCAGGAGAACGCTCAGCTGCTCGCGTCGTTGCGGGAACGGCAACGGCTGCTGGAGAAGCTGTCCTTGATCCAGCAGATGATCTCGCGGCGCGAGCCGCTCGCCGGCATCCTCGACGCCATCACGCGCAGCGCCCGGTCGTTGCTCGGCGTCGATGCAGTCGTCTTGTGCCGCACCACCGATGCCGGGATCGAAGTCGCTTCGCGCTCGGGCGGCTCCGACGAGCTCGCTCAGTGGCTGTGCGCCCTTCCGGTGCCGGACTCCGTCGGGCACGGGCAGGCGATGCTGGCCGCCAAGACGGTACACACCTACGAGTTCGCCGGACACGACGTTCCGGCCCATGTCGCGACCCGCGTCGCGATCGCTACTCCCGTGCACGAAAGTGCCAGGGTGGGCGGCAGGCTGGTCGCGGCGTCGAACCAGCCGGGGCGCGAGTTCACGCCGGCACAGCAGTCGACGCTCCTCGCGTTCGCCGAACACGTGAGCCTCGCCGTGACGGACGCGAACACCCTCGAGGCCATGTACCGCGCCTTCCACGATTCGCTCACCGGCCTGGCAAGCCGCGCCCTGTTCATGGACCGCCTGGAACACGGCCTCGCCCAGGCGGCGCGCTCGCGAACCGACCTCACCCTTCTCTTCATCGACCTCGACCGGTTCAAGATGGTCAACGACACGCTCGGTCACGCGGCGGGCGACGTCTTGTTGACGGAGGTCGCGAACCGGTTGCGCGCTTGCCTGCGCGTGAGCGACACCGCCGCGCGGTTCGGGGGCGACGAGTTCGTGGTGCTCCTCCACGACACCGACGTCGCCGGGGCCAGGGTCGTCGCCGACCGCATCATCGCCGCCGTGCGCCGGCCCTTCCTGCTCGGCGGGCTGGAAGTCGCCGTCGACGCCAGCATCGGCATCGCGGAGAGCGAACTCGGCAGTGTCACGGCCGACGAACTGCTGCGCAACGCCGACGTCGCCATGTACCGCGCGAAGCGGAACGGCCACGGCCGCTACGCGGCGTATGAGCCCTCGATGCACGCCGCACTCCTCGAACGGCTCCAGCTGGAGGCCGAGCTGCGCGGCGCCTTGGACCGGGCCGAGTTCGTCCTGCACTACCAGCCGATCGTCGCCCTGGCCTCCGGCGAGATCACCGGAGTCGAGGCCCTGCTGCGCTGGAACCATCCGCGCCGCGGGTTGCTCGCCGCGGCCGACTTCGTCGCCGTCGCCGAGGAGTGCGGCGAGATCGTGCCGATCGGTGACTGGGTGATCCGGACGGCGTGTGCGCAGGCCCGGCGCTGGCAGGAGGACAGCGGGCGAGACCGGTTCACGGTCAGCGTCAACGTGTCGGCCGGTCAGCTCGAGGAGCCGGGTTTCGCGGCTTCGCTCGCGGCGGCGCTGGAGGCCGGCCGAGCTGGCGGCCGAGTGCCTCGTCCTCGACATCACCGAGGGTCTGATCCTGCGCAACGAGCCGTGGATGCCGGCCCGGCTGGCCGAACTCGGCGTCCTGGGGGTCCAGCTCGCCGTGGACGACTTCGGGGCCGAGTACTCCTCGCTGGCCGAACTCCCGCAACTACCGCTCGACATCGTGAAGATCGACAAGGCCTTCGTCGACGCGATCGGCAGCCCGGAAGGCCGGGTGTTCGCCCGCAAGATCATCGAGTTGGCCCACGCCCTGGACCTGCGCGTCATCGCCGAAGGCGTGCAGACCCACGAGGAGTTCGAGGAGCTGCGCAAGGCCCGCTGCGAGCTCGGCCAGGGCTACTACTTCGCCCAACCGGTCGACAACAGCGCGCTGCCCGGCCTGCGGGCCGAGCTCCGCGAACCTTCATGGGCGGCGCCGTCGCGCCGATGACTCCAACAGACGACGCTGCCTGACAACCGGAGGGGCGCATGACGACCGGGCCTGTGGTGGCTGCTGCGCGCCCCGACGCCGCGGGATCCGAGCGCCACGGGGTGCCGGACTCCCGGGGCTATGCGGCAGCGGCCGCCGCCCGGCTCGTTGCCAACGTGCAGGGTGTGGTGCACGGACGCCGCGGCGCGGTGGAGCTGGTCGCTGCCGGGCTGCTCGCCGGCGGCCACGTGCTGCTCCAGGACATCCCCGGCAGCGGCAAGACGACGCTGGCCAGGGCGTTCGCCCGCTCCCTCGGTGGTGGCTTCCGCCGCATCCAGGGCACGGCCGACCTGCTGCCCGGCGACATCACCGGCTCGTGCGTGTGGGAGCCCGACCAGCACCAGTTCACCTTCGTGCCCGGGCCGGTGTTCGCCAACGTGGTGCTCATCGACGAGCTGAACCGGGCGACGCCACGTGCCCAGTCGGCACTGCTCGAAGCCATGGACGAGGGCGCGGTCACGGTCGACGGCGTGCGTCACCCGCTGCCTGTGCCGTTCTTCGTCGTGGCGACCCAAAACCCGCTCGACCAGTTCGGCACCTACCCACTGCCGGAGGGCCAGCTCGACCGGTTCGCGATGGCGCTGACGCTCGGGCCCAACGACATGGCGACCGAGCGGCAGGTCGTCCGCGAGCAACTGCAACGCCCGACGGTCGATGACCTGCGCACCGTCGTGCCACCGGAGGAGTTGTCGGCCGTGCAGGCGGAGGTGCGCCGCACTTACCTCGCCGACGCGGTGCTGGATTTCGCCCTCACGGTCGTGCGAGCGACGCGATCGCACCCGGCCGTGCGGATCGGCGCCAGCTCGCGGGCCGCACTGGCCCTGGTGCGCTGCGCGCAGGCACGTTCGCTGCTGCACCAACGCGACTATGTCGCGCCGGACGACGTGAAAGCCCTCGCGCCTTTCGTGCTGGGCCACCGCTTGATGCTGCATCGGGGAACCGCCGCCGGCGGCGGCCAGGGGCAGGCGGATCGACTGTCGGCGGGCGCCGCCGTCGTGGGCGAGGTCCTGAACTCCGTTCCGGTGCCCGTTCCCGCTTGAGCGCGGCCGTGCAGCCAAGGACGCCGCTCGAAGCGGCCCCGTCCCCAGCGCCGGCCCGACGCAAGCGACGGCAGGTCGTGGTGCTGCGCCTGACGCCGAGCGGGCTCGGCTGTGTCGCGGTCGCGGTCGGCGGCTTCGAGTTGGCATCGCTCGCCCACGCGGTGTGGTTGCAGGTCATCGCGTGCTGCTCGATCGGCATGCTCGCCGCGTCACTGATCGGCCTGCTGATGCGCCCCGCTGTCGACCTCGGCATCGAGACGCCCGCGCAATTACGGGTGGCCGAACCGTTCGAGACCACGGTGCGGGTACGCAACCCGTCGTCCAGATCGACCGGGCCAATCGTGCTCACCCATTTCCTCCTCGGCAGTCATCCGCTCGTGGAACCGGCCCTGATCTACCTCGACGCGCTGCCTCCTGGAGACAGTCGCAACGTCACCGTCAGCCGTGCACCGATCAACCGCGGGCACGGCAAGCACCACCGGCTCGACTGCCTGTGGGTCGGCCCGTTCGGCTTGTTCGAGCGCAGGCGGCGCAGCTGCATCCATATCGAAACCGACGTCGCACCCGCACCGGCGCCGCCGCTACCGTTGCCCGACTTCGGCGGCGGCGCCGACGCAGTGGCCGGTCCCCTCCGGCCGGGGCTCGACGTCGACACGGTCCGGCCGTATCGAACGGGCGACTCGACCCGCCACGTGCACTGGCGCACGACGGCCCGGACCGGCCGGCTCAGCGTGCTGGAACGCGCCGAGCCCGGTGGCGGCGCCCTCGGCGTGGTACTGGCCGGAGAATCCGGCGACCCGGCGTTCGAAGCCGCGCTCGCGGTCGCGGCGGCCACCGCCACGGCCGCTACCCGCGCCGGGCTTGCGGTCTACTGCTGGGTGCAGCAGAGCGGTGGCGGATGCCAGGGCATCCTCACCGAAGCAACAGTGCTGACGCCCTTCATCGCCGCCGATCGCCCGGCCCCACCCGAGACCCGTGCGGTACCCCACCTGCTTGGCCACCTCGGAGCCGGCGGGCATTTGCTCCTCGTGGCCCCGAACGCGCCGGCCCGGTGGCTCGCCGACGTCACCGCGCAGGCAGCGGCGGTCGGGATCGCCGTCATCGACGTCGTCGACAGTCTCGCCGTCATCGACGTCGTCGACAGTCTCGCCGTCATAGACGGCGTCGACAGTCTCGCCGTCGTCGACGGCGGCTATCCCGCGGCCGGGGCGCCATGACGCCGATGACCCCGACGAACCGCAAGGCAGCCGCGGCCGCCAACGCCCGCGCTGCCCGCATCGCGCTCGCCGTTGCGGGGCTCTTCGGCGAACTCGCCGTCAAGGACCTCGTACCTGCGCCGCGGTACTGGCTGGCAACCCTCGCATTCGCAGGCATCAGCGCGACGATGCTGCGGCTGCCGTTGCTCGGCGAGCTGCCCGGAAGCACGAACCGATTCCGTATCTCCCTCGAGTCACGCGACGCGACGGTGCGCCAGCTGACGGCGTCGGCCGTGATCGTCGTCCCGATGCTCTTGCTCGCCACCCGCCTGAGCCTGTCCCAGCGCGACGCCACCGTCGCGACGATGGCCCTCGTGGTGACGGCCGGGCAGGCCATCATCGTGCAGACCCGCCGCGACGCGACGGTGGGCTGCGTCCTCGCCGTCATCTTGGTGGCGGTTGCCGCGACGTTTCGGCCGAGTCCGAGCCTGCTCTTCACCCTGGTGCCGACGATGTGCGCCGTGGCCGTGACTCTCGCGTTGCTCAACCGCGGGAAGTTGCTGGACACCGCACACGTCGCTGCGCCGCGGCAAGGCGGAATCGTCGCGGCCACGGCAGTACCCGTCGCGGCAGCGGGCGTGCTGGCGGCGATGGCGTTCCTCGTCCTCCCCCCGAGTGCGCATCCGCAGCCTCGGCAAGCGACCGACGGCGGCCGAGCCTCCAGCGGCGCGGCAGCGGAGGCCCAGGCCCGGTTCCACAACCTGATAGGTCCGATCGACCTGCGTGCACGCGGCCATCTCGGCGCGACTCCGGTGTTCGCTACGGATGCGGCCTCACCGGCGTACTGGCAGGGCGAGATCTACGACTCGTTCGACGGGACGACCTGGCTCGCGCCGGTGTCGGCGGTGGCGTGGAGGCAGACGCAAGGCGGTTTCGCGCCGAGTACCGGCGCCTCGCCGCCGGCCGGGGCCGTCGTCCGCGTGGACGCTGCGGTTGTACTCGCCGACGGGTTCGGTGTCGTACTCGCTCCCGGCATGCCAGACCGGTTCGAGGGTGGCGGACCGGTGGTGGCCGACGGGAACGGCACGGCGTACCTCCCCGAGCCGCTGCACGCCGGCAGCCACTACCTGGTGACCTCGTGGCGCCCGCCGGCCGCCGACACGACCGCCGCTGCGCTGCGCGCCACAGCCGGAGCCGACGACGTCACCGGCAACTCGCTGCAACTACCCGCCGACCTTCCGCCGAGGGTCACCGCGCTCGCAGCGACTCTGGTCGCCGGCGCCCCCGACCGCTACGACGCCGTGCAGGCGGTCGAGGACTACCTGCGCTCGCACGAGACATACACCCTCGACTCGCCGCTGCCGGCTCGCGGCGAGGATGCAGTCGACGACTTCCTGTTCGTCTCTCACACCGGCTTTTGCGAACAGTTCGCGAGCGCCGCGGTCATCATGTTGCGCAGTGCAGGCATCCCGGCCCGCCTGGTGACCGGATACGTCGGCGGCGACACGACCCAGGTGGCCGGCGAGCGGGTCTTTCGCGGCAAGGACGCCCACGCGTGGATCCAGGTCTACTACCCGGGCGTCGGATGGGTGGACAGCGATCCGACGGCGGGCAGCACACCCGCCACGGCTTCTGCGGGGCAATTGCCGATCCAGCGGTTGCAGCGGGTGTTGCGGGATGTTCCCGGGGGCCGCTTGACCCTTCTGCTCGGTCTGGCATCCGCGCTCATGCTCGGCTCCGGCGTGACGTGGTGGTGGCCCCGGCTGCAGCGCAGGCGGCAGACGCGGCGCCGGGTTTCTCAGGCGGCACCGGTCCTGGCGGCGTATCTGCAACTCGAACGCCTCCTCGAGCGCCGTGACCGCGCACGCGAACCACACGAGACGTTCGCCGAGATGGCGCATCGGCTTGGCGGCACGGCCGTCTCACCCACCGACGTGACCGCGGCGATGCGCTCGCTGGAGCGCGAGTGCTACGGCGGCCACCCGTTGCCGGACGCCGAGACGGCCGCCGCAGTGGCAGTGTTCGACCGGCTGCGCGCCGCCGCAGCGTCGGAGCCGGTAGCGCTGGCCTACGCCACTACCCGCCAGCCGGGCCCAACCCTTCGATCACCGGATCGCCGAGCGAGCGGCTGACGCCGCGAAACTCCGCGACGACCTCGCTTGCTGCATGGCCGGGTGTGGGGCCGGGCGTGGGGCCGGGCGTGGGGCCGGGTGCGTCGCGAGGCACCTGGCGCGTGACGGTGACGTCGTAGACCCCTCGGCGTCGCGATCTGTGCCGCTCGGTCGCGACGGCGAGCAGGACGTCGCCCACCCGCACCGGGGCGACGAAGACGATGTCGCAGCTCGCGGCCACGGTGACCAGGTTGTAGGTGTTGCACGCGAACGCGAACGCCGAATCGGCCAGCGCGAAGGTGAAGCCGCCGTGCCCGATGCCATGACCGTTGACCATGTCGGGCAACACGATCATGCGCACGCTTGCCCGGCCCGGGGCGACGTCGACGATCTCCATCCCGAGAGCGCGCGACGCGGCGTCGGAGTCGTACATCGCCTGCGCGCACCGGCGGGCGATCTCGGCAGGGTCAGCAGCCTCGGCGGCCGGGCCGGCCGCGCCGCGTGCACTCTCGCTCACCCCGGCATCCTTCCACCGTCGCCGCGATCCGTGGCGGAGGCGGCTTCCGGCATCGACCGAACGTTCGGTTTACTGGGAGCAGAAGGGTGGTGCCCACGATGACCGACGTCGAGAAGCTCGTCGATACGCACCTGCCACTGCTGGACCGCGCCCGGCATGCCATCAAGGAGCGCACCTACTGGTCGGCGTTCGCCGAGTCGCCGTCGCCACGCATCTGGGGCGAGGAAGCACCGGCGGCCGGAAAGGCCGCGTTCGAGGCGTCGCTCGGCAAGCCGTTCCCGCTGGCGACTCCGGGCGCCCGCGGCACCATCGCACCGGAGCGGTCGCCGTACGGCTTGGCGCTCGACATCGGCTATCCGCACCTGCGAGCGGACGCCGTCGACGAGCTGCTCGCGGCCGCTCAGTCGGGCATGGCCGCCTGGCGAACTGCAGGTCACGCGCAGCGCGCCGCGGTGTGTATCGAGATCCTCCAGCGGCTGAACCAACGCAGCTTCGAACTCGCGCACGCGGTGATGCATACGACCGGGCAGGGCTTCGTGATGGCGTTCCAGGCGGGCTGCGCGCACGCCTTCGACCGCGCACTCGAAGCACTGGCGTACTCCTACGAAGCGATGTCTTCGGTGCCGCATCTCGTCGAGTGGGAGAAGCCGCGTGGCCGCGGCGAGCCGCAGCGCCTGACGAAGGTGTTCACGATCGTTCCACGCGGGGTGTCGCTGGTCGTCGGCTGCGTCACCTTCCCGACGTGGAACAGCTATCCCGGGTTCTTCGCCAGCCTCGCAACCGGCAATCCCGTCGTGGTCAAGCCGCATCCGCACGCCGTCCTGCCGTTGGCTCTGACCGTCGCAACCGCACGCGACACTCTCGAGGAGTTCGGCTTCGACCCGAACCTGGTCACGCTCGCCGTCGAGGCGGACGGCGAGCAGCTGGCCAGCACGCTGGCCACTCACCCCGCGGTGCGGATCATCGACTTCACCGGTTCGACGGCGTACGGCGAGTGGCTCGAGACCAACGCGCGGCAGGCGGTCGTGTTCACCGAGAAGGCCGGCGTGAACTGCGTCGTCGTCGACTCCACCGGCGATCTCGACGGGACCGTCGCCAACCTCGCCCAGTCGCTGGCGCTCTACAGCGGGCAGATGTGCACGACACCGCAGACGATCCTGATTCCGCGCGGCGGCATCCAGACCGACCGCGGTCCGGTAAGCGTCGACGACGTCATCGGGGCGCTCGGCAAAGCCCTCGACGACCTCCTCTCCGAACCCGCTCGGGCGGCCGCGTTGCTCGGTGCGATCGTCGACGACCGCGTCGTGCAGCGCATGGAGGCGGCGGCCGGCCGCGCTTCGACCGTCATCGCGTCGCGGGTCGTGCACAACGGCGAGTCCGCCGGCGCGCAGATGCGCACCCCGCTGGTGCTTCGCGTCGACGCTGATCGCGAGGAGATCTACGGCACCGAATGCTTCGGGCCGGTCGCGTTCGTCGTCGAGACTCACGACACCGCACACAGCCTTGCGATCTGGCGCACACTCACCCAGCATCACGGCGCGATCACCGGATCGGTCTATTCGACCAGCGACGACGTGCTCGCTGCTGCCGAAGAGATCGCTCTCGACACCGGCATCTCGATCTCGACCAACCTCACCAGCGACGTGCTCGTGAACCAGTCGGCCGCGTTCTCCGACTTCCACGCGACCGGCGCGAACCCGGCGGCCAATGCGAGCCTCACCGACCTGGCGTTCGTCGTCCCGCGATTCCGGGTCGTCGAATCGCGGCGACCGGCATGACGCTGGGGACCACCAAGCGGATCCCGTACGACCGCGAGTCCTTGCTCGACGTCGCGGTCGGCGTGTTCCTCGAACGCGGGTACGACGGTACGAGCATGGAAGACCTCGCTCGCGCGGCCGGCATCACCAAGTCGTCGTTCTACCACCACGTCGAAGGCAAGGAGGCGTTGCTCGCCGCTGCCTGCGATCGCGCCCTCGACGCGCTCTTCGCCATCACGGCAGAGCCCGCGGCGCAAAGCGGCCGTGCCGTCGAGCGGTTCGAGTTCGTGCTGTGCCGCACGACGCAGACGCTGATCAGCGAGCTGCCGTTCGTCACGTTGCTGCTCCGCATTCGGGGCAACACTCCCGTGCAACGCCGAGCGGTCGACCGGCGCCGCGACTTCGATCGCTTCACCGCCGACATCGTCGCGCAAGCCGTCGCCGACGGCGACTTGCGAGCCGACATCGAGCCGGCGCTTGCGACCCGGCTCGTCTTCGGCCTGGTGAACTCGATCAGCGAGTGGTACCGCGAGGGACGCGAGATGTCCGCGGACGACGTGTGCGAAGCCGTCGTCGCGTTGGCGATGCGTGGCCTCAGGGCACCAGCGACGTGACGTCGCCCCGCTCGTTCAACAGCTCACGAAGCGTGTCGTAGGAGAACCAGAACGTGCCGTTGTGCAGGCCCCCCCAGGTGGCACCCCAGGACTGATAAGCCCACACCCGCTGGTTCTCGACGTCGATGCCGAACAGCTCGATCTCGTGGCCACCGCGCACGGTCGCATTGGGCGTGAGGGGGCACTCCCCGCTCGGCAGGGGCTGATCGAAGCTGTCGTACCAGCTGATGCCGGCGATCACCGGCGCTTTCGTCAGCGCACCGAGCGCGTGGTCGAAACCGAAGGCGTGGGAGTAGCCGCTGATGTACCCGTCGACCTTCGCAGCCTTGGCGACCGCCAGGCCGGTCGACCCGGTGTCGTCGGGCGGGTAGGAGCCCTTCACGTGGTCGAGGTGGGTGGCCTGCTCGTACAGCCGCAACGCGTCCTTTTCGGTGAGCGTCCGGCCGGCTTGGTAGTAGGGCTCGGTCATCAACGCGCCGGCCATCGCGTTGCCGGTGCACGAGCCGAGCTCGCCCTGGTCGAACGGCCGGCCGTGCCGCACGTGTTTGACGTCGGCGATCGGCACCGTCGGAGCGGGATAGCTGCGGCTGCGTGGGTCGTGTTCGACGTGGCGGCCCAACCTGCGGTCGGGCACCTTGGCCTCGGCCAACTCCTGCACGTAGCTGTCGGATGCGTCCGCCATGGGCGTCCCCTCGTCTCGTCCCGGCCGGAAACCCGGAGTTCCACCGCAGTCCAGCACCTTTCCGGGAAGTATCGCCTGAAAGAGCCCGCCAGGATACGTATTCGCGATGGCTCGTGCGAACACACCAGATCTGGCACGATTCGCTCATGGCCGAGAGCCCGCTTTCGCCGCTCTTCTTCCCCGCCGCGGCCCTGGCTGCGGTCGAGCGGGTCGGCGTCGCCGGAGCGTTGTTCGACGCGATTTTCGAGGAGAATCCGGTCGGGCTCGGCATCTTCACCCTCGATCTGCGGTGCCTGCGGGTCAACGCGGCGTTCGCCTCGCTGAACGGCGTCAACGCACGCGACATCGCCGGCCGCCGCCTCGTCGAGGCCCTGCCGCAGCACGAGGCGATCGCCGAACTGCTCGCCACGGTCGCCCGAACAGGTGAACCCGTGGTCGCCCGGCCGGTGACCGTGACGTCGCCTGAGGCGGGCGCGACGTCGGCCGCCCACCGGCTGGCATCCGCGTATCGGGTCTCACCCGGCCAGACCGGCGACGTGCTCGTGCTGGTCAGTGTCGACGTGACCGACCAGCTGCGCGCCGAGGATCTGGCGCAGGCTGCGAATCGACGGCTGCGGCTGCTGGCCAGGGCGAGCGAACGGCTCGGTGCGAGTCTCGACGTCGCCGCCACGGCGTCCGGGCTGGTCTCGTTGCTCGTGCCCGACCTCGCCGACCACGCAATGATCGACCTGCTCGACCTCGAGCCGACCGGCCGGGTCGGGGTCCGGCTGCGCCGAGCCGCGATGGCGCACCGGCCGACGGCCGCCGCACCCGAGCGGCCCTACTCCCCACCCGGCGAGATCGTCCCCTACGCGGCAGGCCATGCGGCGATACAAGCGCTGGAGACCGGGCGGCCGGTCCTGGTGGCGGAGGTCACCTCCGACGACCTCGTTGCCGGCGCCCGTGATCCCGCCGTCGGCGCGTCGCTCGCGACGGTCGGCATCCGATCGCAGGTGGCCGTCCCGCTGCTCGCCCGGGAAGGCTCGATCGGGGTCCTGCTGCTCAAACAGTCGGTCAGTGAACGCTCGTTCACCGACGACGACGTCGCGGTCGCGGCCGAGCTCGCCGCGCGCGCCGGTGTCGCGATCGACAACGCGCGGCGCTACAGCAGGGAGCACGCCATCGCGCTGACCCTGCAACGCGAACTCATGCGCGCGCCCGTGACAGCCACGGCCGAGGTCGAGACCGCTGCGCGCTACCTGCCGGCCGCCGGTGGCACGCACGTCGGAGGCGACTGGTACGACGTCGTGCCACTCGGTGCCGGCCGCATCGCGCTGATGGTCGGCGACGTCATGGGTCGTGGGCTGCCCGCGGCGACCGTCATGGGTCAGGTCCGAACGGCCGCCCGAACGCTTGCACACCTCGACCTGCCGCCGCGGCGGTTGCTCGCCCATCTCGACGGGATCGTTTCCGAACTCGACGACCAGCTGGTGACCTGCGTGTACGCGTGCTATGACCCGTTCGCGTCGACGATCGCGACCGCCAACGCCGGCCACGTGCCGCCGCTGATCTGCCTGCCCGACGAGAACCACACCGTCATGGCGCTCACCGGAGGCCCCGGCATACCGCTCGGCGTGGGCGGCGTCCCGTTCACTCAGGCCGAGGACGTGCTGCCACCAGGCAGCATCGTCGCCTTCTACAGCGACGGCCTCGTCGAGCTGCGCACCCGCGATCTCGACGTCGGCATCGACGAGCTGCGGGCCGTGCTCGGCGACGCCGTTGCGCGCCACGACGACCTCGAACGGGTCGCCGACGACGTCGTCCGCGCGATGGTCTCCGAGCCCGAAAGCCATGACGACGACGTCACGCTGTTGCTGGTTCGGATCCCGCGACAGGCCGCGCCCCGGGCCACGTTCGACGTGCCGGCCGAGGCGGCCGCCGTGCCGAGCACACGTCACTTCGTCGAAGCAACGCTTCGCAGCTGGGCCGTGGGAGCCGCCACGATCGAGCCCGCGGTACTGCTCGTGAGCGAACTCGTGACCAATGCGCTGCGGCACGGCGGCGCACCGATCGTCGTTCGGCTGCGGATCGCCGCGGGTCACCTGCAACTCGACGTCGAGGACCACGGCGCGGCGCTGCCGGAGCCGCGGTCGGCCCGGTCGGACGACGAAGGAGGGCGCGGCCTGCAGCTCGTCGCGGCCGTCGCCGCGGCGTGGGGAACACGACCGCTCGAGCACGGCAAGTCGGTGTGGTGCACGCTCAGCCTTGATCAGGCGTCGTAGTCGAGCTGGACCGTCTTGCTTCTCGGCCGAGCCTGGCAGGTGAGCACGAAACCGGCGTCGAGATCGCGCGCATCGAGGGCGTAGCACTGCCGCATGTCGACGCGTCCCTCGACGACCCGTGCCCGGCAGGTGCCGCACATGCCGTTCGTACAGCCGAAAGGCACGTCGGAGCGCAGCGGCATGACGGCGTGCAGGACGTCGCGGTCGAAGGGCACCTGCACCGACGTCGAGCGGCCGGCGAGCACGACGGTGACGTCGGCGACCTCCGCGGTCGAACCGGCTTCGTCACCGCCTGCCTCCGAGGTCTGCGCCGAGACCGGGGCCGCCGGGCCCATGTGGAAGAGTTCGTGGCGAACCTGCTCGGCGGGCACCCCACGCGCATGCAAGGCGTCGCGCGCCGCATCGACGACGGGCCACGGACCGCACAAGAACCACTCGTCGATCGTGTCGGGCTCGACGACGTTGTCGAGCAGGGCTCCGATCGTCGCGTGGTCGAGACGCCCGCTGAGCAAAGCAGAGGTCTGCGGCTCGCGCGAGAGCACGTGATAGACCGCGAGCCGATCGGCGAAGCGATCCTTCAGGTCGGCCAGCTCGTCGACGAACATCGCTGTTCGGGCGCTGCTGTTGCCGTACACGAGACTGAACCGGCTCAACGGCTCGTCCTCGAGCGTCGCGTAGATCATCGACAACACCGGGGTGACGCCGCTGCCGGCAACGATCGCGCCGCGATGCTTCGCTCGCGTCGGATCGACCGACGTCGTGAACCGGCCGGTCGGGGTCATCACGTCGATCTCGTCGCCGACCTGCAGCCGGTGCAGTGCATGCGCGGAGAACACGCCGTTGGCGATCCGCTTGACCGCGATCCGCAAGGTCGGTGGCGCCGAGCACAGCGAGTAGGTGCGGCGCGCGTCGTCGCCCGCGGCGAGGCAACGAACGGTGACGTGCTGGCCCGGCGCGAAGGCGTAGTCGGGGCGCAGGTCGGCAGGCACGTCGAAGGTCAGAGCGACCGCGTCGTCGGTCAGCCGCTCGATGAGCTGTACCCGCAGCGAGTGGAATTGCGGACGCCGCGACCCGGTCGCGGCCGTCGCCGTGGCTTCCAGGCTCGACACGATCAGTGCGGCTTGACGGCCGGGAAAGGCTCGAGGCAGCTCGTGCAACGGTGTATCGCCTGGCACGGGGTGGAGCCGAACCGGCTGACCACGACAGTGTCGGCGCTGCCGCACCGCGGGCACCGCACGGCGAGGTCGACCGCGACCGAACCTTCCTGCGCCCCCGCGCTTGCCGCTGGCGCCGGCGGTGCGATGCCGAACTCGACGAGCTTGCGACGACCCGCCTCGGTGATCCAATCGGTGGTCCACGCCGGCGCGAGCACGGTGCGCACGGTCACCGCGCGGAACCCTTCGGCCGCCAGCGCCTCGCGCACCCCGTCGCGGATCACCTCGGTGGCCGGGCAGCCCGAATACGTCGGGGTGAGGACGACGTGCACGCCGCCGTCGTCGTCGACAGAGACCTCTCGCACGATGCCGAGTTCGCCGATGGTCACGGCCGGCAGCTCCGGGTCGGGCACCGACGCGCACGCCGAGCGCGCCCGCTCCAGCACGCTCACCACGATGCGCCGGGATGCAAGCGATGCAGGTACTGCATCTCGGCGAGCAGGTAGCCGAAGCACTCCGTGTGGATGCCACGCCGGCCGCCGTGCGACGCCCACACCGGATTGGGGGTGTCGAGTGTCGCGGAGCGCAACACGTCGGCGATGGCGTCGTTCCATCGCTCTTGCAGTGCCGCGGGGTCGACCGCAATTCTTTCGGCGGCAAGGTCACACGCGACGGCGTCCGACTCGAAGAGTTCGGCCGTGAACGGCCACAGCCGGTCGAGTGCCGCCTGCATGCGCTGGTGACTCTCCGCGGTGCCGTCGCCCAACCGCAGGGTCCACTGCTGCGCGTGATCGCGGTGGTACGCAGCCTCCTTGACACCCTTGGCCGCCACCCCGGCGAGAACGTCGTCGGTCGAGTTGATCAGCTCTTCGTACAGGGCCAGCTGGTACGTGCTGAAGAACAACTGACGGGCGATGGTGTGCGCGAAATCGCCGTTCTCCTGCTCGACGAGATGCAGGTTCAAGAACTCGCGTTCGGTGCGCAGGTAGGCGAGGTCGTCCTCGGTGCGCCCCTTGCCCTCGATGGTGCCGGCGTAGTCGAAGAGGGCACGCGCCTGGCCAAGGAGATCGAGGGCGATGTTGGTCAGTGCGATGTCTTCCTCGATCTCGGGCGCACGCGAAGCCCACTCGGAGAGGCGCTGCGCCAGGATCAGCGCGTCGTCGCCGAGCCGCAGCGTGTATGTGAAGAGCGGGCTCGTCACAGGATTCGATCTACCCCCGCTCACATCTGTCGCACCTCCTCCGGCAATTCGTAGAAAGTGGGGTGCCGATAGACCTTATCGGCGGCCGGGTCGAAGAATGCGTCCTTTTCGTCGGGGCTCGACGCCACGATCTCGCTCGAGCGCACGACCCAGATGCTGACTCCCTCACCCCGCCGCGTGTAGACGTCGCGGGCGTGCCGCAATGCGAACTCGGCGTCCGGGGCATGCAAGCTGCCCGCGTGCACGTGGGAGAGCCCGCGCCTGCTCCGGACGAACACCTCCCAGAGCGGGGTCAGGTCGGTCACGCCGCCGCCCCCTTCCCCTCGCGCGGGTGCTTGCTCGCGTAAGCCGCCGCGGCTTCGCGCACCCACGCGCCGTCCCGGTGGGCCTGCACGCGCCGGCTGATGCGTTGCTCGTTGCACGGGCCACCACCCTTGACGACCCGGTGGAACTCGGCCCAATCGATCGGGCCGAACTCGTAGTGGCCGGTCTCGGCGTTCCAGTGCAGTTCCGGGTCGGGCAGCGACAACCCGAGCACAGCGGCCTGCGGCACGGTCATGTCGACGAACTTCTGCCGTAGTTCGTCGTTGCTGAACCGCTTGATCCCCCACGCCATCGACTGCGCGCCGTGAGCCGAGTCGGAGTCGGGCGGCCCGAACATCATCAGCGACGGCCACCACCAACGGTCGACGGCGTCCTGCGCCATCGCATGCTGCTCGGGCGTGCCCCTGCTCAGGGTCAGCAGGATCTCGAAGCCCTGCCGCTGGTGAAACGACTCTTCCTTGCAGATACGGATCATTGCCCGCGCGTAAGGCCCGTACGAGCACCGGCACAGCGGAACCTGGTTCGTGATCGCCGCGCCGTCGACCAGCCAGCCGATCGCCCCGACGTCCGCCCAGCTGAGGGTGGGGTAGTTGAAGATGCTCGAGTACTTCTGCTGGCGGGTGTGCAGCAGGTCGAGCAGGTGAGCCCGAGCGACGCCGAGGGTCTCCGCAGCGCCGTAGAGGTAGAGGCCGTGGCCGGCTTCGTCCTGCACCTTGGCCATCAAGATCGTCTTGCGACGAAGCGACGGCGCCCGGGTGATCCAGTTGGCTTCCGGCTGCATCCCGATGATCTCGGAGTGCGCGTGCTGGGCGATCTGGCGGACCAGCGTCGCGCGGTACTCCTCGGGCATCCAGTCCCGTGGCTCGACCCGCTCGTCGGCCGCGATCAGCGCATCGAAGCGCGCCTGCGGCTCCGCCGGATCCATTGCGCCTCCATCGGGTGCTGGTCTGGTGCCGGTCGGGTGCTGAGCAGGCCCCGGCCGGCGCTGGCCGACCGAATGTTCGGTTGACGCGAGCGTCCTGTCCAGCGTAGGACCGGCCCGGGCACCGGGCAACACCAACGGCCGGGCAACAACAGCGGTCGTCGCGCGCCTAGCATGCGGCTATGGCGGCAGCCCGCGCGTCGCACCTCGTCGTCCCTCGCGTTCGCGACGCCGCCTCGATCCTGCACGCCGATCTCGACGCCTTCTTCGCATCCGTCGAGCAGCTCGACAAGCCATCCCTGCGCGGCAAGCCGGTGATAGTGGGCGGGGTCGGTGGTCGCGGGGTGGTGGCGACCGCCAGCTACGAGGCTCGGGTGTTCGGCGTCCGGTCGGCGATGTCGACGGCGGAGGCCCGCGCCCGCTGCCCGCAGGGCGCCTTCCTCGCGCCGCGATTCGCGGCCTACCGGCAGGCGAGCTCGCAAGTCATGGCACGCCTGCACGAGCTGTCGCCGCTCGTCGAACCGCTCTCGCTCGACGAGGCCTACCTCGACCTCGCCGCCGCGCCCGACGCCGACCTCTCCCTCGCCGGCGTCCGCGCCGTCGCCCGTGCGTTGAAGGACGCCGTGCACGAGCACACCGCGCTGACGCTGTCGGTCGGTGCGGGCACGTCCAAGCTTGTCGCCAAGATCGCCTCCGACCTCGACAAGCCCGACGGCCTGCGCGTCGTGGCCCCCGGTGAGGAGGCAGCGGTCTTGCAGCCACTGCCCATCTCGGCGCTACCGGGCGTCGGGCCGGCAACGGCCACCCGGCTGCGCTCGATCGGGGTGAGCACCGTCGGCGCCCTCGCGGCGCTACCCGAAGCGGACGTCGTCGGGCTGCTCGGCCGCACGCACGGCCGCGGCCTCTGGCTGATGGCTCAGGGCCTCGACGACCGGGAGCTGCACCCCGAGCGCGAGTCGAAGTCGGTCAGCGTCGAGGACACCTTCGACCGCGACATCGCCGATGTGGCGCGGCTCGCCGCAATCGTGGAGACGATGGCGCGCCGCGTCGTCCGGCGGCTGCGCACGGCCGGGTTGTCCGGTCGGACGGTTTCGCTGAAGGTGCGGCTGCACGACTTCACCACGCTGAGCCGATCGACGACGCTGCCCGCGCCGACCGACGATCCGCGGCTGGTCGCTCGCCTCGCCCGCCAGCTGCTGACGGAAGTCGACGTCAGCGGTGGCGTCCGGTTGCTCGGCGTCGGGGTGAGCGCGCTCGCCGAGTGGACCCAGGACGACCTGTTCCAGGGCTCCCGTGCCGCCGGTACCGGCCCACACAAAGCCGACCCCGCCGACCCCGCCGACGCCGACGACGCAGCGGACGACGCCGACAGCGGCGACCCGGGTGGGCCCGGTCGGCGGGCGTGGGTGCCCGGGCACGACGTCGTCCATCGGGTCTGGGGCGCGGGGTGGGTGCAGGGGTCTGGCGCCGGCTGGGTGACCGTACGCTTCGAGACCCGCGACACGCCTCCGGGGAAGGCACGCAGCTTCCGCGTCGACGACCCCGAGCTCGCACCCGCCGAGGCGCAGACTGCGACACCTCGCTAGGGTCGAAGACGTGCACGCAGCCACCGTTGAACTCCCCTCACCCGACGGCGCGGTACCGGCATACGACGCCGGCCCCGACACACCGGCCCGGGCCGCGGTCGTCGTCATCCAGGAAGCGTTCGGCGTCAACCATCACATCGAGGACGTCGCCCAGCGGTTCGTCGCGGCGGGTTACCGCGCGGTCGCGCCGCACCTGTTTCATCGAGACGGCGTCAACGCATTGCCGTACGGCGATTTCGACGTCGTCAAGCCGCACATGGCCAACCTGACCGACAAGGGCATTCGCATCGACATCGAGGCGACGCTCGAATACCTCGCCGGCGAAGGCTTCGCGCCGGCGTCCACCGGCATCGTCGGGTTCTGCATGGGCGGTTCGGTGGCGTTCGCGGCGGCGGTCGACCATCCGTTCGGCGCCGCTGTCACGTTTTACGGGAGTGGAGTGCTCAGCGGCCGCTTCGGTTTCCCGCCGCTGGCCGAGCTCGCACCGGCGCTGCAATCGCCGTGGCTGGGGTTGTTCGGCGACCTCGACCAGAGCATCCCGCCCGAGCATGTCGAGACGCTGCGCAGCGAGGCGGCGACGGCAGCAGTTCCGACTGCGGTGGTGCGCTATCCCGACGCGGGCCACGGCTTCCACTGCGACGCCCGCCCGGGCAACTACCACGAGGCGTCGGCGCGCGACGCGTGGTCGCGCACGCTCGACTGGTTCGGTCGCTACCTGCAACCACGCGGCTGATCGGCGCCGATGCTCGAGCTGATCGACCTCGCGCGCCGGTTCGGCGACACCGTGGCCCTCGACGGCCTGAGCTTCACGGTGCCCGCCGGGCAGGTGTTCGGATTCCTCGGCCCGAACGGCTCCGGCAAATCGACCGCGATGCGTGCAGTCATGCGCCTCGTCGCGCTCGACTCGGGTGAGGTGCGCTGGAACGGCCAACGCTACGGGTTCGAACAATGCCGGCACATCGGTTACATGCCGGAGGAGCGCGGGCTGTACCCGACGATGAAAGTCGGCGACCAGCTCGTCTACCTCGCCCGGTTGCACGGGATGAGCGCTGCCGCTGCCAGCGACGCCGCGCATCACTGGCTGACCCGGCTCGGCGTCGGCGAACGCATCGGCGACAAGGTGGAGGCGCTGTCGCTGGGCAATCAGCAACGCGTGCAGCTGGCCGCGGCGCTCGTGCACGACCCCGAGCTGCTCGTCCTCGATGAGCCGTTCTCCGGCCTCGATCCGGTCGGCGTCGACGAACTTGCCGCGGTGCTGGCCGAACGCGCCGCAGCAGGTGTGACGGTGCTCTTCTCCAGCCATCAGCTCGACCTCGTCGAGCACCTGTGCGAGTCGGTCGCCATCGTCAGTCGTGGCCGTTGCGTCGCCGCCGGATCGGTCCGCGATCTCGTCCGCGGCGGCCGGCCTCGCCTCGTCGTCGCGGTGGACGGCGATGTCGACGGCGGCTGGGCGCGGCACCTGACCGGGGTGGCCGTCTCGGAAAACGACGCCGGAACCCTGCGCCTGGTGCTGGACGACGAGGTCGACCCGCAATGGGTGCTGGCCGGCGCGATGGCAGCCGGTGCGGTCGAGCATTTCGCCTTCGAGTCGCGGCGGCTCTCGGAAGTGTTCCGGGAGGCCGTCGTGGAGCAGGCACGCGCGTGATCGACATCCGTAGCGCTCAGCTGGTCGCGCAGCGGGAGGTGCGCGAGCAGGTGCGCGGTCGTCCGTTGTGGGTCTCGACGGTGATCGCGATGATCGCCGTCGCGTTACTCGTGATCCTGCCGCACGTGCTGGCGAGCGGGCGTCCGACCTATCACGTGGCGGTCGTCGCCGCCTCGGCGCAGATGCGCGCCGACATCGTGAAAGCAGCGGACGCCGCGGGGGCGACGGTGGTCGTCGAGCAGGTCCCCGACCGCGCGGCGGCCGAGAACGCGCTGCAACATAAGGGGAGCGGGCACGCCGACATTGCGGTTGTCGCGGCTGGCGCGGGCAGTGTCCTGGTCGACCGCCAGCTGCCGCCGAACTCCACCGAGCGTAAGGCGCTGGTGGCATATGCGATCGCCCACGCCGTCGGCGTCGACGAGGCCATCCAGGCGAGCGGCATCCCCGAACAGACTGCGCGTGCGCTCACCAACGCCCAACCTGCGCCGATCCAACACCTGCGGCCGGCTCCGATCGACAGCGCACGGAAGACGGTCGCGCTCGCCGGCGCCATCTTGTTCTTCATGCTGGTGCTGCGCTACGGGATCGGTCTGCTGATGGGCGTCGTGCAGGAGAAGTCGACGCGGGTGATCGAGGTGATCCTGTCAGCGGTGCGGCCGGTGGAGCTGCTGACTGGCAAGATCGCCGGCTCGGCGTTGATGGTGCTGCTCCAGGCGGGGCTGCTCGTCGTCACGGCGTTCGTCTCGGCGGTCGCCGTCGGCTCGAACGTGCTTTCGGGCAAGGGCGCGGGTGAGGTGCTGCTTGCCTTCGCGTGGGTGGTCGTCGGCTTCTTGCTCTACTCGGCGTTGTTCGCCGCGGCCGGCGCGCTCGCCTCGAAGGTCGAGGACGCGCAATCGGTCTCGCTGCCGCTGCAGATTCCGCTGTTCATCGGCTACTTCGCGTCGTTCAGCGCGCTCGGCTCCGGCTCGGCGAACGGATTCGTCAAGGTCCTCGCGTACGTGCCGTTCACCGCACCGATGGACATGCCCATCCTGGCAGCGGTCGGCGGAGCCGGACCGTTTCAGGTCGGACTCTCGCTGCTTCTCACCGCCGCCACGATCGTCGTCGCCATGCGAGTGGCCGCCGTCGTGTTCAGCCGATCGATCCTGCGCACCGGGCAACGGCTGAAGGTGCGTGCCGTGCTGCGTGAGCGCCGGCCGAGCCGCGACGACGCGCTGGTCTGACCCCCTGCGGTCGCATCTCTTAGGGTTGGCGCCCGGTCAGCGCAAGAAGCCTGTCTTGCAGCGGTGCGTCGGCCGGCACGTCGACAGCCGGGCCGAACACCCCGATCGCTCGCCACTCTTCGGCGATCGGCGCAAGCTGCTCCCACAAACCTTGCACGAGCCGATCGGGCAGGATCGGTTCGACCCCGATGAGTACCGCGAACTCGTACGCACGGAGCGCGCGGAATTGCGTGATCTGCCAGAAGTAGTGCTGGATCGTGAAGTCGCCGAACGACAGGTGGGCGCTCTGCTGCAGCTGCTCCGGCGTCACCTGCTGCGCCGCGACTACCGCGGCTTCGACGATGCGCGCGAAGTTGCCTTTCGGGTCGTCGCCGAGCAGGTCTTCGCCCTTCCACTTGTCGGCCCCGACCTCGGCCATGGTGTGCCCGGCCAACATGTCCGGCACCCAGATGTCGTCGTAGGCGTGATAGTTGAGCACTGCCCGGAGGTCGAGGCCCTCGCGGCTCACCCGCCCGATCGGAATCCACTGCGGGATCGGCAGCTGCCACTGGTCCTCCTCCACCTGCTGGACGACGCGGTTGAGCGCCTGGTCGGCCAGCACGAAAACCTCGGGCTCGAACATCGCGCACCCCTCCCCTGACGTGGAAACCGGTCACAAGCGTGCGCCCAGCGTAGACACGGCAACCGACAGTTCCGGTGCTCCCCGCAGTGGTCGTCGCCGTGGCGTTGATGTTTGCGGATCAGCGGTGCGGGGACGGGCGGCCGGGCGGCGACCTACGTCGAGCGGGCACTCATGGGAGTTGACAACGGCGGGTCGGTGTCTCATCGTTTACCTATGGTGATAGATAAGGCATTAAGCAACCCTGCTGAAGTGTCGCCGATCGAGTTTCGGCTCGACCCGGGGTCGGGGGTGCCGACGTACCTGCAGATCGTTCAGCAGGTGGAGCAGGCACTGCGGCTCGGCTATCTCGTCAAGGGAGATCAGCTGCCGAAGGTGCGGGAGGTGGTCGCGGCCCTGGCGATCAACCCGAACACGGTGCTCAAGGCCTACCGGGAACTGGAGCACAAGGGCCTGGCCGGTGGGCGCCCGGGTCAGGGCACCTTCATCGAAGGCACCCTCGACGTGGTGCCGCTACGCGATCAGCAGGCGCTGCGGCGCCGACTGATGCGGTGGCTGGCTGATGCGACGGAGGTCGGTCTCGACGAGGACGGGGTCGCTGCGCTGTTCGCGAGTGCACTTCACGAGATGCGTCGACAAGGGCAGGGGGCTATCGCCGAATGAACGCGATTGAGACACACCACGTGGGCAGGCGCTACGGGCGCACCTGGGCGCTGCGCGACTGCACGCTGAGCATCCCGGCCGGCAGGGTCGTGGCCCTGGTGGGTCCGAACGGCGCGGGCAAGACGACCCTGTTGCAGCTCGCGGTCGGGCTGATCGGGCAGACGACGGGCGGAATCGCGGTGCTCGGCGGCATCGCCCCGGGCTCGCCGGAGGCGCTCGATGGCATCGCGTTCGTCGCCCAAGACACCCCTCTGTACAAGTACCTGAGCGTCGCCGATACGTTGCGGTTGGTGTCGAGCCTGACCAACACGTGGGACGGCGCCCGGGCCCGCGGCCGCCTCGACGCGTTGGGTATCCCGCTGGGCCGCAGGGTGGGCAGGCTGTCCGGGGGGCAGCAGGCGCAGGTGGCGCTGGCGGTCGCGCTCGCTCGCCATCCGCGGTTGCTCATCTTGGATGAGCCGGTCGCCGAGCTCGACCCGCTGGCCCGCCACGACTTCATGTCCACCTTGATGGCGGCGGTCGTCGACGAAGGTGTATCGGTGGTGTTCTCCTCCCACGTGCTCGCCGAGCTTGAACGGGTTTGCGACTACCTCGTGCTCCTGGCGCGCGGCAGCGTGCAGATCGCCGGACCCGTTGACGAACTGGTGGCGGGGCACCGGGTATTCACCGGGCCGGTGGAGCAGGCCGACGCCGTCGCCGCCGCGTTGCCCGTCGTGCACGAACGGCGCGCCGCACGGCAAGCAAGCCTGCTGGTCCGCGCCTCGAGTCATGCCGTTGCCCCGGCCGGGTGGCAGGACGATCCGAGCAGCTTGGAAGAGATCGTGCTGAGTTATCTGCGCTCGCCCGATGCGAGTGCGCTACCGGGCCCGAAACGCAGCGACGGCGCGACGGCGGTGACCGCGTGACCACGACGGCGCTGAGCCGCACACGAGCCCGGCCAGGTGTGCCCGCGGTGCGTGGCCTTGCCTGGGTGACGTGGCGTCAACACCGCGCCGCGCTCGGCGGCGTCCTGCTGCTGCTCGGTGGCGTAAGCCTGTTCATGCTGATCAACGGGCTCGCTATGCACCGGGAGTTTCACGCCCTGGGACTAGACACCTGCGGCACCCTCGGCAGCGCGAGCTGTCAAAGTCAACTATCCGCCTTCGAGCAGAAGTACTACAACGTGGCGGACCACCTCCCGCACCTGCTGCTGCTACTGCCGGGAATCATCGGAGTGTTCATCGGAGCGCCGCTGGTGGCCCGCGAGCTGGAGTCCGGCACCTTCCGCTTCGCCTGGACGCTCGCTCGCAGCCGCGTGCAGTGGATCGTCACCAAGCTCGTCGTCCTTTCGGTGGCGCTCACCGGCTTCGCGCTCGCGTTCTCGGCGTTGTCCACCTGGTGGTATGGGCCGTTCGACGCGATCACTGGCCGGCTGAGTGCCTACGGCGCCTACGAAATCTCGGGGCTGGTCTTCGCCGCGCGCACACTCTTCGGCTTCACCCTCGGTGCATTGCTGGGGCTGTTGATCCGGCGCACGGTGCCCGCGATGGCCGCCACCGCAGCGGCCTGGATCGCTGCGACGGTCGCGTCGATGGTGTGGCTGCGTCCACTGATCCGCCAACCGATCACCGTCATCGGTCAGGTGGCCAAGGGAGGTAACGCTGGGCACAACGTGCCTTTCAACGCCACCATCATCAGCCACTGGTATCAAGACGCCGCCGGCCACCATGTCGGCTTCGACCAACTCTTCCAACAGGCGGTCGCCAGCAACGGCGGCAACCTGCCGTCCCCCGACCAGCTCAACACCTACCTGGCGCAGCAGCACGTCAGCGGACGCGTGTCCTACCTGCCGAACAACTGGTTCTGGCACTTCCAAACCGTTGAGACCGCCGGCTACACCATCCTCGCGGTCATCCTCGCTCTTGCCACCGTGCTGGTGCTGCGCCGCCGAGCGGTCTAACACAGCCCCCGGCCGACGCTGCGCTGCCGGCGCCAATCCCGGTCGGCGCAAACACGGCGCCGGTGCGGTCTGGACTTGATTGACCGAGTTGGGAGCTGACTCGAATGGAATTGGAGAATCCAGGAGCTTGGCCGCGGCCAAGCGGCGATGCCCGAGCCGAACGACCGGGCTGAAGCATCCCGGCGTGTCAGTGGCATGGCGCGGCGAGGCCCGGCTCTGCGAATGTTTTGAGAGCCGGGCCTCTTTGTCTCGCCGCTAGGCCTTCTTGTGTTCTGCCTTATCGCCCTTGAGCGGCTTGTCTCTCAACCCGCCGGGAAGCGTGTCGGAAAGGTGGAACCTGTGCTGCTGGCCGTTCAAGAGGAACGGATTGGTGAATACCGATCGGTGCACGCACCGATAGCTGGATGCCACGTTGGGGTCGCCGTGCGTGTACTCCGCGTCCGGATCAGGGTAGGGACACAGCGGCCGTGTCACGGCCTGCCCGTTGATCGAGCCGCTCGCATTGAGGACGCCGGGTGCTTCGCCGTTCTCAACCCAGTCGATGACCTGTTGCATCGGGTTGGTCGGAGCGATGCTGGCGGGCCCCGGGGCACCGCAATGCCCGACGCCCGGAGCCAGGTAGTAGCGGAAGAACGTCTGCGTCTTACGAATGCCGCCGTTCGCCGCTACGGCACGGTTGTAGTAGTTGATGCTGTCGCCGGTGAAGATCAGCTGGTCGGCCAGACCCTGCCACATGATCAGCTTGCCGCCCGCTGCCTTGAATGCCTGCAGGTCCGGGTTGTCTGCTGCGATCTCGGCATCGAACATCCGGCCGGACTTCAAGAAGTCCTCCCAATACTGCTGGTAGGTCTCGTCGGTGTAGACCCAACTGGTGTCCTGCTTGATCCAGTTCTGGAACCAGTCGGCGCTGGGGATGAAGGGGGCGCCGCTCCATGGGCCGTCGGGTGGGTTTGCCTGGAAGGTCGTCGCCAATCCCAGCCCGCCGCCCGGGCCGAGGAACGGAAGGTACGCACCGGCCATGTCCGCGCCCGGCTCAAGACCGAACCAGACCGGCAGTCCCTCCAGCAGATTGTTCTGCGACCCCGATTTGCGCGGGCCCTGCCAGATCTCTTGGACGACGCGCGCGTCGGTTTCGGTGAACGTCCCACACGGTGTGCTGGTGCCTATCAGGCCACGAAGGACCCCGAGCACGTCGCAGTTGCGCGGATCGAACACGCCATCGATCTGGCCATTTTGGTCCTTGCAGTTGGACTGCAACGCTTGATTGACGAGTACTTCCTTGCAGGTCGGCAGCTCATCGCCGTTCCATCGCATCACCAGCTGAGGCCACATCTGCGCGACCATGAACTGGTCCCAGTTAAGAGCCGGCGCACCCGCGAGGATGCCGTTGAAGTCGGTCGGGTAGCGCTGTGCTTCCGACATGCCCTGCCGACCACCGGTCGAGCAACCGTTCCAAAATGCCTCGCGGGCTCCGGCACCGTAGTACGCGTCGATGACGACCTTGGACTCCGCCGCCATCAGGTGATGAGCGAGGTAGCCGAAGTCGTCGATCCGGTTCCAGTTGAGCGCCGGCGGCGGGCTGGGGTTGGTCACCCAGGGTGAGACGAGGGCGTTGGGGAAGCCGGTGTGACCGCAGTCGTCCTGCGAGATCGCATACCCTGCGGCCAGCCACTGGTCGCTGGCGAGCGTGACGAAGCTCGCCGGGCCGCAGTAGACACCGCCGCCCTCGGCCATGTAGTTGCCGTTCCAGGTTGCTGGCAAGGTCAGGTCGATTCCGATCAGTCCAGGCTGACCGCCTCGCGGGTCCGAGGTGTCGACGATGTTGATCGCGACTTGGCAGCCACTACCGGCGACCTCGTTCGCGGTGACCGCAGCCGTGTCCGAACCCGGAAGGTCGGGCAGCGACATGCCGGTAAGCGTCGAGCACGGCACAGCGGGAGCATGCGAAGGCTCAGACGCGGCGGCCGAAGTCGCCGGAACTGCGAGGGCGCCTACCGATACCACCAGCGGTACCGCCGCGCCGCCGACCAACCACGCGCGCAAGCGCGGCCCACCGCGTCCGCGCGCCCACAACATTCCCATGATCTCTCCCCTCTAGAGGCCCGCGCCTTGTCGCAACGCCGTGGCCCCCGAAGCTCCGTCGCGGCAGCCGCCCGAGCCAGATGTTCGCTATACGAACTAGCTTTCGCTATGTGAACAGGACACTGTCAGAGCGATACGGGCGCGTCAAGAGTCGACGACGTCCAGTCACAAGCCTGAGATCGGTTCGCGAGCCCGCCTGGATACGGGCCGTCCGTTGTCGCCGGGTAATGCCCGGGAGCCGCCGCCCGGTATGCGACCATGCCGAGTGTCGGCAGAAAGGCAGCGTCGATGTCGAGTGCGCAGCTGTACGACAGCATCGGAACCACATACGCCGCGACGCGTCGCACCGAGCCGCGCATCGCTGCGCAGATCTGGGCCGCCCTCGGTGACGCCTCGACGGTCCTCAACGTCGGCGCAGGTACCGGCTCGTACGAGCCGTCCGGCCGCCAGGTTCTCGCGGTCGAGCCATCGGCGATCATGCGTTCGCAGCGCGGGCCGCACGCCGCCCCTTGTATCGCTGCCACCGCGGAGAACTTGCCGTTCGCGGAGCACTCGTTCGATGCTGCGATGGCCATCGCCACCGTCCATCACTGGCGCGATCCGATCGCCGGCCTGCGCGAGATGCGGCGCGTCGCCAACCACGTCGTGGTGTTCACGTTCGACATCGCGGCACTCAGCCAGTTCTGGCTCACTCGCGACTACCTACCCGAGGTGATCACCCTCCTCGCGGACCATCCGTCACTGACCGAACAAGCCCGCGCGATCAATGCCCAAGTCGAACCGGTGATGATCCCGTGGGATTGCGCCGACGGATTCTTCGAGGCGTACTGGCGCCGACCCGAGGCCTACCTCGACGAGCAGGTGCGTCGAGGGATCTCGACGTGGTCCAAACTCGGCCCGGACGTCGAGCGGCGGGCCGTGCAGTCGCTCGGAGAGGATCTTGCCTCCGGCCGGTGGAACGAGCGCAACCGCGAACTCGTCGGTCTCGACGCCGCAGACCTCGGCCTTCGACTGCTCATCGCCTGAAGCTGGAGGCCGCGGGACCCGGCCGCGACTAGCTGAAGGTCCAGATAGAGCCGAGTCATGCAACGAAGTCGCGCCGTGCCGCGTCAAGTACGCGTATGTCGACGCGAACGACGGGGAGTCACGGTGCACTGGAAGGCAACACGCAATGTCAGCGTGGCGATCGCGGCGTGTGCGATCGGCGTCAGCGCGTGTAGCGGGGGCGGAGCGAAGGCAGCTGGTTCACCCAGCTCACCCGGGCCCTCGAGCTCCCCCCGCTCGCCCGGGCCTTCGAACACACCCAGCTCGCCGGCCCCCGCCGCAGGCACGTTCGCGCCGACCACGTCATCGCCGCACCCGGCGACACCCGGTGCGGCAACCTCGTCGTCCGGCGTCACCATCACCGTCACGAAGACGCAGGTGGCGATCCCGAACGGCAAGGGCGCGAAGGCGTCGATGGATCAGCCGACCGTCACCGGCGTTCCCACCGCGGTCACGACGACCCTGCGTGACGCCGCGACCCAGGCCCTCGCGTCGTTCGGAGCGAGGATTCCGCAGCTCGGCTGCGCGGGTACCTCGTGCAGCCAGTGCAGCCCGGCCTGTGCCACGCCTTCATTCACGGGGCAGTGGATCAGCGGGCGCGCCGATCAAGGCATCGTGTCGGGACGCTGGGTCTTCACCGCCTACTATCCCGGTGCAGCGCATCCGTACGACGCGGATCAGTCGCTGATCGTCGACGCGCGCACCGGGCGCGCGATCGACCCGTGGGCCCTGTTCGCGGGTGCCGGGCTGACCCCGCTCGCCGATGCCGCGAAGCCGCTGCTCCAGAACGCGCTCGCCACCCGCGACGGGTGCGCCGTCGCCTCGAGCACGTTCGCACAGCAGATGTTCGACTCCGGCGTCGCTCCGAAAGCCGACAACTATCAGGCTGTTGCCGTCGTCTCGTCGGGGCTCGCGGTCGCGACCTCCTCCGGGCAGATCTCGTCCTACGCCTGTGGTGGATTCCACGTCGTCGTCGCGTGGAGCAACGTTCGCGATTCGTTGAGCCCGCTCGGCCAAGCGATCGCCTCCGGGCAATCGCTGCCGCAAGCGCAAGCGAGCGGACCGTCGGCGTCCGGCGCTGCCGCATGCCAAGACGGACAGGTCGTCGTCAGCGTGTTGAAGTCACCGGCCACGGGCGCGGCCGGCTTGTCGCACCAGGGCGTGCTGCTGCAGTTCACGCCCATCGACACCTCGGCGTGCACGCTGTACGGCTACCCCGGAGTTGCCGGGCTCGACGCCAACGGCAAGCAGGTCCTCCAGGCGACGCGTACCGCGAGCGGATACCTCGGCGGCCTGCGCGGCGGCAACCCCGGCACGGTGACGATCACCGAGCTTTCGCCGGCATCGGCCTGGGTGGAGGGATCATCGGCGCAGCAGACCGGCCAGACTTGCCCGAGCATCGTGGCGCTGCTCGTCACGCCGCCCGGCCTGCACAACCCGGCGCAGGTCGAGACGGCGCCCTCGGCGTGCGACGGTCTGCAGGTGCACCCCGTGGTCGCCGGCATCACGGGCGACCGATAGCCAAAGAGTTCGCGCTTCGTCGTGATCGTGCCGGATGCTCTACCCGTGCGCACCTACCGTCAGCTGTTCGGCGTCCCGGAGTTCCGCGCGATCTTCGGCGCGCAATGCCTCGCGATGGGAGCCGCGTCGGTCGGCAGCTTGGCGCTGGGCACGATCACCTACGCCACGACGCACAATGCGATCCTCAGCGGGTTGGCGATGTTCGGCGGACCGCTCATCCGGCTGGCCGCCTCGTGGTTCCTGCTCTCGGCGTCGGACTTGTTGCGCCCACGCCAGGCGATGGCGCTCGTCGCTTTGGTCACCTGCGCGGCCGACCTCCTGCAAGCGATCCCGGGCCTGCCCTGGGGCGCGCGATTCGCAATCCTGGCGCTTCCCTGGGTAGCGATGTCGGCCACCGGCGGCGCGATGCTGGCGCTGGTCGCCGACATCCTGCCCGCCGGCAGTTACGTCTTCGGTCGCGCAACCCTCAACATCGCGATCGGCGGCATGCAGATTCTCGGCTACGGGCTCGCCGGGGTGCTGTTGCTGTCGCTGCGCACCTCCGCGCTGTTCTTGTTCGCAGCCGGCGCCTCGGGCCTCGCAGTTCTTGTCGTGATCCGAGGCATCGGTGACCACGCACCCCGGGCCGTGGGCCACCGGTTGGTACGACGCACGCGCGCGGTCAACCGCACCATGTTCTCCTCCCGCGTACTGCGCCCGCTCTATCTGGCGAGCTGGGTGCCCAACGGGCTCATCGTCGGATGCGAGGCGCTGTTCGTGCCGTTCGCCGGTCGTTCCGCCGGCTACCTCTACGCCGCGACGGCCGCCGGCATGCTGACCGGCGACATCGTCGTCGGCCGGTTCATCCCCACGAAGGTGCGCCGCGACCTCGTCGAACCGCTGCGGTTCCTGCTCGCCACGCCGTACGTGTTGTTCCTGCTGCAGCCATCCAACGCGCTGGCGGCCAGCCTTGGCTTCGTCGCCTCGATCGGCTACGCAGCGGCTCTTCCCCTGCAGGAACGGCTGATCAGCCATACCGATGCCGATGTGCGCGGCCACGTACTGGGCCTGAACTCCACCGGAATGCTGGCGATGCAAGGCGTCGCCGCGGTGCTGGCCGGCGCACTCACCCAGCAGTTGGGTGGTGGCCATACCGATGCTTCCGCGGCGATCGGCTGGTTGGGCTGTGCCTCGCTGGCCGTTACCGTCCTGCTCATCCCCGGGCTACGCCGATCCCGCCTCAGCGCAGCGCACTCAGCGCAGGGTGTAGCGCACTCAGCGCAGGCCCAGGACCTCGACGAGCGCGCGAGCCGCAGCCCCGCCGTCGTCCAACGCGATGCCCAACGCCGTGGGGACGTCGAGGTCGGAACGCAACGCGGCGAGGACGGCGTCTTGGGCTGACTCGCCGGCGGTGCCCGGCCGTGCGGACGCAGCGTACAGAGCCTCGACATCGGCCTCGGCGTTGGCGAGTTCGGCGGGGTCGTAGTCCCAGCCGGTCTGCCACGGCCGGCGCAGCAGGAGGAGCCGCAGCGCCGCGGCCGGGTGCTCGGCGAGCAGGTCGGAGACGAGAACGAGGTTGCCGGCCGACTTCGCCATCTTCGCGCCACCGCTGCGCACCATCCCGACGTGCATCCATGCCCGGGCGAAGGGCCGGACGCCGGTGAGCGCCTCGGCGTGCGCCGCCTCGTAGGCGTGGTGCGGAAAGGCGAGGTCGGCGCCCCCGGCGTGCAGGTCGAGTGAGGGGCCGAACGTCGACAACGCCATCGCGGTGCACTCGGCGTGCCAGCCCGGCCGCCCCTCACCCCACGGGCTGGGCCACGCGGGCATGCCTTCGCCGCTGGCCCGCCACACCGCGACGTCGAACGGGTCGTCCTTCGCAGGGTCGTCGGGCTCGTCGTGGAACTCGTGGAGCATTGCCAGCGCTTCGTCGCGACTCAGCCCTGCCTGCTCGGGCAGGTGCGCGCCGCGGAAGTACACCGATCCCTCGCGCACGTAAGCGTGCCCGGCATCGACGAGCCCCGCGGCAAGGGAGACGACGTGCCGCACGAAGTTGTGCGCCCTCGGCTCGTGGGTCGGCGGCCGCACACCCAACGCGATCATGTCCTGGTCGAACTGGAACTGCTGCACGGCGGCGAACGAATCGTAGGGAGCGTCGGCACGCCGGGCGGCGGCCAGCAACACGTCGTCGACGTCGGTGACGTTGCGGCACAACTCGACGTCGGTACCGAGGTAACGCAGCAGCCGGACGACGGCGTCGACCCACACGTAGGTAGCTGCGTGCCCGAGGTGGGTGACGTCGTAGGGCGTGACGCCGCAGACGTAGACCCGTGCCCTGCCGACGACGGGTAGCGGGCGGCCGCCGATGCTCACCGCGCGCAACTGCTGGTCCAACGCGACGGGCACGCCGCCTCCCTCGCCCTCGGCCTTTCGACCATTGCAGCCTGCCATACGCAGACGGTCGAGGGTGGTGGGCCCAGGGCAGGCGCCCGTCCGGCGCCTCCCTCTACGCCGGAGCGAAGACCTACGCGGTCGCGCCGGTCGCCGCGGGTGTGGGCAGCGCGGGCTGCTGACCGCCCGGGCCCCCAGCACCGCCGGCACCGCCGTCACCGTCGGCGTCGCCTGGACCGCCTCGACCGTGCGCGCCGAACCGGGGCATGCCGCCGAACGTGGGCTGGCCGTCGACCACGCTGCGCGCCGTCCGGACATCACCGGTGCGGACCGCGACGACGCGGACGGTGTCGCCGACCTTGAGGTCGGTCAGGCTGCCCGTCGCGGGCGGGCTCGGCTTGGCGGAAGGCGCCGGCGTCGCGGGACTCGTCGTCGCAGCGAAGACCACGACGCGTGTCTTGTCGTCGACGACGTAGGTGAAGGAGACACCGTCGCTGCTCTTCACGGTGACGGTCTTCTTCGTGGGGTCGACCGCGCTCACCGTGCCCGACTGCGTGTCGACGACCTCGGTGCCGGTGGGGGTCTTGACGGTGGCCTCGCCGTGCAGGACATCACCGCGAGGGCCGCCGAGACCCCCCATCATCGGGCCGACCAGCCCGCCACCGAACTTGCCACCGGGCCTGGCCGGCCATCCATGCTTGTGCTGGCCCGGCTTCGGAGCGGCCGGCGAGGGACTGGCTGCGGCTGAGGGCCCGGACGCCGCCGTGAGCGTGGCCGATGCCGCGGACGACGGGGAGCCGGGGTGCCGGGCAAGGTAGAGGCCGCCCGCGACCGCGCCGGCTCCGAGCACGCCCACGGTCGCCCAGGCGATCGCCGAGCGGCCGGCGGAACGAGGGGCAGGTCCGCCGGCCAGCTCGTCGGCCGGCGTGCCGGGCGGTGACTCGAACGGGTCGCTCATCGATGCCTCCGGGCACGTCGTCGGTCCTTCTATCTTCGGCAATTCCGGGGGCGAAAACCTTGAACAGCGCTGGGAAAACGGTGGGAATCCGGGAAGGGCCCCGAGTCAGCTCGGCGAGACGTGGGAGGCGTCGGCCGGCCAGTCTCGCTCGGCCGGCGAGTCGGCAACCACGTCGCCGCGTGGCGAGTCGGGCGCCGCCTCGCCGAGCAGCGGGAGCTCGACGCGGAACCGGGCACCCGCCGCGGGCGCGTTCGAGACGCCGACCCGCCCGCCATGGGCCTGGACGACGGCGGCCACGATCGAAAGCCCCAGCCCGGCGCCGCCGTGGTCGCGGGCGCGCGACTGATCGGCCCGGTAGAAACGGTCGAAGACGTGCTCGACGTCTTGCGCCGGCAGGCCCGGCCCGTGGTCGGTGACCTCCAGCACCGCGACACCACCGGCTGAGGTGAGCCGGACGTCGACGGGCGTGCCGGGCGGTGTGTGCACGCGAGCGTTCGTGAGCAAGTTGCCGATCACCTGGCGCAACTGCATCTCGTCGCCGTTGACCACGACGTCGGCATCCGCGTCGACCGAGACGGCCCGGTCGGGCGCCGCCGTCCGGAGGTCGTCGCAGGCGTCGGCCACGAGTTCGGCAAGCAGCACCGGCTCGCGCGCCGGTTCGCGGCCTTGGTCGAGCCGCGCGAGCAGCAACAGCTCGTCGACGAGCACGCCCATCCGCGACGCCTCCTCCTCGATGCGCCGCATCGCCTTTTCGAGATCGTCGGGACGACGCGCGGCGCCGCGCCGAAACAGCTCGGCATAGCCGCGGATCGACGTCAACGGCGTGCGCAGCTCGTGCGAGGCGTCGGCAAGGAACCGCCGCAGCCGCTCCTCGGAGGCGGCGCGCGCGGCGAACGCCTCCTCGATCCGGCCGAGCATCGTGTTGAGCGCCGACCCCAGGCGGCCCACTTCAGTGCGCTTGTCAGGATGTTCGACGCGTCGGGAAAGGTGGCCCGCTGCGATCTCGTCGGCGGCGGCCTCCATCTTGCGCAGCGGCCGCAAGCCGAGCCCTACCGCGAACCAGGCGACGAGCCCAACGCCCACCAAGACGACAGCAGCGACCGCGGCTTCAACCAGGGTCAACCGGCCGAGCGTCTGGTCGACGTCACGCAACGGCATCGCCCAGACGAATGCATACGGCGTGCCGGTTTGCGGGTTGACCAGCACGCCCGGCTCGACCCGCACCCGGTAGTCGGTTCCGGACGCCGAGTGCACGGTGAAGGGCTTGGTCCGGGAGGTGACGTCGGCGGGCAGGTGCGGCACTTGGCCGCCGGTCACCGGCACCCAGGCGTCGGTGCTGTCGTAGCTGAACTGCTCGACGACCTGACCGTCGCTCGACACCGCGGCGGCGTAGCTACCCGCCGGCAGCAACCGGTTGACGTCGGAGCGACGCGGCGGCCCACCACCGAAGAACGCGCGGCCGGGGCCGGAATCCGCGGCGAACACCGTCTGCGCCACGAGCCGGCTGGCCGCCGCCTGCTGGTCGTCGAACCGGCTGAGCAGGAACGAAGCCAGCAGGGCGCGAGTCGCGATCGCCGCGACTGTGAGGCCGACGGCCACGAGCAGCACGAGACCCACAAGCAGCCGCCCGCGCAGTGACATCGCGAGCCGGCGGCGCAGATCAACCTTTCGCGGCAAGGCTTTCCTTCGGCAACCGCAGCGTGTAGCCGACGCCGCGGACGGTGTGGATCAGGGGCGGCGCGTCGACGTCGACCTTCTTGCGCAGGTAGCTGATGTAGGTCTCGAGCACGCCGGAGTCGCCGCCGAAGTCGTAGTCCCAGACGTGGTCGAGCAGCTGCGCCCGCGTCAAGACCTTCCGGGCGTTGGCGAGCAAGTAACGCAGCAGTCGGTATTCGGTGGCGGTGAGTTCGATCGGCCGGTCCCCCCGGGTGACCTCCCGGGTGTCGTCGTCCATCTCGAGGTCGGCGAAGCTGAGCACCGAGTTGCCGTGGCCGCTTCCCTGAGTGCGGCGCAGGACGGCGTGTACGCGCGCGACCAGCTCAGCGAGTGAGAACGGCTTCGTGACGTAATCGTCACCGCCGATCGTCAGGCCGCGCACCTTGTCGTCGGTTGTGTCGCGCGCGGTCAAGAAGAGCACCGGCACGGTCTTCCCGTCGGCACCCAGCCGGCGGGCGACTTCGAAGCCGTCGAAGTCGGGGAGCATGACGTCGAGGATCACCAGATCGGGCTTGGCCTGGGCGACCGCTTCGAGTGCCTGCGCGCCGGTGCCTGCCGTCGTCACGTGGAAGCCCTCGTAGCGCAGGGCCGTGGCGACCAGGTCGGTGATGTTGCGCTCGTCGTCGACGACGAGCACTCGGGTCGGACTCGGCGACACGACTCCTCCTTCGGCTGGCTAACGCGAGTGTTTGTGACTGCGCTGCCAAGGAGCTGAGAGAAAACTGTGTGGATGCTGAGATTGTAGGCGCCCACGCCCTCCCAGGAGGCTCTCGGCGGCTTCCCAGCGATCTCCCAGCCGGGACTGGTCCGCTATCTGCTCGGCGGTCTTCATCGGCCCCGGCCGCCGGCCGCGCCTGAACTCAAAGCCAGACCCGAGGACGACGAGAATGCGCTGGACGAAGATCACCGCCGTCAACGTGGCACTCCTCGCCGTGGCGGGGGCAGGCGGCGGCCTCGCGTACGCCTCCGTCGGCACACCGAAGACCGCATCGACCGCCAGCATCGAACGCACCGCGACGATCGCCTCCGGAACGGTCATGACCACGATCAGCACCAGCGGCAACGTCACGGCACCGGGCGACATCACGGTGAACTTCACCAATAGCGGCAAGCTCACCGAGGTCGACGCGAAGACCGGTGACCAGGTCAAGCAGGGGCAGGTCCTCGCGCGCATCGACGCAACCGCCGCGCAAACCAACCTCGACGCCGCGAAGGCACAACTCGCGTCTGCGCAAGAGAAGTTGACCGAACTCGTCCAAGGCGCGACCGCGGCTCAGCGCAAGGGCTACGACCTGTCGAACGAGCAGGCAGCGCAGCAGGTGACAGCCGCGCAGAACCAGCTCGCCAACGCTCAGCAACAGTTCACCTTCGACCAGACCAACCTCGCCGCTGCCGTCACCAAGGCCCAGCAACAACTCGCGAGCGATCAGACTCAGCTGACGAAGGACAACACGACGTACGTCAACGACGAGAGCACACTCGGTACCGCGGTGACGGCCGCCCAAAACCAGGCGCCCCTTCAATACGCGATCGACGCCGCCCAATCGACTGCCGATGCGGCGCAGCAAACGGCCGACTGCGCGGCAGTGCCGACAGACCACACCGATCCGACCTACGCGAGCGCGCTGGCGAAATGCGACCGAGATGGCGTCACCGTCCTCAACGACCAGTCAAAGCTCACCGGCGACGGCACAGCAGGCACCGACGGCAAGTGGGCGACGAGCTCACTCGTCGCTGCGGCGATCACCAACGAGACCAACGGGCTCGCCAAGGACCAGAACGCGATCGACGCCGACCAGGTGAAGATCCAGGCGGACAAAGACGCGATTACCGCGGCGCAGAACTCCCAGGCACAGGGCATCGCCAAGGATCAGCAGTCGATCACCAGCGCGCAGCAGCAAGTGACCAACGCCCAGCTCTCCGAGCAGGTCACGAACAACAACAACGCCCAGCAGACGGCGCCTCCCAAGGCGTCCGACGTGGCCAGTGACCAGGCCGCCGTCGAGCAGGCCCAGGTGCAGGTCGACAACGCCCAGCAGGCGCTCGACGCCACCGCCTTGACGGCCCCGACCGACGGCACTGTCGGCGCGGTGAACTATTCGGTCGGCGAAACGGTCAGTGCCGGGAACACGGGCGCGGCGAGCGCCGCCTCGGGTTCGGGGGGCACGTCGTCGGGGTTCCTGACGTTGACGAATCTGACCGAGCTCCAAGTGACCGCGAACATCGACGAGGCGGACGCCGCCAAGGTTCTCGTCAACGCCCCGGCGACGGTGACCCTCAATGCCCTGCCGAACGAGGAGTTCGCCGCGCACGTCATCCAGGTCGCGAACACCTCCACGGTGTCGAGCAACGTCGTGCAGTACCAGGCCACCTTCGCTCTCGACCAGAGCAACCCGAGCATCAAGCCGGGCATGACAGCCAACGTCACGGTCATCACCGGCAAGGCCGATGGCGTGCTGAACGTGCCGTCGGCCGCGGTCCGGTCCGGCGGCCGCACGTCCTACGTGCTCGTCGAACAGGCGGACGGCAGCCAAAAGCAGGTCGACGTCGTGGTCGGCCTCAAGGGTGACACCTCGACGCAGATCGAGGGCGCCGTGAAGGCAGGCGACAAAGTGGCATTGCCGGCCACGACGCGCAGCACGTCGTCGACGACGACCAACCCCACCACGGCGCGCATACCCGGTGGCGGCGTCTTCATCGGCGGTGGCGGCGGCTTCGGCGGTGGTGGGCGCGGATGACCCGACCTGACGAACCCGCAGCCCCGGTGATCCGGCTGTGGCAGCTCACCAAGACCTACGGTGCGGGTGAGGCGTCCGTCCACGCGTTGCGCGGGGTGTCGCTGTCGGTCCTCCGCGGCGACTACGTCGCCATCATGGGCGCGTCCGGTTCGGGCAAGAGCACGTTGATGAGCATCCTGGGCTGCCTCGACATCCAAAGCAGCGGCCGATACCTGCTCGACGGCATCGACGTCGAGCACCTGGACGACGACGAGCTGGCCGAGATCCGCAACCGCAAGATCGGCTTCGTCTTTCAGAGCTTCAACCTGCTGTCGCAACTGACCGCTCTGCAAAACGTCGAGCTGCCGCTGACCTATGCCGGGCTGCGCGCGGGCGAGCGACGCCGGCGCGCGCTCGAGGCGTTGAACGAGGTCGGGCTCGGCGCACGCCTCGACCACCGGCCGACGATGATGTCGGGTGGCGAACGCCAGCGGGTGGCCGTCGCGCGGGCGGTGGCCGTCAACCCTTCGCTGATCCTGGCCGACGAGCCGACCGGAAACCTCGACTCGGTGGCGACCGGTGACGTGCTCGACATCTTCGCGCGCCTCAACAGCGAGGGCCGCACGATCGTGCTCATCACCCACGAGAGCGACGTCGCGCAACACGCCAAGCGAGTGGTACGGGTCAGGGACGGCCTGATCGTGGGCGACGAGCGGATGGCACCGCTCGACGGTGCGCCGCCGAGGCCAGGACTCGCAGGCCACGCGACGGTCGGCGCCGCCGCCGGGAGCCAGCCGTGATCCGCTTCGAGCACGTGCGTATCGCGCTCGCCGGCATCGTGCACAACCGCCTGCGCTCGTTCCTCACCATGCTCGGCATGCTGATCGGCGTGGGCTCGGTCATCATGCTGGTGGCGGTCGGCACGGGTTCGACCGCCGCGATCCAGAAGACGATCGAAGGTCTCGGTACCAACCTCCTCCAGGTCAGCCCGCAGTTCGGTTTCGGCGGCCCGGGCGGCTTCGGCGGCCGGGCCACCACCGGCACCCAGTCGAGGGCGGCGATCCTCACCGCAGCTGACGTGAAGGCCCTTGAGGACAAGACGCAGAACCCTGACGTGACCGCGGTCGCGCCGGTGGCGAACGCGAACTCGGTGACTGCCGTCTACCAGGGCGCCTCCTACTCGCCCGCTTCGTTCGTGGGCACGACGCCGTCGTACTTCCAGATCAAGGACTACCAGCTCGCCGAAGGCACCCTCTTCAGCGACGCCGACGAGTCGCAGCACAACCGGGTCGCCGTGATCGGCCAAACCGTCGCCACGAACCTGTTCGGCAATGCCGACCCGATCGGCAACAACGTGCAGTTCAACGGCGCCACCTACCAGGTCGTCGGCCTGCTGAAGGTCAAGGGCACCAACGGTGCACAGGACCAGGACGACGTCGTGATGGCCCCGCTCACCGCGGTGCAAGACACCCTGACGGGCTACGCACGCTCGTACAGCGACATCCTCGTCGAGGCGGCTTCACCGTCGAAGGAGGCGTTGGCCCAAACCGAGGTCACCACCACACTCGAGACCAGCCACGGCATCGCAGCAGGCGGCACCGACGACTTCCGCATCCTGAACCAGGCCAGCCTCTTGCAGACGACCCAGTCGTCCAACAAGGTCTTCACCACACTGCTCGGTGCGGTCGCGGCGATCAGCCTGCTCGTCGGTGGTATCGGCGTGATGAACATCATGCTCGTCACGGTCACCGAGCGGACGCGCGAGATCGGCATCCGCAAGGCCATCGGCGCCAAACGCGCCGACATCATGGGCCAGTTCGTCGTCGAGGCGGTGCTGATGTCGGCGATCGGCGGCCTGCTCGGCGTGGCCGCGGGTATCGGCGGCAGCCACTTCAAGATCATCGGAATACAGCCCGAGGTCGCCGCGTATTCGGTGTTCCTCGCTTTCGGCGTGGCCGTGGTCACCGGCCTGTTCTTCGGGCTGTACCCGGCGAGCCGCGCCGCCCGGCTGCTGCCCATCGAAGCTTTGCGCCATGAATAGCCATCCCCGCACACCTGCCAGATCGTTCCGGAGACCGCGATGACCGAGACCGAGCCGTTAGAAAGCACCCAGTTCCTGGACGACGAGCCGCCGCCGCCTCCTGTCTTCCAGCGACGGCGGCGCCTCCCCGCGATCACGCTGGCCTTGAGCCTGGCCGCTGCGGTCGGCGTCGGCTTCTTCGGTGGCGTGAAGGTCGAGAAGGCGAACGTGAAGACGACGGCATCGTCGTCGGCGTCGTCGGCAGCCTCGGCAGGGTCGGCAGCCAGCCGGTTCGCAGCACTGGGCGGCGGCGCGCAGGCGAACGCCACCGGCGGAACGGGTGCTCCGACCGCGCAACCCGGCAGCGGTGCACCAGGTGTTGGGGGCGCGGGCACCGGTGCGGCCGGTGGCGCGGCGAACATCGTCGGCACGGTCGCGGCAGTCGACGGGACGACCCTTTACGTCACCGACACCAACGGCGACACCGTGAAAGTCACCACTACGAGCGGTACGACAGTCACCAAGACCACGACCGGCACAGTGAAAGACATCTCCCCCGGCCAAACGGTCATCGTGAACGGCGTCGAGTCTTCCAGCGGCGTGTACGCCGCGCAGTCCGTGACGCAGGGCGCGGCCGGAGCCGCCGGAGCGTTCGGCGGATTCGGCGGCCGCGGCGGCCGCGGTGGCAACGGCGGTGCCGGCACCGGCACTGCTGGAGCACAGAGCCCGGCTGCCAGGGGTTGAGCGTCTAGAACTCGACGACCGTTCGCTCGCGGTGCGATCGTCGCGCGGCGGCGATGACGCGAAGCCCCTCGACCGAGTCGCGAGGATCGACCGGCATCGCGCCTTCGCCGCGCAGCGCCGCCCCCACCGCTGCGTAATACCGCTGGTAGGCACCGGGCTGCGTCTCGAGCGGTTGCGCCTCACCCGGGACGCCGAGTGTCCCCCAGCGCGCGGGTGCCTCGCTCCCCCAGTTCGCCTCGAGGTCGGGACGACGGCCAGCGGCCAACGCGGCCTCCTGCGGGTCGAGCCCGTACTTCACATAGGCCGCCTCGGTGCCGAGTACCCGCAGCCGCGGTGCGATGTCGGACGCGACCGCGCTCATCCACAAACCGCTGCGCACACCGCTCACGTGAGTCAGCGACACGAACACGTCGTCGTCCGCGTCGACCCCCGCTCGCCGCTCGTCGACTTCGGCATACACATGAGCCACCGGTCCGAACAGCACCAGGGCCTGGTCGATGAGGTGCGCACCGAGGTCGTAGAGCAACCCGCCGGCGTCCTCGACCGCACCGCTTTCGCGCCAACCTCCTTTCGGCATCGGCCGCCACCGTTCGAACCGCGACTCGAACCGTGTCACGTCGCCGAGCCGGCCGCTCTCGATCAGCGAACGTGCGGTGAGGAAGTCGCCGTCCCATCGCCGGTTCTGGAACACGCTGAGCAGCACGCCGGCATCGGCTGCAGCGGCGACCACCGCCTCGGCTTGCGCGACGTCGGGTGCGAACGGCTTGTCGACCACCACCGGCAGGCCTGCCCTGATGGCGCCGAGTGCGTGCGCGACGTGGAAGCGATTCGGGCTGGTCACCACGACCAGGTCGAGGTCATCGCGACGCTGCCACAGCGCTTCGACATCGGCGACGACCTGGGCGCCGTAGCGCTCGTGCGCGGCTCGCGCCCGCTGCTCGTTGCCTGTTACCACGAACGCGACCTGCATGCCGGGCGTCGCCGCAACGAGCGGCGCATGAAAGACCTCACCGCCCAGCCCGTAACCGATGACAGCAACCTTGATGACGTCGGTCCCCGGCGCAGCGCTCATGCGAGGAAGCTATCCGGCCGCCGGTGCGCTCGCCCGGGAGACCCCGACGCCGCTCTGCGTCGTGGCGCCGTAACGCCGCTTCTCCTTGTCGAGATCGAGCGCGCCGATCCGGCGGCGCGCATCACGAGCTGCGTCGTCGAGCAGGTCGGCCGGGATCAGCCAGACGATCTCGAACTCCAACCCGTTGGGGTCGCGCCCGTAGAGGCTCTTCGTCGTCCCGTGGTCGGAGGTGCCGACCAGAGCATCGGCCTTCGCGAGGGAAGCGGCGACCTCTTCGAGTTCGGCCAGCGTGCCGACCTCCCACGCCAGGTGGTACAGGCCGACCGTCGCGCGACCCGCGAGTGACGGGCCGGCTGCGGCGCCGATCTCGAAAAGCCCGAGATCGTGGTCGTTGGTGGAGTCGGGCGCCTGCAAGAACGCGGCGCGGTCGAACCCCTCCGGCGTCATCGGAACCCGGCGGAAACCGAGCACCTCCGTGTAGAAACCAACGCTCTCCTCGAGATTGCGCACGTAGAGGACGGCGTGGTTGAGACGGTGAATGCCCATCGGTGGCACCCTTCTCGCTGACCTTCGGTGTGACGCCTTTCCTTCAGCCTAGAGCGGTCAGCAATCCGCCGCCTGCTGGATGAGCGCCGCGTAGGGTGCGCGGCCTGCTGGTTGCAGGTGGACGCCGTCCTTCGTCAGCCACTGCGGATTCTTGTTCGCCAGGGTGTCCCAGTCGACGAGCACGACGTTGGGGTGGGCTTTCGCCGCCGCCGGGAAGAGCGCGTTGTTGGCCGGCTCCCACGGGCGGTCCATGTGGTTGTTGACGAGGAGCACCTTGCTGCGATCGGCGAGCAGGGTCAGGGTTGCGTCGAGTTCCTTGCTGCTCACCGGGCCGTTCGTGCCCGCCTCGATCACCACCACCTGGCCCAGGTGGTTGGCCGCCTTCAGGGTGGTGATCTCGCCGAACATGGCGTGCGCCTGCCATCCGACAACGGCGTACACCTCACTCGACGGGCACGCCTGCTGCAAGGCGGCAGTGGCGTCGATCATCACGGAGTCGCCGACCGCCGTAAGTGCGGGCGCGGGCCCGGCCGGAATCGTCGGAGTCGGCGGCGCGGCCGGTGGAGTCGCCGTGCCCTTGTTCGCCGGCGGGGTCGACGGAGGCGGCGCCGGTTGCGTGGCCGCGCCCGTCGGCGTCCCGCTTGGCGTCTTGCTCGGCGTCTTGCTCGGCGTCTTGCTCGGCGTCTTGCTCGGCGGGGACGGCGTCGCGGGCGGGTGTGTCGATGCCGGAGCGGGTTTCGATTCGCCCGGCGAAGGCGACGGCGAACCCGGCGCGCCGTCACCTCCTTCAGCCGGCTGCTGCGCAGCAGCCGGGACGACGGGGGGTTGGCGCGCCTGCAGCCAGCCGGTGACCACGCCGGGCGTCACCGCAAGGACGCCGATGCAAGCGGCTGCGGCAAGCGCCGGCACGAGGGCGGGCCGTAGCACGCGGAAGCCGTGCTCGCGGATCGGGCTTTCGACGAACCGGAAACTCAGCTCCGTGAGCGCGACGGTAATGGCCAGCCGGGCAACGAGCGCCTGCCAGCCGTGCAGCTGCCAGTCGAGGCCGGGCCGGGTGTAGACGAAAACCGGCCAGTGCCACAGGTACAGGCCGTACGAACGCACCCCGATCCAGCGCAACGGCGCGATGTCGAGCACGCGGCCCAGCCGGCTGCCGGCCCGCGAGGCACAGACCACGGCGACCGCCGCGACCGCGGCGAACACGAAGAACCCGCCTCGGTATATCCCGGCCGAGAACTCACCCCACCGCCACATCGCCCAGCAGACGAAGAGCAGCGAGACCGGGCCGGCCACCAAGGCGACCGCGTCGAGTACCCGCCGTCCGCCAGCGGAAACCGCCGTCGGATCCGTGTCGCCGTGGCCCAACGCCACCAGGGCAGCCGCTGCCGCGCCGAGCAGCAATGCGCTGGCGTGGGTGTCGCTACCGAAGTACACGCGCGAGGCGTCGGTGTCGAAGGGCATGTTGCCGGCGATCGCGAGGTCGCGCATCCACCACGCCGAAGCGACGGCCCCGGCCAGGGCCACCGCCGCGACCAGGCGCAGCCGCACCCGGAACGTGAGCAGGACGACGAGCACGGCCGGCCACACCAGGTAGAACTGCTCTTCGACTGCCAGCGACCACAGGTGCTGGAGCGGCTCGGGCCGGCCGGCGGCGACGAAGTAGGAGCGGTGATGCAGCACGTACCACCAGTTGGAGAAGTACCCGGCGGCGGCACCGACGTCGCCGCGGGCCTGGTGGAGGTCGGCCTGGAAGAACACGGCCATGAACGCGGTAGCTGTCGCGAGCATCGCGAAGAGCGCCGGCAGCAAACGGCGGGCCCGCCGCACGTAGAACCGCTTCAAGGCGATGGCGCCGTTGCGCTGCCGCTCGCCGACGAGCAGGGAGGTGATGAGGAAGCCGGAGATGACGAAGAACAGGTCTACACCGAGATAGCCGCCCGGTAGCGTCCGCTCGTTGGCGTGGTAGAGCAGTACCCCGACGACGGCGAGAGCGCGCAAACCGTCGAGGCCGGGAAGTCTCCCGTGGGTTTCGCGCGGTGACGATGCCACGCCACGCCTCCGTCCTGCTCTACGCCGCTCTTCGCGGTCCTGGCAAGACGACGTTTAGTCGGTGGCGACGGTTGCATCGGGAAGTGTGTCATTCAGTTGTCGGTATTACGGCTCGCGACAACGCCCCACGGCATCGCGTCACCGTGCAACTCCTGCGCCCGGCTGACGACCGCGGTGAGTGAGTTCGTCGCATCGACCAACTCGTCGGTTTCGGCCAGGACGGCGTCGAGGCCGGGCCGTTCGGCAAGCTCCGACGCGATGCCTTCAGCGAACTTCTCGTGCAGGTCGCGCAGCGGCGCATGCACTTTGGTGACCCGACCGAACCGCAATGCCGCCAACGCCCCGGCCAGCTCGAGGTCGAACGCGTCGATGAGCTGGCGAGCCGACGCCGTCAGCGGGCGGGGCGGCGGGTGCCGCAGCCGAAGGCTGTGCGCGGCGATCGACAGGCGGCGCAGCGCAGCCAGCAGCGACGACGCCGTCCGGGCATCGATCTGCCGGGAACCCGGATCGGCGAGCGACCTGTCGACCGCCGCCTCTGCGTTGGTTCGAGCCAGCCGGACGGCGCGGCTGCGCGCGGCGAGTTGGGCACCGCTGAGCTCGGAGCTGGCGTCCAGACAAGAGGTCAGGACGCCGAGCACGTACTCGCGCGTGGTGGCGGCGAGGTCGGCGAGCGCATCGGCGGCCCGTTCGTTGCCCCACGCCGGCCATGCCGCGTAGGCGAGCAACGCGATACCCGCTCCGACCACAGTCGCAACGAGGCGTTCGCGCCCGGCCACGACCGGGTGCTGATCGATGCCGGCGAGCAGGAAGACGACCAGCGCCGTGATGGTCGCGCTGAAGACGGCGTAGCTGGCACTGATGACCGCGGCCGAGGCCCAGGCGGCGACCGCGACGATGCCCACCAACGCCCAGCCGTGCGGGTTGGCCAGCACGGCGATCGTGGTGGCCACGCCGACGCCGATGAGCGTGCCGGCGGCTCGCGCAACGCCGCGGGTGAACGTGGTTGAGAAGTCGGGCCGAAGAACCAGCACCGCCGTCAGCGCGACCCAGTAGCCGCGCCCGAACTTCGACACGTCGGTGATGGCCGTCGCGAGGGTCACGACAGCGGCAAGCCGGAGTGCGTGCTGCAAGCCGTCGGAGCGCGGCGTCAGGTTCGCGACCAGCCGATGAGTCAGCTGACCCAAGCCGTGCGCGCCGCGCCGCGACACCCGCGCTGCCGACCGCAACGCCAAACCGGTCTGGAGCGGCGGCGCGGAGGCGCTCACCGCCTCGGGCAGCAACCCTGCGACGGCACGCAACTGCCCGGCTAGCGCGCGCGACGCGACGTCGGCCCGGATCGGCCATCCGCCTGCGTTCGACTCGGTCGCCGCCGACGCGCCCGTGAGCTGCTTGAGCGAACGCTCGGCGTCGCCGAGCGTCGCTTCCAGACCCGCGGGAACGGCCGCTTGGCCGAGGCCTTCGGCGATGCAACGCAAGAACGCCGAAACGCATTCGCGGACGGCGAGCAGCGGCGCCGGCACCGCGTCGTCCGGGCCGGAATCGGCGGAGCCGAAAGCGCTGGCGAGGCTGAGCAGCTCGAGCCTGATGCGCCTTGCCTCGTTCATCACGCTGGCCAAAGCCTCGTTCGCGGTGGCGGTGGCGAGGGAGTACTCCAGGTCGGTGCCTGCGACGTCGATCGCCTGCGCGGCCGGAAGGGAGGAGCGGCCCGGGTCGAGGTCGGCGGCGAAATCGGCGAGGGCGGCGTAGGCGCGGGCGAGTCCGGACAGCGCCCGGTTAACAGGCGCATGATGCGCGACGACGGCCAGCAGCAGCTGGCCCGCCGCCCCGGCCGCGACGACGCCGGCGGTTCGAGCAGCGGTCGGCGCCGATCCGGCGAACCGCCCGTACACCAAGAAGGCGACGAGCGTGTTGAGCCCGACGGACGTGAGACCAGGCTCAACCGCGATGAGCAAGCCGCAGCAGAACGCGACCGCAGCACCGATGACGATGTGGATCGCGGGGTGGGAGCTGGTCGCACCCCCGACGAACGTGCCCAGTGCCATGCAGATCGCCACCGAGGTGAGCAACGCGAGCCTGGGCCGCGGCGCTGGGATGACCGACGCGATGCCGACCGCGAGCGCGCCACCGGCCGCGGCCGCTCCCGTTGCCCACGAGCGGACTTGGTAGCCGACGACGAGTGCCACGGTCACGCCGAGCGCCATCCGAGCCGCCGGGACGACGCGCACCCCACGCCGGTCGAAGCGCACCGCATCGCCGACGATGCGGCGCCACGGGCTGACCGAGGCTTCGGCGAGGTCGGGCGCGGCGCTCACGTGACGGCACCTCCCCGACGCATACCTGCGAGTGTTCCCCACGCGGGCTGCTGGGCCGCATTCGGACACGCTTGCGCCCATGCGAGCGAACCGCCGCGAAAACGGGGATCTGGGACGGCGACGGCGGCTAAGGTGTGCTCGGTCCGGGACGCCGCCTCGGCCATGTCCGGCCGAACCTGGGGGAAACCCGATGCGCCAATTGCGCCGAGTCATCCTTTCTGCCACCTGCGCCTTGGCGGCTTCGACCGTCGCGGTATCCCCTGCCTGGGCCGCGCCGTCGCCTTCGCCATCTGCGATCGCGAGCACCGCGGTGGTCGGTTCGGCGCCGGTCGTGCCACAGACGGCACACGCGTTGGGCGCGCTGCCGTCGAGCCAGCAACTGACGTTCGACGTCGTGTTGAAGTCGCGCAACCAAGCCGGGCTCGATTCCTTCGTGCAGGCGGTGTCGACCCCGGGCTCGCCGCAGTACCGGCACTTCCTGACCTCGGCGCAATTCCAGAACACCTTCGGCCCGACGCCCCAGGCCGTAGCAAGTGTCACCGCGCAGCTGCGCTCACTCGGCCTGCACATCGACCAAACACTCGGCTCGGTCATGACGGTGTCTGGCTCGACTGCGGCCGTCGGCTCGGCGTTGCATACCAGCTTCGAGCAGTACCGCCTCACCTCAGGCCGCGTCGTCCACGCCAACATGTCGGCGCCGCAACTACCGGTGACCGTCGCGCCGCTGGTGCAATCTGTCATCGGGTTGAACAACTTGGTGTTGCCCCAGCATGCGCCAGTCGTACCTCGCCCGGCTCCCGGGTCACTCAATCCGAACTACACGGGCGGGGAGTGCTTCGGGCAAGACACCGGGGCGAGTGCGCCATACCACTACTACACACCGCAGCAGCTGGCTTCGCGCTACGGCCTGTCGCCGTATTACAGCTCCAACGACCTCGGTTCCGGAGTCACCGTCGCGCTGTTTGAGTTGGAGCCGTTCAGCTCGAGCGACATCAGCACATACAAGAGCTGCTTCGGCGCGTCGAACACCGTCACAACGGTACGTGTGAACGGCGGGGCTGGCAGTGGCCCTGGTCCCAACGGCGAGGCGGCACTCGACATCGAAGACGTCGTCAGCCTGGCACCGAAGGCGGCTATCAAGGTCTATGAAGGGCCTATCTGGACAACCGCAACTGACGCTGACATCGTCGACGTGTACAACAAGATCGCCACCGACAACATCGCGCAGGTGGTCAGCACTAGCTGGGGCGAGTGCGAGCCCGCGACGAGTGCATACCTGTACCACGCTGAGCGCGCGGTGTTCCAGAAGATGGCCGCCCTCGGCCAGACCGTCCTCGCAGCTTCGGGCGATTCAGGGTCCGCAGCCTGCGACCGGGCTGACACGAGCCCTCAGAACGACTCCGAGCTCGCGACCGACGACCCCGCGAGCCAACCCGAAGTTACGGGCGTCGGCGGCACGCGTCTCAGCACCGCGAGTGGCCCCGAGAGCGTGTGGAACGACGGGACCTCCGTGGATACCAAGTATGGCGGCTATGACGTCTCCGCCGGCGGCGGTGGCATTTCGGCTCTGTGGCCAATGCCGGCTTGGCAGACGAACGGCGGTGTTATCAGCGATAGCAGCGGCTCACCATGTGGCGCGCCGGGCGGTTCCTACTGCCGGGAGGTGCCCGACGTTAGTGCCTCCGCGGATCCGTACTACGGGTACCTGATCTATTGGAATAGCAGTACGTACTTCATCGGGGGCACCAGCGCCGCCGCACCGACGTGGGCATCGTTGATCGCGCTGATCGACAGCACCTGCTCCGGACATCGGCTGGGGTTCATCAACCCGGCGCTGTATCAGCTCAGCTCTGCTGACTTCTACGACGTAACGACCGGCAACAACGACGGCGACGGCGCGAACGGCGGCCTCTACGCCGCCCACTCGGGTTACGACCTCGCAACCGGTCTGGGCACGCCCCGGGGCGCCGCCCTCGGTGCCGACCTTTGCCCCGGCGTGGCCGCCAACGGCGCCGGAACCATGACCGCCGACACGACTTGGGTGCCGACGTCGTCGCATGACACGCTGACATTCACCTACACGGCACCCGCGGGCCAAGCGCTGACGAACGGCACGATCACGGTCGTAGTCCCGGCCGGGTGGTCGGTACCGAGCACGGCGAGCGCGGCAGCGGGTTACACCACCGCGTCGGAAGGCATGGTCTCGACATCGGGGCAGACCATCACAGTGGCTGGCATCACAACCCTTGCCGGCGGCAACGTGACGGTCGTTTACGGCGACACCTCTGGCGGCGGCAGCGGCGCAGTCGCCCCTTCGTCCGCACAGGCCTCCACGTTCACCACCAAGATGAGGTCGACCGCCAGTGGCACCCTCAGCGCCGTCAGCTCCCCACCTGTCGTGCAGGTACTTGCGGCGGCCACCATTGGCTCCGGCACCGTGACGGTGTCTCCCGCCAGCGTCGGCGTCAGCTCGGCTCAACCGATCGTGCTCACGTACTCGCCGGCACCCGGCACGTACCTCACCAACGCGGAGGTCACGATTGACGTACCCGCTGGCTGGTCGGTGCCGAGCACCACGAGTAGCGCGGCCGGGTACACCATTGCCAAGATCGGTAGCACGTCGCAGACGGTGAACATCTCAGGCAGCACGATCCAGGTGACCGGCGTCACGATGCTGGCCGGCAGCTCCCTCACCATCACCTACGGCGACACATCGGGCGGCGGCGGCAACGCGCACGCGCCAGCTAGTGCTGGCCTTTCTATCTTCGATGCTCAGATGAAGACCAATGGCGGCATGCTCGCGGCGCTGTCCACGTCGCCCACTGTGCAGGTCGTTGGTCCTGCAGACGACGGGAGCGGCACAGCCTCCGTAACTCCGTCCTCGGTCACGGAGGGTGGTACAGCGACGTTGACGTTCACGTATCAACCGCCGGCAACCGGCTACCTGAACAACGGCGCCTTCGAACTCGTGGTGCCGAACGACTGGACGGCACCCCAGACCTCCGATAACTCGGCGGCTGGCTACGTCACCGCGACGAGTACCGACGCGACACAACCGACGACAACCGTTTCCGGCGCGAATATCGACCTTACGGGGTTGAATCTCGAGCCGGGTGAGAAAGTCACGATCACGTATGCAGGTGCCACGGTTCCGGCCACCGTCGAGACCTCCACCTTCGGCGTGTTATCTCGTGCTGGATCCGGTGGGACTCTCAAAGCCTTGACGCCCTCCACCGTCGCCGTCAGCGTGGCAGCACCACCGTCTGGTGGCGGCGGTGGCGGCGGTGGCGGCGGTGGTCACCCTGCGCTGCAACGCGTCTTCGGGTCGGATCGGATCGCGACAAGTATCGCGGCGTCGCAGGCTGCGTTCCCCAAGGCTTATAGCGCTCGCGTCGTCGTGTTGGCTCGTGCCGATAACTTCGCCGATGCCCTGTCGGGCACACCGCTCGCAGCGGAGGAGGGCGGTCCGCTACTCCTCACACCCAGTGCGAACCTCGATGGTCGGGTGCTGACGGAGATCGAACGGGTGCTGCCGGGAGGCGCCACGATCTACATTCTGGGCGGTACGAGTGCCGTGTCGGTGGCTGTCGAGACGGCTCTGAGCAACAACGGGTACACCATCGAGCGGCTCTCGGGTAACGACCGCTACGGCACCGCAGTGGCGGTCGCCGGCGCTCTGCACGACCCGAATGTCGTCTTCGAGGCCGACGGCACGAACTTCCCCGATGCACTGTCCGCGGGCGCCGCGGCCGCAAGGGAAGGCGGCGCGATCCTGCTTACCGCTGGGTCGACGATGGCTGCCACGACAGCGACCTACCTCGCGGCCCATCCCGGTGATCAGCGGTTCGCGATCGGCGGGCCTGCGGCAAGAGCCGACCAGCAGGCGAATGCCTACATCGGCACCGACCGCTACGGCACGTCGGTCCTGGTCGCGCGCGCGTTCTTCGACACGCCGACCGTCGTGGGCCTCGCGAGCGGCGCGAACTTCCCTGACGCGCTCTCAGGCGGGACGGTCGCGGCGCTGGGCATCGGCCCGATGCTGCTCGTGCCGCCCTCGGGTGCGCTCCCGGCCGGCACGGCGGCGTACCTCCAGACGGCCTCCCTGAGCGCGAGCTCGGCGTGGCTGTTCGGCGGCAGCGCCTCCGTGAACGACACCGTGTTCGGCGAGATCGCGACAATCCTGGCCGGCTGATACCGGCCGCGCGCGCCGGTGCTACAACGGAGTCATGTCAGGCACTATGCCGGACGTCGTGAGCAGCGCTTCGCCCGATGGACCCCGCGGCCGCTGGCCCACGGTCGTCAGTGTCGTCGTCGTGGTCATGGTGGTCTTGGGGTTGGTCGCGCGATGGGCCGACGCCCGCGAGAAGCAGCACGAGTTCAAGGCATTGCTCGCCGCCATCACCAACGCGCAGGCCACCGCCGCCGCCGCCCAAGCGGTCGTGTTCTCCACCCGCACGTACACGATGCCGCTTCTCGTCAGCTCCAGTTCGGCGACCGTGCGCGCCGGTCTGGCCGAACTCATCGACCAATCCGCGGCGAAGGGGGCGACACAGCTGCGCCGGGCGCGCGTCGCGATCTCAGACGTCAGGGTGTTGCCGTGGCATCACCAGTTGCGCGCCGCGCGGGCGCGATATCTCGACTATCTCGACGCCCAGCTGACGGCCCTGGACGACGTCGCCCGCGGCGCCGACCTCGCGGAGCTGCCGCGAGCCGCGAACGATCCTGCGCTCCCGGTCGCGGGTTACGCGCTCGAGAACGCCGCCCCGACGGAAAAGCAGCGGCAAGACGCCGATGCCGCCCTCTTCCAACGCCACTCGTGATCGGACGACGATGAGACCAGCGGCGCGCGCATGCTGATCGCGCGAGTCGTGCGCCTGCACGCGGGGAATGCATAACACGACGCGAGACTGACAAACGGAAGGCTCACCCCATGGCGAAGGTTCCCATGCTGCGGCTGGCGGAGAGCACCGGAGAGATTCCGGTGCTCGGCTTGGGCACGTGGCAACTGACCGGTAAGCAAGGCCACGACGCCGTCACTGCGGCGCTGGAAATCGGCTACCGCCACATCGACACGGCCACCGCCTACGGCAACGAGGAGCAGGTAGGCGCTGCGATCCGAGAAAGCGGCATCCCGCGCAGCGAGATATTCGTCACCACCAAGCTGCCGCCCGAGCGTGCGCAGCAAGCCCGGCGAGTCCTCGACGAGAGCTTGCGCAAGCTCGACACCGAGTACGTCGACCTCTGGCTCATCCACTGGCCGGTCAACGGGACCGCCTCGCCGCAGACGTGGCAGGAGTTGCTCAAAGCGCGCGAGGAAGGCTTGGCCCGAGCCGTCGGCGTCAGCAACTACAGCCCCGCGCAAGTCGACGAACTCGCCGAGTCGACCGGGGTGCGGCCCGCCGTCAACCAGATCCCGTGGGCACCCCCCAGCTACGACCACAAGCTGGTCGACTATCACCGCGAGAACGACGTGGTGCTCGAGGGATACAGCCCGTTCAAGCGGAGCGACCTCGCCAGCCCGGTGTTGCGTGAAATCGCAGAGGCGCATGGCAAGTCTCCCGCGCAAGTCGTGCTGCGCTGGCATGTCGACCACGACATCGTCGTGATCCCGAAGTCGGCGAAGCCCGAACGGCTGCGCTCCAACTTCGACATCTGGGATTTCAGCCTGGACGACGACGAGGTGCGCCGGATCGATGCCCTCACGTCCTGACTGCCGAGCAACCCACTCCGGCGCCCCGGCCGCTTCTGCTTGAGCGGCCGGGCTTCAACCGGCGCGGCTCCGATCGTGGCCGTTGTATTTCGGTACAAGACTTTGTAGCGGAGTGCAACGCACCTCAACCGAGCATCAAGGCGCGCCTGCGCATCGAACGCTCGTCGCCGCCGCTCCGACCACCGCGCCGATTAACACTCCGACCACCGCGCCGACCAATACCGCGACGGACTCAGTGCGACTCGCGGTTGACTGCGTCACCGCTCCCGCCGACGAGGAAGTCGAGGTCGGCGCCGCGATCGGCTTGCATCACGTGCTCGACGTAGAGCTTCTCCCAACCGCGCATCGGTGCGGCGTACGACGACACGGCGCCGGCTGCTGGCGCACGGGCGAGCAGTTCGGCGTCCGGTATCTCGACGTCGAGACGCCGCTTCTCGACGTCCAGCACGATGGGGTCGCCGTCGCGCAGCAGGGCGAGCGGTCCACCGGCCGCCGCCTCGGGTGCGACGTGCAGGACGACCGTGCCATACGCCGTCCCGCTCATGCGCGCGTCGCTGATGCGCACCATGTCACGCACGCCGCGGGAGAGGAGCTTCTCCGGCAGCGGCAGGTTACCGACCTCCGGCATGCCGGGGTAGCCCTTCGGCCCGCAGCCACGCAGCACCAGCACCGAGTCGGCGTCGACATCGAGCGCCGGGTCGTCGAGGCGCGCTCTGGCGTGCTCGATGCTGTCGAAGACGACCGCGCGGCCGCGGTGCTCGAGCAGGTGCGGCGAAGCGGCGGCCGGCTTGATGACCGCGCCGTCGGGGCAGAGGTTCCCCCGTAGCACGGCTATCCCGGCGGAATCGAGTAACGGCGCGGCGCGCCGCCTGATCACTGTGTCGTCGAAGATCTCGGCATCGGCAAGGTGGTCGACGAGCGGGCGTCCGCTCACGGTCACCGCGTCGGGTTCGAGCAGGTCGCTCACCTCCCGCAGCAGGGCGAGCAGCCCGCCCGCGCGGTGGAAGTCGTCCATCAGGTTGCGGCCGGCGGGTTGCAGGTCAGCGAGCAGTGGCACCTTTGCGCCCACCGTGTCGAAATCGTCGAGCGTCACGTGCGCGCCGACGCGGCCAGCGATCGCCAGCAGGTGGACGACACCGTTCGTCGAACCGCCGATCGCCGCGAGCGTCACGATCGCGTTGAGGAACGCGGCACGCGTCAGCACCGCGCTCGGCCGCAGGTCCTCGTGGACCAGCGCCACGGCGCGACGGCCCGCGGCATGCGCGCTCTCGAGCAGGCGGCTGTCCGGTGCGGGAATGCCCGCCGAGCCCGGCAACGTCATCCCGAGCGCCTCGGCGAGGCAGGCCATCGTCGAAGCCGTACCCATCGTGTTGCAGTGCCCCTTGCTGCGGATCATCGACGACTCCGCGGCCATGAAGGCCTCTTGCCGCAACGTGCCCGCTCGCACTTCTTCGCTGAGCCGCCATACGTCGGTACCGCATCCGAGCGGCGCGCCGCGGAAATGTCCCGTCAGCATCGGGCCACCCGGCACGACGAGGGCCGGCAGGTTCACCGACGCCGCGGCCATCAACAACGCAGGGATCGTCTTGTCGCACCCGCCCAGCAGCACCGCGCCATCGATCGGGTTGGAGCGCAGCATCTCCTCGATCGACATGGCAGCGAGGTTGCGAAACAGCATCGCCGTTGGCCGTACCTGTGTCTCCCCGATCGACATCACCGGCATCTCCAGCGGGACGCCGCCGGCCTCCCAGACACCTGCCGCAACAGCACGCGCCACCTCGGAGAGATGCATGTTGCACGGCGTGAGGTCGGACGCCGTGTTCGCGATCGCGATGTGCGGCCGCCCGTCGAACGCGTCGACCGGCAGACCGCGGCGCATCCAGGCGCGGTGGATGAACGCGTTGCGATCGTTGCCCGCATACCACTCTTGGCTGCGGCGCCCACCTGCGTGCCCTGTTGCCATTACGCCCGCTCCCTCTTGCTCATTCGCCACCAGCTGCCCAGCCCGACCAGCGCTGCACGTCGATAGCGATCACCGGGCCGGGTGGTGGATTCTCGACATACTGCTGATACCGCTTGGCGAGCTCCTCCAGCGCATATGTCGCTTCACGATGTTGCGCGTGCAATATCCGCGCGAGTCCCTCCGCCCGCACCCACCACAATGCCTGCCAGTCGTCTTCGTAGTGGTCGGCGAGCACCGCGACCTGCGGGTTCGCCGCCATGTTCGCGAGGCGCCGCAACTCCGTGCCCCTCTTGGGCTTCACGTCGTCGACCGGGCTGTAGATGGTGTCGTCGACCACGACAAACACTATCGGGACGACGTGTGGCTTGCCGGTCTCGTCGGCCGTGGCGAGCCGGGCGACGCGCTGCGCCTGGAACCGCTCGCGTGCGATGCCCGGCTCCATGAATCCAGCCTAGATGGCCGGCTAGTGCGCGAGAGCAGCGCCGAGGCGGCGAACCGCAGGCGAATCCAGCCGGGTGACGCGTTCGGCGAGCGCCGGGACGACGTCGCCGAGCCCGGCGTCGAGTTTCACCGCGGCCTGCCGGTCGCCTCGGGTGGCGCCGCGGTTCACGATCGCCACCGGAATGCCGAGCTTCTCGGCGCGCACGACGAACCGGTAGCCCGACATCACCGTGAGCGACGAACCGAGAACCAGCAACAACCGCGAGCGCTCCAGAAGTCGGTAACTTGCCTCCACCCGTTCCGCCGGCACGAACTCGCCGAAGAACACGACGTCTGGCTTCAGAACTCCTCCGCACGCGGTGCACCCGACCACGACGAACCGCTGCACGGCGGAGGCCGGCAGCTCGACATCGCCGTCGGGGCGTGCTGCGCCGGCGACGCGAAGAGCAGCGCCGAACGCCGGGTTCGCCGCCGCCAACCGCTTGTGCAGCTCGCCGCGCGGCGAGCGCCGGCCGCAGTGCAGGCACACCACGCGGTCGAGCCGCCCGTGCAGGTCGACGACGTCGACCGCGCCGGCCGCCTGGTGCAGCCCGTCGACGTTTTGCGTCACGACGCCGTGAACGACTCCGGACTGCTCGAGCTGCGCGACCGCTTCATGCACGGGGTTCGGCCGGGCCGCGGAGAACCACGGCCAGCCCAGGTGGCTGCGCGCCCAGTACCGCTGCTGCGCGCCCGGCTCACCGACGAAGGTCTGGTAGGTCATCGGTGCGACGCGCCGATGCGCCGACTCCGGGCCGCGGTAGTCGGGAATGCCCGAGTCGGTCGAGACACCGGCGCCGCTCAACACCATGACAGAACCACCCGCCAGCGTGCCCGCCAGATCGTCGAGGACCTCACGCATCAAGCACCGCGCTCACTGGTAGGAGATCATCAACGGCTGTGGCTTGTGCGCCATCGTCTGCGCCGGGTCGAGCATCGGGTGGTCTTCCTTGTAGAAATTCTTCCAGCCCAGCGGCAATCCCTTGGGCGCGGCCGCGATCACCGACCGCCAGGTCGCGTCCTTGTTCGGCTGCGAGCCCTGGCCGTCCATGTGGATCAACACGGCCACGTTCTCATACGTCGTCCGCAGGGCCGGCTCGTTACCGATCATCGTGAGCCGGAACTGGTGCACCACGAAGAGCTTCTGTGGCAAGTGGTTTTGTGCGGTGAAGCCGTCGAGCCACGCGCTGACCCGGTTGATCACCCCCGAGTCGAGGTTGCCGATCTGCTGCAGCGGCAGCTGGCCGGGCTTCAGCGCCCACTCCGGGTCGACGGCGAGACCGACGTAGGGCAGTTTCAGCAGCGGCGCGTACAGCTTGGCGAGATCGAGCGGGTCGGAGCGGCCCGGTTGAATGTCGAGGACGACGTACATCCCGGCCTTGCCGGCCGCTTCGACCCACGGCCGCAGCGAGTCGACGCTGGACTCCCCCACGTAGTTGCCGTCTCGCCCGGCCGACTGCTGAGCCACCGCCGCGATGATCTCGAACGTCGGGACCACCGGCACGTCGCTCATCGGGGCGTACCAGCCCGCGGTCGTCTGCGCGCGGTCGATGCTGGCCGGCAGGTCCTGCGCGCCGAGGACGCCCAAGGATGCGCCACCAGGGTGCCCGTACAACGCAACGAACCGGCGCCCGGGGAACACGACCTGGCCACCGCCGGGAAGCTGCGTCCCGGTCTGCGCCACCGCGATCCGCGAAGCGAGGAGCGGCACCGGGCCGAAGTCGGAATCGGCCGCGATCACGTGGGCGGGATGGTTCTTGGCCAGCGCGGCGATCGCCGCGGGGTCGGCGCGCGGGTCGCTCCCGTGCACCGCGATCACCTGCGCCCCGGCGGCCGTCGCGGTGGCAGCGGCCGCCGCATCGCCCGCATCGCCGCCGGCGTGCACCAAGACCAGGGTGGCGGCCAGTGCGGTCCCCGACCCCGCCGATGGCGAGGTCGCCGCCGACGCGCCGCCGGGAAGTTCGCCGGGCGAGGTGACCGCTTGCACGCCCGAGAGTTGCGGCACGGCACCGACCGCCAGCACGTCGTGCGCGCCGAGCCGCGCCAGCTCCGCCGACACCGACGCCGTGCCGGCGTCGTCCGCGAGAAGGAGGGGGACGCCGAGCCGCTTCGCCTGGCCGGCTCCATAGGAGACGTCGGGGTCGTCGAGCGCAGTCACTACCGCCGTCGGTGAACTCACGAACAGCGCGGTGCTGATCGCGAGGGCACGGTCAACTGGTGCCTTGGCGGCGACCACGAGCGTGGCGTCGCTCGGCGTTCGCACCTGCGCGGCCTCGGTAGTCGGTGGTGCACTCGAGGACGACGTGCTCGCAGACGGTGAGCCGGCGGCCGAACCCGCCGAGCCACTTGGGGGGTCTCCCTGCGACGTCGATGGCGGCGTGGTGGACGACGCCGGCGAGTGGGCGCTACTCGTGGTGCAGGCGCTCAGCCCGGCGGCGAGCACGGTGACGGAGAGGACGGCAGCCGCAAAGGGCCGGGCCGCTCCCGCGCGTTCGCGGTGCAGCTGCCGTGGGGAAAAGCTCAGGGCCGTCCGCCGTATCGGGTCTGCGGTGGCCATGGGCCGCGACCGGCGCGCGGGTCCCAGGCGCCGCGCTCGACGGCGCGCCGTGAGGTGCGCCGGCTGGAGCAGCCCGCGCGACGGGCGATCACGACGAAGCCCAGGAAGGCGACCAGGATCGGCGCAGCGTGGAAGAACATGAAGGCGGTCATCGGCAACAGGAGGAGGAACGAGATCACCACGACGGCCGGCAGGAAGAACGAGGGTCGCGACCCGGCCCGGGCCGGCGCCAAGCTCACGTCGTCCAGAGCGGGCAGGTCGTGAAACAGCGCCGAGAGGTCCGCCTGAGTCCGCGCCTCGAGTGCCGACGTCATGCGCTCCTCGTACTCGACCCGGGTCAAGCGCCCGTCGCTGAAGTGGCGCGCGAGCAGGTCGAGGGCGACGTCACGATCCGCATCGCCTATCCGTAGTGATCCCGTCATTCGCATGCCGGCTCCTTTCACGTTCCCCACCATGCTCGCACCTGCGCCCCCGGCACGGAACAAAAGCCCGGCATTCCGCGCCAAACAGACGGCGGGCGATCATGAACGTGGCCGGCCATTCCCGCCCACGCGTCACCGATATGCCGCGACACCGGTGAGGGCCTGGCCGATCACCAGCGTGTGCATCTCGGGGGTGCCCTCGTAGGTGAGCACCGATTCCAGGTTCGCCATGTGCCTGATCACCGGGTACTCCAGCGAGATGCCGTTCGCTCCCAGGATCGTGCGTGCGGTGCGGCAGATCGACAAGGCGGCATCGACGTTGTGCAACTTGCCGAAGCTGACCTGCGGCGCGTCGAGCCCGACCGCGTCTTTGCGGCGTCCGAGATGCAGTGCGAGCAGCGCCGAGGTGTTCAGCTGGACCGACATGTCCACGAGCTTGGCCTGCGTGAGCTGGAACGCCGAGATCGGCTTGCCGAACTGCGTTCGGGTCGTGGCGTACGACAGCGCTGCTTCGAACGCCGTGCGGGCGGCACCGACAGCGCCCCACACGATGCCGTAACGAGCTTCGTTCAAGCACATAAGCGGCGCGGAGAGTCCTTGCGCGTCAGGCAGTTGCGCGTCGGCCGGCAGCCGGACGCCGTCGAGTGCGATCTCGCTGGTGACCGAGGCCCGCAGCGACAACTTGTGCTCGATCGCGCTCGCGCGGAACCCGGGCGTGCTCGTCGGGACGACGAACCCGCGGATGCCCGACTCGGTGCGTGCCCACACGATCGCGACGTCGGCGACCGAACCGTTTGTGATCCACGCCTTGCGCCCGTCGAGCACCCAGTCGCCGCCGTCACGGCGGGCCGCCGTGTTCATCGAGCCCGGGTCCGACCCGTGATCGGGCTCGGTGAGCCCGAAGCAGCCGATCGCCTCACCCCGGGCCATCGCAGGCAACCACTGCTGCTTCTGTTCCTCCGACCCGAAGCGCCGGATCGCGAACATCGCCAGCGAACCCTGCACACTCACGAAAGACCGGATCGCCGAATCGCAGGCCTCGAGTTCGGTGCACGCCAGGCCGTAGTCAACGGCACTCATGCCGGGGCACCCGTATCCGTCGAGGTGCATGCCGAGCGCGCCCAACTCCCCGAGCTCGCGGGCGATCTCCCGAAGCTGCGGGATCGCGCCCGCTTCGAACCAGTCGGCGATGAACGGCTGCAGGCGGCGAGTGCAATAGTCGCGGACGGCGTGGCGGACCGCGTGCTCGTCAGCAGTGAGCGAGTCGTCGAGGCCGAGGAGGTCGGTCGAAACAGTCATCTCAGGAAGCCGTCATCTCAGGCACATCCCTCTCCGGTGAGAAGGTGCTTGCGTAGCACGAGGAAACGCAAATCGTCGCGCAGCGGCAGCCCGAAGCGCTCGTCGCCGTAAGGGAACGGCACACTCTCCTGCGTGCGCGCGTACCCACGCCGCTCGTACCAGGCGATGAGGTCGTTGCGCTGTGCGATGACCGTCATCTCCATGACCCGCGCAGCCCAGTCGTCGCGCGCACTGCGTTCGGCCTCGGCCAGCACGAGCTTGCCGACACCGCTGCCCTGCCGATGCGGCCGTACGGAGAACATGCCGAAATACGCCACCCCGGCGCCGCGTCGTTCGAGCTGAGCGCACGCCAGCAGGTCGCCGTCCGGGTCGAAGGCGAGAAGAAGCCGGGCGGCGGGCGACGCGATGATGCCGGCCACCGCTTCGGCGTCGGTACGCTGGCCGTCGAGCAGGTCGGCCTCGGTGGTCCAGCCCGCCCGACTATCGTCGCCGCGATAGGCCGACTCGACGAGCGCCACGACAGCGGCGACATCATCGCCGGTCGCATAGCGAAAGGTCAGCGCCGACATGGTTCGCCGCTCACAAGGCGACGTCGACGACGACCGGCGCGTGATCGGACGGACCCTTGCCCTTTCGGGCATCGCGGTCGACGTAGGCGTCGGCGACCTTGCTGGCAACAGGCTCGCTGGCGTACACGAGATCGATCCGCATGCCTTGATTCTTGGGAAACATCCCGGCTCGGTAATCCCAGTACGTGTAGGGCGTGTCGTATTTCAGAGCACGCGGCATGACGTCATGCAGGCCGAGTGCGCGCAGCCGCGCCAACGCTTCCCGTTCGGCATCGGTTACGTGGGTCGAGCCGACGAACAGAGCTGGATCCCACACGTCGGCGTCGGTCGGCACGATGTTGAAATCACCCGCGGCGACGAACGGCCGCGGGCCGGCGGCGAGTTCTGCCGCGAACGCGTCACGCAGCGCGGAAAGCCACTCCAGCTTGTACGGGTAGTGCGGGCTGTCGAGCGCCCGGCCGTTCGGCACGTAGAGGGACCAGATGCGTAGCGGTCCGCATGTCGCGCCGACGGCTCGCGCCTCGACGGTCGGCGTCGAAGGCAACGCGATGAGCGCGCCGTCGTCGTCAACCGGCGCCGCATACCCCGGTTGCCCGGGAAAGCCGCGGCTCACGTCGTCCAACCCGATCCGCGACACGATCGCGACGCCGTTCCACCGGCCGTCACCATGGGCGGCGATCTGGTAGCCCCGCTCCTCGATGCCTTCGCCGGGAAAGGCGTCACCGCCGCACTTGGTCTCCTGAAGGCAGACGACGTCGGGGTGTGCGAAGTCGAGCCATTCGAGCAACCTGGGCAGCCGGGCGACCACCGAGTTCACGTTCCACGTGGCGATCCTCACGCCGCAGCCCTCCCGCGGAATACCTTCGTGCCCTGGTCCTGCGTCGCTTCGGACACGCACCCACCTTGGCACGCGGCAGGCGGAACCGCGCCCCCACCCCGCGCGTCACATCGCCGCATCACCGGATGCCTACCCGCAGCCGCGCTGGAGTGAGGACCCATGAGACCGCGCCCGACGTCTTTCGCCCGTCCGTTCGGCCTGGCGCTGCTCACGAGCGCCGCCCTCGTCACGGCGTGTGCCGCCCCGCCCGGCAGCGCGGGCGCGCCGCCGAAGCTGCACATCGGCACCGGCGCAGACACCGGAGCCGTGGCGGCCATGGCGCCGGCCGCCGGCTCTGGAGCCCTCGGCAGGCCGGAGGGCAGCTACATCCTGCACCGCGGGTACGTGCTGACCGGCGACCTACCGACCGAACCCACCCACGCCGCGACCTGGCGCTGGCCGAGCGGCGCGCCGAGCCTGACCGACGTCCGTAGCCTCGCCCAAGCACTCGGCCTCTCGGGCACGCCGCAGCGCCACGCCCACGGGTGGTTGCTGACGTCGTCCGGCGCCGAGTTACGAGTCTCGGACGCCGACGGTTGGCAGTGGAGCTATGCCCGCGCGGACGTCGTCCCGTGCCCGCCTTACGGCGTCGACGTCGACCAGCTCGGCGCCGGCTTCGGCTGCGCGATGTCCGGTGGAGCGGTCTCGGCTCCGAGCGCAACGGGCCCGGACGCCACGGGCGGGGGCCTGAGCGGCTCGAGCGGCTCGATTGGCTCGAGCGGCTCGATTGGCTCGGGCGGCCTGAGCGGCTCGAGCGGCTCGAGCGGCTCGAGCGGCTCGGCCATGAGCGCCCCGAGTCCAACCCCGACCAGCTCCGGCCCTGACGCCGGCGCGACCCGCACAGCCGCGCAACCGCTGCTCGACGCCCTGGGCATCAGCGGCATCCCGCAGGTCGACGTCGGCGAACCGTACTCGAGCCTCAGCGCCGCACCCACGGTCGGTTCGATGCCGACGTCCGGCCTCGAGACGCGAGTGGACGTCGACGGCCAGGGCATCCGGGCAGCCACTGGCCACCTGGGCTCGCCGAAGCAAGCTGACGTCTACCCGCTGCGAACCGCAAAGGATACGTTCACCGACCTGGCCAACGCACCCCAGCCGATGATCGCGCAGTACTGCGGACCGCTGCCGACCCCGGACCTGACAACCGCGGGCGGCCCTGCGGTGGCGCCTGACGCGACACCTGACGTGACTCCTGCGGTAACTCCTGATGGGAAAGGCGGCGGGCTGGCCCCCGGCGCGGTGACCGGAAGCGCAAGCGCGAACACCAAGTTCCCGCTCAACCCGGCAGCCTCCGACCTCAGTTCCCCCGAGACGGCTCCCGTCCCGATCACCGCCGTCCCGAGCAGTGACCTCCCGATCACCGCCGTCCCGAGCAGCACCGTCCCGACCGCACCGTGTCCGACGCCCGAGCCGCAGCGAGTGACCGGGGCGACTCTCGGTCTGGAACTCGCCTATGACGGCGGCACCACCGTGCTCGTCCCCTCGTGGTTCTTCACCGCCGAGGGCGTCGCCGATCCGATACCGGTCATCGCGGTCGACCCTGCCTACCTCGCTCCGCCCGTTCCACCGACCGCCGAGCCGGCGAGCGTTTCACCCGCCCACGAGCCCGCGACCGCTCCACCCACAGCCCCCGAGCCGGCGACCGCTTCACCCCCAGCCCCCGAGCCGGCGACCGCTTCACCCCCAGCCCCCGAGCCGGCGACCGCTTCACCCCCAGCATGAAGGAATTTCGTCACCTATAACGAAAATTCCTTCATGCTGGCACCGGCACGACTGGGCGCGCGGCACGACTCGGCGCGCGGCACGACTCGGCGCGCGGCACGACTGGGCGCGCGGCACGACTGGGCGCGCGGCACGACGGGGCGCGCGCAGGCGTAGCGATCGTCAACCGAGCCGGGTGATCACGACGCTGACCTCGAGTTCGCGAGCGGGCCGCCCCTGGTAGACGCCCTTCAGCGGAGCGACGTCGCCGTAGTCGCGACCCCGACTGACGACGACGTGGCGCAGCGAGGCAGGTGAGTCGGCGGTCGGGTCGTGTGCGTGCCAGTCGCCGGCCCACCACTCGACCCAGGCGTGGCTCTGCCCGGCGACCGGTCCGCCCGGTTCGGCGTCCTCGTCGGGATGCACGTAACCCGAGACGTAACGCGCCGGGATGCCGAGTCGCCGCAGCACCCCGACCGTTAGGTGCGCGAGGTCCTGACACACGCCCTTCCGGTGCTGCCACGCTTCGCGCGCGTTCGTCTGCACCCCGGTCGCTCCCGGCGTGTACTCGACCCGCGAATGAATCCAGCTCGCCGCCGCCAACGCCGCCTCGTGCGGCGACAAGCCGTGCACGGCTCGGGCCACCTCGGCCACCAGGTCGTCGTCCAACTCGGTTCGCGGTGTGGGTACGAGCAGCTCGGCGAAGGTGTCGGTCACAGCGGGCGCGGCGAGGTCCGACCAGGTCAGCGCCATGAACGGCGGGGACGGCGAGCGCTCGGGCTCGTGTGTCTCTACGACGCTGGTGGCCGTGACGACGAGGCCGGCGTGTGGGTCGTCCAGGTCGAACGCGCACACCTCGGTGCCCCAGTAGTCGTGGTAGCGGTACAACGCGGCGGCCGGTTGCGTCTCGAGCCGGGATTCGAGCACCGTTTGCGACGGCGACGTCATCGGCGTCAGGCGGGCTTCGTTGTACGACGCGTGCGCGGTGTCCTCGTACCAGAAGCGCGTCACGTGCTCGATGTGCATGCGCCAGCCCATCGTCACACCTCCTCGTGCGCCCACGCGGTCGGCGTCGCGTAGGTGAAGAAGCGCTCAGAGATCGCGTGGCTCGCATCGGCGCATGCCTGCTGCACATCGAGCAGATAGGTGCCCGGAGCCTGGAGCACCAGCTCCGCGTCGGCATACTCCAGCGTGGTACGAGCCTGGCCGACGAGCCGGCGGGCACGGTCCGCGACCATCGCGCGCACCGGCTCGCGGGCCAACTCGAGCAGGCACTGCTCCGCGGTCGACAACGAATGCAGGATCGATCGCGGGAACGCCCGATCGAGCACGAGGAAGCGGGTGGCCAGCCGCCGGTCGACGGCGCCGCCGTGCGTGTGCAGGAAGGACTCGTACGCACCGCAGGCCGACAGCACCGTGGTCCACGTCGACGGGTGATCGACCGTCGACAGGTGCACCGAGAGCAGCCGGGCCGTCATGTCGGCCCGCTCTAGGCTGCGGCCCAGGATGAGGAAGTGCCAACCGTCGTCGCGCGAGAGCGTCGATTCAGCCAGACCGGCGAGCATCGCGGCCCGCTCGCGCACGTACTCCAGGTAGACGCTCGGCCCTAAGCGCATCGCGGTAGCGCGCCGTTCCTGCAGCGTCCGCCAGGTGACGTTCAGACACTCCCATACCTCGCTCGACACCGTTTCGCGCGCGCCCCGGGCATTGTGGCGCGCAGCGGCGATCGCACCGGCGATCGCACTCGGTGTCGTGTCGTCGTACGCGAGCTCGCGCATCACGGCAGCGGTGTCGAGCGCGGCTTCCGACGACGGGGCGACGCCAAGAATGGCCAGCAGCGTCCGGCACTCGGCGTCTTCATCGGTCCACGGATCCTCGAGGACCCGGTGCACGAACGCGTCGAGGATCCGGGCGGTGTCGTCCGCACGTTCGACGTAACGGCCGATCCAAAACAGCGACTCGGCTATCCGACTCAGCATCGTGGCCACCTCACTGCTGCGCCTGGCCGGCCGGGCCGAGGTCGCGCGCGCCCACGCCGATCGCACCCTCGGCCGCTGGCCCGGCCGCGCCAGGGTGCGCACCCAGCACCGCTTCGGCCGCGCCTCGTCGGTGGGGCGGCAAGAGGACGTCGGCGGGCCGGGCATCGCCGGCGAGTATCCAGGTGTCCTTCGAGCCGCCGCCTTGGCTGGAGTTCACCACGAGGGCGCCCTCGGGCAACGCGACCCGCGTGAGTCCGCCGGGCAGCACCCACACGTCGTCCCCGCTGTTGATGGCGAAGGGGCGCAGGTCGATGTGGCGTGGCACCAGCCGGTGGCCGATCAGCGTCGGTGCCGTCGAGAGCGCGATCGGGCGCTGCGCGATCCAGCCGCGCGGATCGGCCGCGACGGTCGCGCGCAGGGCTGCGAGCGTCTGCGCGTCGGCGTGGGGACCGATCACGATGCCCTTTCCGCCCGAGCCGTCGACCGGCTTGAGCACCAGCTCGTGCATCCGGTCGAGCACCCACGCGATCCGGTCGGCGTCATCGAGCCGATGCGTCTCCACGTTGTCGAGCACCGGCTCCTCACCGAGGTAGTAGCGGATCAGTTCCGGCACGTAGGTGTACACGAGCTTGTCGTCGGCGACGCCGTTGCCCACACCGTTGGCGATCGTGACGTGTCCGGCCCGTGCCGCATTCAGCAGCCCAGGGCACCCGAGCAGTGAATCGCCGTGGAAATGAAGCGGATCGAGGAACTCGTCGTCGACGCGGCGATACACCACGTGCACCGGGCGCTCGCCGTGCGTGGTGCGCATCCGCAGCCGGTTGTTGCGACACACGAGGTCGCGGCCCTCGACGAGTTCGACGCCCATCATCCGGGCGAGCAGCGCATGCTCGAAGTACGCGGCGTTGTACACGCCCGGGGTCAGCACGACCACGGTCGGGTCAGGGACGCCGCGGGGCGCCGCCGCACGCAGCGCCGTGAGCAGCCGCGCCGGATACTCCTGCACCGGCTGCACCCGATGCTCGGCGAATACCGCCGGAAACACCTGCGTCATCGCCCGGCGGTTTTCGATGACGTAACTCACGCCCGACGGAACGCGCACGTTGTCCTCGAGGACCCGAAACGCTCCCGCTTCGTCGCGCACGACGTCGATGCCGGCGACATGCACGCGAACGCCGTTCGCCGGATCGATGCCGGCGGCCGCGCGGTGGAAGTGCGCCGAGCTGGTGACGACGGCCCGCGGCACGACGCCGTCCGAGAAGACATGGCCCGGCCCGTAGACGTCGGCCAAAAATGCCTCCAGCGCGCGCACCCGCTGGGCGACGCCGCGGCTGACCAGCTCCCATTCCACCCCGTCGATGACTCGCGGTACGAGGTCGAGGGGGAAGGGTCGCTCCTCGCCGGCGAGCGCGAAGGTCACGCCACGGTCGGTGAACATCCGCGACAGCTGCTCCGCGCGGTAGCTCAGCTCGTCGGACTGCAGCGGCTGGAGCGCCGCGAACAAGACCTCGTACGGAGGCCGCGGGACGCCGGGTTGTTCGAACATCTCATCCCACGCGGCGGCGAGCGTGTAGTCGTCGAAGATGTCCGCCACCGGGCAAAGCTAGGGTCCGGCCGTTACGCGTGGGTTACCTGCGGACGACGCGCGGGCTACGCAGCCGGACACCGCCACGGCGCGAGCCGCGAGCTTCCGCGCATCGGCCGCACCCTCTACTCCGCTCTACTCCGCGCGCGAGGCCTCGGCCGGACGGGCGCCGGCCAAGCGGCGGGCGAACAGTTCGGCGAGGTGCAACCCGGCGACGCCGGCGAGGTCGCGCGCCTGGCTCCGGCAGGAGAACCCGTCGGCCAGGAACACAGCGTCGGCGGGCGCATCGCGCAGCGCGGGCAGCAGCGACGACTCGGCGATGGCCACCGACACGTCGTAGTGCCCGATCTCCATCCCGAAGTTGCCGGCCAGACCGCAACAGCCGGCGATGGTCGTCAGGTTCGCACCTGCCGCCCGCAACAGCTCCTCGTCGTCGGCGAATCCGAGGACGGCGTGCTGGTGGCAATGCGGCTGGACGACGACCGGCAGCCCGTCGAGCCGCGGCGGTGACCAGCCGGCGCGGTATGCCGCGAGCAGCATGCCGGCGAGCGTTCGGGTGCCGGCGGCAACGACGGCAGCGCGCGGATCGTCGGGCAGCAGCTCCGGCAGGTCGGAGCGCAGCACCGCGGTGCACGACGGCTCGACGCCGACGATCGGCACGCCCTGCGCCGCGAAGTCGGCAAGGACGTCGAGCAGGTCGCGCAACCGCCGGCGGGCGGCGCCGAGCTGACCGGTGGTGATCCAGGTCAGGCCGCAGCAGGCACGATCGCCCGGGACGACGACCTCGTAGCCGGCGTCCTGCAGGACGGTCACGGCGGCGTACGCGGTGTCGGGAGAAAACGCGTCGGTGAACGAGTCGACCCACAACACGACACGCCCGAGCGGAGCTGCCGGCGCCGACGCTGACACCGGAGCCGATGCTGACACCGGCGCCGATGCCGCGCCGGGTGAGCGCCGCCACGACGAACGGAACGGCACCCGCGCGAACGCGGGCACCCGCCGCCTCGGGTCGACCCCGGCGAGTACGAGCAGTGGCCGCGACAACAGGCGACTCGCCAACAACGTGTTGGCTAGTCGTGGCAGGTGGGCGACCCGTCGGGCCCACAGCGGCAGCCGGCCGAGCGTGTAGTGGCTGCGCGGCCGGATGCGATGGCGATACGCGCGGTGCAACACCTCGGACTTGTACTGGGCCATGTCGACACCCGCCGGGCAGTCGTGCGCACATGCCTTGCACGACAGGCACAGGTCGAGAACTTCTCGCACGGCCGGCGCGGCCCAGCCGCGCGTGACGAGCGCGCCGTTCGCCATCTCCTGCAACACTCGGGCCCGCCCGCGAGTGGAGTCCTTCTCCTCGCGAGTCGCGAGGAACGACGGGCACATGAACGAGCCGGCCGCCCGATCATCGGCACGGCATTTGCCGACGCCGACACACCGATGCACCGCATTGGTGAAGTCGCCGCCGTCGGTGGAAAACGCGAATCCGTCGCGCCGGGGTAATGGCGAAGCCTGCGGGCGCCGAAGGGCGAGGTCGACCGGCTGCGGCCGAACGACGACGTCGGGGTTGAGCAGCTCGTCGGGATCGAACAGATGCTTGACCCCAGACATCACGTCGAGAGCCGCCTGCGAGTACATCAACGGTAAGAGGGCGCTGCGGGCCCGCCCGTCGCCGTGTTCGCCGGAAAGCGATCCACCATGACTGGCGACGAGGCGCGCGGCGGCGGTGACGAACTCTCGCAGCCGCTCGCCGCCACCGGCCCGATCGAGCGGGACGTCGAGGCGCACGTGCACGCAACCGTCGCCGAAGTGGCCGTAGGGCACCCCCTCGACGTCGTGGGAGCGGGCAAGTTCCTCGAACTCGCGCAGGTAGGCACCGAGGCGATCGGGCGGCACGGCAGCGTCCTCCCACCCGGGCCATGCCGGCTTGCCGCGGGGTGAGCGACCCGCCAGCCCGGCGCCGTCCTCGCGAATCCGCCAGATCGCGGCGGCCTCGGGCCCGCTGGGCAGGATGCGGTACCCCGTGCACCCGGAGTCGCCGGCCAGCCGGCTCGCGCGATCGAGCGCATGCTGTGGCGTGGAGCCGCCCATCTCGACCATGAGCCAGCCACCGCTGACCGGCAACTCGGGCACGGTGCCGCGGTGCGCGCGCACGACGTCGACCAACCGGGCATCGAGACCTTCGACGGCAAGGGGCGCGTGCCGCAGCAGGGTCGGCACGGCGTCCGCCGCGGCCGGCATGTCGGGATAGCCCAGGACGACGAGAGCGGTCGACGTCACGGCGTCGACCAGCCGGACCGTCGCGCCCAGCACGGTCACCAACGTGCCCTCGCTCCCGACGAGTGCCTTCGCCAGCATGTGGCCGCGTTCGGGCAGCAGGTGTTCGAGGGAGTATCCGGAGACCTGACGGCCGAACCGACCGAACTCGGTGCGGACGACGCCGAGGTTCGCGGCGATCAGATCGTCGAGGCCGGGCACCGGGGTGAGATCGGCGCCGGCGGTGAACCGCCGGCCGCTGCCGTCGACGACATCGAGCTCGACCACGTTGTCGGCCGTCCGCCCGTATGCGACGGCGTGCGGGCCGCACGCGTTGTTGCCGATCATGCCGCCCAGGGTGGCGCGAGCATGCGTCGAAGGGTCGGGGCCGAACCGCAGCCCGTGCGGCTTCGCGGCCGCCTGCAACGAATCGAGGACGGCGCCTGGCTCGACCCGGGCGGTTCGGCTGTCGGGATCGACCTCGAGCACCCGGGTCAGGTGGCGTGACATGTCGATCACGACACCGGGACCGATCGCGTTCCCGGCGATCGACGTGCCGCCGCCACGCATCGTGGTGGGCACGCCTGCGCCGCGGGCCACGGTCAGCGCCGCGAGGATGTCGTCGACGTCGCGCGGGAAGACGACGACCTCGGGCACCACCCGATAGTTCGACGCGTCGGCGGAGTACTCGGCGCGGCAGCGGGTCGACGAGTCGACCTCGCCGTGCAGCGCGGCGCGAAGGGAATCGGCCAAGTCGTCTTGCATATCGAGACGCGACATTCGGGTTGACGGTTTCGCCTCGCTCCGGGCAGAGCAGGACGGCCGTCAGCCTACGCCGTCAGCGACACGCCACCCGGCGACCCACGATGATTCACCGTATTGCTGAGTCGGTCCAGCGTGGTACAAGCGCCGGCGCAGAGTCGGTACCGGCTCAGTGGTGCGCCGTTGGGTCACCGAAGACGTGGACGAGATCGCCGATGTGCAGCATGCCGTATACGTGGTGTGCCGTGGGAACAGGCAGTTCGAGGCAGCCGTTGGACTGCGGCGAGCCGTACGACGCACGCGGGAATCCGTGAACGGCGTCGCCGCCGGTGAAGTAGTTGTCCCACGGCACGGCCTTGTCGTCGTATTTCGTACCGTCGGGCATGGTGCCTTTCATCTCGTCGGTCACGACGCGTCGGTAGATCGGATACGTACCCGTCGGGGTCCGCGCTCCGGCGATCCCCGAATTCACCGGTGACGTCAAGGCCGCCTTCCCGTCGACGTATACCGTCAGCGTCTGCGGCCGGTTCAGATCGACGAGCACGGCCGTGTACGGGTGCGGACTCGCCTGATCCGCGAGGTCGGCCGCAACCAGCGTCGACCACGTGTTCGGGCCGAGCAACCCGTCGGTGACCAGACCATGGTCGGCCTGGAATGTCATGACGGCACCGCGAGTGACCGAGGTCAGCTTGCCCGCCGACCACAGCGCGCCCAACGCCGGCTGAAGGGCCGGAAAGCGCCAATCGAACGAGCCCGCCGGCGGTGCGTACGCCGCAGCGGTCTCGGCCTCGGGCGTCGCCGGCCATCCGGCGTCCGGATGGAAGCCGACCGGCAGGTAGCCGAGACGGGCCAGGATCTGCTGCGCCCGCAACGGCGACACCGTTGCTGCGTCGAACTTCAAGGTGACGTCGGCAGGCAGCTGCGCTCCGTTGGTAGCGGTGGTGGCTGCGGGAACCGTGACGGTCACCGACTGGTAAGGCGGCCATCCGACGGCCGGCTGGAAGACTTCGGCGTTACCCACCACGAGCCAGGACCCGTCGACCTCGGGGCTGATCGCCGGCCGCACGCCGTCCGCAGGCTTGGCGCTGAAGGTGATCCAGAGCTTGCTCTGCTGCGCCAGCGTTCGCGGCTGCGGCTGCACCGAGGTAACGGTCAGCGGCGGGACTTCCGACGGTGACGCCGAGCCGGACGACGACGGGTCGGCCGAACTCGCCGGCGGCGCGCCGGTGGCTCCCGCCGGCTGGCCGTGCGCACCCGTGCTCGGGCCGCCGGTCGCTTGGCTCGTCGGCGTGGCCGCGCCGCCGGTGCTGCTCGTGCCGGCCCGGCTGCCCAGACTGCACCCCGCGACCGACACGACGAGCGCAGCCGTCGCCACCCCGATGCCGGCTCGCGTTGCCCTGATCACCACAACTCCCTCTTACCAACCGAGAACATGCGTACACCAGTCTTGACGCAGACCGCAGCCAAGACGTTGCACCCGATTGCGACAACTCTCGTCGACGTCGGCACATTCCAGCGGTGTCGCTGCACGATCCTTACCCGGCAGAAGTTGCGGTACGAACGGCAAATTCGCCGCCCAGCGCTCGGTGCGCGCTGCATTCGACGAGAAAGATCGTGACGGGATCGGGCAAGAGCTTCATGAACGCGTCATGCAATTGTCACACGGTGCTTCGGGCAGATACGTGCGCCGGCCCTCACGTCGTGCGTCATCACATCCTTCGCCGTCACATCCTTCGCCGGGCTCGGACCCTCCGACTCGATATCGCTATCCAGGCCAACATCCCGAGCCCCAGCGCCGCCGCCAGCGCGAAGACCGCCAGCGCCACGCTCGTCGCAACCGCCGGGCCCTGGTTACTCCTGCTGGCGAGCAGTGCCGCACCGATGATCAGCGCGGCGAGGATCATGCCGGCGGCGGCGACATTCGCCAGCTTGTGCAAACCCTTCAAGAACTCGGTCTCGTCGAACGCCTGCAGTCGCAACTCGAACCGTCCGCTCGCGATCGTGTCGACCGCACGGTTGACCCGCTCGGGCAACTCTTCGACGAACTCCTTGAGTTCGATCAGCGACGAGACCGCCGACCCCGGCGTGGTGTGGAACTGTGAGCGCACCAGCTCCGGAACGTGTTCACGCATCGCCTCGATCGGCTCGAACCGCGGGTTCAGTGTCGCGGCCACCCGTTCGAGGTTCAGCAAGGTCTTGCCCAACACGGCGAGCTCGGGTGCCGGGCGAAGACCGGCGTCGGCCGATCGCCGGGCGAGCTCGATCATCAGGCCGCCGACATCGGTGTCGATGACCGGAGAACTGACCACGGCGGGAACGAGTTCTTCGACGCTGCGCGCAAACGCGGTCTCGTCGAAGTCTTCGGTCGGGGTGCCCAACCGCTTGGCTATGCGGGCGACGTGATCGCTGCGCCCGGCCATCACCGCTGCGAGCAGTTTCGCGAGCAGCTTGCGAGTCTCGACCCCGAGCCGCCCGACCATGCCGACGTCGATGAGCGCAAGCTGCGGCTGCGACGTGACGATCAGGTTCGCCGGATGCGGATCGGCGTGGAAGATGCCCGCGCCCAGGATCTGCTCGAGATAGGCCGTGAACAAGGCGTCGGCGAGCGGCGCAAGGTCGGTATCGAGACGCGTCAGCGGCCCGACGTCCTTGACCTTGCGGCCCTCGACGAAATCCATGGTGAGGACGCGACTCGTCGTGAGGTCGTCGTATGCGCGCGGCACCACGATGAGCGGGTGATCCGCCAACACCTCGCGAAGTGTCTTCAGGTTGGCGGCCTCCTGGAGGTAGTCGAGCTCGGCCACGAGCGCCCGACGGAATTGCTCGAACGCGTCGGAGACCGCATACCGGCGCGCCTGCTCACTGTGTGCGTCGATGAAGTCCGTGAGTTCGCCGAGGACCTCCAAGTCGTCGGCCATGCGCTCTCGAATGTCTGGCCGTTGCACCTTGACGGCAACGGCTCGTCCCCCGCGCAAGACCGCGCGGTGCACCTGCCCGAGCGAGGCTGCGGCGACTGGGCGCTCGTCGAACTCCACGAACACTCGCGACAGCCGGCCGCCGAGCTCACTGCGCACGATCTGCTCGACGTCGGCGAAGGGGAACGGCTCGCAGTCGTCTTGCAGCGCACTCAACGACTCCACGTACGAGCGCGGCAAGAGATCCCCTCGCGTCGACAGGAGCTGGCCGAGCTTGACGAACGTCGGCCCCATTCGCTGCAACTCGCCGACCAGCTCCTCGGCACGGGCCCGCTCCGCCTCCGGGTCCGACCCCAGGTCGACGGAGCCCTCCCCGAACTCAGCGCCGAGCCCGGCACTGAGGCCCGATCCACCCAAGATGTCGGCGCGCAGATGTCGCGCGAGCAGCATCGCCAGCTCGCGGTACCGGTTCATGTGCGCAGGGCGAAGCGAGAGTCGGGTCAACTGCATGATCCTGGCCTACCCGCCAGCGCCGGCCGCGCAACCAGCGACGCGTACGGTGTGAAACGAGAGCCTGATTCTCCGACCCGCCGCTGCGCAGATTGGTGGTATGACGCGATGAAGCTCGGCCTGCACCTTCCCGACTTCACCTGGCCCGGCGGCCCTGAGGCGCTCGGCACCCAGCTCGCCGACGTCGCGCAAGCCGCAGAGGGCGCCGGGTTCGACCGCCTGAGCGTCATGGACCACGTCTGGCAGATCGGCGTCGTCGGCCCTCCCGAACACGAGATGCTCGAGGCGTACACGACGCTCGGCTTCCTCGCTGCGCACACCTCCCGGGTCTCGTTGCTCACGCTGGTGACCGGTGTCGTGTACCGGCCGGCCGGCCTGCTGGCGAAGATGGTCACCACGCTCGACGTCCTGTCTGCTGGGCGCGCGTGGCTCGGTATCGGCGCGGCGTGGAACGAAGAGGAGTCGCGTGGGCTCGGCCTGCCTTTCCCGCCGACGGCGGAACGGTTCGAGCGGCTCGAGGAAGCGTTGCGCATCTGCCTGCAGATGTGGTCGGACGACGAGTCGGCCTTCGACGGAAAGCACTACCAGCTGACCCGCACGCTGAACTCTCCGCAGAGCCTGAGCCGGCCGCACCCACCGATCCTCATCGGGGGTTCGGGCGAGAAGAAGACGCTTCGGCTGGTGGCCAAGTACGCCCAGGCCTGCAACCTGTTCCCCTCCCCCGATCTCGCTCACAAGCTCGACGTGCTTCGCGAGCACTGCGAGCGCGAAGGCCGCAACTACGACGAGATCGAAAAGACCGTGCTGTACAACTTCGACGTCGGCGAGAACGGTGAGCGCGCGGAGCAGATCGTCGACGACTTGCGCGGTCTCGCGGCGATGGGCTTCCAGGTCGCCCATGGCCGCGTCACCGACGTCTCCTCGCTGCGGGTGTTCGATGTGCTGGCGAAGGACGTCGTGCCGGCCGTCGCCGCCTTCTGATTCCGATTCCGCTACCGGCGAGCCCCGGTCTAGCATGCGCTGATGAACGACTTCGATCGGCTTCTCGCCCAGACCGCGGCTCGCGTGGCGGAGTACCGAAACACCGTCGCCGAGCGGCCGGTGCATCCGTCCGGCGTCGACCTCGACGTCGTCCGTAAGGCGCTCGGCGATCTACCCGATGCGCCGACTCCCGCGGCCGAGGTCGTCGAGCAGCTCGCCAACGCCGTCGAACCGGCGCTCGCCGGCACGACCGGCCCGCGGTATTTCGGCTTCGTCGTCGGTGCCGCGCTCGAGGCGGCCACTGCGGCCGACATCCTCGCCGTCGGGTGGGACCAGCCCGCTTTCAACGCCACCACTGCTCCGGGTGCCGCCGTCGTCGAAGACATCGCGGGTAGCTGGCTGAAGGACGTACTCGGCCTGCCGGCCGGCGCCTCCGTCGGGTTCGTCACCGGCGCGCAGGGCGCCAACACCGTCTGTCTGGCGGCCGCCCGCAATCACGTCCTGGCCCAGGCAGGCTGGGACGCCGAGCAGCGCGGCCTCGCCGGCGGTCCGCCGGTGCGCATCGTCGCCGGCGCCGAACGGCACGCGACGATCGATCGCGCTTTGCGGCTGCTCGGCTTCGGCACCGCCGTCATCGAGCCGGTAGCCGCCGGGAGCCAGGGCGAGATGGACGTCGAGGATCTACGCCGGGTCCTCGCCGCGCGACCGGCCGGGCCGACCATCGTCTGCGCGCAGGCAGGCAACGTGAACAGCGGCGCCTTCGACGATCTTGCAGCGGCGGCCGCGGCCGCCCACGAGCACGGCGCGTGGCTGCATGTCGACGGCGCGTTCGGCCTGTGGGCAGCGACCAGCCCGAGCCTGCGGCACCTCGTCAACGGCATCGAGCTTGCCGACTCGTGGGCGACCGATGGCCACAAGTGGCTGAACGTGCCCTACGACAGCGGCTACGCATTCTGCGCGCACCCGCAGGCGCACCTCGCCGCCATGAGCTTCACCGCGGCCTACCTCACCGGCCACGGCAGCGGGTCGCTGCGTGCGCCGAGCGACTACGTGACCGAATCATCGCGACGCGCCCGCGGGTTCGCCACTTGGGCGGCCATGCGCGAGTTGGGGCGCGCCGGCATCACCGAACTCGTCGACCGCTGCTGCGGGCTGGCCCGGCGGTTCGCCGAGCAGTTGTCGGCGATCGAGGGCGTCACCGTCGTCAACGACGTCGTGCTCAACCAGGTCTTGGTGCGGTTCGGTGACGCCGCCCGGACCGACCGCGTCATCGAGGCGGTGCAACGCTCCGGCGAGTGCTGGATGGGTGCGACCACGTGGCACGACATGCGGCTGATGCGCATCTCGGTGTCCAGTTGGAAGACCACCGAGGCCGACGTCGACCGGTCAGTCGCCGCCATCGCCGCCGCCCTGGCCGCCACCACCCCCGCCCCAAACGCCGCGGGTTGACCACGTCAGGGAGATCGCCAACGGCGGCGTCGGACGGCGGACGGCAGTCGGAGCGCGAACGGCGGCAGGCGAGCGCCCGGGTCGCCGCCGGCTCGGCGGTTGGCGTTACGCGATGTTCGCGCGCGCCGATTCGGCGTCGAGATACGTGAGCGTCTCGCCGGGAGCGAGCGCCTGCGCGAAGTAGAAGCCCTGGATGTAGTCGCAACCGAGTGCCTGGAGTGCGTCACGCTGTTCGGCGGTTTCGACGCCCTCGGCGATGGTCTCGAGACCCAGCGTGCGGGCGAGCTGGGTGATGGCGGTCACCAGGCCGCGACCCTGGCGGTCGCGAAGGAGGTTGTCGACGAAGCGCTTGTCGATCTTCAGGCTGTCGACCGGCAACTCGGCGAGCGCGGCGAAGGAGGAGTAGCCCGTACCGAAGTCGTCGATCGCGACCCGCACGCCACTCGCGCGCACGTGCTCCAGCACGTTGATCACCCGTGCCGGGTGCGTGCTGAACGCCGACTCGGTGATTTCCAACGTGAGGAGCGAGGGCGGCAAGTCTGCCCCGGCGAGTGCGGCGATGACGTCGTCCACGAACCCCGGCGAAACGAGCTGGTACTGCGAGACGTTGACCGCGACCGACGGGCTGATCCCGGGATACCTGACGCTCCACTCCTTTGCTTGCTGGCACGCGTCTACCAGCACGCTCCGCCCGATCTCGAGGATGAGACCGATCTCCTCGGCGAGCGGGATGAAGACCTCAGGCGGCACGTCCTCGCGTAGCGGCGGGTACCACCGCGCGAGCGCTTCGAACGAGGCCACCAGACCGCTACTGGTCACGACCACAGGCTGGTAGTGCACGCGCAGCTGCCGTTCGCCTACCGCGCGCCGCAACGCCTGCTCCAGATCGAGCCTCTCGACCGCGGCTGTGTGCATCCACGGCTCGAACATCCGGTAACAGCTCTTGCCTTCGCGCTTTGCGCGATACATCGCGACGTCGGCGTTGCCGAGCAGGATGTCGGGGCTGGTCCTGGCGTCACTGGTGACGGCGATGCCGACGCTGGCGCTGACCGCCACCGAGCGTTCCCGAACCTCCATCGGCAGACAGAGGGCCTCGAGTATCCGCTGACCGAGCCGACCGGCTTCCTCGGCGACTTCCAGCCCGTCGAACAACACGGCGAACTCGTCACCGCCCAACCGGGCGATGGTGTCGGCCTCCCGCAGTGCCGAGCGGAACCGGTTCGCGACGGCGATGAGCAGATCATCACCGACCAGATGGCCCAGGCTGTCGTTGACGTTCTTGAATCCGTCGAGGTCGACGACCGCCACAGCGACGTGGCCGCCGAAGCGCGCACTCCTGCGTAGCGCCTGGTCGATATGGTCGCCGAGGAGCGCCCGGTTCGCGAGGTGGGTCAACGCGTCGTGGAAAGCCTGATGCGAGAGCTCGCGCTCGAGGCGCCGTTGTTCGGTGACATCGCGAAAGCTCCAGACCCGCCCGACGATCTCGCCGTCGACTCGCTGCGGCAGGGAATCCTGCTCGAAGATGCGGCCGTCCTTGAACGCGATCGTCTCGCGCCGATACGCCTGCGCGTCATGTTCCATGGTGCGCAGCCCCGTTGCGAACGATTCCGGATCCTGCAGCTGCGCAAGGATGCGGGCCATGACCCGGTCTTCGCGGCACTCGGCGAGGTCGTCCGGCAAGCTCCACATCTCGGCGAAGCGCCCGTTGAAGCCGGTGATCCTGCCCTTTGCGCTGGTGACGAGGACACCGTCGGCCGTCGACTCCAGTGTCGCGGCGAGCAACGAGTTGGTGCGCTGAAGCTCCTCGCGTTCGCGCCGCAGCCGCTCGGCAGTATCACGCAGCTCGACGTAGAGCGCCTGCATCTCCTCCGACGACGTGTCGAGCGATTGCTCCAGGAGGTACCGTGCTTGCTCCAGCTCGTCGAGCAGGGTCTTCGTGGCGTCGAGAAACCGGACCCACCCGACGTCGTCCGGCACGTTGGCTTCTGTGGCGCCGGTCCGCTTCAGCAGCCGCGCGACGTGGCGGCTGCCGAAGGCATCTGGGCTCTCCGTCAACGCACTACGCCCCGCCGGCGGCTGTGACCGACCGATGGCTGTGACCGAGCGGTGCGACCTCAGCGCCGTGGGCGCGACGGGCCGTCGACCAGCCGCCTTGCCAGGTCAGCGTGCACAGCTTCATGTCGACGGACTTCCTGCCGTTGGATGTTCATCCATCGGCGGAGCCGCTACAGCGCTTGAGGCGAGGCGGCCTCCGCGACCCGTGCGGACGACGGTCAGGCGGCGTCCAGTCGTGCTGGCAAGGGCTGTTCGGCGCAATGCCAGGACTACGGTGCGCTCGTGACCGCCGCCTTCGACGGGTTCGCCGGGTTGGGGTCGGACGTCGCGTGGGCGATCAAGCTGCCCAACCCGACCGCGATGAACATGATCGCGGCGCCGATGCTGGCGGCGAGCTGTCGGCGGGTTCGGGTAGGTGCGGGGGGTAGGGCGCCGATCCGTCGCTCGATGACCTGCATCGCACCTCCGTGAGGCAGTGGCGCCGGCGGGACCCGCCTGCGTCACCTCAGACTGCCCGGCAAATGCGACGCTTCTGTGACGAACTCCGGTCGAACCGCTGACAAGACCGGCGCTCACCGATGACTTGAGGGTTCGCACAGCGTCCGATCCAGGACATGCCAGACATGGACGTAACGCGAGCGCAGGTGCTCGGCTGCACCGCGCGAGGTTCGCCGGGGGCGGACGAGCTGAGCGCGCTGTCGGCGCGGCTGTGGGCGCTGACCGGCGCTGCCGCCGGCCAGGAGATCGCCTGTGAGGTGTCCGGCCTGGCCGCGGACGCCGCCACGGTCGATGCCCTCGCGCGCCTGCAGCTGGCCGCCGTCCGGTGCGGCTGCACGATCCGGCTTCGCCACCCGTCGGCACAGCTGCTCGACCTGGTTGCGCTCATGGGACTCGCCGACGTCTTGTTCGAGTGATGGCGCGAGCGAGGCGCCCGAGCACACGCTCAGTCGTCGAGGCGAGCCGGCAGGCCGAAGAGCGGAAACAGCCTTGCGGTACCGAGGAAGAAGGTGAACTCGCCGATCTTGCCATCGTGAAGCTGCAGCACCTGCAACGCCCACGGCGTGTACCCGCCCTCGGGGTCGGGCTTGTATTGCCCGTACGCCGGTAGGCCGTTGGCGTCGAGGGTGGGGATCACCCGCGAGCCGCGGCAACCGATGCCCGGGCCCAGCCACCAGGTGAAGATGTCGTCGCGGCCGGTCAGCCACAGGTCGAAAGGTGGCATCGACTGGATCGCGTCTTCGTGGATGAGCGCGGTCAACGCCTCGATGTCGTAGGCCTCGAACGCCTTCACGTAACGCGCCAGCAATTCGCGATCGGACGCCGACAGTGTGGTGGACGGCGAGCCGGTGACCCTACGTTCTTCGAGCGTGGCCCGGGCTCGTTGCAGCGCGCTGTTGACGGAGGCGACCGTGGTCTGGAGCAGGTCGGCGACCTCGCTCGCCTTCCACTGCAAGACCTCGCACAAGATCAGGGCGGCCCGCTGACGAGGCGGCAGGTGTTGCAGGGCAGCGACGAAGGCGAGCCGGACGCTGTCGCGGGTGACGGCGGCCAGGGCCGGGTCGGTATCGGGGACGACGAGAGCGTCGGGCACCGGCTCGAGCCACGTCGTTTCCGGCAACGCGTTGAGGTTGGCCGCGACAGGCTCACGCGCCGGGCCGAGATCCATCGGCCGGGCGCGCCGCTCGCTGCTGCGAAGCATGTCGAGGCAGACGTTCGTGGCGATGCGATACAGCCAGGATCGAAGCGACGAGCGGCCCTCGAACGCGTCGTAGCCGCGCCAGGCCCGGATGAAGCTTTCCTGCACCGCATCGTCGGCGTCGAACGGCGAAGCGAGCATCCGATAACAGAACGCTCGAAGCTCGGTTCGGTGCTGCTCGAGACGGAGTTCCAGCTCTTCCGGCATGGCGGTGGGTGTGCTCACCGGGCCATGCTACGACCTGGCGGTGACGCCGCGCCGAGCGCGAGTCAGCTCTCGAGCGTGACGCCGAGATCACACGCTCCCGCCGTATCGAGGGTGATGGTTGTAGTCGCAGTCGCGGTGGAAACCGTGTAATCGCCGAGGAATCCGCTGACCTGCACGCGCCCGGCGTCGTCCGTCATGAAGGTCGTGGGCGCCAACCACCACTCGCCTTTGACCAAATCGCGGAGGGCGTCGAACGCCGGCTTGGGCGTGCCATCGGCGCGCACAAACCCGACCGGCGCCCCGAGCCACGCGCCGATGTCGCTGAGCCCCCAATAGGTGATGGCCTCGACGGCGGGGTGCGAGACGAGCGTGCGGTAGTGGCGCACCATCTCATCGGCCTGCCGCGCCTCTCCGTCAGGTGTCGAGGGCCACTCGGGAATCTGGTAGTCGTTGAGGTCGACGATGTCGGCGGGCATCAGGTGACCGGAGAGCAGGGTGCTCTCGGTGAAGTGGATCGGTAGGTCGTAACGCGCGAACCGCTCCAACGTCTCCAGCGTCTTATCCTCGCCCCAGTAACCCTGGTGCATGTGACTTTGCAGGCCGATCGCGTCGATCGCGATGCCCGCCTCGAGACACCCCTCGATGAGGCACTCGAACGCCGTCGACATGTCGAAGTCGTTGAGCAGCAAGGTGGCCCGCGGATTCGCGGCCCGCGCCTCGTCGAAGACCGTGCGGATCGTCGCGATGCGGCCAATCTCACGACACACGCGAGTGAGGCCGTTGTCGTACTTGTCGAACACCGGCATGATGACGACTTCGTTGATGACGTCCCACATGTCGATGACACCGGCGAAATCGGTGACGTCACGCTTGATCCGGCCCCGCTGCGCTTCCACGACCTCGTCGACCGACAACGGCAACAGCCAGTCCGGAGCCAGCGTGTGCCAGGCGAGGGGGTGACCCTTGACGACGGCACCACGCGCAGCGAACCACTCTGCGGCGCGCATGATCCGCCTGGTGTCGGGCTTGCCGCGCTCCGGCTCGTAACCGGCCCAATAGAACGGCAACGTCGCGAAATTGAACAGCTCGAACCATTGGGCGGCCAGCTTCTCGAGGTCGTCGAGGCTGGCGTCGTCCGACCACTGAGCCGACTCGGGCACGCCCTGGGCGGTGCGCTCCTGGTTGGCCAGCGGGATGAACTCGAAGCCGATGCACCCGAACAAGAACTTGTGCTGCCGCTGGGCGACGGTGACCTCGGCGTTGGCCAGTGGGCGGCCACCTGGTGCCGTGACGGTCACGGTCGCGTCGGCGATCCGGTGGCGCATCGCCGGGTCTACCGCAAACGAACGGTTGGCGATCACCGAGCCGCGCGTGCGGCCAGTTGCGTCGGGCATTCGTTGGCCCCTTCTGCGAAGGACGTGCCGTCCGTGGAAGGCGAGCGCTCCCCTGCCATCTAACTGCCTCCTGAGGAACCGGGCCGAACGTGCGAGCCGAGTTCCCCGAATTTCGGCCGCCGCCCGCCGGCCCGCCGCCACCCAGTGAACCGTCGTTACGCTAAGTGAGTGATTCGTCACCCACCGCTGTAACGCTGTGGCGCTCGCGAACGCTCCTGGGTGCAGAGACCCGCCGACCCCGGCTGACTGCCTGCCGTCACCCGAAGGAGCACCCGTGATCAAGATCGCCGCCCTGGCCGCCGCGAACGCCAAGATGGCCGCGGCGGCGGCCGCCGTCGTCGTGGTAGGTGGCGCGGGTACCGCCGCGACCGTCTACACCGTCTCGGCCGACACCTCGCAGACCACCACCACGCTCACCAGCTCCTCAACGAGCGACTCCAGCTCCCCGGCGTCCGGCGACTCGAGTTCTGCCGCTTCGAGCGACTCCAGCTCCCCGGCGTCCGGCGACTCGTCCTCCCCGGCCGGAAGCGACTCGCCCGCCGCGTCGCCAACCGCCTACGTCCTGCCCAGCTGCACCCCCGGCGAGAACCACGGCCAGTACGTGTCGGGCGTGGCGAAGGACGCACCGAAGGGCAAGGACGGCGAGCACGGCAAGTGGGTGTCCGAGGCCGCGCACAGCGACTGCGGCAAGCCCTCGGCGACCCCGGAAGCGAGTGAATCACCCGAGCCGTCGAAGAGCCCGGAGCCGAGCAAGTCAGACGACGCCGACGCCGACGAGACCGGCCGCGCCGAAGGCGCAGGCAGCCATTCCGCAACCTCCGGCGACGCGGCGCAACACGGCCCCGACAAGAACCACGACCGGGGCCACAGCCAGGGCCATCGCTGAGACCGCCACGACCACCGAGACCAAGGAGCAGCCATGTTCGACATGTTCGATTCGATCGCGCAGGGCGCCGGTGGGTCGGCGGCGCTTCGGCACCCAGGTCGGCGCGCCGGTGCATGGCAGATAATCCGCGACGATCACCAGCAGGGCGGTCGCGTCGATGATGAGAACGTCGCGAAGGTGATGGTCCTGCCGCTCGACCAGAACTCCGCCACCCGTCGGCAGACGATGGACCAAGCCGGTGCCTTCACACTGAACCGCACCGAGTCCGCGCCGTTTCGGCCCGTGGTCAACGGGCTGCGGATGGTTCTGCCGGTCGACGGCGACAGCATCGTCGAGCACCCGACGCGAGTCTCGTTGACCTGCCACGTCGTACCGCTCGCACCCGAGACCGGCCTGGACGACGCCGGGCCGGCGGCTTCCGACCAGCGGCAGGAACCGGTCTGGCTGCTGAAGGCGTCCGACAAGCCACGCGGGGTGGCGTAACCACCCTTCCGGGCGGCGGGTCGCCCCAGGCAACCGCACCGGCGGTTTCGGCGTCCAACGCACATGGACGACGAGCTCTCTCCCGCATCCCCGGCTGGTGATCCTCCCGCTCGGCCACGGCGCCGCCGTGCCGTCACGGCGGCGATCGCAGCGGCCGTGGCGGTGTGCGCGGTCGTGGTCGGCGTGAAGCTGGTCTCCTCCAGCGGGCACCCGGACGCACCGGCCAATGGAGCTTTGGTTGCCCCGGCGTCCTCCGGCCCTGCCGCCCCGCCGGCTTCGGCGTCCGTGCTGGCGCGTTCCGGCTGTTCCGGCTACGGGCTGAGCGGCCCGGTGAACCCGGCCGGTTCTTCGCCGACAACTTCACAGACGCCACAGCGGATCGCGCTTGGCAAAGGCGACCGGATTGCCGACGCGATCCAGTGCCGGTTCGAGATGCGGACGTATCCCGGCGACGGTGAGTGGCAGGTGGTCGTCACTGACCACATCACCAGCGGTCTCGCCGCATTGACGGCGGCCTACCAGCTGCCACCCGGCACTGCGAAAGCACAGGCCTGCACCTTGGAACTCGACACGGACCCGCCGATCGTCGTCGAGCTCGCCGATGGCCGCGTCGTCCTACCGATTGCGCCGCGCGATTCGTGCAACCACGTCAGGCGGGAACTGCTCGACGCCATCGGGCAACTCAGCGGCACCGACGTGGCGACCCAGAAACTGGAGCAACTTCGGTCTGACGGACAGGTGACCAGCGGGTGCAGCCAAGTTGGATGGAAGGACATGCTGGAGATCGCCGACCAGCAATCCCAAGGCAGCGCGGTCGAGCTGATGGCAGACACGTACCGCGTCTGCCGCTACGGGCCACCCAAGGGCCAGATCGTCACCTGGGTCGGCGGCGGGGGCACGGTGACCAAGGAGGCGTTGTCGGGTGCTCTTGCCACCCGCACCCCGACGACCGGGTGCGATCGGACGGCCAGCGGCGTCCTGGTGATCGAAGCGGTGTCGTCAGGCCAGCAGGTCGGCGGCCAGTACTTTCAGGTCGAGGTGGGCGGCTGCAACCGCCTGTGGGACGGCGAGCACATCATCGGAGCCATCCCGAGCACCGCGGTCGACACCCTGGTCAGCGCCGCGGGCTGACGGCCATCAGTGCGCCGCGTCGGCGCGGTAGCGCAAACCGTCGACCAGGAGCTGCGAGACACGGCATGCCTGGTCTTGCCAGCTAGGGCCCTCTGCCATCAGGCACACCCCGCTCAATGCGCGCAACACGTCGGCCGGTTCGACGTCGTCGCGGATGGCACCGGACGCCGCCGCGGCCTCGATCAGCATTCGCATGCTTTTGTTCATGGTGTCGTGGCTGTAGGCGAAGAGGTCGGAGTCGGCGGCGACCACCGACTTGAGGTGGCTCGCCAGGCCCTTCTTGGTCGCCACGTACGACACGAAGCGTCGCATCCACTGCTCCAACGCCTCGTCGGGCGGCAGGGTCTGCATCAACTCCAGCGCGGCATCGCGGAGCTGGTCGATGTTGCGGCGGAAAACCGCTTCCATCAACGCGTCGCGGTTGGGAAAGTGTCGGTACAACGTGCCGACCCCGACGCCGGCGGTGCGGGCGATGTCCTCCAGCGACGCGTCGACGCCGTGCTTGGCGAACGCATCGGCAGCGACCTCCAGCAACCGGTCCCGGTTGCGGCAAGCGTCGGCGCGCATCGGTTCGGACCTCCCATGGAATATCACTTGCTAAGCGGAGGTTGCCTCCGGTAATGTAACCGGAGGCTGCTTCCGGTAGTTGCCATAGTAGCGACTCGGTGGCCACCGCGCAGCAGCCGAGCAGAACCGCCGCCCTCACCGGTCGGGCCAGTGCACGGGCACCGACCGGGTCACCCACCGCTTCGAACGTCAACCCTGTCCGAACGGCTCTGCCGTGCACTCCTACCCGGAGATCACTCCCATGACTGTTTCCAATCTCGACCTCCGACCGGCTGCGGCCGGCACCGGTCGCCGCGACCACCGCTGGCTAGCCCTGGCGGTGATCGGCGCAGCACAACTCATGATCATTCTCGACACATCGGTCGTGAACATCGCGCTGCCCCACGCTCAGCTGGCGTTGCACATCAGCGACGCCGACCGGCAGTGGGCGCTAACCGCGTACACCCTGACCTTCGGCGGCTTGCTGCTTCTCGGCGGGCGGATCGCCGACTACCTCGGCCGCAAGCGCACCTTCCTGATCGGCCTCGCAGGTTTCGCCGCCGCCTCCGCACTCGGCGGTGCGGCCCAGTCCGCCGCGTGGCTCTTCGGTGCTCGCGCGGTGCAGGGAGTCTTCGCCGCCGTCCTGGCTCCCGCCGTCCTGTCGCTGATCACGACGACGTTCACCCAACCCCGGGAACGCGCGAAGGCGTTCGCCGTCTACGGCGCGATCTCGGGCACCGGCGCCGCGATCGGCCTGATCGCCGGCGGCGCGCTGACCGAGTACCTCAGCTGGCGCTGGACGCTTCTCATCAACACCCCGATCGCCCTGCTCGTCGCGGCCGCGGCGATCCCGCTGGTCCGCGAAAGCCGCACCGAAGGGCCACGTCACTACGACCTTTTCGGCGCGCTGATGGCGACGGCTGGTCTCGCGTTGCTCGTCTACGGCTTCAGCACCGCATCGATCCACGGCTGGACGGCGACGTCGACGCTCGGGCCGATCGCCGCCGCGATCGTGCTGCTCGCAGGATTCGTGACACGCGAGAGCAAGGTCACCAACCCGCTGTTGCCGTTGCGCATCTTCCTCGATCGCACCCGTGGTGCTGCGTATCTGTCGTTCTTCCTCACCACGCTCGCGCTGTTCGGCGTCTTCTTGTTCCTCACGTACTACTTCCAAGGAATCCTCGGCTACAGCGCATTGAAGGCGGGTGTGGCATTCCTGCCGTTCCCGCTGGGTGTCATCACGTCCTCGACCATCGCATCGAAGACGTTGCCGCGCTTCGGTCCTCGAGCGCTTGCGACGACCGGATTGCTGCTCGCCGCGGGGGGCATGGCCTGGTTGACTCAGCTCCCGCCGCACAGCGCGTACCTCACCCACGTGGTGCCGGCAATGCTGCTGATCAGCCTCGGCATGGGTCACGTGTTCGTGCCGCTGTCCTCGACCGCGTTGCTCGGCGTGCCGAACCGCGACGCGGGCGTTGCCAGCGCCCTCGTCAACACCATGCAGCAAGTTGGCGGCTCGCTCGGGCTCGCGTTCCTGAACACCGTCGCCACGACCGCGACCGCGCACTACGCGGCCGGCCACGGCGGCGGTTCGGCCGCGGCCACGGTTCACGGCTTCACGACCGCGTTCACCGTCGGCGTCGTCAGCTTGCTGGCCGCTGCGACGGTGGTCGTCTCGCTCGTCCGCAAGCCGAAGGACGCGGACACGAACGACGATCCCGACACCGCCGGCGCCTACCCTCACGACGAGGTCGCCCAACCGATAGCCGTGTAGGAGCACCACCGCCGCCGCCGACCACCTCCTTGACTCACCCGGGCCGTCTCACCGGAAGTGCGAGACTGGCAGCTACCGGGGAGTCAGGGAGGTGTTCGGTTGTCCGCGGGCGCAGTTGCCGGCGTGGCCATCGTTCTCGTCGCCCTCGTCGCGGTCGTGGCAGGCGCGCGAGCCCTCGGCCGAAGAACGACGTTCGTGGTCGCCGATTACCAACTCAACGGCCGGATCGTCGTCCGATGCCGCGACGGGCACCTGTTCACGACGATCTGGGTTCCGGGCGTGTCGTTGAAGGCCGTCCGCCTGGGAACCGTACGTTTTCAGCGCTGTCCGGTCGGCAACCACGTAACCTTCGTGGCACCCGTCCGCGTGTCGAATCTGACGGGCAGCGAACGCCGCTTCGCCTCGTTGCACGACGACGGCACCGTTGTCTGAGCAATTTCGAGCCGCTTGGAGCCCCTGATCACGCGCGACCTCGCTATTTCTGCCCCGACCCAGTGCACGTCGTGCACCGCAGCCGCGTCTCTACTCACGTGACCTTCGAAGAGTTCGTCGCCACGAGGCTGGCCGGCTTGCTGCGACACGCCGTCGTCCTCACCGGCGATCGCGAGCTCGCACAAGACGTCGTCCAGGAGGTGCTGGCGCGGACTCAGGTCAGGTGGCGGCGAATCTCGCGCACCGACTCACCCGACGCGTACGTGCGTCGGATGGTGGTGAACGAGTACCTCTCCTGGCGGCGAAGCTGGGCGGTCCGCAACATTCGGGCCGTCGGCGAGCATCTCGACACGATCGGCGACGCACGAGTCGTGGGCCGCGACTACGCCCAGGACGTCGTCGAAGCTGACGAGCTCTGGGCGCGGCTAGCGAGATTGCCACGCAAGCAGCGTGCGGTGCTCGTGCTGCGTTATTACGAGCAGTTGGACGACGCGGCAATCTCCGACCTCCTGGACTGCGCACCTGCAACGGTGCGCAGCAACGCTTCGAAGGCACTGAAGACCCTGCGACTGACCTCGGAGAGGCAGTCCCTCGTGCACGAGAAGGAGCTGACATGAGCGAGATGAACAACGCCGACAGATGCGGAGAACTGCTGCGCGACGCATTCGTCGCGCACGAGCACCTGGCACCGGACGCCGAGGTCGTGTACGCCGGCGCCAAGGCCCGGGCTCGCGCCTACCGGCGCCGTCGTCGGGCCGCGCAAGGAGCCGGCGGTGCGGTCCTCGGTGCGGGTGTCGTGGCGGCGGGCATCAACCTGCCCGGCTTGTTGCCGCAGTCGAACGGGCGCGCCGGCCTGACCATCTCGGCTGCGGCCGGCGGGCCTTCGCAAGCTGTGCCGTCGTCCCTTTCGCCCGCGCAGCAACAGGTTGCGTGGGACGCCTACTTCGCCGCGGGCTACGGCTACGACGACGCCGTCCAGCTCGGGAAGCTGTGGAACATGACGGCCGACCCGGGCACCATCAAAGCCGAGGCCGGACGCCGGCTGCTGGCGGGTCAGACCCTGCCGATCCAACCGCACCCGAACGCATCGGTGCCCGCCAGTAGCGTCGACCCCGCAGAGACCGCCGACATCAACGCGTTCTTCGATGCCGGCTACACCTACAACGACGCCGTCCAACTGGCCCAGCTGTGGAGCACGGCCGACCCGTATCACGCCAAGATCGACGCGGGGCGCAAGCTACTCGCCGGCGTGCCTCTCCCGATCGCGCCGTCTGCGCCGTCGTCCGCGGCTTCGCAGCCATCGGCGAGTGCAACCGCCAGCGTCAGTGCCGCGGACCAAACCGACATCGACGCCTTCTACTCCGCGGGCTACACCTACGCCGACGCCGTGAAGCTGGCGCAGCTGTGGCACAGCACCGACCCTTACGGAGCCAAGATCACCGCAGGTCGCCAGCTGCTTGCCGGGCAAACGCTGCCGATCGCTCCCTGATCCGACACCGACGATCCCCGTGATGCCACAGCTGCAGCTGCGGACGGGCCTCGAGATCGAGTTGGTGGCACCGCGAGGGTCCAGCCGGCGGACCCTCGCGGAGGAGCTGGCTCGACGCTACGGCGGCGTGATCGCGCCTGTCTGGCACCACGACAGCGAGCCGTCTCTCGTGGCAGGGCTCGGTCGTTTCCTGCACCTCACGCAGGGCTTCGAGGTGAGGGGGGCGCGGGGCGAGCTGATCTGCACGGTGGTTGACGACATCACACTGCTCGCCGACCTCGATCCGCACGCCCAGCCGGTGCCCGGTTGGTATCGCGTGCTCACCGACGATTCGCGACTGCTCCACCTGCTCGCCGGACAGCTCGACCCGGGGGCCGACCTGCACGAGTGCCTCGTGCCTGCTGCCGCGCTGTGGCACGGCACCGTTCAACAGCACGGCCACGTATTCAAGCTGGACGACGTATCCGGCGCGACGATCGCGATGGCCGCACCGCAAGGCGGCGAGCGCGAAAGACCGTGCGAAGTCATCACTCCCCCGCTCTCCGCCGACCACGAGCCTTTCGTCGAGAGTCTGCTTGCGCCCGCGCGCGATCTCGGCTTTGCGGTACCGGTCGAGGCAGCGGTCCACCTGCACTACGACGGTTCCTTGTTTCGATCGCCGCCGACGTTGAGCAACGTCGTCCGGCTGTTCGGCTGGTGGCGACCCGCACTGCACGAGCTGCTCGAGACCAATCCGGCCTGTCGCCGGCTCGCCGCTTTGCCGGCACCGCTGCTCGCCGCGGTCGAGGGTGATCCCACCGTCGAACAAATGCGCGATGCGGCCCGCGCGGGCGGGCTGACGAAGTTCTACGACGTCAACCTCACCCAACTCTTCCTCGACGAGCCGGTGCGCGACACCCTCGAAGTGCGCATCCTGCCCGGCGCCATCCACACCGCCGACATCGTGCGGCGCGCCGCTCTCGTCGAGCAACTCCTTCGGCGTTGCCTCGATCCGCAGCCGCTCCCGACTCCGTCCGCGCAAGGCGGTGCCGGGGTCGACGAACTGGTTCGGCTGACCGCCGGACCACCGGTGACGAGCGCCGCGCCCGCACCCACACAGGTCCGGTAGGCTCGGCCCCGAAGGGGAGTAGGTCAGGCCTCGCGAGAGGCCGAGGAGAGATCGTCATCACGGCCCTGTGGGGCCCGGTCCTCCGCCCCGGCTACGGCCGGAGCGACCAAGACCTTCGGTCGACGCATGATTCGTGCGCTCGACCGGGGTCGTGCGAACTCCCCCGGTCGAGCCTTACCGAAGGGCCGGCTGATGTCGCACTCCTTGGCGCGCAAGCTCAGCGCCGTCTCCGTTGTCGGCGTGATCGCCGTGATTGTCCGCGCGACAGGCGCCCACAGCCCCGCGCCGGTCGCGCTGCTGGTGTTCGGTGCCGCGATTCTCGCCGCATCGTTCCTGCTCGCGTGGGCGGCCGAAGCGGCACAGGTCGACATCTCCGGTGGGCTGGCCATCGCGATCCTGGCCCTGATCGCGGTTCTTCCGGAGTACGCGATCGACATCTACTTCGCTTACACCGCCGGCCATCGCCCTGAGTTCGCGTCGTACGCCGCGGCGAACATGACCGGCTCCAACCGACTGCTGCTCGGAGTCGGCTGGCCGCTTGTGGCGTTCGTGGCATTGCGTGCATTGTCGCGGCAACGCGACGGGGTGCCGACGTCGCGGCAACGCGACGGGGTGCCGACGTCGCGGCGACGCGACGGGGTGCCGACGTCGCGGCGACGCGACGGGGTGCCGACGTCGCGGCGGGATCGCCGCCCGGTGCGCGAGCTGGTACTCGATCCGCAACGGCGGATCGAACTGGCGTTCCTCGGGGTCGCGGGCGTGCTCGCGTTCGTGATGCCGGCGTCCGCGCAGATACACGTTGCGCTCGGGGCTTTGCTGCTCGCGCTGTTCGCCGCCTACCTGTGGCGAGTTTCCCGCGGCGGCGTGACGGAGCCCGAACTGATCGGGACGCCGGCACGCATCGCGGAACTACCCCGACGCCGCAGGCGCTGGACGGTCGCCTCGTTGTTCGTGGTTGCCGCCGTCCTCGTGGTGGCGTCGGCCGAACCATTCGCGAACGCGCTCATCGACACCGGCAGCCAGTTCGGCATCGACCGGTTTCTCCTCGTGCAGTGGCTCGCGCCGATCGCATCCGAGGCGCCGGAGTTCGTCGTCGCTTTCCTGCTGGCCCGGCGCGGAAACAGCGACGACGCCCTTGGCACGCTGCTCTCGAGCAAGGTGAACCAGTGGACGCTGCTCGTCGGCAGCTTGCCATTCGCCTACTGGCTGGGAGGCGGCGGAGTCGCGCTGCACCTCGACGCGCGCCAGGTCGAGGAAGTGCTGCTCACCGCGACGCAGACTGCGCTCGGCCTCGCGGTATTGGTGCGGCTGCGGTTCCACCGCCGGGCGGCCGTCGCACTGTTGGCGTTGTTCGCGGTGCAGCTCGCACTGCCAGGCACGACCGCCCGCCTGGTCATCTCGGCGGTGTACGCGGTCCTCGCCGTCGCAGAATTCGTCCGCAACCGGAAAGCATTGGCCGCAGTAGTCGCAGGAGTCGCGGCAGTCGCCAGGCATCGCCCGCCGCAAGGGTGGGCCGGTCCGGCTCGACTGGCGCGGCGTGCCGGCGTCACGATCGTCGGCGTGGCGCTGCTGGGCACCGGCGTCGTGATGCTCGTCGCGCCAGGTCCGGGCCTGGTTGTCATCGCCGTGTCGCTGCTCGTTCTGGGCACCGAGTACGAGTGGGCGCGGCACCGCTACGAGAGCACCCGGCACCGCGCGGAAGAACTCGCTGAGCGCGCCGTCGCACGGCCGTGGTCCTTCGCCCTCAGCGCCCTGTTCGGGGCCGCCATGATCGCGCTCGGGGTCGCACTGATCGTCGTCGACGAGCTGCCCGGATCGGGAATCGCCTCCGGGGTCAGCGTCGGGCTCGGAGGTACGGTCGTCCTCGCCTCACTCGGCTATGCGCTCGTGCACTCGCGCCGACGACGCCGCGCTGATTCCGGCGCGGGTGTCAGTTGAATCGGACGACGTGGATGACACCGCCGTCTTCTGCGACCACCGCCGGGTACGGGCCGACGAGCGTGCCGGGCTGAACCGAGACGCCCGACGGTTGCGGCCCGGTTCCGAGATCGAACCTGCTGAGGCATGCTTGCGAGCCCGCACACGTGTCGCTCTCGAAACTCAGCACCAGCAACGCATTCGGCGTCACGGCGAGTTGGTAGCCGGCGCCGTATGGCGTGACCTGCGTCGGGCCCGACAACGTCTGCGCCGAATACACCGACAGCACAGCATCAAGACCCTGGCCGGCATCGTGATGCACGAGCACCCGTTCGCCGTCGACGGCATCGACCTGGATCGCGGCCGAGCCGGAGAGTTCGAGATTGACCGCGTCGTTCACCGGCGCACTCTTCGTCGTCCCGGCATCGGTCTGTTCGACCAGCGTCTTGCTGCTCACGACGTAGTAGAGACCCGTCGGGCCACCGGCGATCGCGGTCGAGTTCGGCACAGAAAGCTGTCGCAGCAGCGCCGATGCGGACGGATCGATTTCGACGAGGGTCTCAGGGGTCGGGCTGGGATCGGTGCCCTGCGGCCCTATCGCGGCCCACAGCCGTCGACCCGTGACGGCGATCTGTCTGACCACACCCTTGCCTGCGGGTAATGCCCACTGCCGGGCAAGGTCTCCGGTCTGGCGCGAGTACGCGAGGAGCTGCTCCCCGCATGCGACGTACAGGTACGCCGTGTCGACCGCGAGCGCGTCGACACCCGCCGGTGCGTGTTCGGCGACGCCGGCGTTCCCCGCGGGCTCCACCACCCAGACCACTGTCTCGCCAGGCGCAGTCACGAACACCGCGCCGTTCGACCCCTCGGCCGCGAGTACCAGTCCGGTCGACGCCTGCCGGACGACGACATCGGCGAACACGTGCAGCGCGCCACTTGCGCCCGGCACCGGCAGAACGCCGGGGCTCGGCGTCGCGGTAGGCGAGGGACTCGCGGACGGCGACGAGGCCGACGCCGCGCCGGACGCGGACGGCGGCGTCGGGCCACCGCCCGACGAAGATGGGCTTTGCGAGGCGGCATCGTTGCTCGGCGTCTGGGCGGAGGCTGCCCCGTCGCCCCCATGGCCGCTGTGGGTGCCCTGGCACGCGCTGAGGGACGCGATGGCAAGAGCCGCAGCACCAACCGTGAGCGCCGTCGTACGAACACCGCGTCGAACGCGCATGGTGGGCCTCTCTGTATCGCCGACGTGCGCGATGAATCTACCGAACGAACGAGAACAATCGGTCGGGCAGCGCGCTTACGCGAGCACTGGAAGTGAGGCGGTTGACACCGACGCCGTAGCCGACGGCTTCCTGGTCGAAGGCGATCTCACTGAAACCGGCATCTTCGAACCATCGCCGGATCTGCGGTCGCACGTCGTGGTCGCCGTGCGATCCACGGGTCCAGATGACCACACCGTTCGGGCTCAACATGCTCGGTACGGCACGGACAGTGCCCAGGATGTCCTCGTCGGAGACGTTGCCGAAGATGCCGCACAGCATCAACAAATCCACCGGAAGCACCGACGACCACGTCTGCGAAGACCCGGCGTCGCCGACCATCACGGTGATCGCGACGGCGGCGTCGGAGGCGCGCTGTCGAGCGCGGGCGGCCAGCGCCTCGTCGAGTTCGACCAGCACGGCCTCCGGCCGATCCTGCGGTGGGCGATCGGCGAGCAGCGGGATGACGTCGCGCCCGTCGCCGGCGCACAAGCTCAAGACCCGCTTGATGGCGCCGGTGGAGAGCAGATCGCGGAGTCGGCCTTGTACGACGTCCAGCCGACGCGACATGGACGACGCCGGGTCGAGGTACTGCTCATGCCACTCGTGCCAGTCAGCCACGGGTTGCCATTATGCCCGGATGTGGAGCACCGCCCGGCGCCGGCACGTTATTCGTTCGCAGCCCATGGAGTCGGCGTAGCGCGAGGTCCTACCGTGTGCGGTGTGTATTTCGTCGGCGTCGACTTGGCGTGGGGTGACAACCAGCGGACCGGCCTGTGTGCGCTGACTGCCAACGGCGTCGTTGCCTCGACGCGGCTGCGCTCGCTGAACGACATCGCCGCCTGGATCCAGCCCTACCTGGACGGCGACGTGCTGGTCGCCATCGACGCGCCCCTGATCGTGCGCAACCCCACCGGACGCCGCGACTGCGAGGCGCTGCTCGGCCGCTGCTTCGCCCGCCACGAGGCCGGTGCGCATCCGGCCAACCTGAGCCGGCCGCACTTCGCCGATGGAGGCCGCGGGGCCGCGCTGGTGAAGCAGCTCGGCCTCACCACCGACCCGCATTTCCTGCCCCGGCAAAGCGTTCGCCGCGCGCTGGAGGTCTACCCGCACACCGCGCTGGTCGCGCTGTTCGGGCTTGACCGCAGCCTGAAGTACAAGGCCAAGACCGGGCGCACCACTGCCTCGCGGCAGGCCGTCTTCGCCTCCGCCGTCGCCTTGCTCGAATCTCTCGCTACCCGGAAGCCGGCGCTCGACCTGTCCGGTTCGCCGCCCTGGCAGGCGTTGCGTACCGAGATCTCTACTGCGACAACCGGGAGTGCCCTCGACGCGGCCGAGGACGAGTTCGACGCCTACATCTGCGCCTACATCGCGCACTACTACTGGACGCACGGGGAAAGTCGCTGCCGCGTGATCGGCGACAACGACACGGGCTACATCCTCACCCCCGTCACGGCCGAACAGGCAGCATGCCTCGACGCGCTCAGCGCCCCGCAGTCGGGCACCAGCACGCCGTCGTCGCGTCGTCATCTCGAAAGCGACCAGCCGGCTCCGTAAGCTGCTGCGATGGCGCGCTACGTGATCGATGCACCGACATTGCTGCACCTCGTCGACCGCGGCCTTCGGATCGCTCCCGACCATCAACTGGTGGCACCGAATTCGATTCGCTCCGAAGCGATGGAGTTGTTGTTGCACGATGTCGTCGCGGGCGAGCGCGAAGAGTCGTCAGCTTTGGAGCTGCACGAGCGGATGACCGAAACGAAGATCCGCGTTCTCGGTGATCGAGTCTCTCGTCGCACTGCGTGGAAGATCGCGCGGCGATACGGTTGGGAGTCTCTGCGCGACGCCGAGTACCTGGCTGTTGCCCAACTGCAGGCCGATGCTCTGGTGACGGTCGACGCCGACTTGGCCGCCAAGGCAGCAGGCGTCGTCCCCGTCGTCCCACTTCGAGAAGTGCTCGGCGACACATAGCTCGACGCGTCGACGGCGTCGCGCTGCTCGAGCGGGGCGGTGATCACGCAATCCTTCACGTCGTCGGTGCAACCGACTCGCCGACCAGGAACGTCCTCGGTATCGAGAGGCAGCACAAGGGGCGACGGCAACGGTCGGCCGCCAGAATGAGACAGGTGACAGTCGTGAAAGCGCGAGCCGTTTGATCCGCCACCGGATCATCGCCGCAATGGCGTTGATCGTCCTGCCGGCGGCCAGCGTGTGCGTCGCCTGCGGCGCTGCGACCACCTCACCCGCCGCACCCTTGCCTGCCGCTTCGACCGGGCAGCCGCAGCGGCTCTATGGCGCCGACCGGTACGCCACCGCCGCGGCCGTGGCGGTGGCCGGCCACCCGGGTGGGGTGCAGACCGCGGTGGTTGCCCGCGGCGACACCTTCCCCGACGCTCTCGCATCGGGCCCGCTCGCCGCACAGCTCCACGCAGCGCTGCTGTTGACGGCGCCAGATGCCTTACCGGGGTCCACCGGCGCGGCGTTGCAGCAGCTCGGAGTCTCCTCGGTGGTCATCGTCGGCGGAACCTCGGCGGTGTCGTCGGCCGTGCAGGATCAGCTGCAGACGCAGTACTCGGTCTCGCGCATCGCCGGCGCGGACCGGTACGCCACCGCCGCCGCGGTGGCACGAGCGGTCGTCTCGGCCGGCCCGATCCGCACAAGCAACGGCACCCCTGCCGCGTTCTTCGTCACCGGCCAGGACTTCCCCGACGCGATGGTGGCCGGGGCCGTCGCTGCCGAAGGCACTCCGGCACCGATCCTGCTCGTCGGGCGGGACGCCGTGACGTCGGCCACTGCCACCGCGATCGGTGGGCTGCACATCGGCGCCGGCTGGGTCGTCGGAGCGCAGGGCGCTGTATCGGCAACCACCCAGCTCTCCCTCGTATCGAGCGGGGTCCATGCGATCACCCGGCTGGGCGGCGTGAACCGGCAGGCGACCGCGGTGGCGGTCGCGCGGGAGTTCCATCCGACGGCGTCCCGCATGGTGATCGCGCGGGGTGACGATTTCGCCGATGCGCTGACCGCCGGCCCCTACGCCGCAGCGATGGGTGCGCCGGTGCTGCTCACCGCCGACCCGACCACGCTCGGCACCGACACGCTCGATGCGGTGCTCTCCACCGAGGTCGCCGCCGGCACTTCCCGCACGCTGACGATCGTGGGTGGCCCCGCCGCCGTCAGCTCGACGGTTGCCGCACGGGTGGGTGCCGCCGCGACCGGCGCTGCACCATCCGGTGATTGTGCGGCGAACACGTTCACCGCGCTGTCCGCCGACCAACGCCTGGGCCAGCTCTTCGCCCTGGCCGTGCCGGCCACCAGCGGAGCTGATGCAACCACCCGCTCCGCCATCGCGAACCTGCACGTCGGGAACGTGTTCCTGGCCGGCCGAAGCAACGCCGGGGTGACCGCGACGCACAACCTCACCGGCGGCCTGCGCGCGTTGTTCACCGCTTCCGCCACCGGCGGCGTGGCGCCTTACATCGCCACCGACCAGGAGGGCGGCCAGGTGCAGGTGCTGTCGGGTCCGGGCTTTTCGGCGATCCCCACGGCACTCGCGCAAGGGAGCCTGAGCGCCGCCACGCTGAACGCCGATGCGACCACCTGGGCCCGCCAGCTCGCCGCCGCCGGCGTGAACAGCAACTTCGCGCCGGTCGCCGGCACGGTCCCGCCCACCAACCCGACCGCGAACCAGCCGATCGGCAGGTACTACCGCGAGTACGGCTACACCCCGGGCGTGGTCGCGCCACATGTGGTGGCCTTCGCCCAAGGGATGGCGGCCGGCGGTATCGCCGCTACCGTCAAGCACTTCCCCGGTCTCGGCCGCGCCTCCGGTAACACCGACACGACCGCAGGAGTCACCGACTCGGTGACGACCATCGCCGACCCCTACCTGCAGCCGTTCACCGACGCCATCCGCGCCGGCGCGCCGATGGTCATGATGTCGAGCGCGATCTACACGAGGATCGACGCGAGCACGCTCGCGGCGTTCTCACCCGTCGTCGTCCGAGGATTGCTGCGCGGCATTCTCGGCTTCGGCGGCCTCGTCGTCTCCGACTCCCTCAACGCAGCGGCGCTGAACAGCACACCCATCGGCGAGCGAGGCAGCGACTTCATCGCCGCCGGCGGCGACCTTGCCCTCGTCACCGCCACGTCATCGGCGTCGGCGATGATCAACGGCCTCTACAACCGCGCGGCCGGCGACGGCATCTTCCGGACCATCGCCGACGCGGCGGCTCTGCATGTCTTGCGCGCCAAGGCAGCCGCCGGGCTCCTGCCCTGTAGCTAACGCTTACATCTCAAAGCAAGGAACCGTACCTGTCGCGCGCGTGGACACGGACAACAGCGATCACTTCCCCCTTCACAACGATCGAGGGGTTTGGCTGCCAAATCGCGTCGCGATGCAGCCACAATCCTTCACTCGGCGCGCCGAGCTACGAGCAACCGTTGCCTACCGCCCAGTACCAACCGCCGCCCAGCGAACGGCAGGCGTACAAGGGATCGCCGTGCATGTCCCACTCACCGTTGACCGGGTTGCCCGAGAACCAGACATAGCCGGCGCCTCCGTCGACGAGCTTGAAAGCGCGCGGCAGCAGCATGCCTTGCGGATCCACGCAACTGCCGTAAAGGGTGAAGCGGCCGTCGACGGACAGATAACGAGCCGAGCCAAGCGGCTGATCGTCGAAATAACCGCCACACGGGAGCCGGCCGTCACGTGCCAGTTCGGCGATGTGCTCGAACTCTGCATGATGTATCAGAAAGAACCCGCGTATGCCGATGCTCGACCAGTCGACGGTGACCGCGCTCACGCTCATTGCGGTCACGAGCGTGACAGCGAAGCCGGCTCGCCGCCAGCGGCGCCGGATGAGCTCTCGCCCGATCAGCGCAAGACCGCAGCCGCCGAACACGAGCAGATCGAGAAGGAGCACTGGCGCGGCGAGGAACGGGTCCGTTACGAAGGAGGCGATCCAGTCCACGGCCGGCCACAGGATCGCGGCACCGACGGGCAGTACCCAACTGAGCGCAACCACCCACCACAATCCGCCCTTGCGTACAAATTTCCATATTCGAGACCACAGCGACAATGCCGAGGCGACAGCAGCGCTGATGCTCTGCTGCGCCGACGACGCAAGCACGCTCACGTGGGAAAGCGTCGCACAGCGTGACGGGCCCTATTGCCATAACGACGATCACAGCGAACTGATAACGCGTTGAGGAAATCAGGCGGCCCCGTCCTGACACGTCTGCAAGCCAGCCTGTCCTCCATCGATCGAAGGGTTTTGGCTGCCAAATCGCGAGGCAGCCACAACCCTTCACGCGGCAGGCCGCCGGGCAGGAAATGCAGACCGGCCGGGAGTGCAACCCCGGCGCGCCTCGCAACGGCTGCGCTGCCCGTAGCGCGATCCGGATCTGCATGATTGCTGCCTCAGCGTTCGTCGAGGGTGGCCAGCACTCGGGCCGCGACCGCATCCTGGAGCTGCGGGTCTGCGGCGGAGGCACCGGGCGCTGATCCCTGCTTCGCGACGACGCTTATCACGTACGACCCAATCACGACAGTCAGCCCCGAGAGGGGGCTGAGAACCGCATCGTGGCCGTGGAAACTCGCGGGGACCTCTGACGAGTCACTGCGCACGATCAAGGACAGCATTGTGCCTGGGTCGGGGACACTCATCACAGTGACGATGACCATGCGCGTCGCTGCGCCGACGGCCTGCGGCCGCAGCAGGCACTCCACCGAGGCCGGCGTGGTCGGCTGAGCCGATAGCTCAACGCTCGGTTCGCTCGGCATACCGCCGAACTGCTGCACCGACACGGCGACTCCGTCACATATCTGTGACGCCAAGTCGGTCGGGATCGGCTCGCCGACCGCCAGCACGGGTGAGGCGGTTTGCGTCCGCCCGTCACGCGGCGTCGCCGCAACCTGGCACGCCGCCGCACTCGCTGAGACGACGCATGTCACTACCCCAGTCATCACCCGACGCATGGAAACACCATCGACCGATCACGAAGGTATCTTCACAATCCGCGCCCGCCGAGGCGGCTGCATGAACCGGTTGGCAGGGATTACCCCACGGTTGCGGCTTCGCGCTACATGCCGGCTACTGCACTCTCGGCCTGGACGACGAGGTGGACGTCTTCGAAGCCCGACCCTGATTCCGTGCCCCGCGGACGGCGGGCGGCTGGCCACGTCGGCAGCTCGCCGTCCAACGGAGATTTCGTCACAACGAACGCGGGGCGCAGCGCCGCACGCTGCCTTACGCCCGCGCTTGGTAGACGACGTTCAGCGGTGTCTCCGCGATCCGCTGGAAGCTGCCGAACCCGGCGTCCTGAAACACTTTCCTGGTGCGTGCTTCGCCGAATTGCGCGCCGAAGCCGGGGCCGCCGTCGCTGATCGAGCACGGAACGCAGGCGATGGTCGACGCGCCGTAGGTCATCCGCCCCAGCGGGTTGAGGTTGTCCTCGAGGGCGTCGCCCGCAAGCGGCTCGACGAGCATCACCCAGCCGCCGTCGGCCAACGCGGCCCGTGCGGCACGCGTCGTCCCCACGGGATCGGCCGTGTCGTGCCAGCAGTCGAAGAACGTGATGAGGTCGTATCGGCCGCTGATCTTGGCGGCGTCGGCGACCTCGAAGTTCACCCGGTCGGAGACCCGAGCGCGCTTGGCGGCGTCGCGTGCCGCCTGCACCGACGGCTCGTGGTAGTCGTAGCCGACGAAGGTCGACGCCGGGTACGCCGATGCCATCACGATCGTCGAGGTGCCGTAGCCGCAACCGACGTCGGCAACCCGGGCACCTGCGCGCAGTTTCTCGTCAAGACCGTCGGCGGCCGGTATCCACTCCTGCACGAGGTGATTGCGATATCCGGGGCCGAACAGGCGCTCGACGGAGGGGAAGAGCGTGTGGTGATGGTCGCCCCACGCGAGCCCGGTGCCGGTGCGGAAGGCGTCGAGTTCCTTGGTGATGCTCTGGTAGGCCGCCGCGACGAAGTCGAAGCCACCCTGCAGGAGCACCGGGCTCGACTCCCCGGCAAGCGCGAGCGCGTGCTCGGGCGGCAGCCGGAAGCAGCCGGTGCTCGGGTCGTAGGTGACGTAGCCGCCGGCGGCCTGATTGGCCAGCCATTCCTGCACCAACCGCTCGTTGGTCTCCGTCCGGCGCGCCAACTCCCCGGCCGTCACCGGCTCGCCGTCGGCCATCCCCTCATACAGCCCGAGCTTGTCGCCGAGGTGGGTGAGCAGCACACCCAACGCTGCGCCCACGTCGCCGACCACCCGGCCGACGAACTCCTCGAGCCTTGCTTCGTCGATCGTTGCCGTGGTCATCGCGGCCTCCCTTCCGAGCCGGCGGTCGCCGGCATGCCGTTGCGGTGTCCACGACATGCTCACGGGGAGGCAGCGGCGCGACATCGGTCAACACCCTCAATCCCCGGCGCATCGCAGGGTCTTGGACGACGAGAGCCGACGAGGGTGCCGAGCGGTGCGGGGGCGTGGCGGCGCTACCCGCCGTCCGCGCGACGACGGACGGCGTATGCAGCGGCCTCGGCGCGACTGTCGATGCCGAGCTTGGTGAAGAGGCCGCGCACGTGGTGCTCGACGGTCTTGCGGCTCAAGAACAACCGCTGCGCGATCGCGTTGTTCGACAGGCCTTCGCTCAACAACCGAAGCACTTCCTCCTCGCGCGCAGTGAGGTCGGGTGCGGCGCTCGGCTTGCGCCGGGTTGCCCTTACGCCGAGGTCGCGCAGGAACGCCGCTGCCTCGTCGCCGTCGGCCGCAGCTCCGAGTTCGTCGAAGGTCGCGAGTGCTGCCCGCGCCTCCGCGATGCTGCTCGCCGGATCGCTGTCGCGCGCGGCGTGAGCGAGGAGCAAGTGCGTGCGCGCCGCGTCGAATGGCATGCCGATCCGGACAAAGATGTCCAATGCTCGAGCCAGTGAGACCGCTGCGGCTTGCGGCTCCCCCACCGCAAGCTCGACCCGCCCGCTCGCTCGCTGGCCGTGCGCGACCATCACCCGGCAGCCGGTGCTCTCGCCGGCCTCCGCCAGCTCGTGCGCACGGTCGGCCGCCGCATGGAGGTCACCGAGGGCGATGTCGGCTTCGACGGCGAGTTCGCGCAGCGGGGCCGCTTCGACGTTTTCCGGACCGCATGCCTCGAGCCGCCGTCGCAACAGCGTCGCGGCGACGCCCTCTTCGCCCCGCCGCAGGTACAGCTGCGCCCGCGGAAACACACACGCCGGATGGTCCTCGAAGCCGGTGAGCAACTCCGCCGCCTCGGCCAACCGGCCTTGCGCGACACGCAGTTCGGCGAGCTTGGCCAGCGCCTCGCCCGCAACGAACGGTTCGCCCGTGCGGCCCATGTCGAGTGCGGCCCGCAGCTCTTGCTCGGCTTGCGCCCAGCGCCCCTGGCACACCAGCAGGCACCCGTAGTGCGTGCGGCAGGTGGTGTAGAGATGCAGGTTGCCGTAACGGCGGGTGAAGCCGTCGGCTGCGCGGATCCACTGGGTGGCCCGCTCGACCTCGAGCACCCGCGTGCACGAGGTGATGGAGCGACAGCCGGTGAACACCACAGTTTGCAGCCGTCGTCCTTCGCCTGCGAGTGCACCTGCCATCGCCTCATCGATCAGCGCTACGCCATCGGCCACCCGGCCGCTTTGCAAGAGCGTGTATCCAAGCTCGCTCAGTGCACAGAGCTCGAGGTCGGGATCGCTGATCGCGCGGGCGGTCTCCAACGCCTCGGTGGCGTGCGCCTCGGCGTTGCGTACGTCGGCAGCGTCGTCGGCTGCGTCGTTGGCTGCGGCGGCCCGGCACAGCGCCACCCAGCCGCGCATCGGCTCGAGGTCGAACTGGTCGACCAAGCGCGCCAACCGCCCCAGCCAGCCGTGGGCGGCCGCTCGGTTGCCGAGACTGCTGCCGTACTGGAAGAACAGCTCGATCGCCGCGACTGCCGCGAGCATGGCATCGGGACGCCGGCGATACGCGGCATAGGCGCGTTCCTGCGCCGCCACTGCCTCGTGCGTCTCCCCCGCCCACCACAACGCCGTCCCCAAGCCGGCAAGTGCTTCGGGCGATTCCTGTTCTGCAAGGGCGGACTCGAAGGCCGTTTTGGCGGCACCCCAATCACCGGCCGCGAGGGCGGCCGTCGCCTGCTGCATGGACTGTTGTGTGTCCACCGAGCCACCCTACGACCGCCTGCAGGCACGGCAGTAGCCCGCGGCGTGGAAGACACGCGCGCCGCGGGCCGCACGAAGCTCGCCCCGCTCCTGCCGTGTGTCACGGCATGAGCTGGACAGCCTGCCGCGGGCTGATCCGCGCCGCGCTCACTCCGGCGACCGCGGCGATCGCCGCAAGCGCCCACCACAAGTGCTCGAATCCCGAGTGCATGGCGGCATACGTCGTGGGGCTGCCGAGCACGGCGACGAGCACGCTGACTCCGACCGCCATGCCGATCTGCTGGTTCATCGTGACGACGCCACTGCCGGTCGCGGCATCCTCGGGAGGCAAGTCGGACGTCGCGCAGGCCACCATGGCCGGCAACGCCAACCCGACCCCCGCCGCTTCGACGAGCCAGAACGGAAGGAAGCCCGAAGCGTACGACGGCGTCGCGGTGAGATTGACGGCGAGGAGGAACGAGCCCACACCGAGCAAGGCGCAACCGATGCCGACGACGAATCCGATGCGCACCCGGCGGATCAACCGCTGGGCGATCGCGGTGAACAACGGAACGACGAGCGGGCCGGGCGTGATCGCAAGACCGGTGCGCAGCGGCGAGTAGCCCCACACCTGCTGCAACCACAACATGGCAGCGAGCAGGTTGGCGCCGAAGCTGATCCCGAACACCAGCACCGTGACGTTCGACCGGACGAAGCTGCGCACCCGCAGTAACCCTGGCGCAATGACCGGCGAGACGTGCCGTCGCGATTGCGCCACGAAACCGGCCAGGCCGAGTGCGGTCGCGAGCCACGCGACGTCCGTCTTGGGATTTGCCCAGCCCCAATCCGAAGCCTTCACCAGGGCAAGTGAGAGGCCGCCAACGGTCACGGCGAGCAGGATGGCGCCGAGGAAGTCCGGCAGCCTGGTCACCGACTCGTCGCGCGACTGCGGCACCCACCGGATCGTCGCGAGCGCGGCCAACACACCGACGGGCAGGTTGATCAGGAAAATCCAGCGCCAGCTGGCCTCCACCAGCAGGCCGCCGAGCGCCGGCCCGAACGTGGCCGCGATGGCGCCCGACGCGACCCAGATCGCCACCGAGCGAACCCGATGCTCGGGGGCGCGACGCTGGCGACGACCTGGCCGAGGCTCGCCGGGAGTGAGCACGGCCGCCCCCACGGCCTGCGCGATGCGGAAGCCGACCAGCCACCACACGCCGCTACTCGCCGGCACAGGCAACGCTGGCCGCGGTGAAGATGCCGAGCCCGAGGAGCAGCCCGGTTCGGCGGCCGTACCGGTCCGCGAGCCGCCCGGCCGGAACGAGCAGCGCCGCGTAGACGACGATGTAGCCGTTGAGCACCCACGACAGCTGCGAGAGCGAGCTGCCGGCAAAGCTCTTCTCGATCGAGGGGAACGCGACGTTGACGACCATCAGGTCGAGCGCCGCCATGAACTGAGCGAAGCAGAGGACGACGAGCACTCGGGTGCTCGAGCGGCGGTGCTCCCGGTGATCCCGGTGATCCCCGCGATCGGTGCGCGCGGCTGCGAACACGTCTCGCGACGCGGAAACGGGTCTTGCGGCGGTGGTCATGTCGGTTCTCCTGGGTCTGCGGCGGTGTCGTTGTCGGCCGTGTCGTTGTGGTTGCGACCCAGCTTCGAAGACCGGCCGCGGCGCGGCATCGGGCAGCACCCTCATCCCGTGGCGCATTCGGTCGCCTCGACCGCTCAGCGCCAAGGCCGGGCGCACCGGTCGAGCGCTGTCACGTGCATCGTCGTTTTGTCGGGAGAGGCCATTACGGTGTGCGGCACCAGGCAGGACCAAACGATCGAAGGAGCTGCCATGCCTGAGCGAGATGGATACATCCCTGGCGTGCCCTGCTGGGTCGACTCCGCGCATCCCGACCCGGTCGCCGCAGCGCGGTTCTACGGCGGGTTGTTCGGCTGGGAGCTGGAGGACGCGATGCCACCGGGGTCGGCGGGCCAGTACCTGATGGCCCGGATCCGCGGCGGTGACGTGGCGGCGATCTCATCCATTCCCGAGGGAGCGCCCGCACGTGCAGCGTGGAGCACCTACATCTGGGTCGACAGCGCCGACGAGACAGCAGCACGGGCCCGCGCGGCAGGCGGAAGCGTACTCAGCGAGCCGTTCGACGTGATGGATGCCGGCCGAATGGCGGTGCTCGCCGACACCGAGGGCGCCGAGTTCTGCGTGTGGCAAGCCGGGCAGCACAAGGGAGCGCGGATCGTCAACGAGCCCGGCTCGCTGAACTTCAACGTCCTTCGCACCCGCGATCGCGATGCGGCCGCGCGCTTCTACGGCGCCGTTTTCGGCTGGACGACGCTCGACCTCGGCACCGGCGAGTACTGGACCATGACGGCGTACGGCGACTACCTCGAGAAGCTGACGCCCGGGGTCCGCGAGCAGGCGGCGGCGTTCGGCGCCCCCGGCTTCGCCGACGTGGTCGCGGCAATCACGCCGATCACCGGTGATGGCCTGCCCGGGGGCAATGACCCGCAGTGGCATGTCGTCTTCGCAACCGCCGATGCCAGCGCGACGGCGGCAAGGGCGGCGGAGCTCGGCGGCACCGTGATTTCGGCGCCGATCGACGCGCCCTACTCCCGGGCAACCGTGCTTCGCGACCCGCAGGGAGCAATCTTCACCGCCACCCAGTTCGTGGTCGAAAACAAGGATGTCGGTCGCGGGGCTCCATGAGGAGTGGATAGCGCTCGGCAGCCCGCTCAGCCGAGTTTGGGCACGCCTGGCTTGATAGAGACTTCGGCGGTCGCTGCGTCCGGCGCTACGCGGTCGACCAGCTGCTTGGCCGCGGAAAGTCCCGCCGCGATCAGGTTGGGACCTTGCTGCCCCAGCACTACCCCGATCAGCGTTACGTCGCCGCTCTCGGTGTGCCGCTCCGACCGAAACATGAAGCAGCCGCCCGCCGCGTCGTCCGAACCGGTCTTCATGCCCACGAATCCGTCGTGGCCGAGCAGCGCGTTCGTGTTGGTCACTTCGCCGGCGACCGGCAAGGAGTAGCTGCGGGTGGCCATCATGCCGGCCAGTATCTTGTCGTTGGCCACCACCTGTGCCAGCCGCAGCTGATCGAGGGCAGTCGACACGGTGCCCGCGTCGTACCCGCTCGGATCGGTGTACGTGGTGTGGGTCATGCCCAGCGCGTGCGCGGTGTGGTTCATCTCCGCGACGAAGGAGGCGACGCTACCGTCGACCTGACGCGCGACGAGCACCGCGACGTTGTTCGCGGACGGCAACAGGATCGCCATGAGGGCGTCCCGCTCGCTGAGTTGCTCGCCGGCGCGGACATCGACCAACGACTGACCCTCGCGACGCCTTGTCTCGGTGTCCACGACATCGCCCTGACTGACGACGAATCGCGGGCCGCTGTCGCCCTCGTGCAGCGGATCGTGTTCGAGCACGAGGTAGGCGGTCATTACCTTTGCCAGGCTGGCGATCGGGACCGGCGGCTGGTTGGGGCTCGCTGCCGGCCGGCCGGTGCCGAGCGCGTACGCGCCCTGCCCAGCAAGCGGCCACCCGTCCGTCGACAGGTAGCCGCGATCCTCGCCGTCGGGTTGATGGCCGGGTGCGGGCGGCAGCGTCGAGAACGAGGGTGCCGCCCAAGGCGAGGGCGCCGACGAGGACGACGGCGCCCGGGAAGTCGCCATCGAGGACGAGGACGCCAGCGACTGGCAACCGAGGACGGTTGCGACCGCCGCCATGACGACGAGCGGGACGGCGACAAGCGCCCGGCGGGTGACTGTTTGTACTGGTTCGCGGTGGGTCATGCCTTCAATCAGGGCATCTGTGGTGTTGCCAGCGCGTATGCGGTTTCCGATATGCCGGCGATATGCACCGCCTCGTAGCATCGAGTCGTGCGCGTGTTGCTCGTCGAGGATGAGCCCTACATGGCAGAGGCCATCCGCGATGGCCTGCGCCTGGAAGCGATCACGGCAGATATCGCGGGTGACGGCGACGTCGCTTTGGAACTGCTGCGCCTCAACAGCTACGACATCGCGGTGCTCGACCGCGACATTCCCGGGCCAACGGGTGACGAGATCGCCAAAGGCATCATCGCTTCCGGCACCGGCATGCCGATCCTCATGCTCACCGCGGCCGACCGGCTCGACGACAAAGCCTCCGGGTTCGAACTCGGCGCCGACGACTACCTCACCAAACCGTTCGAACTCCGAGAGCTCGTGCTCCGTCTCAGGGCGCTCGACCGCAGGCGCGCTCATCACAGGCCACCCGTGCGAGAACTCGCGGGCCTGCGGCTGGACCCGTTCCGCCGCGAGGTCTACCGCGATGGCCGCTATGTCGCGCTGACCAGAAAGCAGTTCGCCGTGCTCGACGTCCTCGTCGCCTCCGAAGGCGGTGTCGTCAGCGCCGAAGAGTTGCTGGAACGGGCCTGGGATGAGAACGCCGACCCGTTCACCAATGCCGTCCGCATCACGGTCTCGGCGCTGCGCAAACGGCTCGGCGAACCCTGGCTCATCGCCACGGTGCCCGGCGTCGGTTACCGCATCGACACCGGACCGAACGCCGGGAGCGGGTGAGGCGACGATGAATAGACCCTCGGGTTTGAGTGTTCGCCTCAAGCTCACCCTCAGCTACGCCGCATTCCTCATGCTCGCGGGCGCCGTGCTACTCATCGCCGGATACTTTTCCCTTTCACGTGGCGTGCACCCTGGTGTGCTCTTCCTGGTGCAAAGCCACGCCGACTTGCTGCGCAGTTTCGCTCCAACCATCGCCATCGTGCTGGCGTTCCTCCTGGTCTTCGGTCTCGTGGGCGGGTGGCTGATCGCCGGCCGGATGCTCGCGCCCCTGAGCCGCATCACCGAAGCCACGCGCATGGCGGCGACCGGTTCGCTCGCCCACCGAATTCGGCTGGAGGGTCGCAAAGATGAGTTCCGCGAGCTCGCCGACGCTTTCGACACGATGCTGGCACGGCTCGAAGCACATGTCGCCGGACAGCAGCGATTCGCGGCCAACGCCTCCCACGAGCTGCGCACGCCGCTGGCGATCACGCGGACGCTGCTCGACGTCGCCCGCAATGATCCCAACCGCGACAGCAGCGAGCTCGATGACCGACTCCGCGCCGTCAACGCCCGAGCGATCGACCTCACCGAAGCCTTGCTACTGCTCAGCCGCGCGGGCCAACGGTCCTTCGCCCGAGAACTTGTCGACCTGTCGCTGATAGCGGAAGAAGCCGCGGAAACGCTCCTGCCCCTTGCAGAGAAATGCAGGGTCACCGTCGAGACCTCCGGTGAAATCGCCCCCGCCGTCGGCTCGCGCGCCCTCCTGCTGCAGATGACTACGAACCTGTTGCACAACGCAATTGTTCACAACATGCCCGAACGTGGCACCGTGCAGGTGAGCACCGCCGTATGCCCAGAGTCGGTCATGCTCATTGTCGAAAACAGCGGCGACAAGCTGAGCCCACATGTGGTCTCGACACTCATTGAACCGTTCCAGCGCGGCACCGAGCGCATACGCACCGATCACGCGGGTGTCGGCCTCGGCCTGGCAATCGTCAAGAGCATCACCCAAGCACACGACGGAACCCTCACGCTGATCCCCCGGGCCGCTGGCGGGCTCCGCGTCACGGTGGAACTACCTTTCGCTACGCCGGGAACCGGCAGATGACGAACAGCGAACTACTGCATGCCCACGCCGCATCCCCGTGCGAGCATGAGCGTTCACGTCCTAGCAGGCGGGAGCACATCCGTGGCGCTTCACGGAGACCGTGCGATTGCGGCGGCGGAGGCGGTTGTCGCCGCTGCGGCCGGTCTGATGCCGGACGGTGTGCAGCTAGAGGTCGTCGGGCACGGCCGGTGGTGGACGCTTCGCAAGATCGATCCGGCCAACCCGCCGGGCGTCCTGTCCGCCCGCGTGGACGAGCGTGGCGGCAGGTTCTCCGCCACCGGACCACTGGCGCCGCTCGGCGTCGGGACCTGGATCCCGCTGTTGCCGAGACAACTCGATGCCAAACTCTCGGCCATCTCCGTGGTCGAGCTCGTGCATGAGGTCGTCACAGATGCGAGGGGCAGTCCGTGGCCCGGGCCGGAATACCGAGTCCGGGCGAAGGTCAGCGGCGGCCAAGTCTTTGCGTGGTTCGAACCACCAGCCCGGACTGATGCCGCTACTGCGCGGACATTGAAGCTGCTGCCGCTGCCATTGCCCCTGTTTCTACGGCAGGAGTAGCGAGGTTGGTGCCCGGGACGTTGAATCGAGAGCACAACGGTGAGTGGGCACCACGTCCCGCGTTCCCGGTCGGCCGGGTCGCGACTTATCCACAGCGACGGTTCAGCTGAACCGCCACCCGCACTTTCGACGGAGGAGTCGCGGTGGCGCCGCCGCGGCGAGGCGCAAGGTGATCTCCCCGGGTCAGGTGCCGGCGCGGCGTGCTTCCCACTCATGGTCGAGGATCGACATCATCACCTCGTCGTACCACCGGCCGTCGTGCCAAACCGACTCGCGGTAGCGGCCCTCCTCGACGAAGCCGGCTTTCTCGTAGGCACGGATTCCCGCCGGGTTGAACGGCGCGACGGTGAGTTGAATGCGGTGCAACCCCATCTCGCGGAAGCCGTAATCGACGATGACGCGCATCGCGTCGGTGCCGTAGCCGCGGCCGATGTACTCGCGGCCGAGCGCGATGCCGATCGTCGCGCACCTGTCCTTCGGTCGGGCGCCGTGCAGCCCGAGGTTGCCGACCAACACCGGTGGATCGTCGAGCGTCTCGATGGCGAAGCCGAGGTCATCCTTGTCGTTCGCGCACCACTTCGCGATGCGTTCCTTGGCCGCCGCGTCCGAGGGTGGAGCGACCCAGTTGGATAGCGTCGTCATGCGCCCGGGATCCATCTCCCACCTCGCGAGCGTGGGCAAGTCGTCCTCGCGCAGGCCACGCAGGTGAACCCGCTCGCCGACCAGGATCGAATCGCCGTAGGCGAACGCAGCCTCGACGTCAGTCAGTTCCGTCATGGGCTCGATCCTGCCGCGCGCGCCCGGAGCCTGGCTACGCCTTTACCAACGGCGAGGAGAGCAGAGGCAATGCGGCCGCGGTGTGCCGTTCGGCTCGCGGCCTCAGTCCCAGGCCCCGGGCATGATGACGCAACCGCAGTCGCCACAGCGCACCACGTGGGCGTAGACCAGGTCGATCACCATGGCGCCGCCGCAGACCGGGCACGCCTGAGGCTGCGCTCCACGGCTCCGCGCAGCAGGCGCAGGGACGGCGTGGGCCGGGAGCGAGTCAGGCAGTGCGCGTCCAGCCTCAGCGGTGATCATCGCCCACCTCCTGCACGCCACGAACCTTCGCCGGCTCACCGGTGTACCAGCTGTATATTCCGGCGCCTCGCTTGGCGAAACCGGGCCGATAGTGCGAAGAAGGCGGGACCTTAGTCCTGCGTTCTAGTTCGGTCGCGTTGAGGGCCGCGGGGCTGGCTCCACGGTGTAGTGAATCGTCTGCGCGACGATCCACCCGTTCTCGATCAGGAATGAGTCGGCGCCATCACGTACCTGGGTGTGCGCCGCTTCAGCGGTCCATTCCAAGAACGCGACCCGACCGGCGACGAGCCGGTTCGTGTACGTGTACGGCGCGCCCGGAAGCTCCTCGCCGAGGAGCCGCGCGAGGTGGCGCGCCCCGTCGCGGCCGTGGAAGACGCCACGACGTTCCAAGATGACGCAGTCCGGGGCGACGTTGCGCTCGATGTCCTCGTCGAACCGGTGCTGACCCGCTAGGTCGAGGTGGTCATCGAAGACCTCCTGCGCTGATCGTCGGCGTAGTTCGTCCGTCATCCAGTCCTCCTGACATCTGCGGATCCGACCGGCGACTCCAACGCTCGCACAGATACCGAGGGTCTCGCAGCATGCCGACCTCACCGCTGTGGGCCGAGAAGTGGCGCCCCACCCGGCCGACTTGCCTCGCGGTGGGGAGCTCTGCCTACAGTCGGACTACGACACAGGGAGCGACGATGACTGAAACCTGCACGCACCTCGACACCGTCGAGGACGTCACCCCTTCCAGCAACGGATGTGAGGAATGCTTGCGCATGGGCAGTCGCTGGGTCCACCTGCGGTTGTGCATGCGCTGCGGCCACGTCGGCTGCTGCGACAGCTCACCGAACCGGCACGCCACCGCCCACTGGAACGCCCACCCAGACCATCCGCTCATCCGGTCCTTCGAACCGGACGAGGACTGGTGGTCGTGTTACCCCGACGAGCTGGTATTCGAGGTCAAGGGCGCACCGCCGGCACCGTCACACGCCTGAGGTCCGGCAGCGGCGGCAAACAGGGGAAGTGACCCCTGGGTTGGCGAGTGGCGGTACCCAGGTTAGGAGGCCGGAGACCCGGCGTCCGCAGCCTCGCCGCACGCGGTCCCGCCGCTTGAGTCACGGCGGTATCAGTGGGTCGCGACCACTGGTCGCGTCGGATAGCGGGACTCAACGGCCGCCGCGAGCGGATCTCACATGGAGTCGGCGAGCTGCACGCGTCGAGCAATCGGCGCGCCTGTCAAGCAACCTCCCGGCAAAGCCGGCGGCGGTGGGTGTTGCGACGATCGCTGGAAGCCGCCCTGTCACAACGGCTCCCAGTGGGGCCAGGTCCCACTGTCACACTCAAGCCGGGCGCCGGAACAAGGCATGACGCGGTCTTTCCTGCTCGCGACGCGATGGTGAGCGGTCGGCGGGAGCGAGCCTCACTGAGACGTCTCCCGCATCTGCCATCCGCCGATGACGCAAGTCCAGCGCCTGACGAGTACCGCGTCGTAGGTCAGGCATGGTCGGCGCCGGCGAGTTCGGTGAAGCGGGCGACGGCGTCGGTGACCGCGTGGAACCGCAAGGATTGGAAGAAGTCGAAGTTGTGGTTGGCTGCGGGCAACTCGGCGTAGACGACCGGCCGACGGGAGACCGCGCGTAGCCGATCGGCGAATCCTCGGGCCTCTTGGTGACGGACCAGCGTGTCCAGCGCGCCGTGGATGATCAGGAACGGCGGGGCGTCGGGGTTGATGCATTCTTGCGGCGACGTGGGTTCCTGCCCGGACTCACCCGCGTTCCCGTAGTAGCCGTACATGCCAATGACACCGGCGACCGCGGCGCCGGAAAGGGCCGCGGTCGCGGCCAGGTGCGCGCCCCCGGAGCCGCCGGCTACGAAGACCGTGTCGGGATCTCCACCGTATGCATCCGCGTTGTCGTGCGCCCAGGCCAGCGTGGCGCGAGTGTCGGCGAGTTGGTCCCGGTAGCCGACACGGAGCAGCCGATAGTCCGCGCTGATGCACACCCATCCTTCGGCAGCCAGCCGGTAGATCAGCGGGCGGGCGCCGAACATCTTGTTGCCCATCCGCAGACCGCCCCCGTGGAGGTAGACCAGCACCGGAGCACCGGAGCACCGGCGCCGCCGGGAGACGTACACGTCCAGCCGATTCCCGCGGCGCGCCGGCCCGTAGCGCAGGTTGCGGATGCGGCGCACGTCCGGTCGCCACGACACGACCGGCAGCACGAGCCGCCACCATGGCACGCGCGTGGAGTCGGGAACTCCATCAGGCCCGTAGACGCTCTGCAACGCTGCCGACAGCGCGGGGCGGGCGGATCCGGCGCGCACCGCGATCCGCGCCAGCAACAGCACGTCCACTGCGGTGAACCCGGCGACCAGCCACCACAACGGCCCCGGCTCCGGATGGATCAGCGTGCCTATCGTGCCCGCCAGCAGCCACCACAGCCCGATGAACGGCGCCTCGTTGATCCACCAGCCCAGGGCGAACTGCAGGGTGAACGGCGACGAACGCCGAGGCATCGGTGGATGCAGCGCCATCACCGCGAACAGCGCCAGGATCAGCGTGGTGTTCAGCGCGCCGCTCACGCGCGCGTGGATCGATCGGATGACACGGGAAACCTCCAACTCGCTCACTACGATCGTCGTGAACCCCACCGTACTACTATCGTAGTGGCCTTTCCAGGAGGTATTCGACATGGCCCGACGAGACGACATCGGTCAGGCCGCGCTGGAACTGGTCGCGGAAGGGGGCGGCCACGCGCTCACCCACCGCCGCATCGACCGGCGTCTCGGCCTGCCGGAGGGGACCACCTCGAATTACGCGCGCACTCGCCGCGACCTCGTGCTGATGGTGCTCGAGCGGATTGCCGCCATCGCGAGCCTGCGCGCGCCCGACGCGCGCACGCCACGGACGATCGACCAGGCCGTCGAGCAACTCACCGAAGCCTTCGAGGACGTCGTCGCCCGCGGCGTCGACATCCGCGGGCGGATGGCGCTCACGATCGACTGCCTGAGCGACCCGGAACTGCACGCTCTCGTCACTACCGATTCACCTGTCCGCGCCACGCTGTTGGATCAGGCCCGACAACTACTCGATCAACTCGCGGTGCCGGACAGCGAGCAACGGGCCGTCGACCTCCTCGGGATCATGAACGGCCTGTTCTACGACCGTCTGATCGGCTACGGCGTGCGCGGCACACCCGTTGACGCAGCGGCCGTGCTCAAAGCCTGGCTCACCGGGGTGAGTGAGCGCCAACCGGCGGCCAAGGGGCAGAGTCCGAGCCGGCCAAAAGCAAAACGCCCGAAAGCACGAACGCCACATACCGATGCGTGAGGTCAGTCGCAGCACCGGCGAGTCAGGTACGCCGCATTACCTGCAGCAACGCAGCGAACTCGGCGTGCGAAAGAGGACTATCTGACTGCCACAACCGGCCACACGCGCTCGTCGCAGCACTCCCGGCCGTACGAGCCGATGAGCACTGGCTGGATGCCGAGGTCCTGCAGCGCCTGCACCTTCTTCAGTACCTCGCTCACCTCGTCAGGGAAGGCGCGCCCGATAGGTGCCGCCAGTCGGCGCGACGATGTCCCGCCGACCGCATCTACGACATCGGTGACGGGAATCACGACATCACTGACGGCGCGAGCGGCGACCTCTCCTGACAGTCGCCATCAGCTGCAGCCGCTGGTGCTGCCGCAGCCTTCGCAGACGTAGCAGCTACCGGCCGGGCGCATCTTCGTGCCGCAGTTCATGCACAGCGGGGCGTCGGCAGCGGTGCCGAGAGTCCGCTCCGCCAACTCGGTAGAGCTGTGCACCTCGGGAGCCGCCGCCTTCGCAGTCGCCGCAGACGCGGCGTCGCCCGCTTCATCGTCGGTGGGCCTGTGGTGCTTTTCGATCGGCGCCGACTGGGCGAGCTCCTCGACGTCCAGGTGGTCGTCGGCGGAGTCGTCGTCGCCGCCATAGGTGGCCGCGACGCTGCGCGAACGCTCCTCAGCGGTGAAGATGCCGAACTCCTCGCGCCGCTCATACGGCAGGTAGTCGAGGGCGAGTCGCCGGAAGATGTAGTCCATGATCGACTGTGCCATCCGGACGTCGGGGTCGTCGGTCATGCCGGCCGGCTCGAAGCGCATGTTGACGAACTTCGAGACGAACGCCTCCAGCGGCACACCATATTGAAGCGCGATCGACATGGCGATGGAGAATGCATCCATCACGCCGGCTAGTGTCGAACCCTGCTTGCCGAGCTTGAGGAAGACCTCGCCCAAGCCGTCGTCAGGGTAGGAGCCGGCGGTCAGGTAGCCCTTGGCGCCACCGACCGAGAACCGGATCGTCTGCGACGGACGCTGCCTCGGCAACCGCTTGCGCGTTGGCCGGTACTCGACCGTTGTTTCGCTCGCCGCAGCCGCGGTCGCCTTCTTCTCCTTGGCGTCCGACAGCGGCTGGCCGACCTTGCAGTTGTTGCGGTAGATGGCCAGCGCCTTCAGGCCGAGCTTCCAGCCCTGGTAGTAGACCTGCTCGACGTCCTCGACCGTCGCCGACTCCGGCAGGTTCACGGTCTTGGAGATGGCGCCAGAAATGAACGGCTGCACCGCCGCCATCATCCGAACGTGACCCATCGCGCCGATCGACCGCTCGCCCATCGCGCAGTCGAAAACCTCGTAGTGCTCGGGACGAAGTCCAGGCGCGTCGATCACATTGACCGTGCTCGGCGATGTGCTCGACGATCGCCTCGACCTGCTCCTCCTGGTAGCCGAGCTTGCGCAGCGCCCGCGGCACGGTGTTGTTGACGATCTGCATCGAGCCGCCGCCGACCAGCTTCTTGAACTTCACCAAGCGCAAGGTCAGGCTCGACCCCCGTGGTATCGCAGTCCATCATCAAGCCTATAGTGCCGGTGGGCGCGAGTACTGAGGCTTGCGAATTCCGCCAGCCATTCTTCTCGCCGATTTGCAGGCACTCTTGCCAGGCCTGTTACGCAGATCGCAAGATATCGCGGTCAATCGTGCCAACCGCCCGGATCGCATCGGACGCCGCCGCGTGCTTGCGCATCACCCGCTTGTGCGCTTCGGCGTTGCGGGCGTAACCCTCGTAGGCGCCGACGATGCCGGCAAGTTCGGCCGAACGCTTGTACGCAGTGCCCGTCATCAGCGACGTGATCGCCGCAGCCAACGCGCGACCGCCGTCGGAGTCATACGCGTGGCCGGTCGCCATCAGCAGCGCGCCGAGGTTGGCGTACCCGATGCCGAGCTGGCGGTACTTGCGCGTCGTGTCGCCGATCTTCTCGGTTGGGAAGTCGGCGAAGCAGATCGAGATGTCCATCGCGGTGATGACGAACTCGACCACCTTGGCGAACGTCGCGGCGTCGAACGTGTCGTCGTCCCTGAGGAACTTCATCAGGTTCAGCGATGCCAGATTGCACGACGAGTTATCTAAGTGAAGGTACTCACTGCACGGGTTACTTGCGGTAATGCGTCCGGTTTCCGGGCAGGTGTGCCAGTCGTTGATGGTGTCGTCGTACTGGATGCCGGGGTCGGCGCATTCCCACGCAGCCTGCGCCATCTTGCGGATCAGCGTCTTCGCGTCGACGGTGTCGATGACCTCGCCCGTCGTCCGGGCCTTGCAGGCCGAACTGGCTGCCCGGACTCGTACCGCGCGCATGAACTCGTCGTTGACGCGCACCGAGTTGTTGGCGTTCTGGTACTGCACGCTGGACATGTCACGACCGCCGAGGTCCATGTCGTAGCCGGCGTCGCGCAGCACGCGAATCTTGTCTTCCTCGCGAGCCTTGGTCTCGATGAACTCTTCGACGTCGGGGTGGTCGACGTCGAGGATGACCATCTTGGCCGCACGCCTGGTGGCGCCGCCTGACTTGATCGTGCCTGCGCTGGCGTCGGCGCCGCGCATGAAGGACACCGGACCAGACGCCGTCCCGCCGCTGGAGAGCAGCTCCTTGCTCGAACGGATGCGCGAGAGGTTGATGCCCGAGCCGGAGCCGCCCTTGAAGATCAGCCCCTCTTCCTTGTACCAGTCGAGGATGCTGTCCATTTTATCCTCTACTGCGAGGATAAAGCACGCTGACACCTGCTGTGGGGCGTTGGTCCCGACGTTGAACCAGACGGGCGAGTTGAAGCTGAACACCTGGTGGAGGAGGGCGTACGTCAGCTCGTGCTCGAAGATCGTGGCGTCATCGACCGTGGCGAAGTAGCCGTTGACCTGGCCGGCCTTGACGTAGGTGAGGACGACGCGGTCGATCAGCTGCTTCAGCGACCACTCCCGCTCGGGCGTGTCCACCGCGCCACGGAAGTACTTGGTGGTGACGATGTTGGCCGCGTTGACCGACCAGAAGTCGGGGAACTCGACGCCGCGTTGCTCGAAGTTGATCGAGCCGTCGCGCCAGTTGGTCATGACGACGTCGCGGCGCTCCCAAGTCACCTCGTCGTAGGGGTGCACGCCTGGCTTGCTGTAGACCCGCCCGATCACCAGCCCCCGTGCTCGCCCGCCGGTACTCCGGGCCGTGCCACTCGTCGTCTCCGTCATCCCTCGCTCCTCCACACCTTGTCCAACAGCACCATCGACTACCGGATTTCCCCCCGGCGAGGGTTTGTTCAGGGGTGGCGCCTCACCGCGGAGCGGGCTCGTCGGCCCGCTGCCACGCGCGTTCGGCGCGCTGCATGGCGATCTCGGCGTCGAAATCCTCCAGCGACTCGAAGCCGCGGTAGACCGACGCGAAACGCAGGTACGCGACGTCGTCCAGCTCGCGAAGGGGGCCGAGGACGGCGAGCCCGACGTCCTGACTGGAGACCTCGCTCGAGCCGCGCGCTCGCAGCTCGTCTTCGACCCGCTGGGCCAGCAGCGCCAGCGCGTCCTCGTCGACCGGGCGGCCCTGGCAGGCCTTGCGGACACCGGAGATGACCTTCGCACGCGAGAACGGTTCGGTCACACCCGACCGCTTGGCGACGGCGAGGGCAGCCGTCTCGACCGTGGTGAAACGGCGCCCGCACTCGGGGCAGGCGCGGCGGCGTCGGATGGCGGTGCCGTCGTCGGCGACCCGGCTGTCGATGACACGGCTGTCGGAGTGCCGGCAGAACGGGCAGAACATCTGCTCGCCACCTCCTCCGCTGGGTCTTGTCCGGCTGTCTTTCTGGCAGGTCCGAAACGCTTTCGCTGTGGACGCTGCTGTGGGGAAGCGCCCGTTGCCTGTGCACGAGGTGTGCGCAAACCCGGGTGGCCTGGGCACAACCTGTGGATGACTTACAAGGGTGTAACTACTACATGTGGGGGTGAACGTTAGGCCCGTCGGGCCGCCACCGCAAGCCCTTCCGACAACTGCGCGAGAACATCGGCGTGTCGCCGGCCCACTGGTCAGGAGGGCAGCGCAAGCCGTTGCCCGGGCTGCAGCGCTCCGCCCGCAGCACCGGCAGCACCGCCAGCACCGTCAACGCGGTCGAGCCCGTTGAGCCGAACGATCCGCTCGATGGTGACGCGGGGGTCGGCGCCCGGTGCCGCGCGCTGCGCGATGCCCCACAGTGTGTCGCCCGGCTGGACGACGATGACGTGGGCGCCCGCAGCGCCGGCAGCGCCGGCGCCGGTCGCCGAGCCGGGTGGGCGCGCCGAGACGGCGCCGGCGTGCGCGGCTACTACGAGCAGGACGCTCACCGCCACGGCGGCCAACACCCCGACGATGGCCGCGACACGGACGGCGAGCCGGCCCCGCCTGGTCAGGCGAAGCGGAGCACCTCGACCCGGCGCCCATGTGGGCGCCGGCGCCCGCGTGGGCTCAGGCACCAGGCGCAGCGGGCTCGCGACCGGGAAGGCCGACACGGCCGAGATCGGGACCCGACGGAACGGGAACGGCACGACCGCCCTGGGTTCGCCATCGCGCCGGCCCGGCGACTCCTCGCGGGTGGGTCTCGCAGGCAGCGGGGCCAACCCGGGCAGCGGGGCCAACGCGGGCGACGGGGGCGACGGGGGCGACGGAGCCAATGGGGGCAGCGGGGCCATCAGCTGGGAGCTCATCGGAACCTCCGGGGAAGGAGCTGGCTCGAACGGGTGTTCGATCGAACGCGTGTACGAGTGTTCTACTCCCTTGCGCCGACAAAAGCACGACACGTTCGAACACATGTTTGAACGTGTCGTGAAGAAGGGCTACCGTGACGCCCAGGTCACACCGCAGCCGCACTCGCCGTAGGCGCTTGCCGCAGCCGAAGGAGCCGAAGGAGCCACGATGGCGAAATCCACCCGAGCAGGCAGTCGCGGGAGCGTGACCGACTTTCCCGACGGTCCCGCCGACGAGACCGGCCTCACCCCGCGCCAACACAAGGTGCTGGACGTGATCCGAGACTCGGTCGAGCGACGCGGCTATCCCCCGAGCATGCGCGAGATCGGCGAAGCGGTCGGCCTCACCTCGACGTCCAGCGTCGCGCACCAACTCGCCACGCTGGAGAAGAAGGGCTACCTGCGACGCGACGCGAACCGGCCGCGGGCCGTGGAGGTGCGCGCGCCGGCCCAGCAACCCGTCGCCGTCGACGAGACCGGCAGCGGTGAAGCGCGACCGGCTGCGGCTTACGTACCCCTCGTCGGCCGGATCGCCGCCGGCGGCCCGATCCTCGCCGAGCAACTGATCGAAGACGTCTTCCCGCTACCGCGGCAAGTGGTCGGCGACGGCACGCTGTTCCTACTCCAGGTCAAGGGCGATTCGATGATCGACGCGGCAATCTGCGACGGCGACTGGGTGGTCGTGCGCCAGCAACCCGTCGCCGACAACGGCGACGTGGTCGCCGCGATGATCGACGGCGAAGCGACGGTGAAGACCTTCAAGCGCAGTGGCGGCCACGTCTGGCTGATGCCGCACAACCCGAGTTACGAGCCGATCCCTGGCGACGAAGCCAGCGTCCTCGGTCGCGTCGTCGCCGTCCTGCGCCGCGTCTGAACAGCGTCTGAGCAGGGCCGTCGCTACCGGCCCAAGCTAGGTGAGCAGGTCGAGCTGCTCGGCGTCGAGCTCCGGCTCACGCTTGCCCCCGGCGGCGATGTCGAGCGCCCGCAACGAACGCCGGACGACGAGCGGGTCAGTCGTGTACCAGAACGACGGCAACGACGCGCGCAGGAATGAGCCGTAACGTGCCGTGGCCAACCGGGAGTCGAGCACCGCGACGACACCGCGATCGGTACGCGACCGCAGCAACCGGCCACTGCCCTGCGCAAGCAGCAACGCCGCCTGAGCCGCCGCGACTGCCATGAAGCCGTTGCCGCCGTCCGCACTCACCGCGCGCTGCCGCGCCGACATCAGCGGATCGTCCGGCCTGGGGAAGGGGATGCGATCGACGACCACCAGCTGGCACGACGCGCCCGGCACATCGACCCCCTGCCACAGCGAGAGCGTGCCGAACAAGCAGGACGCCGGATCGGCGCTGAACGCGCGCACCAGCTCGCCCGTGGAATCCTCGCCCTGGCACAGAATCGGGACGTCGAGTCGCTGGCGCATCACCATCGCCGCCGCGTCGGCCGCGCGCATCGAAGAGAACAGGCCGAGGGTGCGGCCACCGGCGGCCTCGATCAGTTCGGCGAGTTCGGCGAGCACGGCATCGCTCAGACCGTCGCGACCGGGCGGCGGCAAGTGCCGCGCAACGTAGAGGATGCCCTGCTTCGCGTGCTCGAAGGGCGACCCGACGTCGATACCGTCCCAGCGCTGGTCGCCGCCCAGGCCAAGTGCCAGGGCCATCGGGTCGAAGCTGCCACCCAGCGTCAGCGTCGCCGACGTCAGCACCGCGGTGCGCGCGTCGAACAGCGCGGTACGAAGCAGCCGCCCGACGTTCAGCGGCGCGACGTGCAGTGCAGGACCGCGCCGCTCCTCCGCCGACAACCAGATCACGTCGTCGGCCGATTCCGCCAGAATGCGTTGGGCTGTCTCGAAGACGGCCTCAACTGCTGACCTCGCCTGCTTGCGCACTGCTTCGGCATCGGCACCGTCGGCTTGCGCACCGGGTCGCGGCGCGGCGGAAGCAGACGACAGCTCCGTGACGACGCGCCGGGCCGCGTCACGCACGGCGCCGAGCACTTCGAGCGCCGCAGGCGGTAAAGGCGCCAGCTGACCGGGCGTCAGCGCAGCGACGACAGCAGCAAGCGCGGTAGCGGCTTCCTCCAACTGCCCGGCGGCATCGGCCGCCATCCGGCGGCACCGCCCTGCGGCCCGCTCGATACCGGCGGCGGTGAGCTCCTCCGTCGCGGCCGCCGTCACCCGGTCGACCAGTTCGTGCGCCTCGTCGATGACGACGACCTCGTGTTCGGGCAACACGGCGACGTCGCTGAGCGCATCGATCGCGAGCAGCGCGTGATTGGTGACCACGACGTCCGAGCGCATCGCACGCATTCGCGCCCGCTCGGCGAAACAGTCTGCACCGTAAGCACAATTGCCGGCACCGACGCATTCGCGCGACGACACCGCGAACTGTCCCCACACCCGTTCGACGACTCCGGGCACCAGCTCGTCGCGATCACCCGTCGAGGTGCGAGCCGCCCAGTCCCCGACCCGGGCCACCTCGAGACCGAGCGACGACGTCGGCGTGAAGCGCGCAGATGCGTTCTCACCGCCGAACAGCTCGGCCTGCTCGTCGTCGGGCCCGGCGTTCAGTCGCTGCAGGCACAGGTAGTTGCGCCGGCCCTTGAGAATCGCGAAGGTCGGCGTGCGCGGCAGAACCGGTGCCAACGCCTCGATCACCGTCGGGAGATCACGCTCGACGAGCTGTCGCTGCAACGCGATGGTCGCGGTTGCGACGATCACCGGCCCCGCGTCGGCGTCCGATTCGCTGGTCGTCTCGCCGCCCGTATCGCCGTCCGGTTCACCCTCGGTCTCACGGGCTGCCTGCTCAACCCCCCGGCCCGCACCGAGCGCGTGCCAGATCGCCGGCACGAGATAGGCGAGGCTCTTGCCAGTGCCGGTGCCGGCCTGCACGAGCAGGTGCGCACCGCTGCGCATCGCGTCGGCGATCGCCTCCGCCATCGCGAGCTGCCCCGAACGCGGCTCGCCGCCGACGGCATCGACCGCTCGGGCGAGCAACGCGGCCAGGTCAGGAGTCTTGCGGGGCGCGGCCACCACCGCAGGGTAACGGCCACGCCGCGGGCCGGGCGCGCCGCTGCACCGCTCAGGCGGGTATCTCGCGGCCCCGGTAGACGACCTGTGGAGTCGGCAGCGTGCTCACGAGCAGGTGTGAGAACAGCGTGTCGATGCCCTCCCCGGGCAGCGGGCGCGAGAAGAGGAAGCCCTGGCCGTAGTCGCAGGCCATGTTGACGAGCGCGACGTACTGCTCGCGCGTCTCGATGCCTTCCGCGACTGTCCCCAGCCGCAGCGAGCGACCGAGGTGCACGATGGTGCGCGCCAACTCCGCGGCGTCCGAACCGTTCTGCCGGGGGTGCGCGGAGTGCTCAAACGGCTCCGACGGTCCGGACGGCGACAGCACCGCGTCGTCCTCACGAATGTGCAGCTGTTCGACGAATGACTTGTCGATCTTCAAGATGTCGACGGGGAAGCGCGCCAGGTAGGAAAGCGACGAGTAGCCGGTCCCGAAGTCGTCGATGGCGATCCGGGTCCCGAGGTCCTTGAGTTCGCGCAACACCTGCACGGCTTCGTCGGTGCGTTCGATCAGCACGCTCTCGGTCATCTCGATGACGAGCGCGCCGGGTGGCATGCCGGTCTGCGCCAGCGCATCGCGCACGATGATCGGCAGGTTCGGGTTGAGCTGTCGGCTCGACACATTCACCGCAACGTGGAAGACCGCGCCCGCCGGTGCGTACGCCTGCCAGCGAGCCCCCTGCCGGCAACACTCGCGGACAGCCCATTCACCGATCGACTCGACGAGGCCCGTCTCCTCCGCAAGGCCGATGAAGTCCATCGGTTGCACGATGCCGCGCTCCGGGTGATACCAGCGGATCAGTGCCTCGACACCGACGACCTGCCCGGTCCGCAGGTTCACCGTCGGCTGGTAATGCAGGACGAGCTGCCCGCGGGCGAGCGCATGCCGCAGGTCCGCCTCCGCCTGCACGCGAACGAGGAGCGCGTCGTGCATCTCCGAACGGAACCGCACGTAGCCGCCGTCACGCGACGCCTTCGCGCGGTACATCGCAAGGTCGGCGTTGCGCAACACCTGGTCGGCCGTCTCGTCGCCGTTGTCGGTGACGGCGATGCCGACCGAGCCGGCGAGCATCACCTCGCGCCCGCTCAGTACGAAGGGTTGGGCGAGCACCGCGCGGATGCGCTCGGCGACCTGCGTCGCGAAATGCTCGGCATCGGGCCCGACGACGAGGATCGCGAACTCGTCGCCACCCAACCGCGCGACCGTGTCGCCAGGGCGGACACATTGCCGCAGCCGATCGGCGACCAGGGTCAGCAGATGGTCTCCGACGGCGTGCCCCTGGGCGTCGTTGACACCCTTGAAACCGTCGAGGTCGAGGAACAACACCGCGACTTCGCCCGCCTTGCGGGAACGTTCGAGCAACGCGTGCTCGACCCGGTTCGAAAACAGCGCCCGGTTCGCGAGCCCGGTCAGCGAGTCGGAGAACGCTTGACGGGTGAGCTGGCGTTCGAGTTCCTTGCGCTCGCTGACGTCACGGGTGTTGAGCACCAGACCGCGGATGTCCGGGTCGTCGACCAACGACGTCACGACGGTTTCGGTCTCGCACCAGTGGCCGTCGTTGTGCAGGATCGCGAACTCCATCGTATGCATCGATCGGGGCCGCAACGCCGCGTCGACGAGAATCGCCTCGAGCCGCGCGCCGTCTCCCGGCGCCAGCAGCGAAACGAAGTTTTGCCCCACCATCGCGGTCGGGTCGTAGCCGAGCACCCGGTCGGCCGACGGCGTCTGGTAACGGATCGTTCCCGACGGGTCGATGATCGTGATGACGTCGGAGGAGTTCTGCACCAGCGAGCGGAACCATGTCGCGTGCGTGCGCAACGCCAGAGTCCGCTCGATCACGCGGTGTTCCAGGGTACGCGAGAGCACCAACTGGTCCAGGCGCGCCAGCACCCACGACACCAGGATGAGCAGCGCGACCGCCACCAGCAGCACAGTCGCGACCGTCGCGAGCGGCTTCTTGCTGACCATCGACGCGAAGGCGACCGCGCCGACGCCGACGACAGGCAGGACAGGCGCCAGGACGCCGACCCGCTCGCGTCGTCGCAACATCGGCACGCTGTCACGAGCGTCGACCGGCTGGAGCGCCCCGAAGGCCAGCAGGCCCCGGCCGACCGCGGCGAGCAGCAGGTACGGGTTTTGCACAGACCAGTTGCCCGTCGCGAGCAGGTGGGTCATCAACGCGTCGGATGCGCCGATGAGGACGACGCCGCCACAGACCGAGAGCAGCACCGGCAATGTGACGCCGCCCTCGAAACGGGCCCTGCCGAGCGCCGCGATGACCACGGTGCCGAGCAGCATGTCGAGCAGCGGGTGGAACGCGCTGAGGCGGTCGGCGCCCGACGGCATCGCCAGGCTGTAGGTGAGCACGCCGAACGCGCAGGCGGTGGCCACGACGTCCATGGCCGCCCGGATCCGCGCTCGCGTGTCGTGCTTGGGCGTCGGCAGACCGAGCAGCCCGACGATCAGGAACGGGACCGAGATGAGGGAGGGCACGGAGATGAGGTGGCCGACCTGACCTGAGGCGTGGGCGGGAGACGCCCCCGACTGCAACGCTCGGCCGAACATGCCGACGATCCAGACGGTGGCCATGGCCGGACTCGCGGCGAGCATCCACCAGCTGCGGCGTCCGCTCCCGTGGTCGAGCCAACCGCGCCGCGCGAGGACGACGGTGACCACCAGGCCGCTGGCAACCAGGCCGATGAACGACAGGCCGGTCGCTACGCCGCTGTGCACCCCGGCCAGCCGCAGCGCACTGCCGGCAACCGCGAGTGCGAGCGACCCGCCCAGCGCCCCGAGCATGCCGCGCTCAAGAGTGCGCTCCGACGTCACGCCGCGGTTATCGTCGCCTGCCCGGGCAGACCTGATCCCCCGAACGGCGCAAGCCCCTCACCGTTGGTCCCGCTGCGGCGTGGCAACTGACCTGCCGGGTGCGTTCCCGGCTACCCGGTCGGGACGCCGAACGGCCGAAGGTCGCCGGCGAGCGCGGCGGGCACGCGCGCCCGCAGCCGGGTGCCGTCGGCCGTGTGCTCCTGGGACTCGACCTCACCGAGGTCGTGCACCCGGGCCACGAGACTGCCGTGCGAGAACGGCACCAGCACGTCGACGCTGACCTCCGGCCGCGGGACCAACCGATCCAACGCACAGACCAGGCGGTCGATGCCCTGCCCGGTGCGGGCCGACACGACCACGACCTCGTGCCCCCGGCGCTCCTCGGCCCGGACGACGGCGTCGAGCGTTTCGGCGTCGGCGATATCGGCCTTGTTCACGACCACGAGTTCACGCACGTCGGCAGCACCGATCTCGCCGAAAACCTGGCGGACTGCGGCGAGCTGGGAGAACGGGTCGGGGTGCGAGCCGTCGACGACGTGGACGACGAGGTCGGCCTGCGCGACCTCCTCCAAAGTCGACCGGAACGCCTCGATGAGCTGGTGCGGCAGGTGGCGGACGAACCCGACAGTGTCGGTCAGCGTGAAGACCCGGCCATCGGTGGTCTTGGCCCGGCGGACGGTGGGGTCGAGGGTGGCGAACAAGGCGTCTTCGACCAGCACGCCGGCGCCCGTGAGCCGGTTCAACACCGACGACTTCCCGGCGTTGGTATAGCCGGCGATCGCAACGGCGGGCACCTCACCGCGGCGGCGTTCCTGCCGCTTCACGTCGCGCGCGGTCGACATGCCGGCGAGCTCGCGCCGCAACTTGGCCATCCGGGTTCGGATGCGCCGCCGGTCGAGCTCGATCTTCGTCTCACCGGGGCCGCGACCGCCGATCCCGACGCCGCCGGCCGCCGCACGGCCACCGGCCTGCCGCGAAAGCGACTCGCCCCAACCACGCAGCCGCGGCAGCAGATAGGTCATCTGCGCGAGTTCGACCTGCGCCTTACCCTCGCGGCTGCGGGCGTGCTGGGCGAAGATGTCGAGGATCAGCGCAGTGCGATCGACGACCTTGACCTTCACGACCTCTTCCAGCTGGCGCAATTGGCCGGGTGCCAGCTCGCCGTCACAGATCACGGTGTCGGCCCCGGTGGCCAGAACGACGTCGCGCAGCTCGCGCGCCTTGCCCGCCCCGATGTAGGTGGCCGGGTCGGGCTTATCGCGTCGTTGGATCAAGCCGTCGAGAACCTGCGAGCCCGCGGTCTCGGCCAGCAGCTTGAGCTCGACGAGTGAGTTCTCCGCGTCGCGCAGCGTGCCTTCTGTCCAGACGCCGACGAGGACGACGCGTTCGAGTCGCAACTGCCGGTACTCGACCTCGGAGACGTCTTCGAGTTCGGTCGACAGGCCCGCGACCCGGCGCAGCGCCTGCCGCTCTTCGAGGTCGTACTGTTCGCCGTCGACGTCCCAGCCGGGTTCGGTGCGTGGGGTGGGTTCGGTGGGTTCGGCGTGGGAGCCGGGAGAGGTCCGGTCAGCAGGGGGTTTTGTCATATCGCTCCGTTCAACGCCCGCAGCGCGCTGCGTCATCCCGCAAGGCCGATCAGCGCCGCGCCGAGTGAAGGATTGTGGCTGCCCCGAGGGTCGCTTTGGCAACCGAAACCCTTCACCGGGCGGGGCCTGCAGCGGGCGGCAGCCGAAAACGACCCTTGGCGACCAACACGGCGGGGCCGGTGAGCAGCACGTGCTTGCGCTCGTCGATGGCCACCCGCAGCCGACCGCCCGGGACGTCGATGGTCCACGCCCCCACGGTCTTGCCCTGCCGGACGGCGAGTGCCGCGGCGACCGCACATGCGCCACTCCCGCACGAGCTGGTCTCGCCCACGCCACGCTCGTAGACGCGCATCCGGGCATGGCCGCCATTGCCATTGCCCTCGCCCTCGCCCTCGCCCTCGCCCTCGCCCTCGATTATGTTGACCAGCTCGACGTTCACACCTGCCGGGAAAGCGGCGACGTCGTAGTCGGGGGCGGCGTCGAGATTGACGTCGCTGATCGAGGTGTCGTCGAGCACGCATACGAGGTGCGGATTTCCCATGGAGACCTGCAGGCCTTCGTAGCTGACGCCGTCGATCGTGGTCTTCGACGCGTCGAGCACGCGCGGGATGCCCATGTCGACGGTGATGTCGCCGCCGTCGGCCGGCACTTCGACGTCGACGACGCCGGCCCGCGTCGCGACCGACAGCCGGCCGGGCTCGGCCAGGCCCGCGTCGACGAGGTAGCGCGCGAACACCCTGATGCCGTTGCCGCACGTCTCGGCGAGGCTGCCGTCGGCATTGCGGTAGTCCATGAACCACGGCGCCCGGTCGGCCATCGCCGGCGCATCGTCGGCAGCCTGCGAGCGGACGACGCGCAACACACCGTCGGCGCCGATACCGGTCCGCCGGTCGCACAGCGCGCAGATCAAGTCGGCACCGAGCTCGAGCGCGCCGTCAGGATCGGGCAGCAGCACGAAGTCGTTGCTGGTGCCGTGCCCCTTGACGAACGCGATCTCCTCCACCCGTCGATCGTACGGGGCTGCGATGGGTGCGGCGCCGAATAAAGAGGCCTACCGCGCGGCCGCCTCGAGTGCCGCCATCGCGGCGTCCGTGCCGGAAGGACCGTCGACCGCCGTGAGCCAGCGGATGCGCGGGTCGGGCCGAAACCACGACCGCTGCCGCCGGACGAACCGTTTGGTCGCCTGCACCGTCCGCTCACGTGCCTCGGCCTCCCCGTACTCGCCGTCGATCATCGAGAGCACCTGCCGGTAGCCCAGCGCACGTGAGGCTGTCACGCCCTGCCGCAGACCGTGCTCGATCGCGAGGTGCTGCACCTCGGCGACGAGGCCGCCCCGCCACATCGCGTTCACTCGCTGCGCGATCCGCTCGTCGAGTTCGTCACTGGGGCGGTCGACGCCGAGGAGCACGACGTCGTAGACCGACTCGTAGCGCGGCATGGTGGCCTGGAACGAACCGCGGCCGAGTGCGAGCACTTCGAGCGCCCGCACGATGCGGCGTCCGTTCGTCGGCAGGATGCCCGCTGCGGCAGCCGGGTCGAGAGCCCCCAGCCGCGCGTGCATCGCAGGTGCACCCACACGGGCGAGGTCTGCTTCCAGCTGCGCCCGGATGTCGGCGTCCGTGCCGGGAAAGTCGAGGACGTCGAGTGCCGCCCGTATGTATAGACCCGAACCGCCTACGAGGACCGGCGTGACCGCGCGGCCGATCAGCGCATCGATCGTCGACCGCGCGAGTGCTTGATACTCGGCGACGCTCGCGGTCTTGGTGACCGGCCACACATCGAGAAGGTGATGAGGAATCCCTTGCCGCTCGGCGATGGACAGCTTCGCGGTACCGACGTCCATCCCCTGGTACAGCTGCATGGAGTCGGCGTTGACGATCTCACCGCTCAACCGTTGCGCGAGCTCGATGGCCAATGACGACTTGCCGGTCGCGGTCGGGCCGACGACTGCGACGACCTTGCTCACGCCAGCTCCCGCGACCACACCGCGACGACGTACTGCACTCCGGTCGAGGCGTCGTCGTACAACACCTCGCCACGCCACCGTCCCGCGGCCGGGTCCATTCCCGTGCCCGTGCCCGTGCCCGTGCCTGTGCCCCCGATGAGGCGAGCAGCGGCCCGCCATGGTCCGACTCCCCCGACGAGCATTTCAGCTGCCAGGGCGACGTCGACCGCCGCCAGCGCGTCGGCGTCGGCGTCACCGAGTGCCTTGACGATCGCCTCGTCGAAGGCCGCCGCCCGCTCGTCGATGTAACCAGGGCCCTTCGGGCTGCGCCGGGCGCTGCCGTCTCCCATGACCAGCAACGCTGTCCGCCTTGCGGGCGGCGCGACCGCGTCGTCCCCCTGCGGGCCGACGGACACGAAAGCGGCACCGGAGAAATCAGGGACGCCGAAGTCGACGCGGCTGATCAGGAAGCGGGCGATCGCCTGTGAGAGCGGGCGCACTGGCGCCACGTCGTCCGGCAAGGCCACCCCCGGTGCGAAGTCGCGCAGTGCGGCGTCCGGTTGCTGCGACCCCACGATCAACAAGGAGTCGGGCACAGCCGCGCGCAAGCGCTGGATCGCGGTGTCGCAGGCGGCCAGCAGGGGCGCGAACTCCGCCGCCGCGCCTGCAGCGATCTGCGGGACCAGAACGGGCGGATGCGGACAGAACGCGACGGCACAGATCATGTCTCGCTCACCTGCTACCGGCCGGCCGTGTCATCCGGTGCAGCATATTCGCCGCACCCAGCCACCCTCTTCGCCACGGATCCGCAACAATCGCTCCCGGGAACGGGCCGGACGCCACCTCGCACGGCAAGATGGGCCAGACTGCAAGACTGTCCGCCGCGGGCACAAACCGCCCTTGGCCTCCGGAGGAGACAGCAGCACGACGAACGACACGGCTGGCCGAACAGGTCACCAAGACGAGCCGCACCAATAGCAAGGAGTAACTCGCGGATGGGCACCGATACGCCATGGGGCCGGGTCGCCGACGATGGCACCGCCTACGTACGGACCGCAGACGGCGAACGCGTCATCGGTTCGTGGCAGGCGGGCACGCCGGAAGAGGGGCTCGCACATTTCGTCCGCAGGTACGAAGACCTGGCCGTCGAGGTGGCGTTGCTGGAGACCCGGCTCGCCTCGGGTACTGCGTCGGCATCTACCACGTTGGTAGGCGCGACGAAGATCCGCGAGACGCTTCCGACGGCGAACGTCATCGGTGATCTCGATGACCTCGACCGCCGCCTCGGGGCGTTGATCGGCGACGCACAACGCAGGCGCGAAACGGAGCGCGCGGCGAAGGTGGAGATCGCCGCGAAGGCGGCCGACGCCAAGCGGGCGTTGGTGGCCGAGGCGGAGACGCTTGCTCAGAGCACGCATTGGAAGGCCGCCGGGGACCGGTTGCGCGCCATCGTCGACGAGTGGCGCACGATCAAGGGCGTCGACCGCAAGGTGGACGGCGAGTTGTGGAAGCAGTTCTCCGCTGCACGCGCGGAATTCAACCGTCGGCGCGGCGCCTATTTCGGCACGCTCGACGAGCAGCGCAAGGAAGCTGTCGCGGTCAAGGAGAAACTCGTCGCCGAAGCCGAATCGCTGGCCGACTCGTCGGAGTGGACGTCGACGGCCAATCGCTTCAAGTCGCTGATGAGCCAGTGGAAGAGCGCCACGCGCGCGTCGCGCGATGTCGAGGACGCGTTGTGGAAACGCTTCCGAACCGCCCAAGACACCTTCTTCTCACGGCGATCGGCGACGTTCGACGAGCGCGATCACGAACAGCGGGCGAACCAGGCAGCGAAGGAAGCGCTGTTGGCTGAGGCTGAATCCATCGACCCACAGGCCGATCTCGAGGCTGCGCAGCAGAAGTTGCGTGACATCCAGAAGCGGTGGGCGGCAGTGGGTCGGGTTCCCCGAGAGGCGATGACCGACCTCGACAAGCGGCTCGACGCCGTCGCCGCCCGGACTCGCGCAGAGGTCGACGCCCGCTGGCGCGAGGCCACGTTGTCGTCGTCCCCGCTGGTCATTCGGCTTCGCGAGTCGGTCGAGAAGCTCGAACGAAAGATCGATCGGGCACGCAACGCCGGCCGGGCCTCGGAAGCCAGCGACCTGGAAGCCCAACTCGCCACCCAGCGGGCCTGGCTCGCGCAAAGCGAGCACGTCACCCGCTGATCGGGGGCGAAGGCGGGCGACTCGTCCGGCGACCCCTCGCGAAGCCGGCCAATCACGAAGGCGGCGGGCCGACCACCGACCCGATCAGGTGCGCCATCGCCAACCGTCCCGGCGGGGTCAGGTGCAGCGAGTCGTAGGCGTACTCGGGATGCGCCGCGACGATCGGCTGCCAATCGGCCACCCGCACTGCCGGCCAGCGGGTCGGCGCCGCGCGGATCGCCGCGTTGACGGCGGCACGGTCGGGCCACTTCTCGGCAACCGTCACCCACACAACCCGCTGGACGCCGTCCAGGGCCTGCATCGTCTGGTCGATCTGCGCGGCGAAAGTGCCGTCCTCGCCCGCGATGTAGTTGTTGCCCATCTGGATCACGACGACCGACCCGATGTCGGCGCGATGCGCCGCCAGGACCCCGATCCCTTGCGGCAGGCGCCGGCTGCCCACGCAGTCCATCGTGACCTGCCAGCCGGTGAGCGCGGCCGGCAGCGTCTGCACGGTGCCGAGCAACACGGAGTCACCGAGCACATAGATCCGGTTGTCGGTGAACGGTGCAGAACTCGCCGGCGATACAGGCTCAGACGTCGCCGGGTCGGCCAGCTGCGGTGCTGACGAACGCGACGCCGGTTGTGGCGACGCCTGGTTGTGGCGACGCTGGTGGCGACGCTGATTGTGCCGACGCGGTGGACGCGAGGGACGTGGTCGAGGCCCCCTCGGTCACGCCGCACGCCGTCAGCACGAGGGCACAAGCCGCGATCGCCGCGGCGCGTGCCGGGCAGCTTCGCTCACGATCGCTCATCGCGCACTCCTGCCGTTCGACAGGTAGACGCGCGGCGACCCCGGATGGTTGGGCGCCGTGCCCAGCACGTTTGCGGTGCCTTGGCGAGGGGTCAGCGGCGGTCAGCGGCCCGGCCCACCGGGCCTATCGCGTGGGAGCCGGACCCAGCGCCGGCATGCCGAGCAGCACGGCCGGCGTGCGCCGCCCCTGCTCTTGGCGCGCCAGCCAGGCGTCACCAGCGCGTGTCCGCCGCAAACCGTGCACGATGTCGGCCACGAGATGGTGCGGCGCTGCGTACGTGACCTCGGCGGAAACGACGTCACCCGGACGCGCATCGCGCGCAACGTCGTCCGCGGCGAAGTGCACGAGCCGGTTGTCGGGGGCTCGCCCACTCATCCGCGATGTCTGATCGTCCTTGCGCCCCTCGCCCTCGGCGACCAGCACATCGAGCACGCGGCCGAGCTGGGTGCGGCTCTGCGCCCAGGCGACCTCCTCGACGACGTCGACCAGCCGCTCGTAGCGCTCGCGGACGACGTCCGGTGCGACCTGATCGGGCATCCCGGCGGCGGGGGTGCCCGGTCGCTTGGAGTACTGGAAGGTGAACGCGCCGGCGAACTGCGCCGTGCGGACGACGTCGAGCGTGTGCTCGAAGTCGGCGTCGGTCTCGCCCGGGAAGCCGACGATGATGTCGGTGGTGATCGCGGCGTCGGGCATCGCCTCGCGCACTCGCGAGATGATGCCGAGGTACTTGTCCTTGCGGTACGAGCGGCGCATGCGCTTCAACACGTCGTCCGAACCGGACTGCAACGGCATGTGGAGTTGGTGCATGACGTTCGGCGTCTGCGCCATCGCCTCGATCACGTCGTCGGTGAAATCACGCGGATGCGGGGACGTGAACCGCACGCGCTCCAAGCCGTCGATGTCGCCGCACGCGCGAAGCAATTTCGAAAAGGCCTGTCGATCACCGAACTCGACGCCGTATGAGTTGACGTTTTGGCCGAGCAGTGTCACCTCGAGCACGCCGTCAGCCACGAGCGCCTCGATTTCGGCCAGAACGTCGCCGGGCCGGCGATCCTTCTCGGTGCCGCGCAGGCTGGGCACGATGCAGAACGTGCATGTGTTGTTGCAGCCGACGCTGATGGCGACCCATGCGGCATACGGCGATTCACGTCGCGACGGCAGGGTCGAGGGAAAGGTCTCGAGGGATTCGACTATCTCGACCTGCGCTTCTTCCATGACCCGGGCGCGTTCGAGCAGCACCGGCAGAGAGCCGATGTTGTGCGTGCCGAACACCACGTCGACCCACGGTGCGCGACGAGTGATCTCGGCGCGATCCTTCTGGGCAAGGCAGCCGCCCACTGCGATCTGCATCCCGGGCCGCTCCTGCTTCGCCGGGAAGAGCTGACCGAGGTTTCCGTAGAGCCGGTTGTCGGCGTTCTCGCGCACTGCGCAGGTGTTGAACACGACGACGTCGGCGGCGGTGTCGTCGGCCGCTTTCACATAGCCCGCACCTTCGAGCAGGCCGGCGAGCCGCTCGGAGTCGTGCACGTTCATCTGGCAGCCGAAGGTCCGCACCTGGTAGGTGCGCGCCGCCGCGCCGGGCGCGGTCGTATGAGGCGAAGCAGCGGCGGACACCCGACCAGGGTACGGCTCGACCTCCTCCATCGCTGCCCGAGGCGCCGGCGACCGCGGTGCAGCCGACCGCGGTGCAGCCGACCGCGGTGCAGCCGACCGCGGTGCAGCCGACCGCGGTGCAGTCAACGTGACGCGCTACACCTCGTAGTCGGGCAACGGCGGCGGACGCCGCAGCCGCCAACCGAGGTAGGCCGTCATGCCCAGCGGTGACAGCGCCACGACGGCCAGCGCCGTTAAGACGGCGACACGGCCGGCATCCACACCGCCACTGGAGCACGACTGAGCGGCGGACTCCACATGGCCGGTGGCCGGCTGCTGGCTGGCGGTGGCGCTGCCCGTCGGGCTCGGGCCCGCGACGTCCGGCGCGACGCTTGGGCCTGCGGCTCGCGACGCCACCGGACTCACTTGGACGCTGACGGTCACCGCCGACCCCGTTGCACCGCAGCTCACCGGTATCACCGCAGCGAGTCCGAAGAAGACGACGCTGGCGGCCAACCCGAACGGCAACAGCAGGGTGCCGAGAATCTTGTCCCGCGTGCGCCACATGGTGGACGTCCACAAGCAGACGACGCCCACCACCCAGCCGATGCCGGCGAAGAACCCGCCGACCAGGAGCAACACGAGCGCCAATACCTCCCGCGTTCCGGCCCGCCTCGTCGGGACGCCGAATCGCGCTCGAGCATCGGCGGCAATGTCCTGCGGGTCGCCGAGCCGCTCCATCGCGTTCCGAACCGCCAACTCATCGCCACCGGATTCCGCGACCGCAACGTGAAGGTGCTCGCGAATCTCCTCGAGGATCTCGACTCGGCGCTCACGCGGCAGGTCGCCGAGCGCGGCATCGAGCCGACGCAGGTAGTCCTCGATCAGGTCATGAGCGGCCACGAGTGCCTCCGGTTGCGAGGAAATAGTCGACGGAGTCGCGAAAGCGCGACCAGTCGCTCGCGAACGCGTCGAGGGCCTGGAGGCCCTCTCTCGTCGCTTGGTAGTAGCGCCGGGGCGGCCCGCTCGGGGATTCGCGCCAAAACGTGTCGACGAGGCCGTCGCGGCGAAGCCGCGAGAGCAACGGATAGACGGTGCCTTCCGTCGTCACCATGCCGTCGACTTCGCCGAGCAGCTTCACGATCTCGAACCCGTAGCGAGCCTCAACCCGCAGCAGGGCGAGCACGCAGAACTCGAGGGCACCCCGCCGAAGCTGGGTGAGTAAACCCGGAGCCGCTACCATGCGGCACAAGGTAGCAGGTGCCACACAGTATGGTCCACCGCGTTCGATAACGCGTACGAGCTGCATCTCTCGTTGCGGGGCGGCGACGAAGCGCTTCCTGCCACCTCGCTCGGCGGTGAGGGGCGAACAGGAGGTCCGGGGCGTCGCCGAGGCAGCAGCGAAGGCGGTCGTGCTCTGGTGAGCGCGACGGCGCCCACTGACACCGCCAGCGGGGCCCGGGGACCTGGGCCGATCAGTCAGCAGAGCCGGCGGATGGTTCCTCGGCGGCGAGTACCTCTCGCACCGCCCGCAGTGCCAGCTCCATCGGGTAGCCCTTGCGCGCCAACATGGCGCTGAGACGGCGGAGCCGCACCTGGTACTGAAGACCGGCGGTCGACGCCGCACGCCGTCGCACCAGCGATTGCGCCGCCGTCTCGAGGTCGTCGGTGTCGACCGCGGCAACGGCTTCCTCGACAACGGCGGCGTCGACGCCTCGGCTACGTAGCTCTTGGGCAAGGGCTCGGGGTGCGAGCCCGCGCCCGGCATGGCGAGACGTCACCCAGGCCTTGGCAAATGCTGCATCGTCGACCAGCCCGACGGCGGCGAGCCGCTCGAGTACCTCCTCGATCGCCTCGTCGGGAACCCGACGCCTGCGCATGGCAGTCGCCAGCTGGGTTCGGGTCCGCGGAGCCGAACCCAGCTGGTCGAGTGCGATGAGCCTGCCGACCTCGACCGGGTCGGCGGTGTCGTCACTTCCAACCTGCTCCTCGGCGCCTTGCCGTCGACCGGAGGCGCCGCGTGATCGCGTGCTGCGATTCATCCGTCGATCGGCACCGGTGCTGCCGACATCACCGTGAGATCGATCGGATCATCGATGCGTGCGCCGATACCGAGCTTCTCTTTGATCTTCTTCTCGATCTCGTCGGCCAGGTCGGGATTGTCACGCAGGTAGGTCCGCGCGTTCTCCTTACCTTGCCCGAGCTGGTCGCCTTCGTAGGTGTACCAGGCACCCGACTTGCGCACGATGCCGTTGTCGACACCCATGTCGATCAGGCTGCCTTCGCGACTGATCCCGACGTTGTAGATGATGTCGAACTCGGCCTGGCGGAACGGCGGCGCGCACTTGTTCTTCACGACCTTGGCGCGAGTGCGGTTTCCGACCGCCTCCTGCCCGTCCTTGAGCGTCTCGATCCGGCGCACGTCGATGCGTATCGAGGCGTAGAACTTCAGCGCCTTACCGCCGGTGGTCGTCTCCGGGCTACCGAAGAAGACGCCGATCTTCTCCCGCAACTGGTTGATGAAGATCGCTGTCGTTCCGGAGTTGCTCAACGCACCGGTGATCTTGCGCAGCGCCTGGCTCATCAGACGGGCCTGGAGACCGACGTGGCTGTCGCCCATCTCGCCCTCGATCTCGGCGCGCGGGACGAGCGCGGCGACAGAGTCGATGACGATGACGTCGAGAGCGCCTGATCTGATCAGCGTGTCGGCGATCTCGAGCGCCTGCTCACCAGTGTCGGGCTGCGCGACGAGGAGGGAGTCGGTATCGACGCCGAGCTTCTTGGCGTATTCGGGATCGAGCGCATGCTCGGCGTCGATGAAAGCCGCGACGCCGCCGGCGCGCTGGGCGCTGGCAACAGCGTGCAGGGCGAGGGTTGTCTTGCCGGACGATTCGGGCCCGTAGATCTCGACGATCCGACCGCGCGGCAGGCCGCCGATCCCCAGCGCGACGTCGAGAGCGATCGAACCGGTCGGGATCGTCTCGATCGGTGCTCGAACCTCGTCACCCAGGCGCATTACCGAGCCCTTTCCGTGCGCGCGCTCGATCTGGGCGAGTGCGTTGTCGAGGGCCTTGGCCCGATCTGGTGTGCGATCGGTGCGGTCGGGTGCTGCCATCGTGTGCCATCCCGTCTGGGTCCGAAGCGGCTGCTGTTCACGAGCTTGCTTTTCATGAGTTGCTGACTGACACGTTCACTGCGACGACGCTAGGCGGGGCCAGTGACGTTCGCCTGCTGACGCGCCGCCGTTGTGGATCGCCGTCCCGATAGCTGTGGAGACTAACCGAACATCTGTTCGAACGGATCCCGACACGCCGTCTCACCACGCAGCCCGGTTCAGCGCAGCCCGGTCCAGCGGAGCCCGGTTCAGCGCAGCCCGGTTCAGCGCAGCTTCGACGGCACCTCGACCGTGCGGCACACCGCACGCCAGACCTCGCCGGTGTCGACACCGGCCGTGAGCGCCTCGTGAACGGTGCGACCGCCGAGTTCTGCCATCACGAAATCGCGGGCGAAGGAGTCGGCGTAGCTCGCGCCGAACACCGCCCGCATCCGGTCCCAGAAGTCGGTCAGTCGCACCGCCGCAGTATGCCTCGCCACGCCATGACGCCGGTAAGGGCCGGTAAGGACGCCGGTGAGGACGCCTTGATGCACCCGAACCGCCCTCTCGCGCGTCCTTCCGTACCGAACGGCCCCACCGACCGGCCCGATCGAAGCCGCGGACGAGCACGCGAAGGGTGACCCGAGGAAGTGACCGAGCCGATCGATCGCCGTGCGTTCCTTCGGCTCGCGGGCACAGTCACCGCCGCGGCCGCGGCCGCCGCGACGGTTTCCGGGTGCGATCTGCGGCGCGAAGCGAAACTGCCACCGCAACGCAGCTCCGGCCTCAGCGCGCCAACCACGCTGAGCCCGCTGACCACGCCGACCCCGCCGTCCACCGGCGCGGCCACTGCCCGCCCGAGCCCGACCGCCACGCCCCCGGCTGACCTCGATCAACTAGGCCGCCTGCTCGGTGATCGTCTCGTCCTCCCGAACGACCCGGCTTACGCCCAGGCACGTCTCGTGTACTCCCCTCGGTTCGACGGTGTGCGGCCGGCGGCGGTCGCCCGCTGCGCATCCGTGTCCGACGTCCGGCACTGCGTCGACTTCGCGCGGGCCACCGGGATGCCGATCGCGGCCAGGAGCGGAGGTCACAGCTACGCGGGGTACTCCACGACGTCCGGCCTGGTGGTCGACGTCGGCGCACTCGGCGAGGTGGGTCCGGGGGCGGCGGCAGGCACCGTTCGAATCGGCGCGGGAACCACGCTCGTCGACGGGTACGCCAAGCTGGCGGCGCTCGGCCTGTCCATCCCGGGCGGCTCGTGCCCGACGGTCGGCGTCACGGGGTCGACGCTGGGCGGCGGAATCGGCGTCGTGGGCCGCAAGTACGGCTTGAGCTGCGACCGGCTCGTTGCCGTCGAGGTCGTGACGGCGGACGGCGAGGCGGTGCGCGCCGACGAGCGGACCGAGCCCGACCTGCTGTGGGCCCACCGTGGCGGCGGAGGCGGCAACTTCGGCATCGTGACCGCACTCGAGTTCGCCACCCACCCCGCGGGCCGGCTCAGCCACTTCGTGCTGCGCTGGGACTGGGCCCGGGCCGCGGAGGTGATCGCTACGTGGCAGGGCTGGCTGCCCGCCGTCCCCGACGAGGTGTGGTCGAACCTGCACCTGGACGGCGGGAGCCCGGGTGCAGCGCCCAAGGTGTACGTCACCGGCGTCTTCGTCGGGACGGCGGCCCAGCTCGCGCCGCACCTCGATGCGCTGGTGCACGCCGTGGCGCCGACGACGAGCCGGTTCGCCGGCGAGGCCGGCTACCTGCAAACGATGTTGATCGAAGGAGGCTGCGCCACGATCGCGCTGGCCGCCTGCCGGCCGGACTGGCAAGCACCGTCGGCGGGTGGCGGGGGTGCGCTGCACCGGGAGTCGAACCTCGCACGATCGGACTTCATCGCTCGACCGCTGCCGCACGACGGCATCGAGACCCTGCTGGGCGCGATCGAGGGCCGTGCCGGCCTCGGCCTTGCCGGCGGCGCGGTGATCTTCGACGGGTACGGCGGCGCGATCAACCGGGTGGGCACGGCGGAGACCGCGTTCGTGCACCGCGACGCACTCGCCTGCCTGCAGTACGTGGCGCCGGCGAGCGCGCAGGCAGGCGTCAACTCAGGCGTCAACTCAGGCGTCGGCCCAGGCGTCGACCAGGGGTGGCTCGACGGCCTGTGGCGCTCGATGCGCCCGTTCGTGAGCGGCTTCGCCTACCAGAACTACATCGACCCCGACCTGCCCGACTGGCAGCACGCCTACTACGGCGCCAACCTGGACCGGCTGATCGACGTCAAGACTGCGGTCGACCCGGCGAATGTCTTCGCGTTCGCCCAGGGCATCAGCCCGCGCTCGGGAGCGGGTGGGCGCGGATGAGCGCCGGTACTGTCGGTCAGCAGATCGGACGCCCATGCAACCCTCCGGCTCAGGTGGGCGTCCCCAAGATGTACCAACCGCCCGGGGTGAAGGTGGACGAGGAGCAGCGACGAGTATTCGACGACTTCGCGCGTGCACGTATGCCGGAGTTGCTGCGGTTCGGGCATGCCCTGACGGGCAACCGGCACGCGGCAGCCGACCTCGTGCAGGACGCGCTGGAGCGCACGATGCTCGCCTGGCCCCGCGTGGAGAAGCAAGGTGACCCGGAGGGCTACGTGCGGCGGATCATGGTGAACCGCAACATCAGCATCTGGCGGCGGCGGCGGCGCGAGACGTTGGTCCTGGAAGTGCCCGAGAACGCCCGGCGCACCGACCCGGGAGGAACCGAGCCGCCGGTGCGCGACTTCGCCCTCTGGGAGCGCATCCGGGCGCTGCCCCCGCGGCAGCGCACGGTGATCGTCTTGCGGTACTACGAGGATTTCTCCGAGGCCCAGATCGCCGCAGTCATGGGCTCGTCGGTGGGCACGGTGAAGAGCCAGGCCTCTCGTGCGCTCGCCACCTTGCGCAAGGACTCCCCCTATTTCGCCGAGACCGACCCCGCCCCCGGGGAGGTGCACCCATGACCCGCGAGCGGCACGATCACCAGGACGACGACCTCGAGCGGCGGCTGCGCAGCACGCTGCGGGGCACGCACCTGTCGATCGAGCCGGACGCCGATGCGCTGCAGCGCATCCACGTGGGCGCTCGCCGACGGCAGCAGCGGCGGGTCGCCGCGAGCGCCGGGGCGGCGATGGCCGTGGTCGGCCTCGCCGCCGGCGCGATCGTGCTCACCCCCGGAGCGCACAACAGCCCCGAGCACCGCACGCTGGTATCGCCGAATCCGTCGGTGCGCCAGATCGCGCCCGAGACGTCACCCGCCACGACATCGCCGCCGGTGGAGTCCCCTTCCGCCTCGCAGTCGGCGTCGCCCACTCCGTCGTTCACCGTCAGCACCGCGCCGACGACCCCGGCCGGGCAGCAGCCGCCCGCCGGGTTCGTACCGATGTCGGTGACCGCCACCACGATGAACGGCAACACCTACCTCGTCCTGGGGCACGCGCCGTGTGCCGCCGGCACCTGCACCGCGCTCGTCAAGACCACTGACGGCGGCAAGACGTTCACGACCGTGGGCGCGCCTCCCGCGCAGCTGGTGCCGGACGCCCCCGGAAACAACGACGTATTCGGGCAGAACACGATCTCCGACATCCGCTTCGTCGACGCGAACAACGGCTGGGCCTTCGGCGGCGCGCTCTGGCAGACCACCGACGGCGGCAAGACGTGGGCCCGCGCAGCGATTCCCGGCTCGGTGCAGCAGCTCGCGGTCGCCAGCGGTCGGGCCTGGGCGATCGTGTTCACCGACGCCTCCGCAACCGGCGCAGGGCCGACGTATCGCGTTTTCTCCGCCACCTACCCCGACGACACGTGGCTCCCGGCCGACTCGGCCGGCACGTTCGGACCGGCCGAGCCGGTTCTCGCACTGCAGGGCACGCAGGCGACCGTCCTCGGCGGCAATCTCCACGCCGTGACGGCGGTATCGGGCCCGGCATCCTTCACGAGCACGGTGCCGCCGCCCTGCACGCCGAGCGGCGGCACGGAAAGCCCGCTGTCTCCGACGACCGGTGCGCTGTGGCTCGCGTGCCCGGACGGCGGAACCTCCGGCGTGTACGTGCTGCGCACCGGTGACACCAGCTGGAGCACTGCCGCTGCACAGTTATCGGGCAAGCAAATCTCCGTCGGCGCTGTCGACGCCATGCACGCGATCGTCGGCATCGACGGCAAGCTGTTGCGGTACTACTCCGATCCCGCGGCAACGTCGGTACCCGCAGCCTCGGCACCGACCCCGGTCGCCTACCCCTCCGTGCCGGCCAGCACCGTGTGGCCCTTCATCGGCTTCACGAACAACACCGACGGTTTCGCGGTCGCGATCGTGAACGGCACCAGGCAGCTGTGGCGGACGACGGACGCCGGGTCGACATGGTCGATCGTGAAGTTCTGATCTTCATCGAGTGAAGGGTTGTGGCTGCCCGAATCGGCTGATCGGCAGCCGAAACCCTTCACTGGACGACGACCTGTCGGCGGGGCGGTCCAGAATCGAGGGATGACGCGCGCACTGCCGGAGGGCTTCTCTGCGATCACGTCGGCCTGGTTCGGGTCGGCGTTCGCGGCCCCGACGGCGGCGCAGACGATGGCCTGGCAGGCGATCGGGCGCGGCGAGAACACCCTCGTCATCGCACCCACCGGGTCGGGCAAGACGCTGGCCGCCTTCTTGTGGGCACTCGACAAGCTCGCCGCCACCACCCCACCTGCTGACAAACTCTGCCGCTGCAGGGTCCTTTACATCTCGCCGATGAAGGCGCTGGCCGTCGACGTCGAGCGCAATCTGCGCTCGCCACTCGTCGGCATGAAGCACGCGGCGGCGCGGCTCGGCCTGCCCGAACCCGAGGTGTCCGTCGGGCTGCGCTCGGGCGACACCCCTCCTGATGAACGCCGCCGCCTCGCCACCCGGCCACCCGACATCCTCATCACCACGCCGGAATCGCTCTTCCTGATGCTCACCTCGAACGCGCGCGACTCGCTGCGCGGGGTCGAGACCGTCGTGGTCGACGAGGTGCACGCCGTGGCAGGTACCAAACGCGGCGCCCATCTCGCGCTCTCCCTCGAACGACTCGATGCCCTGCTCGCCAAACCCGCGCAACGGATCGGCCTGTCCGCGACCGTGCGGCCGGTCGAGGAGATCGCTCGATTCCTCGGCGGCGCCAGGGCGACGACCGTGGTGCAACCGCCTGCGGAGAAGACGTTCGAGATCTCACTCGTCGTCCCGGTCGAAGACATGGAGGCACCCGAGGAGCTCGACGCCGATCAACCGCGCCGTTCGATCTGGCCACACGTCGAGGAGCGGATCGCCGATCTCATCGAAGGCCACCGGTCCACGATCGTGTTCGCGAACTCGCGCCGCCTCGCCGAACGCCTCACCAACCGGCTCAACGACATCGGCTTCGATCGTGGTCACGAGACCGAGATCGCGCGGGCCCACCACGGCTCGGTCAGCCGCGAACAGCGCACCATCACCGAGGAGCTGCTGAAGTCCGGCCGGCTGCCCGCCGTCGTCGCCACGAGCAGCCTCGAACTGGGCATCGACATGGGTGCCGTCGACCTCGTCGTCCAGGTCGAGAGCCCGCCGAGCGTCGCGAGTGGCATCCAGCGCATCGGCCGCGCCGGTCATCAGGTCGGCGCCGTCTCGCGCGGCGTCGTCTTCCCCAAGCATCGCGGTGATCTGGTACCGGCCGCCGTCGTCAGTGAGCGGATGAAGGCCGGCGCGATCGAAGAGATTCGGATTCCGAAGAATCCGCTCGACGTCCTCGCCCAACATCTCGTCTCGATGACCGCGATGGACGTCTGGGACGCCGACGCCGCGCTCGCCCTCGTGCGCAACGCAGCACCGTTCGCCGGCCTGCCACGCTCGGCGTTCGACGCCGTCCTGGACATGCTGGCCGGGCGCTATCCCAGCGACGAGTTCGCCGAGCTGCGGCCCCGGCTGGTGTGGGACCGCATCGCCGGCACGATCACCGGCCGGCCGGGCGCCGGGCGGCTGGCGGTGACGAGCGGCGGGACCATCCCCGACCGCGGCCTGTTCGGGGTCTTCCTGGCCGGCGCCGACAAACCAAGCCGGGTCGGCGAACTCGACGAGGAAATGGTTTATGAGTCACGGGTCGGCGAAGTGTTCATGCTCGGCTCGTCGTCCTGGCGCATCGTCGAGATCACCCACGACCGCGTGCTCGTCGTCCCGGCACCCGGAGTCCCGGGCAAGCTGCCGTTCTGGCACGGCGACACGCTCGGCCGCCCGCTCGAACTCGGCCGGGCGATCGGCGCGTTCACTCGCGAGATCGGCAAGCTCGACGATGCCGCTGCCCGTGACCGCCTGATCGCGAGCGGGCTCGACGGCTGGGCCGCCGACAACCTGCTCGGCTACCTCGCCGAGCAGCGGGAGGCCACCCGGCAGGTGCCCGACGATCGCACTATCGTCGTCGAGCGCTTCCGCGACGAGCTCGGCGACTGGCGGGTCGTCGTCCATTCGCCGTTCGGCGCACGAGTGCACGCGCCATGGGCGCTGGCGATCTCGGCTCGGCTGCGCGAACGGTACGGCGTCGACGTACAAGCCGTGCACGCCGACGACGGCATCGTCATGCGCATCCCCGACACCGACGAGCCGCCTCCGCCGCAGCTGGCGATCCTCAGCGCGGACGACGTCGAAGAGAGTGTGCGCGCCGAGGTCGGCGGCTCCGCGCTGTTCGCGTCGCGCTTCCGGGAGTGCGCGGCACGAGCGCTGCTGTTGCCGCGGCGTCGACCCGACCGGCGCACACCCCTGTGGCAACAGCGACAACGTTCGGCTCAGCTGCTCGCGGTGGCCAGCGAGTACGGCTCGTTCCCGATCGTGCTCGAGACGATGCGCGAATGCCTGCAAGACGTCTTCGACGTGCCCGGCCTCGTCGAGCTGATGCGCGACATCGAGGCGCGCCGCGTGCGCATCGTCGACGTCGAAACCCAGACGCCGTCGCCGTTCTCGCGGTCGCTGCTGTTCGGCTACGTCGCGGCGTTCTTGTACGAAGGTGACGCCCCACTTGCAGAACGGCGCGCGCAGGCCCTGACGCTCGATGCCACCCTCTTGGGCGAGCTGCTCGGGCAAACGGAGTTGAGCGAGCTGCTCGACCCCGAAGCGATCGACGAGGTCGAAAACGAGCTCCAGCGTCTCGCGCCCGAGCGGAAGGCACGCGACGTCGAGGGTACGGCCGATCTGCTGCGGCTCATCGGCCCGCTGACGACCGCGCAGGCTCTCGACCGCGGCGCAACGCCCGGCTGGCTCGCCGAGCTCGAGGAGCATCGTCGCGCGATACGAGTTCGGATCGCGGGTGAAGAGCACTGGGCCGCCGTCGAAGACGCCGGCCGGTTGCGCGACGGTCTCGGCGTCCCGTCGCCGGTCGGTGTCGCTGACGCCTTCCTCGAGCCGGTACCCGACCCGCTCGGCGACCTCGTCGCCCGACACGCGCGCACCCACGGACCCTTCACCGCGAGCACAGTGGCGACTCGATTCGGTCTCGGCGTCGCGGTCGTGAACGGCACGCTCGAACGGTTCGCCGCTACCCGGCGGCTCACCTACGGCCAGTTCCGACCGGCAGGCTCGCACCACGGTGAGGTCGAGTGGTGCGACAGCGAAGTCCTGCGGCAGATTCGCCGCCGGTCGCTGGCGAAGTTGCGTCGCGAGGTCGAGCCCGCGCCCCGGGCCGCCCTGGGCAGATTCCTCCCGGCTTGGCAGCACGTTCGCGATCCGTTGCGTGGCGTCGACGGCCTGCTGCGGGTGATCGAGCAGCTGCAGGGCGCAGTCGTCCCGGCGTCGGCACTCGAGCAGTTGGTGCTGCCCGCGCGCGTCGCCGACTACCACCCAGCGATGCTCGACGAGCTGACCGTGAGCGGTGAGGTCGTGTGGGCGGGCCACGGCAGCGCGGTCGGCAACGACGGCTGGATCGCTCTCTACACGGCGCACGCGGCGCCGCTGCTCCTTCCCCGACCCGACGCCGGTGCCGCCGCGAGCACCTCCGGCGAGCTCGCGGCCCAAGTGCTTCAGGCCTTGGACGGCGGCGGCGCGCTGTTCTTCCGCGACCTCTCCGACCGTCTCGGTGGGCCGGACGACGCTTCGCTGGCCGACACATTGTGGGAGCTGGTCTGGGCAGGGCTGGTGACCAACGACTCGCTCGGCGCGCTGCGGGTGAGGCTCGGGGCGAGCACCTCGCGGCTCGCTCCCCGCCGGCGACGGGGGCGACCGCTCTTTCCGTCGCGGTCCGGCCCGCCGACCGCGGCAGGCCGCTGGAGCAGGCTGCGGCCCTCGGTGGGCCCTGCCGTGACCGACGCGACCGATGCGACGAGACGCGCGCACGCACTCGTAGAGACGCTGCTCGACCGACACGGCGTCATCACCCGAGGGGCCGTACAAGCAGAATCGGTCGACGGCGGCTTCGCAGCGGTGTACCGAGTACTGCGCAGCTTCGAGGAAGCCGGCCGATGCCGGCGCGGCTACTACGTCGAGGGGCTCGGCGCCGCACAGTTCGCGCTACCCGGGGCGGTCGACCGGCTGCGCGAACAACCGTCACGTGCGGCCGAGGCGATCCCGCCCCGCGCGGTCGTGCTGGCGGCGACCGACCCGGCCAACCCGTACGGCGCCGCCTTGCCGTGGCCCCCGGGCGAAGGTCATCGACCGGGACGCAAGGCGGGAGCGCTCGTCGTCCTCGTCGACGGCGAACTCGTCCTCTACGTCGAGCGCGGCGGGCGCACGCTGCTGTCGTTCGTGCCCGCCGAGCCGGGAGAGCCGGCCGACGCGGCGGCATCGACAGCGTCGCCGGCGCTGCGCGCCGCGGTCGACGCGCTGGCACTCGCCGTCCGCGACGGTTGGCTCGGGCGCCTCGAGGTCGAACGTGCCGACGGGGCGTCCGTCCTGTCGGCGGAGGGCTCTCCGCTCAGCGCGGCACTGGAAGCCGCCGGCTTCCGCGCGACGCCGCGCGGGCTGCGGCTGCGCAGCTGACTGTGTTGCCTTCTTGCCTTGCTGCCTTGCTGCCTTGCTGCCATGTTGTCTTGTTGCCGTAATGCCATCCGCACCGCCGGGATTGCCGGCAGGTCAGCTCGCCGAAGGAAGGCCACCGAAAAGCTGAGCGAGCTGCGCGATCGGGGTGGCGCCGATTGGCGCCGAGAGCGTCACCGATCAAGCGCGCCGTCAGCACGACGCGCTGCCTGTCATCACCGCGGCGCCGCTGGGAACAGCGATCGTGACGCCTGCGCCGTAGTTGTCGAAGGTCAGCATCGGAGCACTGCTCGCGACCGGCTTTGTGGCGGCCTTGGCAGGGGCGCCTGTTGAAAGGCCGACCAGGAATGGCCGGTTCGTGTTGCCGAAATATCGCACCCCGACATCGATGCGCTTGTCGACGATGTAGAGCAGCTCGGCATCGTGGCCCGCCGAGCCGCTCGCCTTCACCACCGCCGCTCGCTGCCCGTTGACGGTGGCCGTGCCCAGCACGGTCAACGCGCCCGACGGCGAGATCGCCCGAACGAAGGAGGTGAGGTCGCCGATACTCGCCAACCCGGCCAGCCTCGCCTGACCCGCCGCACCGTCTGCCGCACCGTCTGCCGCACCGCCCGCCGTGCCGCCCGGCACATAGATGCGGCCGCCGACAGCAACCACCTTGACTTTGCCGTGGCCGGCGTCGATCCAACCGGTCGATCCGACGTCGCGCGCGAAGGAGATGTGCAGCCGCACCCGGCTCCCCGCCTGTACCAGCGTCCCGGTGACGCGCACCGACTGCGCCTCCGCCAGCGACGACATCGCCCCGACGACGAGCGCCTCCACGGCAGGGGCGCCGCTCGGTGCCGGCGCAGAGGATGCTGAGGATGCGGCCGCCGAAGAAGCCGCCGATCCGACCGCGGTGTACGGGATGTTCGGCACGGGCGTAGGCAGGACGGTCGGCGTGCTCATGCCCGTGACACGCGCCGACGAGCACCCGGCCGCCAGGAGGGCAGCGCAGACGACCCCGGCCACGAAAACCCATCGGCGAGGCGAACCCGCCATGGTCTTCATCAGGTCCTCCGAACGACGAACGGGTCGGCATCGGGCGTGGCGGCGCCCCCCGCCGTCATCTAGCGTCGGCTCCTGGAGGTGCCGCTCGTGCCTGAGGGCAACACTGTTTGGGTCACTGCCCAGCAACTGCGCCGGGCACTCGTCGCGCGGGTCGTTACTGCGGCCGACCTGCGGGTGCCGGCCCTCGCGACGGTTGATCTGAGTGGACGCCGGGTGCTCGACGTCGCGCCTCGCGGTAAGCATCTGCTGATCCGGTTCGACGGCGACCCTCACCTCACCCTGCACACGCATCTGCGAATGGACGGCGCGTGGCGCACGTACCCGGTGTCGGCGTCGGGCCGGGACGCCGCCCCCGGCGGCACGCGCGCTTTCGACCGGGCCGACCGGATCCGCGTCGTCCTGCGCAACGACGACTACGTCGCACTTGGGTATCGCGTGCACGACATCCGGCTGCTGCCGTCGGCGCGGGAGGACGACGTGGTCGGCCACCTCGGCCCCGATCTGCTCGGCCTCGACTGGGACGCCGCACGCGCAGTCGCACGGCTCGCCGCCCAACCGCTACGGCCGATCGGCGAGGCAATCCTCGATCAGCGCAACCTGGCCGGCATCGGCAACGTGTACAAGGCGGAGACATGCTTCCTCGCGGGTGTCTCACCGTGGACGCCGGCGGGCGAGGTCGATCTCCCGGCACTGGTCGATCTCGCGCAACGGCTGCTCGCCGCAAACCGTGAGCGCTTCGACCACATCACCACGGGCGATTCTCGGCCCGGCCGGCGCACCTGGGTCTACGGCCGCGCGGGTCGCCCCTGTCTACGCTGCGGCGAGCCGATCAGCGTGGCCTGGCCGGGCGACGCGATGCGGGTCACGTACTGGTGTCGACGCTGCCAGCCGGGCGTGGCGCCGCCGCCGGAGCCGGCGGGCGGGCGCTCGCCTCGACTGTCGCGGCCGCAGACTCCATCGCCGAATGCAGCAGGCGCGCGTGCACGAGGCGATCGTGCGGCGGGGACGGCGTGAGGATCTGCGTGGCGAGGTAGCGCATGACGAGGTCGACGTTTTCCGGCGCGTCGGGCAGGGTCGCGTCGCGCAGCGCGGCAGCGACGTGCGCCCGCGCGGCGTCCCAGATCTCTCCGCCGTCGACTGTCGCCAGCCGGCTGACGACGGCCGGCTCGTCCCGAGCGAGCCGGCGCACCGCCGGGTGCTCGCCGAGCAACCGGGCCGCTTCGGCGAGGACGGCGGCGAACCCGCCCTCGACCTGGCCGGCGGCGGCCGCAGCGATGACGTCGACCTGCGTGCGAACCGCCTCGCGGTAGACGTCGTCACGGGTTCGGAAGTGGTTGTACAGGGTCGCCTTGGCGATGCCGGCCAGCACCGCGATGTCGCCCATGGTGGCCTTGCGACTCCCGTACTTCGCGACGGCGCGGACGGCACCGTCGAGCGCTGCCTCACGAGCCCGCCCCATCGCGTTGCCGGCGCGGCTGCGCGTACCCCGGCCGGTGACCGGCGGTAGAGCGGAGGTAGGTGTCGCCACGGCCCGCAGTCTAGGCCGCCGCTGAAGGAAGGTCGGGTCAGGCAGCCGCGACGACGCGGTCGGCCAGTTCGGCGTCGAGGGTGGACACCGCCGCCGGTGGATGAGCCGCGGGTGGGTGGTCGGCGCCGGTGCCGGTACCGACGGGCACCAGAGCCGGTGCTTCGGCGCATTCGAGCACCCGAAGCTCGTCGCTGACGTCGCGCAACACCGTCGACATCTGCACGCCGAGCGCCTCGCAGATCGACGCCAGCAACTCCGAGGAGGCTTCCTTTTGACCGCGCTCGATCTCCGAAAGGTAGCCGAGCGAAACCCGCGCCTCGGCCGACACGTCACGCAGGGTGCGCTCTTGGCGCAGGCGCTGGCGACGCAGCGCGTCACCCAGCAGTCGCCGCAGCAAGATCAACGTGCCCTCCTCCGTGCCGCTCGAACTCTCGAGTCCCAGAGCCCACCGTACTCCCGTGTCATCGGCAACTGGCGGCACCAACTCCAGCCATGGATCGGTGTCACCGGTGCCTCCAGCGCCACCGTGGCTACTCGGCCGGCAGCCCGCAGAGCCGGCGGCGCAGCAGGTCGAGCGCCGTCTGGGTCGCCGTCCGCCGGATGCGAGCCCGAACGAGGTGCGGCGCCGCTCCTGGCACACCGGCGCCGAGCTGCAACCGCCGGACGACGGGCTGTTGCGCGCCGCCGCTCAGGGCGACGAAAACGGTGCCGACGGGGACGCCGTCCTGCTCGGTCGGGCCGGCGACGCCGGTGGTCGCCAGACCGTAGGTGGCATCCAGCGCCCGCCGCGCGGCGTCCGCCATGGCCAGCGCGACGTCGGGGTCGACCGCACCCCGCTGCGCCAGCAGCGTCGCGTCGACCCCGAGCATTCCCGACTTGACAGCGGTCGCGTAGGCCACGACCCCGCCGAGGTAGGTGGACGACGCGCCGGGCGTGGCGCTCAACGCGGCCCCGAGCAGGCCGCCGGTCAGCGACTCGGCGGTGGCGACCGTCGCACCGGCCGAGAGCAACATCTGGTGGACGACGCCTTCCAACGTCTCCTCGTCGGCGCCGAACACGACGTCGCCCAGCGCGGCGCGCACGCGCTGCTCGACGGGCTCGATCAGCTCGCGGGCCCGTGCCTCGGAAGTCGCCTTGGCGGTGATCCGTACCCGGGTCTGCCCCTCGGAGGCCAGGTAGGCGATCGTCGGGTTGCCCGCCGGGCCGAGCTCGGCGTCGAGGTCGGCGAGCAGCGTCGCGACCTCCGACTCCCAGATGCCCACGGTTCGCACCGCCCGCGAAACCAGCACCGCGCCGGCGCCGGCGCGCGCGGCCAGCTCGGGTTTCACCCAGGCCGTGAAGATCTCCTGCATCTCGGTGGGCACGCCGGGCAGCGCGTAGACCGTGGCCGGGCCGACACCGATCCGCAGACCGGGCGCAGTGCCCGCGGAGTTGGGCAGCGGTCTCGCCGCATCCGGCCGGTCGGCCATCCGCAGGTTGTTCGTCGGGAAGTCGCTTCTGCCGGTCCGCCGATAGCGGTCGAGCAACCCGGCCTCGACCTCGGCGTCGCGGACCAACGGGCTGGCCGCCGCCTCGGCAAGCGCCTCCCGGGTCAAGTCGTCCTGGGTCGGCCCGAGGCCGCCCGTCACGATCACGGCATCGGCGCGGTCGGCGGCCGCCCGGATCGCCCCGGCGATCCGCGGGATGTTGTCACCGACCGCGGTCGTGTGCTCGACGTCGACCCCGATCGCGGCCAGCTCGCGGCCGAGCCAGGCGGCGTTGGAGTTGACGACGTCACCCAGCAGGAGTTCCGTGCCGACCCCGATGATCTCCGCCCTCATCGCGGTCTCGCCGCACGCACCCGCCAGGCGCGGTACAGGTAGTTGACGCCGGTCACCAGGGTCACCGCCACGGCCACGCCCATCACCCACGCCCGGGCCGACGCCCACCAGCCGTGCAGCGGCAGCAGGTAAAGGCCGATGGCCACGGCCTGCGCGACGGTCTTGATCTTTCCGCCCTGGCTCGCGGCCAGCACGCCGCCGCGGCTGGCGGCGACCACGCCGTGGCGAATCACGAAGAACCGCAGCGCGGTGACTCCGAGCTCGCGGACCAGGATCACGGCGGTCACCCACCACGGCAGGTCGCCGATCGCCGAAAGGCCGATCAGCGCGGCGCCGATCAACGCCTTGTCGGCGATCGGATCGGCGATCTTGCCGAAGGTCGTCACGGTGTGCCGGCGCCGGGCGACCTCACCGTCGACGCGATCGGTCAGCGACGCGACGACGAATACCACGGTGGCCGCATATCGCCACGCCGCGTGTTGCGTGCCGGCGAACGCGAGAAAGACGACGAACAGCGGCACGAGTGCCAGCCGCAGCACGGTGAGGCCGTTGGCCAGGTTCGCCACTCCGACGTCGCGTGGGCCGGCGGCGTCGTCCGGCGCGACGACCTCGGCGTCGACCCGTTCCGACGGCACGCTCACGACGCGCCGTCCGCTGCTCCCGCCGGCGCGGCGGAATGGGCGGCGAGCGGCTGCGCGAGTTCAGCCACCAGGTCGACGCCGTCGACGCCGGTGATGCGCACGGCCGCCAGCGCGCCCACCTGCAGGGCGGCAGCCCAGCCGGCGCGCGGCGTGACCCAGGTGACGCCGTCGACGTCCGGAGCCTGGTGATCGGCGCGGGTCTCGATCGCGCGGGCGGCGTGATCGGCGCCGCTCGTGGCGACGCCGACGTCATCGCCCGCGCGGTCCACGAGCACCTCGACCAGGCTGCCGACCCGCTCCTGCGCCCGCTCCTCCATCAACGCGTCGACCACGCGCGACAGCCTCGCTTCGCGTTCCGCGATCTCGGCGGGGTGCACCTTGTCCGGCAGGGTCACCGCGTGCGTGCCGTCTTCGTCGGAGTAGCCGAACACGCCGATGGTGTCGAGTCGCGCCTGGCGAAGGAACTCCTCCAGCTCCGCGACGTCCGCTTCGGTCTCGCCGGGGAAGCCGACGATCACGTTCGAGCGGACGCCGGCATCAGGCGCCTGCTCGCGGATCGACGCGAGCAGGCCGAGGAAGCTCTCGGTACCACCGAAGCGCCGCATCCGCCGCAACACCTGCGCGCTCGCGTGCTGAAAGGAAAGGTCGAAGTACGGGACGACGCCCGGCGTGCCGGCCATCACGTCGATCAACGACGGACGCATCTCCGCCGGTTGCAGGTAGCTCAGCCGCACCCGGCACACGCCTTCGACGGCGGCCAGCTGCGGCAACAGCCGTTCGAGTGCCCGCAGCTCGCCGAGGTCCTTCCCGTACGACGTCGAGTTCTCACTGACCAAGACGATCTCGCGGACGCCGTGAGCCGCCAGCCAACGCGCTTCGGCCAACACCTCAAGCGGCGGCCGGGAGACGAATGCCCCGCGAAACGAAGGGATCGCGCAGAACGAGCAGCGCCGGTCGCAGCCGGAGGCAAGTTTCAGCGGCGCCACCGGGGCATCGTCGAGCCGCTGCCGTAGCACCTGCGGCCCGCCGGCGTGGCCGGGGATGCCGACGTCGACGGTCGCAGCCGGCCGGCTGACCGGAGTGATCGGCAACAACGTGCGCCGGTCGCGCGGCAGATGCGCTTCATGCGGGGTACCGGTCAGGACAGCGTCCAGCCGCTCCCCGATCGAGGCGTAGTCGTCGAAGGAAAGGACGGTGACCTCGGGAAGCTCGGCCGCGAGTTCGCGGCCGTAGCGTTCGGCCAGGCAGCCGACCGCCACGACCCGGCCGGCCGGGGAGTCAGCGGCCGAGAGCAGCGCGTCGATCGAGTCCTTCTTCGCGGCATCGACGAAGCCACAGGTGTTCACGACGGTGATGTCAGCAGTCTCGGCGGCGGTCAGCTCCCAGCCGGCCTGCGCCATCCGAGCAGCCAGCTCTTCGGAGTCGACATCGTTGCGCGCGCAGCCCATCGTGACGAGACGAACGGAACGACCACCGGAGGCTGACACGGGACGAGCCTACCCGGGGCAATGCGTGGCCCTCGGTTCGCCGAGGCGGGCCGTGACGGACGGGCGACTACCCCAACGCCTTGGTGGGATCGCCCGGTGGGAACGTGAAGGAAGCAACATCGTTCGTGCTCGGCGGCGCGCCGACGTGAACCCCGTTCACGGTCAGATCGGTCGCCGGGGCGTTGCCCAGCTTCAGGGCGATCCGCTGCGGATCGGAGAACGTCTGCACCTGGCCCGGGCTGAGCACGCCCTGATAGATCACGCCGCCGTCAGACCCGGTCGCGAGCACCCAGCATTTGGCGGTCGTGATCCGCAAGACGATGTGCACCCCGGCCTGGGCCACGGCGCTCGTGGGCGGAGAAGGCGGCGTGCTGTTCTGTGTCGGCGTGGGGCTGACCGACGTGCTGGGCTGCTGGGACGGCGACGGGCTGACGCTCGCGCTGGGGGTGCTGCCGCCGGCGAGCGGCTTGCCCTTGTTGGAGCTGCCGGGGTGGCCGAGCAGCTGCGCGCCGACCACGACGATGATGACGATCAGGACGGCGGCGGCGGCCGCGGCACCCCAGTTCGGCGCCCGCCGCTGGCTGGTGCGGGTGATGACGCGGGTCTGCACCTCGTTGTCGTGGATCTGGGCGGCGACCGGCAGTTCGTCGAGGTCGGCGACATGGGCGTCGTAGTCGGCCACCAGCGCCTGACCGTCGGCACCGACGATCGCGGCCAGCATGCGCAGATGGGCGCGAGCGTAGAAATCCCCGCCACACAAAGAGAAATCGTCGTTTTCGATAGCGCGGATCACGGTCGCCCGGAGCCGCGACTTCGCACTTACGTCGTCGATCGACAAGCCCGCGGCGCGACGCGCCTCCGACAAGGCCTGTCCGATTGACACGACGTCTCCTCGATCTCCTCGGTGCCGCAGACGGGACCACGGGCGCGAACGCTTCGACGACCGCTGGATGTGGCCCGGGACGACAGGCGCTGGAACGTGCTGCTCCGGCGCGGTTGCTGCCTTCAGGGCACCCAAAGATGCATCAAACCGACTCACTCGAGTCTATGCCGCTATTTCCGTGTCGACAAAGCGATGCCGATCTTGAACCTAGCGCCCTACGCAGTTGGGAGTCGCGCAGGCAAGCCAGGGCGACCCTTGAGTTCCTGCGTTAAAGCTGGGCTCCGCGCAGGCCGGCGATGATCTCGGTCATCTCGTCGGCCTTCACCAAGACGTCACGGGCTTTCGAACCCTCGCTCGGCCCTACGATGCCGCGGCTTTCCATCAGGTCCATCAGCCGGCCAGCCTTGGCGAACCCCACGCGCAGCTTGCGTTGCAGCATCGAGGTCGACCCGAATTGCGTCGAGACGACGAGTTCGACGGCCTGGCACAGGAGATCGAGGTCGTCGCCGATGTCCTCGTCGATCTCTCGTCTCGCCGCTGTACCGCCGGTGACGTCGTCGCGGTAGGCCGGCTCCAGCTGCTGCTTGCAGTGCTTGACGACCGATTCGACCTCACTCTCAGTGACGAAGGCGCCCTGCAGCCGGATCGCCTTGCTCGCGCCCATGGGCAGGAACAGGGCGTCGCCGAGCCCGACGAGCTTCTCCGCTCCGGGCTGGTCGAGGATGACCCGGCTGTCGGCCAGGCTGGACGTCGCGAACGCAAGCCGCGACGGCACGTTCGCCTTGATCAGACCGGTGACGACGTCGACGCTCGGCCGCTGGGTCGCCAGCACGAGGTGGATGCCGGCGGCGCGGGCCAGCTGGGTGATGCGGACGACGGAATCCTCGACGTCGCGCGGCGCGACCATCATCAGGTCGGCGAGTTCGTCGACGATCACCAGCAGGTAGGGGTACGGCCGGTAGATGCGCTCGCTACCTGGGGGCGCCGTCAGCTTGCCGGTGCGGACCGCCTTGTTGAAGTCGTCGATGTGCCGAAAGCCGGATGCCGCCAGGTCGTCGTATCGCATGTCCATCTCGCGCACGACCCACTGCAGCGCCTCCGCGGCCTTCTTCGGGTGGGTGATGATCGGGGTCACCAGGTGCGGGATGCCTTCGTAGTGCGTCAGCTCGACGCGCTTCGGATCGACCAGCACCATGCGCACGTCGTCCGGCGTTGCCCGGGAGAGGATCGACGTCACGATCGTGTTGATGCACGTCGACTTGCCCGAGCCCGTCGCGCCGGCAACCAGGATGTGCGGCATCTTCGCGAGGTTCGCGCAGATGTATCGGCCTTCGACATCCTTGCCGAGCCCGACCACCATCGGATGGTGATCGGAGGTAGCGACGCTCGACCGCAGGACGTCCCCGAGGCTCACGAGGTCACGGTCGGTGTTGGGAATCTCGATGCCGATCGCGGACTTGCCCGGGATCGGCGACAGGATCCGCACGTCAGCACTCGCCACGGCGTAGGCGATGTTCTTGGACAGCGCGGTCACCCGCTCGACCTTCACGGCGGGGCCCAACTCGACCTCGTAGCGCGTGACGGTCGGCCCCCGGGTGAACCCGGTGACGTTCGCGTCGATCTCGAACTGGTCGAGCACGCTGCTCAACGCCTCGACGACCGCGTCGTTGGCTTTGGTGCGCGGCCGCACCTGTGACCCGTCGCGCAGCAAGCTCGGTGGCGGCAGGTGGTAGGTGATGTCTCCGGATAGCAGCAGCTGCTCGGCTCGGCGCGGTATCCCGTTGCCACTCCCCGCGGGTGCACCAAGCTTCGCGACATCGTGATGGGCGCCGTCATGGGCGCCGTCATGACCGTCGCCCACAGGGGCATGGCCTGCTGCCGCGGCCGCTTCGTCGGCCGCGTGCTTGTCGGCCAGCAGTGGCGTCTCGAACGGAAGATCGCCGTCGACCGTCGCGTCGTCGGCTCCGGCCTCGTGGTCACTGAACGCGCCGACGCGCCGCCGCCGACCTCGGCGCCGCAGCTTCGCCGGTGGGTCGGCAGTCAGATCGATGAGGACGTCGTCGGCGTCCGGGTCGAAGCCGTCGACCACATCGCCGGCGCCGATCTCGAGCGCGTCGGCGTCGGTTCGGCGCAACAGCCGGGCACGCAGCTCGGCCAACCGCGCCGGGATCGCATTGACCGGTGTCGCGGTGACGACGAGCAGGCCGAAGATCGCCAGGATGCCCAGCAGCGGCGCGGCCAGCCAGACCGTCACGCCGGCGACGAGCGGGGCAGCGACCATGAATCCGGCCAGCCCGCCGCCGTGTCGCATCGCCGAACCACCGTCGACCGGCGCCGGCATGCCGTGTGCGATGTGCAGCAGGCCCACGATGCCGAGGCTGAGCGCCGTCCAGCCGATCACCACCCGGCCGCTCGCAAGCGTCCGTTCGGGGTGGCGAAGCACTCGCCAGCTCAGCGCGGCGAGCAACACGGGGACGACGACGGCGGCCGACCCGACCGTGCCGCGCACGACCGCGACGACAACCGGACCGACCGGTGCCGGTAGATGCCACCAGACGCCACCGCCGACCACGAGCGCGGCGCCGAGCGCGGCCAGCCCGACGCCATCACGACGGTGGGCCGGGTCGAGGTCGCGCGCCCGGGCGCCGGCCACCCGAAACGCGCCACCGACGAGATGCGCGACGCCCATCCAGATCGCCCGCAGCGCGCGCCCGCAGGCGCGCAGCAGCCGGCGTCCGATGCCGCCGCCGGATCGCGTCGGGCGGCGGGCCCGGCGGCGGCGCCGTGCCGGGGCACGGCCGCGCTGACCGGCGCCGCGAGAGGTCGCGGGACGGGGGCGGGCAGGGGCACGCGTCGCCATGGTGATCGACGCTACCTCACAGACCACTCCAGCCGCGTGAGTCACACGCCGAGCGGGCGAGGCGAGGTCTCGGCGGCGGGTCAGACTTCGACGACCACCGGGATGATCATCGGGCGGCGACGGTAGGTGTCGTTCACCCAGCGGCCGACGACCCGGCGCACCACCTGTTCGAGCTGCGTGGCATCGGCCATCCCGTCCGCCACCGCGTTCTCCAATGCGTCTCTCACCCGGGGCAGGACGTCGACCAGCGCGGCGTCGTCGATACCCGAGCCACGGGCGTGGATCTCCGGCCCCCCGGTCACCTTGCCGGTCGCGGAGTCGACGACGACCACGACCGAGACGAAACCCTCGTCGCCGAGGATGCGGCGGTCCTTCAACGAAGTCTCGGTGACCTCGCCGACCGACAAACCGTCGACGTAGACGTAACCGCAGCGCACCGCACCGACCTTGCGCGCGAGACCGTCGACGAGGTCGACCACCACGCCGTCCTCGGCGAGAACGATGCGGTCGTCGGCGACGCCGGACAACCGCGCGAGCTCGGCATGCGCGCGGAGGTGACGCCACTCGCCGTGGATCGGCAGGAAGTTGCTGGGCCGGGTCAAGTTCAAGACGTAGAGCAGCTCCCCCGCCGGCGCGTGGCCGGACACGTGCACCAGCGCGTTCCCCTTGTGGACGACGTTGGCGCCCCACCGGCCGAGCCCGTTGACGACGCGGAAGACGGCTGTCTCGTTGCCCGGGATCAACGAGCTGGCCAGCACGACGGTGTCGCCTTCTTCGATGCGTACCGGGTGGTCGCGGTTTGCCATCCGCGACAGCGCCGACAGCGGCTCACCCTGCGAACCGGTGGAGATCAACACGACCTGCTCCGGCGGCATGACGTCGATCTCGCGTGCATCGACGAGCAGGTCGGCGGCTACCCGCAGGTAACCGAGGTCGCGCGCCACGCCCATGTTGCGCACCATCGAACGACCGACGAAGGCGACCTTGCGGTGGTGTTCGACCGCGGCGTCGAGCACCTGCTGCACGCGATGCACGTGGCTCGCGAAACAGGCCACGATCACCCGGCGGCGTGCTGCTTGGAAGACCTTGCTCAGCACGGGTGCGATGTCACGCTCTGAGGTCACGAAGCCAGGCACTTCGGCGTTCGTCGAGTCCGACATCAACAGGTCGATGCCCTCGCCGCCGAGCCGCGCGAACCCACCGAGGTCGGTGAGCCGCCCGTCGAGCGGCAGCTGGTCCATCTTGAAGTCGCCGGTGTGCAGCACCAGGCCGGCCGGCGTGCGGATCGCCACGGCCATCGCGTCGGGAATCGAATGGTTCACGGCGAGGAATTCACAGTCGAACGCGCCCAGCCGCTCGCGTTGGCCTTCGCGGACGGCGAGTGAGTACGGCTTGATGCGATGCTCGGCGAGCTTGGAGTCGAGCATCGCCAGCGTCAGGCGCGAGCCGACGATCGGGATGTCGGGCCGTTCGCGAAGCAGGTACGGCACCGCGCCCATGTGGTCTTCGTGGGCGTGCGTCAACACCAGGGCTTCTACGTCGTCCAGCCTGCCTCGGATGTAGTCGAAGTCGGGCAGGATGAGGTCGATGCCGGGCTGATCGGGGTCGGGGAACAGCACGCCGCAGTCGACGATGAGCAGCCGCCCACCGAACTCGAACACGGTCATGTTGCGCCCGACCTCGCCGAGCCCACCGAGCGCGACGATGCGCAGCCCGTTTTGCGGCAGCGGGCCGGGCGCGCCTAGTTCAGGATGCGGATGGCTCAATCCGAAAGCTCCCGCAACTCGCCGGCAAACCCGGCGTCACGGCAGTCGCGGCGCAACTGCCCTATCTGCTCGAGCGTTGCGTCGACCAACGGCGAACGCACCGGCCCGGCGGGCAACCCCATCATGCGCAACGCCGCTTTCACCGTGATGACGCCCTGCGTGCGGAAGAAGCCGGAGTAGGCCGGCAGCAGTTGGTAGTGCAGCGCCCGCGCGCGTTCGACGTCACCGGCGAAATAGGCCGCGTACAGTTCGGCGATCTCGCGGGCGAACACGTGGCCGACCACGCTCACGCAACCGACCGAACCGATCGAGAGCAGCGGAAGGTTCAACATGTCGGTGCCGGAGTAGTAGGCAAGGTCGGTGCGGGCGAGTACCCAACTGCTTGCGGCGAGGTCGTCCTTGGCGTCCTTGACCGCGACGATGCGGTCGTGCTCGGCGAGTCGCACGAGTGTCTCGGTAGCGATCGGGCTGGCCGTGCGGCCGGGGATGTCGTAGAGCATCGACGGCAACCCGGTGGCGTCGGCGACGGCGCGAAAGTGCGCCAGCAGACCTTCCTGCGGTGGCTTGGAGTAGTACGGCGTGACGACGAGCAGACCGTGAGCGCCGGCCTTTTCGGCAGCCTGGGCCAACTCGATGGTGTGCCGGGTGTCGTTGGTGCCGACGCCGGCCAGCACCGAAGCCCGGTTGCCGACGGCCTCGAGCACGGCGTGGAGCAGCCGCGCCTTTTCGTCGTCCGTCGTGGTCGGCGACTCGCCGGTCGTCCCGCTGAGGACGAGCCCGCTACAGCCCGCGTCGACGAGATGGACGGCGAGACGCTGCGCCCCCTCGACGTCGAGGTCTCCGCCGGCGAGGAAGGGCGTGATCATCGCTACCAGGACACGGCCGAAGGGGGCGGGCCGGGAAGGCACCGCCGCCTCGGCGGAACTCATCGTCATGCCGTAACGGTACCGGTAGTCGGCGGCGTGGTCGTGGCCGTTCCGGTGGGACCCTGCCGGTCGAGCAGTCGGGGGTCCACGCAACCGGCAGGGTCACTTCACCTATCGCGCCGAGGGTTGCCGGCATTACCAATTTCCTGTCGCGGGTCTCCCGGCCGGCCAGGATCGGCCGTCCGCGGCGCCCGAACCGCCCGGTTGCGCCGGTTTTCCGCCGCTGTCGGCACCGGCCGGGAGTCAGGGACTGACCCGCCCGTGCTCGTCGAATGCCTGGTGGGTGAGCGGCATCAGCCGCGCCCATTCCGCTTCCATCTTCTCCGCAAGCATCTCGATCTCGCGTTGCGGGAAGCTCGGAAACGTGCTGTCGGGGCGCTTGGTACGCAGCGAGAGGAAGTTCATCAACGACCGCGCGTTGAGGGTGACGTAGGCGGAGGAGTAGATGGCGACCGGCAACACGCCACGAGCGACTTCACGTGCCACGCCCGCGGCCAGCATCTCCAGATAAGCGCCGTACGCTTGCTCGCACGCTCGGCGGGTCGCTTCGTTGACGATTTTGTGCTGGTCGGCGCTCCCGTCGTAGAACTCGTAGTGGCCGGGCTTGCCCTGTTGCACGAGCTTGCGGTCGGGGCCGGGAACGTAGAAGACCGGGCGCAGCTTGCGATACCGGCCGCTCTCCTCGTTGTAGGACGCCATGCGGTGCCGCATCATCTCGCGAAACACGAAGATGGGTGCCTGCACGTAGAACGTCATCGAGTTGTGCTCGAACGGCGTACCGTGCCGGTCGCGCATCAGGTAGTTGATGAGGCCCTTGGACCGCGTCGGGTCTGCACCGACGTCGTCGAGTGACAGTTCGCCCTTCGTGGACACCCGGGCAGCGAACAGGACGTCGGCGTCGCTGGCCGCCGCCCGCACCAGCTCGACCGTGACGTCGCTGCGGAATTCGACCTGCTCGCGCTCGGATTGATCTTCGGCGTCCGCCGCATTGCTGCTCGACATGAGCGCCACCCTAGTGAGTCCCGCCGCGGCGAGGCGACCACGGCACGCCCGCACTCCGGTGACCCTGCGAAGATGTCGGCGTGTCGAGTCCGCACGCCGATGCCAGCGTCCGCCCGGGCAACCCGGCCGACGCCACGGCGATCGCCGCTGTGCAGCAGACGGTTTGGCGTGACGGCTACGGGCAGCTCCTGCCCGAGCCGGCCGCCACCTCGTTCGACCTTGTGACGGCACAGGCGAGCTGGTCGGCCGCGATCACCTCACCGCCGAGCCCACGACACCACGTCTTGGTGGCGAGCGCAGGCTCGTCCGTCGTCGGCTTCGCAGCCGTCGCGCCGGCCAGCGACCCCGACCTCGACCCGGAGTCGGCTGCCGAGCTCGTCGTCCTGCACGTCGATCCCGCCGTCCAACGACGCGGCCACGGCAGCCGGCTGATGTCGGCGGCCGTCGACGTCGCGCGGGCCGACGGCTTCCACCGGCTGGTGACCTGGGTGTTCGCCGCGGACGACCCGATGCGTACGTTCCTGCGCGAGAGCGGGTGGGACGCCGACGGCTCGACGCGCGATCTCGACGTCGGCGAGCTGGTCCATCAGGTTCGGTTGCAGACGGTCATCGAGCAGCCGTCCAACCTCATTGCTTGACGGCGAGGCCGGCGGTGTCGGCGAGCACCCGCTTCGCCGCGTTGTGCCCGGCCGCACCGATGACGGACCCGGCCGGATGGCAGCCGGCGCCGGCCGCGTACAGGCCGGAAATGCCTGTGACATAGGGCATCCGATCGGCGAACGCCACCGCGTTGTCGACGTGGTGGATGTGACCGCGGGTGATACCGAAATGGCGCTCGATGTCGGGCGGGGCGAGAGCGAAGGTGTCGACCACCAGGGACGACGTATCGGGCGCGAACAGATCGCAGATCGCCAGCAGCTTCTCGACGTACCGGTCACGCTCGACGTCCCACGTGGAGCCGGCGATCTCGTACGGAACCCACTGCACGAACAGCGCCGACGAATGGTGCCCGGCGGAGTCCTGCAGGCTCGGGTCGACCGGCGTGTGCACGTACCACTCGATGGTCGGGAAATCGGCCAACCGGCCGGCCTTGACGTCGGCGTATGCACGCTGCAACGAGCCCAACACGTCGTCCTGCGGGAGCAGGTGGATCGTCGCGGCGTGCTGCCCGCGCCTTTCCGGCAGGCACGTGAACGTGGGCAGATCTCGCAGGGCGAGGTTCACTTTCATCGTGGTGCCGTAGTGACGCCAGCCGTCGAGCCTGGCATTCAGCTCGCCCGGCATCCGCTGCTCACCGACCAGCTCGCGCAAGCGGAACGGGTCGGTCGCGGCCACCACGACGGGCGCCTCGATGACCTCCCCGCTCGACAGTGCGACACCCGACGTGGACGACGTCGAGGCAACGGCGCCCGCTGTCTGGATCGCGGCGACGCGGCGGCCGGTGAGCACCGTGGCGCCCGCCCGGGTGGCGAGTTCGGCCAGCGCGGCGGTCACGCTGCCCATGCCGCCGCGCACGACCATCCACGTGCCGTCGCCACCCGGCAGCCTGCACATGTTGTGCACGAGGAAGTTATGGCCCGAGCCGGGAGTGTCCCAGCATGCGTCGAGGCCGGAAAGCCCGTCGGTCACGGCGTACATGGCCTTCACCAGATCGCTGCGGAATCCGAAGCGGTCGAGGTAGTCACCGACCGAGCCACGGCACAAGTCGATGAACACCTGCCGAAGCGCGGGACGGATGTAGCGTTCGGCGGTTTGTTCCAGCGGCAGCGGCTCCGCCAACCAGGCCGGCGCGAGGTCGGCGCGGAGCTGGTCGAGTTCGCCTTGCAACGCCAGGTCGGCGAGCCAATCGTCGGAGGAGAAGAACTCCTCGTACTGGCGCCGGGTCTGCGTACGGTCCGCGCCGAAGAGCAGGTAGCGCTGCCCCTGCGTCGGTAGGAAGTAGTGCGGGTCACGCCGCAACGTGGTCACTCGCAGGCCGAGCTCGTCGATCAGTTCGGGGGGCATGAGTCCCAGCAGGTACGCGCCGGTGGACTGTGCGAGGTCGGGGACCTTCTCGAACGGGTGCTCGGTACGCGCCGCTCCCCCCACGATGTCGGCCTGCTCGACGACGACGACACGCAGGCCCGCTCGCGCGAGCAAGGTGGCCGCCACGAGCCCGTTGTGCCCGGCGCCGACCACGACGACATCGGCCCGTGTCGGTAGCGCGGTCAACCCGATCCCTCCTCGATCCGCCGGCGTGACTTCCGGCCCGACGCTACGCCCGTCTCGACGGCGGGCGTTCACCGTGGCAGGGTCGAACCGTGCGCCCAACCCTGTACGAGTTCGCCGGCGGCGACGCGGCCTTCGTCGCGTTGGCGACAGCTCACCACGCCCGCTGCCTTGCCGACCCCGAGCTGAACCATCCGTTCTCGCATCCCGGCCAGCATCCGCGGCACGTGGAGCGGCTGGCGGCCTACTGGGGCGAAGTACTGGGCGGGCCACCGGCGTACTCCCAAAGCTGCGGCGACGAGTCCTTCGTGCTGCGCATGCACGCCGGCAACGGCGACATGAGCGACCTCGGCCGGCGTTTCGTGGAGTGCTTCGTGAAAGCCGCGGACGACGCCGGGCTGCCCTACGACACCGAGTTCCGTGCCGCGCTACGCGCCTACATGGAATGGGCGGTCGAGCAGATGCTGGCGCACCCCGACACCGCCGACACCGTGCCGGCCGACGCACCGGTGCCGCGCTGGTCCTGGGACGGCCTGCAGCCCGCATGAAGCGAGACCCCCGCGACTGGGCACTCGTGTCGGCCCAAGGCATAGCCCTTGCGGCACTGGCGACTCCCGGCCGGCCCCGGTGGGGGCTGCCTCGACCGATCCAGGCCGGCGCGGGCGCGGCGGCGGCGGGTGGCGCCGTGCTCGCGGCCGCGGCGATGGCTCGGCTCGGCTCGCGGCTGTCGGTCTTCCCGACGCCATCGCAGGACGCGCGCCTGCGCACCACGGGCGCGTTCGGTATCACCCGGCATCCGATCTACACCGGAAGCATCGCCGCCGCCGGTGGTGTCGCACTGCTTCGACGTCGGCCCGAGCCGCTACTCGCGCTCGCGGCACTGGTCGCGGTGTTCAACGTGAAGGTCCGCTACGAGGAGAGGCTGCTCGCCGCGCGGTTCGGCTCCGCCTACGGCGAGTACACGGCCCGGGTGCCCCGACTACTCCCCCGGCTCCCGCGAGTGCGGCCACGGCTACAGGTCGAGGAAGCTGTCCAACCCGACGGTAAGCCCGGGCCGCCCAGCGATGGACCGCACCGCGAGTAGCACGCCGGGCATGAACGACGCGCGGTCGAGGGAGTCGTGGCGGATCGTCAGCGTCTCACCGTTGCCGCCGAGCAGCACTTCCTGATGTGCGATCAGCCCGGCGAGGCGCACCGAATGGACGCGGACACCGTCGACGTCGGCCCCTCTCGCGCCGTCGAGTTCGGAGGTGGTTGCGTCGGGCATGTCGCTCAGCCCCGCATCGTCCCGCGCCGCCGCGATGCGTCGCGCCGTCGCGATCGCCGTGCCCGACGGCGCGTCGGCCTTGCGTGGGTGATGCAGCTCGACGATCTCGGCGGACGGAAAGTAGCGGGCGGCCTTCTCGGCGAAGGTCATCATCAGCACTGCCGCGATACCGAAGTTGGGGACGACGGCGACGCCCACCTCGGGGGCCGCTTCGCAGCCACCCGCGCACCTGCTCGAGCTTCGCCGCATCGAAGCCGCTGGTGCCGACGACGGTGTGCAGCCCGTGCTCGACGCACCACCGCACGTTGCTCAGCACGGCGTCCGGGTGGGTGAAATCAACGACGACCTGGACGCCGTGCTCGACCAGCTGGTCGATCGGGTCACCGACGTCGACCTCGGCCACCAGCTCCAGATCGGACGCCGACCGCACGGCGTCCGACACCGTGGCGCCCATCCGCCCTTTGGCCCCCAGGACGCCGACCCGAATGTTCATCGCGCCAGCCTAGTGCGACTTCGTGACGTTCACGCACGGCTGCGGTGGGTGAACGTCACAAGTGGCGTCGGGCAAGAAACATGGACGCGACGGCCCCCTTGACTCAGGCGACGGCGTCGGCGAAGGCGTCGTCCTCGAACGGGCCGATGACCGCCAGCGTCGGTTGAGTCGCGAGCACCTCGCTCGCGACGGCACGGACGTCGTCGAGGGTCACCGCAGCGATCCGCTCGAGAACGTCGTCGACCGTCAAGAGCTCCCCGTAGACCAGCTCGGCCTTGCCCAGCCGGCTCATCCGCGAGCCGGTGTCTTCCATGCCGAGCACGAGCGAGCCCGCGAGCTGGCCCTTGCCCCGCAGCAGCTCCTCCTCACTGATGCCGGCGTCGGCGACGGATGCGAGCTGCTCCCGGCAGATGTCGAGGACCTCTTGCGCGCGGGCCGGCTGGCAGCCGGCGTACACGCCGAAGATGCCGGTCTCGGCGTGGTGCGCGGCGTAGCTGTAGACCGAATACGCCAGGCCGCGCTTCTCGCGCACCTCCTGGAACAACCGCGAGCTCATGCCACCGCCCAGCGCGCCGTTCAGGACGCCGAGCGCGTACCGTCGCTCGTCGACCCGCGCGAGCGCGGGCATGCCGAGCACCAGATGGGCCTGCTCGGTCGGCCGGCGCACGACGGTCACGACGCCCCGGTGCGAAACCGGTGGCCGGCCGCCTATCCGCGGGGTGCTCGGCGTCATGTCTACCTGCTCGTCGGCGTTGAGCACGTCGCCGAACGCCTTGCGTACCAGCCGCACGACGTGCGCGTGATCGACGTTGCCCGCGACCGCGACGACCATGTTCTGCGGGCGGTACCACCGCCGGTAATAGCGATGGATCGCATTACGAGCCAGCGAGGTGATCGACCCGACGGTGCCGAGAATCGGCCGACCGAGGGGCGTGTCACCGAACAGTGTCTCGGCGAAAGTGTCGTGGACGGCGTCGCCCGGGTCGTCGTCGTGCATGGCGATCTCTTCGAGGATGACGCCACGCTCGGAGTCGACATCGGCCTTGCGCACCAACGACGCCGTCATCATGTCGCTGATGACGTCGACCGCTATCGGCAAGTCGTCGTCGAGCACCCGCGCGTAGAAGCAGGTGTACTCCTTGGCGGTGAAGGCGTTCATCTCTCCACCGACGGCGTCGAGCGCCGCCGAGATTTCCAGCGCGTCGCGTCGATGCGTGCCCTTGAACAGCAGGTGCTCGAGGTAGTGCGAGCTGCCGGCGAGCGCCGGCAACTCGTCACGGGAGCCGACGCCGACCCAGACACCGAACGACACCGAGCGAACCCACGGCATCGCTTCGGTGATGACCCGCAGACCGCCTGGCAGCACGGTGCGGCGCACCGTGCTGTCGGTACCGTCGGCGCCGGAGACGAGCGTGCGCGTCGTCCCCGGGCGTTGGTCGGCAGAAAGACGGCGGCTGGCCGCCGAAGACGTGCTCACTCTCCGGCGCCCGCCCCTGCGTTCGCGTCGGCTCCGGCGTCAGCGACGACCGGCACCAGCGAGAGCTTGCCGCGCGGGTCGATCTCCTTGATCTCGACCTGCACCTTGTCGCCGACCTTGACGACGTCCTCGACGTTCTCGACCCGCTTGCCACCCGCGATCTTGCGCAGCTCGCTGATGTGCAGCAGGCCGTCCTTGCCGGGAAGCAGGGAGACGAACGCGCCGAACGTCGTCGTCTTCACCACGGTGCCGAGGTAGCGCTCGCCGACCTCGGGCATCGTCGGGTTGGCGATCGCGTTGATCTGCGCCCGTGCCGCCTCGGCCGAGGGTCCGTCGGTCGCGCCGATGTAGATCGTGCCGTCGTCCTCGATGCTGATCTCGGCGCCGGTGTCGTCCTGGATCTGGTTGATCATCTTGCCCTTCGGCCCGATGACGGCGCCGATCTGGTCGACCGGAATCTTGATCGAGATGATCCGCGGCGCGTACTGCGACATCACGGCCGGTTCGCCGATCGCCTTGGCCATCACGTCGAGGATCGTGAAGCGAGCCTCGCGAGCCTGGGTCAACGCACCTGCGAGCACGTGCGCGGGGATGCCGTCGAGCTTGGTGTCGAGCTGCAACGCCGTGACGAACTGCGACGTGCCCGCGACCTTGAAGTCCATGTCGCCGTAGGCGTCCTCGGCACCGAGAATGTCGGTCAGCGTCACGTAGTGCGTCTCACCGTCGATGCTGTCGGAGATGAGACCCATCGCGATTCCGGCGACGGGCGCCCGCAACGGGACACCTGCGGACAGCAGTGACATGGTCGACGCGCACACCGAGCCCATCGACGTCGAGCCGTTCGACCCGACCGCTTCCGACACCTGCCGGATCGCGTAGGGGAACTCCTCACGCGCCGGCAACACCGGCACGAGCGCACGCTCGGCGAGCGCACCGTGGCCGATCTCGCGCCGCTTCGGCGAGCCGACTCGACCGGTCTCGCCGGTCGAGTACGGCGGGAAGTTGTAGTTGTGCATGTAACGCTTGCGCGTCTCGGGCGAGAGCGTGTCGAGCTGCTGCTCCATGCGCAGCATGTTCAGCGTGGTGACGCCGAGGATCTGCGTCTCGCCGCGCTCGAACAGCGCCGAGCCGTGCACCCGCGGGATCACGCCGACCTCGGCGGTGAGCGAGCGGATGTCCTTCAGCCCACGGCCGTCGATGCGCACCTTGTCGCGGATGACCCGCTGCCGCACGAGCTTCTTGGTCAGCGCCCGCAGCGCGCCGCCGATCTCCTTCTCACGCCCGGCGAACTGGTCGCCGATGCGCTCGTAGGCGAGGGCCTTGATGCGGTCGAGCTCGGACTCACGTTCCTGCTTGCTCGCGATGGTGAGCGCCTGCGCGACATCGTCGCGAACGGCTCCGGTGAGCGCCTCGAGGACGTCGTCCTCGTACTCCTTGAACACCGGGAAGTCGGCGGTCGGCTTGGCCGCCTTGGCGGCGATCTCACTCTGCGCGCGGCACAGGATCTTGATGAACGGCTTCGCCGCCTCGAGGCCCTCTGCGACGATCTCCTCCGTCGGTGCGGTCGCGCCGTCGCGGACCAGGGCCACGGTGTGTTCGGTGGCCTCCGCCTCGACCATCATGATCGCTACGTCGTCGGAGCCGTCGGCCCCCGTGACGATCCGGCCGGCGACGACCATGTCGAAGGTCGCCCGCTCCAGCTCGGCATGGCCGGGGAACGCAACCCACTGGCCCTCGATGTGTGCGACCCGCACGCCGCCGATCGGGCCGGAGAACGGCAGCCCGGCGAGCTGCGTCGACATCGATGCCGCGTTGATCGCGAGGACGTCGTAGAGGTGGTCGGGGTCGAGCGAGAGAACCGTGACGACGACTTGCACCTCGTTGCGCAGGCCCTTGACGAAGCTGGGCCGTAGCGGGCGGTCGATCAGGCGGCAGGTGAGGATCGCGTCCTCGCTCGGCCGCCCCTCGCGGCGGAAGAACGAGCCGGGAATGCGGCCCGCGGCGTACATGCGCTCTTCGACGTCGACGGTGAGCGGGAAGAAGTCGAACTGCTCCTTCGGCGCCTTGCTGGCGGTGGTGGCTGCCAGCACCATCGTGTCGCCGAGATAGGCGACGGTGGAACCGGCGGCCTGCCGGGCGAGCCGGCCGGTCTCGAATCGGATCGTGCGGGTACCGAACGAGCCGTTGTCGATAACGGCTTCGGCGGTGGCGATCTGGTGGTTCTCCACGAACCCTCCATGAGTCATGGAGCCTGCCGAGCCGGGAGATCTCGAATCTCGGCCGGTCTTCGATCGAAGTTCTCGGGCATCTCCACGAAGGGGAGGTGGTCCCGAAAACCACTACCGAGGACCGGCGGGCGGTCCCGAACGAGGCTCCGGTTGATTGTTGAACATTCAGCCAAGAGGCTAGGTCGTGCTGGGTCGTGCAAGAGGCTGGTCGTGCAAGAGGCTGGTCGTGCAAGAGGCTGGTCGTGCAAGAGCTGGACGTGCGAAAAAGCGAGGGACGAAAGGAGCCGGCCCACCCGCGCTCAGGCGGGCGTCAACCGCCCCGACCGCTATCGCCGCAGACCGAGACGCTCGATCAGCGTGCGGTAGCGAGCGATGTCTTTCTTGGCGAGGTACTGCAGCAGCCGGCGGCGCCGGCCGACGAGGAGCAGCAGGCCCCGGCGGCTGTGATGGTCGTGCTTGTGCACCTTCAGGTGCTCGGTGAGGTCGGAGATGCGCCGGGACAACATCGCCACCTGCGCCTCGGGAGACCCGGTGTCGCCGTCACTGGTGCCGTACTCGGCGAGGATCGAACTCTTCGTTGCTGTGTCGAGCGCCACGGGGCTCCTCTTTGGTTACGTGCGGCCCACGGTCTTGGTCACGCGGGCAGGCAAACACACGCCGGCAGACGCCGGTTCGCTCGCCACGGTATCACCCGTGACTGAGCGAGGCGGAATCGCGACCCTGCGCTGTGGAGAGCAGGGCCCGGCACTGTTCGACGTCGGCAGCCATCTGCGCGAGCAACGGCTCCACGCCGTCGAACGTGATCATGCCACGCAGCCAGGTGCCGAAGTCGATCCCGACGTGCCGCCCGTACAGATCGAGCCCGCCGCGGTCGAGAACGTAGGCCTCGACCCGGCGGTTCCGGCCGCCGAATGTCGGATTTGTCCCCACCGAGATGGCCGCCGGCATGGCGTCGAGCCAGCCCGCGTAGACACCGTCGGCCGGGACGGCGAGGTGTTCGGCAGGTTCGACGTTGGCGGTGGGATAGCCGAGGTCGCGGCCGCGGTGATCGCCGTGGACGACCGTGCCTTCGACGCGATGCGGTCGGCCGAGCAGTGCCGCTGCCGCCGCGACGTCACCGTCGGCCACCAGCGCCCTGATCCGGCTCGACGACACGGCCGCGGACCCGTCGCCGTCAGCGTCGGCCACCCCCGCCGCACCGGCTGCACCGGGCACCCCAGAACCCGACGCACCCACGAGTTCGACCGCGTCGACCATGAACCCGGCCGCCGACCCGAGCTCGGCCAGCAGCGTGACGTCGCCCGCCGCGCGACGTCCGAAGCGGAAGTTGGCGCCGACGACGACGTCGACCGCGCGGAGCGCGCCGACCAGCACCGACTGGACGAAGTCCTGCGGTTCCTGCGCGGCGAACTCGCGGGTGAACTCGATCACGTAGGCCGCATCGATGCCCAGCCCGGCGAGCAGCTCCAACCGCCGGTCGATGCCGGTCAGTTGGAGGGGCGCCGACTCGGGCCGCAGCACAGCCTCGGGCAGCGGCTCGAACGTGACCGCCACCGCCGGCAGGCGCAGTTCGGCCGCTCGCGCGAGCGCCCGAGACACGATGCGCTGGTGGCCGAGATGCACTCCGTCGAAGACGCCGATGGTCACGACACCACGGTCGCCGGACGCCGGCACCGCGTCGTCCCCACGCCAGACCTGCACGCCACCCAACCTTCTACGGCCGCGCCGGGCCGTGCCACCACCTGCTCGGATCCAGCCTCCCACGGCCGCTCCCGCAGGCGTGCCGGGCGTCGCTTCAATCGGTGAAGACGGCGACCGCGCGAGCCACCTCGTCGCGGTCTTCGAGCAGGGCGATGAAATCACCCGCCGGCCCGAACGCCGCCACGATCCCGTCCACACCGGACGGCGAGAGCTTGGCGCCGTGCCGCAACCGCGCCGCCTGCTCGTCGTCCAGATCCCGGCGGGAGAACGCGGCGCCGGCGACGTCGTCCAGTGGCGTCATCGAGAACGCCGCTTCGAGTTGCGGCAACGTACGCGCACCGCCTATACCGAACGCACCGATCCGGGTGCGGCGCAGCGCAGTGAGATGGCCGCCGACCCCGAGCGCGTCACCGAGGTCTCGCGCGAGCGCGCGCACATAGGTCCCGGAGGAGCAGGTGACCGCGAGGTCGACGTCGAGCACATCACCATGCGACCTCACGTCGAGAACGTCGAAGCGGGTGACCCGCACCCGGCGGGAGGCGAGCACGACGTCCTCCCCCGCCCGCACCCGCGCGTAGGCGCGCCTGCCGTCGACCTTGATGGCGCTGACCGCCGGCGGTCGCTGCTCGATCTCTCCGAGGAAGCCGCCGGCGGCCGCGCGCACGGCCGCCACCCCGACACCAGCAGCGGCGCGGGAGCCGACGATCTCACCCTCGGCGTCGTCCGTCGACGTGCGCTGACCGAGCCGCGCGGTCGCGAGGTAGTCCTTGTCGTGCAACGCCAGGTGCCCGAGCAAGCGAGTCGCTCGACCGACGCCGACGAGCAGGACGCCGGTCGCCATCGGGTCGAGCGTGCCGGCGTGGCCCACGCGCCGGGTGGCCGCCAGGCGACGAATCCGCGCCACGACATCGTGCGAGGTCAAACCCGCAGGCTTGTCGACGACCACCAGACCGCCGCGCGGCGGCGGCTCGCCGGCGCCGCGCGACATCACCCCTCGTCTGAGGGAGCGCTGCGATACGGATCGGGATCGCCGGCGGGCACCGCTTTCGCGGCCCGTTGGTGTACCTGAGCGTCGGCAGCCTGTGCCCGAGCGAGCAGTTCGTCGATGTGGCGCGCGTTGTCTTCGATGCCGTCCAGCACGAAGGTGAGCGTCGGGGTGAAGCGCACCTGGGTCTGGCGCCCGACCTCGGTTCGCAACACGCCTTTCGCGCTCTCCAGCGCCGCAGCGGTGTCGGTGCGCGCAGTGTCGTCGCCGAGAACCGTGTAGAAGACCGTTGCCTCGCGCAAGTCGGCCGTCACTCGAGCGTCGGTGACGGTGATGAATCCCAGCCGGGGGTCCTTGACCTCGCGTTCAAGCGTCTCGGCGACGACGACCTTGATCCGGTCGGCCAGCTTGCGCGCCCGGGCGTGTTCGCTCATGACTCGTCTCACTCGTCCTGTTCGCCTACGAGGCGCTGGCGCGCCGACAACAACTCGATCTCCGGCCGGCCGGCGACCAACCGCTCACACCCTTGCAAGACTTCCACGCAATGCGCGGCGTCGGCCGAGACGACGGCGATTCCGATCATCGCTCGCCGATGCAGGTCGAGATGGCCGGCCTCGGCCGCGGCCACGTCGAAACGCTTCTTCAGCTCCGCCACGATCGGCCGCACGACCCCTCGCTTTTCCTTCAGCGAGTGCACGTCGCCCAGCAGGATGTCCAACGCCAGCGTTCCGGTGTACACCAGCCCTCAGCCCTGCCTTTTCAGATCGAGACGTGCCAGCCGCGCAGCTCGGCCGGAGCGTCGGACGACTTCGTAGGGACGTCAAGCGAAGCAGTCCCGAGAAGTCGTCCGGTGCGCAGGCCGGTGGATTACGCCCGCGGCTTCTCGCGCAGCTCGTACGTCTCGATCACGTCGTCCACCTTGACGTCGTTGAAGGAACCGAGCCCGATGCCGCACTCGTACCCTTCGCGAACCTCCGTCGCGTCGTCCTTGAACCGCTTGAGCGACTCGATGGTGAGGTGCTCGTTGACGACGACGCCGTCGCGGACCAGCCGCGCCTTGGAGTTACGAGTGATGGTGCCCGAGCGAACCAGACAACCGGCGATGTTGCCGAACTTGCTGGAGCGGAACACCTCGCGAATCTCGGCGGTACCGAGCTGCGCCTCTTCGAACTCCGGCTTGAGCAGGCCCTTGAGGGCTGCCTCGACTTCGTCGATCGCCTGGTAGATGACCGAGTAGTAGCGGACGTCGACACCCTCGCGTTCGGCGAGTTCTCGCGCCTTGCCCTCGGGTCGCACGTTGAACCCGATGATGATCGCGTCCGAAGCGACCGCCAACATCACGTTGTTCTCGGTGATCGCACCCACGCCGCGGTCGATGACGCGCAAGCTGACGTCTTCACCGACGTCGATCTTGAGCAGCGCGTCTTCGAGCGCCTCGACCGAACCCGACACGTCACCCTTGAGGATGAGCCGAAGCTCGGCCACCTCGCCCTTTTCCATCCGGGCGAGGATGTCCTCGAGGCTGCGGCGGCCACGGCTGTCCGCGAGCTGGGCGTTGCGCTCGCGGGCGGCCCGGCGCTCGGCGATCTGCCGCGCGACGCGGTCCTCGGGAACGGCGAGGAAGTTGTCGCCCGCGTCGGGGACGCTGGTGAAGCCGAGCACCTGCACCGGCCGTGAGGGCCCGGCTTCGTCGATCGCCTCACCGAATTCGTCGAGCATCGCCCGCACGCGGCCGAATGCTTCGCCCGCCACCACCGAGTCGCCGACCCGCAGGGTGCCGCGCTGCACGAGCACGGTGGCCACCGGACCGCGGCCGCGGTCGAGGTGCGCCTCGATGGCGACACCCTGAGCGTCCTGGTCGGGATTGGCTCGCAGGTCGAGCGCGGCGTCGGCGGTGAGCAGGATCGCCTCGAGCAGATCGTCGATGCCGAGCTGGCTCTTGGCCGACACGTCGACGAACATCGTGTCGCCGCCGTACTCCTCGGCCACGAGGCCGTACTCGGTGAGCTGGCCGCGAACCTTCGCCGGGTCGGCGTCCTCTTTATCGATCTTGTTCACGGCGACGACGACCGGGACGTCGGCGGCCTTGGCATGGTTGAGTGCCTCGACCGTCTGCGGCATCACGCCGTCGTCGGCCGCGACCACCAGCACCGCGATGTCGGTCACCTGCGCGCCACGGGCACGCATGGCGGTGAACGCCTCGTGACCGGGAGTGTCGATGAACGTGATCGCCCGCTCCGCGCCCGCACTCGTCGTGGCCAGCACCTGGTAGGCACCGATGTGCTGGGTGATCCCACCGTGCTCGCGCGCGACGACGTTGGTGTTGCGGATGGCGTCGAGCAGCTTCGTCTTGCCGTGGTCGACGTGACCCATGACGGTGACGACGGGTGGGCGGGCTTCGAGTTCGGCCTCGCCACCTTCGTCCTCGCCGAACTCGAGGTCGAAGCTCTCGAGCAGCTCGCGGTCTTCGTCTTCAGGGCTGACGACGTGCACCTCGTAGCCGAGTTCGGCGCCGAGCAGCTGCAACGTCTCTTCGTTCACCGACTGCGTGGCGGTGACCAACTCGCCGAGATGGAAAGCGACCTGCACGAGCGATGCCGGGTTGGCGCCGATCCGGTCGGCGAAGTCGGCGAGCGACGCGCCTCGCGGCAACCGCAACGCCTGACCGTTGCCACGCGGAACCTGCACGCCACCGATCGACGGTGCCTGCATGTTGTCGAACTCTTGGCGCCGCTGCTTCTTCGACTTGCGGCCGCGGGCAGGACGCCCGCCCGGGCCACGCCCGAATGCACCCGCGGTGCCACCGCCACGGCCACGACCGCCGGGGCCTGGCCGGCCGCCGACCGGAGGCGCGCCGGCACCGCGACCCGGTGCACCACCGCCTGGTCGCCCGGCGAAGCCGCCACCACCGGTACGTCCGCCGCCGGCACCGCCGGGACGCGGACCTGCGCCGGCGGGACCGCCACTACGTCCGCCGAACCCGCCACCGGCTGGGCGAGGCGGCATCATGCCGGGGGTCGGGCGACCGGGTCCGCCTGGACCGCCGCCGGGCCGAGGAGGCATCGGCGGGCGCCCACCCGGACCGCTCGGACCGGGGGCGCCGGGGCGGGCGACTCCCGGGCGCGGCGCAGGTGGTCGCGGCGCTGGTGAGGTGAAGGGGTTGTTGCCCATCCGCGGGGGCCCGGAAGGGGCCCGCGGCACGGCTGGCGCGGGACGCGGCCCGGCCGCAGGCCGCGACGGGCGTGCGGGAGTCGGGGCTTGCGCGCCACCGCTCGGAGTCGACCCGCCGGCGGCCGGCTGGCCCGCGTCGGGCGCCGCCGGAGCAGGCGCTGCGGGGGCAGCGGGTGAGGGGCGCGCCGGCGCCGGCGGCGTGGCAACCGTTTCGGACGGTGCGACGTCTGCCGGTGCTGCTTCTGGCGGGGCTGCGGCAGCCTTGCTCGCCTTGGCGCGCGCGGTCTTGGCCGGCGCGGCTGCTTTCGCGTCGGCGCCATCGGAGGCGGGAGCGCTGGCGGGAAACACCTCGCGCAGCTTGCGCACGACCGGGGCCTCGATCGTCGAGGATGCCGATCGGACGAACTCTCCCAATTCGTTGAGCTTGGCCATCACGGCCTTGCTCTCTACATTGAGCTCTTTTGCAAGCTCATACACCCGAACCTTGGCCACTGAACTCCTGTCCCTGGCCCGGGTGTTCACGCCGGGCCCAAGCTATCGGTTGGTACTCATCGCTTCGTGCTCATCGAGCGCTCATCCGCTTCTCGACCTGCTTTCTGCGTTCACGACGTCCCGCGAGCGGGACCTGTGCTGGGGCCTGCTGTCGTGCTGACTAGTGCTGTCGTGCTGGGTTGTACTCCGCCTCGAGATAGGCACGCACCGGTGTCGGGTCGAGCGGCCCCGAGAGGCGAAACGCCTTCGGAAACGCGCGACGCCGCTCGGCGAGGCTCAGACAGCTCAGGTCACGATGCAACGAGGCGCCGCGACCAGGGAGCTGACCACGCGGATCGGGAACGACACGAAGAACGCCGATACCGCGATCGACATCGACATCGTTTTCGTCCGCGACTACGACGAGGCGAAGCAGGTCGGACTTGGCCGCCCGCTGCCTGCAGCCCACGCAGGAACGCACAGGAACGCGGTCGACCACGGCCGAGTCTACCCCCACGCCCGGGCCGGGTGGCCGGCCAGCGGCAGCGTGGCGTCCGGCGCGCCTCAGCGCGCGGTCGCTTGCTCGTCGTCTGCCGGCCCAGCCGGTTCAGCCGGTTCAGCCGGCCCAGCCGGCCCAGCCGGTTCAGCCGGCGCGGCCCCGGCTCGGCCGAGCGGCTCGCTCGGCGCGGTGTCGGAGCGGATGTCGATACGCCAGCCGGTCAGCCGAGCAGCCAACCGCGCGTTCTGCCCCTCGCGACCGATGGCGAGGGAGAGCTGGTAGTCCGGCACGGTGACCCGCGCCGCGCGCGCGACCGCGTCGACCACCTCGACGGAGGTGACGCGAGCGGGCGAAAGCGCGCTGCCGACGAACCTCGCCGGGTCGTCGGAGTAGTCGACGATGTCGATCTTCTCGCCGTGCAGCTCGGCCATCACGGCCCGGACCCGCTGGCCCAGCGGCCCGATGCAGGCGCCCTTCGCGTTGAGTCCGGCCACCTTCGACCGAACCGCAATCTTGGTCCGGTGGCCCGCCTCGCGGGCGAGCGCAGCGATCTCGACGGACCCGTCGGCGATCTCCGGTACTTCGAGCGCGAACAGCTTGCGGACCAGCCCGGGGTGGGTGCGCGACAGCGTGATCTGCGGGCCACGCATTCCCTTGTGCACCTGCAAGACGTAACACCGAAGACGCGACCCGTGCTCGTACAGCTCGCCGGGGACCTGCTCGGCAACCGGCAAGACGGCTTCGACCTTGCCGAGATTGACATAGACGTTGCGTGAGTCGTGCTGCTGCTGGATGACGCCACCGACGATGTCGCCCTCGCGGCCCGCGTACTCGCCGAACGTCAGTTCCTGCTCGGCATCGCGCAGGCGTTGCAGGATGACTTGCTTCGCCGTCATGGCCGCGATCCGGTTGAAGTCGTGCGGCGTGTCGTCGAACTCGCGCAGCACGTTGCCCGCCGCGTCGACCTCGGCGGCGAGCACGGCGACCTCACCGGTCTTGCGGTCGAGCACGGCCCGCGCCTGCGGATGGGATCCCTCGCTGCGCTGGTACGCGACCAACAAGGCCGACTCGATGGCCTTCACGAGCAGGTCGAAGGAGACGTCCTTTTCGCGCTCGAGGCTGCGCAGCGCAGCCATGTCGATGTTCACGGCGACTCCTCCTCGTCGAGGTCGGCACCGGTGCCGGCATCGGCCGCGGCTTCGGGCGCGCCGGGGCGGGCGAACTCGACCTCGACCCGGCCGGTGGCGATCTCGTCGTAGCGAAGCTCTCTGGCGCCGGCGTCCCCGGTCTCGAGCTGGACGCCGTCGGCAGCTGCGGCCGCGACGCGACCCGTCACTTCGCCGCCCGCCTTCAACGTCACCGTGACCAATCGCCCGTCGGCGCGACGCCAGTGCCGCGGCTCGGTCAGCGGACGGCCGACTCCGGGCGAACTCACTTCGAGGACGTAGGGCGAGGACCCGAGCAGTGCATCGGCTTCGGGAACTTCGTCGAGGACTTGGGAGATGGAGCGACTCACCAGCGCGACGTCGTCGAGACTCACGCCGCCGTCCTTGTCGACGAGAACTCGCACCTGGCGGCGACGTCCGGCGGCAGCGATCTCCACCGCTTCGAGATCGAGGCCGGAGCCCGCGACGACCGGAGCGAGCAGCTCGGCGAGCCGGCGTCCGCCGGAGGCGCTCGACATGCCGACCTCCTCGCTGGCTTTGCAGTTTGGCGCGGACTCTCGACCGGACCGCGACGTAGCGCGGGCGCGGCGTGATCCACGACGTGCTGTCGCCCAGCGTAGCCGCCCGCACCCGTTCGGCGCCCCTAAGCTGGCGCGGTGCCACGCCCGCTGATGCCGACCCGGCGCCGCGTCCTGGGTCTGCTCGCCGGGTCCTTGACCGCCGTTCTCGGCGATGCCGCGCTCGCCGCTTGCACCGGGAAGCGGCATGGCTCCGGTGCGACGACCACCCCGCCGGCAAGCCCGAGCTCCAGCGCGACGGCGAGCGGGCCGGTCACGAGCGCGACCGCGCCGGACCCGTCGGCCGCGACTGCGGGCAAAGCAGCAGCCGCGGAGCTCGCGCTGCTGGCCGCCTACGACAACGTGATGACCGCACGCCCGGAGTTGCGCGATCGGCTCGCCGCACTCCGTGCCGACCACGTCGCGCATCTCCACGCATTGGTGCCCACGGCGTCGGCGCCCCCCGTGCCGCCGGTGCCTTCGGAGTCCGCGGCATCCTCTCCGGCGGCGGCATCCCCGTCTGGCGCGGCGCCTGCTTCCCCGCCGGGCCCTGCGACGGCATCGCCCTCGACGTCCGCCTCCGCCGCGTCCGGTCCGACCACTGCCCAACTGCTCGCCCAGCTGGCGGCGACGGAGAAGGACGCAGCGAACCAACGCCTCGCCGACGTTGCCGCGACCTCGGCTTCACTCGCCGTCCTGCTCGCCTCCGTCGGCGGCTGCGAAGCTGCGCACGCGACGCAGCTCACGACATGGGCGACCTCGTGAGCACGCCGGCCGGGCAACTGCTGACCGCCCTGCAGGCTGCCGTCGAGGCAGAGAACGCGGCGGTCTACGGATACAGCGTGGCCGGTGCACGGCTCGACACCGCGCAGCGTCGACTCGCTGCCCGCGGCGACTACAACGTCCACCGCGAGCAGGCACAAGCAGTCGCCGGCTGGCTCTCCGACCGTGGCGGCACGCCGCCGCCTGCGGCGCCGTTCTACGCGGTTCCGACGCCGATCACCGACAATGCGGCGGCGACCCAACTACTCGCCGCGTTGGAAGAGGCGACCGCCGCCCGCTACGCCGACATCGTCGGGTTGAGCGACGGCGCCCTCCAGCATGCGGCCGGTCTCGCGTTGCAGGCGGCGGCGATCCGCGAGGCGCGGTGGCGGGGCGCGAGCGTCCCGTTCCCGGGTCTCGTCGGCCGGCTCCCCACACCCGGCCAGTAGTCGGCCGGCCAACCTCAGCCGGCCAAGCTCAGCCGGCCAGCCTTCGTGCGGCCAGCCGTCGGCCCCGCCAATGGTCAGATCGTGTCGGTCGCCGCGACTTCCTGCGGCGCCGTCCGAGTCGTCGACAATGCGCCCAGGCCGCGGAGTTGCAGCTGGCTCAGCGCCACGCCGATCGCGACAGCGACGACCACGATGATGACCGACCACGCGCCCGACGGCTTGGCCGCCATCAAGAAGACGACGCCGAGGAACCCGACCGAGGCGACATGGGTGAGGTGCCACAACGCCGGGTCGAGCGCACGCGCGTGCAAGTCGGCCGGTACCGGACCATCGGGCATGTGCGTGATGTCGTGGACGAACCGCTTCGCGCGGGGAGCGACCATCGCGCCGGCGGCTGCCTCGATCACGACGAGCGCGGCCACCGCGGTGACGATCCACCCGTCACTCCAGCGGAATTCCCCGCCGGACAGGTGGACGAGCCACGAGCCGAGTGCCAACAGCAGCACGGCGACCAGCGGGAACAGCGGATCGAGCCGGTGCACGACCGCGGCCCACGACCGCATCTCCCGGACCTCGCTCGCCCGAGCCAGTGATTGCAGTGCCGTATGCATGATGCCCGCGATCGTGAACCCGACGATCGCGACCGCAATGTGGAGAAACAGCACGACCCCACCTAGCGTCACATCCATTGCAGACCCTCCTCTGCGACATGGTGACCGCTGTGCGAAATGGCGAAAGGGTAGCGCGCCCGAGCCGGAGTTGTGGAGGGTTCGACGGCCGGTTCTTACTGCGGAACGTCAAGCCTGCGGGGGCGGCGCGAACCGAGGGTCGTGCAGGTGACACGCCACCTTGACGTCTCCGACCGGCAGCAGCGCGGGCTCCACTGGATCGCGGAACGATAGTGCTACGCCGCTTGCGTCGCGCGCTACGCCGGTGACGCCACGCCAGAAGGGTTCGCCAGGATCGTCGGCGCGCATCTGCCCGACGAGTTCGGCGGCCGCACCCGACCCGGAGCGGGCATCGTCGAACTGCGCCCGCAACGGATCGGCACCGGTATGCACGTCGCCGACGTCGGCCCGCTCGCGCTCGTACTGCGCTTCCGGGACGGCGGTCCAGCGCTGTTCGAGCAAGGCCTGCAGGTCGCGGCCCTCCCATCCACAAGGCTCGAAGGCGAACGAGCAGCGAGGGTGGAAGGAACAGCCGAGCGGCGGGGCCGCAGCATCGGGGACCTCACCGCGCGGCAGATTGCGCGCGACGGCACGCATCGGGTCGGGTTCGGGAATCGCATCGAGCAACGCGCGGGTGTACGGATGCTTGGGATCGGCGTAGATCTGCTCGGCCGGACCGATTTCGACGATGCGGCCGAGATACATGATGGCGATCGTGTCGCAGAAGAACTTGGCCGTTGCGAGGTCGTGCGTGACGTAGAGGTAGGTGAGCCCGAGGTCGCGCTTGAGGTCGAGCATCAGCTCGAGGATCTTGGCGCGCACGCTCATGTCGAGCATCGACACCGGCTCGTCGGCCAGCAGCAGAACCGGATCAAGCATGATCGCCCGGGCGAGGACGGCGCGCTGTTTCTGGCCGCCCGAAAGGTCGGCCGGGTACTTCGACATGAACCGGTCCGGCGGTGAGAGCCCGACCCGCTCGAACGCCGCCCGTACTCGCCGGTCGATCTCTGCGCGATCACTCGTGACGCCGTGAATCCGCAGTGGGTGCGCGATCGCGGTAGCGAGGTCCATCGCAGGGTTCAGCGAGGCGTGCGGATCCTGGAAGACGAGCTGCATCTGCGCGCGCAATGCCCGGAACTCGCGTTCACGGAGGTCGGTCAGCTCGACCGGCCCGGTTCCCGAATCGAACCGCACGCTCCCGCCGGTAATGGGAGCAAGCCCCAGGATCGCCCGCGCCGTCGTCGTCTTGCCACTGCCCGACTCACCGACGAGGCCGAGCACCTGACCCTTGTGCAACGCGAACGAGACCCCGTCGACGGCTTTCACCACACCGGAGGATCGCCCGAGCAGCCGGTCGAGGAAACCGCCGCGCAGCGGGAAGTGCACCTCGAGGTCACGGACGTCGAGGACGACGGGCCGAGCAGACGCGTCGGACGGCGGCAGGAGGGCGTCAGGCTTCGTCGGCACGAGACAGCTCCTGTCGTGGCAGCGGCCGGGTTGCGCCGTCCGGAATCAAATGCCGGGGGCCGTGTAGCCAACACGACACCCGGGCGCCGGTGTCGGTCGCGACTTCGACGGGGTCGATGTCGCCGCAGACCTGCATCGCGTCTGGGCACCGCGGATGGAAGCGGCACGCCGCCGGCGGGGCGACGAGGTCGGGCGGCGAGCCCGGGATGTAGTGCAAGGCGGTGGTCGAGAGCGAGATCGTCGAACGCAGTAGTTCTCTGGTGTAGGGATGCGCCGGCCGGGCGAAGACCTGCCGCGCGTCGCCTTCCTCGACAATCTTGCCCGCATACATGACGGCGACGCGTTCGCACGATTCCGCGATGATGCCGAGGTTGTGCGTGATGAGCAGCAGCGCGGTGTCGAAGTTGCGCTTCAGGTCGTGCAGGATCGCCAGGATCTGCGCCTCGACGAGGACGTCGAGTGCCGTGGTGGGCTCGTCGGCGACGACGAACGCCGGGCGCAGGACGAGAGCGAGTGCGATCATGATGCGCTGGCGCATCCCGCCGGAGAACTCGTGCGGGTAGTGCCGGTAGCGCGTGGGGGGAATTCCCATGCGCCGCAATGTGTCGATCGAACGCACTTCGATCCCGCGCGAGCTCAGAGTGCGGTCGTGCGCGCGTAGCGTCTCTTCGAAGTGCTCGCTGATGCGCATCAGCGGGTTCAACCTCGTCATCGGCTCTTGAAAGATCAGGCCCATCTCCGAGCCACGCATCGTGCGCAGCTCGGACCCACGCATACCGACGAGTTCGCGGTCGCGAAACCGCACGCTGCCGTCTGTCGCGGCGCCGGCGGGCAGCAGCCCGAGCACGCCGCGTCCCAGCGTCGACTTGCCACAGCCGGACTCTCCGACCAAACCGAGGGTCTCACCGGCCCGCACGTCGAGACTCACGCCGTCGACGGCGCGTACGGGCCCGCGGTCGGTGCCGTACCAGACCCGCAGGTCGCGCACCGACAGCACCGGAGCTGCCGGGTCGACACGACCCCGATCGACCAGGCCGGGCGCCTCGCTCACTCGACCTCCTCGATGCTCGCCTGCGGGGTCGTCTCCGATACCGCGGCCACCGCCGGCCGCGCCGGCAACAGCACGCGGCGTCCCGACTTCTTGCGCAGGATCGGATTCAGCACGTCGTTGAGGCCTTCACCCACGAGCGTCAGCCCGGTCACCAGCAACACGATCGCCAGGCCGGGGAAGACGCCGGTCCACCAGATGCCGGCGCCCGCGTCGGCGACCGCCCGCTGCAACTCATAACCCCACTCTGCGGCCTGGGTGGGCTGGATGCCGAAGCCGAGGAAGCCGAGCCCGGCGAGAGTCAAGATGGCGTCGGCCGCGTTGAGGGTCGCGATCACGGGCACCGACTGGATGACGTTGAAGAACAGGTAGCGGCCGATGATTGTCCGCGGCGGCGCACCGAGTGCCCGAGCGGCCTCGACGTACGGCTCCTCGCGCGCACTCAGCACGCTGCCGCGCACGACACGGAAGTACTGCGGCACGTAGATGACGGTGATGGCGATCGCTGCCGTCAACACGCCACTACCGACGCTGTCCTGCAAGAGAAATGCGATGACGATCGCGAGCAGGAGATACGGGAAGGCGAACAACGCGTCCATGATGAGCACGAGCACGCGATCGAGCCAGCCGCCGAAGTAGCCGGAGATCAGGCCCAGTGGCACGCCCACCAGCAGGCTGGCCGCGACAGCGAGCAGCACCACCTCGATCGCCGTCCGCGCACCGTAGATGACGACGGAAAGGACGTCGACCGAGCGCACGTTCGTGCCGAACCAGTGAGCAGCGCCCGGCGCTGCCTGCTTGGGGAAGCGGACGCCGCCGCTTTGGAACTGGTCGAACCCGTACGGCGCGATGAAGGGCGCGAACACGGCCAGCACGAAGAAGATGAGCGTGACCGCCGCACCCACCCAGAGCAGCCACTTCGAAAAGCCTTGGGCGGCACGCACCTGGCTCCACAGTCGCCGCAACGGGCCCCGCGGGCCTTCGTAGGAATCCGACTGTTGCGTCGACTCCGGCGGCTGCGCCCCCTGAGTCGACGACGTGCCGCCCGGCCCGGCTACCTCGGATGCTGCCATCAGTACCGCACTCTCGGGTCGATGGCGGCATTCACGAAGTCGATCAGCAGGCTGATGAAGACCACCGCGAGGGCGAAGATCGTGATGATTCCCTGCACCGCGGCGTAGTCGCGATTCTCCAGGTAGCTCACCAGCTTGTTGCCGATGCCGGGCCAGTTGAAGGTCTCCTCCGTCAGCACAGCTCCGGAGAGCAGCAGCGCTACCTGCAATCCCATGACAGTGACAACGGGCACCAGTGCATTCCGCAGAGCATGTCGCAGCACGACCTTGCGCTCGGGAACGCCTCGCGCTCGAGCGGCTTCGACGTAGTCCCCCTTCAGCGTCTGGATGAGGTTGGTGCGCACCAACCGGATCACCACGCCGCAGAGCAGCAGCCCGAGCGTGACGGCAGGCATGATCAGGTGCTTGACGGCGTCGCTGACCGCGGCTCCGCTGTGCGCCCAGATCGCGTCGACCACCGACAGGTGCGTGTGCGCGGTGAGTTCGGCCTGGTTGATGGGGTTCAGCTGGCCGGAGTTCGGCAGCCAGTTCAACCACTTGCTGAAGATCAACTGGAAGATGAGGCCGACGAAGAACACCGGTGCTGCGTAGGTGATGATGCCGAACAGCCGGCCGAAGGCGTCGAATGCGCCGTCGCGCAGCCGCCCGGCCGTCAGGCCGATCGGCACGCCGAGGCCGATGGCGACGACGAGCGCGGCGACGGTGAGCTCGAGCGTTGCTGCCCCGTTGACCCGGACGACGGTGAGCACCGACTGGTTGTCGGTGAGCGAACTACCGAAATGACCGGTGAACACGTGCCGGATGTACTCGACGTACTGCACGATGATCGGCCGGTCGAGGCCCGCCACGTGCCGCTTCGCCGCGAGCTGCGCGGGGTTGAGTTTGCCGCCGAGCGCTGCCTGGATGGGGTCGCCCGGCGCGACCCGCATCAGCAGGAACACCATGGTCAGCAAGATCAACACCATCGGCACCACGAGGGCCAGCCGGGTCAGCAGGTACCGGCGCAGCGAGCCACCCGCACCCCTGCTCGACGTCGCCACGAACCACCCTCCTCCCTGTGCCGATCATGCACTTAGGCGCAACACCGGGCGAGGCCGGTTGCGCCTAAGTGCATGATCACTCGGTACCTGGGCGGTCGGTCAGCTCTTGCCGATCAGCCACATGCGGAAGATGTAGGACGGGTCGAAGGTCTTGTCGACCCCGGTCACGGTCATACCGGTCGCCGCCACCTGGTTGCCCTGCCAGATCGGGATCGTCGGCACGTCCTTGGCTGCCAGCGTCTGGATCTGGCCGATCTCCTGCATCCGCTTGGTCTGGTCGGTCTCGCCTTCCTCCTGCGTGATGAGCTGGTCGATCGTGGCGTTGTCGTAGTGGTTCTTGAAGAACCCGCCCTTGACGTAGAACGGCGCCAGGTAGTCGTCGGCGTCCGGGTAGTCAGGGAACCAGCCGAGCTGGAAGGCCGCGTACTGGTCGGCCGGGTAGGCCTTGCTGTAGGCGTCCCATTCGGCGCTCTTCAGCGTCACCTTGAACAACCCGGTGCCTTCGAGCTCGCGCTGGATCTCGGTGTACTCGTCACCGGAGACCGCACCGTAGTGCGACGGCGTCCACCACAGGGTGATGTCGACCGGCGTGCTGATGTTCGCAGCTTTCAGCGCGGCGGCTGCCTTCGCCTTGTCGGGGCCGGCGCCGTACATGTCCTTGTACGCCGTGTTGGCGCCGTTGAGGCCCTGCGGAACCATCGAGTACAGCGGCTGCACCGTGCCGTTGTAGACGTTCTTGGCGATGCTCTCGCGGTCGATCGAGTACGCGATCGCCTGCCGGACAGCGACGTTGTCGACCGGCTTGAGACTGGTGTTGAACACCATGTAGCGGATCTCGATGCCGTTGCCGGTGACGACCTTGACCTTGTCGGTCTCCTTCTGGAGAGCGGCGATGTCGGTGGGGCTCAGGCTGCGCCACGCGACATCGACGTTGCCCTGCTCGACGTCGAGCTTGAGGGTCGAGGCCTGCTGCTCGTAGTGGACGACGACGCCGCTGTTCGCCAGCACGTCGTCACCCTTGTACTTGCTGTTCGGCAGCAGCACAGCCTGCTGGTCCTTGGTGAACTTGCTCAGCACGTACGCGCCGGAGCCGATGACCTGGTCGTCGGCGAGCAACTTGTCCTTGGGGAACACCTTCGGGTCGACGATGTTGCCGGCGCCCGTCGTCAGGATGTACGGCAGCGAGGTGTTGGGGCTCTTCAGCTTGAAGACGACGGTGTCGCTGCCCTGCGTCGTCACGCTGTCGACGGTCGAGAGCAGGCTCGACGGTCCGTTGGGGTCGTTGATGGCGATCACGCGGTCGATGGAGTACTTCACCGCGCTCGCGTCGAGCGGGTCGCCGTTGCTGAACACCAGGCCGGGCTGCAGCGTGCAGCTGTAGGTCGTGTTGTCGGTCCAGTCGCAGCTCTTCGCAGCGTCGTTCACGACGTCGGCGCTACCCGGCTTGATCTTCAGCAGCGCCTGGTAGATGTTCCACTGCAGCGTCCACGAGCCCATGTCGTAGGCGCCCGCCGGGTCGAGTGAGATGACCTTGTCGGTCGTGCCGAGCACGATCTGCTTGCCGTGCCCGCCGCCACCGCCGCCGGCACTGCTGGAGGCTCCCGAGGCAGCGGGCGAACTTCCGCCCGCAGCGGGCGAACTTCCGCCGCCGCTCGTCTTGGGCTTGCTCGAGCCGCAGCCGGCGAGCGCCAGGCTGAGCACGGCCGCGAGAGCCACCGGGGCTAGAACGCGATGTGTGCGACGCATGTAGGGCCTCCTCGCGGCACGCTCCCCGGTCGACGTGTGTCACCAGCCGAGAGGCGCGCTTCGACTACTCGCCACGGTCGGCGGCGATTGACGTTAGCTAACCGGCGCGCCGCAACAATCGGAAGGTCAACCGGGGGATCTGGCCAAATCGTTATCTGCGGATTCCGCACCATGCCGCCGGCCGGTCAGCCGTCAAACCGCTGCCACGAGCGTTGCCACGACCTCGCCGAGCGGCACATCGTTGCGCTCCCCCGAAGCACGATCGCGCACCTCGACGACGCCATTCGCCAGGCCGCGCCCCACCACCACGACTATCGGAACACCGACCAGCTCGGCGTCGGCGAACTTCACCCCCGCCGACACGCCAGCGCGGTCGTCGAGAAGCACCCGCAGGCCGGCCGCTTCGCATTCCGCAGCAAGCTGCTCAGCAGCCGCGAGCTGGTCGCCTTTGCCGGCAGCCACCACGTGGACCTCGGCCGGGGCGACCGCCCGCGGCCAGATGAGCCCGACGTCATCGTGATGCTGCTCCGCGAGCGCTGCCACCGCCCGTGAGACGCCGATGCCGTACGAACCCATCGTGATACGAATCGGTTTGCCGTCGGCGCCGAGGGCATCGAGTGAGAAGGCGTCGGCGTACTTGCGGCCGAGCTGGAAGATGTGGCCGATCTCGATGCCGCGCGCGATCGACAAGTGACCACCGCACCGCGCGCACCGGTCGCCGTCGCGGATCTCGACCGCGCCGATTTCGGCGTCCGGTTCGAAGTCACGACCACGCACCACAGAGGCCGCGTGCCGGTTCTCCTCGTTCGCGCCGGTGACCCACGCGCTGCCCGGAACGACGAGCGGATCGACGAGATATCGGACTCCGATACTTTTCAACACCTGCGGCCCGATGTAGCCCTTCACCAGAGCGGGCTGCTTCGCGAGGTCGTCAGGCTCGGCCTGCGCGACTTGCGTCGGCTCCAGCTGCCCGGCGAGGCGCTTGAGATCGACCTCGCGGTCGCCGGGCACTCCGACGACGAGCAGCTCCCACTCTTTCGCGCCCGGCGCCAGAGTCTTGAGCACCACGTTCTTCAGCGTGTCGGAGGCCTTGAACTCACGACCGAGCCCCAAGGTGTTGAGGTGGTCGACCAGCAGCTGGATGGTCGGTGTGTTGGGTGTGTCCAGGATCTGCGTGGCAGGGTAGGCGCTCCCGTCGTGCGCGTGCGGCACGGCGATCTCGACGGCCTCCGTGTTCGCCGCGTAGTCGCAGGTGTCGCAGTGCACGAAGGTGTCTTCGCCGGATTCGGTGGGCGCGAGGAACTCCTCCGACGCCGAGCCACCCATGGCTCCTGAGACCGCGGAGACGATCCGGTAGTCGAGCCCGAGGCGATCGAACGTGCGCTGGTAGGCCACCCGGTGGTCGGCGTAGGACTTCGCCAGCCCCTCGTCGTCCAGGTCGAAGGAGTAGCTGTCCTTCATGACGAACTCGCGCCCGCGCAGAATGCCGGCGCGCGGCCGGGCTTCGTCGCGGTACTTGGTCTGGATCTGGAACAGCGAGACCGGGAAGTCCTTGTACGAGGAGTACTCGCTCTTCACCAGCAGGGTGAACAGCTCCTCGTGGGTCGGCCCGAGCAGGTAGTCGGCGCCCTTGCGGTCCTTGAGACGAAACAGCATGTCGCCGTACTCGGTCCAGCGCTTGGACGCCTCGTACACCTCGCGCGGGAGCAGCGCCGGGAAATGCACCTCTTGCGCGCCCATGCGCTCCATTTCCTCGCGCACGATGCGCTCGACGTTGCGCAGGACGAGGTAGCCGAGGGGCAGCCAGGCGTAGATGCCGGGAGCGACGCGCCGAATGTAGCCGGCGCGCACCAGGAGCCGGTGACTCGGCACCTCGGCGTCGGCCGGGTCCTCACGCAGGGTGCGTAGGAACAGGGTCGACATCCGCAGCATCACGGCAACACTCCTCATCGAAGGGGACGGCGGTCAGCGAGCGTCGTCCCGCGCCCGCGCGCGTCCGGCCGAGGATATCGGCAGCGACCGTTGCGCGGCTGAGCCGCCCGTAGCTGCCCCAGCCCGAGCGCCAGCCTTTACGGCCCGCCGCGTTCTGGCGGGCCGTGGCCATGCGGGCTGCGGCAGGGCGGCGCGGTGTTGGGCCGGATGTCGACGCTGAACCGGCCATCGGGCGCGCGAATGATGGCGTGGCGGTGAAGGTGGATGCGGTCGTGGTGGCGGCCGCAGACAAGGACGCCGTTGTCGATGCTGGTGGCTCCGCCGTCTGCCCAGTGAATGCTGTGGTGCGCGTCGCACCACGACGGTGGGGCGGTGCAGCCGGGCCAGATGCAGCCGCGGTCGCGCGCCGTGATGGCACGCCGCTGAGCCGAGGAGAACGTGCGCATCGTGCGGCCGGCGTCGAGGACCTCACCGCGGGCGCCAGTGATGACCCGCGCGACGCCGGCGTCGCAGAGGAGGCGGCGCGCCCACTCCGATCCGCTCGTGGCACCGAAGCCGTAGTCGGCGGCCGGCGCCCCGGCGCGTTGCTCGAGAGTCGCGAGATCGACGATCACGGTGGCGTGCGGTTTGACGCCACCGCTCTCGGGTGCCTGGCCGCTGCGCAGCGCGAGGTCGGCGATGGTCACGAGCGCGTCGGCGCGACGCTGGGCCGGGCTGCGGTCATCGCCAGGAACCGGCGCGCTGAACGCGTGGATGGCGGTCAGCACCATCTCCTGACCGACCGGGTGCAACAGCCACTCACCGACCCCGAGGCCGTCGATCGTGGTGGAGGCGTGCAGCCGGCGGGCGCGGTAGTCGTCTTGCTCGTCGCGGTGAGCACGCTCGGGCGCCAACGCGTGCTTCAGGTGAGCGGTCGCCGCGCGCAGTTGCTGTGCGCAACAGCGCGTCGCGGCGTCGACCAGCGCCGGCTCGGCTTCGGCGAGCGCCGCCTCACCGATGACCGGCCGCAGCCGTGCGATGACCTGGGCGTGGCGCGGGCTGATGACGCCGTCGGCCAGCGCAGCACGGGTGACCGGCAAGGCATCGGCGAGATCGCGGGCCAGATGCACATCGCGACTCGCGTGCCCGGGAGCCATGCGCAGCTCGGCGCGGAGCCAACCCTGAGTTGAGCCGTGGCTGGTCGCGGCCAGACCGCGGCGGTCGAACGCCTCCAGGCGGGTCAGGTAGGCCGCCTCCAACCGGTGAATCTGCGTGCGCAGTTCTGTGAGCTCGCCAGCCAGGGTCGCGTCTGACAGTTCCGCGACGTCGACCGCCAGCAGCTCATCAACCGCCGATACCAGATTTCCCATGCCCGCAACGATAAGGACCGGCGCCGACAAAACAGCAGCCTTCGCGATTGCCCAAAATAGCTGTGGACAAAGGGAAATCCCGCTGTGGAAAGCCGGCGCAACGGCCGCCGCGACACGAGCCGAAGAACAGGCGCGCTAGAAGAGCACCGACATGAAAGTGCCGACCTCGACGAAGCCGACCTTCCGGTATGCAGCGCGCGCAGGCGCGTTGTAGTCGTTGACGTAGAGACTGACGACGGGCGCTACGGTCGCCTGCGCCTGCATGACGACAGCCGCCATACCGCCGTTGGACAACCCGAGCCCGCGCAGCGCCGGGTCGACCCATACGCCCTGCACCTGGCAGGCGTCGGCCGATGCGGCGCCGATCTCGGCCTTGAACACGACCCGACCGTCTTCCATCCGCGCGAACGCCCGACCCTGCGAGATCAGCTCGGCGACGCGCGCCCGGTACAGCGCCCCGCCGTCACCGTTCACCGGCGAGACCCCGACCTCCTCGGTGAACATCGCCACGCAGGCCGGATACAGCAGGTCCAGCTCGTCGGGCATCACGCGGCGGACCAGCGGGTCGGGCGCGACCTTCGGCGTATCGCTGATCGCCATCAGTGGTTGGTTGGTCCGGACGTCGCGAGCCGGTCCCCACACCGGCTCAAGCATCGACCACAAGGCGCCGACCTGGTTGGCGGGCCCGACGATCGACGAGCAACGGCGTCCCTGCCGCTTGGCGCGATCGGCGAAGGCACGGCACGCGTCGTTGCTCGCGCCCACCGGCACCATGTTGGCTCCGGCGTAGCACAGAGCATTCAGGTGCCCGCCGCTGAAGTACCCCCAGACCTCCGCACCGAGCCGCCAGGGGTCGAGCCCGGCGGCCTCCAACCGAGATGCGACGAACACGTTCGCGACGGGGTCCCGGTCGACGACCTCACGGGCGCTGATGGCGTCCCGGTCGTCGAGCACCCGCACCGCCAGAGCGCGCAGCACGCATCCTCCTCGAGCCCCGACGGACGCCGCGCAAGCGCGCCGCCTAGTGAACCGTCACTTGCGGTTCGCCGGAGGCTACGCCGTCAGTGCCCATTTCGTCAGCGAGGCGCATCGCCTCTTCGATCAGTGTCTCCACGATCTGCGCCTCGGGCACCGTCTTGATCACTTCGCCACGCACAAAGATTTGCCCCTTGCCGTTGCCCGAAGCCACGCCGAGATCGGCCTCGCGTGCTTCACCCGGGCCGTTCACGACGCAGCCCATCACGGCAACGCGCAACGGCACGGTCATGCCGTCGAGGCCCGCGTGCACCTCCTCGGCCAGCTTGTAGACGTCGACCTGGGCCCGGCCGCACGAGGGGCAGGACACGATCTCGAGCCGGCGCTCCCGCATGCCGAGCGACTCGAGGATGCCGATGCCGACCTTCACTTCCTCGACGGGCGGGGCCGACAGCGAGACCCGGATCGTGTCGCCGATGCCCTCCGAGAGCAGGATCGCGAAAGCCACCGAAGACTTGATCGTGCCCTGCATGAGCGGGCCCGCCTCGGTGACGCCGAGGTGCAGCGGATAGTCGGTCTCGGCCGCGAGTTGCCGGTAGGCGGCCACCATCACCAACGGGTCGTGGTGCTTGACCGAAATCTTGATGTCGTGGAAGCCGTGCTCCTCGAAAAGGCTCGCTTCCCACTTGGCCGACTCGACGAGCGCCTCGGGCGTCGCCTTGCCGTACTTCGCGAGCAGCCGCGGATCGAGCGAACCGGCGTTGACGCCGATCCGGATCGGCGTGCCGTGGTCCTTGGCCGCCTGCGCGATCTCCTTGACCTGGTCGTCGAACTTCTTGATGTTGCCGGGGTTGACCCGCACCGCCGCACAACCGGCCTCGATGGCCGCGAAGACGTACTTGGGCTGGAAGTGGATGTCGGCGATCACCGGGATCTGCGACTTCTTCGCGATCGCCGGCAGCGCGTCGGCGTCGTCCTGGCTCGGGCAAGCGACCCGCACGATCTGGCAGCCGGACGCCGTCAGCTCGGCGATCTGCTGCAACGTGGCGTTGACGTCGGCGGTGAGCGTCGTCGTCATGGACTGCACGGAAACCGGTGCGCCGCCACCCACCAGCACGCCGCCGACGTCGATCTGGCGCGACTTGCGTCGCGGCGCGAGCGGGCTCGGCACCGGCATCGGAGGAACGCCCAGGTCGACAGTGCTCACAGTTGCCTCTCTATCTTGCGTCTCGTCTCGCGGTATCCGTGCTCACTGGGGCAACGTGACCGGATTCACCACGTCCGCGTACAGCAGGATGGCCGACACGCCCACGATCAAGGCTAACGCCGCGTACGTGACCGGCATCAGCTTGGCCAGGTCGACCGGGCCGCCGGCGGGCATGCCGTGACGCCGCCGCCACCAGTCCCTGGTCTTCTCGTACCCCAATATCGCAATGTGCCCGCCGTCGAGCGGCAGGAGCGGGAACAGGTTGAAAAGCCCCACGAAGAGGTTCACCGACGCGACGATTCCGATCAGCGTCGCGATACCGCCGCTCGCGCCGCCGTACTTGAACGCGTCACCAGCGACCTGAGCCACGCCGACGACGCTGGTCACCTGTCCGCCGCTGCTGCCGATCTGCCGGGGCTGGTGCGGATGGCTCAGGATTTGCGAGATCTCGTGCGGCACCTGGCCGAGTGCTCCGAAGGTCCCGGTGACCATCTGCCCGAAGAGGTTGAAAGCGCCGAGCGGGCCGGCCCGCACGCCCTGGTCGACCGGCTGGAACCCGATGTGCGGGTAGCCGTCTGGCCCTTTCACGGGAGAGAACGTGAGCCGAATCAGGTGCCCGTCGCGCTTGACCGTGAACGTGACAGGCGCGATACCGCCCTCTCGGGTGAGCGCAATGACTCCGTCGCTGCCTCCGGTCACCTGTGTGCTGCTGCCGGTGGAACTGGTCAAGGTCGCCGGGGTGGTTTTCACGTCCTTGCCGTTGACCGCGACGATCACGTCGCCCGGGTGCAGCACCCCTGCCGCGGGGGCCGCGGCCGCTCCCGCCGGGCACTGCCCGGTGTCGGTCGGGATCGCGCAGCTGTACACCTGGTGAACGCTCGCGTAGCCGGTCGCCTTGGTCGCCCAAAAGCTCGCGAGGACGACGAAGAGCACCAGCGCGATCACGAAGTGGGTGAAAGAGCCGGCGGCGAGCACGATGAACCGCTGCCAGCCGGGCTTGTTGATCAAGGCACGCGGCTGATCCTCGGGCGCCACGTCCTCGAGGGGCGTCATCCCGATGATCTTGACGAAGCCGCCGGCCGGGATGGCCTTGATCCCGTACTCGGTCTCACCCCGCTGCTTGGACCACAGCGTCGGGCCGAACCCGACGAAGAACTGGGTGGCCTTCATGCCGAACATCCGAGCGGTCACGAAGTGGCCGCCCTCGTGGATCATCACCGAGACGAGCAGCGCCACCACGAACGCGACGATGCCGAGCGCCATCATGATTCGTCTCCTGAGGGGTGGCCGGTCCGGGCTGACCGGGCGATGAGCGCACGCGCCCGTGCCCGTGCGGAACTCTCCGCATCAAGGACGTCGGAAAGCTCGCGGACGTTCCTGAGCCCCGCGCCGTCCTGATCGGACACCTGTTCCGAAACCACCTGTTCCACCGTGTCCACAATGCCAGGGAAACTCAGCCGGCCGTCGAGGAAGGCAGCCACCGCCTCTTCGTTCGCCGCGTTGAAGATCGCCGGCGCGGTGCCGCCGACCGCGCCGACCCACCGGGCAAGCCGGACGGCGGGGAACGCGTCGTCATCCAGCGGCTGGAAGGTCCAGCTCGAGGCCGTCGTCCAGTCGCAGCCCGGGGCCGCCTCGGGTACCCGGTGCGGCCAGCTCAGGCCGAGGGAGATCGGCAGCCGCATGTCCGGCGGCGAGCACTGGGCGAGGGTCGAGCCGTCGGTGAACTCGACCATCGAGTGGATCATGGACTGCGGGTGCACGACGACGTCGATCCGGTCGAGGGGGACGTCGAAGAGCAGGTGCGCCTCGATCACTTCGAGCGCCTTGTTGACCAGGGTCGCCGAGTTGATCGTGACCACCGGGCCCATCCGCCAGGTGGGATGGGCGAGCGCCTGATCCGGGGTGACGTCGCCCAACTGAGCGCGGGCCCGGCCCCGAAAGGGGCCACCGCTCGCGGTGAGGACCAGCCGGCGCACCTCGCCGCGCTCGCCACCGCGCAGGCACTGGGCGAGCGCGGAGTGCTCGGAATCGACAGGCACGATCTGGCCCGGAGCCGCGGCCGCCTTGACCAGTGGTCCGCCGACGATCAGCGACTCCTTGTTCGCCAGCGCGAGGGTGTGCCCGGCGCGCAGGGCGGCAAGCGTGGGTGCGAGACCGATCGAACCCGTCATCCCGTTCAGGACGACGCCGGTCTGCCGCTCACCGCCGTCGAGCTGCCAGCCCGCGACCTCCGTCGCGGCGTCGGCACCGGCGAGCACCTTGGGGCTGCCCGTCGCGGGCTTCGGGCTGGCGGCCCGGGCCGCCAGCGCTGCCTCCAGCTCGGCCGGGTGCTCGGCGCTGGTGCTGACGACCTCGACGCCGAACTCCAGGGCCTGGTCGGCCAGCAGCGCGAGCCGGCCCGCGCCGGCGGCCAGGCCCACCACACGAAACAGGTGCGGATTGCGCCGGATCACGTCGAGCGCCTGGGTGCCGATCGACCCGGTGGAGCCCAAGATCACGACGTCACGGCGCATTGTCACAGAGTCATTCTCCCGTATCGGCGCCCGGGCAACCGCCGGCGGACGCTGTGAGCCGATCAGTTGCTCTGGAGTTCGCGGACGTCGCGTGGCGGCGGCGCCCCCTGCGCCGTCTCGCGCAGACCATGGGCAGCCCACCAGCGGGCCACCGGTGCCGGCGCCCACCAGTTGGCGGCGCCCAGCATCCGCATGACGGCGGGCACCAGCAGCGCGCGCACGATCGTGGCGTCGAGCGCGATCGCCAGGGCCATACCGACGCCCAACAACTTCAGTGTCGTGATGCGCGACGTCGCGAACAGTCCGATCACGACCACGAGCAGCAACGCGGCGCTGGTGATGATGCGCCCGCTGCGCTGCACGCCGACGGCGACCGCCGTGCGGTTGCGTTCGCCCGGCGGCAGCGGCGGGTTCGTCGGAGCGGCAAGGGAGTCCCACTCCTCGCGGATGCGGCTGAGCAGGAACACCTCGTAGTCCATGGACAGGCCGAACACGACGGCCAGCAGCAGGATGGGGTCTGTCGCGTCGAGGTAGCCGAGCGGGGTGAAGTTGAGCACGCTCGACAGGTGGCCACTCTGGAAGATCCAGGTGATCGCGCCGAAAGAAGCGCCGATCGACAGCGTGTTCATGAGGATTGCCTTGACCGGCAGCACGAACGAACCGAACGCGAAGAACAGCAGGACGGCCATCGCGACCACGACGATGCCGAGCATCCACGGCAGGACCTGCCCGATGCTGTGCAACTGGTCGACGAGGAACGCGGTCAACCCGCCGACCAGCACCCGCGATCCCGGGGGTGGCGTCACGGTTCGGATGCCTGCGAGCGTCGCGCGTGCCTTCCCGGAGATCGGGTCGCCGTCGTAGTCGACCTTCACCAGCGCGTTGTCTGCTTTCCGCGCGGTGACTTGCGCGCTCCGCACCCCCGACACTCTTTGCAGTTGCGACACGTACGTGGTGAGCGCAGCGGGTGACTGCAACCCCTCGACCACGACCTGCATCGGCTGGGTGTCGTTACCGGGAAAATCGCGAGACAGCGTTTCGGTGACCACCCGGCCCGAGGCCCCGGCCGGCATGACCTTCGCGGTATAGCCGCCGAATGTGACGTTCCTGAAGGGCGAAGCCATGAAGAGCAGCACCACGACGATCGGCACCGCGTAAAGGACCGGGTGCCGCATGACGCTGTGCGCGAGCCGGTACCAGGCGCCGTGAGCGAGTTCGGCACCGCTCGCCTCGGCGTCGCGCTCGAGCCGCCCGACGCCGTCCGGAGGATCGCCCGACCCGGCCCGGCCGCCCCGGCGTCCGCGGCCCAGCGGGACGCGCAGCGCGTCGACCCGCCGACCGAGCACGGCGAGCAGGGCGGGCAGCACGGTCAAAGCGGCGAGCACGTCGAGCAGCACGACGGCGACCCCGCCGTAGCCCATCGACCGCAGGAAGGACTCGGGGAACAGGGTGAGGGACGCCGCCGAGACGGCGACGGTCACGCCCGAGAATGCAACGGTGCGCCCGGCGGTCGCCAGCGTGCGACGGATCGCGGTTTCGACATCGCCCTGCCGATCCATCTCCTCGCGGAACCGGCTCACGACGAACAGGGCGTAGTCGATCGCGAGCCCGAGGCCGAGCAGGGTGACCATGTTCTGGGCGAAGACCGACACGCTGACGAACAGCGTCAAGACGCGCAGGATCGCGAACGCGCCGATGATGCCGCACACGCCGACAACCACCGGCAGGGCGGCGGAGACGAGGCTGCCGAAGATGAAGACGAGCAAGATCAAGACGATCGGCAGCGACAGTGTCTCCGCGCGCTTGAGGTCGACGCTGACCTGGTGGCTGATCTCCTTGTTGAGCGGCTGCACTCCGGCGTAGCCGACGGTGATGCCCGGCAGGTCGGCTGCCGCCAGCGACCGCTCCACGTCCGAGACGCGGCCTTGCTTCGACGGATCGGTCGAGCCGGCTAGTTCGAGGTTGGCGTAGGTCGCGTGCCCGTCCGCCGACACCAGCTCGGGCCGGTGGCTGTTCCAGTAGCTGACATAGGAGGTAACCGCGTCGGACGGGAGGTTTTGCAGAGCCCGCGATATCGCAGCGCCGACCTGCGGATCGGTGATGGGTCGCTGACTGGTGAACAGCACGGTCGCATCGGAGGCGGGGACGCCGAGCTTGTGCTGGATGTCGTTGGCCGCCGCGACCGATTCACTGTGCGGGTCGTAGTAGCCGCCACCGGACAGTCGCTTGGTAACCGAACCGCCCCACGCGCCGGCAGCCAGGATGGCGACGAGGCCGACGAGCAGGACGAGCTTGCGCCGGGCGAACACCACCGCGGCGAGCCGCGCGAACATGACACCGCCTGCGAGGTCGGCTGCACTGACACCGCAAAGTTAGTGGTCACTCACTAGCCGGGTCAAGGTGGTCAACGACGAGGTCGCTAGCTGACCGACCCGATCGCAACGTCGGCCCGCACCAGCCCGAGCGCGAGTTCGGTCACCCGACGGATCCGCTCCAGCTCGACACGGTGGAACGACGGCGTGCTCGCCCGGCCGCAGACCAGCACGGCGTCGAACGGATCGAGCGGCGCCGCGGCGAGCTGCACGCCGTCCTGCTCGATCGCGGTCGGCCGGATCACCCGCACCGGCGGCGCGACGACATCGGCCGACAGGGCGCCACTGGAGTAGAGCACCCGCGGGGCGCCGCCGTCGTAGGCGACGCTCGCCGCCCAGTCGGCACCGAACGCGAGCGCCGCCATGTCGACGAGCGTGTCCAGCCCGCGCGAAGCGGTCGACAGCACGTGCGTCAGCAGATCGAGGTCGGGAAATGCACCCGGGACCTGGCGCGACGGGCGCAGCCCGAGGACGTTCACCCCGCGAACCGCTTCCAACCGCTCGCTCAGCAGGCTCTGCGCGCGGTTGTCCGGCCAGCTCAGGTAGATGTCGTCGACCGCTCGCCCCGTCTCGCGTTCGAGCACCGCGATGCTCTTGATGTCGGCGCCGACGTCAGCCAATGCGGCCGTCACCTGCGCGAGCATGCCGGGGCGGTCCGGAACGCTGATCCGTACATGGGTCAACATCTGGTGTCTCCTGTCGCGTCGGGCTTGCACCCAAGAGTGCGGGTTGCACGTTTCGGATTCATCACAGCGCCGTGACACCGAGGTCACCAGTATCGCTGCCGGCCGGCTCAGCGCAATGATCGTTGCGGGTGCAAGCGGGACACTAGGCTCGCAAACAGGAGGACGACATGGTCGAGCTCACGCGGCCCGCGACATCAAACCCGGGTGCCGCTGCGGGTGCCGTTACGGGTGCCCCTGCAAAGAATGCTGCTAGTGACGCTGCTAGTGACGCTGCAGGCGATGGCGCAGGCGATGTCGCCGCGATCGGCGGGCCCGGGTTGCCGCAAGAGCGCCGCCTGGTCACCGCCATCCCGGGGCCGAAGTCGATCGAGTTGATGGCGCGCCGAGAAGCCGCCGTGGCGCGAGGAGTGTCGACCGCGGTGCCGGTGTTCGTCACCGCGGCCGGCGGCGGTGTCATCGTCGACGCCGACGGCAACTCCCTCATCGATCTCGGCTCCGGGATCGCTGTCGTGAGCGTCGGCAACGCCGCACCACACGTCGTCCAAGCCGTGAGCGCGCAAGCGGCCGCGTTCACCCATACCTGTTTCATGGTCACGCCGTACGAGGGCTACGTCGACGTATGCGAGAGGCTCAACGACCTGACGCCCGGCGAGCATCCGAAGAAGTCCGCGCTGTTCAACTCCGGCGCGGAGGCCGTCGAGAACGCGGTGAAAGTCGCTCGCGCGTATACCAAGCGAACCGCTGTTGTCGTGTTCGATCACGCCTATCACGGGCGCACGAACCTCACCATGGCGCTGACCGCCAAGAACATGCCGTACAAGCATTCCTTCGGGCCGTTCGCACCCGAGGTCTACCGGATGCCGATGGCCTACCCGTTCCGCTGGCCGACCGGCGCAGCGAACTGCGGCCCGGAGGCCGCGGCGCTCGCCATCTCGACGATGAAGTCGCAGCTCGGCGTCGACAACATCGCGGCCGTGCTCGTCGAGCCGATCCAGGGCGAAGGCGGATTCGTGGTTCCCGGCGCGGGATTCCTGCCCGCGCTGTCGCGCTTCTGCAGCGACAACGGGATCGTGTTCATCGCCGACGAGATTCAGACCGGCTTCGGGCGTACCGGCGACATGTTCGCGTGCACCCACGAGGGCGTGGTGCCAGACGTCGTGACGACGGCGAAAGCGCTGGCGGGTGGCCTGCCGCTCTCCGCCGTCACGGGTCGGGCCGAGATCATGGACGCCGCGCACGTCGGCGGGCTCGGCGGCACGTACGGCGGAAACCCGGTGGCCTGCGCAGCCGCGCTGGCATCGATCCGCACGATCGAAGAGTTCGACCTCGTCTCTCGCGCTCGGCACATCGAGCAGTTGATGATGCCGCGCCTGAAGCAGTTGGCCGGCGCACACCGGTGCATCGGCGACGTGCGCGGGCGCGGCGCGATGCTCGCGCTCGAACTCGTCGTCCCGGGCACCACCGAGCCGGACCCGGCGACCACGTCAGCAGTGGCGAAGGCGTGCCACGCCCGCGGCGTCGTCGTCCTCACCGCGGGTACCTACGGCAACGTGCTGCGCTTCCTGCCGCCACTGGTGATGCCCGACCGCCTGCTGCTCGAGGCACTCGGCGTCCTCGAGGAGGCGTTCGCCGCAGCGACGGCGTGAGCCTGAGAGAGCAGCAGCGTGGGCGTCACGCGTCGAGGTTGGTCATGACGTGCTTGATGCGGGTGTAGTCCTCGAAGCCGTACATCGACAAATCCTTGCCGTAGCCGCTGTGCTTGAAGCCGCCGTGCGGCATCTCCGCGACCAGCGGGATGTGCGTGTTGATCCACACGCACCCGAAGTCGAGGCGCTTCGCCATCCGCATCGCCCGGCCGTGATCGCGGGTCCACACCGACGACGCCAGGCCGTATTCGACGCCGTTGGCCCAGCGCAATGCTTCCTCTTCGTCGGAGAACCGCTGCACGGTGATGACCGGGCCGAAAATCTCCTGCTGAACGGCCTCGTCGTCCTGCCGCAGGCCGGCGACGACAGTCGGCGCGTAGAAGTAGCCACGATCGCCGACCGTTTCACCACCGGCGAGGAGCTTCGCGTGGTCGGGTAGGCGGTCGATGAAACCGCGCACCCGGGCGAGCTGGTTCGCATTGTTCACCGGACCGTACGCGGCGTCGGTGTCGGACGGCGGCCCGACCACGGTGCCGCGCGCCTGCTCGCTCAACGCGGCGACGAACTCGTCGTGGACGCCGGGACCTGCCAGCACCCTGGTCGCGGCCGTGCAGTCCTGGCCGGCGTTGAAGTAGCCGGCGCCGGCGATACCTTCGGCAGCTGCCTCCAGGTCGGCGTCGTCGAAGACGATGACCGGCGCCTTTCCGCCGAGCTCGAGGTGTACGCGCTTGAGGTCGCGTGACGCCGAACCGGCGACCTCCATGCCCGCTCGCACGCTTCCGGTGATCGAGACCATCGACGGCGTCGGATGCTCGACCAGCAAGCGGCCGGTGTCGCGGTCACCGCAGATTACGTTGAATACGCCCGGCGGCAAGAACTCGCCGAGAATCTCCGCCATCAGCAGCGCGGTCACGGGTGTCGTCTCGGACGGTTTGAGCACGACGGTGTTGCCGGCTGCGATCGCCGGTGCCCATTTCCAGACGGCCATCATCATCGGGTAGTTCCACGGCGTGACCTGCGCGCAGACGCCGACGGGCTCCCGGCGGACGAACGAGGTGTGACCGGCGAGGTACTCACCGGCGGCCTGACCCTCGAGGAAGCGGGCGGCACCGGCGAAGAACCGGATCTGGTCGACCATCGGTGGCATTTCCTCGGACGCGGTCAACGCCAGTGGCTTGCCGGTGTTCTCGCATTCGGCGGCGACGAAGTCGTCGGTGCGCTCCTCGATGGCGTCGGCAATGCGCAGCAACGCCCGCTGCCTTTCGGACGGCGTGGTGTCGCGCCAACCCTCGAAGGCGCGCGCCGCCGCTGCCGTCGCGCCATCGACGTCCGGCGCAGCGGACATCGGCGCAGTGGCGAACACTTCTCCGGTGCTCGGATCGACGACGTCGAGCGTTCTCCCCGATGACGCGTCGACGAACTCGCCGTCGACGTAATTGCGCAGTGCGCGAGGCACACGTGTTTCGGACTGGGCAGCGCTCATGGCGCACGCTCCTTGGCTTACGACGCCCGGTTGGGGCAACGGTCCCGTGCCGGTCACCCTATCGCCGCAGATCGCACCCGCCCGAGCTCGGGACACCACGGAATCCGTAGTCCGGCAAGGCCGTCTGCGCGTTGTCGCACCCCTTCGAGAGGCGGATGATGAAGCCATGGGGCACGACGGCCTCTCCCGGCGTAGCTTCCTTCGTGGTGGGGCGGCCGCGGTGGCGCTGGGCGCAACCGGCGGGCTCGGGAGCGGCTGCACCACCGCACGAACATCGCCCGGCGTGTCGCCGTCACGGGCAACGGTTTCCGCATCGGGCGCCAGCCAAAGCGAGCCGGGTCGATCCGCGGGAGCGACGCTGGTGTTCCCGACCGGGTTCTCGTGGGGTGCCGCGACGTCCGCCTATCAGATCGAAGGCGCTGCTACGGCAGACGGCAAGGGGCCGTCGGTGTGGGACACGTTCTCCCATCGCACCGGCGCGATCGCCGACGGTGGGACCGGCGACGTCGCCGCCGACCACTACCACCGCTACGCGCAGGACCTCGAACTCATGTCGGCGCTGGGGTTGCGCAGTTACCGCTTCTCGATCTCGTGGCCGCGGGTGCTGCCCAGCGGACGGCGCGGAGCGGGCGGAGCAGTCAACCAGCACGGGCTGGACTTCTACAAAAGGCTCGTCGACGGATTGCACCGCCGCGGAATCCAGCCGGTGGCGACCCTTTGGCACTGGGATACACCGCAGGCGCTGCAGGACACCGGCGGCTGGGAGAGTCGCGACACCGCGAGCTACTTCGCCGACTACGCGGCGCTGATGCACGACGCACTCGGTGACATGGTCGCAACGTGGCTCACGGTGAACGAACCGAAGACGATCGTCGATGTCGCCTACCTCGCAGGGGCCTACGCCCCGGGTCGGCGCGATGCGACGGCCGCCTACACCGCCGCTCACCACATGCTGCTCGGACACGGTCTTGCCGCCCGAGCGCTGAAGTCGGCCGCACCGCACGCGCGAATCGGGCCGGTGTTGAACCTTGCCCCCGTCCTCGCCGAACCCGCCGGCGATCCGAAGGCGCGTGCTGCGGCACGGTTGCGCGACGGCTACGAGAACCGCCTCTACCTCGACCCGATCTTGACCGGAACCTATCCGGCGGACGTCCTGGCCGACCTCACGCGCCGCGGCGTGGATCTGATGGCCGTGGTCGAAGACGGAGATCTCGAGACCATCTCAGTGCCGATCGACGTGCTCGGCGTCGACTACTACACCCCTGTCGTCGTGGACGCGACCGGCAGCGACGTCATCAGGTATCCCGTGGCGCAGGCTCAGTGGGAGCAGATTTACCCCGCCGGGCTCTTCGACATCCTCACCCGGTTGAGACGCGACTACGGCGACGTCCCCGTCAGCATCACCGAAAACGGGATCGCGACCGTGCAGACGCCGGCTCCGGACGGCACGGTGGATGACGGCGACCGCATCACTTACCTGCACGACCACCTCGTCGAACTCCATCGCGCGATCGCGGCGGGCGTTCGGGTGGACGGGTACCACGTCTGGTCGCTGCTCGACAACTTCGAGTGGGCCCAGGGTTACACCCAGCGCTGGGGCCTCATCGACGTCGACTTCGTGACGCAGCGCCGCACGCCCAAGCGCAGCGCGTGGTGGTACCGCGACGTGATCGCCGCGAACGGCGTCTCATCCGGGCCGGTTCGCTCGTAGGATCGAAGCATTGGCAGCACCGGCTGCATGGGCTGCATGGGCAGCACGGGCAGCACGGGCAGCACGGGCAGCACGGGCAGCACGCGAGATTGGTGGCCTGCGATGGCGGAGAAGCCCGGCGACGAACGCAGCGACGGCTCACCCGACGCGCCACCGGGTCCGGCCGTACCTGCCCAGCCTGCCGAACCTGCCGGAACTGCCGGAACTGCCGGAACTGCCCAGCCTGCCGAAACTGATGGACCGGCCGGAGCCGCCAGTGACTCCCGGCGAGGACGCAACCGAAGCCGACGAGTTCACCGGCCTCGTCTTCGACGAAGACTTCGTCCGCAGCGGCACCTACGAACCGCCGGCACGAACGCGGCTGGCGATCGCGCGCTACGGGGGCCAGCAAACGAGTTGGCGTCACGGCGCGGCTCCGGAGTCGTCGGGCACCGACGCCGCCCCTGCCCGCCCTGGCCGGGCGGGCCGCGCCGGCCGTGCCGGACGACCAGCCCGGCCGGCCCGGCCGGCCCGGCCGTACGTAGCCGGCTCTTGGGTGGAGCGGCTGCCGCTCATCGCCGCCGTCGCGGCGGTGCTCGCCGCCGTCCTCTACCTGTACTTGTAGCGCGCCGACCTGTCCGTGTAGCGCGACCGCGTCACCGAGGCTCCTCGCCCGTCACCGCAGCAAGCTGACCGCACGCGCCGTCGATTTCTCGCCCGCGCGTATCGCGCACGGTGACCGCAACGCCGTGGCTTTGCACCCGCCGGAGGAACTCCTTCTCGTCGTCCGCGCGCGAGGCGGTCCAGGCCGAACCGGGAGTCGGGTTGAGCGGGATGAGGTTGACGTGCCCGAGGTGTCCGAGCGTGCGCGCCACCAGCTCGCCGAGCAGGTCACCCCGCCATGCCTGGTCGTTGACATCGCGGATCATCGCGTATTCGATCGAAACCCGCCGCTTCGTGGTCCGCGCATAGCGTGACGCCGATTCGAGAACCTGCGAGACCTTCCATCGGGTGTTGATGGGCACCAGCGTGTCGCGCAACTCGTCGTCGGGAGCGTGGAGTGAGACGGCCAACGTGACGTTCATGCCCTCGTCGGTGAGCCGGTCGATCGCCGGCACGAGGCCGACCGTCGACACGGTGACACCGCGTTGGGAGATGCCGAGCCCGTCGGGCACCGCAGCCGTGAGCCGGCGGACGGCGGAGACGACCGCCGTGTAGTTGGCGAGCGGCTCCCCCATGCCCATGAAGACGACGTTCGAGACACGCCCCGGCCCACCCGGGATTTCCCCGCGCGCCACCGATCGCGAGCCGGCCACCACCTGCGCGACGATCTCCGCAGCCGACAGGTTGCGGGTCAAGCCGGCTTGCCCGGTAGCGCAGAACGGGCAGTTCATGCCGCACCCGGCCTGACTCGAGACGCACAACGTCGTCCGCTCGCGCCGCCGGTGCACGCCCCCGGCAGGTGAGACGTCGGGCTCGTCGTCGGCTTCGTCGCCGAGTTCGGCAGGACCACTCGCGCTTCGTGTACTGCCGGGATATCGCATGAGGACCGACTCGACGAGCGCGCCGTCGAACAGCCGCCACACGGTCTTGCGCGTCGTCCCGCCGTCACATGCGACGGTGCGCGCGGGTGTGAGCAGCGGTGGCAACAGCGCCTGGGCCAGCACGGCACGAACAGACTTCGGGACGTCGGTCATCTGGTCGACGTCGTCGACGAGACGACCGAAGTAGTGCGTCGACAGTTGCGTCGCGCGGTACGCCGGCTGACCGAGTTCGACGAGGACCTCGCGCCGCTCTGCGAGGTCGAGGTCGGCGAGGTGCCGCGGCGGCTTCGCTCGCCGCGGCGGCACGAGCATGAGGTGACCGGGCTCGGGCATGACCGGTCCAGTGTCCCAGGTTCGTGGCGGTGCCGGCGGCGCGGTCGGGTCAGTTGTCGACGCGCACGGCCAACGCCGGCGGGGTGCGGGCGGCCCGGCGCGCCGGAGCGATGGTCACCAGGAGGGAGGCGACGAACGTGCCACCGACCAGCATTGCGACGGTGAACCAGTCGACAACGAAGCCACCGTCGAGGCCGTCGAACGCACTGCTGTTGCGGTACAGCAGGTAGGCCGTGAGGATCGAGAGCCCGGTTCCGAGCAGGATACCCTCCAACGCGACGAATGAGCTCTCCGCCAGGAACGATCGCTGCACCGTGCGGGCCCGGAAGCCGAGCGCGCGCAAGACCCCGATCGTGCGACGCCGTTCGCGCACCGCACGGACCATGACCACGCCGAGCCCCGTGATGCCGACCAGCAGCCCCAGCGCGAGATATCCGTCCATGAGCTGGAAGAACGCGCGGCTACCCGAGAACATCCGCTGTACGACGTCGCGGATCGACGTCGCCACCAGGCTCGCCGAAAGGAAGCGCCCTTGCAGCGATGCCCGGAACGCGGCTTCGTCGGTTCCTGGCGCGAGGCGCAGCAGCGCGCTCGAGGTCTGCGTGACACCACGGAACTCGCTGGTCACCGCAGCAGTGCTCATCAACACCGGATACGCATCCGACGGCGCGAATCCCGCGTTGTAGAACGGGACTGCGCTTTCCACGATGCCCGCGATGACCTTGCGTTCGCCGTTGCCCGTGCGCGGATCGCTCAACCAGAACGTGTCGCCTGCCTTGAAGGCCTGCCCAGGTGGCCCGCCGGTGGCGCCGAAGTTGCGATCCAGCACGACATAGCGCTCGTCGTTGCCGAGTAGGGTCCACACCGCTGCATCAGTGGCCAGGGCCGGCAGCCGCTCCGCGAGCTTGAAACCGCGCGCCAGCGCACTGGCCGGCAGCCCCACGACCACCGTGTGCAGCGGCGATGTCGTTCGCTTTCCGGGATCCGTGGCGCCGGCGAGCGCAAGCGTCAGCGGCGCGACGTCCTGAACTCGGTCGGCGAGTGGACCTGACCGAAACGCCGTCGCCGCGTCGCTGATACCCGCGGCGGGGTTGTAGTCGACTCGAATCGAGTAGCCGGCCGTCGCCTGCCGCACTTGGCCGTCGACGCTGCCACCGATGACGGCGTTGATCTCGGTGATGAGCACGATCGTGAACACCACGATTCCGTACATCACCAGAGTTGCACCGGTGCGGAACTTGCGGGCCAGCGGATAGGCCACCGCCAGGCGCGCCGCCAACCCTGCCTCAGACGGTCTGTCGATGAGGCGGCGTAACGGTCGCAGCACGAGGTTCTGGTTCTCGCTCACCAGGAATACGCCGGTGAAGGTGAGCATGACGCCGAGAACGATGTAGGTCGCCATCGAGGAGTCGTCGAACAGGTTCGGGCGCACCAAGTTGGCCGTCAGCGCCCACACCAGCACCACCGACGCCGCTGCCGTGTACACCGCGCGGCGCGGAAGCAGCCGAGCAAGCAGCGGAACGGCGAAGAGCACCGCGAGCGAAGGTAGCAGGTACGTGCTCGCGCCCCGGCCGCGGGCGACAACTGGCACGGAGGCGACCACCAACGCAGCGGCCACGGCCGTCGCCGCGACCAGGGCCGGCGTGCGAGCGCGGCGGCCCGCGTTTGGCGGCAGATCGCGGATCGCGGCGATGATGTTCAGGCGACTGATCCGCATACTCGTCAGCAGCACAGTGGTGAGTGCGATCAGCAGTCCCAGAGCGAAGCCGTTCACCAGGCTCGTAGAGGTCATGGCGAAGCGGATCTCCAGCCCCGCGCCGTCCTGCGACCAGGAGCCGAAGATGCGCGCGGCGATGGTGGCCACCGCGGCGCCAACGCCGATACCCACGCCGACGCCGATCGCACACGCCGCGACCGCGTACGCCGCGCCCTCGAGCACGAACGTGCCGACGAGCCGCGAGCGCTTCATCCCGACCGCCCGCAACATGCCGAGCTGGCTCTTCCGCTCCTCCGCCAGCATCACGAAGATGTTCACGAGAAGCAGCACTCCCGCGATGATGCTGAAGCTGCCGAGGAAGAGGAACATCGAACCCAGCGATGCGCCGGTCTTCTCGGCGGCCGCCAGCACGTCCTTCTTCGGGGTCTCCACCGCTGTACCGGCAGCGGACAGTGGCGCCAGCACGTCTCGGATCTCCGCCGCCACCTCGTCGCTGTAGCGGTTGCCGGTGACGACACCACCGCGGTTCGAGACGAATGTCACCGTCGTCGGGCCGGCCGCTCCGCTGGCCGCGCCGGCCTCGACCAGCGAATCCGGCGCGACGAACGCGTCGCGGTTGAGGATGCCGGAAAGCCCGGCGCCGGCCAGCCCCTTGGTGGGCAGGATCCGCACTACCCGCAGATCGGCAGGATGCTGGAAGAGGTAGAGCGTCACGCGGTCGCCGACGCGGACACCGAGATCGTGCGCAAGCGCCGCGTTCACGACGACTTCGCCTGCACCGGGAGAACTCCCGCTCAATCCCGACGCCGAGCTGCGCGCGCCGAATTTCTCGGCTCGCGCGAAGTCGGTGTCCCACACCGTGGTCCGCGGTTGGGCGAGTTCCCGTCCGCCAATCGTCGCGACAGCCGCTGCCTGAACGAAGTGCGTCGTGAGTACACCGTCGATCAGCGGATCGGCACGCAGGTTCTGCAGCGCCATCCCGACGAGCTCGCCCGCGACCGGGTCATCGGTGACGACACGCTCGTCGATCGGACCCAACGATCGATATGCGTCCTGCTTCACCGAGAAATTGAGGGTGTCACCGACGACGAAGCTGCCGACGATGATCGCCGTCCCGAGCATCGATCCGACGACGACGAGCATCGCCTCGGAAGCGCGCCTGCTGACCTGACGCATGGCGAGTCGGCGCAAGACCGGCCGGCGCACGAGCAGATACGCGATGACCGCCGCCGCCGCACCCGTCAGCACGAGGAGCGGGGCAGTCAGATTCGGGTACACGGCAGGTCAACCCGTTGATACCGGCGCGCGCGGTGGCAGCCGTGTCTCGTCGGACACCATGCGGCCGTCTCGCATCGCCACCACCCGCCCGGCCCGCTCCCCGATACCCGGGTCGTGGGTGACGAGCACGATCGTCTGGCCCTCTGCTTGGTTGAGTTCGCACAGCAGGTCCATGATCGACGCAGCCATCTTGGTGTCGAGGTTGCCGGTCGGCTCATCCGCCCAGACGATCGCCGGACGTCCGACGAGGGCGCGCGCAATGGTGACCCGCTGCTGCTCGCCACCCGACAGCTCGCTGGGCCGGTGCCGCACCCGATGACCGAGACCAACCCGCTCGAGCATCGCCTCTGCGCGGGCGCGCGCTTCGCGGGCGGTGACGCCGACCAGGAGCAGCGGAAGCTCGACGTTCTCGGTCGCGCTGAACACCGGGATCAGGTTGAAAGCCTGGAAGACGAAACCCATCGATCGCGCCCGATGCTCAGTGCGGTCGGCGTCGGACATCGCGAACAGGTCACGGCCCTGCACGCAGACACGCCCACCGTCGATCTCGTCGAGACCGGACAGGCAGTTGAGCAGGGTAGTCTTGCCCGAGCCACTCGGCCCCATCACAGCGACGAGTTCGCCTGGCCCGACAGCGAAGTCGAGGTCGTCCAGAGCAGTAACCAAGACGGAGCCGGTGCGGTAAATCTTGCGCACCTGCGTTGCGTGGAGCAGCGGGCCCGGGTACGTATGCATGTCGTTTCCTCGGGACGAATCCAGAGGTCTCATAGCAACGCGTGTCTGCGTGCGCCACGAGGGTCCAAAGTCCCACCGTTGGCGGGCCGAAGTTCGGTAACGGCCGCACGAAGTGCGTGCCTACGATGACGCGGCCGGCACAGGCGCGCCGCCTGATTCCTCAGACGTCCCCGCGTGCCCGAGCCGACGCGGAGTCGCCATGCATCGTCCGTTCACCCGTGCAGCGGCGGTGGTCCTGTGCGCCGCGACGCTGGCCGCATGCGGCACAAGCAAACAGCAGGCGCGCAGCAGCAGCGCGGCGAGTTCGAGCGCTGCTCGCACGCTGACGGTTGCGGCGTTCAACTTCACCGAGAGCCAGATTCTGGCGAACCTCTTCGCCCAGGCACTCGACGCAGCGGGCCTGCCGGCCCGAGTGAAGACCATGACCACCCGCGAGGCGGTCGAGCCGGCACTGTGGCGTGGCGAGGTCGACGTCGTCCCCGAGTACACGAGTTCGCTCGCGAGCTATCTCAACGCCTACGACAACGGCGCGAGCGCACCGAAGGTTACCTCGAGTGACCTCGCGGCAACGATGAGCAACCTCCGCTCGCTGGCGCAACGCCACCACGTCGCCGTCCTCGATCCGTCGCAAGCACGAAACGAGAACGCATTCGCAGTCACGGCAGAGTTCGCCGAGCAGCACAGCGTCGCGACGCTGTCCGACCTCGCGGCGTACCGAGGGCCACTCGCACTCGGCGGACCCCGCGAGTGCGCCACCCGGCCCTACTGCAAGCCGGGCCTGGAGAAGACCTACGGCTTGATGTTCACGACGTTCCGCGCGCTTGACACCGGCGGCCCACTCACCAAACTGGCACTGGGCACCGGGCTCGTCCAGGTGGGACTGGTGTTCAGCTCCGACCCCGGCATCGCGGCCTACCAGCTGCGGATGCTGACCGACGATCGCCACCTCCAGGACGTCGACGCGGTCGTACCCGCCGTGTACGACGCCGCTGCCACGCCGGCCCTCACGGCAGCACTCAACCGGCTGATGAGCGACTTCACGACCGCCGACCTCACGCAGCTGAACGCCAAAGTGGGTCTCCAGCACCAGGATCCGGCCGACGTCGCGCGGGCCTATCTCGCCGCCAAGGGAATCGTGAGCCGGGACGCCGCGGCGGCCCGCTAGGATCGACCCGACGCGACTGGCGCACAGATGGTGGAACCGACCACCGGGGAGCGATCCTTCGCGGACGCCGAGCGCCTGGGCGACCGCGGGCCACGGCACCGCGTGCCGGCGTGGCCGAAGATCCGACAGGAGACGCATGAACGCATCCCCGCACCCGCTCGCCGCCCTCACCGCCGCCGACCCCGACATCGCCGATCTGGTACGAGGCGAAGAGCGCCGGCAGGCGGAGAAGATCCGGCTGATCGCCTCGGAGAACTACGTCTCGCAAGCCGTGCTCGACGCAACCGGAACCGTGCTGACGAACAAGTACTCCGAAGGCTACCCGGGCAAGCGCTATTACGAGGGCCAGCAGATCATCGACCAGGTCGAGACGCTGGCGATCGAACGGGCGAAGTCGCTGTTCGGCGTCGACCACGCCAACGTGCAGCCCTACTCCGGCTCCCCCGCCAACCTCGCGGTCTACCTGGCGCTCGCAAAGCCCGGCGAGACCGTCATGGGCATGGCCTTGCCGATGGGCGGTCACCTCACCCACGGCTGGTCGGTGTCGGCCACCGGCGCCTGGTTCAACGCCGTGCAGTACGGAGTCCGTCGCGACACCGGCCGCATCGACATGGACGAGGTGCGCGACGTCGCCCGCCGTGAGCGCCCGAAGCTCATCTTCGCCGGCGGCACCGCGATCCCTCGCACGATCGACTTCGCGGCGTTCGCGGAGATCGCGCAGGAGGTCGGGGCGGTGCTCGTCGCCGACATCGCCCACATCGCCGGCCTCATCGCCGGTGGCGCGCACCCGTCACCGGTCGGCCACGCGGAGGTCATTTCGACGACCACGCACAAGACGCTGCGTGGCCCGCGTGGCGCCATGCTCATGTGCGACGAGCGGCACGCCAAGGCGATCGACCGTGCGGTCTTCCCGGGCCTTCAGGGCGGCCCGCACAACCACACGACGGCAGCTATCGCCGTGGCGCTGCATGAAGCGATGCAGCCCTCGTTTCGCGACTACGCGTCGTCGATCGTGTCGAACGCGGTCGCGCTCGCCGAGGCCCTCGCCGTCCGCGGCTTCGATCTCGTGTCGGGTGGCACCGACAACCACCTGATCCTGGTCGACCTGACCAACAAGGACGTCGCAGGCAAGCCCGCTGCCCGCGCGCTCGACAAGGCCGGGATCGTGGTCAACTACAACACCGTGCCCTACGACACCCGCAAACCGTTCGATCCGTCCGGCATCCGCATCGGCACGCCTGCGGTCACCACGCGTGGCATGGGCCCTGACCAGATGCGGCAGATCGCCGCGTGGATGGATGACGTCGTCGGCGCGGTCGCCAAGGCGGACGACGACGCGCTGGCGGCCACCACCGATCGGGTTGCGGCCGAAGTGCGCGAACTCACCGCCGGTTTCCCCGCACCGGGGCTTCCCGGCTGATAGCCGCGGCCAGCCTGAAGGAATTTCTGCACCTAAGGCGGAAATTCCTTCACGCTAGCCAGCGGGCCACGCGATGAATACCGTGAGCAGCGCCCACGCCACCGGTGCGGCGAACAGCTGCGCGTCGACCCGGTCGAGCATGCCGCCGTGGCCGGGCAACAGCGTGCCCATGTCCTTGATGCCGAGGTCGCGTTTGAGCAGGGACTCGCTCAGGTCGCCGACCGTTGCCGCCACCACGATGGCAAGGCCGAAGACGACGCCCTGCCACCACGTTCCGTGCAACACCAGTGGGAGGTACACCGCCGCGAACACAACGCTGGCGAGCGTCGAACCGGCGAAGCCTTCCCACGACTTCTTCGGGCTGACGGTTGGGGCCATCGGGTGTCTCCCGACGAGAACGCCGACCGCGTATCCCCCGGTGTCACTGCACACCACCGTTGCGACCGAGGCCAGCACGCGGCGTGGGCCGTCGGCCGGTACCGCGAGCAAGATGGCGAAGCCGGCGAGGAACACGACATAGGACGCCGCGAAGACGCCGCCCGCGACGTCGACCAGCCCGCCGTGGCCGGCAGAGTCGGCCGAGCCGGCGTCCCCGACGGCGACCCAGACGACGGCGGCGGCGATCAGCAGCGCCGTCGAGATGACCAGCGCCTCGGTGCCCTTCGCGAAAGTCGCGGCGAGGACAGCGCCCGCACCCACGACCAGCGGAAACTGCGGGGCAGCGATACCAGCGACGCGCAGCGCGCGGGTGAGTTCGAACACCGCGAGCATGATGGCGAGGCCGGCAACCGCGACGAACGCCCATCGCGCGGTGAACAGCGTGGTCACGACAGCACCGCCGAGGAGCACGCCGACGCCGATGGCCGCCGGTAGGTTGCGCCCCGCTCGCGGTTGCGCCGGGCCTGCAGCAGAAGCGCCGGCCGGATCGGTCGGCTCGGTGTCCGCCATCGGTATCGGTGTCAACTCAGACCGCTCGCTCCGCTGCGCCTAGACCTCGAGCAGCTCCGACTCCTTGTGCCTGAGTAGTTCGTCGACCTGCGCCACGTACCTGTGCGTGAGCTCGTCGAGTTCCTTCTCCGCCCGCCGGACGTCGTCCTCGCCCGCCTCGCCGTCCTTCTGTAACTTGTCGAGTGCTTCCTTGGCGTGACGACGGATGTTGCGGATCGACACACGGGTCTCCTCCGCCTCGTTGCGAGCGAGCTTGATGTAGTCGCGCCTGCGCTCCTCGGTCAACTGCGGAACGCTGACCCGGATCACGGTGCCGTCGTCAGTGGGGTTGACGCCGAGGTCGGAGTCGCGGATCGCCTTCTCGATCGCGCGCAACGCGCCCTTGTCGTAGGGGGTTATGACGATCATGCGCGCGTCGGCGACGCTGAAGCCCGCCAGTTGGTTCAACGGCGTGGCGGCGCCGTAGTAGTCGACGGTGAGCTTGGAGAACATGGCGGGGTGAGCCCGACCCGGTGCGAATCGCGCCGAAATTCTCCTTGGCGACGCTCACCGCCTTCTCCATCTTCTCCTCACCCTCGAGGAGAGTGTCGTCGATCACGGCTGGCTCCTACTCCTCCGATGGCCTGATGACTGCTCGACCCGCGGTGCGTCGTTCACCGGGCGCCGGCCGAGACGATAGTGCCGATCTTCTCACCATGGACGGCGCGGGCGATGTTGCCGTCGTCCAGCAAGTTGAAGACGATGATCGGCATGGCGTTGTCGCGGCAGAGGGAAATCGCGGTCGCGTCGGCGAACTTGAGGTCGCGGGCCAGGACCTCGTCGTAGTCGAGGGTGTCGAACCGCAGCGCGCCGGGGTTGGTCTTGGGGTCGGTGTCGTACACGCCGTCCACCGCTTTGGCCATCAGGACCACCTGGGCGCCGATCTCCAGCGCCCGCTGCGCGGCGGTCGTGTCGGTCGAGAAGTATGGCGCGCCGAGGCCGGCGCCGAAGATGACGACCCGCCCCCTCTCGAGGTGCCTGATCGCCCGCCGCGGGATGTAGGGCTCGGCGACCTGCCCCATCGTGATCGCGGTCTGCACCCGGGTCTCGATGTCGAGTTTCTCGAGGAAGTCCTGCAGCGCGAGGCAGTTCATGACTGTCCCGAGCATGCCCATGTAGTCGGAGCGGGCGCGGTCCATCCCGCGGACGGCGAGTTGAGCACCGCGGAAGAAGTTCCCGCCGCCGATGACGACCGCCACCTGAACACCCTCGCGGACCACAGCGGCGATCTGCCGTGCGATCGACGACACGACATCGGGGTCGACGCCGACCTGGCCGCCACCGAACATCTCGCCACCGAGTTTCAGCAACACGCGCCGGTAGCCGCGTTCACGTTCCTGCCCGTTGGTCTGAGTCTCCTGCACGGCTCGCCCCTCGTGGTCTTCAGTTGTCGTGCAGTTTGCCCTAGGACTGGCCGATGCGGAACCTCGCGAACCGGATGACCGCGACGCCGGCCTCGTCGAGCACCTGGCGCACGGTCTTCTTCGAGTCCCGGGCGAACGCCTGCTCGACCAGCACGGCATCCTTGAAGAATCCGGTCACCCGACCCTCGACGATCTTGGCCAGCGCGGCCTCCGGCTTGCCTTCCTCGCGGGCCGTCGCCTCAGCGATGCGCCGCTCGTTCTCGACCACCTCGGCCGGGACGTCGTCGCGGCTGAGGTAGGTCGGGGCGAACGCCGCGATGTGCTGGGCGACGTCCTTGCCGGCCTGGGTCGCGGCGTCGCGGTCGCCGGTGACCTCGACCAGCACGCCGAGTTGCGGCGGCAGGTCGGGACTGGTCTTGTGCAGGTAGCTGACGACGTGAGCGCCGCTGCTCCCACCGGCGAACTTGGCGACCCGGCCGAGTTCGATCTTCTCGCCGAGTGCCGCGCTGTTCTCGTCGATCAACTCGCCCACCTTGCGACCCTGGCTCTGCGCCCCGAGCAGCCCCTCGGCGTCGCTGACGTCAGAGGCGGCGAAAGCTGCGACGACGTCGACACCGAGCGCCTGGAAACGCTCACCCTTGGCCACGAAGTCGGTCTCGCACTTGAGCTCGACGAGCACCCCGGCGCCGTCGCTCGTCGAAGCACCGACGAGCCCGTTGGCGGTGGTGCGCTCGGCCCGCTTGCCGACGTCCTTCGCACCCTTGATGCGCAACAGCTCGACGGCCTTGTCGAAGTCGCCGGCGGTGTCGTCGAGCGCCTTCTTGCAGTCCATCATGCCGGCCGCGGTCATCTCGCGGAGGCGCTTGACGTCGGCCGTCGTGTAGTTCGCCATGGTCGGTCTCGTCCTTCGGTGTTGTTTTGAAATTTGTCGTGAGGCAGCAGCGGGCCGGCAAGGCGCGGGCCCATTGGGACGGGCCGGACTACGACGCGGGCTCGGCACTTTCGGCGGCCGCGCCCTGACGCGCCAGCAGCTCACGCTCCCAGTCCGCGAGCGGCTCGTCACCGCCGAGTTCGCTGCCGAGGTCGGCAGCGGTCGCCGCCGTCTCGGCATCGCCCTTGGCCTCCGCGACGCGGGCGGCCGCGCGGGCCATCAAGCCGTCGGCCACTGCGTCGGCAACCACGCGGGTCAGCAGGCTCACCGAGCGGATCGCGTCGTCATTGCCGGGAATCTTGTAGTCGACCTCGTCGGGGTCGCAGTTCGTGTCGAGGATCGCCACCACCGGGATGCCGAGCTTGCGGGCTTCGCCGACCGCGATGTGTTCCTTCTTCGTGTCGACGATCCAGACCGCGCTGGGGACTCGGCTCATGTCGCGGATGCCGCCGAGGGTGCGCTCCAGCTTGTCCTTCTCACGCTTGAGGACGAGCGCTTCCTTCTTCGTGCGCTGGCCGTAGTTGGGGCCGCTTTGTTCGAGCAGCTCGAGTTCCTTCAGCCGCTGCAACCGCTTGTAGACGGTCTGGAAGTTGGTGAGCATGCCGCCGAGCCAGCGCTGGTTGACGTACGGCATCCCGACCCGGGTCGCCTGCTCCGCCACCGCCTGCTGCGCCTGCTTCTTGGTGCCGACGAACAAGACGGATCCGCCGTGGGCGACCGTTTCCTTGACGAACTCGAACGCGCGGTCGATGTAGCCCAACGACTGCTGGAGATCGATGATGTAAATGCCATTGCGCTCGGTGAAGATGAACCGCTTCATCTTCGGGTTCCAGCGTCGGGTCTGATGCCCGAAGTGGACGCCGCTCGCGAGCAGCTCCTTCATGCTGACGACGGCCATGGCCGCGCGCTCCTTCTGGGCCGCGCACCGGCTCGGCTGAGCAGGGGCGTACCCGTCTCGGTTCTTCGCGGACGCCGGGTGGCGAGCCGCGCCTGACACCCGAAGCCGCCGTTGGCGTCCGAAGACACACCGAGTGGCGGGGCGATCCCTCCCGCGATAGGCGTGCGGGGTGAGATCTCGGGCGTGCGATGTAGTCCCGGCGAGGCCGGGACCCGCGTCGAGTGTACGGGAGCGGGCGGGCAGGCGGCGAGCCGGGCAGCCGAGCGGCCGCGTAGGCAGGCCGGGTTCAGGACTGACTCTGGCCGAAAGTCCGTGGTCCAGCCGACGGGCAGCTGCTTGACTGTGCGCCGTGGAGCACACCCGCTACCTCGACCTGCTGGCGATCGACTTCGCGCGACTGCGCGCCGTCGTCGATGCCGACCTTGCCGCTACCGGCCTTGCCTCGGCCGTGCCGAGCTGTCCGGGCTGGACGGTCGCCGATCTGTCCCGTCACGTCGGCGGGGTGTACCTGCACAAGGCCCTCTGCATACGTACCGGCGCCGAGCCCGACCCGTGGCCGCCGGCAGATCTCGTTGACGAGGAGCCCCTCGCGCTGCTCGACCGTGGCTACAGCGAGCTGCTCGATGAGTTCGGTGCTCACCAACCGCACGACCGCGCCGGATCCTGGTACACCCCCGACCAGACCGTCGGCTTTTGGAGTCGGCGGATGGCGCAGGAGACCCTCATCCACCGCATCGACGCCGAACTCGCCACCGGGCAGCCCGTCGCACCCGTACCGGCCGACCTGGCGACCGACGGCATCGACGAGCTGCTGAAGGTTTTCGTCGCCTACAGCGTCTCCGATTGGGGCGAGTACTTCACCGACGCGTTGGCGAACTCACCGGGCCGCACGTACGCCGTCCGGGCCGACGGCGCGGCGTGGCGGGTGCGCACCGGCCCCGGCCTCTTCGCGGTCGAGGACGGCGACGACGAGGGGGCCGACGTCATCGTGAGCGGTCCGCCGACGGCCGTGCTGCGCTGGGCGTGGAACCGGGAGGCTCCCGGCGAGCCGAGCGCGGTGACCGTGCGCGGCGCTGCGGAGGCAGTCGAGGAGTTGCGACGCTGCATCGTCATCGCGACGCAGTAAGAGCACGGGTTCCCGCCGCGCCACCGGCGCTGTCGTGACTTCATGCGGGGGGCCGACCCGTCCACAACCGACCGGAGCACGCCGACCCGTCCACAACGCGACGCTGCGGGCCCCGCGCCGGCCGTGCGGCGTCCGATGCTGTGGCGATGAGTATCGAGAGGGTCGAAGCGCGAGGCAGGGCTGGGCGTCGTCCGCTGCCGGCGGCCCTGGTCGTCGCGGGGCTCGCGGCCGTGCTCTGGGGTTGGACCTGCGGGCTCGCTCCTCCGGTCGCCGCAGCGGCAGACTCCGGGCCGGCGGTCTCGCCGCCCCTGGCGCCGATGCAGGTACTGCGGGCGTTCGCCCCACCCGCGCAGCCCTGGCTGGCGGGCAACCGCGGCGTCGACCTCGCGGCTTTCCCCGGCCAACCGGTGCATGCGGTCGCCGCCGGCAGGGTGCTGTACGCCGGCCTGCTGGCCGGCCGCGGGGTGGTGTCGATCCGGCACGCCGCGCTGCGCACCACATACGAGCCCGTCGTACCGACGGTGCGCGCGGGGCAGGTGCTGGCGCGCGGCGACGTCATCGGCTACGTCGCGAACACCGCCGACAGCTGCGGACCGCCGGGTCACTGCCTGCACTGGGGTGCGATCCGGGCCGGCGCCTATGTCGACCCGATGGCCCTGCTCGCGACCGCACACGTACGGCTGCTGCCGATCTGGCGCACCGCCGGGCCGACCGAAGCTCGCGCCCAGCCCTCTCAGCAACCGTTGATCCTCACCCCGCGGGCGGCGCCGACGGCGGCCGCCCCGATCCCCGCCACTCGGAGCGACGGTGAGCCCGCGACGCGCATCGGCCGGACGACGGCGGGCGCTGCGGGCGCCGTGAGCGCAGCCGACACAGCGGGCGCCGTGGGCGCAGCAAGCGCTGCGGGCGCCGTCGGCGCGGCGGGCGGGGTGCTGCTGACGGTCGCGCTGCGCCGGCGGCGCGGCACGCCGCCTTAGGCCGTCTGCTCAGCCAGCTTCGCGCGCAGTTGGAGCACAGCTTTGGTGTGCATCTGACAGATGCGACTCTCGGTGACCCCGAGGACTTGGCCGATCTCCGCCAACGTCAGGCCCTCGTAGTAGTAAAGCGTGACGACGATCTTCTCGCGTTCCGGCAACGTGTTGATCGCACGGGAGAGCAGGTACTTGGTCTCCTCGGTCTCGAACACCTCGACCGGATCTTCGGCTTTGGTGTCCTCGAGGGTGTCGACGAGGGAGAGCTTGTCGCCGCGCTCCCCCCCGACGTTGAGCAACTCGTCGAGCGCAATGACGTTGACGAACGACACCTGACTGAAAATGGTGTGCAGTTCATCGAGGCCGATGCCCAGCTCCTGCGCAACTTCCGCCTCGGTCGGCGTGCGGTGAAGCTTGGATTCGAGGGCGGCATACGCCTTCTCGACCTCGCGCGCCTTGTACCGGACGGAGCGTGGAATCCAGTCGATGGCCCGCAACTCGTCGATGATGGCGCCCTTGATGCGGCTGATTGCGTAGGTCTCGAACTTGATCGCCCGGTCGAGGTCAAACTTCTCGATGGCGTCGATGAGGCCGAAGATCCCGTACGACACGAGGTCGGCCTGCTCGATGTTCGGGGGGAGCCCGACGCCGACCCGGCCGGCCACGTACTTCACCAACGGCGAGTAGTGCAAGATCAGCCGTTCGCGAAGCTCGCCCTCGCCGGTCGCCTTGAACTCCTGCCAGAGTTCACGCAAGGCCGCCTCTGCGTCGAGCTTTGCTGCGGCGGCCTCTTCTTCTGCTGTGCTGGCCAGCACGCCGGCGCCCTCAGGCCCTGGGGTGCGCGCGGTCATATGTAGCCCTCAGTCGCTCGACGGATACGTGCGTGTAAATCTGTGTCGTTGCGAGCGTAGCGTGACCAAGTATCTCTTGGACGCTTCTTAGGTCTGCGCCCCCCTCCAGCAGGTGGGTCGCCGCGCTGTGTCGCAAACCGTGCGGCCCCATGTCCGGCGCTCCTGCCACACCGGTCAGCCGAGCGTGCACGAGCCGGCGAACGCTGCGCTGATCCAGCCGGTTGCCGCGTGCACCGAGGAACAGGGCCGGCCCGCTGTGCGGCGTCGACAACACCGCTCGCCCGCGCCGCTGCCACCGCTCCACCGCGAGAAACGCGGGTTCGCCGAGCGGAACGCTGCGCTGCTTGTTGCCCTTGCCGAGCACCCGAACCACCCTGCGGGCGCCGTCGATGTCGCCCGCGTCGAGCCCGACGAGCTCCCCGACCCTGATGCCGGTGCCGTAGAGCAGTTCGAGGACGGCATCGTCACGCAGCCGGATGGCCCAGGCCGGTGATCCCGCCGGAGCCGGTTCACCGTCGCCGCGTACCGGCCCGTCGAGCAGAGTCGCCGCCTGGTCGGCGGACAAGACGGCCGGCAACGCTCGGTGCACCTTCGGACTGGCCAGCCGCAGCCCCGGATCGGTCGCGAGCCAGCCGCGGCGTGCGCAGTAGGCGGTGAAGACCCGGGCGGACGCCGCCCTGCGGGCCAAGGTGTTGCGCGCTCGGCCACTGCTCGCCATCTTCGCCAGCCAGCTGCGCAGCACGCCGATGTCGAGTTGTGCCGGTTCCAGCCGGTTCATCCGGGTAGCGTGGTCGAGCAGGCCGCGCAGATCGGTCTCGTAGGCCCGAACGGTGTGGCCGGAGAGCCCTCGCTCGAGCTCGAGGTGGCGCACGAAGGCCTCGAGTGCCGCGGCATGAGCCGGCGAGAGAGCGCTGACCGTCACCCCAGCACGGTGCGGTGGCCACCCCGTTGCCGTCAAGCGATGCCCCGGCGCGTCGCACGGGTTTGGTTGTCACCGGCGCTGCGCGGACAACCGCCACCCGTCGTCGTCCCGCTCGACATAGCCCCTGGCCGCCAACCCGCCGAGCGCCCGCGCGACGTGGCGCGGGTCGAGCCCGGCGGTGGCGGCGATGCTGGCACAGCCTGCTCCGCGCCGCACAGGTACGGCGTCGAGGACCCGCGCGACCAGCGGATCGAGGTCGTCGCGCGGGTCGGCCGGGCGAATCGGCTCGGGCGCGAGGTCTGCGCCGATCGCACCGACGAGTTCGATGACGTCGGCGGCGTCGGTAACGCAAGCCACGTCGGGTTCCTTGAGCAACCGGTTGGTTCCGCGAGACATCTCGGAGGTGACCGGACCGGGCACCGCCATGAGATGGCGACCGAGTTCCCGGGCGCGGTTGGCGGTGCTCAGCGCACCGCTTCGAGGCGCGGCTTCGACGACGACCGTGCCCGCCGTCAGCGCGGCGATGACGCGATTGCGCACGAGGAACCGGTGTCGCAACGGCGCGCAGCCCGGCGGCCACTCGCTCACGACCAGACCGCTGGCCGCAATCCGCTCGATCAGCGTGGCGTTGCCGCGCGGGTAGGCGACGTCGACACCGCAGGCAAGCACGGCGATCGTCGCGACGACGTCTGCGCCCGCCGACGCTGCGGCGAGTGCTCCACGGTGGGCGGAAGCGTCGATGCCGAACGCGCCGCCGGAAACCACCGCCCACCCCCGCTCGACGAGCCCGATGCTCAGCTCGCCGGCGACGTAGTCGCCGTAGGCCGAGGACGCGCGTGAGCCCACGACCGACACCGCCCGGGCCGAGGCAGCCGCGAGATCGCCGCGACCGCGCACCCAAAGGCCAAGCGGCACGCCGCCGTAACCGTCAGGCAACAGCACCAGATCGTCCAATTGCGCGGGCCACTGCGGGTCGCTCGGAACGACGAAGCGGGCTCCGAGACGTCGCCCGGCCTCGAGGTCGTGCTCGGGTCGGGCCGAGGAGAGTCTGGTCCGCCAGTGCGGCAGGCTGGGATGATCCAACGTCGCCTCGACGATGCCGCGCAAGGTGTCCGCCACGCCGAGCCTGGCGATGACGTCGGTGAGATGGACGTCGCCGGGCTCACCGATGCGACTCAGCGTCAGCCGACAGAGGCGGTCGTCGTCGACGCAGCGGAGCAACGCCGCCGACCCGGAGTTCGCCGTCATCGCGGAACCCCAAGCCGGTAGAAGAGCGCTTCGTTGACTTCGTCGACGCCGGGCCAGGCGATATCGGCCAGGTCGGCCAGCGTCCAGGCCACCCGGAGTACCCGGTCGAGCCCGCGGGCCGACAGCCGGCCGGCGTCGAGCGCGCGCTCGGTCTCGGCAAGTGCGGATCGGGACGGTGCGAACCGACCCCGCAGGTCGCGCCCCGGAACCTCCGCATTCGTCCGCCAACCGGTGCCTCGCAGGCGGTCGGCCGCGCGCTCGCGAGCGATCGCGACCCGCTTCGCCACCGCCTCTGTGGTCTCGGCATGGCTGGAGTCGCCGAGCAAGTCCGCCCGGCTGACCGGATCCATCCGTACCTGGAGGTCGACGCGGTCGAGCAGCGGGCCGGACAGCCGGCTCAGGTAGCGGCGACGAACGAGCGCTGAGCATTCGCAGTTTCCGGTGCCGCCGGACGCCGCACAACCGCAGGGGTTGGCCGCAAGCACCAGCAGAAAGGACGCCGGGTAGTCGGCGACTCCGCCGGAACGCGCGATCGTGACGTGGCCGGATTCCAGCGGTTGCCGCAAGGCATCGAGAACGCCGGGTTGAAATTCCGGTGCCTCGTCCAAGAAGAGCACGCCGCGATGAGCCAGCGAGACGACTCCCGGCCGGGCGATACCGCTCCCCCCGCCGACCAGAGCGGCGACCGACGTCGTGTGATGCGGATCGCGGAATGGAGGCCTGGTGATGAGGGGGCAACCCGGTGGCAATGTGCCCGCCACCGAGTGCACCGCCGTCACCTCGAGCGCTGCGTCGTCGGTCAACGACGGCAACAATCCCGGCAGCCGCGCGGCAAGCATCGTCTTGCCGGTACCGGGATCACCGATCAAGAAGGCGTGGTGACCACCGGCCGCCGCCACCTCGATCGCCCGCCGCCCTGTTGGTTGACCCAACACGTCGGCGAGATCGACGTACCGCTCCGGCGGCGGGTCTGCCCGGGGCTCGCCCGCCGGTTCGCCGACACCGGCTTGCGTCGTCTCCGGCCGCCGGTGCTCCCGCAGCGCGACGAGGAGGTCGTGCAGCCATTCCACGGGCCATACCTCGACGCCCGGGACGAGCGCGGCCTCCTCGGCATGCAGAGCGGGAACGACGACCCGGCGCATTCCGGCCCTGGCTGCCGCAAGGACGGCGGGGAGCACGCCGCGGACCGGCCTGACTCGCCCGTCGAGGCCGAGCTCGCCGTAGAACACCGTGCGCTCAAGGTCGGCCATCGGCAGGCCGCCCTGCGCGCCGAGGATCGCCACCGCCATCGAGATGTCGAAGCCCGAGCCGTGCTTGGGCAGCGTCGCCGGAGACAAGCCGAGGGTTATCCGCTTCTGTGGCCACGGCTGGCCCGAGTTCACGATGGCTGCGCGCACCCGATCGCGTGACTCGCACACGGCGGCGTCGGGCAGTCCGATGATGGTCAGGCCCGGTAAGCCTGCTGCGAGGTCGGCCTCGACCTCGACGAGGTGCCCGTCGACGCCCGTCAGGGCAACCGACCAGGCCCGCGCGAGCGGCATCAGAACGCCCCGCGCAGATGTGAGACCTGGGCCGCACCTCGACCGGGCTGGATCACCGAAATGACGTCGAACCGCACGGTCGCGTAACCCGTCGTACCACTGCAGGCAGCATCCGCCGGCCCGGCCGCGCGCTGCTCGGCGAGCCAACGCCCCGCGAGCCGGCGCAGCCGGGCCGCCTTGCGAGGAGTCACCGCGTCGAGTGGACTCCCGAAGGAAACGTCGCGGCGGGTCTTCACCTCACAAACCACAAGGACATCGCCCTCACGGGCCAAGATGTCGACCTCACCGTCGCGGCAACGCCAGTTGCGGGCGAGCAGGGTGAGCCCCTCCGTCACGAGATGGGCAGCGGCAAGGTCTTCGCCGTAGCGACCGAATGCCCCGCGCGCTGTCGACGGCGTACCCACGCCAACCACCTCCGGGCAACAGCCTGCGCGCTGCGCGGCCGCACGCCGGGCCGCGAAGCAGCACCTGTGCACGCCCGAACATCACGGTGTGGACGGCTAAGCGAAGGTGGGGTGACCGGCGAGACCGCGCCGAAGTGCCGAAGTTACGACTCGCCAGGGATTTGCAAGTCGCTCTTGGCGAGTTCTTCGATGTTGACGTCCTTGAACGTCACGACCTTGACGTTCTTGACCAGCCGTTGCGGGCGGTACATGTCCCACACCCAGGCGTCGGACATGCTGACCTCGAAGAAGACCTCACCGCCGGCGTTGCGCACGTCGAGGGCGTATTCGTTGGTGAGGTAGAACCGCCGTTCGGTTTCGATCACGTAGCGGAAGAGCCCGACGACGTCGCGGTACTCGCGGTAGAGCTGGAGCTCCATGTCGGTCTCGTAGTTCTCGAGATCCTCGGCGCTCATGAGCTCTCACCCCCGGTCATGGCCCGTTCGATCTCGTCAACCCACGGCACCCGACCATTGTCGCTCAGATCGAGCACGCCGCGATCGGGGTAGATCACATCTTCCGCGCCGGCCTCGGGCCGGGCGGCCCGGTGCACCCCGCCGTCCACCCGGCTGACGGTCACGAAGGAGCGCCGGTGCTGGGCGCACGGACCGTGAGTGGAGAGCGCCGCCTGGTGATCCCTGGTCACATAACCCTTGTGCCCGGCGAAGTCGTATGCCGGGAACTCCTCGTGGAGTTCGATCATGAACCGGTCCCGGGTCACTTTGGCGACCACCGAGGCCGCTGCGACACAGGCGGCCACCCGATCGCCCTTCCACACCGCGAGCCCGGGCGCGCCGATGCCGGCCACCGGGAAGCCGTCGGTCAGCACGTAGCTCGGCCGGATCGTCAACGCCGCGACGGCGCGGCGCATCCCTTCGATGTTGGCCTTGTGCAGGCCCATCAGATCGACCTCGGCGGCCGGGATCGAGACCACCGCCCAGGCGAGGGCACGCGCAACCACCTCGCGGTAGACCCGGTCGCGAGCGATCGGGGTCAACAGCTTCGAATCCGCCAGCCCGGGTACCTGGCCGCGGCGTCCGGCCGGCAGCATCACCGCACCGACGACCAGCGGGCCCGCACAAGCGCCCCGACCCGCCTCGTCGACGCCCGCGATCGGCTCCAGCCCCGCCCGAGCCAAGCTGCGCTCGAGCGCGTAGAGACCGCGGTCGCGGCGCCGCCGGGCCGGCGCGGGCGCAAGATCGCGCACAACCCCTTGATCAGGCTTGCGGGCGGCAGGAATGGTTCCCATCGCTGGCACCCTACGCACCCTACGACGCGGCCTGCTCCGGACGGGTGCGGCTGGCGGAGCGGTCGCCGCTTGCCTCTCGGCGCCGGCGCCGGCGCCGCCAGCGCCAAAGCGCTATCGGGCCGACGAGCAGCGCCCCGGTGCTGATCGGGAACGCCTTCGCCAGCACGTGGTAGGACGGCGGGATCGACAACCAGCGCATGTGCGAGATGGGCCAGACGACTACGAACGCGCGGCCGATGATCTTGCTCTCGGGGATCGTCCCGAAGTCGGGACTGCCGAACTGGTGGGCCCGCGAATCGGAGGAGTCGTCGCGGTGGTCGCCCTCGACCCATACCCGCCCGGGCGGCACGATGACGTCGAAGTGGCTCGACCCGCCGCTGGCCAGGTTCACCTTCGTCGTCGCCGGCACGACCGGCCCCTGGTCGGGACCGGAATACAGGTACTTCTCGTCGAGCGGTATCTGGTTGATGTGGATCCGGCCTTGCGTGTCGCAGCAGGTGACATGGTCGCCGGGGATCGCGACGACCCGCTTGATGAAGTCGTGTTCTCCCGATGGGGCGAAACCGAAGAAGCCGCCGACGTCGTGCAGCACGCGGGCCACCGGGTTCGACGGCGGCGTCACCGGAGCCTCCGGGGCCCAGGAGTCCTGCCCGTTGAACACGATGACCTGCCCCCGTTGCACGTGGCCGACCTTGTAGGAAAGGCGGTTCACGAGCACGCGGTCACCGATGTGAAGCGTGTTTTCCATCGAGCCCGACGGGATGAAGAAGGCCTGGAACAAGAACGTGTGGACGACGAGAGCGATGGCGAGCGCGATCGCCAACAACCCGAGAACCTCGACCCAGAACGGGCGTTGCGGCTTTCGCGGTTTGGCAGGCCTGGCGGGATTTGCGGGAGTGCCGGCAGCGGCGCCCGCTGCGACGTCCGACGGCTCGGTCGACTCGCCCGGCTGAGCGCATTCGGTCGTGACACCGTCCTCGGCGACCGCATCGGTCGGCAAGGTTGGACCGGCCGGTGGGCCGGCATCGGCCGGTAGGGCCGTGTCAGTGGGGCGAGGCGGGTCGGTCATGTCACCGGGGTGCGATTCGTCGGGCACCGACTCGAACCTGAGCAGGACGTGGCTAGGAGGTCAGTGGGCAGACGCGGCGTCGGCCGACTCGGCGGCCTCAGCGGTCGTGCCGGCTGGCGCCGTCGTCGTCCTGGCGTCCCTCGCGTCGCGTGTCTCGCGCTTCTCGCGAATCTTGGCCGCCTTGCCGCGCAGGTCGCGCAGGTAGTACAGCTTGGCCCGCCGAACGTCACCACGCGTGACGAGTTCGATCTTGTCGACGACCGGCGTGTGCACGGGGAACGTGCGCTCGACGCCGACGCCGAAACTGACCTTGCGCACGGTGAACGTCTCGCGGATTCCGCTGCCTTGGCGGCGGATGACCACACCCTGGAAGACCTGAACGCGCGAGCGATTTCCTTCGACGACCCGCACGTGCACTTTCAACGTGTCGCCGGGCCGAAAGTCCGGGACGTCCGAACGCAACGAGGCGGCGTCGAGCGAGTCGAGGGTGTGCATGGCGGTGTCGTCCTGCCTAGCTAGGTGATCGGATGAGCGTCCGGTCAGGGGCGCGGCCCGCGGCGCTCCCGGCGGGCAACCGCTTTAGTCTGCCACAGCATCTTCGTCGGGCCGAATCAACCCCGGAGTCGGATCGAGCGCGGCGGATGCCACGACGCGCCGATCGGCGTCGTCCAGCGCGCCCTCGGGCAGGGCGGCGAGCAGGTCGGGACGGCGCTGGGCGGTGCGACGCAGCGCCTGCTCGCGCCGCCAGCGGGCGATCGCCGCGTGGTTCCCGGAGGTCAGCACGGCGGGCACGTCCAGGCCCCGCCAGGTCGGTGGCTTCGTGTACGCCGGACCCTCCAACAGGCCGGCCGCGTGCGACTCCTCGATCAACGACTCGGCGTTGCCGACCACGCCCGGCAACAGGCGCACCACCGCCTCGAGGACGACGAGGGCAGCCGATTCACCTCCACCGAGGACGTAGTCGCCGATCGAGAATCTCGTCGACCGGCAGGCGTCGGCGGGCGTCGTCGACGACGCGGCTGTCGATCCCCTCGTATCTGCCGCAGGCGAACACGAGCCATGGCCGGCCGGCGTAATCGTGCGCCACGGCCTGGGTGAACAGGCGCCCTGCGGGCGTCGGGACGACGAGGAGCGGCGGCTCGGGCACCCCGGAACTGGCGGGGTTCGCCGGGGATCTCGTGACTGCGTCGAGGGCCTCGCCCCAGGGTTCGGGACGCATCAGCATGCCGGGGCCGCCGCCGTAGGGAGTGTCGTCGACGCTGCGGTGCAGGTCATGGGTCCAGTCCCGCAGGTCGTGCAGCGCGACGTCGAGCAGCCCGCGCTCGCGCGCCTTCCCGACCAACGAGAGCGCCAAGGGCGAGAAGTATTCCGGGAAGATCGTGACGATGTCGACGCGCAGGGTCATCAGCTGGTCGGCTCTGTGGTCGCCTCTGTCGTCGACTCGGCGGCCGACTCCGGGTCGAGCAGGCCGGGTCGCGGCTCGACGGTGACCGTACCCGCGGCCAGGTCGACGTCCGGCACGAGTTCCGCGACGAACGGGACGAGCACCTCCACGCCGTCGGGACGTTTGACGGCCAGCAGGACCTGCGCGGGGAGGTGCAGCACGTCGGTGATCGTTCCCGCGACGGTGCCGGGTGATCCTGCGACGAGCGCGGTGAGGCCGATGAGCTGGTGGTCGTAGAACTCGTCGGGGTCGTCGAAACGGGCGTCCTCGTCGACGTCGACCAGCAACATCGTCCCGCGCAAGGCTTCGGCGGCCGTACGGTCGTCGACGCCGTCGAAGGAGACGAGCAACCGGCCGGAGTGCCACCGCGACGACACCACCGTCAGCAGGCCTCGGTCGGGTTCGGTCCGCAGTGCAGCGCCCGGCGCGAACCGGGCGTCGGGATCGTCGGTGCGTACTTCGACACCGACCGCGCCCTGCACGCCGTGCGCGCGTCCGACCCGGCCTGCGACCAACAACACCGGGCCGCTCCTCGCCTAGCGCTGCCCGTCGACGTCGACGAGATCGACCCGAACCGCTGTGCCGCCGATCGCCGACATGACCGTGCGCAGGGCCTTGGCGGTACGGCCCATCCGGCCGATGACCTTGCCCAGGTCGTCGGGGTGAACGCGAACCTGCAGGGTCTGCCCGCGGCGTCCCGCCCTGACCTCGGACGTCGACGTCGTCCGGGTGCATGACGATGCCCTTCACCAGGTGCTCGATGGCTTCCTCGAGCACCTCGGTGTCGACGCTCGCCGGCGCGGGCCGGCTCGGCCGCGAACCGCCACCGTCACCGCTACGAGGCATCGGTGGGTGCACCCTCGGTCGGCGCCTTCTCGTCGGCCGACTCCGTCTGCGCGGAGGTGGCTGCGGGAGAGTCGGCCTCGCCCGCCTGCTCGGCCTCGCCCGCCTGCTCCGCCTCGGCGGCCGGTGCGGCAGCCTCAGCCGGCGCAGCCTCAGCCGGTGCGGCCTCGGCCGTTGCAGCAGGCTCGGCCGGCGCCGTCTTCTTCGCCGGCCGCTTCTTCGGCGTGGTCGCCTCGGCTTGGGGTTCGCCGGCGGATTCCTTGGCTGCGGCCTCGAAGAGCGCCTTCTTGTCAGCCTTGGGGGCGGCGGTCTTCATCGGCGGCGGAGCGGCCTCGCCGGCGAACTTCTGCCAGTCGCCGGTGACCTTGAGGATCGCCGTCACCGCCTCGGTCGGCTGCGCGCCGACGCCGAGCCAGTAGGCGACCCGGTCGCTCTTGACCTCGATGAACGACGGGTCGTCCTTCGGGTGGTACTTGCCGATCTCCTCGATCGCACGGCCGTCACGCTTGGTGCGAGCGTCGGCGACGACGATCCGGTAGTAAGGGGCGCGCATCTTGCCAAGGCGCATCAGCTTGATCTTGACTGCCACGGGTTTCGTGTACTCCAGCTCTTCACGGATGAGTGATGGGCAGTCGCCGACCGTGTGGGGACCGGGCGCGACATCCCGAGGACCCGCCGCTCGCGAGGTAGAGGGCTCACGGGAGACGGTGAACAGCGAAACGTGTGCTGTACGGGCCGCCATTCTGCCAGACCGAAGCTCCGGTTCCCAAAGGCGGGCCGACGAGAAGGCAACCCGGCAGCCGGGGATGGTGTCCTACAACATGTGAGGCAACCCCGGAGGCAACCCCTGTGAACCGAGCCGACGAGGAAGACTTCCGGGTCTTCGTCAGCGCCCGCTCGGGATCGCTGCTGGGGTTCGCCCACGTCCTGACGGGCGACCGCTACACCGCGGAGGACGTCGTCCAGACCGCGTTGGCCCGGACGGCGTTGGGCTGGGGCCGAGTCCGCCGCAAGGACAACCCGGAGGCCTACGTGCGCCGGGCGATCGTCACCACCCACCTCAACCGGCTGCGGCGCCGGCCCTGGCGCGAGCAGCCGCACGAGCAGTTGCCCGAGCGGATCGCGGAGGCCTCGCCCGAGGCAGAGGTCGACGAGCGCGACGCGATGTGGCAAGCCCTGCGGGAGCTGCCGCCGCGGCAGCGCGCGGTCGTCGTCCTGCGGTACTACGCCGACCTCTCCGAGACAGAGATCGCCGACGCCCTCGGCTGCAGCGCCGGCACGGTCAAGAGTCAGGCGGCAAAGGCCCTCGCACATCTGCGCCAGATCTTCGAGCACCAGGAGGCATCGCCATGAGGGACGTCGAGGAGTTGCTGCGCGAGACGCTGACGGACCCCCGCCGCCGGCTGGCGTCGGAAGCCGGGCTGTACGAGCAGGTGCGCGCCAAGGCAGGCGAGCGCCGCCGCAACCGGTGGATGGCGGCCAGCTCGGCAGTCGCCGTGGTGGCGATCGCCGCTGTGGCGACCACCGTCACGCTGGGCGGGCGGCACAGCTCACCCGCCACCTCGACCACGACCGCACCGCCGAGCCCCGCCTCCTCGCCCGCGCAGGGCGCGCTCGGCGCCGACGTGAACGTCGGTACGGGCGCGGCGCAGAGTGTCGCGATGGCGGACGACGGAAGCCTGTACGCGCTGACCAGCAACCCCGCCGTCGGCACGAGCAACCCGAACGAGGTGGTCTGGGTCCTTCCGCCCAGCAGTAACATCCGCGCCACCGCGCCCGGCCCGAACGGGGTTGCCAGCGGGATCGCCGTCGGGGACGGCGCCGTATGGGCGTGGTCGCAGCAGACCGGCGAGATCCGCGCGTACGACGAGGCGTCCCTGCAGCCCTTGGGCACGTTCCATACTGCGGCGGAGTCGATATTCAACGGCGCGATCGTCGGTGGACAGCTTTGGCTGACCACGGCGTCCGGCCTCGTGCACACCCCGGCGACGCCGACTGCCAGCAGCGGCGCCCTTCAGGTGGTCACCGTGCCGGGCGTCGGGTCGGGCGCGTACGGACTCGGTGTCGATGCCACCCACGACAAGCTGTTCGTCGGCGTCTACGGCGGCGGTGGCGGCGGCTCGACTTTCAGCGGCGTGCAGGTCTTCGCCGTCGATGCACGGACCGACAAGCCCATCGCAATCAGCCCTGCGCTGGGTCTGGGCAAGGAGTCGATCGCCGTCGTCGACGGCCAGGTGTGGGTGGGTGGCTACGGATACGCCGGCCCGAACACCCCACTCGTCCAACACCTCGACGAGAACACGCTGCAACCCATCGGGTCGACGCCGGCAGCGGCCGACACCAGCCCGGGTGCGACCGTGTGGCCGGGTCAAAAGGTCGTGTGGGTACAGGCGGGTGCCAGCGAGCAGCTGACCTGCATCGACCCCGGCTCGGGCCGGGTTCTCGCACACTGGCCCGTCGTGCAAGGACCTGTCGTCTCGCGGGTGGGCCACGCGTACGCGATCGCGCCGAACCTGAAGCAACTCCCCCTGGCAGGTGGCTGCGCCGGCTGACCGATCGGCGCAGTTCAGCGCACCACGTTGCCGCGGACGACGATGCGTCGGGGATTTCTCAGCACGGAGACGTCCTTGCGCGGGTCGTCGTCATAGACGACGAAGTCGGCCGGTGCGCCTTCCACCAGCCCGGGCAACCCCAGCCACTCGCGGGCCCGCCACGAGCCGGCGGCCAGCACGTCGGCGTCCGGAATACCAATGTCTCGCATTGCGATCATTTCGTCGACGACGAGACCGTGCGGTAGTTGACCGCCCGCGTCAGTGCCGACGTACAGCGGGATACCTGCGTCGTAGGCCGCGTGCAGGCGTTGCGCCGAGCCCGCCCTCAGCCGGCGCATCCGGTCGGCATACACCGGATATTTCGTTGCCTGGTCGGCAAACTTGTCGAAGTTGGCGATATTGACGAGTGTCGGCACCACGGCGATACCGCGTCGCGCGACGTCGTCGATCAGGTCGGCGGTGAGACCGGTCCCGTGTTCGATCGAGTCGACGCCCGCCGCGATCAGGTCGGGCAGCGCTTCTTCTCCGAAGACATGGACGGCGACCCGCGCACCCGCTGCATGCGCCCGAGAGACCGCCTCGACGAGCGCGTCGCGCGGCCAGCACGGCGCGAGGTCGCCGATCGCCCGGTCGATCCAGTCGCCCACGAGTTTCACCCACGGCGCCCCATGACCTCCCGGACGCCGCGCCTGGGCCTCTGCCGCGGCCGGCAACTCGGCCGGCTCCATCTCGATGCCGTAGTTGCGCAAGTAGCGTCGCGTGCGCGCCAGGTGCCGGCCCGCGTGCACGATACGAGGCAGCCGCGGGTCGTCGTCCAACTCGTAGTAGGCCTCGGGCACTCCCGCGTCACGCAGCAACAAGGCGCCGGTGTCGCGATCGGTCACGGCCTGCTCCCGCGCTACCTCGATGGGCACGCCGCCCTCGGGTGCCAGCCCGACGTGGCAATGCGCATCGACGAGCCCGGGCAGCACGAAGCCGGCCGAGCCGATGGTGTCGATGTCGAGGCTCGCCGGCCGGTCGAAAGTCAGTCGGCCGTCGACTGCGTAGAGGTCTTGCACCTCGGCGTCCGGAAGGACGACGGCGCGAACGTGGAGCGCGCTCAACGCGGCGGCGGGCCAGTCTTGCCGGAACCACCCTGCGGTGGGAACTTCAGCTTCGTGAGGTCGGGGACGGACATGCCCGGAGGAAGCTGACCCGGTGCACCCAACCCGCCGGGCAGCCCGGCCGCACCACGGCCGAGGCCCGGCGGCAGCCCGGTGGGCACACCTCCGCCCGGCCGGCCACCGGGGCGGCCACCCTTCTTCTTCCCCTTGCCCGACTTGCCCTTGGCCGCGCGGCGCATGCCTGGCATGCCCATGCCACCGGCCATCTGCTTCATCATCTTGCGCGCCTCGAAGAACCGGTCGACGAGGTTGTTCACCTCGGTGACCGTGACACCAGAGCCCTTCGCGATGCGCACCCGGCGCGAACCGTTGATGATTTTCGGGTTGTCGCGTTCGTCGGGCGTCATCGAACGGATGATGGCCGCGATGCGGTCGATGTCGCGGTCGTCGATCTGGGAGATGGCGTCTTTCATCTGCCCCATGCCCGGCAACATGCCGAGCAGGTTGCCGATCGGGCCCCATCTTGCGCACGGCCATCATCTGGTCGAGGAAGTCCTCGAGGGTGAGGTCGCCCTCGGTGAGCTTGCGCGCGGTCGCTTCGGCTTCGTCCTCGTCGAACGCAGCCTGCGTCTGCTCGATGAGGGTGAGGAGGTCGCCCATCCCGAGGATGCGCGAGGCCATCCGGTCGGGGTGGAAGACGTCGAAATCCTCGAGCTTCTCGCCGGTGCTGGCGAACATCACCTGGCGGCCGGTGATCGAAGCAACCGACAGGGCGGCGCCACCACGTGCGTCGCCGTCCAACTTGGTGAGCACGACGCCGTCGAACCCGACGCCGTCGAGGAATGCTTGCGCGGTCGTGACGGCGTCCTGGCCGATCATCGCGTCGACGACGAAGAGGATCTCGTCGGGCTCGATCGCGTCGCGGATGTCGGCCGCCTGCTGCATCAGCTCCGCGTCGACGCCCAGTCGACCGGCGGTGTCGACGACCATCACGTCGTGCTGCATGCGTCGCGCGTGCTCGACCGCAGACCGCGCCACGGCGACCGGATCGCCGACCCCGTTGCCCGGCTCGGGCGCGAAAACCGGCACGCCGGCCCGCTCGCCGAGAACCTGCAACTGCTGGACGGCGTTGGGCCGCTGCAAGTCGCAGGCGACCAGCACCGGCGCGTGCCCCTGCGCGACGAGCCATTTCGCGAGCTTGCCGGCGAGCGTCGTCTTACCGGAGCCCTGGAGGCCGGCCAGCATGATCACACTCGGTGGGTTCTTCGCGAAACGCAGCCGCCGCGTCTCACCACCCAGGATGCGGATCAGCTCGTCGTTGACGATCGAGATGACCTGCTGCGCCGGGTTCAGCGCCTGCGAGACCTCCGCGCCACGCGCCCGCTCGCGGATACCCGCCACGAACTCCCGGACGACGGGCAGCGCGACGTCGGCCTCGAGCAGCGCGATCCTGATCTCGCGCAGGGTGGCGTCGATGTCGGCGTCGGTGAGCCGGCCCTTGCTGCGCAAGGACTTGAACACCGACTCCAGCCGGTCGGACAACGTGTCGAACACGCGAGCCAGCCTACCCGCACGACGACGAGCACCCACCCGCCGCGGTGATCGGTGACTAGAGCGCCGCCTCGACAGCCACGCGGACTTCTTCGGCGCGATCCGGCGCCAGCGGGTTGCCTGCGGAGTCGGTCAGGTAGAAGGCGTCGACCACCTCGGCGCCGAGCGTCTCGACCCGGGCCGAGCGAACGTCGAGACCGTGGGCAGCCAACACCCGAGCGACCGTGAAGAGCAGGCCCGGCCGGTCGTGGGCCCGCACTTCCAGGACGGTCGCGACCTTCGAAGCGCCTCCGGGCAGCAGCACCCGCGGTGGCGGTTGGACGACGTTCTTGCGTGTTACGGCGCTCGCCGCCCGACTCGCCAGCCGCTCCACGAGATCGAGACCACCGTCGAGCGCGCGGCGCATGTCGTCTTGGATGCGCGCCGGCTCGACCTCGGCGAGATATGTGGGCTCAACTTCGAACACCGTCACGGCAGTCGGACCGAACGACGTGGCGGTGGCCGCCCGCACGCCGAGCCGGTGCAACGCGAGCACCCCGGCGGATCGCCACAGCAGACCCGGTTGGTCGGGCGCGACGACGGTGACCCGACTGAGCTCTGCGGTGTTCTCGGCCACCACCGCCAGGTTGCCCGCCCTCGCAAGTGTGACCACGGCCGGCGACAGGTCGGCGTCGGGCTCGGGCACGGCTTCCCCGGCGAGGACCGCAGCGGTGCGACGCACGAGGTCGGACACCAGCCGCGCCCGCCAGTCGTCCCACAGGGCCGGACCGGTGGCCCGCGCGTCAGCCTCAGCCAGCGCATGGAGGAGTTCGAGCAGCTGTGCCGAGCCGACGGCCTCGGCGACCCGCGCGACGGTCGTCGGGTCGTCGAGGTCGCGACGGGTCGCCGTCTGCGGGAGCAGCAGGTGGTGGCGCACCATCGTCGCGAGAGTCTGCGCATCGCGTTCGCCGACCCCGATGCGGGCGCAGATGTCCAGCGCGACCGCGACGCCGGCCTGGGAGTGGTCGCCCTCATAACCCTTGCCGATGTCGTGCAGCAGCGCACCGAGCAGCAGCAGGTCGGGCCGGGACACGCGACGCGTCAAGGCGGCCGCCTCGATGGCCGTCTCGACCAGATGCCGGTCGACGGTGAACCTGTGCAAGGGGTTGTTCTGCCGGCGGTATCGCACGCTGGCCCATTCCGGCAGCAGCCGGGTCATCAGCCCAGCCTGGTCGAGCGCCTCGAACACGGCCAACGCTGGACGCCCCGCGCCCAACAGCGTGACGAGCGCGTCGCGCGCCGCGGGCGGCCACGGCACGGGCATCGGCGGCGACTTGCTCGCGAGCAGGTCGACCGTCGGCGGCGCCAGCGGGAGTCCGGCCTGGGCGGCCGCGGCGGCGGCACGCAGCACGAGCACCGGGTCGGACGACGGGTCGATCCCCCGGGCCAGCACGGCCTCCCCGTCGTGCTCGACGACCCCGCCGGCGAGCGGCTTGCGTTCGGCTTTCGGACGCCGCCGCAGGCTGCCCTCGACGCTGCGCCAAGTGACGTCGCTCGCGTAGGCGATGGTTCGGCCCGCTTCGCTGACGATGCGCAGGAGTTCGTCGACGTCGGCCAGCCCCAGCTTCTCGACGATCGCCTGCTGCTCCTGGGCCACCATCCGGCAGGTCGCGCGTTGCGACACTTCCTGGAGCGCATCGCGCACGTCGACCAAGACCCGGTAGGCCGCTTTCACCGCGGGCCCCGGGCCGGAGGCCACCCAGGCCGCAGCGATCGCCTCGAGGGCGTGCACGTCACGCATGCCGCCGCGGGCTTCTTTCAAGTCGGGTTCGAGCAGGAACGCCACTTCGCCGTGGCGCTCCGCGCGATCACGAACCATCGCGTGCAACTCCGGTAGCCGCTTCACCGCGCGCGACCGCCACTGCCCGAAGGCATGTTCACGCAACCGCGCCGTCAGATCGGGAACTCCCGCGATGTGGCGCGCGTGCAGGATACCGAGCGCGGCCTTCATGTCGGCGTCCGCGACCGCGACGGCCTCGGCGACGGTTCGCACCGAGTGGTCGAGCTTGTAGCCGGCGTCCCAGATCGGGTACCAGACCTTGTCCGCAACTTGGACGACGTCGGGACGGCCGTCATGCAGCATCACGACGTCGAGGTCGCTACCTGGCCCGAGTTCACCTCGGCCGTAGCCGCCGACGGCCATCAGCGCCACGCCGTCGGCGTCACCGAGCAGGTCGGTGAGCCAGGCATCGGCCCGTGCCGAGCGTTGCGCCCGGGCCGCCTCGAGTACGGCGGAGGAGGCGCGCGAAACGCGCGCCTCCTCCACCCCCGCAGGTCCGTCGACCACTGTCATTTGTTCACTGTCACTGGTTCGTCACTGTTTCTTGGGTCTTGGGTGTCGCTACTAGAGCGCGCTACTGCCGCGCTCGCCGGTCCGCACCCGAGCTACGGCCTCGACCGGAACGGCCCAGACCTTGCCGTCGCCGATCTTTCCGGTTTGCGCCGACTTCACGATGACGTCGAGCACGTCGTCGGCGTCCGCATCGTCGACCAGCACTTCGATGCGCACCTTCGGCACCAGGTCGACCTCGTACTCCGCCCCTCGGTACACCTCCGTGTGCCCGCGCTGGCGGCCGTAACCGCTCGCTTCGCTCACGGTCATGCCGGTGACGCCGAAGGTCTCCAGGGCCGACTTCACGTCGTCCAACTTGAAGGGCTTGACGATCGCTGTGATGAGTTTCATGCATCCACCTTGGCAGGACCAGCGAGCGCTGTCGCGGTTACGGCGGCGCTGTGTGTTGCGGGCGTGCCGAAATCGTAGGCCGATTCGGCGTGAAGGTTGATGTCGAGGCCCTCGAGCTCGACGTCCCGGCTGACCCGCAGAGCCCATCGTCATGTCGATCACCTTGGCGATGATGAACGTGACGACGAAGTCGAACGCCGCAACCGAGCTGACGCCCATCGCCTGGCGGCCGAGCTGGAGGAACCCGCCACCGTAGAACAGGCCGTTGTGCCCAGCGCTGTTGATGGCCGCCGAGCCGAGGAAGCCGATCGACAGCGCACCGATGGCACCACCGATCACGTGGACGGCGAAGACGTCGAGCGCGTCGTCGATCCTGGCCTTGAACTTCAGCGACACGGCCAGCGCACAGACTGCGCCGGCGACAACGCCGAGGATGATGGCGCCGACCGGCGTGAGGAACGCGCACGCCGGGGTGATGGCGACCAGGCCGGCGACCAGACCGGAGGCCGCACCGAGCGTCGTGGAGTGGCCGTCGCGGATCTTTTCGATCGACGATCCAGCCGAGCATCGCTGCTGCGGTTGCGACGACCGTGTTGATCATCGCGAGACCGGCGATGGTGTCGGCGGCCAGCTCACTGCCCGCGTTGAAGCCGATCCAGCCGAACCACAAGAGGCCGGCACCGAGCAGCACGAACGGCACGTTGTGCGGGCGCATCCGCTCCTTCGGCCAACCGAGCCGTTTGCCCAGCACCATGGTGAGCGCTATGCCCGCCATACCGGCGTTGATGTGGACGACGGTGCCACCGGCGAAGTCCTCGACGTGGTGCTGAGCGAAGCCAGCCGCCGCCCCACACCCAGTGCGCGATCGGGGCGTACACGAGGATCGACCACGCCGTGGTGAACACCACGAACGGCGCGAACTTCAGCCGGTCGGCCACCGCTCCGGTAATCAGCGCCGCGGTGATGATGGCGAAGGTGATCTGGAACGTGGCGATGACCGTAGTCGGCACGCCCGAGCGCCAGAGGTCGGAGCCATGGCGCATGCCGGCGTATTGCGCCCCGCTGCCGATGAGGCCACCCAGCTTGTCCGGGCCGAAGGCGAGGCTGAACAGGTCGAATACCCACAGCACGCTCACGATGCCCATGCAGACGAAGTTCTGCATCAGCATGGCCAAGACGTTCTTGCTCCGAACCATGCCGCCGTAGAAGAAGGCCAGGCCCGGTGTCATGAGTAGCACCAGCGCGGTGGCGGCGAGCATCCACGCGGTGTTGCCGGTATCTAACTTCGGCATTTCGCTCCCGTTCGGATAGAGGAAGATCGACGGCTTGTCGCGACAGCGATGTCGCGGGGCAAGGACCGTAATCACTCGCCGCGTAGAGCGGCGCGACGCGCAACGGCCGGGAGAAAATCTCGCGTCAGCCGATTACCGAGAAGACACACGGTTGTTTCGCGGCGGTCAACAGCGGATCGTGGGCGTTACGTGTAGGTAACGCGGGGCCGCCGAACCTACCCAAGCAGGGCGTCGACGAAGGTTTCGGGCTCGAAGGGCGCCAGGTCGTCGGGGCCCTCACCGAGGCCGACGAGTTTGACGCCGACCCCGAGTTCACGCTGCACGGAGACGACGATGCCGCCCTTCGCCGTCCCGTCGAGCTTGGTCAAGACGACGCCGCTGATGTCGACCACCTCGGCGAAGATGCGCGCCTGCACCAGACCGTTCTGGCCCGTCGTGGCGTCGAGGACGAGCAAAACCTCATCGATCGGACCGTGCTTTTCGACCACCCGCTTGACTTTCCCGAGCTCGTCCATCAGGCCGGTCTTCGTGTGCAGCCGCCCAGCGGTGTCGATGAGCACCGCATCGGCTTCCAACTCGGTGCCGCTACGCACGGCGTCGAACGCGACGGAGGCCGGGTCACCGCCCTCGGGGCCGCGAACCGTGTGCGCCCCGACGCGATCTCCCCAGGTCTGCAGCTGGTCGGCGGCCGCGGCGCGAAAGGTGTCGGCCGCACCGAGGACGACCGTGCTGCCTTCGGCCACCAGGAGTCGGGCCAGCTTCCCCACCGTGGTCGTCTTTCCGGTGCCGTTGACGCCGACGACGAGGACGACGGCCGGCCCCCCGGCGTCCCGACGGATCGCGAGCGAGCGATCGAGGCCGGCGTCAACCACCTCGAGCAGGCTCTCGCGCAGCATCTGGCGGACCTGATCGACTGAGCGGGCGCCGAGCACGCGCGCGCGGGTCTGCAGCGCTGCGACGAGGTCGGCCGTCGCGGCTACTCCGACGTCGGCGGTCAGCAGGACGTCCTCGACGTCCTGCCAGGTTTCGTCGTCGAGCTTGTCACCGGAAAGGAGGGTGAGCAGGCTGCGGCCGAGGGCCGATTCGGACCGCGCGAGCCGCGCCCGCAACCTGGTCATCCGTCCGGCGGCCGGCGCGGGCCGCTCGATCACGACCTCGGGTGCGACCTCGGGCAGGGTCTCCGGCGCTAGCTCGGGGAGGCCGCCTGGCGCCACCTCGTGCTCGATCGGCGCCTGGGTCGGCAGCGTAGTCGGGCCCTGCTCCGTCCTGTCGGCCGGCGTTCGCCCGGCGCCGCGGCGGCTTCGGGTGTTGACGAGCCACACCCCGCCGACGGCGAGCAGGACGACGACGGCAGCGACGATCGCGACGATGTACTCCACCTCGGCAGTCTCCCATCCGCGGCCACACCCCATGCCTGCCGGGCGCGGCGCAGATGGAAACCACCGCGCGGGCCTACCGCCGCGACATCAGGTGCGGCTGATGGAGGTCGAGGTAGGTGGCGCCGTCCACGAGGCCCATCAGCTCGTCGAGGTTGTGCCGGACGTCGTCGGGCAGCTCCTCCTTCTCGGCAACCCGCGCTTCTGCCTCCGAAGCGAAGTACACGACCTCGCAGAAGAACCCCTGCTGGTCCGTAGCGACGGTCACCCCGAGCACGTCGGGCCGGTGCCCGGGCAAGATGTCAGCCGCCTCGGTAAGCAAAGTGCGAACGCGTTCGCGGTCGCGGACTGTGCCCTGGATGATCTGCACGAAGCCGGCGTCGTCAGAACCGCCGGCCAGGTAGAGCGTCACGTCGTCGCAGTCGTGAAACGCCGGCGGCTCGGTGAAGCAGGCTTCCATGTCGCGCCACCACGCCGATTGCTCGGGCCGGTCGCTGTTACGGCGGGCCGCCTCCTCCGATTCGAACCGGGCGGTGGCGACCATCATGCCGTCGTCGGTCACCCCGTACGTGATGCCGAGCCAGCCGTCTGCGCTCGGCTCGAGCTCTCGTGCCCAACGTTGCACGAGGTTGTTCACCTCGTTGGCGTCGCGGACCTTCCCTTCGATGACTTGAATGAACATCGGGTCTCCCCTTTCTCGGTGGGTCAACCTTGTGCTCAAAACGCTACGACCGAAGCCCATCGCAACGGTAGCCACCTCGTGCACCGAGGTCGGCCTTGAAACGATGCTGATCACCGCGGTCGAGTTGTCCACAGGGCCCGGCCGCGCGCCGTCCGGGAAGCCTTCGATCTCGCTAACTTCGGGCCATGTCCAGCGGCGACCTCGATCCGATCGCCGGCGATCCCGCGTCGGTTGGCGCGGCCGCGCGCAACTTCAGTTCGATCGCGCGCGAGGTACAGCGAAGCGCCGAAGAACTGCGAGCTCTGGCGGGTGCGAACTCACAATGGCGCGGTGCAGCCGCCGACGAGGCGCGAATGCGTGCCGCCACGTTGCCGCCCAAACTCGACAAGGTCACCGCCTCCTATGAGACGGCCGGCGGCGTCCTTTCGCTGTACGCGGGCGCCCTCGCGGAAGCGCAGCATCGCTTTGCCGCCGCGGCGGCCACCGCATCCCGCGCCCGTGCTGATCTGCAGGCCGCGACCGCCGCCCAAGCACGCGCTGCCGCGGCCGACGCCGCGGCGTACGGCGCAGCGCAGGCCGCCGGCACTCCCCCGCCGGTCCCGACCGCCACCCGGTACCAGGGCGACATCGACGACGCGCGCGCCCGACTCGCTCGCAGCGAGCAGGTCGCCGCCGCGGCGCGCGCCGATCAGCAACGAGCTGCATCGAGAGCAGCAGCGGGCCTACGCACCGCATCCCATCAGGGGATTCGCAACCAACCGTGGTGGTGTCACGTGACGCAGTCGGTGACGCATTGGGTCGCAAGGGCGTGGCGTTCCGGCCTGCGCACGGTGTCCAAGATCGCGGGCGCCGTATCACTCGCCGCGGGGCTCGCCGCCGCCGTCCTGGCCATCGGCGGCCTGATGTTTCCACCGCTCGAGGTCGCCGCCGGAGCGTGCGAGTCGGTCGCATTCGTCAGCAACGTCGTCGCCGGCACGAGTGCTGCAGCGGTCGAACTGTCCGACGGGCACACGCGGCTGGCCGGCGTGGCAACCCTCGCCGAAGTCATGGTGCCCGGCGCGGCCAAGAAGGTCGTGGCGAAGCTGCCCGGCGGTATCGGTCGGTCAGGCACTGGGACGTTCGCCGGCATCGCCGAGCACGATGGGGTTCCCGCCCTTCGCGGCGTCCCGCTCGGATTCGGCAGCCCCGCCGAGTTCCGCGACTTCAGCGCCAACGTGCGCCGGGAGTTCGCCGAAGCGGGGCACGGGCAGCCTGCCTTTGTCATGCAAGGCAGTTCGGTCACCGGATTCAGATTCCGCTCGGGCTCGCCGTTCGATGTCGGACGGCGAAGTGACTACGACGTCGCCGTTTGCGACCGCGGGCTCCTCGAGAAGGCAGCACGTGCCGGCCTTCCGCTTCGCGCCGGCCGGACGCGTGCCGCACCTCTCGATGACAGCGCCGCGGTTCAGCTGAACCACCTAGGCTTGTTCCATGCGCGCGCAGAGCTGTCGCGCCAGGCGGGGCGCGACGTCAACTTCATGATCTACGCAAACATCGAAGATGCTCTGGCTCGCGGCCCGAGCATCCCCTTTCCGGAATGAGGTCGAACCGATCAGCCACACCCGCTTGCTCGTGCGATCACCCGTGGTCCGAGGATCCTCTCGTTCTGCGCGCCCGCCGTCGCCACAACGTGTGAGTACCTCATGACGGCTCGCGACATCTATGGTGCATGTGCTGGCCTGGCGATCGACAACGCCTCGAACGACGCGAACGTCGATGCCGTGGCGGACACACTTCGAGCCGAGCTTGGCGTGGCCTTCGAAGGCAGGGAGAGTTCGTTCCTCAATGGTGCGTACGCTCGCCACAGGTTCGACGGGCGCGGTTCGATTCGCGTCTTGAACAACGTCACGGACGACGACCCGGAGGACGCCGTCTACCTCGACTTCCCGGAGTACGCGGTACTCGTCGAGGTCGTTGACCCGCCTGCGCCTGACGAACTGCGTGAAACGCTCCTCGGCGTGGGCTTGATTCACCTTCGCCGCGACGAAGCGTGAAGTCACCGCCCGGCGCGGTTGAGCAGCAGCATGCTGTAAGCCGCCAGCGTCGCAGCGTCGTGTATGTCGCCACGCCGGATCATGTCGACGAACTCCGGCTCGCTGACGAAGGCGTGCACCATGTCCTGCTCCGATTGCTCGCGCTGCGTGGGGCCCGCAGTCAAGCCGGTGGCCAGGTAGACGTCGAACGCCTGCGTGCAGAAGCCGGACGCCGAGTAAGCCCGGCCGATGTGATCGACAACGTCGGCGACCAGGCCGGTTTCCTCGCGCAGTTCGGTCACCGCGAGTTCGCGAGGGGTTCCGCCATGACCCGCCGGCCACGATCCCTGGGGGAACTCCCACGACCGGCGCCCGACGGCATAGCGGAACTGCTCGACGAGCCAGAACCCGCCGTGCTCCTCGGGGATCACGAGGGCGAAGTCGGGCTTCTCCACGACACCGTAGATGCCGGTGCTGCCGTCCGAGCGGATGATGCCGTCCTCGCGCACCCGAATCCACGGGTTGCGATAGACCTCCCGGCTCCCGGTGCTGCGCACGTCGGTCATCTGGCTCCGCCTCCACATCACGCAGCCGGCACGCGGCTGCGCCAAACCTTGGCATCCTCGCATGCCCGCACCACCCGACCGCCCTCCGCTCACCCCTAGCGGGCAGCGGCGTAGCCCCTTCGGAGAGACTGGGCAGTAAAGCTTCGCCTGCGTGGCGCGTTCGACTGGACGCGCGTGAGGGGTAGTCGTGGTCGAGACCATTCCCGGACTTCTCGTCGCTGCGGCCGAGCGCGACCCCGAGGGGACGTGGCTTCGTACGGACGACGGCACGCTGAGCTTCAGCGCCGCCGCCGCGCAGGTGGAGCGGCTCGTCGGTCGCCTCACCGATGCCGGCATCGGCCGCGGCGACCTCGTCGTCGTCACGACCCGCACGACTCCGCCCTACCTGTTGTGCTGGTTCGCCCTCGCCAGTCTCGGGGCGGTCACCGTAGCCACCAATCCGGCCGCGACGGGTGCGGAGTTGGCCGGGCTCGTGTCGCAGGTACAACCCAAAGCGGTCATCACCGACGCCGACCTCCGCGCGCTCGTCGAGGAAAGTGGCGTCGCCGCGCCCGTGCTTCACATCGGGTCGTTGCTTCCCGACTGGACGGCGGTGACGGCCGCACCGACCGGCGGATTGCCGTTCACGCCCCACGGCGACGACGTCGCAACGCTGATCCCCACCTCGGGTACGACGGGGCGCTCGAAGCTCGTCATGCAGACTCACCGCGCCTATGCGTTCGCCGGCGAGGGATTCCCCTCCTGGATGGGCCTCACAGCCGACGACCGGCTGATGACCTCGCTGCCGCTGTTTCACATCAACGCGCCGGCCTACTCGGTCATGGGGTCGCTGGCCTGCGGGGCGCAGCTCATCCTCCTCCCCCGCTTCTCGGCGAGCCGTTTCCTTGACTGGGCTCGAAAGCACGAGGCGACCGAGTTCAACGCCATCGGCGCCATGCTCGAGATTCTCATGCGCCAACCCGAACGACCCGACGACGCCGATACCGATCTGCGGCTGTGCTACACGGGTCCGTCACCCGCGAAAGAGTGGCAGGAGGCATTCGAGCGACGGTTCGGACTCCAGATCGTGTGTGGGTACGCGATGTCGGAGTCGCCGTACGGGCTGATCTGGCGGCACGGCACCCGCCCGTTCGGCACTTTGGGGGCCGTGCGACAACACCCCACTCGCGGCACGATCAACGAGGCACGCGTGGTCGACGATGACGGCAACGACCTCGGCGCCGGCGGCACCGGTGAACTCCTGCTGCGCAATCCGGCCGTCACGCCGGGCTACTGGAACATGCCGGAGGAGACCGCCGCCACCATCGTCGACGGCTGGCTGCACACCGGTGACCTCGTCACGGTGAACGACGACGACGCCTACACGTTCGTCTCACGCAAGAAGGAGGTGCTGCGGCGCCGCGGCGAGAACCTCTCCCCTGCCGAGGTCGAGGACGCGATCGCCGCGCACCCCGACGTCCTCGAGGTCGCGGTCGTCGGGGTGCCCTCGGAGCTGACGGAAGACGAGGTGAAGGCCTTCGTCGTCCCGAAGCCCGGTCGCACCCTCGATTTCGACGAGCTCCGCACCTGGGCCGCGCAACGCCTATCGGCGTTCAAGGTGCCGCGGTTCTGGCAAGCGATCGAAGCCTTGCCGCGCACCCCTACGGCCCGGGTGGCCAAGCACCGCCTACCGGAGGGTCACCAGCCGCAGGAGTACGACGCGCAGCCCAGCGGCTAATCCTCGCGCGCGAAACCTCAGATGCGGAAGAACAGGTTGAGGTAGCGGTCGGCAAGCTCGAGGTCACCGCGCACGGTTCCGGCGTTCGCGCGTCCGAACGCCGTCAAGACCAGGCTGCCGGCGTCGAAGTCGATGAACGTCGGCAGGCTCTCGATCTCACCGGGCTCATACGTCAGGCCCTCCTTGCTCACCGAGACGCGGAAGTCTCCTGCGTTACGGCCGTTCACCCGTACGCCGATCGTGAACGGCTCGGTGACGGCGTCGGTGCGTACGGTCCCCTGCCAGATCGCGAACATGAACGGCACGAGGAGATCCGCCGTGTCGGCCGGCAGACCATGAGCTCGCCCTGTTCCCTGGCGTATGTCCCAGGAATGGACGCCGTAGTCCATCAACTGGCCGGCCGCGTAGAAGAAAGCCGGTACCGGGCCCATGTAGGGATGAGTGACCATCAGGCCGGTCCATTCCTCCGGCCCCAGCGCGTCGAGGATTTCCTGCATCTTGTGGAAGTCGCTGCGAATGCGCTCCATCATCTCCGACTGTGACACGCCCCGAAACGCGCTCGCGTTCTCGTCGACCTTCTGGCTCATCACGGCGAGCCCGTGTGGAGCGGGCACCTGACCCGTCCCACGCGCGGCGTCGAACGCCCGGAAGTAGCCCTCTGTCGTGTCGACGATGTGGGCGATGATGTCGCGCGTCGTCCAGCCGGTGCACGCGGTGGGCGCCTCCCAGGCGTCAGGCTTGTCGGCCATCGCGAACATGCGCTCGGCCTCCTGCCGCACGACGCGCAGGATCGTGGGCTTGCCCTCGTAGGTTGTCGGGTTCCATTCGCTCATATCGGGACCACCTCTCCTGTTCGTCAGTTCATGCGGATGGGCAACCCACCGGCGATGTCAGCGCGCGGCCGGCGGCTTGGGCGCGAATGTGGTCAATACTTGCTCGACGTTGCGCATGGCCAGGTCGACGTCAGGTTGGCCGGCGCCGATGCGCGGGTCGTAGTTGCTGTCGAAGAAGACCTCGGTGACACCTTGCTCGGCGAGGTCGTCCAGGTCGGCGCGCACCTGCTCCGCGGTTCCTTGCAGCGGCCGCCGTTGCCCCGCCTCGCCGGCACCGCCGGCACCCTCCAGTGCGATATCGAGCAGCCCGCGCACGATGAATCGCAGCTGTACCGGGTCACGGCCGGCCTCCTCGGCGGCAGTGCGGACGACGTCAATCGCGCGCCCGATCGTCTTGAGGTCGGCGCGACTGCTGCTGATCCAGCCATCGGCGATACGGCCCACTCGGCGCAATGCGACATCCGCCGAGCCGCCCATCAACAGCGGCGGGTGTGGGCGTTGCACCGGTTTGGGCTCCACCCGGCATCGCGGCACTTCGTAGAAGGACCCGTGAAACTCCACCTCGTCGCGGGTCCAGATCTCCTTCAGGCAGGCGACGAACTCCTCGGCTCGCGCGCCACGCCGCTCGATGGGCACCCCTGCCGCGGCGAACTCCTCCGGCGACCAGCCGAGCCCGAGCCCGGCGTCCAGCCGTCCCCCCGACACGACGTCCAATGTGGTCAGTGCCTTCGACAACACGATCGGGGCATAGAAGGGCACGTTCACGACGCCGATGCCCAGCCTGAGCCGCGACGTGACCGCGGCGACGTAAGCGAGGGCCGGCACCGGATCGACGACGCCGTGGTAGACCGCGCCCCACTCCTGGTCGACCGGATGGAGCAGCCGCTGCAGCGTCCACACCGACGCATAACCCAGCTCCTCGGCACGGACGGCGACCTGGCGCATGTTCTGCGCGGTCGCCCAAGCACCCGAGATGGGAAGGCCGACACCGAGTTCCACGCGGCTACCTCACTCCTCGTCGAGCATCCGGCCGCCGAAGTACATCAACGGGTCGCTCAACAACTCGATGCCGATGCCGTCAGGATCACGCAGGTACATCGACTCCGGAATGCCGCGTTGCGGGCCGTCGTAGTGCACGCCGGCGTCGTCGAGCTTGGCACGCATCTCCTCCCACCGGTCGCGAGGCACCGAGATGGCGATGTGCTGGACGCCGCCGATCGCCTCGACTCCTTGCTCGAGACCGAGGCCAGGGAAGTCGAAGAACCCGAGCAACGTCTTGTTGCCGAGGTCGAAGAAGAAGTGCGACGAGCCGTTGTAATCGCGGTTCTCGACCAGCTCGATGAGCGGGAATCCGAGCAGGCCCTGATAGAACCCGATCGTCTGCTCGACGTCGGAGCAGATGAGCGCCGCATGGTGGATGCCGCGGCCCGGGCTCGGCTCACGGTCTTTGGCCGGGGTCAGGTATTCCTCGCGGAGCTCCTGCCGGCGAGCCTCCAGTTCGAGCAGTTCGGCATCCGTAGGCACGGCGCACACCCCTTCCAACGCGAGCTTCAAATGGTTGCGCATGCAACCACCGGCTCTTCGCAGCGTAGTAGCCGCGCGCCGCGTGCGGCAGGCCCCTGGCGAGACGAACCTCGCCGGCGGCCTCAGGCCGGCTGCGGCTCGCGCAGGCGTTGGCTGATGACGGTGGTCACGCCGTCGCCACGCATCGAGACGCCGTACAACGCGTCGGCGATCTCCATGGTCGGCTTCTGGTGGGTGATGACGATGAGCTGGCTGCTGTCGCGCAGCTCCTCGAGGATGCCGAGCAGCCGGCGCAGGTTCGTGTCGTCGAGCGCCGCCTCGACCTCGTCGAGCACGTAGAACGGGCTCGGCCGGGCCTTGAAGATGGCGACGAGGAGCGCGAGCGCGGTGAGCGAGCGCTCCCCGCCCGACAGCAGCGACAGCCGCTTGACCTTCTTGCCGGGAGGCCTCGCCTCGACGTCGACACCGGTGTTGAGCAGATCGTGCGGGTCGGTGAGCACGAGGCGTCCGTCGCCGCCGGGGAACAGCCGCCCGAACACCCCCTCGAACTCCCGGGCGGTGTCTTCGTAGGCGGCGATGAACACCTGTTGCACGCGTTCGTCGATCTCTCGGACGATGTCGAGCAGGTCGCGCCGGGTGCGCTTGAGATCCTCGAGCTGCTCGCTCAAGAACCGGTGGCGCTCCTCCAGCGCAGAGAACTCCTCCAGCGCCAGCGGGTTCACCTTGCCGAGCAAGGCGAGCGCGCGTTCGGCCGACCGCGCCCGCTTCTCCTGCTGGGCCCGGACGAACGGCACCGGCTCGGGCGGCGGTGCATCGGCAGGAGCATCCGGCTCGGGGAAGACCGGCACCGCGACGTCGGGGCCGTACTCGGCGACCAGGAGTCCGGCGTCGACGCCGAACTCCTCCATCGCGCGGTTCTCGAGCTGCTCGATACGCAATCGCTGCTCGGCGCGAGCGACCTCGTCACGATGGACGACGTCGGTCAGTTGCCCGATCTCGCCGCTGAGTTCGCGGCTGTGAGCGCGGACGGCGAGCAGCTCGCCCTCGCGGACGACCCGTGCCTGCTCGGCGGCTTCCCGCTCACGTGCCGCGGCCGCGAGCGATAGTTCGAGCCGGGCGAGCACCGCCTCCGCGCCGATCGCCACGGCGGTGGCGACCACCGACTCGCGTTCGCGTCGGGCACGGCGGATCGCTGCCTTCTCCCGGGCGTCGCGTTCAGCGGCGGCAGCGGCGTCGAGTTGTGCGGCACGCAGTGCGACCGCGCGGCATCGCTCTTCCGCCGTCCCGACCGCCAACCTGGCTTCGGTCTCGGCGTTGCGCGCCGTAGCCGCGGCGGATGCGAGCCGGTCACGCTCGGCAGTCGACGGCTCCTCCTCGGTCAGGTCTTGTGCGGCCGTCAGCCGGGCTTCCAGGTCGGCGAGCGCGGCGCGGTCGCGGTCGATCGCTTCCTGCGCCTGCCCGATCGAACCGGCGAGCCGGTCGGCCTCGGCAGCCGCCGCGCGAGCTTCCGATCCGAGCTGGCCGAGCTGCTCGGCGACCGCCGCCATCGCCGCATCGGATTCGTGCAACTGGGCCAACGCGGCGTCGGCCCGCGTCGCCGCATCGACCCGCTCGCTTTCGACCGCATTGATCGCAAAGCGCAGCTGCTCGGCCCGGCTGGCCGCCTGAGCCAGGCCACGACGCGCCTCATCGAGCGCCACTTGCACCTCGAGCAGGGACGGCGCGGTCGCCGAGCCGCCGTACGCCCACTGGCTACCCAACACGTCGCCGTCCTGAGTGACGGCGCGCACGTCGGGCAACGCGGCGACCAATGCCCGTGCCGCCGCCAGGTCGGGCACGACCGCGACCCGATCGGTGAGCCGTTCGAGGGCGGGCCGCAGGGAGTCGGGCACCCGTAACAGGTCTCGAACCCAGCGCGCGCCGTCGGGCAGCTGCGGCAGCTCGACGGCAGCCGGCGACGTCACGGCAGAATCGCCACCGGCGTGCCCCGACCCGATGACCAGACCGGCTCGCCCTGCGTCATCGTGCTTGAGCAAGCGCAAAGCCCCGAGCGCATCATCGACGGAGTCGACCGCAACAGCGTCCGCCGCGGCGCCAAGGGCCGCGGCCACGGCGTGTTCGTAACCGACTTCGACGCCGACGACGGCAGCCACCGAGCCGAGCATGCCCGAGATGCGTCCGGACGCCGCGAGCAGCGCACCGGTGCCGTCCTTGCGGGCGAGGCCGAGTTCGAGCGCGTCGGCGCGCGCGGCGAGCGAGGACCGCTCCCGTTCGACCTCTCGCTCCTCGTCGCGCAACTTCGCCAACCGCGTCTCGGCGTCGCCCAACGCCTCGGCAGCGATCTCGTAGTCGGCATCGAGATTCAGCTCGCCCTCGTCGAGGCCCGCGATACGGGACTCCAGCGCCTGGAACTCCTGTTGTGCCCGGTCTGCTCGCTCGCGAGCCGCGTCGGCCGCCGTCGCGAGTCGGCCGATCTCCTCCTCACTCGCGCTGACGCGGGTGCGCTGCGCGCCGACCTGGCCGGCGAGCCGGGCCAGGCCTTCCCTGCGATCGGCCGCCGCCCGCATCGCCGCGGCGAGCCGGCGCTGCTCCTCCTCGTACGCGCGTTCTGCCGCGACCCGCGACTCGACGGACTCGGCCAACGCCACGCGGTGCGCTTCGAGCTCGGCCGCGAGCGCTGCTTCTTCCGCCCGTGCGGCCGCGGCGTCACCTGCCAGCTCTTCGGGATCACGGCCCTGCTGCCGCGTCTCCTCCTCGGTCGCCTTGACGTGGCGCTGCCGTTCCGCGGCGATACTCGCCGTCCCTCGCAGCCGTTCGCGCAGCGACGAGAGGCGATACCACGTCTCCTGTGCCTGGCTGAGCTCCCGTGACTCTCCGCTCATCGCCGCCTCGAGCTCCGCCTCTCGGCGCTTTGCGTCACTCAGTTCGCGGTCGAGCTGGGTGCGACGTTCACGCAATGCCGTCTCGTCGGCGACCTCGCGTTCAAGCGCGCTCCGCAGCATGATCAGGTCGTCGGCGAGGAGCCGCAGCTTGGAGTCACGCAGGTCGGCCTGCACGACTGCAGCACGCCGGGCCACCTCGGCCTGCTTGCCGAGCGGTCCGAGTTGGCGGCGTAGCTCGTTCGTCAGGTCTTGTACGCGGGTGAGGTTGGCCTGCATCGCTTCGAGCTTGCGAACGGCCTTCTCCTTGCGCTTGCGATGCTTGAGGACGCCGGCCGCTTCCTCGATGAACCCGCGACGTTCCTCCGGTGTCGCGTGCAGGATCGCGTCGAGTTGGCCTTGGCCGACGATCACGTGCATCTCACGCCCGATGCCGGAGTCGGACAGCAACTCCTGGACGTCGAGCAACCGGCAGGACTGGCCGTTGATCGAATACTCCGAGCCACCGTTGCGGAACATGATCCGGCTGATCGTCACCTCGGTGAACTCAATGGGCAGCGCGCCGTCGCTGTTGTCGACGGTGAGGCTGACCTCGGCACGGCCGAGGGGCGGGCGTCCGGCGGTGCCGGCGAAGATGACGTCTTCCATCTTTCCGCCGCGCAGGCTCTTCGCCCCTTGCTCGCCCATGACCCAGGCGAGCGCGTCGACGATGTTGGACTTGCCCGACCCGTTGGGTCCGACGACGGAGGTGATGCCGGGCTCGAAGCGCAGCGTGGTCGCCGAGGCGAAGGACTTGAAGCCGCGAAGCGTGAGGCTCTTCAGATACACAGCAGCTGCGCTCCCGCTGGGTTCGAAAACACCGGTCGAGCCGGACTCTCGCACGGTTTCGGGTGGGGTCGAAGCCGCCGCCGGGGAAGCGGGAAACGGTCGGTTGATTCGGACCGTGCGTCAGCCTACCCGGCTCTGTGCGACCGGCGCAGGAACCTGTCGCACCGAAGTCGACGAGGGCAAAACAAAGGGACGCTCCACCGGGGAGCGTCCCTGGATGTCCCGCCTGCGAGGCGCTACGGATAGCCGCCGGAGCCGCCGCAGATCGCGGACCTGATCAGCTGTATGCGGGCTCGGCTTGTGCGACCGAGATCGTCACCAGCTCGTCACCGCCGACGTCCTGGCTGTCCAGCTGCGCAGCGGTCAGCGCGTCGTTAGCGGTCTGAAGACGAAGACACTCGTTCTCGAGGTCGCGGACACGCTGCTGCAGGCGGCGCATTTCCGACTGCAGGCGGGGGTCCGGACCACCGAGATGACCGAGAATCGCCTTTGCCATGGAGGTCCTCCACTGGATGCCGGCTGCGGCCGCCTGTCGTGCGCATCGATACCGCTCACGGTGGAGCAATGCACACGAACCGGGCACCGCCTCAGCGGTGGGTGGTCGTGGTTGCTACCCAGCGTCGCACCTCCAACGGCGACGGTCAACCCCGCCGTTACGATCCGGTCACAATGTTAAATACGACACCAGCCCACACCATGGGGCAAGTCAAGTCACCGTTCGACGAACCCAGCGATTCCGTCTTGGGCGTTCGCCCAACGCGTCACGACCCCCACCACGTGGCCCGGACGCTGCCGTGTCGGGGGTCCGTCGATCAGCTCGAGCAGTTGCTCGCAAGCCGCCCGGGCTCCCTCCGCGACCACCTGCACCCGACCGTCGTCGAGATTGGTCACACTGCCGACGAGACCCAGCTCAAGCGCCCGCGAGCGAACCCACCAGCGGAATCCGACACCTTGCACCCGGCCCCGAACCCACGCCGTCAGGCGCACCTCGGTTCGCCCGGCCTGCCCGTCCTGCTGCTCGGCGCGCCCGGCGCCGCCGGCGGTTCCCGTGCTCACGGTGAGACGCTAACGCCGTCCGTGGCGCCGAACGACGTCAGGAGCCGCACACCCGCGGGAAGCGGCGGCCCGAACGCCGTCGAGGCGCCGGTCGCGACGTCGTAGAGCACCAGCCGCCGGGTCGACCCGGCGGTCGCGACATAGAGCAACCGCTCGCCGTCCATCCAGAACATGCCCGCGCCGGCATCGACGCTCTCGCTGCCCGATGCCACAGCGATCCGGCTCAACCACGGCTCGACGACGACGATCCCCGTGCTGCTCGTCGCGCGGTCGCCGGAGGTCAACCGTGCTGTCAGGGCCGCGTATCCCCCAGGCCCGTAAGCCATGGTGGCGCCGGGCTCGAATGCCGCGCCCGGCGGTGCGGCGAGCCCGGCCGGCGGATACACGCCGCCGATGTCGGCGAAGAACATGCGGCAGCCCGACACGGCGGGGCACGACGGGTCCAGCCAGAGCACCTCGCCACGCGCCGTCACCCCGACCAGCCGACCGGCATCGGCCAACGGCAGCACGATGCCACGGGGCGACCATTGCGCGATCTGCACGACGCCGTCGCTGGCGGCGTCGGGTGCGGGCCGAGTGACCACGGCGCTTAACCCGTCCTGCGGCCTGGCCAGCGCCCAACCCTGCGGGAGCACGACCCGCTGGACGCCACCCGCGGCACTCATGCCGCTGGGCAGCGACAGCGAAGCCGGATCGCCGGCATGCTCGAGGACGGGTTGGTCCTGCATCGCAAGCACCGCGCTGGCCGGGCCCAGGTCGCTCGACGTGACACCGCCGAGGGAGATGTCCCACTCCTTCCCCCGCCCGGCGACGGCCGCGAATACCCGCGCGACTCGCGTGGACGACGCGGGCTTCGCGGCCGTCGCCGAGGATGCCGGCCGCACCGTGGTCGCCCACACGCCGGCGACCCGGCCGGGCAGCCGGGCGACCGGAACGGCCGCCGCTGCTCCCGGCGCGACCTCGAGAATCTGGCTGCCCGCTCGGAGCAGTACGTCCGGCGGGGCGGCGGGCCTGATCGGGCCGGGAAACGGCACCAACCCCTCGCGAAACGCCGGCCCGCTCCGATGATGCGCGGCGAGCGCTGCGGCTGTCAACGCGACGGCCGCGACCACTGCGCCCGCAACGACAGCGACCTTGCGCCGCGGCCCGTATGGCCGGCGAGGGCCGCCGCTGACGACGTCGGGCTGCGCCACATCACCCAGGTTAGACGCGGCTACGGGTGCGGGTGGCGTGGTCGCGGCTGGCAGCGCGGGCACAGGTAGGACGAACGGTTCATGAAGCTTTCCCGCCGGATCGCAGTACCGCACCGGGAGCACGGCTCGTCGCGACGTCCATAGACCTCCAGCGAACGGTCGAAGTAACCGCTCTCGCCGTTGACGTCGACGTACAGGCTGTCGAAGGAGGTCCCGCCCTGCATGAGTGCGCTGCGCATCACATCGCGGACGGCGCTCAGCAGCCGCTCGGTCTCCGGCCGGCGAATGGTCAGGGTTGGCCTGGCGTAGTGCAAGCGCGCCCGCCACAGCGCTTCGTCGGCGTAGATGTTGCCGATGCCGGAGACCAGCGACTGGTCCAGCAGCGCCCGCTTGAGACCGGTGCGACGGCGCCGCAGCGCGGCATGGAAGCGCGCTTGGTCGAACGCCGCCTCGAACACGTCCGGCGCGATGTGGGCGATCTCTGCCGGCAGGCTCGCCCCGCCCGTGGAGACGGACAGCCCGCCGAAGGTTCGCTGGTCGATGAACCGCAGTTGCGTCGCGTTGTCGGTGAACTCGAAAAGCACCCGCAGGTGCGGGCCGGCCGAAACGTCGGCAGGGACGACGAGCAGCTGACCACTCATGCCGAGGTGGGCGAGCAGCGCATCGCCGGAGTCCAGTGGCAGCCAGAGGTATTTGCCGCGGCGGCGCGCGCCGACCACGCGACGTCCGATCAGCGCGGCGGCGAAGTCTGCAGCGCCTGGTTCGTGTCGCCGTACGGCGCGCACGTGGTGAACCTCGACGGCGCGGATGGTCCGGCCGACGACCCACCGCTCGAGGCCCCGGCGCACCGTTTCGACCTCAGGAAGCTCCGGCACCGGATCAGTCCGACGCGGCCTCGGTGGCCGTCGTCGAGGGGCCGTCGGTAGCGCCGCCGAGACTGCCCTCGACGACGTCCAGCTCGGTCTCCGCTGCGTGGCGGATCCGATTCCAGGCCTCTTCGGCAGCCTGCTGCTCGGCTTCCTTCTTGCTCCGCCCGGAACCGGTGCCGTAGACGGAGCCGCCGACCCGCACCTGCGCGGTGAAGGTCTTCTCGTGGTCGGGGCCGCTCTCGCTCACGTCGTAGTACGGAACGCCCAAGAACTGGGCCGCGGTCAACTCCTGGAGCGAGGTCTTCCAGTCGAGGCCGGCACCCATCCGCGCCGCCTCCTCGATCCGTTCGTCGAACAAGCGGTGGACGAAGTCGGTGGCTGCACCGAGCCCGGCGTCGACGTACACCGCGCCGATCAGGGCCTCCAGCGCGTCGGCGACGATGGAGGACTTGTTACGCCCGCCGGTGCTCTCCTCGCCTCGACCCAACCGGAGGAAGTCACCCAAGCCGAGCGAGCGCCCGACGTCGGCGAGCGCACGCATGTTGACGACGGCAGCGCGGAGCTTGGCGAGCTGCCCTTCGGGAAGGTCGGGGAAGCGGCGGTACAGGGTCTCGGTCACGATCACCCCGAGCACGGCGTCGCCAAGGAACTCGAGCCGTTCGTTGGTGGGGAGTCCACCGTTCTCGTAAGCGTAGGAGCGATGGGTGATTGCACGCTCGAGCACGGCACGGTCGATGGTGACACCGGCGATCCGCTCGACTTCTTCGAGCCGATCGCCGTCCTCGGTCATCTCCGCCTCCTCGGCGGATTCCACGTACCCGTGACCTGCGACTTCAGCTGCCGAGGATCGCGCGACGGTTGTACGTGCCGCAGTTCGGACACATCACATGCGGCAGCTTCGGCTCGCGGCATGCGGGGTTGTTGCACCGCACAAGCGTCGGAGCGGACGCCTTCCACTGTGCGCGGCGGCTGCGCGTGTTGCTTCGGGACTGTCGGCGCTTCGGAACCGGCACGGCGGTCTCCTGCTCTTTCCAAGATGCGGTCGGGTACTGCGGGCGAGTCGGTCGTTCCTGTCGGTCGTTCGGCCTAGCGGTGGTTCAACTCTCGTCACGCGTGTCGCGCAGGGCTTGGAGTGCAGCCCAGCGCGGGTCGGCGACGTCGTGCCGATGTGCGGGCCCGGCATCGGCCAGCCTGGTCCCGCATTCCGGACACAAGCCGGCGCAGCCTTCGTCGCACACCGGCGCGAGCGGCAGCGCAAGCACGACCGCATCGCGAACGAGCGGCTCGAGGTCGATGTAGTCGTCGACCACGCGCCCGATCTCGTCCTCGTCGTCCGAGCGGACCTCGTGCCCGGGATACACGTACAGCTGTTGGAGCTCGACCTCCAAGTCGTCGGTCAGTGGCTCCAAGCAGCGGGCGCATTCCCCGGTGAGCGAGGCTCGGACAGTACCCGACACGAGAACGCCCTCGCTCACCGACTCGAGTCGCAGGTCGAAGAGGAGATCGCTACCAACGGGTACCCGAACGAGTTCGCCGGAAAGATCGGTCGGTGCCACGAGGGTGCGGGTAACCGTACGCATCGAGCCTGGCCGCCGGGGCAGTTCGCGGGTGTCGATAACGAACGGGGCTCGGGGGTCGAGATGCGTCAGGTGTACAGCTCCTTGGCGTGGCATGGGCCGTGCTTACCGGTTGAACCGTTCGGCCGGCTTGCACCGCCCGAGGAAGATCAGACGGGTCAGGCCGGGACGAAACCGCTCCGAGGATACCTCGCAAGCCACGGCTGGTCGATTCGAGCCGCTCGGACCGCCAGCTCTTGCACGCGAGGCGCCCGGTTCACGTGCTATCGCCCGTTCGGTCCCGGTGACGGCGCCGCCGTCAGTCGCCCGGGAGCGGCTCGTCCTCGGTGAAATCGGCGAGTTGCTCCATCTCGTGCCGACCGTGCAGCTTCTCGCGGCCGCGCAGGACGGCCGACAGGGTCTTGTTCAGGACGATCTCGAAGTTCGCCAGCTTGGTATCGACGTAGTCGTCGACTTCCTGGCGCATCTGGCGCGCCTCCCGACCGGCTTCCTCGCGCAGCCGCTCGGCCTCGGCCGCGGCTGTGCGGTGGATCTCGGTCTCGCCGATCAACCTGGCGCGCTCGGCGTGGGCGTCTTCGATGATCCGATCGGCTTCGCGGCGGCCCTCGTCGACGACGTCGTCGCGCTCGTGCAGCAGCGACTCCGCCCGCGCCACCTCCGCCGGGACGAGGTCGCGCAGTTCATCGAGCATGCCCAGGACCTGGGCCCGGTTGACGATGCAGGACGCCGACATGGGCATCGAGCGCGCCGCCTCGATGTGGGCGACGATCTCGTCGAGCTTTTCCTTGAGTTCCACGAGTTCAGTCTCCCGATCGGTTACTTCGACTCCCGCGCTAGCCGCGCGTCGAGGCGGCGGGCCACGGCCTTGGGGACCAGTCCCGACACGTCACCACCGTACGTCGCAACTTCCTTGACCAGGCTCGAGGAGAGGAAACTGTAGAGCGGGTTCGTGGGCAGGAACAGCGTCTCGACACCGGCGAGGCTGTAGTTCATCTGAGCCATCTGCAGCTCATGATCGAAGTCGCTGACCGCTCGCAGACCGCGCACGATCAAGTGGATGCCGCGCGCTCGGCAGAAGTCGACCAAGAGGCCGGACACCGGTTCGACCAACACGTTGCCGTAGACCGCCGTGGCCTCCTGCACCATCTCGATGCGCTCGTCGACGCCGAAGAGGAAACTCTTCGACTGGTTCACGCCGACGGCGATCGTCACCTCGTCGTAGAGCTTCGCGGCGCGCGAGACGATATCGAGGTGCCCGTTGGTCACCGGATCGAAAGAGCCGGAGCAGACTGCCTTGCGCACGCTGGTGCCTCCTCAGCCGGCGAGAACGTATCAGAGCGGAGACCGTGGTCGGCCCACCCTAAGGCGCATCGATCGGCCGGCCGTAGTGCAGGACGGTGTCGCCGTAGCGGCGCTCCTGCAGCGGCTCGACACCATCGGGCCAGCTCCAACTGCCGCGAACCGCGCGTTCGATGACGATGAGCCCGCCGGCGCGGACGGCGCGGCGCCGCACCAGCGCAGCCACGATGTCGGCGAGGACGGGCGCCGCCAGCGCATAGGGCGGATCGGCGAAGACGAAGTCGAAAGGCCCGACAGTCGGGCTCTCGGAGGCTCGACCTTGACCGGGAGCGGCCGTGGCGGCGCTGTCGACGACCTGCTCGACGGGCCGGCCTACGACGGCGATCTCGGCGCCGCTACCGCCGGCGCCGAGCGCCGCGATGTTTGCCCGCAGCGTCTTGAGCGCCGCCGGCGCGGATTCGACGAAGACCACCCGGGCGGCACCGCGCGACCACGCTTCGAGCCCGACGGCACCGGAGCCGGCGAAGAGGTCGAGCACGGCTGCGCCGCCGAGCCCGCCGAGGCGCGATTCGACCGCGGAGAACAACCCCTCGCGGGTTCGGTCCGAGGTGGGCCGGGTGCCGTTGGGCGGCACCGCCAACCGCACGCCGCCCGCTGCGCCGGCAACGATCCGGGGCACCGGGTCACGCCTTCTCGAGGAACTGGGTCCGGGCGTCGGCCCACAGCCGGGCCACCGCCGCAGCGAGCGCGGGCTGGGCCTGCAGCGCCGGGTCGGCGGCGACAATCCTGCTCGCTTCGTCGCGAGCCTGCTCGATGAGGCGACGATCGCGGACCAACGACAGTAGGGCGAGGTCGCTACGCCCGTGCTGCTGGGTATTGAGGATCGTGCCTTCGCGCCGTTGCTCCAGGTCGAGTTCGGAAAGCCGGAAGCCATCGGAGGTGGCGGCCACCGCCTCGAGGCGGTCGCGAGCCGGCGAGCCGGGTGCAGCTTGGGTAAGGAGCAGGCAGATGCTCGCCGCCTCCCCACGGCCGACTCGGCCGCGCAACTGATGCAACTGGGACATGCCGAACCAGTCGGCGTCGACGACGACCATGGCCGTCGCGTTGGCGACGTCGACGCCCACCTCGATCACAGTGGTCGCCACCAGCACGTCGATCTCGCCGGCGGCGAACGCCCGCATCACAGCGTCCTTGTCGTCACTGGGCATCCGCCCGTGCAGCATCTCGACGCGTAACCCGGCCAGCGGGCCGCTGACCAGCATCGGGACGACGTCGAGCACCGCTAGAGCGGCCCGGCGCGCCGGCGTCGGGCCGTCCGGCGCAGCTGCCTCGACCTCGCCGTCCGGGTCGACCGCGCTGCCGGCAGCGTCTTGCGAGGCCGACGGCTCGACGTCGTCGTCCGCCTCGTCGCCGCCGATGCGCGGGCAGACGACGTACGCCTGGTGGCCTGCTTCGACTTCCTCTCGGACGCGCTGCCACACACGGTCCTGCCACCCCGGCTTCTCGGCGAGCGGGGCGACGAACGTCGAGACGGCCGGCCGGCCCTTCGGCACCTCGTCGAGGGTCGACACCTCGAGGTCGCCGTAGACCGTCATCGCGATCGTGCGCGGGATCGGCGTGGCCGTCATGACGAGGACGTGGGGTCGGAGCTCGTCACGCGCCTTTCCTCTCAGGGCATCGCGTTGCTCGACGCCGAAGCGGTGCTGCTCGTCGACGACGACGAAGCCGAGATCGGCGAACTGCACGTTCTCCTGCAGCAAAGCGTGGGTGCCGATGACGATGCCCGCCTCGCCCGACGCGGCGTCGAGCAACGCCGTACGCCGCGCGTTCTGGCTCATCGAGCCGGTGAGCAGCACGACTCTCGTCGCGTGGTCGGCGGCACCGAGCTGGCCGCCGAGCGCGAGCGGCCCGAGCATCGCCGTGATCGAGCGCAGATGCTGCTGGGCGAGTACTTCGGTGGGAGCGAGCAGCGCGCCCTGACCACCCGCGTCGACCACGGCGAGCATGGCGCGCAGGGCGACGACCGTCTTGCCCGAACCCACCTCGCCCTGCAGCAGGCGGTGCATCGGATGCGGGCGGGCGATCTCGGCTTCGATGACCTCGATGACGGCCACCTGTCCGGCGGTCAGCTCGAACGGCAGCCGCGCGTCGAACGCGTCGAGGAGACCCCCGCGGCGGCGCGGGCGCGGCGTCGCCGGCCACCCCACCGCAGCGGCCCGCCGCTGCGCCATCGCGGTCTGCAGGACGAACGCTTCCTCCCAGGCGAGCCGCTGCCGGGCGCGGGACTGGTCCTCGAGCGACACCGGCCGGTGCATGCCTTCGAACGCCTCGCGGAGCCCGATGAGGCCGTGCCGCTGCCGGACGTCGTCCGGCAACGGATCGTCGGGTAGGTCAGCGGCGTCGAGGGCGAGGCACGCGGCGACCCAGATCTTTCGGCTCGACGCCTCTTTGGTCGCCGGGTAGATCGGTATGAGCGCGCCGGCGTACGCGCCGTCGGCGCCCTCGTCGTCGACGAACTCGTACTGCGGGTGGGTGAGCTGCGGTCGGCCCCGGAACTCATCGACCTTGCCGGAGAAGAAGGCCCGGACCCCGGGAACGAACTGGTTCAGCTGCCAGGCCTTGAGGTTGAAGAACGGCAAGGTGAACGTGCGCTTTCCGTCGGTCACGACCACATCGGTCTTGCGGAGGTTTCCGCGGATCTGCCTGGTGGAGGTGCGCACCACCTCGGCGAAGACCGTCGCGTACTCACCCGCCGCGAGGTGGCCCAGGTCGGTCAGCTCGCCGCGCTGCTGGTACCGGCGGGGGTAGTAGTGCAGCAGGTCGCCGACGGTCTCCAGCCCGAGGTGGTTGGTCAACGCGGTCGCGGTCCGCCCTCCGACGACGCCGCGCAGCGACGAATCGAGCGTCGCCATCTACTCCACCCCGAGCCAGACGGCCTCGCCGATGTCGGCGGCGACGGTCGCGACCTCGACACCGGGGTGCGAGGCCCGCACCGATTCGGCCACCCGCGGCGCGAGGTCGCCGGCCGCTACGACGGTCACCAACTCGGCGGTCGCCGTCAGCATCTCGCGCAACAACCGGACGGCGAGGGCGAGCGCGTCGTCGCCCGTTACGTCGTTGAACGCCGGCTCGCCATCGATGAGACCGACCAATGCCGGACCCTCGCGGTGGACCTCGGCGCAGCGCACGGCGGATACCGCGGCCGCCATCGCGCGAGCCTCGTCGGCGAGCGGTCGGGCCGCGTCGTGGACGGCGAGAGCCGCGAAGAGCTGCACCGGCGAGCGTGCGGGCACGATCTCGACCTGATGCCGACCGCGCAGTGAACCAGCGGCGGCCTCGACCGCGGCAAGCAGGTCGGGCGCCGAGAACGTGAGCACGGTCGCCTCCGCGGCGTCGGCGCGTCGCAGCGCGGCGGTCAAGGCGACAGCCGACGGCACGACCTGGGCCCCGGCTGCGGCCAGCCAACCGGCCAGCGCACTCGCCGGCGAGCCGGTGGGGACGACGACGACCAGCGCCCGGGCGCCGGCAGCCGCAGCCGCTCGATCGTTCGGCGCCGAATCCCTGCCCGGATGTGCGATCCGGTGGATGCGGATTTCGTGCGGATGGCCGACCCCGAGACCGGATCGGACGGCGGCGCCCGCGTCACCGGTGTGCACGTGCACGTTCCACAACCCGTCGCCCCCGGAGACGACGACGTCGTCGCCGATGGCATCGAGCGCGCCGCGGAGATCGGGGATGCGCTCGTCGCGCGCGTCGATCAGGTACATGACCTCGTAGCCGGGGCTCGGCTCGGCCGCCGCCGTGTCGACCGGCTCGAGCTGGGGGTGCGCGATGTGCGGTTGCGGGCGCGATGGCGCCCGCTCCTCGACGACAGCCTGCAAGACGTCGAGCAGGACGACGATGCCCCGGCCGCCCGCATCGACCACACCGGCCCTGGCGAGCACCTCCAGCTGACTCGGCGTCGCTTCGAGAGCCCGCCGCGCCGCCTTCACGACGGCGTCGACGACGGTCGGCAAGTCGTCGCTGCCGGTGGCTCGGCCCGCCTCGGCCGCGGCCCGGGCGACGCTGAGCATGGTGCCTTCCACCGGGTGCGCGACCGCCGCGTACGCCAGCGCGACACCACGCTCGAGCGCGCGGGTGAGCGCGCGTCCGCGCGCGGGGACCGCAGGCTCGGCCAGCACCTCGGCGACGCCACGCAACAACTGGCTCAAGATCACCCCTGAGCTCCCGCGGGCTCCGAGCAGCGAGCGCCGCGCCATCCGCGTCGCCGTCTCGGCGAGGTCGGACGCCGGCGCGGCCAACGGCTCGCCGTCGACCGCGCTGCCCAACGTGAGGTAGAGGTTGGTCCCCGTGTCGCCGTCGGCCACCGGGAACACGTTGAGGGAGTCGATCTCCTCGCGGGTCGCGCCGAGCGCCGCCAGGCCCCACGCGTACCAGCGCCGAACGGCCGCGGCGTCGAGCGCTTGGAGCACCGCTGACATCCCTCCTGCACTCCGGTGGCACCTGAGTTGCCTCGCATGCTGCCACGATTGAGGGACGACGCGGCGGCCGAGGGGCTCGCGCCGCCCGGCCGGTTGGCGCAACGGCCGCGCCGTCGGCTACCCTCGTCGGGACGTCGGTGTGCGCATGTCCTGTCGTGCCGGAGCCGTGCGCCCGCGTCGTCCCACCCGATCGATCATGTTGGAGTGTCTACCGTGGCTGCTGTCTGTGAGATCTGCGGCAAGGGCCCGGGCTTCGGCATGTCCGTCTCCCACTCACACCGCCGCACGCACCGCCGCTGGAATCCCAACATCCAAACCGTGCGCGCCCTGGTTGGCCGCGGCACCCGCCGTCGGCTCAACGTGTGCACGTCCTGCCTGAAGGCCGGCAAAGTCACGCGCTGAGCGTCACTGGTCGAAGGTTGTGGCCGGCTCGGGTTCTTGCCCGGCGAGTGCCTTGGCGAGGTGCCGCGATCCCGGTTGGCACGCATAGTGCCCGAACGGCTCCGCGTCGCGATATCCCGCCGACTGATAGAGCGCGATGGCTTCAGGCTGAGCCACGCCCGTCTCGAGTCGAAGCGACGTCGCGCCGAGGCGGACAGCTTCCGCTTCGACCCGGACCAGTAGCTGGCGCGCGATGCCGCGTCGGCGCGCCTGCGGGCGCACGTACATGCGCTTGAGCTCCGCGACTCCTTCCGCCACCATCCGCACTCCTGCGCAGGCGACGGGCACCCCGCCATCGACCGACCCACCGTTCTCGCTGACGAACCCAATGATGAAGATGCCTCGAGGCGAAGAGAATTCCTCCTCCGCGACAGGCGTCTCGTCCGGGCCCCCATAGCGTGCGACGTACTCGGCCTGCACCTCCGCGACGAGTTGCGCCGCAGCAGTCGAGCTGAACGGCACCTCGCGAAAAGTGACCGGCGCCCGGCTCACGGCATGCCTCGCCACTGCCACCCGTGATCGACCGGCCCGGTGCCGTGGCCGAGCGCGAAGCCGTGCTCGATCGCACCCGTGACGTACGCCTTGGCCCGCTCGACGGCGGCCTCCATGTCTGACCCGCGCGCGAGAAATGCCGCGATGGCGCTGGCCAGGGTGCATCCGGTGCCGTGCGTGTGGCGGGTGGCGAGGCGCGCGGCACGGAACTCGAACTCGTTGTCGCCGTCGAAGAGCAGGTCGGTTGCGTCGCCGTCCAAGTGGCCACCTTTGATGAGCACCCAGCGCGACCCGAGGGCATGCACGGCCTGCGCGGCGTCGGGCAGATCGGCGGCCGTTCGCACGACGACGCCGGTCAGGGCCGCGACCTCGTCGAGGTTGGGCGTCACCAGGGTCGCCAACGGCAGCAGCTCGCTCTTGATGGTCTCGAGGGTGGCCGGTTCGCTCAACCGGTCGCCGTGCGTCGACGCGCCGACCGGGTCGACGACGATTGCCGCCGAGCTGCCGGCGAGCGCGCCGGCGACCACCGAAACGATCTCGGACGACGGGAGCATGCCGGTCTTCACGGCGTCGACCCCGATGTCGGACAGCACGGCATCGAGTTGCGCCCGAACGACGTCCGCGGGCACCGGCCACCAGCCGTGCACGCCGCGTGAATCCTGTGCGGTGATCGCCGTCACAACGCTCATCCCGTGCACGCCACACGCGAGCATGGTCTTGAGGTCTGCCTGGATCCCGGCCCCTCCGCTGGAATCCGAACCGGCGATGGTCAAAACCCGGGGCGGCGTCACGAGGGACAGTCTCTCGCGCCGAACGACTCGAGTCAGCTACGGCCCAGGGCGTAGGCGACGGCCGTCGAGACGGATCGTCCATGGTTCGACCACATCGAGCACGAGGTGGGAGCCGCTCCACGGATCGGCGGCGAGCGTCTCGCGCACCACGTCCGCGGAATCCGCCTCGACGGCCAGGACGACACGCACCGCGTCCGCCAGCGGCCCACCGAGGACGACGAAGTCTCGGTCGACCAGCTCGTCCATGAACGCGGCATGCGCGCGCCAGCCGGACTGCTCTTCCAGCGCACGAGTTCCATCCCACTCGGGGCCGACTCGTCGAAGCACCACGAAGAAGAACGCCATACCTGCAACCTCTCAAGGGGCACGCGATCGCAGTTCTTCGGCGATCGGCGGTGCCAACGGGCGCGGCCGGACGGTGTACACGTGTCCGGTCGGCATGATCCAGGTGAAGACCCCGGGCGTGGCCTGGCTCAGCTGGACGAACGACCCGGCCCCGGTCCCTGCGTGCTTGCACCGGTGGTGGCGGCGACACAGCGGCCCGAGGTTGTCGGCGCACGTCCCACCCTGCGGATGGCTCACGGTGTGGTCGAGATCGCATGCGTACGACGGCCAGTTGCAGCCCGGGAACCGGCAGCTGCCGTCGCGTGCTTTCACGAACCGGTCGAGCCCGATGGGCGGCCGGTAGGTTTGCGAGCCGACATGCAGCGCCGTGCCGTCGATCGGGTCGGTGAGGATTCGGCGCCAGGTGGCATCGGCCGCGATCTCGCGTGCTGTTTCTGCACTCACCGGACCGTATCCGGCGAGCTCGCCCGGGCCACCACTGATGCCGAGGAGCACGGACGCCGGCACGGTGACGTTGACCTGAGCCGGACAACCGCGCAGCTTCGCCAACCGGACGGCGCCGTCGCCGCCCTCGAGAACACCGCTGCGCAGCGCAGCAGCGAACGGTGCGACCAGGGCGTCAGCGCGCAACTGATCCATGGTGCGAACGTCGTCAGGACCTCGCGCAGCCTTCATCGCACGCGCGGCCGCCGTCAACGCGTTGTCGATCGCGATCGCGTCGACCGCCGGGAGGACCGCACGCACCTCGGCCAGCTCGTCCGCCAACGGCACGATGTTGACCTCACGCTGGTCGCGGCTGCGCCGCGCACGTTCCGCCGCCGCTGCCGGGTCGGCGCCGATCACTGCCCGGCGGACCGCCTGGCGGAACGGTCCGTTGGTGAGCTCAGGCGCCTTGGCCAACACCTGCTCCTCCACCTCGCGGGCGACGTCGACACTCACGTGCGCACAACCTTCGAGCAGGATGCGCGCCTTCGCGAGATCGATCCGACCCGACTCCAACGCGCGCGCGGTCGCCTCGAACGTGCCCGCCAACGACGACCCGACCGCGACCCGCAGGCTCGCTGCGAAACGCGAGATCGACAACCGCGCCGCGATCTCGTCGTCGGCGAACTCCCCACGTTCGATCGACCCCTTGCGGCCGCGCTTCGCCCACGCGGTTTCGTCGCTGTCGGGCCCGATCACCCACGGCCGCCGAGCGAATTCCGCGACAGCGGCGAGTTGGCGCGCCTGCGCCCACGCGATGACCTTCTCCCATGCCGCGACTGTCTCGAGGACGTCGTAGTCGTCGCGCATCTGCTCAACGTCGAGACCGCACAGTGCGGCGACGAGCTGCTCCCCCGGCTCGATCTGCGCGACAGCTTCCAACACACCACCCGACATGCCGCGAACCTAGAACAGGTCACCGACAAAACTGCGTATCTCAAACACGACGTGTCTACCAGTCAGCGGAAGTGGTCGAAACCCCCTGCGCCGTAAGGCTTTCCGTCGACGAGAACCGTGCCCGCGTCGGCGCCACCTCCGTCACTCTCGCCGCGCGCGCACACCCGGCCGACCAGTTGCCAACCGGCGGGCACCGACCCCTGCGAGGGGAAGGTTGCGGCCAGCGCGTGGTCGTCGCCGCCCGTGAGGATCCACTGGAGCGGCGCAACTCCGAGAGCCGCACCGACCTCCGCGAGCACGTCCGGCACGTCGAAGCGCTGGCTGTCGAGCTCGACGACCACGCCGCTCGCCTCCGCGACGTGACCGAGGTCGGCTACCAAGCCGTCACTCACATCGATCATCGAGGTCGCGCCGGCCCGCGCGGCGTCCGGCCCGGCAGCATACGGAGGTTGCGGACGCCGATGTGCATCGACGACGGCTCGCGGCGTCCGGAACCCCTTCCGCAGCGCGGCCAGACCTGCCTCGGCCCAGCCGAGGCGACCGGCCAGCGCGACGAGGTCGCCCGGGCGCGCGCCTGATCGTGTCACGGGCGCCCGGCCCTGCAGGTCGCCCAGCGCGGTGACGGCAACAACGAGCACGTCGCTTCGGACGACGTCGCCACCGACGACCGCCGCCTCGACCAGCTCGCATTCGTCACGCAGACCGTCGGCAAAGCGCTCCGCCCAGAAGGCCGCGAGGTCGGGCGGCGCGGCGAGCCCCACCAGGAGCGCAGTGGGGACGCCGCCCATCGCCGCGACGTCGGCGAGGTTTTGGGCCGCGGCCTTGCGGCCGACGTCGTACGGCGTCGACCAATCGCGGCGGAAGTGACGACCGTCGACGAGGAGGTCAGTCGTCGCGACCACGCGGCCGTCCGACACGGCTATGACGGCGGCGTCGTCGCCGGGCCCGAGCAGAGTCGAGGAGCCGGCCGGCAAGCGCGCGGTGATACGGGCGATGAGCCCGAACTCGCCAAGATCACCGATGCTGATCCTGCGCCTCCCGACCTGGGTCTCTGCTGCTAACGTGTCAGCGACATTGTTGGACATCCTCGTATCTGCTACCTCGGAGGGGCGCGCCATGGTGCAGGCCTACATCCTCATCCAGACCGAGGTCGGAAAGGCAGCCCAGGTGGCACGTGAGATCGCGGGCATGAAGGGCGTCACGCTCGCGGAGGACGTGACCGGGCCCTACGACGTGATCGTGCGGGCCGAGGCTCGCGACATAGACGAGATGGGCCGGATGGTCGTGGCGCAGGTGCAAAGCGTCGAAGGCATCACGCGCACCCTGACCTGCCCCGTCGTCCACCTGTAACTCTCACGCGCCTCGGCGCGATGCGGCCCGAGTGCTGCGCAGCGATCAAAGCCGTCAGGTCAGGCCGTCGGCGAACCGAATCTGTTCCAGCCCGTCGGCGGTTGCCTGCGCATCCAGACTGACCCCAACTCCGAGCAGCAGCAGATGGTGGCCGGTCAGCATGCACGCGGCCACCAACTGCCCGGCGGCATTCGTCGTGGCGCATTCGTAGGTCGAGGCACCCGACTGCACGGTGGTCGCCGTCAAGGAGGAACCCGCCGCGCCCACCGAGACGCCGTTCAAGAACTGCTGGCCTTCGACGGCGGGCATCGTGCCGGAGACCCGACCGGCTACCGCGACGAAAGCACTGGTCACGCCGCCGTAGACCCCGATGGCCACATTGCGCGCGCCGGCGGACTGGAACTCCTTGACGGCCTTGTCGGTCTCTTGCTTCACAGCCGTTGGCCACTGGGAGCGGTCGATCTTGGGCAAGCCCGCCACCGTCGCCGGCATGCCGAGCGGGTGGCTGGCCGTCGCGTAGGTGTAGACCCCACCACCGAGGGAGACGGCGACGACGACCGCCACGATCGCCAGCCAGGGGCGCTTCCGTTGCTGCGGGGGCGGCGCGGCAGGTGCCCAGGCCGAGGGACCAGGCGGCCAGGTGGCGGCGCCGGGTCCTGGTGGCCCGCTCGAAATCCCGCCCGGGTAGGCGGGCGGCGCGTAGGCGGGTGGGGCGTAGGCGGGTGGGGCGTAGGCGGGTGCGGCCGCGTAGGCGGGTGCGTAGGACTGCCCGGCTCCCGCGGCGGGGTTCATACCCGGCTGGGTGCGCTCCGGCGACCCACCCGCGTAGTAGTCGTAGCCGTTCGACATTCGGCCCTCCCGACACGTCGTTGCAGATCATGTCGGGATCAAGGGCGACCGGCTTGACCCCTGGCGCAGCGGGACGGGTAACCCGAACGGAGCAACCACGCGGCGATTTTGGTGTCAGCGCAACCCGGGACGCCGGCGAAGCGCGGTCTGGAGCAGGCGGTCGACCAGGGCTGGGTAGTCCAACCCGGAGGCGGCCCAAACCCGAGGGAACACCGACGTCGGCGTGAAGCCGGGCATGGTGTTGACCTCGTTCACGAGCACCCGGTAGTCGGCGGTGACGAAGAAGTCGACCCGGGCCAACCCTTCGCAGGAGAGCGCCTCGAACGCGGCGACAGCGAGCGTCGCGATCCGCTCGACCACGTGGCGGGGCAGGTCGGCCGGGACGACGATGTCGGTGGCGTCGTCGAGATACTTGGCATCGAAGTCGTAGAACTCGTGGCTGCCACGCACCCGGATCTCGGCCGGCACACTGACGTCGGGTGGCCCGCCGTCGATACCTTCGAGTACCCCGACCTCGATCTCCTGGCCTTCGATCATCGCTTCGACGACGACCTTCGGGTCACTTTCGCGGGCGAGGTCGATGGCCGCGTCGAGTTCGCGTGGGCCGTGCACCTTGCTGATGCCGATGCTCGAGCCGGCGCGAGCGGGCTTCACGAAAACCGGGTAGCCGAGGCTGTGCACGGACTCACGGATCGCAGCGGGGTCGGCGTCCCACTCCTGCTCACGGACGACGACGTGCGGGATGTCGGGCAACCCGCTACCGACCAGGACCAGCTTCATGTAGTGCTTGTCCATCGCCGCGGCCGAGGCGAACACCCCGGCACCGACGTAACGAATCCCGGCCAGTTCGAGGAGCCCTTGGATCGTGCCGTCTTCGCCGAACGGGCCGTGCAGCAACGGCAGGACGACGTCGACGCCGGCCAGCGCTCGCGGCGCGGCTTCCGGTTCGAGGACCACGAGCCCAGGCGAGGTCGGGTCGGCGACGATCGCGAGCGAGGACTGCGACGCCTGCACCTCCGGGAGCCGCCCATCCTCGATGGCGAGCGAGGCCGGATCGTCGGAGGCGAGTACCCAGCGACCTTCGCGCGTTATCCCGACCGGGACGACGTCGTAGCGTTCGCGGTCGATGGCGGCGAGCACGCTCCCCGCGGTCACGCACGAGATGGCGTGCTCGCTGCTACGGCCGCCGAAGACGACGGCCACCCGGGGGCGGGGCTGCTCAACCATCGTGACGCTCGGGCTTCGCGCTGCGGTTCATCAGGTAGGCGACGGCGTCGCGCGGGCGCATGTTGTCGTGCAGAACCGAGACGACAACCTCCGTGATCGGCACCTCGATGTCGTGCTTGTGGGCGAGTTCGAGGATCGACTTCGAACACTTGATGCCCTCAGCGGTCGTGGTCGTCGCGGCGGTGGCGTCTTCGACGCTCATGCCCCGGCCCAGACGCACACCGACGCCGTGGTTTCGCGAGAGTGCCGACGAGCAGGTCGCGACGAGGTCGCCGAGCCCTGCCAGGCCGGCGAAGGTCAAGGAGTCGGCCCCGAGCGCAACGCCGAGACGGGCCGTCTCGGCCAGTCCTCGCGTGATGAGCGATGCCTTGGAGTTGTCGCCCAAGCCCATCCCGTCGGCGATGCCGACGGCGACGGCGATCACGTTCTTGACCGCACCGGCGAGCTCGCAGCCGACGACGTCGGTGTTGGTGTAGGGGCGGAAGTACCCGGTCTGGCAGGCGGCTTGCAGTGTGGCTGCGTTGCCGGAGTCGACACAAGCGACCACGGCCGCGCTCGGCTGCCGCTCGGCGATCTCGCGAGCAAGGTTCGGGCCGGTCACGACCGTCACTTGCTCCGCCGGCACGTCGGCGACTTCACAGATGACCTCGCTCATCCGCTTCGTCGTGCCGAGCTCGACGCCCTTGATCAAACTCACGAACAGAGCATCCCGGGGTACGAGATGCGACCACTCGCTCACGACGTCCCGCAGGTTCTGCGACGGCACCGCTACGACCACGAGGTCAGCGCCGTCGAGCGCGGCCCGCGGATCGGTCGTCGCTCGCAGCTGGTTCGGGAGCCAAATCCCTTGCTGGTATCGCGGGTTGTGGTGATGTTCGTTGATCGAGTCGGCGATCTCACTGCTGCGGGCACACAGCGTCGTACTGGTGCCGGCATCGCACAGCACCATGCCGAAGGCGGTTCCCCAAGACCCCGCACCGAATACTGCGGCCTTCACGAGGCACCGGCCGTGTCGGTCTGGTCGATCCCCGCCGCATCGTCGCGATCTCGACCGGCAGCGCCGTCGCCGGCCGCTGCACCGACATCCGCGTGGCGACGCGGATCGTAGGGTTGGGGTGGCGGGATCTCGCCGCGAATCTCGGCCAGCAGTTCGGTGACCCGGTCCATGAGTAGATCGGTGACCTCGCGCAGAACCTCGTTGGTCGGCTCGACCCCCACGTACTTGGTCAGATCGACGGGAGCGCCGACGCGCACGTGCACGAGTTTCGGCGGCCACGGATGAACGCCCTTTCCGCCGTAGCGCAGGATCTGTTGCGCCCCCCAGTGCGCGAGCGGAACAACGGGTGCCCCCGTCGCCAGCGCGAGCCGGGCCACACCCGTCTTGCTGACCATCGGCCAACCATCGGGATCGCGAGTACAGGTGCCCTCGGGGTAGATGATCACGCATTCACCGGCTGCAAGCGCCGCCTCGGCGTCGCGCAACGAGTTCGCGGCGTCGCGAGTCTGGCGGTAGACGGGAATCTGACCCGCCTTACGGATGAGCCCGCCCATGACGGGCACCTTGAACAGCTCGGACTTGGCGAGATAACGCGGCAACCGACGAGAACCGTCGTAGATCGCATGCGCGAGCGTCAGTGGGTCGAGCACGGTGACGTGATTTGCAACGACGATCACTCCACCAGTGGCCGGCACGTACTCCATGCCGTGCCAGTCGCGGCGGGTGAACGCATACAGGAACGGTTTCACGGTAATGGCGACGAACCCGAACCAGCGGGGACGCCGCCCAGGGCGCGCCGACCGCCGTGTCGTCATCGGGTAGCCCACTTTCGCCGGTGCTGCATGACCATTCCTCTTCTGCCGCCCCGCCAGTCTCCCGTGCGCCCGCGAGTGCTGTCGAGCCGGGGCGGCGGCAATGCCAGGCGCGTTAGACATGCGGCGGTCTCTTGACCCGTGGATGTCTAACAGCGGGCCGGTGAGGCCTTGCCCCCGGGCTCGCGCGCTGCATGCACCTGAGGCGACCCGCCGAGGCGGCCCCCGCACAGGGGCAGAGAATCTGCCGACGACGGAAGGAGCCGGGGCCCAGTGGGCCTCGGCTCCTTCAGTCGTTCCTGCCGATCAGTGGTTCTGTAGCTGTTCTCAGGCCTTCTTCGCCGGGCGCTTGGCCGGTGCCCGACGGGCCGCGGCCTTCTTCGCCGGCGCGGCCTTCTTGGTCGCTGCCTTGCGGGCCGGCGCCTTGGTTGCAGTCTTGGCTGCGGTACCGCGGCGTGCGGTGCCCCGTGCCGGCGCTGCCTTCGTGGCCGCCTTCTTCGCCGGGCTACGGCCTGCGGCCTTCGCCGGCGCAGCCGCCTTGACCGGTGCGAGTTTGGTCGCACCGCTGACGACAGCCTTCAGTTGGGTGCCCGGCCGGAACTTCGGCACAGAGGTCTTCTTCACCTTCACCCGCTCGCCGGTCGCCGGGTTGCGTGCAACGCGCGCTGCCCGTTCGACCTTCTCGAAGATGCCGAAGCCGGTGATCGCAACCTTCTCGCCGCGGGCAACGGTTCGGGTGATGGTGTCGATGACCGCTTCGACTGCCTGGTTCGCGGTCTTCTTGTCGCCTAGGCGAGCGGCGATAGAGTCGATTAGCTCCGCCTTGTTCACATGCTCCTCCGGAGGACGTCGTCGAGCACGCGCTCGACTCGTGGTGAACCTAGGCCCTGTGCGGCGCCAAGACAACGACCAAAGGCAAGAAATTTCCTTGTGTCGCCAGGAATTATCCTTCGTGATACGGCCGGAGCCGTGTCAACTGCCCGTGAAACCCCTGTTCACAGGCAGTTTGGGTCAGCGGCTGCCGACGATCGTGCGGGGTTTCCACGCCGGACGCGTGCGCTCGAACGCATCGATGTCGCCGGCGTTGCGAAGCGTCAACCCGATGTCATCGAGGCCTTCCAGCAGCCTCCAGCGGGTGTAATCGTCGATGTCGAACGGCACGACCGTCGCGGCGTACCGCACGTTACGGGCTTGCAGGTCGACGGTCACCGACGTCTGGGGATCGCCTTCGATGGCCTGCCACAGCCTCTCGACCTCCTCTTGCGGCAGGACGACGGTGAGCAGGCCACCCTTCAGCGAGTTACTACGGAAGATGTCGCCGAACCGGGAGGAGATGACAGCGCGAAAGCCGAAGTTCTGGAGTGCCCAGACGGCGTGCTCGCGCGACGAGCCGGTGCCGAAGTCGGGGCCGGCGACCAAGATGTCCGCTCCTGCGTACTGCGGCTGGTTCAACACGAACTCCGAGTCCTGTCGCCACGCGGCGAACAAGCCATCCTCGAAGCCGGTACGCGTCACTCGCTTCAGGTAGACAGCGGGGATGATCTGGTCGGTGTCGACGTTGGTCCGGCGCAACGGCACTGCCCGACCGGTATGAGTGGTGAACGGCTCCATCGGAAAACCTCCGGTTCAGTCAGGTCAGTCGAGATCGGACGGCGCGGACAGGCGGCCGGTCACTGCTGTGGCCGCCGCGACGAGCGGGGAGACGAGGTGAGTGCGACCGCCCTTGCCTTGACGGCCTTCGAAGTTCCGGTTCGAAGTCGACGCCGAGCGCTCCCCCGGCGAAAGCTGGTCGGGATTCATGCCCAAGCACATCGAGCAACCTGCGCTGCGCCACTGCGCGCCCGCGGCAGTGAAGATCTGGTCGAGCCCTTCCGCTTCTGCTTGTGCCTTCACCGCCATCGAGCCCGGGACGACGAGAACGCGCACGCCGTCGGCCACACTGCGGCCCTGCAGTACCGCTGCGGCGGCACGGAGATCCTCGATGCGGCCGTTCGTGCACGAACCGATGAACACGGTGTCGACGTGGATGTCGCGAAGCTTTGTTCCGGGCTCCAGCCCCATGTACTGCAGCGCGCGTTCCGCAGCCGAGCGGTCGCCCGGATCGGAGAACGACGCGGGGTCGGGAACGTCGCCGCCGAGCACCGCGCCCTGGCCAGGGTTGGTGCCCCACGTCACGAAAGGCGTCAGCCCGTCGGCGTCCAGGACGACTTCCTTGTCGAACGTCGCGTCATCGTCGGTGACCAGCGTGCGCCAGTGCGCCACTGCGGCGTCCCAGTCGGCACCTTGTGGCGCCTCGGGCCGACCCTTCAAGTACGCGAACGTCGTGTCGTCGGGGGCGATCATGCCCGCTCGCGCGCCTGCCTCGATCGACATGTTGCAGATGGTCATGCGCGCTTCCATCGAGAGCGCGCGGATCGCGTCGCCGCGGTACTCGATGACGTAGCCCTGGCCGCCGCCGGTACCGATCTGAGCGATCACCGCAAGGATGACGTCCTTGCCCGTCACGCCGGCGGGCAAGCTCCCGGTGACCGTGACAGCCATCGTCTTGGGCGGGTACTGCGGCAACGTCTGGGTCGCGAGCACGTGTTCGACCTCGCTGGTGCCGATGCCGAAGGCGAGCGCGCCGAACGCACCGTGGGTCGAGGTGTGCGAGTCGCCGCAGACGATGGTCATGCCTGGCTGGGTCAGGCCCAGCTGAGGGCCGATGACGTGCACGATTCCTTGCGACGCGTCACCCATCGGGTGCAACCGGACGCCGAAATCGGAGCAGTTCTTGCGCAACGTCTCGACCTGTGTGCGAGACACCGGATCGGCGATCGGCAGATCGACGTCGATGGTCGGCACGTTGTGGTCTTCGGTGGCGATCGTGAGGTCGGGTCGCCGGACCGCGCGCCCAGCCAGCCGCAAGCCGTCGAACGCCTGTGGGCTGGTGACCTCGTGGATGAGATGGAGATCGATGTAGAGAAGGTCCGGTTCACCCTCGACATGCCGGACGACGTGTTCGTCCCACACCTTTTCCGCCAGCGTCCGGCCGGCGCCAGGCCTTCCCATATCTCTACCTCCGTGCTCGGCGAGAGTCCGTAACAGCTTGTATCTCAAAGTCTGAGACGGCAGTATCAGAACATGACCATTGACGAGTGTAGCGGCGTTGGCGTCCTGGACAAGTCGGTCTCGATCTTGGCGGCCCTCGAAGCAGGCCCGGCCTCGCTCGCCACGCTCGTCACCGCGACCGGCCTGCCCCGCCCGACGGCGCACCGGCTCGCGGTTGCGCTCGAACGCCACCGCCTGGTCTCCCGCGATCCCGATGGCCGGTTCATGCTCGGACCGCGCTTGGGTGAGCTCGCAACCGCCGGCGGTGAGGACCGGCTGATCGCAGCCGCGACGCCGATCCTGGCAAGGCTGCGCGACACCACGGGAGAGAGCACGCAGCTGTACCGGCGGCAGGGCGATCTGCGAATCTGCGTGGCGGCCGCCGAGCTGCCCGCCGGCCTGAGAAACACCGTGCCGATCGGCACCCGGCTACCACTGACCGCCGGCTCGGCGGCGCAGGTGCTCCTCGCCTGGGAGGACGCCGAGCGGCTGCATCGTGGCGTGGCGAATGCCGTCTTCACCGCCCAGACGCTGGCCCGGGTACGGCGGCAGGGCTGGGCGATGAGCGTCGCCGAGCGGCAGCCCGGGGTGGCGTCGGTCTCGGCACCGGTGCGCCGACCCAACGGTCGCGTCGTCGCCGCGGTGTCGGTCTCGGGCCCCATCGAGCGGCTGTCCCGCAACCCCGGTCGCTTGCACGCCCGTGCGGTGATCGCCGCCGGCGAGGCGATTTCGCGTGCGTTGCTCCGGCAAGGAGGGTGACCGCGCGAATCTCGGCGGGCCTACTGCGAAACCGCCGACCCCAATGTCAACGACGTGTGGTCGGTCTGGCCGCCGCGTAGGTAGGTGATCGTCACGGTTGAACCTGGCCTCGCGGCATGGGTCGCCGCGATCAGCGAATCGGCGTCGACGATCGTACGGTCGCCGAACTTGACGATGACGTCGCCTTTGCGCAAACCCGCGTGATCTGCGGGCCCCCCGCTACTGATGCTGACGATCAGGCTTCCGTTGGGCGTCTGCAGCGCGGCGTCCGTCGAATCCTGCACGCCGACCCCAAGCACCGCGTGATTCGCGTGCCCGCTGCTTTCCAGCTCGCCGGCAATGCGCTTGGCCTCTGTGATCGGGATGGCGAAACCGACGCCGATGTTGCCGGCCTGCTGGTTGGGCAACGCCTGCTGCTGGTCGAGGGTGGCGATGGCGGAGTTGATACCGACGACTCGCCCGGCCATGTCGACGAGCGGGCCTCCGGAGTTACCCGGGTTGATGGCGGCGTCGGTCTGGATGGCGTCGAGCACCGTCGGCGTCGTGCTGCCACCGCCGCAGTTTTGCGTGCAGACGGGTCTGTTCAACGAGCTCACGATGCCCGACGTGACGGAGTTGGACAGGCCGAGGGGTGAGCCGATGGCCACTACCGCTTGCCCGACGACCAGTGTCGACTCGTCCCCGAGCGTCGCCGGCGTCAGCTGGCTGACTCCTTGAGCCTTGATCACCGCAAGGTCGGACGTCGGGTCACGCCCGACGATGGTCGCCTTCACCGAGCGTCCCTCATCGGTCGTCACGGCGATGACGCCACTGGTCGCTGCCGCCTCGACGACGTGGTTGTTGGTGAGGATCAAACCGTCGGCTGACAGCACGATGCCGGTTCCTTCGTCACCGGTCTGCCCGCTGGTCACGATGATGGAGACGACGGAAGGCAGCAGCTGCTGCGCGACCCGCGCAACGGAGCCGGCGATCGGAGGCACCCCGGAGGCGCTGCTCGCCCCGGGCGATCCGGCGTTCTGCGACGTCCCGGTGCTCGGGACCGCGGCACCGACTGAACCGGTGTTCGTCTTGTCAGCGCTCTTGGTCGCGCGGCCCACAAGGGCACCGGCACCGCCCCCGACCAGGGCGGCGACGATGGCCACGACGAGCAACGGCGGCCAGGCTCGTCCGCCGGGCGGTGCCCGACGGCGTCCGCGCGACGTCCGGGGCGAGGGTGGAACCGCGTCCGGCGGCGAGAAGCCGTAACCGCCGGATGCCGGCGCCCACGGCGATGCGACCGGCAGGGGCTGCGGCGGGTGTGTTGGTGGGGAAAGCGGGTACGGCGGCGGCCCGGGCTCGAGCGGCGCGGGCGGCCTGAATGGCATCGACGGAGGTGCCGGCGGTGGTGGCTGGGGCACCGGCGGTTGCGGTGGCGGTTGGGGCACCGGCGGTCCGGGCGCAGGCTCCGGCATGGGTGCCGGCGGTGGTGGTTGGGGCACCGGCGGTTGCGGTGGGGGCGCCGGCGCCGGTGGTCCGGGCGCAGGCTCCGGCATGGGTGCCGCCGCTTCCTCGCGGCGCGCCCACCAGGGTTGTCCGGCCGGATCGTGTAGACCCGGCCGGCCCTCGTCGTCCGCAGGATCGGATGCGGATGCAGGGCCGTCACGGTGACCGGGCCACAGCGCGTCGCCTGGGTGTTCCTCACTCACGTCGGTGCGACTCCCGCCTCACGCTACGGTCTGCTCCGATACGGCCCGACCTGGCAACTCCAACACCATCAACGCACCGCCTCCGGCGGAACGTCCCGCCGCCACGCTACCGCCATGACGCTGTGCTGCCTGGCGAACGATGGCGAGACCCAAGCCCGAGCCGGGCATCCCGCGCGCGTCGGTCGACCGATAGAAGCGGTCGAAGACGTGCGGGAGATCGACATCGGCGATGCCCGGACCTTCGTCGGCGACGGTGAGCCGCCCCTCGCGCAGGCGCACCTCGACCTGCCCTTCTGGCGGGCTCCACTTCACGGCGTTGTCGAGCAAGTTGGTCACGGCCCGCTCGAGCGCGGTCGCCTCACCGACGACGATCCAGGGCGTGATCTCGACGTCGAAACGAACGCCCGAGCCTCGCCGCCGTACCCGCTCTACCGCGCGCTCCACGACGGCAGCGAGATCGACCTCTTCCGCGCTCTGCGGCGGCGGGTCGTCCCGCGCCAGTTCGACGAGGTCGGCGACGAGGCCCGAAAGCTCCTCGACCTGCGCCCGGGCGTCGGCCAAGAGCACCGCGCGATCCTGCCGGGTGAGACCGTTGTCGCCGGCGGCGTCGCTTTGGGCAAGCAGATCGAGGTTCGTGCGCAGGCTGGTCAGCGGCGTGCGCAACTCGTGACCGGCGTCTGCGACGAGCTGGCGTTGCCGTTGCCTCGAACTGTCGAGTGCCGTGAGCATCGCGTTGAAGCTCGTCGCCAGCCGGCCGAGCTCGTCGTCGCGCTGGACCTCGATGGGGGTGAGGTCGCCGGTCCGCGCAACGCGCTCGGCGGCTGCGGTGAGTCGCTCCACCGGCCGCAACCCTGCGCGCGCGATGGCGAGTCCGGCTGCAGCAGCGAGCAGGATCCCGGCCGCACCGACCGAGATCAGAACGACTCCGAGTCGTTCCAGCGTCGTCGAGGTCTCGGTCATGGACCTCGCGAGTACCAGCGAGACACCGCTGCCCGATGGCACGCTCACGATCCGGTAGGAGACGCCACCAACCTGCAAGGTGCGCAACGACTGTGCCGCCCTGCCCTGTGCCACCGCGAGTTCCGGGCCGGTTCCGAGCGGTTGGGCGAAAGACCTGTCGCGAGAGGAGTAGAGAACCGAACCGTCCGCCTCGACGAAGAAGACCTTGTTCTCCTGAGTCAGCAAGAAAAGCGGAGGCTGGTCGACGAACAACGTCGGGTTCAGCTGCAACGCCGCGGCCGCACTCGCGCGCGCCTGCAAGGAGGAGTCGAGCTGGCTGAACAGTTCCATCCGCATGGTCAGAAATGCGGCGCACGAAGCGAGCGCGACCACGAGCCCGACAGCGACCGCGACGAGCAGGCTCACCCGAATCCGCAACGTCAGGTTCTGGTGCAGCGTGTCGTGCACGCGACGGCCCCGCTCCCGCAGCGAGTTCGCGTGACTCACGCCGTCGTCTCTCGCAGCGAGTAGCCGACGCCGCGCACGGTGTGGATCAGGCGCGGCTCGCCCTCGGCCTCGAGCTTGCGGCGCAGGTATCCGACGTACACCTCGAGAGAGTTCGCCGTCGTCGGGAAGTCGTAACCCCACACGTCCTCGAGGATCTGCGCGCGCTCGAGGACCTGGCGCGGGTGCCGCAGGAACAGCTCGAGCAGGTTGAACTCGGTCCGGGTGAGCTGGAGCGGACGCTCACCGCGCCACACCTCACGGGTACCGAGATCGAGGCTCAGGTCGGAGAACTTCAGCCGCGCACCGCCGTCCAGCCCGGGCAGGCTGCGCCGGACCAGCGCCCGAAGCCGGGCGAGCAACTCCTCCAGCGCGAACGGCTTGACCAGGTAGTCATCGGCCCCGGCGTCCAGCCCGGCCACCCGATCGGAGATCGCCTCGCGCGCAGTCAACATGAGGACGGGGATGTCGTCACCCGCGGCACGCAACCGGCGGCACACCTCGAGGCCGTCGAGGCCCGGCATCATCACGTCGAGGACGACGACGTCGGGCTTGCCCATCGCGATCGCGGCGAGCCCGCGCTGGCCGTCTGCGGCCAGATCGACCTCGTAGCCGTTGAACGCCAGGGACCGGCGAAGTGACTCCCGGACACCGGGATCGTCGTCGACTACCAGGACGCGCACGGGGTCCAGTTTGCCTCCCAGGGCTGAGCATTGCCTGAAAAGTTGTTGAGCGAGCCGCGTCGATAGCCCCTCGACCGCTAAGGATGCGCCCCGCCGGCCTGCACCGCGAGCACGGCCGCGAGGTGATCGGCGTCAGCGGCGCGCTTGTCGGGGCGGTAGCGCAGCACCCGGGCAAACCGCAGCGCCACCTTGCCCGGGTAGCGAGGGCTGGCCTGGACGCCGTCGAAGGCAACCTCGACCACGAGCTCCGGCCGGACGAACACGGTGTAGGCGTCGCGTCCGGTCTCCAACTCCAGCAGCCGTTCGGTCTGCCACGCGAGGAGCTGGTCGGTCAGCCCTTTGAAGGTCTTGCCGAGCATCACGAACCCGCCGTCGTCGTCACGCGCGCCGAGGTGCAGGTTGGAGAGGAAACCGCGTCGCCGACCATGACCCCATTCCGCGGCCAGGACGACGAGGTCGAGCGTGTGCCGCGGCTTCACCTTCACCCACGCCGCGCCGCGACGGCCCGCCTCGTAGGGCGCGTCGAGTGCTTTGACGACGACACCTTCGTGACCGTGGGCGATGGCGTCGGCGAACAACGCGCTTGCTTCCTGCGGATCGGCGGTGACGACGCGCGGCACCCGGTAAGCCGCCGGCACGAGTTCCTCGAGCACGTGTTGCCGCTGCGATGCGGGGAGCGCACGCACGACTTCGTGATCGCGTTGCAAGACGTCGAAGACGAAGAGCGAAAGCGGGACGTCGACGCGTAACCGTTCGACCTCGAGCTTGCTGCTCGTCCGGGCCGCCGTTTCCTGGAACGGCCGGGGCCGCCCGTGTTCATCGAGCGCAATCGCCTCGCCGTCGAGAATGAAGGCGCGAGCCTCGAACGTGCGGGCGGCCGCCACCAGTTCGGGCACCCGCGAGGTGATGTCGTCGAGCGTTCGGGTGAAGACCGCGACCGTGTCGCCATCGCGATGCAGCTGCACCCGGATGCCATCGAGCTTCCACTCCACCGCGCACTCGCCGCCCGCGGGCGCAGCCTTGGCCATCGCGTCGGCGACGCTCGGTGCCGGTTGGGCGAGCATCGGCTGCACCGCGCGGCCGACCGCCAGTTCGATCGCCTCGAGGCCGGGCGCGCCCTCGCGCATCGCGATCGACGCCACCGGCGGCAACGATCCTCGCGCCATGAACGCCTGGCGAACCGTGCGCGCCCCGACCCCGGCGGCCTTGGCCACCGCGTCGAGCATGACTCCTTCGAGTGCGCCCTGGCGGAGCTCACCCGTGAGAAGCGCGACGAGGAATTGCTGCTCGTCGGCGGTGGCCGCGGCGAACAGCTCGGCGAGCGCCGCTGCACGACGGGCCTGCGAGCCGCTGCCGCTCACGCCGGCGATCAGCTCGATCGCGGCGTCGACCGCCTGCAGGGTGAGCGACGGCGTCGGAGCCGGCGGCGGCAGGTCGCGCAGTCCCGCCCAACCCACACCGGTGCGGCGCTGCCGCACGTCGCCGGCGAGATAGGCCGTGGCGATCTCGACCTCCGCCGCATCGCCCGCCCCGGCACGGGTCAGCAGCGCGGCGATCAGCGCGATCTTCTTCGAGCGTGCAGCAGTGGCCGCCACGGCGGCGGAGACGTCGACGAGTTCGGCCAGCAGCACGTCGTCCATTCTGCGGGCCGGTCCGCCGTCAGCATGAAGGAATTTTCGGCTTAGGTGCCAAAATTCCTTCAGCTTGTTCGCTCAGTCGACGACGATCCCGATCGCGTCGGCGAGCAGCGGGGCGAGATCGACCACCTGGCCGTGCGACATGGTCACGCCGCGCAGGTTCACACCGGTCACCTTGCAGCCGCGAACGGCCACGCGGCGCCACTCGGCGCCGAATATCTGCACGCCGGCGAGCATTGAAGCGTCGACCGTGACCTCCGCCCACGACGACTCCGCCACGTCAGTGGCGACGAGCCGGGTGTCTCCCACCCACACGTCGCGCAGCCGCGCCCGGCGCAACGACCCGCCCTCGAAGGTGACCCCGGTGAACGCGCACTCGACGAACGAGGCGTTGGGGGCGCGGACGTCGTCGAAGGTGTGCCCGGCGTAGTGGAGGAGATCGTGCACTCGCCCGGGTGCGGGCGCGTCGCCGCTCACCTCGAGGTGGGCGGCGAACGCAGTATCGGAAAGGGCACGCGGTCGCTCACTCGGCATCCCGCCATCGTGCCCGGACGCCGCCGCCCGGTCGAGTCAGCTCGAGGCCGGCGCCGGCCCCGACGAGCCGCCCGACGCGGCGCGTGGCGAGATGGACTGCGAAGCACAGCCACCAACGAGCAGCGCCGCGCCGGCAAGAACCGCCGCCGTACCCCGGACCCTCACGCGCAAAGGACGCCGTGGCGGGACACGTGGTTGCCTGTCACCAGGGTCAGGGCGCGAGCAGCCACGCGGCAGTCTCCGGCGGCAACCACTCGTCGTCCGGCAGCGGCATGCTCGTGAGTTCGAGCCGACCCGCCGGCAACCGCACCGGCCGCGCGGAGAAGTTGACGACGCAGACGAGGCCCGTGTCACGACGGAAGGCGAGCACGTCGGGTTCGCGCTCGATCCAGGTCAGGGCGCCGTCGCCGCCGAGATCGCGGCGCACCCGCAGGGCAGCGCGGTAGAGCTCGAGGGTGGACGACGGGTCGCCGGCCTGCACCGAACGCGCGGCGCCCGACCAGTTCGCGGGTTGCGGCAACCACGAGCCCGCGGATCCGAACCCGAACGACGGGCCGGACGGTTCCCAGGGGATCGGGACCCGGCACCCGTCGCGACCTTTGTCGTGCCCGGCGGAGCGTTCCCAGGTCGGGTCTTGCAGCGCGGCCGCCGGCAGGTCGGCGACTTCGTGCAGCCCGAGCTCCTCGCCCTGGTAGACGTACGCCGCTCCGGGAAGCGCGAGCATCAGCAGCGCAGCGGCGCGGGCGCGGCGCACGCCGAGCGCGTCGTCGATCCGTGGCCGGGCACCGTCACTGAGCAGCCAGGCGTCAGGGTCGGTGCCAGGCGGCAACGCATACCGGCTGGTGTGGCGGATCACGTCATGGTTCGACAGCACCCACGTCGTGGCCGCGTCGAACTCGGCTGCCTCGGCCAGTGATCCTTCGATGACGTCGACGAATGCGGCACTGCTCCACGGCGTCTGCAGGAAATGGAAGTTGAACGCCTGGTGCAACTCGTCGTCGCGCACGTAGCGCGCGAGCCGGCCGCGCGGTGCCCATGCCTCGGCGACTCCGACCCGCGGCGGTGAGTACTCGTCGAGCACCTTGCGCCATTCGCGATAGATCTCGTGTACCTCGTCGCGGTCCCACAGCGGATGGTCGGCCACCTCGCCGCGGAACATCGCCTTGTCGATCGACATCTCCCCCAGCTCGGGCAACGGTTCGGTGAGGTCCTTCACGAGGCCGTGCGCGACGTCGATCCGGAACCCGTCGACGCCGCGGTCGAGCCAGAACCGCAGCACCGACAAGAACTCCTCGTGCACCTCGCGGTTGCCCCAGTTCAGGTCGGGTTGCTGCGGCGCGAACATGTGGAGGTACCACTGGCCGTCGGCGACCCGGCTCCACGCCGAGCCGCCGAAGTTGGAGACCCACGCGGTCGGCGGCTGGGCGCCGTCGGGCCCACGACCGTCGCGGAACACGTAGCGCGCGCGTTCGGGCGAGCCCGGTCCCGAATCCAGCGCAGCTCGAAACCACGCATGAGCGTCGGAGGAATGGTTCGGCACGAGGTCGACGATCAGTTTCAGGTCGAGGTCGTGCGCTCGCGCGACAAGCGTGTCGAAATCGCCGAGCGTGCCGAACCGCGGGTCGATCCCACGGTAGTCGGCGACGTCGTAGCCTCCGTCGGCCATCGGCGACGGGTAGAAGGGCGTCAGCCACACGGCGTCCACCCCGAGCTCGGCGAGCGCGGCCAGCCGCGCGGTAATGCCCGGCAGGTCGCCGATGCCGTCGCCGTCCGCGTCGCTGAAGCTGCGTACATAGATTTCGTAGATGACGGCGTGGCGCCACCAGTCGGAGCGGTCTTTCGCCATAGCTGGCACCCTATGTGGAGCCTTGCGGCGGTCACGCCCGAGAGGCGCGGGATCTTGCTCAGGTCTGCACTTTCCCGGCCGACCGGTAGGTCGAGAGCTGGCGACCGCTCGTCAACCGGACTAACGCGCGGGCGCGGCACGAGGGCGCCGGCTCGACCGACGGGCAGGTGAGGAAGGTGAGTGGCACGCCAACGATCGGGGTGTTCTCACCGCTCGTCGGAGGCTTCTACTTCGGCAGCGTCCTGTCGGGGGTCGCCGCGGGGGCCGCCGCCGCGGGAGCGCGTGCCATCGGCATCCAGGCCCTGGACGCCGGCCGGGAGTACGCCGACGAATGCGATCGCGGGCGCTTCACGAGCGTGCACACGATCGCGTACGACCACCTCGACGGCTTCATCGCCGTCGTCGACGCCGCTGCGCAGGATCACCTGGCCGACATTCACCGTGCCGGCCTACCGCTGGTGACGGTCAGCTACGAATCTCCCGAGCTGCACTGCCCGGTGGTGATGCCCGACAACCGCAGCGGTGTGGTGGCGGCAATCCGGCATCTCGTCGAGCACGGCCACACCCGGATCGCGTTCGTCGGACGGATGAGCCACACCGACGTGCGCGAGCGCTACCACGCCTACGTCGAGGCACTCCTCCAATGCGGGCTCGACTTCGACCCGGCCCTCGTCTACGAAACCACGACCACCCTGGAGGCGGGCGGGCGCGCAGCCGGTGAGGCGATGGTCGCGAACGGCCTCAAAGCCACGGCCACGGTGGCGTCGACCGACCTCAACGCGTTCGGGTTCATGAAGGCACTCGCCGACGCCGGGTATTCGGTCCCCCGCGACCACGCCGTCGTCGGCTTCGACGACATCGAGGGGGCCAGGTTCTCCACCCCGGGGCTCACCACCGTCCGGCAGGACTTCCGGCGCGTGGGCGAGCACGCCGCGCGGTTGGTGCTCGCGCAGATCGCGGGCGAGAACGTTCCCGCCACCCGGCACGTCCTCGAAGCCTCGCTCGTGATCCGGGAGTCGTGTGGATGCGCGCTCTATCAAGCACCACACACGCGCGACGCCGCCCCCGGCGGCACGGTGCAGGAACGTCTCGTCGCGGCGCTCGTCGCCGCCGTCCGACCCTCAGGTGGTGAGGAGGACGCGGGCGCGCGTCACGTCGCAGCGCAGGTGGGCGTGGCGATATGCGAGAGCAGAAGCAATCCGGCAACCCATGAAGTCGTGCGGAGCCGTGCGCGCACTCTACGAACTCGCTCCGACGCCGGAGACCGCGATGTCGATCATTCACGCCCTGCGCGAGTACGAGCACGAGGTAACCGCTGCGGGCGCTTGCGACGGCACCGCAGCGGAGGTGATCCGCCGAACCGTCGACCTCGCCATCGCCGCGGCCGCGAAGGCGCCCGTCGGCGCGATCCACGACGACCGCGCCTCCATCAGGGCCGCGCTCGGCAACCAGTTCGACCTGAACATGGAACTGCTCCGCGACGTACCGCGCAATCCGCGGTCGCTGGCCTGGCTCCAGCAGACGAACGCTCGCGCGGGCGTCCTGGGGTTGTGGGGGTCGGCCGACAAATCCTCGATCAACATCGTCGGCTCCTACGAGCGCGGCGACCACGCAACGACGCTGGAGGAGCGGCGCGAGGAGCTACCGACCAGCGCGTTTCCGCCGGCATGGTTCCTCGAGCGTGAGTTCGCGAGCGGCGAGATGCCGCTCGTCGTCCCGGTGAAGAGCGGCGCAAGCGACTGGGGATGGCTGGCCGCGATCCAGCCGATCGACACCCGGGTCCTGACCGAGCGCGAAGCACTGAACCAGTGCGCTGCCATGCTCACGGTCGCACTCGACGAGGCTGCCGCGGTGGAGGGTCGCAAGGGTCTCGAACGGGAAATCCGCACCATCTTGGAGAACTCACCTGACGCCATCGCACGCTACGACCTCGAGCTTCGCTACGAGTATGTGAATGCGGCGGCCGCCGGCATGCTGGGCACGACTCCGGAGGCCATGGTCGGCCGCACCGACCGCGAACTGGGCCGCGACGCCTCCCTCGTGAGCCTTTGGGAGAGCGCGCTCCAGCGCGCGATGGCGGTCGGGCGCTCCAGCGATATCGAGTTCCAAGAAGGCGGCACCGTTGAGCCTCGGTGGTATCAGGCGAAACTGGTCCCACAGTTCGACACCGACGGTGCGGTTATCGGCGTGCTCACCTCGACCCGCGACATGACGATCGTGAAGCGGGCCGAGCTGGCGCTGGCGCACCAGGCGACGCACGATCCCCTCACCGGCTTGGCCAACCGCGTCCTGCTCGTCGACCGGCTGTCGCAAGCGATCGCCAGACTCGAACGCGAACCCGGCCGGGTCGCAGTGTTCTTCGTCGACCTCGACGGCTTCAAGGACATCAACGACACCTTCGGGCACGGCGTAGGCGATCGCGTTCTGATGGAAGTGGCCCATCGGCTCAGCCACACATCGAGACAGGTCGACACGGTGAGCAGGCTCGGTGGCGACGAGTTCGTGATGCTCTGCGTGCAACTGCTGAACGACGACGACGCACGCGTCATCGCAGAACGAGCCTTGAGTGCGCTGGCCGAACCGTTCCGCGACGACGGCCGGCTGCTTTCCATCGGCGCCAGCGTGGGTGTCGCGCTCGTCACCGACGCGAACACCTCGGCCATGGCCGTCATCCAGGACGCCGACGCCGCGATGTACCGCGCGAAGGCGCACGGCGGGGGCAAGCTCCACATCTTCGAGTCGCCGCAGCGCAGCCGCCCGTCAGCTGGCGAGCGGCCAGGCGCAGAACCTAGCTGAGCACGTCGGCTACCTCGTCGACCATTGCGGCGTACCTCGGTCCGGCAGGGTTACGACCGGCGACGCGGTCACCACTCTGTGACGACGAGATCGGCGCGGTTGCGGCTCGCGGCCACGAGTTCAGCGTTGCGCTGGTCGCTGCCCAGCGCGCGAAACCGAGCGCTCATTTCGTCGCGCCCGAACGCCATGTGGCGCCGGAGCAGACGATCGAGACGCACGTCCTCGGCGAGCTCGAGGTACCACACCTCGTCGAGCAGCCCTCTAAGCTGCGCCCACTCGCCGTCGTCCGCCAGGAGGTAGTTGCCTTCCGTCACGACGAGTGGCACCTCGCGCGGCACCCGGATCGCGCCGGCGATCGCCTCTTCGATATCGCGCCGGAACGTCGGCGCGTACACCGCCGGCTCGGTGGCGCTTTTCAGGCGGCGCATCAAGGCGACGAAGCCGCCCGCGTCGAAGGTGTCGATCGCACCCTTGCGGTCGTGGCTGCCGAGCCGCTTGAGTTCGTCCTCGCTGAGATGGAAGCCGTCCATCGGCACCAAGACCGCGTGCGGCGCGAGCGCCTCGACGAGCTGCTCGGCGAGCGTCGACTTGCCGGCAGCGGGCGGGCCGGTGATGCCGAGGAGGCGGCGCTGCGGGCCGGCGGCGAGCGGCTGCGCACGCGCCAGCAGCGCAGTGAAGTCGAGGCGACGGACGACGTCGGGCACGGTTTCGCAGCCTACCCATCCTCCGGCGCCGCCTCGTGCTTGCCCGAGCAACTCGGCGCAGGTGCTCTCGATCGGCATCTTCTTCACGCTGGTCATCGCGGGACTCTCCACGACGCTTCCGGCGAGCCTGTACCACGGTCTGGTCTCCCACGACGTCCCGTCGGCCACCGCACACCGGGTGGCCGCGCTACCGCCGGTGTCGACCCTGTTCGCCGCGTTCCTCGGCTACAACCCGATGGCGCACCTGCTGCCGCAGCACGTGCTCCAGGCGTTGCCGCACGCGCAGAACGTCGCGACCACCGGGCGTTCGTTCTTCCCGCGGCTGATCACCGGCCCGTTCGCACGGGGACTTCACGAAGCGTTCGACTTCGCCATCGTCGGCTGCCTCGTCGCGGCCGCGGCGTCGTGGTTTCGCGGCACACGCTTCGTCTACACGGAGCCTTTCACCGAGTGAAGGGTTGTGGCTGCCGAAACGGCTCGCACGGCAGCCACAACCCTTCACTCGATGCGGCGCTCGGGCTTACGCCTACGTCAGGTCGAACCGGTCGAGGTTCATGACCTTGTCCCAGGCGGCCACGAAGTCGTGCACGAACTTCTCCTTCGCGTCGCTCGCGGCGTAGACCTCCGCGATCGCCCGAAGTTGTGAGTTCGAACCGAAGACGAGGTCGACCGCCGTGCCGGTCCACCGCACCTGCCCCGTCCCGCGGTCGTGCCCCTCGTAGACGTTCTCCGCCGAGGGCGAGACCTTCCACTCCGTGCCCATGTCGAGCAGGTTGACGAAGAAGTCGTTCGTCAACGTCTGCGGCCGGTCGGTGAACACGCCGAGCGCCGACTGCCCGACGTTCGCGTTCAGTGCGCGCAGGCCGCCGACGAGAACCGCCATCTCGGCAGCGGTGAGCCGCAGGAAGTTGGCCCGCTCGACCAACAGCATTTCTGGTGACAGCTTTTCGCCGGCCCGAAGGTAGTTGCGGAACCCGTCGGCCTGCGGCTCGAGGACGGAGAACGACTCGACGTCCGTCATTTCTTGCGACGCGTCGGTGCGGCCCGGGGTGAACGGCACGGTGACGTCGTGGCCGGCGTCCTTCGCCGCCTTCTCGATCGCCGCGCACCCGCCGAGGACGATCAGGTCGGCCAGCGAAACTCGCTTGTTGCCCGACTGCGCAGTGTTGAAGTCGCGCTGGATTTGCTCCATCGCCTCCACTACCTTGCCGACCGTGGCCGGGTCGTTGGCCGCCCAGCTGCGCTGCGGTTCCAGCCGGATGCGTGCGCCGTTGGCGCCACCGCGCTTGTCGGTGCCACGGAAGCAGGCCGCCGCCGACCATGCGGTGAAGACGAGCTGCGCGATCGACAAGCCGCAGCCCAGGATCTGCCCCTTGAGTGCGGCGATGTCGGCGTCGCCGATGAGCTCGTGGTCGACCGGCGGCACCGGGTCCTGCCACACCTGCGCCTCGGGCACCCACGGCCCGAGCAGGCGAGTGACCGGCCCCATGTCGCGGTGGATCAGCTTGTACCAGGCCTTGGCGAACGCCTCGGCGAGCTGCTCGGGGTGCTCGAGGAAGCGCCGGGTGATCTCCTCATACACCGGGTCGACGCGCAGTGCGAGGTCGGTCGTGAGCATCGTGGGACGACGCTTCTTCGCCGGGTCGAACGGGTCGGGAATGATCGGCTCGGCGTCCTTCGCCACCCATTGCTTCGCCCCGGCCGGGCTCTCGGTCAGCTCCCATTCGTAGCCGTAGAGGAGTTCGAGGAAGCCGTTGCTCCATCGCGTCGGCGTCGGCGTCCAGACGACTTCGAGGCCGCTGGTGATCGCGTCGGCGCCCTTCCCGGTGCCGTAGCTGTTCTTCCAGCCGAGACCCTGCTGCTCGATCGGCGCGGCCTCGGGCTCGGGGCCGACCAGCGTCGCCGGGCCCGCGCCGTGCGTCTTGCCGAACGAATGGCCGCCGACGATGAGCGCCACGGTCTCTTCGTCGTTCATCGCCATGCGGGCGAAGGTCTCGCGGATGTCGCGCCCCGCCGCAAGCGGGTCAGGGTTGCCGTTCGGGCCTTCAGGGTTCACGTAGATGAGTCCCATTTGGACGGCGGCGAGCGGGTTGGAGAGTTCTCGGTCGCCGCTGTAGCGCTCGTCGCCGAGCCACGTGTCTTCCAGGCCCCAGAACATCTCCTCGGGCTCCCAGATGTCTTCGCGACCGAAGCCGAACCCGAACGTGTTGAAGCCCATCGATTCCAGCGCGCAGTTGCCGGCGAAGATGATGAGGTCGGCCCAGGAGATCTTCTTGCCGTACTTCTGCTTGACCGGCCAGAGCAGGCGGCGGGCTTTGTCGAGGCTGGCGTTGTCGGGCCAGCTGTTGAGCGGGGCGAAGCGCTGTGCGCCTTGGCCTCCGCCACCCCTGCCGTCGGTGACCCGGTAGGTGCCGGCGGAGTGCCAACTCATCCGGATGAACAACGGCCCGTAGTGGCCGTAGTCGGCCGGCCACCATTCCTGCGACGTCGTCATGACCTCGAAGATGTCGCGCTTCAACGCCTCGACGTCGAGAGACTTGAACTCATCGGCGTAGTCGAAGTCGTCGCCCATCGGGTTGATGCGGCGTGCGTGCTGGCGAAGTACCGAGAGGTCGGGCTGGTTCGGCCACCAATCACGGTTCGTCCGCGGCCGGGTCGATGCTGGTGTCGGGGAAGGGATTACCGGGTTCTCGCTTTCGCTGCCACGATCAGACACGTCGGTGCTGCTCCTCTCGGTCTGGTACTTCTGCAGAGCTCGCTGCGATACAGGTGGGGCATCGCCCCCAGAAGACGACCTCGGCCTCGTCGATCGCGAAGCCGTGGTCGTCGGATGCGGTCAAGCACGGCGTGAAGCCGACCGCGCAGTCGACATCGGCGATAGCGCCACACGACCGGCAAACGATGTGATGATGGTTGTCGGCCACACGGGACTCATAACGCGCGACGGAGCCCTTCGGCTGGATGCGTCGAACGAGACCGGCGGCGGTGAGGGCGCGCATGACGTCGTAGACGGCCTGGTGCGACACCGCGCCGAGACCCCCACGCACGGCAGCGATGATCTCATCGGTGTCGGCATGCGGATGGTCGTGCACGGCCCGCAGCGCGGCCACTCGCGGTGCGGTCACCCGCAGCGCGGCCCCGCGCAACATCTCGGTCAGCTCGGCGGTCGTGGGCACGCTTCGCAGTATGCTGCGTTTTCTTGATTCATTCAAGAAGGCAGCGGAGTCCCGGCCCATCGGACACGTCGAAGAAGGACCGACCACGGCAAAGCGCATGAGTTCCACACCTTCGACGGCGCCGGCCACGGCTTCTTCGCGGTCGACCGCCCGAGCTACCGGGTAGGGGCAGCCACTGCGGGATGGGAACGCATCGGCACGTGGTTCGCCACCCATCTGCAAGGAAAGTAGGCGGCCACGATGTGCACGTACATCACGAACTCCGTGACCATCAGCGGAAGCGCGAAAGGCGCTGGCGGCTGGTTCCCCGCGACTACCGCGACGGTGTACTACGACCACCCGGTGCACGCACCGTTCGAGCACTCGCTCAACGTCGACGTCCTCAATCCTGATCTCGGCCCGGCAACCCGCCTCGCGCTCGAACTCGATCCCGCTGCGGCGCGCGCGTTGGCAGAAGCGATCCTCGCGACGCTGCCCGATACCGCCTGAGGCGAGCAGTGCAATCGGGGATTCCGCGAGGCTAGGGCTTGAACCGGTAGCCCATACCGGGCTCGGTGAGCAGGTGGCGCGGGCGGCCGGGGTCGGCTTCGAGTTTGCGTCGCAGGTGGGTCATGTGCACCCGAAGGTAGCTGCCTTCGGTGGCGTAGGCCGGTCCCCACACTTTGGTGAGCAGCTCGCGTTGGGTGACGAGCTTTCCGACGTTGCGGACGAGTAGTTCGAGCAGCTGCCATTCGATGGGTGTGAGCCGGATCTCGCCGTCGTTTCCGGTCACGACGTGCGCGCCGAGATCGACCGTGTTGGCGCCGATGGTGACCTCCGCGATGTCGTCGCTGTCGCCGGCTCGACGCGAGACCGCGCGGATGCGGGCGAACAGCTCGTCGATGTTGAAGGGCTTGGTGACGTAGTCGTCGGCTCCGGCGTCGAGGGCTTCCACCTTGTCGCTGCTGCCGGCGCGACCGGAGAGCACGATGATCGGGGCGTGGGTCCAGCCGCGCAGGCCGCGGATGACCTCGACGCCTTCCATGTCGGGCAGTCCGAGGTCGAGGACGACGAGGTCGGGCGGGTGTTTGCCGGCAGCGGTGAGTGCCGCGTGGCCGTGGGGCGCGGTGTCGACGTCGTAGCCGCGGGCCTGCATGTTGATGCGCAGTGCTCGCAGGATCTGCGGTTCGTCGTCGACGACGAGCACTCGTGTCATGTCGGGTTCCCGACTGGTGCGGAGCCGGCCGGGGCGGCGTCAGCGCTCGTGGCCGCGCCGTCGGTGCCGGGGGTGTCGGCAATGCGGGCGGCGGCGCTGGGCAGCCGCAGCACCATGGTGAGCCCGCCGCCTGGGGTTTCTTCGGGCGACAGGGTGCCCTGCATTGCTTCGGTGAGGCCGCGGGCGAGCGCGAGCCCGAGCCCGACGCCGCTGCTGTTGTCGTGATCGCCGAGCCGCTGGAACGGCGCGAAGACCCTTTCCTGTGCGTCGCGCGGTATGCCCGGGCCGCGGTCGATGACGCGCAGCTCGACCTGGTCGCCGAGTTCGCTGCCGGTGACGAGCGGCGGCCGGCCGGCGGGGCTGTAGCGAAGCGCGTTGCTGAGGAGGTTGACCACCACGCGCTCCAACAGGGCCGGGTCGGCGCGCACGTCGGGCAGGGTGTCGGGCACCTGTACCTGCACGGCGTTACCGTCGGGGCCGAGGTCATCGAGCACCTGCAGCATGATCTCCTCGACGGCGACCGGGGTGAAGAACACCGACAGCGCGCCCGCTTGCAGGCGGCTCATGTCGAGCAGGTTGTCGACGAGTCTGGCGAGCTTGTCGAGGCTGGTATTGGCGGTGTCGAGCAGTTCTGCGCGTTGTTCCGCGGTGAATTCGACTTCGCTGCTGCGCAGGCCACCGACCGCGGCTTGCGCGGACGCGAGCGGGCTACGCAGGTCGTGGCTGACCGCGGCGAGCAACGCGGTGCGGGTGCGTTCGGCTTCGGCGAGCGGCTTGGCCGCTTCCGCGGCGTCGGCCAACCTGCGCTGCTCGAGCGCGGTGGCGGCGTGTGCGGCGAGGGCGCCGACCAGGCGGCGGTCCTCCGCCGGGAGCACCCGCCCGTACAGGCACAGCATGAGGTTGGCGCCGAGCGGCACTTCGACGTCGGCACCTGCCGGATCTGCGTCGAGTTGCGTGCCGACCGCTTCGACGACGCACCAGCCGCCGGTCGGGTGTTCTTGCGGGGCCGCCGCCGGCGGCCGCCGCTCGAGCAGCGCCGCCGACGTCATGCCGAATGTCTCGCGAAGCCGTTCGAGCAACTGCGGCACAGCTGCTTCGCCGCGCAGCACGCTTCCGGCAGCCGCGGCGAGCGTTTGTGCCTCGGCCGACGCGCGAGCGGCTTGCCTGGTCCGGCGGGCGGCGACGTCCACGACCGAGCTGACCATCGCAGCGACCGCGACGAAGACGACGAGCGCAAGCACGTTGTTGCGATCGGCGATCGTCCAACGATGCAGCGGGGGTATGAAGTAGAAGTTCAGCAGCTGGCTGCCGCCAATCGCGGCGAGGACGGCCGGAATCGCGCCGCCGAGCAGTGCCACGACCACAACGACGAGCAGGAAGATCAGTGAGTCGCTCGTCAGATTGAGGCTCGCCCGCATGTGGGTGAGCAGGATTGTCAGGAGTGGCAGCGCGACGACAGCGACGACGCCTCCTTCGACGCGACGCCGTAACGTCAGCGCGCCGGTGACGGGAAGTATTCGGCGAGCGCGCCGGGCGCCGGCGTAGTCGTGGGTAACCACGTGCACGTCGATGTCGCCGGAGAGCCTGATGACCGTCGCACCCGTGCCGCGCCCGGTCAAGAAGGCCGTGACCGGTCCGCGGCGGCTCGCGCCAACGACCAGCTGGGTGGCGTGTTCTGCGCGGGCGAACTCCATGAGCGCACTCGGCACGTGGTCGCCGACGGTCTGGTGATAGGTGCCACCCAAGGACTCGACAAGTCGCCGCTGCTTCACCAGGGTTGCCGGGTCGGCGCCGGTGAGCCCGTCCGAGCGCGCGACGTGCACCGCGAGCAGGTCGCCGCCATGCGCGCGAGCAGCGATACGGGCACCACGGCGAATCAGAGTCTCGCCTTCGGGTCCGCCGGTGAGCGCGACAACGACCCGTTCGCGGGTTTCCCACACGCCGGTGATCTCGTGCTGTTCGCGATAGTGATCGAGCTGCTCCTCAACCTTGTCCGCCAACCACAGCATGGCGAGTTCGCGCAGCGCCGTCAGGTTGCCGACACGGAAGTAGTTCGCCAGCGCGGCGTCGACCTTGTTCGGGGGGTAGATGTTGCCGTGGGCCATCCGCCTGCGCAGCGCTTCGGCGGTCTGGTCGACGAGTTCGACCTGGCTGGCGGCGCGCACGACGGCGTCGGGCACGGTCTCGCGTTGCGGTACGCCGGTGATTTTCGAGACCACGTCGTTGAGTGATTCGAGGTGCTGGATGTTCACCGTCGTGATGACCGTAATGCCGGCGACGAGCAGCTCTTCGACGTCCTGCCAGCGCTTTTCGTTGCGCCCGCCGGGGACGTTGGTATGCGCCAGCTCGTCGATCAGCGCGACCTGCGGGTGGCGGGCCAAGATGGCGTCGACGTCCATCTCGCTGAACGTGGCGCCCCGGTATTCGACCGTCTTGCGTGCGACCACGTCGAGGTCACCGATCATGTCGGCCGTGTTCTGGCGGCCGTGGGTCTCGACGAATCCGACGACGACGTCGGTACCGCGCTCGCGGCGGCGCTGGCCCTCCCCGAGCATGGCGAAGGTCTTCCCGACGCCGGGCGCGGCGCCGAGGTAGACCCGCAACTCACCACGCGACATCGGCTACCCCTTCCGCCTCATGATCTCGCAGCCAGGCGGGCAAGCGCGATGTTGAGGTCGACGACGTTGACGCGCGGTTCGCCGAGAAAGCCGAGCGTGCGGCCCTGAACGTGGTGGCGGACCAGCGCTTCGACGGCGGCCGGGTCGAGGTGGCGGCTACGTGCCACCCGGTTCACCTGCTCGTAGGCGTAGGCCGGTGAGATGTCGGGGTCGAGACCCGAACCAGAGGCGGTGAGGGCATCTGGCGGAACGGACGCCGGGTCGACACCGTCGAACGCCGCGATCGTGGCTCGCCGCTGCTCGATCGCCTTGACCAGCACCGGGTTGCTCGGGCCGAGGTTCGTGGCACCTGAGTTCAACGGGTCGTAGCCACCGGCCGACGGTCGTGACTGGAACCACTGCGGCAGCGGGTTGCCGTTCGCGTCGGTGAAGCTTTGGCCCAGCAGGCTGGAACCGACGGCTTGACCGCCCATGTGCACGAGGGAGCCGTTGGCCTGGTGGGCAAGCACGAGCTGGCCGAACGCCGTCGTCGCGAGCGGGTAGGCAATGCCCGTCACGACGGTGAGGACGAGCAGCATCCTGAACGCGACCAGATGCTGCCGCACCGGCGTGGGAAGGTGGCCGACGAGTGACGTCATCGCTTATCGCATCCCCGGGATGAGTTGCACGAGCAGGTCGATGGCCTTGATGCCGAGAAAGGGCGCGACCAGGCCGCCGAACCCGTAGATCGTGAGGTTGCGCCGCAGCATCGCAGCAGCGCTGCTGGGCCGGTAGCGCACGCCACGCAATGCCAGCGGGATCAGCCCGATGATGATGAGGGCGTTGAAGACGACGGCCGACAGGATCGCCGTCTGCGGGCTGTGCAGCCGCATGATGTTCAGCTTGTCGAGGCCGGGATAGGCGGCGGCGAACATTGCCGGGATGATGGCGAAGTATTTCGCCACGTCGTTGGTGATGGAGAACGTCGTCAGCGCGCCGCGGGTGATCAGCAGTTGCTTGCCGATCTCGACGATCTCGATGAGCTTCGTCGGGTTGGAATCCAGGTCGACCATGTTGCCCGCCTCTTTCGCGGCCGATGTCCCGGTGTTCATCGCGACTCCGACATCCGCTTGGGCGAGCGCGGGCGCGTCGTTGGTGCCGTCACCGGTCATCGCGACGAGTTTGCCGCCTGCCTGTTCGCGCTTGATGAGCTCCAGCTTGTCTTCGGGCGTTGCCTCGGCGAGGAAGTCGTCCACCCCGGCCTCGTCGGCGATCGCCTTGGCGGTCAGCGGGTTGTCGCCGGTGATCATCACCGTGCGGATTCCCATCGCCCGCATCTCGTCGAAGCGCTCGCGCATGCCGGCCTTGACGACATCCTTCAACTGCACGACGCCGAGCACGCGGGCGGCACCGCCCATCGATTCCGCCACGACCAACGGAGTACCGCCCGACGCTGCGATGCCGTCGACGAGGTCCCCCGTCTGCGCGGGGACGCTCCCACCGCGCTCGACGACCCAAGCCGTGACGGCGGCAGCAGCGCCCTTGCGTACCAAGCGGCTGCCGCCGTCCTCGGAAAGGTCGACACCGGACATCCGGGTCTGTGCGGAGAAGGGCACGAAGGTCGCGTGCGTCAACTCGCCTTCATGTCGCTCTCGCAGCCCATAACGCGTCTTCGCCAGGACGACGACCGAGCGGCCCTCGGGCGTCTCGTCGGCGAGGCTCGAAAGCTGCGCGGCATCGGCGAGGACGCCGTCGGCGACGCCACTCACCGGGAAGAAATCCGTCGCCTGCCGGTTGCCCAGGGTGATCGTGCCGGTCTTGTCGAGCAGCAGCGTGTTGACGTCACCTGCGGCTTCGACCGCGCGACCCGACATCGCCAGCACGTTGCGCTGCACGAGGCGGTCCATGCCTGCGATACCGATCGCCGACAACAGCGCACCGATCGTGGTAGGGATCAGGCACACGAGCAACGCGATCAGGATCAGCAGAGACTGCTTGGCGTTGCTGTAGATCGCCAGCGGCTGCAGTGTCGCGACCGCCAGCAGGAACACGATCGTCAACGACGCGAGCAAGATGTTCAGCGCGACCTCGTTGGGAGTCTTCTGCCGGGCCGCGCCCTCGACGAGCGCGATCATCCGGTCGATGAAGGTCTCCCCCGGCTTGCTGGTGATGCGCACGACTATCCGATCGGAGAGCACCTTGGTGCCACCCGTGACCGCGCAGCGGTCGCCGCCGGACTCGCGAATCACCGGCGCCGACTCCCCTGTGATCGCCGACTCGTCGACGCTAGCAACCCCTTCGACGACATCACCGTCGCCGGGAATGATCTGGCCGGCCTCCACCACGACGTGGTCACCGGCGCGCAGTGCCGGCGCTGCCACCGACTCCTCGCGTGCGTCACCGCCGGCCTTCCAGCCGAGGAGCCGCCGCGCCGTCGTCTCCTGGCGTGCCTTCCGCAAGGTCTCGGCCTGCGCCTTGCCGCGGCCTTCCGCTACCGCCTCCGCGAGGTTCGCGAACACCACGGTGGCCCACAGCCACGCGGTGACCAGGATCGCGAAGTCGGTGTGGTCGCGCACCGCCTGCCACGTCGTGAGTACCGAACCGATCTCGACGATGAGCATCACCGGGTTGCGCCAGAGCGTGCGCGGATCGAGCTTGCGGACCGCGTCCGGTAGCGAGGCGAGAAGGAGCTTCGGGTCAAGGAGGCCGCCGCCGACCTGACGACGGGCAGGTGAAGATGTCGACGGGCCACTGCTCGGCGCAGCTGAGCGGGGAGCGGGGCTCACTGGCGTCATCCGTGTATCCCTTCGGCGAGGGGTCCGAGAGCGAGCGCCGGGAAGAAGGTCAGGCCCACGACGATCACAACGACCCCGGCCACGAGTCCCACGAACAGCGGCCGGTGCGTGGCGAGCGTGCCCGCCGTCTGCGGTACGGGCTGCTGGCGGGCGAGCGAACCGGCCAGCCCGAGCGCGAAGACCATCGGCAGGAAGCGAGCGAGCAGCATGACCACGCCGCCGACCGTGTTGTACCAGGCGGTGTTCCCGGCGAGGCCGGCGAAGGCCGAGCCGTTGTTGTTGGCCTGCGAGGTGAACGCGTACAGCACCTCGGAAAGGCCGTGCGGTCCGCTGTTGAGAATCGCGGCTCGTTCGCCCGGAAACGCCAGTGCGAGCGCAGTCGCGATCAGCACGCAGGCCGGTGTAGCCAGGATGTAGAGACTGGCGAACTTGATTTCGCGGGCCTGAATCTTCTTACCGAGATACTCCGGAGTACGGCCGACCATGAGGCCGGCAACGAACACGGCGACCACAGCGATCACGAGAATGCCGTAGAGCCCCGAGCCCACGCCTCCGGGCACGATCTCGCCGGTCATCATCGACGCGATGAGCACGCCACCGCCGAGCGCGGTGTAGCTCTCGTGGAACGAGTTCACTGCTCCGGTGGAGGTCAGCGTGGTCGACGACGCCCACACCGAGCTCGCCGGGACGCCGAAGCGCACCTCCTTGCCTTCCATCGACGCGTGTGCCGCCATCGGTGCCGCCCCCTGGTGAGCCGCCTCGAAGCCCCACACGGCAGCGACGGAAGCCACCCAGAACACCACCATGACGGCCACGATCGCGTAGCCCTGCCGGAGATCGCCGACCATGCGCCCGAACGTGCGCGGCAGCGAGAACGGGATCAGCAGCAGCAGGAAGTTCTCGAAGATGTTCGTGAACGGATTGGGGTTCTCGAAGGGATGTGCGGAGTTCGCGTTGTAGAAGCCACCACCGTTGGTACCCAACTCCTTGATGGCTTCCTGGCTTGCCACCGGCCCGCCCGTAACGGCCTGGTGGCCGCCCGCGAGGGTGGCGAACGTGTGCGGGCCGTGCAGGTTCTGGATCACGCCGCCGGCCAGCAGCACGATCGCCGCAAGAACGCTCAGCGGGAGCAGAATCCGCAGTGTCGCGCGCGTGACGTCGACCCAGAAGTTGCCGAGCTTGTTGGTCTTCGAACGCGCGAATCCGCGCACGAGTGCGATCGCCACCGCGATGCCCACTGCGGCCGAGGCGAAATTCTGCACTGCGAGCCCGGCCATCTGCACGAGGTGGCCCATGGTCGCCTCGCCGGAGTAGTACTGCCAGTTGGTGTTCGTGACGAACGACGCTGCGGTATTCCACGCCAGCGCCGGCTTCACCGCCGGCAACCCGAGCGCCAACCACAGGTGGTTCTGCAAGCGTTCGAACGCATACAGCGCGAGAACGGAGACCAGCGAGAACGCCAGCACCGATCGCAGGTAGACGGGCCAGGTCTGTTCGGCATCGCCGTTGACGCCGACGAGCCGATAGAACGCACGTTCCAGCCGTAGATGGCGGGAGGCGGTGAAGACACGGGCCATGTAATCGCCCAGCGGGCGGAAGCACACCGCCAGCGCGAGAACGAGCAGCCCCGCTTGCAGCAGCCCGGCCGTTGTGCCACTCATCAGAATCGCTCCGGAAAGAGCAACGCCACGACGAGAAACCCGGCCAAGACGACGGCCACCACAAGCCCGACGACGTCCGACACGCTCACAGCCGCTCGACCCCACGTGCGATGAGTGCCAGCACGGCGAAGATCCCGAGCGTGAGGAGCACGAATCCGACGTCAGCCATGACGATCTCCAGGGGTGGGAACAGCCGAGAGGGTTTCGGCGAAACCCGCGTTGGGTGCGCGCGGTGTCTTCCGCACCGCCAGCAGGCCGGCACGCACAACCGAGACGCCGAGCGTGACGGCAAAGAACAGGCCGAGCCGCAAGAGATCCACCGCGCCGTGCCAGCGCAGCTGCGCATACCGGTCCACCACCAGGCCATTGGTGGACAACCACGCCAGCCCCGCCGCCGCTAACGCATCGAGCGGGTGAAGCCACCACACGAGCAGCGCAAGCACGACTGTCATCACTGCGGCGCCGGCGGTTGCATCGAGGTGCGCACGCAACGCTCCCAAGAGCACTGCGGTGGCCAGCAGCACGCCGAAGGCAAGCGATAGGCCGATACCGGCGGCCAGCCTGCCATCGCCAGTGCCGCGCAGGAGCAGCTCTCTGCTGGGGTGTGAACGCATGGAGTGAAGTGAACTCTGCCCCGAGCCGCGTAGCGGCTCCTTAACGCCCTCTCAACACGGCCGCACGCAACCTCAACGGGTTCTTAGCGCCTCGAGGCCGTGACCCCCGGCGCCGAGCGAAGAGGTGGCGTGGAAATCTGGCCGTCACCCGGCCGGAACGGCCGCGACACGTGCGTGCGCAACGATGCTCCAACCAGGCACGAAATACCCGGTGAGGCGAGAGCATGCTGCATCTGCTGCGCGTGACCGTGCCTGACCGACCCGGTTCCCTTGGCGCGCTGGCCACCGCGATCGGGGCGGCCGGCGGCGACATCGCGGCCATCGACGTGGTCGAGCGGGGGCCGCACTTCGCCGTCGACGACATCCTCGTCGACCTCGACGCGGCGGCTCAGCGCGAGATTCGCGACGCGCTGAGCGCCGTGCCCGGCGTCGCAGTCGAGTCGTTGCAGCCGTACACCGACGGCGACCAGCTCATCGACGGGCTCGACGTTCTCGACGGGCTTACGGCCAGCCGGGCGCTCGCTGCGATCGTTCGGGTGACCCCGGCGATCATCCGGGCACGGTGGGCCGTCGTGCTCACCGTCACCGACCGCGCCGCCGTCACCACCCAGGCCAGCTCCAACGCACCACGCGCGCGCTGGGCCAGTCTGCCCTGGCTGCCGCTGTCGGGAGCTCGCTGCCTCCACGCCGATCCGGCCTGGGTCCCCCACGCATGGGGCGATTCCCCGGAGCTCGCCGCATCCCCGATAGCCGACTCCTCCGTACTGCTCACCATCCGACCGTTCGGGCCGAGGTTTCGCGACACCGAGCTGGCCAAACTGGCGCACCTCAGTGCGCTCGCCGGCCTGGCCGCCCACGGCCCGACGGGCGCGGCCCTCGATCTGGCCCACACCGACGCGTAGCCGAGCAGTACGAAGGCCAAACCCTGCGCATCTCGCGTGTGTTGACCTGCCGAGTCGATGACCACCGCGGCGGGCTCGGACTGGGGCCCGGCGACCGATGTGCCCGAGCAAACAGCAACGCCCAGGCCGCTTGACCTGGGCGTTTGCTCGTAGCCCCGACCGGTGGCTATGCGAACCTTCGAGCGACCCTCAACGGCCTACGCAGAGTAACCGGCGCGTTGCACCACGGACGTTCGACGCCGCGTCGGCAAGCCTAGCGGCTCGAGACACCAGTAGCCCTGGGTTCGGTGACCAGGTGGGGCAGGGGGCCGGGGTCGGCTTCGAGCGCCAACCGCGGGGCTGTGCACCGGCGCCAGAGCGACTTGCGGGTGGCGCATGCTGGGCCCAACGTTGGTTGTCGGGCCCAGATCGTCGAGCGCACCCAAAACCGATCTCCTCGACGGCGACCCGCTGAAGAACACCCACCACGGGCTGCTCGGGTACACCTCGTGTCGAGCAGGCTGCTGGCGAGAGGTGTCACTGTGCGATGTTCTTGGGGACGACCGGCGCACGGGGTAGCGGGAGACTGCACGGGCCTTCAAGCCGGCCAACGAGGCTCCGTCGATGTCTCGCTGGTCAACGCCAGAGCATGGCCCGATTAGAGGTCGCGCCGGATAGCGTCGGCGGCAAGACCAAGGGCCATCCCACAAACGATGGCGCCGCCCCAAATCGCGACGTAGCTCGGCAGCGGAGGCAAAGGCTGTCGTAAGACTCGTTCGAATGCGATGCCCGCGAGCAGGCCACAGACAACGGCGATGGTTGCGCCGATTAAGGCCATCGCCGCTGACGTGATTGTCGCGGCCGCGGACATGACCCAGGACGACGCGCCGACGACCCTAAGAGGTCTGGTCGGCGAACGGCTTCGGGTGAGCGCTATCGCGAACGCCGCGAGGAGGCTGAGTAGTCCGCAAATAAGGATCGCCAAAAGGATCCAGCCGGACGTGTTCGAGCTCGCCACACTCTCCTGTGCGGGCACATCGAGGACATGTCCAGGGCCGCCGCCAGCAGCCCAGGACTGAAAGAGATCGATGTCAGCGCCGCGAGCCGGCAAACGGGCATAAACAGCAGTAATAAAGGGGTCGCGAATGGACGCGAGTTGTGGCATCGAGGGAGGGAGGATGTACCCCACGTCGACTGGCACGCTTCCGGCGCTCGGCAATGCGACCGCCTGTTCGGCCGCGGGAATTGCGATCCCGGCGTTGTCATCGGCACTTCTGATCTGGATAGCAGCCCCGAGATCGGAGTTGTCCGTGGTCGTCGACACCGACATGACGATGCCGTCCCTGCAGCCCGCGACAGGTTGAGCCTCGAGCTCGTCCAGCTGCGCGCACGACGCGACTAGTGCTCGCCCGGTTGGCGGGCTGACAGCCGGCGCACCGGTGTTCCACAGCCCGAGGGCGTCGAGCGCTATGGTCGTGGACTGAGGTGGCGGAAGGCTCGGCTCGAAGGGCATCCGCGGAGCTAGCGGCTCGACACGAACGAGAATGGACGAGCCGACAAGGCTGGGCCACGACGGTGAGTCGTTGAACGTTCGTACGACAGGGATGCTGCTCGTAAGCGCGAACGCGAGAACGGTGACAACAGACATCAATCCCCCAGCGGGGCCGGGCGCCCGGATGATGCGCCGCAGAGCCAGGAGCATGGGAAGCGGCCATGATGACCTCACCGCCCGCGCCGCGGTCCGCGCGCCGTGCATTGAGGCGAGCGGAAGGCCGAGGGCCGTTAGAACCAAACCGATTCGAAGCATCTGAGCGCGGGGTTGCGGATAAAGACATTGCCACGCCAACAGGCCGACGCCGACGACGAACAAACCCAATGGCAACAGGGCAAGGCTCTGCGGCGCCTCAATCGGTCGGCTGCCGCGGCGCAGCTTCGTGGACCTTGCGGATGACCCAATGCCGACTGCAGTCGAGATGGCAATTAGGCCTATGACGACACCAGTAACGGCGAGGCTATTGGGCGCGAGGTCCGCCGGTGAAATAGCACGATGAACGATCGGCACTTCGTGTATGAGTTGCTTGCAGCTGTAGAAGAGGCTGACTGCCACTAGCGTCCCGAGCATGGATGGGATCGCTGCCTCGCAGCCACCGACAAGACCGACCACCGTCCGTGACAATCCCAGCATGTGGAGCGATCTGTCGCGAATCCGGCGAACCTGGGCACCGATCCGACCGATGGCGAGGAAGGACACCAGCGCCGGTGCGACGACGAGAATGGCAAAGCCCGCCGTCTGGTACCACCTGGCGCCGGACGTCGAGGCGTCCTGGACGAGCGTGTCACCAAACCCGACCGCGACTTGATCCGCGGCAAGCTCGCCGGGCCGAACGCCAATGTACGCGAGGAGTTGATGCGGACTAATCAAACCCGCTTGGGTAATCACCCCAGCGACCCGATAGGGGAACCACCCAGCCAACACGGGATCGCGTCGCATGCGGTTGAGCAGTTCAGGCGAGACGTACACCTCGCCGACTGCCGGGATCCCCGAGATTCCCGGTGGGATCGGGCCGAGAGCCCCGAGCTTCGCTACAAGAATCCGTTTCACAAGGGCGGTGCGATAGCGACTATCGATCTCCTCGAAGCCGATGCCCGCGTTGTACGTCGGCTGGCCCGCGATCGGAACCTGGGCGGCAGCGCGCACCTGCTCACGAGCGACCAGACTTGGCGCGCTCACCACCGCCAGCAACAGCAGGGCTGACACCGTGCCGGCGGCGGCGATCAATATGCTGCGGACACGACCATCGCGCCCGAGTGTGGATACAGTTACCAGTCGCGCGATTGGGCTCTTCATGTCGGTGACCCGAGCATCCCTCGCGCCATGTCCAACTGGCAATCCGCGGCGCTGGCCACCGTAACATCATGCGTCACGATGACGACGCCAGCGCCAGCTTCCTTCGCCGCCGACAACAACTCCGCGAGCACCAACTCCTTGTTGCTGGCGTCAAGCGCGCCGGTCGGTTCGTCTGCAAGCACGATCGCGGGTCGATGCACCAAGGCTCGGGCGATAGCTGCCCTTTGCAGTTCGCCACCTGAGACTTCGTCGGGAAAACGTGCGGCCAACGCGCCAATGCCGAACACATCGAGCGCTTGCTTGGCCTCCTTCAGCGCATCCCCCGGGCGCCTACCCTGCAGTCTCAGCGGCAAGGCGACGTTCTCAGCCAACGTGAGCTCGGGCACGAGACCAGCGGATTGCTCGACATAACCGATCCGGGATCGCCTCAGGCGCGTGCGCTGCCGTGCGGACAGAGTCCAGACCGATACGTCATCTACCCGGACGTCACCAGCCGACGGCGCAACCACCCCGGCCAGGCAAAGCAACAGCGACGTCTTGCCTGACCCGGAAGGCCCGACGATCGCCAAGCTCTCACCTTCCGAAACCTCCAGTGTGACGTCACAAAAGGCCGGTACGGAACCGTATTCGACAGACAACGAGTTGCACGACAACGAGGGTGTTCCCCTCGAAGCGGCACGCTCCGAGGGGAACACCCGACCATCACCGGCATCCTTCATGCGCCCCGACTTCCTCAGGTGACGTCTGACCTCTCGGACGAGCAAGTGTCAGGCCCGCCCGATGTCTCCCAGCACAGGTGCCACCAGATCGTGCTGTGCGTTCCGACCGTGACGGCGTAGCGGTTCTCGTAAGGGACGTTGTAGTCGACGCCCTTATTGATACGCGACCCGTCGCTGAGGTTGCTGTCCCAGTCGTAGACCACATAGCAGTAGTGCCCATCGGAGTCCACGTCGGCGATGCCGAATTGGTTAGGCCCGCTGTACCAAGTTCCGGCACATCGGTCTACTCCGCTGACGTACACGTCTTGACGTGGCGAGTCGGCGTAAGCAGACGACGACAGCGCGCCAAGCGTCAGGCTGGCGGCCGCGGTTGCAGCGGCAAGAAGTGGAACACGGCGGTGCTTCATTGACTTCTCCCATCTGGGGAGCTGAGAAGTCCGGGGCGCGCGCCGCTCAAGGTACCTGACTCCTGGCTTCCCACCCGATGCCCGCGTTGGCTTCCCACCCGGATAGTGCGCAGATACGTAGTCTATGGTCTTCGATCATGATCTGGGGAGAAGGGGTGGATCTGAGTAGTGCGCGCGGACTGACCAGATCACGAGCTGTCCCGCGATCAGGCGGCGAGGCCACAACGCCCATTTCGGCCCGGTTGGGACAACCCGGGCGGGCCAATCGAGTGCACGACGACGGCGTGCCGTCGTGGAGCCGCCCATGGGAGTGACAGGTCGCGTGTCCCATCCGGGCACCGATAGTGGATTCGGATGGTGAAACGACGCGGTGGTTTCTTCGCGGCGCCTTGAAAGATCTGACCCCCTCAAGGGCGGTTCAAAGGGGTGGGGGCACGGGATCGGGCCGGTTCGGCAGCCGAGCACCGGCCCGGACAGACGCGACGATCTCAGGGAGGTATCACGACAGGATTCGGCCTGGAGGGCCTCGGGGCCGCAGCATCCGGCGCGCTGGCGCTGCGCCCGCCGCGGCTTGGGCCCGGCGGGGCACACACGCTGGCGTTGCTGGCCGAGCACGAGGTGTTGAGTACGACACAGCTGCGGCGGCTCACCGGCGCCTGTGAGCGGACGATGCAGCATCGGATCACGCGGTTGGCGCTGCGTGGACTCGTCGCCCGGATCCGCCCGCCGGCGGAACAGGGCAGCAGCCCCTACCTGTGCTGGCTGACACCGCTGGGCTACGCCGCCCTCGATATGCGCCCGCCAGCACCGTTCCGAGCACCGTCGGCAGCGCGGGTCAGCGCGGTGGCGGTGTTGAACGAGTTCTGGTCAACACTCGCCACCTCGGCGCCGACGACCGGCATCGAGCTGACGTGCTGGCGACGCTGCCCGGACGGGCTGCCCTACCCAGGTCCTGCTACCGGCCGCCGGCTGCGCGCCGACGCGGTTCTCGACGTCCGTGTGGGCTGCAGCGCGGGCAGCCTCACCGCGCGCGGTGTGGTCGTGCTCGACGCCGGCGCCGTGCCCGCACCTCGGTTGGACGCGCCCGTGGCCGCCTTCCACCACTACGTCGCGGCCGGACGACGTCATGGCACGTCGGCGTCCAGCGAAGTGCTGTTGGTCATCACCCGCAGCATCTACCGAGCCGAGCGGTGGATCGCGGCCGCCGGCGCCGCTGCCATGGCTGCGGCGACCGATCAAGAAATGTTCCGGCAACGGTTTGCGGTGTGCGTGGCGACGGCACCGAGCGGTGCGCCGGTGCTCGATGCGGTTTGGCGCCGCGCCGACGACACCCACCTGCTGCGGCTCTCCGACATCCTGCGCGCCGGCGCTCACGCGGAGGCGACGCACGCGTGAGCAACCGCCAGCACCGGCCGGACCACCAAGCCCTGGAATCCCAACACCATCCGCAAGCCGGCGGGAAGCACGCACCGCGGCGTCCCGAACACCCGCGGCAGCACGCCGACGCGTGCGAGGCCCATCAGCATCCGCAACCTCCGCGACCGCGCCGTGGCGTGCCAGAGCGCATCGATGCTCCCCGGAATTCGCCGGTACCGGCTCCCGACACCAGCGCGCAGCCGTCAGCGCGCGTCGTCCCCGCACCGCGCGCTCTGCGACCGCTGGCTCGTGCGCTGCTCCGCGCCGCCGCGGAAGTGCACGAGCTGCGGGCAGCGACGGGACGTCCGCCTTCGCGGTTCGCGAGGGGACGGGGCTTGCGGATGGGTGAATGTGGCGGCGTTTCCCCCGTCCGCTCGAACGTCCACTCCCCCGTCCTTTCTCCCGCCAGCATTGAAGCGCCGGGGTGTGCGCAGCCAAACGCGCACGTCGGGGCCACTGACAGGCCGCCAGTCGCCGAGGCCGACTCCACTGGTGTCTTCGAGTGAAACATGCGTCGTCTTGGCGCGGGCGGCCGGCGGCGCCGGCACGGATCACCGACCGGCTCCTCATGGACGTCGCGTGCTCGGTGACCGACCGCGACCGGTCGATCCTTCGCCTGCTGCGCAACCATCGCGTGCTGACCACCAGCCAGGTCGGGGCGCTGTTCTTCACCGACGCCAACACCTGCCGGCACCGGATGACTCGGCTGCGCCAGCTGCGGTTGGTCGAACGGTTCCGCCTGCCGCTGCACGCACTCGAGCGCCAAGTCGCACCGTCGGCGACCGGCTACCTGCCCGCAACCGAGTACGCGTACGTGCTCGACCGGCTCGGTGCGTACGTCCTCGCCCTCCACGACGCCGGCGAGGACGAGCCGAACGGCGACGTCACGTGGCGGCGGCTGCGCTGGCGAACGGATCAAGCGCTTGCGGTGGCCGCCAGCCCCCGCCTCGCCCACACCCTTGGGGTGAACCAGTTCTTCGTCGACCTGGCAGCCGCCAGCCGCCGGCTGCCGGACGCCGCATTGATCGAATGGTGGGGCGAGGCGCACTGCCGCGACGTCCTCGCCGGGGTTGTCCGCCCGGACGGCATCGGGGCTTGGCGCAACGACACGAACCGGCTCGTGTTCGCGCTCGAATACGACCGCGGTAGCGAAACCCTGGGCCGCCTCGCCGGGAAGCTCGACGGCTACCGCCGCCTCGAGGACGCGACCGGCTGGGAGTTCTGGCTGCTCGTCGTGCTGCCCGGCGCACGCCGCGAGGTCGCCGCGCGCGCCGTCCTCGGCCGCCGCCAGTTGGCGATCGCGACCACCCACCACGTCCTGGCCCGCAGCCCGGCAGGGCCGGCCTGGGCGCCGCTGTTCGCCAACCCCCACGCCAGCCGGGTGCCGCTCGCAGAGCTGACTGGCTGGCCACGCCCGGCCGAATCCCAGCGGCGCATCACCCGGGCCCGCGCCAACCAGCGTCGGAACCGCCGAGCGGCCCAATGACGCGCACGGCCTTGCCTTTTCGACCACATCGAGCGTGCATGGAACGTCCAGCAGATCTCCATCAGGAGCCGATATGCGGTGCGTGATCTACCTGCGGGTCTCCACCCGCGAACAAGCCGAGAAGGGCGACGGCGAGGAAGGCTTCTCCCTGCCCGCCCAGCGTGAGGCGTGCCTGCGCCACATCCGCGACCGCGGCTGGCAGCTCGTCGACGAATACTCCGACCGCGGTGAGTCAGCTCGCACCGCCGACCGTCCGCAACTGCAAGCCCTGCTCACCCGCGTCGCCGAGGTCCGCGACATCGACGCGGTCGTCGTCCACAAGGTCGACCGCCTCGCCCGCAACATGGAAGACCACATCGCCATCCGCGCGCTCCTGCGACGTCGCGGCGCCTCGCTGGTCAGCGTCACCGAAAACATCGAGGAGACCGCCTCCGGGAGGCTCGTGGAAGGCATCCACGCCCTGATGGCCGAGTTCTACTCCGCGAACCTGGCAGCGGAAGTCCGCAAAGGCATGGGCCAGAAGGCGAAGCAGGGCGGCTACCCGCATGCTGCACCGCTGGGCTACCTCAACGTCCGGGAGACCATCGGGGGCCGTCGCATCTGCCGCATGGTCATCGACCCCGAACGCGCCGAACTCGTGAAGACGGCGTTCGACCTCTACGCCACCGGCGACTACACCCTGGAAAAGCTCGCGCACGAAATGGGCCAACGCGGGCTGCGCAACCGTGGGCGTCGCGATTACCCACCCAAGCCGCTCGGCATCACCGGCCTCGCGCACCTGCTCGCCAACGTCACCTACACCGGCGTCGTCGAATGGGACGGCGTCGAATACCCCGGCCAACATCCCGCCCTCGTCGACCGTGCCACGTTCCGGCGAGTCCAAGAAGTGCTCGCTCTGCGCGCCGTACGCGGAATCCGCGACCGCACCCACAACCACTACCTCAAAGGCCTGCTCTCATGCGAAGTGTGCGGCCGGGCGCTCTCGGTCCAGGTCAGCAAACGCACCTACACCTACCTCTATTGCCTCGGGCAAAAGGGCAGCCGCGCGCCCACCGGCTGCCGCGAACCTTACGTCCCGGCCGAACGACTCGAAACCGAGATCGCCCGGCTGTACCAGCGCATACAGCTGCCGCCGGCCTGGCTCGGGCAGCTCCAGACCGAGCTCAACGACGAGATCACCACACGACAACGCGCCAGCGCCGGCCAACGCGAGTTCCTCACCCGAGCACTCGCCAAAGCCGAAGGCGAGCGTCGCAAGGTCCTCGACGCCTACTACGCCGGGGCGATCGACCTGTCGCTACTCAAGACCGAGCAGCACCGTCTCGGCGATGACATCAACCGCATCAGCCACCAGCTCGCCGACGCCGACGCCGACCTCGCCGAGCGGCAGGAGATCCTCGACCTAGCCATCGGGCTCGCTGCCAACTGCGCCACCGCCTACGCCGGCGCCGACGAGCGCACCAAACGGCTCTTCAACAACGCCGTCTTCACCCGGATAACGATCAAGGACGGCCACCTCCACACCGTGGAGTACCGGCCGCCCTTCGACGATCTCTTCGCAACGCCCGGGTTCGAATACGGACGTTTCGTAGCCCCGACCGGATTCGAACCGGCGCTACCGCCTTGAGAGGGCGGCGTCCTAGGCCGCTAGACAACGGGGCCGAGATTTGCGACGCGAGCGCCGCGCGAAGAACCAGCAGGCCGGATCAATACCGGTCTGGCTGGGGTACCAGGACTCGAACCTAGACTAGCTGAACCAGAATCAGCCGGGCTGCCAATTACCCCATACCCCACCGGATCGGACACGTGCTCTCCGACCGCTCGTCGAGTGTATCCGACCCGACGAGCATCGACCGGCGGCGCCTGTCCGGGCCGCAATCAGTCGGGCAGCATCGTCTCCAAGGCGGCTCGCAGCCTCGCCACGCTGCGCTCCCGGCCGAGCAGTTCCATCGACTCGAACAGCGGCGGCGACACCGTGCGCCCGGTCACCGCTACCCGCACCGGGGTGAACGCGTGCCGCGGCTTGAGCCCCAATCCCGAGACGAGTGCCGCCTCGAGGACCTCCTTGATCAACGCGGCGGTCCACGGCTCCAGCGGCGTGACCGCACTCAGTGCGGCGTCGAGCACCGGACGCACGTCGGGGCCGAGCGCCTTGGCGACGGCGTCCGGCTCGAGCCGGAAATCGGCGTCGTCGACGAACAAGAACCCGAGCATCGGGACGACCTCGGTGAGCAGCGCGATCCGCTCCTGCACCAGCGGGGTGGCCGCCGCCAACAACGCAAGGTCGCCGGACGACGCCGGGTCGGCGACCAACCCCTCGCCCTGCAAGTAGGGCAGCATCCGCGCGGCGAGGTCGCCTGCCGGCAACTGCCTGATGTAGTGACCGTTGAGCCAGTCCAGCTTCGTGAGGTCGAACACCGGCCCGACCGGGTTGACGCGTTCCCAATCGAACTCGCGCACCATCTCGTCGAACCCGAAGACTTCCTGCCCCTCCGGCATGGAGTAGCCCATGAGCGCAAGGAAATTGCACAACGCCTCAGGCAGGTAGCCGTGCTCCCGAAACCACAGCAGCCGCGCCGCAGGGCTCTTGCGTTTCGAGATCTTCGAACGATCAGCGTTGCGCAGCAACGGCATGTGCGCGAACGCCGGCCTTTCCCATCCGAGCCAGTCGAAGAGCAGCAAGTGCTTGGGCGTCGAGCTGATCCACTCCTCACCCCGCACGACGTGCGTGATGCCCATCAGGTGGTCGTCGACCACGACAGCGAGGTGGTAGGTCGGGAAGCCGTCGGCCTTGACGATCACCTGGTCGTCAGGCATCGGCGCCGAGACCGAGCCGCGGATCAGGTCGGGGAACGTCAGCTCCACGTCGTCCGGGATGAACATCCGCACGACCGGCGATTCGCTGAAGCCGGGCGACTCCGCGCGCTCTTCGCGGCTCTTGCCGAAGCAGAAGCGGTCGTAGCCGGTCGGCTTCTTCGCCCGCTGCTGCTCCTCGCGCATCTGCGCCAGCCGTTCGGGCGTGCACCAGCAGTGGTACGCGTGACCCGAGGCCAGGAGCTGGTCGACGAACGGCCGGTAGGTGTCGAGGCGTTCCGACTGCCGGTACGGCGCGAACGGGCCGCCCTTGTCGGGGCCTTCGTCCCAGTCGAGCCCGAGCCAGTGCAGCGTGTCGAAGATCTGGCGTTCGCTGTCTTCGACGTAGCGGGCACGGTCGGTGTCTTCGATGCGTAGCACGAACGCGCCGCCCTGCTGGCGGGCGAACGCGAGGTTGAACAGCGACATGTACGCGGTGCCGACGTGCGGGTCACCGGTCGGTGAGGGCGCGACCCGCAGCCGCACGCTCATCGCGCCGCCACCGGGTTCGTCAGCGCGCCGATGCCCTCGATGTCGACGGTGATTTCGTCGCCGGGCACCACCGGGCCGACGCCCGCGGGCGTACCCGTCAAGATGACATCGCCCGGCAGCAGCGTCATCGCCGCGCTCACATAGGCGACCAGCGCGCCAACCCCGTGAAGCAGCAGCGACGTGCGCGAATCCTGCTTCACGTCGCCGTTCACCGAGGTCGTCAGCCGCACGTCGCCTGCATCGAGTTCGGTCTCGATCCACGGCCCCAGCGGGCAGAACGTGTCGAAGCCCTTCGCGCGCGCCCACTGCAGGTCGGTGCGCTGCAGGTCGCGCGCCGTCACGTCATTCGCGCAGGTGTAGCCCAGGATCACCTCGGCGGCGCGTTCGGCCGGCACCTCCCGGCAGAGCCGGCCGATCACGATCGCCAGCTCGCCCTCGTAGTCGACCTGCTGGGATAGGTGGCGCGGGTACACGATCGGTGCGCCCGGCCCGATGACGGACGTCGACGGCTTGAGGAAGATCGTGGGTTCGGCCGGGGCTTCACCGCCCATCTCGCGCGCATGGTCGGCGTAGTTCTTGCCGATCGCCACGACCTTGCTCGGCAGGATCGGTGACAGCAGCCTGACACCGGCGAGCGGCACTCGGGCCTCGGTCAGTTCGACGCCGGCGAACGGATGCCCGTCGACGATGGTCACCTGCTCCTCGCCGGGCGTCTCGCCTTCGATCACGCCGAAGGCGAACGCACCGGAGCTGGCCTCACCATAGGAAAATCTCGCGATACGCACGGCTCCGACCGTATCGGGTCCAGGCTCGAATGCCGGACGCCGGGTGGCGCGGCGCGCACCGACCGCTCGCGCTACTCCTGCGCGGCGTGCTGGCGCAGCAGACCGTAGGTGTAGGCGTCCTCCATCGCTTGCCAGGACGCGCCGATGAGGTTGCCGTCGACGCCCAACGTCGTCCACTCGGTCTTGCCGTCGCTGGTCTCGATGAGCACCCGGGTGACCGCGCCGGTGCCGTGCGAGCCGTCGAGGATGCGCACCTTGTAGTCGATCAACTCGAGCTGGCCGAGCTCGGGGTACAGGCGCTCGAGCGCCAGCCGAAGCGCCCGGTCGAGCGCGTTGACCGGCCCGTTGCCCTCCGCGGTGGAGACGATCCGCTCGCCCTTCACCAATACCTTGACGGTCGCCTCGGAAACGACCTCACCCTCGGCGCGCTGCTCGACGATGACCCGCCACGACTCGACGTCGAAGTAGCGGTCGGCGGCGTCCATCTCCTTGCGGAGCAACAGTTCGAACGACGCGTCCGCCGCCTCGAACATGTAGCCCTTCGCTTCCAGCTCCTTCACGCGGTCGACGACGCGTGCGATGACGTCTTTGTTGTTCGACAGGTCGAAGCCCAGCGCCTTGCTCTTCAGTTCGATGCTCGCGCGGCCGGCCATCTCCGAAACCAGCATGCGCATGTCGTTGCCGACCTGGGCGGGCTCGATGTGCTGGTAGAGGTCGGGCGCCACCTTGATGGCCGAGGCATGCAGGCCTGCCTTGTGCGCGAACGCCGACAACCCGACGTACGGCTGGTGCGCGCGCGGCGGCTGGTTGGCGATCTCGGCGACCGCGTGGCTGACCCGGCCGAGTTCGACGAGCCGATTGTCCGGCAGCACGGCGCGCCCGGTCTTGAGTTCGAGGTTCGCGACGATCGTGATGAGGTTGGCGTTGCCGCAGCGTTCGCCATAGCCGTTGACGACGCCCTGGACGTGGGTGACGCCCGCGTCTACCGCCGCAAGCGTGTTCGCGACGGCGCATCCCGTGTCGTCGTGGCAGTGGATGCCGATGCGTGCACCGCTGCCCTCCAACACGTCGTGGACGACGTCTTGCAGATGCGCCGGCAGCATCCCGCCGTTCGTGTCGCAGAGGACGACGACGTCGGCCCCCGCCTCGGCGGCGACACGTACGCACTCGATGGCGTAAGCGGGGTTCGACTTGTAACCGTCGAAGAAGTGCTCGGCGTCGAGGAAGACCCGGCGCCCTTCGCCGCGCAGGTGCACGACCGTGTCGCGAATCATCGCGAGGTTCTCGTCGAGGGTCGTTCGCAGCGCCTCGAAGACGTGTCGGTCGTGGCTCTTGGCGACCAGGCAGACGACGGGTGCCTGGGAGTCACGGAGTGCGGCGACCTGCGGGTCGTCGGCCGCTTTCACCCCTGCCTTGCGGGTGGCGCCGAACGCGGTGAGCGTGGCGTTCTTGAGGTTCAGCTCGGTCTGGGCGCGGCGGAAGAACTCGGTGTCCTTCGGCAGTGCGCCCGGCCAGCCGCCTTCGATGAACCCGACGCCGAGGTCGTCGAGATGCTGGGCAATGGCCAGCTTGTCGGCGACGGTGAGAGCCATGCCCTCGCCCTGGGCGCCGTCGCGCAAGGTGGTGTCATACACGTGGAACGCGTCAGTGTTCGCACTCATGGGAGTTCCTAGCATGTCGGCCACAACAAAAAGACCCCTCGCGGATGCGAGAGGTCGGGCGCGCTGGTCGGGTAGTTGACCGGCGCGCCTAGGGGATAATCAGGGTGATCGAAGGGCTTTGCACCCGGCCAGTGTGCCACATGAGCCGGGAGCTGTCAGCCCAGCCGCAGATCCTCGTGGTGCCCTGGCACCGCTGTACCGCGCGACGATCACGTGCTGGCGGGTCGGGGTCATGGCCAGTCGGGAGTCTCTTGGCCGGCGCGTTCACGCGGGGGAAGGCAAGTACATCGCCACCGCGTCCTGGAACGCGCCGAAGGAGTCGTTCCCCGCTTGAAAGACCTGCACGTAGCCGTTGTCGGCCTCCTGGCAGCCGGAGTCGTCCCACCAGATGTCGACGTCGGGGTGATGCGGATACCCCAGCACGACGATGACGACTGTGTCGGCCGCGCTGGGACATTTGCTTTCACCGCCCGGCTTTTTGGTACTGATCCTGTTCACCGCTCCCGACAGGGATGCGGCTTGCGCGGCTGTCAGGCGCACTGACCGCTGCACGGGACGCGACGGTGGCGCGGCGACTGCTGACGCTGCCGGTGGTGCCCCGTACTCGCAGATGAGCCCGCTTGTCGCGCCAGGAGGCGCAAGCGGCGGATAGTGGAACAGCCTGCTCAAGAAGCCCGGGCCGGCCGGCGTCCGAACATCAGCGGCGGCTCCGATGTCGCTCGGGCAGCCGCCCGCGACGCTCACCCGCACACTCGGGGAGTCAGCCGAATACGGCGCATGCTGGGCCATGCGAACCACGAACACAATAAGCAGCGCCATCACCACAGCGGCGGCCACCCAGGCAACCCGCCGGGCTGGTGACGCCCCCGCAAGTCCTGAGCGACGAATGCGACGGGGTGCCACCAGCCGAGTGTATTGACCCACTCCCGAGACGCGCTCTATCCCACTTTCCGACGGCCGCTCGTGGTGAGACGTCGACGCCGGTACCCCTGCCCGACGGTCATCAGCGAAGCCCGCGAGCTATCGGCTCGTCGGCGTGGCGGAGGGGTTAGCAGCACTCGACGGTGAGGCGGTGTGGCCGCCGCAGACCTCGCCGGGCGAGGCACCCGCGCAGCCGGCGGGTGGCTGGATGCGCGAATCGTCGGGCGCGACAGCGACCACGGTCTTGGCGAGATCCAGCAGGGTCCCGTAGGAGCCCTGGGCCGGGCCGTCGAGCGACAGTTCGGCGCCGTCCACCGTCCAGTCGACGCTGGTGAAGCCGGCGCCCTTGCCGAACTCGATGCCGGAGTGACCACCGACCGCAACAGACGTCGCGGGCGTCGGCACCGCCGATGAATACGGTTGGCCGCCCGGTGTGGCGCTGTCAACCGGTTGGACCCGGAGCTCGACGTTGCGGCCGCCGACGTCGGACCGGTATTCGACGTACCACGTCGCACTGTCTGCACAGCCGTTGCGCGAGATCGTGCCCCAGGCGCCGTCCAGATGGTAGCCGGCCGGTGCCTTCGCGAGCAGGTAAGTAAGACCCGCGAGCTGCTGCTTGGACGCCAGCACGTAGAAGTTCTCCGGCACGCAGCTACCTCCCGAACCTGTAGCTGAGGTCGACCCGGCAGGTCCGGTGGTCGACGTCGTCGCGGCGGCCGACGTCCCGGCGGATTCACCGGCCAGCACGGACAGCCCGCCGCCACCCACGCCGGACTGCCCGCCGCCTCCACCGCTGACGCTCGCCACCATTGCCACCGCCCCGGCGACGACGATCACTGCTGCGGCCGCCGACCCGATGGCCACCGCCGGGTGCGGCGGCCCGCCGGCCCTGATGGCGGCATCGGCGGCGTCGCGCACCTCGACGAATCGGTTGGCTCCGATCGGCGTCGTCGCCGCATGCGCGTGCAGGCTCGCGCGAAGCCGGGCAAGCACCTCGTCGTCGGACGTCATGACAGCTCCTCCTTCAGCTTGGCCAGCGCCCGTGCCGCCGCCGATTTGACGGTGCCGGGGCGGCAGCCGAGCACCCGGGCGGTGTCGGCTTCAGACAGGTCGAGGTAGTAGCGCAGGACGAGCACCGCCCGCTGCCGAGGCGGCAACGCCTTGACGAGCTCCCAGGTCTCGTCGAGGCCGGCCGGTTCGGGCGCGGCGACCGGCTCCGCGGGTGCGACGCTTCGCAGGTGCACTCGCTCCCGGTTCGCGCGCCGATGCACGTTCATCGCGGTGTTGACGACGGACCGCCGCAGGTAGGCCGCCGGGTCGTCGACCGCACGCCGCTGCCGCGCGAAGCCGACGAAGGCATCGTGGACGACGTCTTCGGCCAGCGTCGCCGAGCCGGTCAACAGGTGTGCGAGCCTCAGCAGGCCGGGTCGGCACCGGCGGTACAGATCCTCCAGGCCCTCAGCATGCGGCGTCCGCAGCTGCTCGTCGACGCTCATGCCACCTAGACACCGAAGCGGCCGAATCGGTTCCCTCGCCGTCCGCGCCAGGCGCCGCGGAGCTCAGCAGACCGTGTGCATCCAGCCGTGGGAGTCGGGCGCGTGTCCGTGCTGGATGGCCAGCAGGGTGTCGCGCAGGTCCTGGGTGACCTTGCCCGTCTCGCCGTCCCCGATCGAGAGGTCGCCGCCACGCCAGGCCAGCCGGCCGATCGGCGTGATGACCGCGGCCGTCCCGCACGCGAACACCTCGGCGATGCGACCGGAGGCCACACCGTCGCGCCACTCGTCGATGTCGACCGGGCGTTCGACGACCGTGTGCCCGCGCTCGTTCGCCAGGGTCAGCAGCGCGTTGCGGGTGACGCCTTCGAGGATCGAGCCGGACGTCGCCGGAGTGACCAACGTGCCGTCGTCGAACACGAAGAAGACGTTCATGCCGCCGAGTTCCTCGACCCAGCGGTGCTGCGCGGCGTCGAGGAAGACGACCTGCTCGCAGCCGTTTTCGATGGCTTCTTGCTGCGGCAGCAGGCTCGCCGCATAGTTGCCTGCACACTTGGCGGCGCCGGTGCCGCCGGGCGCCGCGCGCGTGTACTCCTCCGACAACCAGATCGAGACCGGGTGCAGACCGCCGGCGAAATAGGCGCCAGCAGGCGAAGCGATGACGACGAACGTGACGTGCTTGGCCGGACGGACGCCGAGAAAAGCCTCGGTCGCCATCATGAACGGCCTGACGTACAGGCTCTTCTCCCCCTCTGCCGGCACCCAGGCGCGGTCGGCTTCGATCAGCAGGTCAGCGGCGGCGACGAAGTCGTCGGCGTCGAGCAGTGGCAGCGCCAACCGGCCGGCAGACGCCGCGAACCGGCGCGCGTTCGCGTCGGGCCGGAAGGTCTTGATCGAACCGTCGGGCTGAACGTAGGCCTTGAACCCCTCGAAGATCGCCTGCCCGTAGTGGAAGACGGCGGTCGCAGGGTCGAGGGAGAGCGGCCCGTACGGGCGCAGCATCGCGTCGTGCCACCCGGCCTGCGGCGTCCAGGTGATCGTGACCATGTGGTCGGTGAACACGCGGCCGAAGCCGGGGTCGGAGAGCAACCGGGCGCGGTCGGCGTCGGAGGTGGGGCTTTGGGTCAGGGTGCGGGAGAACTCGATCGTCATGGCTCAATCCTCACGGCTATGTGGTGGCGACGCTAGCCCAAGCCGCAGATGGGCGCGGCAGGCGCGTCGGGATGGCAAGTGGAAGCGGGCGGTTCAGCCCGTGGGCAGAACCAGCAGCCGGGACGCCGATCAGCCGGCGAATCCTGGAGGTCGACGCGGCTGCGGGGCGGGCGCTCAGCCCGTGACGCGCGCGGCCAGTGCGTCGCCGACCTCGTGGGTCGCGCGGCGGACCGGCTGGCGTACTCGCTCGGCGAGGTCGGCCGCGACGGCGGCCTCGACGCTCGCCGCCGCCTCGCCGATGCCGACGTGCTCGAGAAGCATCGACACCGACAGCACGGTGGCGGTCGGGTCGGCCAACGCCTTGCCCGCGATGTCGGGGGCGCTGCCGTGCACCGGCTCGAACATGCTCGGCGTGGTGCGCGCCGGGTTGATGTTGCCGCTCGCGGCGAGCCCGATCCCCCCGGCGATTGCGGCGCCGAGGTCGGTGAGGATGTCGCCGAACAGGTTGTCGGTGACGATGACGTCGAACCGCTTCGGGTTCGTGACGAAGTAGATGGTCGCGGCGTCGACGTGGCAGTAGTCGACCTCGACGTCGGGAAACTGCGGCGCCAGCGCGTCGACCGTGCGGCTCCAAAGGTCGCCGGCGTGCACCAACACGTTGTTCTTGTGCACGAGCGTCAGCTTGCGGCGCGGCCGGGCCTGCGCGCGAGTGAACGCATCACGCACGACCCGCTCCACGCCGAACGCGGTGTTCAGGCTCTCCTCGGTGGCGATCTCGTGCGGGGTGTTCTTGCGCAAGAAGCCGCCCGAGCCGGCGTAGGCGCCCTCCGTGCCTTCGCGGACGACGACGAAGTCGATGTCATCGGGTCCGAGCCCGGCAAGCGGGCTGGCAACGCCCGGCAGCAGCTTCACCGGGCGCAGATTGACGAAATGGTCGAGTTCGAAGCGCAGCCGCAACAGCAGTCCGCGCTCGAGGACCCCGCTCGGCACGCTCGGATCGCCCACCGCACCGAGCAGGATCGCGTCGTACCCACGCAACTCGTCGAGCACCGACTCGGGCAGGACCTCGGTACCGCCGCTGGCGTGCCACCGGCGGGCACCGAGGTCGTACTCGGTGCGCTCGACCTTCACGTCGTGGGCAGGGGCGACGGCGTCGAGGACCTTCAGGCCTTCGGCCACCACCTCGGGGCCGATGCCGTCACCGGGAATGACGGCCAGCCGCACGCTACGAGCCATGCGCACACCTTACCGACTGTCTCACTCTCACGACCGCCTGGCTCACCATGTGAGACAGGTGGAGGGCGGCGCGGGTAGCTCCGGCGTGATTCCAGGCCCCGCGGATCAGACCTCCACGAGGTCGACGGCACGACCCGAGGATGCACCGATCTCGCTGACGACGGCGTCGATGACCGCACCCGGCAACGCGGAGTCGACGGTGAGCGCGATCAGAGCATGGCCACCCTTGGCGTCGCGCGCGACCTGCATGCCCGCGATGTTGATGCCGTGCTCGCCGAGGATGTGACCCAGAACGCCGACGACGCCCGGCCGGTCGTCGTAGCGGAAGAAGCCGAGGTGTTCGGAAAGCGTCAGGTCGACGTCGAAGTCGTCAACCTTCACCAGCTTCTCGACGGTCTTCGGTCGAGCCAGCGTGCCGGCGACCGACAGCTGTTGGCCGGAAGGCAGCGTCCCACGAACCACGATGAGGTTGCGGAAGTCGGGGCTTTCGTCGTCCGTCACGAGGCTGACCTCGACGCTCCGGTCCTGTGCGAACAGCGGGGCGTTCACGTAAGTGACCGACTTCTCGACCACGTCGGTGAAGACGCCCTTCAAGACGGCGAGTTCGAGCACCTTCACGTCGTACTGCGCGATCTCACCACGAACCTCGACCTCGATCCGAGCAGCAATGCCACCGGCCAGTGCGGTGAATACGCGGCCCAGCTTTTCGGCCAACGGCAACCCGGGGCGCACGTCCTCGGCAATCGCGCCGCCCTGCACATTGACGGCGTCCGGCACGAACTCGCCCTTGAGTGCGAGTTTCACCGACTTCGCGACCGCCGTGCCCGCCTTCTCCTGGGCTTCGTCGGTGCTGGCGCCGAGGTGGGGAGTCACGACGACGTTGTCGAACTCGAACAGCGGGCTGGACGTCGTGGGCTCGGTGGCGTAGACGTCGAGACCGACACCACCGACCCGGCCTTCCTTGACCGCGATCGCCAGCGCGTCTTCGTCGACGAGACCGCCGCGCGCAGCGTTGACGATGATGACGCCGGGCTTGACCATCGCGAGCTCACGCTCGCCGATGAGCCCGAGGGTCTCCGGGGTCTTCGGCAGGTGGACCGTGATGATGTCGCTCTCGCGCAGCAACTCTTCGAGCGTGACCAGGCGGACGCCGTATTGCGCGGCGCGAGCCGGCTGCACGTAAGGGTCGTAGGCGATGAGGTGAGTACCGAAGGCAGCGAGCCGCTGAGCGACCAGCTGGCCGATCTTGCCGAGGCCGACGACGCCGATGGTTTTGTCGAGCAGCTCGACACCGGTGAACTTCGAGCGCTTCCATTCGCCGCTCTTGAGCGAGGCGTTGGCGTTCGGGACGCGGCGGGCCACCGCGAGGAGCAGGCCGATGGCGTGCTCGGCAGCACTCACGATGTTGGACTGCGGCGCGTTCACGACCATCACGCCGGCGTTGGTGGCGGTCTTGACGTCGACGTTGTCGAGGCCGACACCGGCCCGGGCGATGACCTTGAGCTTGGTCGCGGCCGCGATCGCCTCGGCGTCCATCTTGGTGGCGCTACGGATGATCACGGCGTCGGCGTCGGCGAGGGCCGGCAGCAGGGCGCTGCGGTCGGCGCCGTTCACTTCGCGGACGTCGAAGTCGCCGCTGAGCATGTCGATGCCGGCACGGGAGAGTTCTTCTGCGATGAGAACTACGGGCTTGCTCATGGTGGGCGTTCCTCCGACGTAGGGCCAGACGTCGAGCGTCGAGCCGGTGAGATTCGTCGGCGTTGGCCACCACGCTGTAGCACGCGCCAGATGTGCGGCCAGTCTAGCGCGCACGTTTCACCCGTGTTTCGCCGGGCGCGGCGCGGCGCCGAGCCGTTTGAGCGAGGCGTTCCTCGGGGCGTGCCTCGGGGCGTGCCTCGGGGCGTGGCGGGCGTGGCGGGCGTGGCGCCGAGCCGTTTCAGCGGGCCCTTATGAGGCCAACCCACCCGAGGACAGGCTTGCCAGCCTGTCCTCGGGGGTGTTGACCACGTTTACGTGATCAACCCGCAGCAGGGCCGGGCGGTCAGCCGCCGAGCATCCGGGTCAGGTGCCTTTCGACGGCCAGGCCGAGCGCCGACTCACCGCCGAACAGGTAGACGTGCCGGACGCCGGCCCCGGCTGCCGCCAGGTAGGAGTCGGCGCACGCGGGAAGGGCGGCGCTCGTCGACAGCACGAGGGCGCCGCCCTCCTGACCGAGGAGCGCGCCCCCAGCCAGGCCGTCGGCGAACGTGGTGCCGGTCGCCACGCCGACGGCATCGGGGTGGGCGAAGAGGGTGCGCGCGACGACGGCCGCCGTCTCATACCGGTCGGCACCCAAGAGCGGAACCGCTGCGCGGTCTGCGGTTGCGGCCGGGCCACCGACCGCGAAGGTGCGGCCGGGATGGCTCGCCAGGTACGCCTTCGTCTGCGCCGACATCGTGGCCCCGTCGGTCAGCAGCACGACGCCGCCGACCTTCGCCGCTGCCACGCCCGCCGTGAGCGCGTCCGGGAAGGCGGTCCCGGTGGCGAGGAACACGGTGGAGGGGGCGCCGACGGCGTCGGCGACGGCCACCGCCGTGGCGTAACGGTTCACGCCGCCGTAGCGGACGACCTGGTAGTGCAGCGACGCCAGCCGGGTTGCGACGCTCGCCGGAACGGCGGCGGTTCCTCCGACGATGTAGACCGTCCGGCCGGGTGGCAGCACCCGCGTGATCTCGCGTTCGACGATCGGCAGCAGCGAGCTGCCGGTCGTGAGCAGCAGCGGTGCGTCACGCTTCACGGCCAGTACGGTCGCCACCAGGGCATCGGGGAACAGGTCGCCGCGGGTCAACACCACAGCACCCGCGCCACCGGCGGGGAAGCGCTGCTGGGAGATGGCGACGGCAGTCGCGTACCGATCGTTCCCCGAGATGCGCTGTACGGGCAGCGGGGACGGCGGTGGTGGCGAGCCCGCGGTGGGCCGGCACGCCGGTGAGGCGACCGATTCCGGGCCGGAGCCGACAGCGTTGACCGCTGCCACGGTGAACGTGAACGTCACACCGTTCGTCAGACCGGTGATCGTCAACGACGTGGTGGCATCACTCGTCGTCACCGCTGGCTGCGCCGCCGAGCCGATATACGGCGTCACGACATAGCGCAGCACAACCGTCCCGCCGTCACTGGCAGGCGCGCTCCACGACACGACAGCCGAGGCATTCCCGGCCGCGGCCGCCACCGCGAAGGGAGCACCCGGCACAGTCACCGGCGTCACTACAGCTGTTTGCGCGGACTCAGGTCCGTACCCGATGCCGTTCGCCGCGGCCACACTGAACGTGTACGCCGTTCCGTTCATCAAACCGGTGACCACGATGGACGTCGCGTTGCCGGCGTCCGTGGTGCCCTGCGCGATGCCACCGACGTACGTGGTCACCCGATAGCCAGTTACAGCTGCCCCGCCGTCACTGGCAGGAGCGCTCCACGACACGGTGGCCGACGCATTACCCGCAGCCGCCGTCACACCCGTCGGTGCACCTGACACCGTCATCGGCGTCACTACAGCTGTTTGCGCGGACTCAGGTCCGTACCCGATGCCGTTCGCCGCGGCCACACTGAACGTGTACGCCGTTCCGTTCATCAAACCGGTGACCACGATGGACGTCGCGTTGCCGGCGTCCGTGGTGCCCTGCGCGATGCCACCGACGTACGTGGTCACCCGATAGCCAGTTACAGCTGCCCCGCCGTCACTGGCAGGAGCGCTCCACGACACGGTGGCCGACGCATTACCCGCAGCCGCCGTCACAGCCGTCGGTGCACCTGACACCGTCATCGGCGTGCACGGGTCTGTCTGCACCGACTCGGGGCCGTAGCCGACACCATTTCCCGCGGCCACGCTGAACGTGTACGCCGTTCCGTTCATCAAGCCACCGACCACGATGGACGTCGCGTTGCCGGCGTCCGTGGTGCCCTGCGCGATGCCACCGACGTACGTGGTCACCCGATAGCCAGTCACAGCCGCCCCGCCGTCACTGGCAGGCGCGCTCCACGACACGGTGGCCGACGCATTACCCGCAGCCGCCGTCATAGCCGTCGGTGCACCCGGCGGATCCGCCAGGTCGATCTGCACCGAGCCGCCCGCCGGAACGGTCACCCACGCAGAGCGTGTGGTGCCGTAGACGTCGCCGAACGGGACTCCGCCGACTTTCGCCAGCGCCGGCACGGTCACCGGCACTGTCGCCGCGGTTGCACCGGAGTTCGACAGCACGACGGCCCATCCCTTGTCGGACGCGCTGACCTCGCCTGTCGCCTGCGCGCCGGCCCAGGCTGCGTTCTTCGCGAGCACATCAGCGGCCTTCGTGTCGGTCATCGGCTCGATAGGCACGGCGTACCAGGCGCGGTACTGGTCGAGCACGCTCTGTAGGAACGTGAGGACGACGTAACCCTCGTTGCTGCTCCCGGTGTTCGCCGGGCCGATCAGGTTGGATTGGTGCGCGAACCCCACCCGGGGGTTGTTCGCCAGGACGTGCCCGAGCGCTATCCACGTCTCCGATGCGAGTATCTGCGTCTCGGTTGACCCTTGCCGTAGATCGCGTCGTACTGGCCGAGTTCCTCGGCCCAGGTGCTCGCGTCGTAGTAGATGTTGCTCGGGTAGCGCGGCGCCGACTCCGCGGTCGAGCCACCGCTGCTGAGCTGGTACTGGTCGGGCTGGCGCGATGCATCAGCGGCGAAAGTCGTGATGCCCGACGCAGCGAGTGCGGCCGGCATGTTCGGGTTCTCCAAACCGGAGTGCTCACCCGTCACGACTGTGCCGTACTCGATGTTGGTCAGACCGTGGGCCTTGGCGAACTCGATATTGAGGTTGATCTCCTGCTCGATTTCCGTTGCGGAATACCAACTGCCGGCAAGGATGCCCGGATTGTTGGACGTCGGAAAGGCAGCGTCGGCAGTCGGTGAGTTGCCTGGCGTCACGCCGGTGTCGGTGAACGTGTACGGCCCCGCGCCACTGGTGTTTTCGGGTACCGACCCGACGAGCCCGTACGCGGTCGCCGCGGGATCCTCGCGGTAGACGCGATAGCCCCAGAACCCGCCGGCCGGCTCGGTGAACGACTGCCCGAGGGCGGCCATGGATGGCCCGCCGTCGTTGGTTGCCTCAGGCCAGGTGACGGTGACCGAACCACCGCCGGCCACGAGCAATCTGCTGCACGGCCGACGGCTCGGACTCGCCGTAGGGCGTAACAGCGGTGACCACGTAGTTGTACGAGGCTGCCGCCATCGTGCCGCCGCCGGCGGTCACGACCGACGTCACCGGCATCGCGTCCCAGGTCTGGCCGCCGAGGAAATGATGTGACCACGTGTGGTTAACCCAGTTGAACTCGGCTTGGTGGGCAAGGAGTTCGTTCACCATCGCGGTGTTCTCGCCCGAGGTCGCGCCGAAGCCGTTGAAGACCAGGTTGAGCTTGAAGCCGTTGGCGTTCTGCCAAGCGACGACGTAATCGACGTCGGCCGAACTCATGAGAACGTCCGGCGGAACCTTGGCAGGGTCCATGACGGAAGGGCAGTTGTAGTCGGCTGGTTCCGTCGCCATCGGTACGCACTCGTACTCGGTGCTCCACGACGTTGTCGGGAATGAAGACGTCGTCGATGTCCTCGCCGAGGTAGTTGCGGTACAAGCCCAGATGCCGGCCGTTCGTGACCCAGTCGATGAGACCCGGGGCGAGCAGCAACCACTGCATCTGGTGGTAGTTGTAGTTGAACGTCAACGCCATCTCGGCCACACCCGACTGCGGGTCCGTCGTGACATCCGGATGCTGGTACACGCCCGCGAGCACCCCACCGCCGCCCGTGAGGTACGGCGTGAACGGCGCCCCGGAATCCACCGACGCCGGGTAACCATACGTGCCGCTCTCGAGCGGAACGGGACCTTTGAGATAGCCGAAATCCCCCGCCAGCGCGGCGGTGGTGAGGGTTGCGGTCGTGCCCTCGACGGGGTCGCTACCGGAAAGGTATGTCAGCCCGATCGCCGACGTCGGCCACACGTAGGCGTCGACCTGCCGGACGCCGAAGCGCGCCTCATACGCGTAGACATCCGCCAGTTCGGACGACGAGTACCCGCCATTTGCGCTGTCGATGACCACGGCGTTGAACCGACCGCGCGTGCTGTCGGCCGCCTCGACGAGGGCAGGGGCAGCCAGCTCGGCCGCATTCCCCGGCTGCACGCGGGTGAACGGCACGCCTTCGGAAGCGAGCCGGTCGGCCCAGGCTCCGATCGGTGGATCGTCGGCCGCACCGATAAGCAGGAATCGCATCTCGGTGCTGGTAGGCAGAACCGAGGAGTTCGACGCGGCACTCGCGGAGCCCGACGGCCCCGTACCGGTGGAAACCACCAGAACCGACGCGCACAACGCGAGCGCACACACAGCGGACCAAGACCGGGCGCGCATGATTGTTCCTCCCCCCAAGTGGAGTCCGCGCACGCTAACAGCGCTTGCCCGCCGCCAACAGACGGACGCCGACCATGCACGGACGCGTTCCTAAGTAAGGGAAACTCGCCACTTCTGGTGCGGACCTTTGTCACCTCGCGAGTCGGGCAACGGCTGACGATCCACACGGCGCATCACGCATCGCACACATCGCACAATGCGGCTTCGTCGGCCGAAATCGTGCAACCAGAGCGAGTACGCTGCAGGGGCCGCATCCGCCGGGCGGTTGTCATCAAGAGCGAGGCGGTCATCGATGCAGGCGCGCGCTGTCGCGATGACGAGCGTCATCACCGTGGCGCTCGGGTGCGGGTGCAGCGCGCATCACGCCGCCTCCCGTCCGAGCCCTGCCACGTCCTCGCCGCATGCCACGGCTGCCTCGTCGTCCGGCCGAGGAGCACAAGCTTCGGCGTCCGAACCGTCGGTTGTGCCGGGCACGTCGGGCACACCGAGCGCGACGATCACGTCGACGAAGTCGACCAGCAATGCCCAACAACCACCTACGGGTGCGCGCTGGCTTCCCGGCCCAGGCACCACCTGGCAATGGGAGCTCGACCACCCCCTCACATCGGCAGAAGCGCAGCTGCGAGTGGACGCGTTCGACATCGACGGCTTCGACAACTCCGCAGCGACGGTAGCTGTTGTGCATGCCGGCGGCGCGAAAGCGATCTGCTACGTCGACGTGGGCACAGCCGAGAACTGGCGGCCCGACTTCGCAGGTTTTCCCGCTTCGACGCTCGGCGCCGACAATGGCTGGCCGGGCGAGCGCTGGCTCGACATCAGACAGCTGACGGCGCTGGCGCCGGTGATGGCTGCGCGGTTCCAGATGTGCCGCGACAAGGGCTTTGATGCCGTCGAGGCCGACAACATCGACGGGTTCGACAACAAGAGCGGCTTTCCGCTGAGCGCCAGTGACCAGCTGGCTTACAACACCTGGGTGGCCCAGACCGTGCATCGTCTCGGCATGAGTGTGGCGCAGAAGAACGACGACGCCCAGGTTGCGTCGCTCGTCGGTTCGTTCGACTTCGCGATCGTCGAGCAATGCGTGCAGTACTCGACGTGTGCCGCCTACTCTCCGTACGTCCAGCGGCATCGCGCCGTTCTCGACGTCGAATACTCGACCGGAACCGGGTTTTGCGCAACGTTGCCGGCCGGCATTGACGGCATGGCCAAGCACCTCAAACTCGACGCCTACCGGGTGGCGTGTCCGGGGTGAGCCGCACGTGCCGCCCTAGGGGTGTTGCGCGAAGACGCGGGCCGGGTCTCGCACGACACGCCACAATGGCGTCGCGGCGATCGACGCCGCGACGACGAGGCCGACCAGCAGCGCGACGAGCGTTTCCGCGGCGGGCCATCCATAGCGAAGTGTCAGCACGCTTGCGAGGCAGCCGAGTGCGGTAGCCATCGCCCAGGCGCCGAACCCGAGACCCTCGAGCAGCGCCACGAGCAATCCCACGATGGCGACGATCACGAGCTCTGCGCCGAACCACATCACGGTTCGACCGTCGGCTGCGTCGTGCGCCCAGAGCATCCACCATGCCGCACACACGAACAGTGTCGGAGCGACCAGCCTCAACACGGCGCCCGCGAGAGTTCGCGTCACGACTCCTTGCCCGATCCCGCGCGTCGACGCGGCGCCGGCGGCAGTGAGGAGGTTCGTGCTCTCGAGTTCTTCGGGAAGCCGAAACCACAGAAGGGAGAGGCGGTCTCCGGCCCACGCCGAGCCGATCAGCGCGCCGGTGAAGACGGCGATGGTCGCCCCGGAAGCACGGGTAGGGCCGGCACCGAAGACGACGGCCATGAGACCGCCGAGCTCGGCCCCGACGAGACCCGACGCCAGCGACTGCGCCCACCCTCGGCACGCGAGGGGCATCTTGGGGGTCGGCATCGTCGTCAACGCCGCGGCGGCGAGCACACTGGTCGCCAAGGCAAGGGCGGTCGCGACCCAGACCAGATGGCCGTGTGCTGGATACGCGACAGCGCAACCGAGCAGCGCGGCATACGCCGCGGTCCATCGTCGCCACGCGAGCGGTAGCGCGACCAGCAGCACCACTCCTGCCGATACACACAGGGCCGCAATGGAGCTCCAGAAAGCGAGGACGACGTTGCCCAGCCCGGCGGTCGCGAGCACGGCCGCAACGACACGCCGCTCCGCGAAGATGCGAGCTGTGGGTTCAGTGGTCGCTCCGTAGCGACGGCGGAACAACCACTGGCTCGACAGGATGACGGGAAGCGACGCCGTCCACCCGGTCTGCACGCTCGCGACCCCGAAGTGATCGACGGCGGCCCAGAGCAACCGGGTCACGACCGCGATGCCGAGCAGTTGCGCGAGAAGCTCGTGACCGCTTCGTTCGACCGAGCGTCCTGCGTGAAGCACGTCCGGCTGTGGCGTCGCAGTCGGCGCACCGCGTAGCGGCCCGGCCCGCAGCGCGACGCCGGGCGCCACGCCACCCCAGGCCTCGAGGACGACGGCCGACTCGAGGCAGTCCCGGGGCGGGCGGTTCAGCTTCGCCACCACGCGGGCGCGCAGCTGGTTCTGAGTCGCCGTCATGCGGTCGCCTCGCGCGGTCGGTCGGGCTTCGAATCGGCTCGGGTTGCGCTGCTTTCTGCGGGCACCGAACGCGTTGCGCTGAGTTCCGCCAGGATCTGCCGGTAGCCATCGATGAACGTGTCCTGGTCGAAGTGCCGGCCGAGCCGGCGACGTCCCCGCTCCCCTAACGTCTCGGCGAAGTCGGGATCCTCCAGGAGTGCGACGACGGCGGCCGCGAGCCCGTTGACGTCGCCCGGCGGAGCCGTCAGGCCCGCCCCACGCATCGCATCGAGCACGCCTCCGACGTTGGTCGTCACGACGGGTCGACCCTCGGCCAGCGCCTCGAGCACCGCCATGGGAAAGCCTTCGGAGATGCTCGTGAGGAGGAGCAGATCAGCCTTGCGTATTTCTCCGGACGGGTCGCGGGTCGCACCCATGAACCGGAAGGTGTCGTGCAGTCCCATCTCGGCGTGGAGCCGGAAGCAGGCATCGGCGTACGCGCGCTGACCTTCTGACACCGGTCCGAAATGCAGGAAGCGCACGTCCGGCACGCGGCGCGCGACGACCGCCGCGACCCGAAGCAGCGTCGCGACGTCCTTGAGCGGGTCGATGCGACCCACCGCGATGACCGTCTTCGTCCGCGGTGCGGGCACGGGTGCAGTCGACCGGGCCGCCCCGTTCGGTATCACGCGGATCCGCGCCGGGTGCACACCGAGTGCTGTTTCCCATGCCTGGTGTGCAGCCGCGACCGGCGCGACGGCATCGGCACAGGCATATGACGCGCGGGCGAATGCGCGCGCCAGGCGGGTGCTCACGAGTTTGGTGGCGGGCGACTGGGAGCCGCGGACGGCGGCAAGGTACGCCTCGCGCACGTAGAGGCCGTGCTCGGTCAGCAGCATGGGCCGACCGGTGATCGCGTGCGCGACGATGCCCGGAATCGCAGCCCACCCGGCTGCACTGACGACCACGACGTCGGCGTCGGGCACCGGGGTCGCCGCGGCGCACGCAACCCAGAACAGCGTGCGGTAGGTCTCCACGGCAGTGTGCAGGTCGAGTGAGGGCACCACCCCGATATCGGGGTGCTGCTCGTTGGCTACCTCCGCAAGGGCGCGCAGATAGGTCGGCCAGCTGTCGGGATGGCGGAAGCTGGCGCGCACGAGGTCGGGATGGCGTTGACACCACGTCATCAGCGACACGCACGAATCGGACGCGACGTCCCACGCCAGCAACGCCACCGCCAGCTCGGCCGCGAGGCCGACCCGCCCGGCGCGTTCGCCGCGGCCGGCACGCTCGCCTTGCTCGCCGCGCCCCTCGCGGCCAGCACGTTCGCCGTGCTCGCCGCCGGCGCTCGCCCCCCGCCGTCCAACCGCGTCGATACGCGGACGGCGGCGCCGCCTCGATGCGGAGGGCACCGAAGACCAGAGGTCGATGGCAGGCAGCAGCGTCGCGTTGCTCGGCAGCTGCATCAGCGGTGCCTGACGCGCGCCGCCGGCCGTGACCGGCAGCACGGACCAGGAGAATTCCGGGGTACCCGAAAGCAATTGATGGCACCAGGTGCTCACACCACCGAGCACGAACGGGTACGTGCCTTCCGTCGTGAGGAGTACGCGCAACCGGTTCAGCCCACGGTCAGCCCCCGGCGCGACCGTCTGCCCGCCCACGGTCACCCCGCTCACGGCCAGTGCGACTTCCTGGAAGAACACGCAGACGCGACTCGTGAGCCCCGTCGAGCGTCTCGATCGATGACCCCGACCGGCATGTTGGCGAAGAAACCACGTGTCCGACGGTCCCCGTCACCGAGCGGCGGCGGTTGAGGACCCGCCGGTCGGTTTCGCTCGGCGCGGCACTACTCGTCATCACATGCTCCAGCTGTGCGCAGGCGACCTGGAGCTCGTGAAGCACCGATACGACGTTGGCGCGCACGGCCCTGGCTTCGGCGAGTACGTGCCAAGCCTGGTCAGCTTCGTCTTCTCGCTCCGCGCTCGGCTCGCCGACCGAGGCTGCCAACGCGCTGGCATGATCCGCGACGTCGAACAGATTCGTGGTGCGCTGGCCGTCGAGGCGCAACCGTGCGTTTTCTTCGAGAGCCGCCGCCAGTTCGGCCCGCACGGCCTCGAGTTCGGCACGCCACTGACGACGCAGCCGCGTGGCCTTCTTGCTGGAGACCGCAGTCTCGGACTCTTCCACCCCACCTCGCCCCCCGCACGTCGCGTTCGAACGGCGACATGCAGCGCCACCCTACCTACGCATCGGCGCGAAAACGGTGCCCGCGTGAGTCTGCCGGCCATCAATTGCGACGCTCGTGCAGCACAAACGTGCAGCGAAGGTCAGGAGTGCGATGAATGGCACGGAGGCCAACGAAACCACACAACCCGAGAACTGCTGGACCAACAGCGCTCGGCGCCGTCCGAAAAGAGGCCTTTCAGCGGGCCCTTATGAGGCCAACCCACCCGAGGACAGGCTTGCAAGCCTGTCCTCGGGGGTGTTGACCACGTTTACGTGATCAACCCGCAGCGGGCGGGGGGGTTACTCGGCGTCGGTGATCCAGCTCATCATCGGGCGCAGCGTGCGGCCGACCACCTCGACCGGGTGGTCGACGTGCTCGGCGTAGTACCGCTTGTAGTTCGGCAAGCCGGCGTCGTACTCGGCGATCCATTCCTTTGCGAAAGAGCCGTCCTGGATCTCGGTGAGGATCCGCTTCATCTCCGCCTTCGTGGCGTCGGTCACGATGCGCGGTCCGCGGGTATAGCCGCCGTACTCGGCGGTCTCCGACACCGACCAGTACATCTTCGAGATGCCGCCTTCGTACATGAGGTCGACGATGAGCTTCATCTCGTGCAGGCACTCGAAGTAGGCGACCTCCGGCTGGTAGCCGGCCGCAAGAAGTGTCTCGAACCCCGCCTTGATCAGCTCCGAGACGCCGCCACAGAGCACGACCTGCTCGCCGAACAGGTCGGTCTCCGTCTCCTCCGTGAACGTCGTCTTGAGCGCGCCCGCGCGGGTGCCGCCGATGCCCTTGGCGTAGGACTTCACGAGGTCCCAGGCCTTGCCGGTGGCGTCCTGCTCGACGGCCAGCAGGACGGGCACGCCGCGGCCCTCCTCGAACTGGCGCCGCACCAGGTGACCGGGGCCCTTCGGCGCGACCATGCACACGTCAACACCCGCGGGCGGCGTGATGAGGCCGTAGCGAATGTTGAGGCCGTGCCCGAAGAAGAGTGCGTCGCCGTCGACCAGGTTCGGCTCGATCGCCTCCTTGTAGAGGTGCCGCTGCACCGGGTCAGGCGCGAGCACCATGACGACGTCGGCTTCTTCGCACGCCTGTGCCGGTGCGAGTACCCGCAGGCCCTCCGACTCGGCCTTGGCTCGACTCTTCGAACCCTCCGGCAGGCCAACGCGGACGTCGACCCCGGAGTCGCGTAGCGACAACGCGTGCGCGTGACCCTGGCTGCCGTAGCCGAGCACGGTGACGTTGCGGTTCTGGATGACCGACAGGTCGGTGTCGTCGTCATAGAAAATCTCAGGCACGGGACGCGCTCTCCTTCGTACTTCTTCGTGGTTTCCGGCTGTTACTCAGGCGACCCTGTTGCTCAGGCGACCCTGTTGCTCAGGCGATCGTGTTGCTCAAGCGATGCGCTCGACCGGGCGAAGGCTGCGATCGGTGATCGACCGGCCGCCCCGCCCGACGGCCACCATGCCCGACTGCACGAGTTCCTTGAGCCCGAACGGCTCGAGGACCTTGAGCAGCGCGTCGAGCTTGTCGGCGCCGCCGGTCACCTCGACGGTCAGCGCGTCGGGAGCGACGTCGATGATCCTCGCACGGAACAACTCGGCGATTTCCAGCACCTGCGCCCGGTTGGACTGGTCGGCCTTCACCTTCACGAGGAGGAGTTCGCGAGAGACGGACGCCGCCGGTTCGAGCTCGACGATCTTCAGCACGTTGATCAGCTTGTTGAGCTGCTTGGTCACCTGCTCGAGCGGGTTGTCCTCGACGTTGACCACGATCGTCATCCGCGAGATGTCCGGATACTCGGTCGGCCCGACGGCGAGCGACTCGATGTTGAAACCGCGCCGCGCGAACAGCCCCGCGATTCGGGCGAGCACGCCCGGCTTGTTCTCGACCAGCACCGAAAGGGTGTGCTTCGACATGGCTTAGAGCACCTCGCTGTCCCACGCCGGCGCGAGGTCTCGCGCCACCTTGATGTCGTCATTGCTCGTACCGGCCGCAACCATCGGCCACACCATGGCGTCCTTGTGCACCAGGAACTCGACGACGACCGGCAGGTCGTCGATGCCCATCGCCTTCTCGATCGTGGCGTCGACGTCGTCGGGCTTCTCGCAACGCAGGCCGACACAGCCCATGGCATCGGCGAGCTTCACGAAGTCGGGCACCCGCCGCGAGTGCAGGTCTGTGTTGGAGTACCGCTCGTTGTAGAAGAGGGTCTGCCACTGGCGCACCATGCCGAGCGACTCGTTGTTGATGAGCGCCACCTTGATCGGAGCGCCCTCGAGGGCGCAGGTGACGAGTTCCTGGTTGGTCATCTGGAAGCAGCCGTCGCCGTCGATCGCCCACACAGTGGCGTCGGGCCGACCGAACTTCGCGCCCATCGCGGCGGGGACGGCGAAGCCCATCGTGCCGGCGCCGCCGGAGTTCAACCACGTGTGCGGCTTTTGGTGCGGCAAGTAGTGCGCGGCCCACATCTGGTGCTGGCCCACACCGGCCACGTAGACGGCGTCCGGGCCGGCGATCTTGCCGAGGCGCTCGATCACGTACTGCGGCGCCAGGCTGCCGTCGTCCGGTGTGTCGTAGCCGAGCGGGTAGACATCGCGCCACCCGTCGAGCTGGCGCCACCAGCCGGTGAGGTCGGCCTGCCTGCCCGCTTCGAGTTCGCTTTTCACCGCGGCGATCAGGTCGGTGATGACCTCGCGCGCATCCCCCACGATCGGGACGTCGGCGGTGCGGTTCTTGGAAATCTCGGCCGGGTCGATGTCGGCATGCACGATCGTGGCGGTCGGCGCGAACGTCGAGAGTTTGCCCGTCACGCGGTCGTCGAAGCGGGTGCCGATCGCGACGATGAGGTCTGCACGTTGCAGTGCTCCGACAGCACCGACCGTGCCGTGCATGCCGGGCATCCCCATGTGCTGAGGGTGGTTGTCGGGGAAGGCGCCACGGGCCATCAGCGTCGTGATGACCGGGATGCCGGTGAGCTCGGCCAGGACGGCGAACTCGGCGCTCGCTTTGGCGAGCAGCACGCCGCCACCGATGTAGAACACCGGCCGCTTCGCAGTGGTGATCAGCTTTGCCGCTTCGCGGATCTGCTTCGCGTGCGGTTTCGCCGCCGGACGGTAACCGGGCAGTTCTACGCGCTCCGGGTAGTCGAACGTCGTCATCGCCTGCATCGCGTCTTTGGCGACGTCGACCAGCACCGGGCCGGGCCTGCCGGTCGAAGCGATGTAGAACGCCTCGGCGACCGTGCGGGCGATCTCGTCGGGGTTGGTGACGAGGAAGTTGTGCTTGGTGATGGGCGTCGTGATGCCGCGGATGTCGGCCTCTTGGAAGGCGTCCGAGCCGATCATCGTCGAGGCCACCTGCCCGGTGATCGCCACGATCGGGGTGGAGTCCATGTAGGCGTTCGAGATCGGCGTGACGAGGTTGGTCGCACCCGGCCCCGACGTCGCGATGCAAACACCGACCTTGCCGGTGGCCATCGCGTATCCCTCGGCGGCGTGCCCCGCGCCCTGCTCGTGCCGGACGAGGACGTGGCGCAGCTTGGTGGAGTCGAAGAGTGGGTCGTACATCGGCAGGATCGCGCCGCCCGGGATGCCGAAAGCGATCTCGGCACCGGCCATCTCCAGCGCACGCACCAGGGCTTGCGCACCTGTCATCTGCTCACTCATGTCCAGCCTCTCCAAACGTCCTGTGATGCTGCGTTGCCCGATCCGACGCTGCCCGATTCGCTGCCGCCGGGCGAGCCCAGGACAACAAAAAACCCCTCGCGCCCGAGAGCACGGAGGGGCTGCGCGCCGGCGACCTGACGGTCAGCCCGCGCGCTCGATAAGTACGAGAAGGAACGAACGCACGGAGCAAGGGTGACGTACACCGCCCGCTCGTGTCAATCCGACACCGGCGTCCGAAGCCGAAAAGTGGCTGATTTACAAGGACTTCCAACTATCTCGGACGACGTCGGGGTGCGGCGTGCGGTTGAGGGTTTGCCGATTACCGATCCGGGTCAGCCGCAGACGGCGCCTTCGGCCGCGGAGCCGACCAGCTTGCGGTACTTCGCCAGCACGCCGGTGGTGTACTTCGGCGGGAGCGGCTGCCAGTCGGCACGGCGTTTGGCCAGCTCGTCGTCGTCCACCAGGAGGTCGAGCGTGCGCGCCACGGTGTCGAGCCGGATGCGGTCGCCGTCGCGTACCAGCGCAATCGGGCCGCAGTCGACAGCCTCAGGTGCCACGTGACCGACGCACAAGCCCGTGGTGCCGCCGGAGAACCGGCCGTCGGTGAGCAGCATGACGTCCTTGCCGAGCCCGGCACCTTTGATCGCACCGGTGACGGCGAGCATCTCGCGCATGCCCGGCCCGCCCTTCGGCCCCTCGTAACGGATGACGACGACGTCGCCCGCCGCTAGAGTGCCGACGGCGTCCATCGCGGCCCGCTCGCCGTCGAAAACGCGTGCGGTGCCCTCGAACGCGGTCTGCTCGAGCCCCGCGGTCTTCACCACGGCACCGTCGGGGGCGAGTGACCCGCGCAGGATGGTCAGGCCACCGGTGCGGTGCAACGGATCGGACAGCGCGCGAATCACCTTGCCATCAGGGTCGGACGGCGTCAGCTGGGCGAGGTTTTCCGCGACCGTACGACCGGTGACCGTCAAGGCATCCCCGTGCAGCAGCCCGGCGTCGAGGAGGGCCTTCATCACGACAGGCACCCCGCCGACGCGGTCGACGTCGCTCATCACGTAGCGGCCGAACGGCTTGACGTCGGCCAGGTGCGGCACGTTATCGCCGATGCGGTTGAAGTCGTCGAGCGTAAGGTCGACGCCCGCCTCGCGGGCGATGGCAAGCAGGTGCAGCACGGCGTTCGTCGAACCGCCGAGCGCCATCACCACGGCGATCGCGTTCTCGAACGCCGGCCGGGTCATGATCTGGCGTGCGGTGATGCCCTTGCGCAACAACCCGACGACGGCCTCACCGGACGCGCGGGCGAACCCGTCGCGGCGGCGGTCCGGTGCCGGAGGTGCAGCAGATCCGGGCATCGACATGCCGAGCGCCTCGGCGGCGCTCGCCATCGTGTTCGCGGTGTACATGCCGCCGCAAGCGCCTTCGACCGGGCAGAAAACCCGCTCGATCGCGTCGACGTCCTCCTTGGTGGCGAGCCCGCGCGAGCAGGCACCGATGGCCTCGAAGGCGTCGATGATGGTGATGTTGTCGCGATCGCCGATCCGGCCGGCAAGCGTCGTCCCGGCGTAGAGGAACACGGCCGCGAGATCGAGCCGCGCTGCGGCCATGAGCATGCCGGGCAGCGACTTGTCGCAACCGGCGAGCAGCACGCTGCCGTCGAGGCGTTCGGCCATCATCACGGTCTCGACCGAGTCGGCGATGACCTCGCGCGACACGAGCGAGAAGTGCATGCCTTCGTGGCCCATCGAGATGCCGTCGGAGACCGAGATGGTGCCGAACTCCAGCGGGTAGCCGCCCGCGGCGTGCACGCCCTCCTTGGCCGACTTCGCCAAGCGGTCGAGCGACAGGTTGCACGGCGTGATCTCGTTCCACGAGCTGGCCACGCCGATCTGCGGCTTGACCCAGTCGTCGTCGCCCATGCCGACGGCGCGCAACATGCCGCGTGCCGCGGCTTTCTCCAGCCCGTCAGTCACGTCTCGGCTGCGGGGCTTGAGATCAGACTCGGTGGTCATGCGGGTCTCCAGACTGCCGAACGGACGCCGGACCGAACGCGGGTGTCACTCTACTTGGCGACCGCCGCCGCAGCGCTGGGAGTCAGGACGTCGGGAGGCACCGGAATGCTCGTCACGATCTGACCGGCCCCGTCCTGCAATCCGACCACGAAGGACTGCTGCGAGACCTCCGCGACCGATCCGACGACGGGCATGCTGCCGAAACGGTCCGAGCGCAGGTTGGTGGCCGCCTGCGCTTCGTCGTCGGCGAGCAGCATGGCACCGGTCGTGCCAGCGGTACCGAGCACACCGATCCGAGCCCGGTCGGCCCCGCCGTACAGGAACGCGAACGGGTAGTCAGGGGTGCCGGCGGCCATCACGTACTCGCCTTCCCCGCTGGTCGCACCCGACCAGACGACGGTGAGGAGATCGGTCGGACCGCGGGTCCTAGCCCGCAGCACGAGCACCTGCTCGCCGGCACCGTCGCTGCCTGCCCACAGCACGCTCGGCAGGACGGTGGCGCTCAAGTCGCCGTCGTCCTTCCATGCCTTGACGACGCTCAGAGCGAGCGCAAGTTGACGCGCGTCGGGCCTGCCGCGTTGCAGCACGACCGCCGACGGCGAGACCTCGTCATGGCCGGCCGGTAACGGTTGCCCGGGTAGCCATCCGGACACACTGGGGTCCTGCCCGGCCGGTGGCTCGCCACGAGTGAACCGCGTGAGCGGGCCGACGGCAGTCCATGCAGCACCCGCAGTGCTTACAGGCTCGAACGCCAGGAGGACCGAGGGCCCCGCGATCCCGCCGACCGGCGCAACGACGACGCCGTCGTCGGCGGGGTAGCGCTGCCTGACGACCGAGGTACCGGCACCCTCGGCGGTCACCTGGACGCCGATGCTGCCCGGCGGTCCGAGCGCCACGAGGATGCCGCCTGCCCTGGGGTCGCTGATGATCGCGGCAACCGGCTGTGGCGTGACGATTGTCGCCGGTGCGGAGGTCACGGCGCCCTCGAACAGCGAGTCGGCACCGACCGGGCCGTAGAACCAGGAGCCGACCACGGTGTCGCCCGCCCGCGCCGTCACGTAGGCGACGCGAAAGCCGGCGGTGTCGTCTGCGAGCAACACCTGCATGAGGCCGGTAGCGTCCGGATGCGCGTGCAGGAACTCCCCGCGCAGGTTGTAAAGCAGATTCACGTCCGTCGCCGCGTTGCCACGCAGCGGCCACTCGACAACGAGGTCCTGCGCGGGATCGAGTGCGGTGAAGAGCGAAGTGGCCGGTGGCGAACTCCCGGCACTCGTCGCACCGGGCGAGGGTCTCGAGGCGGACGGCGACGGGGCTGCGGCGGGATGGCCACCGCCGCCTGACGAAATCACGACGACGACCGCTGCAACCGCCGCGCAGGCGGCAGTGGCACCCGCCGCGACCGAGCGAGCGCGAGTACGCAACCGTCGGACGGCTACGCCGGCACGGCCGTACGCGTCGATCAGTGGTCGCACCCCGGCCGCGTGGCTGTGCATCCCGTCGCGGAGGACGACCGGCATGTCGGCCCGCGAGGCCGATCGGACGCCGACGGTCACCGCCTTCCATACGCCCAAGAGGGTCTCGCTCGCGCGCTGCTGCCAGGCGAGGAGGCGGCGAGTGGACGCGAAAGTCTGCGGCACGTCGAGACCACGCAGCTGCGGCGCGATCACCGCCGGATCGTCGAACACCAGCGGCACGCGCTGACGTGGCTCGAGCGAACACCATGCAACCCACATCGCGTCCCGCAAGGCCGCCGGATCGAGCGGCTCGCCGGCAGCGTCGACGAGAACAGGAGGCGGGTCGGCGGGTCGGGCCGATGTACGACGGGACCGCGGCAACCTGCTGAGCAACGCTTCGACGGCGATCGACTCCGGCAGCCCGTGCGTATCGACCTCGCGCCAGCGACGACGGGTCCGGGCGAGTGCCTCGATCGTGAGCGCTTCCGCCCGGGCGAGGTCGGCATCGTCGTCGCCGCCGGTACCTGCAATGAGGACGTACGCGAGCCGGGCGAGCGGCTCGCCGAAGCCGGCCGCGAACTCGCGGAATTCGGTGTCGGCGGTGGAGGTCATCCGTTGCTCGGGCCGGCTCCGCGCGCGACGGCCGCACCGGTGATGACGTTGCGCAACGGCTGCCCTTGGACGTAGCGCGCGACCTGCTCGGCGACGAGGCGCCGGGCACGCGGCAGGAACGCGGTCGAGTTGCCGCCGACGTGCGGTGAGATCAAGACCCCGGGTGCGCCCCACAGCGGATGATCGGCAGGCAGCGGCTCAGGATCGGTGACGTCGAGAGCCGCCCGCACGTGTCCGGCGTGCAGGGCGGCGACGAGTGCATCGGTGTCGACGACGGCGCCGCGGCCGACGTTGACGAGCAGCGCCCGCTCCTTCATCCGGGCGAGGAAGCCGGCGTCTATCAGGTGCCGAGTGAGGTCGGTCAGTGGCGTAACGACGATCACGACATCGGCGTCGGGCAAGAGCGCCGGCAGTTCAGCGATGCCGTGCACCCCGTCGTCCGGGCGGGGCCGGCGAGCGACCCGGGTCACGGTCGTCTCGAACGGCAGCAGCCGCCGTTCGATCGCCGCCCCGATCGAGCCGTACCCGACGATCAGCACGTGCCGATCGGCCAGCGACGGCTTGGCGGCCGGCCGCCATTGCGCGGCGTCCTGCCCGCGCACGAAGTCGGGGATGCCGCGAAGCGACGCCAAGGTGAGGGTCAGCGCCAGCTCGGCCGTGCTCGCGTCGTGGACGCCGCGCGCGCTGCACAGGGTGACCCCCGGCGGGACGAACGGCAGCGCGTGGTCGTAGCCGGCCGTGAGGGTCTGCATGACCCGCAGCGCGGGCAGCTTGGCGGCGAGTTCGAGCGGTTCGACCCCGAACGAGTACGGGACGACGTAGAACTCGACCTCGGCCGCCGAGGCCGGCACGTCGTCGGCACCGGTGTAGAGGTCGGTGCTGATGTCCAGGCCGAGCGTGGCGAGTTCGGTCGCGAACTCGGGATAGGGCACCCAGGCCTGCACCATCTCGCCTCTTCCCGTGGCCGAACCGCGTCTCATCCGATTCTCTCTCGGCTTCGTTCCTGCCGCTGCCGCACCTCAGCAAGCCAACGCACCGGAGCCGCAGGCGGTTCGAACTGCCCGGCCGGCCGGGCAAGCGACGGGCGGTGGATCAGACGGAGCGGTTCAGGCCGGTGGGCTCAGCTTTTGCAGGATGAGCTCGCGGACCCGGCCGGCGTCGGCCTGCCCGCGGGTGGTCTTCATGACGGCGCCGACCAGCGCGCCGGCGGCCGCGACCTTTCCGTCGCGAACCTTCTGGGCGGCGTCGGGGTCGGCGGCGATCGCGGCGTCGACGGCAGCGCCGAGGGCTGCGTCGTCGGATACGACCTTCAGCCCGCGTGCCGCGACGACGGCGTCGGGAGCACCCTCCCCCGCGAGGACGCCGTCGAGCACCTGGCGGGCGAGCTTGTCGTTGAGCGTTCCGTCGGCGACGAGTTCGGCCAGCCTGGCGACGTCGTCCGGCGTGATGGGCAGGGTCGACACCTCGACGCCCCGCTCGTTGGCCTGCCGGGCGAGCTCGCCCATCCACCACTTGTAGGCATCGCGCGGCGCGGCGCCGGCCGCCACCGTAGCCTCGATCGGCTCGACCGCTCCGGCGTTGAGGGCGGCCTGCATGTCGAGCGCGGAGATACCCCACTCCTCGCGCAGCCGCCGGCGCCGTTCGAGCGGCAGCTCGGGCAACGTCGCGCGCAGCTGCTCGACCCAGTCGGTCGCGGGTGCGATCGGCACCAGATCGGGCTCGGGGAAGTAGCGGTAGTCCTCCGCCTCCTCCTTGCTGCGCCCGGACGTCGTGACGCCGGTGTCCTCGTGAAAGTGGCGAGTCTCCTGCACCACGCGCCCGCCGGAGGCGAGCAGCGCAGCCTGCCGTTCGATTTCAGAGCGCACCGCCCGCTCGACCGAACGCAGCGAGTTGACGTTCTTTGTTTCCGAGCGGGTGCCCCACTGCATCGAGCCGATCGGGTTCAGCGAAAGGTTCACGTCGCAGCGGAGTGAGCCCTCCTCCATCCGGACGTCGGAAACGCCCAGCGCGCGAAGCGTCTCGCGCAGCTCGGTGACGTAGGCGCGCGCGACCTCGGGCGCAAGGCGCCCGGTGCCGGGCACCGGCTTGGTGACGATCTCGACCAGCGGGATGCCGGCGCGGTTGTAGTCGACGAGGGAGTGCGTCGCCCCGTGAATGCGCCCGGTCGAGCCGCCGACGTGCAGCGACTTGCCGGTGTCTTCCTCGAGATGCACGCGCTCGATGCCGACGCGCACGGTCTCGCCGTCGACCTCGACATCGAGGTAGCCATCGGTGCACAGCGGTTCGTCGTACTGCGAGATCTGGAAGTTCTTCGGCATGTCGGGGTAGAAGTAGTTCTTGCGAGCGAACCTGCACCACGAGGCGATCGTGCAGTGCAGCGCGAGACCGATCCGGATGGTCGACTCGATCGCGACCGCGTTCGCCACCGGCAAAGCGCCGGGGAGCCCGAGGCACACCGGGCACACGTGGCTGTTGGGTTCGCCACCGAACGCCGTCGCGCAACCGCAGAACATCTTCGAGTTCGTGCCGAGTTCGACATGCGTTTCGAGACCGAACACCGGCTCGAAGTGTGCGAACGCGTCGTCGTAAGCGGATGTCACGTCTGCCGATGTCACAGCGCCGGAGCCTCCTCGAGCAAGGCGTGGCCCCACTTCTGCGCCAACGCTGCTTCGAGCGCCGCACCCACGCGGTACAGCCGGTCGTCGGCCAAGGCGGGCGCCATGATCTGGAAGCCGACCGGCAACCCGTCGTCCGGTGAGAGGCCGGCGGGCAACGACATCGATGCGTTGCCGGCGAGGTTCGAGGGGATCGTGTCGAGGTCGGCAAGGTACATCTTGAGCGGATCGTCGGTGCGCTCACCGATGCGGAACGCGGTGGTCGGGGTCGTCGGCGAGACCAGCACGTCGAAGCGTTCGAAGGCTGCCGCGAAGTCGCGACTGATCAGCGTGCGCACCTTCTGCGCCGACCCGTAGTACGCGTCGTAGTAGCCGCTCGACAGCGCGTACGTGCCCAGCATGATGCGCCGCTTCACTTCCGGCCCGAAGCCGGCGGCCCGGGTCAGCGCCATCACCTCCTCGGCGCTACGCGTGCCGTCGTCACCGACCCGCAGGCCGTAACGCATCGCGTCGAAGCGTGCCAGGTTCGACGACGCCTCACTCGGAGCGATCAGATAGTAGGCCGCCATGGCGTAGTCGAAGTTGGGGCAGCTCACCTCACCGACTTCGGCGCCGAGAGATGCGAGCAACTCCACAGACTCGCCGAACCGCAGCCGCACGCCGTGGTCGTAGCCGTCGCCGTCGAGTTCGCGGACGACGCCCACGCGCAGCCCTCGCACGTCGGCCTGCCGCGCTGCTTCGACGACGGGCGGCACCGGTGCGTCGATCGACGTCGAGTCGAGGGGGTCGTGACCGCCGATCGCTGCGTGCAGCAACGCGCCGTCGAGCACGGTTCGGGCGAACGGGCCGGCCTGGTCGAGGGAGGAGGAGAACGCGACGAGGCCGTACCGCGAGACTCCCCCGTAGGTCGGCTTCACCCCGACGATCCCGGTGACGGCGGCGGGCTGGCGGATCGAGCCTCCGGTGTCGGTGCCGATGGCCAGCGGTGCTTCGTAGCCGGCCACCGCGGCACTGGAACCGCCCGACGAGCCGCCGGGGATTCGCTCGAGATCCCACGGGTTGTGAGTAGTGCCGTACGCGGAGTTCTCGGTCGACGAGCCCATCGCGAACTCGTCCATGTTCGTCTTCCCGAGAATGACGACGCCGGCTTCGCGCAGCTTGCGGACGACGGTGGAGTCGTAGGGCGGACGCCAGCCTTGCAGGATCTTCGACCCACAGGTCGTAGGCACGCCCTGCTGGGCGAGGACGTCCTTCAACGCGAGCGGCACCCCGGCGAGCGGCCCGAGTGGCTCGCCGGCGTTGCGCCTGTCGTCGACGGCGCGGGCCGCCGCGAGAGCGCCGTCGGTGTCGACGTGCAGGAAGGCGTGCAAACTCGGATCGACAGCAGCGATGCGGTCGAGGTGGGCCTGCGCGATCTCGACTGCAGACGCCTCGCCCGACTGCACGAGCTTGCCGAGTTCGAAGGCATCGAGCCGGGTCAGGTCAGCCACGGCTCACTCCTCCTCGAGGATGCGCGGCACCCGAAACCGCTGCTCCTCCGCGGCCGGCGCGCCCGCCAACGCCTGCGTCGGTTCTAGGGACGACCGGACAACGTCAGCGCGGAACACGTTCGTCAGCGGCAACGAGTGAGACGTCGGAGGAACGTCGGAGTCGGCGACCTCGCTGACCCGCGCTACGGCGCTGATGATGACGTCGAGCTGACCGGCCAGCCGGTCGAGCTCGTCGTCGGTCAGCGCGAGGCGCGAGAGCCGAGCCAGGTGCGCCGCCTCTTCTCGGGTGATCGACGGCATGAGCGCCATCCTAGTGGTCCGTCACCGTCGCCCCCGGCGCCCTCTTACCGCCGCACCTGCGCCCTCGTCCCCGCTGGAGGAGGGGGCTGGGGCTTGCGGGCATCAGCGCGGAAAGTCTTCACCGCATAGGTGGCGGATTCTTTCCGCGTTGCGGGTCGGGGAACGGTGTGGGGCGCCCGCCAGAGCGGGCGCCCCACACACGCCGGTCAGTCAACCGTTCGACCGGTCAACTGTTCGATCCGTAGTAACCCAACATGTTGTAGCCCTTGATGGCGGTGGTAACCAGCGGCCCGGGAGCCCCCGGCGAGCTGATCCCGTACGATCCCGAACTCTCGTTTATCGTGAGGAAGACGTTCGTCGTTTGGTGTCCGCGGACGTTGTTACCCCACTGTGCGGTGATGTTGTACGGGTAGTACGGGTACCCGGCGGTCTGCTTGGGCAGGTCGGCCCAGACCTGGTTATTGCCTGCGGTGGAAACGTATTCATTATTCGTGTTCGCGACCAGTGCCAGATCGCTCCAGGACGAACTGTCGAAGTTCGGGAACTGGCTCGGATCGATCGGTATCGGGGCGGGGGCAAAATTCGGATCCTCCTCGAGCTGGAAGGTCTCGTACACGCCGGCCGCCGTGCGGCCGGTCGTGGCTAGCTCGCCATTCGTGTATCCGCTGGTGTTCAACATGGCGGAGACCAGGAAGTTGCTGACCTGATATTGCTGGCTCCCGCTGCCGTAGTACTTCGAGGCAGAGGGGTCGACGATGACCGAGTCGCCGAACAGCGACCCGCTCGCGCATTGTGCGAACGTCGGCAGGCTCCCAGCCGGGATGTTCTGCGGCCGAGTGGCCGTAGCGAACATGCCACCGCCGTACGCGATGCACTGCGCGTGCACCTTGCGAGCGTGCGGGGTGCCGCCGGGGCCGTCGTGATACACGAGAGCGATAGCACCGTTCGCGAGCGGCATGAGGCTCGCCTGGTCCGTGTAGTCGCTGCTGCTGCCGCACATCAGGATGCCGCCGTACTGGAACTGTGGGTCCGACGGATCGATGCTCGTCGCGGTTGCATAGGCGATGACCTCGTGGTTACTGCCCGGCTGGCCGAAGCTCGACGCGCACTGCTCCGGAGTCACCGCCGGCGTGGCAGCGAAGGTGAGAATGAACTGCCCGGGCTCGCCAAGGTGTAGACCTTGCCCCCAGCTCCCGGTGTTGTAGAGCTGCGGTCCTTCCATGTACGCGTGCTGCGTGCAATTCTTGTTGTCGGTGACGAAGCCGTCATGGCCCCACATCCCGCTGATGTAGATCTCGTTACCGTACGGGTGGTTCGGGTCTGACCACGCCGTCAGGTTCGAACCGAGCGTGCCGAGCGAGAGGTCGCCACAGTTGGCGCCACTCCCGTTGGCGTACACGAGGTAGTCGGTCTCACCGCCGTAGCCGCCCACCCGATCGATGTCGGGGTCGCTGAGGTAACCGCCACGGAGGTTGGGGTTACCCTTCAGCGTCTTCAGCGGACTGTCGAGGGTGAAGGGCCCGAAGGGGCTGGACGAGTGAGCGATGACGGCGACGGACGACGTGTCAGGTGCCTTGGAGTTCGTGATGTCGGGGTCGAGCAGGAGGAAGCTGCCGTCCGGTGCGGTGACAACGTTCGGTGCCCACAGATGCTTGGGGTAGGTGGCGCTGCCTGACGTCCAGAAACTGGCCGGCAGCTGGCTCTCCTTGAAGACGACGCCTTTGTACGTCCAGTTGACGCCGTCCGGCGACCAGAAGCCGAGGGTCTGATTCATCGGGAAGAAGGCGTTGGCGGTCGATCCGCCGGAGCTCAGGTCCTGCGAGGTGTACATGCAGTAGCCGGACTGCCCGCTGTAGTAGCAGGGTTCGACGTCAGGGTCAGACGCATTGCCCGTGTAACCGGTCGAGGACTTGAACAGGTAGTCATTGGTCTGGTCGGCCGAGGCGACCTGAGGCGTCAGCGCAACGGCGCCGAGCGGTGCAGCAATGCTCGTCGCGACCCCCAACACGAGCAGCCGGAAGCGGATTTGTTTCTTCATGCGCGTCCTTTTCTTGAGGCATAGAGGGATACGCGCGCACGACAAAGTCGGTCGACCAGCCGAAAACAACTTCACCTGGCCACCGCGGTGCGCGCTCTGTTTAGCAGGACGGCAAAACGACCGCGGCGACCAGGATCACCGGTGCAATGCGGTTCGAAGCCTGTCCCGCTCGATCAAACGTTCGTTGCGAGCAAGGTAGGGTCTCGCACGCCAAGCCGCAAGGCGCGAATTTGGACAGTTGGCTTTATTGGACACGCCGATCAACGACAGGGGCCGTATGTGACGCGATGCGCCGTCATGCGCGATAGGCGCCCGGTTCAAATAGGCGCAACGCTGCCCTGCGCTCCGGCGCTGGTCTCGAGGTCGACGAGACGCCGATCCCGGTCACGGCTCGGGTCGAAGACGGCGACCCCGCAGCCCGAACCCTTCGCGATGTACATGGCGTGGTCGGCGCGTCGGAGCAGGGCCGCGAATTCGCGCCCGTCTCGCGGAGCGAGCGCCACGCCGACACTGGTGGCGAGCTCCAGCGAAACACCGTGCACCTGAAACGACCCGTTGACCCGCTCGAGAATGCGAATCGCGGTCGTTCGGGCTTCCACCGGATCGAAGACCCCGCGCACCAGGATGACGAACTCGTCGCCTCCCACCCGTGCCACGACGTCACCCGGCCGGACGGCGGCCAGCAGCCGTTCGGCCACAACCTGCAGCAGCCGGTCACCTGCCGCATGCCCGAGCGTGTCGTTGACCTGCTTGAACTTGTCGACGTCGAGAACGAGCACGGCCAAACCCCGGCCGCCGCGATCGAGGTCGTCGAGCGCGGCAACAGCTTCGCGGTGCAACAACTCGCGGTTGCCCAACCCGGTGAGCTGGTCGTGCAACGCGTCGTGTTCGTGGACGGCGGACTTGTTGGCGTTGTGATACACGGTGAGTAGTGCCGGATAGAACAGCGCCACCAGCGGCCACATGTGAACCATCACCAGTAGCACGAGCGGCGACATGCTGACCAGCGCGAAGCACACGAAGAGGAGGTGTCGCTCGTCCTCACGAATGATCAGGCGGAGCGAGCGGCTCTCGCTCAGTGCCATCGCGATGTAGACGCTGCCGTTGTTGACGATGAGGTAGGTGACCGCCGCCAACCCGCCGGCGATGATCTCGACCAGCCGGATATGTGGCTCGGTGAAGCTCCAGGGGTGCCCTGCCGTCGCGGTGATGCCGTAGACATGCAGCACCGCCGAGGCTGCACTGATCGACAACACGTACTGGGCGATGTTGAAGAGGGCTCGGTGCAACGCTTGCCGGGCTACCACACCGCTGAGCGCCATGCTGACCACGCAGCACAGCGCGGCCACCGGCAGGCCGACCCGCAACAGCAAGGCGAAGACGAAGGTCGAAACCGCGAACGAACCACCGGTTCCCGGCCGCCCGGGCACGACGGGCTGCACGGCCGTCACGATCATCGGCGCGACGATGAGCCACATCGCTGGAATGGTGGCGAGGTGCGCGACGTCGTGCCATTGGACATGACGCAGGGCGAGCACGAGGACGGCAGCTGCGGAGGCGACGACGACCGCCACGTAGTACCACAGCATCGAACCAACCCGCAGCTGAACGCCGGGCTGGCGTGCCGTTGTCATGGGGGTCCCTGCTGTAGCGGCCTTCTTTCGTCGGGCTCTGGATCTGTCGGTATCCGCGACTCGCTACGCGATACTGCGTGCGGCCCATCCGGATCGCGCGCCCGGACCAGCGAAGGTTCGGGCAGTTACTGCGTGGCGTAATCCGTTCGGGCAACCGCCCGCGCGGGCTCGGCGCCCTGAGCGAGCAGGACCGCGAATCCGGCTTCGTCGAGAACGGGCACGCCAAGCGCGACGGCCTTGTCGTACTTCGAGCCAGGGCTCTCCCCCGCGACGACGAAATCGGTCTTTTTCGACACCGAACTCGTCACCTTGCCGCCCCGGCTCTGGATCGCCTCGGTGGCCGAGTCGCGACTCCACTCGATCAGCGAACCGGTCACCACGACGGTGAGGCCGTCGAGCGGTCGCGGGCCTTCGTCGACCCGCTCCTCGGCCATCCGCACGCCGGCCTTCTCCCAACTCTGCTGGATGTGGCGATGCCAGTCGACGTCGAACCATTCGCGGATCGATTCGGCGATCGTCGGCCCGACGCCGTCCGCTTCGGCGAGCTGTTCGGCGGTGGCGGCACGAATCCTTTCGATCGAGCCGAAGTCACGGGCGAGCGCTTGCGCTGCGGTCGGGCCCACGTGGCGGATCGACAATGCGACAAGCACCCGCCACAGCGGGCGCCCCTTGGCGGTGTCGAGGTTTTCCAGCAGCTTCGACGCAGTCGCCTTCAACTCGCCGTCCTGCTTGGTGAAGAACGGGACGCCGCGCAGGTCGGCCTCCGTCAACGAGAACAGCCCACCCTCGTCGGCGAGCAGGCCGGATTCCAACAACGCAGTCGCCGCTTCGTACCCCAGTGCCTCGATGTCGAGGGCACCTCGGCCCGCGATGTGGAACAACCGCTCACGCAACTGCGCGGGGCACGAGCGGGCGTTGGGGCAGCGGGTGTCGGCCTCGCCCTCGGGCCGCACCAGCTTCGTGCCACACTCCGGGCAATGCGTCGGGAAGATGAACGCCGTCTCGCTACCGTCACGCAGGTCGACGACCGGCCCGACGATCTCGGGGATGACGTCACCCGCCTTGCGAAGCACGACGGTGTCGCCGACGAGCACGCCTTTGCGCTTGATCTCATCGGCGTTGTGCAGGGTGGCGTTTTCGACGGTCGAGCCCGATACCTTCACCGGCTCCATCACCCCGAACGGCGTCACCCGGCCGGTACGCCCGACGTTCACCCGGATCTCGAGCAGCTTCGTGGTGACCTCTTCCGGCGGGTACTTGTACGCGATCGCCCACCGCGGCGCCTTCGACGTGGCACCGAGCCGGCGTTGCAACGCGATCTGGTCGACCTTCACCACGACACCGTCGATCTCGTGCTCGACATCGTGGCGGTGTTCGCCGTAGTGGGAGATGAACTTCTCGACCTCGGAGAGCGTGCCGAAGACCCTGGCCCGCTCCGAGGTCGGCAGCCCCCATTGCGCGAAGGCTGTGTAGGCCTGCGACTGACGCTGCGGGGTGAAGCCACGGGTGGCGCCGACGCCGTGCAACATCATGCGCAGCGGCCGGCTCGCAGTCACCCGCGGGTCCTTCTGCCGCAGCGACCCGGCGGCCGCGTTGCGCGGGTTGGCAAAGGGCGCCTTACCGGCTTCGACGAGCGCGGCGTTGAGGCCGGCGAACTTCTCGACCGGGAAGTAGACCTCGCCACGCACCTCCAGGAGTTCGGGCACCGGAGTCGCCGCATCGGCCGTCAACCGATGCGGGACGCCGGCGATCGTGCGCACGTTGGGCGTGACGTCTTCGCCGGTGCGGCCATCGCCGCGCGTCGCCGCGCTGGTCAGCACACCGCTCTCGTAGACCAGGTCGATCGCCAGGCCGTCGACCTTCAGCTCGCACAGGTACTCGGCGTCGCCGCCGACCTCCCGCTCGACTCGCGCGGCCCACGCCGCGAGTTCGTCGGAGGAGAAAACGTTGTCGAGGCTGAGCAACCGTTCGAGATGCTCGACCGGCGTGAACAGGGTTGAGTAACTGCCGGCGACCTTCTGCGTCGGCGAGTCGGGGGTGCGCAGCTGCGGGTAGTCGTCTTCAATGCCCGAGAGCTCGCGCAGCAAGGTGTCGTACTCGGCGTCGGAGACCGTGGGTGCGTCGAGCACGTAGTAGCGATACGAATGCTCGTCGAGTTCGCGCGCGAGCTCGGCGTGACGCTCAGCCACCGACACGGGAACGCCACCCGACTCGGCAGCGGTGCTTGCCTTCTTCACCGACCCTCCTCCGGTTGCTCCAGGAGTTCCCGCGCCGCCTGCCTGCAAAGCCGGTACGCCTGGGCCGGCCATCCGGGCGATCCGCCGGCCAGGCCACACGTGGGCGTGATGACGTTGCTCGCGAGCTGCTCGGGCGCGAACCCGAGACGCGACCACAGCCTTCGCGCCGGCGCCGCGAGACTGGCGACGCGCGGGATCGGCTCGACGTCGGTCGGGGGAACGAGCCCCAAGAACAAGGCGACGCCCCCTTCGATCGCCGAGCCGATGGCGTCGTCGTCGGCCTCCGTCAGCAGCGTCGCGTCGAGGCTGACCGCCCGCATGCCCGCCTCGGCGAACAGGGCGACCGGCGGCGTGGCGGCACAACAGTGCGCGACAGGCAAACCGCCGGCGCGTTCGATCGCGCCGGCGACAACGGCGAGCTTGTCGCGCGCGTCGGCCGGCTCGACGATCGGCAACGTGCCGAAACCACTGGCGGTCGGCACGTTGCCGGCCAGGGCGCCGGGCAGCGAAGGCTCGTCGAGCTGGACGACGACAACCGCCCCCGGCACCCGGCGCTGTACGTCGCGGGTGAGTTGCGCGAGCCCTTCGCCGAGGGCAGCGGCGATGTCGCGAACGGCGCCGCGATCGGCAAGGGCCTTGTCGCCGTAATGCAGTTCGACGGCGGCGGCCAGGCTCCACGGCCCGGCGCACTGCACCTTCAGCGGCCCGGCGAAACCCTCGAGCTGCTCTTCGAGGACGTCGAGGTCGCGCACCAGCCGCGACCGCGCTCGGCGCTCGTCAGCGCCTGGGCGCGGGACGAACCGCCAACCACTTACCGCTAGTTCGACATGCAGGTCGACGAGGTGGGCCGCCCCCCGCCCGATCAGGTCTGCGCCCATGCCGCCGCTCGGCAGCTCGACGAGGTGCGGGAAGTCGGGGAGTTCGCCGACCACGACGCGCATCGCCTCCGCGGGGTCGTCGCCGGGCATCGAGCCCACCCCGGTGGCGGCTCCGACCGGCCAGGGAAGGGGGATCGGCTCGCCCGGCGATTTCGGCTCGGCTTGGGCGGCGTTCGGGCCGGCCTGGGAAGCGGACGACGACATAGCTGCGAGCGTAGTGAGTCACCCGGACACCGCCGGGTGCCGCTACCGTGAGTGCTCGTGACGTTCTCGATCGTCGGCCACTCGCCAACAGATGCGTCGTGGGGTGTCGCCGTCGCCTCGAAGTTCCTCGCGGTCGGCAGCGCGGTCCCGGCCGCCCGGGCTGGTGTCGGCGCCGTCGCGACGCAGGCGAACGCGAACGTCGCCTGGAAGCGAGCCGGCCTCGAGCTGCTCACCGCCCGCATGCCCGCACCCGACGTCGTCCGGCGACTGGTCGACGAAGACGGCCGCGACGACCGGCAACTCGGCGTCGTCGACGCGGCGGGCGGCTCGGCGACGCACACCGGCTCGGGATGTTTGGCCTGGGCGGGCGGCCTCACGCGCCCCGGCCTCGCGATCCAGGGCAACATCTTGACCGGGCCCGACGTCGTCGACGCGATGCTGGCCGCGTGGGAAGGCGGCGCCGAACTCCCGCTCGCGCACCGGCTCATGGCGGCACTCGCGGCCGGCGACGGCGCCGGCGGCGACCGGCGGGGGCGACAGTCGGCGGCACTGTTCGTCGTGCGCGAAGGCGCCGGTTACGGCGGGCTGGATGACGTGGCCGTCGACCTGCGCGTCGACGACCACACCGATCCGGTCACCGAGCTGCACCGGCTCCTCGACCTCAACGACTTCTACCTGACCGCCCCCGCGGACGACGACAAGGTCGCGGTCACTGCCACGCTCGCCGCCGAGCTCGACGACCGCGCCCGCGAACTCGGGTCGGCGGACTTCGCGGCGTGGGTCGGCACCAACAACTACGAGATGCGGGTTGCCGACGATCTGTCGTGGCTCGATCGGCGCGTGCTCGAGATCATCCAGCAGGCCTGATTCCGCGGCGCGCCCCCGGCGGCGCAGTGGCCGCGCGAACACGTAGCGTTGGAGCATGGTGACACGCCCGGACGACGGGTACTTCGGCCCCGATTCGATCAGCTGGCGCGTGCACGCCGACCCCATGATGCTCGTGGGCGGCGTCCGCGCGCTCTTCTTGCAGGCGCTGCATCCGCGCGCGATGGCGGCAATCGCGAGCTATTCGAACTTCCGCACCGATCCGTGGCGGCGGCTGCTGCGCACCGCCGACTACATCGGCGTGACCACCTACGGCACGAAGGCCCAGGCGGACGACGCGGCGGCACACCTGCGCAAGCTGCACGCGAGGATTCCCGGCGCGCAGGACCCAGAGCTGTTGCGGTGGATTCACTGCAGCGAAGTGGAATCCTTCCTGGTGACGACGCGCCGCGCCGGCCTCGCACTGTCGGACGCAGAAGCGGATCGTTACGTCGCCGAGCAGGCGACGTCGGCCACGCTCGTCGGCCTCAAGGTGAGCGACGTTCCACATGACCGTGCGTCGCTCGACCGCTATTTCAATGATGTGCGGCCAGACCTCGCCGCGACCGCGCAAGCCCGGGATGCCGCGCGCTACTTGCTGCTGCCACCGATGGCGGGCTGGGTGCAGGTCCTCACACTGGCCCGCCCTGCGTGGGCCGCTATGGCGTGCGTCGGGTTCGGGCTGCTGCCCCGCTGGGCGCGACGCATGTACCGGATGCCCGGCCTGCCGACGTCCGATATCGCGGCTACAGCGGCCGCTCGGGCGATGCGGAACTCCCTGTTGCTGGTGCCGGAGAAGCTGCGGACCGGCCCGCGGCTGCGCGAGGCGATCAACCGCCACGCTGTGGCATAGCAGGCCTCCGGCTCCAACGCGATCGCCGGAGGGGGCCGTGATGGTCCGTCGAGGCCCCCTTTGGATGGGATACCACACGGACGAACGGGCGGAATGCAGGCGACCATGAGTCTGATGCCGCGGGGCGGTGGCAGGCAGTTCGGCTGGCAGGACATGTTTGTCGACCCAAGTCGTCGACCGGTTGCCGCCCGCTGCTGGGTGGGCGACCATGCGCGCCAGGGCGCACACGCGGGGCGCAGGAGGCGGGGGATGCGATGACGGAGCTCGTCGCCGAGTCGTTGGCTGCACCGCCCACCGCGGGCCGCCGATGGCGGGCACTCGTGGTGGTGCTGGCAACAACTCGCGAGAGAACGGCACCGCTGGCGGGGATCCGGCATCCTTGGCTCATGCTCCGGCGGCTGGGGTTCGGCTTGGCGGCGGTGGCTGCACTCATTGCGGTAGGGGTCGTCGGCTTCGTGCTGTGGGAGGACTCAACGGCGACATCCGTGACCTTCGTGAACGACAGCCGCGTCCCCGTCGCTCTGCCGGATTGCAGTACCGGCATAGCGCAAATCGCCGCTGGACAGTCGGCGCGGCTGCCGATCGCTTCTGATCACCCGACGAACTGCACGGTCGACGACGACACGGCCGGCAAAATCATCGGCTGCGTGACGCTGCCCAAGCACCTGCACGTCTCGAGCGTCATCAGGCTGTCCGAGACGCATCCGTGCCGCTAGCGGCTGGTCGGCCCGAGTGTCAAGTAGCCGGATCTGTTCGATGGCATTGGGAGTGGCCCGCCGCAGTGCGGTCGTACTGGACGCCAGTGCCGGCCGGCAGCCGGGCGGACGCAGCTGAGCGGCACTTCGTCGTCATGCGCGGACCGAAACGCCGGGGAGGTCAGCGAAGCCTGCGCTGTCGGCCGAAACGACGAGTCGGTCGCGTGCCACGGCTGTGGCGGCGATGATCAGATCATGGGCGCCACGCGGCCGGCCCGTACGTCGGACGTGCGCGAGCAGGGTCGCGTGCACGCGCGCGACCTGAACGTCGTAATCCTCGATCGGAACGGTGTCCAAGACGCTGCGCACGAACGCAGCACGCGTAGGCCGTCTGGCGTCGTCCGCGAGCTCGACACCCACGAGCAGCTCCGCTGCGGTTACGGCGGCGATGGCTACGTCGTCTTGATCGGCGATGAGCCGGTTCAGCTGACGACCGCGTCTTTCGGCGTCGACGAAGATCGTCGTGTCGAGGATCAGGCGGGCCACTGCCGCTCCTGTGTCGTCAATAACTCGCGGACCTCGCTGAGGTCGGCGACCCACTTCTCGTCCGGCCGAAAGTGACCGAGCAGCGCCTTCACCGCAGCGCCGGAGGTTCCGGCTGCAGGCTCAATGCGAGCGATCACCCGGCCGCCGCGGGTAACGAAGAACGTCTCGCCGTCCTTCTCGACTGCCGTTAGCAAGGCAGAGAACCCTCTGGCCGCCTCCGTGGCCGTGACCTCCTTCATGCCATCAGATTATCTGATTCGTCTACGGCGGGCAATCATGAAACCCAGTGCGAACTCGGCCCGACGGGTGTCGAAGGCTCCGGTCCGCAGCTTTCAACGGCACCGACCCGCCGGAGCGACCGCCGGCCCGAGCCGGGACCTCGTCAAACGTCGGGCGGCTCGCCTCCTCGATCAGCCTGCCTCGCAGATACTCCTGCAGCGAAGACACGCCCGGGTGGCCGCCACGGCACACCGCAGCGACCACCCATCGACGTCCGACGAGAATGCGGACGGTCGGGTGAGCCGGTCAGGGCCAGTTGGTCAGGCCCCAACGTACGAGATCGACCATCCCGCCGCCGCCGGCTTCGATGTTGTTGTCCTCATCCCACCAGCCGAACAACGAGCCGCTGATCCGCTCGCCACCACTCGTCACACCGACGGCGTACGGGCCGTCGTTCCAGAACCCGAAGAACGGGCCACCGGAATCACCGCCGGTCGCGTCGCCGTGGTGCTCGATCTCCACGGAGTTGTCGTCGCCGCCGTCGGTGTCGAGCACCGGGATGCCCGACTGGTCCGAGGGGCGCTCGCCGCCGGCGATCGCCGCGGGGTAGCCGGCGAGACTCCAGTAGTCGCCGCCGTTCCAGCTCGAGCTGTAGGTCTTGGTACCCATCCAGCCGAGCCAGCTGCCGATCGGGTCGTACAGGCGCAGGATCGAGTAGTCGTTCGCCGCGACCGTGTCGTGGGTGTCCCAGCCGCGGTAGTCCGACGCGTACGAAACCGCGCCGGCACCGACCGCCGGGGCGCCGTCCCAGTAGGAGGGGACGAACTTCATCGCCCAACTCTTGGCCCCCCACGGGCACACGTGGCCGGCCGTCAGAACGTGCCGCGGCCCGACGAGCACGCCAGAACCCCACCAGTTCCAGCTGCCGCCGCCGCCCCAGTTCGTCCAGGTGAAGATGCGGCCCACGCAGCGCCACGGGTAGCTGCTCGGGTAGTAAACGCTGCGGTCGTCGGCACCGAACACCCCGTAGTAGGGCTCGACCTGGGTGCCGTCGCGCCGCTGCATCGGAACATGCCGGAACGACGGGCTGGCAGCGTAGGGCTGGAAGGTCTGCTCGCTCCACTTCGGCCGCATCGGCTGGGTGCCACCCTCGCCCGCGACCCGCTCGGCGAGCGGCAGGCGCTTTCCGCTGACACCCGGCCGGCCGAGCTGAGTACCCGGCGGTAACGCAAGCTCCCAGGTGCCGGCGCCACGCTCGCCGACCCTCGCGAGTTGCGGCGCCTTGTCGAGACCGTCGACGTGTAGCCGCTGGGTCGCGAGCGACTCGGCGATGTCGTGCGGCATGTCTCCGGTGCCGGCGATCCGGCCTGCCTTGGCGCGCTCGTCCACGGTGAGCGGACGCTCGACCGCCTCGTTCTTCTTCCTCGCAGTTGCCATGTGGCCCTCCCCAGTCACGAGGACAGGAACGCGGCGGACCCGCGTGCCCCCTCGAAAGAGAAGAGCAGGTAGCAGGCGTCGAAATACCGGCAAACCCGTGCGAGCCCGGCACCGAGGACCGCGTGGGGAGTCTCAGCGAACGCTCAGGTTGTTCTCAAGATAAGCGCAGAATTCCCTGGGTAGGTTGCCTTCGTGCTCGATTCAACCTCTGTCGAGCGAGAATCCGTCAGTCTTCCGTTTACCGGGCCTGCTGTCCCGCGCCTGCCACGCGTGGCGATAGCCGTGGTCGCGGCTGCGTATGCCGCGCTCACGGTCGCGGTCGTCGTCGGTTCTCCGCTGGACGCCGTCGACCGCGCCGCCGCTTCGATGCGGCTCGCGCAGCACTGGCCGGACGTGCAGTCGTGGGTACTGCGCTACGAAATCATCGGGCAACGCGGCCCATCGGCGGCCGTCGCAGGCGCCTACGTGGTCTGGCTCAGCTGGCGGACCCGCTCTCTGCGACCCGTCGTCATGCTGACGACGTCTCTTCTTCTCCTCAACCTCAGCGTCGGGGCCGTGAAGGTGTTCATCGGCCGCCTCGGCCCACTGCTCACCACACAGCCCCGAGCTGTCTTCGACGGCGGCGACATCTTTCCCTCGGGGCACACGTCCAACGCCGTCGTCGTGATGGGCGTGCTCGCCATGCTCGCGTTGCGCCATCGCCGACTCGCGACCTGGGCCGCGGCCCTCGGCGCCGCGACCGTCGGGCTGGGAACGATCGTTCTCGACACCCATTGGGTGACGGACGTGCTGGGAGGCTGGCTCGCCGGTGCGCTCATCCTGCTCGTGCTGCCGACCGCAAGCGCCTACCTCGAGCGGCTGATCGCCGGCGCCGGACGCCGTCAGGCGTGGCGCGGCGCGGCGGGCGCAGCCGGCCCCCCGTACCCGTACGAACGAACGTCAGCGGCGGGTTCGATCGATGGTCGCCGAGCCGACCACCCGGGTGCCGGCGTAAACCACGACGGCCTGGCCCGGCGCGATGCCGCGGGCCGGCGTTAGCAGCGCGACATCGAGGCAGTCGCCGTCGAGCCGGACGACGGCCGGCAACGCTTCACCGTGCGCGCGCAACTGCACGGAGCACTCCAACGGCACCCATTCGGCAAGACCGGCCGGCGCCGCACCGCACCATCTCGGCCGCAGACCGGTCATGGCCCGGACGTCGAGTTCTGCCGCCGTCCCCACTGTGACGGTGCGCGTCACCGGCGACACGTCTAGCACGTAACGTGGGCGGCCGTCAGGCGCCGGCGTGCCGATACGCAGGCCACGCCGCTGGCCGACGGTGAACGCATAGACCCCCTCGTGCGAGCCGACCCGATTGCCGTCGGCGTCGACGATGTCGCCCGATGCGTCACCTCGTTCATCGAGCGCGCGGCGCAGGAAGCCCGCGGTGTCGCCGTCCGGCACGAAGCAGACGTCGTGGCTGTCGGGCTTGTCGGCGAGCGCCAGGCCGCGGGCCGCCGCCTCGGCGCGCACGTCGGCCTTCAGGCTCGGACCGAGCGGGAACATCGCGTGTGCGAGCTGGTCGGCTTCGAGCACGCCGAGCACGTAGGACTGGTCCTTCGCCGGGTCGACGGCGCGGTGGAGTTCGCGACCATGGGCACCGTCGACGAGGCGCGCGTAGTGGCCCGTGCACACGGCGTCGAAACCCAGGGCCAGAGCCTTGTCGAGCACGGCGGCGAACTTGATGCGTTCGTTGCAGCGCAGGCACGGGTTCGGGGTGCGCCCGGCCGCGTATTCCGAGACGAAGTCGCGCACGACGTCTTCGTCGAAACGCTCGGCCAGATCCCATACGTAGAAGGGGATTCCCAGCACATCGGCCGCGCGGCGGGCGTCACGCGCGTCTTCGACGGTGCAGCACCCGCGGGCACCTGTTCGATGCGAAGCCGGCGACTTCGCCAATGCCAGATGGACGCCCGTCACGTCGTGCCCCGCATCCACCGCGCGCGCCGCGGCAACTGCGGAGTCGACGCCGCCCGACATCGCGGCCAATACCTGCACGGCAACCCCTACTTGCGAGCTGCCGAGACCAGCCCGGCCCGGCGCGCCCGCTCGACGGCCCCTGGCAAGACGGCGAGCAGGGCGTCGACGTCGGCCTGCGGTCGAGGTATGGCCCAACGAGAAGCGCAGGGTGCTGCGAGCCGACTCCTCGTCGGTGCCCATGGCAAGGAGTACGTGACTGGGCCGTGCCACGCCAGCGGTGCAGGCCGAGCCGGTCGAGCATTCGACTCCCCGCGCATCGAGCAACATCAGCAGCGCATCGCCTTCGCAGCCGGGGAACGCGAAGTGCGCGTTACCGGGCAGCCGGTGATCGGGTCCGCTCTCGGGATCGCCGTTCAACACGGCGTCCGGGATCGCGGCCTGGACGCGTTGCACGAGGTCGTCGCGCAGCTCACCGAGTGCGGCCGCGAGCTGCGCGCGCCGCTCGACGGTGACGTGAAGCGCGACGGAGAAGCCGGCGATCGCCGGTGCGTCGAGCGTGCCCGAACGCACGTCGCGCTCCTGCCCGCCACCGTGCAGCACCGGCGTCGGGGCCAGCTCGCGCGAGAGCACGAGGGCGCCGACGCCGAGCGGGCCACCAAGCTTGTGCGCCGTCACGCTGAGGGCGTCGAGGCCAGTCGCCGCGAAGTCGACCGGCAACTGCCCCACGGCCTGGACGGCGTCGGAGTGCACCGGGACGCCGAACTCGTGCGCGACCCGGGCGATCTGCGAGATCGGAGACACCGTGCCGACTTCGTTGTTCGCCCACATCACCGTGACGAGAGCCACCGAGTCGGGGTCCTCCTCGATAGCCGCCCGAACGGTCTCGGGATGCACCCGGCCGTACTCGTCGACGTCCAGCCAGACCGCGCGCGCCCCCTCGTGACGCTCCAGCCACTCCACCGAATCGAGAACCGCGTGATGTTCGGCCGCGCCGACCAGCACCCGCACGCGCCGTGGGTCAGCCGCACGCCGCGCCCAGAACAAGCCCTTGACGGCCAGGTTGTCGGCCTCGGTGCCACCCGAGGTCAGGACGATCTCGCTCGGCCGCGCTCCCAGCGCCTGCGCGATCACCTCGCGCGCCTCTTCGACGACGCGCCGGGCCGCCCGCCCAGACGAATGCAGCGACGACGGGTTGCCGGCGTTGGCGAGCAAGGCGGTCATCGCCTCGATCGCCTCAGGCACCATCGGCGTCGTCGCCGCGTGGTCGAGGTAAGCGCGCCGGGGCGCTGCCGGGGCGCCCGGCTGGTCTGACGTTGGCATCCTCGCCAGCCTAGCTCCCGCACCCGCCCGAGCCGAGTGCCTGCCGACTCAACGCCACGCTCACGGCTGCCGATGAACCAGGCATGGACGCCGCTCCCGCGCTGCAGCTGTGCCATTGCGGCCTGTCCGCGGCCAGCACGGCCCCGCGCTGCCGCGCCTGCCCGCAGCAGGGGTCGGCCTACGGCGCGCCTGCCCGAGCCGTCAGCGCCGCCGAGTACGCCCCGCTGATGACCTACTCCCGCTGGCAGAAGTCGACGAACACCTTCGGCCCAACGGGCCGCGTCGTGGCCACGGTGCTCCTCTTCGTGCCGCTGCCCATCATGCTCATGGCGGTGAGTATCGGCATCGGGATCATCGGCGCCGGCATCTACGTGCTGCTCGCGATCCCCTGGGCGCTGCGCGACATATGGAAGCGCGCCGCGATCCCGGTCAAGGCGCCGCCATCGTCGACACCTCCCCCGCAGGGACGCTTCTGAGCCGCGGAGCGCGAAGGCTTTGACCAGCCCGAGCGTGGCTGCGCAGCGCTCGCAGTGCGAGGATCGAAGGCGTGACACGCACCGTGAGCGACCTGACCCGACTCCCGGCGCCGGGCGCCTCCTTCGCCCGGGTGCTCTTCGACGAGGCGCACTCGCAAGCGTGGAGTATCCGGCCCGAGACCGTGGCGCACATGAACCCTCGGCATCCCGGGGATGCCGGCTACCTGCGGGCCGCGCAGGAGCTGCGCGTGCGCGGTATGCACGTCGAGCCGCACGTCGACGGTCCGCTCACGGCTGAGGCGTTGCGCGCATGGGACGTCGTGGTGCTGGCGCACCCCTCGGACGACACGTGGGAGCGGGTGACCGGAGTCGGGTCGCCGCGGCTCACAAACACCGAGATCGATGCGCTGGAGCGCTTCGTCCGAGACGGCGGCGGCCTCGTCGTCCTGGCCGAGTGCGAGCAGGACAAGTACGGCAACAACCTCGCAGACCTGCTCGCGCGCTTCGGTGTGCTCCCGCAGAACGTGACGGTCCAGGACACCGTGCACAACCATCAAGGCGTCGTCAGCTGGGTCCGCGGAGAGCTCCAACCGGCACGTGGCCCCGTCGACGTCCTCGCGCGGGTCGGTGCCGCCTGCTTCTACCGAGCGGGCGTGCTGACCGTCGATGATCCGGACGCCGTGGTGCTGGCGCGCACCTCGGCCGACGCGGAGCCGGCCGGCGCGCCGCTCGCGGTGGCGCTCGAGGCGGGCCGCGGCCGGCTCGTCGCGTTCGCCGACTCCGACCTGTTCGGCGACGACTCGATCGGCGATTTCGATCACGCCCGGCTGTGGAGCAACGCGGTGACATGGGCCGCCGGAGGCGGCTACGCGGCAGAGGCCGCCGGAGGCGTGGCTGCGGTCGGGGCCGGCGACCAGGCCGCGGCCGGCACGCTTGCGGCGACCGAGGAGCCTGCCTGGGCGCAGCTCACTTCGGCGATCGCCGCGATCCGCGAACTCCAGCGCAAGGACGGGTCTCTCGACGTCGAGGCACACGGCGAGGGGGCGAAGGAACGGGCCGCCGCCGAACTCCAGCGATGCGTCGATGCCATCAGCGCGCTGCAACCGCGGTTCGCTCACGACGCCGACTACCTCGAAGCCGTGATCGCCGACCTGCATCGCTGGCGCGACGACGGCTTCGGCGTGCCGGACTTTCTCGACTCGTTGCTCGCCTTCCATCCCGAGCAGCGCAGGATCGACGGGCTCGAACACCTGGTCGTCTTCCCGATGTACACGCAGAACGGCAACCCGAATCGCAACCTGGAGGCCGTCGTCATCCGCGTCGCGTGGCCGGAGTGGTTGGCCGAGCTGGAGGCGAGCCGTTACGACAACGCGATGTTCGTGCCGATCACGTTCGTCGATTTCACAGCGGGCTACGACACGAACTCGGCGGTGCTGTTCCCCGAGACGGTCGCGGTTCGGGAGACCCCGCGATTCAGCTGGGGCGCGATCTTCTGCGACCGGGAGGCCGCACGCTTTCGCCGGGTGATCGGCGCGGCCGCCGAGGTGCTTCGCATGTCGGTGCCGCCGGAAGCAGCGCGGCTACTCGACAACCAGGCGCTCGCTCAAGACACCTACGTGTTGTGGGACCTCATCCACGACCGCACGCACAGCCACGGTGACCTGCCGTTCGATCCGTTCATGATCAAGCAACGAATGCCGTTTTGGATGTACGCGCTGGAAGAGCTGCGGTGCGACCTCAATGCGTTCAAGCAGGCGGTGGCGCTCGAAAACGAGCAGGTCACGCCGTACGGCCAGTACGTGCAATACGCCGTCCTCTTCGACCGGATGTTGCGCTTCCCCATCACCGGTGAACGGGTCCGCAACTACGACGGGCTCGGTGGCCAGGTGTTGTTCGGCTACCTGCACAAGACCGGCGTCGTGCGCTGGACCGACAACACGCTGTCGATCGACTGGAGCAACGTCGCCGACGCCGTCGTCGTGCTCGGCGGTGAGCTGGAGGCTCTGTACCGTGACGGCATCGACCGATCGAAGGTCGGGCATTGGCTCGCCGGCCACGAGTTCGTCTCGCAGTATGTGGCGCCGAGCCCGCGGTCGACCTGGGCGAAAGGTGCCGAGGCGCTACCCCTGGAAGGGCCGCAAAGAGAACTCGTCGACCTGGTGCTGCCCGACGAGTTCCCGTTGAACGTGTTCTTCGAGGCTCTGCGTCGCAAGCTTTCCGCTGTGATCGACTCAACGAAAGGAATTCGCCCGTGAACGTCTCCGGCACGGCGTTGCGTGACGCAGTGATCGTGGTAGCGGGAGCCGGTGGCGGGGCGGGCGGTGCGGTCGCTCGTCGCCTGGCCGCGGCGGGCGCGCTCGTCGTGCTCTCCGATCGCGACCTCACCGGGATCGAACCGCTCGCGGCCGAGATCGCGGACGCCGGCGGGCGGGCGGCGCCGTTCGCGGTGGACTTCCTCGACGAACCGGCCACGCTGGCCTGGGCCGAGCATCTCGTCGATGTGCACGGGCACATCGACGGCGTGGTGCACCTGGTCGGGGGCTGGCGCGGTGGTCAGACTCTCACCGAAACCGACCTGGCCGACTGGGACTGGCTGGAGGCCCTGCTCATTCGCACGGTCCAGCACACCAGCCGGGCGTTCCACGACGCACTGAAGGCAAGCGCACACGGCCGGTTCGTACTCGTGTCAGCCGAAGCGGCGACGAGGCCCACCGCCACGAACGCGTCGTACGCGGCAGCCAAGGCCGCCGCCGAGGCATGGACACTCGCGCTCGCCGACTCCTTCCGCGGTTCAGCCGCAGCGGCGGCCATCCTCGTCGTGAAAGCGCTCGTGACGCCGGCGATGCGCGCGGCCAAACCCGAGTCGACCTTCCGTGGTTACACCGACGTCGACGAGCTTGCGGAGGCCGTGGTCGGGCTGTGGCAGAAGGCCGCGGACGACGTGAACGCCGCCCGCGTTTGGTTGACGGAACAGAGCCGATGACCGAACGCGCGCGGCATGACGCTGGGGAGCGCGGCTTCGCCAGTGACAACTACGCCGGGGTTCATCCGGAGATCCTCGAGGCGATCGTTGCCGCGAACGGCGGGCACGTCACGAGTTACGGCGACGACCCGTACACGGCCGCGGCGACCGAGGTCTTCCGGTCGCATTTCGGTGAGCAGGCGGAGGTATTCTTCGTCTTCAACGGCACGGGCGCGAACGTCGTTTCGCTCCAGGCGATGACGCAACGGTGGGACGCCGTGATCTGCGCGGACACCGCTCACATCAACACCGACGAGTGCGGCGCGCCCGAGAAGGTGGCGGGGCTGAAGCTGCTCACGGTTGCCACCCCGGACGGCAAGCTCACGCCGGCCCTGGTCGACCTGCACACGGGTGGGCGCGGCGACGAGCACCGGGTACAACCGCGCGTGGTGTCGATCACGCAGAGCACGGAGCTGGGAACCGTATACACGGCGGAGGAGGTCACCGCGTTGGCGGCGCACGCGCATGCGCGCGGGCTGCTCGTCCACGTCGACGGCGCGCGACTCGCGAACGCGGCAGCGACGCTCGGCACGTCGTTGCGGGCATTCACCACCGACGCCGGGGTCGACGTGCTCAGTTTCGGCGGCACCAAGAACGGGCTGATGTACGGCGAGGCGATCGTGGTACTCAATCCGGACTCGGTGCACGGGGTGCGCTACCTCCGTAAGGCCGCGATGCAGTTGTCTTCGAAGATGCGATTCGTCGGAGCGCAGTTCGAGCGGCTCCTCGGCACAGACCTGTGGCTGCGCAACGCCTCGCACGCCAACGCAATGGCCCGAAGGCTCGCGGACGCCATCGCCGAGGTCCCTGAGGCTCGCATCACGCAGCCCGTGCAGGCCAACGGATTGTTCGTCGTGCTCCCCCGCGACGTCGCCGCCCGGCTGCAGGAGCGGTTCCACTTCTACATGTGGAGCGAGCAGACCGGCGAAGTCAGATGGATGTGTTCGTTCGACACGACCGAGCAAGACGTCGACGACTTCGCAGAAGCGATCCGCAAGGAGATGATGACCCGCAGCCGGGCCGAGTGAGCGGCCGAGTGCGCGGGTTCGGTCCCGCGGAAGCGGATCCGCTGTCCGAGCCGGTTGTATTCGAGTACAAGAAGTTGTGCCGGAATACAACTGCTGCTGGGAGCTTCACCCGACCGGTCAGCGCGACCGGAGCTGCCCGAGAGTGGCACCGACCCGAGGGTGGCACCCTCAGCTCCGGCGCTTGGTGATCTCCTCGATCAGCGCCGGCACGATCGCGTGCAGGTCGCCGACCACGCCGAGGTCAGCCACCTCGAAGATCGGCGCTTCGGCGTCCTTGTTGATGGCCACGATCGTCTTCGCCGTCTGCATGCCCGCCCGGTGCTGGATCGCTCCCGAAATGCCCAATGCCATGTAGAGCTGCGGTGCGACGGTGACCCCGGTCTGGCCGACCTGAGCCGAGTGCGGGTACCACCCGGCATCGGTCGCAGCCCGCGAAGCACCAACCGCGCCGCCGAGCGAGTCGGCGAGGCGCTCGACCAGGGCGAAGTTCTCGCCGCTGCCGAGGCCGCGACCGCCCGAGACGACGACCGACGCCTCGGTCAGGCCGGGCCGCTCCCCGGCCACCACCGGCGACCGCGACACCACCCGCGCGTGGCGCCCTTCGACGTCAGGTACAGGCACGGTTTCGACCGCCGCCGTGACCGCTGCAACTTGCGGTGCCACGCTGTTCGGCCGCACGGTCACGATCGGCACGCCGCGCGTGACCCGCGAATGCACCACCGTCGACCCACCGAACACCGACTGCTCCACCACGACCGCGCCATCGGCGTCCACTGCCAGATCGACCGCGTCGGTGAGCACTCCGGCATCGATGCGGACGGCGAGCCGCCCGGCGATCTCCTTGCCCTCCGGGGTCGACGAAACCACCACCGCCGCCGCCGACCGCTGCTCGACGAGGTTCGCCAACAACTCGACCACCGGCGCCACGACGGTGGCCGATACCGCGTCGTCCTCAATCGTGAGCACGGTCGCCGCGCCGTACTCCGCCAGCCGTTCCACCGCTCCGCCGGCGCCGGGGCCGACCACCACAGCCACCGGCTCACCAACTCGCGCCGCGAGGGTCAAGAGCTCGAGCGTCGGCTTACCGACAACGCCATCGGCGTGGTCTGCCAGGACGAGAACGTCAGCCATGTCAATCGCTCCTACAACAGCTTTCGGGAAGCCAAGAAGTCAGCGATACGCACCGCGGCGTCACCGTCGTCCTTGATGAGTGTTCGTTCGCCACGTGCCGGCCGCTGCGTGGAGTCGAGCACAGCCGTCGCGGCGGCCGCGAGCCCGACGGACGACGCCTCCACACCGAGGTCGGACAAGGACAGCGTCGTCATCGGCTTCGACTTCGCCGCCATGATGCCCTTGAACGACGGGTAGCGCGGCTCGTTGATCTTCTCCAACACGCTGATGACCGCGGGCAGGTCGGCCTCGACGTCCGCCTCTGTCGCCGCCGTGACCCGACGCACCCGGACCAACCCGTCGCCGACGTCGACCTTGGCAGCAAGCGTCGCCTGCGGCACGCTCAGCCGCTCGGCGAGCATCGCCGCCATGACGCCCATGCGCGCATCAGTCGACTCGGAGCCGAGGATCACCAGGTCATAGCCCGTGTGTTCGATCGCCTTGGCCAAGACGAGCGACGTCGCGAGCGCATCGGAGCCGTGCAGCGCGTCGTCGAGGACGTGCACCGCTTCGTCGGCGCCCATCTGAAGCGCCTTGCGCAAGGTCTCGGACGCCGCCGCCGGACCCATGGCCACGACGACGACCGTGCTCGGGTCGCCGCCGGAGCCGGACTGCGCCTCCTTGATGCGCAGCGCCTCCTCGACCGCGTAGGTGTCGAGCTCGTCGATGACGCCTTCGGCGGCGCCACGGTCGAGCGTCTGGTCGCTCGGGTCGAGCCGCTTCTCCGACCACGTGTCGGGAACCTGCTTGACGCAGACCACGATTCTCACCAGGTGAACCCTTTCGACGTGTCCGCCCGCCTACCTTCGGGACTCTACCCAGCCGATCAGCGATAACGTCCAACGCATGGGAAACGATCCGCAGGGCGAAGTGGCCCCGCGTCTTCGCGCCGTGTGCGACCTCCAGGTCGCTGAGGCTCGCGAAGGCGCCGGCCTTCACGAGTACGACGGCCGGATTCAAGACCTGTCCACGGACGGCGTCCGCGCGGCGCTCGGCCGCCTGGGTGGCCCCACTCTCGAAGACCCGCACGACGAAGCTCATCTCGCTGCGTTCGAGTCGGCCGCACGGGTGACCTTCGGCGAGCTGGAGCTTCATCGCCGCAACCCGATCGTGCACATCGCCAACCTGGACCTCTCCGGCTACGACCGCGACTACGCGCCGAAGGAGGAGCGCGACGCCGCGAAACGCCGGCACCTCGCGGAGTGGCCGGCAGCCGTCGACATGGCGACCGAAGCGCTCGACGCCGTCCCCGCGGCGGTGGCCACCGCATTGCTCGGGCCGGTACGCGGACTCAGCGCCGGCCTCGCCGCCGCCGGGCTGAGCGACGACGCGGCGGCACCCGCCGCACTCGCCGCGCAAGGCAGGCTGGTCGCCCACCTCGAACGTGCCCAGCGCGAAGGCACGGACGACCTGGCGCTGGGCGGGCAGGCGCTGGCCCGGTTGATGGGCTCCGGCGAGGCCCTCACGGTCGATCTGGGTCGGCTCGCCGAGCGGGCCGACAGCGAGCGCGACCGGCTGATGCAGATTCTGCGCGAGGCGTGCACCCGTATCGACGTCGACGCTCCGGCGCGGGTCGTGGTCGAACGGCTCGTCGCCGACCATCCCGATGCCGACGGCGTCTTGTCCGAGGCGCTCGAACAGGTCGAGGAGGTGCTCGCCTTCACTCGGGAGCACGACCTCGTGCCTTACACCGACGGCGAGTGCCTGGTCGAAGCCGCACCCGAGTCGCGCCGCTGGGGGATGGCGATGATGTCGTGGGCCGCGCCTGCCGAGCCGGACGCGCCGTCGATGTACTGGGTGACGCCGCCCGACCCGTCCTGGCCGGACGCCGACGTCGAAGCGTGGCTCCAGGTCTTCAGCCGCACCACGCTGCCGCTCATCACGCTGCACGAGGTCTCCCCCGGCCACTTCGCCCACGGGCGCGCGCTGCGACGCGCGCCGACTCCGGTACGCCGGGTGCTGATGTCACCGGCCTTCGTCGAAGGCTGGGCGCATCACATCGAGGAACTCGCGATCGACCTGGGCTTTCGGCGCGGCGACGACCGGATGCCCGTCGGGATGGCGATCGAGGGGTTGGTCCGGGTGACCCGGTTGGCGTGCGCGATCGGCCTGCACACCGGCGCCATGACGGTCGCCGACGCCGCCGCGCGTTTCGAGGCGGACGCCTTCCTGACCGGGCCGGCGGCCCTATCCGAAGCACGGCGGGCCACCTTCGACCCCACGTACGGCCGATACACGTGGGGCAAGTTGGCGATCCGCGACCTCGGCGAGCGCGCCCGCCGGCAGTGGGGCTCGGGCTACTCCCACGCTCGGTTGCACGCGGCCTTGCTCGAACTCGGCGCGCCACCGCTCGGCCTGATGGATCACGCGCTGGCCGGCTGAGCGGCGTCCCCCGCCCTGCTGAGCGCCGGGCTAGCGACCGACGAAGCGCGCCTTGCCGGGCCCCGACTCGACGAACGACTGCATCCCGACGGTGCGGTCTTCGGTGGCGAACAGCCCGGCGAACTCGGCTCGCTCGATGGCCAGACCGGTGGCGAGGTCGGCGCCGAGCCCGGAATCGACCGCCCGTTTGGCTGCCGCCAGCGCGAGCGCCGGGCCGCCGGCGAACTGCGCGGCCCAGGCCCGGGCGGCGCCGAACACCTCACCCGCCGGCAGCACGCGGTCGACCAGGCCGATGGCGAGCGCCTCGGCCGCATCGACCATCCGACCCGTGAAGATCAGGTCCTTGGCTCGCGCCGGACCCACCAGTCGCGCCAACCGCTGGGTGCCTCCGCCGCCGGGGATCACCCCCAGCAGGATTTCCGGCTGTCCCAGCTTCGCGTCGTCCGCGCAGAACCGCACGTCGGCGGCGAGCGCCAACTCACATCCGCCGCCGAGCGCGTAACCCGTTATCGCGGCGATCACCGGCTTCGGGATCGCGGCCACGGCGTCGAAGGTCGCCTGCAGCGGGCCGACGCGCTCGAGCATGTCGGCATGGGTCATCGCCGCCATCTCCTTGACGTCGGCCCCGGCGGCGAGCGCTCGCTCCCCGCCATAGATGACCACGGCCCGGACGTCGTCGCGCTCGGCCAGCGTCGACGCGAGCTCCCGCAACTGGTCCTGCATGTCGGCGTTCAGCGCGTTGACCGGGGGTCGATCGAGCCGGATCACACCGACACCGCCGTCGACCTCGAGGCGGACGTATGCGTCAGTCGTCATGCGCACACGGTATCCGGGCAGCCCGCGCACCGACCCCGGCTGCGACCCGGCAAGATGGTCGGGTGGAAGTCTGGCCGGGCGCGTGGCACCCCTTGGGCGCGAGCGCCGACGAGGGCGGCACCAACTTCGCGGTCTTCTCGGAGTCTGCCGAAGCTGTCGACGTCTGCCTCTTCGACGACGACGGCCGCGAGACCCGGGTTCCGCTGCACGAGGCGACCTACCACATCTGGCACGGCTACCTGCCGGGCGTGCGGCCGGGAACCCGGTACGGCTTTCGCGCCGACGGCCCGTTCGACCCGTCCCGTGGCCTGCGGTTCAACCCGAGCAAGTTGCTGCTCGATCCCTACGCGCGCGCGCTCGAGGGCCCCTTCGTGCTGGACGACGCGGTGTTCGGATTCCCGCCCGGCAAAGACGACACCGTGCAGGACCACCGCGATTCGGCGCCTCTCGTGCCGAAGTCTGTCGTCGTCCGCGACGACTTCGACTGGCAGGCCGACCACCGGCCCGACACCCCCTGGGCCGAAACGGTCATCTACGAACTCCACGTCAAGGGATTCACCAAGCGGCATCCGGAGGTCCCGCCGCAGCTGCGGGGCACGTATGCCGGTCTCGCGCATCCGGCCGCGATCGAGCACCTGACGTCGCTCGGCGTGACGGCAGTCGAACTCATGCCCGTGCACCACTTCATCACCGAGCCCGCGGTCACTCGACGGGGTCTCGCCAACTACTGGGGCTACAACTCGATCGGCTACTTCGCTCCGCACGCCGGCTACTCGTCGTCCGGCGATCGGGGCCAGCAGGTGCGCGAGTTCAAGCAGATGGTCCAAGCCATGCACGCCGCCGGCCTCGAGGTCATCCTCGACGTCGTCTACAACCACACCGCGGAAGGCGACGAGACGGGTCCGACGCTGTCGTTTCGCGGCATCGACAACGGCAACTACTACCGGTTGCGCGACGGGCGGCTGTACGTCAACTACACCGGCACCGGCAACACCCTCAACGTGCGCAACCTGCACACGCTGCAGCTCATCATGGACTCGCTTCGCTACTGGGTCACCGAGATGCACGTCGACGGTTTCCGCTTCGACCTCGCATCCTCACTCGCCCGCGCGATGCACGAGGTCGACAAGCTGTCGTCGTTCCTCGCGGTCATTCACCAGGACCCGGTGCTCTCGCAGGTGAAGCTCATCGCCGAACCCTGGGACGTCGGTGAAGGTGGCTACCAGGTCGGTGAGTTCCCACCGCTGTGGACCGAATGGAACGACCGCTTCCGCGACACCGTCCGGGATTTCTGGCTGCGCGGCATGACCGGCGTGCGCGAGCTCGGCTACCGCCTCTCGGGCTCCTCCGATCTCTACCAGGACGACGGCAGGCGGCCGTACGCATCCATCAACTACGTCACCTGCCACGACGGGTTCACCGTGCGCGACCTCGTCACCTACGACCGCAAGCACAACGAGGCGAACGGCGAGGGCAACCGCGACGGCTCCGACGAGAACCACAACTGGAACTGCGGCCACGAAGGCGAAACGGACGATCCGGTCGTCAACCGCATCCGGCAGAACGCGGTCCGCGGCCTGCTTGCCACGACGCTGCTCGCGACCGGCGTGCCGATGCTGTCGCACGGTGATGAGATCGGCCGCACGAAACACGGCAACAACAACGCTTACTGCCAGGACAACGAGCTGAGCTGGCTCGACTGGGAACACGCCGACCGCGACCTGTGCGCCTTCACCCAGCAGGTGATCGCGTTGCGCCGCGCGCATCCGGTCTTTCGCCGGCGTTCGTTCTTCACCGGCACGGCGGTGCACGGCGAAGGCGTGAAGGACGTCGGCTGGTTCTCCGCCGACGGCGAGGAGATGACACCGAACGACTGGTACGACCTGCGTACGCGCACCGTCGGCATGTATCTGTCGGGGAGCGAGATCCGCCAGGTGAGCCCGCGGGGCGAGCGGATCGTCGACGACTCGTTCCTCATGCTGCTACACGCCGGCCTGGAGCCGGTGACGTTCACGCTGCCCGGCGCGCCATGGGCGACCGGCTACGAGGTCGTGCTCGACACCACCGGCGACGCCGGCACCGACTATCTCGACGCCAAGGCCGACTTCAAGCTGCCGCCGCTCTCGCTCGTCGTCCTGCGTGCGAAGACTTAGCGCAGGTCGCCCGTCACCATGCCGCCGCCGGTCACCGGCAGTGCAATAAGGCCGAGTTCGGCGTCGCTCGCGAGCAACGAGTCGGTGGGCAGCACCCGAACGCTGTAGCCGAACGGCCCGGTTCGGTCGAGCCTCATGTCGCCTTCGTAGACGCAGCTGCCGTCGTCACGCTTGTCCGACATCCGAAGCGTGGCGAAATGCGGCTCGGTCAGCTCGTCGTGCTCGTCGACCCGCCCGTACGCCACCTGCACCACCACATCGCCGGCGTCGAGGCCACCGAGCGCGACGACTGCGCGCAACGGCACCACCGTGCCGTACTCCAGCGAGTCGGCGACACCGCCCGCTTCGACGTGCTCGACCCGGACCGCCGGCCACGCGGTCGCGACGCGCTTGCGCCACGCGGCGAGGTGGCGAGCGCCGAGGTAGTCGTCGCCGGCCACCCGGCGGTACGACACTGCAGCCGGCGTGTAGAGCCGCTCGACGTAGTCGCGAAGCATCCTGGTCGCGACCACCTTGGGGCCGAGCGAGGCGAGGGTGTGGCGCACCATCTCCAGCCAGCGCGTGGGCAAGCCGCTGCCGTCATGGTCGTAGAAGCGCGGCGCGATCTTGCCCTCGATGATGTCGTACAACGCTGCGGCTTCGAGTTCGTCGCGCCGCTCTTCTGGCAGGTGGTCGGCGCTAGGGATGGCCCAGCCGTTGTTGCCGTCGTACCACTCGTCCCACCAGCCGTCGCGGATCGAGAGGTTCAACGCACCGTTCAGCGCGGCCTTCATGCCCGACGTGCCGCACGCTTCGAGCGGGCGGAGCGGGTTGTTGAGCCACACGTCGGCACCGGCGCACAAGACCTGCGCGAGCGCCATGTCGTAGTCGGGCAGGAACACGATCCGCTCACGCACGGCGGGATCGTCGGCGAACTTGACCACGTCTTGGATGAGCCGCTTGCCGAGGTCGTCGGCCGGGTGCGCCTTGCCTGCGATGACGAACTGCACCGGATGGTGCTCGTCCGAGAGCAGCGCTTTGAAACGGTCGGGGTCGCGCAGCATGAGCGTGAGCCGCTTGTACGACGGCACGCGGCGCGCGAAGCCGATGGTGAGGACGTCGGGGTCCAGCACGTCGGTGATCCAGCCGAGTTCACTCTCGGCCGCGCCGCGCTGCAGCCAGGCGTCGCGCAACCGGGCACGGGCTTCGTCGACCAGCCGCACGCGCAACGAGCGTCGGACCTCCCACAGCAGTCGATCGTCGAGGCGCTCGCCGTCGGCCCACCGCTCGCCGTCGTCGATGAGGTCGACGCCCAGTTCGCGCTCGACCAGCCCAGCCATCTCGCGCGACAACCAGGTCGGCGCGTGCACGCCGTTGGTGACCGAGGTGATCGGGATCTCGCTCGGGTCGAAGTTGGGCCACAGCCCGGAGAACATCCGCCGGCTCACGTCGCCGTGCAGGAGTGAGACGCCGTTGGCTCGCTGCGCGACCCGAAGCCCCATGACCGCCATGTTGAACAAGCCCGGGTCGCCGCCGGAGAACGACTCGGCCCCGAGCGCGAGTACGCGGTCGAGCGGAATGCCGTGGATCGTGTCGAGGTCGGGGTTCGCGGTGCTCGCAACGTGGTTGTCCTCGATGCCGAAGTGCTGCTCGATGAGCACGCGCGGAAAGCGGTCGATGCCCGCGGGCACCGGCGTATGCGTGGTGAACACGGTGCTCGCCCGCACGACCTCCAGCGCCTCGTCGAACGACATCGAGCTGCCGTTCATCAGCTCACGGATGCGTTCGAGCGCGAGGAAGCCGGCGTGGCCCTCGTTCATGTGGTAGACCTCGGGCGCCGGCTTGCCGGTGAGACGGCAGTAGGCACGCACGGCACGCACGCCACCGACGCCGAGCAGGAGTTCCTGCCGGAACCGATGGTCGCTGCCGCCGCCGTACAACCGGTCGGTGACGTCACGCTCGGGTGGCGCGTTGCCCTCGACGTCGGAGTCGAGCAGGAGCAACGGCACCCGGCCGACGTCACACACCCACACCCGCGCCTGCAGGTCACGGCCGGGCAGCCGGACGACGATGGTCACCGCCGACTCGTCGGCCTCGGTGAGCAGCGTCATCGGCAGGCCGTGCGGGTCGACCGGGGGGTAGCGCTCCTGCTGCCAGCCGTCACGCGACAGCGACTGGTTGAAGTAGCCGCGCCGGTACAACAACCCCACGCCGATGATCGGCACGCCGAGATCGCTTGCCGTCTTGAGGTGGTCGCCGGCCAGGATGCCCAGGCCGCCGGAGTACTGCGGCAGCACAGCGGTTATGCCGAACTCCGGCGAGAAGTAGGCGACCGACTGCGGAGCGTTCGGCCCGAGGGTCTGGAACCAGTGATCGGAGTCGAGGTAGCGGCGCAGGTCGGCGACGGCTGCATCGAGGCGGCTCAAGAAGTGCTCGTCTTGGGCAAGCTGGGCAAAACGTTCGGGTGACACCTCACCGAGCAGCCGCGAAGGGTCGCACCGCACCGACCGCCACACGGCGGGGTCGATCGACTCGAACAGGTCGAGGGTCTCGGCGTGCCAGGACCAGCGCAGGTTGTTGACCAGGTCGGACAGGCCCGCCAACCGGGGCGGAAGGACTGTGCGCACCGTGAACCGTCGGATCGCTCTCACGCGCAGGACCTTATCGGGCGCTTCGCCGGCCGCGTGGTCGGGCAGGTGTCGGGTAGGCAACATCCGTGCTACCGAGAGGTACGAATCGGCCATCTGCGCGGATCAAGCGGTCGGATCGAGCGAATGGATCGAGCGAATGGATCAGGGTGACCAGATGACGTTTCGAGCGAAGATCACCCCTGCCCTCGCGCTCCACGGCGGCTTGCCGATAGCTTCGGATCGATGAGCGCACGCACCCCGCCTCCGGACCGGGGCGGGACACGCCCGGCCGGCGGCCAGAAGCGGGCCGCGACGAAGGCGACCAAGCCCACTGCGGAGGCCTCGCCGCGCAAGGCCGCGGCAAGGCCGGCTCACGCCGCCGCCCCGACGGGTCCGATGATCGGCCGCCGCATCCCGATCACCGATGTCGCCCCTGTGCTGCAGTGCGGCAGGTACCCGGCCAAGGCGGCCGTCGGTGAGCCGGTCACGGTCGGGGCGACCGTCTTTCGCGAGGGCCACGACGCGCTGGGCTGCAACGTGGTGCTGCGCGACCCGGCCGGCCGCGAAGGTCCGTGGACCCCGCTACGGCTCGTCGCCCCGGGCACCGACCGTTACGAGGCCGAGGTCGTCGCGGACGCCGTCGGCCTGTGGAGCTTCCACGTCGAGGCGTGGGCGCACCCGCTCGAGACCTGGCGGCACGACGCCGGCATCAAGATCCCAGAAGACCAGGACGTCGACCTCATGCTCGAGGAAGGCGCGCAGCTGCACGAGGAGGCGGCTGCGGGCGTCCCGACCGCCGACCGCGACCGCGTCCTGGGCGTCGTCAAGGCGCTGCGCGGGGACGGCGACCCGGCTGCCCGCCTGGCGGCCGCGATGGACGCCGACGTGCTCGCGCTGCTCGCCCACTACCCGCTGCGGCGGCTGCTCACGACGTCCCCGGACTATCCGTTGTGGATCGATCGCGAGCGTGCCCTCTACGGCAGCTGGTATGAGATGTTCCCCCGCTCGGAAGGCGCGTCGCTGGACCCACCGCGATCCGGCACGTTCCAGACGGCCATGCAGCGGCTGCCCGCGATCGCCCGGATGGGCTTCGACGTCGTCTACCTGCCCCCGATCCACCCGATCGGCCGCTCATTTCGCAAAGGCCCGAACAACACGTTGAACGCAGGCCCGGACGACCCGGGCGTGCCGTGGGCGATCGGGTCGGAGGAGGGCGGCCACGACGCCGTCCATCCCGACCTGGGCACGATGCCCGACTTCGACGCGTTCGTCGCGAAGGCCCGCGAGCTCGGGATGGAGGTCGCGCTCGACTTCGCGCTGAACTGCTCGCCCGACCACCCGTGGGTCACCCAACACCCCGAGTGGTTCACGACCCGGGCCGACGGCACGATCGCCTACGCAGAGAACCCGCCCAAGAAGTACCAGGACATCTACCCGCTGAACTTCGACAACGACTACGACGGCCTGTACGCCGAGGTGCTGCGAGTCCTTCGCATCTGGATGGACCACGGGGTGCGCATCTTCCGGGTCGACAACCCGCACACGAAGCCGCTCGCCTTCTGGGAGCAGCTGCTCGGCGAGATTCGCGACTCCGACCCCGACGTCGTCTTCTTGGCCGAGGCGTTCACCCGGCCGGCGATGATGCGCGCTCTGGCGTACGTCGGCTACCACCAGTCCTACACCTACTTCACCTGGCGCAACTCGCGGCCCGAACTCGAGAGTTACCTGACCGAGCTCTCCCACGAGACGTCTGACTACTTACGGCCCAACCTGTTCGTGAACACGCCGGACATCTTGCACGCGTTCTTGCAGCAGGGCGGCCCGCCGGCGTTCAAGATTCGCGCGGTGATCGCTGCGACGGCTGCTCCCTCGTGGGGCGTGTACGCCGGTTACGAGCTGTACGAGAACACGCCGCTTCGGCTCGGCAGCGAGGAGTACCTCGACTCCGAGAAGTACCAGTACCGCCCACGGGATTGGGACGCCGCGGAGGTGGCCGGCCGCAGCCTCGCCGGCCAGTTGGCCCGGCTCAACGAGATCCGCCGCGAGCACGTCGCGCTGCAACGGCTGCGCAACCTGCAGCTGCACTCGGCCGACAATCCGCAGGTTCTGTCGTACTCCAAGCAGGCGGTCCGCGAGGACGGCAGCGACGACATCGTTCTCGTCGTCGTCAACCTCAACCCGTTCAACGTTGCGGAGGCGACCGTCTCCCTCGACATGCCCGCCCTCGGATTCGACTGGCACGACACGCTGACCGTCGTCGACCAGTTGAGCGGTGCGCAGTACACGTGGGGCCAGTACAACTACGTGCGCCTCGACCCACACGGGGAGCTCGCGCACATCTTCTCGGTCGAACGCGGGACGCCGTGACAGACGACTCGACGCTGCCGGCCAGCGACCCGCAGTGGTACAAGCGGGCGGTCTTCTACGAGGTTCTCGTCCGCGGGTTCGCCGACAGCAACAACGACGGCACCGGCGACATCAAGGGCCTGATCGGCAAACTCGACTACCTGCAGTGGCTGGGCATCGATTGCATCTGGCTGCTGCCGATCTATGCCTCTCCCCTGCGCGACGGCGGGTACGACATCGCCGACTACTTCGCCGTCCTGCCCGAGTTCGGTGACCTCGGCGACTTCGTCAACCTCGTCGACGAGGCGCATCGCCGCGGGATCCGCGTGATCGCCGACCTCGTCATGAACCACACGAGCGACCAGCACCCGTGGTTCCAGGCCTCGCGCGAGGACCCGACCGGCCCGTACGGCGATTTCTACGTGTGGTCCGACACCGACACCGGATACCGCGACGCCCGGATCATCTTCGTCGACACTGAGAAGTCGAACTGGACGTTCGACCCGGTTCGCGGGCAGTACTACTGGCACCGGTTCTTCAGCCATCAGCCGGATCTGAACTACGAGAACCCGGCGGTTCAAGAGTCGATGGTCGCCGTCCTGCGTTTCTGGCTCGATCTCGGCATCGACGGGTTTCGGCTCGACGCCGTGCCCTACCTCTTCGAGGAGGAGGGCACCAACTGCGAGAACCTGCCGCGCACGCACGAGTATCTGAAGCGGGTGCGCAAGGAGATCGACGCGTTGTACCCCGATCGGGTGCTGCTCGCCGAAGCGAACCAGTGGCCGGCCGACGTCGTCCAGTACTTCGGCACCGGCGACGAGTGCCAGATGGCGTTCCACTTCCCGCTGATGCCGCGCATCTTCATGGCCGTGCGGCGCGAGCAGCGCTTCCCGATCTCTGAAATCCTGGCGCAGACCCCACCGATCCCCGACAACTGCCAGTGGGGAATCTTCTTGCGCAACCACGACGAGCTCACACTCGAGATGGTCACGGACGAAGAGCGCGACTACATGTGGAACGAGTACGCGCAAGATCCGCGGATGAAAGCCAACATCGGCATCCGTCGCAGGCTGGCGCCGCTGCTCGAGAACTCGCGCGAACAGATGGCGCTCTTCACCGCGCTGTTGCTCTCGTTGCCAGGCTCGCCGGTGCTCTACTACGGCGACGAGATCGGCATGGGCGACAACATCTGGCTCGGTGACCGCGATGGCGTCCGGACGCCGATGCAGTGGACCTCCGACCGCAACGCGGGCTTCTCGCAGTGCGATCCCGGGCGTCTCTACCTCCCGGTGATCATGGACCCGATCTACGGCTACCAGGGTCTGAACGTCGAAGCGCAGATGCGCACGTCGTCGTCCCTGCTGCACTGGACCCGCCGCATGATCGAGATCCGCAAACGACACCCCACCTTCGGTGCCGGCGGTTATCACGAGTTGTCGGCATCGAACCCGAGCGTGCTGGCCTTCATCCGCGAGTTCGGCGACGACCGCGTCATGTGCGTGAACAACCTGTCGCGGTTCCCACAGCCGGTCGAACTCGATCTGCGGCGCTACGAAGGCGTCGTCCCGGTCGAGATGCTCGGCGGCATGCACTTCCCGCGCATCGGCGAGCTGCCTTATCTGCTCACGTTGCCCGGTCATGGTTTCTATTGGTTCACGCTCCCGAACAGGCGCGACGACGCGTGAAACAGCGGCTAGCGCACAAGCGGAAGAAGAGGGAGGCCCTCAGATGAGCCTCGAGGATCTGCTCACCGAATGGCTACCTAGGCAGCGCTGGTTCGCCGGCAAAGACCGAGAGCCACGCACGGTCTCGATTGCCCGGCGCCGCACGCTCTGCGAAGGCGAGCCGTCACTTACCCACCTGCTGGTCGACGTCGAACTCGACGTTGCCGGAGGCGCGGCGCAACGAAGCCGGTACCAGTTGCTGCTCGGTGCCCGGGCCACCCTTCCGCCGCAGCTGGAGCACGCGCGGATCGGCCACCTCGACGACCTCGGTGACGTGTACGACGCGGTTCACGATGACGAGTTGATGCAACACGTCTTGCACTGGATCAGTGATGACAGCGACCGCGCCGGCATCGCCTTCCGCCACGAACCGGGTGCCCCGCTCGCGCCGGACACCGGCAGCCGAGTCATCGGCGCCGAGCAGTCGAACACGTCGGTCGTCTTCGGCGACGACAGCATCCTGAAGCTGTTTCGCATCGTGGTGGCCGGGGTGAATCCCGACCTCGAGATCACCCGAGCGCTCACCGAAGCGGGCAACGAGCATGTGGCCGCGGTGCACGGCTGGATCGAACTGGTCGGCGAGCCGGACGCCGGCGCAACAACCGGCGACAGTGCGACCGCCGGTGCCGCGACCGCACAGGCGACCCTCGGCGTGCTCCAGGAGTTCCTGAAGACCGGCTCCGACGCATGGGCCCTTGCACTGACGAGCGTTCGCGACCTGTTCGCCGAGGGCGACCTGCATGCCGATGAGGTCGGTGGCGACTTCGCGGCGGAGTCGGAACGGCTCGGCATGGCCACGGCCGACGTCCATCTCGCGCTGTCGCAGCGGCTGCCCACCGGCAGCGCCCACGGCCCGGAGCTGGCCGGGCTGGCCGACGCGATGGCGGCTCGGCTGGACGCCACGCTCTCGGTCGTCCCGGCGCTGCGCCCGCACGCAGGAGCGATCACCGCAGCATTCGATCAACTTCGCACGCTTGCCGAGCCGCTGCCCGTGCAACGGGTGCACGGCGACCTTCACCTGGGCCAGGTGATGCGCACCGACTACGGCTGGGTGCTGCTCGACTTCGAAGGCGAGCCGGGCGCGCCGATCGAGACGAGATCGGCGCTTTCGAGCCCGCTTCGCGACGTCGCTGGCATGCTGCGCTCCTACGATTACGCGGCTCGCTACCTGCTGGCCGACTACAGCGCCTCGCCGCACCTGGAATACCGCGCCACCGAATGGGCCGAGCGCAACCGCGACGCCTTCTGCACCGGATACGCGAAACTGGCCGGCCACGATCCGCGCGATTCGCAGATCGCCTTGCAGGCCTTCGAACTCGACAAGGCGGTGTACGAGGTCGGATATGAAGCGCGCAACCGGCCGGACTGGGTAAGCATCCCGATGGCATCACTCGAACGGCTGCTGGCCGCATGAGCGAAATCAAGAGAGGAGCGACCGGCGACGCCGAGAAGGGGCCCGACCAACCGAGCACGAGCAGGGACACGGAGGCAAGCGCCATGGCCAAACCAACCCAGACGCCGGAGGCACAGAACGCGACCGATGCGGCGCCGAGCGAGGGAACGCGGCCTATCGCCGTCCCGGAGGCTGAGCTCGACCGCCTGCTCGGCGGCGCGCACCACGACCCGCACTCGATCCTCGGCGCGCACCTGCGCGACGGCGTCGTCACGTTCCGGACGCTCCGCCCGCACGCGCGCCAAGTGACCGTGCTGGCCGATCTGATCCGCGTCCCGCTCGAAAGCGAACGTGGCGGCATCTGGGTCGGCGCATGGCGAAGCGACACGGTGCCCGACTACCGCATCGAGGTCGCCTACGACGACGGCGAGCCGCACGTCGTCGATGATGCCTATCGCTACCTGCCCACGCTCGGCGACCTCGACCTCCACCTGATCGGCGAGGGTCGCCACGAACAGCTGTGGGAGGTGCTCGGCGCGCACGAGCGCCGTTACGACAGTTCGCGCGGGGTGATCACCGGCACCTCGTTCGCGGTATGGGCACCGAATGCGCAAGGTGTGCGCGTTGCGGGTGACTTCAACCACTGGAACCCGCAGCCGCATCCGATGCGCAGTCTGGGCTCGAGCGGCGTGTGGGAAGTGTTCGTTCCCGACGTCGGTACCGGCACGAAGTACAAGCTGCACGTGCTCGGCGCCGACGGCCAGTGGCGCGAGAAAGCCGACCCGATGGCGTTCGCGACCGAGGTGCCGCCGTCGCAGGCGTCGGTCGTCTTCGAGTCGCAATACGACTGGCAGGACGCCGAGTGGCTGGCGAAGCGCGCCCAGACGAAGGCGCTCGAGTCGCCGATGAGCGTGTACGAGGTGCACCTCGGCTCGTGGCGGCAGGGGCTGAGCTACCGCGAACTCGCGGAGCAACTCGTCGCCTACGTCAAAGACATGGGGTTCACGCACGTCGAGTTCCTGCCGGTCGCCGAGCATCCCTTCGGCGGCTCGTGGGGCTACCAGATCACCTCGTATTTCGCGCCGACCTCGCGGTTCGGCTCCCCCGACGAGTTCCGCTACCTTGTCGACCGGCTGCACCAGGCCGAGATCGGCGTCATCATCGACTGGGTCCCGGCGCATTTCCCGAAAGACGCGTGGGCGCTCGCGAGGTTCGACGGCACCGCGTTGTACGAGCACGAAGACCCGCAACTGGGTGAGCACCCCGACTGGGGCACGCTGGTGTTCAACTTCGGCCGCCGCGAGGTGCGCAACTTCCTGGTGTCGAACGCGGTCTTCTGGCTCGAGAAGATGCACATCGACGGGCTGCGCGTCGACGCCGTCGCCTCGATGCTCTACCTCGACTACTCGCGCAAGGAAGGCCAATGGCGACCGAACATCTACGGCGGCCGCGAAAACCTCGAAGCGGTGTCGTTCCTGCAGGAGATGAACGCCACGGTCTATCGGCGGGTGCCGGGGGTGACGACGATCGCCGAGGAGTCCACGGCCTGGCCGGGCGTCTCGAAGCCGACCTATGTAGGTGGCCTCGGCTTCGGCTTCAAGTGGAACATGGGCTGGATGCACGACTCGTTGCAATACATCAGCCACCCGGCGATCTACCGGATGTACCACCACAACGAGATGACGTTCTCGATGATGTACGCCTATTCGGAGAACTTCATCCTGCCGATATCCCACGACGAGGTCGTGCACGGCAAGGGCTCGTTGCTGCACAAGATGCCTGGCGACCGCTGGCAGCAGATGGCCAACCTGCGTGCATACCTCGCCTACATGTGGGCGCATCCGGGCAAGCAGCTGTTGTTCATGGGGAGCGAGCTGGCGCAGGACAACGAGTGGTCGGAAGACAGCTCACTGGACTGGTGGTTGCTCGAATACGCCGAGCACAGCAGCGTGCAGCGCCTCGTGCGCGACTTGAACACCACCTACCGCGCCACGTCGGCCCTGTGGGCCAACGACACCGATCCGGCGGCCTTCCGGTGGATCGACGCCAATGATGCGAGTAACAACACGTTCTCGCTCCTGCGAAAGGCACCCGACGGCTCGTACCTCGCGTGCGTGTCGAACTTCTCGGGCGTGCCGCACGAGGACTACCGCCTCGGATTGCCCGAAGCCGGCCGCTGGGACGAGTTGCTCAACACGGACGCCGAAATCTACAACGGCAGCGGTGTCGGCAATCTCGGCGCGGTCGAGGCGACCGACGAGCCGTGGCACGGCCTGCCGTCGTCCGCCATGTTGCGGGTGCCGCCGCTCGCAACCATCTGGCTGCGCCACGGCGCGTGACCTAGCCCGCACGCAGAACCCCGGTTGCCGAAGACTTTGTGCAGTTATTTGCACAGAGTCTTCGGCATCCTGGTGGTGCTGGCGGTGATCAGAACAGCGCGCGGCTGAGTGCGGCGCGGGCCGCCGGTAGCGCCGGATCGTCGGGGCCGGCCGCCTCGAACAAACCCAGCAGGTGCCGCCTCGCCTTGTCGCGATCCGCACCGCTCGTGCGCACGACCACACCGACGAGCCGGTCGAACGCCTCTGCCACCCGACCCTCGAGCATCTCCACATCGGCGGCGGCCAGCTGAGCGTCGACGTCGTCGGGACTGGCGGCCGCCGTCGCACGGACCTGCGCGGCGTCGAGGTGCTCCGCGCGCTTGAACAGCCGGACGCCGGCAAGCGCACCCGTAGCCACCGGCTCGCCCGGTTGCTGCGCCAGGATCGCCTCATACGCGGCCTCGGCTGCGTCGTAGTCGCCGCGTTCGAACGCCGCAGCTGCCTCGGCGAAAGCCGGGTCTTCCGGTGGGCCGGCCGCCGCGTCGCCGTCAGGCCCTGCCCCGCGCTGCGCACCGGTGGCCGCGATCAGTTCGTCGAGCCAGCGCCGCACCTCCGGCTCGGGGACCGCGCCGGTGAACTCGCCGACCACCGCTCCTTGCCAGACCGCCTTCACCGCCGGGATGCCTTGCACGCCCGCGGCGGCAGCAAGCTGCGGGTTGGTGTCACAGTCGATCTTGGCCAGCACCCAGGCACCGGCGTCGGCCTGCGCGAGCCGCTCGAGGATCGGGCTGAGCTGGCGGCACGGGCCGCACCAGGCGGCCCAGAAGTCGAGCACGACCGGCACCGTCATCGATCGTTCGACGACCTCGCGCTGGAACGTGGCCTCGGTGACGTCGAGCACGGCCACGGCCGAGCCGGCAACCGAGCCCGCTGCCGAAGCCCCGGGCGCGCCGGGTTCGGAGGCGACCCCGCCGTTCGCCCCGGGGCCCGGAGGGGCGGCCTGGCGGGCGGCGAGGGCATCGAGGGGAACGGCACCGGCGAAGCGTGGAGAGTAGTTCACGGCTCCATCATCTGACACGTTCGCCGCCATTGGCGAACCGGCCGGACCACTGCACGGCCAGCAGCCCTGCTGCCAGCAGCAAGAGCGAGAGCACGGCGAGCCGCCCGCCCGGGCTGAATCCGTCGACCGCCAGCCGGCCGATGCCGAACGCCGCGGCAACGATCCCTGCGATCAGCAGAGCGAGCCGCGCACCGCACACGGCGGCCCACCGCTGCTCGGCCGCCTCCGCACCGCCGGCGAAGCGACGCCACACGCGCCCGAGCAGAGCGACCAGGCCGAGCAGCCCGACGAGGACGACGGCGAGCAGCCCCACCCAGCCGGCGCGTTGCGCCCACCACCGGCCCGAGCCGATGTCCGGCTGGGTGAACAGGTGCGTCGGGTAGACGGCGACGGCCACGGCGACCAGCGGGACCATGTGCCACAGGTAGACCGGCATGGTCAGTGACCCGGCTCTAATAAGTGAGCGTCGAGCGGTCGGGTGGCGGTCGAGCAGCCGATTCGTGACCCCAGCACAGGTAACAGCCAGCGCGACCTGCGCAAGACCGAAGGCGAGCAGCGCGTTCGACGGCGGTGAGGCGTTTTGGATGCGCGCTCCCGGCACCCCCACCATGCTCACCGGGTACGGCCCCCACCAGATGAGCGCGACCAGCGCGAAGACCGCGCAACCAAGCAGAATCGGTGGACGCCGGCGGGTGGCCGCGCCACCGAAACTCCCGTCGTGCCAGGCGAATCCGAGCTGATGGAAGACGCCCCAGACGAGCAGGTAGTTCGTCCAGCCGACGAGATGCCAGTGCCCCTCGATGACCCCGACGTCGATAGCGGCAGCCGCCACGCACATGACCACCGGCACGAGAAGCCCGGCACGCCGGTGCGCGGCATAGAGCGCCGGGGTGAGCAACAGCACCAGCATGTACGCGGCGAGGAACCAGAGATGGAGCCCGAGCGCCCACCCCACCTGATCGAGTTCCGGACGGTTCACGCCGGCCAGCTGGCAACCCCACATCGCCGCCGCGATCAACGCGGCGTACGCCGCCGTCGGAAACAGCAACCCGAGCACGCGGCGGCGCACCCAGCTCGCCCACTGCTCGCCGTCCGCCTGATGCTTGCTCCACGAGGCGGCGTTGGCGTAGCCGCCGACGAGGAAGAACAGCGGGACGGTCTGCAGCAGCAACGTGAGCCAGGAGGTCCACGGGACGACGCCGAGCACGTCGACGCCCTCGAAGCGGCCGGGCCGGTAGACGACGGCGGTGGCGATCCAGTGACCGATCACGACGAAAACGATGGCGAGCGTGCGCACGCTGTCGACGTAGCTGTTGCGCTCGGGGTTGCCGGCGGTCAGCTCGCCCGCGTGCGTCCGCTCGAACGCGCCGTCCAGCGGCTGGCCTCCGGTGGCCCTGGTCATGGCGGCCAGCGTAGGAGAGTCAGACGCGCGGCGGCTCGGTGTACGCACCCCATTCGCCGACGAGCAGCTGACACATCTCACCGAGAGTGACTTCGGCGCGGGCGGCGTCGAGCAGGACGGGGATCATATTGGTGTCGCTTCGCGCGGCAGCCCGGACGGCGTCGAGCGCCGCGTCGACGGCAGCCTGGTCGCGACCCGCCTTGCGCTTTTGGAGAGCCGTGCGCTGGTCGCGCTCGATCTCGTGCGAGACGCGCATGATTTCCAGCGGCGGTTCGGCCGCATCGGTGTAGGCGTTGACCCCGACGATGCGCCGCTCACCGGACTCGACCGCTTCGTTCTCGCGGAAGGCGGCGTCGCCGATGCGGGAGGTGAACCAGCCGTCGTCGATGCCGCGCAGGATGCCGGCGGTCATGGTGCCGTCGCCGCCGAGTGCGCGGATGCGCTCGAAGAGCTGCTCGGCTTCGGCTTCGATCGTGTCGGTGAGCGACTCGACGAACCACGAACCGCCGAGCGGGTCGACGACATCGGCCACCCCGGTCTCCTCCAAGATGACCTGCTGGGTGCGCAGCGCGATCGCCGCGGCACGCTCGCTGGGCAGCGCGAGTACCTCGTCGAGTGCGTTGGTGTGCAGCGAGTTCGTGCCGCCGAGGACGGCGGCCAGCGCTTCGACCGCAGTTCGCACGATGTTGTTGTCGGGTTGCTGGGCGGTGAGCGAGACGCCGGCGGTCTGGGTGTGGAAGCGCAGCCACTGCGCGCGTTCGCTCCTGGCGCCGTACACGTCACGCATCCAGCGGGCCCAGATGCGCCGAGCGGCCCGGAACTTTGCGATCTCCTCGAAGAAGTCGATGTGCGCGTCGAAGAAGAACGAGAGCTGCGGTGCGAATACCTCGATATCGAGGTTTCTCGAGAGGCCCAGCTCGACATAGCCGAACCCGTCGGCGAGAGTGAACGCGAGTTCTTGCGCAGCCGTGGAGCCGGCTTCGCGGATGTGGTAGCCAGAGACCGAGAGCGGCTTGTACGCGGGCATCTCGGCCGCACAGAACTCCATCAGGTCGCCGATGAGGCGCAGGTGCGGCTGCGGCGGGAAGAGCCACTCCTTCTGGGCGATGTACTCCTTGAAGATGTCCGTCTGGAGCGTGCCGTTGAGGTCGCCCTGCTTGGCGCCCTGCCGCTCGGCGGCAGCGACGTACATGCAGAAGAGCGGGACGGCCGGCCCGCTGATCGTCATCGATGTCGTGACGTCGGCGAGGGGGATGCCGTCGAACAGCAGCTCCATGTCGGCGGTCGAGTCGATGGCCACGCCGCAGTGGCCGACCTCGCCGAGCGAGCGGGGTTCGTCGGAGTCGCGGCCCATCAGGGTGGGCATGTCGAACGCCACCGACAGCCCCCCGCCCCCGGCGCCGAGAAGCATGCGGTACCGCTCGTTCGTCTGTCGGGCATTGCCGAAGCCGGCGAACTGCCGCATGGTCCACGGCCGGCCTCGGTAGCCGGTGTCGTAGAGGCCGCGGGTAAAGGGAAACTCACCGGGCCAGCCGATGCGCTCGAAGCGCGGATCGTCACTACCCGCGGGTGGCCCGTACACCGGCTCGAGCGGGACGCCGGACAGGGTGCTGCGGCTCGGCGCGTCGGCGGCGTCGTACCTCGCCTGCCAGCGCGCGCGGCCCGCTTCGATGTCTCGAGCGTCCACGCCACCTCCGTTGCTTTCTTCGATACTAGGACGTCCGACTATCGAACGCGCTGTTCCCCCACGGCAGGCCGCCCGGACGCCGCGGTACCGACAGGTCCGGGTTACCTCAGGAGCGGCACATTGTGGCCGATCAGGGTGTGAACGCGGTTGCGGCGTGTGGCCGCGCCCAGAAAGGGTGGTCCATGAGCGGGGCGAGAAGTACCGTCCCCGATCCGGGCCGGGAGCTGTTGACCGCTGCGGCGGCGAGGTCAGCCGCCCGGCAGCCCGTTCCCGTGCGCGGCGCCCGAGCGAGTGCTGCGGGCGTCCTGGCTCTGCTGTATTGCGGAGGCGGCGCCGCATTGCTGCTCCTCGCCCACAGCCCCATCGACGCACGTGCACCGGTCGGAATGCTGCAGGTCATCGGCAGTCTGGATTTCGCGATAGGCATCGCACTGGTGATCGGCCGCCTCCACGCGGGGCCCCGTGCCATAGCGGCGGGCCTGGCCGTGCGAATCATCACGATCGACGTGCTGGCGGCGTCCGCCATGGACTTTGCCGGCCTCGCGCTGACCGGCTTCAGCGTGGTGGCTCTGGCGTTGTTCGTCGGCTGCTTCTTCGACAAGCTCGCGGCTCGCTCTTTCATGGCCATCCTGATCGCCGGGTTCCTGGCCGCAAGTCTCGTGACCGGCGTACCCGGAGCATTGATGGCCTGGCTCAGCGCCAGCGCCGTCGCGGTCGGTGCCGGCGAGGTGCCGGCTCGCTTGATCGCGCGACTGCGGCGCCAGGCCTCCGTGGACGAGCTGACCGGGCTGGCGAACCGGGCCTGGTTCTACGATGCAGCCGGGCGCGCGATCGCGTTCGCCGCACGCTATCGTGCCCCGCTCACCCTCGTGCTGCTCGATCTCGACGACTTCAAGTTGGTCAACGACAGCCAGGGCCACCTCGCCGGCGACGCACTGCTCGCCGAGCTCGCCCGCGTCTGGCAGGGCCAGCTGCGCGACAGTGACCTGCTGGCCCGCCTCGGCGGTGACGAGTTCGCCCTGCTGCTGCCCGGGACGACGACGACCGAGACCGATGAACTTCTCGAACGGCTCCGCCGTGCTCACCAAGCACCCTGGTCGGCGGGCGTGGCCGGCTGGTCGGCGGGTTGCCAGCTCGACGATCTGCTCCGCCAAGCCGACCGCCGCCTCTACCAGGTCAAGGGATCGCTCACCTTGGCGTAGCGCTCACGCGTCCCGGTCGGCGGGTTTCGTCGAGGCGGGTGTCCGGCGCCAGCCGGCCTCGGTCGCCCGCGCAACCGCAGCCAGCTGCGATCGCACGTCGAGCTTGATCAGGATGCCGCGAACGTGAGTCCGCACGGTGGCTTCGGTCAGGTAAAGCAGGACCGCGATCTCGTCGGCCTTCCGCCCGTGCATGAGTTCCGCGAGCACGTCACGCTCACGCTCGGTGAGGACGTCGAACGGCGCCAGCCGCTGCTCCCGGGCTTCGCGCTCGCGGCGACCCGCACTCAGCAGATCGAACCGTCGCTGCGCCGGCAAGATGCGCTCACCCGCTGCCGCACTCCGAAGCCGATCGACGACCACGTCCAACGGCTCGGTCTTTGCGATGACGCCGACGGCGCCGCGAGCGAGGCATTCGCCGAGCCGAGCTTCGTCGGTGGAACCCGTGAGCACGACGACGCGCGCACCGCCCGCTACGAGAGGCGGGATCAGCGCCCGCCCGTCTCCGGCCTGAGCGCCGAGGTCGAGGTCGAGCAGGACGACGTCGGACGGCGCCTCGAGACATTCTTCGACGACTGCGCCCGGCCCGCACAACGCCGCGACGCGCACGTGAGCCCCCTCCGCATTCAGCGCCAGCCGGAAGCTCTCGACGAGGAGCGCGTGATCTTCCACCAGCACCACCCGCACCCCGGCGAGCTTCCGCTGTATAGGCAGCGACGTCAGATGCGTTGCGCTCGTCATGGCGCACTCACCAGTTCCGCCACCATCAGAGGCAGTTCGAGCTCGAACCGCGTTCCGCGCTCGGTCTGGGCGAGCCGCAACTCACCACCTTGTTCGCGTGCGAGGCGCACGCAAATCGCGAGCCCAAGCCCGTGCAGGTCGGAGACCGCGTCGGCCGGTGTAGACGGCACGGCCACCGTGCAGTCGGTGTCGGCAAACGACGAGCCGTCGTCGCCGTCGAGCAAGCTCATCACCCGCCGCCGGACCACAGCCGGCAGGCCAGGCCCGTCGTCGGCCACCGACAGCGTGACCCGATCTGGAGCGACCTCGCTCAGCACGGTGATGGTGGCTCCCGGTGCATGCCGGCGCGCGTTCGTCAGCAGATTCTGTAGCAGCGCCGCAGTGGAGCCGGCGTCGCCGACCGCCTCGGCGTCGACGAGACGAGTTGCCACGACGGCGCCGCGCGCGCGTTCGGCGGCAATGACCGGAGTGAGAGCCTCACGCACCGAGAATCGCTGGGGCGGGCGTGGGCCGACGCTGATCGCATTCTGCAATCTGCTGATTTCGGCTATGAGCGCGGATTCGAGGTATTGCCGCTCGGCAGGCTCAAGGAAGTCGCGATACCGGGTGAGCGTGGCAGTGGCGCTCTGAATCCCGGCGATCAGCGACCGCAGATCGTGCCGACGCTCCTCGCGCAGCCGCCCCTGTTCCGACAGCGAGTGCGCAACGGCGTCTCGCGAGACTTTCAACGTGCGCTGCCGTTGATGGTCGATCGCGCGGGCACCGTGGAGTGCACGGACAGCGGCCGCAAGGGCGAGGCACCAGCCGAGCACCGCGACCAACCGCCCGCAGCTGAACGCGAACGAGGTCAGCCGGCTGTGCGGGTCGAGCAAGCCGACCGTGCAGTCGGCCGCCGCCAAGCCGAGTAACAGCATGACGAGCGTCATCGATTGGCGACTAGCGGGATCGAAGCGAGGGCTACGCCGGCAGAGGCCGGCGAGCGCGACCCACGCGACAACGACCGCCAGCCCGACGACCGCGACCGCTATACGCGACGCGTGCACCTGCTCATGCACGAGAAGCGATGCGGCCGTCAACGCAGCAGCGACGCTCGCGGCGAGCGCTGCCAAAATCCGCAATGGCCGGAAAGCTGTGTCGATCTCGGCCGAGTGCGCGGCAAGCCGAAGGAGAGCCAACCCGGCGACCGGTGGTAGGAGCGCGAGGAAGATGGCCGCCGTGTGCTCGACGATCGCGCCCGACGGCGTACCGGCGAACTCGGCGATCGCCCAGCTCGGCACGAGCGCAAGGCCGACGTAGGCGGGCCATGCGCGCCCGGAGAGGAGCCATACGGCGAACCAGACCACGATGGCTGCCAAGCCGATGACGCCGGACGCCGCCGAGATCGGCCATTTCGGCTGCGTGATCGCCGCCGGCATGATCGCCTCAACCGAGGGCGCAGCTGCAAGGAGGACGGCGCCGGCCACGACTGCCGAGATCAGCATCGTGGGAAGAGGCGAATTGCGCAGTTCGAGAGAGCGCGTGCCGCGCCGATCGACACCTTGGAATTGGGCCACCGCCACCCCCTCGGCCGACAACTTAGCGGGGTGTCCCGACACAGTCATGGGCTCTTCGGTTCGAGCATGGTGGCCGAAAGGCAGAACCACCGATCAGAGGGCCTAGTCGCCGAGCGGTCGCGGATTCCCGACAGAGCTACGCACCGCACGGCAGAACGTCTCCGCAATTTTGGTGAGGCCGTCGTGCCCCTTGTTCGCGATCCTGAGGGGCGGACAGCGCCGTCCTGGCGCGAACCTGATTGCACGGAGGGACAGGGATATGGCACTAGGAAAGGCATGGCGCCTCGGCGGTTTCGTCGCAGCGCTCGGCGCGTCGGGTGCGCTCATCGCAGCCACAACCGGCGCCACCGGGGCGTACTTCAACGACACGAGGAGCGGCACCTTCGCGGGCACGATCGGCTCGGTGAAGATCAACACGTCGGGCGGCTCCGGAACCGACCACCTGGACTTCAACTTCGCCAATCTCCTCCCGGGCACCCTGCAGTGGAAGACCGTCTCGTACACCGTCACAGGCTCGGCGCCGGAGGACGTCTACGTGGTCTTCCCGAACGCCGACGCGCTGCACGCGGTCAACAACATGGGTAGCTTCGGCGAAGTGCACGTGAAGTCCAACGGCTCAGGGATTTTCGGATCGACCAACCTCAACGACGGGCTCGACTACACGCTCCAGGACGACGGCCACTGCGGAGCTCAGAGCCCGAGTGGTTGCTGGGCGCTACCGAGCGTCTTGAAGCTGGCGTCGAACGTGGCCCCGGGTCACAGCGGCACGATGGACTTCGGCTTCGCCTTGGCATCGAAGTGGAACGACGTGGCGACCGAAGGCGCGACCGCATTCTGCTACCCGCTTGTTCAGAATTCTGCCAACCCAAGCAACCGGGCCGATCAGGTCTGCACGTCAACCAGCCCCCAGTACGGCCTGCCGTACCAGATCGTCGCGACCCAGCCCGGCGTCGCGCCAAACGACCCCCTCAACTCCAACCCGACGCCCTGAGCCAATCGCAACTGTCAGGTGGTGCGGCGGTGACGCCGCCGCACCACCCGACACCAGCACGAGGGGACACTTACGTGCGTGCCCTACGAACTGCCGTGCTCTGCGTGGTTGCCGCCGTCTTTGTCGGAGCACTCGGGCTCGCGGCGATCGGCTGGCATCAGGGCTATCGCTTGTACGTGGTCCACACCGGCTCCATGACGCCGGCCCTTCGACCCGGCGATGCGGTACTCGACCGACCAGCACCAGGCGCCGTGCGCCCGGGCGAGATAGTGACCTTCACTGTGCACTCCGGACCCGACTCTGTCGTGACTCATCGAGTCGACTCGATCGCCGGCGACGCGATCAAGACCAAGGGCGACGCGAACCCCACACCCGACCCGTGGACGGTCCGGTTGTCGGAAGTCGTGGGGAGCAAGGTGATGACCCTGCCACATATCGGATACCTGCTCGTATATCTCCAGCACCCGCAGGGCGTCGCCTCGTTGATCACCACGTTCTTGGCATTAGCGCTGTTGTGGCAGCTCTTCTTCCCGCCAACGCATACAGAACCCGGCGAGAGCGACGCGCGCCCGCGTTCGCATCGACCACGACACGCCTTCGACCGCCGCCACAACGAGCCACTGCCGACGCGCTGATCCGGCCGACGCCGGCACTCGCCCGACGCACATCGCACATCACGCATCGCGGGCACTCCCTACCGCCGCAGCGCGTCGGTCAGGGCGCGAAGTCGCCGGCGTCCAGCCTCAGCGCGCGCAGCGCGCTGACCACACCCTCGCGCTCCGGCTCGTCGAGACAGCCGAGGCCGAAATCGATGGCCATCAGCTCGCCAGTCGCCACCTCGACGACGGCTCGGCCGCTGTCGGTGATCGCAGCGAGCGTGCCGCGGCCGTCCTTGGGATTGGGTCGGCGTTCGACGAAACCGGCCTTCTCGAGGCGATCGATGGAGTTGGTCACGCTGGTCGGGTGCACCATGAGTCGCTCGCCGATACGACCCAGCGGCAGCGCGCCATAGCGGCTGAACCGCAAGAGCACCAACACCTCGTAGCGCGCAAAGGTCAGGCCGTGCGGCTTGAGCAGCTCGTCATAGCGAGCGAGCAGGATTTGCTGCGCACGCATGATCGATGTGGCGACCCGCATGGCGGACGACGGCCCCCACGTTTCGCGCCACCGCGCCGCCGCCACCTCGATCGGATCGAAGGGAAGATTCAACGCTTTGGCCACGACCGGACGCTACCTCGGCGAGCCGCGGTCGGCGCGCGCGACCCGCCGCCGCCGGCCGGTCACCTAAGCTCTGCTCATGGACTGGAGCCTGCGTTCCTGCGGACGGAAAGGTCACGCGACCTACCGCCCCGACGAACCTCAACTCCAGGAGCGACTTCACGCACAGACGCCGGCAGGCGATGCCTGGCGTTGCCTGCGCTGTGCCGATTTCGTCGTCGGCGAACCCGCGGGCAGCGGTCCTGCCGACGAGGCCCCGATCGTGCTGCGCGGGCGCGCGTTGCGTGACGCATTCATCTTGCGGCTGCTCGCCGCCGAGCGGTTCATCCGCGCGCTGCTGATGGGCGCCGCCGCTTATGCCGTGCTGCGCTACGCGACGAGTGAGAACTCGTTACGCCAACTGTTCGAGAAAGACCTTCCGGCCGCCAAGCCGCTGGCCAACGTGTTCGGCTACGACCTCGACAAGTCATCAATCGTGCGCGAGATACGCAAGCTCTTGCTCGTCAAGCAGTCGACGCTGCATTTCATCGCGATCGCACTCTCGGTCTACGCCGTGATCGAGTTGTGTGAGGCGGTTGGTCTTTGGCTGCTCAAGCGGTGGGGCGAGTACTTCGCCGCCGTCGCAACAGCGATCTTCTTGCCCTACGAGATCTACGACATCGTCGACCGCGCCACGTACTTGCGCATCGGCGCTTTCATCATCAACGTAGCCGCCGTCCTCTACCTGCTGCTCACCAAGCGACTCTTCGGCCTGCGCGGGGGGCACGCCGCGTATGCAGCAGAGCGCCACGAAGAGTCGCTTCTCGAAGTCGAGAAAGCCGCCGGGGAGGGCGCAGAAGCCGAGACGCCGGCGTCCGCCTGAGTTCTGTGCGTCGCCGGCGACGGCGCGTCACCAGCGATCGCCGAGAAGCCGGCGGGCCGCCTCGAAGGTGTCGAGTTCGCCCTCCACGACCGCGTCGGCGAGCTCTTTCAGTTGCGGGTCGTCGATGCGCAGTCCCAGGCTGACCGTCACCCGAGCCAACGCCACCGCTGCGATTTCGTGGGCGGCCCGCCGACGTCGCCGCTGATCTCCTTCACCGGACGACGCGAGCCACCCGCGATGCTTCTCGATCGCCTCGATCACCTCGTCGATGCCGCCATCGGCTGTCGCCACTGAACGCACGACGGGTGGCCGCCATTGCCCGGGTCGCCGCTCCGTCACGGTCGAAATCATGTGCCGCAGTTCGTGCACCGCGTCGTCGGCGCCGTCTCGATCGGCCTTGTTCACGACGAGCACGTCGGCTACTTCGAGCAGGCCCGCTTTGGCTGCCTGGATTCCGTCGCCCATGCCTGGCGCGACCATGACCACCGTCGTGTCGGCCGTCGAGGCGATGTCGACCTCGGCCTGACCCACGCCGACCGTTTCGACGAGCACGATGTCGAACGCAACGGCTTCCAACAGTCGGACGGCGTGCGGCGTGGCGATCGCCAAACCGCCGAGCTGGCCGCGCGAAGCCATCGAACGGATGAACACCCGATCGTCGGTCGCATGGACCTGCATGCGGACCCGGTCGCCGAGCAGCGCGCCGCCGGTGAACGGCGAACTCGGGTCGACGGCGAGCACGGCCACGCGCGAACCCGCTGCCCGCCAGCATCCGACCATGGCCGAAGCGGTCGTCGACTTACCAACGCCGGGCGCTCCCGTCAGGCCGATCACATAGGACGGCGAGCGGCCGGCCGGTAGTTCGGCGACTAGCGCAGGTACCGACGGGTCGTCGTCCTCGATGAGAGAGATGAGGCGTGCCAAGGCGCGGGTGTCACCGTCCAGAGCAGCCTGCACCAGAGCCGGCAGCTCCTGCGAATCTGCTGCCGGCACCGATCAGGCTCCGGCCACACGCAGGACGAGCGCGTCGCCCTGGCCACCGCCGCCGCACAGGCCGGCTGCGCCGATTCCGCCACCGCGCCTGCGCAGCTCGTAGGCGAGGTGCAGCACCAGCCGGGCTCCCGACATCCCGATCGGGTGGCCGAGTGCGATCGCCCCGCCGTTGACGTTCACCCGTTCGTCGTCGAGGCCGAGTTCGCGCATCGACTGCAGGACGACGGCAGCGAACGCCTCGTTGATCTCGACCAGGTCGAGGTCGGACGCCGACAGCCCCTCTCGCCGCAAGGCCCGATCGATCGCCCGGGCGGGCTGGGAGTGCAGCGAGTTGTCGGGGCCGGCGACAACGCCGTGCGCACCGATCTGTGCGAGCACCGGCCAGCCACGCTGCTCGGCGGTCCGTTCCGAGGTGACGACGACCGCGCAGGCGCCGTCCGAAATCTGCGACGCGCTACCCGCGGTGATCGTGCCGTCGGGATCGAACGCCGGCTTGAGCTTGGCCAGCGACTCGACGGTGGTCTCGGGCCTGATCCCTTCGTCGTCGGCGACGACCACCGGCTCGCCGCGCCGCTGCGGCACGGGCACCGGCACGATCTCCTCGGCGAACAGGCCGCTCTCGCGGGCGCGCGCCGCGCGCTGGTGCGACTGTGCGGCCAGGGCGTCTTGGTCGGCGCGACCGATGTCGAGCTTCGCGTTGTGCCGCTCGGTCGATTCACCCATCGCCAGGTGGTCGAACGGGTCGGTGAGCCCGTCGTAGGCCGTCGCGTCGAGCAGCTGCGCAGAGCCGTAGCGGACGCCGCGGCGTGCTCCCGGCAGCAAATGCGGCGCGTTCGTCATGGACTCCATGCCCCCGGCGACGACGACGTCGAACTCGCCGGCCCGGATGAGCTGGTCGGCCAGCGCGATGGCGTCGAGCCCGGACAGGCAAACCTTGTTGATCGTGAGGGCGGGGACGGTCATCGGGATGCCCGCAGCGACGGCTGCCTGCCGCGCGGGAATCTGACCGGCCCCGGCCTGCAGGACCTGGCCCATGATCACGTAGTCGACGTCGGTGGGGCCGACGCCGCCGCGCTCGAGCGCGGCGGCTATCGCGTGGCCACCGAGTTGCATGGCGCTCAACTCGCCGAGACCGCCCAGCAGCTTGCCGATCGGCGTGCGCGCGCCCGAGACGATAACTGCCATGCCATCACCGTACGGTAGGGCCATGCTGAGGCCATGCTGAGGCGGATCGACCACGTCGGGATCGCGGTGCACGACCTCGACGTGGCCATCGCCCGCTACCGGACGAGCTTCGGCCTCGAGGTCGTCGCCGTCGAGACGAACACCGAGCAGGGCGTTCGCGAGGCGATGCTCGCGCTCGACGACGTCGTCCCGGCTCTCGGCTCGGCCGGCGCGCTGCCCGATGCGGCCGGTGCGCCCGGCTCGTACGTCCAGTTGCTCGAGCCGCTCGGCCCCGACACGCCGGTAGGCCGGTTCCTGGCTCGCCGCGGTGAGGGGCTCCACCATGTCGGCTACGCGGTCGACGACGTGGCATCCGTGCTGGATTCGCTTGCAGGGCACGGTATTGAGCTGGTCGACGAGAGGCCACGGCACGGCTCCTTGGGGGCCTCGATCGCGTTCGCTCACCCCCGCGATCTGTCCGGAGTGCTGACGGAGCTCGTACAAGCCGCCCGGACCTGAGATCATCGCGGCATGTCACGCATGATGCTCGCTGCGCAGTCGGCCCACTTCCTCAGCCTGAAACTGCCGGATCCGAAGGCGAAGTACACGGTACCGATCATCGTGATCCTGGCTGTTCTCGCGGGCATCGCCTTAATGCGCAAGCTCATGGCGATAGCGCTGCTTGCCGTGGTGATCGCGGCGGGATTCCTCGCTTACCAGGCAGGCGCGTTCAATCACTGGGTCGACAAGGGCAAGCAGGTCATTCAGCAACGCTGAGGAAGCACGGTCCGGCAAAGCAGCCGTCGGGCCAGGGGCCCACGATTCAGAAGACGAGTGGTACGAGCATCTTGGTCGACCCCTTGTACTGCGGATAGGCGTCCGGAAATCGTTTGGTCAAGAAGGTCTCCTCGACCGTCGCGCTGTACCCGAAGTAGATCCCGGCAAGGGCGACGGCAGACATGACCGTCATCATGGCCCACCGGCCCAACCCCAGATGTGCACTGGTCAAGACAAGGGGCCGACGAACGCCGCCAGCTCCGCTGCGAACTCCGCCGGCGTCTCGATCGCGCTCAGATGGCCCGCGCCCGGCAACACCACCAGCCGCGCCAACCGAGCCGCTTCCGCCATCGCCGAGGCCCCGGCCGGCGGTGTCAACGTGTCCTCCGCTCCGACGAGCACCAACACGGGCACGTCGAGGGAGTCCAACACCGCATGCGAATCAGCCCGCGCGGCCATCGCCCGCTGCCACCAGGCCGCCGTCGCAGGCGACGCGCTCGACACCAGCTCGCGCACGAAGGCGACGACGTCCGGGCGCGAGCGCTTGGTCGTATCGCCAAGCAACCCAGGCAGCGATTCTTCGACCAGCACGCGCGGGGTACCTTCGCGCACCAACGTCTCGGCCATCTCGAGCCGGCTCTGCCGAGCGGCTTCCGTATCGGCGCCGGTCCTCGTGTCGGCGAGCACGAGCGCGGCCAGCCGCTCGGGATGGCGGCGGGCAAACGCGAGTGCCACGTAACCGCCCATCGAAAGGCCGCCCACAACAGCCCGCTGCACACCACGGGAGTCGAGCAACGCTGCGACGTCGTCCGCCAACACGTCGAGGGACGGCGGCCCGTCGCCGAGCGGCACCTCGCCGGCGCCCCGAAAGTCCGGCGTGACGAGCTGCAGCGACGGCCCCAGCGCGTCGGCCAACGGCTGCCACATGCGGCTCGACAGCGGGAAGGCGTGCAGGAGCACGACGGGACACGGCACGAAACCCAACCTAACCGCCCACCTGCGTTTTCCGGCGCCGATGTAGTTCCATGGAGGGATGCGCAGCCGCCGACCGACCACCACCTCCTACGATGCCGACGCCTCCGACGCGCTGAGCGCGTTCATGCGAAAGGGGTGGGCAGACCCCGCACCCCGCCCTGTCGAACCCGCCGAGGTGGCGCCGTACGCCGCGAAACGCCGGGCCGCACTGTCGGCGGCGTTCCCTCGCCGACCGATCGTCGTCCCGGCCGGCACGCTGAAGGTCCGCAACAACGACGTGCCCTACCCGTTTCGGCCGACCAGCGACTTCGTCTGGCTCACCGGCGCCACCATGCCCGACGCCGTCCTGGTGATGGCTCCTGATCCTGACGAGCCCGACGACCACCGGGCAACCCTCTACACGCGCTCGTCCGCCCCGCGCGCGGAAAGCGACGAGTTCTACCGCGACCGGGTGAACGGGCAGTTGTGGACCGGCCCGCGCCCGAGCCTCGACGAGATCGCCGGCGAGTTCGATATCACCGCCAGACCGCTCGACGAACTCGCCGACGCGCTCGCCAGGCTGGCCGGGCAGAAGCCCGCTCCCGTGGTCCTGCGCGGCCACGACGCGACCGTCGATACCGCTGTCGCATCCGTCGACGGCGCGGCCGACCCGACGCTGGCAACGACGCTCTCCGAGCTGCGGCTGGTCAAGGACGACTGGGAGATCGCCTCGTTGGCACAAGCGGCCGACGTCAGCGTCCGCGGCTTCGAAGACGTCGTCCGCTCCCTTTCCGCCGCATGCAAGACCAGCGAACGCTGGATCGAAGGCACGTTCTGGCGGCGTGCCCGGCTGGAAGGAAATGACGTCGGCTACAGCACCATCGCCGCGGCCGGCGAGCATGCGTGCATCCTGCACTGGACGCGTGACGACGGCCCGGTGCGCGACGGCGATCTGCTCCTGCTCGACGCCGGTGTCGAAAATCGCGACCTCTACACCGCCGACGTCACCCGCACGCTGCCCGTCAACGGCCGCTTCAGCGACGCGCAGCGACGCGTCTACCAACTCGTCTACGACGCGCAGGAAGCAGCGCTTGCGGCGGTCAAGCCCGGTGCCAAGTTCCGCGATTACTACCGGGCCTCGCATCAGGTGCTCGCGCAGGGCCTGGTGGCGTGGGGCATCCTGCCCGAGTCGGCCGCCGACCTCGACGGCCCGGACGCCGACCTGCACCGCCGCTACTCGCTGCACAACCCCGGCCACATGCTCGGACTCGACGTGCACGATTGCGCGCAGGCCCGCCGCGAGGCCTACCTCGACGGTGTGCTCGAAGCGGGTTACGTGCTGACGGTCGAGCCCGGCCTGTACTTCCAGACCGACGATCTGACCGTTCCGGAAGAGCTTCGTGGCATCGGCGTCCGCATCGAGGACGACGTGGTGGTGACGCACGAGGGATGCCGCAACTTGACGGCTGCGCTGCCACGCCACCCCGACGACGTCGAAGCCTGGATGGCGAAGCTGCTCGGCTGAGTCCGGCCGGCTTCACGCCAACCCGCCCCGCTGATTCAGCGGTGATCAAGCAGATATGACCGCGACACGCTGGCGTGTCGTGTCGTTATCTGCTTGATCACCGCTCCTGGGGGCCGGGCGGGCGCGAGTGGGGGCGGGGCAGTGCGCGCGACAGCGGCGAGTCGCGGCGCGGGCGGGTCAGCGGCGGGGACGACGCACCGAGCGACGCTCTCGCGCGTTCCAGCACGGGGTGTGCCAATGCCGCCGCTGATCGATGCTGTCGCGCAGCCACGCGACGACGTGCGGCGTGGCGGGCCTGATCTCCTGGTCGCAACCCGGGCAACGGTAGGTCTTCGTCGACGTCGACCCGGTGATGCGGCGTACCACCCACTCCTCGCCATGCGAATCGAACTCGATCGACTCGAAGCCACCGCCGAGATCGGTGTCACCGCTGGCATCGGCCGACGTGGTCGACCCCGACCGGCGCACCGGTCGCGTGCGGCGCGGGCTCATACCGCTGCCCGGTCGACGACGCGAGAAGAACCGGCGTAGACGTTCATCGACTGCCCGCGCAAGAACCCGACCAGCGTCATGCCCACCGACTCGGCGAACTCGACGGCGAGCGAAGACGGCGCGCTGACCGCCGCAAGCACGGGAATGCCTGCCAGATAGGCCTTCTGCACGAGTTCGAACGAAGCGCGACCGCTCACCAGCAACACGCAACGGGCGAGCGGCAGCCGCTTCTCGTGCAACCCCCAGCCGATCACTTTGTCGGTCGCATTGTGGCGGCCGACGTCTTCACGCAACGCCAGCAAGTCGCCGTCCGAGCTGAACAGGCCCGCAGCGTGCAGACCGCCGGTCTGATCGAACACCTTCTGCGCGGCGCGCAACCGATCGGGAAGAGAGACGAGCAGCGACGGCGACACGCTGACGTCGTCGGTCGCGACGTCGAAACGCGACTGCACTCGGACGGCGTCGATGCTCGCTTTCCCACATACGCCGCACGAACTCGTGGTGTAGAAGTTGCGCGTCACCTCGACCCTCGGCGCATCGGCGGAGGTGTCGACGTCGATGACGTTGTAGGTGTTCGCCCCGTCGGCATCGGCGCCCGCGCAGTACCGCAGACCGATCAGCTGACCGGCGTCGGTGATCAAGCCCTCGGTCCAGCAGAATCCGGCGACCAGGTCGAAATCGTCACCCGGGGTGCGCATCGTGACCGCGATGGCTCGCCCGGCGACTCGGATTTCCAGGGGTTCCTCGACCGCGAGGGTGTCCATGCGCTGCCGCACCGTATCGGCGTCAGCGGCGTCCAGCCGAAGCACCGACCGCCGTTGCGTGACCCGACCCATACCTGAAGGGTAATCGGGGGGCGGTGTGAGCCGGCGCGATCGGGTAGATCATGGCCACGGGACGACACGGAAAGGACGACGGATGAGCGAACTCGACTCGTGGGTGACGGCGGTCTGCGGCGAACTCGGCATCGACCCTGCGGCGGCACCCGATGCGGTGCTCGACGTGGCCCGAGACGTCGCCCACGGCGTGGAGCGGCAGGCGGCGCCGCTGACGACGTTCCTGCTCGGTCGGGCCGTGGAGTCCGGGGTGCCGCTCGCCGCCGCGGCGGAGCGGATCAACAGGCTCGTCACGAACTGGGAGTACCGCGAGAACCCGGGTTGATCGGCGCGCCCGCGCCGCGCTCCGGTGGCTCGTCCCCTTGCGCGTGCGCCGGCCGGAGGGCCAGCCGCCGGGCGCGAGCCAGGTCTTCTGCGGTGTCACAGTCGAGCGCCTCCTCGCCCGACGCGGCCACCTCGGCGACGGAGAACCCGGCGACCAGATCGCGAACCGCTCGGCCGGTCCACGACTCACCGCTCGCGTTCGCGCGCAGCGCCGCGGTGGCATAGGCGGCCACCAGGCTTTGCCGCCGGCCCGACCCATCGACCAGCATCGCCGCCTCGTGGCCGGGCAGCGCACCGAGCAGCCGCTCGATCGCCGAAGCGGCAAACGGCGCATCGACCGCTAGGACGACGACCGTCGGCGCCGCGACGTGCGCCAGCGCATGCACGATCGCCGCGGCAGGCCCACCGCCGGGGGGATCTTCACTCGTCCAGACGACCGTGGTCGCGAACTCCGACGCGGGCTCGGCCGCGCGCGGCGGCCCGACGACGACCACGCGTTGGGCGCCCGCCACGGCGGCGACCGCGCGGTCGAGGAGCCGGCGGCCGTCGACGTCCAGCATGGCCTTGTCGGCGCCGCCCATCCGTCGGGCCGCGCCGCCCGCCAGGACGACGGCGTCGTAGGGAGGCATCATCGAAAGACCCTACGGCCGGCCGCTACGGTGAGCGGCGTGCGCCTCGTCATCGCCCGCTGCAGCGTCGACTACGTCGGCCGGCTGACCGCCCACCTCCCGCCTGCGACCCGGCTGATCCTCGTCAAAGCCGACGGTTCGGTCTCGATCCACGCCGACGACCGCGCCTACAAGCCGTTGAACTGGATGAGCCCGCCGTGCACGCTGCAAGAGACGCCCGGCACCTGGACGGTCACCAACAAGGCCGGCGAGCAGCTCGTGGTGACGATCGAGGACGTGCTGCACGACTCCAGCCACGAACTCGGGGTCGACCCCGGCCTCTTCAAGGACGGCGTCGAGGCGCACCTGCAGGAGTTGCTCGCCGACCACCCGGGCGCCCTCGGCGCGGGCATGAGCCTGGTGCGGCGCGAGTACCCGACCGCGATCGGTCCGGTCGACCTGCTGTGCAGGGACGCCGACGGCATCAGTGTTGCCGTCGAGGTGAAACGCCGGGGCGAGATCGACGGCGTCGAGCAGCTCACCCGCTACCTCGAACTGCTGAACCGCGATCCGTTACTGGCGCCGGTGCGCGGTGTCTTCGCGGCTCAGGAGATCAAGCCGCAGGCCCGGGTGCTCGCTACCGACCGCGGCATCACCTGCGTGAGCGTCAACTACGACGAACTCCGCGGCGCCGGCGACCCGAGCGCCCGGTTGTTCTGACGCCGCAACGACGTCAGCTGATCACGAAGTCGTCGGCGTAGAAGGTCAGGCGCTGCGCGTTCGTCGTCGCGTTGCTGTTGTTCACGTAGACGGTCACGGCACCCGTGGAGTTCGTGGTGAACGACACGGTCAGCTTGGTCCACGTCGCGGCGGTCGTGACCGACGTCGACGCGGCGGAGCCACCCGACACACCGATCGTGAGGCGGGAGCCCTGCACGTAAGCGCTCAGCGTGTATGTGTGGTTCGGCAGCAAAGTCACGTCCTGCTGGCACTGCTCGTTCTTACGGTTGCCGGCCGCCTGCAAGGCGTAGGTACCGGCGTGGCGGGTGCCGTTCTGCACCACGCCGCCGTTGTCACACACCCACGGCGAAAGGGAGCCGGTCTCGAAGTTGCCGTTCACCAGGCCGGTGGGCGCCGGGGCCGTGGAGCCAGAAGCTGCGGCCCACAGGTCGGCGACGTTCGCCGACGTGAGCTCGGTCGTATACACCGTCGCCTCGTCGAGCTGGCCGCTGAAACCGTAGTTGGTCTGGGTCGTGCCGGGGTTGTTTGCGCCGGTCCACATGCCTCCCCAGCCGCTGAGGTTGCCGCAGCCCACGCGCCACCAGCCGCCGTTCAACGCCGTGTAGTTCTGCGAGGCATTGTTCGGGTCCCAACCCGTGAGCGCGCCGTCGACGTAGAGCGCCATGCCGTCGGTACCCATCGTCGCGACCGCCATGTGCCAGCTGCCGTCGTTGTAGCTTGCGGCCGAACTCACGGTCGTCGTGGCGCCGGTCCACACGCCGAACCACAACCGGCCGTTGCCATCCATGTAGATGTGCCGGTCGTACTGACCGCCTGACCCGCTGTTGGAAACGCCGGTCTGCGCGCTCTCGAAGCCGATGAGCTTGCCGCCGTTGCTGTAGCCGGGGGCCGTCTTGAACCAGATGACTTCGCTGTACGTGACGGCCGCCGGGTTCTGCGCTGCAACGCCGGGCGCGGTGTAGACGCAGGTCGCCGTCGCACTGTCGCCACCCGCCGCGCTCACCGAGTAGTTCGGCGTCCGCCCGTCGGTCAATGCACCCGCCTGCTGGAGGGTCCAGGACGCGCTCCCGTACGGCGACGGACTGTACTGCCCGGTACGGGCGTTCCCCGAGGAATCGGCCGCGGTCGAGTTCTGGCTGGTCGCCGTGCCCGCCGAATCGTCGAGCTTCCAGTACAGGTAAGGGCTCAGGCTCTGAACTGCGGCGGTGTAGCTCTGGCCGAAGAATGTGGCGGCGTGCCAGACGTTGCCGGTATCCGCGGTTGTGGCCGAGAAGGCCGCCTGGGTCGTGGGTAGCAGCAGCGCACCCGCGCCGACGCCGACGATGGCGGTGCGCGTGGCTGTCCACCGAGCGATCCGCGCTGTGCGTGACGGCCGGGCGTGCCGGCCGTGGTCGGCGTCGTTGAGGTGCCGGCGGGCGGTCAGCAACGTGGCGTTGAAGGCGATCCTGGTCTTGACTGCCTCGGCAGAGAACTGAGATGCGGCCGATGAAGGTGCCTTCGACGAAGGGGTCGCCGAGGGAGACGTCACTTCTGGCGACGGCGCTGTGGGAACCGTGCCGCTGGAGACCGGCTGGTACGCGGCGTCCGTGCCGCCCAAGCGCTTGTCGGCCACGAACCCCGCATAGTCGTCCGGCTCGTCGCCGTCGTTGTCGTCGCCGTCATCGCCGTCGCCGTCGTTGTCCTCGCCGTTGGCCGCCGCAGGTTCCTCGTCGTGGTCGCGGACGACGAGGTACGCGGCGGCGATAAGGCTGGCGAGCAGTAGCCCGAGCCAGACGAACTGACCGTTTTGCAACCAGATGAGCGGGAGTCCGACCCAGCGGACGAGCAGGCGGCCCATGCCACGCACGTTCGACATCGGGACGGGAGCCGAGTCGGGGGTCGCGTTGGCGTCGCCCTTGGTGACCAGCGTGCCATCGGTGTTGATCTTGATGACGCGGTGCGACTTGATGGTGCCGGGGTGCTTGCCGGCCGGGTCGACGAATACCGCGACGTGGCCGAGCAGTTTGGCGGAGTCGTGCTGCGGCGAGGCCATGATGACGTCGCCGACCTTGATGCGCGGCTGCATCGAGCCGGATTCGACGACGTAGGGCCGCCAGCCGAAGATCATCGGTACGAACGTCACGATGAGGCAGCCGGCGACGAACCAGAGCCATGCCCGACCGAGGAAGCCACCGATCAGTCGGGCGGAGGAGCCGAAGTCACGCTGCCGCGCCGGCTCGCTCTGCACGGGTGCTTCTACTGCGAGCTGGGTAGCCATCTGCGTGACCTCCTCTCTATCCCTTCTGTTCTCGGAAAGCCCTTCGGCTCCCAGACCCCTGAGACGTTTCCGGGGCCTGGGAGCCGGCTGGCTAACTGATGAGCGTCATGGCGCACTTACCGGCTACTGGATTTCCCAGGTGAAGTCGGCGGTGACAGTGGCGCCTTGCAGGGTGTTGGGTGCCGCCGCATCGAACGTCCAGACGAGCCTGTACGCGACCATCCCACTGGCGGCCATGGCGATCGGCGCCTTAGCGGTGGCGTAAGTCGTCTTCAAGGCGGTCAATGCCGTGCTGGTCTCGACGTTGGTGGGGCTGGCCGGGAAGCCGGTGCAGTTCGCCGGTACCGCGGTCGCGACCGTGGCCTCGTCGATCGTCAGGTAGATCTTGTCACCGAGCGGTGAGACCAGCGGCAACGTGGGGCCGCTGAGGTACATCCCCAGGTTGCCTGCCAGCGAGCCGGTGTTCTTTACCGTGATGCACGTCGCCGTGCTGGTGAAACCGGGCTTGAAGTTGGTGCCACCGAAGACCGCGCTGGACGACGCTGCGAAGCTGCCGCTGCCGTTGTTCTGGAGGGTGAGCGAGCCGGCGGTCCACACGTTGGCGGTGTCGGGCGTGGTTCCGGAGAAGGCGGCGTAGCTGCCCTGCCAGACCAGCAGCCCGGCGGCCAAGAGACCGACTGCCGGAGCAAAGGCACGGACGAGGCGACGCCGGCGATCGTACGCCATGGTCATCTTGTTCTCCTGTGTCGAGGGGGTCGAACTTGTCCACCTCTTCGGCGAACTCAGCCTCGACGTTGAGCTAGTTGGGTGACCTCTGCACGGACGGCGAGCATTCCTGCCCGGACGTCTCGTCGGCCCTCCGCCCGATGCGGTACGCGATTAGCCCTCTCGCGTGGATTTCGCACGCCCATCTGCTACGCGACCGCCTGAAAACCCGTATTCGCCCCGGAAAAGGGGACAACCGGCCAGCACCGTACTGGCGGCGTCAGCGCACGCCAACCGGTCCAGCGTGCCGGCCGACAGTCGATGTCCGGCACAGCTCACGAAGGCTGTCGAACACGGCAACCGCAGCGGCAGCATCAGCCTCGGCGAGGGGCTCCACGCCGTAGCACTCCCGCTCGAGGAGGTCGAGGGCGACGGTCACCTCGGGCGTGAAGGCAGTGTCAGGACCGAGCCGCATCACGACCTCGCGCGGCGTCTCGGCCATGACGCGACCGCGCGCGATCGCCAGAGCCGCGTCGAATCGCAGGTAGGCGTCGAGCACCGGCCCTGGCGTGCCGCGCGGCAGCGGAACCTGTGAGCCGGACTCCGGCAACGGCACGCGGCGCCTGCGCCGGCCCAGGATCAGCCAGCGCACCAACCCCGCGATCGCCACGGTGCCGACTCCGGCAGCGAGCTGCCCACCGACGAGCCCGCGCCCGGCAGAACGCAGCCACGTCCCCGCAGCCGCCGTCACGCCCAGATGGCTCGGCGCCGCGCTGGGCGCGGCGGCATTCGAGCCGGAGCTGCCGGCTGCGGCGACTGCCGGCGACGCGAGCGTGGCGCCGGCAGTCGGGTCGGCGTCGACCCAGCCGACGCCGGGAGACCAGAACTGCACCCAGGCGTGCGCGTCGCTCGCCCGCATGACACGCATCCCCGGTTGCGACTGGGTATCGCCGAACGCAAAGCCGGTGACCAGCCGGGCGGGGATGCCGAGCGTGCGGAGCAGCACGACCTCTGCGGTGGCGAACTGCTCACAGAAACCCCTGGTGGGTAACGAAGAGAAAGCTCTCGACCGCGTCAGTGCCTCGCGCCGGCACGGGCGCGGCGAGGCTGTACTTCTCGTTGGCTCGCAGGTATTTCTCGGCCGCCGCGACGGTTGCCGCTCGGGTGGGCTGCTGCCCGATCACCTGGGTCGCGAGGTCGCGAACCCGCTGCGGCACGTCGCTGGGCAGCGCCGTCCAGCGCGGGTCGCCCGGATCGTCGCCCGGCGAGCTTGGCGCAGGTGACGAGGCCGACGACGACGGCGCCGGCGATGTCGAGGTCACCCGGTAGTCCAAGGACGACGCCAGGGTGCTGGCGGGCAGATCGACCAGCATCGGGTTGCCCTCGGCGTCCGCGATCACCGCGCCCGGCCCGCGGTAGGACGTCACGCGACCCGGTGCGAGCACGACGTGGATCGGCTGTGTCGACAGCATCCGGACGGTGTCCGAGCGGGTCGTGAGCTTCGCGGTGGCCGGCTGGAGCGGATCGGGCGGCGCGCTCTGCACAGTGCCGGCGCCGTCTCGGGTCGTGCGCCAACTCGGTTGCGCCGAGCCGGTCACCGTCCAGCTCGAGCCGTCATAGTGATCGTAGACCGCGCCCTGCCAGTAGCGCGGCGCGCCGGCGGGCACCTCGAACAGCGGAGTGTCCGACAACTCGCCGCGCGCGCGCAGATCGAGGGTGCCGCTGCTCGGATCGGCAATCGCTCTGCTGTACGCGAGCGGATCCGTTGCAACGTGCCCCGAGCCGGAATTCGCTGTGGCGGCAGCATGTTTGACCGGTTGCGTGCCCAGGGACAGGGAGTTCGGAACGAGCAAGAACACGACCGCAGCCACACCGGCGACTCTGGTCACCTGCACGACGACAGGGCGCGTCGGCCGGAACGCAGCCGGCCGGGCGACCGTGACGGCATCGGCCACCAGCTCACCCTGGTGGACGAGAACCAGCGCAGCCAGCGTCGCCACGACCGCAACGGAGAACAGCGTTGCGAACACTGGTGTTTCGCGAACTTGGGTGCTGGCAACCGCCAGCAGCAGACCGATTGTCGGCGATCCCGCTGCGATATCGCGACGCGATATGACCCACGCCGCTTGAACGAGTTGTACGACCAGGAGCAACGACAAAGCGATCGGCGCGATCGCGGCTGAGTGCCCGGGGTGGGCCACCCCGGTAAAGGCACCGTCGTGCAGACCGACCGCGACGAGGGCCGCGCATGCACCGATCCGTACCACGGGACCCACCCGGCGCAGGTGACCGCTGCGCGCGCCACCCAGCGCGACTTGATACGTCGTGACCGCCGCGACCAACGTCAGCAGACCGGCGGCTACGAGGCTGAACGTGCGGTGCTCCGCGCTCCACACCGCGCCGTCGGCTGCGAGCCCGGCGAGGAGCATGCTCGAGCCACTGGCGATGTCGACACGCAACAGGCGATCGGTCACCCGGGCACCGCCTTCGCGCTCTGAGCCCAGCGGACGACGTCGATGACCGCAACCTGAGCGTTGCGCGCTGCGGCGTCGACCTGAGTGCGCCAGAACGCCGGCACGGCACTGTTCGCGACCAGCAACACCGTGCCGCCCGATGCCACATGGCCGAACGCGTGGGAAAGCAGATCCGGGGTGGGCACATCGGTCACGTCGATACTCGCGAAGCTGTCGAGTGTCGAGCTTTCCTCAGACGGGTGCCGGTAGCCGAACCCCGCAGTCTGCGCGACGATGCATGTCGGCACACCGCGACGGAGTGCGTCTGTGGCGGTGGCCGCCACCATGGCGAGGGCCGATTCGAATTCGGCGTCGCGTGGCGCCCGACCGCTTGAACCTGCCGCAACCATGACGACGGCCACGAGCGATCCCGCGCCGCGCCGCTCACGATCGAGCACCGCCGGTCGGCCGGTTCGAATGGTCGAACGCCAGTGCACATCGCTGAGCTGATCGCCCGAGCGCCACTCCCGAATGCCACGGACGTCGACGTCCGGTGTCGCGCCCATCGCGCTGCCCGCCGGCGCGCCCCCCGATTCTTCGATGTTCACCGGAGCCGCGGCCTGGGGCAGGCAGGTCAACGGGTGCCGGATGCGATGCGCGGAGGAGCGCGAGAACAATCCGAAGGCCCCGGCCTGTGTGATGTGCACGTCGGTGTGGGTAGCGACGCCCCGAGCCGTGGGGGTCCGACGGGCGGCCACGGTCGCCTCGCCGCGGCCGGGCAACGCGTCGATGAGCCCGACCAGATCAGGCACCAGCCGGCGTCCGGCACGGATGCGGTGACGGACGACGAGGTTGCGTCGGGTCGCCGAGCCCAGATTCGTCAACCGCACGCTGGTCTCGAACGGCTCCCCTACGGCGACCCGGTCGGGGGCGTCGACCCGAACCTCGATACGCAGCGGCGACAGGACATCGAGGAAGGACACCACCACGAGGCCGACGAGAACCGCACCGATCACCTGCGGCCACAGGAGCCTCTCGTGCGCCGCGAACGCGAACGAGCCGCCCGCGCCGAGCAGGGTCGGCAGCACGGCCGGACCGGCGTGAATGGGCTGGCGCCGGACGCGGCCGGCGACCGGGCCCCGCCGCCACAAGGAGCGTGGACGCTTCACGCCTGCAGCGGCACCGCGACGGAGGCGAGCAGGTCGTGCACCAGGGCAACGCCCGCCGGCATGCCGCGACGCTCGCTCGAAAACGACAGGTCAGGCGCCAGCACCAACCGGTGCCCGAGCACGCTGGGCGCCAGCGCCTTCACGTCGTCCGGCACGACGTAGTTGCGGCCACCGAGCAAGGCGCGCGCCTGCGCGCATCGCAGCAGTGACAGGCCCGCGCGCGAGCTCGCACCGACTCGGATGCTCGCGTGGGTTCGGGTACCGGTGATGACCGCGAGTGCGAAGTCGAGTACCGAGTCGGCGATGAACGTCCTTCGCACTTCCAGTTGCAGCCAACGCAATTCGTCGGCCGTGAGTACGGCCTCCAGATCGCTCACCGTTGGCCGGATGAGCTGCTCGCGCATCACCTGGCGTTCGGTCAGCACGTCGTTGTGGCCAAGCGTGAGCGCGACCGCGAATCGGTCCAGCTGGCTTTCCGGCAACGGGAAGGTCCCGTACTGGTCGTTCGGGTTCTGCGTGGCTACGACGAAGAACGGGTTCGGCAGTTCGTGCCGAAAGCCGTCGACCGTGACGCTGCCTTCGTCCATCGCCTCGAGCAGCGCGGACTGCGCTCTGGGGGTCGCTCGGTTCAGTTCGTCGATCAGCAGAACGTTCGTGAACACCGGACCAGGGACGAACGTGAACTCCTGCCGCGAGGGATCCCACAGCGACGAACCGGTGATATCGGCGGGCAAGAGGTCGGCCGTTCCCTGGACCCGCCGGAAGTCGCCGTGCACCGATCTCGCGACGGCGTGGGCCAGCGTCGTCTTGCCGCTCCCTGGGACGTCCTGCACGAGGACGTGTCCACCGGAGAGCAGCCCGATCGTGACCATCTCGATGGCGGCGCGGCGGCCGCGCACGATGTGTTCGACGTTACCGACGAGGCGGTTCGCCATCTGCCCGGCGAGTGCCCGCGACTCGGTCGCGTACGCATCCGGCAACGCCTCGAATACGTCCTCGCCCAGCAACACCGCGGGGTTCATGGGTCCTCCCTCGTCGAGCCGTGCACCTGGCGCCCGGCGGCAACAAGTCCCTCACTGGAGACCTTCGGCCAACTGCGGGCACTCCTGAGGTCTCCGGAACAGCCGAGTGCCCCTGCCGCGTCCTGTCGGCAGGGGCACTCGGGGGGAAGGTCGGGGTGGGCGGCCCGTCAGACGGCGTACACCGCGTCGTCTGGAAGCCGCGCCGGCGCGAGCCGCTCGGCCGGACCGGGCGGGATGTCGCGGACGGCGAGGATGCGGCGCAGCCGGGTGGCCGCCAGCAGGCGCATCACCCGGGCGGGGACGCGGGCGAGCACCAGCCGGCGTCCGACTCGCTGCGCCTGGCGGTGCAGCCCGACCAGAAGGCCGAGGCCCACCATGTCGACGCAGTCGACCTCGGCGAGGTCGACGACCAGGTCGGCGCCGGGCGCGGTGCCGTTCAAGCACTCGAGAAGGTATTCGCGGACGTCGGCGGAGGTGCTCGCGTCGAGCCGGCCACTCAGGCAGACGTCGGTGCTGGCCGAGGTGCCGGCCGGGGCCACGGCGGCCGTCTCAATCGCGTCTGCCGCCGCGGGAACGGTGGTGAGGCTGGCGGTGCTTCCGACGGGCATGTGTCCTCCCCGCTGCCGAGCTTTGCGGATACCTCGAGTACGACGCCTGCGGCCCATCCGCGGTTGCTCCATCAGGCTGACTTACAGGAGACCATATGGATCGACAAGGACACGGCTATGCAGTGGAATCGCCATGAAACCGACACATGGCAACATCCCGTTGCCTCGTCAACCACTCGACGACGTCGCCGCAGCCGACCGTCATTGCTCGTATCGATAGAAGCCGCGACCCGCTTTGCGCCCCAGTTCGCCATCGGCGACCATCCGCAACAACACCGGAGGCGGCGCGAATTTGGCATCGCCCGTCTCCTCGTAGATCACCGCGGCTGCGTGTGCGATCACGTCGAGACCGGTGAGGTCGAGGGTGGCCAGCGGACCCATGGCATGCCCGAAACCGAGCTTGCACGCGGTGTCGATGTCCTCCGCGGTCGCGACACCGGATTCCACCAACGACATCGCCTCGTTGAGGAAGGCCACCAGCAGCCGCGACGTCACGAATCCGGCGACGTCACGCTCGACGACGATGCACGTCTTGCCGACGGACTCTGCGAACTCGCGAGCGCGCCGCAACGTGGTGTCGGAGGTGTGCTCGCCGCGAACCAGCTCGCACAGCTTCATCACCGGGACGGGCGAGAAGAAGTGGGTGCCGACCACCCGCTCGGGGGTGGCCACAGCCTGTGCGACCTGGCTGATCGGAATCGCCGTCGTGTTGGTCGCCAGCACGGCGTCGGTGTGGACGATGCCCTCGAGTTCGCCGAAGACCGCTCGCTTCGTCGCCAGGTCTTCGAAGACCGCCTCGACGACGAACTCGCAATCGGCGAACGTCGCCAGGTCGGTGGTGGTTCGCACCCGCTCGCCTGCTGCGGCCACGACATCGGCGCTGAGCGCCCCTTTGGCCACGAGGCGCTGCTGGGAGGCGGCGATGGCGCGCCGACCGCGTTCCAGCGCCGCGTCGTCGACATCGTGCATGACGACGTCGTAGCCAGCGACCGAAGCCACCTGGGCGATGCCGGCTCCCATGAGTCCGGCACCGACGACGCCGACCGTTCCACCGGCCATTGCGTTCAGCCCCCTACGGTCGACAGATCGATGTCGGGTTCGCGGACGACGTCGGCGCCGAGCCCACGGAGCTGGTCGACGAAACCGGAGTAGCCGCGATCGATGTGGTGAACCTGCCCGACGGTCGTCGTCCCGTCGGCGACCAGACCGGCCAGCACCAAGCCGGCACCGGCTCGGATGTCGGTGGCCTCCACCGGCGCCCCGGAGAGCCGCTCGCTACCGCGAATGACTGCGTGGTGCCCGTCGGTGCGGATGTCGGCGCCGAGCCGCACCAACTCCTGGATGAAGCGGAACCGGCCCTCGAACACGTTCTCCGTCACCATCGCAGTGCCGTCGGCCACGGCGTTGAGCGCGATCACCATAGGCAGGAAGTCGGTCGCGAAACCCGGGTAAGGCAGCGTGACGACGTCGACCGCGCGCGGTCGGCGCTCGGTCGAAACGCGAAACCCGTCGTCCAGCACCTCGACCGACGCGCCGCAGGTGGCGAGCCGGTCGAGCACGATCTCCAAATGCTCCGGGCGCGAGGCCCGGACCGCGACGCTGCCACGAGTCATCGCGGCGGCGATGGCGAACGTGCCGGCGACGATCCGGTCGGGCACGGTGGTGTGCGTGACCGGCGAGAGATCGGCCACGCCCTGCACCTCGATCGTCGAGCTGCCCGCGCCGTCGACCTTCGCGCCCATCTCTTGCAGCATCCGCGCGAGATCGACGATCTCCGGCTCGCGGGCCGCGTTGTCGATCACGGTCGTGCCGTGCGCCAGCACGCCGGCCATGAGCAGGTTCTCGGTCGCGCCGACGCTGGGGAAGTCGAGCCAGATGGTCGCGCCCGTGAGTCCGCGGGGCGCACGGGCGACCAGGAAGCCGTGACTGCTCTCCAGCTCGGCGCCGAGCTTTTGCAGGCCGCCGATGTGCAGGTCGAGGCCGCGCGACCCGATGTTGTCGCCCCCCGGCAGCGCTACGTGTGCCTCACCGCAGCGGGCGAGCAACGGCCCCAACACGCTGATCGAGGCCCGCAGCCGCCGCACCAGGTCGTAGTCGGCGGCGTGCCCGACGTCCGACGGGACGTCGACGTGCAGCGTGCCGGGGAGAGACTCCACGCCACAGCCGAGGCGGCGCAGCAACTCGGCCATGATCTCGACGTCGAGGATGCTCGGAACCGACAAGATCGTCGTACGCCCCGACGCCAGCAGCGCCGCGGCCATCAGCTTCAGCACGCTGTTCTTGGCACCGGTGACGAACACCTCGCCATCGAGGCGAGCGCCGCCGGCCACCCTGATCCGTTCCACCTGCCGCATCGTAACGGGATCGCCGGCTGCGAAGGCCCCGCCCCCCGCGCGCCACGTCGGCTCCGCAGAGCCGTCTCCGGGCGGCCATCCCGCTCCTATACGCTCGCCCTCGTGGCCGTTCACCTCACGCGCATCTACACCAAGACCGGGGACGACGGCACGACCGGGCTCGTCGACGGCAGCCGAACCGCCAAGGCCGACCCCCGCATCGCGGCCTTCGGCGACTGCGACGAGGCGAACGCCGCGATCGGCGTGGCGCTCGAGCTCGGCCGGCTGCCCGACGACGTCCAGGCGCTGCTGCGCCGGGTGCAAAACGATCTCTTCGACGTGGGCGCCGACCTCGCGACGCCGGTGGCGCAGAACCCGTCGTACGAACCGTTGCGGGTCCTCGACGACGACGTCGCACGCCTCGAATCGGCGATCGACCACTACAACGCCAAGCTCGGCAAGCTCGACAGCTTCGTGCTGCCCGGCGGGAGTCCGGGCTCAGCCCTCTTGCACGTCGCCCGCACGATCGTGCGGCGTGCCGAGCGGCAGACCTGGCAGGCGACCCAGGAGCACGGCGCGAGCATGACCACCGCCCCCGGCCGCTACCTCAACCGGCTCAGCGATCTGCTGTTCGTGCTCGCGCGCTACGCGAATACGGCGGAGGCCGGCGGTCAGGGCGACGTCTTGTGGAAGCCCGCCGGCAGCCGCTGAGATCGGCGCCGGATCAGCCGGCGAGCAGGACGCCCAAGTACAGCGCGGCCAACGCGGTGAGGCCGGTCAGCGCTCCGAAGATGGCCAGGCCCGCCGTCGTCCGGGCCTTGGTGTGCAGGTACGCAGTGGCGCCGGACGCCGCGACGACGGCCACTTTCACGCCCAGCACAGCCTGGTACGCCGAGGTTGTGTGCGAACCCAGGGCGAAGATGTTCCATACGCCCGTGGCGATCAGGACGCCGTACGCCGGCCAGGCGATCTTGTTGAAGGCCCGCGCTGCGAGCTTGGGCAGGGCGGCGTCACGTGCGCGCAACACCGGCACGAGGGCGGCCAACACGAGCTGCCCGCCGACCCAGATCGTGGCAGCGCCCACGTGGAGGAACAACCGCAGGCTGTCGATGGCCGGCGCGAGCTGGCTCATCGAGCGCTCCGTTCGGTGTGCATCAGAGCTCACGCCGCCAGGACGTTTGCGCGACGCCCGGCGGAGCCGACTCGAGCCATGCGAGGAAGCCGGTCCATGCGTCGGCCCCCATCGCGAGCTCGACCTCCATCTGCTCGCCACCGGCCGTCGTCACGAAACAGCGGGCGACCACTCGAGCTTGCGGTACGAGGTTGAGTTCGAGCCGTTGCGGTTCACGGCGCGACCGCACCTCGCTCCCCCGCCGCACGAACACCCGGGCCGGCCGGGGAGAAAGGCTGAACAGCCGAAACCACTGCAGTTGTGCCGCGGAATAGCGGATCAGGCCGTAGTGCCACGTGTGGTGGGCCTTCGCGAGGCGCAGGCCGCAGTGCACCGAGGCGCCACTGCGGGCCAACACGCTGTGCCGCAAGAACAATCCGGCGCCGGCAAGAACAATCAGCACGACGCCGGCAAGCAGCGCGGAACCGGTGACGTCGAGAAGGTCCGCGAGCACCGGTACGACCAGGATCCGCTAGATCTGCTGACCAGCCGCAGTGAGGCGGGCTCGAGCCCGAGCAGCCGCCGATTCGCTCTCCGAGGTTTCGTCGTCGCCCTGCGCAGTGACCCGTTCCAGCGCCGCACGCGCGCGATCGACGTCGATCTCGCCGGAGAGTTCCGCGACTTCCGCGAGGATCGCCACGGCGTCGTCGGCGACGGACAGGAAGCCGCCATGCACGGCGGCGACAATCCCTTCCCCGGCATCGCCACCGGTGACCCGCACCGTGTAACCCTCGGCAAGCACACCGAGCACCGGTACATGGCCGGGCAGGATGCCGATCTCGCCGTCAAGGGTGCGCGCGACGACGAACCCGGCTTCTCCTGACCAGACCTTGCGTTCGGCCGAGACGAGATCGACGTTCAGCGGCATTACTCGCCCGCCAACCGCTTGGCCTTGGCCTCGACATCGGCAATGCCGCCGGCCATGAAGAACGCCTGCTCCGGCAGATGGTCGAAGTCGCCGTCGGTGAGCCGGCGGAACGACTCGATGGTTTCGCTCAGCGGAACGAACGAACCCTTCTCACCGGTGAATGCCTCGGCCACGAACATGTTCTGCGAGAGGAACCGCTCGATGCGGCGGGCCCGACCGACCAGCACCTTGTCTTCTTCACCGAGCTCGTCGATGCCGAGGATGGCGATGATGTCCTGGAGGTCCTTGTAGCGCTGCAGGATCTGCTTGACGTCGTTCGCTACCCGGAAGTGCTCCTCGCCGATGTATTGCGGGTCGAGGATTCGCGAGGTGGAGTCGAGCGGGTCGACCGCCGGGTAGATGCCCTTCTCGGAAATCGGCCGCGAGAGCACCGTCGTGGCGTCGAGGTGGGTGAAGGTCGTGTGCGGCGCCGGGTCGGTGATGTCGTCGGCGGGCACGTAGATCGCCTGCAACGAGGTGATCGAGTGGCCACGCGTCGAGGTGATCCGCTCTTGCAGCACGCCCATCTCGTCGGCCAGCGTCGGCTGGTAGCCGACCGCTGAAGGCATCCGGCCGAGCAGGGTCGACACCTCGGAGCCCGCCTGGGTGAACCGGAAGATGTTGTCGATGAAGAGCAGCACGTCCTGCTTCTGCACGTCGCGGAAGTACTCGGCCATGGTGAGCGCCGACAACGCGACCCGCAGCCGGGTGCCCGGGGGTTCGTCCATCTGACCGAACACCAGCGCGGTGTCCTTGATGACGCCCGACTCGGTCATCTCCAGGAAAAGGTCGTTGCCCTCACGGGTGCGCTCGCCTACACCGGCGAACACCGACACACCGCCGAAGTTCTTGGCGACACGGGTGATCATCTCCTGGATCAGCACCGTCTTGCCCACGCCGGCGCCGCCGAACAGGCCGATCTTGCCGCCCTTCACGTAGGGCGTCAGCAGGTCGATGACCTTGATGCCGGTCTCGAACATCTCCGTCTTCGCCTCGAGCTGATCGAACGGCGGAGAGGGTCGGTGAATCGGCCAGCGCTCCTTGACCTCGAGGCCTGGCGCATCGAGCGAACGGCCGAGCGCGTTGAACACGTGGCCCTTGGTGATGTCGCCGACGGGGACGCTGATCGCCGAACCGGTGTCGTGCACGGGAGCTCCGCGCACCAGGCCGTCGGTAGGCTGCAGCGCGATCGCGCGCACCAGGTTGTCGCCGATGTGCTGCGCCACTTCGAGGGTCAGCGTGTGCTTGCGCTCGCCCTCGACGTCTTGACCGGCGGTGTTCACCTCGACTTCAACGGTGAGTGCGTTGTAGATACCGGGTAGCTCGTCGACGCCGAACTCGACGTCGACGACGGGACCGATCACCCGGGCGACTCGCCCCATTGCGCCACCCGGCGCGTCACCGGCCTGCGTGCTCTCGACAGTTGCGGTCATCGTTGTCACTCGCTCCCGGTCGCGGCGAGCGCATCTGCGCCACCGACGATTTCGCTGATTTCCTGGGTGATTTCGGCCTGCCTCGCTGCGTTGGCGAGCCGGGTGTAGGTCTTGATGAGCTCCTCGGCGTTGTCGGTGGCCGACTTGCACGCCCGACGACGGGCGGCAAGTTCGGACGCCGCGCCTTGCAGCAGCGCGTTGTACACCCGCGCTTCGACGTAGCGCGGCAACAACGCATCGAGCACGGCCTCCGCGCTCGGCTCGAACTCGTACTGAGGGAACGCACCGCCGACCGGCTCCTCCGTCGTCTCTTCCACTTCGAGCGGAAGGATTCGCCGCACGTCGGGCGCCTGCGTCAGCATCGAGACGAAGCGGGTGTAGACGACGTGAATCTCATCGACCCCACCTTCGTCGCTGGGTCGGCTGAACGCCTCGATCAAGGTGTCGGCGACGTCCTTGGCCTGCACATAGCTCGGGCTCTCGGAAAAACCGGACCACTCGCCGGCAATCGTGCGCTCGCGGAACCGGTAGAAGGCCAGGCCCTTGCGCCCGACGATGTAGGGCACGACCTCCATGCCGCGCTCGCGCAGGTGCTCGCTGACGGCCTCGCCCTCCTTGAGCACGTTCGCGCTGTAGGCACCGGCCAGGCCGCGGTCGCTCGTGATGAGCAGGACGGCGGCGCGTGCCGCCGAAGGGTGCCGCGTCGTCAGCGGGTGGTCGACGTCGGACTGGCTGGCAACGGCCGACACGGCGCGGGTGATGGCGTCCGCGTACGGGGTGGACGCCGCGACCCGCTGCTGCGCCCTCACGATGCGCGATGCCGCGATGAGTTCCATGGCACGCGTGATCTTCGCGGTGGCGCGCACCGAACGGATGCGCCGCCGATAGACGCGAAGCTGTGCTCCCATGCCCTGCTACTCCCCTGCGCTTGCCTGCTCGTGCCCTGCTGGTGCCTGCTACTGGCCGGCCGGTGCGGTGCCGGCCGGGCGGTCGGTCGGCGGTAGGTGCTTGCGCACCTTGTCCGTCGACAGGTGCGACTCATCCAAGTCGGGCGCCTCTTCGTGCCCGACCTTGCCGCCGTCGTGGGTCTCGAAGGTCTTCTTGAACTCGGTGATGGCCACCTTCAGGCTCTCCGCCAGGTCGTCGGAGAGCTGCTTGGTCGTCACGATCTCGTCGAAGATGCCCTGGTGCCGCATCCGCACGTAGTCGAGGAAGTCACGCTCGAACCGGCGGATGTCGGTAACCGGGACGTCGTCGAGCTGGCCGGTGGTGCCGGCCCAGATCGAGACGACCTGCTCCTCGACGGGGAACGGCGAGTACTGCGGTTGCTTGAGCAGTTCGACCAGCCGCGCGCCGCGCTCGAGTTGTGCCTTGGACGCCGCGTCGAGGTCGGAACCGAAGGCCGCGAACGCCTCCAACTCGCGGTACTGCGCGAGGTCGAGCCGCAACCGGCCGGCGACCGACCGCATCGCCTTGACCTGCGCAGAACCACCCACGCGCGAGACCGAGATGCCGACGTTGATGGCCGGCCGCACGCCGGAGTTGAACAGGTCGGTCTCGAGGAAGATCTGGCCGTCGGTGATCGAGATGACGTTCGTCGGGATGTAGGCCGAGACGTCGTTGCCCTTCGTCTCGATGATGGGCAGGCCGGTCATCGACCCGCCGCCCATCTCCTCGGAGAGCTTCGCGCAGCGTTCCAGCAACCGCGAGTGCAAGTAGAAGACGTCACCGGGGTATGCCTCGCGACCGGGCGGACGACGCAACAGCAGCGACACCGTCCGGTAGGCCTCGGCCTGCTTGGAGAGGTCGTCGAAGACGATCAGCACATGCTGGCCCTGGTACATCCAGTGCTGGCCGATCGCCGAGCCGGTGTAGGGCGCGAGGTATTTGAAGCCGGCCGCGTCGGAGGCCGGTGCAGCGACGATCGTGGTGTATTCCAACGCCCCGGCAGCTTCCAGCGCACCGCGCACGCCGGCGATCGTCGATCCCTTCTGCCCGATCGCGACGTAGATGCACTTGACCTGCCGCGCGGCGTCGCCGCTTTCCCAGTTGGCGCGCTGGTTGATGATCGTGTCGATCGCAACCGCCGTCTTGCCGGTCTGCCGGTCGCCGATGATGAGCTGTCGCTGGCCGCGGCCGATCGCCGTCATCGCGTCGATGGCCTTGATGCCGGTCTGCAGGGGCTCCTTCACCGGTTGGCGCTGCACTACCGAGGGCGCCTGAATCTCGAGCGCGCGCCTAGCCTCCTCGGCGATATCGCCGAGCCCGTCGATGGGCTCACCGAGCGGGTTCACCACCCGACCGAGGAACCCGTCGCCCACGGGCACCGACAAGATCTCACCGGTGCGCTTGACGCTCAGGCCTTCCTCGATGCCGGAGTACGGGCCGAGGACGACCGCGCCGATCTCGCGCACGTCGAGGTTCAGCGCGATGCCGAGAGTGCCGTCTTCGAAACGCAACAGCTCGTTGGCCATCGTCGACGGAAGGCCTTCGATGCGCGCGATGCCGTCACCGGCCTCCGTCACCCGGCCGATCTCTTCACGGGAGGCGATATCCGGCTGGTACGACGCGACGAACTGCTCGAGCGCGTCGCGAATCTCCTCCGGGCGGATCGTCAGCTCAGACATCGGGTCTCTTTCGTCAGGGGTACGGGTGCTTCGGCTTTGCTGTGCTCACTGCTTGGTTCAGGTGCTGGCGGGCTGTCTTCAGTTGCGGGCTATCTCAGGTGCTGGCGGGCTTCCTCGACACGACTGGCGATCGATCCGTCGATGATCTCGTCGCCGAGCTGGACGACGACCCCGCCGACCAGCGCCGGATCGACTTCGACCTGCAGGTGGATGTCACGTCCGTACATTCCCGCCAACGCGGCGCGCAGGCGGTCCCGTTCGGCGTCCGACATCACGACGGCGCTCGTGACTCGTGCGACCAGGCGCTGCCGGAACCGGGCGGCGACCGCACCGAACTCGGCCAGACCTTCCTCGGGGGTTCGGCCACGCGGATGGCGCACCAGTTGCAGCGCGAGCGCCAAAGTGATCGGGGTCGTGCGCGACTCAAGGAGTGCCGTGACGAGGCCCACCTTGTTCTCGACCGGAAGCGCCCGGTTGGCGAGCGCGTCGCGCAGCGCGGGGCGGCTTGCCGCGATTCGGGAGAACCGGAACAGCTCGTCCTCGACGTCGTCGACCTGGTGGGCGCGCTCCGCCGCGATGAGCATCGACAAGACGGCGAGGGTCTCCAGCGCGTCGCCGAGATCGCGCATCCGCGACCAGCGAGCGCGCACGACCTCGTCGACGACCTCCAGCGCGACCGGGCTGATGCGCGACTCCAGGATCGACCCCACGAGTCCGGTCTTGCGTCTCGCGTCGAGCGACGGGTCGGAGAGCGCACGCCGCAACGCGACCTGCGAGTCGAGCAGCGTCACCACGGCGAACAGTTCGTCGCCTACCCGCGCAGCGTCGGTGTCGCCGGTCAACCGCCGCTCGACACTGCGCCACGCCTGCGCGAGCGCTTCTCGGCTGGAGCCTTGCATCAGCGGCGCGCCTCGGCCTGCGCCGGCGGTGCTTCACGCGACTCGAGTTCGCCGAGGAACCGCTCGACGATCCGGTGCTGGCGGGCGGAATCCTCGAGCGACTCACCGACGATCCGACCGGCGAGGTCGACAGAGAGCGCGCCGATCTCGGCCCGCACGGCCGCAACCGCCCGCGCCCGCTCGGCCTCGATCTGCTGCTGCGCCGACTTGATGATGCGGTCGGCCTCGACGCGGGCCTGCTCCTTCATCTCGGCGATGATCTGCTGGCCCTGCTCGTGGGCTTCCTCGCGCTGCCGGGTCGCGTCGGCGCGCGCGGCCGAGAGCTGCTCGCGGTAGTCCGCCTCCGCCTGCTCGAGCCGGGCCCGCGCCTCCTCCGCCTCGCGGAACTGCTGCCGGATCGCCTCCTGCCGCTCCGCGAGCTTCGTGTTGACCCACGGGACGACGTACTTGCCGAGCAACCCCAAGATGATGAGGAAGGTAACGAGCTCGGCGAAGTACGTCGCGTTGGGGATGAGGAAGTTACTGGCTGCTTCGGTGGTCGGTGCCAGAACAGGCGAGGCCACTGCGAACTACCTTCCGCTCTTACTTGCCGAGTACGAAGACGAACATGGCCATGAAGGCCAGGTTGATGAAGTACATCGCTTCGACCAGACCGACGGTCAGGAAGAAGATAGGCATCAGCCGGGGTTGCGACTCGGGCTGTCGCGCGACGCCTGCGATGGTTTGACTACCGGCCATGCCGTCGCCGATGGCGGCACCGATGGCACCGCCACCAAGGGCGAGGCCTCCGCCGATGAAGGCGCCGGCTGTCTTGACGGCGCTCTCGATAGTTGTGGCGGCCATGTGTCTCCTTGCTCCGTCTCGGTCTGCGTCAGCGGGTGCTGGTCGCGGGTGGTTTCGAAAAAACGCTGTGCACTGCGCTCGTCATGCGGTCAGTGCTCCTCCGTCGTGGTGGCGAAGGCGAAGTAGAGGATCGTCAAGAGCGCGAAGATGAACGCCTGGATGAGCCCGATGAAAGCGTCGAAGACCTTCCAGACACCCTGCGGCAGCCAGAGGGCATATGCGGGCAGCAAGGCCAGCAGGGCCACCATGATCGCACCCGAGAGCAAGTTGCCGAAGAGTCGAAGAGCGAGCGTGAACGGCTTGACCGCCTCTTCGATCACGTTGATCGGCAACAGGATCGGGAAGGGCTTGATGAAGTGCCCGAAGTAGTTACGAATGCCTCGTCGCCGGATGCCGGTGAGGTGCACCGGGATGATCACAATCGTCGCCATCGCCAGTGGCAGGTTGATGTCGGCGGTGGGCGCCGGCAGCCGCTCGGGATGCCCGCTCGGCAGCAAACCGATCCAGTTGCTCAGCAGGATGAACAGGAAGAGCGTCACGGCGAGCGGGGCAACGAACGGGGCCACCCGAAGGCCCATGCTCTCCTCGACCTGTTGGTTGACCCAGTCGATAACCATCTCGAAGAGCAGCTGCAGCTTGCTGGGAACACCCGCCTTCGCCCGCGCCCGCATGTAGAAACCCAGGCCGAGCAGGATCGCCCCGGCGATGACCGAGGTCAAGATGGTGTCCCAGTCGAAGGTGAGGCCGAACAGCTTCACGGTGTAGTGGGTGCCGACGTCGATGTTTGCAGCCAGAACGTGCGGCGTCGTCGCCAAGGCGCTCATGCCTTCCTGAACTCCTTCAGCAACGGCAGGCTCGTGGCCAGCGAAGCGAGCAGGTGGAAGACGGCCAGCCCGGCCAGCACGGCGATCCCGTCACGCCGGAACGCGATGAGGAAGACCGCCGCGATCAACGTGATGTAGCCGAGCCGGACGAGGGAGATCTTGGCGAAGTGCCTGCGGTCGGGGTCGCCCGCCGCTGTGTGCTTGAGGATCGAGCGCACGGTCATCACGTTGTTAACCCACCCGAGGACGAGTCCGACCAAGAAGAGCGCACCTACCGCCGGGTGGCCGAGCACGGATGCGACGAGCAGACCTACGCCGCCGAGGATCAAAGTCACGACGAACACCCGGCGCGGCGTGCCGACGGGCACCATCAGCGGTCCAGTGGCGTTCATCGACTGTGCGCCCTCTTCTGTGGTCTAGCGACGGGTCAACGGTGCGTACGGTCAAGGTTGTCTGGGGCCAAGGTACTTGCGGATCTGGAACCAGCTCGCGGTCAGGCCGGCCCCGATCCCGAGCGCGAGCCCCGCGAGGGTCAGCACGGGGAAGGAATGGAGCAGACCGTCGGCCAACCAGCCGACCCCCAGCCCGACGAGCAACGACGCGAAGTTCAACGTGCCGATGCCGATAAGGGCGTAGAGGCCGAGTTCCCGCCCCCCGCGGTCCGCTGTCATCCTACGGGCCCACGCTCAGGGGACGCCGTGCAGCCCACCCGACGGTCGTCGGGTTCGGCGCACCTGCCCTGCACAGCTCTCGCGGACACGAAAGACTCCCAGCTCACCGCGGGATTGACGGGCACGCTACCACAGGAAACATCCACGTAACCGGGCGCTGACGGCACGTTTGAGGCGTTTGCGTCGTCCGCGTTCGTGGCGTTCGTCACCCTGTGCCGGAGGAGGCCGCAACCTAGCTGATGTGGCGCGAACGATAGGTCGCGCGCAACCGCGGCAGGGCGAATCCGAGCAACATCAACACGACGAACGCCGCGCCGGCCGCGGCCACGATCAACGGGCCCTGAGTGATCGACAATCCGACGACCGCGGTGGCGAACAGCGCCGACCAGCAGTACATGATCAGCACCGCCCGCCGCTGGGAGTGACCCAGCTCGAGCAGCCGGTGGTGCAGGTGGCGCTTGTCCGGCGCCCACGGGGCGCGGCCGGCCTTCGTCCGCCGGATGACGGCGAGCAGCAGGTCGGCGAACGGCACGAACAACACCGCGAACGGCAGCAGCACGGTCAGGAAGGTCCCGTACTGCTGGTACTGGTCGGACGGCGAGACCTGGCCGGTGAGCGACACCGTCGACGCGGCGAGCAACAAGCCGATGAGCATCGAGCCGGAGTCGCCCATGAACACCCTGGCCGGGTGGAAGTTGTGCGGCAGGAACCCCAGGCACACCCCGGCGAGGATCACCGCGATCAGCTCCGGCGGCAGGGCGCGCGGCAGGTGGAGCTGTACCGACATCTGGTACGAGAGCGCGAAGAAGGCGAGTCCACCGATACCGACGATGCCCGCCGCGAGCCCGTCGAGGCCGTCGATGAAGTTGACCGCGTTGATGACGACGACGATGAACGTGACGGTCAAGATGACCGACCAGTCCTGGCCGAGCACGAGCGTGCCGTAGCTGGGGATCGGCAGCCATAGCAGCTGCACGCCCTGCAACACCATGACCGACGCCGCCAGGATCTGCCCGGCCAGCTTCGTCACGGCGTCCAAGCCGTATCGGTCGTCGAGCGCGCCGATGAGGAAGACGATCCCGCCACCGAGAAGCAGCGCACGGGGTTCGGAGAACCGCTGGTTGACAGCCTGCAGCGTCGGCAGCCGGGAGGCGACGAGAAGCGCGGCCGCCATGCCGAGGAACATGCCGGCTCCGCCGAGCCGCGGCGTCGGGATGGTGTGCACGTCCCGGTCACGGACCGTGGTCATCGCACCGACCCGGACGGCGAACCGGCGCGCGATCGGAGTGGCCAGGTAAGTCACGGCCGCCGCGACGAGCAGCGTGATCAGATACTCGCGCACGCCACCTCTTCTCCGCCTCTTGGTCGACCCCCAGCCGAACTACCTGCCGAGCTACTTGCCGAACTTCAAGCCGAGCTGCCTGCCGATGCGAGTCGAACTTTACGGCCCAGGTACTCGGACCTGAAGCTCCGCAACGATCTCCCGCAGCTGTTCTTCGCCGATCGCCCCCGCCCGCAACAGCACGGGTACTGGCCCGGTGACATCGACGATCGACGACGGCACCGTGGACGTCGTCGGGCCGCCGTCGAGGTAGACCGCCACCGCTTCGCCGAGCTGCGCCTGCGCGTTGGCGCTCGTCGTCGCGGGCGGCAGACCGGACCGGTTCGCGCTGCTGACCGCCATCGGCCCGGTCTCGGTCAGCAGATCGAGACTGAGCGGGTCGGCCGGCATGCGCAGCGCCACCGTTCCCCGGGTCTCCCCCAGGTCCCAGGCCAGTGACGGGTTGTAGCGGGCGACGATGGTGAGTGCACCCGGCCACAGCCGGTCGACGAGCGCGCGTGCCTCAGACGACAGTTGGCTCACCAACGCATCGAGTACCCGGTGCGAGCTGATCAGAACCGGCACCGGCATGTCGCGACCCCGACCCTTGGCGGCGAGCAGCGCCGCGACGGCGGACGGCGTGAAAGCATCGGCGCCCACCCCGTAGACGGTGTCGGTCGGCAGCACCACGAGATCGCCGCGGCGAACGGCGTAGGACGCCTCGCGGATGCCTTGCGCCCGCTCGTCGGGATCAGAGCAGTCGTAGACCCGCACCCTCGGCCACCTCCCTGCGCCGTGCAGTCACGAACCGATCGCGACCAGCCAGATCCTGCCGGACGACGACGTCCGCCCATTCCGCACCGGCGAAGAGGGCCGCGACGGCGGGCCCCTGGTCGTCGGCGTGCTCCACCGCGGCGAGCCCGCCGGCACGCAGCAGGCGGCGTGCGACCGATTCGATCATCTTCGGGCCGTCGAGGCCGTCGCGGCCACCCCACAGCGCGGCGTCCGGCTCGTGGTCGCGAACCTCGGGCTCGAACGACAGCCGGTCGGACGCCGCCAGGTACGGCGGGTTCGAGACGACGAGATCGACGCATCCGTCGAGGTCGTGCAGCGCGTCACGGGCGTCGGCGTGGTGCAGCTCGACCCGGCCGCCGGCCCTCGTCCCGGCGACGTTGCGCCGAGCCCACTCCAACGCCGCGGGCTCGCGCTCGACGGCGTGCACCCGCGTTTCGGGGACCTCACACGCGATGGCCAGGGCTATCGCGCCCGACCCGGTACACAGGTCGACGACGACCGGAGCCGGCGTCTGCGGCAACGCCTCGCGCAACGCGTCGACGCACCACCCGGCGACGACCTCGGTCTCCGGGCGCGGCACGAACACACCCGGGCCGACTGCGAGGTCGAGGTAGCGGAAGCCGGCGCTGCCCGTCAGATGCTGCAACGGAACGCGAGACGCGCGCCTCGCCACCAGCCGCCGGTACACCGCATGCTGGTCGGCCGACAGCGCGCCGAAGATGGCCAACCCGCTGCGCGGACAACCGGCGACGTAGGAGGCGAGCTCCTCGGCGTCGTGCCGCGGTGACGCGACGCCGGCAGCGGCGAGCGTCTGCTCCGCGTCGGCGATCGCCCGCCGCACCTGCGCGGGCACCGGGCCGGGCGTCACGTCGCCTGCGCCGTTGTCGCCTCGGCCATCCGGGCAGCGGAGTCGGCGTCGACGAGAGCCTGGATCACCGCATCGAGGTCGCCGTCGAGCACCTGGTCGAGGTTGTACGCCTTGAAGTTCACCCGGTGGTCGGAGATGCGGTTCTCGGGGAAGTTGTACGTGCGCACCCGCTCGGACCGGTCGACCGTGCGCACCTGGCTGCGGCGCTCCGCGCTCGCCGCCGCGGCGGCTTCTTCCTGGGCGTGGGCGAGGAGCCGGGCACGCAGGATGCGCAGCGCAGACTCCTTGTTCTGCAGCTGGCTCTTCTCGTTCTGGCAGCTGACCACGACGCCCGTCGGCACATGCGTGATGCGGACGGCGGAGTCGGTCGTGTTCACGCTCTGACCGCCGGGACCGCTCGACCGGTACACGTCGATGCGCAGGTCGTTCGGATCGATCTCGACATCGACGTCTTCGGCTTCGGGCAGGACGAGGACGCCCGCCGCGGAGGTGTGGATGCGACCCTGCGACTCCGTGACCGGCACCCGCTGCACGCGATGCACGCCGCCCTCGAACTTCATCCGGCTCCACGCGCCGTCGCCGCCGTCTGCCCGCACCGCCACCGTCACGTCGCGGTAGCCACCGAGATCGGACTCGGTGGCGTCGAGGACTTCGGTCTTCCAGCCGTGCCGCTCCGCGTAGCGGAGGTACATGCGCAGCAGGTCGCCGGCGAACAGCGCCGACTCCTCACCACCCTCGCCGGCCTTGATCTCGACGATGACGTCCTTGCCGTCGTTCGGGTCGCGCGGAGCGAGCAGGGCGCGCAACTGCTCGGCCAGCTCGTCGCGGCGACGCTCGAGGTCTGCGATCTCGGCCCGAAACGACGAGTCGGACTCGACGAACTCTCGCGCGGCGTCGAGATCGTCGCCGAGGGTCTTCCATCGCTGGTAGGCCTCGACGATCGGGGTCACCTGGGCATAGCGACGGCCGAGCGAGCGGGCGGCGCCGGCGTTGGCGTGAATCGCCGGGTCGGCCAGGCGTCGTTCGAGGTCGGCGTGCTCGTGGAGCAGTTCCTCCACTCCTTCGAACATGACGACAACCTCCTTATCGGTGTGCTCCCGCGGCCGAACATGGCGACGGCGCCGGTCCGCGCAGGACCGGCGCCGAACGCAAGCTACTTGCCGGAACCGCCGGCGGCCGACTTGCCGAACCGCTTCTCGAACTTCTGCACCCGGCCGCCGACGTCCAGAATCTTCTGCTTGCCGGTGTAGAAGGGGTGGCAGGCCGAGCACACGTCGGCGTGGATGGAGCCACTCTTGGCGGTGCTGCGCGTGGTAAACGTGTTGCCGCAACTGCACTGCACGGTGGTCTCGCGGTATTCGGGATGGATCTCGGGCTTCACGGTGGATGTCTCCTCGGTGTCGCGGCCGCCGGGTCACCGAACGGCGCCGCCCCGCGATGATCCGCGGGTCGGGCGAGCGGTGTGAACCGGAGCCGTCTTGACTGGCTCCTCAGTGTGCCAGACCCCGAACATAACCGGCGCGGCCGGCCGGAAAGTCCCGATGATCATGCTGGCGGCCCGGACGGTCGGGGAGGGCGGCGCGGCCCGGGGCCTCGTCGGGCGGTGACTCGCCACGGATCGCCTGGACCAGCCACCGCAGGGCGGCGGCCGCGTCGTCGAAGGTGCGCCACGGCGGCTCGGCGTCGTCGTCGGGCAGCTGGGCGTACTCGCCGGTACGCACCCGGATCGCCCGCATGCCGACCGCCGCCGCACCCGCGACGTCCTTTGCCGGGCGGTCCCCGACGTGCACGATCGCCCCGGGGTGCACGCCGAGCAGGTCGGCGGCCCGAAGGAACGGCGCCGGGCTGGGCTTGCGATGGTCGCGGCCGAGCTCGTCGGAGAACACCACCGCGTCGAAGGAGTCGACGAGGTGCAGGGCACGCAGCTTGGCCCGCTGGATGTGCGGATCACCGTCGGTGATGCAGGCCACCGGCACCAACGACCGGACGGCGACAAGCGCTGACTCCACGTCGTCGAAGCAGGTCAGCTGCTCGGGCGCATGGGATGTGAACGCAGCAACCAGGCCGGGAACGAGCGCCGGCAGTTGGACGTCGGAGACCCCGATGGCGACGAGGGCGCGGTCGATGATGCGCCCGCCGTCGGAACCCTCCGCGGCGATCGACAGCAGGCGGTCGAGCAGGGAGCCGGCGTCCAGCCCGAGGGTGGCCCCGGCGGCAGCGACGGCTTGCCAGGCCCCGGCCAGCCAGGTCTGTTGCGGGAAGAGGGTGTCGTCGAGGTCGACGCTGACCGCGGCGATCTCCGGCGGGTCGACGGCTTGCGCGCTCACTGCGCGACCGCCACCTTCAGCCGCGCGGCGACCCGTTCGGGCAACGGTTGACCGGCCAATGGTTCGCTCGGCCGAAGCAGCGAAAGCACCTCCGGATCGGCAAGCGCCTCCACCACGCGGCTCGCCGTCCGGCCGTCACCGTACGGGCACGGCAGGGCGGCCACCCGCGACGCCTCGAGCAGATCGGCGAAGCGAGCGACGTGGTCGAGCACGAGGTCGCTGTCGAGGCCGCACAGCACCGCCGCGCCGTCGACGACGCCCTCCCAGCGCGGCGTCGTGTTGCGCAGGACGACGGCCGGCACGCCCAGCCACGACGCCTCCTCCTGCAAGCCGCCGCTGTCGGTCACGACGACCGCCGACGCGGCAAGCGTCGTCAGCAGCGTCCGGTAGGGAAGCGGGTCGACCAGCCGGACGCCGGGGAGCGCGGCGACCTCGCCGAGCCGGCCTGCTTCGCGCAGCCTGGCCCTGGTCCGCGGGTGCAAGGGGAAGGTGACCGGCGGGTGGGCCGAGCCGAGCAGACCGATCAGACGTATCAGCTCCGCGAGCCGAACCGGTTCGTCGACGTTGGTCGCGCGGTGCGCCGTCAGCAGCACGCCGGCCCGCGCACCGGGGTCGACCCGTTGCACGCCGCTGGCTTCCAACGCGTCGATCACCGGGTTCCCGACGACGCGGATGCGCCCCGGATCGACCCCGTCGTCGCGCAGGAAGGCGGCAGCCAGCTCGGTCGGTGCGAGGTGCACGGTGGCCAGCGCGGTCATCATGCCGCGATTGACCTCCTCGACCGATGTGGGGTTGAACGACCGCAGTCCTGCCTCGACGTGCACGACTCCGACGCCGTACCGCCGCGCGGCGAGGGCCAGGAGCGGCGCAGTGTAGGTATCCCCGAGGACGAGGACGGCGTCGGGCCGGTGCGCGGCCAGCTCGGCGTAACCGTGCGCCAGCAGGGCGCCGACCCGCTCCCCCTCGACCGACGGCAGCTCCCACACGACGTCCGGCCGGAAGTCGAGCTCGGCGAAGATGTCGCCCGCGAGCTTGGCGTCGGTGTGCTGGCCAGTGGCGACACATCGCACGTCGTGGCCATCTGCACGCAACGCGGCCACGATGCCCGCCAGCTTGACGATTTCGGGTCGGGTGCCTACCGGCACCGTGATCTTCATCCTTGATAGACCTCTTCGAAGTAGCGGTACATCGTCACGCCGGCCCGAGCGACGAGCCGTTCGGGCCGAACGTCGCGACCCATCACCGCGCGCAGGTACTCCCCGACCAGATCGGCGCCGGCATAGAGCGACAGCGGCAGCCCGCCCGAGAACCGGGGGTTGACCTCGATGATCGTCACGGTGCCGTCGTCGCCGACAAAACCTTGCACGTTCGCCGGCCCGACGTGTCCCAGCGCCTTGAGCACCAGCCCGACGACCTCGCACACGCCCTCGTCGTCGAAAGTCTCACCGAGGGTCGAGATGCCACCCTTCGTCGCAAGGCGCCACCTCGGCACCACACCGGCGAGCGTGCCGGGCGGATGCACCAACGCATCTGCCGTGAACTCGCGCCCGAGCACCTGCGTCTGCACGATCGGGTCGGGCACCAGATTCAGCGCGGCCGTCAGCTGTTTGCGCGTGCGCACGAGATGGACGTCGCGCGAGCCGCGGCCGAACCGTGGCTTGACCACCCACGGCCCCGGCACGTCGTCAGCAGCGGCGAGTCCGGTCGCGGGCACCGGCAGCCCGGCATCGCTCATCGCCTGCGCAAACAGCCACTTGTCCATGCACGTGTGCACCGTCTCGAGGCTCGGCATCAACGTGCGCAGCTCTGCTTCCTCGAGATATTCGCCCGCAACGGCAAGCGCTTGGTACTCCTCGGTGATGGTGCACATCAGCGCCTGCACGTCGAAGACCGTCGCGATGCGGATCAGCGCGGCCAGGTAGGTCGGATCGGCGTAGCGCGGTACCACTTGCCCCTGGTCGGCCAGGTGCAGCCCGACGGCGTCCGGATCGGCGTCGACACCGACGACGTAGTGCCCGGCCCGGCGTAGTGCGCGGATCACTGCAACGCCCGCCGCACCACCTGCTCCGGTCACCAGGACCCGCACCGGCGACAGCGGGTCGTCGTCCGGCTCGTACGCATAGACCGGGGCTTCGGTCTCGGCGGTCGAGGTGTCGACGTCGGTGGTGAGCCGGCGACGGAACTCCTTCTCGCGCAGAGGGTTCAACGACGGCGGGACGACGACCCCGGCGACGCCGGCCATCAGCGGCTGGCCGGCCGCGGGCCGCTGGAGGTCGGGGCGGGCGTCGCTATAGGCCTTGGCCCACAACCGCAGCTCGACGATGGCAGCGGTGGACGCCGGCTCCCACTGGTGGCCCGCGACCGACTCCACGATCGCGGCCAGCACATCGGGGTCGGTCTCGACGCGGACGGTGCGCAGGACCATCGGCGCCGTCGCGGCGAGCCCGACTTCGACGGCCTGCTTCACCGCGGCGATCCGCATCGTCGGGTCGCTGCTGGCAAGACCCTGCCGGATGCCCTGGCGGACCCGCGAGAAGCGCAGCCACCGCCATCCGATCGCGCCCGCGATGAGCAGGACGCCGATGACAAGGGCCACGATCTGGAGGCTAGAGGACATCGCTCACCCTCGCGGCACGGGCGATGTTCGCGGTCGCCTTCGGCAACAACAAGAACAACATCAAGAAGAAGCCGACCATGGTGTAAGCGATCCCGAACAAGGTGCCGACCCAGTCATGGAAAAGTACGAGCCCTCGCGCTCCGACCTCCAAGCCGACCCACAGCGACGCGGCGATCCGCACGACGTTGCATGCCACGATGACAGCGATCGCGAGCGCGAGAGCCCAGACACGCCGAAACAAGCGGCCGTGCAAGATGAACAAGGCGATCGCCGTCAGCGCGAGCACGGGAACCAGGGAGGAGCAGAACGGCGTCAGCTGCGCACGGAACGCGGCATGGGTCTGCGGTAGCACCTGGAAGTAGTGGTCGCCGACCACTGAGACGCGCCCGGCAGGCCGGATGACGGCGAGCACGATGCGAGCCTCGACATCACGTAGTGGCGTGCTGAAGAGGTAGAAGCCGCCGAAGGCAAGCGCGACGGCGGCCAGCAGCGCTGTGCCGACGATGATCCGGCGCCGGTTCATCCCAACTCACCGACCTCGCGGCCCTCGAGGGCATTCCACTCCGACCGCTTCGTCTTCACCCAGGTGTAGCGGCGGCCGAGCAGCCCGTCGATCCACGCCTTCGTGCACACGAGCATGAAGACGACGAACAGCGGCGTCATCCACGCCACCGACCAGGCAGCGCGCCGCGGCGCCCGGCCGACGAGAAGACCGACCGCGAGTTCGCAGAACGGGCCGGCGAACAGCAACGACGCGAGCGGCAGCAACTCGAAGATGCTCACATGCGGCCCCAAGCCGACGAGCCGGAGCAGGGTCATCACCAGGGTCAGCGTGCAGAACACCGGCACGTGGTACACGAGCAGGAAGAGCATCGACTCAATCTTTTGCGCAGGTGTCAGGTGACGCGAGTTCCAGACGCTGGAACGGTAGTCGCGCCACACCTGTTGGTGGCCACGCGCCCAGCGGTACCGCTGCTTGATGAACCGGCGCAGCGTCGTCGCGCCTTCCTCCGTGTCGACCGCGGTGATGTCGTACCGCACATGACGACCAGCGAGCACGAGACGCAGCGTGATGTCGGTGTCCTCGGTGACGCTGTTGGTGTTCCAGCCGCCCATCTCACGAAGAATCTCGGTGCGTACCGCACAGTTCGCGCCGCCGTACGCAGGCAAACCGAACAGAGCTTGCCGTCCGTATTCGTTGACGAGGTAGCCGGAGAAGTAGTCGATGGCGATCGACCGCGCCAGTGTCGACTGCACGGAGTTGCGGATGATGCAACGACCCTGCACCGCAGCGACCTTCGGCTCGCTGAAGTGGCGCACGAGCCGGCCGATGACGTTGCGGCGCGGGATGTGGTCGGCGTCGAATACGACGACGACTTCTCCGCGCGCATCGGCGAGGGCCATGTTCAGCGCGCCGGACTTGCCGCCGCCGGCACCCGCCGGGCGGTGGATGACCCGGATGTGGCGAATCCCCGCAGTGAGCTGGTCGAGCAACTCACCGGTGTGGTCCGCGGACCCGTCGTCCACGAGCAGGATCTCCAGGCGCGAACGTGGATAGTGCAACGCGGCCAGACCGTGCACGAGTGACGGCACGACCGTCTCCTCGTTGTGGCAGGCGACGATGATCGTCACGTTGGGCTGGTAGTCCATGCGGATGTCGGCGACGTCGTAGAGGTCGATCGGCGCCCACCGCGCCGAAGCCGCGGCAAAGGCGACGTGCCGCAGGAAGAAGACGAGGAAGACCAGATTGACGAACAGGACGCCGACGAACACGGCGCGATCGACGCCGAGGAGACCGACGACCGAAACGCAGATGCCGATCAGGAGCGGAATCGTCCACGGCACAGACGACTTGGTCGGTGGTACGCCTGACCAGGTCGACACCGGGTGAACGCTTCCCGACACTTCGGTGCCCCCGCCCGACACGTCAACGGCGGCCGACGAATCGGCCGCCGCAGCGAAAGCGCCGGTCTCGTGCCCCGTCGCGGCCTCGTTCACTGCCGTCGACCACCCACCAGGAAGACCGGCTCCTCGGCCGCGGTCGCGGGTGAGACATGCCCGTTGTGGGCCGCACGATTGGCGAGGGCCGCGGTTGCCTCGTTCGCTGCCACGCGGGCTTCGACTCGTCGCACGGCGCTCGTCCCGCCGGCGATGTCCCAGACGAACCGGGGGACCTCGAACGCCTCCGCGTAGCGCATCCGCGCCTGGTGTCCCCAGAACCGGGCGCCGGCCTCGACCGCCTCGAGGTCGACCAGCTCGCACCGCTCGACCTGCGAACGGTGGCAGGACAGCGCTTCGATCTTGCCGGGCAAGCTGTCCTCGACGTCGACGTAGACGACGGGGTTGAACGCATTGGCGGACGGCGACTGGTAGCACAGCACTCGGCCGAGCCGGCGCGCGGCGGACAGCGAACACAACGCCGTCGACACGTGGTCTTGGTGGGAATCGTGCTGCCCGTGGGTGTAGAGAACTTCGGCGCTGGTCGCGGCGATGACGGAGTCGATGAACGTGACGGTCTCGCGGCTGTGCGGGATGGCACCGTCGGGGAACCCGCCCCAGATCAGGTCGGCGCCCAACCGCGCTGCCGCATTCTCCTGCTCGAGCACCCGAGACACGGAGTCCTGCGGTCCGCGCTCCCCCGTCGTCATCACGAGAAGGGTCACCTTGTCGCCCGCTGCGACGTGTCGCAGCAGCGCGCCGGCACAACCCAGCTCGATGTCGTCGGGGTGCGCCCCTACGGCCAAAACATTCACGAGATGTACTCCTGCCCGGCGATCAGGACACGGTCAGCGGCCGACGTGGGAACGGTGACACGTGATCCTCCCGACTACCCGGGCCATCGGGCTTGGAGCGTCTTTGCGTATGCCGCTGAATCGGCAGGACAGGCCCGATCTTGAGTAGACCGGCGGCAGAAGGGGCCTGTTCACGCCTGAGGGATCTCTCGGGCAGACGCTTCGCGGCGCAAATAGCCTGTCCGGCGGTCACGCTTAGCCGAACGGGTGGTCGGGTCCGCGCAACTGCCAGCCGGGCCGGCGGAATCCGGGAGAATCTCCGGAAACCCGGCAAATCAGACGAAACTCACCGGACCCCGACCAGAAGGGGCGATCAGTCGCCGGGCAGCGCAGTCGTCTTCTGGATCTGAAGCAGGAACTCGGCGTTGCTCTTGGTCTGCTTCATCTTGTCGAGGAGCAGTTCGAGCGCCTGCTGCATGTCGAGCGCGTGCAGCACGCGCCGCAGCTTCCAGACGACCTGCAACTCTTCGGCCGACATCAGAATCTCTTCCTTGCGGGTACCCGAGGCGTCGACATCGACGGCCGGGAAGATGCGCTTGTCCGCAAGCTTGCGGTCGAGCTTGAGCTCCATGTTGCCGGTGCCCTTGAACTCCTCGAAGATCACTTCGTCGCCGCGTGAGCCGGTCTCGACGAGCGCTGTCGCCAAGATCGTCAGCGAGCCACCGTGCTCGATGTTTCGGGCCGCGCCGAAGAAGCGCTTGGGCGGGTAGAGCGCGGCCGAGTCGACACCGCCGGAGAGGATGCGCCCCGACGCCGGTGCCGCGGTGTTGTAGGCCCGACCGAGCCGGGTGATCGAGTCGAGCAGGACGACGACGTCGTGCCCGAGCTCGACGAGTCGCTTCGCGCGTTCGATCGAGAGTTCGGCCACCATCGTGTGGTCTTCTGCGGGGCGGTCGAAGGTCGAGGCGATGACCTCGCCCTTCACCGAACGCTGCATGTCGGTGACCTCTTCGGGCCGTTCGTCGACGAGGACGACGATCAGGTGGCACTCGGGGTTGTTCAGCGTGATCGCGTTGGCGATCGCTTGCAGCACCATCGTCTTGCCGGCCTTGGGCGGTGAGACGATGAGCCCACGCTGCCCCTTTCCGATGGGCGCGATGAGGTCGATGATGCGGGTCGTCAGCTGGCCCGGGTCGCCCTCGAGGTGCAGGCGGTCCTGCGGGTAGAGCGGGGTCAGCTTGTTGAACTCGAGCCGGGTCTTGGCCTTCTCCGGATCGGTGCCGTTGACCGTGTCGAGACGCACCAGCGCGTTGAACTTCTCCCGCCGCTCGCCCTCTCGCGGCTGCCGGACGACGCCGGTCACGGCGTCACCCTTCCGCAGCCCGTACCGGCGAACCTGGGCGAGAGAGACGTAGACGTCGTTCGGGCCGGGCAGGTAGCCGGAGGTGCGCACGAACGCGTAGTTGTCGAGGATGTCGAGGATGCCGGCGATCGGCACCAACACGTCGTCCTCGGAGACGACTGGCTCGGCCTCGCCGAACCGGTCGCGACTCGGGGTGCGGTTGCGGCCACGCTCGCGGAACCGGCCACGACGCCGCCGGTTACTGCCGTCGCCGTAGTCGTCGTCGTCACGGCCGCCCTGCGGGCCCGATTGGCCACCTTGCTGGCCGGACTGTCCGCCGGAGGAACCGCCCTGTGAACCGCGGTTCTGGCCGTCGGAGCGCTGCCGCTGAGGCCGCTGGTCCTGTCGGTCCGGGCGCTGGTCCTGTCGGTCCGGGCGCTGGTCGCGGCCGCGCGCGGCCCGATCGCCACCTCGGCCGTCTGCCCCGCGCGAGCGCTCGCCCTGCTCGGTCTCGTCAGCGTTGTGGCCGGAGCGCTCGCCCTGGTCGCGGCCGGTCTCGCCACCCGCGCCACCCGCGCCACGGCCACGAGCCGCGGTGCCCCCTGCCGGAGCAGAGTCGGCACGGGTCGATCGGGCGGCCGGGGAATCCCCACCCGGCTCGGTGTCCAGTGCCGGGACGGCGGCGCGGGCCGGCCGCTGGCCGGACCCACGCGACGTGCGGCCGGCGGCCGCGCCACCGGCAGGCGCTTGATCAGCGCTGCGGTCTGAAGCGGCGCTGCGGTCTGAAGCGGCGCTGTGGTCTGATGCGGCACCGTTGCGCCCCTGGCGCTCCTGTATTGCCGCGATGAGTTCGCCCTTGCGCAGCCGGCCGCCGCCACTGATGCCCATGCTGCTGGCGAGCGCCTGCAGTTCCGGCAACACCATGGCCGCGAGACTGTCGCCGCCGCCGCGCCGCTTGGCGCGGGCTCCGGCGCTCGCGTCGCCCGACGAAGAGTCGGCGACCGCATCAGCGCGGCCCGCGGACGTGGCGATCTCGGTGATCTCGGTCACTCAGGGTCCTTTCGAGTAGGCCCGTTTCGCTCTGAGTAGGAACGGGCCGGAGTTTGTACACCGGCAGGTCGTCGGCTTGAGGCCGACGGCCGCGCCTGGTCACCGTGACGGTTGATGCCGTCAGCGGTGACGCCACCGCAGTGCCATCACCGTGGTGACATCAGCTGGTGACATCACGTGTGGTGGCCATTGGCGTCATGGTGACGACGTCAATGTGATGCCGCATCAGTTGGCTCGGCGGGAGCTGGCGCGGGGGCTGACTCCGTCGCGAGACTTCGAGAGATCCACTGGCTGCGCCCGCGTTGCTGCGGACCACCGACGAACCTCACATCGAGACTGGTTCCACGCGCGAAAGATAACCGGGAAGAGCTGGTAGCCCGAGAACGCCGCTGTGAAACCCGTCCGCTGGTCACAAGCCCGTGACCGACGTTGTTGTTGCTGTTGTTGCTGCCATTGCGAGGACGGAACCACCGTGGACGTCGGAAAAACCAGATGCCGGTCGAACCGGCGCGTCGTGGGGAGCTCGCACCCCACCACCCTCAGTGAGCCCCTGGAGAGCGGCTGGTGCGGGTTCAGCGTAGCACCCAGCCTGCCGCAGATGGCGAATTGCACAACGCGACACCCGAACCGCGGATTCCCGGCCCGGCGGAAGTGGTTCGGGGCTGGCGCTGGACGGTCTGAGGCGGTCGAGGTCATCGGATGGCTCACCGATCCAGTGGCTCGACCCGGGCGCCGGTGGCGTCGACCGCGAGCGGCAAAGCGGTGAATCCGCGGGCTTCGAAACCCGCGATGGCGCCCTGGGTCTCGGGCGTGGTGAGCGCGAGCACGGTCGGCCCGGCTCCGGAGATCACCGCGGCGATCCCGGCGTCGCGTAACCGCGCGACGAGTGCGGCGCTGCGTGGCATCGCCGGCGCTCGGTAGGGCTGGTGCAGCGCGTCGACGGTCGCGGTCAGCAGGAGCCCCGGACGCCGGGTGAGGGCTTCGACGAGTAGCGCGGCCCGAGCCGCGTTCGCGGCGGCGTCGTGGTGGGCGACCTGCTCGGGCAGCAACTTGCGTACCTTGGCGGTCGACGCCCTGGTCTCGGCGACGAACGCCACCGGCGCCACCTCACGATGGACGTCGAGGCGCACCGCCCGGCTGGTCGCGACCGTCTCGTCGCTCCAGCTCACCGTGAAACCGCCGAGCAGGCACGCCGCCACGTTGTCGGGGTGGCCTTCCAGCTCCGCGGCGATCCGCAGCACCTCGTCGTCCGGCAGCTTGTCGGTGCCGCCGAGCACCAACTCGCGGGCCGCCACCACCCCGGCGACGATGGCAGCGGCGGAGGAGCCGAGCCCGCGACCGTGCGGGATGCGGTTCGCGCACACGACTTCGAGGCCACGCGGCTGGCCACCGAGGCGGTCGAACGTCGCCGACAGGGCTCGGACGACGAGGTTGCGCCGGTCGCGGCGGACGTCGTCGCTGCCTTCGCCGGCGACGTCGACGCTGAGCCCGGCGTCGGCGATCCGCACGACGACGTCGTCATAGAGCTGCAGGGCGAGCCCGAAACTGTCGAACCCGGGCCCGAGGTTCGCGCTGCTCGCGGGCACCCGAACCCGCACCGGCGCGGCCCGAAAGGCCGGGCCGGATGCTCGCCGGGCCATCAGACTGCGCTCACTCGTCGGCTCACTCGTCGGGTCACTCGTCGAGCCCCAGCGCTTTGGCGGCCAACTGCGGGTCGGCGGCGATGGTGATGGGCGCGGGCGCGCCGGCGATCGCCCACTCCGGGTCCTTGAGCCCGTTGCCGGTGACCGTGCAGACGATCCGCAGACCGGCCTCGAGGGCGCCTTCGTCGCGCGCCTGGAGCAGCCCGGCGACGCTGGCCGCGGAGGCGGGTTCGACGAACACGGCTTCCTTGCTCGCGAGAAGGCGGTACGCCGAGAGGATCTGCCGGTCGGTGACCGAGGTGATCGCGCCGCCGCTGGCGTCGCGGGCGTCGAGGGCTTTCGTCCAGCTCGCCGGGTTGCCGATACGGATCGCGGTCGCGATCGTCGACGGCTGGCTGACGACGTGGCCGAGCACGATCGGCGCTGCGCCCGCCGCCTGGAAGCCGAACATGCGCGGCCGCTTGGTCGCCGTTCCCCCGCGAGCGGGGTCGGAGTATTCGACGTAGCCCTTCCAGTACGCGGTGATGTTGCCTGCGTTGCCGACGGGCAAGCAGTGCACGTCGGGTGCGTCGCCGAGGACGTCGACGATCTCGAACGATGCGGTCTTCTGGCCGTCGATGCGATCGGGGTTGACCGAGTTCACCAGGGTGACCGGGTAGTCGAGGGCGAGCTTGCTCGCCAGTGCGAGGCAGTCGTCGAAGTTGCCGTCGACCTGCAGCAGCTTCGCGCCGTGCACGAGCGCCTGCGCGAGCTTGCCGAGGGCGATTTTTCCTTGTGGCACGAGGACGACGCAGAGCATGCCGGCGCGTGCGGCGTACGCCGCTGCGCTCGCGCTGGTGTTGCCGGTCGACGCGCAGATCACCGCCTTCGAACCGGCCTCGACCGCCTTGCTGATGGCCACGGTCATGCCTCGGTCCTTGAACGAGCCGGTGGGGTTGGCGCCTTCGACCTTCAGGTAGACCTCGCACCCGGTGCGTTCAGAAAGCACGGGTGCCGGCAGCAGCGGCGTCGCCCCTTCTTGCAAGGTGACGACCGGCGTGGCGTCGCTGACCGGCAGCCACTGCCGGTACTCCTCGATGAGACCGCGCCAACGTGGCCGGCCGGCGGCGTCGGGCATCAGGCGCTCTCCTCCCCTTCGACCCGCATCAGGCTCGCGACATCGCGGACGACGGGTAGCCCGCGCAGCTCCTCGACCGTCGCCGACAACGCGGCGTCGGAGGCGGCGTGCGTCACGATGACCAGCGTCGCGTCGTCGCCTCGACCGGACTGCCGGACCGTCTGGATCGAGACGTCGTGGGCCGAGAACACGGTGGCGACCTGCGCGAGCACGCCGGCCTTGTCGGCGACGTCGAGGCTCACGTGGTAGCGCGTGACCGTCTCACCCATCGGCCGCACGCGAAGATCTGCGTAGGCCGATTCGCCGATGCCGAGCGAACTCCGCATCTTGTTGCGCCCGACTGCAACCAGATCGCCGAGCACCGCGCTGGCGGTGGGGGCGCCGCCGGCGCCGCGCCCGTAGAACATCAACTGCCCGGCGGCCTCGCACTCGACGAAGACCGCGTTGTAGGCCTCGCGCACACCGGCAAGCGGGTGCGACCTCGGAATCATCGCGGGGTGCACCCGCACGCTGACACCGCGACCGTCGCGGCTGCGTTCGCAGATGGCGAGCAGCTTGACGACGCAGCCCATCTCGCGCGCGCTGGCGACAGCGGCGGCCGTGACGTCGGCGATGCCTTCCCGGTGGACGTCGGCGATGGTCACCCGGGTATGGAACGCCAACCCCGCGAGGATCGCCGCCTTCGCGGCCGCGTCGAAACCGTCGATGTCGGCGCTCGGGTCGGCCTCGGCGTAGCCGAGTTCGGTCGCTTCGTCGAGCGCATCGGCGAAGCCGGCCCCGGTTTCGTCCATGCGGGTGAGGATGAAGTTGGTGGTGCCGTTCACGATGCCGAGCACGCGGTGCACGGTGTCGCCCGCCAGCGACTCGCGCAGCGGGCGCAGCAGCGGGATCGCCCCAGCCACGCTCGCCTCGAAGTAGAGGTCGACACCGTATTTCTGTGCGGCGTCGTGCAGCGTTGCGCCGTCCTCGGCGAGCAGCGCCTTGTTGGCGGTCACGACCGAGGCCCCCTGGCTCATGGCCGAGAGGATCAGGGAGCGGGCCGGCTCGATGCCACCGATGACCTCGATGACGACATCGAGGTCGTCGCGGGCCACCAGGCCGGCAGCGTCCGTCGTGAAGAGGGCCGGATCGATGTCGACGTCGCGCTGGCGCTGCGGGCGCCGTACGGCGATGCCCACGAGTTCGATGGGAGCGCCGATGCGGGCGGCCAGGTCGTCACGCTGCGCATCGAGCAACCGGACGACCTCAGAACCGACACTGCCGCACCCGAGCAGCGCGACACGAAGCGGTCGCTCGCTCATCGTCGTCCTCGTCTCGTCTGCATTGCCGCGGCGTCGGGATGGTCGCCGGCGCTCATTCTGCCGTGTCCGGCACCACATCGAGGCGCAAGAGGTCATCGACCGTCTCGCGGCGTTGTATCAAGCGCGCCGCGCCCGCCGCCACAGCGATCACCGGCGGGCGCCCCACGTGGTTGTAGTTGCTGGCCAGCGAGCGGCAATAGGCGCCGGTGACGGGGACGGCGAGCAGGTCGCCCGCAGCGAGATCGGAGGGCAGGAATACGTCGCGGACGACGATGTCGCCCGACTCGCAGTGCTTGCCGACCACGCGGCTGAGCATCGGCGCGGCGCTCGACGCGCGGTTCGCAAGCACGCAGGTGTAGTTCGCGTCGTAGAGCGCGGTGCGCACGTTGTCGCTCATGCCGCCGTCGACGCTCACATAGGTGCGGCGCACGCCGGCGCCGAGCTCGACCGGCTTGATGGTGCCGACTTCGTACAGGGTGAAGGTGGTGGGGCCGGCGATGGCGCGGCCGGGCTCGACCGAGAGCCGGGGCAGCGGCAGGCCGGCAGCCGCGCACTCGCGCTCGACGATCGCGCGCAGTTGCGACGCGACCTCGGCGATGTCGGCTGGGTCGTCGTCGGCTACGTAGGCGACACCGAGGCCGCCGCCGAGGTCGAGCTCGGGCAGCTCGACACCCAGCTCGTCGCGGATCTCGCGCAGCAGCGCCACGACGCGATGGGCGGACACCTCGAAGCCGGAGGTGTCGAAGATCTGCGAACCGATGTGGGAGTGCAGGCCGACGAGGTCGAGGCTGCCGCTCTCGAGCACTCGGCGCGCGGCTTCCTTCGCGTCGCCACCGGCGAGGGAGAAACCGAACTTCTGGTCTTCGTGCGCGGTGGCGATGAACTCATGGGTGTGCGCTTCGACGCCGACGGTGACTCGTACCAGCACCTTCGGCTTCGTCTCGCGGCCGGCGCCGAGCTTGGCGAGCCGCTCGATCTCGTCGAAGGAGTCGACGATGATGTGACCGACGCCGCTCTCGACGGCAGCTGCCAGCTCAGCCACCGACTTGTTGTTTCCGTGAAAGCCGATGAGCGTGGGGTCGAAGCCGGCCTTGAGGGCGACGGCAAGTTCGCCGCCGGTGCACACGTCGATGCGCAGTGCCTCCTCGGCGACCCAGCGCGCCACGGCAGTGTTGAGGAACGCCTTGGCGGCGTAGTAGACGTCGGCGCCCGGAAACGCTGCACGCCAGGCTTGGCAGCGGGCCCGGAAGTCTGCTTCGTCGACGACGTAGGCCGGCGTGCCGAAATCTCTCGCTATTTCGGCGGCAGCGACGCCGGCCACGCGCAGTGCGCCGTCCGGGCCTCTGCTGACGTTGCGGGCCCATACCGACGGCGCGAGGCCGTTGAGGTCGGCGGGCGGTTGCAGCGGTTGCGCGCCGAGTTCACGGACGTCGGCGTGCAGCGCGCCCGCTTCATGGGTGTGCACGCCTCACATCCGTTCCGGCGCGCTGACGCCGAGCAGGCGCAGACCGTTCGCGATGACGACGCGGGTGGCGTCGTTGAGCCAGAGCCGGGCGTGCGTGCGTGGCGTGACCGGCTCGTCGCCGAGCGGCAGGATGCGGCAGGCGTCGTAGAAGCGGTGGTAGACGCCGGCCAGCTCTTCGAGGTAGCGGGCGACCCGATGCGGCTCGCGCAGCTCGGCCGCGCTGGCCACCACTCGGGGAAATTCCCCTAGGGAGCCGAGCAAATCTGCCTCGCGCTCGTGATCGAGCAACGCCGGGTCGAGCTCGCCGCGCTCGATGCCGAGGTCGTGGGCGTTGCGCGCCACAGACGCTGTTCTCGCGGCGACGTACTGCACGTAGAAGACCGGGTTGTCGTTCTTCTTGCGGGTGATGTCGTCGATGTCGAGGGTGAGCGGGGAGTCGTTCGGGTAGCGGGTCAGTGAATACCGGACGGCGTCGACGCCCGCCATGTCGACGAAATCCTCGAGCGTGACGATGTCGCCCGCTCGCTTCGACAACCGAACCTCTTCGCCGGCCTTGAGAATCTTCACGAGCTGACCGATGAGCACGACGATGTTGTGGTCGGGGTCGTCGCCCGCGCACGCCGCGACCGCCTTGAGCCGGGCGACGTAGCCGTGGTGATCGGCGCCGAGCAAGTAGATGCACACGTCGAAGCCGCGCGCGCGCTTGTCGACGTAGTAGGCCGTGTCGGCGGCGAAGTAGGTGAGCTCGCCGTCGCTCTTGACCAAGGGGCGATCCTTGTCGTCGCCGAAGTCGGTGGTGCGCAGCCACACCGCACCGTCGGCGTCGTAGATGTGGCCCTGCTCGCGCAACTTGGCGAACGCTCGCTCGATCGCGCCGGACTCGTGGAGCGAACGTTCGGAGTACCAGACGTCGAAGTGCGTGCCGAAGGTATCGAGCACGTTCCGCTGGTGGACGAGCTGGAGCCGGTAGCCGGCTTCCCGGAACGCGACCAGCCGCTCGGCGTCCGGAAGGTCCTTGATGGCGGGATCGGCCGCGAGGATCTCCTCGGGAGAGTTCGTGGACGTACTCACCGTGGTAGCCGCCTTCGGGCACCGGCCTACCGAAAGCCACGGCGTCGAGGGAGGCACCAAGGTTGTCCATCTGCACGCCGCGGTCGTTGACGTAGAACTCGCGGGTGACCTCGGCTCCGGCAGCAGCGAGAACCCGGCCGAGGGCGTCTCCGACCGCCGCCCAACGGGTGTGGCCGAGGTGCAGCGGCCCGGTCGGGTTGGCCGAGATGAACTCGAGGTTCACCCGCTGGCCGTGCAGGGTGTCGGTGTGTCCGTACTCGGCGCCGGCCTCGATGATCGTGCGAGCGAGCTCACCCTGGGCCGCGGCGTCGAGGGTGATGTTGAGGAAGCCCGGGCCGGCGACGTCGACGCCGGAAATCCCGGGCAGCTTCGCGAGCCGGGTCGCGATCAGCTGCGCGACGTCGCGAGGCGGTCGCCCAGCAGGCTTCGCGAGCTGAAGCGCGACGTTGGTCGCGTAATCGCCGTGCTCCTTGTTCTTAGGGCGCTCGACAACGACGGTCTCCGGAGGCTCGACCGCGAGCTCTCCGTCGGCCACCGCGGACCGCACCGCGGCGACGACGGCCTGCGAGAGTTCGGCGGGAGTCACGCGCGCGAGGTTATCGCAACGCCGCACCTCGGCGTCCGAATCGTCTCGCGGGCCGGACGCCGACGGCGGGCTACGGAGGGCTACCAAGGGCTCCCGAGGGCTACGCCGTGCCGCGCGCTACCCCGGGCGCTTCGTCGAGCCGCCCCTTCTCGGCCAGCTCGTGAACGATCCGCACCAGCGCTTCGGGATCGAAAGGCTTGGTGAGGTAGGCATCGGCGCCGGCGTCGAGACCCCGGCGAACGTCGGAACGCTGAGCCCGGGCGGACACCATCACGATGCCCAGCGCCGCCGTTGCCGGCTCGCCCCGCAGCGCCGCCGTGACGGCGAGCCCGTCGAGCCGTGGCATCGCCGCGTCGAGGACGACGAGGTCGACGTGGTGGGCCTGGATGCTCTCCAGGCAGCCGACACCATCGGCGGCTTCCAGGACGTCGAAACCCTCGAGTTCGAGGTTGACGCGCATCAACCGGCGGATCACCTCGTCGTCGTCGACGATCAAGACGCATGGTGGTCGGCTGCTCACGCCTGGCACCCTAGTCCACCCTGGCTCACTGGTAACCTCATGACCTCTGAGCCCCCGTAGCTCAGGGGATAGAGCACTGCCCTCCGGAGGCAGGGGCGCAGGTTCGAATC
>CAWALV010000007.1:0-22217 GCA_963782965.1 uncultured Actinomycetes bacterium
CGGCGTCCCGCAGACCCACCAGTTCCGCGTGGCGCTTCGCGTGCGGGTGCTGCGCGCATTCTTCGCCGCGCTACCGCGGCTGCTTCACCAACGCCGAATGCTCCGCGGCCGCGGCAAGCCGCGTTTCGGCCGCCGGCCGCCGCACCTTGGCCCGCCGCCGCACCTTTCCCCGTGATCATGCAGTTGTTGGTGCGACACGCTGGCGTGTCGCACCACCAACTGCAGACTCGGGCCATCCACAACCGGACGCCGGGGTCACGGCGCCGTGCACAGCACGGCGCCGCGACCCTTCCCCGGCCCATCGGCGCACTCACGATGGCGTGCATGCGGCCATCCCCCAACCTTGCCGACGCGCTCTTGACGGTGGCCAGCGCCCGCGAACAGGGCGTCGACCTGTGGCAGTTCACCAGCGACCAGTTCGTGGCCGTACACCGCGGCGTCCGCATTGCCCGCAGGCACGCCGCCGCCCTCGGCGACCTCCACCTGCTTTGCGACGCGGCGTGCCTGGTGCTGCCCCCTGCCGCGGTCTTCAGTCACTACACCGCACTCGCGCTGAATGAGCTGCCCGACCCCTCGTTCGCGAAGCGCCGCAGCAGCGTGGCCGGGCCGCGCCCCGTCGTCCACGTCACCGTGCCGCCGGGCACGGCGCAACCTCGCCGCCGGGGTGTGGTCGGGCACGTGCGAGCACTGCGCCCTGAGGACGTGGTCCTGCTCGACGGTCGCCGCGTCACCTCGCCCGCCCGCACCTTTGTCGACCTCGCCGAACGCAGCACGGTGGCGCAGCTCGCCGTCGTCGGCGACGCGATGCTGGCACGCGAGCTGGTCAGCAAAGCCGACTTGCTCCGAGCCGTCGCCGCGTCGTCCGGACGCCGAGGCGTTGCGGTCGCGCGGGAAGCCGCGCCACTGCTCGACGGGCGCTCGAGATCGCCTATGGAGTCCATCACCCGGGTCTACCTCGTGAAATCCGGGTTGAGTCCTGAACCGAACGTCGATATCTACGACGACTGGGGCCGGCTCGTCGGCTGTCCTGATCTGTATTTGCGCGCGGCGCGACTCGCGGTGGAGTACGAGGGCGAGCACCATCGCGGCAAAGGCCAGTTCGACCACGACGCCGCCCGCGACCGCAGGTACCACGAGGTCGGCATCCTGCCGGTGCGGCTCACCGGCCAGGACGTATTGCGCAATCCCGCGTCGTTCCTCGACACCATCTGGCGGCTGCACGAAGAACGCGCGCCGGGCGTGGCGAAGCGCCAGCGTTGGAGGCCGCCGGGTTGCTGGTAAGGCAGTCGGCAATCATTCGGCAATCAATTCGGCAATAACTTGCTCGAAACAGCAGTTGTTGGCGCGACACGCCAGCGTGTCGCGCCAACAACTGCATGATCACCGAACTAGGTGAGCCCCTCAGGGCAGCGTCACCGTCTGACAGCCGAGGTTGGTGTTGCCGGTACCGGGGCCGACGTTCACGGCGGTCGCGCAGACGGTGTGCTGCCCGGCGGCCGCGTCGATCACGACCTGGAAACCGGTCCAGCGGCCGTACTGCGGGAAGACCTGCGCGACGTCCGTGCGAACCAGGCCGGTCTGGGTCTGGCCGGCCGCGGCGTTGTCGACCGTGACCGTGACGGGCACGTTGACACCGGCGTCGGCGTTGGCGTTGGCGTCATAGGCCCAGCCCGACACCAGCGCCTGGCCGCTCGCCCATGGCCTGACCACATCGAGGTGCCCGACCGGGTTCGCCGCAGGCACCGCGACCGTGTTGCAACCGAGCGGCGTGTTCGCGTTCCCCGCAGCGGTGTTGATCGCGTAGGCACACACCACGTGCGAGCCGGCGGTGAGCGTCAGGTCGGCGTGGAACCCGTGGAACGCGCCGTAGGCCGGATACACCGAGCGAACGTCCGCGCGCGGTTCGTTCGCCGGAATCTCAGCAAGCAGTTTGCCGTCTGCGTACAGGTCGACCGGGATCGGCTTCGCGGTGTCGGGGTCGATCGCCCATCCCCACAGGTGGCCGGCCGTCGTGACGCCGTCGAGGTGGCCGAACGGGTTGCCGGCCATCACGGTCACCGTCTTACAGCCGAGCTTGGTGTTCGTGCTGCCGAAGCCGACGTTGATGGCGTAGGTGCACACCGTGTGCGTGCCGTTCGTGGCCGGCAACACTGCGGTGTAGCCGTGCGCCGAGCCGTAGAGCGGGTGGTAGGAAGCGACGTCCGGCCGAGAGTCGGCCGCCGACACGATCCCCGCCAGATGGCCGTCGACGTACACGTGGGTCTGCACCGGCCTCGCGGTGTCGGGGTCGATGTCCCACCCGTGGGCGGCGAAACCACCGGGCACCGCCGACACGCTGTCGAGGTAGCCGTACGGGTCGCCGCTCAGTGCCGTCGCGCTGTGGCAGCCGAGTGCGGTGTTCGCGTTGCCGGCGCCGACGTTCAGGCCGTAGGCGCACAGCGTGTGCGGCCCCGGCGGTAACGGGATCAACACGTCGAAGCCATGGTGATCGCCGAAGAAGCCGTATACATTCGCGACGTCCGAGCGGAGGTCGCCCGCTGCGACGTTGCCCATCAGGTGGCCGTCGGCGTAGATCGCGACCGCGATCGGGCTGGATGTGTTCGCGTCGATGCTCCAACCGGCGATCTCGATGCCGCCTGGCGAGCTGCGCGCGAAGTCGGTGTTACCGAACGGGTTCGACCCGAACGTGAAGGACTGCACCAACGGCCAGATCGCCGGGTCTTCGCCACCGAGCGACCAGAACGCGACGCCGCCGAGCCCGTACTTGCCGACGAGCGGCAGCTTCGCCGCGATGGCCTGGGCGTCGTTGTACCAAACCGTGTGTCCCACGCCCGCCGCATCGGTGTAGGTGAAGTACGGCGCGTCCTCGGTCGCCGACCATTGCCGAGCGACGTGGTATTGCGCCATCAGGTTCAGAGCGCCCTGGTAGGTAACAGCCGCGGCCCGGTTGCCCGGCGTACCCCAGTCGTAGCCGTACAGCGGTACCCCCATGAAGACTTTCGACGACGTCATTGCGGACGCCGCGAAGGAGATCACGCTGTCGGTCCACGACATGCCGGCGATCGCACCCGGTGATCCACCCGACCAGTGCTGGTCGTAGGTCATGATCTTGGCCTGGTCGACAACCTTGCCGATCGCCACGTAGTCGTAGGCGCGCTGGCCGTAGGTCGTGCCCGGCTCGCCGGTCTTCGCGGGCAGGCTGACAGCGAGCGTCTTACCCGCCTTGTGCAGCTGCGCTGCAAGGCTGGCGAGCAGCGCCGGGTAGCCGGTCCGAGCTTGCGCGGACGTCGTCGCGTTCGAACCGAGCGCTTCGTAGTCGAGGTCGAGCCCATCGGCGCCGTAGGTGTTCACCACGGCCATCAGGGCGGCAACCTGCTGGTTGCGCTGGTTCGGGTCGGCGAACATCGCGCCACTCGCGGTTGCGCCCATGTCGTCGGTGACCGAGAGGATCGCCTTCACGTGATGCGCCTTCAGCGCCGCGATCGCGCTCTGCAACGCGGCGGTCGAGCTCTTCGGATTGATCGTCGTCGGGCTGGCCGCGCCGAACCAGAACAGTGAGCCGTCGGTGAAGACGTCGTAGTTGTTGGTGACATCGGCAGTGGCCCCGCTGACCGACCAGTACGGCATCCACCCGGAGATCACCGGATGCGGATTCGCCGCAGCCGCGGGGGCCGCCGACCCGCCGAGCACGGCGAGGCCGGCCAGAACTGTGCCGATCCCGCTTGCCGCAGCGACGAACCGGCGCGGCCGCCGCACCGACCCGTGCGCGGCCACGTGACGAGCGGCCGAGTGACGAGGAGACGTGGACCCCCACCAGAATTTGATTTGCACCCCGTGCTCCTAGTCCTCGATCTCCGCGCTCCCGCAACCGCCGCTTCCAGGCCGCGAAGCATCTGGAACCGTAGCGAACTGCCGAAGGTCGCATGGCCACTTCGACCGAGTTGCGACGGAATTTTCAGGATTTCCCGGGACTTGGCCGGCGCTTAGGGTTCTGCGGGGACGTCGAGGCGCGGCGCTCAGGGCACGGTCACGGTGCCGCAGCCGAGCTGCGGGTTGTTGCCACCGGCGAGGCTGTTGATCGCGAAGGCGCACACGCGGTGCGTGCCCTTGCCTGCGGTGAACCCGACGAAGAATCCGTGCGCCGCACCGAACGCGGGGAACACGTTCGCGACGTCCGGCCGCGGCAGCGTGGCCGGGCCGAGCGTCGTGAGGACGCCGTCGACGTAGATGTGCACCAAGACCGGCGCAGTCGGCACCTTCGGATCGGCCGCCCAACCCCAGACGACGACCTGATTCGAGTACGCGACGCCGTCCAGGTGGCCGACGGGGTCGCCGTTGGGCACCGTCACCGTCTTGCAGCCGAGTTTGGTGTTGCCGCCACCGCCGGCGGAGTTGATGCCGTAGGTGCACACGGTGTGCTGTCCCGCCGACAACGGCACGAGCGCCGAGTAGCCGTGCGCGCCGCCGTATGCCGGGAAGACCGCCTGCACGTCGGGTCGAGCTTCGGTCGCAGCCAACGCGGCGACCAGCTGCCCGTCGATGTAGAGGTGAACGGGTATCTGGGTGAGTGTGTCGGGGTCGAAGGACCAGCCCCACAGCGCGATCTTGCCCGGCGAGGGCACCACGGCGTCGAGGTTGCCGAGCGGCGCGCCGGCGTAGACGGTGACCTGCGCGCAGCCGAGCGTCACAGTGCTCCCCGCGCCGATGTTGGTGGCGGAGACGCAGACGTTGTGAGTGCCCGAGATGACGAGCAGGTTCGAAAAGCCGTGGTTGGGCCCGTAGAACGGGAAGCTGGCGGCGGCGGTGGAGTCGGGTGAGTTCGCGGTGAGGGTCCCGACCAGGTGGCCGTCGACCGTCACCGGCGCCGAGACGGGCCCGACCGACTCGGGGTCGACCGCCCAGCCGAGGAGTTGCACGCCGCCGATCGCCGCCTGAATGTGCACCGCGCCGACCGGCGAGCCCGCGTAGGTCTGCACGGTCAGGCAGCCGAGCTTGGGGTTCGGCGTCCCGGCGACCGAACTGATGGCGTACGCGCAGACGCTGTGCGTGCCGGCGGCGAGCGGGATGTTCGCCGCGAAACCGTGCGCCGTGCCGTTGGGCAGCACCCCGGCGAGGTCGGGCCGATCGACGTTGGCGGGAACAGCCGTGGCGAGGCTGCCGTCGACGTAGAGGTGCACCAGGATCGGCCCGGTGGTCTTGGGGTCGTAGGCCCAGCCGCTGAGGTGCGCGCCGCCAGGGGCAGCCTGCAACGTCTCGAACGCCCCGACCGGGTCACCCTGACCGGGCAGGCTCCACCACGAACTCTGCAGGCCGAGCTTGGCGGCGAACCCGCCGCCGGAGTCGGTGGCTGAACTCGAGGTGCCCACCACCGTGACGGACGTCGTCCGACCGCCCCACTCGCCGTTGCCGTCGCGGGCATTCACCACGATCGACGTGAGTGTGCCGATCGACGGATACGCGCTCTGCACCTTCGAGGCGTTGACGTTCGCGGTCCAGGTGTTGTGCGGGTTGGCGGCTACGGCGTCGTAGGGGTCGGGCTTGGCGATCAGATAGGGCGCGGGCGCGCCGCCCACCGTGCCGGCGACGGTGTAGCCGCCGTTGGAAGAGGAGAACATCGCAAAGATCGGCTGCCCGTTGTAGGTGCGCACGTCACCGGGAAACGCTTTGACCGCCGCCACGAGACGCGGATCGTCCCACCCCGTGATGCGGTTGCCCGATGAGTCGTAGCGCGCGATGCCTTCGTAAGCGACGTCGCGCGGGATGCTGATGTCGTACTGCTGCGCGGTGTGGGCGCGCACCTGGTAGTCGATGTAGCTGCGGGCCGCCACGGCCTGTGCCTGCAACGCTGCCGTCGGCCAGTTGGCCGGAGTCTCCGAGCCGACGACGCCGACCAACATCTGGTCGAGCGGGGCGGTCTCGACCGAGCGCAGGGCACCGCCGATGATGACGGCGTCGAGACTGCCGTAGAGGTCGTCGCGGGTTCCGCTCGGATTGATCAACCGCACGACGCCGGACGCCGTGGTGAAGCGGGCGTGCCCCGTGTTCACGGTGACCGGTGCGCCGACCGGGTAGCCCTGATACGCGCCACTCCACTGGCCCTGAAGCTGGATGGCCCCTCCGACCAGCGCCGCGCGCCAGGCCGTCACGGGTGCGCCGCCGACGCTCGCCGGCAACGACGTGGCGGAGTTGGTGCCGGCGTCGGTGAAGGTCAGCGCGCCGCCCGCCGTGACCGGGTCGACGGTCAGGTCGACGCCGTCGTCGGTGCCGAGCAGCACCCGGACCGGCGTGTTCGGGTCGATCGGGGTGGCGGTGGTGCCGGGATAGTAGAAGTCGAGGATCTGGGCGGCCGACAACCCGGCGCTCGCGGCGCCGTACGCCCCCCATTGCGACATGCCGATGCCGTGACCCCACCCGTGCCCGGTGAACGCCAGCAGCCCGCTGGGTGAGGGCACGTAGGTTTCCGGCGAGCCGGCGAGCGCGGGCGCTGCTGACACCACCGACCCGGCAATCACCACACTTGCCGCCAGGCCTGCTGCGGCGGCGATCCGGACTCTGGGCATGACGCGGCGTCCAAGCACCAGGGGAATCTAACCGCGGCGAGGCCGATCCGCAGACCCGACACGGCGTGCGACGCCCGATTACTGCAGGTCGCGCCGCGCTCCGGCACGCGGCAGGACGCAGTCGCGGAGCGCAGCGGCCCCGGTTGGCTAGACTCCGGCGCACTTGCTGCCGCCGGAATCGACCGGGCAGCGCCCACCGTAGGGGGCGTCGAGCATGGCGACACTGGTCGTCCCGACCAGCGACCTCCCACGCGTTTCGATCATCGTGTTGACCCGGCGCGATCCGGCCATGCTCGAGGCCTGCTTGGCATCAGTCGCCCGCGGCATCGCACCCGCGCGAGTGCCCTACGAGGTGGTGTTGGTCCTCAACGGCGCCGACGCCGACGTCGTCGAGTTCGCCACCCGCCGGCTTGACGGCGTCCGGGTGATCGACAGCGCGATCAACCTCGGCTTCGGCGGCGGCGTGAACCGGGCAGCTCGGCACGCTCGTGGTGAGTTGCTGTTGCTGCTGAACGACGACGTCGAGGTCGAACCCGGCTGGCTTGAGCCGTTGGTCGAGACACTCGACGCCAACCCGGGTGCCGCCGGCGTGGGGAGCCGAATCCTCTTCCCCGACGGGCGCGTCCAGGAGGCCGGCTCGGTGCTGTTCGCCGACGGCAGCACCGCGCCGGTCGCGCGCGGCCTGCCTGCGGGCGACAACGCGTGGAGCTTCGTCAGGCGGGTCGACTACTGCTCGGCGAACTCGCTGCTGCTGCGACGGCACGCGTTCGAGCAGGTCGGCGGGCTCGATCCGCGCTACTACCCCGCCTACTACGAGGACACCGACCTGGCGCTTGCGCTTCGCAACGCCGGCTACTCGGTCCTGTACGACGGCCGGTCGCGGATCAGGCATCTCGAGTCGATGAACACCACCACCGACTTCAAGCACTTCCTCTTCCGGCGCAACGTCGCGCAGCTGTGCGAGAAGTGGCCGGCCGAACTCGCCGGCCAACTACAGCGCCCGGCCGGCGACCACCCTGACGGGCCACCCGCCGATGCGCTCCGACCAGCGATCGAACACGCACGCGGCGACCTCCCGCGCGTACTGGTCATCGACGACATGCTGCCGATGCGCTCGCTCGGCGCCGGTTTCGTGCTGACGCACAACCTCGCGGCCGAAGCAGGGTTCGAACGCTATGCACTGGCCGTGCATGCGACGAGGCATCCAGGCGCCGACCCGCTCGCGGTCGCCGGCCTCGGATACGAGGTGATCGAGGGCGACCTCGCGGCGCACCTTGCAGATCCAGCCGTGAGGTACGACGCCGTCGTGTTGTGCCGGCCGAACAACTTCGACGACTTCGTGCGGCACGTCCGCCGCCACCAACCGCAGGCGGCGGTCATCTACGTGGCCGAGGCGTTGTTCGCCGTCCGGCTGGAGCGCGAGGCCGTTCTCGCCCGCCAGAACGGCAAGGAGCAGCGGGCCTCCCGGCTGCGCGGCGAGGCGGCCGCCTCCTGGAAGACCGAAGAGCGCTCGGCACGCGAGGCGGACCGGGTGGTCTGCGTCTCGCCGCAGGAGCGCGACCAGCTGCAAGAACTCGGCGGCGGCACACCCGTCGACCTGGTCTTCCCGCTGCAGACCGACATCGCCCTCACCGGCGACGACCCGGGCGCTCGCGACGGCATGCTCTACGTGTCGAGCTGGACGGCGCGCGACGAAACCTCGCCGAACGCCGACGGCATGCGCTGGTTCTGCCACGAGGTGCTTCACCGCATCACCGGCGTCCTGCCGTGGACAAAGCTGCGCACGACCGGCGCGAACCCGCCGGCAAGCGTCGCCAAACTCGCCGGCGCGCACATCGAGTTGACCGGATTCGTGGCCGAGTTACGGTCGGTCTACGAACGGGCCCGCGTGGTGATCGTGCCGCTGAGGTTCGGTGCCGGCGTCAAGAACAAGACGGTCGAGGCGCTCCAGCACGGCGTCCCCGTGGTCTGCACGACGATCGGCGCGGAGGGCATCGACGTCCCCGACGGCATCACCCCGATGATCGTCACCGACGACCCGCAGGAGTTTGCCGACGCGGTGGTGCGGCTGCTCACCGACGGGGAAGCCTGGCGTGCCCGTCGGCGCGACGTAGAGGCACTGCGCGAGTATTGGGACGGTCACCGCGGCCGTTCGTGGGTCGAGGTCATCGACGACGCCCTGCGCGCGGCGCAGGACTCCGGGCACGCGAGGGAAGGCAGGGCCGGATGAGCACCTCGCGTTACGCGCGCGAGCTCAACCTGGGCGAGCTGAACGCGCACACCCATGGCATCTTGCTGACGCCGTCGGGCAGTCGGGTTCTCGACGTCGGCACAGCCGACGGGCACCCGGTCGCGGAGGCGCTGGTGGCTCGCGGGTGCCGCGTCTGGGGCGTCGAGCTTGACGAACAGGCCGCGCGCAGCGCCCGGGAGTTCTGCGAGAAACTCGTCGTGGGTGACGTCGAGAAGCTCGATCTCGGCGCCGAGTTCGAAGGTCAGCAGTTCGACGTCATCTTGTGCCTCGACGTGCTCGAGCACCTGGTCGAGCCGGGCGCCGTCCTAAAGAAGCTTCAGGAGCTGCTGGCGCCGAACGGCGTCGTCGTCGCCTCGATCCCGAACGTCACGCACGCCGCCGTTCGGTTGCAGCTGCTTCGCGGCGAGTTCACCTACACCGAGACCGGCCTGCTCGACCGCACACACGTCCGGTTCTTCGACCGCAACGAAGTCGTCGCGCTCTTCGAAGACGCCGGCATGACAGTGCTCGATCGCCTGTCCGTCGTCCGCGAGCCGCACGAGACCGAGATCGCCGTCGACCTCGAGTCGGTGCCGGCCGAGACGCTCGAGCAGATCAAGAACGACCCCGACGCCAAGGTGTTCCAGTGGATCGTCGTGGCACGCCGCCACCTCGACGTCCAGGCCGATCCCACCGGCCTGCTCACCCGCCTGTGGGCCCGGGTACGCGAGATGGACGTCGCCGCGGGTCAGACGCTCGACTACATCGGCTGGCTCGAAGAGCAACTACGCGCGAAGTCCAACACCGACGAGCGCAACGAGACGCTCGAGAGGGTACTGAAGGAGCGCGTCGAGGAGCTGATCGCAGCGCAAGAGGAGTTACGTGCGCTGAGAGCCGACGCCGAGGTGAAGGATGCCTATGTCGCCCAAGTGCTGGGCCAGGCGGGCGTTTCGGCACCCACCAGTGCCATCTCCGGAGCCGCCCAACCGCCGAACCACGACCTCGGCGCGCCGCTGCATCTGCTGGTGGACCGCTTCGTGAGCCGGCTCTCCCGGCGTCCCCGCCTGTACCGGGCGGTCAAGACGATCGGCAGGAGGGTCATCCGCTGACCGCACGAACCGAGCCGGATGTCGGCGTCGATCCCACCTCTCCCGCGGTCGACGCCGCCGGCCTGCCGCGGTGGCTCGACACGATCGTCGAAGGCGGCGCGCTCGGTGTCGTCGCACTCGGGCTCGTGGGCATGCCCTTGCTGCTCGTCGGCGAGTTCAAGTCGGAGTTCGTCGCGCCGGCCTGCGCCGTCGTGTGGCTGATTCTCCTCCGCCTGCGAGCGACGTCGGCGCCACGCCCGCGCCCGAAGGTCGCCCGTTCCGCCCACCTCGTCTCGGCAGTGGCCGTGTTGGTCGCGCTGGCCGACATCATCGAGAACGCCCGTCGGGCCACCCAACATCTGCTGGTCGACGGCGATCCCGCCGTGTACGGCATGACCGGCAAGTGGATCGCCGAGCACGGGACGTTGAACATCACGCTGCACCCGCAATGGCTCGGCAACGACCAGACGGTGAACTACATGACCAACGGGTTCTTCATGCGACCCGACGGTCACCACCTGTATCCGCAGTTCTTTCATCTGCTGCCCGCGCTGCTCGCCGTCGCGAATTGGGTTGCCGGCGCCAGGGGGCTGCTGCACGCCAACATGGTGATCGGTGGCTTCGCCCTGCTCGCCGTCTATGCCTTCGCCAGCCGGCTGATGCGCCCGATCTGGGCTCTCGCCGCGATGGTGACGCTCGCGATGACGCTGCCGCAGCTGTTCTTCGGTGAGGACACCTTCAGCGAGATCCCTTCGCAGCTCCTCGTCTTCGCCGGCCTCGCGATGCTCTACACGTCGATCCAAACGACGCGAACGACATCCACGAGCCCCGCGAAAGCAGTACCGCGCGGCACCATCCGACGTCGGCTCGGCGCCTCCGCCGGCAGGGGCGCCTCCGCCGGCGGCGGCGCCGGCCGGGCGGGTCTCCTCGCCGGTTTGACGCTCGGTGCCTCGACCATGGCGCGCGTCGACGCTTTCCTCTACATCCCGGTCGTTCTCGCGGCGGTCTTCGCGCTCGTCCTGACGGTGCCGCGGGACGACCCACGGCGCGCGGAGCGGGTCCGGCTCGCCGTCGGTGTGACGTGCGGGCTCGCGGTCACCGCGGCCATCGCGGCTGCCGACGCTGCGTTCGGATCGCCCGCGTACGCCGATTCCGTCTCACACCAACTGATCGCGCTGGCGGTCGTCACCGCGGTCCTGCTGGCCGCCGGAGTCGCGGTGTTGTTCCGCGAGCCGGTAGAACGCTTCGCCACGCGGGTCGGGTCATTGCTGTCCCGCGCGGCAGCGCCGATCGGGGCGCTGGTTTGTGTGGCCTTCGCCTTCGCCTGGCTGGTGCGCCCGCTCGTACAGCGGACCCACTCAACCGGTGTCTTCGACGTCTCCTCGACGATCGCCAGCCTGCAACGCAACGAGCATGTCGCGATCGATCCGACCCGTCACTACAACGAGATGAGCCTGCGCTGGATCTCGTGGTACGTGGGGCCCGTCACGCTCGCGGTCGCGATCATTGGCTTCGGTTACCTCACCTATCGGGTATTGCGCGGACGCGACCTCCACACCTTGCCGTTCCTTCTCCTTGCCGGTGCCGCAACTGCCGTCTACACCTACAATCCCGAGATCGCCCCCGTGCAGTACTGGGCAACTCGGCGCTTCCTACCGGTCACCTTCCCGGCGGTGTGCGTGCTGACGTTTCTGCTGGTCGACCGGATGTGGTCGGCAAGCACGAGGCAGGTGGCCGCCCGGCGCACTGCGCCCGCACCCGCTGCGTCCAGAAGCTTGCTCATCGCCGTCGGCGGCGGAGCGATCGCGGTGGTGGTCGCGGTGATCGCAGTGGCGACTCCTGCGTACCTGCTGCGAGGTCAAAGACTGGTGCGCGCCTACGTGCCGGTGCTCGACGCCGTGCATCGCACGTGCGCTGCACTGCAGCCTTCCGACGTCGTGCTCCTCGTCGGCAAGAGCGCGCGGACGAACGGCTTCGTGCAGACCATCGAGACCTACTGCGGCAACATGGCCGCCGTCGCCGGGGTCAGTACAGAGCCGGCCGACATTCGCCGGATGGCCGCGGCAGCGGCGGCGACCGGCCACCAGCTGGTACTGGTGAGCGACCAGACGCAGCCCACCGACTACAGCGGTGCGCCCCTCGGTTACACCCTCGACCGGGTCGTCGCGAACATCACCTTCGACACCGAGGCGTTGAGCCTCTCGCACCGGCCGGACGCCGACTTCAAGGTGCAGCTGCAAATCTTTCTCGGCACGCCCACCGGCTGACCTCACAGCTGCGGTGGCGGTGGCTTCTTCAGTCGCAGCGTGAAGAGCACACGACTGGCCGCCTTTGCGGCCAGCTTGCCCGGGCCACCGTCACGGTAGTGCTCCACGATCAGCTCGAGGTCGTGTCGCCACCCTTCCGTCGGCCGGTACACCGTGGCGGCGGAACGCGCCAGCCGGCGCTGCGCCCAGCGGTCCAGCAGGTCGGGTGCGCGATGTGCGTTGCCGCAGAACTCCACGAGTGCGCGCAACGCGCGCGACCAGTGGTACTCCGGCGCGAGCGCCGCGACGTTCTCGCGGCATTGCTTGGCGAACGCCGCGTCGTCGAGCATGCGCGCCAGCGCAATCGCCAGGCCGTCGACGTCGCCGGCGTAGACGGTGAGGCCGAGTTCACGCCGCTCGATCAGGTCGGCGAAGACGTCACCCCTCGTCGCCACCATCGGTAGCCCCGCCCACAGGTAGTCGAGCATGCGGGTACGAAAGGAGAAGGACGTCTCGAGGTGGTCGAGGTGACAACTCACCCCGATGTCGGCGTCGAGCAAGTAGTTGGCCCGATCGTCGTACTCGACCCAGCTCTCGTTGAAGAACACGTGCTTGCCCGTGAGCCCCAGGTCGTCGGCGAGCCGGCGCGCGGCGAACGACATCCGCATCTCGGGCACGTGGGGGTGCGGGTGTTGCATCCCGAGGAAGAACAGCCGCACGTCGGGTTGCCGCTCGACCAGTTGCGCCACCGCCCGGATGAGGGTGAGCGGGTCGAACCAGTTGTAGATCCCGCCACCCCACAAGATGACCTTGTCGTCGCTACCGATGCCGGGATAGACGCCCTTCAAGGCAGGTCGGCTGCGGGCGGGCGGTTGCTCGGGGATGCCGAAAGGCGCGACGTCGATCAGCGACCGCACGGTCACGTCGGCGTCGTAGGTGACGGTGTTGAGGCGACCGAGCGCAGCCAGGTGACCGAGCCAGAAGTCACGCTGGCGCTCGCTGGCACAAACGAAGAAGTCGCCACGCAGGCACTGCTTGTTCGCAGCCGCGGTGGCGTTGTGCACGATGACTCGGCGCGTCTCGGCGTCGTGCTCGCGGGTCTGCTCGAGTTGCTCGAGGTGGAAGGGGTCGTAGAGGTCGACGACGACGACCTTCTCCGTTTGCTGGAGGAACGGATAGTCGTCGAGGACGTTGCCCTGGAAGAAGAGCACGTCGCACCAACGCTCGAGCTCGCGCACGCGAGCTTCGTCGGTGATACGGCTCACGGCGAACTTGTCGCTCGAGACCGTGCACTCCGACGTGGTGACCAGGCGCACGTCGTGGTCGGCGGCGAGGACGCTGGCGATCTGCCACGCCCGGATCGCCGGGCCGGCCATCTGCGGCTTGAGCGTGTCGGCCGTGGCGACCACGATGCGCCTCCGGGGGCGCGCGGTGTCGGGCCTCGGGGTGACCGCCGTGGTCGTGGACGTCATGGCCGTGGTTGTTTCCTTCACTCGAACTTCCAGTCACCTTCGATCGCGAAAACTCCTTCGACCTCACGCGGCACGCCCCGGCCCACGTCGAATCGCAGGGCCTTGGTCTGGAAATCGAACGTGTGCAGCCCGCCTTCGTCCATCAACGACACGGTGACGTCGTAGCTGCCGGGAGTGAGCGGCATGCGGACCATCCGGAAGTCGAAGTGGCCTTCGCCCTGGACGGTCTCGGGGACCAAGGTCTCGCGGCTGTTCACGCCGGTGGCGTGCGCACCGTCGATGCGGTGCAGACCGAACCCGAGCACTGGACGACGGACGGCGGTGCCGGCACGGTAGTGGAACCGCAGCGTCGCGGGGTCGCCGGTGTGCACCCACAGACTCGGCCGGCCGTCTGCGTCGAGCAACTCGACCTGCGTCACGACGACCTCGCCCGAACCCCACTGCGAGCCGCCGCCGACCGTCGCCACGCGATCGTCGTGAGTGGTCTCGACGTACTTCTCGATCAGCTGCGCCGGCGCACTCACGTCCTTCAGGACGCCGTACTCGAGCCAGGCGGCCTCCTCACACATCTGCCGCACGGTGTCGAGCCCGTGCGAGACGAGGACGATGGTCTTGCCTGCCTCGCGAAGATCGGCGAATTTCTCACTGCACTTGCGTTGGAAGTTCTCGTCACCGACCGCGAGTACCTCGTCGACAAGCAGAACGTCGGGGTCGACGTTGATCGCCACCGAGAAGCCGAGCCGGACGTACATGCCGCTCGAGTAGTTCTTCACCGGGGTGTCGATGAACTTCTCCAGCCCGGCGAACGCGACGATCTCGTCGAACTTCGCGTCGATCTGTTTGCGCGCGAGGCCCAGGATCGACCCGTTGAGGTAGACGTTCTCGCGGCCCGACAGCTCCTGATGGAAACCCGCGCCGAGTTCGAGCAGCGCCGACACCTTGCCGTTGACCGTGATCGTGCCGAGGTCGGGACGCAGGATGCGGGCCATGCACTTGAGCAACGTGCTCTTACCCGACCCGTTCTGGCCGATGAGGCCGAAGGTCGTGCCGGTCGGCACCTCGAAGGAGACGTCCTTCAGCGCCCAGAACTCGTCGAACTTCGCGCGCCCACCGCGCAACATCGCAGCCTTCAACGATTGGTTGCGCTCGTGGTAGAGCCGGAACCGCTTCGACACGTTCTCGACGCGCACGGCGACGTCGCCGGGATTGCGTGCGGCCGGCGCCACCGCACCGAACATCGTCACAGCTCCTCCGCAAGTCGCGGCTCCAGCCGGCGGAACAACCGCATGCCGAAGAAGAGCATGATGACCGAGGCGGTGATCGGCCACACGATGTCGGTCCAGACCGGAAAGCGCAGGCCGTACAAGAAGCCGTGGTAGGTGTTGGCGAATCCGACCATCGGGTTCGTCTTGTACAGCCACAGCACCCAATCGTGGTTGTAGAAGTGATGCACGCCGTTGGTCGGATGGAGCACGCGGTCGTGCACCTGGGTCTGGTAGTCGTAGATCACGGGAGTGGCGTAGAACCACAGCTGCAGGAAGATGGCCACGAAGTGCTGCACGTCGCGGAAGTAGACGTTGAGCACCGAGAGAGCCAGGCCGATGCCGATCACGAAAAGGGTCTGGAACACGACGGCGACGATCACCAGCGGCAGCCACGGCAGCACCATGTTGCCGACCACCAGGAGCGCGACGGAGAGCACGCCGAGCTCGATGAGCAAAGAGACGTCCCACGACAGCACTTGCGCGACCACGAGCACTTCGCGCGGGAAATAGACCTTCTTCACCAGATTGGAGTTGGCGACCAGCGACCCCATCGAGCCGTTGATGCCGTTCGCGAGGAAGTTGAAAGGCAGCAAGCCCGCAAGCAGGAAGAGCGGGTAGGAGTTCAGCCCGTGCGACGTGGGCGGCAGCTTCGCCTTGAAGACGACGCTGAAGACGAGGGTGTACATCGCCGCGAGTGCGAGCGGATTGATCATCGACCAGGTCCAGCCGAGGACCGACCGCTTGTACTTGCCCCGCAGCTCCCGCTGCACCAGGTTGCCCAGCAGCTCTCGGGAACCAGCCACCTCGGCGACAACCGTCGTCATCTCGCCGGGGCTCCGTTCGTGGTGGAATCTGGCAGCGTCAGTCTACGGTGCCCACGGTTGCGGGCCGGTTATCGCTACTGTGACCCGCTGTGACCGCTTCGGAGGCCGTACTTCGCGTCGCGCTCGACGCTACGCCTCTGCTCGGCGCCCGCACCGGCGTGGGCCGCTACGTCGAGCAGCTGGTGCGTGCGTTGCGCACCGACCTCCCCGCCGATGAGGCTCCGCAGCTCACGCTGGTGCCGTTCACCTGGCGGGGCGCCCGCGAGCTCGCCGGCGCTGCGCCCGACCTTCCCGGCGTCCGGATCATGTCCCGCCGGGTGCCCGCGCGGCTCGTTCGGGAGCTGTGGGCTCGAGCCGCGCTACCACCTGCCGAGCTGCTCTCCGGGGTGGTCGACGTCTGGCACGGCACGAACTTCGTGCTGCCACCTACCCGCCGGGCGGCGGGCGTCGTGACCGTGCACGACCTCACCTACCTGCACCATCCCGACTGGGTCGTTGCGGACGTCGCCAGGTACCGCCACCTGGTGCCGATCGCCCTGCGCCGGGCCGGCGCAGTGTGCACGCCGAGCCGGGCAGTCCGCGAGGAACTGTTGGGCGCCTACCCCTGGTTGGAGCCCGGCCGGGTCGTGGCCACCCCGCTGTGCGTCGATCCCGCCCTGTTCGACGTCGGCCCGCCGGACGCCGAGCAGCGCGTCCGCCTGCGCCTGCCGTCGTCCTACCTGCTGTTCCTCGGCAGCGCCGAACCGCGCAAGGGCCTCGACACCCTGCTCGACGCGCATCGCATGTTGCACGGCCGTCACGCGGACGTGCCACCGCTCGTCATCGCCGGCCCACCAGGCTGGGGCGAGCAAGCAGATCTCCGCGACCTGCCGGCCGGCGCCGTGCAGATGCTCGGCTACTGCCCTGCGAAGGACGTCCCTGCGGTCGTGGCCGGCGCCGCGGCGCTGGTGTACCCCTCGCGGTACGAAGGCTTCGGGCTACCGCCGCTGGAGGCATTCGCGGCCGGGGTGCCGGCCGTCGTCAGTGACCTGCCCGTCACCCGAGAGGTCCTCGGTGAGCTGGCCGAGTACGCCCCGGTCGGCGACGCAGAGGCACTCGCCGCCGCGATCGAGCAGGTGATCACGCACAACCCGCGCGACCGGGGCCAAGCCGCGGCGGCTCGCCGCGAGCGAGCCCGCGGCTTCTCCCCGGCAGGCTTCGCCGAAGCAACGCTCGCGGCCTACCGGATCGCCCGCCGCTCGCTGGTGCAGTGACCTGCCAACCGCTCCGGGTCAGCTGCTCACGGCGGCGCAGCCCAGCGGTGTGTTGGCGTTACCCGCAGCCACGTTGATTCCGTAGGTGCAGACCGTGTGTTGGCCGGTGCCGATGCTGCCCGCGAAGGAATAGCCGTGCTTGGCGCCGTAGACCGGGAAGGCCGCGCCGACGTCCGGCCGCGACTGGTCGGCTTGCAGCACGGCGAGGAACTTGCCGTCGACGTAGACGTGGACGTCGATGGGCGCCGCGGTGTCCGGGTCGATCGACCATCCCCACATCGTCAACACGCCGCCCGCGGCCGACGCGTGGTCGAGGTGACCGATCGGGTTACCGGCGAGCACGGTCACCGTTCGGCAGCCGATCGTCGAGTCGGCAGAACCGGCGAGCAGGTTCGCCGCGACGGCACAGACGTTGTGCGTGCCACCCGCGATCGCCACGATCTGCGCGAACCCGTGCAGCGCGCCGTACGCCGGGTATACGCCTCCGACGTCCGGACGCGACTTGTCGGCCTTCAGCGTCGTGACGGAATGCCCGTCGACGGTCACCGCGACGGTCGTCGGCGCCCGGGTGTCGGGGTCGATGGCCCATCCCCACATCGCGACCGAGCCCGGTGCGACGACGACCGCGTCGAGATGGCCGATCGGGTTGCCCGCGAAGACCGACACCGTGCGGCAGCCGAGGCTGGGGTTGCCCGAGCCGCCGCCGACGTTCATGCCGTAGGCGCAGACGGTGTGCGTTCCGGCCGCCGAGGTCAGTTGAGCAGCAAACCCGTGCGAAGCGCCGTAGAGGGGGAACGCTGCGGCGACGTCGCCGCGCGACTGATTCGCGGTCAGGACGCCGACCAGGCGACCGTCGATCGTGACGTGTACCGCGATCGGTGCGGCGGTGTCGGGGTCGAGCGTCCAACCCCACATCACGAAACCGCCCGGTGTCGCCTGCACGACGTCGAGGTGGCCGGTCGGGTTGCCGGTGGGCACGTTGGCGGTCGCGCACCCGAGAGTCGGGTTCGTGGTGCCGTTGCCGATGTTCAGGGCGTAGACGCAGACCCGGTGGTTACCGGGCGCGATGCCACGCACGGCCTGGTCGAAACCGTGACTCGATCCGTAGTTGGGGTGCGCTGCCGCAACGTCGGAGCGGGACAGGGCGGCCTGGAAGTTGCCCGCGAACGCGTTGTCGACGTACACCGCCACGTTGATCGGTCCGGCGGTCTCGGGATCGAGAGCCCAGCCGACCACTCGGACCGAGGCCGGACCGCCTTGCACGAAATCGAGGTGCCCGATCGGATTGGCCGCCGGTCCCGTTAGCACCGGCGCGGTACCGGGCACGGTCACACCCCGGCAACCGAGCAGGGTGTCCGGGCCGCCGATCACGTTCACTCCGTAGACGCAGACCGTGTGGTACCCCGATGTCGCCGAAACGACCTGCCCGAAACCGTGGTCCGGACTGTAACCGGCGTACTTGGCCGCGACATCGGGTCGCGGGTCGACGGCCTGGAAGCTGCCGGCGTCCGAACTGCTCACGGTGACCCGCAGTGTGACGGGTGAGTCGTCGGTGCCGTGCATCGCCCAGCCCGTGACGTCGATCGTGCCGGTCGACGGCGCGGTGACGGAGTCGAAGGAACCGAAGACGCCGCCCACCGTCGTCGTCATCGACCACGGCCGCGCCGGGTTCCCGCTCTGCGTGCCGGTGAGACTCAGCGTGTACTGACCGTCCGGCACCGGACTGCCGCTCGCGTCGGTCATGTCCCAGGTGACGTCGACCGAGGAGCCGCTACCGCCGAGGGTCCGCACGGTATTGCCATTGGCGTCTTGTATGGCGAGCTGCCAGCTACCCGCGGTCAGCATGCCGGCCGTGATACGGAGGGAGCCGTTCCCGCTGACCGTCCGCGGCGTTGCCGATGCGACACCCGGATGCACGAAACCCGAGGAGCCCATGTCGCGCAGCACCTCTTGGCGAAGGGCCGGCAGCTGCGCGTATCCGGCGTTGCCCGGGCAGCTCGTCATGTCGACGTCGCGGTGCCCGGAAATCACGTTGAGGTTGACGACGGTGCCGGCCGGGTATCGCGAGCCGCTGAACGATTGGGACGTCAGCGATGTCTGGCCCGCTGGGTTGTCGTAGTTGAGCGCGAACTTCCAAGCCATCAGCGAAGCGACGCCGTCGAGCTGCGCCTGCGGCGGCGTGACGGTGTCGTAGGTGCCGATCATCGACACGCCGAAGCTGTCGGTGTTGAAGCCACCGGTGTGCGCGCCGAGCACGTTCTTGTCGACGCCGCCGTAACGGCCCTCCCAGATGCGGCCGAACTTGTCGACGAGGAAGTTGTAACCGACGTCGCACCAGCCCTGGCCCTGAACGTGGTAGGCGTAGATCGAGCGGATGATGGCCGGGACGTCGCCTGGGTTGTAGCTGTTACCGGTCACCGTGTGGTGCAGGAACCCGACTTTGGCGGCGCCGGTGTACGAAGGGCCGCTCGGGCAGGCGCTCAGCCGCAGCGACTCGTCGGCGCCCCACTGCGCGCGGGTGTAGATCTGCGGTTGCCCCGCATCGGCGTAGGCGTTGCTGACCGCCGCCGGGCTGCCCGGTGAAGCGTCGGCGGCCGAGGTGCCCGGGTCGATGAGGTCGACGCGCAGGCTCTGCGGCTCGTCACCGACCACGTTGACGACGCGCACCTGCACGCCGTCCGCGTGGTCGACCCACAACGGATCGGTGCCGTCGCGCACGCCGGCCGGTGCGCTCGTGGGCGTGCCGCTCCGGTCGCCGCCCGTATCGGCGCGGCTGTACGAGAGGTCCTGCCACGCACTCCACGTCGAGCCGGTGTGTACGCGCACCTTGGCGTCGAGCGCGGTCAGCCGGGAGTCGGGCAACCAGCTCAGCCCCAGGGCACGGAACGGTTTGGTGCTCAGCTGCGCGGTCGACGCGAGGTCTGTCTGGCCGGTCAGGGCGGCCGGGAAGCTCGGCGTGAGCCCGATCGGAATGGAGGTGTTGTAGAGGTGTGCGGCCACCGGGTGGGGCGCGGCAGCGGGGGCGGCAACCACGGGCAGAGCGACGACGGCCACCGGCAAAGCCACCAAGAAGACGGACAAAGACACAATTCGTCGTCGCACGGCTGTGACTCCTGTTAACTACTGCGCCAATGGTGGACCGCGGCCTACCTAAGCACGTTTCGCCCAAGATCACTGCGATTCGCGACGATTCGGCGCGGCTTATCCCAGACCTTCCTCGGCGCAAAGCTCCCCGAAAGTAAGGGGTCGGCGTGAAGTCAGGAAACGTTCAGGAGTAAGGGATTTTCTGCTCAGGACGATGCGGACGCCTCGTGGCGAAGTCCGCTGTCGGATGACCCGAGCGCCGCATGCAGCGCATCGCGCCAGTGGCGCAGCGGGGGCAGGCCGGCCGCCAGCCAGCGCCGGTTGCCCAGCACCGAGTAGGCCGGGCGTGGTGCCGGGCGCGGATAGTCGGCGGTGCTTATCGGCAATACGCGGGCCGGATCGGCGCCCAGCTCCTCGAAGATCGCTCGAGCGAAGCCGTGCCAGGTCGTCTCGCCGCAGTTCGTGCAGTGGTAGACACCGCCGGGCGCTTGCGAGACCGCCAGCGCCACCAGCGCCTCGGCAAGGTCGCGTGACCACGTCGGTGAGCCGCGCTGGTCGTCGACGACCGAAACCGTCTCGCGCTCACGTTCGAGTCGAGCCATCGTCTTCACGAAGTTGCCGCCCGCCGCGCCATAGACCCACGCCGTGCGGACGACGTACGTGCCCGCCTGCGCGAGCACGGCCGATTCGCCCGCCGCCTTGGTTCGGCCGTAGGCCGATCGCGGCGAGATCGGGGCTTCTTCGTCGTACGGCTCGCGCGCGAGACCGTCGAACACGTAGTCGGTCGAGACGTGCACGAGCCGGGCGTCGCAGCGGCGAGCGGCAGCCGCCAGGTTCGCTGCGCCGGTGGCGTTCACCGCCATGGCTGCCTGCTCGTCGGACTCCGCCGCGTCGACCGCGGTGTACGCCGCTGCGTTGATGACGACGTCCGGTGCGATCTCGTCGAGCGCGGCCGACACCTTCGCGGCATCGGTGATGTCGAGTTGGGAGCGGGCAAGGCCGATCGCGTCGGCGCCACGGAGCACGTCGAGCAAGTCGACCCCGAGCTGGCCGGCCGCGCCGACGACGAGCCACCGTGTCATGTCCGGAGAGCCGTCATGTCTGGAGCGTTGCCTTCGCCTTGAGCGGCCGCCACCACGACTCGTTGTCGCGGTACCACTGAACGGTCGAGGCCAGCCCCTGGTCGAACGAGGTCAACGGCCGGTATCCGAGTGCGCGCAGCTTCGCGTCGTCCAACGAGTAGCGACGGTCGTGGTTCTTGCGGTCCTCGACGTATTCGACGGAGTCCCACGTGGCACCGCAAGCGTCGAGCAGTTTCTGAGTGAGCTCCTTGTTGCTGAGCTCGAGGCCGCCACCGATGTTGTAGTACTGACCGGGCTCACCCTTCTCGACGACGAGTTGGATGCCGCGGCAGTGGTCGTCGACGTGCAGCCAGTCACGGATGTTCATGCCGTCGCCGTACAGCGGCACGGTCAGCCCGTCGATCAGGTTCGTGACGAACAGCGGAATGACCTTCTCGGGGAACTGGTACGGCCCGTAGTTGTTGGTGCATCTCGTCACCGAGATGTTCAGGCCGTACGTGCCGGCGTAGGCGCGCGCCAGCAGATCGGCGCCGGCCTTGCTCGCCGAGTACGGCGAGTTGGGCTCGAGGATGTGCGTCTCGGTCCACGAGCCTTCCGGGATCGACCCGTACACCTCGTCGGTCGACACGTGGACGACCCGCCCGATGCCAGCCTTGACGCAGGCGTCGAACAGGGTCTGCGCGCCCAGCACGTTCGTGACGACGAACTCCGCCGCGCCGAAGATCGACCGGTCGACGTGAGACTCGGCCGCGAAGTTCACGACGACGTCGTGGCCGGGCAGCACCTCCGCGACGGCTACCGGATCACAGATGTCGCCCTGGACGAACCGGTAGCGGGGGTCTTCGGCGACGGGATCGAGGTTGTGCAGGTTGCCCGCGTAGGTCAACTTGTCGAAGACGGTGACCTCGGCCTCGGCGAAGGCGGGGTAGCCGCCGGACAGCATCGTGCGCACGTAGTGCGAGCCGATGAAACCGGCGGCGCCGGTGACGAGTACGCGCATGGGCTGTCCGTTCTGGCCGGTCCTGGGGTTATGGACTGACGATCACTTCGGGGCGCGGCACCGCGGGGCCATTGTGTCAGGTGGCGCAGGACGCACGGCCGCGGACGCCGCTC